>NZ_MTQL01000007.1 GCF_001984125.1 Leifsonia sp. ALI-44-B | reverse complement strand
AATCATGTTGAACAAAACCGCCATCCGCGTCGCCGCGGTGGGCGTCATGGCCGCGTCGCTCATCGGAGCATCGGTCACGGCAGCTTCGGCTGCACCCGGACTCAACGGCTCCGACGCCGAGGCCACGACCACGACGGTGTTGCCCGCGACGAGAGCCGGGGCGACGACGCCGACCAGGCCGATGAGGCTGTTCTCCTGGGGCGCGATGACGGCCACGACACCCGTGGGCTCGGCGACGCTCAGGTTGAAGTACGGGCCCGACACGGGGTTGGCGTTGCCCGTGACCTGCTGGTACTTGTCGGCCCAGCCGGCGTACCAGACCCAGCGGTCGATGGCCGCGTCGACCTGCGCGGCGGCCTCGGCCTGCGAGACGCCTTCGACCTGCACGATCTCGTCGATGAACTGGGCGCGACGCCCCTCGAGCAGCTCGGCGATACGGTAGAGCACCTGCCCGCGGTTGTAGGCCGTTGCACCTGACCATCCGGATACCGCGGCACGCGCGGCGACCACGGCATCGCGGGCATCCTTGCGCGAGGCCTTGGCGGCGTTGGCGAGGAACCCGCCGTCGGCCGCCCGCACCTCGTAGGTGCGGCCGGACTCGCTGCGCGGGAACTTGCCGCCGATGTAGAGCTTGTACGTCTTGGGCACGGTCAGGCGGCTCATTCTGCTGCTCCGTTCGGGGCGGTGGTGGTCTCGGTCGTGGGTGCCTGTGCGGCGGCGGTCGGCTCGGCGGGCGTCGTCAGCTCGGCGGGCACAGAGGGGGCGATGCTCGAGGGCAGCGACGTCACGGATGCCGCGGTCGCGAGATAGGCGCCGAGCCCGTGCTTGCCGCCCTCACGCCCGTAGCCCGATTCCTTGTAGCCGCCGAACGGCGACGACGGGTCGAACTTGTTGAACGTGTTCGCCCAGATCACGCCGGCGCGCAGCTTGTCGGCCACGGCCAGGATGCGGCTTCCCTTGTCGCTCCAGATGCCCGCCGAGAGGCCGTAGGGCGTGTTGTTCGCCTTGGCGATGGCCTCGGCCGGGGTGCGGAACGTCAGGACCGACAACACGGGCCCGAAGATCTCTTCGCGCGCGATAGTGTCGCTCGTCGACACGCCCGTGAAGATGGTGGGCTTGAACCAGAATCCGTCGGTCGGCAACTCGCAGTCGGGGCTCCAGCGCTCGGCACCTTCGGCCTCACCCTGGTCGCTCAGCGCGCGGATACGGTCGAGCTGTTCGCGGGAGTTGATGGCGCCGACGTCGGTGTTCTTGTCGAGCGGGTCGCCGACGCGCAGCGTAGACATGCGGCGCTTCAGGCGCTCGATGACCTCGTCGTGGATCGATTCCTGCACGAGCAGGCGCGAGCCGGCACAGCACACGTGGCCCTGGTTGAAGAAGATGCCGTTGACGATGCCCTCGACGGCTTCGTCGATGGGCGCGTCGTCGAAGACGATGTTGGCGGCCTTGCCGCCGAGTTCGAGCGTGACGCGCTTCGCGGTGCCCGCGATGGTGCGCGCGATCTCGCGGCCCACGGCCGTCGAACCTGTGAAGGCGACCTTGTCGATGCCCGGGTGGGCCACGAGCGCACGGCCCGTCGCGCCCGCACCGGTCACGATGTTGACGACGCCGGCGGGCAGTTCGGCCTGCTGCAGGATCTCGGCGAAGATGAGTGCCGTGAGGGGCGTCGTCTCGGCGGGCTTCAGGACGACGGTGTTGCCGGCGGCGAGGGCGGGCGCGATCTTCCACGCCAGCATGAGCAGCGGGAAGTTCCACGGGATGACCTGACCGGCAACGCCCAGCGAGCGCGGGTTGGCGCCGAGGCCCGCGTAGTCGAGCTTGTCTGCCCAGCCGGCGTAGTAGAAGAACCAGGCGGCCACGAGTGGCACGTCGACGTCGCGGCTCTCCTTGATGGGTTTGCCGTTGTCGAGGCTCTCGGCGACGGCGAGCTCGCGGGCACGCTCCTGCACGAGGCGGGCGATGCGGAAGAGGTACTTGCCGCGGTCGCTTCCCGACATGGTGGACCATACGGTGTCGTAGGCGCGGCGGGCGGCGCGCACGGCGTCGTCGACGTCGGCGTCGGTGGCCGTGGCGATCTGGGCGATGTGCTTCTCGGTGGCGGGCGAGATGGTGGCGAAACCATCCCCGCGACCGTCGACGAATTCGCCGTTGATGAAGAGGCCGTATTGCTTCTTCAGGTTCAGGACGGAGGTGGACTCGGGCGCCGGGGCGTAGTCGAGAAAACTCATGTCGTGCCTTTCTATGGATGCTGGCAGAGCGAAAGTGGGTGGGGTGGGCCGGCTGCGGGTCAGTCGATGGTCACGTAGTCGGCGCCCGAGTACTGGCCCGTGGTGAGCTTCTGGCGCTGCAGCAGCACATCGTTCAACAGGCTGGAGGCGCCGAACCGGAACAGGTGCGGCTGCAGCCATTCCTCGCCAACGGTTTCGGCGACGGTCACGAGGTATTTGATGGCGTCTTTCGACGAGCGGATGCCGCCGGCGGGCTTCACGCCCACCTTCTCGCCCGTCAGCAGGTGCCAATCGCGCACGACCTGCAGCATGAGCAACGTCACGGGCAGCGTGGCGGCGGGCGAGACCTTGCCCGTCGACGTCTTGATGAAATCGCCCCCGGCGAGGATCGAGAGCCACGAGGCGCGGCGCACGTTGTCGTACGTGTTCAGCTCGCCGGTCTCGAGGATGACCTTGAGGTGCGCGTAGCTGCCATCGCTGCGGCGGCAGGCCTCTTTCACGGCGACGATCTCGTCGTAGACCTGGCCGTAACGACCCGAGAGGAACGCGCCGCGGTCGATGACCATGTCGATCTCGTCGGCCCCCGCGTCGACGGCGTCGGCCGTATCGGCGAGCTTGACGGCGAGCGAGGCGCGGCCCGAAGGGAACGCGGTCGCGACGGCGGCCACGTTGATGCCGCCCTCGCCGCCCACGGAGTGGTGCGCGCCGAGAGCTTCGACGGCGTAGGGAACCATGTCGCCGTAGACGCACACGGCCGCCACCTGCGGGGTGCTGCGGTCTGAGGCATCCGGCGTCACGGCCTTGGCCGAGAGCGAGCGCACCTTGCCGGGTGTGTCGGCACCCTCGAGCGTGGTCAGGTCGATGAGGCGGATGATGGTGTCGAGCGCCCAGGCCTTCGAGGTGGTCTTGATGCTGCGGCTGCCGAGGTCGGCCGCGCGCTGCTCGAGGCCCACGGCGTCGACACCCGGGATGCCGTCGAGGTAGCGGCGCAGGCTCGCGTCGGTGATGGGGCCGTCGAGCATCTCGAGGGCCGTCGGCCGTGCCAGTTCTTTTCCGGCGTCGTGCATGAGGTCTCTTCTCGTTCTTAGTGTCAGAGGTTCAGGGGTTGAGCACCGCGCGGGCGGTCTCTTCGTCGGTGACGAGCACCGTGCAGAGGCCCGACGACACCATGGCGCGGGCGACGGCCTGCTTGGCCAGCCCGGCGATGACGGCGATGCTCGTGGGGGCGGCGCGCAATTGGTCGAGGCTGAGGCCGAGCGTGCGCTCGTCGAGCGACGGGTCGACGATCATGCCGTTGGCGTCGATGTAGCGGCCGACGACATCCCCCACGGCGCCGCGGCGCACGAGTTCGCGCACGTTCTCGGTGGTGAGGTAGCCGCTGTGCACGTGGGCGCTATCGGGCCCGGCCACACCGGCCGAATACAGATAGGCGGATGCCTCGGCGGCCATGCCCAGCACCTGTGCGACCATGCGGTCGCCCTCGATGCTCTTCTTGGTCTCGAGGCGTTCGAGGATGGCGGGGCTCGGCAGCAGCGTGGCATCGCCCGAGGCCTTCTTGGCGATAGAGACGGCCGTGGCCGCGGCCGTGCCGGCTCGCTGGTTGAGGGTGACGCCACCGTTGATCTGCACGACGTTCACGCGCGTGGCCCAGCCGTCGGTGAGCTTGGCGGCGACGTCGTCGAGCGTGCGCCCCCAGCTGATGCCGAGCGTGCGGGGAACCGGACGCAGTGCCGTCAGGTAGTCCGCGGCACCCTGGGCCACCCGGTCGCGGATCTCGGCGTCGTTCTTCGCGCCCGAGACGGGCACCACGATGGCGTCGGCGAGGCCGAATGCATCCCTCAGCTCGCGTTCGAGGCCGAGTTTGCGGGCCCGCGGGTGCACGATCTCGATGCGGATGTAGCCCTTTTCCTTGGCCTGGGCGAGCAGCCGCCCGACCTTCCAGCGCGTGAGGCCGAGGATCTGGCCGACCTCGTCCTGCGTCTTGTCTTCGTCGTAGTAAAGCTCGGCCGCGCGGATGGAGAGGAGTTCGTCGCTGTCGGACATGCTGCACTCCTTCACGATCGCGGTGGGCGCCCGAGTGGGCTGCCTCCAGGCTACGGCGGGCCCCTGCTCGTTTCAACACATGCGGGGTGTTTTGCTCATGTGAGCAGCTTTCGACGCGGTTCGCCCGCGGCCGTTGGCGCGCCCCGCCGCACTCGTGCCCTGTCCCCCGAGCGCCCCTCGGACTAAAGTTGCTCCATGGCAGCTCAGCGTTTGCACACCGGCCGCACCGCATCGAGGGGGCGCCCGATCGGCATGGCCCTCGGGGTCGTCGCCGACGCGCTCGACACGCTCGGCGACGAGCAGTGGGGCCGCCAGAGCCTGTGCGATGGATGGACGACGCGCGACGTCGTGGGCCACCTGGTGTGGCGCGTCGGCAGCCCCACCCACCGATTCGTGGGCGACATCCTCGTGACGACGGCGCAGAAGCGGCACCTCAACCCCATGGCCTCGATGGACGACATCGCCCGGCGCGAGGGGCAGGCGCGCAGCATCCCGATGCTCGTGGCCGAACTGCGGCGCATCGCGGCCCAGAAGTCGAAGGGCGTCGGCCGCACCAACCCCGCCGAGCTCATGGAGGCGATCGTGCACGGCTACGACGCCCTGCAACCCCTCAACGTGCCGCTCGGTTTCGCGCCCGAATCGACGCATCAGGTGGCACGGATGGCTCAGGCCACCGCCGGCCGCGACGCCCGACTCCTGCTGCGCAATCGCCGTCTGGTGGCGGGCGACGCGGGTTGGAGCATCGGCAACGGCTCGCCCATCGTGGCCGACGCCGCGAGCATCATCCTCTACCTCACGGGCCGTAAGGCGCAGGGGCCCAACCCGGCGAAGCTGGCGCGCACGCATATCGAGGCGCCGGGTAACGCGCCGTTCCGCGGGCCCGAGCTGGCATAGGCCAGAGCGATCAGGCCGTCAGGATGTCGCGCACCTTGGCGACGTCTTCGTGCATCTGTTCGATGAGCGGTTCGATGCCGCGATAGGCGACCTGGCCGCGCAGGCGCTCGACGAACTTCACGTCGACCACGTCGTCGTAGAGGTCGAGCGTCTCGTCGAGCACGTAAGCCTCGACCTGTTTCTGCGGCACGCCGTCGAAGGTGGGGTTGTTGCCCACGGAGATGGCGGCCGGGTAGGAGACGTCGCCGCGCACCAACCAGCCCGCGTAGACGCCGTCGCTCGGGATGAGGCCATCCGAGTCGGGTGAGAGGTTCGCCGTGGGAAAACCGAGCTCGCGCCCGCGTTTTGCTCCGTGCACGACGACGCCGCTGACGGTGGGAAGGTGACCCAGCAGTTCGGCGGCCTGGCGCACTTCACCCTGCGCGAGCAGTTCGCGGATCCACGTCGACGACACGCGCCGCCCGTCTTTCGGGGCGACGTCTTCGACCACGCGCACCTCGAAGCCGTACTGCCGACCGAACTCGGTGAGCGTCTCGACCGTGCCGGCGCCCTTATGGCCGAACCGGAAGTCGGCGCCCACGAGGACGACGACGGCGTGCAGGGCCTCGACCAGGATGTCGCGCACGAACGCGTCGGGGCTCTTCTGGCTGAACGCCTCGTCGAAGCGCAGCAGCACGGTGTCGTCGACACCCGTCTGCGCGATGAGGTCGGCCTTCTGCCGGTTGCCGACGAGCGACGACGGGCACTTCTCGGGGTTGAGCAGCGCGAGCGGATGCCGGTCGAAGGTCACGACGACGCTCGTGGCGTGGCGTGCGGATGCCTCTTCGAGAAGTTCGTGGATGACGGCGCGATGTCCGGCGTGCACACCGTCGAACTTGCCGATCGTGACCGCCGACGGCCCGTAGCCTTCGGGGATCTCGCTGAGGTCGGTGTAGAGCATCAGGCGGCCGTCCGCTCGCGCTTGCGCTGTCCCGCGAGCCACATCAGGCCGAGCACGGGCAGCACGAGCGGGATGAACAGGTAGCCGACGCCGAAGTACGACCACACGGTGGGGTGGGCGAAGAGCGCCGGGTCGAGCACGCTCCACAGGCCCACGACGAGCACGCCGGCGAGCTCGAAGCCGATGGTGATCCAGGCGAGTCGTGCGGCACCACGTCGCGAGAGGACCAGCGCCACGGTCGCGACGATGTAGACCACCGCGGCCACGGCGGACAGCGAATAGGCCACGGGTGCCTCGTCGAACTTGGTGGCGAGCTGGAACACCGAGCGGCCCGTCGCGCCGAGCGCCAGGATGGCGTAGACGACCACGAGGAGTCGGCCGATGCCGGTGATGCGGCCGGATGCGGGGGTTCCGGCGGGTGCGGGGGCGGATGCGCTCTGCTCAGTCATATCGTGTCGATTCTATTCTCGTTGCCGCGGGACGCTCGCGCTCAGGCGCCCTGGACCGCCCAGATCTGGTACATGCGGTAGACCATGACGGCTATGGCGATGCACGCGACTCCGAGGATCACGGTGCTCCACTTGCTGCGGTCGAGCAGCGCCCAGAACCCGGCCGCGGCGGGCAGGATGAGGGCCGAGATGAGGTAGACGTAGAACTCGGGCACGCTGCCGGATGCCTCGTTGCCGACGAACGGCGCCGCGATGGCCACCACGAGCTGCACGATCAGCAGAACCTCGACGAGCGCGGTCGCGCCCATGGTGAGGTCGTTGGGCTTCTTGCCCGCAAGTCCCGCGACGAAGCAGACCAGGGCGGCGACGACGGCCACGCCCACCTGCACGTAAGTGAACCATTCGATCATCGTGCGCCTCCCTGAGCCGGATCGGGCGGGAAGTTGACGACGGTCTTGCCAGCCCCGCCGCGTTTCTCCACGAGCCCGATGAGGCGCCCGTCGGGAGCGATCGCCGCGATCGGGCCGTCGGCGTCGGGCAGGATGTCGGCGGGGATGCGCTTGCCGTGGCCCAGGTCGACGGCCGTGTGCTCGTCGAGGTTGACGACCGGGAACAGCGCGGCTGCGGCATCTGCGGGAGCAATGGACGTGCCGGCGACATCGAACCCCTCGGCCATGACCTCGGCCAACGTGGGGGCACCCTCGACGCGGAAGGGGCCGACGCGCGTGCGGCGCAGGGCCGTGAGGTGTCCGCCGACGCTGAGCGCCTCGCCCAGGTCGCGCGCGAGGGCACGGATGTAGGTGCCCGACGAGCATTCGACGCGCACGTCGAGGTCCACGAAGCCATCCAGGTCGCGGCGGTCGAGCACCTCGAACGTGGAAACGGTGACGCTGCGTTCGGCCAGCACGACCTCTTCGCCGTCACGCACGCGCGCATAGGCCCGTTTTCCGCCAACCTTGATCGCGCTGACGCTCGAGGGGCGCTGCGAGATCTCGCCCGTGAGCGCGGCGATGCCCCGCGCGATCGCGGTGTCGGTCGCGCCTCCGAGCGCCGCGGCCTCGGCCCGCTCCCCCAGCTCGCCTTCGGCGTCATCCGTCGACGACGTCTGCCCGAGGCGGATCGTCGCGAAGTACTCCTTGTCGGCGCCCACCACATAGGTGAGCAGCCGCGTGGCCGATTCGATGCCCAGGATGAGGAGGCCCGTCGCCATGGGGTCGAGGGTTCCCGCGTGGCCGACCTTGCGGGTGCCGGCGGCGCGGCGCGTCTTGGCGACGACGTCGTGGCTGGTCACGCCCATCGGCTTGTCGACCAGCAGAATTGCAGACACCACGTTCGTCACTCCTCGTTCAGCCCCGCAAGAATCCTGCCATAACCCGCACCTCGGCCCGCGCGGGGGCCGGTCGAGGCGGCGGTGCCACGGCGATCAGCAGCTGTCGAGAAACAGGCGGCGTGGATGCGCGGGGTCGGCGTTGTCGATCACGGCCGTGGCGCGCGTGCGCGGGTCACCTTCGGCTTCATAGAGGTCTTGCCCGCCCACGTAGCGCGCGTTCGAGGGAGCCTCGGGATCGGCATCCACGCCCAGCGTCTCGTGCAGCCGGCGGTAGGCCTCGCTGTAGGGCACGTCGAGCCGGATGGAGTAGTGCCAGAGGCCCCGCAGCTCGTCACGGTTGAGGAAGACCCCGTCGACGATGAGCACGGCGTCGCGCGGAGCGGTGACCCAGGCCGACTGCGCCGTCTGATCGCGCCGCTCGTCGAAGCCCACGAGCTGGAAACCCGCGCTGCCGCCCAAACGGTAGGGCTCGATGAGCACGCGCCGGAACAGGCTGTAGTCGAACGAGTCCTCGTAGAAACCGTGAGGGTCGCTCTCACCCCGGCGGTAGCGCTCGGTGCGCGGCCGGTGGAAGTCGTCGATGGATGCTCGGAAGGCCGCACGCCCCTGCTCGCGGAACACCTCGGCCAGCCCGTCGGCGAACTCGGTCGTGCCCGATCCACCGATGCCGTCGACCGCCACGATCGTGCGCCCGACGCCATAGTTGTGCGAGATCTCGTCGCGCAGATCGCGCAGAAGGACAACCCTCGGAGTGTTCGCCAGCATCATGTTTTCAGCCTACTCCGCACCCCCGACGGGCGTTCGGGGCTTGACCGGCGGGTACTCTGAAACCGATGCCCGAATCATCCGAATCACCGCTGCCCGACGCCGCCGAACGTGAGCACGCCTCGCCGATGGATGTCGCGACACCGATCATCGCGTGGTTCGCCGAGAACGCCCGCGACCTGCCCTGGCGCCGCCGCGGTTTCACGGCGTGGGGAACGCTGGTCAGCGAATTCATGCTGCAGCAGACGCCCGTCGCCCGCGTCATACCGCGTCTCGACGAGTGGCTCGCGCGCTGGCCGACACCCGCCGACCTGGCCTCCTCGCCGCCTGGGGAGGCCGTGCGCGCGTGGGCCAACCTCGGTTATCCCCGACGGGCCCTGTGGCTGCACCGCGCGGCCGTCGAGATCACCGAGCGGCACGGCGGGGTCGTCCCCTCCGACGTCGATCAGCTGCTCGCACTCACGGGCATCGGCGACTACACCGCGCGCGCCGTCAGCGTCTTCGCATACGGCCTGCGGCACCCCGTGGTCGACACGAATGTGCGCCGGGTCATCGCGCGCGCCGTCGACGGCAACGGTCAGCCCGGTCCCCCGTCGGCCAAACGCGACCTTCCTGCCATGACGGCGCTGCTTCCGGATGATCTGGCCGACGCACGCGCGTTCAACGCGGGCATCATGGAGCTCGGCGCCATCCGCTGCACGGCCCGTTCCCCGCTGTGCGACGAATGCCCGTTGCGCGACGTCTGCCGCTGGCGCGCCGCGGGCTATCCCGAGTACACGGGCCAGAAGAAGGCCGTGCAGAAGAAGTACGAGGGCTCTGACCGCCACGTGCGCGGGCTCATCATGGCCGAGCTGCGCCACACCCACCGGCCGGTCACCCCCGCCGAGATCGCGGGCCTGTGGCCCGACGTCGACCAGCTGCAGCGCGCCCTGACGGGTCTCGTCGCCGACGGCCTCGCGGTGCCCGAGGACGAGGGCTACGTCCTGCCGTAACTCCAGCCTCGGCCTCCCAGCCGCGGCGCGCTACGCCGCAAGACGTGGTTCGCTGACGCGGGCTCTTCCACCCTTCCCGGGAAGCTGAGTGCCTGGGCACACGTTGACGCGTCGGCCGCGCTACCAGACGCTCTCACTAGCGCGCGTCTCGATGTCGCCCGAGGCTGTCACGCGAGGCCGGCCTCGCGACGGGAACAGAAAACCGGCGGACACCCTGTGCCCGCCGGTCTCCCGATCGCTTGAGTTCCCCGGCTCAACGCCGAGGAAAGCTAACGCTACTTCGTGGCGTCGTCGTCGCCAGAGACGGCTTCGTCGTCATCCGAGGTGCTCTCGTCGTCAGACGCGGCAGTCTCGTCGGCTGCGACAGGTGCGGCGGCCGCCACAGGCGCCGCGGCGGCATCCGCCTCGTCGTCCTCGTCGTCGGCGTCGGTCACGTAGGGGTTCTCGTCGCCCGCGTAGCTCGCGCCCTGCGCCAACTTCAGCGCCTCGGCGTCACGCTCGCGCGCCGTGCGCAGCAGGTCTTCGATGTGCTGAGCGTTCTCGGGGATGGCGTCGAGGATGAATTCGAGCGACGGCGTCAGGCGCGCCGTGATGTTCTTGCCCACCTCGGAGCGCAGCATGCCGGTCGCGGACTTCAGCGCGGCCTGCGTGTCGGCGCGCTCCTGGTCGGAACCGTAGACGGTGTAGAAGACGCTGGCGTGCTGCAGGTCGCCCGTCACCTGAACGTCGGTGATGGTGACGAACCCGAGCCGCGGGTCTTTGATGCCGCGGTCGAGGCGTTCGGCGATGACCACTTTGATGCGGTCAGCCATCTTGCGGGCGCGTGCGTGATCGACCATGGTGTCCTCTTTCTGTAAATCTGCGAGTTCGAGCTTATCGCTCGGTGATCGGATGCCGGAGCGCCCCGTCGTGGCACCGACATCCGTTAACGGCCGGAGCCGGTCGAACCGCCCTGGGGCGACCGACCGGCTCCGGTTCGGAGGTGGGGATTAGCCGCGCGGCTTTTCCTTCATCTCGGTGGTTTCGATCTCATCGCCGATCTGGATGTCGTTGAACTTGCCGAGACCGATACCGGCCTCGAAGTCCGTGCGCACCTCGGTGACGTCGTCCTTGAAGCGACGCAGCGATTCGATGGCCAGGTTGTCGCCGACCACGACGCCGTCGCGGATGACGCGAGCCTTGGCGTTTCGCGTGATCGTTCCGGAGCGGACGATGACACCGGCGATGTTTCCGAACTTGGAGGAACGGAACACCTCGCGAATCTCGGCCACACCCGACTGGACCTCTTCGTACTCGGGCTTGAGCATGCCGGTCAGGCTCTGCTCGACGTCCTCGAGTGCGTTGTAGATGACCGAGTAGAACCGGATGTCGACACCCTCGCGGGCGGCGCGCTCACGGGCCTTCGGGTCGGGGCGGACGTTGAACCCGATGATGATCGCGTTATCGATCGTCGCCAGGTTGACGTCGGACTCGGTGACAGCACCCACACCACGGTGGATGATGCGCAGCTGCACGCTGTCGTCGACCTCGATCTTGAGCAGCGATTCTTCGAGCGCTTCGACAGCACCCGACACGTCGCCCTTGATGATGAGGTTGAGCGACTCGACCTTGCCCTCTTCGAGTGCGCGGGTGAAGTCCTCGAGGCTGATGCGCTTGCGAGCCTTGGCCAGCGAGGCGTTGCGCTCGGCGGCTTCACGCTTCTCGGCGATCTGACGTGCCGTGCGGTCTTCCTCGGTGACGAGGAACGTGTCGCCAGCGCGGGGAACGCTCGACAGACCCTGAACCTGCACGGGGCGCGACGGGCCGGCCTCGGCGACGGTGTCGCCGTTCTCGTCGACCATCGCTCGCACACGGCCGTAAGCCGTGCCGGCGACGATGGCGTCTCCAACGCGCAGCGTTCCCGACTGGATGAGCACGGTCGCAACCGAACCGCGGCCCTTGTCGAGCTTCGCTTCGATGGCCACACCGCGTGCGTCCTTATCGGGGTTGGCGCGCAGGTCGAGCCCGGCGTCTGCGGTGAGCAGAACGGCGTCGAGCAGGTCCTGGATGCCCACGTTCTCGCGAGCCGAGACGTTGACGAACATGACGTCTCCACCGTATTCCTCGGCAACCAGACCGTATTCGGTCAGCTGCTGACGAACCTTGGCGGGGTTGGCGTCGGGCTTGTCGATCTTGTTGACCGCGACCACGATCGGCACGTTGGCCGCCTGGGCGTGGTTCAAGGCTTCGACCGTCTGCGGCATGATGCCGTCGTCGGCCGCGACAACCAGGATCGCGATGTCGGTCACCTGCGCACCACGTGCACGCATGGCGGTGAACGCCTCGTGACCCGGGGTGTCGATGAAGGTGATGGCGCGTTCGAGGCCCTCGTGCTCGGTGACGACCTGGTAGGCACCGATGTGCTGCGTGATGCCACCGGCCTCGCCGGCAACGACGTTGGCGTTTCGGATGGCATCCAACAGGCGGGTCTTACCGTGGTCGACGTGACCCATGACCGTGACGACGGGGGGACGGATGACCAGCTGGTCGTCGCCCTCGTCTTCGAGCTCCTGGTCGAGGTCGATGTCGAAGCCCTCGAGCAGCTCGCGGTCTTCGTCCTCGGGGGAAACCATCTGGATCTTGTAGCCGAGTTCGTCGCCGAGCACCTCGAAGGTGGCCTCGTCGAGCGATTCGGTCGCCGTGGCCATCTCACCGAGGTGGAAGAGAACCGTGACCAGGTTTCCCGGGCTCGCGTCGATCTTGTCGGCGAAGTCGGAGATCGAGGCACCGCGACGCAGGCGGATGACGGTGTTGCCGTCGCCGCGGGGAACGCTCACGCCACCCAGCGACGGGGCCTCCCGCAGCTCGAATTCCTGCCTCTTCGTACGCTTCGACTTGCGCGACTTGCTCTTGCCGCCGCCACGACCGAACGCACCGGCGGTTCCACCACCGGGGCCACGGCCGCGACCGCCGCCGCCACCCGCGGGACGCGAGGGGCCGAAGCCGGGACGCTGGAAGCCACCGGCCGCGGGGGCGCCACCGGCACCGCCGGGACGCTGGAAGCCGCCGCCACCGGGGCGACCTGCTCCACCCGGACGACCGGGACCGCCGGGGCGCTGACCCTGTGCCGGCTGACCGGGACGGGGGCTGCCGGGGCGAGGAGCCTGCGGGCGAGGGATGTTGGCCGGCGTCGGACGCTGACCCATGCCCTGCGCGCTGGCGAAGGGGTTGTTGCCGGGACGCGGCGGGCGCTGACCCATGCCCTGCGACGACGCGAAGGGGTTGTTACCCGGACGCGGGGCGCCGGGACGGGCACCTGCTGCGCCACCCGGACGGGGAGGAGCCGCGGGGCCGGGGGTCGGCTTCGAGGAAGAGGGGGTTGCGGACGACTCTGCCGGGGCAGCATCGGACGCGGGCGCAGCCTCGGACTTCGGCGCAGCGGCTGCCGGCGTCGGAGCGGATGCAGCAGCGGGCTTCTCGGCGGCTGGCGCGGCGGGCGCCGCCGGAGCGGGAGCAGCCTTGGCCGGGGTTGCCGGAGCGGGCGCGGGAGCCGGAGCATCCTGAGCCTTCTTGGCCGTTGCGGGCGTGGGGCCCGACGACGGCTTCGCGGCGGACGCGGCGCCCGTCGCGGGGGCCTTGGCCGCGGGAGCCTTCGGCGCGGGTGCGCCGGACGCTGCGGGAGCCTTCGATGCCTCGGACTCCAGCGCGGCACGCAGCTTGCGCGCGACGGGGGGTTCGATCGTCGAAGACGGGGACTTGACGAACTCGCCAAGCTCTTTCAATTTCGCAAGGGCGACCTTGCTGTCGACACCGAGTTCGGATGCGATCTCGTGTACGCGTGGTTTTCCAGCCACTATTCTCCTGTCTGGGTCTGACCCCGGACAGGGCAGACCTCACTTACGGACGGGTCTCATTTCGAGCCGCTCATTAGTTGTCCATTAGCCGTTCAGCCATTTCTCTAGGTGTGTCGTGTCGATGGCGTTGCCAGCGCGAAGAGCGCGACCGAAAGCTCGGCGTTTCTCTGCGAGGTGGTAACAATCGAGATTCGGATGGATCCATGCCCCTCGACCGGGCAGAACCGCCGCCTCATCGACGACGAGCTCCGTACCGCGCGCGACGAATCGCAAGAGGTGGGTTTGTGGGGCACGTGAACGGCATCCGACGCACGTTCGTAGTGGTTCCATCTTAGCACTCCCCTCCTGACATGGGTTCAGCCACTCACTTTTGGGGGGAAGGGTGAGTGGCTGCTGGGGGTTGTGGTGAGTGTTGGGGCGGGGGGCCGCGGGGGCCGTGAGCCTTTGGGGCGGGAGCCTTCGGGGCCAGGGGCCTTCGGGGCGACGCCTTGGGGTTGCATGAGCTAGATGCCGCGCGGTAGTGGCTGAATAGCTGTGCTTGTGCTCGGGCTGTGCCCGAGACCGGGGAGAGACGGCTGAATCGCCGTCTCTCCCCGGCGCGAAGATCGACCTCTAATCGGATTCCATGACGGAATCCGGTTGGATGTCGATCTTCGCGCCCGTTAGCTTCGCGGCGAGGCGGGCGTTCTGGCCCTCCTTGCCGATCGCGAGCGAGAGCTGGTAGTCGGGCACCAGGGCGCGGACGGCCTTCGTGGCCTCGTCGAGCACGAAAGCGCTCGAGACCTTGGCGGGCGACAGGGCGTTGGCGACGAAGACCGGCAGGTTCGGCGAGTAGTCGACGATGTCAATCTTCTCGTTGCCGAGCTCGTCGGTGACGGCGCGCACGCGGCGGCCGAGTTCGCCGATGCAGGCGCCCTTGGCGTTGACGCTCGGGTCATTGGCCTTCACCGCGATCTTCGTGCGGTGGCCGGCCTCGCGGGCCAGCGAGATGATCTCGACGACACCCGACGCGATCTCGGGAACCTCGAGCGCGAACAGCTTGCGCACGAGACCCGGGTGGGTGCGCGAGACCGTGATCTGCGGACCCTTCTGCCCCTTGGCCACCGAGGTGACGTAGACGCGGATACGCGAACCGTGCTTGTAGTCCTCGCCCGGCACCTGCTCCTCGGGAGGCATGATGGCCTCGACCGTTCCCAGGTCGACGTGGATCATGCGCGGGTTCGGACCCTGCTGGATCACACCGGCCACGATGTCGCCCTCGCGACCCTTGAACTGGCCGAGAACCGCGTCGTCGGCGATGTCGCGCAGACGCTGGTTGATGACCTGTTTGGCGGCGAAAGCGGCGATGCGGCCGAAGTCATCCGGCATGGTCTCGGATTCACCGATGACGACACCCTCTTCGTCGCGCTCGGGAATGAGCACCGACACGTGGCCGGTCTTGCGGTTGAGTTCGACCCGGGCTTCTGGAGCTTCCTGGCCGCCCTGCGTCTCACTCTTGATGTAGGCGGTCAAGATCGCCTGCTCGATGATGTGCACGAGCTCGTCGAACGGGATCTCTCGTTCCCGCTCCATCATCTTCAAAACGGTGAGGTCGATATCCACCGGCGGCCTCCTCTATTCAGATACATCCGTTCACCAAGAACGGAACAACTTGCTAGCGTACCGGACTCTGCGCCCGCACGACACCACGCAGCGAGCGGACCATCGGCGGTCCGCCCGTGAGCGTGCGTGTCGAAGTTTGCTCAGATGGTGCGCTGGGCCTGCAGGCGCTCGACGACCTCGGCGATGGGCACCTCGGTGCGCTCCCCCGAACGGCGGTCCCACAGCTCGACGACGCCGTCGGCGACACCGCGGCCGACGATCACGATCTTCGGCACACCGATGAGTTCGGCGTCGCCGAACTTCACACCGGGCGAGACCTTGGGGCGGTCGTCGTAGAGCACGTCATAACCGGCGCCCTCGAGCGCCCGGGCGACACCATCGGCGGCTTCGAAGACCGCCTGGTCGCGGCCCGTGGCGATGACATACGCGTCGAAGGGCGCGACGTTCGCGGGCCAGATGAGGCCCTTCTCGTCGTTGTTGCCCTCGGCGATGATGGCCAGGGCGCGCGTGACGCCGATGCCGTAGGAACCCATGGTGACCGTGACGAGCTTTCCGTTCTCGTCGAGCACCTTGAGGCCGAGCGCTTCGGCGTACTTGCGGCCGAGCTGGAACACGTGGCCGATCTCCATGCCGCGGGCGAGGTGCACGGGGCCCGAGCCATCCGGAGCCTCGTCGCCCTCGCGCACGGCGGCCGTCTCGACCACGCCGTCGGCCGTGAAATCGCGGCCCGCGACGAGGCCGAAGACGTGCTTGCCGTCCTCGTTGGCGCCCGTGATCCACGAGGTGCCGTCGACGACGCGGGGGTCGAGCACGTAGCGGATGCCCGTGCTGCCGTTCTCACCCAGCACGAGGCCGCGCTGGTCACCGGGCCCGATGTAACCCTTGACGAGGCCCGGGTGCTTGGCGAAGTCCTCGGCGGTGGCCGCTTCGACCTCGGCGGGCGCGAAGGCCACCTCGGCGCGCTTCAGGTCGACGTCGCGGTCGCCCGGCAGGCCCACGATGACGAGCTCCCGCGTTCCGTCGAGGTGGGTGAGCGCGAGCACGACGTTCTTCAGGGTGTCGGCGGCCGTCCAGGGGGAACCGTCCCGGGGCGCCTCGGCGTTGGCCACGTCGACGAGCGTCTGGATGGTGGGGGTGTTCGGCGTGTCGCGCACGACGGCCTCGGGCAGCCCCTCGATGGGGAGCGCCT
The DNA here is from genome assembly GCF_001984125.1 of Leifsonia sp. ALI-44-B. GTDB lineage: Bacteria > Actinomycetota > Actinomycetes > Actinomycetales > Microbacteriaceae > Okibacterium. The sequence goes on along the minus strand of NZ_MTQL01000007.1, from coordinate 1,805,872 downwards.
CGGGGACGACGGTCGTGAAAGCCTCGACGTTGGCCGCGTAGCCGTGGTCGGAGCGCACGAACGTGTCCTCGCCGACGGGGGTCGGGTGCAGGAACTCTTCGCTGCGCGAGCCACCCATGGCCCCGGCATCCGCCTTGACGATGACGTATTCGAGGCCGAGGCGCTGGAAGATGCGCTCGTAGGCGTCGCGCTGGGCCTGGTAGCTCGCGTCGAGACCGGCGTCGGTGTAGTCGAACGAGTAGGCGTCCTTCATGGTGAACTCGCGGCCGCGCAGGAGGCCGGCGCGGGGACGGGCCTCGTCGCGGTACTTGTCCTGGATCTGGAAGATCGAGAGCGGCAGGTCTTTGTAGCTGCCGTAGAGGTCCTTCACGAGCAGCGTGAAAGCTTCTTCGTGCGTGGGCGCGAGCAGGTAGTCGGCACCCTTGCGGTCGTGCAGGCGGAACAGGGCGTCGCCGTATTCGGTCCACCGGTTGGTGATCTCGTAGGGCTCGCGCGGCAGCAGCGCGGGGAAATGCACCTCGTGCGCGCCGGCCGCGGCCATCTCCTCGCGGATGATCTGCTCGATCTTGTTCTTGACCCGCAGGCCGATGGGCAGCCAGGCGAAGACGCCGGGGGCCTGGCGGCGGATGTAGCCCGCGCGCACCAGCAACCGGTGACTCGTCACCTCCGCATCGGAGGGATCTTCACGGAGGGTGCGGAGGAAGTAATTACTGAGACGCGTGACCACCTGACCATGCTAGCGGCAGGGGCCGGTCGGCCGCGTCGGGTGGCGACGTCGGGCGGGTGCGCCGGGTGTTCGCGCCAGTCGTTCGCGCCGGCGCGTCGCTACCAGGGCTTGTCGGTCGTGCGCCCGCCGCCGCCCCGGCCACGCTCCTCGGCGTCCTGCTGGGCCTTCTCCTCGGCAGCCTGATCGCCGCGTTCCTGCAGCTTCTCTTCGGCGCTTGGGTCGTTCTCCCCCGACGAACCCTCATCCGGGGCGTCTCCTTGGCCGGGCTGGGGAACGATCTGCGGCACTTGCTGATCGATCTTCGCCTGAACGCGTTCGTCGGCCGTCTGCAGCGTGTCGCGCTGTTCGAGGGCGCGCGATGACTCGTCCGTCTGGCACCCGTCGGCGGCCCCGTCGCGGATGACCGCGAGTGACGTCTCATAGAGACGGATGGCGCCCTCCTCGTAACCGGCACCGCGGTAGGCATCCCCCTGCTGTTCCCAGGCGAGTGCGAGGTTGACGCGCACCATGCAGCGTTCGGATGCGGGAGCCCGCGTGAGCGCCTCCCCCAGGTCGTCGGTGGCGGGCGTGAAGTTCTGGAAGGCGGCGAGGGCGGTGCCGCGGTTGTAGTACGGGATCCACGGTTCGACGAGATTGCCCACGAGCAGGGAGCCCGAACGGTCGGCGCTGCCCTCGTAATCGCCGGCATCAAAGTCGTTCTTCGCGCCGTCGGTGGTGAGTTGCAGGCTCACGAGTTTCCACGCGATCGCGAGGATGACGAGCACGACGGGCAGGGACCACCAGAAGAGGCGGCGGCGTGTGCGCCGGACGAGGTGCTGCGGGGGCTGGGGTCGGCGCGGGGGCTCGTGGGGGCCGCGCGGTGACTGCGGCGCGGCGCCGGGCGTCTGGAGGTCTTGCGAGAACAGCGTCATCGGTAAACCTCCGTCTGGGCCGGGCCGCTGGTAGTGGCGGGGCGTCGAAGCGAACGCAGGGCGAGCAGCAGCGGCACGAGTTCGGTCAGGAGTAGCAGGCCGAACGGGATGGCGAGGAGCCAATAGAACTCGGGGGCTGACGGCGGACCGCTCGGGGCGGATGTCGCGGCTCCGACATCGATGCCGCGTGTCGCCTGCAGCGCGACGTCGCTGCCGGGCTCGGAGTGCAAGTACTCGATACCGAGCTGCCCGGCGATGGTGCCGAGCGCTTTCTCGTCGATCATCGAAATGGCGGTTTCCTGGCCATTCGGGCCGTAGTACTGGATGTAGTCGTCGGCGGCGCCGGGGTCGGCGGCGTCGGGATCGTCCGTGCTCGATTCATCCGACCCCGAATCGTCCGACCCCTGATCGTCGGACTGGTCGTCGCCGAAGAAGTCGTCGCGGTAGCCCGAGAACGTGCGCATGGGGCCGCCTTCCTCGGTGCCGTAGCCGAGCACCGCTCCCCCGTCGACCAGGTCGGCGAGGGGGGCGAAGGACTCGGGTGCCGTGCTGACGGTCTGTTCGCCGTCGCCCAGGTAGTAGACGATGCGCGTGCGGTCGGGGGCGGCATCCTTGTCGGCGGCGAGTTGCTTCTCGAGGAACGCGGCGGGCTGGCCGATGCTGCTGCCGCGCGAGTAGACGCTGATCTCCTGCGTGGTGGAAGCGACGCCGGACGCGAGGGCCGAGGCATCCGTGGTGAGGGGCAGGCGCTGCACCGTGTCGGCGTCGAAGGTGATGAGCGAGAAGCGCGAACCGGCGAGACGGTCCGCGATGGCCTCGATGTCTGCCTTTGCCCCCGTGAGGCGCGGCTGGTCGTCGCCGTAGTCCTCGGCGGCCATGCTCGAGGTGGTGTCGAGCACGAAGTAGACGTCGGTCTGCGCGGCGGCGACGGGCGGATGCTCGGTCTCGGGCAGCCCCGGCCGCAGCGACATGCCGAACAAGAGGCCCACGAGCGCGAGCCGCACGAACCAGTGCCAGCCGCCCGGGCGACGGATGTTACGAGCCGCCTGCCAGAGCGCGAACGCCGCGAGCCCCCCGAAGACCACGACGAGCACGGGAGGCGTGAAGATGGGGTGGAAGATCATCGCTTGAGCCTCCACCCGAGGAACATGAGGGCCGCGGTGCCGAAGAGGCCCGCCACGATCGGCCAGACGGGGATGTCGGTCTTCACGATCTGCGTCGCGCCCGTCATATCGGCGGCCTGTTCTGACTGGATCTGCTCGACGATGGCGGGAATCGCGCCCGGGTCGTCGAGCGCGTAGTAGGCCCCGCCCGTGTCGTCGACGACCTGCTCGAACTCGTCGGCGAGATCTTTGATGTAGGACTTGCTGGCCACATCGCCCGGGTTGATGCCATAGACGGTCACGTCGTTCTCGGTGGCGAATTCGCCCGCCTCCGGCAACGTGACGATCTGCTCACCCGCGACGAAGTTGTCGGTGGCGAGGATGATCGAGCGCGACCGCTCCTGCCCGATATCGTCGAAGCGCATGACGCACGAACCGAGCCCGTCGCCGATGAGCGAGGAGCCGTTGCCGAGCAGAGTGCCGTTCGCGAACGAGTAATCTTCGTCGGCATTCCTCATCTTTTCGCCCAGCGTGCCGAGCTGTTCCTCCACGAACCCGTAGTCGCTCGTCAGCGGGAAGGCCGTCGCCGCCGAGGCGTTGAAGAGCACGAGCCCGATGCGTTCGCCGTCGAACTCGTCGACCAGATCGCTGAACGTGTCGACGATCTCGGCGTCGTAGTCGACCATCGAACCCGAGACGTCGAGGCACAGCACGATGTCGCGGTTGCGCAGCTCGGGTTGGTAGGCCGAGACCGCGACGGGGCGGGCGCTCAACACCACGGCGGCTACGAGAGCCACGACCACGGCGGCGACGCTCAGCGCCAAGAGCGTGCGGTATCGCGTGAGCGCGCGGCGGTAGGCGGGCAGGGCCGTGAGACGCTCGGTGTGGGCGACGGGGACGACCGCGCGGGAGGGGCGTCGCCGCATCCGCCGACGGGTCAGCACGAAGGCGAGGGCCACGACGCCCGCGATCACGAACACCCAGAGGAGGGGCATCCACCAGAAGCTCAGTTCCATGCCGACGTCACCGCCCGCCGGGCCGCTTGGGCAGATCCGTGCACCGAACCGGATGCTTCGGCCCCGAATTCGCTCGGGTACAGGCCCTGCACGACCTCGGCCAGTTCGGGCAGGCGCGCCTGTCGCAGCTCCTGCAGGGTCATGGGCAGCGTGGGGATGCCGCGCGCCTCGAGCGTATAGCGCCGCACGATCTCGGCGAGGCGCACGTGGGCCGCCCGGACATCCACGTGCCCTTCGGCGTAGTCGCGCTCCACCCGGTCGATCTCGGCCAGGTAGTGCTCGCTGATGCGCTGCTGGCGCTGCCACGGCGCCGGCTCGGGGATGGCCGCGGCGCCTCGCGGCCGGTGCTTCCAGCGCGGGAACCAGATGACGAAGGCATACCAGGCGGCCACGAGCAGCACGAGGGCCACCGCGATGACGGCCCACCACGGCGAGAAGTCGGCCAACGGATAGTAGTCACCGCCCGGCATGATTGTGCCTCTCGAGCAGTCGGAAGAGCTTCGGCACGACGTCGCGGGTCGACTCGATGCGCGTCGATGCGATGCCAATGCGGTCGAGGATGTCTCGGGTCTCGGTCTTCTGCGCCGCCGCGCGTTCGGTGTACTCGCGCCGCACCTGCGGGTCGCGACGCAGAAACTCGGGCAGCTCACCGAAGGTCTGCACGTCGAGCAACTCGGCCCCAAGCGGGCTCGCGGCCACGAGGTCGGCGTCGGCGATCGACACCCAGAGCATCTCGTGTTGGGCGTGCAGGCGCCGCAGCAAAGGGCGCAGATCGGATGCGGCGGCCCCTGGTGTCCTCGGCGTGCGCGCGTTTGCGCCGCTGATGCCGCTGGTGCCGCTATCGTCGTGTCCCGTGCCCGCTAACGCCTGATCGTCGCTGATGATCACGAGCAGCATGCGCCGCCGGAACCGCCGTGCCACGTAGTCGAGCTGCCCCGCGAAGTCGCTGGGGCTGCCCTGCAGGCTGGCGCGCGCGTGGATGATCTGCAGCAACCGTTCGAGGTGCCCCTCGGTGCCGCCGAGTGGCACGAGGGCGCTGCCCGCGGCGTCACCCGTGACGAGCCCGACCTGGTCGCCGTGGCGGTGCGCGAGGTAGCCGAGGACGCCGGCCGCGTGAATGGCCAGATCGCGCTTCGGTTCGCCCGAGGCGCTCACGGCCGCGAGGTCGCGCCCCGAATCGACGACGATCATGACGGCTTGTTTGCGCGACGCAATATAGCGCTTCGTGAGCGGCGCCCCGTGCCGAGCCGTGGCCTTCCAGTCGATGTCGCGGATCTCGTCGCCGGGCACGTAGGGCCGCAGGTCGTCGAAGTCGTGCGATTTGCCGTGGAACACCGAGCGATATTCACCGTCGAGCCAGCCCCGCACGCGGCGGTGGGCGACGATCGACAGCGTGGTCTTCACGCGGGGCAGGAGCGCAGGCACGATTCGGCTTCGGGGGCGCTCAGGGGGCCTGGATGGCGCCGAAAATCGCGTCGATGATGGTCTCGGGCGTCACGCCGTCGGCATCGGCCTCGAAGCCGAGGATCAGTCGGTGTCGCAGCACCTGATAGCGATAGCTCTTCACATCTTCGGGGATCACATGGCCGCGGCCGGACAGCAGCGCGAGGGCGCGGGCCACGCTGGCGAAGGCGATGCTGGCGCGCGGGCTGGCGCCGTATTCGACATAGCCCGCGAGTGCCGGGGGAAGGTATTGCTCGGCGTGACGCGTGACATAGACGGCCTGCACGATGTAGTTGAGCACGGCCGGGTCGAGGTAGACACGGTGAACGAGCTTCTGCAAGAACCGCACATCGTCGAGCGTGACGGCCTGGCCGTGGGTGCCACCCGGTTCGTAGACGCCGGCGTTGACGCGGCGCACGATCTCGGCCTCTTCGGCGGGGCTCGGGTAGCCGAGCACCTCTTTCACGAGGAAGCGGTCGAGCTGAGCCTCGGGCAGGTGGTAGGTGCCCTCCTGCTCGATGGGGTTCTGCGTGGCGAGGACGAGGAAGGGCGATGGCAGCGGATGATTCTCGCCGCCGATCGTCGTCTGCCGCTCCTGCATGGCCTCGAGCATGGCCGACTGCGTTTTGGCGCTCGAACGGTTGATCTCGTCGAGCAGGACGAAGTTGGCGTGCACGGGGCCGAGCTGCGTGCCGAACGTGGCCGTGGCCGGGTCATAGATCTGCGTGCCGATGATGTCAGCGGGCAAGAGGTCGGGCGTGCATTGGATGCGTCGGAAGCTGGCCGACACCGATTCGGCGATCGATTCGGCGGCCGTGGTCTTCGCCAACCCGGGCACACTCTCGAGCAGCACGTGCCCACCCGTGATCAGGGCGACCAGCAGCGTGGTGCGCAGGCTGTCTTGGCCCACGACCTTTTGGCTGTAACCCGCCACGATGGTGTCGAAGATGCGGCGCGCGCGCTGCAACTCATCGGGCGTGATGGGACCGGTGCCCGCGCCGGAGGCCGGACCGGGCGCGGGGGGCGCACCGATCGGTCCGGCGGCGGGAGGCGGGGTAATGGTCATGCGGCCACTGCCTTCGTTAGGAACCGACCGTCACCACCGGGCTGCCGGTCGACGTGTCGTCGGCGGGCATCTCCGCGGCGAGCCGGTTGGCTTCGTCGATCAGGGTCTGGACGATCTCGGACTCGGGCACGGTCTTGATGACTTCGCCCTTGACGAAGATCTGGCCCTTGCCGTTGCCCGAGGCGACGCCGAGGTCGGCCTCGCGCGCTTCTCCGGGACCGTTGACGACGCAGCCCATGACGGCCACGCGCAGCGGAACGGTCATGCCTTCGAGGCCGTCGGTGACGTCGTTGGCGAGCTTGTAGACGTCGACCTGGGCGCGGCCGCAGCTCGGGCACGAGACGATCTCGAGCTTGCGCTCGCGCAGGTTGAGCGACTGCAGAATCTGCAGGCCGACCTTGACCTCTTCGGCGGGGGGCGCCGACAGGGACACGCGGATGGTGTCGCCGATGCCCTCGGACAGCAGGATGCCGAACGCCGTGGCGCTCTTGATCGTGCCCTGGAACGACGGGCCGGCCTCGGTGACACCGAGGTGCAGGGGCCAGTCGCCGCGCTCGGCGAGCAGACGGTAGGCCTTGACCATGATGATGGGGTCGTTGTGCTTGACCGAGATCTTGAAGTCGTGGAAGTCGTGCTCCTCGAAGAGGCTCGCCTCCCAGACGGCGCTCTCGACGAGGGCCTCGGGCGTGGCCTTGCCGTACTTCTGCAGCAGGCGCGGGTCGAGCGAACCGGCGTTGACGCCGATGCGCACCGAAACGCCAGCGGCCTTGGCGCGACGAGCGATCTCGCCGACCTGGTCGTCGAATTTGCGGATGTTGCCGGGGTTCACGCGAACCGCGGCGCAGCCGGCGTCGATGGCCGCATAGACGTAGTTCGGCTGGAAGTGAATGTCGGCGATGACCGGAATCTGGCTCTTCTTCGCGATGATCGGAAGAGCTTCGGCGTCGTCGCGGCTCGGAACGGCCACCCGCACGATGTCGCAACCGGATGCCGTGAGTTCGGCGATCTGCTGCAGTGTCGCGTTGATGTTGGGGGTGGGCGTCGTGGTCATCGACTGCACGCTCACGGGAGCGTCGCCACCGACGAGAACTTTACCGACCTTGATCTGACGGGACTTACGCCTCGGCGCCAGAACTTCAGGGACTTTAGGGAGACCCAAATTGACTGCTACCACTCCGTCAGTTTAGGTCCTCTTGGTGTGCACGCGCTGCGAATCGGTGAGGGATGCATGCGCCGCACCGCCCGGCTACACTGCTGGCCGTGCCGCAGCAAGCCGGGCTGTCGCGATCAGTGCTGGGGCGGCATCCCCGGGCCTGTGCCCGCGCCGGGGCCGAAGCCGCCGCCGAAACCGGGGCCCTGGGGCGAGTGCAGGCTGGACGACCGGATGACCTCGAGCCGGGCCCGGTATTCGACCTCGTCGATATCGCCGCGAGCGAAACGCTCGGCCAACACCTTCTCGGCGCCGCCCTGCGCCTCGGACTGCCAGTGTTGGCGCATGAACTCGCGGCGTTCGCCGGCGCGTTTCGACCAGCGGCGGCCGAAGACCGCGAACAGGACGATCGCGACGATGAGCCAGAAGAACGGGATGAGCAGGAACCACAGGTGTGCTCCCGGGCCGGGGCCGTAGCCCGGGTAGTGCTGCGCCAGTGTGGCGAGTGCGGTGTGAAGCATCTTTCCTCCTCGGCGGTCGTACGTCGACCGTCCTGAGGAAAAGCATCCTCGCGACCGGTTGCCGCCACATCTGCCGTTGGGATGCTTCGCTCCTACTCCCCGGGGCGCACGCGCGTCTTCCTCGATGCACGCGCGACCGCTTGGCGCACGGGCGGGTGCGCTACCCCCAGCCGGGCGCCACGAGCCCCGACTCGTAGGCCACGACGACGAGCCGAACGCGGTCCCGCGCATCGAGTTTCTGCATGATGCGGGAGACGTGGGTCTTGGCGGTCAGTGGGCTGAGAAACAGCGTCGCGCCGATCTCGTCGTTACTGAGCCCGCGCCCGACGAGGGCGAGTACTTCTCGCTCACGCTCGGTGAGCGGGGCCAGCGCCGTGGCGTCCACCGTCTGCCGCAGGGCGGGCGACACGCGTTGCAAGAGTGTGCGCGTGACCCCGGGTGAGAGCAGCGCATCGCCTGTGGCCACGACCCGCACGGCGCGGATGAGTTCGACCGGTTCGGTGTCTTTCACGAGAAAACCGCTCGCACCAGCGGCTATGGCGTCGATGACGTAGTCGTCGAGCTCGAATGTGGTGACGACGACCACCCGCGTCGATGCGAGGGCGGGGTCGGCGACGATCTGTCCGGTGGCCCAGATGCCGTCGCCCTGCGGCATACGGATGTCCATCAAGACGATGTCGGGGTGATGCAGGGCGGCGAGCGCCACCGCTTCCTCGCCCGTCGATGCCTCAGCCACGACCTCGATGCCGTCCTCGGCGTGCAGGATCGCGCGGAAGCCCGCGCGGATGAGGGCCTGATCGTCGGCCAGGAGCACGCGGATCATGCCGGAACCGCCAGAGGGAAGACAGCGACGACGCGCCAGCCGCCGGTGGGCGTCGGTCCGGCAGAGAACGAGCCGCCCAGGAGCTCGGCGCGCTCGCGCATGCCGAGCAGACCGTTGCCGGGCTCGGGATCGGCGCCGAACACCTCGGTGGTGCCGTCGTCCTCGATGGTCACGATCAATGCGGCCTCGTCTCGGGTGATGCGGACCCGTGTCGAGACCGACGAGCTGTGGCGCATGACGTTGGTGAGCGATTCTTGAACGATGCGATAGACGGACTGCCCGACACCAAGAGGGATCTGTGCGGCGTCGCCGAGCGAGATCGATTCTGTGACGCTCACGCCACCAGCTCTCACCACCTCGAAGAGGTCGCCGAGTCGCTCGAGCCCCGGGCCGGGAGCGCGGGGCGGCGCCGGGTCTCGCAGGATGCCGAGCACGCTGCGCACCTCGGCGAGCGCCGCCGCCGAGGTCTCCTTCACGTTGAGGAGGGCGCGCCGCGCCTCGGCCGGGTCTCGGTCCATGAGGTGCAGTCCCGCGTTGGCCTGCACGGTGATCTGCGAGAGCGAGTGCCCGAGCACGTCGTGCAGTTCGCGGGCGATGCGCACGCGCTCCTGCTGACCCGCCGCCTCCTGTCGGGCATCTTCGGCGCGGCGGCGCGCCAGGGCGTCCTCGTGAAGCTTCTGTCGCACATCGCTGCGTCGCTTCGAGAACTCGGCCGCCCCGACGACGACGAGCAGGCCCAGGGTGGTGGGGGCGACGAGGCGCGGCGCCCACGGAGCGCCGGAGAGCGGCCCGAGGAACACCACGAGCATCCAGGCCGCCGCGAGCGCGATGTACGCCCACGCTCGGGCACCGTGACGCACGGCGAGGATCACCGCGAAGGCCACGGAGATGAACGGGGGCCCGATGGGCGACAACAGTGCCTCGACGGAGGTCGCCGCGATGATGGCCACCACGACCGTGCGTGGGTAGCGCCGAATGATGACGAGTGCGAACGAGGTGAGCACCGCGAGAACGAGGGCCAGAACGGACACCCAGACGGAGCTGACCGCTGATTCGAACGTGAACGCCCCGGAGCCGGGCCCGACGCCGTTGCCGGACCCGACGCCAGTGCCGAGGTCGGGGCCTGTGCCGGGGTCACGGGCGGGGCCGCCCGCGTCGAGCGAGCCGGAGACCTGATGGGCGAGCAGAAGGAGCGCCGCGGGAACTTGCACGACGAGCGACACCACGACCGGCATCCATACGCGCACGGCGCGCGGCGGGCCGGAACGACGCCCGTCGAACGGCGGAGCGGGCAGTGGGGACGTCGTCATTCCTGAAGCGTACCCGGCGTGCATCCCGGGCGAATCGGCCCGTCGAACGAGCGCCGAATCGGCACTACTCCCCCGGGAGTACAGCCGTCACAGAGGGCACAGCTAGCCGAAGAGGTTCGCGGGCTTCACGATGTCGGCATAGATGAGGATGGCACTCATCGCCATGAAGAAGATCACGACGACGAACGTCAGCGGCATGAGCTTGGCCGCGTCGACCGGGCCCGGATCGGGTCGCCCGAACAGCTTGGCGAAGAAGCGGCGGATGCCTTCCCACAGCGCCGTGACGACGTGCCCGCCGTCGAGCGGCATGAGCGGCACCAGGTTGATGACGAAGAGCGCGATGTTGAGCGACCCGAGCACGGCGAAGAGCGAGGCCCCCTTCGAGACGAACGGGATCTGATCTGACGCCGCCACCTCGCCCGCGATGCGCCCGACGCCGACCACGCTGATGGGGCCGTTCGGGTCGCGCTCGCCCGGCCCGAACGCGGCGTTCAGGACATCGCCCATGCGCTGAGGCAGGTGCACGATGATGTCGGCGACGCCCGAGACGCTCTGCCACACCATGGGGCCCGTGGCCGTGACGGGCTGCTGCTGCACCTCTTGCGTCGACGAGATGCCGACGAAACCGACCTCTTCGGTCTTCGGTGAGCCGTCGGCGTTCTCGATCACACGGTTGGCGGTGTCGTAGACGTAACGCTTCGTCAGCAGCGGCGTGAGCGTGACGCTCTGCTCAGCACCGCCGCGCTCGATGACCACGTCGAGCGCGTCACCGGAGGACTGTCGGATGATCTCGGTCGACTCGGCCCACGTCGACACGGGTGTTCCATCGATCGACACGATCGTGTCGCCCGGCTTGAGACCGGCGGCGGCACCCGGGGCGAGCGGGTCGGAGGCATCGCACGCCGTCTTGGTGCTCCCAGCAGGAAGCACGCACTCGCTCACCATCGACAGGGTCGTGGTCTGCACGGGTGCCCCGAACGCGACGAGCGAGATGCCGAAGAAGACGAAGGCCAGCACGAGGTTCATGAAGGGCCCGCCCAACATGATGATGATGCGTTTGTAGACCGGCAGGCGGTAGAAGGCCCGGTGGTCTTCACCCTCGCCGATCGTCTCGGCGCTGGCCTCTCGGGCATCCTCTGCCATCGATCCGAAGAAGCGACGCCGCTCCCCCTCGTCGAGAGGCGGGAAGTCGGTGGCACCCGCCGAGACGACCTCGACGCGAGCATCCGGCGACTGATCGATCGGCACGGATGCCCCGGGGGCGCCCTCGAGCGTGTCGCCCGAGCCATCCGCTGCCTGACCCTCGGCCTGCCGGGCGTCGCGCCGCGTCTTCACCGCGCTGCCCTCTTGCACCATGGCCTCGAAAACGCTCGTCGTGGCGTTGCGCGCGGCGCCACCCGTCTTCGACGGCGGGTACATGCCGATCATCGAGATGTAGCCGCCCAGGGGAATGAGCTTGAGGCCATATTCGGTCTCTCCCCGGCGCCGCGAGAACAGCGTGCGCCCGAAGCCGATCATGTATTGCGTGACCTTGACCCCGAAGAGTTTGGCCGGCACGAGGTGCCCCACTTCGTGCAGGCCGATAGACACGATGAGGCCCACCAGAACGATGAGCACACCGAGAACATAGAGAAGCGCCGATTCCACCTTGCGACGATACCGCCCGGCGCTCGAAAGTTGCTGTGCGGGCTATGAGACGATGGGATGGCTTCCCACCAGGCAAGCGAGAAAGAAGGACGAATCTCCGTGGAATCGCGTATGCCGCCGGTACTCCGGCCCGACAACCCGCCCGTGAAATCCCTCGCCGATCTGGCGACGCATTTCGGACTCGGGGTCGAGGGCGACATCGACGGGGTCAGCCTCAACGGCATCACCCTCTCCACCAACGATCTGCAGCGGGGTGAGGTCTACGTCGCGATCCAGGGTGCGAATAGGCACGGAGCATCCTTCGCCGCCGACGCGCGTGACAAGGGTGCCGTCGCGATTTTGACGGATGCCACGGGCGCCGAGTTGGCCCGAGACGCGGGTCTCCCCATCCTCATCACCGAGTCGCCCCGCGTCGTGCTCGGCATGATCTCGGCCTGGGTCTATGACACCGGCGCCGATATGCCCACGCTCTACGCCATCACGGGCACCAACGGTAAGACGTCGACCGCCCACCTGCTCGAGGGCATCCTGCAGCAGGTCGGTCTCGTCACGGGCCTGAGCTCGACGGCCGAACGCCACATCGGCGACCTGACCATCGTGTCGCGGCTCACCACGCCCGAGTCGAGCGAAATGCACGCTCTGCTCGCCCGCATGCGCGAGTCGGGCGTTCAGGCCGTGGCCGTCGAGGTCAGCGCGCAGGCCCTCAGCCGCCACCGCGTCGACGGGATCATGTTCGACGTCGCGGCTTTCACCAACCTGAGTCACGACCACTTCGACGACTACCGCGACTTCGACGACTACATGGATGCGAAGGTCGCCCTGTTCCAGCCCGACCGCGCCCGCCGCGGCGTCGTGTCGCTCGACACCGCATGGGGCGAAGGGCTCGTGAAACGCGCCGGCATTCCCGTCGTGACCATCACGTCGCTGCCCGACACCGAAGCGAACTGGATCGTCACGATCGGCGACGAGAAGCCCGAATACACCGAGTTCTCGCTCACGCACGCGGCCCACGGCACGCTGCACTCGCGCATCCCGCTGATCGGGGCGCACATGGCGGCCAACGCCGGACTCGCGATCGCCATGATGGTCGAGGGCGGCATCCCGTTCGCCGATATCGACGCAGCGCTCACGCGGGATGGCGGCGTGAAGGCCTACCTGCCGGGCCGCACTGAACGCGTGTCAGGCGACACGGGCCCCACCGTCTATGTCGACTTCGGCCACAGCCCGGATGCCTTCGCGAAGACGCTCGCGGCCGTGCGCCGTGTCACCCCGGGCCGCGTCATCATGGTCTTCGGTGCCGACGGCGACCGCGACGCCACCAAACGCCACGACATGGCGAAGGAAGCCGTGCTCGGCAGCGACATCCTCGTGATCACCGATCACCACCCGCGCTTCGAAGATCCCGACTCGATCCGCGCGACGCTCGTCGAGGGCGCTCGCGCGGCCAGGCCTGACGGGGACATCCACGAGGTGTCGCCGCCCGAGGCCGCCATCCGCGAGGCCGTCTCGCTGGCGCGCGAGGGCGACGCAATCCTGTGGGCCGGTCCCGGGCACCAGGACTACCGCGATATCCGCGGCGTGCGCACGCCTTACTCGGCGCGCGAGGAAGCCCGCAAGGCGCTGCGAGAGGCCGGCTGGGACGCGTCCTAGGCTGCGCTGCCGGGCCTGCCAAGGGATGATTCCGCGAGCGCTCGCTCGACGCTCGGGTTAGCCGCGCGTGCTGCGGCGGGCGATGACGGCATCCGCTGCCCGGCGGGCGTCGATCTCGACGGCGGCCAGGGACTCGAGCGTGAGTGTGTCGACCTCGTCGTGCTCGTCGACGACCTGGTTGACCGTGTCGAGGATGTCGAGATAGCCGATGCGCCCGTCATGGAACGCGAGCACGGCCTGTTCGTTGGCCGCGTTGAAGACGGCTGGGTAGGTCCCCCCGGCGCGCCCGACCTTCTTGGCCAGCGACACGGCAGGGAAGGCCTCGTCGTCGAGCGGTTCGAACGTCCAGCTCTGCGCCGTCGTCCAATCGAGCGGCGTGCCGACGCCCGAGACGCGGTTGGGCCAGTCCAGGCCGAGCGAGATGGGCAGACGCATATCGGGCGGAGAGGCCTGGGCGATGGTGGAACCATCCACGAACTCGACCATCGAGTGCACGATCGATTGCGGATGCACGGTCACGGCGATGTCTTCGTAGGCCACGTCGAAGAGAAGGTGAGCCTCAATCACTTCGAGGCCCTTATTGACGAGGGTCGACGAGTTCGTGGTGACCATGAGCCCCATGTCCCAGGTGGGGTGCGCGAGGGCTTCCTGAGGCGTCACATCGGCGAGCGACGATCGCGTGCGCCCGCGGAAGGGGCCACCGGATGCCGTGAGCACGAGTCGTCGCACCTCGGCCGCCGAGCCCGAGCGCAGGGCCTGGGCGATGGCCGAGTGCTCTGAATCGACGGGCACGATCTGGCCAGGCGCGGCGAGCTGCTTCACGAGGTCGCCGCCGACGATGAGGGATTCCTTGTTGGCGAGCGCGAGCTGCTTTCCCGCGCGAAGTGTGGCGAGGGTCGGGCCGAGGCCGATCGAACCCGTGATGCCGTTGATGACGACGTCGGCGTCGACATCCCGCACCAATTGCTCGGCTTCGGCGGCCCCGAGCGCCGTGTGCTCGACCCCGAAGGCCTCGGCCTGCTCGGCCAGCACGGCGGCGTTGGTGCCCGTGCCGAGGCCGACGATCTCGAACTTCTCGGGATTGGCTCGTATGACGTCGAGCGCCTGGGTGCCGATCGAACCGCTGCTGCCGAGGATGATGACGCGTCGCATGCTGTCCACCCTAGCCCGGCGGGCCGGAAGCACGACCTCTGCCCGGGTGTGGACGCTCGCAGAGAAGCGGGCAGGCCCTAACCCGTGAACGAGGCGACGCCCCGGGCCTGTCGGCATCCGGGGCGTCGCGAGCAGCCAAGAACGGGCAGCAGAACCGTTTAGCGCGAGGTCTGCAGGATGTCGATCACGAAGACGAGGTCGTCGGTGCCGCCGATGCCCGCGCTGGGCTGGCCGGCATCACCGTAACCGAGCGCCGGCGGGATGACGACGATGACCTGCGAGCCGACCTTTTGGCCCACGAGGGCTTGCGAGAAGCCCTTCACGACGCCCGTGGTCTGGAACGACGCGATCTGCTTGCCCCAGCTCTCGTCGAACACCTTGCCGGTGGTCCAGTTGGTGCCCTGGTATTGCACAGAGACCGTGTCGCCCTCTTGCACCTCTTCACCGTCGCCCTGCTTCAGCACGGCGAGCTTCAGGTCTTTCGGCGCCTCGGTGTCGGGGATCGTGACGGTGGGGCGACCGTCGTCGTCGAGCGTGACCTTGGGCATGCCCTCGACCTCGGGCTGCGGTTCTCCCGTGGCGCGGTCGGGGGTGATGCTCAGGATGTCGGCCACGATGACGACGTCTTCACCGGCCTTGACGGCACTGTCGCTCGAGCCGGTCGTGCCGAAGGCGTCGGCCGAGTCGACCAGGGCGACCACGCGCGAGCCGACCGGAACGCACTCGATGGCGCGCACGAAGCCGGGCAGGAACTGCGTGTCGTCGACCGTGGCGGCGGCCTTCTGCATGGGCGCGACTTCGGCACCCGTCTGGGCGTTGTACATGGTGATCGACACCTCGACGGTGTCGCCCGTCTTCGTCTCGTCACCCGTGCCCGTGATCGCCAGGGTGCGCTGCGTGGCGTCGATGGCCAGCGGCGCGGGGATCTCGACCGTGGGCGCCTCGCCCAGGTTGCCCGAAACCTTGACCGATTCGACTTCGCTGCCCGACGGCGTGTCCTTGCAGGGCGACGCGGTGGCCGCGGCGCTCGACGAGGCCGACGGCGTGCTGGTGGGGCTGGCGCCGCCCGAACATGCGCTCAACAGCAGGGCGGATGCTGCGGCAGCGGCCAACAGCGCGGGAACACGTTTCTGCACGACGATCACTTTCGTTGAAGGGGAATGGGACCAGTCTGCCCGACGAAAGTGTGTATTGCCGCACGCGATCGGGCTCAGATCATCCATGCCGCCTGGTGGGCAACACGCTGACGACCGGACCATTCCGGCCGTGGAATGTCTTGCCCTGTAGCCTCATCTGCGTGCCAGCCGAGGAAGAAACACGAGAAACCGCCGATGTCGCGTCGTCGTCGGGCCCCGTCTATGCGCTCGGGCGCCTCGTGCTCATGCCCATCGCGCGCCTCATCTACCGCCCGAAAGTCGTGGGGCGCAAGAACGTGCCGCGCACCGGTCGGGTGATCCTGGCCAGCAACCACCAGTCGTTCATCGACAGCATCGCCATCCCCGTCGTCACGCCGCGGCGCGTGCAGTTCCTGGCCAAGTCGACCTATTTCGAGGGCACCGGGGCAAAGGGGTGGATGTCTCGAGTCTTCTTCGAGTCCATCGGCGCCGTCGCCGTGCGCCGAGGTGCGGGAGCGGCCGCCCAGGAGGCGCTCGACGAGGGCAAGAAGATCCTCGAATCCGAGAGCGCCTTCGCTATCTACCCCGAGGGCACGCGCTCGCTCGACGGCCGGCTATACCGCGGCCGCACGGGTGTCGCCTGGCTCGCGCTCTCGACCGGTGCCCCCGTCGTCCCCGTCGGTCTCATCGGCACCGACGAACTCATGCCTGTCGGCACCAAGATGCCGAAGCTCAAGAAGGTGAGTGTCATCTTCGGCGAGCCCATTGACGTGTCGCACCACGGGCCCGCGACGAGCGGACGCGCGAGACGAGCCGCGACCGACGAGATCATGGCCGCCATCCACGCCCTGACGGGCCAGGAGCTGGCACACGCCTATAACGAGTCTCCCCCGGCCGACGCCATGGAGAAGTTCAAGCGCAACATCCTGCGACGCGAGCGGTTCTAGCCCGCGCGGAACAGGCCCCTAGGACGCGACGCGGATCTCGGGTTCGTGCAGCACGGGGAAGTTCATCGAACGCGCGATGAAGCAGAGTTCTGAGGCGCGCTTGTGCGCCGTGCGCGCGGCATCCACCATGGATGCGTCGGCCACCGTCACCACGGGACGCAGCATGACCTGCGTGAATTCGCCACCGGCCTGACCGTCTTCGACCATCGTGCCGAGGGCTTCGTCACGGTAGTCGGTGACGACGACGCCGACCGTCGTGACGACGTAGAGGTAGGACAGCATGTGGCATTGCGCGAGGGCTGCGAGCAGCAGCTCTTCGGGGTTCCAGCGTGCCGGATCGCCGCGGAAGGGGACGTCGGCAGAGCCCAGGATGTCGGGTTTTCCCGAGGCGCGCACCGTGAGGTCGCGGCTGTACTCGCGATAGCTCGACGTGCCCGTTCCGGTGTTACCCGTCCACTCGGCGCTGATCGTGTACACATGCTCGGGACCGGTCATTCCCCCAGTCTGCCACGCTCAGCGCGCGTGCGCCCGGCCCGCTACGCTTGTTGCGGCGGAGCGTCGGGCGCCGCAGAAAAACGGAGAACCAACACGTGTCAGAGATCACCGCAGAAACCTTCCCCGCATCCTCCGCCCGAGAGCTCGCGGTGGTCGTGCGCAACGGCTTCGTCGAGTCGCGGCACCTGGGTTCGGCGATCGTCATCGACCAGCACGCCGACGTCATCCGCGAGATCGGCGAACCGCAGGCGCCCGTGATCCCGCGCTCCACCCTCAAGCCGTTCCAGGCCATCGCCGTCATGAACGCGGGGGTGGGCCTGCGCGGTGCGGCCGCCGTGCTGGCGACGGCGAGCCATGCGGGCACGCAGCGCCACGTATCGGTGGTGCGCAGCATCCTGGCCCAGGCCGGTCTCACCGAAGATGCGCTGCAGTGCCCCGCCGATTGGCCGGCCGACCGGGCAGCGCGCGACGAGCTGGTGCGCGACGGCAGCGGCCCCTCCCCCGTCTACATGAACTGCTCGGGCAAACACGCCGCCATGCTGCTCGCGTGCGCCACCAATGGGTGGCCCATCGATACCTACCTCGACGTGGACCACCCGTTGCAGCGCGCCATCCTCGACGTGATCGAGCGTTTCACGGGCGAGAAGCCGCAGGCCACGGCGGTCGACGGATGCGGGGCGCCCGTGCACGCCATCAGTCTCGCGGGTCTCGCGCGCGGCATCGGCCGTGTGCGCACCTCCTCGCCCACCTCACCCTTCGCGCTGTACCGCAACGCTGGCATCTTGACGCAGGCCGTGTTGGCGGATGGCTGGGCGCTCGACGGGGTCGGCCGTGACAACACGCTCGTCATCGACCGCCTGGGTGTGCTGGCGAAGCTCGGCGCCGAGGGCGTCATGGTCATGGCGGCCCCCGACGGCACCACGGTCGCGGCGAAGATTCTCGACGGCAGCCTACGCGCGGCCACGGTCGTGGCCCTGCGACTGCTGACCGATGCGGGCGCGCTCAGCCAGAACGACGTCGACGACCTGCTGCCGCAGCTGCACCTCGAGGTTCTGGGCGGCGGCCAGCCGGTCGGCATGATCCAGGTGTCGCCCGGCCTCTAACGGGCGAGCGGTTGCCCGGTCGGCACGCCGCGCTGTGCAGTCAGCGCGTCGCGGCGCTGTGCAGTCAGCGCGTCCCGGCGCCGTGCAGTCAGCGCGTCGCGCTCGGCCCCCGGCTCGCTACGGCGTGATGAGCTCGTCGAGGACGATGGCCGACACGTTGTCACGGCCGCCGTTGTCGAGTGCGGCCGTGACCATGAGTTCGACAGCCTCTTTCGGCGATTCGGCGCGCATGAGGAAATGCTGCAGACCGTAGTCGGTCAGCTCTTTCGTGAGCCCGTCGGAACAGACGAGCCAGCGCGCGCCCGAGGTGGCCGGGACATCCGTGTAGTCGGGAACCGGGTCTTCGGTGAAACCCACCGCGCGCGTGATGACGTTGCCGTGCGGGTGCGTCTCAGCCTCGTCGGGCGTGATGGCGCCGATGGCGATAAGTTCTTGCACGACCGAGTGATCGAGCGTGACCTGGATGAGCTCATCCCCCAGCAGCCGGTAGACCCGCGAGTCGCCGATGTTGAACACGGTCCAGCCGGGGGTCGGCGTGCTGGCGAGCATGAGCCCGGTCACGGTCGTGCCCGTGCCGAGGTCGCTCTGACCGACCTGGTTGAACATGTCCTCGACGGCGTCGCGCAGAGCCTCTTCGATGGTCTCGCGATCGACGTGTTTGCCTTCTGCCACCAGCCCGCGGAAGCGTTCGACGACGGCCGCGCTCGCGACCTCGCCGGCGTCGTGGCCACCCATGCCGTCGGCAACGGCGAAGACGGGCAGCTCGACGATGAGTGCGTCTTGGTTGACCTGGCGTTTGCGACCGGTGTCGGTGACGGCGGCCCAGTTGAGGGACAGCGTGCGCCCGTCGGAGAGGTCGACAGCGCCCGAACCGGTTCGCACGTCGATGTCGGTCACCCGGGGTCCTTTCGGCAGGGGAACAAGGCAGTGTGCAAAAGTCTAGTGTCTCTGAGCCGATCTCAGTGGCATACGGCGCGCGCCACTTCAAGCCCTTCACATTAGTCAGCCAGCTTACTAAGTTGGGGGGACGATATCGAGGAGGCAGCATCATGACAGACGACAACCGCGTCGACCATAACCGCCGCGACGCCCGTGATGGCCACGAGAGCCACGATCCCCGCGACGGCGCGACCGGGTCTGGCGCGAACCCGCGGCGGGCCACGAGCCTGGGCCGCGACATCCTGATGCTGATCGTGTTCATCGCAATCTCGTTTGCGGTGGCGGCGATCGGCTCCATCGGCACGGCCGGCAACGTCGACGGATGGTATGCCACCGCCGAGAAGGCGCCGTGGAACCCGCCCAACTTCTTGTTCGGCCCCGTGTGGACCGTTCTCTACGTGCTCATGTCGGTGGCCGCCTGGCTCGTGTGGCGGCGACGCTACAGCGTCGACACGCGGCCCGCTTTGGTGGCGTATGTGGTGCAGCTCGTGCTCAACAGCATCTGGACACCGGTCTTCTTCGGCCTGTACCCGGTCATGGGCCCCGCCGCGCTGTGGCTCGCACTCGCCATCATCGTGCTGCTCGACATCGCCGTGCTGATCACGATGCTGCGGTTCTGGCCGATCAGGAAGGTGTCGGCCGTGATGCTCATCCCCTATTGGGCGTGGGTGCTCTTCGCGACGACGCTGAACGCGGCTCTGGCCGTGCTCAACAGCTGAGCGCGGCCGTGGCTCGGGTCAGGAATTCGCCGGGCCCGGGAACAGCCGGTCGATCTCCGCGACTTCTGTGGGAGTCGGCGTCCAGGCCACACCCGCCGCGGCATTCTCGCGAATCTGCGCGGCCGTCGTCGCCCCCGCGATCACGCTCGAGAGGTTGGGCTGAGCCAGCAACCAGCCGAATGTGACCTCGAGCAGGGTGCGCCCGCGGGCCTCGGCGAAGGATTGCAGCGCCTCGATGGCATCCCAGGGGGCGTTGTCGAGCAGGTGTTTGCGAATGCGCATGATGCGGGAATCGGCGGGGCCGCCCGCGCGCGTGAACTTGCCCGTGAAGAGGCCGTTGTAGAGCGGGAAGAAGGGCAGGAAGCCGAGCCCGAATCGTTGCACCGCCGGCAGGACTTCACGTTCGGCGTCCCGCACGATGAGGCTGAACTCGTTTTGAGCCGAGATGAAACGGGGATGCGAGCCCAGCACGGCTTCGTAGTCGGCTTCGGCGATCTGCCACCCGCTCAGGTTGGAGTGGCCGATGTAGCGCACCTTTCCCTCGGTAATGAGGTCGTCGAGCACGCTCAGCGTCTCGTCGATCGGGGTCGTCGGGTCGGGCGTGTGCAGCTGGTAGAGGTCGATCCATTCGGTATCGAGGCGCCGCAGGGATGCTTCGACCGCACGCCGCACGTAACGCCTCGACCCGCGCGCCCAGGGCTGGGCGATTCCGCCGTCGAGTGTCGCGTGCCCGAACTTGGTGGCCACCACGACGTCGTCGCGGCGCCCCGCCAGCGCGCGCCCGAGGAGTTCTTCGCTGAGCCCCGGACGCTTGCCGTACACATCGGCGGTATCGAAGAAGTTGACGCCACTCTCGAGGGCCGCATCGACGACGGATGTCGTTCCCTCTTGCGTTTCGGTGAGCGTGTCTGCTCGCCCGAAGTTGTTGCAGCCGATCCCGACGGCCGAGACCATCAATCCGGAGCGGCCAAGAGGACGGTAGAGCATGTCGGTCATGTCATCCACCCTACGACGCCTTCTTCTCCACAGCCCGCTGCGCCATCAATTTCTCCACAGGTCACGCCCTCTCCCCCACACTCCTCCCGCCATCCCTACTCTGGACACACGGTGAGCCCCCTCCCCCGGGCGCACAAACGATCGGAGCCTCCATGCCGGCAATCATCTCGTTTCCCTCGCCCCTGGGCGTCATCACGCTCCAGGCCGAGGGCGAATACATCACCAGCTGCGACATCGGCCGAGTGACGTGGCGCCCCGAGGCCCTGGGCGCGAGCGGCGGCGCTTCGCTCTCGCCCTCCCCCTCGCACTCCGAGTTCATTCGCGGGGCCGCCAAACAGGTGCTCGATTTCCTCGACGGCGACCGCGTGTCATTCGACCTGCACGTCGAGGTGTCCGGCACGGCCTTTCAGCAGGCAGTCTGGCGAACGCTCGCGTCGATCCCGTTCGGCTCGACCATGACGTACGGAGAGATCGCCTCGGCCGTGGGGATTCCGCGCGCCGGCCGCGCGGTGGGTGCGGCCATAGCGGCCAATCCCGTGCCACTCCTCGTGCCCTGTCACCGCGTCCTCGGCACCCGTCGCAACCCGGTCGGCTACGACCGCGGCTCGGGGCTCGACACCAAGCTGTGGCTCCTGCGGCACGAGAGCATCCCGTTCCAGGTCACGAAACCGCGGGCGTCATCTCTCGAGCCGGCGCGATGAGCGCGATTTCATGTGCCGAAGACGGGTCGCCCACCTCGAAGCCTGCGCCGGCGGCCCACGTGCGCAGCCTGTCGATATCCTCGAATGCCACCTGGTTCTGCAGGAGGGCCCGTGTGAAGAGTCCCTTGGTCTTCTTGTTGAAGTGGTTGAGGGCCCTAGTCTCACCATCGGCGCCGCGGGCCATCACGCGCACGTAGAGCCGCTCAGATGACAACTCGAGGGGCCCAAGCTCGGCATACCCCTCCGAGCGCAGGTCGAGCACGAGGCCGGGCACCTGCGCCAGTTCGTGCCGGATGCCTCGGCCCCATTGTTGCCGCAACCCGCCCTCGGGCAGGCGAGAGCTGTGGGAGAGGCGATAGGCGGGGATCGGGTCGAGCGCGCCGACCGGGCCGAAGAGCGACGAGTGAACGACGACGTGCTCGTGGGCGAACGCGCGTTCTGCTGGCGCTAGCGTCGTTGCGTCGAGCGCGTCGAAGAGAACACCCGTGTAACGGTCGATGGCGGGCATCACCGCCGCACTATGCAGGGCGCGGTTGCGCTCGATCTCCCCCATCTGTCGGGCGCTGATCTTCAGGGCCTTCATGGATGCTTCCGGGTCGGTCGCGAGGTCGGCCAGTTGCTCGATGAGCGACTGCCGATAAGGCGTCAACGCCGGGAACCGCAGTTCCTCTAGATATGACGAACGCCCCGTGCCGCCATCCCGCTTCGTCTCAGACGGAGGCAGGATGACAAGCACGGGGCGTACGCGGTGAAGAGAGGAAGAGTTACTTGACGAGGCTGGCGTTGCCAGCCACGACGGTCACCGTGTTGTTCTCGACGGACAGGAATCCGTCGGACGCATCAGCGGTGATCTTCTGACCATTGTCGGTCGTAACGCGGACCTGGCCTTCTGCCAGGACGGCGAGCATCGGCTCGTGCCCCGGCAGAATGCCGATCTCGCCTTCGACCGTCTTCGCGACCACCATCGACGCCTGGCCCGACCACACTTCGTGGTCGGCGGCGACGACGCTGACCTGCAGCTTCGAGGAAGCCATGATCAGCCGTTCTCCTTCTGGATCTGAGCCCACTTCTCTTCGACGTCGGAGATAGCACCGACGTTGAAGAAGGCCTGCTCGGCCACGTGGTCGAACTCACCCTTGGCGATGGCGTCGAACGACTCGACGGTCTCCTTGAGGGGAACCGTGGAACCTTCGACACCCGTGAACTTCTTCGCCATGTAGGTGTTCTGCGAGAGGAACTGCTGAATGCGACGGGCCCGCGAAACGGTGACCTTGTCTTCTTCGGACAGCTCGTCGACACCGAGGATGGCGATGATTTCCTGCAGTTCCTTGTTCTTCTGGAGGATCTGCTTGACCGTGGTGGCCACGCGGTAGTGGTCCTCGCCCAAGTAACGGGGGTCGAGGATGCGGCTGGTCGAGGTCAGCGGATCTACGGCCGGGTAGAGGCCCTTCGACGCGATTTCACGCGACAGCTCGGTGGTGGCGTCGAGGTGGGCGAACGTCGTCGCCGGGGCCGGGTCGGTGTAGTCGTCGGCCGGCACGTAGATCGCCTGCAGCGAGGTGATCGAGTGACCACGCGTCGAGGTGATGCGCTCCTGAAGAACGCCCATCTCGTCGGCGAGGTTCGGCTGGTAACCCACGGCCGAAGGCATGCGACCGAGAAGAGTCGACACCTCGGAACCGGCCTGCGTGAAGCGGAAGATGTTGTCGATGAACAACAGCACGTCCTGCTTCTGCACGTCGCGGAAGTACTCCGCCATCGTCAGGGCCGACAGGGCGACGCGCAGACGCGTTCCCGGCGGCTCGTCCATCTGGCCGAAGACAAGGGCGGTCTTGTCGAAGACGCCCGCCTCTTCCATTTCGGCGATGAGGTCGTTGCCCTCACGGGTGCGCTCGCCGACACCGGCGAACACCGACACACCACCGTGGTCCTGCGCAACGCGCTGGATCATTTCCTGGATCAGAACGGTCTTACCGACACCGGCACCACCGAACAGACCGATCTTTCCACCCTGCACGTAGGGGGTCAGGAGGTCGATGACCTTGATACCGGTCTCGAAGAGCTGCGTCTTCGATTCGAGCTGGTCGAAGGCCGGCGGGCGGCGGTGGATGGGCCAACGCTCGGTGATCTCGACGGTCTCGCCAGGCTTGCCGTTGAGGATCTTGCCCGTGACGTCGAAGACCTTACCCTTGGTAACGTCGCCGACGGGAACCGAGATCGGCGCGCCCGTGTTGCGCACTTCCTGGCCGCGGACGAGTCCGTCCGTCGGCTTCAGGGCGATGGCGCGAACCAGGTCGTCACCGAGGTGCTGGGCAACCTCGAGGGTGATGTCGGTGTGCTCGTCGCCGATGGTGATCGTCGTTTCGAGGGCGTTGTAGACCTCGGGGATCGAGTCGTGGGGGAACTCGATGTCCACCACGGGGCCGGTGACGCGAGCGATGCGGCCGGCGGCGAGCGTGGCCACTCCGGCGCTTCCCGCCTCAGCTGTCGCTGTATCTGTCATTGCTCTTCTTCTCTCTTTATCCGTCGAGTCTTACTTGGCGCCCGACAGAGCGTCGGCGCCGCCGACGATCTCGGCGATCTGCTGGGTGATCTCCGCCTGACGCGCGTTGTTGCGCAGACGGGTGTAATCGGTGATCAGCTTGTCCGCGTTGTCGCTCGCGGACTTCATGGCTTTCTGGCGGGCAGCGTGCTCGCTCGCGGCAGACTGCAGCATGGCGTTGAACAGGCGGCTCTCGATGTAGACCGGGAGCAGCGCATCCAGCACGTTTGCGGCGTCGGGCTCGAACTCGTACAGCGGCAGGACGGTCTTGGAGTCGGGTTCTTCGACACCTTCGACGACCTCGAGCGGCAGGAGACGGACGACCTCGGGGGTCTGCGTGACCATGCTGACGAAACGGTTGTAGACCACGTGGATCTCGTCGACTCCGCCTTCAGAGGCATCCGTGAGGAAGCTCTTCAGCAGGGCCTGCCCGATCTCCTGCGC
This sequence comes from Leifsonia sp. ALI-44-B, assembly GCF_001984125.1. GTDB lineage: Bacteria > Actinomycetota > Actinomycetes > Actinomycetales > Microbacteriaceae > Okibacterium. The sequence continues at coordinate 1,781,352 of NZ_MTQL01000007.1, read as the reverse complement.
CGTCTCGAACGACGGCGAGTCGGTGCCGCCGGTCCACTGCCCCTCTGAGGCACGCTTGCGGAAGGCGAAGTACGCCACCGACTTGCGGCCGACGAGGAAGTAGGTGACCTCTTTGCCCTGAGACTGCAACAACTCGGTGAGCTCATTGGCCTGACGAAGCACCTGTGAGCTGAACGCACCGGCGAGACCGCGGTCCGAGGCGAAGATGACGACCGCTGCGCGCTCGATCTTCTCGGGTTCGGTGGTGAGCACGTGGTCGACGTTGGAGTAGGTCGCCACGGCCGATACAGCACGCGTGATCGCGCGGCTGTACGGACCGGAGGCGGCGACTCGCGCCTGCGCTTTTTGAATGCGCGAGGCGGAGATCAACTCCATCGCCCTCGTGATCTTCTTGGTCGTCTGCGCAGATTTGATTCTCTGCGTGTAGACCCGGAGCTGTGCGCCCATCGGTTATCGACGTCCCTTGACGATCTTTTCCTGGTTGACCTCTTCGGCGGGAAGTTCTTCGAACTTCTCGGAGCCGACCGAGTTGAGGGGCTTGCCCTCGCCGGTCTGGAACTCCTTCTTGAAGGTGTCGATCGACGACTCGAGGTTGGTGACGATGTCGTCGCTCAGCACGTTGGAGTCGCGCAGCTTGGACAGGACGTCGGTGTTGCGGCCCAGGTAGTCGAGCAGCTCGCGCTCGAAGCGCAGGATGTCTTCGACGGGAACCTCGTCGAGCTTGCCGTTGGTGCCGGCCCAGATCGCGACGACCTGGTCTTCGACCGGGTAGGGCGAGTACTGCGGCTGCTTGAGCAGCTCGGTGAGGCGGGCGCCTCGGGCGAGCTGACGGCGGCTGGCGGCGTCGAGGTCGGACGCGAACATGGCGAATGCTTCGAGCGAGCGGTACTGAGCCAGCTCGAGCTTCAGCGTTCCCGAAACCTTCTTGATCGACTTGACCTGAGCGTCACCACCGACACGCGAGACCGAGATTCCCACGTCGACAGCGGGACGCTGGTTGGCGTTGAAGAGGTCGGACTGCAGGAAGATCTGGCCGTCGGTGATCGAGATCACGTTGGTGGGGATGTAGGCCGAGACGTCGTTGGCCTTCGTCTCGATGATGGGGAGACCCGTCATCGATCCGGCACCGAGCTCGTCGGACAGCTTCGCGCAACGCTCGAGCAGGCGGGAGTGCAGGTAGAACACGTCGCCGGGGTATGCCTCGCGGCCCGGCGGACGACGCAGGAGCAGCGAAACGGCACGGTAGGCCTCGGCCTGCTTCGACAGGTCATCGAAGATGATGAGGACGTGCTTGCCGCCGTACATCCAGTGCTGGCCGATGGCCGAACCGGTGTAGGGAGCGAGGTACTTGAAGCCGGCGGGGTCGGAAGCCGGAGACGCGACGATGGTCGTGTATTCCATGGCTCCGGCGTCTTCGAGGGCACCCTTCACCGAAGCGATGGTGGAGCCCTTCTGGCCGATGGCGACGTAGATGCAGCGCACCTGCTTGTTGGTGTCGCCCGACTCCCAGTTGGCCTTCTGGTTGATGATGGTGTCGATCGCGATGGCCGTCTTACCGGTCTGGCGGTCACCGATGATCAGCTGGCGCTGGCCACGGCCGACGGGGATCATGGCGTCGATGGCCTTGATACCGGTCTGCAGGGGCTCGTGCACGCTCTTACGCTGCATGACGCCGGGCGCCTGCAGCTCGAGGGCGCGGCGGCCTTCGCTCGCGATCTCGCCGAGGCCATCGATCGGGTTGCCGAGGGGGTCGACCACGCGGCCGAGGTAGCCGTCGCCGACGGGGACCGAGAGAACCTCGCCCGTGCGCGTGACTTCCATGCCCTCTTCGATGCCAGCGAACTCACCGAGGATGACGACGCCGATCTCGTTCTCGTCGAGGTTCTGGGCAAGGCCCAGCGTGCCATCGGAGAAGCGGATCAACTCGTTGGCCATGACGCCCGGCAGACCTTCGACGTGCGCGATGCCGTCGCCGGCGTCGATCACGTGGCCTACTTCGGTCGTTCCGGCCTTGCCCGGCTCGTATGCGGCGACGAAGTCCTTGAGAGCACTCCGGATCTCATCAGGACTAATCGTTAGTTCTGCCATCATTTTCCTTTGAGTTGCGGAAACGGTTCGCGCTTCCGATGTGTCGATCCCAGGGATCGTGCGTCTGTGTTGTGTGCGGCTCTGTGCTGTGTGCGGCTGGATCAGCGGTGTGGCTGGATCAGCCGGCGAGCTGGAGCTTCAGGTCGTGCAGGCGAGATGCAACGCTGCCATCGATGACATCGTCACCGACCTGCACCCGCAGACCGCCCATGATGGATGCGTCTACGATCACGTTGATTTTGACATCTCGACCGTAGAGCGAGCTGAGTCCGGCACGGAGCCGGGCGAGTTGCCCCTCGGTGAGCGGTGCCGCGGCCGTGACGGTTGCGACGGTGAGGTTGCTCTGGTCGGCGGCGATGCCGGCCGCGTAACGCAGAAGCGTGCGGATGCGGCGACCACGGGGCTGCTGCACCAGCTGACGGACGATCTCGACCGTCTGCGGTGAGGCCTTACCCGCGAGCAGGGATTCGACGAGCGCGACCTTGGCCTGCACATCGCCGAGCTTGGAGCCGAGCGCGAGCTCGAGCTCTGCGTCACCCGCGACATAGCGGCCGAATTCGAACAGCTCCTGTTCGATCGACACGTCCGAACCGACCGACTGCACCGCGGCACGGATGCCGAGCTCCTCGAGGCCGGCGACGAAGCCGTCCTCGTCGGACCAGCGGCCGGCGGCGGCGGCGCTGACGAGTCGCAGCGTGCGCTCGGACACAGACGATCCGAAGACCGTCTGCACGAGCTGACGCTTGACCTCGGCGGGTGCGGCCTTGTCGGACAGGGCCGAGCGCAGGTGCGCCGTGCGAGCGACGACGCGGCCGACGGCGAACAGCTCGCTGACGGTCGTCAGGTCACGACCGGAACCGTTGTCGCCAACGGCTCCCGTCGAGTCCAACTCGCGCAGCGATTCGTGCAGTGCTTCTCTTGTCGCGCTACCCATGATGCGTTACGCCTTCTCTGCCTGGTTCGAGGCCTCGGATGCTTCGAGGTCAGCCAGGAATCGGTCAACGACCGCGGTTGCACGGGCGTCGTCGGACAGGCTTTCGCCGATCACACCGGACGCGAGGTCGATCGCGAGCGAGCCGACCTCGTTGCGCAGGCTGACGACCGCTGCCTGACGTTCGGCTTCGATCTGGGCCTGGGCGCTCTGCGTGATGCGTGCGGCGTCGGTCGCAGCCTGTTCCTTCAGTTCAGCGAGGATGCGCTGACCGTCGACACGAGCCTGGTCACGAATGGCGGCAGCTTCCTGACGGGCGTCGGCGAGCTGAGCCGTGTACTGCTCGAGAGCAGCCTCGGCGTCACGCTGAGCCTCGTCGGCCTTGGCGATGTTGCCCTCGATGGCGGCGGAACGCTCGTCGAGCATCTTCTGCATCTTGGGAAGGAAGACCTTCCAGAATGCGACGAGGATGACGATGAAGCAGACCAACGACCAGACGATGTCATACGTCTCGGGCAAAAGCGGGTTGTGCGAGGTTTCACCCTCTGCGGCAGCCCGCACTAGTGCGTGAATCATCACGCCTCCTTGCTACGAATGACGAAGGGCTTAGACGAAGATGAAGTAGGTCGCGATGCCGATGAAGGCCAGCGCCTCGGTGAAGGCGATACCGATGTACATCAGAACCTGGAGACGACCGGCCAGCTCAGGCTGACGGGCGACACCCTCGATGGTCTTGCCGACCACGATACCCACGCCGATGGCCGGGCCGATTGCAGCGAGACCGTAACCGACCGTCGCGATGTTTCCGTTGATCTCGGCGAGAACGGTTGTTGCGTCCACGTGTTGTTTCCTTCCGTGATGGCGATGTCAGCGGATGCTGACGTCGTTTAGTGTTCGTCAGCCAGCGCGAGCTGGATGTAAACAGTCGTAAGTAGTGCGAAAACGTAGGCCTGCAGTGCGGCGACCAACAGCTCGAAGAGCGTGAAGACGAAGCCGAATGCGAGCGTGCCCACACCGAAGGCCTTGAAGATGCCGTCGGCGTTGAAGAAGAAGAACCAGGTCGCTCCGAAGAAGAGGACGAGGAGCAGGTGCCCGACGACCATGTTCATGAGGAGTCGGAGCGTCAGCGTGATGGGCCGCAGGACGAACGTGGAAACCAGTTCGATGGGCGTCACGATGATGTACAGCGGCCACGGCACGCCGGGCGGGAAGAGCGCGTTCTTGAAGAATGCGCCCGGGTGCTTCTTGACACCGGCGTAGATGAACGCGATGTAGGCGACGAGCGCCAGCACGAGCGGAACACCGATGACCGACGTTCCCGCGATGTTCAGGAACGGGATGACACCCGTGATGTTCATGAACAAGACCATGAAGAAGATCGTCGTGATGATCGGCAGGAACCGCTTGCCGTCTTTCTTACCCAACAGGTCTTCGGCGATGTTGACCCGAACGAAGTCGAGGCCCATCTCGATGATCGACTGACCGCGACCCGGGACGATCTTCATGCGGCGCGTGCCGAGCCAGAAGAGAACCAGGATGGCGGCCACCGCGAGGAACCGGATCAGCATGATGCGGTTGATCGCGAAGGGAGTGCCTTCGAAAGCGACGATCTCGGGGAAGAACTCGTTGATCGACGGACCGTGGAACGTGTTGTCGTCGCCAGCAGCCGCGAAGATCGGGGCGTTGATCACAGAGTTGATTTTTTCGCTGAAGTGAACGGAGCTACTCAGCACCGAGTTACTTAACAGCACAGCGTTACCTAACAGCGCTATCTCCTGTTTCGGGGCGGAGAGCGAACTGCTCTCCGAGCGACGAACATTCGGAAGACGCCAAACAACTCACGCGAAATGCGTGTAAATATGCTTGGGGAATCTCCAGAGAGCCTATCAACATTTGGGCGTGCTGACGAATCGGTTTGCCCGTTATTGCGCGTTTTTCTGGTCTCCGGGCAACTGTGCGTCGCTGACATAGCCCACGCGCGAGCGAGCGACGACGACCATGTCCACCACGAGGGAACCGATGACGCCGACGATGACACAGACGAGCATGATCACGCGGTTGACCCAGGGCTGATCGGCGAGGAGGAAGACCAGCACCAGGAAGACAACGAATTTGAGCAGCCATCCACCGAGGACGATGCCGAAGAAGGCGCCGACGAAGAGGTCGGAGCCATAGAAACGGTTGGCGAAAAGGATGCTGGCCGCCGTGATCGCGAGCATGACGGCCGAGAGCGCCGTGCCGATTAGGGCCGAGACGACGCCGCGACTGCCGTCGAGGAAGAAACCGATCACTCCCCCGACCAGGGCGATGCCGATGGCGAGGAGGGCGCCGTACTTCAGGGCGTCGACGAATACTTTGTTGGAGCTCATGGGGTGTCCTTCGGGGCGGGGGCGTCGTCGTCCGAGCGTCGGACCGGGGATGCTTCTGGTTCAGTGCGTTGGGCTTCGGCGACCGCGACGACCTCGGCGACGAGTTCGTGCGAGATGGGCGCGTCGTGGGGCCGGTCTTCGCTCGCGGCATCCAACGGGTCGAATTCACGAACGCGCTCGAACGCGGGATCGTCGGCGCCGACGGTCTGGGCCGAGAACTCGAGGGTCTTGCGGCGGCCGAGCGGCGCGAGCGTGACCACGGCGCAGATGATGACACCGGCGATCAGGAACACGAGCGCCACCCAATAGGGCTGGAAGACGAAGAAGAGCAGGCACGAGATGGCGATGACGGATGTCCAGGCGTAGAAAATGAGGACGGCCTGGAAGTGCGTGTGACCCATGTCGAGTAGGCGGTGGTGCAGGTGCTTGCGATCGGCGCTGAACGGCGACTTGCCGGCACGCAGACGGCGGAAGACCGCGAGCCCGAAGTCGAGCAGCGGCACCACGAGGATGGCGAAGGGCAGGATGATCGGGATGTAGATTCCGAGCAGCTGGCTGCGGCCGAGGGATGTCGGGTCGACCGTGCCCGTGATGGCGACGGCGCTCGTGGCCATGAGGAGGCCGACGAGGAGCGCACCCGCGTCGCCCATGAACATGCGGGCCGGATGCCAGTTGAGCGGCAGGAATCCGGCGCAGGCACCGACCAGCACGGCCGAGATGAGCAACGAGAGGTTGAAGAAGCTCGTCTGGCCCGTCTCGCGCACCAGGAGGTAGCCGTAGATGAGGAAGGTTCCGTTGGCGATGAGCGCGACTCCCGCGACCAGGCCGTCGAGCCCGTCGATGAAGTTGATGGCGTTCATGACCAGCACGATGGCGAAGACCGTCATGGTGAAGGACATCCACGACGAACCGACCGTGAGGCCGCCGATGGGCAGCGAGTAGATCTGCACGCCCAGCCAGGCGATGAGGCCCGCGGCGAGGAACTGGCCCGCGAGTTTGATCATCCAGTCGAGGTCCCAGATGTCGTCGGCGACGCCGATCAAGACCGTGAGCAGCGCCGCTCCCCCGATGGCGAGAATGGGCCCGGGGCTGCCGAACGTCGAGGCGAAGAACGGGTTCTGCGAGGCGATGACGAAGGCCGCGATGACGCCCACGAACATGGCCACACCACCCAGGCGCGGGGTGGGACGTGTGTGGACGTCGCGTTCGCGGATCTTCGGGTAGAGCTTGTATTTCAGGGCACCGCGGTAGACCGCCAAGGAGACGACGAACGTGATGACCGCCGTGATCGCGGCGATGATCAGATACTGGATCATGCGTCGCGGGCTGACTCGGGCGGCGGGGTGCCGTGCGTCGGGGTATCCGGATTCGCTGCCGGCTCGGCGCTGGCGGCAGGCGCTGCGTCGAGTGGTTCGAGCAGGTCGCCCAGGACCTCGACCAGCTGGGCGCGGCTGATGGCACCCTCGCGGAGGACCGTGACGCGGCCACCCGGGGTCTGCAGGCGCGTGGCGTCGACGATGGTCGAGGCGGTGTCGCCCGAGGGGCCCGCGTCGAGGTAGGAGGAGACGCTGTCGCCCAGCATCCGTTCGGCTTCTGCCGCCGTTGTCGCGGCAGGGAGACCCGTGAGGTTGGCCGAGGAGACCGCGAGAGGGCCCGTTTCTTCGAGCAGCTCGAGCGCGATGTGGTGGCTCGGCATGCGCACGGCGACCGTGCCGTCGGTGTCGCCCAGATCCCAGGCGAGGGACGGCTGGGCCGGCAGCACGATCGTGAGGCCGCCCGGCCAGAACGCCTCGACGAGGTCGCGCACGGCGTCGGGTACCTCGGCCGCGAGGGCCTCGAGCGTGTGGATGCCGGGCACGAGAACGGGCGGCGGCGACTGGCGTGTGCGGCCCTTGGCGTCGAGCAATCGCTGCACGGCGCGGGGGGAAAAAGCGTCGGCGGCCACACCGTAGACGGTGTCGGTGGGAATGACGACGAGTTCACCGCGGGCGATCGCGGCTCGGGCCATTCGCATGCCGATCAGCAGCTCGGTGTCGTCAGAGCAGTCATGGATGCGGGACATTGTGCTCGATTCTATCGTCACCTGCCGAGAGCGAACGGGTCGCCGGGTGTGAGAACGGGGAGAGATACTGGATGGGTGAAGCCATCCGTGTTCTTCTTCGACTGCGACAAGACCCTCTATGACTACGATTTTCTCAAACGGCTGCCCAATCTGGCGCGTCTGACGGGGTCGACGCAGTACCACCTGGCCTCGACCTGGTGGGTGGGAGGGTTCGAGCGGGCGGCCAATGCGGGCGAGTTCGCCACGGGCGACGAATACCTCGAGGCGTTCGCCGAGGTGACCGGGGTGCCGCTCACGCGCGAGCAGTGGTGCGAGTCGCGCAAGTCGGCCATGACGATCATTCCGGGGTCGATCGCGGCCCTCAAGCGCGCCTCAGAGCTCGGCACCGCCGCGTTGCTGAGTAACAACCCGATCATCTTCCGCGAGGAATTGTCGGTGTTGGCTCCCGAGGCCGCCGAGATCATCGGGGGCGACAATGACCTCGTGTCGGCCGTGCTGGGAGCGGCGAAACCCGAGCGTCGCATCTACACGCGCGCGCTCGGCCGGCTGGGGGTCGAGGCATCCGATGCGTTCTTCGCGGATGATTCGCACGCCAACGTCGAGGCCGCGCGCGCCGTGGGCATCACGGCCTTCCACCTGACGAAGACGGCCGACGGGTATGACACCGACGGTTTGATGGCCGCCGTCGAGGAGTTTGCGGCGCGACCTTAGCGGCACGTCGACGTCGACGGCCACGGCCCAGCCACAGCCTCGTCCACGGCCAGGGCCGCGCTGGCCGCGCGACGCGGTCGCGGATCGGGAGAGCTGCGTGCCCCTAGGGACTCGAGCTAGCGGAGGGCCGTCGTGGTGCGGTCGCGCAGCGTCAGGTCGACGTGCGTGGCGGCGGCGCGCCATCCGCGTTCGGTGAGGATCAATCGGATGTCGGCGCCCTGGAGTTCGCCGTGCTCGATGACGAGCAGCCCGCCCTCGCGCAGGAGCCGGTGCGCTGTGCGTTCGAGCGAACGGACGAGGTCGAGACCGTCGGGGCCACCGTAGAGGGCCATGGCCGGGTCGAAGAGGCGCACCTCGGGGTCGCGTGGGATGGCATCATCCGGAACGTAGGGCGGGTTAGAGATGACGACATCGACCGAGCCGTCGAGCTCGGGCAGGGCGCGACCCATGTCGTCGAAGACCAGGCGAGCGTTGTCGGCACCCACCGCCGCGAAGTTCTCGCGGGCCCAGATGAAGGCGTCGACGGAGGCCTCGACCGCATGGACGCGCGCGTTCGGCACCTCGGTGGCCATGGCCAGCGCGATGGCACCCGAGCCCGTGCCGAGGTCGACCGCGACGGGTTCGGGGGTCGGCACCTGGCGCAGCGCATCGATCGCGATCTGCACGACGCCCTCGGTTTCGGGACGCGGCACGAAGACGCCCGGGCCGACGCGCAATTCGAGCGAGCGGAACCAGGCGACGCCGAGGATGTGCTGCAGCGGCTCGCGCGCGGCACGGCGCTCGAGGAGGGCGTCGAGGGCTCCGGCGGCATCGCGACCGCCGTCGGGGCCCGCGCCGGCGCCTGCGCGGCGACCCGTGATGAAAGCGGCCTGCAACTCGCCGCGGCCGAGGCCCGTGACGTGGCCGAGAAGGAGTTCGGCGTCGACATCCGGTGTCGGCACGCCCGATCGCGCGAGACGCTCGACGGCCGAGTCGCGCAGCTCGGACAGAAGCGGGCCGGGCTCGGGCGACGGGCTCGAGGATGGCTGGGGAGAAGAAGGTGTGTGAGACATACGCTGACGGCCGTTGACGGCGACCGTTCCGCCGGGAAGCCTAGCGCAGAGGCGGGAAACACTCATCTCGGCCCCCAGCCGGGAAGATGACGAACGTCTCGTCATCTTGGTCCCAAACCCCATTCACGCGAATAGGCTTGAGGGTGCGCCGAGCGGCGTGCACCAGAAGGATGTCGTGCGGCACACCGCACAGGGAGGCAGATCGTGGCAGGCAAGATCTATTCGAACATCACCGAGGCGTTCGGCAACACGCCGCTGGTGCAGCTCAACCGGGTAACGGATGGCGCCGGCGCGACCGTGCTCGCCAAACTCGAGTACTACAACCCCGGGTCGAGCGTGAAAGACCGCCTCGGCGTCGCGATCGTCGACGCCGCCGAAGCATCCGGTGCCCTGAAGCCCGGTGGAACGATCGTCGAAGGCACGAGCGGCAACACCGGAATCGCACTGGCCCTCGTCGGAGCGGCCCGCGGCTACAAAGTCATCCTCACGATGCCGTCCTCGATGAGCCAGGAGCGCCGCGTGCTGCTGCGCGCCTTCGGCGCCGAACTCGTGCTCACCGAACCGGCCCTCGGCATGAAGGGCGCCGTCGAGAAGGCGAAAGAGATCGTCGACGAGACGCCCGGCGCCATCTGGGCCAAGCAGTTCGCCAACGAGGCCAACGCCGAGATCCACCGCAAGACCACGGCGCAGGAGATCTGGCGCGACACCGACGGCGACGTCGACATCTTCATCGCGGGTGTCGGAACGGGCGGAACCATCACGGGCGTCGGCCAAGTGCTGAAGGAGCTGAAGCCCGACGTGCAGATCGTCGCCGTCGAACCGCTTGACTCCCCCATCCTGAACGGTGGCAAGCCCGGGCCGCACAAGATCCAGGGCATCGGCGCGAACTTCATCCCCGAGATCCTCGACACCACCGTGTACGACGAGGTTATCGACGTCTCGTTCGAGGACTCGATCGACGTGGCCAAGCGTCTGGCCGCCGAAGAGGGCATCCTCGCGGGCATCTCCTCCGGCGCCATCATCTGGGCGGCCCGCGAGCTCGCCAAGCGCCCCGAGAACGCCGGCAAGAAGATCGTCGCCATCGTGTGCGACACCGGTGAGCGCTACATCTCAACGCCTCTCTGGGCCGGTCTCAGCGACTAGGCTCGACACTCTATGAGTGTTTTCACCCGCATCAGGGAAGACCTGACAGCCGCGCGCGTGCACGATCCTGCCGCGCGCGGCCGGGTGGAGATCTTCCTGACCTACCCCGGCTTGCACGCCGTGTGGGCACACCGGTTCAACGCGCGGCTGTGGCGGCGCGGCATCCGCTTGCCCGCCCGCGCCGGGTCGGCTTTCGCGCGCTTCCTGACGGGCATCGAGATTCACCCGGGCGCGCGCATCGGCCGACGCTTCTTCATCGACCACGGCATGGGCGTGGTCATCGGCGAGACCGCCGTCGTGGGTGACGATGTGATGATCTATCACGGCGTGACGCTCGGCGGGAAGAGCCTCGGGCGGCAGAAGCGCCATCCGACGATCGGCGACGGCGTGATGATCGGGGCCGGTGCGAAGGTTCTGGGCGATATCGTCATCGGTGCGCATTCGGTCGTCGGCGCGAATGCCGTCGTCACGCGTGACGCTCCCCCGCATTCGATCATCACGGGCATCCCGGCGACGGCCCGGCCGCGCGACCAGGCATCGCCCATCGAGCGCGCCCAGTTGGGCGACGACGCCGAAGCAGCTCCCGCCGCCGACTGACTGCCCGCGATGCGCTGACCCGGGCGATCACCGCTGGCGGATCAGGAGCTCTCTTCACGATCGACACAATCCAACGCAGAAGGCCGACCCGGATGATCGGGTCGGCCTTCTGTCGATGTGGCGGGGTTGTTTCGACTAGCTCTGGTCGCCGATATCGGCGAGCCGGGCCTCTTCGTCGGCGAGGATCGCCGATTCGATGACGGGCTCGAGCGCACCGTTCATGACCGAGTCGAGGTTGTACGCCTTGTATCCCGTGCGGTGATCCGCGATGCGGTTCTCGGGGAAGTTGTACGTGCGGATGCGCTCGGAACGGTCCATGGTGCGGATCTGGGTCTTGCGGGCCGCGCTATCGAGAGCCGCCTGCTCCTCCTGCTGACGTGCCAGGATGCGGGCGCGCAGCACGCGCATACCGGCCTCGCGGTTCTGCAGCTGGCTCTTCTCGTTCTGCATCGCCACCGTGATGCCCGTGGGAAGGTGCGTGATGCGCACGGCCGAGTCGGTCGTGTTCACGGACTGTCCGCCGGGGCCCGACGAGCGGTACACGTCGATCTTCAGGTCGTTCTGGCTGATCTCGACCTCTTCGGGTGCGTCGACCTCGGGGAAGACGAGGACACCCGTCGTCGAGGTGTGGATGCGTCCCTGCGACTCGGTCGCGGGAACGCGCTGCACGCGGTGCACGCCACCCTCGTACTTGAGGTGAGCCCAGACGCCCTGCGACGGGTCGGTGGCGTTCGACTTGATGGCCACCTGCACGTCTTTGTAGCCGCCGAGGTCGGATTCGGTGCGCTCGAGGAGCTCCGTCTTCCAGCCCTTCGATTCGGCATAGTGCATGTACATGCGCAGCAGGTCGGCGGCGAACAGGGCGCTCTCGGCCCCGCCCTCGCCACCCTTGATCTCCATGATCACGTCGCGCCCGTCATCCGGGTCGCGCGGGATCAGAAGGCGGCGGAGCTTCTCCTGCGAGGTGGCGAGATGCTCTTCGAGCCCGGGCACCTCTTCGGCGAAGGCCTCGTCCTCTTTGGCCAGCTCGCGAGCGGCCGCCAGATCTTCCTGCGCCTGGTGCCAGGTGTTGTACGCCGCCTGGATGCGCGACAACTCGGCATAGCGCCGGTTGATCTTCTTCGAGCGTGCCGGGTCGGCGTGAACCGCCGGGTCGGCCAATTGGTCTTGCAGGTCTTTGTGCTCGTCGAGCAGCACCTGTACCGATTCGAACATGTCGCTTTCCTCCCGTTGAACCATCCTGCCCCATCAGAGAACCCGCCTGACCGAAAGCATCCAGAGCGGATGCCAGGGGTCAGGCGGGTTCGGTGAGAAGGCTAGCGGTGGTCGCGCTCGTGGCTGTGGCTGTGGCCCGTCGGCTGCGGCATGGTCTTCTGCATCTGCACGAGGAACTCGACGTTGGACGAGGTCTCCTTCAGCTTGCCGAGGACGACCTCGAGGGCCTGCTGCTGGTCGAGTCCCGCGAGGGCGCGACGCAGCTTCCACGTGACCTTGACCTCGTCGGCGCCGAGCAGCATCTCTTCGCGGCGAGTGGACGACGCGTTGACGTCGACGGCCGGGAAGATGCGCTTGTCGGCGAGCTGACGGCTGAGGCGCAGCTCGGAGTTGCCCGTGCCCTTGAACTCTTCGAAGATGACCTCGTCCATCTTGGACCCGGTCTCGACGAGAGCCGTGGCGAGGATGGTGAGAGATCCACCGTTCTCGATGTTGCGGGCGGCTCCGAAGAAACGCTTCGGCGGGTAGAGCGCCGCGGCGTCGACACCACCGGAGAGGACACGACCCGAGGTGGGCGCGGCCAGGTTGTAGGCGCGGCCGAGGCGCGTGATCGAGTCGAGCAACACGACGACGTCGTGGCCCAGCTCGACGAGACGCTTGGCGCGCTCGATGGCCAGCTCGGCGACCGTGGTGTGGTCTTCGGCCGGACGGTCGAACGTGGAGGCGATGACCTCGCCCTTGACCGTGCGCTGCATGTCGGTGACTTCTTCGGGACGCTCGTCCACGAGGACGACCATGAGGTGCACCTCGGGGTTGTTCGTCGCGATGGCGTTGGCGATCTGCTGCAGCACGATGGTCTTGCCGGCCTTGGGGGGCGCGACGATCAGGCCGCGCTGGCCCTTGCCGATCGGAGCGACCAGGTCGATGATGCGCTGCGTGAGCTTGTTGGGCTCGGTCTCGAGGCGCAGACGCTCCTGCGGGTAGAGCGGCGTGAGGTTGCCGAACTCGACGCGCTCGACGGCGTCTTCGACGCTCAGGCCGTTGACGGAGTCGACCTTGACGATCGCGTTGTACTTCTGGCGAGCGTTGTTCTCGTTCTCGCGCGGCTGACGGATGGCTCCGACCACGGCGTCACCCTTGCGCAGGCCGTACTTCTTGACCTGGCCGAGCGAGACGTAGACGTCGCTCGGGCCGGCGAGGTAGCCGGTGGTGCGCACGAACGCGTAGTTGTCGAGCACGTCGAGGATGCCGGCCACGGGGATGAGGACGTCGTCTTCGGCGATCTCGGGCTCGATGTCTTCGCCGTTGCGGCCACGCTTGCGGTCGCGGTAGCGCCCGCGGCCACGGCCGGCCTCGTCGTCCTGACCCGCTGCGGGGCCCTGCTGACGGGGGTTGCCGTTGTTCTTGTCATCGGCGCGGTCGGCGCGAGCGTCGGCGCGGTTGTCGGCGCGGTCGGCGCGAGCGTTGTTGTCGCGGCCGTTGCCGGCGTTCTGGGCGTTGTCGCCCTCCCCGTTGCGGGCGCGGTTGCGGTTGCGGCCGCGGCCCTGGCGCTCGCCCTGGCCGTTGTCGCCCTCGGTCTCGCCACCCTGAAGGTCGGAGGCGTCGTCGTTCTGCTGCTTGTCGTCGGCCTGGTCGGACGACTGCGCGTCGGCACCCTGAGCCGCGCGGCCCTGGCGGGTGTTGCGGCTGCGCCCGCGGCCTGTGGGCTCGTCGCCCTGGTCGGCGTTGTCGTTCTGCTTGCGGCCGTTCTTGCGCGGCTCGTTGGGCAGCTCGATGCCGAGGTCGGGGAGCGTTTCCTGCTCGGTGCCGCGCTCGGCGCGGTTGCCGCGCTGGCGACGGTTGCCGCGGCGGGGCTCGTCGGTGGACGATGCGTCGGCGCCGTTGGTGGCGTCCGAGCCGTTCTGGGCCGAGTCGTTCTGCGTGTCGGAGCCGGTCTCTGCCGCGGCGGCGACCGCGTCGTTGGCCGGAGTCGCGGGGATCTGCGCGGGCTGGTCGGCGTTCACGTGGCCGACCGCCGAGACGGGGCCCGTCGCGGGCGCCTGGGCACCCTCGAGAGCGGTCTGCGTCGTGGCACGGCGAGGCGCGCGCTTGCGAGCCGGCGCGGCGGCGGTTTCGGGTGCCTGCTCGGTGGCGGGCAGCTGGGTTGCCACGCTGTCGGCCGTGAGAGCGGCCGCCGACTCGGGAACCTGGACCGCGTCGGTCGCGGGTGCGACGACGGAGCCTTCGGCCGCGATGGTCGGCTGTGCGCCGCCCTGCGCTGCCTGGATCGCCTCGACGAGGGCTCCCTTGCGGAGTTTGGATGCGCCCGGAATGCCTAGCTGCACGGCGAGGACCTGGAGGTCTGCCACTTTGAGCGAGGTCAGCGGAGCGCCGGATTCCACGGGTGTGTGGATGTTGACGTCAGTCACGAAAAGTATTTTCCTTCCCCCCGCCCGGGCGCATACGGCTCGTCGGGAGCGCCGGTTGCCTACGCGTCTGGGGGCTTCTCCTGCACGTGCCTACCGGAAAGAGAACGTTCGAGTGAACACGGTAGAGAGCACACGTTGCGGAGGCAACAGCATTGAATGTGCGGATTCACCCGGCGGACAGATTTACCTGATCGGCATTTCCCCCGGGATCGCTACCACTGTAGCACTCAAACTTCGGGCGGCCCGCCACACGCACCGGGGGTTGCGCTTGCGTGTCGGATGCCGCATCCGAACTACTGGGCGGGGCTCTCGTCGTCGTCGACCGGCGTCACGGTCGCACCCTTGAAGTCGACCGCGAGCATCAGGGCCTGCCACGGCGTGTCGGCCTGGGTGGCGACGAGTTCGGCGGCCGCGAGACGTTGGCCGGGGCCATCCGCCAGCACGAGGATGGAGGGCCCGGCACCCGAGACGACGGCCGCGTAACCGGCGTTGCGCAGCAGGGTGACGAGCTTGGCCGTTTCGGGCATGGCGGCCGCGCGGTAGTTCTGGTGCAGCTTGTCTTCGGTGGCCGCGAGCATGAGCTCAGGGCTCTGCGTGAGGGCCGCGATGAGCAGCGCCGAGCGGGACACGTTGAAGATGGCGTCTTCGTGCGGCACCGAGGCGGGCTGCAGGCTGCGCGCGAGCTTGGTGGACATGGTGAACTGCGGTACGAAGACGAGCGGGGCGACACCGCGGTGCACGATGAGCCGCTTCTGCTTGGGCCCGGATGTCGTGAGCCACGCGATCGTGAGCCCGCCGAACAGGGCCGGCGCCACGTTGTCGGGGTGGCCCTCGAGGTCGGTCGCGATGCGCAGCAGCGTGTCGGCGTCGATCTCGACGTCGCCCTGCAGCAGCCCCTTCGCGGCCATGATGCCCGAGACGACGGCGGCGCCCGATGAACCGAGCCCCCGCCCGTGCGGGATGGTGTTGTGCGCCGTGACGTTCACGCCGGGCATGCGCCGCCCCATGGCCTCGAACGTGTAGGCCATCGACGAGACGACGAGGTTGCTCTCGTCGGTGGGCACTTCGCCCGCGCCGACACCGTGCACGGTGACGTGGGCGCCGGGCTCGTCGCGCACCTGCACGTCGAGTTCGTCGTAGACGCTCAGCGCGAGACCGAGCGTGTCGAAGCCGGGGCCGAGATTGGCGGTGGTGGCCGGAACCTTCACCGCCACCCGGCGCGGGGTCATGGTCACGCCTGCGGTGCGGCGACGAGGCCGAGCACGCTCGCGACCTCGGCCGTGTCGACGGGAACGATGGTGGGGGTGACCTGGCCGCCGTCCTCCGTGCGCAGGGCCCACTGCGGGTCTTTCAACCCGTGACCGGTGACCGTGAGCACCACGGTGCTGCCCGCGGGAACCTGGCCGGCTTCGGCGCGCTCAAGCAGGCCGGCGACGCTGATGGCGGACGCGGGCTCGACGAAGACGCCGACCTCGGAGGCCAGGATCTTCTGCGCGAGCAGGATCTTGTCGTCGTCGATGGCACCGAAGTAGCCGTCGGTCTTCTCGCGCGCCGTGAGGGCGAGCTCCCACGAGGCGGGGTTGCCGATGCGAATGGCGCTGGCGATGGTCTCGGGGTGGCGAACAAGTTCACCGCGCACGATGGGCGCGCTGCCGGAGGCCTGGAACCCGAACATGCGGGGCAGCTTCGTCGTGGCGCCGCGCTCGAGCTCTTCGCTGTAGCCGCGCGTGTAGGCGGTGTAATTGCCCGCGTTGCCGACGGGGATGAAATGGAAGTCGGGCGCGTCTTCGAGCACCTCAACGATTTCGAAGGCTGCCGTTTTCTGGCCCTCGATGCGGTCGTTGTTGACCGAGTTGACGAGGTGAACCGGGTAGTTCTCGGCGAGGTCGCGCGCGATGTCGAGGCAGTCGTCGAAGTTGCCCTGGATCTGGATGAGCTGACCGTTGTGGGCGACGGCCTGGCTGAGCTTGCCCATGGCGATCTTGCCCTCGGGCACGAGCACGGCGGCCGTGATTCCGGCGTGCGCGGCATAGGCGGCGGCCGAGGCCGACGTGTTGCCGGTCGAGGCGCAGATGATGGCCTTTGCGCCGTGTTCGACGGCCTTCGAGACGGCCATGGTCATGCCGCGGTCTTTGAAGGAGCCCGTGGGGTTCATGCCCTCGAACTTCACGTAGACGCGGGCGCCCGTGCGCTCGGAGAGGGCCCGCGCGGCGATGAGCGGCGTGCCACCCTCGCCAAGGCTGATGATGGGGGTCTTGTCACTGATGTCGAGACGGTCTGCGTATTCGTGCAGAACTCCGCGCCACTGCTTCGCCATTATTCGGCTCCTTCAACTCGTAGAACACTGACGACGGCCTGCGTGTCTTCGCTGGCCGTCAACGCCTCGACTGTTGCCTGCAGCGCGGCCTCGCGGGCCGCGTGGGTTCCGATCACCAGGGTGGCGGTGCCGGTGGCGTCGTCTTCTTCGCCGGGTTGGACGGTCTGCTGGACCGTTTCGACCGAGACGCCACCGTCGCTGAGGATGCCAGCGATCCGGGCGAGGACGCCCGGACGGTCGGTGACGAGAAGGCTGATCTGATACTTGGTGGTGACACTGCCGATGGGCAGGAGTGGGAGGTCGGCGTGCGTCGACTCGCCGAGACCGGGGCCGCCGGCGACGTGACGGCGGGCGGCCGAGACGAGGTCGCCGAGGATGGCCGAGGCCGTTTGCACGCCGCCCGCTCCCGCGCCATAGAACATGAGGGGGCCGGCTGCCTCTGCTTCGACGAAGACGGCGTTGTTGCCGCCGTGCACCGACGCGAGCGGATGATTGCGGTCAACGAGCGCGGGATAGACCCGGGCCGAGACACCCTCGGTGCCGTCTTCGTCGGTGATGCGCTCGGCGATGGCCAGGAGCTTGATCACATAGCCGGCGTCTTTGGCCGCCTGGATCTGCTCGGGCGTGATCTGGCTGATTCCCTCGCGGTGCACGCCGCTGGCGGGCACGCTCGAGTGGAACGCGAGGCTGGCCAACAGGGTGGCTTTCTGCGCCGCGTCGTAACCTTCGACGTCGAGCGTCGGGTCGGCCTCGAGGAACCCCAGCTCGAAGGCGGTCTTCTGGGCGTCGGCCATGCTGTCGCCGAAACGATCCATGCGGTCGAGGATGTAGTTCGTGCTGCCGTTGACGATTGCCAGGATGCGCTTGATGTTGTCGCCCGCGAGGCTGTCGCGCAGTGGGCGGATGATCGGGATGGCTGCGGCGACCGCGGCCTCGTAGTAGACCTCGGCCCCGACCTGCTCGGCGGCACCGAAGATCTCGGCGCCGTGCTCGGCCAGGAGGGCCTTGTTACCCGTGATGACGTCGGCACCGGCGTTCAGCGCCTGCAGGATATACGTCTTGGCGGGTTCGATGCCACCCATGAGCTCGATGACGATGTCGGCGCCCACGATGAGCGTCTCGGCGTCGGTCGTATAGAGCTCGGCGGGCAGCTCGACGTCGCGCTTGGCGTCGAGGTTGCGCACGGCGATGCCCACGAGCTGCAGGTCGGCTCCCGATCGGGCCGCCAGCTCTTCGCGGTTCTCGAGCAGCAGACGCGCCACCTGGGAGCCAACGGAGCCGGCGCCCAACAGGGCCACCCGGAGCGTGCGGTATTCGATCATCGTGCGTCCAATCCGGCGTCGCGCGCCAGTAGTTCGGCCTCGGTCTCGCCACGAACGATCACGCGCGCGGTGCCGTCGACGACGGCGACGACGGCGGGGCGACCGAGGTAGTTGTAGTTGCTCGCGAGGGACCAGCAGTAGGCGCCCGTCGCGGGCACGGCGACGATGTCGCCCGAGGCGGCATCGCCCGGCAGGTAGTCGGCGTTGACGACGATATCGCCGGATTCACAGTGTTTTCCGGCGAGTCGCACGAGCGCGGCCGGCGCGTCGGAGACCCGGTTGGCGAGGCGGACCGAATAGTCGGCGCCATAGAGGGAGGGACGGGCGTTATCGCTCATGCCGCCGTCGACGCTCAAATAGCGGCGCACCGACGACGAGCCGTCCTCGCCCGCGACGTGGACATCTTTGCGGGTGCCGACGGTGTAGAGGGTCATGCCGGCGGGGCCGATGATGCTGCGCCCCGGCTCGAAGGCGAGATTGGGAACCTCGACGCCGAGATCGGCGGCGGCCCGGAAGACGGCTTCGGCGATGCCCTCGGCGATCTGTTCGATGGGCTGCGGGTCGTCGGCCGTCGTGTAGGCGATGCCGAAACCGCCCCCGAGGTTGAGTTCAGGCACGGGCCCGCCCTCGAGGAGCTCTCGGTGCGCGATGAGGAGGCGTGCGGCCGACTCGCCGAAGCCCGACGCGTCGAAGATCTGCGAGCCGATGTGGCAGTGCAGCCCGCGGAAGTCGAGCGACTCGTGGCTGCGGATCTGGGCGACGGCCGCGGCCGTGTCGGTGAGCGGCAGCCCGAACTTCTGGTCTTCGTGCGAGGTGGCGAGGAATTCGTGCGTGTGCGCGTGAACGCCGCTGTTGACCCGCAGGCGGACTCCCTGTCGTCGCCCGTGGCGAGCGGATGCCTCGGCGACCCGCTCGATCTCTTCGAGGCTGTCGAGCACGATGGTGCCGATGCCCGCCGCGACGGCGCGTTCGATCTCGGCCAGCGACTTGTTGTTGCCGTGGAACCCGAGGCGCGCGGCCGGAGCGCCGGCGGCGAGAGCGACGGCCAGCTCTCCACCCGAGCACACATCGATGTTGAGGCCCTCTTCGATCATCCACCGTGCGACCTCGGCCGACAGGAACGCCTTTGCGGCGTAATAGATCGTCACACCGGGCACGCGGGGGGTGTCTGTGGAGCCGGCGGGCGCGTCGGCAGCCGCCTCGGCTCGGGCACCAGAGGCGGCGCGCGCGGCAACGGCCGAACGGAACGCGCCGAGCGTGCGCGCGGCGCGGGCCCGGGCGTCGGCCTCGTCGACCACATAGAGAGGAGTGCCGAAGGTCTCGACGAGCTCGCCCGCGGTGACACCGGCCACCTGGATCTGGCCGTATTGGTCGCGCTCGGTGTTGGCCGAGAAGAGGCCGTCGCCTAAGTCGTTGGCGTCGGCGGGCAGGGCCAGCCAGTCGGGTGCGAGGGGGTGTGTTGCCACCGGGGAACCAATCGTGCGGAGGGAGCAGTCGCCCGGCAGAGGACGACTCCCAAAGTGTACCGAGAACGTCTCTGGGCCACGAACCCGCGGCGGGGCTGTGGACGATTCAGCGCTGGGCGCGCTGTGGAGAACAAACCTATCGAGAGGTCATCCTCGCGACGGCATATAGCGAGGCCGCGTCGCAGTCGGGCGGTCACCCGAACGGCGCGGGCTCGCCAAACGAATCAACCGGGCGGTCACCTCGCGCGGAACCGTCTATCCGCACGTTCCCGGAGCTCGGAGCCGTCTAACCGCGGGTGCCCGGCGTTCGGAGCAATCTAGCCCCAGGCGCCGAGAGCGGAGCCGTCTAGCCGCAGGAGCCCGGAGTGCGGAGCGAGCTGCCAGACAGGACGACGTCATCGGCCGATGCCGTGACGGTGGCCTCGTCGGGCGTCACGGTGAGGCCCGTGAGCGTGACGGCCTCCGGCAGGCGCGACGCGACACAGATGGAGAGAGGCTGCTGCTGCAGGAGCAGGTCGATGATGGGCTGCACGTCGATGTTGAGCGACCCGACATCGACAGAAGCCTTCTCGGGTACGAGCTCGACGGCGTTTCCCGCAACCGTGGGAGTGGCCGTCAGCGTGTAGGGGATCTGGAAACCGAGGACGGTCTGCGTGGAGTCGTACGTGACGACGCCGTCGCCCAAGGTGAGGGCCTGATCGGCATCCGGAGCCTCGGCCAGCACGTCGAGCGCCTGCTGCGAGATCGAGAAGGAGGCGTCGACATGCCCGACGGGCTCGGTCGTGTCCTTCGGCACATCGCTCAAGACGGCCCGGGCCGAGATGGGGATGTCGTTGATGGTCGCATCCCGAGCGGTCACCGTCACGGTCTCGAAAACACCAGTGACGTATTGATAGATAAACGGTGGACCGCTGATCTCGACGTCGACGTCCGCGACCACGCCCTCGGGCAGGTTGTCCTCGATCTGCTTCTTGACGACACCCTCGGCGACGTCGCTGAGCGCGCTGTCGAGCATCCAGAGAGCGAGCCACCCCACGCCGACGATGGCCGGGATGAGGAACAGCCACAGCACCCAGCCGAAGCGGGCGCGCCGCGGAACATCCGATTCTTCGAACGCGAAATCGAAACCGTCGCTCATGTGTTGCTGCTCCCCCATCGTTCCCCCTGTCAACCGCCCCGCTACATGCGGTCGGGCGCCGTCACACCGAGCAGCTCGAGTCCGTTGCGCAACACCGTGCCCGTCGCGTCGTTCAGCCACAGGCGCGTGCGGTGCACGTCTTCCACGGGCTGCTCGCCGAGCGGGATGACGCGGCAGTTGTCGTACCAGCGGTGATACAACCCGGCGATCTCTTCGAGGTAGCGCGCAACGCGGTGCGGTTCGCGCAGCTCGGCGGCCTGGGCCACGATGCGCGGGAACTCTTGCAGCGCGCCGAGGAGCGCCGACTCCGTCTCGTGCTCGAGGAGCTCGGGGCGGAAGACGCTGCGGTCGACGCCGGCCTCGGCCGCGTTGCGGGCGACGCTGCGGGTGCGCGCATGTGCATATTGCACATAGAAAACCGGGTTCTCGTTGCTGCGCTTGCGCAACTGCTCGCCATCGAGGTCGAGCGGCGTGTCGCTGGGGTAGCGCGCCAACTCGTAGCGCAGCGAATCGGCGCCCACCCACTCGAGCAGGTCGTCGAGCTCGACGATGTTGCCGGCGCGCTTCGACAGCTTCGCACCGTTGACCGTGACCATCTGGCCGATGAGGACCTGGATGTTGACGTCGGGGTCGTCACCCGCGGCACCCGAGAGGGCGCGCAGACGGTGCACATAGCCGTGGTGGTCGGCGCCCAGCAGGTAGATCTTCTCGGTGTAGCCGCGATCCTTCTTGGAAAGGTAGTAGGCGGCGTCGGCCGCGAAGTAGGTGTAGATGCCGTTGCCGCGGATCATGACGCGGTCTTTGTCGTCACCGAAGTCGGTCGTGCGCACCCAGACGGCGTCGTCGTCTTCGAACACGTGGCCCTGGGCCTTGAGGCGCTCGGCCGCGTCGTCGATGGCGCTGCGACCCGTCGCCGGGTCTTTCTCGTGCAGGGTCTGCTCGGTGAAGAAGACGTCGAAGTGCACGTTGAAGCGCTCGAGCGAATCTTTGATCTCGGCCATCTGCAGCTGGTAGGCACGCTCGCGGAACTCGGCCAGCGTCTCGTCGCGCGGGCGCTCGAGAATGGACGGGTCGGCGGCCACGACCCGCGCCGCGAGCTCGCCGATGTACTCGCCCGGGTAGCCCTTGTCGGGCGTGGGCTCGCCGAAGGCCGCCGCCTGCACCGACAGGCCGAACTTGTCCATCTGGTTGCCCGCGTCGTTGATGTAGTACTCGGTGCCGACCTCAGCTCCGGATGCGCGCAGCACCCGTCCGAGGGAATCGCCGACGGCGGCCCAGCGCGTGTGCGCGAGGTGCAGCGGACCCGTCGGGTTTCCCGACACGAACTCGAGGTTGATGACGTGACCGGCGAGCGACTCGTTGCGGCCGTAGTTGTGCGCGCGCTCGACGATGGTGTGCGCGATCTGGCCGGCAGCGGCCGCGTCGAGGCGCACGTTGATGAAACCGGGGCCCGCGACATCCACGCCCTGCACGCCGTCGACCGAGGCGAGGCTCTCGGCGATCTCGGCGGCCAGCTCACGCGGGTTGGTGCCGAGCTTCTTGGCCAGGCGCATGGCGATGTTGGAGGACCAGTCGCCGTGCTCGCGGTTCTTCGGACGCTCGAGCACCACATCGGTGGGCGAGAGCTCGGCACCGGCACCCGGTCGTCGCCCCTCGACGAGCGGGACGAGGAGGTCGAAGAGGCTGCGGGAGAGGTCTGCGGGAGTCACAGCGATCAACTCTACCGTGCACCGAATGTAACCATCTGCCGGGAATCGAACGCGGAAACGGGGCTATATAACGAAGCGCGTGATCTGTGCTTGGTATGGTTCACGAGACCGCTCAACAGGAGGAAAAGTCATGGCCTTGTCGCCCCGGGTAGCCCGCGCATCGCGCGCCGCCACACTGTCCGTCGCCGCAATCGTCGCCCTCACCGCGCTCACCGCGTGTGGCGCGTCGTCGGGGTCGACCGGCACACCCACCCCCATCGAGACGGCGAGCGCCACCCCGACCGCCACCGAGACCCCCGCCGCGACCGCCGCCCCCACCTCCGACGCGGTCATCTCGTCCCCCGTCGGCGTGACCTGCGACCAGCTGCTCACGCTGCAGGATGTCTACGACTACAACCCCAACTACACGGCGCTGCCCGCCGCGAAACCGGCCGTCGACTCGAAGGCCGGACAGATCGCCGGCATGAACGGCCTGACCTGCCAGTGGAAGAACAACACGAGCGAGTCGACAATCGACCTCGGGCTGGCGAAGCTCACCGACGACCAGCTGACGTCGCTCAAGAACATTGCGTTCCAGGCCGGCGGCTCGGTTCCCACCTACGGCGACCCGGCGAGTGTCGAAGGCTACTTCAACATGGTCGGAACGAAGGGCCAGGCGCAGGTCTTCACCGGCTCCTACTGGCTGACGCTGTCCTCTGACGAGTTCCTCGAGCCGGGCGACGCGCAGCAGCTGCTCATGGCGGCCATCCCCCACCTGCCGGCGTCCTAGACGCTGGATGATGAATGCCCCGGTTTCGGCCGGGGCATTCGTGCGTTAACGGACGGTGGGTCAGCCGAGCTGGACGCGCGACCAGCCGTCGTCGCGCGGGAGCTCCTCGGCGGTTGCGGTGACCGAGACGTCGCCAAGGGTGAGGCCGGTCCAGTGATTGGTGAGGAACGCGACATCCGAGGCATCCCGGCCCGTTGCGATGCGGACGAGCGACTGCCGCGGAGCCAGGCGCGTGGCGTCGACCACATACCAGGCGCCGTCGACGTAGGCCTCGACGACCGCGTGGAAGTCCATGGGCGAGAGGCCCGGCGCATAGACCGAGACCATGCGGGCCGGTAGGTCGCGGGCGCGCAACAACGCAATCGTGAGGTGCGCGTAGTCGCGGCAGACCCCCTCAGACGACGCGAAGGTCGACATGGCGCTGTCGGTGCCGACGCTCGAACCGGGCACATAAGAGAGCGTGTTCGAGACCCAGTCGACGACGCGGTCGAGCAGGTCGAAACCCTGCGCTCCCCCGAAGGTCTGGGCGGCGAACGATGCGATGCGGTCCGACTCGGCGTAGCGGGACGGGCGCAGGTAGCGGATGACATCGACGGGGTCGACGGGGTCGGGCAGGCGATCGGCCGCGATGACGGCGTCGTAACGCACGACGTAGCTGCCGGCATCCGCTCGCACGCGGTGAAGCCGGGCGCCGTGCCGGTCGATGAGCTCGGTCACCGGGACCGTCTCGCCATCACGCGTGCACGTGAGCGTTTCAGTGAACAGCGGGGTGGCGGCGGCCACCGCGAGCGAGAGGATCACATCGCTCGTGGCACCCAGGTCGAAGCGGAGGTCGGCCGATACGGTGCGCTGCATGTGAGATATCTTCGCACGCGTTTCTGGCCTCGAAGCACCCCCTGAGCGGGGCGATGCCGGGCGCGGGATGTCTGGTAGATTCTACGAGTAGTCCGCCTCTGTAGCTCAGTGGATAGAGCGCTTCCCTCCGGAGGAAGAAGTCGCAGGTTCAAATCCTGTCAGAGGCACCGTGTTTGTGGCTCGCCGTTCCGGCGATGCGATTCCTGCCGGTGATTGCTCCTTTAGGCGGTCGGTTCGGTGACGAAGTCGATGAGTTGTTCGACGCGGCCGAGCAGTTGTGGTTCGAGGTCGGCGAAGGTGCGCACCTGGCCGAGGATGCGCTGCCAGGCCCTGGCCGTGTCGGCCTGCGTTTCATGCGGCCATCCGAGCGCCTTGCAGATGCCCTTCTTCCACTCCATCGAACGCGGGATGGTCGGCCACTCGGTGAGCCCCAGTCGTTCCGGCTTCACGGCCTGCCAGACGTCGACATAGGGATGCCCCACCACCAGCACGTGCGCACCGAAGGGCCCGCGCGCCACCGTCTCGGCGATGCGGCTCTCCTTGGAGCCGGGCACCAGGTGGTCGACGAGCACACCGACGCGGCGCTCGCGCGAGGGCTTGAAGTCGCGCACGATCTGGTCGAGGTCGTCGACGCCCGAGAGGAACTCGACGACGACGCCCTCGATGCGCAGGTCGTCGCCCCACACGCGCTCGACCAGCTCGGCGTCGTGCTTACCCTCGACGAAGATGCGGCTGCTGCGGGCCACCCGGGCGCGCTCCTGCTCGACGGCAAACGATCCGGATGCCGTGCGCGCCCGCCCGGCGGAAGCCCGAGGTGCCGCGACCAACGTGATCGGTTGCCCCTCGAGCAGGAAACCGCCGCCCAGGGGGAACGTGCGACGGCGGCCCTTCCAGTCCTCGAGCTCGACCATCTTGCCCTCGACGCGGGTGATGGCGCCCGCCCATCCCGTGCGAATGTCTTCGACGACCAGGTCGAGCGTGGCCGGCTGCGTGGGGATGACGGGCTTGTTGCGGCCCTTCCAGTCGCCGGCGAGGACATCGGTGGAGTAGCGGTCGTCGTGCATGGGTTCAACGCTAGGCGACCGCGGCGACACCGGGCGGATGCCACGCGTGGAACGGCTCGGCGGAAAGCCGGGGGTCAAGCGGCGAGGAGCTGGGCGCGCTCTGCCTCGCGGGCGAGGCCCTCGAGGAGTCCGGCGAGTTGACCGGCGGGCGACGACGGCGCCTCGGGGTGGAACTGCACGCCCGTGATGGGCAGGACCTCGTGCTCGATGGCCTCGACATGTCCGTCGTGCGACCAGCCGACCGCGATGAGGCCCTCGCCCAGGCGGCCGACGGCCTGGTGGTGGGCGCTCTGCACGGTGACGGCGGCGCCACCGAGGCGGAGCGCCAGAGTGGAGGAACGCTCGAGCTGGATCTCGTGCGGCGTGAGCACGTCTTCGATGGGGACGTCGATGTTGCGGTGGCCGCTCTCGTCGCCCAGGTCGGGGATGAGCGTGCCACCCAGGGCCACGTTGATGACCTGGTGACCGCGGCAGATGCCGAGGAGGGGCGTTGCGCGCTCGGCGGCACGGCGGGCCACGGCGATCTGCGCCAGATCGGCGTCGTCGTAGTGCACGCCCTCGCCCGGGTAGCCGACCTCTTCGCCGTAGTGACGCGGGTGGATGTCTTCTCCCCCGAGGATCACGATGGCGTCGGCCTTGTCGGTGACCTCGAGCAGCGCCTCGGCACCGAGATCGGCGGCCGCGTGGCGCGACACCTGCCACCCGGCACTCTCGGCCTCTGACACGGTGCGCCCGATGAGCTGGGCCACGAACTCGTCGTAATCGGGGGCGTGTTCGCGCATGCTCGCGACCTCGATGACAGCGAGACGCAGATCGGTGTGGAGATCGTGCATGGGTGGCCCCCTTCCTGAGGTGCGAGTGGTGGTGGTGTTTCTATCCTGCCCCGCACCACCGACAGGGGCAACGGGTGTGTAACACGGTGACACAGAAGGGCGTGCGGGCGCGACATCCTATTCTGTGCGTTCTCTCTGCAAAAGCTGATGCCGGTGTCGGTGCCCCGCCCTAGAGTGGGAATCACACCGCTTGACGAGAGGGAGCACCATGGCGAAACAGTCCATTTTCGGCCGGATCACGCAGTTGGCGAAGGCGAACATCAACGCTTTGCTCGACGGAGCGGAAGACCCGCAGAAGATGCTCGACCAGATGGTGCGTGACTACACCGCCTCCATCGCCGACGCCGAGAGCGCCATCGCCGAGACCATCGGCAACCTGCGCCTGCTCGAAGAAGACCACCGCGAAGACGTGCAGGCTGCGGCCGACTGGGGCAACAAGGCCATCGCCGCGAGCCGCAAGGCCGACGAATACCGCAGCAGCGGACACGCCGCCGACGCCGACAAGTTCGACAACCTGGCCAAGGTCGCGCTGCAGCGCCAGATCGGGTCCGAGAACGAGGCGAAGGCCGCCGAGCCGCAGATCGCGTCGCAGACGCAGGTGGTCGATCAGCTGAAGAACGGGCTGAACGGCATGAAGCAGAAGCTCGAACAGCTCAAGTCGAAGCGCAACGAGCTCGTCGCCCGCGCCAAATCGGCCGAGGCGCAGGCCCGCGTGCACGACGCCGTCAAGAGCATCGACATCATGGACCCGACCAGCGAGGTCAGCCGCTTCGAGGAGAAGATCCGCCGCGAAGAGGCCAAGGTGAAGGGCCAGGCCGAGCTGTCGGCATCCAGCCTCGACGCCCAGTTCGAATCGCTCGACGACCTCGGCGAGCTGACCGAGGTCGAGGCCCGACTGGCCGCGCTCAAGTCGGGCAGCCCCAGCCGCGCCGCCGTCGAGGCTCCGAACCCGCCCTACACGCCGGGCGCCGGTTCCTAAGCTCCGGGCTGCGGAGCGAGACCCATGCGCTACCTCGTGGCGCCCGAGTGGCAGGGTTCGCCCTCCGCTCGGGCCATGCAGTTGATCGACGGTGCCGAGGCGATTCGGGGAGACCTGCCCGCCTCGCGCACCGAGGTCGTCCAGGTTCCCCTCGAAGCCGGGTCGGCCATGGACACCGGCATTAATCGCGCGTCGTCGATACAGATGGTGCGTGAAGCTGTCGTCGCCACACTCGAGCGCTACGACCGGATCGCCCGCGAGGGCGATGAGGCTGGCGTGGACGCCGAGAGCGGCGAGAGAGCGCAGAACGCGGAAAGCGAGCCCGACACCGGCAGCGCGACAAGCGCCGCCGAGAACTCCGGGGGTGCCTTGAATGCCGAGCCCGTGCTCGTCGTCGGCGGCGACTGTGGTGTCGCGCTCGGCGCCATCGACCACGCTTCCCGCGCGCATGGGTCCGACCTGGCGGTCGTGTGGTTCGATGCGCATGGCGATCTGAACACACCCGACACATCGACATCCGGCGCCTTCGGGGGCATGGTGCTGCGCGCCATCATGGGCGACGGGGCCTGGCCACTGACCGCGACGCATCCCGTGAACGACGAGCGCATCGTGCTCGCCGGTGCCCGGTCCTTCGATGACGCCGAGGCCGCGTTCATCGAGGGGTCGGCCATGACGGCTCTGACGGTGGAACGCACGACCGCGGATGACCTCGTGGCCGCTGTCGAGGCATCCGGAGCCCGTTTCGTCTACGTGCACGTCGACCTCGATGTGCTCGACCCCGCCCGGATCGCCGGAATCACGGGGCCGGAACCCTTCGGCGTCGAACCCGCCACGCTCGTCGAGGCGATCGTCGCCCTGAAGGAGCGGTTCACGTTCGCCGGAGCGAGCCTCACCGGGTTTGCGCCCGCCAGCGCCGAAGCGGCCGACGACGACCTCGGAACCATCCTGCGCGTCATCGGAGCACTCGCCCGCTGACCGCGGACGGGAGGCGGGTAACGTGAGTGATATGACACCTGCAACGACGCCTGTGCCCGAGAGCGACGACGCCACGGCGGCCGACGCGACTGACGCTGCCGCTTCTGACACCGCGGCCGCCGCCGCTGAGACCGCGGCCGCCACCACCGACGAGCGTGTGCTGGTCGAGCGGCGCGGCCATCTGCTGCTCATCGGCCTGAACCGCCCCGACAAACGCAACGCCGCCGACGCGCGCATGCTCAGCGAGCTGTCTTCGGCGTATGGCCTGCTCGACCGGGAGCCCGAGCTGCGGGTGGGCGTCGTCTATGCCGTCGGCGAGCACTTCACGGCGGGGCTCGACCTCGCCGACATCGGTCCGCGCGTGCAAGCCGGGACGCTCGAGATCGTGCCGCCCGACGGTCTGCACCCGTGGCAGGTCGACGGCACGCAGCAGTCCAAACCCGTCGTGCTCGCCGTGCAGGGCATCTGCTTCACGCTCGGCATCGAGCTGGCCCTCGCCTCTGAGATCGTCGTGGCGGCCGAAGGGACGCGGTTCGCCCAGCTCGAGGTGAGCCGCGGCATCCTGCCCTTCGGCGGCGCGACCACGCGGTTCGCGAAGACTGCCGGCTGGTCGAACGCCATGCGTTGGGTGCTGACGGGCGACGAATTCGACGCCCACGAGGCGCGCCGGCTGGGACTCGTGCAGGACATCGTGCCGCACGGGCAGCAGCTCGAGCACGCCATCGCGCTGGCCGAACGCATCGCCGCCCAAGCGCCGCTCGCCGTGCAGGCCGCCCTGCAGAATGCCAAGCTCGCTCAGCGCGGGCCCGATGCCGAAGCCGAAGCGCAACTGCCCGCGCTGCTGGCCCGGCTGAGCGCGTCGGAAGACGCCCGCATCGGGATGGAAGCTTTCCTCACCCGAACGACCCCGCAATTCGAAGGAAGATAGCCATGACCTCACACACCTACGACCTGATCGTGATCGGCGCCGGACCCGTCGGCGAGAACGTGGCCGACTACGCGCACAAGGCCGGGCTCAGCGTGGCCATCGTCGAAAGCGAACTGGTCGGCGGCGAGTGCTCCTACTGG
Organism: Leifsonia sp. ALI-44-B; assembly: GCF_001984125.1. Taxonomy (GTDB): domain Bacteria; phylum Actinomycetota; class Actinomycetes; order Actinomycetales; family Microbacteriaceae; genus Okibacterium. The sequence continues at coordinate 1,752,281 of NZ_MTQL01000007.1, read as the reverse complement.
GCCTGCATGCCGTCCAAGGCTCTGCTGCGCACGGGACAGGCCCTGCACGCCGCCGAGAAGGTGGGTGTGACGGGCACGCTCGACGTGGCCGCCGTGCTGAAACGCCGCGACTCGTTCACGAGCGAGTGGAACGACTCTGGCCAGGTCGATTGGCTGACGGGTGCGGGCATCGACCTCGTGCGTGGGCACGGGCGCCTCGCGGGTGAAAAGGTCGTCGAGGTGACCACCGAAAACGGCACGCGCACGCTGCACGCCACGCACGCCGTCGCCGTGTGCACCGGATCCGCCGCGCTGCTCCCCCACATCGACGGCCTCGCCGACGTGGCACCGTGGACGAGCCGCGAAGCCACGGCCGTCGAACAGATTCCCGCCCGCACCGTCATCATCGGGGGCGGCGTCGTCGCGGCCGAGATGGCCACGGCCTACCAGGCGCTCGGCTCTGCCGTCACCGTCATCGCGCGCTCGGGCCTCCTCGGCACCTACGAGCCCTTCGCCGGAGACCTCGTGGCCGCCGAGTTGCGTTCGCGCGGCGCGACCGTCGTGCACGGCTCACCCGCCTCCGTCTCGCGCGCCGAGAACGGCGAAGTGACCGTGACGCTCGACGACGGCGAACACGTCGTCGCCGACGAGATCATCGTGGCCACGGGCCGCACGCCCCGCACCGAAGACCTCGGGCTCGCGACCGTCGGCCTGAGCGACGGCGACTGGCTGAGCGTCGACGACACCATGCGCGTCACCGACGTCGAGGGTGGCTGGCTGTACGCCGCGGGCGACGTGAACCACCGCGCGCTGCTCACCCACCAGGGAAAGTACCAGGCGCGGGCCGCCGGCATGGTCATCGCGGCGCGTGCGCAGGGCGACGAGGCATCCAACCCCGTGCCGTGGAGCGATTACGTGGCGACGGCCGACCACCAGGCCGTTCCGCAGGTCGTGTTCACTGAGCCGGAGGTGGCGTCGGTCGGCCTGACCGCGAAGCAGGCCACCGACCGGGGGCTCGACATCCGCGTGGTCGACTACGCGCTCGGCAACGTCGCGGGAAGCGCGCTCCACGCCGACGGCTACGAGGGCCAAGCCCGCATGATCGTCGACGAGAGCCGCCAGGTCATCGTCGGCGTGACCTTCGCGGGGCCCGACGTGTCCGAGCTCATCCACTCGGCCACCATCGCGGTCGTCGGCGAAGTGCCGCTGTCGCGACTGTGGCACGCCGTGCCCTCCTACCCCACCATCAGCGAGATCTGGCTGCGGCTGCTCGAGACCTACCGGGCCGAGGCGTGAAAGGAACGCTCCTGAGCTCGCCCCTCTCCTGGCTCGGCTACCTCTACGCCACCCTCGTCGGGCTGGTCTGGGGGACGATCTGGAGCACCGGGCGCGTGCAGCGGAGGAACGGCCTCTTCGTGTTCACGGGCATGCCGAAGTGGACGTTCGGGCGCGGCGGCAGCTGCGTCGGAGCGTGTTACCTGACCGACCACAATGTGTCGGACGACGTGCTCGAACACGAAGCCGTGCATAAACAGCAGTGGAAGACCTACGGCATGTTGTTCCCGCTGTACTACGCGGCGAGCGGGCGTAATCCGTTGAAGAACCGGTTCGAGATCGAGGCCGGTTTGGAGAAGGGCGGCTATCTGCCGAAGAAGCGCGGGTAGCGGATGCGGGGGCCGAGCGTTCGCGGCGAGCGGTCGGCCACGCGGGCTCGCGCCGGGATGGACCCGCTAGCCGCGGGCCACTCCGGACAGGGCGCGCCGGTCGCTAGCCCGTGCGGCGCCACTGGCGGATGAGCAGGAAGCCGAGGAACAGGCCACCCATCCCCGCCGTGACGATGCCGACGGGCAGTTGCTGCGGCAACGGCGCCTGCTGCACGAGCAGATCCGCGGCCACGAGCAGGGCCGAACCCGTGAGGCCCGCGGCAAGGAGGCCCGCGCCCGCGTCGCGCGTGAGCGCCCGGGCGACATGCGGCGCCGTCAGGGCGATGAACGCGATGGGCCCGCAGACGCTCACGGCCGCCGCGGACAGCGCGATGGCGATGAGGACGATGAACACGCGCGTGGCCGACGACCTGGCGCCCACACCATCAGCGATGTCGTCGCCCAGCTCGACCAGGAGCGTGCGCGGCGCGAGCGCGAGGGCCAGACCCGTGAACACGATCACCGCGGCCCAGACGACGGCGGCATCGGACCAGTCCTTGGCCTCGAGGCTGCCGTTCAGCCATCCCGAGACCACGGTGGCCTGCTCCTGCTGAGCGCGACTCAGCACGAATTGCACGAACGCGAGCGATAGCGCCGAGACGCCGATGCCCGCCACGATGAGCCGCTGCGGGGCAGCGAAACCGCGGCCCGTCGACGCGTAGACGACGACCATGGCGGCGACGGCACCGATCAATGCTCCGACGGGCACGGGGATGACATTCGGCCACAACAGGCTGACCGAGACGGCGCCCGCCGATGCGCCGGCCGTCAGACCGATGACATCCGGGCTGCCCAGCGGATTGCGCGTGACGCGCTGGAAGATGCTGCCCGCCACCCCGAAGGCGAAACCGGCACCGACGGCGACCACGAGACGGGGGCCGCGGATAACACCGAGGATGAACTTTTCTTTGCCCGAGACGTCGCCGAGCAGAGCCGTCGGTAGGTCGGGAAGCGCGATGCCGAGGCGGCCGAGCGTCAGGGTGGCGACGCCCAGGATGACGGTGAAGACCACCAGCAGCAGCGAGACGACGAGCGGGCGCAGCCGGTAACGGAACGAGAGCCACGAGCCCACCCGGAACGTGCGCGCCGGCTGCCGAGACCCACTGCCCGCTGCGACGGCCGCGGCATCGACGCGCGTCATGCGCGGGCCCCCAGACGCCGCACGACGATGAACAACACGGGCGCTCCGATGAACGCCGTGATGACGCCCACCATGAGCTCGTCGGGGCGCGCAATGACCCGCCCCACGACATCGGCCGTGAGCACGAGGGCTGGCCCGAGCACCACACAGAACGGCAGCAGCCAGCGGTGATCACTGCCGATGAGCGCGCGCACGATATGCGGCACCGCCAAGCCCACGAAGCCGATCGGGCCGACACCCGCCGTCGAAGCGGCCGCGAGCAGCGTCGTGCCCGCTCCCCCGACCAGCCGCGTGACACCCGGGCGCGCGCCGAGAGCGACCGCCGAATCCTCGCCCAGCGCCAGGGCGTTGAGCGGCCCCACGAGGCTCAGGCAGAGCACCAGACCCACGACGATGAACGGCAGGATGCTCCAGAACGTGTCGAAGCCGCGGCCCGCGACCGAGCCGATCACCCAGAACCGGTAGGCGGCGAAGGCGTCGGGAAAGCTCAGCGAGATCGCCTGCACATACGCCGAGAACACGGCCGTGACGACGGCGCCCGCCAGCACCAGGCGGGCCGGTGAACCGTGCCCCCTGCCGTGGCCGATCGCATACACGATGACGACGGCGGCCACCGCGCCGGGCAGGGCCAGCCACACATTGCCCGCGGCCGAAACACCGAAGAACGCGATCGACGTGACGACCGTGGCGGCCGCGCCCGAGTTCACGCCGAGGAGTCCCGGGTCGCCCAGCGGGTTGCGCGTGATGCCCTGCATGACCGCGCCCGCGACCGCCAGGGCGGCTCCGACCACGACCGCCAGGAGCGTGCGCGGGACGCGCGACTCGACCACGGTGGCCGTGTAGTCGTCGGGCGGGCTGCCGACGAGTGCCGCCCAGACATCCCCCAGCGAGATCTCTTTCGAGCCGACCGAGAGGCTGACGAGCACCAGGAGCCCCAGCACCGCCACCGCGATCAGGAGCCCCGCCGCCCGAGCCCACGCACGACGGCGCCGCACGGCGACGGGAACATCGACGTGCGGCGCCTGCGCGCGGGTTGGGGGGACGGCGTGCATGCGGTGAGGCTACTCGCCGACCTTCGCGAGTGCCTCATCGATCTGCGGCAGGTACTTGTCGAGCGCCCACGGCACCGTCAACGGCGTCAGAGCCGAAACGGCCATGCCCAGCTGGCGGTCGAGCGAGACCATGTAGGAGCCGCGCTGCACGGCGGGGATCTGCGCGTAGAGCGGCTGCTGCTCGGTGGCCTTCTCCTCGTCCTCGTCGTTGAACCAGGTGATCAGCAGGTCGACGTTCTTGAGCATGTCGGCGTTCTCGAGGCCTACGACCGAGGTGAAGGTTCCCTGCGTGATGGGCTGCTCGGCGACCGTCTCGTCCATCTTCAGGCCGAGGGCCGACAGCATGTCGACGCGCGCAGAACCCTTCTGGTAGAACGACAGGGTTCCCGGGTCGCCACCCGCATAGACGTAAGCGAACGTGTGCTCGGCGTATTCGGGGTGGGATGCCGCGGCGTCGGCGAGGGTCGTGTCGATCTCGTCGACCAGATCCTTCGCCTCGTCGGTCTTGCCGAGCGCCTTGCCGATGATCTCGATCTGGGTGTCGTACGGGGTCTGCCACGCCTGGTCGGGGTAGGCGACCGTTGGGGCGAGCTGCGAGAGCACGTCGTACTGGTCGGCCGTCAGACCCGATTGCGGCGCCAGGATGAGGTCGGGGTCGGCCTCGACGATGCTGTCGACATCGATCTCGGGGTAGACGTCGAACGTGGCGGGCAACGTGTCGCCGTTCTTCTCGACGGCCTCGCGGAACCAGGGCAGCAGGCCATCCTTGTCGCCCGCCCAGCGGTCGGCCTCGATGGCCACGGGGGTGGTTCCGAGCGAGTAGACCGTGTCGGCCGAACCCCAGCCGATCGTCACGACGCGCTCGGGCTTCTTCTCGATGACGGCCTCGCCGAGCGCCGAGTCGATGGTGACCGGGAAAGTGGCGTCGGATGACGATGACGAGCCCGTGCCGGTCGACGCCGAGGTCGAGCATCCGACGAGGCCGGCGAGACCGAGGCCCGCCGCGAGAGTGGCCGAGAGGGCGCGCAGCCCGAGACGGCGAGAGGAAGTTGGGGTCATGAGGGGGGTCTCCTGAACGTGGATGGTGCGGGGTGCTCGCGCGGCGCGGGCGAGCGGCGGGGATGAGGGTGGCTAGCGGGGAACGCGCCTGGCGGCGTCGGCGATCAGGTCGACGTATTCGTCGAGCACCCACGGCACCGACAGGGGCGTGATGATGCTCGCGGCGTTGACGAACTGCTTGTCGTAGGTGACGACATCCGAACCGCGCTTGACGGCGGGGATCTGCGCGTAGAGCGGCTGCGCCTCGATCGTGGCCTGCTCTTCGGCGTCCGAGAACCAGCTGAAGATGAGGTCGGTGTCATCGAACAGGTCGGCGTTCTCGAGGCCGAGGACGCTCGACGCGGTGCCGGCCGTGACCTCCTGCTGCGCGACGATCGGGTCGCTCTTCAGGCCCATAAGTTCGAGGATGGCGGCGCGCGGCTCGTTCGGCTGGAAGACGCCGAGCGTGCCCGGCTCGCCGGTGTAGAGGTAGGCGAACGTCAGGTCGGCGAACTCGGGGTGCTCCTCGCCGACCTTTCCGAGGGTCGAGCGGATGTCGTCGACGAGCCCCTCGGCATCCTTCTTCTGGCCGAGCGCCTCACCGATGATTTCGATCTGGTCATCCCAGGCGGTCGACCAGGCCTCGCCCGGATAAGCGACCGTGGGAGCCAACTGCGAGAGCACATCGAACTGGTCCTGCGTGATTCCCGACTGCGGCGCCAGGATGAGGTCGGGCTCGGCCTCGGCCACGGCGTCCATGTCGATCTCGGGCGTCACCGTGAACGTCGCGGGCAGTTCGTCGCCGCGCTTCTCGATGGCCTCGCGCACCCAGGCCTGCTGGGCGTCGGCGTCGCCGCCCCAGACCTGCTCCTCGACGGCCACCGGGGTGGTGCCGAGCGCGACGGCCGTGTCGGCCGAACCCTGACCGATTGTCACGATGCGCTTCGGCTTCGCGTCGATGACGGCTTCGCCGAGCGCCGAGTCGATCGTCACGGGGAAGGCTCCGTCGGCTGACGCGCCCGCGCTCGACGCGGGTTCGGCCGAGGACGAGCACCCCGCGAGGAGCGCTGTCGCGGTGAGGGTGGCAAGAGCCAGGGCGGGAAGGCGGCGGAGGCGGCGTGAGGTGGTCACGGGGTCCTTTCGAGAGGGCGGGTGGAACGGTGCCGGGGCACGACGAGGGGGCGCCCCGAGGTGGCGGCGCGGAGGGAAAATGTGGTTTGGGGCGGCGGCCGGGGCTAGATCTCGCTCTTGCCGATGCGCCAATAGCCCATGAAGGCAACCTGGCGACGGTCGATGCCGTTGGTCGTCACGATGTGGCGGCGCAGGGTCTTGATGGCGCCGGCCTCGCCCGCGAGCCAGGCGTAGAGGTCGTCGCGGCGCGGGGCCTGGGCGTCATTCTGGTCACCCGCTGCGGGGTCGGATGCCGCGTCGGATGCACTGTCGGCCGGCACGTCCCACAGCACGCCGTTGTCGGTCTCGCCCTCGTCGTCGGCCACGGCGCGAGTGAGAGCGGATGCATCGGCCACGGGTTCGCAGTCGAGGCAGAATTTGTCGACCCACGCGCCGACGGCCTCCACGAGGCGGGCGCCGTAGACGGCCGGGGCGGCGGCAGAAGCGGAAGCGGCAGAAGCGGCGGCGGCGGATTCAGCGTCGGCCCGCGGCAACCACGTCACGTCGACACCCTCGGGCGCCACGACGGGCAGCACATCGGCCGCGTCGGGAACCTCGATGAACACGCTGCCCGTCGCATCGTGAGGCAATGACTCGAGAATGGCGAGGATGGCCGGCGCCGCCGTCTCGTCCCCCGCGAGCAGCAGGCGGCGGCTGGCGCCGGGGTTCCAGGCGATGCCCGCCGCGCTGTCGGGGCTGAGTGCGTTGGGCCCGACGAGGATGGCCTCGTCGCCGGCCGTGGCGTTCGCGACCCACGAGGAGGCGGGACCGGAGTCGCCGTGCGAGACGAAGAGCACGTCGACCTCGCGTTCGGCGGGGCGGACGGCGCGCACGGTGTAGGTGCGGAACGGATTGCGTTGCTCATTGGGCAGCGCGCGCCAGGCATCCCACCAATCCCCGCCCTGCGGGAACGTGTCGAGGCCCGTCTCAGCGAGGGGCAGCACGACCTTGATGCGCTGGTCGAGGCAGTCCGTGCCGAAGTATTGCAGGTCGTCGGAGTGGAAAGTCACCCGGATGAAGTGCGGCGTGAGGCGGTCGACGCGTTTCACGCGGACGGTGAAGCAGCGGTAGGGCAGCACGGGCTCGGAGGCAGGGGCGGCGGTCGGGGCATCCGTCGTAGTAAGCACTACCTAAGTATGGCTTGCCTTACCTAAAGCCCGCAACGTGATCGGTCGAATCCCCGAGAGAATGCCGGAATATTCGCCAACCTCTGGTTGTATTCATAAGTATGGAATTAGGCGTCTACAGTTTTGGTGACATCCACCGCGATCCCGTTACGGGCGAACAGATCTCACCCCGTCAGCAGCTCGCGAACACGATCGAGCGCATCAAGCTCGCCGATGAACTCGGCCTGCACTGGTTCGGCATCGGCGAGCACCACCGCCCCGATTACGCCATCTCCTCCCCCGCGACCGTGCTCGCGGCCGCCGCGACCGTCACCTCGAAGATCCGCTTGGGCAGCGCCGTGACAGTGCTGTCGACCGAAGACCCCGTGCGGGTCTATCAGCAGTTCAGCACCATCGACCTGCTGTCGAACGGCCGCGCCGAGCTCACCGCCGGGCGAGGATCATTCATCGAGTCGTTCCCCCTCTTCGGTCAGAACCTCGAGGACTACGACGCGCTCTATGAAGAGAAGCTCGACCTTCTGCTGCGCATCAGCGCGCAGGAACGCGTCACGTGGCGCGGCAAGTTCCGCGCCGGACTGACGGATGCTCAGATTCTGCCCCGGCCCGACGGACACGACCTCGACATCTGGGTGGCGACGGGCGGAAACCCGGAGTCCAGCATCCGTGCCGGCGTTCTCGGCCTGCCCATCAACTACGCCGTCATCGGCGGCTACCCCGAGCGTTTCGCTCCGCTCGTGGACCTCTACCGCCGCGCCGCGACCGAGGCCGGCCACGACGCCAGCGCCCTGAAGGTCGCCATCTCGGGCCCCGGCTTCATCGCCCCGACCAGCCAAGAGGCGCGCGACACATTCTTCCCCTACTGGATCGACAGCATGTCGCGCATCTCGGCCGAGCGCGGATTCGCCACCCCCGACCGCGCCTCGTTCGACGCGCAGGCCGCACCCCGCGGCGCCATCTTCGCCGGCAGCCCCAACGAGGTCGCCGACCGCATGATCGCGCTGCACCAGCACCTCGACTACGACCGCCACGCGCTGCAGATGGACTGGTCGGGTGTGCCGCAGCCGCTCATGATGCGCTCGATCGAACTCTTCGCGACCGAGGTTCTGCCGCAGGTCGACAAGGAGCTGGGCGCGAGCCCGCGCGGCTAAGAGCGCCAACGCTGACGTCGGTGGCGGCTGAGCAATCGGCTGCCGCCGGCGGCACGTCATGGTGAGCGGGTGATCGCGCGCGGGAGCACCGACACAGCAACAATCGCCACAGCGAGCGCAGAGGCATACGCCGCCCGCGCGGATTCAGCCGCCGGGCGAGCCCTAGGCGCGCGCTGCGCCGTGAATGTGATCGGGCAGGATGTCGAGCCCCACGGTCAGGTGCCGATACGTCTCGGCCACCCCGCGCTGGTCCCCGCCCAGCCAGATGTGCGCCGATTCGGGATCGTCGCACAGCATCTCGCTCGCCCACGCGCGCGCGGCGCGGGAAACGGCCTCGCCTCGGGCGCAGGCCCGGCCAGAACCGACCGACCCGCGGCGCGTCGAACGCGCCAACCAGGTGACGGTCATGCGCGGGGGCGCCGACAGCTCGAAGACATCCGCCTCTGAGGCGACCTCGACGAAGATGCGGCCCGTTGCACACAGCGGAAGCGTTGCGGCGAGCGCCTGAACCTCGGCCAGAACCGTCTCGTCGCCCGCGAGCAGATACTGCACACGCGTGCGGTGACGGCCGCCGTGAGCCCCGTGACCGAGGTGCGCGAAAGAGCCGCTGTCGGCGTGCTCGGGGAGGACGGAATCGTTCGTCATAACGCTCTCAGTATAGGCATGCCTTACCTATCTTGAGAACTTCTCGGGGCGTTCGTTCAGGCGCGCTCGAGCAGGACGTGGGCGAGGTCATCCAGCTCGGCGTCGGTCAACCCGTTGTCGGTCAAGAACGCGCGCACGCTGCCGTGCTGACGCACCACGAGGTCGATCGTCTCTTCGAGCACATGAGCGGGCGAGCCCCACACGAGTTCGTCGATCGTGGTCGAATCGGGCACGTGCAGCGCCTTCAGCCGCGCGATGATGGGTGCCATGAGCGAATCGGGCAGGTTCTGCTGGGTCATGGCGTAATCGGCGACGACTTCTTGGCGATCGACCCCGACCGCGAGCAGCGCGAATGCGACGACGAGCCCCGTGCGATCCTTGCCGGCCGTGCAGTGCACGAGCACGGCGCCCCCGTCCTCGCCCGATGACGCGATCACGCGGATGGCGCGCACGATGGCATCCGCATTCTCGGTGACGACCGTCTCATAGAGCCGAGCCAGCGTAATGTCCGAGGCCAGGAACGACGACGCCGACCCGCTGAAGATGGGCGATTCGACGACGCGCACGGGCAGCCCCTCGAGCAGGCTGGGGTTGTGGCGCCGCTCCTCGTCGTCGCGCAGGTCGATGACGGTGCGGATGTCGCGCTGCCGCAGGTCGTCGCGCGCCTCGTCGGTCAGGCGGTTCAGGGCATCCGACCGGTAGAGCTTGCCCCACTTCGTGGTCGACGATCCCGCGTGATAGCCACCCACCTCGCGGAAGTTGTACGTGCCGGGCAGGGGGTAGTGGCGCGGGGTGCTCATATCCCTATCTTGTCCCGACGCGTCTGGAGATGTCACGAGAAGTCACGATCTGGCCGACTGACTCGTGCGCCCGCCCCCGATGGCAGAGACTAGAAGCATGACTCTCGATCACAGCGACGTCGACGGCCCGGACGAATTCCGGTTCCTCGCCGGCGAACTCGAGCACCGCGGCATCCTGAACACCCCCGACCATGTGCCGTTGCCCGGGCGGCGCGACAGCGTGGTCGACCCGGATGGCCGCGCCATCTCGTATCTGCAGTGGGGCGACGGCGGCCCCGAGTTCACGTTCCTGCACGGCGCAGGCCTCAACGCCCACACCTGGGATGCCACCGTTCAGGCGCTCGGCCGCAACGCCCTGGCCGTCGACCTGCCTGGTCACGGTGATTCGGCGTGGCGCGACGACGCCGACTACTCCCCTGCCACCAACGCCCGGTCTCTGCGCCCGCTGTTCGACGAAGTCGTGGATGGCCCGGGGCCCCAGGTGCTCGTCGGCCAATCGCTCGGCGGCCTGACCGCTGCGGTGATCGCGGCCGAGGATGCGGCATCCGCCGATGCGCTCGTCATCGTCGACATCACCCCGGGGTTGCACGAATCGGGTGCGCAGTCGGTGCGCGACTTCTTGCAGGCGCCCGAGCCTTTCCGCTCGCGCGACGAGATCGTCGACCGTGCCATCGCGTTCGGCATCGGCACCGACCGCCGGGCCCTCGAACGCGGCGTCTGGCTCAACACGCGCGAGCAGCCCGACGGCTCCATCATCTTCAAACACCACCTCGCCAACCTGGGCGACCGAGTGCCCCTCACGTTCGAGCTGGCGAGCGTCTGGGCTTCGTTCGAGCGGCTCGACATCCCCGTGCTGCTCGTACGCGCCTCGCACGGTTTCCTCGACGACGCCCTCGAACGGGAATTCCTCGACCGCGTGCCCGGTTCACGTTCGGTACGGATCGAGGCGGGGCACAACGTGCAGGAGTTCGCTCCCGTGCAACTCGCCGAAGCGATCCGCGATTTCGTCGACGAGTCCGCGCCGATTCCGGGTCAGGTCCCGGCATCCGGTACGCTCTCTTGACGCCGCGCATTCCGCGCCGGCGATCACGTGCCCGGGCAAGGTTCTCCCTCCCCGCAGCGCGCTGAAACCGGCAACGCCGCCGCCAGCGACATCGAGTCCGAAAGTCACGCACCCGCACCACCGGTCGGGCCCCGTCGACCAGGACAGCACCTTTCATCTCCGCCCCACTGCCGCCGCCCCGCCAGGGCCTCGGCCGGGCGGGCGGGATGACCGACACTTGCACTGCAGAAGCATCCCGAAAGGATCGACATGCGTTCCCCCCGAATTCTCGCCGCAGCCGGCACCGTCGCCGCCGCAGCCCTCGTCCTCACCGCCTGCACGCCGGACGGAGGCTCGTCCGAGTCGGGCAGCCCCGACGCCGACGCCACGGTCAACGTGGGTCTGGTGCTCGAACCGACCGACCTCGACATCCGCACCACCGACGGCATCGCGCTCGACCAGGTGCTCATCGACAACGTCTACGAGGGTCTCGTCTCGCGCACGGCCTCGGGCGACATCGTCGACACCATCGCAAAATCGCACGAGGTTTCTGAAGACGGCCTCACCTACACGTTCGACCTCAACGACGGCGTCACCTTCCAGAACGGCGACGAGGTCACGGCCGAGGATGTCGTCTGGTCGATCTCGCAGGTCAAGGACGACGAGGGGATGCAGGGCCACACCGATCTGGCCAACGTGACGTCGATCACGGCCACCGACGACGACACCGTCACGCTCGCGCTCTCGGCCCCCGACTCGAACCTGCTGTGGAACCTCGCGGGCCGCGCGGGCCTGGTGCTCGACGAGGCCGCCACCAACGACCTGTCCACGACCGCCGTCGGCACGGGCCCCTACACGCTGAAGAGCTGGAAGCAGGGCGACAGCCTGACGCTCGAGCGCAACGACGACTACTGGGGCGAGAAGGCCCGGGTGAAGAGCGTCGTGTTCCGCTACATCACCGACGCCAACGCGGGCATCAACGCCATGCTGGCGGGCGACCTCGACGTGCAGACGGCCGTCGACGCCAACCTCGCCACACAGTTCGACGGCAACGCCGACATCGAGATCGCGCGCGGCAAGACCACCGACAAATACACGCTGGCCTTCAACAACAAGGTCGCCCCGCTGAACGATGTGCGCGTGCGCCAGGCCATCCGCATGGCCATCGACCACGCCGCCGTCGTCAAGGCCGTCGGCGGCGCGGCCGTCGAACAGGGCGGGCCCATCCCCGAACTCGACCCGGGCTACGAAGACCTGACGGATGTCGCACCCTACGACCCGACCAAGGCCAAGGAACTGCTCGCCGCCGCCGGCCAGTCGAACCTCAGCCTCGACCTCACCATCCCGTCCTTCTACGGCACGAGCGTGGCCACGCTGCTCGTCTCGGAGCTCGAGAAGGTCGGCATCACGCTCAACGTCAAGAGCGTCGAGTTCGCCACCTGGCTGAACGACGTCTACACCAACAAGGACTTCCAGTTGAGCTACGTCGACCACGCCGAATCGCGTGACTTCGGCAACTGGGCCAACCCCGACTACTACTTCGGCTTCGACAACGCCGACGTGCAGCGCCTCTACCAGGAGTCGGTCGCTGCGGCCGATCCCGAGACCGCCGCCGCCAAGCTGAAGGAAGCCGCGCGCATCGTCAGCGAGCAGGCCGGCGCCGACTGGCTCTACAACGCCGTGACGCTCACGGCCGTGCGCACGGGCGTCACCGGGTTCCCGACCGACTCGACCTCCACGCGTCTCGACCTCGGCGAACTAGCCGTCCAGGAGTGATGCGCTTCGTCCTGACGAGGCTGCTGCTCCTCGTCGTCGGGCTCCTGGTGGCCAGCGCCCTGATCTTCTTCACCCTGCGCATTCTGCCGGGTGACGTCGCTCAGGTGATCGCGGGAACGCAGTCGACGCCCGAGCAGGTGGCCGCGATTCGGCTGTCTCTCGGGCTCGACCGCCCCATCCTGGTGCAATACGGCGACTGGCTCGGCGGGCTTCTGCGGGGCGACCTCGGTTCATCGCTCATCACGTCGTCGTCGGTGGCCGACGAGCTGGCCGAGAAGGCGCAGGTCACCGTGCCGCTCGCCGTCTTCTCGCTCGTCATCGCACTGCTGTTCAGCGTTCCCCTCGGCATCCTCGCGGCCGTTCGCCGGCGCCGGATCTCGGGCACGGTGGTGAGCTTCGTGTCGCAGGGCCTCGCCGCCGTGCCCGCCGTCTGGGCCGGGCTCGTCCTCATCGCGGTCTTCGCGGTGTGGCTCGGCTGGTTGCCCCCGCAGGGCTTCCCCCTCGACGGATGGCAGGAGCCCGGGCGCGCGATCCAATCCCTCGTCCTGCCGTCCCTCACGATCGGCATCATCGAGGGTGCCGTGCTGTTGCGCTTCATCCGTTCGGCCGCCGTCGAGGCGAGCGGCGAGGACTATGTGCGCACGGCCGCGGCGACAGGCATGACGCGCACCAGGGCCCTCATCACGCAGGGCATGCCCAACGTGGCGCTCTCGGTGGTTTCGGTGCTCGGCCTGCAGGTCGCGGGGCTCATCGTGGGCGCCATCATCATCGAACAGCTCTTCAGCCTGCCGGGCATCGGGCGCATGCTCGTGGCCGACGTGGGCAATCGCGACCTCACCAAGGTGCAGGGCGAACTGCTGGCGCTGACGGCCATCGTGCTCGTCATCGGCACGCTCGTCGACATCGTGCACCGGCTGCTCGACCCCCGACAGCGGGAGACCGCATGACCATCATCCAGACCGGCGCCCCCACGCCCGACCCGCGCCGCGTGCGACAGCTCGCACGCCGCTCGGCCGCCGCCGGCAGGCCGTCCCGCCGCCGCACGTGGTGGCGGGCGCTGCTCGCGACACCGTCGGGGCTCTACGGCGTCGTCGCCGTGGTCGTGCTCGTCGTGGCCGCGGGCGTCTCGCTCGTCTACACGCCCTACGATCCGGGTGCCGCGAACCCGTACGACCAGTGGTTCGGGCCTTCTCTCACGCACCTCATGGGCACCGACAACGTGGGGCGCGACATCTTCAGCGTGCTGCTCGCCGGCAGCCGCACGACCGTGCAGGTGGCCGCGGGCTCGGCGCTCATCGCGGCCGTCGTGGGCGTGGCGCTGGCGGCTCTCGGCTCGCTGACGGCGCGCTGGGTGCGCGAGGGCATCGCCGTGCTCATCGACATCCTCATCGCTTTTCCGACCATCCTCGTGGCCCTCATGCTCGCGAGCGTCTTCGGCGGCTCGCTCGGCGTCGTCATCGTGGCCGTCGGCGTGAGCTTCGGTGTGAACATCGCCCGGGTGTCGCGCGGCGAGATCCGGCGCATCGCCCGCAGCGAATACGTGCTGGCCGCCACGGCATCCGGTCTCGGTCGCGGGCGGGTGCTCACGCGCCACCTGCTGCCCAACATCGCGCCCGTCTTCATCGTGCAATTGTCGTGGTCGATGGCGCTGGCCGTGCTCGCCGAGGCCGGGCTCTCCTACCTCGGCTACGGGGCGCCCGCGTCGACGCCCAGCTGGGGCCGCCTGCTCGCCGAACTGCAGCCCTACATCGGCGTGCACCCGCTCGCCGTGCTGTGGCCGGGCCTCGTCATCACGCTCACCGTGCTGGGCTTCAACCTGCTGGGCGACGGGCTGCGCGACGCCACCGACCCGCGCGTGCGCCAGGGAGGAAACCGATGAATCCCACACCGCCGAATCCCGCTGGGTCGAATCCCGCTGGGTCGAATCCCGCTGGGCGAGGCCTCGCTGCGTCGAGTTTGACCGTCTCGAACCTGACGATCGAAGTGGGCGGCCGCGTGGTCGTGGACGACGTCTCGTTCCACGTCGACGGAGGCGAACGCTTCGGCCTGATCGGCGAGTCCGGTTCGGGCAAGTCGCTCACGGCGCTCGCACTGCTGGGGCTCTTGCCCGAGGGAGCACGCGTGTCGGGCAGCATCCGCCTGGGTGACACCGAGATCGTCGGGCTCTCCGAACGGGAACTCGCGCGCATCCGCGGCCGCCGCCTCGGCATCGTCTTCCAGGAACCCCGCACGGCCCTCAACCCCATCCGCACGGTCGGCAGCCAGATCATGACGCCCATCCGACGACACACGGATGCCTCGAAGCGCGACGCCCGGAGGCGCGCCATCGAGCTCGCCACCCTCGTGCGCCTGCCGGAGCCCGACCGCATCGTCGACCGCTACCCGCACCAGCTCTCGGGTGGACAGCGTCAGCGCGTCGCCATCGCCATCGCGCTGGCGGCCGACCCCGACGTGCTCATCGCCGATGAGCCGACGACGGCGCTCGACGTGACGATCCAGGCCGAGATCCTCGACCTCTTCGCGCGCATCCAGCGGGAGCGCGGCATGTCGCTGCTGTTCATCACGCACGACCTGGCGGTGTTGCAGCGCACGGTCGATCGCGCCTCGGTGCTGGCCGAGGGGCGCGTGGTCGAGGAGGCGTCGATCGAGACGCTGCTGCACGATCCGGCATCCCCGGTGACGCGCGCGCTGCTCGAGGCCGCACGGGCGACGACGTGGACGGCGGGGGCCACAACGGATCACGACGACGACAACAACAACGACTACAACCGAGCGAAAGACGAGGGAGCACTGTGAGCCGCGACGACGCTGTGACCGGCCACGACGCCCTCGATCGCGAGACGGACACGCCGATCCGCACGCCCCTTCTGAGCGCGCGCGGGTTGTCGCGGCGGTTCGTGTCGCCGCGCGAGAACCTTTTTCAGCCGGGGCGTGTGACCGATGCGCTGAAACCCGTCGACCTCGACGTCTTCGAGGGCGATACGCTCGCGGTCATCGGGGAGTCCGGCTCGGGCAAGTCGACGCTCGTGCGCCTGCTCCTCGCGCTCGATGCGCCGAGCAGCGGCACCGTGACCTTCGACGGCCGTGCGGTCGAACCTGGTCCGGCCGCGAAGCTGCGCTGGTTGCGCCGCGAGACCGGCATCATCTTCCAAGACCCGTATGCGTCGCTCGACCCGCGCATGAGCGTCGGACGCATCGTCGCCGAACCGCTCACGGGCCTCGGCATCCGCACGGAGGGCGGCCATCGTCGACGCGTCGTCGAGGTGCTCGAGGCCGTCGGTCTCGACGCCGCAGCGGCCTCGCGGTATCCGCACGAGTTCTCGGGCGGTCAGCGTCAGCGCATCGCCCTGGCCCGGGCCATCGTGCACGGGCCGCGCCTGCTCGTCGGTGACGAACCGCTGTCGGCGCTCGACGTCACCGTGCGCGCCCGCATCCTCGACCTGCTCGCCGAGCTGCGCGCGTCGCTCGGGCTCACGCTCGTCATCGTGTCGCACGACATCGGGGTGATCCAGCACCTCAGCAACCGCGTGGCCGTCATGACCGAGGGCGCGATCGTGGAGCAAGGACCCACCGCGCGCGTGCTCGGGCGGCCCGAGCATCCCTATACGCGCCGCCTGCTGAGCGCCGTGCCGACGCTCGACGCCTGACGAATGACGCCGCGCGCGGCTTCGAGGCCGGGCGGCACGCCGACGAACCCGGCGCCGCCAGGCGCCTGACCCCGCGACACGCGCGCGTCAGCGGGAAGCGGCGAGCGCCGGCATCCGGTTCTGCCAGCGGAGCTTGCGCTCGAGCTGCGTGCCGATCGAGATAAGCGCGGCCTCGCCACCGGGGCGACCGATGAGCTGCACGCCCATGGGTTGGCCGTCATCCGTCACCGCGACGGGCAGCGTGATGGCGGGCAGACCCGAGGCATTCACGAACGAGGTGTGCGGGGCATAGAGCACCTGCTGCTCGAAGTTGCGGGCCGGGTCGGTCTGGTCGTGCCAACCGTTCGGCCGCGGTGTGAGCGCGAGGCTGGGGCTCAGCACGGCGTCGAAGCGGGCGAACTGGCGGATGACGCTGCGCTCGAAGCGGCCGAGCACCGACAGGACCTGCGACAGCTCGCGGGCCCCGATCTGCCGGCCGGCGCGCAGCAACTCCTGCGTGATGGGCTCGAGCAGGCCGATGCGGTCGCCGTCGACGGGCAGCGTGGCGGCCGAGACGCGCCACACGGTGCGGAAGGCATCCGGATAGACGTTGCCGTGGTCGAGCGTGACCTCCTCGATGCCGTGACCGAACGTGGCCAGCAACTCGACGGCCTGAGCGACGGCGGCACGGGCCTCTGGCGCGACGACGATGTCGTAGGCGTCATCCCACGGCGTGTTCGTGAGCAGCCCGATGTTGAAGCGACCCTCACCCCGGATCGCGACCCCGAGCAGATCGCCGTCGTCGTCGTCGGGCGCACGCAGGGCGAAGGGATGCGGGATGCGCCCGTTCTCGCGGCCGATCATGGCGTCGAGCAGCATGGCGGCATCGCGCACGCTGCGGGCGATGGGACCCTTGACGGCGAGCCCGGCCAGCGAATCGATGCCCGAGCCCGACGGCACGAGGCCGCGCGACGGTTTGATGCCGACGAGCCCTGTCGCGGCGGCGGGGATGCGGATGGAGCCGCCACCGTCGCTCGCGGGCGCGAACGGCAGCATGCGCGCCGCCACGGCCGCAGCCGCGCCGCCCGACGACCCGCCCGCGTTGGTCTCGAGGTCGTAGGGGTTGCGCGTCGGCTCGGCGAGCGCGTTCTCGGTGTAGCCGAACAGGCCGAACTCGGGCGTGTTCGTCTTGCCGAGGCTGATCGACCCGGCGTCGTCGAGCACGCGCACGATCTCGTCGGACGCCTGCGACACCACACCTTCGAAGGCTTTCGAGCCGAACGTGGTGACCGTGCCGGCGCGCTGCACCAGGTCTTTGTCGGCCAGCGGGATGCCCCAGAGCGGCGACGTCTGCGGCACCTCCTTCTCGACGAAGCGGGCCCGCTCGAGGGCGGCGTCGGCGTTGACCTGCAGGAAGGCGCCCACCTGAGGCTCGATGGCCTCGATGCGCTCGAGGAAGTGGCGGGTGACCTCGACGGGGCCGAGCTCGCCGCGCTGCAGCGACACCCAGAGTTCGACGGCTCCCAGATCGTGAATCTCGTACACGTTCCGAGCCTACTCGCCGCGCACGCCCGGCCCGGCGCGCTACTCTCGCCCCATGGCTTACGTCTTCGACCCCATGGGTACCACTGTTCTGATCACGGGCGCTTCGAGCGGCCTGGGGCGCGGTTTCGCCGCCGAGTTCGCACGCCGCGGCGCCGACCTCGTGCTCGTGGCGCGTCGGCGGGACAGGCTGCAGGCGCTGGCGGATGAGCTCGGCGAACGGTACGGCACGACATCCACCGTGATCGCGGCCGACCTCGCGGCCCCGGGCGGCGTGGACGAGGTCGTATCGGGGCTGGAGGGGCGCGGCATCCGCATCGCCAGTCTCGTCAACAACGCGGGGTATGGCGTGGCGGGCCCGTTCCTGCGCTCGTCGTCGAAGGATGCCACGGGCCAGATCGACCTGAACATCACGGCGCTCGTCAAGCTCACGCACGCGCTGCTGCCGCATCTCACGGCGCACGCCGCCACGAAACCCGGCACGGGCGTTCTGCTCACGGTGTCGAGTGTCGCCGGCCACGCCCCCGTGCCCGATTTCGCGATCTATGCCGCCACGAAGGCTTTCGTGCTGTCGTTCACCGAGGCGCTCGCGTTCGAACTCAAGGAGACGGGCGTGAAGGTGCTGGCGCTGTCCCCCGGCCCCACCGAGACCGACTTCTTCGCCGTGGCAGGCAATGACGACCAATCGTTCGGGCCGCGCGAGACGGTGGATCAGGTCATCCAGACGACTTTCCGGGCGCTCGATCGTGCGCGCACGCCCGCGAGTGTCGTGTCGGGGCTGCGCAACAAGGTGCAGGCTGTTGGCGCCGGGATCCTCCCCCGCGGGCTCGTGCTGGACGTCGCCGGACGCGTCTCGGGTCGCTGAGCGTTACTTCAGCGACTTCTGCATGAGCACGGTGCCGAGCCAGCGCTCGAACTTGAAGCCCACGCGTCCCATGCGCCCGATCTCGACGAAGCCGAACTTCTCGTGCAGGGCGATGGATGACTCGGCACCCTTGTCGGCGATCACGGCCAGCATCTCTTTGAGCCCCGCGGCCTTCGACCGTTCGATGAGCTCGCCGAGCAGCACGCGCCCGAGACCCTTACCCGTGGACGCCGCGCGCAGGTAGATCGAGTTCTCGACCGTGTAGCGGTAGGCGCGCTTCTCTTTCCACGGCGCCACGAGCGCATAGCCGAGGATCTGTTCGCTCGGCGAGACGGCCACTATGAACGGCATGCCGGCCTTGTGCAGGCGCTCGAACTTGGTCTTCCACTCTTTGAGGGTCATGGCGTCTTCGTCGAACGTGACGACGCTATTGGCGACGTAGTGGTTGTAGATCTCGCGCACGTCGGGCATGTCTTCGAGCCGCGCGTCGCGGATCTCATAGTCGAACGGCGGTTCTTCGCTGGGCTTCTTCCGCAGGTGGGGCGGGAGCCGGCGTCGGGGCTGGTATTCCTCTTCGAGCACGGCTCAAGTGTAAAGCGTCCAGTCGACCGGTTTCGCCCCGCGCCGCACCAGCACCTCGTTGGCGCGCGAGAACGGTTTCGACCCGAAGAATCCTCGCCTCGCCGACAGCGGGCTCGGGTGCGCGCTCTCGATCACGGGGGTGTCGCCGAGCAACGGCTTCAGCCCCTGAGCATCCTTGCCCCACAGAATCGCGACGAGCGGCTGGTCGCGCGCCACGAGCGTGCGGATGGCGTGATCGGTCACGGCCTCCCACCCCTTCCCGCGATGGGATGCCGCCTCCCCCGGTCGCACCGTCAGCACGCGGTTCAGCAGCATCACGCCGTTGTCGGTCCACGCGCTCAGGTCGCCGTGTTCGGGCGGCGTGACACCCAGATCATCCGCCAGCTCGCGATAGATGTTCTGCAGGCTGCGCGGCACGGGCCGCACATGCTTCTCCACCGCGAACGACAGGCCGATGGGATGCCCGGGCGTCGGGTAGGGATCTTGCCCCACGATCAGCACCCGCACGTCGCGAAGCGGCGCCCGAAAGGCCCGCAGCACGTTCTCGCCCGCGGGCAGATATCCGCGCCCCTCGGCCGTCTCCTGCCGCAGGAAGTCGCCCAGGCGGTGGATGTCGTCCTCGACGGGTTCAAGCGCTGTCGCCCACGCGGCATCCATCGACCCGTCGGCGGCCAGTTCGGCGAGTGAGTGTCTCATGCGGGAGCGGTCGATCAGCCCTCGGCGAGCGTGACGACGCGCACGCCGTTCTCGCTGCCGGAGATCTGCCAGACGCTGCCCGGGCCAACCACGCGCAGGGGGCCTTCGCCCACGACGAGCGCCGTGGCCTCATCGATCGCAAGCACACCCTCGACGAGCCCCGCCTCGGTGGCGGCGATGGCGCGCGCCACCGTTCCCCACTGCGCGGCGTGCACGTCGACGGTCACGTCGATGAGCCCGATGCCCTGCTGGATGGTGACATCGTCGAGTTCTTCGGAGGCGTCCTCGGGGCACACGGGCACCCCGCCGATCTGCCAGCCGCCGATGAGCGCGCGGTCGGCGGCGAGCGCCGCGCCCGCCGAGTAGCCGAGGTAGGGCAGACCGTCTGCCACCTGACGTCGAATCTCGCCCGTGACGGGTTCGAGGGCCACGGCGTAGGCGGGCGTGAGACCGCCCGCGACGATGAGCCCGTCGATGTCGACGAGGGCCGTCTGGTCGAGCGTTGCGCCCTCGCGCACGAGAGCGACGACGGGTTCGCAGGCGCCCGAACGCTCGAGCGTGCGTCGCCACGCGGCCGCGTCGTCGGTGCCGTTGCCGTCGTGCACGATGACGACGGCAATGCGCGGGATGAGGCGCTCGCCGTGCACGGCCCGCTCGGCGGCTTCGGCGATGAACGCCCCGTAGATGGCCGGTTCTGTGTCGGCCGGCATCGGCCCGCCCACGAGGTGAATACTCATCCCGTCAGCTTAGCGAGCCTGGGGGTCGCCCACCTCGACGGGAGGGAGCGCCGACCACGGGAACGTGATCCACTGCGACGTGCTCTTCCAGTAGTAGTCGGGCACGAGCACCGTGCCGGGCTTCGTGTAGAGCGTGACGGTTTTGACGCGGGCGCCCGAGGCTCCCACGAGCTCGCGCACGAGGGCGAGCGTGCGTCCCGAGTCCGAGACGTCGTCGACGAGCAGGATGTTCTTGTCGCGCAGCGAACCGCCGTCGAGCATGGGCGGGATGACGACGGGTTCGGGCAGGCGCTCGTCGACGCCCGTGTAGAACTCGACGTTGAGGGCGCCGCAGCTCTTGACACCGAGGGCGTAGGCGATCGACCCGCCGAGAAGCAGTCCACCGCGCGCGATGGCGACGACGATGTCAGGGGTAAAACCCGAGGAGAGCACGTCGTGCGCGAGCGTTCGCGTGGCATCTCCGAAGTCGTCCCACGTGAGGACTTCGCGCTCGGGGGTGTTCTCGGCGGCCGGAGGAGTCACATCGTTCGTCATCTTCTTAAGCTAGCGGCGTTTTGACCGCCGGTTGTAGCATCCGACAATGACGACGCCGCCCGCCCGCACACCACGCCTGCCACGGTCGATGGTGGGGGTCAGCGCATCCCTCATCGGCTGGTTCTTCTTCGTCGAGCTGACGAGCGGCATCCTGCAGGGCTACTACGTGCCGCTCATCAGCGATCTCGTGGCGCACCTCGGCATCGTCGACGCCGACTTCAACTGGTTCGAGGCCGCTCAACTGCTGTTGTCGGCGCTCGTCGTGCCCGTGCTCGCCAAACTCGGCGACATGATGGGCCACAAACGGATGCTGCTCATCGCGACCGTGCTCACGGCGGGTGCCACGTGGTGGCTGTGCTTCGCCAACGACTTCTGGTCCTTCCTCGCGGCCTGGGCGCTGCAGGGGTTCTACGTGGTGTGGCTGCCGCTCGAGATCGCCCTCATCTTCGAGCGGGGGCGGAAGAGCGGTCAGGCGGCATCCGACACGCGCCGTGCGGCCGGCCTGCTCGTCGTGGCGCTCGAGGCGGGGGCCATCCTGGGGGCTCTCGGCGCGGGCAGCATCTTCGCGGCGCTCAGCGAGAACGTCACGCTCGCGCTCATGGTGCCGGCCGTGGCCGTCACGGCCGTGTTCTTCGTGATCCTGTTCAAGGTGCCCGAATCCGAGCCGCTGCCCGGGCGCACGCTCGACCTCGTGGGCTTCGTGCTGCTGTCGCTGTCGCTGCTGCTCGTCACCTCGGGCCTCACGTTCCTGCGGCTGAACGGGCCCGAGACCTGGTGGGTGTGGGCCATCATCCTGGTCGGCGTGGCGGCGATCGTGCCGTTCGGTCGGTGGGAGCTGCGGCAGAAAGACCCGGCCATCGACCTGCGCGTGCTGCGCCAGCCGACCATGTGGCCCGTGCAACTGACCGCGGGTCTCGTGGGCATCAGCCTGCTGGGCGCGCAGGCGCCGCTCAGCACGTATGCAGGCACCGACCCCGTCAACGGCTACGGGCTCGGGTTGAGCGCGTCGCAGCGATCCATTCTGATCGGCGCCTATCTCCTGTCGATGATCGTGGGCGCCCTGCTGTTCCCGCTTGTGTCGAAACGCACGAGCCCGCGCATCGCGCTCATCGTCGCGGCATTCCTCGTGGCCGGCGGATATTTGTTGTTCCTGCCGTTCCATCTCGAGACGTGGCAGGTGTTCACCAATATGGCCATCGCGGGCCTCGGATCGGGCGCGCTCGTCGGCGCCATGCCCGCGGCGGCCGCGGCGGCGGCACCGCGCGGGCAGACCGGGGTGGCGTCGGCCCTCACGAACACAACCAAGACCATCGGCGGGTCGTTCGCGTCGGCCACGTTCGGCATCGTGCTGTTCGCGGGCGCGGCGGGCGCGGTCACGTCGACGGCGTCGAGTCTCGGCGGCTACCTCGTCGTGTGGTCGGTGTGCGGCGGCGGCGCGTTGGTGGCCGCCGTGCTGCTCTTCTTCGTGCCGAAGCTGGCGTTCAGCGACGAGGTGACGGCGGATGCGGCATCCGCCACGACGCCCGTCGCCTGAACGCTCGGGCCGGCCCGGGTTGGCGAGCTCAGCCCAGACCGGCCTAGTCGGCTAGGGCCAAGTCAGTGAGGGTCAGTCTTCGTCGGCTTGGCGCACGCGCAGCGCACCCTTGGACACCTTGTAGGGCGCGGCCTGGGCCACGGGCTTCACCGTGATGAGGTCGAGGTTGACGAACGGCGGCAGCTCGACGGCGTGCACGATCGTCTCGGCGATGTCGTCGGCGTACAGCGGGTCGGGCACCTCGGAGTAGACGGCGTCGGCCTTGGCCTGGTCGCCACCGAAGCGCACGAGCGAGAATTCTTCGGTGTGCACCATGCCGGGCGCCACCTCGATCACGCGCAGGGGCTCGCCGTTCAGCTCGAGCCGCAGCACCTCGAAGAGCGCGCGCTCGGCGAACTTGGCCGCGTTGTAGCCGCCGCCGCCCGCATAAGCCACATGTCCCGCGATCGACGTCACACCCACGATGGATGCCGAGCCACCCTCGGGAATTCCGCGGCGCAGGGCCGGCAGCAGCGCCGAGATGACGCGTTTCGTGCCGAGCACGTTGATGTCGTACATGCGCGCCCAGTCGTCGACGTCGCCGTCCTCCACCGAGTCGAGCCCGAAAGCCCCGCCCGCGTTGTTCACGAGAACATGGATGTCGCCGATCTCGGCCACGCGCTCGGCGAGGGCGTCGACATCCGCCTGCTTCGTCAGATCGGCCACCACCCAGTCGCAGCCCGTCTCGGCGGCGAGCGCCTCGAGCCGGTCGGCACGGCGGGCCACCCCGACGACCTCCCAGCCGCGCTCGCGGAACAACCGCACGGTCGCCGCCCCAATGCCCGAACTCGCACCCGTCACCACTGCACGTCTGGTCGTCGTCGTCATGCCCCCAGCGTATCGCCGCGGCACGCCGGTGCGCCGCGCGGCCGCCCGCCGCGTTTCGCCACATTGCGCCACGTTGCGGGCCATTTGCCCGCGCCCGGCCGCACTCCTAGTCTCGAAGCGAGGCACCGCACACATCGTCGGCCACGCACCGTCGCGTCGGCACCGTGTCGCCCGCCCCGCACGACCCGCATCACGCGCACACCTGCTCGCTCCGGCCCGCCACGACGCGTCTGCACCGCAGCACCGCACGACCCCAGACATCCGCACGAACATCCGCTCGCATCATCCGCACCACGACCCGGGAGATCTCATGACCGACCTGAACAACCCCGACTGGAAATTCGAGACCAAGCAGATCCACACGGGCGCGCAGCCCGACCCGGTCACGAAGGCCCGGGCCACCCCGATCTACCAGACCACCAGCTACGTGTTCGACAACGCCGAGCACGCGCAGAACCTCTTCGCGCTGTCCGAATTCGGCAACATCTACACGCGCATCCAGAACCCCACGCAGGATGTCGTCGAGCAGCGTCTCGCGGCCCTCGAGGGTGGCACGGGGGCCCTGCTCGTGGCCAGCGGCCAGTCGGCCACTACCATCGCCGTGCTCAACATCGCGCAAGCGGGCGACCACATCGTGTCGTCGTCGTCCATCTACGGCGGCACCTACAACCTCTTCAAGTACACGCTGCAGAAGCTCGGCATCGAGACGACGTTCGTCGAGAACCAGGACGACTCCGAGGAGTGGGCGCGCGCCATCCGCCCCAACACCAAGCTGCTGTTCGCCGAGACCATCGGCAACCCCAAGATCAACGTGCTCGACATCCGACTCGTCGCGGATGTCGCGCACGACGCCGGCCTGCCGCTCATCGTCGACAGCACCATCGCCACGCCCTACCTCATCCGACCCCTCGAGCACGGCGCCGACATCGTGGTGCACTCGGCAACCAAGTTCCTGGGCGGACACGGCACCACCATCGGCGGCATCATCATCGACGGCGGCAAATTCGAGTGGTCGAAGAACGTCGAGAAGTTCCCGGGCCTCACCGAGCCCGACCCGTCCTACCACGGCGCCAGCTACACGACCGCCGTCGGCGACTCCCTGGCCTACATCATCAAGGCGCGCGTGCAGCTGCTGCGCGACCTCGGCGCCGCCATCTCGCCCAACAGCGCGTGGCTGCTCATCCAGGGCATCGAGACGCTGTCGCTGCGCATCGAGCGTCACGTGCAGAACGCGCAGGAGATCGCCGAGTGGCTCGACCAGCACCCCGACATCGCCAGCGTGAACTACTCGGGTCTGCCCTCGAGCCCCTGGTATGCCGCGGCCAACCGCTACGCCCCCAAGGGTGTCGGCGCCGTGCTCAGCTTCGAGCTGAAGGGCGGCGTGGATGCCGGGCGCGAACTCGTCAACAGCCTCACCCTCTTCTCGCACCTCGCCAACATCGGTGACGTGCGCTCGCTCGTGATCCACCCCGCGTCGACCACGCACTCGCAGCTCACCCCCGAACAGCAGCTCACGACGGGTGTCACGCCCGGCCTCGTGCGCCTGTCGGTCGGACTCGAGAACATCGACGACCTGAAGGCCGACCTCACGCAGGCGCTCGCCGCCGCCAAGCGCGTGGCCGACGCCGCGCGCGTGTAAGCAGCCCGCGCAGCACCACGCAGCACCTCTTCCGCCGCCCCGGCGTCCGTAACATGGACACCGGGGCGGCGTCGTACCGACAGAATTGAACACATGGACTGGCAGACTTCCGCGGACACCGTTCCGTCCCGCTTCGTCACCGAGGCGGAGGCGCGCACCGTGCTCGGCAAGCCGCCGGCCTCGGGCGCGTGGCGCGACGGCGACCGGCCGGGCGACCGCCGCTTCGCCGAACTCGGCCCCCTCGACTTCGAATCGGGCGGGCACCTGCCACATGTGCGCCTCGCCTACGAGAGCTGGGGCACGCTGACACCCGAGCGCGACAACGCCATCCTCATCCTGCACGCCCTCACGGGCGACAGCCACGTCGTCGGCCAGGGCGGCCCCGGGCATAAGACGGGCGGCTGGTGGAACGGTATCGTGGGGCCCGGCCTCGCCATCGACACCGACCGCTACTTCGTCGTCGCCCCCAACATGCTGGGCGGATGCCAGGGCTCCACCGGCCCGTCATCGTTCTCCCCCGACGGCACCGAGTGGGGTGCCCGGTTCCCCTTCACGACCATCCGCGACCAGGTCGCCGCGCAGACGCTCTTCGCCGATGCGCTCGGCATCGACCGCTTCTACGCCGTCATCGGCGGCTCGATGGGCGGCATGCACGCGCTCGAGTGGGCCGTCACGCACCCCGAGCGGGTGGCGCGGCTCGGGCTGTTGTCGGCGCCCCCCGTGACGACATCCGATCAGGTGGCGTTGAACTCGTTGCAACTCGAGGCCATCCGCATCGACCCGCAGTGGGCGGGCGGCGACTACTACGACGCGGCCGTCGGGCAGGGGCCGCACCGGGGGCTCGCGCTGGCCCGGCGCATGGCGCTGCTCAACTACCGCAGCCCCGAAGAGCTCAACGAGCGGTTCGGCCGGTCGTGGCAGTCCGAGATCTCGCCGCTCGGCGACAACGGGCGGTGGGCCGTCGAGTCCTACCTCGACTTCCACGGCAACAAGTTCACGAGGCGGTTCGACGCCAACAGCTACCTGGTGCTCGTCGAGGCCATGAACTCGCACGACGTGGGCCGCGGGCGCGGTGGGGTGGATGCCGCGCTCGAACGCGTCACGGCTCGCACCGTGGTCATCGGCATCGACTCCGACCGGTTGTTCCCCGTCGAGGGGCAGAGCCGCATCGCGCGCGGCATCCGCTCATCGATCGACGACGACGCGACCGTGCTGTCGTCCTCGTTCGGCCACGACGGGTTCCTCATCGAACACGGGGCCGTGGCGCGGCACTTGGCGCGGTTGCTCGCCGCCTGATCGCGCCCGTCCCGGCGCACGCTGCCCGACGCACGCCGACCGGCGCACGCTGCCCGACGCAGACCGACACCCGCCGCGTCACCCGTGCCGGATAGGATTCCTCGTATGCCACGTGCGCCTCGAGTCGTCACCGGCGGGGGCCGGACGGGCACCCTTCCCCGGGCGTCCTTCGGCGCGGCCGAGGCCCGGCTCTCCCGGCGTGAACAGGACCGCTTCTCCTACCAGATGGGGCGGCTGCTGGCGCTGAGCGCGGCGGCGTTCGGGCTGATCGGCACGGTCGTGAGTCTCGTCATCCTGTGGATCCCGGGCGTTCTGGCCCCGGGGCACGCGCCCCTTGCGTCGATCCCTCTCGTCCTCCTCGCGGCCGCGCACGCCCTGGCCGCGTGGCGGCCCCGGGACATCCTCATCGTCGCCGTCGTCTCGCTGGGCTTCGTGTCGCTGCTCGTCATCGGTGTGCTCATGGACGGCGCCTGGAATGTGGGCAGCTCGTCGGCCATGGGTCTCGTCGCGGCGCTCGGCATCGGCGGTATCGCGGCCGTGCTCGTCGTCAGCTGGCGCGAGATCCTGCTGGGCGCACTCGCCTTCGTCCTCACGATCGCGCTCTATCTGGCGCTCCTCGCGGGCACCCCGGCCAACCTGTCGGGCGGTGTCGCGCTCATCGTCACAGGCTGGGGCGTCGCCGCCACATTCGGTGGATGGCTGGGCGCCAGTTTCCCGCGCGTCATGCGTCGCATCGGCCGCATCGGGCGCGCCTACAACATCGAACGCCGGGCGAGCGAGACCGAGGCGCGCCGGCTGCGCGACGCGCGACTGCTGCACGACACGGCACTCGCCACCCTCACGATGCTCGCCCACTCGGGCGTGGGCGTGAACGGCGAGGCCCTGCGCCGCCAAGCCGAGTCCGACGGCGAGCTGCTGCGGCGACTGCGGCTCGGCGAGACACCGCAGCCCGAGGCATCCGGCGATTATTCGCTCACCACGACGGCCGAGGTGCCCGTCGGTGCGTCGCTCGCCGGGCTGCGTTCCCGGCTCGACGGGCGCGGCCTCGAGATCGACTGGCACGGCGCCGCCGAGATCGACCTGCCGCCCGAACACCTCGAGGCTTTCGTGCTCGCGCTCTCGGAATGCCTCGAGAACGTGCGCCGCCATGCGCAGGTGAACCGGGCCCACGTCACGCTGGGCGACGACGAGACCGCCGCGCGCGCCGTCGTCACCGACGCGGGCGTGGGGTTCGACCCCGACGAGATCCCCGGCGGCCGCCTCGGCTTCCGCGAATCGGTCATCGCGCGCCTCGACGACATCGGCGGCACCGTGCGCGTGTTCTCGGCGCGCGGCGCGGGAACCACGGTCGTGTTGGAGGTGACCAAACGATGAGTGTTCCTCTCGACACCAACCCGCGGGCCGGCCGCCGCACCGAACGCGTGCGCTCGAACCTCGGCACGTCGCAGCTCGGCAGCGGCCTCGCCGTGGCCGGCGCGTTCATCGTGGCGAACGGCCTGTGGCGGTTCCTCACCCATATCGGCGATTACCCGCGCCTGCCCCTCAACGTGGCCGCGTGGGCCGTCTTTGCGGTCTCGGTGGCGGTCATCGCGCTCATCGTGCGCCGCCGAGGTTACCTGCTCGACCTGCCCGTCTTCATCCTGTTGCTCGCGGCGCTCGGCGCCACCGTAGCGCTCGACCTGACGGCCATCTGGGGCCTCAGCGGGGCCCGGCTCTACCCCTCCGCTTCCGTGGCGGTGGGCGGGGCGTTGCTCGCCGCCGTCACGCTGCGCCCGGCCCGCGAGGTCGCCGTGGTCACGGGTCTGCTCGGGCTCGCGCTCATAGCCGTCTTCTTCTCGGAGCAGCGCCCCTCCCCCGCCACCATCGCGCCGCAGCTGCTCACGCTCACCCTCACGGTCGGTCCCGCGTTCGTCGGTTGCGCCGTCGTCGCCTCCTACCGGCGCATGGTGCGCATGGCCCTCGACCGCGTGCTCATCCAGTCGACCGTCGCGGCACCGGCCTTCGGCGTCAGCATGCTCGAAACCGAAGAGCTCGCGGCGCTCGACCGCGAGGTCGAGGGGTTGTTCGCCGACGTGTCGTCGGGACGCGAGCCGTTGCCTCTGACGCCGGCGCGGGCCTCGCGGGCCCAGGAACTCGCCACCGAGCTGCGCCAGCACCTCGTGCAGAACCGCAGCACGAGCTGGCTCGTGCACGCCATCGCCGAATCGGAGTTCCTGGGCGACTCGATCGAGGTCGTCGACCCGCACGGGCTCGCCGCCACGCTCGACCAGCGCCAGCGCGACGGCCTGCTGAGCGCCCTGTGGCTGCTCATCAGCGCCAACCCGCGGCAGGTCCCCTCGGTCGAATTGCGCTTTCCGGCCATGCCGCTGCCGCCCGTCGACACCCCCACGCAGCGCTTCCCGCTCGTCATCGTGGTCGAGGGAGTGCGCCGCACGGCGGTCGAACCCGGCACCTGGCTGGGGTTCGCGCGTGTGGGAAGCTATGTCGATACCGCACGACCGCTCGGAATTACGGTAGAAATTGAGTGCACGGTCGAGAGCCCTGCCGCTCGCACACCGAGCCGTCACTGACAGGAGAACCGATGCCGAACACGCTGAGCAACATCCGACTGGCTATCGTCGACGATCACAGGATGCTCCTCGGGGCGCTCACCGAGTGGGTGCGCAGCGCCGCCGACGACATCGACATGGTCGTCGCCGTGCCCACCTGGCCCGAACTCCTGACCTCGAAAGAGTTCCCCGTCGACGTCGTCCTGCTCGACCTCGACCTCAAAGACAACATCCCCGTGTCGCTCAAGCTGTCGACGCTCAAGGCGGCCGGCGTGAAGACCGTGCTCATGAGCACCTACTCCGACCCGGCCGTCGTGCGCGAGGCGCTGGCCGCCGGCGCCGTCGGCTACCTCGTCAAGAGCGAGGATGCCTCGATGATCGCCGAGGCCATCCGCGCCGCCAACCGGGGCGAGTCCTACATCTCGGCCGAACTCGACCTGGCGCTCAACGCCACCACGTCGGGCGCGCCGAAGCTCAGCGCGCAGGAACGCCGCGTCATGGCCCTCTACGCCGCGGGCGAGCCCGTCAAGACGGTCGCGTTCGAGCTCAGCATCTCCGAAGAGACGGCCAAGAGCTACCTCAAGCGCATCCGCGAAAAGTACCGCCTGTCGGGCCACGACGTCGGCACGAAGGTGGCGCTGCGCAAACGCGCCATTCTCGACGGCATCATCGTCGACTAGCGGCGTGCCGGCCCCTCGAGGGCGAGCTTACGAACGGGTGGATGCTGCGGCATCCGCCCGTTCTGCGTTGCGGCCGAGCGGTTTCGCGCTCGGTGATGCGGCGCTGCGGCTCTCGGTGGCGTAGCTGAGCACGGCCAGGGCGATGCCCAGGACCGTCAGCACGGCGCCCACCCAGACGGGCGAGAGGTAACCGGCCCCGGCAGCGATGGTGACGCCGCCGAGGAAGGCTCCGAGAGCGTTGCCGATGTTCAGGGCGGAGTGGTTCAGGGCGGCGGCGATCGATTGGCTGTCGCCCGCCACATCCATCAAGCGGGTCTGGATGGTGGGGCCGATGCCCTGCGCCGCGAAACCGGTCGCGAACACGAAGAAGAACAGCGCCGGCAGCCACGCGGCCGTGAGGGCGAGCCCGACGAGCACCACGAGCATGAGCGGGAAGAACGTGAAGAGTGAAAGTTTGACGCTCTTGTCGGCGATGTGGCCGCCCACGAAGTTGCCGATGGTCATGCCGAGGCCGATGGCGAAAAGCACCCAGGGCACGAGGCCCGCGCTCTCGCCCGTGACGTCGGTGACGATGGGCGCGATGTAGCTGTAAACGGCGAAGAAGCCGCCGAACCCGATAGAGCCGATGAGCAGCGCGAACCACACCTGGGCGCGCGTGAACGCCTTGAGCTCTTTGCGCATGGTCTGGCCCGCGTCGCCCGGCTGCTGCGGAACCGCGAACCACACGGCCGCGGTGGCGAGCGCGAAGACGATGGCGACGAGGAAGTAGGCCGAGCGCCAGCCGAACGACTGGCCGACGAAGGTCGCGAGTGGCACGCCGATCATGTTGGCGATCGTGAGGCCCGACATGACGAGCGCCACGCCGCGCGCGCGCCGACCCGGGCCCATCAGCTTGGCCGCGACGAGCGAGGCGATGCCGAAGTAGGCGCCGTGCGGGATGCCGGCGACGAAACGCGAGAGGAGGACCGTCTCGAAGGTGGGCGCGAGGGAGGTGGCGACCGTTGCGACAGTGAAAGCCGCGCCCAGGATGACGAGCACGTAACGCCGGGGGTAGCGGGCGACGAGGGCCGCGATGGTGGGCGCGCCGACGACGACGCCGAGCGCATAGGCGCTGATGAGCCATCCCGCCTGCGCGTTGGCGTGCTCGGCCGAATCCGCGAACAGCGTGGGCAGCAGGTCGCGGGCGATGTCGGGCAGCAGGCCCATGGCGACGAACTCGGTCGTGCCGATGCCGAACGACCCGATGGCGAGGGCGATCAGGGCAAGACGAATGCGGGTCGACGACAGCGGTGTCGACCCGTCGGTGGCGGCAGGCATGCGCTCAGTCTAGGCGCGTTCTCAGCGGGAATCGAATCGATTCGATTATGGGGTGATCGCCGCAGCAGGGGGCCGGGCACGCGCGCAGCCGGGTCGCCGTGTGCGCTACTCCGCGATGCGGTCGAGGGCGCTCTCGAGGCGGTCGACCTTGCCCGTGAGCTCGCCCGTGTGGCCGGGGCGGATGTCGGCCTTCAACACGAGCGAGACGCGCGACCCGAAGGCGCCGACGGCCTCGGTGGCGCGGCGGATGACGTCGAAGACCTCGTCCCACTCCCCCTCGAGCGTCGTGAACATCGAGTCGGTGTGGTTCGGCAGACCCGATTCGCGCACGATCTTGACGGCGGCGGCCACGGCGTCGTGCACCGAGGCATCCTCGTTCGAGCCGCCCGACGGGGCAACACTGAAAGCGACCAACATGATTTCTCCTCGAATGGTTAGGCGGATGCGTGTGGGACCGCGGCCCGGGCTTCGGAGCCCGCGCGCCAGATCTCGAGCGCGACGATGACGAGCATGACGGCGAGGCCGGCGTTGCGCAGGGTGATGAGCAGAACCATCCAGGTCTGGGTCTGCACGAGCGCGTCGTAGTAGTAGGGGTAGATGATTTGCGTCATGGCCGCGACCACGAGCGCGAGTCCGGCCAGCAGGGGCACGCGCCGGCCGCCGACCACGATGAGTGCTGCGACGGGCGCGACGAGCCAGGAGAGGTACTGCGGCGACCCCACCTTGTTGAAGACGATGAACACCAGCACGAGCGCCAGGGCCACCTGGGGGAAGAGGCGCATGGCCGAGGCGCCGGCCCGCGTCGCGCGCCATCCGAACCAGGCCACGACGGCGAGGGCGATCACGAGCAGCGGCGTCATGAGGGTCGAGACGACGCCCGCGCCCGTTCCGGTGAGCTGGAAGGTGAGGATTTCTCGGTCAAAGTAGGTCGTAAAACCGGGCGCCCCGAACGACGTCGCCCACAGGTAGGGCACGGCGACGGGCGATTCGATCTGGATGCCGCGGCCCGTCTGCTCGGTGATGAAGCTGAAGACCGTGAGGCCCGAGCCCGCGACGAGCGCCGCCGCGACGATGACGACCGAGGTGCCGGCGGCCGCTGCGGCCACCCGCCAGCGGCTGCGCAGCACGATGAAGGCCGCCGCCAGGATCGCGGCCGGCCAGATCTTGATCCACGTGGCCACGGCGAGCAGCACCGACGCGACGATGGGGCGGTTCACCGCAATGAGCATGGCGATGAGCGACAGGGATGCCGTGAGCGCATCGAGCCGGGCCACGCCGATCACGCCGAACAGCAGCAGGAACGCGAGCCACCACCAGGCGGCCAGGAACCGGGCGCGCGTGCGGGTGCCGCGCGGCACGCTGCCGAGGAGGAACGCGAACGCGACGGCGTCCAGAGCGGCCACGACGACGAGCCAGGCGAAGCCGTAGCCCACCACGCTCGTGCCGCCGAGGAGCGGGATGGCCATGGGGACGAGCGCCGCGATCGGGTAGACCCAGACCGCGTCGATGCCGACGACCGGTCCCCCGGCGAGAGCGTCGCGCATCCAGCCGAGGTAGACGCCCGTGACGTCGTTGAGCGGCGTGTTGGGGGCGTAGATGACGCCGAGCGAGACCACGACATGGACGACGATGAAGGCCACCCAGAGGACGGGCGCCGACCAGAGCGGACCATCCGCCGGGAAGGAGGCCGCGGCCGGCACGCCGCCGGATGCGCGGGAGGACGACGCCGGCGACACGCGGGCCGCGTCGCCACGCCCCGAGGCAGACGCGGCAGCGGCAGATCCGGACGCTGATACAGACCCCGACACGGAGCGGGGCGCGGCGGCGGACGAAGACGGTTCGGAAGACATCGCCCTCATCATATTGTTCGGCCGCGCCCCGCCGCCGATCAATACCCCGAGAAGTAGTCGCTGTGAACCCGGCGCACACCGGCCTGTCGCAGGGCGGGCTTGAGCGCGTCGACGAGCCCGGGAGGGCCCGAGATCAGCGTCGTGCGCTCGGTCAGGTCAGGCACGTGTTCGCGCAACCGGTCGCCGTCGATGCGCCCCGCGCCGATGTACTTCCATCCGGCCGGCAGCGTGTCGGGCGCCTCGGGAGCCGAGATGAACACCCGGGCCCCCGACGCTTCGAGTTCGGGCAGATAGGCGAGGGCCTCGACATCCGACACGGCGTAGACGAGCACGACGTCGCGGTTCTCGCCGCGGCGCTGCGCATCGGTCAGCTGCGAGACGAAGGGTGTGACCCCGATGCCCGCGGCGACGAGCAGCAGGGGCGTTGCCGGGTCGGCGGGCAACAGGAAGTCGCCCCACACTCCCGTGGCCGAGATGCGCTGACCGGGCTCGAGGCCGACGAGCGCGCGCTTGAGCGACGACGCCGGCTCGGGCAGGCTGAACGCGATCGAGACGGGTGCCGGCGTATCGGTCGGATGCGCGGCCGAGGGCGCCGAGACGAGGCTGAAGACGCGGCGGTTGCCCCGCTTGTCGGCGGGCCCGTGCGGCACGGTCACCTCGAGGTATTGGCCGGCGACGTAACGCACGGGCGCGCTCGGCTGGAACGTGAGCTCGACGGTTCCGGGCGTCGGGCGCCGCTGGCCCACCAGACTCAGGCGGATGCGACGGCGCTGGCCGAAAACGAAGGCCACGAGGTTCGCCACGAGGAGCGCCAGCTCGGGCGACGAGTACAGCACGCCGAACACGTTGAACGGGATGGCGAACAGCACGGCCGCGATCGTCGCCACCACGAACTGCTGCCACCGCCTCGGCGGCAGGGTGAGCGGCTCGGACAGCATGAACCCGGCGATGAAGATGATCGGGTAAGACGCCAGGGCCGTGCCGACGGCACCCCCGACATCCTGACCGAAGAGGAGCAGGCGGATCGTGACGATGACGAGCGACACGAGGATGAACCATCCGCCGATGCCGAGCCGGCGCGTGCGATAGAGGATGAGGAACGCCCCGATCGCCACGAACGGCAACAGCGGCGTGGTGGCCACCCACCAGATCGACGGGTCGATGGCCGTGACCGTGACGAAGAACGCTCCGAAAGCCGCCGGGTTGAAGATGTGACGCCCCCGCACCGCGAGCGCGTATTTGCTCACCGTGGCGACCGCACCGGCCAGCACGATGCCGCCGAGACCCGCCGGCTCGAGCGACGGCTGCAGGATGAAGAAGAGGAGGAGGCCCGTGATGATGGCCGAGCCGTCCTGCGGGCGCACCCGGAACAGCAGACCCAACACGCGCCCGGCCACGAGACAGGTCAACACGGCGGCCGCTGCGCTGCCGAGCAACACCAGCGGGTCGAACGAGATGAGGTCGGGCGAGAGCACCGAGAAGATGAGCGTGACCGCGAGGAGGGCGAACAGCACGCCCACCACGAGCGTGTACATGCCCACGCGGCCCAAGCGCACATCGAGCAGTCGTTTCATACGAAGATCTCTCCCTGGAATGTGGGGGTGCGTTCGAGGCGACCCGACGAGAAGATGCGGACCCCGTCGGCGCCGAACTCCTCGCGGAGCGCCGTGGGGTCGGTGAAGAAGAGTGCGGTGGCGACGCCGTCGGCCGTGCGGGCGTCGGCGGCGAGGGCCCAGGTGGCGGCGACCTGCGGCGTGGGCAGTCCCGTGCGGCCGTCGATCACGTGGTGCAGGCCGTTGCCCCACGCCCGGCGGTTCGTGGCCGAGGCGCAGAGGGCGCCGTCGCCCAGTTCGACGACTCCGATCGCTTTCGAGCGGTCGTACGGATGCTCGAGGGCCACGCGGATGGGCGTGCCACGCCGGAACAGATCGCCCGAGGCATCCACCGTGAATGTGTCGAAGCCGGCCTCGTCGAGCAGTGCCGCGACGAGGTCGACCAGGTAGCCCTTGCCGGCCGCGCCCACGTCGACCGTCACCCGGCGTGTGGTGTGCACGACGGAGCCGGCCCGCAACGCCGACGCGTCGTCGACGACATCCGCCAGACGCGGCACGGTTGCCCCGACATCCTGCCCGGCCGGGGCGACCGCGGCAACCGCGGCGGCCGCGGGCACGAGCGAATACTGCGCGTCGTAGCCCAACGCCACGAGCGTGTCCCCGACGAACGGCGTCACGGCCCCCGAGGTGGCGCGATAGAGCCGCTCGTAGACGTCGATGAGCGGCTGTGCGTCGGCGGGCACCCGATAGGCCCCCGCCGAACGCGACAGCCGCGTCACGAGCGAGTCCTCGCGAAAACGCGAGTAGTCGCGGTCGAACTGATCGATGCGCGCGGCGATCGCCTGGCGCAGAGCCGACGGCACCTCACGGTCGGTGTCGATCTGCCACCGCGTGCCGATGGCGTCGAAGACCCACGCCTCGGGCTCACGCGGCGCGGATGTCGGTGCCACGGCCTCGACCGACACTAGGAGGCGTCGGCGATGATCTTGTCGATGGCGTCGTTGAAGCCGCCGCTCGTGAGCGACGACCCGGCCACCTTCGACACGTTGAGGTCGTCAATCGACTTGCCCACGACGATGTCGTTGATGCCGTCGACGAACTCGCCCTGATACTTCTTCGAGTTCGGGTTGGTGGCGTTCGACGTCACGTCGAGGTCTTCGATCACACCGCCCGCGAGGGTCAGCTTCACGGTGATCGACTCTTCTCCACCCGGGGAGTTGTAGGAGCCGTCTTCCGTATAGGTGCCGTCCTTCAGCGCGCTGGCGTCGGCGCCCGAACCGGCGGCGCCCGACGACGATTCCGAGGTGGATCCCGCGGCCGGCGTGCTGGCGCTCGTGCTGCCCGTGCCCTCGGCGTCGGCCCCGGCGGAGGAGCACCCCGCGAGGCCCCCGATCACGGCGATTCCGGCGAGTGCTACGGCGGTGTTCTGTCGAGTACTGGTCTTCATGGTGATCTGCTCCCTGTGGCGGTAGATGTGGTCCAACCGTAGGAAGCGAACCGCGGCTACTACTGGGAACATTCTATGAACAGGCTATGCGCCCGATGCCCGGAATGACGCGGCATCCGAAGAAGTGCCCGTGAATCCGGGCGACGCCGATGGGTTACCTGAACGTTAGTGTGGGGCCGAATTCAGGCAACTTTTTATCGCCGATCCGACCGCATCGGCCACGTCGAGCGCCGCGACCGGTCCCCCGCCCGACGCCAGCTCGGCGGCCCGCGCGTGCAGCAGGGCACCCGTGGCGGCCAAGGGTGCCAGCGCTCCGGCATCCGCATCGATCTCGTCACGGTGCGTGGCGACGAGCGCGCCCAGCACCCCGCCCAGCACGTCGCCCGAGCCCGCGGTCGCGAGCCAGGAGGGCGCCCCCGAGACCGTGAGGCGTGCGCCGTCCGGGTCGGCGATGTAGGTCGTGTTGCCCTTCAGCAGCACCACGGAGCCCGAGGCCTCGGCGGCACGCACGGCCCAGTCCGCCGGGGCGCTCTTCACGGCATCCACGTCGGTGTCGATGCCCGCGCGCCCGAGCAGCACCACGAGCTCGGAGAAATGCGGCGTCAGGATCGTCTTCGTGCGTTCGTCGCCCGGGGTGGCGTGGACGCGGTGGTCGACGAAGAGTCCCAACACACCCGCGTCGATCACGGCCGGGTCCCCCGATTCGAGGGCACGGATGATGCGAGCGCGACGTTTCGGCTTCAGTGCCCGCTCGTCGATGCCCGAGCCGATCACCCAGGCCTGCACGCGTCCGTCGGCCGTGACGACCTCGGGCCGCCGGGCCAGCACCAACTCGCTCGGATGCCGCGGGCCCAGGTAGCGCACCATTCCCACGCCCGTGCGGTGCGCCGCCTGCACGCTCAGCACGGCGGCGCCCGGGTAGGAGGCCGAACCCGTGATGGCGCCCAGCACCCCGCGCGAGTACTTGTCGTCGTCGGGGCCGGGCACGGCGATCCAGCGTGCCGCGTCGTCGTCGGTGAATGCCGTCCACTCGCTCATGCCTCCACCCTACGGCCGGAATATCTCGCGGCGCAGGCCGCTTGTCTCCTGTGGCGCGCGTGTGTTCGCACCGAATCGCCCCCACACCGTCGATCGGCGGCACGCCCGTCGATCAGCTCGTTCAGCCTCACAAGGAGCAGGATGTCTCACCTCTTCAGCCCCCTCACCGTCCGCACGCTCACGCTGCGCAACCGCCTCTGGGTGGCGCCCATGTGCCAGTACTCGGTCATGGAGCGCGACGGGATCCCCGTCGACTGGCACCTCGTCCACCTCGGGCAGTACGCGTCGGGCGGCGCGGGTCTCGTCGTCACCGAGGCCACGGCCGTCAGCCCCGAGGGCCGCATCTCGCCCGAGGACACCGGCATCTGGAACGACGAGCAGAAGGATGCCTGGGTGCGCATCGTCGACTTCCTGCACTCCCAGGGCGCCGCCGCCGGCATCCAGCTCGCGCACGCGGGGCGCAAGGCCTCCACCTTCGCGCCCTGGGGACCGCACACGGGCCACGGTTCGGTGCCCCTCTCGGATGGCGGCTGGCAGACCGTCGGCCCGTCGGCCGTTCCCTTCGGCGACTACGCCACCCCCGAGGCGCTCGACGCCGACGGCATCGAGAAGGTCGTCGAGGACTTCCGCAGCGCCGCCGTGCGTGCCCGCCTGGCCGGTTTCGACGTGCTCGAGATCCACGCCGCCCACGGCTACCTGCTGCACCAGTTCCTGTCTCCCCTGTCGAACGACCGCACCGACGAATACGGCGGCTCGCTCGAGAACCGTGCCCGCCTGCTGCTGCGCGTCGTCGAAGCCATCCGCGAGGTCGCCGGCGATCTGGCCCTCTTCGTGCGCTTCTCGGCCAGCGACTGGACCGAGGGCGGGTGGAACGAGGATGACACCGCCACGGTG
The DNA here is from genome assembly GCF_001984125.1 of Leifsonia sp. ALI-44-B. Taxonomy (GTDB): domain Bacteria; phylum Actinomycetota; class Actinomycetes; order Actinomycetales; family Microbacteriaceae; genus Okibacterium. Next base: position 1,714,414 of record NZ_MTQL01000007.1, on the reverse strand, counting down.
GCCGGCTGGGCCCGAGACGCCGGTGCCGACCTCTTCGACATCTCGTCGGGCGGCAACGTGCCCGCGGCCAACATCACGGTCGGACCCGGCTACCAGGTGCCGTTCGCCGCGCACGTGAAGCAGCAGGCCGGCGTCCCGGTCTCGGCCGTCGGTCTCATCACCGAACCGGCTCAGGCCGACAAGATCGTCGCGACGGGCGACGCCGACGCCGTCATGGCCGGGCGCGAGTTCCTGCGCGACCCGCACTTCGCGGCCCGTGCGGCCTTCGAGCTGGGCGACACGCTCGACTACCTGCCCGGCCAGTACGAGCGCGCGCCGCGCGGCTAGCTCGCAATGGTCCGCTCTCGCTGACGTACGAAAAAAGGCGACCATCCCCTCGGGGGTGGCCGCCTTTTCTCTGCGCCAGACGGATGCTGCACGGTGGCTTGTCGGCTGGCTCGCCAGCCCTTCAGCCCGTCAGCGCGTAACCGCCACCCGTCAGCCGCGCTGTCGCTGCCCGCGCTGCGTGGCGTCTTCGACCTCGCCGACGAGTTCCTCGATAATGTCCTCGAGGAACAGCACGCCCGTGGTCGTGCCCTCGGTGTCGAAGGTCCGCGCGAGGTGCGAGCCGCTGCGGCGCATCGACGTGAGCGCGTCTTCGAGATCGGTGTCGTCAAAGATGGAGACCAGCTGACGCACGCGCTTCGACGGGATCGGCAGGGTCTCCTCCCCCGGCTCTTCGTCGGCTTCGAGCTTCAGCACGTCCTTCAGGTGCAGATAGCCGACGGGTACCGACTCGTCGTCGACCACCACGTACCGCGAGAACCCGTGGCGCGCCACGGAGCGCTCCAGGTCTTCGGTCGTCGCGTCCTCGCCCAGCGTCACGAGCTGGTCGAGCGGCACGGCCACGTCGCGGGCCTTCTTCTCGGTGAACTCGAAAGCCGCCACGAGAGCGCCGGTCGAGTCTTCGAGCACGCCTTCTCGCGTCGACTGGCCGACGATGGTGGCCACCTCATCCAGCGTGAATGTCGAGGCTGCCTCGTCTTTTGGCTCGACGCGGAACAGCCGCAGCACGAGGTTGGCGACGGCGTTGAGCGACCAGATGATGGGCTTGAACACCCGCGACACGAACACGAGCGGCGGCGCCAAAAGCAGCACGGCGCGATCGGGAATCGAGAAGGACAGGTTCTTGGGCACCATCTCGCCGAAGACGACGTGCAGGTAGGACACGACGATCAGCGCGATGACGAACGCGATGGTCGAGATGAACTCCTCGGGCAGCCCCGTGAGCGCCAGCGGCACCTCGAGCAGGTGGTGGATGGCGGGCTCCGACACGTTCAGGATGAGCAGCGAACACACCGTGATGCCGAGCTGGCTCGTGGCCAGCATGAGCGTGGCGTGTTCCATGGCCCAGAGCGCCGTGATGGCGCTGCGTTTGCCCTGTTCGGCGAGGGGTTCGATCTGCGAGCGGCGGGCCGAGATGACGGCGAACTCGGCGCCGACGAAGAAGGCGTTTCCGAGCAGCAGCACGACGAGCCAGGCTATTCCTGCCCAATCGCTCATGATCGGTCTCCCTTCTTCGTGGTGGCGCGTTCAGTGCGGTCAACGGTTTCTACCGATTCGGCGACTTCGCCACGGCCCTCGAGCACGGCGTCGGCCGCGCGGGTGCGGGCCGATTTCGCGGAGATGGCGGACTGCTCACGCTTCTCGGTCTGCGCGGCGCGCGCGGCTTCCCTGGTCGCGTCGCGCGTGGCATCCCGGTCGGCCCGGTCCGCGGCGCGGTCGGCCCGGTCGGCCGCCCGTTCGGCGCGGTCAGCGGCTCGCGTTGCCTCCCGTTCGGCGGTTCGCGCGGCGCGTGCCGACGATCCATCGCGACCCTCGGTCTCGTCGGTGTCATCGACGGGGCGTTCGGTGAAGCGCAGGCGGTCGATGCGACGCCCGTCGAGGCGTTCCACCTTGAGCGTGCCGTCGGCGGTCTCGACCTCGTCACCCTGTTCGGGCAACCGGCCGAGCTCGCTCATCACGAAACCGGCGACGGTCTCATACGGCCCATCCTCGGGCACGTGGATGCCCGTGCTCTCGAGCAGTTCGTCGGGCCTCAGGCTGCCGGGGAACGCGATCGACCCGCGGGCGCGCACGATGCCGGCACGCGTGCGGTCGTGTTCGTCGACCACTTCGCCGACGATCTCTTCGACGAGGTCTTCGAGCGTGGCGACGCCGGCCGTTCCGCCGTATTCGTCGAGCACGACGGCCATCTGATAGCCGCGGCCGCGCAGCTCGGAGAGGAGCGTGTCGAGGCGCATGGTCTCGGGCACCCGGATCGCCTCGGTCATGAGGGCGGATGCCGGCACCTCGGAACGCCGGGCGCGCGGCACGGCGACGGCCTGCTTCACGTGCACGACGCCCACGATGTCGTCGATGCCCTCGTCGACCACGGGGAACCGGGAGTAACCCGTCGACCGGGCGAGGTCGACGACGGCCTGGGCGGAGTCGGTGCGCTGCACCCACGCCACGCGCGGCCGGGGCGTCATCACATCGGATGCGTCGTGGTTGGCGAACTGCAGCGTGCGGTTGAGCAGCGTGGCCGTGTCTTGCTCGAGCACACCCGCGCTGGCGGAGCGGCGCACGAGGCTCGAGAGCTCCTCGGCCGTGCGGGCGCCGGACAGCTCTTCCTTCGGCTCGATGCCGACCGAACGCAGCAGGCCGTTGGCGCTGCCGTTCAGCACGACGATGGCCGGTTTGAACACGGTCGTGAAGAGCGTCTGGAACGGGATGACGAGCTTGGCGGTCTGGATGGGCAGCGCCAGCGCGAAGTTCTTGGGCACGAGCTCGCCGATGACCATCGACGCGAGCGTGGCGATCACGAGCGCGATGGGCGTGGCGATCACGGGCACGACGTCCTCGGGCAGACCGACGGCGCCAAGCGGGCCCGCCAGAAGCGACGAGAGCGCCGGCTCCATGGTGTAACCCGTGAGCAGCGTCGTGAGCGTGATGCCCAGCTGCGCGCTCGACAGGTGCGTCGACGTGATGCGCAGCGCGGCGATCGTCATGCTGAGCTTGGTCTCACCGCGCTCGCGCCGGGCTTCGAGGTCGGAACGATCGAGGTTGACGAGCGCGAACTCGCTGGCCACGAAGAGGCCGGTGCCGATCGTAAGGACGATGCCCACTCCGAGCATGATCCACTCGTACATCACGCGAACACCACCCCGATTCGGAGGCTGAGCACGCGAACGTCGACGAGGAGCCTCGATGAGGTGCCGCGGAAGGGCCTAGATGAAGAAGTCAGGGACACAGACGATGAAGGAGGGTCATCCATTATTCGCCCAACTATACCGGCGAACCCTGGGTCTCACCAGGCAGGCGCCTGACCAAGAAGCCTGTCTCACCAGGAGACGGGCAGGGCCTTGCCTTCTTCGTAACCCGACGCCGACTGCAGGCCCACGCGGGCGCGCTCACGGAACTCGGCCAGCGAGGTCGCCCCCGCGTAGGTGAACGACGAACGCAGGCCCGACGTGATCATGTCGAGCAGGTCTTCGAGCGACGGCCGCAGCGGGTCGAGGTAGATCTTGGACGACGAGATGCCCTCGGCGAAGAGCATCTTGCGCGCGAGCTCGTAGGGGTCGAGACGCCCGAAGCGCTCGACGACGGCCTTGGTCGAGGCCATGCCCCAGCTCTCTTTGTAGAGCCGACCATCGTCGTCGGTGCGCAGGTTGCCCGGTGCCTCGATCGTGCCGGCGAACCAGGAGCCGACCATAACGCTGGATGCCCCGGCCGCCAGCGCGAGGGCCACATCGCGCGGGTAGCGCACTCCGCCGTCGGCCCACACGTGCGCGCCCAGCTCGGTCGCCGTCTCGGCGGTCTCGAGCACGGCCGAGAACTGCGGGCGCCCGACGGCCGTCATCATGCGCGTCGTGCACATGGCACCCGGGCCGACGCCCACCTTGATGATGTTGGCGCCCGCGCCCACGAGGTCGCGCACGCCGGCCTCTGACACGACGTTGCCCGCCACGAGGGGAATGCCCAGGTCGAGCTTCGACACCGTGGCGAGCGCCTCGAGCATGCCCTCCTGGTGCCCGTGAGCCGTATCGAGCACGAGCACGTCGACGCCCGCACGGGCCAGGGCGGATGCCTTGGCCGCCACGTCTCCGTTGATGCCGAGCGCCGAAGCCACGACGAGTCGCCCGTCGCTGTCGAGAGCGGGCGTATAGAGCGTGGAACGCAGCGCCGAGGTGCGGCTGAGCGTGCCGATGACGATGCCGTGGCGCAGCACGGGCGCGAAGTCGAGGTCGGCGGCGACCATGATGTCGAAGGCGGCGCGCGCGGTCGGCACGTCGTCGGCATCGATCGAGGCCACCGAGCCGTGCAGCAGATTGCCGAGCGTGGCATCGGCGAGCGCCGAGCCCAGGCGGGTCGAGGGGATGGCGCCGAGGAAACGCCCGTGGTCGTCTTCGACCACGACACCGTGCCCCGAGACGGGCGGCAGCGCGAGCAGGGCGTCGGCCACGGTCGCGTCGGCCGTCATGCGCACGGGAGTGTCGAACGCGGTCGGCTGTTCTTTCACCCACCGGATGGCGTGGTCGAGGTCTTGCAAGGGCAGATCTTGCGGCAGCACGCCGAGCCCGCCGCGCCGGGCCAGGGATGCCGCGAGCCGCGGTCCCGTGACCGAGTTCATGTTGGCCGACACGATGGGGATCTGGGCGCCCGTGCCGTCGTCGGTGGCGAGCGAGACATCCATTCTGCTCGTGATGCCGGAGCGCGAGGGCACCAGGAAGACGTCGGAATAGGTCAGATCGAAGGCGGGCGCTTGGCCATAGAACTCCATACCCGTAACGCTAACGCCACCTCCTGACAATGCGGCGGTCGGACGAAGGGTTTAGGCTTGATGATTGGACGCGACGAGCGTCGTGTGACAGCGCCTCGTCGATCAGATATCAACGGAGAGAGTGGGCGATCCCTAGTGTCGAGCCAGGTGACCGGCGTAGGAACCGACGAAGGTTCGTCGGCCGAATTTGGAGCCAACGAATGGCTCGTCGAAGAACTGTACGAGCAGTACGTCGTCGATAAGAATTCCGTCGACGAGTCGTGGTGGCCCACCCTCGAGCGCTACCACGCCGTGAAGGGCGAGGCGGCTGCGGCCCCGGCATCCGCGCCCGCCGCCGCTGCCCCCGCATCCGCACCCGCCGCGGACCAGTCGCAGAAGCCCGGCACGCCGGCCGCTCCCACCACCTCGGCGCCCGCCCTCGGCACCCCGCCCCAGGCGGCCCCCAAGACCTCGGCCGCGACCGCCACGCAGTCCACCGACGAGTCGAAGGCCCAGCCCGTGGCCCGCACCACGTCGGCCCCCGCGAAGCCCACCCCCATCCCGGCCGATGCGCCCGTCACGGCCCCCCAGAAGACCGTCTCCTCCGATGCCCCGGCCGACGAGCCGCAAGACACCGTCACTCCCCTGCGCGGCATGTCCAAGACTCTCGCCACCAACATGGATGCCTCGCTCACGGTGCCCACGGCGACGAGTGTGCGCACCATCCCGGCCAAGCTCATGATCGACAACCGCATCGTGATCAACAACCACCTGAAGCGTGCCCGCGGCGGAAAGGTGAGCTTCACCCACCTCATCGGCTGGGCGCTCATCCAAGCGCTGAAAGAGTTCCCGAGCCAGAACGTGGCCTACGGCGAGATCGACGGCAAGCCCAGCGTCATCGCCCCCGCGCACATCAACCTCGGCATCGCCATCGACCTGCCGAAGCCCGACGGCACGCGCTCTCTCATGGTGCCCGGCATCAAGAAGGCCGACACGCTCACGTTCGGCGAATACCTCGTCGCATATGAGGACCTCGTCAAGCGCGCCCGTGGCGGCAAGCTCGCGGCGGCCGACTTCCAGGGCGTCACGATCTCGCTCACCAACCCGGGCGGCATCGGCACCGTGCACTCCGTGCCCCGCCTCATGAAGGGCCAGGGGTGCATCATCGGCGCCGGCGCCCTCGAATACCCCGCCGAGTTCCAGGGCGCGTCCGAGCACACGCTCGTCGAGCTCGGCATCGGCAAGACCATCACGCTGACCTCCACCTACGACCACCGCGTCATCCAGGGTGCCGGCTCGGGTGAATACCTGAAGAAGGTGCACGAGCTGCTGCTCGGCCAGCGCGACTTCTACGAGAACATCTTCGCGGCCCTGCGCATCCCCTACGACCCCATCCACTGGGCCTCCGACATCTCGGTCGACCTGAGCGACACGGTGTCGAAGACGGCCCGCGTGCAAGAGCTCATCAACGCGTTCCGCGTGCGCGGCCACCTCATGGCCGACATCGACCCGCTCGAATACGTGCAGCGTTCGCACCCCGACCTCGACATCGCCAACCACGGCCTCACCTTCTGGGACTTGGACCGCGAGTTCGTCACGGGCGAGTTCGGCGACAAGCGCCAGGCCAAGCTGCGAGACATCCTGGGTGTTCTGCGCGACTCGTACTGCCGCACCATCGGCCTCGAGTACATGCACATCCAAGACCCGGCCCAGCGCAAGTGGATCCAGTCCAAGGTCGAGCGCCCCTACGCCAAGCCCATGCACGACGAGCAGATGCGCATCCTCGGCAAGCTCAACGAGGCCGAGGCGTTCGAGACGTTCCTGCAGACCAAGTACGTGGGCCAGAAGCGTTTCAGCCTCGAGGGCTCCGAGTCCACCATCGCGCTGCTCGACACCATCCTGCAGGGTGCCGCCTCGGCCGGGCTCGACGGCGCCGCGATCGGCATGGCCCACCGCGGCCGCCTCAACGTGCTGAGCAACATCGCCGGCAAGACCTACGGCCAGATCTTCCGCGAGTTCGAGGGCACGCAGTCCTCGCGCGACAGCCACGGCTCGGGCGACGTCAAGTACCACCTCGGCAACGAGGGCACCTTCCGGGCCGCGGATGGCTCCGAGCTGCCCGTTTACCTCGCCGCCAACCCGTCGCACCTCGAAGCGGTCGACGGCGTGCTCGAGGGCATCGTCCGCGCCAAGCAGGACCGCAAGCCCATCGGCACGTTCTCCACGCTGCCTATCCTCGTGCACGGCGACGCGGCCATGGCCGGCCAGGGTGTCGTGCTCGAGACCATGCAGCTGTCGCAGCTGCGGGGATACCGCACGGGCGGCACCATCCACATCGTCGTCAACAACCAGGTCGGCTTCACGACTCCCCCCGGAGAAGGCCGCACCTCGGTGTACTCGACCGATGTGGCCAAGGCCATCCAGGCGCCCATCTGGCACGTGAACGGCGACGACCCCGAGGCCGTCGTGCGCGTGGCGGAGCTGGCCTTCGAATTCCGTCAGGCGTTCCACAAAGACGTCGTCATCGACCTCGTGTGCTACCGCCGACGCGGCCACAACGAGGGCGACGACCCCTCGATGACGCAGCCCCTCATGTACAACCTCATCGAGGCCAAGCGTTCGGTGCGCAAGCTCTACACCGAGTCGCTCATCGGCCGCGGCGACATCACGCAGGAGGAGTACGACGCGTCGCACCGCGACTTCCAGGACCGCCTCGAGCGGGCCTTCCAGGAGACGCACGCCGCCCAGACATCCTCGATTCCTGTCATCGTGCAGGAGCAGGACGACGACGGCTACTCGGGCGAGCCCGACGAGACCGGCGTCAAGCAGAGCGTCATCGAGCACATCGGCGACGCGTTCAACAACGCGCCCGAGGGCTTCACGGTGCACCCGAAGCTCAAGCAGTTGCTGCAGAAGCGTTTCGAGATGAGCCGCAACGGCAAGGTCGACTGGGCCTTCGGCGAGCTGCTCGCCCTCGGTTCACTGCTGCTCGAGGGCACCCCGGTGCGCATGAGCGGCCAGGACTCCCGCCGCGGCACGTTCGTCCAGCGCCACGCCGTGCTGCACGACCGCCTCAACGGCCAGGAATGGCTGCCCCTCGCGAACCTGTCCGACGACCAGGCCCGTTTCTGGATCTACGACTCGCTCCTGTCGGAATACGCCGTCATGGGCTTCGAATACGGCTACTCGGTCGAGCGCCCCGACGCGCTCGTGCTGTGGGAAGCCCAGTTCGGCGACTTCGGCAACGGCGCGCAGACCATCATCGATGAGTTCGTGTCGAGCGCCGAGCAGAAGTGGGATCAGCGGTCCGGCCTCGTTCTGCTGCTCCCCCACGGCTACGAAGGCCAGGGTCCCGACCACTCGTCGGCCCGCATCGAGCGCTACCTGCAGCTGTGCGCCGAGAACAACATGACCGTGGCCCGCCCGTCGACGCCCGCGTCGTACTTCCACCTGTTGCGCCGCCAGGCCTACGCGCGCCCCCGCCGCCCGCTCGTCGTCTTCACCCCGAAGTCGATGCTGCGCCTGCGCGGTGCCACGAGCGACGTCGATGCCTTCACCTCGGGCGTGTTCGAGCCCGTGATCGACGACAAGCGCATCACCGACAAGAACGCCGTCACGCGCGTGCTGCTGCACTCGGGCAAGATCCACTACGACCTCGCCAACGAGCTCGAAAAGGCGCCAGACGAGACGATCGCCCTCGTGCGCGTCGAGCAGCTCTACCCGCTGCCCGCCGCCGAGATCAAGCACATCGTCGACGGCTACCCGAACGCCGAGGTCGTGTGGGTGCAAGACGAGCCCGCCAACCAGGGCGCGTGGCCGTTCATGGAGTTCGAGCTCTCGCAGCAGCTGGGCAACCGCTCGCTCGGCGTCGTCTCCCGCCCGGCATCCGCCTCGCCCGCCACGGGTTCGGCCAAGCGCCACGGCATCGAGCAGTCCACGCTCCTGAAAGACGCTCTCCGCCAGCAGTAGCCGATAGTCCCTCACATCCCCGGTCCCGCCCGACACACGTCTTGCGGGACCGGGGATGTGTCGTGCGTGCCGCGGTTTAGGCTGACTGCATGGACCTCGCCCTGACCGCCGTCGTCGCCCTCGTCACGATCGTCGCCGTCTCGGCCTTCTCGTCCCGCCTCGGTGTGGCCGCACCTCTCGTGCTCGTCGTCGTGGGCGTCGTCTACAGCTTCATTCCGGGCGTGCCGTCGATCGACATCCCGCCCGAGTGGATCCTCGCCGGCGTGCTGCCGCCGCTCCTCTACTCGGCGGCGGTCAACGTTCCACTCGTCGACTTCCGCCGCAACCTCAAGGCCATCACGGGCCTGTCGGTGCTGCTCGTCGTCGTGACCGCGCTGGGCGTCGGCCTGCTGCTCTTCTGGTTGCTGCCCGACCTCAACCTCGCGGCCGCCATCGCGCTCGGCGCCGTCATCAGCCCCACGGATGCCGTGGCCGCCACCTCCATCGGCAAGAAGCTCGGCCTGCCGCCCCGCCTCGTCACGGTGCTCGAGGGCGAGGGTCTCGTCAACGACGCGTCGGCCCTGGTGCTGCTGCGCTCCGCCATCGCGGCCACCGCGGGAGCCGTCTCGCTGTGGGGTGTGGTGGGCGACTTCTTCTACGCCGTCGCCGTCGCCCTGATCGTGGGCCTCCTGATCGGCCTCGTCACGGTCTTCGTGCGCTCCAAGCTCAAGGACAGTGTGCTCACCACGGCCATCTCGTTCGCCGTGCCCTTCATCGCCTACCTCCCCGCCGAGGAGCTCAACGCCTCGGGCGTGCTCGCGGTCGTCGTCGCGGGTCTCGTCACGGGCCACCAGAGCGCGCGCTACTTCTCGGCGCAGGACCGCATCAGCGAGCGGCTCAACTGGCGCACCCTGCAATTCGTGCTCGAGAACGGCGTGTTCCTGCTGATGGGCGCCGAGCTGTCGACGCTCATCGCCTCGGTCGACGACAACGTGCTCTCGGTCGAGCGCACGCTCGCGCTGGCGCTCCTCGTGACGGTCGTGCTCATCGTGCTGCGGTTCCTCTTCGTGGTGCCGCTCATCGCGCTCCTGCGCCGCGAGGGGCGCCGCGCCGTGCGCGAGTCGGGGCGTTTCGAGGCCGCCCGCCGCCGGTTCGACGCCATGCCCGACGATGCCATCGAGCCGCGCCGCCGCAACCGCGCGGCGCTCTTCTTCACGAGACGCGCGGCCGACCTCGACTTCCTGCAGTCAGAGGGCCTCGGATGGCGGGGCGGGGCGGTTCTTGCCTGGTCCGGCATGCGCGGCGTCGTCACCCTGGCGGCGGCGCAGTCGCTGCCCGCCGACACGCCCTACCGCCCGCAGCTCATCCTGCTCGCGTTCTTCATCGCCGTCATCACGCTGCTGCTGCAGGGTGGAACGCTGCCCGCCGTCATCCGCCTTCTGGGCGTGCGCGGCACCGACGAGCAGGCCGATCGGCAGGAGTACGCCTCGCTCATCCAGGACATGTCGTCCGTGGGCGTGGAGGCACTCAAGAACCCCGACCTCAAACGGGCGGATGGCGGCGCCTACGACCCCGAGGTCGTCGACCGGGTGCGTGGGGACAGCGAGTCCCGGTCGGCTGCGGCATCCGAGGTCATGGATGCCTCAGAAGATGTCGGCCCGCACGAGCAATACCGCGAGCTGCGGCGCATCGTGCTCGACGCCGAACGCGCCGCCTTGCTCGACGCCCGCTCCGCCGGCAGCTACAGCTCTCGCACGCTGGCCCGCGCCCAGCAACTCCTCGACATCGAAGAATCCCGCTTCGACCAGGCCACCCACGACTGAGTGCCCCGGCCCCTTCTGTAGAGCCCGCCGACGCGGAAGGCCCGACGCGGAATTCCCCACGCGACGCTAGTGCGTGCCCTGCACCTCGCGGAGGCGGGCGAGGACCTGGTTCTTCAGCTCTTCGGGGGCCACCTCGGTGCAGGCGCGCTGCACGGCCTCGGTGAGCGTGCGCGCCACCAAAGCTTCGTTCTGGCAGTCGACGCACGTTTCGAGGTGCGCGCGGATATCGGAGGCCTCGGTGCTGCAGACTTCGTTCCGCAGGTACTCCTCGAGGTCTTTCTTTGCCTTGTCGCAACCGCAGTCGCTCATCGTGCTCTCCTTGCGGGGGGCGCGGCCACACCACGGTCGCGCGCATAGTCGGCGAGAAGGTCGCGGAGCAAGCGCCTGCCACGGTGCAAGCGGCTCATGACCGTCCCGATGGGGGTTTTCATGATGTCGGCGATCTCTTGGTAGGCGAAGCCCTCGACGTCGGCGAGGTACACCGCCAGACGGAAGTCTTCGGGGATCGACTGCAGAGCGTCTTTCACGGCGCTGTCGGGCATGTGGTCGATGGCCTCGGCCTCGGCCGATCGCGAGGATGACGCGGTGGTCGACTCGGCGCCGCCCAGCTGCCAGTCCTCGAGGTCGTCGATGGTGCCCTGATAGGGCTCGCGCTGCTTCTTGCGATACACGTTGATGTACGTGTTCGTGAGAATGCGGTAGAGCCACGCCTTGAGGTTGGTGCCCTGTTGGAACTGACCGAACGCCCCGTATGCCTTGGCGAACGTCTCTTGCACCAGATCTTGCGCGTCGGGCGGGTTCTTCGTCATGCGCATCGCAGCACCGTAGAGCTGATCGAGGAACGGCAGTGCCTGCTCCTCGAACAGCGCGCGAACTTCTGATTCGGTGGGCTCGTTCGGCGTAGCCTCGTCATCGACGGTAGTCATCAGGTCCCAGTCTAGGGCTGCGACCTGATCGGCTTCCCGCTCGAGCACTGCGATTGACATCCGCTCTCGCCTTCCGTTCGACATCATGCGGCAATTTCGCCGCTACCCTAGGTAAACGATGCTCGAATCGAAATATTCCGCGCCCGAGTTCAACATCTTCGGCGAGAGCGACAAGGTCCCGGATGACGGCAGCTGGCCGGCTCCGGTGGCCGACGCGCCGCTCGACGCCACGCTCAGCCTGCCCGGCTCGAAGTCGCTGACCAACCGGGAGCTCGTGCTCGCGGCCCTGGCCGACGGCGAGTCGCTGCTGCGCGCGCCGCTGCACTCCATGGACAGCCGCAACATGGTCGACGCCCTGCGTGCCCTGGGCGCCACTATCGACGAGCTGCCGGGGGCTGGTCCCTTCGGGGCCGACTGGCGCGTCACGCCGGGCGAGCTGTTCGGCAGCACCACCATCGACTGTGGGCTGGCCGGCACCGTCATGCGTTTCGTGCCGCCCGTCGCGGGCCTCGCGCTCGGGCCCACGTCGTTCGACGCCGATACGTCGGCGCGCGGCCGCCCCATGCGCACCATGATCGCGTCGCTGCGGGCGCTCGGCGTCGACATCAACGACGACGGCCGCGGCTCGTTGCCCTTCACGGTGCACGGCACGGGTTCGGTGCGCGGCGGTGCCGTCACCATCGACGCCTCCAGCTCGAGCCAGTTCGTGTCGGGCCTGTTGCTCGCGGCCGCACGGTTCGACGAGGGGCTCGACCTCACGCACGCGGGCGAACGACTGCCCAGCATCCCCCATATCGAGATGACCATCGACGCCCTGGCGGCCCGCGGCGTGCTCGTCGAGCAGCCCCAGGTGGGCCACTGGCAGGTGGCGCCGCAGCCCATCGCCGGGCGCACGGTCGACATCGAACCCGACCTTTCTAACGCCGCGCCCTTCTTGGCGGCCGTGCTCGTTGCCGGTGGCCGCGTGACGATCACCGCATGGCCCGAGACCACGACGCAGGTCGGCGCCGACCTCATCGAGCTGCTGCCCCACTTCGGCGCGACCGTGACGCGGGACGGCGACAGGCTGACAGTGGAGGCATCCGGAACAATTTCGGGCGTCACGCTCGACCTGACCACGGGCGGAGAACTCGCTCCTCCCCTCGTGGCCCTCGCCGCGTTGGCCGATTCGCCGTCGACCATCACGGGCATCGGCCACATCCGCCACCACGAGACCGACCGGCTCGCCGCGCTGGCCGCCGAGATCAATGCGCTGGGCGGGAACGTGACCGAACTCGAGGACGGCCTCTACATCGAGCCGAAGCCGTTGCGGGGCGGGCTCTGGCACAGCTACCACGATCACCGCATGGCCACGGCCGGCGCCATCATCGGTTTGGCCGTGCCGGGCGTCGTGATCGAGAACGTGGCGACGACCGCCAAGACGCTGCCGCAGTTCACCCAACTCTGGGGTCAGATGTTGCAGGGGCCTGCCGTGCCGGCCACGCCCGTTGCGACCCCACGGACCTCGCCCGTCACGTCGCCGGCGTCGCCGTCCGTGTCATCCCCCACGACGCAGCCGGACGCCTGATGACCTGGTGGGACACGGGCGAGGACGACGAGCCCGACTACGACGAATCGCGCATCAAGGTGCGGCCGAACCCCAAGGGCAACCGGCCGCGCACCAAGACCCGTCCGGCCCACGAGGATGCCCAGATCGCGCGCGTGCTCGGGGTCGACCGCGGCCGTTACTCGTTGCTCGTCGACGAGGACGGCGAGAACGAACACCGCATCTCGGCATCCCGCGCTCGTGAATTGCGCATGAAACCCGTCACGGGCGATCAGGTGGATGTCGTGGGCGACCTCACCGGCGACGAGGGCACGCTCGGGCGCGTCGTGCGCGTGCGCGAACGCTCCACGTTGCTGCGCCGCAGCGCCGACGACACCGACGAGGTCGAGCGCGTGATCGTGGCGAACGCCGACCAGATGCTGCTCGTCGTGGCGGCCGCCAACCCCGAACCGCGGGCCCGGCTCGTGGACCGCTACCTCATCGCCGCCTACGACGCCGGCATCGAGCCCATCCTGTGCATCACCAAGACCGACCTCGCCGACCCGAGCGATTTTCTCAAGAACTTCACGGGACTCGACTTTCCCGTCTACACCTCACGCCAGGGCGCCATGCCCGTCGACGAGATCGGCGCGGCTCTCGTGGGGCACAGCACGGTCTTCGTGGGGCACTCGGGTGTGGGCAAGTCGACGCTCGTCAACGCGCTCGTGCCCACGGCCGAACGCGCCACGGGCCACGTGAACCTCGTGACGGGCCGCGGGCGGCACACGTCCTCGTCCACGATCTCCTATCGCTTCCAGCGGCCAGAGGGGGCCGGATGGGTCATCGATACGCCCGGCGTGCGGTCGTTCGGTCTCGGGCACATCAACACCGACAACATCCTCAAGGCCTTCAGCGATCTCGCCGTCGTGGCCGAGCGGTGCCCGCGGGGCTGCACGCACCTGCCCGACGCGCCCGATTGCGCCATCATCGAGGCCGCCGAATCGGGCGAGCTCGGCGCCAACGGCCCGGCGCGGCTCGACTCGTTGCAGCGCCTGCTCACAACCTTCGCCTGAGCGGGCGTGCTCTGCCGACGGCCGATCTGTGGGCCACCGATCTGCGCGGTAAGCGTGCACCCCGCGCGGCGGGCGTTGTCAGACCGCGAACCTAGAATGGATGCATGACCGAAAGCATCCGTTTGTCCGCCGGTGACCCGGCCCCCGTCTTCTCGTTGCAGAACCAAGACGGAGAGATGGTCAGCAATGCCGACTACGCCGGCCAAAAGGTCATCCTCTACTTCTACCCCGCCGCCATGACGCCGGGCTGCACCACCCAGGCGTGTGATTTTCGCGACAACATCGCGTCGCTCGCCGGTGCCGGTTACACGGTTCTCGGTGTCTCGAAAGACTCCCCCGCCAAGCTGGCCGAGTTCGCCGCGCGCGACGAGCTCACGTTCCCGCTGCTGAGCGACGCCGACCTCGCCGTGCACCAGGCCTACGGCGCCTATGGCGAGAAGAACCTCTACGGCAAGGTCGTGACGGGTGTGCTGCGCTCCACCTTCGTCATCGGCACCGACGGGCTGATCGAGTTGGCGCTCTACAATGTGAAGGCAACCGGCCACGTCGCGTCGCTGCGCAAGAAGCTCGGCGTCGACGCTTAGAGCGGCCGCTGGCCCGAGGCTACTCGGCGGGGTATTCGTCAGGGCGCTTCACGGCGGCCACGACGGGCGGCATGAACAGCAGGACGAGGCCGAGCAGCGACGGGATCAGCAGCGCCAGGCCGATGTCGGCGCGCGCGAACGTGCCCTGCAGGGCGCCGACCGCGACCGACAGCTGCAGAATTTGCCAGATGACGGCTCCGGCGCGGATCCACGGTGCCCGGCGGATGGACGACACCGCGACGGCGCTGATCCAGATCGACGCCAGAATCGCGAGAACGAGTATCGCAATCGCGCTCGTGTAGGAGTCGGGCGTGAGCGTGAAGAGGTCCACCACGAGCCAGCCCGTGACCGCAATCATGCCCGCCGCTTCGATGAACAACAGGATAATGAGCGCCGTAAACAGCGGCCCACCGGCGTGTCGCCCGTGAACGGGAGTTGAACTCTCAGAATCAGACATGTGCGAAGTCACCACGAATCCCATACAAAACTATTGATTTGCCACATCCAGTATGCGACCATATTTGAGGCTGAGTTGACGCTCACAGGGTGGTGAGCACATTCCGATCGGTGATCGGTGCACGAAGAGCATCCTCTTATCGAACCGCTGCGAGCGGGCGATGATACCGAAGTCTACTGGGTTCATTTCACACGACAATTCGCGTCAGATCGACGCGTTTTGTGGCGTGCTTATGAAAACACGACTTCGGGGGTGCGAACGCTGCACAAGACATCCAGACGGAAACCACTCTGCAACTCGGCCTCGACGAACTCTCGACCGATCGGTCGACATCCCCGAGAATCACAAAAGGAGCACCCCCATGGATTGGCGCGATAAGGCTGCTTGCCTCACGGCGGACCCCGAACTCTTCTTCCCCGTCGGGAACACGGGTCCGGCTGTCGACCAGATCGACAAGGCCAAGGCCGTCTGCGCACGCTGCTCGGTCACCGAAGTATGCCTGCAGTACGCGCTCGAGACCGGACAGGACTCGGGCGTCTGGGGCGGCCTCAGCGAAGACGAACGACGTGCCCTCAAGCGCCGTGCGGCCCGCGCACGCCGCGCCTCCTAGTCGGAGCACCTCACCACAGACTCATACGCGGCCACCTAGCACCGCCGCATTCCGCACACAGCACCGACGTCCCGGTGCGAATCCTCACCAGATTCGCACCGGGACGTTTCTGTGTGCGCGGGGTTGCTAAGAGGTCTCGATGTAGCGGAACGGCATCTCGATGGTGACCTCGGTGCCGCTGCCCGTGACGGTGTGCCAGTCGATGGTGCCGCCCAGCTCGCCCTGGATCAGCGTGCGAACGATCTGCGTGCCGAGACCCGAACCGACCTTGCCCTCGGGAAGGCCGTAGCCGTCGTCGCGCACGAGCACGGACAGACCCTCATCCGTGCGTTCGGCGACGATCTCGACCTCGCCCTCGCGACCCGCCAGGCCGTGCTCGACGGCGTTGGTGACCAGCTCGGTCAGCGCCAGGGCGAGGGGCGTGGCGTATTCGCTCGGCAGGACGCCGAACGTGCCCGTCTTCTTGGGGTGCACCGTGGTGTTGTGCGACGACGCCACCTCGGCGATGAGCATGAGCACGCGGTCGAAGACCTCGTCGAAGTCGACCTGCTGGTTGAGGCCCTCTGACAGCGTGTCGTGCACGACGGCGATGGCGGCGACGCGACGCATGGCCTGTGTGAGCGCCTCGCGCGCCCCGTCGGAATGCGTGCGGCGGGCCTGGATGCGGAGCAACGACGCGACCGTCTGCAGGTTGTTCTTGACGCGGTGGTGGATCTCGCGGATGGTCGCGTCTTTGGTGATGAGCTCGCGCTCCTGGTGCCGCAGCTCGGAGACGTCGCGGCACAGCACGATGGCACCCACCCGCTCGCCGTTGTGGCGCAGGGGGATGGCGCGCAACGACACCGTCACACCGCGGGCCTCGATGTCGGTGCGCCACGGCGCCCGGCCCGTGACGACGAGCGGCAGCGACTCGTCGATGTCCTGCTTCGACGGAAGGATCTGCGTGGTGACCTCGGCCAATGACTCGCCCTCGAGCTCTTCGGCGAAACCCATGCGGTTGAAGGCCGACAGCGCGTTGGGGCTGGCGAACGTGGTGATGCCCTCGACGTCGAGGCGAATGAGGCCGTCGGAGGCGCGCGGTGCGCCGCGTCGGGGGCCCGTGGGGGCCGACAGGTCGGGAAAGTCGCCCGTCGCGATCATCTGGAACAGGTCGTTGGCGCAGTCGTTGAACGTGAGCTCTTGGCGGCTCGGTGTGCGCGCCTCGCCCAGGTTGGTGTGGCGGGTGAGCACAGCGATGGGCGTCGGCGCATTCTCGGAGCCCGAGGAGGTCAGACGGCGGATGACGGGAACCGCCCGCACGCGCGTGGGGGTCTCTTCGTACCAGTCCGGTGCCGACGAGTCGATGATCTTGCCGGATTCGAAGGCGTCGGTGACCTGTTTGCGCCACTGCGGCTTGATCGCCTGGCCCACGAAGTCGCGGTAGAACAGCGTTGCCGCGCTCGAGGGGCGGTAGTGCGCCACGGCGATGAAACCCTCGTCGGGGGTGGGAATCCACAGCACGATATCGGCGAAGGCGAGGTCGGCGAGCAACTGCGCGTCGCCCACGAGCATGTGCAACCAGTCGACCTCGGCATCGGTGGAGAGACCCTGGGCATGAACCAAATCACTGAGCGTTGACACCCGACCAGTCTATGGGGGCGCGGCGACCCGACTCGGTTTTCCACAGGGCAACGATGCTCTAGACCGACCGGTGGCGCACCTGATTGAGTTGCCCTTCGTCGCTCCTCCCCCACCCGGCGGCACCGTATCCGAACCGACCGTCAGATTTTCTGACGGTCACTCGGCGCGCGCCGGGAGGGCAGTGGTCCTCTCGCCGTGTGCCGAGAGATCAAGGAGCCGCATGACACCGCCTTTTCCGAACACGCCGTCCGACTCCCCCACGACAGTCAGCGCAACCGGCCAGGACGGCCTCCGCGTCGTCACGGGTGTCACCGAGTACAGCAGCGAGCACACATCCGATCGGGGCCCAGTCGTCCGGCACGCGTCGGATGCGGCGGCACGCGACATCCGAACGCCCGAACCCGTGCTCGAAAACCTGGCCCTGTCGGCCATCGAGGTGATCGCCGGGGCGCGCGACCTGGAGCAGCTGGGCCGCTGGGTCACGCGCGAGGTCTACGAACACCTCAGCATCCGCGTAACCGTCGCCAGCCGAGCGCGCCGGGTGCGCGGGGCGGTCGGCAAGCGTCCCGTGATCCTCGGCACGCGCGTCAGCGCCTTCCGCACCGGGGAGACCATCGTCGACGGTGTCGTGACGGTCACCATGCGCGATCGCACGCGCGCCGTCGCCATCCGTATCGAGTGGGAGGGGGGCCGGTGGCGCGCGAGTGCCATCCACGTTCTGTAGCCGCCCGTGCGGGCCCCCCGGTGACCGTGCTGGCGCGCTCGCTCTGGCCCGGTGCCCGCGCAACGCGAAGGGCGCCGCCCCTGCCGACTGCAGCCCGACGGGCCGGCCTTATCGCGCGGCAGAGTATCGCGTGCCACCCCTGTCCTCCGCCGTGCGAGGGGCGCAACCCGGAGCAAGACAGCGCGAAGGGTGCCACCCCCTGAGGAGTGGCACCCTTCGTGAGCTCGGCCTGCCGGGCCGTCGTCGGTGGACGGGGCGCGACGGGCGAGCGTTACTTCTTCTTGGCCTGGCCGCGACGTTCGGCGCGGTTGGCGGCCGCGGGCGCTGAGCCTGACGACTGCCCGAACGCGCCGCGTGCGCCGCCCTTGGGGGCGTCTTGCGGGCGGCTCGGGGCCTCGGCAGGCTCGTCGCCGTCGGCGGCTGCTGCGGCCTTCTGGCTCTCGGCCTGACGCTGCGCACGGTTGGTGGCCGCCTTCTCGATCTGGCCCTTCTGGTTGCGCACCTCGACCTCGCCCGCGTCGTTGGCGGCGGTGAAGCTGAGCTTCTCCTCTTCGCCGGCGGGTCGCTCGAGTCCCTTGGCGGAGACGGTGGCCGCGATGTCGTCCGCCGACGGGCGGTTCACTTCGACCTCGAGGTTGAAGAGGTAGCCCACGGATTCTTCGCGGATCTGGCCCATCATCTGCTGGAACATGGCGTAACCCTCGCGCTGGTACTCGACCAGCGGGTCGCGCTGCGCCATGGCGCGCAGCCCGATGCCGTCCTTCAGGTAGTCCATCTCGTAGAGGTGGTCGCGCCAGCGGCGGTCGATGACCTGCAGCACGACGCGGCGCTCGAGTTCACGCATGGCCTCGGAGCCGAGCTGCTCTTCGCGGCGCTTGTAGGCGAGCTTCGCGTCGGACAGGATCTCGCGGCGCAGGAAGTCGCGGTCGAGCTTGCCCTTGCGGCCGGCCTCGGCAACGACCTCGTCGACCGTGAGGCCGATCGGGTAGAGCGTCTTCAGTTCGACCCACAGGGCGTCGAAGTCCCAGTCGTCGCCGTTGCCGTCGGCCACGTGCACGTCGAGGACCTCGTCGATGACGCTCTCGAGGAACTTCTGCGTGCGTTCGTGCAGATCGTCACCCTCGAGGATGTGGCGGCGGTCGGAGTAGATGGCCTCGCGCTGGCGGTTGAGGACGTCGTCGTACTTGAGCACGTTCTTGCGGATCTCGGCGTTGCGCGACTCGACCTGCGACTGCGCGCTGCGGATGGCCCGGCTGACGACCTTCGACTCGATGGCGATGTCGTCGGGCACGCCGTTGCGGCCCATGAGGGCTTCGGCGGCGCCCGAGTTGAACAGGCGCATGAGGTCGTCGGTGAGCGACAGGTAGAAGCGGCTCTCGCCCGGGTCGCCCTGACGGCCGGAACGACCGCGCAGCTGGTTGTCGATGCGGCGGGACTCGTGGCGCTCGGTGCCGAGCACGTAGAGGCCGCCGGCGGCGATGACCTTTTCGGCCTCTTCGCCGACCTCGGCCTTGACGGCCTTGAACACGTCGTCCCACTGGGCTTCGTATTCTTCGGGGGTCTCGACGGGGCTCAGACCCTTCTGGTTCATTTCCTGAACGGCGAGGAACTCGGCGTTGCCGCCCAGCATGATGTCGGTTCCGCGGCCGGCCATGTTGGTGGCCACGGTGACGGAGCCGAGGCGACCCGCCTGGGCAACGATGGCGGCCTCACGCGCGTGGTTCTTGGCGTTGAGGACCTCGTGCCGGATGCCCTTCTTCGCCAGCAGGCGAGAGAGGTATTCGCTCTTCTCGACGCTCGTGGTGCCGACGAGGACGGGCTGACCCTTCTCGTGGCGCTCGGCGATGTCTTCGACGACCTGCTGGAACTTCGTCTCTTCGTTCTTGTAGACGAGGTCGGACTGGTCGATGCGCTGCATGCTGCGGTTGGTGGGGATGGCCACCACGCCGAGCTTGTAGGTGGACATGAACTCGGCGGCCTCGGTCTCGGCCGTACCGGTCATGCCGGACAGCTTCTCGTAGAGGCGGAAGTAGTTCTGCAGCGTGACGGTGGCGAGCGTCTGGTTCTCGGCCTTGACGGCCACGCCCTCCTTGGCCTCGATGGCCTGGTGGATGCCCTCGTTGTAGCGGCGGCCCATCAGGATGCGGCCCGTGTGCTCGTCGACGATCATGACCTCGCCGTTCATCACGACGTAGTCCTTGTCTTTCTTGAAGAGGGCGACGGCCTTGATGCTGTTGTTGAGGAACGAGATGAGCGGCGTGTTGGCCGACTCATAGAGGTTGTCGATGCCGAGGTAGTCCTCGATCTTCTCGATGCCGGGCTCGAGCACACCGACGGTGCGCTTCTTCTCGTCGACCTCGTAGTCTTCACCGGGCGTGAGCGTCTTGGCGATGCGCGCGAACTCGGTGAACCACCGGTTGGCCTCACCCGACGACGGGCCCGAGATGATGAGCGGCGTGCGCGCCTCGTCGATGAGGATGGAGTCGACCTCGTCGACCACGGCGAAGAAGTGGCCGCGCTGCACGAGGTCCGCCGACTGCCAGGCCATGTTGTCGCGCAGGTAGTCGAAGCCGAATTCGTTGTTGGTGCCGTAGGTGATGTCGGCCGCGTACTGCTCGCGGCGCTCGGCGGGCGTCTGGCCCGAGAGGATGACACCCGTGGTCATGCCGAGGGCACGGAAGACGCGACCCATGAGCTCGGACTGGTAGGTGGCGAGGTAGTCGTTGACCGTGATGACGTGAACGCCCTTGCCCGCGATGGCGTTGAGGTAGGCCGGGAGCGTGGCGACGAGCGTCTTGCCCTCACCGGTCTTCATCTCGGCGATGTTGCCGAGGTGGAGCGCCGCGCCACCCATGAGCTGCACGTCGAAGTGCCGCAGGCCGAGGGTGCGCTTGGAGGCCTCGCGAACGGCGGCGAACGCCTCGGGCAGCAGGTCGTCGAGCGACTCGCCCTTCTCGTGTCGGCCGCGCAGCTCGGCGGTTTCGTTCTTCAGTTCTTCGTCGGTGAGGTCGGCGAAGTCGTCTTCGAGGGCGTTGACCGCTTTCGCGAGGTTCTCTAGCTTCCTCAGCGTGCGTCCTTCGCCGACTCGAAGAACCTTCTCCAGAATTGAGGCCACGAATTGAACTCCAGTTGTCTCGGTGCGCGTCATATGCGCCGCGCGATGTTCGATGCCCGTGGGCGCCGATCGTGTGAGCGCGTCGTGCCGTGTGCACGACTGACGTCGGGCAATTCTGCCCGGACCGCACTCTATGTTAGCGGGGCGACCGGTGTGCACACGCTGTAAATGAGTGAACGCCGCGTGCAGCTCGGATGGCTGCACGCGGCGTTCGGGAAAGCCCGCGCGATTATGCGCGTGACGGCGTGTGCTCAGGCTCGTTTCTGCGAGGCGCCCGCCTCTTCGTCGAGGCCGATGACGCCGTAGTCCCAGCCCTTGCGTCGGTAGACGACGCTCGGGCGGTCGGTCTTGGCGTCGATGAACAGGAAGAAGTCGTGACCGACGAGTTCCATGCGATCGACGGCGTCGTCGACCGTCATCCATTCGGCCGGGAAGACCTTCTGGCGGATGACGACGGGACTGTAGTCCTCGGGCTGTTCATCGTCGACGACCTGCTGCGTGGGCACGGCACCCGTCGCGACGGCCTCGATGATCTCGCCGTCGGCGGGCTGGATGTCGATGCCGCTAAACCCCTCGGCGGCCGCAGCGTGCAGCGAGGTGCGGTGCTTTCCGCGGTGAACCTTGCGACGGTCTTTTGCGCGGCGCACCTGCTCGATGAGTTTGGCGATTGCGAGGTCGAAGGCGACGTATTTGTCGGACCCCGAGCTCTCGGCGCGCACCAGCGGGCCGGGGCCGATGAGCGTGAGCTCGACGCGGTCGTCACCCGCGCGACCCGATTTGTCGTTGTGACGCGAGACCTTCACCTCGAAGGCGAGAGCCTTCTCGTTGAGGTGCTCGACCTTCTCGGATTTCTCTTCGACGTAATCGCGAAATCGATCGGTGAGTCCGAGACCTAGTCCGACGATGTTAGTTTCCACAGCGACCTCCTCGATAGGGCGTGCCGCCGGATAATTCGGGCGGTTCTTCCACGCCTTTGGCCCCACCGTAGTCCCCCTCAACGGAGAAGTCACTGACAGTCTGGGCGGGTTGTGCCGATAGCGAACGAAGCGGTGTGGCGGCGATGACGGCCGCGCACACGCGGCGGGCGCCGGCCGCGCGCAGCACGGCAGCAGCTTCTGTGAGGGTTGCTCCGGTCGTGCAGACATCGTCGATCAGGATCACGGTGCGACCGCCGACGCGGCGCGTCGTGCGCATGCTGCCGCGCATGTTGGCCGCCCGTTCGTCGGCATCGAGGCCGATCTGGTCGGAGGGTTGGCGCACATAGGCGAGCGCGGGCGTCGCGATGTGGCCGGTTCGGCCGAGCACGCGGTCGACGGGCCGGTAGCCGCGGGCGCGGTAGCCCCGTCGCGATGAGGGGACGGGCACGAAGAGCACCGGACGGCGTCGCGTGGCGAGGCCGTCGCGTTCGCGCACGGCGGCGAGCCAACTCGCGTCGGCGGGAAGGGCGTCGGTGACATCGAGACAGGCGGCCGTCACCGCGGCGCCCAGCAGAACCGCGAGGCGCTTGTCGATGACGGTGAACCCCTCGGTCTTGAAGGCGACGATGGCGCGCCTGGCCTCGTCGGCGTAGGAGCTGCCCGCGAAGACGATCGTGCCGTCGGCGAGCGCGCGCGGCGGAGGCGCCGACAGCGCGGCCCGGCCGAGGCAGGAGTCGCAGAGGGGATGGTCGGGCGTCTGGCAGCCCACACAGCTGAGCGGCAGGGCCCACCCGAGGGCGGCCGCGAACGGCGAGTGCCACTCGGGGGCGGGGGTCGAAACGAGATCGGTCATGTCCCGAGCATTCCGCGTGCGAGCATCCGCCCGGCCGACACGGGGCGATCTGTGGAGAAGATTGCTCGATCGCGACTGTGGAGAACGAAACGCTAGTCGGGCGAACCCATCTGCGTGGCCACGAACCGGATGCCGTCGGCCACCTGCTGCCACGACGACCCCTGGAAGATCGACAGCCGGCCGTCGGCGTCGAGCGTGCGCAGCTGCCGGGCCGTATTGCCACCCGCCACCGCGACGGCACCCTCGCTCGAGGGAAGCTGCTCGGACTGGCCGCGCACCGCCTGCTGCACCACGGTGCGCTCGTCGCCCTCCCCCGCCGTCACCGATGCGACCGAGACGCTGTCGACCCAGGTGGCCCCGATGGCCGTTCCCGAGCCGATCGTCAGTTCGACGGGTTCGCCCAGCGTGAGCGGCAGGTTCGCGTTGTTGCGCTCGATGCCCGCCACGAGCAGGCGGTTCTGCCCGCCGCTCCGCAGAAGAGCCAGCACACGCGTACCGTCCCGCGACACCTGCAGCGACACGATCTGCGAAGCTTCGGGCCAGCTCGTCACGACGGGGGTCTGCGTGCCGTCTGCGGCGATGGCGTGCACGTCTCCCGGGCGATCGGAGGGGACGGTCCAGACGTAGCCGAAATTGTCGAGGGCCGGCGCGATGAGGTTGGCTCGTTCATCCACCATGGTCGGTGACGATGCGCCCGACCGAACGGATGCCACGCCCCCGGCCGTGAGCACCGCGGCCTGCGTCTGCGCCGCATTGACCGTTGCAGCCTTCGGGTTCACGCCCTCGATCTGCGTCGACAAGCCTTCGATGCGCTGGATGGCCGACGCGTTCTGGAAACCGAACGTCTTGCCGTCGAAGACGAGGGCGCGGGAGTCGACGCGCGGCGTGGCCACAGTGAGCGTAGGGATCTCCTCGACCGTGCCCGCGATCGAGATTTGCACGGCCGTGATGGACGACACGCCCGTGAGGCTCGCCGTGACCTGCGCCTGCATGCGCTGCAGCGCGATGGTCTCGGCCTGCAACGCCTCGCGGTTGAGGTCGATCTCGGCCGTCGTGCCCCGCAGCGGCACCGAATCCTTGCTGAGCGCCGTGCCCTCGGGGAACGCCGTGACGACGGCCTGCTGCAACCATTCGCTCGGGCCGTCGAGCAGGGCCGTGACGATGCGTGTGCCCGTCGAGGCGCGCGACGGGAACCAGCGCAGGTCGGGCACGAGGTAGGTCCAGCTCGGGTCGAAGAAGCTGAGAGCATGGGCGCTGAAGACGCTGTCGAACTTGCTGCGTTCGAGCACGATGCCGTCGGGCACCTCGCTCAGGCGCCACTGACCGTTGACCTCGGTGAAGTGATAGCTGCGGCTGACGGGCTCCGACGAGGATGCCTCACGGTATTCGCCGGCCGCGCTGACATCCGCGGTCGCCGTCGTGGTCAGCGCGATCGTGCGTTCGTCGACCGCCGAGTAGAGGCGCTTCGACTGCTCGTCGACCGTGACGCTGGCGTCGGGGTTCCAGTCGACCTTGGCGCCGGGGGCCAGGAACTCGCGCGCGATCTCGTAGTTGTTCAACGGGCTGGATGCCGCCTCGACGAAGCCCTCGAGAATGGCCTGTTGGTCGGCATCCTGTTCGGGGCCCTTCGGCACGAAGAGGAACCCGGGGTCGGTGTCTTCTTGCACGCTCTCGCCCTGTTCGACGGGGCCCTGACGCGGGATGACCGCGCACCCCGTGAGCACGAGCAGACCGGCGACGAGGAGAGCGAGGACGGAGGGGCGCGAAGAGCGCGAAGAGCGCATAAAGCGCGGCGAGCGCGAGGAGTGCGGGGCGGTCATAGCGTGTTCTCCCGCCGGTAGTCGGCTTCCGAGGGCAGGTCGTGCCCGGGCGATGTGCGTGTCGCCGCGCCCGAGCTGGACGAGGAGGCGGCCGCGGAACCGGCTGCCGCCTCAGACGAGACGCCGGTATCCGGAGCGTCGGCGAACGTGGGCGCCGTGCCCTCGGCATCCTCGGGCGGCAGCGGCAGCGGCGACACCGAGTAGGCCTGCCCGAAGCGGCGCGGCAGGGTGAGGCGGAAGCAGGTTCCTCGGCCCTCCTCCGACCAGAGTTCGAGCGCACCGCCGTGCGATTGCGCGTCCTCGAGCGAGATGGCGAGGCCGAGGCCCGTGCCGCCGATGGTGCGTTTGCGCGAGGGGTCGGCGCGCCAGAAACGGTCGAACACGCGGCGGGCGTCGGCCTCGGACATGCCGAGCCCGTAGTCGCGCACCGAGAGGGCGACGGCGCGTTCGTTGCTGTCGACGGTGACCACGATGGGGCGACCCTCGCCGTGTTCGACGGCGTTGCCCACCAGGTTGCGCACGATGCGGCGGATGCGGCGCGGATCGACCTCGACCTCGGAATAGCCGCCAGGGGCCACGAGGCGCAGATCGCTACCCTTCGACTCGGCCAGGCTGCGCATCTCCTCGACGGAGTCTTCGGCGAGGTGCACGAGGCTGACCTTTTCGGTTTCGAGTTCGACCGAACCGGCGTCGTAGCGGCTGATCTCGAGCAGATCGCTCAGCAGCAGCTCGAACCGCTGCGTCTGCGTGTGCAGCAACTCGGCCGTGCGGGCCGTGGCGGGCGGGAAGTCGTCGCGCTGATCGAACAGCACGTCACCCGCGAGCCGGATGGTGGTGAGCGGCGTGCGCAGTTCGTGCGAGACATCCGAGACGAATCGCTGCTGCACCATCGACAGGTCGGCGAGCTTCTTGATCTGCGCCTGCAGGCTGTCGGCCATGCCGTTGAACGACCGGGCGAGGGTGGCGAGCTCGTCTTCACCGCGTTCGGGGATGCGCACCGCCAGATCGCCGGACGCCAGCCGCTCGCTCGTGTCGGCGGCGACGCGGATGGGCGTCACGACGAGTCGCACGACCACCCACGCCACGGCGCCGACGAGCAGCATGAGGGCGAGCCCGCCGAGCACGAGCGTGCGCTGCACGAACAACAGGGTCTGCTCGGAGTCGGCCAGGTCGTAGCCGATGTAAATCTCGTAGCGCCCGGCCCCCGGCACCGTCACCTCGGAACCCACGATGATGCCCGCGCTCTGCGACCCGTCGTCGGCCGTGAGCGTGGTCGACTGCCACCACTGATCGGTGGCGCTCGACCGCACGCTCTCGCGCAGTTCTTCGCTGATGACGTCGCCGCCGAGCCGGGCCGCCTCGAAGTCCTGCGGAGCCAGGGGCGTCGACTCCTGGCCGGGCGCGCGGTATCCGGCGATGAGCTGCGACGAGGATGCCTGGGCGATCTCGGTGCGCGCCGAGATCATCAGATCCTGCACGGCCGCTTTGTCTTCGGCGTTCGACGAATCGAGGATGCGCTGGGCCGACGCCACGGCCCGGTTCGACTCGGCGAGCACCTGGTTGAGACGCGACTGGAAGAGGTCGTTGCCGATCGAGAACGACATGTACATGCTCGTGATCAACACGGCGAGGAAAGCGAGCGCGAACGTGTTCGCCACGGTGCGGAACTGCAGCGACCGGCGCCAGGTGGCGACGATCGAGGTCGGCCACGTGCGCCAGGAGCGGAAGAACGTGGCCGCGCGCTGGGTGCCGGTCGGCGCCGGGCCGGCCGACGACGGGCCGGTTCGCGCCTGGCCCGTTCGCGCCTGCCCGGTTTGCGCCCGTCCGGTCTGAGACATGGGGGTTCGGTCAGGCCACGGAGCCGGCGCGATAGCCCACGCCGCGCACCGTCATGACGATCTTGGGGTTGTCGGGGTCGAGCTCGACCTTGGCGCGCAGGCGCTGCACGTGCACGTTGACGAGGCGCGTATCGGCCTTGTAGTGGTAGCCCCAGACCTGCTCGAGCAGCATCTCGCGCGTGAACACCTGCTGCGGTTTCGACGCGAGCGCGAGCAGCAGGTCGAATTCGAGCGGGGTCAGGCCGATGGTCTGGTCGCCCCGGCGCACCTCGTGGCCCGAGACGTCGACCGTGACATCCCCCACCGTGATCGACTCGTTGGTCTCGGTTGGTGCCGGGCGCAGGCGCGTGCGGATGCGGGCCACCAGCTCTTTGGGATTGAACGGTTTGACGATGTAGTCGTCGGCGCCGGATTCGAGGCCCTTCACGACATCCGCCGTATCGGATTTGGCCGTCAACATGATGATGGGCACGCCCGACTCGCTGCGGATGCGGTTGCACACCTCGATGCCGTCGATTCCGGGCAGCATGAGGTCGAGCAGCACCAGGTCGGGTTTGGTGCGGTGGAAGGCCTCGACGGCTTCGTCGCCGTCGGCACAGAACTCGGGGTCGAAACCCTCGGTCCGCAGCACGATGCCGATCATCTCGGCCAACGCGGTGTCGTCGTCAACCACCAAGATTCGTGCGCTCATTCGCCTCGTTCTCGTTTCGCCTGTGCGCCTGAACACGCCACAGTTGGGTGACTCGCCCCGATGAGGCGAGTGGTCGTCGAGTCATCCTAACGGCGGACGCTGAGGGGCCGCAGTCCGATCGATGGTAAACCGGGCCCGCACTATGACAGCATGGTGGAAAGACCCTGTCCGTGAGCGGTGAGGATTCGCTGGATGACCAACGACGATGGATGGCGCTCACCCGGCGCCGATGCGAACACCAACGGTTCCGCCGGGGGGCCGCGCGACGACACTCCTCCGCGCTACGGGGAGCGTCTGCCGGAGGGGCAGGCTCCGCAGCCTTACGGGCAGCAGCAGCCGACTTATGGCGAGCAGCAGCCGCAGTATGGGCAGCAGCCCCAGTATGGCCAGCAACCGCAGTACGGGCAGCCCGGGCCTTACGGTCAGCAGCCGCAGCAGCCTTATGGCCAACCGCAATACGGTCAGCAGCAGCCCTCCGGCCAGCAGTATGGTCAGCCGCAGTTCGGCCAGCAGGCGCCCTTCGACCCGAACAACCCCTACGGGCAGCAACCGTTCAATTCGCAGAACCAGGGCTGGGCTCCCCCGCCCAAGCCTGGCCTGATCCCGCTGCGCCCCCTCTCGTTCGGCACGCTCATCGGGGCCCCGTTCCAGACGCTGCGCCGCAACCCGAAGACGACCTTCGGCAGCGCCCTGCTCATCACGGGTGTCACCACGATCCTCACGTTGCTCGTGGTCGGCCTCGTCAGTTACTTCGCCTTTGCACGCATCTCGCAGGCGACCTACGAGGACCGCGACACCATCGCTGCGGGCGCGCTGCTGCAAATCGTGCTCGCGAGCCTGATCCCTCTCCTTCTCACCATCGCGGGCGCCGTGTTCCTGCAGGGCGTCATCGTCACCGAGGTGGCCCGCGCCACGCTGGGCGAGAAGCTGCGTCTCGGCGAGGCCTGGAAGGCGACCTGGCCGAGGTTCTGGCCGCTCGTCGCCTGGACGCTCGTCGCGTCGCTCGCCATGATGCTCGCGATCGGCCTCCTGATCGGCCTCATCGTCCTGCTCGTGTCGCTCGGCGGCGGTTTCGTCGGGGCCTCCGTCGCCGTCGGCATCCTGGGTTTCCTCGTTCTCATCGCGGCCGTCTTCTGGCTGTCGACGAAGCTGGCGCTCGTGCCGAGCGGCATCGTGCTCGAACGCTTGGGCTTCGCCGCCGCCATCCGACGCTCGTGGTCGCTGACCACCGGCTACTTCTGGAAGACGCTCGGCATCCAGCTGCTCGTCGCCTTCATCGTGGGCACCGTCAGCCAGGTCGTCACCACGCCCGTCTCGGTCATCTTCTCGGTCGTGGCGGGGTCGCTCGACCCGACGGGTTCCGAGATCACCGACAACAACATCACCGCGATCGTCGTGCTCTACATCGTGCTGGCGCTGCTGTCAATCATCACGTCGTCGGTGACCGCGGTGGCCCAGAGCGCCACGACCGCTCTCATCTACATCGACCTGCGCATGCGCAAAGAGGGACTCGACCTGCAGCTCATGCGATTCGTCGAGCGACGCGAGCGCGGCCAGGCATCCGATGCCGAGAACCCGTATGACTTCGACGGCAACACGCACCAGCCGCAGCAGGCTGGCCCGCAGCAGGGCTACCCCGGCAGCGGCCCCGGCAGCAACACGGGCCCCGGCACCTGGGGCGGTAACGGGGCGTGATCGCGGGCATCGTCGTGGGGGCCGGCAGCGATGCGGCGACAGCTCTGACCCGGGTTTCGGCCTGGGCTCGGGATGTCGCGCTCGAGGTTCCGGTTGACCCCGACGCGCCCGAAGCCAAACGCCTGCTGCTCGAGGAACTCTCGAAACCCGGCTATGCCGAGGCCCAGCCGAGCCTCTTCGACCGCATCTCGCAGGGCATCTGGGAGTGGCTCATGTCGCTCTTCACCGGGGGCGGCGGCACCCCCGACGGACTGTTGCCCGCCATCGTCGTGACCATCGTGGTCGTGGCCGTCGTGGTGGCGCTGCTCATCTGGGGTGTGCCCCGCCTGAACCGCCGCAGCCAGGCCGAGCCCGGCGTGTTCAGCGCTGAGGATGCCCGGGATGCGCGCCAGATCCGGGCCGATGCCGAACGCGCCGCCCAGGCGGGCGACTGGTCGCTCGCGATCGCCGAGCGGTTCCGAGCGCTGGCCCGGGGCCTGTCCGAGCGCACCATCGTCACCGTCACACCCGGAACGACGGCTCACGAGGTCGCCGCGCGCGCCGCGACATCCTTCCCGGCGTTCTCCGACCGGTTGGCCGACACTGCGCGCGCCTTCGACGAGGTGCGTTACCTCGGCGAACCGGGCACGGCGGAGCGCTATGCGGACATAGCCCGGCTCGACGACGATCTGGCGGGCCAGGCGCCCGTCGGGTTCGACGCCGCGCCGGTCGACGGGGCGTCCGCGGCTGGGGGTCTTCGATGACGACCCCGACCAACTCTGTGCCCGGCTCTGAATCGTCCGCCGAAACCCCCACGGTTCGGCAGTTCTTTCGCCGCAACACCTTCTGGATCCTGCTCGGCATCGTGGCGCTCGGCGTCGTCCTCCTGTCCGCCGTCCTGCGGGGCGGCGCCACGGGCACGACCATCCCCCTCGCGGCCGACTCCCCCGCACCCGGCGGCGCCAAGGCCGTGATCGAGGTGCTGAAGAACCAGGGCGTGACCGTGCACGTGGCCGACACCGCATCCGAGGCCGATGCCGCGCTGGTCGAGAATCCCGGGGCCACACTCGCCGTCTTCGACGACTCGGGCTACCTCGACGACGACCGGCTCGCCGAGATCGTCTCCGAGGCCGGACGCACCGTGCTGATCGCGCCCGACTTCGGCATGTTGCAGGCTGTCGCACCCAGCGTACGGCTGGCCGGGTCGCCCGATGCCGACGACGAGGCGGCCGATTCACCCGAGGCCGCGTGCACGGTTGCCGCGGCCGAGCGAGCCGGCAGCATGGCATCCGGTCTTTCGTTCGGCATCGACGACGAGACGAGCATCGGATGCTTCGGCAGCGGTCCGTCCGGCGCCGAAAGCTACCCCCTCGTCGTCACGAGCGACGGCATCAGCATCGTGGGTCCGCGCGCCGTCTTCGACAACGAGCACATCGTGCAGCGCGGGAACGCCGCCCTGGCGCTCAACCTGCTGGGCGAGGCCGACGACCTGGTCTGGTACCTGCCGACCCCCGCCGACCTCGAGGCGAACGGCCCGCCCACGCTGCAGGCCCTGACCCCCGACTGGTTGGTGCCCGCCACCTCACTTCTCGCCATCACGGCGCTCGTGGCCGTGTTCTGGCGGGGCCGCCGTTTCGGCCCCCTGGTCGTCGAAGACCTGCCCGTGACCGTTCCCGCCGGGGAAACCCGCGAGGGGCGCGCGCGGCTCTATCAGCGCAGCTCGGCGCGTGGGCGCGCCGTCGACGCCCTGCGCATCGGCACGACCGGCCGCATCGCCACTCGACTCAAACTGCCGCGCTCGTCGTCGGTCCTCGAGGTCGCCGACACGGCGGCGGCCAAGCTCGGGCGGCATCCGTCCGAGATCCGGGCCATCCTGGTCGACGCCGCGCCCACCTCCGACCGCGACGTCGTCGCGCTGTCCGACCGCCTGAACGACCTCGAACGCGACATCCGCCACGCCACCGACCCTCTTGGGAGGAACTCATGACCGACGCCACTTCGCCGTCCCGCCCCACCGACGACGACCTGCGCCAACGCCTGCAGGCCGTTCGCCTCGAGGTCGGAAAGGCCGTCGTGGGCCAGGATGCCGCCGTCACGGGCCTCATCATCGCCCTCCTGGCCCGCGGGCACGTGCTGCTCGAGGGCGTGCCGGGCGTGGCCAAGACGCTGCTCGTGCGTTCGCTGTCGACGGCGCTGCAGCTCGACACGAAGCGCGTGCAGTTCACGCCCGACCTCATGCCGGGCGATGTGACGGGTTCGCTCGTCTATGACGCCAAGACGGGCGAGTTCGAGTTCCGCGAGGGCCCGGTGTTCACCAACATCCTGCTCGCGGACGAGATCAACCGCACGCCCCCGAAGACGCAGTCGGCGCTGCTCGAAGCCATGGAGGAGCGACAGGTGTCGGTCGACGGTCTCGCCAAGCCCGTGCCGACGCCCTTCCTCGTGGCCGCCACGCAGAACCCCATCGAATACGAGGGCACCTACACGTTGCCCGAGGCGCAGCTCGACCGCTTCCTGCTGAAGCTCGTTCTCGACCTGCCCGAGCGCGACACCGAAATCGAGGTGCTGCGCCGCCACGCCGCCGGCTTCAACCCGCGCGACCTCGCGGGAGCGGGCCTGCGCGCCGTGCTCTCGCCCGCCGACCTGGTGGCCGCCCAGTCGGCCGCCGCGGCCACGGGCGTCTCGACCGATGTGCTCGGCTACGTCGTCGACCTCGCGCGCGCCACACGACGCAGCCCCTCCGTGAGGCTCGGCGTGAGCCCCCGCGGCACCACGGCCCTGCTGGCCGCCGCCAAGGCCTGGGCCTGGCTCACGGGCTACCCGTCGCTCACACCCGATCACGTGCAGGCCATGGTGTTGCCCGTGTGGCGTCACCGCCTGCAGCTGCGCCCCGAGGCCGAACTCGAGGGCGTCGGCACCGACACCATCCTGCGCCAGGTGCTGCAGCAGGTTCAGGTTCCGATCTAAATGGCTATCACCGGCCGCCTCGTCTGGCTCACGGCGCTCGGGCTCGTGCCCGTCGTCGTGCTCGGACAGGCCACGGGCGAACCGGGCTTGCTCCTCGGCGCGTGGCTCGTGCTCGTCGTCGTTCTGCTCGCCATCGACCTGGCCGCCGCGGCATCCCCGCGGAAGACCTCGCTCGAGCGGCGCCTGCCCGAGCGCGTGCGTCTGGGTGAGGCCGTCGACACCGAGCTTCTCGTCACGAACACGGGTGGCCGCACGTTGCGCGTGCGCGTGCGGGACGGATGGCAGCCCTCGGCGGGTGCGCCCGGCACGAGACCGCGCCTCAGCATCCCGGCCGGCGAGCGCCGACAGATCCTCAGCCGGTTGACGCCCACGCGCCGCGGCGAACGACACGTCGAAACCGTGACGCTGCGCAGCTACGGCCCCCTCGGCCTGGCCGCGCGCCAGGTGACCCTGCGCGCCCCCGGCACCCTGCGCGTTCTGCCGCCCTTCAACGCGCGCAAACACCTGCCATCCCGGCTGGCCCGCCTGCGCGAACTCGACGGGTCGACGAGCGTCATGGTGCGCGGCGCCGGAACCGAGTTCGACTCCCTGCGCGAATACGTGCGCGGCGACGACGTGCGCTCGATCGACTGGCGCGCGACCGCCCGCCGGCAGGACGTCGTCGTGCGCACCTGGCGGCCCGAACGCGACCGGCGCATCGTGATCGTCATCGACTCGGGCCGCACCTCGGCCGCCCGCATCGCCGACGAACCGCGCATCGACACGGCCTTCGAATCGTCCCTCCTACTCGCAGCCCTGGCCTCGAAGGCGGGCGACCGCGTCGACGTGCTGGCCTTCGACCGCCGGGTGCGGGCGCGCATCCAGGGGGCGACGGGCGCGGCCCTGCTCTCGCGCATGGTCGATGCCCTGGCTCCCGTCGACCCCGAGCTCATCGAGACCGACTGGGCGTCGGTTCCCGGCGAGATCCGGCAGATCACCAACCAGCGGGCGCTCGTCGTGTTGCTGACGACGATCGATGCGCCCGCGGCATCCCGAGGGCTGTTGTCGATGTTGCCTCAGCTGACCCGCCGGCACCGCGTGATCGTTGCCTCGGTCACCGACCCCGAAGCGCTGGATGCCGCAGCGTCCCGCGGCACGCTCGACGACGTCTATCGCGCCGCCGCCGCCGAACGCCAGTTGCTCGACATCGAACGCGTGCGCACCGCGCTCACCCAGGTGGGAGCCCAGGTCGTGACGGGCTCGCCCGAAGATCTGCCGCCCGCGCTGTCGGACCTGTACCTGCAGCTGAAAGCGACGGGCCAGCTTTAGGCCGGCTGCAGCGCCGTCTTGGGCCGCTGCGCCCTTCTGCTCAAGGCTTGCACAGCGGCGCGCGAACCTGTCTTGCGCCCCGGCTCCTAGGCCGCGTAGATGCGCTCGGCGCCCGCCTCGAAGGCCGACAGGTCACCCGTCTCGCCCGCCCGCACCGCGCGGCGGCCGAGAATCAGCATGTAGGCCAGGAACGCCGCCAGCGCGAGCGCCCCGATGCCGATCTTCACGGGCCACGGCCACGGCTGCGGCGTGACGAACCCCTCGATGATGCCCGACACGAACAGCGACAGCACGAGCCCGATCACGACCGTGAACATGGAGCGGGCCTGGCGCGCGAGCGATACGGCGCGGGGCAGGCCGCCGGGCGCCACCCAGGCCCAGAAGATGCGCAGCCCGGCGGCCGCGGCCACGAAGACGCTCGTGAGCTCGAGCAGCCCGTGGGGCGCGATGTAGAGGAAGAACGTGTCGGCCTCGCCCTGGCTGAACAGCACGGCGGATGTCGTGCCGAGGCCCTGAGCGTTCTGCAGGATTATGTAGGGCACCCAGATGCCCGTCACGCCGAAGGCGATGCACTGCGCGGCGATCCAGGCGTTATTGGTCCAGACCTGGCCGGCGAAGGACGCGGCGGGGTTCTCGGAGTAGTAGTTGATGAACTCGTCGTTCGCGATCTTCTGCAGCTGCGCGTCGGTGCCGAAGTTGGCGAGCACCTGCGGGTCGTTGAGCACCCAGAACGACCAGAGCGCCGCGACGGCGACCGTGACGAGAGCGACGATGAGCGTGAGCCAGCGCAGCTGATAGAGCGCGGCCGGCAGCTGCACGACGAAGAAGCGTGGCAGCTGGCTGAGCACGTTGCTGGATGCCGCGGTGAACCGCATGCGGGCCCGCGACAGCGAGACGCTCAACCGGGCCCCCTGCACGCTCGAGCCGGCGACGCTGGCGATCTGCGAGAGCTGCGTGGCCCCGGCCTGGTAGTGCTCGATCAGCTCGTCGGCTTCGGCACCGCTGAAGGACCGCTTCGCGCCGAGGGCGTCGAGTCGGTCCCACTCCTGGCGGTGGGCGGCGGTGTAGGCATCCAGATCCATCTGCTTAGATACTATGCATGTCGGCGTCGAGTTACACCCCCGGGGGCGGGACCCGCTCGCGCGTCGATCCCGGTTCCGAGCTCATCACGGGCGAGGCCGTCGCCCTCGAGGTGCGGCCGACCGGCTTCATGCTGCGGGCCGTCGGCGATATCGTCGACGTCCTCGTGAGCGGTCTGCTGCTGCTCGGCGGGTTCCTGCTGCTCGGCGCGGCGAGCACGGCCGTCGAGCTCGACCAGGCCGCCGTGGCTGCACTGTCCTCGGTCATCCTCGTCACGTCCACGGTCATCGTGCCCTGCATCGTCGAGACCGTCACGCACGGGCGCTCGCTCGGTCGGCTCATCGTCGGCGCACGCATCGTGCGGGATGACGGGGGCGCCGCGTCGTTCCGCCACGCCCTCATCCGAGCCCTCGTCGGGTTCTTCGAGATCTACATCACGTTCGGCGGGGTCGCCGCCATCACGGGCCTGCTCTCGGAGCGCTCGAAACGCCTCGGCGACCTGCTCGCCGGCACCTACTCGCAGCACGAACGTGTGCCGCGCATTCCCGACCCTGCCCTCGGCCTGCCGCCCCAGCTGGCCGGCTGGGCTCCGCTCGCCGATGTGGGCCGCCTGCCCGATGCCCTCGCCCGCCGCGTGGCGCAATACCTGCGCGAGGCCCACAAGCTCACGCCCGAGTCGCGCGCCCGCCGCGGCTACGAACTGGCGGCCGAGGCCTCTGCCTTCGTCTCCCCCGTGCCGCCCGTGGCCCCGGAGATCTTCCTCGCGGGCCTGTCGGCGCTCCGTCGCGACCGCGAATTCGCCGCCCTGCAGCTCGAGAAGCAACGCCTCGCGCGCCTCGAACCGGCCCTGCGCGGCCTGCCGCACGACTTTCCCGACCGCTGAACCCCTGAACGACGAACGGGCGCCCGGCTCACAGCCAGACGCCCGCTCCCCGCACGATCGCTTAGTAGCGGTAGTGATCGACCTTGTACGGCCCCTCGACCGACACGCCGATGTAGGCGGCCTGCTCGGGGCTCAGCTCGGTGAGCTCGACGCCCAACGCGTCGAGGTGCAGACGCGCGACCTTCTCGTCGAGGTGCTTCGGCAGCACGTAGACGCCGATCGGGTAGTTGTCGTTCGACACCCACAGCTCGATCTGCGCGAGCACCTGGTTGGTGAACGAGTTGCTCATGACGAACGACGGGTGGCCCGTGGCGTTGCCGAGGTTCATCAGGCGACCCTCTGACAGCACCAGGATGCTGCGGCCGGTCGGCAGGCGCCACTCGTGCACCTGCGGCTTGATCTCGACCTTCTCGACGCCCTCGATCTTCTCGAGGCCCGTCATATCGATCTCGTTGTCGAAGTGGCCGACGTTGGCGACGATGGCGAGGTGCTTCATCTCGAGCATGTGCTCGGGGCGGATGACACCCAGGTTGCCCGTGCCGGTCACGAAGATGTCGACCTCGGACACGACCGATTCGAGGCGCGCGACCTGGTAGCCATCCATGGCCGCCTGCAGCGCGCAGATGGGGTCGACCTCTGAGACGATGACGCGCGCACCCTGGCCGCGCAGCGCCTCGGCGGCACCCTTGCCCACGTCGCCGTAACCCACGACGAACGCGACCTTGCCGCCGATGAGCACGTCGGTGGCGCGGTTGAGGCCGTCGGGCAGCGAGTGGCGGATGCCGTACTTGTTGTCGAACTTGGACTTCGTGACCGAGTCGTTGACGTTGATGGCGGGGAACAGCAGCTCGCCGTTGCGCGCCAGCTCGTAGAGGCGGTGCACGCCCGTGGTGGTTTCTTCGGTGACGCCCTGCAGCTCGGCCGCGACCGTGGTCCAGCGGTCGGTCGACGTAGCGAGCGAGCGGCGCAGGAGGCCGAGGATGACCGAGTACTCGTGGCTGTCGGCATCCGTCGTCTCGGGCACGGCGCCCGCGAGCTCGAATTCGCGACCCTTGTGCACGAGCAGCGTGGCGTCGCCGCCGTCGTCGAGGATGAGGTTGGGGCCCGTGAAGTCGGCACCCTGGGCGGAGGCTTCGGCGCTCCAGTCGAAGATGCGGTCGGTGCACCACCAGTACTCGTCGAGCGTCTCGCCCTTCCACGCGAAGACCGGCACACCGGCGGGTTCGGCGGGCGTGCCCGTCGGGCCGACGGCGATGGCCGCGGCGGCCTCGTCTTGCGTCGAGAAGATGTTGCAGCTGGCCCAGCGCACCTGCGCGCCCAGCGCGACGAGGGTCTCGATCAGAACGGCGGTCTGCACGGTCATGTGCAGCGAACCGGCGATGCGGGCGCCGGCGAGGGGCTGCGAGGGGCCGAACTCCTCGCGCAGGGACATCAGGCCCGGCATCTCGTTTTCGGCGAGGCGGATCTGGTGGCGGCCGGACTCGGCCAGCGAGATGTCGGCGACTTTGAATGCGGGGCTCGTGGCCACGTCGGGGGTTGCGATGCTCATTGTCTTATTCTCGCATCGACGCATGGCGTATGACGGACCACCCCTGGGGAACACTCAGGCGGTCGGCGTGTAGCGCGCACAGGTCGTAGCTGTGCGGGTCGGGCGTGAGGCCGAGCGGACCGACGACGACCAGGGAATCCGAATAATCGTAGGTGAGCGTGGCGACGGCCGGGCGGCGGCATCCCACCTTGGTGCAGAGTCGTTCGGTCACAGTCAGACAGCGTACAAGTTGGCGGCCGGGCTGTGCCTGACAGCGGCCTACACTGGATGCATGGCCAGACGAACCCGGGGAAGCTCCTACCCCGAGCGCAACGCCTCACAGCGCGCGGTGCGACACGACCGGCACGGGCGATCGGGCCGCAGTGCCGTCACGGGGCCGCACCTGCCCATGCTGCAGAACCGCCTCGACCTGTTCGATTCGACGGTCGCGTCTACGGCCGAGTTCCTGCGCGGCTCGTGGCCCGAAGAATTGTCGAGCGTGCGCTACGAGGTGGCGCCCATGCCCGCCGAGGCGCCCGAGGGCGGCGGAGTCCCTCGCTGGGCCACGTTCCCGGCGGCCCGGCGCATCGTGCTCTACCGGCTGCCCATCCAGCGACTCAGCCGGCTGCACCGCGACGACGAGCTGCACCAGCGCATGATGATCGAGAGCTGCGTGTTCCGTGCAACGGCCGAGCTGCTCGGCCGCGACCCGTGGGATCTCGGGCCCGAGCGGTTCCGCTTCCTCTAAAGAGGCATCCGCTCGAGGCGAGCTCAGATTCAGCGCACGTATACCGTGACCGTATCGGCGGCCGGGTTGGTCGGCGCGATCGAGAAGCCCGCGATACCGCGATCGCCCGAGTAGACGACGCGTCCGAACGCTCCGACGGCTCCCGTCAGCGTGTAACCCGAGTTCTCCTTCAGCGGCACGGTCACGGCGGTGCCGGGCATGACGGTCAGCGAGCGGTTCTCGCCCCCGCCATCCAGCGTCGCGTCGAGCGCCGTCGAGCCGGGGTTCGAGAGGTGCAGCACGGGGTTCTGCCCGGCGGGGACGGCGAACGAGGCGGCTGCGCCGAGTGCATCCGATGCCGGCGACCACGCGAAGTCGCTCTTGTCGCCCGCGACGGCGGTCGAACGCCCGGCCGCCACGAGAGGCTGCGTCGAGGTGAGAACGATGGTGTAGTTGCCCGGGTCGAGGCTCGCGAGGTTGATCTCGCCGGCCGACTGGTGCGGCACCGTGACGCTGAGCGGCGCCGGCGCGTTCTGATCGTCGCCCTCGCCGATGAAGTTGAGCGCCACGTCGGCGTCGTCCTCCCCCGGCACGAAAACACGGATGACGGGAGCCTGATCGTCGTAGGCGTCGTCGTTCGCCGTGGCGGGGATATCGCCCGGAACCACGAAGCCCGGGATCGTCACCTCGGTGCGCGGGGCGACCGTCGCGCCCGCCCAGTCGACGCCCGTGGGGGTCAGGCCGCGCACGACCGACTGCTGGATCACGGCGCTCACCTGTCCGCCGCGCGTCGTCACGTGTACGACGGGCATGACCACGTTGGGCGCGAAGGCCGCGAGCGAGAAGACCTTCTGCTGACCGGTCTGCACGATGATGCCCTGCGAACCGGGCGCCTGGATGGGCCCGTCCTCGCCCGAGAACTCGAGGTCGACGACGGCATCCTGCGCGGTGGGGTTCGTGAGCACGAGCAGGCTCGTGCGCCCGACCTCGGTCGAGCCGGCGACGACCCAGCTGTTGGCGGACGGTTCGGCGCAATCGGCGGCCGCTGCCCCGAAGACGTTCTCCTGGTCGGCGAATTGCGATTGCGCGCCCGCGAGGAGTGCCGCGGCATCGGAGCTGTCGTCGGTGGGGGCCGTGAGCCGCAGGGGCAGACCCGAGGCGTCACCGGACGTGTTGTCGGGCGAGGCCAGGGGCTCCTGAGCGGCGTCGCGGCCGGAGAGCGTGGTGGTGGCGGCCCCGATGGACTGCACGGCGGCGAGGGCCGTGTCGGTCGAGGCGAGCTGCAGCAGAGGCCCGGCGCAGGCGCGCAGCTGGCTGGCTCCCTCGGGGGTGACCGAGGTGCGCGGGGCTTCGCGGCCGAGGTCGGGCAATTGCACCGTTCCGGCGGCGAAGATGGCGGCTCCGGCCAGCGCGAGGCCGACGACGCCCGAGACGATGCGGCCGCCAACGGCTGCCGCGCGACGTGTGTTAGCCACGGGTGTGCTCCTCTCGCTCGGCGGTTCGGTCTTCGTCGGAGTGATGATCCGTCGTCTTCTGCTCCTCGTCCGGCAGGTCCTCCGCGGCGACTTCGATGGGCTCCGGATGCTGCGTTCCCGCGGCCGTCACGCCCACCTCGGTCGCATCCACGGCGGGTTCCTTGGCGCGGCGGCGGCGACGCTCGGGCCGGACGCGGTCGCGGCGACCCACCGTGCGGGGCGTCGACTCGGTGGCACGGCGCGAGGCGGCGGTCGGGATGGAGAGCAGCAGGGCGATGAGGAACACGACGCCCGTGCCGATGAGCACGACGTTCGACCAGAGCGGCGTCGTCTCGGGGGCCGGACCCGTCGAGGCCTCGCCGTCGTTGCGCCACAGCATCCCGCGGCCCGTTTCGCCCACGTGAGCCAGCTGCGCGTTGCCGTCGAGGGCCGAGATCGCGCGCACGCGCAGCTCCTCGGAACGGGTGGTCGCCGATTCGCCGCGGTTGGTGGCGGGCGGCGCGACGAGGATGAAGCGGATGCCGTTCTCCTCGAGGCCCGCCTGCAGGTCGTAGCCCGACTGCGACACCAGGTTGCCCGCGAGGGTGGCCAGGCGCAGATCGTCGTCCTCGACCACGGGGTCGGTGCTGACGATGGTGGACTGTCGGTCGAGGGTCTCCCCCGCGCCGCGCACGAGCTGGGCGGCGAGCCCGCCGTCGGGCTGCGGCGTGAGGATGAGCGTTCCGGCGCGCGGCTCCTGAGCGGCGGCCGCGGCCACGTAGGCCGGCAGGGTGCGCCCGTCGGTGCGCTGCACGACCGACGTGCCGAGGGCGCCCGCGGCGACGAGGGGCACGGCCACGGCGGCGAGCATGAGCGCCGAGACGACGGCGGGCGCGCGGCCCGCGCGACGCAGGCTGTCGAGACCCACGACGGCCGCCCCGACGAGGCCGATCCAGTAGAGGCTGAGCGCGGGACCGGCCCACACCGAGGTGTTGAACGACCCGACGAACGTGAGCATGAGGTGCGAGGCGCCGACCGCCGTGACCAGGCCGAGCAGGCCGACGAAGAGGAGAACGGCCGCGCGCACGCTGCCGGGCAGGAAGAGCGCCGCGAGCGCGAGCAGGGCAAGGGGTGCGAGCAGCACGGGCACGAGGATGTGCAGCACCTCGGCGGGGAGCCCGAGGGACTGGCCGAACGTGAGCCATCCGCCCTCGTCACCGGCCGGGAAACCGAGCGCGAGCTGCCATCCGGTGGGCTGCGGACCGACGATGGGCAGGCCGGGGTCTGCCAGCAGACGCAACCAGTTGCCGCCCACGATGCCCTGCTGCCACACGAGCGGGGCGAACAAAGCGGCGGTCGGAATGATGGTCCACACGACGCGCACGATGGCCTTGCGCGACAGCACGAGCGCGAGAACCCACAGCACGACCATGGCGGGGGCGAGCGAGGGCGCCGCGGCGACGGTGGCCGCGAGCAGCAGCGAGGCCGTGCCGGCAGAAGCCCACGACCGCGCCACGACGGCTCCGACATAGAACAGCCAGGGCAACAGCAGGTGCACGAGAACGGCGGCCGGGCGGCCGTCGGCGAGCGACGAGAGGAACGTGGGCGCGAGCGTCCAGACGATGGCCGCGAAGATGCGGTAGCCGCTGCGCTCGGTGAGCCGCGTCGCCGCGAACCACGCACCGAGCGTGGCGAGCGGGAAGGCCAGCAGCCACAGCAGCACGAGCGCGTAGGAGGGCTCCCAGAACGTGATCGATCCGAGCACCGCGAGCACGGCCGAGAACGGGTCGGCCGCACCGACGAAGCCGAGGCCGATATCGCGCCA
This sequence comes from Leifsonia sp. ALI-44-B, assembly GCF_001984125.1. Taxonomy (GTDB): domain Bacteria; phylum Actinomycetota; class Actinomycetes; order Actinomycetales; family Microbacteriaceae; genus Okibacterium. Next base: position 1,673,664 of record NZ_MTQL01000007.1, on the reverse strand, counting down.
GCCATAGCCGATGTGCTGCCAGAGCTGCGGCACCTGCTCGGACAGCGGCAGGAGGCCGCCACCCTGCAGAGCAGTCGCGGGCAGCAAGGAGAAGAACGCGATGACGCCGGCGAGAGCGGATGCGAGCACGACCCACGCCGCGCCCCCGGAGAAGAACCGCAGCTCGCTGCGTTCGACCGTGTAGACGACCTGGCCGGCCTCGCGGCTGAGGCGTCGGCGTCGACGCACTTCGGCGAAGGGCAAGCGGAGCGGTTGCACCGACGACCATCCGACCGTCTTGGAGTTCTTCAGGCGTTTGCGAGCCGCGAGCACCTTCGTGCCGCCGAAAGCCGTGACGAACGCGGCCGCGAGCTCGCCGCCGACGAACTCGGGGGTCTTCGAGAGGAGGCGCCAGATGGCGCGCAAAACGGCGAGCGGAACGAGGCTCAGCCAGTGCAGCCACACGACGGCGGCGGGCGCGTAGACGAGGCGGCGGTGCAGCTGAGCGGTGCGGGCGGCCCGGGCGCGTCGACGGCGGGCGTGCGCGCGCTTCGAGCGGTTGGGGCCCGCGACACCGTCGCCGGCCGTGAGGATGACGGCGTCGGGCACGAGCGCGACGCGGTGCCCGGCGAGGCGCACGCGCGTGGAGAAGTCGAGGCCGTCGTCGGTCGTCGGCAGGCCGGGGTCGAAGCCGCCGACCTCGTCCCAGACGCGGTGGCGCACGAGGAGACCCGCGGGCGCGGCGCCGAGCACGTCGCTCGCGGTGTCGTGCTGGCCCTGGTCGAGTTCGTTCTCGACCAGTTCGACCGTCGTGCCGAACGGGGTCATCGACTGGCCGAAGGAGACGAGCGTCGAGCCGTCGGGCCAATCCACGTTCTTGGGGGCGGCGACGGCCACCGAGGGCGACACCTCGAGCGAGCCGACGAGGCGCGCCAGGGCATCCGGTTCGGGGGCCGTGTCTTGCGCGAGCAGCCAGAGGAAGTCGTCGTCGGAGGCGGGCGGCTCGGCGACGCGGAGCCCCGCGGCGACCGCCTGGCCGAACGACAGACGGTCGTTAGAGGTGACGATGCGGTCGGGCACGGCTCGGCGCACGAGCTCGAGTTCGGCCTCGGGTGTGGCGCACGCGACCACGATGACCGTGTCGGGGCGGCGAGTTTGCGCCGCGACGGCGTCGAGGGTACGCCGAAGGTGCCGCTGGTCGTCGGCGGGGTCGTGTGCACGGGGGGACGCGGTGGGACCTGTTCCGTCGTGGACGACGATGATCGCTGTTACTCGGGGAGACATCGGCTCAACCCTAAGCTCGCGTTCTTGCTGCGCCCGTCAGGCGCGGTGGCGTGGCTCACATTTGGCCACGAGCCGACGCCGGGGTGTTAGCCCGCGCGCTTCTTGAGCTTGCGACGCTCGCGCTCGGAGAGGCCGCCCCAGATGCCGAAGCGCTCGTCGTTTTCGAGAGCGTATTCGAGGCACTGCGACCGCACTTCGCAGCTCGAGCAGATGCGCTTGGCATCGCGCGTGGAGCCGCCCTTTTCGGGGAAGAAGGCTTCGGGGTCGGTCTGGGCGCAGAGCGAATCGGTCTGCCAGGCGAGCGCGTCGTCCTCGACGGGCTTGCGCACCCCGGGAACGCCGAGCTGAACGGGATCGACGAACCAGTCGTCGGGGACGCCAGCGCGATACTCGGGTGCCATGGCTGCCCCTTTCTGGTGAAAATCCCCTATGCACCGACCGGTGCCTCGACATAATTACACCGTTGTCATTACCCTGCCGTCAAGTCGCGGATAGTAAACCCTCAAGTTCGGATGGAGAGTTGTTGAGGGTTTGTCGGCGTGTCGCGGCCCGGATGCCTCTCGCGAGACATCCGAGCACGACTCGTTATTCAGCGGCAGCGGAGGCCTTGCGCGCCGACCAGGCCGATTCGACCATCTCGGCCAGCGTGTGGCGCATGGTCCAGTCGAGATCGCGCGCGGCCCGCTCGCCGGACGCCACGATGCGGGCCGGGTCGCCGGGGCGGCGCGGCGTGATCTCGGGCTCGAAGTCGATGCCCGTCACCTGGGCCACCGTCGACATGATCTGGCCGACCGAGGCGCCGTCGCCCGAACCCAGGTTGTAGACGGGTTCGATGCTCTGGCCCGCGTCGAGGCGCTTCGCGGCGGCCACGTGCGAGGTCGCGAGATCGGCCACATGGATGTAGTCCCGCTCGCACGTGCCATCGGCGGTCGGGTAGTCGTTGCCGTTGATCTTCGGCGTGCGGCCCTCGATGAGCGCCTCGAACACCAGCGGGAACAGGTTGTGGGGGCTCGTGTCGTAGACGTCGGGGTAGCCCGAGCCGACGACGTTGAAGTAGCGCAGGCTCGTGTGGGCCAGGCCGCGGGCGACGCCCTGGTCGCGCAGCAGCCACTCGCCGATGAGCTTCGACTCGCCATACGGCGACTGCGGGTTCTTGGGGGTGTCCTCGGTGACGAGGTCGGTGTCGGGCGTGCCATAGACGGCGGCGCTCGACGAGAAGACGATGCTCGAGACATCCGCTTCGTCCATGGCCGCGAGCAGCACCTGCGTGCCCGTGACGTTCTGTTCGTAAGTGTGCAGGGGGCGCTGCACCGAGACGCCCGCGTATTTGAAGCCCGCGACGTGCACGACGCCCGTGATGTCGTGCTTCTTCAGCGTGTCGAGAACGAGGGCGCCATCGAGGATGCTGCCCCGCACGAACGGCACATCGGCCGGCACGAAGCGCTCATGGCCCGACGACAGGTCGTCGAGGACGACGACCCCGATGCCCTCCCGTTGGAATGCTCGAACCACATGTGCTCCGATATATCCGGCACCGCCGGTGACCAACCAGGTCATTCGCCCTCCATCGCGTGATGCGACGCCCGAGCGGTGCGGCGCGCGGCCGCTTTCGCCGCGGAGGACGTCGACGTTTTCCTGGCTACCTTATCGCGGGCGCCGAGTCGCGATCGGCGGACACCGGCATGCGGCCGATGCCCCGGCTCGGGTTCCGGCTCGAGTCCCGGCTCGTGTTCCGGCGAGCGCTGTTGCGACGGCGCCGACGACCGCTGGATCGTGCGGTCGATCGTGCGGTCGGGTTCCGGCCCGTCGAGCGTGGCGCGGTGGCGGTATCCGTCGCGCAGGAGGTCGACGACCGTGTAGGCCGAGGCGGTGAGGGCGAGGATGCCGAGGCCGGCGAGCAAGAGTAAGGAGGTCATGGCAGTAATCCTTCTCCTTGCGCTTTCCTGCCACGAGTGGCAGAGTTGCCACACTTCGCCTCATTCCTGCCATTCGACGAACGGACCGCCCATGCTGAGAAAAGTCGCCCTCCTCGTGGCCCCCGGCGTCGCCCCGTTCGAGTTCGGCGTCGTGTGCGAGGTCTTCGGCATCGACCGCACCGACGAGGGCGCTCCCCCGTTCGATTTCACGATCGTGACGGCGCATCCGGGGCCCATCCGCACGAGCCTCGGCTTCGACATCACGGTCGAGCACGGGCTGGAGGCCGCCGAGGATGCCGATCTCATCGCCGTGGTCGCGAACATGCATTCGGTGTCGGACTCGATCGACGAGGCATCCCTCGACCTCTTGCGCCAGGCCGAGGCGCGCGGCGCGTGGGTGCTGAGCGTGTGCACGGGAGCTTTCGTGTTGGCCGAGGCCGGGCTGCTCGACGGCCGCCGCAGCACCACGCACTGGCAGCACAGCGCGCGCCTGGCCGCCCAATTCCCGCTCACGGATGTCGACCCCAACGTGCTCTACATCGAGGACCGCGGCGTCATCACGGGCGCCGGTACCGCGGCCGGCATCGACGCCTGCCTGCACCTCGTGCGCCGCGAGCACGGCCAGGCCGCCGCCAACGTCATCGCGCGTCGCATGGTCGTGCCGCCGCACCGCGACGGGGGTCAGGCGCAGTACATCCCCTTCCCCGTGCCGACGCGCGCTAGCGACTCGCTGGCGGCCGTGACCGATTGGATGCTCGAGAACCTGGCTGAGGAGCTGCCCGTCGAGTTGCTGGCGCAGAAGGCGCACATGTCGGAGCGCACGTTCGCGCGCCGGTTCCGGGCCGAACTCGGGGCCACACCGGCCGCGTGGCTCAACCGCCAGCGCCTGCTGCGAGCGCAGCACCTGCTCGAACACGGCGACGAGGGGCTCGAGCGCGTCGCGCAGGAGGCGGGCTTCGGCTCGGCATCCGTCATGCGGCACCACTTCGTGAAGGTGCTGCACACGACCCCGAACGACTATCGCCGCACCTTCGGGCGCAGCCTGCCGAGCGCCGAGGAGCGCATGCGGGAGCTGGCGGGCTGACCGGGCGGGCGCGGCCGAGCGCGGTCAACACGGCACGCGTGGTCGACCGACCCGACCCTGTTGGCGGCACCCTACAAAGCGCCCCGCCGGGCTCGCGCCCGGTTTCGTCCAAACGCTCAAGCGATTGAACCGCCCCGCTCTCGCGTGCCTAGGCTGAGCCCGACGCTCGTCGACGCGCTGTCGCCTCGACGGGCATCCGATCACGCCTCTCGAGCACTGGAGCACGACATGCCGTTCGACACCCTCGCCAGCGATTTCTACGATTTCGCGTCCACCCTCACCGACGATGAGCGGGAGGCGCTCGGCCGCCTGCGCGAGCACCTCGAGCGCGAGGTGAAACCCGTCGTGAACGAGGCGTGGGAGAAGGCCGAATTCCCGCACGACATCCTTCCGGGGCTCTTCGCCACCGACGCGGCCCGTTACTCGTGGCCCGAGACAGCACCATTTACGAACTCGGCCGTGTTCCGCGGCATGCTGGCCCTCGAACTCTCGCGCGTGGATGCCTCGGTCGCCACGTTCCTGGGTGTGCAAGACGGCCTCACCATGGGTTCGATCGGCGTGTGCGGCTCGGAGGAACAGCGCGCCGAATGGCTGCCCAAGCTCGCGTCGGGCGAGGTCATCGGCGCCTTCGGCCTGACGGAACCCCTCTCGGGCAGCGACAGCGCGCAGGGCCTGCGCACGACCGCGACGCGCGATGCCGACACGGGCGACTGGTTGCTGAACGGTCAGAAGCGCTGGATCGGCAACGCCACCTTCAGCGACATCACGATCATCTGGGCCAAGGATGCCGAGACGGGCAAGGTGCTGGGCTTCATCGTGCCGACCGACACCCCCGGCTACACGGCCACCAAGATCGCGGGCAAGATCAGCCTGCGCGCCGTGCAGAACGCCGACATCACGCTCGAGAACGTGCGCGTGCCCGAGCGGCTGCGCCTGCAGAACGCCAACTCCTTCCGCGACACGGCCGCCGTCCTGCGGCTGACGCGCGCCGGCGTGGCCTGGTCGAGCGTCGGCGTGGCCATCGGCGCCTACGAGGCGGCCGTGCGCTACTCGAAGGAGCGCATCCAGTTCGGCAAGCCCATCGCCGCGCACCAGCTCATCCAGGACCTGCTCTCGAAGTGCCTCGGCAACATCACGGCGTCGCTCGCCATGTGCGTGCGCGTCTCCGAGATGCACGATGCGGGCACGCAGCGAGACGAACACTCGGCCCTGGCCAAGGCGTATTGCACGGCCCGCATGCGCGAGACGGTCGCGTGGGCGCGCGAGATCTTCGGCGGCAACGGCATCGTGCTCGACTACGACGTGGCCCGGTTCTTCGCGGATGCCGAGGCGCTCTACTCCTATGAGGGCACGCGCGAGATGAACGCGCTCATCGTCGGCCGGGCCATCACGGGCGAGGCCGCGTTCGTCTGATCGCCGGACGATCGCGCGGTGATCACCGGATGTTCATGACGGCCGGGCGGCGGGGCGGCGGATTCCCATGCCCTCCCCCGTCTCCTCACGGCTTCGACGCGCTACCGTAGAACACATGACCCGCACGCGCGTTCTCCCGCCAGCGTCGGAGAGCACCTGGCGACTCCAGGTTCGGGCCGCCGCCGCGTCCGCGCTCTTCGTCGCTTTCGCCGGCGACGCGTTGCGCAACGCCTTCACCATGTGGGGCTTCTCCATCATCGCCGTGGCCGTCACGGTGTGGCTCGTCGTGCTGTTCGTGAAAGAACGCCCGCGCATCGACGCGACGCGCCTGCCCAAGTCGCTCATCGCCTATCTGCTGCTGGCGTTCGCGTCGCTGGCCTGGTCGGCCTATCCCGGGGCCAGCGCGTTCACGCTGCTCGGCGTCGTCGTGTGCACGTTCGCCGGGTTGTTCGTGGCGACCATGCTGAGCTGGCCAGAGGTCTTGCGGGCGCTGGGCGCCGCGGTCAAGTGGGTGCTCGGGCTGTCGATCCTGTTCGAGTTGCTCGTGAGCGTGGTGTTGCGGCATCCGCTGCTGCCCGTCACGCTGATCGGCACCGAGGGCAAGCATCCGGCGCTGTCGTATTGGTCGCGCAACGAACTCTTCACGGGCGATCGCATCCAGGGCATCGTGGGCAACGCCAACCTGCTGGGCGTCATCGCCCTCATCGGCATCATCGTCTTCTCGCTGCAGCTGGCCGGCAAGACCGCCAGGGGCTTCCGCGGCTGGTTCTGGCTGGGCCTCGCGGTGCTCGAGTTCCTGCTCACGCGGTCGAGCACCATGATCGTCGCGGCCGCCATCGCCGCCGTGGCCCTGGCCGCGGCCCTCGGCTTCCGGCATGCAGCATCGGCCGCCGCCCGACGGGCCTTGAGTCTCGGCGTGGTCGTCGTGGGCGCGGGCCTGGTGCTCGGCGCCACGGTGTTCTCCCGCCCCCTGCTCGGCCTGCTCGGCAAGAGTTCCGACCTGACGGGCCGGCTCGAGATCTGGGACACGGTGCAATCGCTCGCGGCCCAGACCCCCGTCTTCGGCCTCGGCTTCTCGAGCCCGTGGGTGCCGTGGGTCAAACCGTTCGACTCCCTCGTGGTGCGCCACGGCGTGGTGCAGTTGCAGGCGCACAACGCGTGGCTCGACGTGTGGTTGCAGCTCGGCATCCTGGGCGTCATCGTCTTCGCGGCCGTCGTGTTCGCCACGCTCTGGCGCGTGTGGTTCCTGGCCGTCGACCGGCCGCGCTTCGACCTGCGCGACGACCGCCCCTACACGGCGCTCAGCCTGCTGCCGCTGCTCATCATCACGGTGCTCATCGTGCAGAGCTTCGCCGAGAGCCGCATCCTCATCGAATCGGGATGGGTGCTGCTCACGCTCTTCGCCCTCAAATCGAAGCAGCACCCCGTGATCGACTCGGATGCCGCGGCCGCCGACCCCGTGCGCTACGAGGTCGAACCGGCGTGAGTGACCGTCGCGGGCCGCGGGCCGTACGCGAGGTGCCCGAGGCTTTTCAGAGCCCCCACGCGGCGGCCGCCTTCAGCCTGATCACCTTCGGACTGGCGTTTGCCACGCCCGCCATCCGCGCGATCATCGGCTGGCCCGGGCTCATCGGCGCCCTCGTGGTGCTCGTGGTGCTCGGCATCGGCATCCTCATCGCGCGGCGCGACGCCATCGAGTGGCACGGCCTGCTGCCCATCTCCATCCTGGTCTTCATCGGATGGTGCGGGCTCTCGGCGTTCTGGACCGAGTACCAGTGGGTCACGGCCTCGAGCGTGCTCTATCAGGCCGCGTTCGCGTTCCTCGGCATCACGATCGTGCTCACGCGCGACCTGATCCAGATCGTGCGCTCGGTCGGCACGGTGTTGCGATTCCTGCTCGTGTTGTCCTTCGGGGTCGAGATCCTCTCGGGCCTCATCCTCGACGTGCCGTTCCGCTTCCTCGGCGTCGACGGCGCGCTCGCCCTCGGCGGCCCCATCCAGGGCGTCTTCGGCACGCGAAACATGCTGGGCTTCGTGGCCGTCATCGCCATCGTCACGTTCGTGATCGAGTGGCGCACGCGCTCCATCACGCGAGGCCTCTTCATTTTCTCGGCCATCCTCGGCGGGGCGGCTCTGCTCTTCAGCGGCTCCCCCGTCACCTGGTTGGTCGTCACGGTGCTGCTGTTCGCCACACTGGCCCTCTACGGGCTGCGCAAGGCCAAACCCGATGTGCGGCTGCGGCTGCAGTGGGCGCTCCTCGGCCTGACCGTCGTGGGGGCCGTCGCCACTTATCTCGCGCGCGTGCGCGTCATCAACCTGCTCAACGTGGGCAGCGAGTTCGAGTACCGCTACTCACTGTGGATCCAGATGTGGCAGCTCATTCCCGTGCACCCCCTCGAGGGCTGGGGGTGGGCCGGCTTCTGGCGCACCGGCATCCCGCCATTCGCCAATATCGACTTCGCGCTCTCGCGCGGGCACTCGACGGGCCTCAACGCGTTCCTCGACGTCTATCTGCAGGTGGGGCTCGTCGGGCTGCTGGCCTTCGTCGCGCTCGTCGGACTGGCGTTCGTGCGCTCCTGGCTGCTGGCGTCCAACCGCCGCGTCGTCACCTACACGTGGCCGGCGCTCGTGCTCGTGGTCGTCATCGCCACGTCGGCCGCCGAAAGCTTCGCCCTGCTGGATGCCGGCTGGCTGCTGCTCGTGGTGTGCGCCGCGAATGCGTCCCAGGGTCAGAGCTGGCGCCGCCGCCTGCGCTCGAAAGAGACGCTCGTGCCGCAGCCGCCGCTCGAGTAGAGCCGAGGCAGCGCTCAGGCGGGCTGGAGAAGGTCGCGCAGGACCTCGGCGCGCCCCTGGCTCGTGTAGCGCTCGTAGTCGCCCGTCTTCGCCTCGCGCAGCACGGTGGGCAGCCTGAGCAGGCGGTTCTTCGGCAGGCCCGCGCGCACGCGCTCGATGCGCAGCTTGCCCTCGGCCGCCTCGAGGTGCTCGTGCTCGGCGGGGAAGTCAGCCTCGAGCATGCGCTCGACCAGCGCCTCGGTGCGGCGCACGAGCGCGCGGTTGCGGTCGCCGCGCGGTTCGAGCACGCGCGACACCTTCTGCGCGAAGCCGGGTTTGCGCATGCCGATCTGGTTGGCGCCGTGCTGGCGGTAGTCAATGAGCGGTTCGTCGATCACGGCCAGGCGGCCCGTCAACGAGGCGATGATGGCCAGCCATTCGTCGTGCACCCAGTCGGCGGGGAACGGCATGGCGGCGTCGGCCAACCGGCGCCGGAACGCCGCGGTCGCGCCCGTCGCCACGTTGCGGCGCAGCAGCGTGTCGAACGCCGACGGGCATTGCACGTCGCGGCGCTCGTCCGGCCGGAACTCGAGGGCCTCGAACAGCGTGTACCCCAGGTCGGCGCCGTTCGCATCGACCATCTGCGCGTCCCCGAATACGAAGTCGACGTCATCCTGCTGCTCGAAGAGGCGCACGCAGCGCTCGACGCGGTCGGCCTTCCAGATGTCATCCTGGTCGCTCAGCACGATGATCTCGCCCGCCGTGGCCCGGATGGCGCGCTCGAAGTTGCGCGTCACACCGAGCGGTTCGAGCCCCGAGAGCACGCGCACGGGAATGGGCGCCGTGGCCGACATCCGCTCGACGATCGTGAGCGTCTCGTCGCGAGAACCGTCGTCGGACACCACGATCTCGTCGGGCATGCGGCTCTGCGCCAGGATGCTCGACAACTGCTCGCCGATGAACCGCGCACCGTTGTAGGTGCACAGCGCGACGGAAACGGTGAGGGTCACGGAGCGGTTCTCGTCAGGAGTCGGCGGGTCAACGAATCGGCGGCGAAAGGAATGAGTGAATCTAGCGGGACTTGTGGCCGACGGCCGGGAATTCGAGGTAGGTCAACCGCGCGTTCTCGTGTCGCGACTTGGTGATGCCGTCGAGCACGAAGCCGAGGAACAACACGAGCGCCGCGATCACGAAGAGCGAGGATGCCGCCACCGCCGTCGGCAGCCGCGGCACGAGCCCCGTCTGGAAGAAGTCGATGATTACGGGAATCGCCACGATGATCGAGATGATGGCGAGCAGTGCCGCGATGAGGCCGTGGAAGAGGACGGGCCGCTCGTGACGTACGAGGCTCACGATGAGGTTCAAGATCTTGAAGCCGTCGCGGTAGGTGCTGAGCTTCGACTCGCTGCCCTCTGGCCGGTCCTTGAAGCCCACCTCGACCTCGGTCTGCGGCACCCGCAGGCTGACGCTGTGCACCGTGAGCTCGGTTTCGATCTCGAACTCGCGCGAGACGGCCGGGAACGATTTGACGAAGCGCCGCGAGAAGATGCGGTAGCCCGAGAGCATGTCGTTGACGCGAGCGCCGAACACACCCGAGATGAGGTTGTTGAACGCCTTGTTGCCCGTGGAGTGGCCGGGGCGGTAGGACGTGGCGGTCGTCTCTTTGCGCACGCCCAGGACGTGGTCGTAAGGGCCCTCGAGCAGGGTCTCGATCATGCGCGGCGCGGCCGAGGCGTCGTAGGTGTCGTCGCCGTCGATCATGAGGTAGATATCGGCTTCGATGTCGGCGAAGGCGCGGCGCACCACGTTGCCCTTGCCCTTGATGTGCTCGTGCCGCACGATGGCGCCGGCCGCGCGGGCGACCTCGACCGTGTTGTCGATGGAGCGGTTGTCGTAGACGTAGATGTCGGCCGTCGGCAGCGCGCGCTTGAGGTCGGCGACGACCGTTCCAACGGCAACTTCTTCGTTGTGGCAGGGAACGATGCAGGCGATGGTCAAACCGTCGAATTGAGACACTGGTGATACTCCGTAAATGTATGGGGGCACCGGTCGCTCGTCCGGGCGGTGCCGGAGATGAGCTTACTAGACGGCTGGCGCGGGTCGGTGAGCGCGAGCGCGCGGCGCAGTCCCGGGCCCGGACCGTACAATCGGGAGGTGCGCGGCCCGCTGGCTGGGCGCCCCCAAAACCCGAGGAGAACCCGACAATGGCGAGAAGCCGCGCTCTGATCGAGATCGCCAGAGGAAGCTCGTTCCTCGTCATCGGCGGACTGGCCTTCCTCGTCGACGCGGGCCTCTACAACCTGCTCGTCTACTGGGGTGGGCACGGCGTTTTGCACGACCTGCCGCTCGTCGCCAAGATCATCTCGATCGCCACGGCATCCGTCGCCACGTATGTGGGCAATAAGTTCCTCACCTACCGCGACCGGCCCACGCGGGTTTCGGCCCGGCAGATCGCGATCTTCGTGGTCATCAACCTCATCGCGGGCGGCCTGCAGCTCGCGTGCCTCGGGTTCTCGCGTTACGTGCTGCACCTCGACGACGCCGTCTCGGACAACATCTTCGGCACGGTCATCGGCCAGATCGTCGCCACGGCGTTCCGCTACGTCACCTATGGCCGTTTCGTCTTCCCGAAGCAGGCCGATGGGCCCGCGCAGCCCGGTCCGTCGACCGAGCCCGGCTCGGACGACCCGTTCACGCGCCCGGCCGGCTCCGAGGCCTAGTCCGGCTCGGAGGCAGGCGCCGACTCAGGGGCATCGGCCGACCGAGCATCCGCCCTATTTGTCGGGCTGGACCTCATAGATCGTCAGAGTCGATCCGCCTTCTGTGACCGTCTCGACGGGGGTCGCACACGTCTCATCGATCGGGACCTCCGACAAGACGTAGGAGACGTGCTCCTCGGCGAAGTCGCTGCAGGCGTCGAACGACACGTGGATCTGGTCGCGCACCGGGTTGGTCGGCACGGGCTCACCCTCGCCGGGAACCCAGTTCACGTTCGCCAGCCGGTTCCAGATCTCTTCGTAGCGGTCGTCGGGGTCGATCTGGTCCCACATCTCGGTCGGCGGGTAGGTCTGCACGCCGTTCATCGCGCGCACGCCCGACTCGACCAGCACGGCCGTCGGCACATACGAACCGATGCCCACCCAGGTGCCCGGGTCTTCGGCGTTGACGCGATCGACGGCCTCGCCGATCTCGGTGTCGTTCAGGTCGAAGACTCCGCGGTAGAGCGGGTTCACACCCGAGCCGATGAACAGCGCGGCCACGAGGATGACGGCCGCGCCGGCCACCGCCCACCGCTTCAGGATGAAGAAGACGCCCAGCACGATGAGCACGGCGGTGATGCGCCAGTGCGCCGCGAGGTTCGGAACGAGCGGGTCGACCACGGTCAGCACCACGGCCGTGAAGAGGATGCTGCCGGCCGTGAGGGCCACGGTGGTCCAGACGACACTCCCCGGCAGGCGGATGTCGCGCTTGTCGAGTCGCTTCAGCAGCACGACGATCGACACGATGCCGAGGATGGCGTAGGCCAGACGGATGCGCGCCACCGTCGTGCGGTCGACGAAGAGCAGGTGCGCGATCGCATCCCAGCCGGGAATGAGCAGATAGGCCGTGACGAACACCGTGCAGCCGATGACGGCCAGCGCGATCCAGTTGAGGCGACGAGACGCCCGCCAGTCGGCCACGACGATCCAGGCGAGCGGGATGAGGAAGAAGAACGCGTAGAGGACGACGCCGGCCGCCTCGGACTGGTTGGCCCCGAGATAGTTCGACTGATCTTGGCTGAACGCCGAGTTCGTGAGGGCCTCGTTGAACGGGCCGGCAAAGAGGGACACGAGACCCTTGGCCGACAGCAGCCCCGTGCCCTCGAGCCGCTGGCCCGGGTAGACCGTGCCGAAGAGCGCCCTGATGGTGTCGAGGCGCGTGAGGATCCACAGCACCATGACGACGCCGGCACCGACGGCCGCTGCCAGGAGCGGGCTGATGCGCACAAGGGATGCGCGGAAGGAGAGCTCCTGCCGACGGGCCTCGCTGATCCACGCGCCGATGAAGAAGAACAGCACGACGAGCGCCGCGGGGACGATGAATGGGGCGTAGATCGACATGGCCGTGGTCACGGCCAAATACCCCGTCACGGCGGCCCACGCGATGCGCACCCCGAGGCGCGGATGCCGGAAGATCCAGATGATCGCGGCCATGGCGGTGAAAGCGAGCGCCACCGGCCAGAGGGTCGTCGGCAGGAACCACCACTGCAGGATGGGGGTGAAGAAGAGGCCCACCGCGAGCAGCGCCGAGGTGACCGGCCGTCGGGGCATCATGGTGACCGAGAAGAGGTAGGCGGCGACGATGACCGCGAGACCGGGCAACCACCAGCGCACGGCCATGCCCTGATCGAGCGGCAGGGCAAGGAAGCCCGCGATATGCGGTCGGAAGGCCGTCGACCAGTCCCACGTGGGCGCATCGTTCTGCACCGTGAGGTCCATGCCGCCCGGGAGGGTCTGGTTCTCGACGGGGAAGCCCTGCTCCTCCTGCGAGACGATCCAGCTCGACTGCACGAGCCATTCGTCGCTGCGGATGCCGCGGGGTTCGCCCGAGATCAGCGCCGGGTCTTTCTGCCCGTCGCCGAAGGTCGCCCAGTAATTGCCCGACGAGGTGCCCGAGATGCCCGTTGCGACCATGATGACGAAGAACACGGCGATGAGCGCCGGGAAGGACCAGAGCACCCGGCGGTTGGGCAGGGCATCGGCTGTGGGCTGCACGGCACGGTCGAAACGGTCTCGGGCCGCGGCGAAGCGGGCGCGGGCAGAGTCGAGTGTTCGGTTCGTCATGGTTCCTTCGGCTGTCTGCCGCTCGAAGAAGCGGTCGTTCGGGTCGAGCGTCACGCACCCTCGTAGGAGCTTACCGATCGATCCTCAGACCATCCGAACCCGCGCCGCGTCAGGAGGTGACGTTCACCGTCTGACAGGCCAGCAGGTTGTTCGTGCCGGGCCCGACGTTGATGCCGTAGGAACACACCTGGTGCGTGCCCCTCGACAGCTTGAGCGTCGTGTCGATTCCGTGGTTCGAACCGTACATCGGGTACGCGCGTCCGACATCCGGGCGGGATGCGTTGGCCGTGATGGCGCGCGCGGCGCCGTCTACGTACACGTGCACCTGGATCGGGTTGGCCGTGTCGGGGTCGATCGCCCACCCGCGCAGCTGGGCGCCGCCCGCGACCGGGGTGATGTCGGTTCCGCCGAAGGGCGAGCCCGACTGCACGGTCACCGTGGAGCACCCCAGCAGCGTGTTCACGCCGTAGTTGACGTTGATGCCGTATGCACACACCTGGTGCGTGCCTGCCGACATGGGGAGGAAAGTGTCGATGCCGTGGTTGGCGCCGAACTTGGGGTACACGCGGCCGACGTCGGTGCGGTTGGCGTTGGCCGTGGTGACGGCCTGTGCCTTGCCGTCCGTGTACACGTGCACCTGGATGGGCACGGTCGTGTTGGGGTCGATCGTCCAGCCGCGCAGCTGTGCGCCGCCCGGCATCGCCGTCACGTCCATGCCGCCGAACGGGTTCGGGTTCTCGACCGTGAAGTCATAGCATCCCAGGGTCTTGTTCGAGCCGCGGCCCACGTTGATCCCATAGGCACACAGGTTGTGCTTGCCGGGGCTGAGGGCGAAGGATGCGTCGATGCCGTGGTTGTCGCCGAAGCCCGGGAACACGCGACCCACGTCGGGGCGCGAGGTGTTGGCGAGGATCTGCTGGCCCTTGCCGTCGATGTAGACGTGCACTGCCAGGGCGGCTTTGGTGTCGGTGTCGAGCGTCCAGCCCGTGAGGCGCACGCCGCCCGGCTGAACGTCGAGCGAGGTGCCGCCGTGCGGGGAGGCCGTCTCGATGGTGAGGTCCTTGCAACCGAGCAGGGTGTTGTCGCCCGAGCCGATGTTGATGGCGTAGACGCAGATGTTCTGCGCGCCGCCCTCGTTGTCGAGCGACGCATCCATGCCCAGGTTGTTGCTCGCGCCGGGGTAGCTCACGGGGATGTCGGGGCGCCACGCGTTAGCGGTGAACGAACCGGCGCCGACGCCGTTCGCGTACACGTCGATGCGCAATGACTTGGTCTTGTCGTCGGGGTCGAGAGCCCAACCCTCGACGTGGAAGCCACCCTTTTCGGCCTGCAGCGAGAATCCGCCCACCGGGTTGTTGGCGGTCGTCGTCTTGCCGAACCAGTCGGTGAAGAAGCGGAAGAAGTTGCGGTTGCCGTAGGCCGAGCAGCTGTCGCCGACGCCGGCACCGGCGCGCAGCGCCGCTGCGTTCGGCTGGTAGGGCGTGTAGTTGTAGAGGTTGGCCGTGGCCTGGTTCTTGATGTTGACGATGGTCGAACCGCAGGCCGCGTTCGGGTTGAACTGCACGGCGATGTTGCCGGGCTTGTAGCGGAAGTAGTTGGGGGTGAGCGTGTACTGACGGAACTGCCAGGCCGCCTTGTACATCTGGTATTCGAAGCCCATCGAGCTCGAGCCGCAGGCACGCGTGTCGGGGCAGTCGAACCCCATGGCGATGGCGAAGCGCGTGGCCGACGGACGCGAGCCCGTGATGAGGCTCTGTTCCTTCTCGAGCGTCACGATCAGAACCTGCGGGTTGATGCCGCAGGCCTTGGCGGCCTTGTAGATGATGGTCGAGGCGAGCTCGTTGGTGCCACCCGGGTAGGCGCCGCAGTGGCCGGCACCCTGGGCGGGGCGACTGGGCGAATCCGCTCGGAAGTCCTTGATGCAGGGCGCGCTTCCGGCGACGCAGTTGCGCCCCTTGTCCGCGAGGAAGTTCTGGATGTCACCCGCCGACATCGTGTTGCTGTTGAAGAACACGCTGTCCGAGATGATGTTGTCGGCCCGGAAATCGGCGTTGTTCGCGGCCTCGGCGGGAGCGGCGGGAGCCGTCAACGCGAGGCCGGCGACGAGCGCGACAAGAGCCAGCACTGCTGTGAAAATTCTGCGGAGTTGCAAGGCTCTGGCCCTTCGAGGTCACGGTCTATCCATGTGAATGATAACCCGACCTTCAAGCCTGAGTAGAACTTTAGTTTTAACGCCGCTTGAGCAGGCGCCCCTTCACCTTGCTGAGCAGCATGCGCGGGCCGCCCTGCTTCACATAGAACCAGACCAGCTGCACGTCGCGCAGCGGCCCGAAGGGTGTGGGCTGACGACGCACGCGCGCACGGGCCTCGGATGCTCCCGCCCCGATCATGCCCGAAGACACGAGGTCGTTGGCATGCCGCGCCTCGGCTACGAAGGACGTCAGCGGCTCGAGCACGCGATCCCACTTATAGGACTCGCGCACGCGACGGATGTTCTCCTTGGACTCGGCGTGGAACGCATTGTCGAAAAGCACCTTGTCGAGCGCGGCGGTCAGGGCGTCGACGTCTTCGGCCGGAACCGCGATACCCAGCCCCTCGGCCTGAACCAGGTCGGCGAAGTGGTCGCCCTCGGTGACGACCATGGGCAGCTCGGCCCAGAGGTAGTCGAGGATGCGCGTGCGGAACGAGAACGTGGTCTCGACGTGCGAGTAATGCGTCGAGACGCCCGCGTCGGCCTCGGTGAGGAAGTTCTGACGAGCCGTGTAGTCGACCCACGAGTCGTTGAAGAACACCGAGCGGTTGAGCACGCCCAGCTCGGTGGCGAGGCGGCGGCACTCCCCCACGATGGCCATCTCGGGCACACCGGGGTGCGGATGCTTGGTGCCCTGGAAGAACAGGCGGATGTTGTCGTGCGTCTCGCTCAGCTGGGCGACGGCGCGGATGAGCGTCTTGGGATCGAACCAGTTGTAGAGGCCACCCGACCAGAGCAGAACCTTGTCCTTCTTCTCGATGCCCGCGACGACACCCTTCAGCACGTCGTACTCGTGCGCGGGAGGCGTGGCCTCGAGGCCGAAGGGCACGACGCTGATGAGCCCGGTGAGGTCGGGGTCGTCTTTGTAGTTGAGCGGGTTGATGCGGCCGAGGGCGGCGAGCTGGCCCAGGTAGAAGTGGCGCTGACGCTCGGAGGCGCACAGGAAGAAGTCGCCGCGCTCGAGCTGCTGGTTGAGCACGTTGGTGGCGCTCTCGACCTGCATGGTCCACTGCGCGTCGCCCAACTCGCGGGCCTGCTCGAGCTGCTCGAGGTGCATGGGGTCGTAGATGTCGGCCACGATGATCTTGGTCGAGTCGCGGATGGCGCGGAACATGGTCATGGCCAAGCCCTGGAAGACGATGACATCCGCCCACTCTTCGAGCTTCTTCATGTCTTTCTCGTTGCCCGGGGCCACGTGCACGATGTCGAAGGGCGCGCCGACCGGAGTGATGCCCGACAGGGTCACGAGGCGCACGTCGTTGTCGGCCGACAGGGCCTCGGCCATGTGCCAGGCACGGATGGCGGGGCCGGCCATCTTGGGACCGATCGGGTCGCCCGTGATGATCAGCACGCGCGTGGAGTCGGGCGCGTCGAGCACGTCGAACGTCTCGACGATGGTGCTGTAGCCGCGCAGGAAGTGGTCGCCGCCGAACGAGGGCGCGTCGGTCTCGCCGAACAGTCGCCAGATGACCTGGTCGGAGACGACGCGCGTCTCTTGCACGTGCGTGCGCGTCTCGGTGAGGTCGCCCAGGTGCTCGACGAACTGGTCGAGACCGTAGAGCGTGGCGATCGAATCGCGCGGCATCTCGATGTTCTCGTCGCGGTCGCCGCCGACCTTGCGCAGGTCGAACTCGGTGGAGTCGTGGCCGCTGCGGGCAACCGCACGGCGCACGGCGAGCGCCAGGGTCGCGCTCAGCGTGTTGTTGAGCGCCTCCTGGCCGAGGTTCTTGTAGAGCGTGTAGAGCGCGTTGCGCTCGAGGAGGTAGGTCTCCTTGTATTCGCCGAACGACGCCATCGACGCGTGGTGCTTGTGGTACGCGAGCGAGGCGGGCTCGTAGGCGAAGCGGTAGCCCAGCAGGTTGAGGCGCCAGCCGAGGTCGACGTCTTCGAAGAACATGAAGTAGCGCTCGTCGAAACCGCCCAGGCGGTCGAACACCGAGCGGCGCACGAACATGGCCGAACCGGTGCCGAACAGCACGTTCTCGGGCACATCGTTCTGCTTCTTGGGCAGCGGCTGGCCCGTGAGCGGCTTGTAGCCCATGCCGAACCAGGTCATGGCCGAGCCGATGAAGTCGACGCGTTCGCCGTCCCAGTCGAGCACCTGGCTGGCGACGGCGCCCACGCGGGGCGACGTGGCGAAGCGGTCGACCGCGGCGCGCACCCAGCCGGCATCCGGTTTGGCATCGTTGTTGAGGAAGGCGACGAACTCGCCCGTGCTGTGGCTCACACCCAGGTTGCAACCGCCCGCGAAGCCGAGGTTCTCGTCAGAGACGACGAGCTTCACCTGCGGGGCCTCGCGCGCCAGCACCTCGGCGCTGTCATCGCCCGAGCCGTTTTCGACGACGACGATCTCGAGCTTGTCGGCCGGCCAGTCGAGCGCGTTCAGGTGCCGGATGGCCTCGAGCGTGTCGGGCGTGCCCCGGAAATTGACCAGGATGACCGATACGGTGCCCGATGTCGTCTGAACCATGGTGTGGATGTTCTCCCGTTGACTGAGGTGTCCGTTGTGCTGGCTGGCGGCGCCGCACGTCGATGCACGGCACAATCCCCCGAGTCTTCCAGAGCATTCTGAGAAACTTCGACGATCGTGTTCCGCGCGGCACGACGCCCGGCCTTCGGTATCCGCCAATAATAGAGGCACGGCCGGTGCCCCCGAACCCGGCAAGCCCGCGAAATGCGGCCCCCGACGAGGAACTGAACCCATGAGATTAGCCATGACCCTGATGGTGCGCGACGAAGCGGACATCATCGAAGCGATGATCGAACATCACCTGCAACAGGGTGTCGACATCATCATCGCGACCGACAACGGCTCGGTCGACGGCACCACCGAGATCCTCGAGCGCTACGCCGCCGCCGGAACGGTCGACCTGCGACACCACCCCGTGCACGACAAGCGACAGGCCGAGATGGTCACGCAGATGGCGCGCGACGCCAAGACGCTGCACGACGCGGACTGGGTGCTGAACGCCGACGCCGACGAGTTCTGGGTGCCGAACAACCGCTCGCTCACGCTGAAAGAGGCGTTCGAGAACATCCCCACCGATCTGCACTCATTCACCGTGCCCGTCATCGACATGATCGGCGCGCCGGCTGCCGAGGGGTCCGGGCTCGACCGCCTGATCTATCGCGACAGCCGCCCCGTCGAGGAGCTCAACCGCGTGGGCCTGCTCGCGCATTCGACGCACGATGCAGCGCACATCGGCGACCCCGAGGTGAACGTGGCCCAGGGCAACCACTACGTGTCGCTCGCCAGCCACGGCGAACCCGACCCCGCCTACATGATCGAGGTGCTGCACCTGCCGTGGCGCTCGTGGAAGCAATACGAGCACAAGGTGCGCAACGCCGGCTCGGCCTATGAGGTGTCCGGGCTCACGCCGAGCCCCAACCACCACGGCATGCGCGACTACCGGCGGCTGCTCGGCGGCACGTTGCTCTCCTACTATCTGGTGCGGCATCCAAGTGCCGAAGAGTTCGAGGCGGGGCTCGCCGACGGGCGCTTCATGCTCGACCGCACGGTTTCAGACGAGCACCTGACCGGACAGCCCGACGTGTTCTTCTCCGACGACGTCACGGCACTCGGCCAGGCCACCGGTCGCGCGCTCATCGCCGAGGCCGCACGCATCGCCGAACTCGAGGATGAGCTCGCCCGCGCCGCCTCCGACGCCGACGCCCTGCGGGCCGAGGCCGCCGAGATCGAGGCCGAGCTGAGCGCCAGACTCGAACGCGAGAAGAAGGCCGCTGACGAACACATCCGCTCTCTCGAGGCGCAGGTGCAGGCGTTCCACGACCGCAAGATCGTGAAGGCCGCGGACTGGGCCGGGGCCCGCGCACGCGAGGCGCAGCGCGAGGCCAAGAAGCTTCCGGGCACCCTCAAGAATCTGCGCCGCCGCTAGCGGGACCGGCCGGGCGAACTCGGGGGCCGCTCAGCAACAGGTGGGGTACGCTACCTGAGTCGTAGTGTGCGACGGGCTTTCCCCTGCCCGAAGCGGAACGGAACAAACAGGTATGACAGCTCAGGAACGATTCCAGACGCTCGCCGAACAACCCCTCATCCCCGTCGGTTCGTCCGGCGGCAAGGTGGGCTCGAGCTGGTCGGCGCTGAAAGGTGTTCTGGCGCACCGGCAGATGCTCGGTCTGCTCGTGCGGCGCGACATCAAGTCGCGCTACAAGGACTCCAGCCTCGGCTTCGTGTGGACCCTCGTGCGTCCCCTCACCCAGCTCGCGATCTTCTACTTCGTCATGGGCAAGATCCTCGGCGCCGAGCGCGGCATCCCCGAGTTCGCCATCTACGTCTACACGGGTCTGACGGCCTACGGCCTGTTCAGCGAGATCGTGGGCGGCGGAACGTCGTCCATCATCATGAACGCCGGCTTGATCAAGAAGATCTACCTGCCCCGAGAGGTGTTCCCTCTCGCGAGCGTGGGCTCTGCCGGGTTCAACTTCCTCATCCAGCTCGTCATCCTGCTCGCGGCAACGTTCGCGCTCGGATCGCCGCCCTTCTCGGCCGAGGCCATCTACTTCATCCCCGCGCTGCTCTTGCTACTCGTCTGGGGCACGGCCTTCGCCATCCTGCTCTCGGCCGTGAACGTCTATCTGCGCGACGTGCAGTACCTCGTCGAGGTCGTTCTGATGCTCGGCATGTGGGCCTCCCCCATCGTCTACTCGTGGGAGATGGTCAAGAACATCACGGCCAGCCACCCGTGGATCCTCGAGGTCTACACCAACAACCCGATCACCCTGGCCGTTCTGGGCTTCCAGCGCGTCTTCTGGACGGCCGGCCACGACAACCCGATGTCGGCCCCGCCCGAGCTCATGCTGCGCATGCTGATCGCGATCGGCGTCGGCCTGATCGTCCTCTTCTTCTCGCAGCGGGTCTTCGCCCGTCTGCAGGGCAACTTCGCACAGGAACTGTAGGTCGACTCCCCTATGACTACCGCAACGGACACCGAAAAAGGTCTGATCCCCGGCCGCCCGACGATCGTCGAGATCGAGGGTGTCGCCAAGCGCTTCACGATTCGCAAGGACAACTCGCTCAAGGAGCGCATCGTCACGTTCGGCCGCGCCGGGCGCCGCCACAAAGAGGACTTCTGGGCCCTCGACGGCATCGACCTGAAGGTCCAGGCCGGCACGACCGTCGGCCTCATCGGCCACAACGGTTCGGGCAAGAGCACGCTGCTGAAGGTCATCGGCGGCATTCTCGACCCCACCCGCGGAACGGTGGCCCGCCGCGGTCGCGTCGCCGCGCTGCTCGAGCTGGGCGCCGGGTTCCACCCCGACCTCACGGGGCGCGAGAACGTGTTCCTCAACGCATCCATCCTGGGCCTCAGCCGCGAAGAGACCGAGGCGAAGTTCGACGACATCCTCACCTTCTCGGGCATCGGCGACTTCATCGACACGCAGGTCAAGTTCTACTCGTCCGGCATGTACGTGCGCCTCGCCTTCTCGGTGGCCGTGCACACCGACCCCGACCTGCTGCTGGTCGACGAGGTGCTCGCGGTCGGCGACGAGGCCTTCCAGCGCAAATGCCTCGACAAGATCCGGTCGTTCCAGGCCGAGGGTCGCACCATCATCCTCGTCACCCACTCGCTCGGCCAGGTCGTCGAGCTGTGCGACCGCGCCGTGCTGCTCAACAAGGGCAAGATCGTGCTCGACGGCAACCCGCGCGAGGCCGTCGCCGACTTCCGCGACATCCTCGAAGGCCGCCGCCTCGACGAGAAGAAGGAACAGCCCGTCGCCGTGCAGCGTCGCGACGACGGCCGCGTCTTGGCCGTGCGCGCTTTCCCCGCCGGCGGAACCGTCGGCGAGCCCATCGCCCCAGGTGGAGACCTCAAAATCCAGGTCGATTTCGAGCACAAGGACGGCCTCGACGAGTGGGTCGCCGCCGTGCAGATCGACAACGAGATGGGCCAGGTGGTCTATGGCACGACCTCGAAGCGCCTCGGCACTCCGCTCCCACGCCTGATCGGGCAGAAGACCGTCGAGCTCACGCTGCACGACGTCAACCTGGGCACGGGCAAGTACTTCATCAACGCGTCGCTCATGGACATGGCCGGACGACACCTGCACGACTTCCCGCAGGCCACGTCGTTCGATGCGCCCGACTACGAGCTGGCCGTCGGCATTCTGCACGCCCGCCCCGAGATGGCGGAGATCTCCTGATCCGATGAGCTCCCCTCGAGTCGCCGTCGTCACGGTGACGTACAACTCCGGCGACCAGATCGGCCCGTTCCTCGAATCCGTGGAGCGCGCGTCGACCGGGCCCGTCGACGTCGTCGTCGTCGACAACGCCTCGCCCCAGCACGATGACACCCGCGCCACCGTCGACGAGCGCGGGGCATCGTTCCTGCTGCTCGACGACAACCGGGGTTACGGCGGCGGCATCAACGCCGGCGCGCGCACGGTCTCGCCGGATGTCGAATTCCTGCTCATCTCTAACCCGGATGTCGTGCTCGAACCCGGCAGCATCGACGCGCTCGTCGACATCCTTGATCGTCACCCCGAGGCCGGGGCAGCCGGGCCGCGCATCCTCACCGAGGAGGGCGAGATCTACCCCTCCGCGCGCGAACTGCCCTCGCTGTCGTCGGGCGCCGGCCATGCCCTCTTCTCGCGCATCTGGCCATCGAACCCGTGGACGCAGCGCTACCACAACGAGCGCATCGACACGGGGCTCGAGGCATCCGTCGGCTGGCTGTCGGGCGCGTGCGTGCTCATCCGGCGCGCGGCGTTCGAGCGCGTCGGCGGCTTCGACGAGAGCTTCTTCATGTACTTCGAGGATGTCGACCTCGGCCGCCGACTGCGCGAGGCGGGTTTCGAGAACCGCTACGTGCCCGCCGCGACCGTCGTGCACCGCGGCGCGCGCAGCACCTCGCAGAACCCGGTCCGCATGCTGACGGCCCACCACTCGAGCGCCTATCTCTACCTGTCCCGCCGCTACCCGCGCTGGTATCAGGCGCCGCTGCGTGGACTGCTGCGCCTTGGGCTCTGGGTACGCCTGCGGTGGAACACGCGTTCGTCGCGTTCGTCAGGCACGTCCCACTCGTCCGGAGCCGCGTGATGGCGTTGCGCAACGCCGTCGGCCGCACCGCCCAACGCCTCGGGCTCGGCCCCGTCGCGCGCGCCGGCCTGCGGGCCGCCCGCGGAGCCCGCGAGGGCTACACGGAATCGCGGCGCTGGAACGCCTACCGCCGACACCTCGAACGTCCCCTCGACTTCGAACGCCTGCGCGGCACCCCCTCGAACGACGCCCTCCCGGTGGTCATGTGCCTGTGGAAGCGACCGCAGCGCATCGCCGACATCGTGAAGCAGCTCGGCGAGCAACACGGCGGCCGCCGAATCCGCCTCATCCTGTGGAACAACCTCGCCGCCAACGGTGACCACTACCGCCGCGCGGTGCAGGCGCTCGATCTCGGCGCGATCGACAGCATCGAACTCTTCAACGCCCCCGTCAACGTGGGCGGCGTCGGGCGTTTCCTCGCCATGCGCCGCGTCGTCGACACGGGTTACGAGGGCCCGTTCGTCATGCTCGACGACGACGAAGACATCACCCCCGCTTTTCTCGACGACCTGCTCGCGGCCTATGCCCCGCGCTCCATCGCGGGCTGGTGGGCGTTCAGCTATGTCGAGACCTACTATCAGCGCGCGGCCCTCTCGCAGGGCGACGCCGCCACCTATGTGGGAACGGGCGGCGCGGTCTGCGACAGCACCCTGGTGCGCTCGGATGTCTTCTTCCGCGCGCTCCCCCGCCGCTACCTGTTCCTCGAGGACATGTGGATGTCGACGTTCGCCGCCTGGAACGGCTGGCGCCTCATCAAGGTGGAGACGCCCATCGAGTTCGTCCTGCGTGACGTCGACCAGCACCACGCCATCTTCGACCTCAAGACCGTCTTCTCCGAGCATCTGCTGCACACCACCCCGCTCACCGACCCCGTGCTCCAGGCCCGCCCCGGTGCCGCCGACGAGCCGGCCGATAGGATGACCCCGTGACCCGAAAGCCGCTCGACGCCGCCACCCTGCTGTCCTCGCCCGAACACGATCGCCTGGTCGCCGCCGACCGCGCACTCGGCATCGAGGCGACGCTCGCCGAAACGCGGCGCGCGCTGGCCCGCAGCGAAGCCCAGAACGCCGCGCTCAAGGCATCCAAGTCGTGGAAGGTCGGGAACGCCATCATGTCGACCGCCCTGCGCGCGAAAGTCGTCCCCCGCAAAGCCCGCAGCCTCGTGCGGATCATCGTCTCGAAGGTGCGTTGAGCATGGCCCCCAAATTCTCTGTCGTCACGCCCGTCTACAACCCGCCGCTCGACGTGCTCGGCGAGATGATCGACTCGGTCGTCGCGCAGAGCTTCGGCAACTGGGAGCTCGTGCTCGCCGACGACGCGTCGCCCGATGCATCCATCGTGCCCTACCTGCGCCAGCGCGAGGCCGAGGACAGCCGCATCCGTGTGGTGCAGCTGCCCGAGAACAAGGGCATCGTGGGCGCCTCGAACGTGGGCCTCGCGGCCGCCACGGGCGACTTCGTGGCGCTCGTCGACAATGACGACCTGCTGCACCCCGACGCCCTGCAGAAGGTGTCCGAGGCGATCGACCTGCAGCCCGACGCCGACTACATCTACACCGACGAAGACAAGGTCGGCGAAGACGGCACCCACTACGACACGTTCCTGAAGCCCGAGTGGTCGCCCGAGCGCCTGCGCGGCCACATGTACACAGGCCACCTGTCGGTGCTGCGCCGCTCCATCGTCGACGAGGTCGGCGCCTTCCGCGACGGTTACGACGGCTCACAAGACCACGACCTCGCGCTGCGCGTCACCGAGAAGGCCCGGCGCATCGTGCACATCCCCGAGGTGCTGTACCACTGGCGCGCCATCCCGGGTTCGGCGGCCACCGACATCGACGCGAAGCCGTATGCCTGGGATTCCGGCGTCAAGGCCGTCGACGACCACGTCAAGCGCGTGGGCATCCTGGGTCATGCCGAGCGCGGTCCGGCGCCCAGTCACTACCGCGTGGTGCGCGACCCCGATCTGACCACGAGCGTGAGCGTCATCATCCCCACGCGCGGTTCGGCCGGCCCCATCAACGGTGTCGAGCGCGTGTTCGTCGTTGACGCCGTGCGTTCGGTGCTGGCCACGAGCGCCCACACCGACGTTGAGGTCGTCATCGTCTACGACCCCGAGACCCCGGATGCCGTGCTCGACGAGTTGGCCGAGATCACCGGTGACCGGCTCACCCTCGTGCGCTACGACGAGCCCTTCAACTTCAGCCGCAAGTGCAACGCCGGGTTCCTCGCCTCCCGTGGCGATGTCGTCATCTTCCTGAACGACGACGTCGAGGCCATCAGCGAGGGTGTCATCGAGAACCTCATCGCCCCGCTGCGCGAGAGCGATGTCGGCATGACGGGCGCGCGCCTGCTGTTCGAGGATCGCACGCTGCAGCACGGCGGACACCGCTACGGCAACGGGCAGTTCACGCACGCCTACCTCGGCACGCCCGAGATCTATCCCGGCGAGTTCAGCGCGCTGTTCGTCAACCGCGAGGCGTCGGGCCTGACGGGCGCGTGCATCGCCATGCGCCGCGAGACCGTCGAGCAGGTGGGCGGCTTCTCCGAAGAATTCGCCATCAACTACAACGACGTCGACCTGAGCAAGAAGGTGCACGACCTGCTGGGCCTGCGCCTCCTGTGGCTGCGCGACGTCGTCCTCTTCCACTACGAGTCTCGCACGCGCGTGAACACCATCACGGATGCCGAATACGCCCTCGTGCACGACCGCTGGGGCGTGCCCGAGCGCGACCCCTACCTGCCGTAGGCCACCCCGGCCGCACGGCCGCCGGCACCGGGCCTCAGAACGACGAAGAGCGCGCCCCATCGGGGACGCGCTCTTCGTATCGAGCCCGATGCTTCGGCTGGACGCCTAGGCGCTCAGGAGGCCCTGCAGGTAGGTGCCGTAGCCGCTCTTGACGAGGGGCGCGGCGAGCTTGGCGAGCTGCTCGTCGTCGATCCAGCCGGCGCGCCAGGCGATCTCCTCGATGCAGCCGACCTTGAAGCCCTGGCGGTCTTCGATCACACGCACGTATTCGGAGGCCTGCATCATGGACTCGAATGTGCCCGTGTCGAGCCACGCGGTGCCGCGGTCGAGCACCTTGACGCTGAGGTTGCCCGCGTCGAGGTAGCGCTCGTTGACCGTGGAGATCTCGAGCTCGCCGCGCGCGGAGGGCTCGATTGTCTTCGCGATCTCGACGACATTGTTGTCGTAGAAATAGAGGCCGGGAACCGCGTAGTTGCTCTTCGGCTCGGTGGGCTTCTCTTCGATCGACACGGCCGTGAAGTTCTCGTCGAACTCGACGACGCCGTAGGCCTTCGGGTTGGCCACGTGGTAGGCGAAGATGGTGGCGCCCTCGATGTCGCTGTGCGTGCGCAGCGACGAGCCGAGGCCCGTTCCGTGGAAGATGTTGTCGCCAAGCACGAGCGCGACGCTCTCGTCGCCGATGAACTCTTCGCCGATGATGAACGCCTGGGCGAGGCCGTCGGGCGAGGGCTGCACGGCGTATTCGATGCGCATGCCGAGCTCCGAGCCATCCCCCAACAACGCCTTGAACTGCTCGTTGTATTCGGGCGTCGTGATGATCAACACCTCGCGGATGTCGGCCATCATGAGCGTCGACAGGGGGTAGTAGATCATGGGCTTGTCATAGATGGGCATGAGCTGCTTCGAGATGCCCTTGGTGATCGGCCACAGTCGCGTGCCGGAGCCGCCGGCGAGGATGATTCCGCGCATGGTTAGTGTCCCTGTCCCTTGTTCAGCGTTTCGTAGTAGGCGCGAGCGGCCTCCCAGGTGGGCAGGAGCCCCTGCGCGGCGGCCTCGGAGAGCCCGGGGGCGTCGGTGTCCTTCGGCGACAGCAGCGGCTCGCCGGCCTCTTCGGGGAAGACGAGCCCGATCTCGGGGTCGAGCGGGTTGATGCCGTGCTCGCGCTCGGCGTTGAACGTGGAGGTGACCAGGTAGCTCACGGTGGCGTCGTCGGTGAGGGCGACGAAGGCGTGACCGAGGCCCTCGGCCAGGTAGATGGCGCGGCGGTCGGTGTCGTCGAGCAGGACCGTGTCCCACTCGCCGAAGGTGGGCGACCCCACGCGGATGTCGATGACGTAGTCGAGCACGGCACCGTGGGTGGCCGTGACGTATTTGGCCTGGCTCGGCGGCACATCGGCGAAGTGGATGCCGCGCACGACGCCCCGCTTCGACACGGACGTGTTGCCCTGGGCGAGGTTCAGCGAGTGCCCGATGGTCTCTTCGAGCTTGTCGAAGCGGTACCACTCGAGGAACACGCCTCGGTCGTCGCCGAACTGCTTCGGGGTGATCTCGTAACTGTCGGGGACTCGGAGTTCGCGTATCTGCACGCTCGAAATCCTAGCAAGACCGGGCTGATCAGCGCAGAGATGAGCGGCTTGTCACGATATGCGCACGCCGAACCCGCGACGCACGCCGAATGGTCAGCCAATATGCAGCCGGTCATCGGATACGATGATGAGTCTGTCATCGTGCATGTGCACGGCGACGCTGTCCGGAAGAGACCGACGAAGGTCACCGATTGAGGTCGCTTTCACGCGACGATCCCCTCCGAGGTCTGATGAGAAGAATACGCCAGCTGGCCGAACGCGCCTGGCACGGCATCGTGCTGTACGCCCTGAAATTCGGGGTCGTCGGCCTCATCGGCTTCGCTATCGACACGGGCCTGTTCAACCTCCTGCGCCTCGGCGTGTTCGGTGAGGGATGGTGGAGCACCGCGCTCGGCGCCAAGGTGCTGTCCACGAGCGTCGCCATCGTGTTCAACTGGATCGGCAACCGGTACTGGACCTTCCGCGAGCACCGTCGCAAGAACTTCGTCCTCGAGCTGCTCGAATACGTCGTCGTAGCCGTGGGCGGCCTGCTCATCAGCCTGCTCTGCCTGTGGGTGTCTCACCACCTGCTCGGTTTCGACAACATCATCGCCGACAACATCTCGGCCAACGTGATCGGGCTCGTGCTCGGCACCATCTTCCGCTTCCTGCTCTACCGCTACTGGGTCTACGGCATGCACCGCAGCGACGGCCTGTCGGCCCGGGCCCGCGTCGAAGAGGGTCAGCGTTCGCTGTTCGAGGAGCCCGGACATCCGATCGACGGCGCCGGCAACCCCGCGCCCGCCAGCGACAAGGGAGCTGCCCGACCGTGACACCCAGCGATTCCGGAGCATCCGCGCTCGTCATCATCCCCACGTTCAACGAGCGGGAGAACCTGCCGAAGATCGTGGGCCGCGTGCGCGAGGTTCTGCCCGACGGGCACGTGCTCGTCGTCGACGACGGCAGCCCCGACGGCACGGGCCAGGTGGCCGACGACATGGCCGCGGCCGACCCGCACATCCACGTCAAGCACCGCACGGGCAAGCTGGGCCTCGGCTCCGCTTATCTGCAGGGCTTCGCCTGGGGCCTCGGCGAAGGCTACGACTACCTCATCGAGATGGATGCCGACGGATCGCACCCGCCCGAGACGCTGCCCGAGATGGTGGCACGCGCCAAAGCTCGACCCATCGCTCAGGGCGGTTCGGCCCTTGTCATCGGCTCGCGCTGGGTGCCCGGCGGAAGCGTCGTCAACTGGCCAAAGCGCCGGGAGATCCTCAGCCGCGCGGCCAACGTCTATGCGCGTCTGGCGCTCGGCGTGGGCGTCAAAGATGCCACGGCCGGCTACCGCGTCTACAACGCCGAGGTGCTGCGCGCGCTGAACCTCGAGAACGTGAACTCGCACGGCTACTGCTTCCAGATCGACATGACGCTGCGCGTCGACACCGCCGGCTACCGCATCGAAGAGGTCCCGATCGTCTTCCGCGAGCGCGAGATCGGCGAATCGAAGATGAGCGGCAACATCATCTTCGAGGCCATGGGCAAGGTCACGCTGTGGGGTTTCCAGCGTCGGATGCGGCAGCTCACCGGCCTGTTCAGCCGACGCTAGGGTGGCCCCTCGCTAGACTGGGGTCGCACATTCGGCGGCCATTTCGTCGCCGACTCAGCTGGCGAAGGACACCATGACGCGTTACCTCATCACCGGAGCATCCGGCATGCTCGGCACCGACCTGATCGACGTTCTGCAGGGCCGTGAGGTGACCGCCCTCGGGCGCGCCGACCTCGACGTGACCGATCTCGACGCGGTGCGCCAGGCCGTCGCGGGCCACGATGTCGTGATCAACGCGGCCGCCTACACCAAGGTCGACGACGCGGAGACGAACGAGGATGCCGCCTACGCGGTGAACGCGCTCGGTGCTCAGAACCTGGCGATCGCGGCGCGCGAAGCCGGGGCCAAGCTCATCCAGGTGTCCACCGACTATGTCTTCGACGGCTCGGCGACGACGCCCTACGCCGAGAACACCCCGCACGCACCCATCTCGGCCTACGGCCGCACCAAGGCCGCGGGCGAGAAGCTCGCGCTCGACGAGCACCCCGACGGCACCTACATCGTGCGCACGGCGTGGCTGTACGGCCAGCACGGCCCCAACTTCGCCGCCACCATGATCCGTCTCTCGGCGAGCCACCCGACCGTGAGCGTCGTGACCGACCAGCTGGGCCAGCCCACCTGGACGAAAGACCTCGCGCGCCAGATCGTGGCCCTCGCCGACGCCGACGCCCCCGCGGGCGTCTATCACGGCACCAACGCGGGCCAGGGCTCGTGGTTCGACTTCACGCGCGCCATCTTCACCGAGGTGGGTCTCGATCCCGAGCGCGTGGGCAAGACGGACAGCGCCAGCTTCGTGCGCCCGGCTCCCCGCCCGGCCTACTCGGTGCTCGGCCACGACGGCTGGGCCGCCGCCGGGCTGTCGCCCCTGCGCGACTGGCGCGAAGCCCTGCACGAGGCCGTCGAGACCGGCGCCGTCGCGCGCCCGGCCGACACCGCTGCCCCCGCCGCGAGCCAGGCCTAGGCCCCGGCCGGATCAGGAGCACTCATGCCCACGACCCTGACCATGGTGGTCGACCAGATGGTCGCGCCCGTTCCCGGCGGCATCGGCCGCTACACCGAAGAGTTGACGAAGGCGCTGATCCTCACGGCCCCGCGCAACTGCCAGGTCGAGGGCATCGTGTCGAGCCTGCCGCCCGAGAAGATCGCCGACGTCGAGACGCGCCTGCCCGGCCTGGCCGAGCTGCACAAGACCACGCTGGCGCGTCGCGAGTTGTCGGCCGCGTGGCAGCTGGGCCTTGTGGCGGGTTACGGCGACGGCATGGTGCACTCGCCCACGCTGCTCGCTCCCCTGGTGCGACACAACCGGGCCTACGACCGCAAGCAGACGGTCGTCACGATTCACGACACCCTGGCGTGGACGCATCCGAAGTCGCTGACGCCCACGTCGGTGTCGTTCACGAAGTCGATGGCCAAGCGCGCCAAGAAGCACGCCGACGCCATCGTGGTGCCGACGCACGCCGTGGCCGAGCAGCTAGCTGAGATCATCGACTTCGGCGACCGCGTGCGCGTCATCCCGGGTGCCGTCGGTTCGGGCCTGCAGCTCACGAGCGATGCCGAGTGGCGCGCGGGCAACCTCGAACTTCCCGATGAATACATCCTCACGTTTGGCACCCTCGACCCGCGTCGCGGCCTCTTGTCGCTCATCAGCGGCCTCGGTGCGACGGATGCTCCCGACCTGCCCGTGCTCGTCATCGGGCCCGACAGTTGGGGCGACCTCACGTTGGCGTCCGTTGCCGACGAGGCCGGCCTGCCCGAGGGCCGCGTGCGTTCGCTGGGCTTCCTGTCCGACGCCGACCTGGCCGTCGTGCTCGACCGCGCCACCGTGTTCGTCTACCCGAGCATTCGCGAAGGCTTCGGGTTGCCGCTCGTCGAGGCGCTGTCGTTCGGCACGCCCGTCGTGCACTCCGACGACCCCGCCCTCGTCGAGGTAGCGGGCGGCGCCGGGCTCGTCGTCGAACGCGGCGGCAAGAAGGGCTACCCCGAGCGTCTGGCCGAGGCCATCGCGCAGGTGCTCGACGACAGCGACCTGCGCTCGCGCCTCAGTGTGGCCGGCTCCGACCGTGCTCGCGCCTTCAGCTGGCGCGACTCGGCCGAGCGCGTCTGGCAGCTGCACGCCGACCTCTAGGCACCGCTGCGCGCACGCGCAGAGGCACAAACGTTGAAGGGCCCTCACATCCTGCGTGAGGGCCCTTCAGCGTTGTCGGTGATCGCTAGCCGCCGGACGGCGCGGGCGATGCCGGGTGGAGCGCGGCATCCACCATGCTGCGGATTTTGTCGAAGTCGGGCTCTTCGGGCTGGATGCCTGAGGCCGGCGTGAGCTCGATGTTGGTGATGGGCAGCTCTTTGGTCTTGAGCGCCAACTCGACGAAGTAGCCGAGCATGTCCTGCGGGATGTCGGTCTTGACGACCTGCGATCCGGCCTGCGCGATCACCTGAAACTTGCTCAGAACGTTGGCGGGCGTGAACTGCTTGAGAATCGCCGCCTGCAATTGCCGCTGCCGTTCCATGCGCTCGTAGTCGCTCGAACCGTGCCGCGACCGCGCGTACCAGAGCGCGTAGTAGCCGTTCATGTGGTGCTCGCCCACCTCGATCCACTCGGCCACACCGACGAGGTTCTCATCGCCGCCGACCGGCACACGCTTCGGCACCGTGATGTCCACGCCGCCGAGCGCGTCGATGAGATCGCTGAAGCCCTGCATGTCGATGAGCACGTAGTACTGGATCTCGAGGTCGAGCGTGCCCTCGATGGCCTCTTTCGTGGCCTCGATGCCCGGCCGCGAGCCGTTCTTGATGGCATCGGGGTAGAGATCCGGATGCCGCACCTCGGCCTCGGTGTAGACGGAGTTCAGCATGCACGCGCTCACATCGCAGCGGCCGTTGTAACCGTACCCGTTGGGGTAGAGCTTCTTCATGGGCGACCCGTCGGAGAAGGGCATGTTGTGCAGGTCGCGGGGCAGGCCGATCATGGTCGCGGCGCCCGTCTCGGCATCCACCGACACGACCGACATGCTGTCGGGGCGCAGGCCCTCGCGGTCGGGGCCGGCGTCACCGCCCAGCAACAGGATGTTGTAGTGGCCGTCGACGGGCGGCACGGATGCCGCGCCCCCGCCGAAGATCGACTGCAGCGTTCCGCGCGTGATGCCCGCGTAGTAAGCGCCAGCGCCGGCCCCACCCACCGAGACCACGAGCAGCGCCACCGTCGCGAGCGCTATCCAGGCGCGCGACGACGGCCGCGCGCGGATGAGCTTCACGAGCGAGAGCGTATTGATCGTGAGCACGATCCAGAGGAACGCGTAAGCCACGAGCACGATCTGGGCCAGCAGCAGCGCATAGGAGTTCGTCGCGAGGTTGTAGATCGTCTGCGGCGTGGCGAGATAGAGCAGCAGGGCCGCCAGGACGAGCACCCACATGGTGATTGTGGCGATGAGGCCGATGCGCCCGAGGCGGCGGTTGCCCGCGAGCACCTGGGCCGAGCCCGGGATGAGGAAGTTCATGGCGACGAGCCACCAGGCACGCCGCGTCATCACCGTGCGCGACTGGGTGTTGGGATGCCGGATCGGCAGCGCGGTGTACGTGCTCATAGGGTCTTTTTGAGGGCGTCGTTCTTCTCGGCGACCGTGTCGGCGAGCCCCACCTGGTACGCGGCCATGGCGTCGGCGAGCGCGTCATCCGAGGTGCCGAGAATCTGGACGGCCAGCAGCCCCGCGTTCTTGGCGCCGCCGATCGACACCGTGGCGACGGGCACGCCGCCCGGCATCTGCACGATCGAGAGCAGCGAGTCGAGGCCGTCGAGGCGCGCGAGGGGCACGGGCACACCGATGACGGGCAACACCGTGACGGCCGCGAGCATGCCGGGCAGGTGCGCGGCTCCCCCGGCTCCGGCGATGATGACGCGGATGCCGCGGCCCCGGGCCTCGCGCCCGTAGTCGATCATCTTCTCGGGCGTGCGGTGGGCCGAGACGACCTCGACCTCGTAGGGCACACCGAACTCCTCGAGCACGTCGCGCGCGTCGCGCATGACGGACCAGTCGGAGTCACTGCCCATGACGACGCCGACGACGGGAGAAGCTGAGGAGAGCTGAGACATAGCCCCCATCGTAAGGTTCAGTCCTGGAAGAAGGCGGCTGCGGCACGCGCCTGGTAGGCAACCTCGTCGAGATCCGGCCCCGAAACGTTGAGGTGGCCGACCTTGCGACCCGGGCGCGGCTCCTTGCCGTAGTTGTGCACCTTGACCGTGGGGTGGGCCTCGAGCGCGGCCGCATAGCGGTCGGTGAGCGTGCCCTCGCTGGGGCCGCCCAGGATGTTGGCCATGACCGTGTAGTCGTCGTGGCATCCGGTGGCGCCGAGCGGCAGGTCGAGCACGGCGCGCAGGTGCTGCTCGAACTGGCTCGTGGTGCAGCCATCCTGCGTCCAGTGGCCCGAGTTGTGCGGGCGCATGGCGAGCTCGTTGACGAGGATGCGGTCGTCGGTGGTCTCGAAGAGCTCGACGGCGAGCACACCGGTCACGCCGAGGGTCTCGGCGATCGTCAGGGCGATCTGCTCGGCCATCTCGGCGACGCGGCCGGCCGAACGCGGGGCGGGCGCGAACACTTCGCTGCACACGCCATCCTTCTGCACGGTTTCGACGACGGGCCAGGCCACGATCTGTCCGCTCGGGCGGCGGGCCACGAGCTGCGCGAGCTCGCGGCGGAAGTCGACGAGTTCTTCGACCAGCAGAGCGCCGCCGCGGCCGTCCTCGTCGAGGGCGGCGAACCAGTCGGCGGCGTCGTCGGCCGAGCGCACGACGCGCACACCCTTGCCGTCGTAGCCGCCGCGCGGGGTCTTGAGCACGGCAGCGCCACCGTTGTCGGCGAGGAACGCGGCCAGCTCGTCGGCGTTGGTCACGGCCGCCCACTCGGGAACCGGCACGCCGATCTCGGACAGCTTCTCGCGCATGGCGATCTTGTCTTGGGCGAAGTGCAGGGCATCGGGGCCCGGGTGAACGGGGATGCCGCGCGCCTGCAGTTCGCGCAGGATGGGCGCCGGCACGTGCTCGTGGTCGAACGTGATGACGTCGACGGTCTCGGCGAACGCCAGAACCGTGTCGAGGTCGCGGTAGTCGCCGACAGCCGTCGCCGCGAGGGCTGCCGACATGCCGTCCTGCTCCGCCAGGATGCGGATGTCGAGGCCGAGGTTCACCGCCGGGGGGATCATCATCCGTGCCAGCTGTCCGCCGCCGATCACACCGACTGTCACCATCATCGCTCCTCACGTCGCACGGCCTGGGTCGGCCGTTCCACCAATAACCATCCTGCCGCATTTGCGGGGTGCGTGCCGCGCCGGGCGTGGGGGTCAGGCGCCGGACGCGTGGCGGTCACGTAGCGGCCACAGAGCGGTCAGGCGCCGCACGCATGGCGGTCAGATTGCGGCCACAGACCGGTCAGGCGCCGCTCGCGCGGCAGCCGGGTTGCCGTCAGGCGCCGGGCAGCGGCGGGCGCGGCGGCACGATCGAACCGGCCGACGAACGGAGCGAGGCTCCGGCGGTCTGGCTGCGCTCGACGAGCTCGTTGAGCGCCTCGGAAACCAGGTCGGCGCGCGGCACGTCGGCGAGCACGAGTGGTTTGTCGATACCGGAGGTCAGCACGAGCGTGCCCGAACGGAACATCGACTGCAGCGGCCCACGACGGAGCGCCGTGGAATAGCCGCGGCCATGGAAGATCTCGGTGCGTTCGCGCACGAAGAAACCACGGCGCGAGATGACGCGCCGCGTGGTGATGATGTAACGGCGGTTGAGCCACAGCGCGTAGGGCAGCAGGACGGCGAAGAGCACCCAGGCGGCAAGAACACCCGCGATGGTCCACAGCTGCCAGGTCTCCGTGAAGAGGCCGAAAGCGTAGGCGGCGGCACCCGATCCGGCGATCAGCGCGAGCGCCGGCCAGAGCAGCACCCGTCCGTGCGGGCGCAAGCGGGCGACGACACGTTCGGTGGGGACCACCGGTCGCGAAAGCACATCGAACGCGGACGTCTCCGTGTTCATCTGCTGCTGGGCCATGTCTCCTTTGTACCGCACACCGCATTCCCCACCGGGTGCACGCGCCGGTCAGCCGAGGGTTTCGCCCGAACCGGTCAGCCGCAGGTGGGTGATGCCCCCCGCCGCGACGGCGACCTCGGGGGCCTGGCCCGGGGCGGCGTCGCGGCGCCGCACGAGCAGGCGGCCGTCGGGGGCGAGACCCGTCGCGCGCCCCTCGAGCGTGTCTCCCCCCGGCAGGTCGGCGCGGATGTCGCGGCCCACCGTTCCGAGCAGGGCGGCGACGCGCGCGTGCACGCCGGCCGCTACCGCGTCACCGTCCGCCTGTTGCAGGGCGTGCAGCATCTCGTCGAGTTCGGTGAGGAACCGTGCGAGCACGGCGTCGACGTCGATGTCGCGCACCCCGGCGAGCGCGAGCGATGTCGCCGTGGGCACGGGAAGTTGCTCGGCGGTCATCGAGAGGTTGAGGCCCACGCCTACGACGACCGCGGGGGCGTTCGGCAGCGCGAGCAGCTCCGAGAGCACTCCGGCAACCTTGCGGCCCTCGATGAGCACGTCGTTCGGCCATTTGAGATGCACGCGGCGCTCGGCGGACTTGGCAGCGGACTCGCTCTCGGCACCAGCATTGGCATGGGCGTTGCCATTGGCATCGGCGTTGGCGTCGGCATCCGCATCGGCAGCGGCATTGGCGCTGGCGTTGGCGTCAGAATCGCGGGCGATCTCGGATGCTCCGGCCAGCGCCTCCCGCACGGCCAGCGTCATAGCGGCCCCCGCGGCCAACGGGATCCAGCCGTAGACGTCGGGCGAGAAGGCGGGTTGCGGGCGCAACAGCACCGAAACCGCGAGGGACGTCCCGGCCTCGGCCGTCCACACGCGTCCGAGGCGTCCCCGCCCCGCGCGCTGGTCGTCGGTGACCACGACCGAGAGATGCGGCCACTCCGACGGGGCCGTGCGGACGCGCTCCGTGAGCTCGTCATTCGTCGACAGGGCGTGCGGCAGCGCGACGAGTCGGCCGGCGGCAGCCGACGAGCGAGGAAGCAGGGCTGAGGTAGGAGGCATGCGCCCAAGAGTACGGAAGCTTCTGCGAGATAGCGTCCCGCAGCATCGGGATCGCTGCGACATCCGGCATCGCTGCGACATCCGCACCACTCGTGGTCCGCCACTCGTCCTCCGCGTCGCTCGACATCCGCACCGGTCGACATCCCGCGCCGCCGAGGCATCGGGTCCGCCGGGGCGCTCAGACCCGCTCGACGCGCACGAGGAAACGCGATACCGACAAGGCTCGTGCGCGCACCTTGTGGGGTTCCTCCAACGGTTGGGGCCCCTCCGTGCACGGTAGAGTGAAGCCCGTGACGGAGAACCTTGACGTGAACGCCAAAGACGCTGCTCAACCGACCGAGGTCCAGGGCGCCCCTGACACCCCCGACATGATGACGACGGCCGGCAAGCTGGCCGACCTCTCCCGTCGATACCACGAGGCCGTGACCGCCTCGGGCGAAGCCGCCATCAAAAAGCAGCACGCCAAGGGCAAGATGACGGCGCGTGAGCGCATCGACCTGCTGCTCGACCCGGGCAGCTTCGTCGAGCTCGACGAGTTCGTGCGCCACCGCACGCACGCTTTCGGCATGGACAAGTCCCGGCCCTACGGTGACGCCGTCGTCACCGGAACGGGCACCATCCACGGCCGCCAGGTCGCCGTCTACTCGCAGGACTTCACGGTCTTCGGCGGATCGCTCGGCGAGGTGGCCGGCGAAAAGATCATCAAGGTCATGGACCTCGCACTGAAGACGGGCGTGCCCATCCTCGGCATCCTCGACTCGGGTGGAGCCCGCATTCAGGAGGGCGTCGTGGCCCTCGGCAAGTACGGCGAGATCTTCCGCCGCAACACGGCCGCCTCGGGTGTCATCCCGCAGATCTCGCTCATCATGGGCCCAGCGGCCGGCGGCGCCGTCTACTCCCCCGCCCTCACCGACTTCGTCATCATGGTCGACAAGACCAGCCAGATGTTCGTCACGGGCCCCGACGTCATCAAGACCGTCACGGGCGAGGACGTCGGCATGGAAGAACTGGGCGGCGCGCTCACCCACAACACGCGCTCGGGTGTGGCGCACTACCTGGCGAGCGACGAACAGGATGCCCTGGACTACGCGCGTTCGCTCGTGAGCTTCCTGCCCGACAACAACCTGG
Organism: Leifsonia sp. ALI-44-B; assembly: GCF_001984125.1. Classification (GTDB taxonomy): domain Bacteria; phylum Actinomycetota; class Actinomycetes; order Actinomycetales; family Microbacteriaceae; genus Okibacterium. The sequence continues at coordinate 1,636,975 of NZ_MTQL01000007.1, read as the reverse complement.
CCGAGCTGCCCGAATTCGACACCGTCGTCGAGCTCGAGACCACCGACGAGGACCGCCGCCTCAACACGCTCATCCCCGACTCCCCCAACCAGCCCTACGACGTGAAGACCGTCATCGAGCACGTCGTCGACCACGGCGACTTCCTCGAGGTGCAGCCGCTGTTCGCGCCCAACATCGTCATCGGGTTCGCCCGGGTCGAGGGCCGCACGGTGGGCGTCATCGCCAACCAGCCTCAGGCCATGGCGGGAACCCTCAACATCGAGGCGGGCGAGAAAGCCTCGCGCTTCGTGCGCTTCTGTGACGCGTTCTCGATCCCCATCCTCACGCTCGTCGACGTGCCCGGCTACCTGCCCGGCACCGACCAGGAGTGGACCGGTGTCATCCGCCGCGGCGCCAAGCTGCTCTACGCCTACGCCGAGGCCACCGTGCCGCTCGTCACCGTGATCCTGCGGAAGGCCTACGGCGGCGCGTACATCGTCATGGGTTCGAAGCAGCTGGGCGCCGACATCAACCTGGCGTGGCCGACCGCCGAGATCGCCGTCATGGGCGGCCAGGGCGCCGTCAACATCCTTTACCGCGGCGAGATCAAACGCGCCGAAGAGGCCGGCGAAGACGTGCAGGCCGTGCGCACCAAGCTCGCCAACGAGTACACCTACAACGTGGCCAGCCCGTTCCTCGCTGCCGAGCGCGGCGAACTTGACGGCGTCATCGAGCCGGCCGCCACGCGCGTATCGGTCATCAAGGCGCTGCGGGCCCTGCGCACCAAACGCGCGAGCCTGCCGGCCAAGAAGCACGGGAACATCCCGCTGTGAGTTCGACCCCGACCGACACGACGGCGGATGCCGCGGCCACGACGTCTGCGGCGTCGCCCGCGTTCCGCGTGGTCTCGGGCGCCCCGAGCGATGTCGAGCTCGCCGCCGTGACCGCCGTGCTGCTCGCCACGCTGCGCGCCCGCGAGGCCGCCGCTGCCGCCACACCGCGCCCGGTTCGCGTGACGGCGTGGCAGCGCAGCCAGCGCGGCTTGCGTCGACCCCATGTGCCCGGCCCGGGGCACTGGCGCGGCTTCACCGGCTGATTCGGCCGACTGAGCCCACGACATCGCCCCACGAATACGGGGGTGTCCTCCGAAATGCCGACTGGTACGCTTGGCGGCCGACCGCCAGAATAAGTATTGCTAGGTGGCTCTCGCAAGAGATTCACCACCAGCCACTCGTGTGAACAAGGGTATGTACGAATGGCTGGGGGCGGGTCGAGCTGGTATTCGGGTTACCGTTCGACCTGGGGTTTGTGAAGGGCCGGTTCCTCTGGAACCGGCCCTTCCGACTGTTAAGCCCCGGTGTGCGTCTCGACCGACGCCTTGCGCGGGATCTCGAGCCACAGCTGCACTTCGTCCTCGTCGTCGTCCGGGTCACCCGACGGGTTGAGCGCCACGACCGTCACGGCCGTCGGCGAGTCGACGGGTGCCGTGCGCACGATCATGCGGTGGGCCCGCGTCGACGCCACAGCCTCGGCCACGCGGTCGAGCACGCGCTGGCGATCGTCTTCGGCGATCTCGTCGAGCGTTCCCTCGTCGAGCAGCGAGATGACACTTCCGCGGCGGCGGGCCTCGGCCACACGCGCCCGCACGGCGTCGTTCAGCAACATGCGCCCGCGGATCTCGTCGCGCAGCCCCGCCTCGAGCACCTTGGCCTCGGCACGCTCCTGCTGGCTGAGCGAACCGCCCGCGAGGATGATGTTGCGAAGCGTCGGCAGCGCCACGCGTTCGGCCTGCTTGAGGCGCACGCGGCGCTCCTCGTGGTGCGCGTCCTGCGCGGCCTGCCACTGCGCGGCCTCGCGCTCGGCGATGGCGAGGTTCTGTTCATCGCGCCCCACGCGCACGAGCGACCGCGTCAGAATGGATGCCAGCGCCACCCACAGGATGCTGCCTGGGATGCCGATCTGCAGGGCGACGCCCGCCCCGGCCCAGAGGATGGACTGCGCGGTCAAGAAGATGATGCCGATCCAGGCGAAGGCCTCGCGGCGCCGCACGGCCGTGATGGTCATGAGCGCGCCGATCGACGCGACGTGCCAGGTGGCGTAGCCGTTGTTGACCGACGGATCGAGCTGCGACGTGACGAGCAGCGGCAGCGCGACGGCCGTGCCGAGGTTGAGGCTCGCGAGCCACAGCGGCATGGCCGTCGGCGACGACGGCCACAGGCTGATGATGGTGACGACGAGGTAGAGCACCATGCCCACGATGCTTGGCCAGGGCGATTCGGCCTGCGGCAGCGTGATGACACCGCGGATGACGTTGTAGATCGAGAACGCGGCGGCCAGGGCCAGGAGCGCGTAGCGGTTGAGCGCGATCACGAGGCGGCCCCCTGCTCGGTCAGCTCGCCGGGGGCGGCCGGCGGCCGGGGTGCCTGGATGGTTTGGTTGGGCGCCCAGCGGATGACGATCGTCGTGCCGGCGCCCGCCGTGCTGTCGATGGTCACGCTGCCGCCCGATTTCACGACGCGTTCGATGATGGAGACGCGCAGGCCCAGGCGGCTCTCGTCGACGCGCGTCGGGTCGAAGCCCACTCCGTCGTCGTGCACGACGATCTCGACGCGCCCGGCGGTCGTGCGGAGCGTCACGGTGCGGGACGTCACGCGGTCACCGGCGTGCTGCGCGCTGTTGGCCATGGCCTGTTCGGTGGCACTCGACAGGATGGCGAGCACGCGAGCCGGCAGCGGGAAATGCTCGCTCGTCTCGTCGTGCACCTCGAAAGGAACCCGGTGCGCCCGGGCCGCGCGCGAGATGGCGGCGACCAGTTCGCCCGTGCCGTAGGTGGGTTCGAGGTCTCCGTCGTCACGAGCGGATGCCGTGAGCGTGTCGCCATGAGTCGCGAGGTGTTTGATGGCGTTCTCGGCGAGCGCGACCGCGGCCCGGGACTGCGCGGGGGTCGTGGCGCGCTCGGCGGCCTGCAGGGCGGCAAGCACCATATCGTGCACGAGCGCGTCGACCTCGATGCGCTGCACCTCGCGCGCGTGCTGGTGCACGGCCTCGTCGTAGCGGTTGAGGGCCGTGACCCGCGCTTCGTCGACCGCGCGCGCCGCATGGCGGAACGTGACGCCCAGCATGACGATGATGAGTCCGATCATGGCGCCGTAGGAGGCATCCAGTACACCGATCTCGGCGTTGACGATCTGACCACCGGGGCCGATGGTGCGAGCGACGCCATAGGCAACGGGCGTGACGATGCTGTAGACGATGGCCAAGGTGGTCGGGAAGGCCAGTGCGGCGGTGGCACAGGCGACAGCGCCACACAGGTACCACAACCACGGCTCGGTGTCGGAGGCCGCATGGGCGCCACCGGTGAGGAACGGCCACGCGATGACGGAGACGAGGTAGACGATCGCGAAGAGGGTGGCCGTCGGCCGCGCGAAGCGACCGGCGAAACCGGCGGCGATGAAGAGCGTGAGGGTGCCGAAGACCAGGATGAGGGTGGCGTTGCCGGCGGGCCCCTCGATGAGGCTGCCATCGCTCAGGACGACCGAGAAGGTCTGCAACCCGAACAACAGCGAGATGGCCGCGACGGAACGGTCATAGAGGCGTTCGACGCGCTCGGTGCTGAACAACCGTTGCCGTGGGGCCACGACCCGGTTGATGTTGTCGGGTATTCCCGTTGTCACCCAGCGCCCCCCGTGTGTTTTTGTGTTGCGGCTCTACGCGTCGTTCTGGCTCGGACCGAGATCCGGCAGGATGCCGTCTTCGACGGCCCGGCGCAATAGATCCACTTTAGTGGGCGCGGGGCGTCCCACATCGACGTACTTGGTGCGGATGCGGGAGAGGTACTCTTTGGCCGTAGACTGCGCGATGCCGAGCTGGGCGGCGACGTCTTTCATGGGCAGGCCGGATGCATAGAGATGCAACACATCACGCTCTCGCCGACCCAGCTGCACCTGCGCGAACTCGGAGTCGGCGTCGATCGCGCTGGCCCACTCGAGGTTGTTGAGCACCTGTCCGTTGGCGACCGTGCGAATGGCCGAGACGACCGTTCCCGTGGGCGACGACTTGGGGATGACGGCTGCCGCGCCAGCTGCGAGAGCCTCACGCACACCGGCCATCCGGTCGGCTATCGAGTGGATGAGCACGGCGGAACCCGTGTCGTGCACGCGGCGCACGTTGTCGGCGATGCGCGAACCGTCGCCGAGCGACAGGTCGAGGATGACGACATCGGCCGAGGGGCCGTGCGTGGCCTGCGAGCGACTCAGGAAGTCGTTGACCGTGGCCACGGATTGCACCACGTCGTAGCCGGACGCCGCACACACGGCGGCCAACCCCAGTCGGACCGATTCATGATCGTCGATAATCGCCACGCGTACCACGTGCTCATCGTAGCCCGACACGGCGGGCCTAACGGTTCGTCGGGCGGAGGAGCGCTACCGATTCGAGGTGGTGCGTGTGCGGGAACAGGTCGAAGGCGCGCAGGCGGTCGAGCTCGTAGCCCGCGTCACGGAACGAACCGAGGTCGCGCGCGAGGGCGACGGGGTCGCACGCCACGTAGACGATCTGGGCGGGGTGCAGGTCGACGAGGGCCGCAACGACGTTCTTGCCGGCGCCCGAGCGGGGCGGGTCGAGCACGACGGTGGCGGCCTGCAGTCGACGGCGCTCGGATGCTCCGACGGAACGCACGAGGCGCTGCAGGTAGCGGTCGACGCGGTCGGTGATGGCCTGAGCGCCTACCCACTCGGCCAGGTTCTCAGCGGCCCAGTCGGTGGCCGTGGTCTCGGATTCGACGGTCGTGATGCGCGTGGTGCGGCCGAACTTGTCGCCCAGCGCGGCCGCGAACAGGCCGACGCCGCCGTAGAGATCGAGGTTGAAGGCCTGGGGGTCGAATTCGTCGGCGACCAGGATGTCTTGCACGGCGCGCGTGAGCACATCGGCCGCGTGGCGGTGCACCTGCCAGAAACCCTCTTCGGCGACATGGAACTCGCGCGTGCCGACACGCTCGACGAGGGGTTCGCCCGCGCGGCGGCGGCCGTCGGGGTCGGTGCCGACGACGCGCGTGGCACCCACCGACGGCGCGATGACGTCGACGCGCTCGAGGCCGGGCATGGGCGTGCCGAGGGGCGCGGCCTGCTGCACAGCGCTCGTGGCGAGCGGCAGGTCGTCGACGGGCACGACGCGGTGGCTGCGCGCGGCGAACGGGCCCACGCGGCCCTCTTCGTCGACGTGCAGGCTCACGCGGCTGCGGTAGCCGAGACCGTTGGCCTCGTCGTCGCCCGGGGCCGCCTCGACCTCGACGTCGCGCTCGATGCCGCCGAAACGCTGCAGGGCGTCGACGAGCACGCGGCGCTTCAGCTCGCGCTGGTGCGGCAACGCGATGTGGCCGAATTCGGCTCCGCCGGCACGCTCGTCGGGTGCGCGGTCGATCGAGGCCGCCGACCAGATGTGCGGCACGCGCTCGGGCGCGGGCGTGAGCACCTCGAGCGTCTCGGCGCGCCAGAAGCTCTTCTTCGAGTCATCCGTGATGCGCGCGCGCACCGTCTCGCCCGGCATGGTGTCGGGCACGAAGACGACGCGGCCCTCGTGGCGCGCCACGAAGACGCCCCCGTGGGCCACATTGCTAATCTCGAGAACGATGCTGTCGGCGGTGTCACCTGAAATGCTCATCCGTCGAGCATTACACGGATGCCGCGGCACACCAACACTGCTGCGCCCGCGCCCGGCCGCCCCGCCCGACAAGAAGACAGGATCGTCGTGACCCTCTACCTGGCAAGCACCTCCCCCGCCCGGCTCATGCTGTTGCGCCAGGCCGGCGTCGAACCCGTGGTCATCCCCTCCGAGGTCGACGAGGATGCCGCGGTCGCACGCCACGAGGCCGAACACGGCGCACTGTCCCCCGCCGAGATGGTCGCGTTCCTCGGGCGCGTGAAAGCGGAGGCGGTCGTCGAGGCCGCGGCTCGGGCATCCGAGGCGCTCGACGGGTTCGTGGTGGGCGGCGACTCGGCGTTCGAGATCGACGGCGTGGCCTACGGCAAACCGCACACGCCCGAGCGGGCGCGCGAACGCTGGCAGCTGCAGCGCGGCGCGACGGGCACACTGCACTCGGGCCTCTGGGTCATCGACCACCGCGGGGGTCGCGTGAACGGCGCGACGGGCGGCACCACATCGGCCACCGTGACCTTCGCCGACGACATCACCGACGTCGAGATCGACGACTACATCGCGACGGGCGAGCCGCTCCAGGTCGCGGGCGCATTCACGATCGACAGCCTCGGGGCCCCGTTCATCCAGCGCATCGAGGGCGACCCGTCGACCGTGGTCGGGATGTCGCTGCCGGCGCTCCGGCGCACGGTGAACACCCTGGGCGGCTCCTGGTCGTCGCTGCGCAACCGCTGAGGCTCGCCGCAGGCGAGCGAACGACGGACCTCGGAGTCAGGCATCCGCTCGCCTTCGGCTTGTCGATGTGCGCCCTGGTTTGCCCGGCATTTTTGTGAGGAATGACCAAAGGGCCTCGCGAAAAGGGCAATAGGCTAAGGGACTGTGCCAGCTATCTCCAAAGTCCTCATTGCCAACCGGGGCGAGATCGCCGTTCGGGTGATCCGCGCCGCGCGCGACAGCAACCTCGGCAGTGTCGCCGTCTACGCCGATCAGGATCGCGACGCCCTGCACGCGAAACTCGCCGACGAGGCCTACGCGCTCGAGGGTGCCACGAGCGCCACCACCTACCTCTCCATCGAGAAGCTGCTCTCGGTGGCCCGACGGTCCGGCGCCGACGCCGTGCACCCGGGCTACGGCTTCCTCGCCGAGAACGCCGACTTCGCGCGCGCCGTCGTCGACGCCGGGCTCGTGTGGATCGGGCCCTCCCCCGAGGCCATCGAGCGACTGGGCGACAAGGTCTCGGCCCGCCACGTGGCCGAGAAGGTGGGCGCACCCCTCGCCCCCGGCACCATCAACCCCGTCTCGGGCGCGCAGGAGGTGCTCGACTTCGTCGACACGCACGGCCTGCCCGTGGCCATCAAGGCCGCTTTCGGCGGCGGCGGGCGCGGCCTCAAGGTGGCCCGCGACCGCGACTCCATCCCCGAGCTCTTCGAATCGGCCACGCGCGAGGCCGTCGCCGCCTTCGGCCGCGGCGAATGCTTCGTCGAGAAGTACCTCGACAAGCCGCGCCACGTCGAGACGCAGTGCCTCGCCGACGCCGAGGGCAACGTCGTCGTCGTGTCCACGCGCGACTGCTCGCTGCAGCGCCGCCACCAGAAGCTCGTCGAGGAGGCCCCCGCGCCGTTCCTCACCGAGGCGCAGAACACCGAGCTCTACCGTGCATCCAAGGCCATCCTGAAAGAGGTCGGCTACGTGGGCGCCGGCACGTGCGAGTTCCTGATCGGCGGCGACGGAACGGTGTCGTTCCTCGAGGTCAACACGCGCCTGCAGGTCGAGCACCCCGTCTCCGAAGAGGTCACGGGCATCGACCTCGTGCGCGAGCAGTTCCGCATCGCCGCGGGCGGCACGCTCGACTACGGCGACCCCACCCCCGTCGGGCACTCGTTCGAGTTCCGCATCAACGGCGAAGACCCAGGTCGCGGGTTCCTGCCGCAGCCCGGCCCCATCCACGTGTTCTCCTCGCTCGGCGGCCCCGGCGTGCGCGTCGACTCGGGTGTCACGGCCGGTGACGAGATCTCGGGCGCCTTCGACTCGCTGCTCGGCAAGGTCATCGTCACGGGCGCCACGCGCGAACAGGCCCTCGAGCGCGCCCGCCGCGCCCTCGACGAGTTCGAGGTAGCCGGCCTGCCCACCGTGCTGCCTTTCCACCGCAAGATCGTGCGCGAGCCCGCCTTCACGGCCGCCGACGGCACCTTCGGCGTCTACACGCTGTGGATCGAGAACGAGTTCGAGAACGACATCGAGCCCTGGAACGGTGAGCTCGAGCCCTCGTCACCGCAGGGCGGCCGCGACACGGTCGTCGTCGAAGTCGGCGGCAAGCGCATCGCCGTGAGCCTGCCCGAGGGCCTCGGCCAGGTCGGTTCCGCCGGGGCATCGGGCGCGGGCCGTTCGGTCACGCCCCCCGGGCGACGCGGCGGCGGCTCCGGCTCCGTCGTCACCGCCACGGGCGACAGCGTCTCCTCCCCCATGCAGGCCACCATCGTGAAGCTGCAGGTCTCCGAGGGCGAACGCGTCGTCAAGGGCGATCTGCTGCTCGTGCTCGAGGCCATGAAGATGGAACAGCCCATCACGGCCCACAAGGACGGCGTGGTCGGCAACGTCAAGGCCGAGGTCGGCACGACCGTGTCGAGTGGCCACCAGCTGCTCACCATCTCGGAGTAGAAGGCGACACGCCCGCTGCGCGGACACCCTCGACCTTTTTCGGGGAGGTCCGGCGCAGGGGCGGAAAAGGCGCGGGCGCCACGTTTTGGTACCACGAGGGAGCGAACGCAAGAGAAAGTCGCTGCATTCGTGTGGATGAACCGGAAACAAGAAAGGAGCCCGAAAAATCGGGCTCCCATCGAGGCCATTCAGTTTAGGCACGAGGGACCCGAATGGCCGGGTGTGTCTCGTGCACGTACAGGTCAACCCTAACTAGGGGCGGGCGGATTGTCTATGGTGATCCCGTGGCCATCCCCGATCGAAACACCGCGACCGCGCGCCAGCGCTCGGAGCTCACGCGCCTGCTCTCCCGGCCGCGGTTGACGGGGTATGCGCACTCCTCACGGCGAGCCTGCGACGGTATTCGCACCGATCCCCTGGACACATACGTGTACAACATGGCTCTCGCGGCCGCCTATCTCGGACCCCTTCATCTCGTCGAGATCACGACCAGAAACGCCATGAACGATCAACTGGCGCGCCGGTTCGGCCGCGCGGACTGGTGGAATAGCGAGGATCTTCGTTTGGTCTATCGGCAGGAAGCCGATCTGCGCCAGAAGATTCGACGGCTGGAGACGGAGCGCAACCGTCGACACCTCCCTCCTCCGACTCCCGACGACATCGTTGCCGCGCTCGACTTCGGTTTCTGGACCGGTCTCCTGAAGAGCGGCGACAAGGCCACCGGTGTCGACTATGAACGCTCACTCTGGCAGAAGGCTCTCCGGCACGCTTTCCCGCTCTTCCGGGGACGCCGTTCGGACCTTTACGTGCTGCTCAACCAGGCCCGCAACTTTCGCAACCGCGTGAGTCACCATGAACCGATCCATAACATCGAACACCGTCGAGTTCTCGAGCGGTTGCTCACCATCCTGGGCTACACGAGCGTTGACGTCGCCGCGTGGTGCGCTGAACGAACTACCCTTGCAGACGTCGCCGCTCGTTCCCCCGATTCCGACGACGCGGTGCGGAGTTTCTGAGGTAAGAGCGCAGGCGTCCTTTGCCGCGCGGATCTCGCGCGTTCTATAGCGGCGCGAGGAGCGCCGCGATGACGAGGAGGACCGGGACCGAGGCGATGGTCGTCAGGAGCACGGTGTCGCGGGCGAGGACCACCCCGCGACCGTAGCGGCTCGCGAAGTTGAAGACGTTCTGCGCGCTGGGCAGGGCCGCGAGGACGACGGCCGCGAAGAGCGGCGCCCCCGACATCCCGAAAGCGAAATGGGCGAGGAGGTAGGCCGCAACGGGCATGCCCACCGATTTGAGCAGCGACGACACGAGGACGGCCTTGCGACCCGTGCCCGCCTGGAACGGGCGCTGGCCGTTGAGCGACATGCCGAACGCCAGCAGGATGAGGGGAACGGCGGCACCGCCCAGCAACTCGAACGGCGCGTAGACCTCGTCGGGCACGGGCAGCCCCGTCGCGGCCACGATGACGCCGATCACCGACGCGATGATCATGGGGTTGCGGAACGGCTGCGTGGCGATGGTGCGGAACGACGCCGAACCGCGGTCGGCCACATCGAGCACGCCCAAGGCGATGGGCGCGAAGACGATGAGTTGCAGCAGCAGGATGGGCGCCACGTATTGCGCGTCGCCCAGCACGTAGACGGCCACGGGGATGCCGATGTTGTTGGCGTTGACGTAGCCAGACGCCATGGCGCCGATGGTTGTCTCAGACGCGCCTGACTTGAACCACAGCCGCGCCACGAGCACGTAGACGAGCGCCATGGCGACGGCCGCGATGCCGGCCACGAGGATGAACGACGAGAACACCACGTGCAGGTCGGCGTGCGCCAGAACGGTGAAGAGCAGCGCCGGGTTGGTGACGAAGAACGCGATGCGGTTGAGCGTGTAGCCGGCGTCGGGCCCACCGATCTTCAGCCGCCCGGCGATGTACCCGACCAGGATGACGAAACCGATGATGCCGAAACCGACGAGCACACCGCCCATGCGTTAGAGAACGATGTGCATGGCGCGGGCCGCGTCGGCCAGCGACCCCGTGAGCGACGGGTAGACGGCGAAGGCGCGCGCCACCTGGTCGACCGTGAGGCGGTGCTCGACCGCGAGGGCCAGGGGGAAGACGAGTTCGGATGCCTTGGGCGCCACGATCACGCCGCCGATGACGGTGCCAGACCCCGTGCGCGCGAACAGTTTGACGAAGCCATCCTTGATGCCCATCATCTTGGCGCGCGGGTTGGAGGCCAGGGGCAGTTTGTAGATGTCGCCCTGCGCGATGCCCTCTTCGATCTGCTTCTGCGTCCAGCCGACGGTCGCGATCTCGGGCTGCGTGAAGATGTTGGCGGCCACGTTGCGCACCTCGATGGGGCTCACGGCATCGCCCATGGCGTGGAACATGGCCGTGCGGCCCTGCATCGACGCCACCGAGGCGAGCGGCAGCAGCGTGGTGCAATCGCCGGCCGCATAGATGTTGGGCATGGATGTGCGCGCCACCCGGTTCACGCGGATGTGGCCCGACTCGGTGAGCTGCACGCCCGCCTCTTCGAGCCCGATGCCGGAGGTGTTGGGCACCGACCCCACGGCGACGAGGCAGTGGCTGCCCTCGACCGTGCGCCCGTCGGAGAGCGTGGCGATGACCCCGTTCTCGGTGCGCGCAACGCTGTCGGCGCGCGACTTCGAGAGCACCGTCATGCCGTTGCGCTTGAAGACCTTCTCGATCACGGCGGCCGCGTCGGCGTCCTCGCCCGGCAGCACCTGGTCGCGGCTCGAGATGAGCGTGACCTTCGAGCCGAGGGCCGTGTAGGCGCTGGCGAACTCGGCGCCCGTGACACCCGAACCCACGACGATGAGGTGCTCGGGAACGCTCTTCAGGTTGTAGAGCTGCGTCCACGTGAGGATGCGTTCACCATCGGGTTTGGCCGACGGAAGCTGACGCGGGCTCGCGCCCACCGAGATGACGATGGTGTCGGCCTCGACGCCGTCGAAGTCGGTCGGCGCATCGCCGCCCGTCGAGACGACCACGTTGTTGCGCCCGTCGAGTCGCCCCTCGCCCTGGATGATGCGCACGCCCTCGCGCACGAGATTGGTGCGCATGTCTTCGGACTGCTGACGCGCGAGGCCCAGCAGACGCTTGTTCACGGCCGCGAGGTTGACGGCCACCTCGGGCCGCACCGGCCGACCCTCGGCGCTGCGGCTGAAGAACTGCACGCCCAGGTCTTCGGCCTCGGAGATGCTGATGGCGGCCTCGGCCGTGGCGATGAGCGACTTCGAGGGCACGACGTCGGTGATGACGGCCGAACCGCCCACGCCCGTGCGCTCGATGAGCGTGACATCCGCCCCGAGTTGAGCGCCCGCGAGGGCCGCCTCGTAACCACCCGGGCCGCCGCCCAGGACGGCGATTCGCTGTTTGCGCTCGAACTCATATGCCATTGCTCCATTCTCGCGGGTGACACGGATGCGCACCAAAACGGATTCGCTCACGCGCGCACGGATGCCGCCACACCGGCTCAGGCGAGCGTCAAGCCCTGGCCCCGCCCGCGCCAGCCAATAGAGTGGATTCATGTCTGAACACTTCTCTCACCCCCTCGACGATCCGGCCACCGATCCCTTCGAGATCGCCCGCAACGCTGCGGCCCAGATCGCCGAGAAGACCGGCGTCGACCGCCACGACATCGCCCTGACCCTCGGCAGCGGCTGGGGCAAGGCCGCCGAACTGCTCGGCGAGACCACGGCCACCATCCCGGCCGACGAGATCATCGGGTTCTCGAAGCCCGCCCTGGCCGGCCACCCCGGCACGTTGCGCAGCATCCTGCTGCCGAGCGGCAAGCGCGCGCTCGTCATCGGCGCCCGCACCCACTACTACGAGAACCACGGCGTGCGCCGCGTCGTGCACTCCGTGCGCACGGCCGCCGCGACGGGTGCGACCACCATGATCCTGACCAACGGCGCCGGTGGCATCAAAGAACACTGGAAGCCCGGCACGCCCGTGCTGATCAGCGACCACATCAACCTCACGGCCGACTCTCCGCTCGAGGGCGCGACCTTCATCGACCTGACCGACCTGTACTCGAGCCGCCTGCGCCAGCTCGCGCACGAGATCGAGCCGTCGCTCGACGAGGGCGTGTACACGCAGTTCCGCGGGCCGCACTACGAGACCCCGGCCGAGGTGCAGATGGCCAAGGCCATCGGCGGGCACATCGTCGGCATGTCGACGGCGCTCGAGGCGATCGCCGCCCGCCAGGCCGGCATGGAGATCCTGGGCATGTCGCTCATCACCAACCTGGCTGCCGGCATCCAGAAGACGCCGCTGTCGCACGAAGAGGTCATCGAGGCCGGCCGCGAAGCCGAGCCCGTGATCAGCGCCCTGCTCGCCCGCATCGTGGGGGCGCTGTAATGACGCTCGACCGCGACCAGGTGGTGCAGGCCGCGCGTGCCTGGGCGGGGCAAGACCCCGACGACGAGACGCGCACCGAGATCGAACTGCTGCTGAAAGATGCCGAGGCAGGCAGCGAGATCGCGCTCGACGAACTGCACGAACGCTTCGACACGCGACTCGAGTTCGGCACGGCCGGGCTGCGCGGGCGCATCGAGGCCGGATCGGCGCGCATGAACCGCGTGCTCGTGTCGCAGGCCGCCGCGGGTCTCGCCGCCTACCTCATCGAGCGCGCTGCGCCCGGCCAGACGGCGAGCGTCGTCATCGGTTACGACGGCCGCAAGAACTCGCGCGTCTTTGCCACCGACACGGCCGAGCTCATGGCCGGGGCCGGGGTGCGCGCCATCCTGCTGCCCCGCCTGCTGCCAACTCCCGTGCTGGCGTTCGCGGTGCGGCACCTGAACGCCTCGGCCGGCGTCATGGTCACCGCGAGCCACAACCCGCCCGCCGATAACGGCTACAAGGTGTACCTGGGCGACGAAGATCGCGGCTCGCAGATCGTGTCGCCCGCCGACGCCGATATCGCCGCCCACATCCTGCGTGTCGCCGAGACGGGCAATGTGCTCGAGCTGCCGCGCTCGACGGCGTATGAGACGGCTGGCGAGGATGTCGTCGACGCCTATGTCGCCGCGACCGCCGGGCCCGTTCGCTCCTTCGACTCGCCGTTGCGCGTCGTCTACACGGCTATGCACGGCGTCGGATGGGAGACCTTCTCGCGCGTGATCGACGCCGCCGGGTACCCGCCCGTCGAACCGGTCGTCGAGCAGCGCGACCCCGACCCCGCTTTTCCGACCGTGTCGTTCCCCAACCCCGAAGAACCGGGCGCGCTCGACCTGGCGTTCCAGGCCGCGCGCGACGCGCACGCCGACCTGGTGATCGCGAACGATCCCGATGCCGACCGCCTCTCAGTCGCCATCCCCGATACCGCCGCGCCCGCCGGGTTCCGCCAGCTGACCGGCAACGAGGTGGGCTGGTTGCTCGGCTGGCACGCCGCGCAGCAGGCCGAACGCGACGGCGTGGACGGCGTGCTCGCCTGCTCGATCGTCTCCTCCCCCGCCCTCGGCGAGGTGGCCAAGGCCCACGGGCTGCGGTTCGCCGAGACGCTCACGGGATTCAAGTGGGTGTCGCGCGTGCCCGGGCTCGTCTTCGGTTATGAAGAAGCCCTCGGCTATCTCGTGAACCCGAGCGTGGTGCGCGATAAAGACGGCATCTCGGCCGCGCTGGCGTTCCTCGACCTGGCGTCCGAGGCGCACACGGCGGGCACCGACGTTGCGGGGCTGCTCGCGCGCTTCGCCGAAACGTTCGGCGTCTACGCGAGCGGTCAGCTGTCGATCCGTGTCACGGATCTGTCCATCATCGGCCGCATCATGGCCGCGCTGCGCGACCAGCCGCCCGCCGAGCTGGGCGGCGTGAAGGTCGAGCAGATCGACGACCTAAGCGACGGTTTCGAGCAGTTGCCGCCCACCGACGCGTTGCGCTTCCACCTCGCCGACGGGTCACGCGTCATGGCCCGCCCCTCTGGCACCGAGCCGAAGCTGAAGTTCTATCTCGACGCGCGCAGCGAGCAGAGCGAACCCGAGGCCGCGGCGCACCGCATCGAGGCCCTGCGCGCCGATCTGCAGCGCATCGCCGACGAGGTCATCGCGCGCTAGACGCACGAGCGGGCGCAGCACGATCGCTTCTCGCACACAGGAAAAGCCGCCCGAATCTGATCGGGCGGCCTTTCCTTGTTGCGGCGTGTCGCCTGTCTGCCTGTCAGCCTGCCTTGTCGGTCGGGCCCGGTCGAGGCTGCCTCACGACATGACCTGTTGTGCCGACGGTCGCCTTGCCGCCGGCGTGCGTCGCAGCGCGGCGCGAGGTCGCCTCAGCCCAGCGCGATCTCGAGCTTGCGCGTGAGCTCGTCGAGGTCGAAGTAGTTCTCGATGACGATGATGTCGGCGTACGTCTTGCCGATGCGGTCGACCAACTCGGGCGAGGTGAGGATGATCTGCGCGTCGGCGCCGACCGTCTGCACGCTCGCAACGTCGGTCGCCGAGACATCCGCCTCGAGGTCGAGACGCTCGAGCGCGCGCTCGGCGTTGAGTTTGAGGATGGCGGAGGTGCCGACCCCGGCACCGCAGATGGCGACGATCTTCATCGTGGGCTCTCTTCCTAAAAGACGGACGGTCAGGCTTGGGGGTGGCCGGTGGACTCGGCCGGACCGGCCGGGATGCCGAGCACCGAGCGCACCTCGTCGACGCTCTGCGCGTCGGCCAGGGCGGGGATGGCGGCGCTGTCATTGAACACGTTGGCGAGGCTCGCAACGCTCGTCACGTGGCTGTCCGGCGTCGTCACGGCGAGGCCGAGGATGACGCGCACGGGGTCGTTGTGCGGATGCCCGAACGACACGGGCTCGGCGAGCGTGACCACCGAGAGCGCGTCGCTCAGGATGTCGGGGCCGGGCCGCGCGTGTGCCAGGGCGAGCCCGGGGGCGATGACGATGTAGCTGCCGAACTCGTCGATCACCTGGACCATGCGGTCGGTGTAGCCGTCGAGCGTCGCGCCGGCCGCCACGAGGGCGTCACCCGATGCACGGATGGCTCCTCGCCAGTCGTCGACCGTGACACCCAACCGCACAGCGTTGTCCGGAAGAGGGGGAAGGGTCATGAAATCACACATCCTGTCGCGCTCGGCCCGGGGCGGGCCACCCTGTCAGAGTAGCCCGTCCGGGGTCGGCGCGGCTGTCAGGAGAGTGAGTTCTGGGCGTCCTCGAAGCCCTCTTCGATCGCCTCGGAGAGCTCTTCGCGATCTTCGATCGGCAGGAAGGCCGCGGCGGCCGCGTTGAGCTGGAACGTCTCGAGGTCGTCGAGGTCGTAGCCGAACGCGTCGGACAGCAGGCCGAGTTCGCGCGTGAGCGTGGTGCCCGACATGGTGCGGTTGTCGACGTTGACCGTGACCCGGAAGCCCAGCTGGTAGAGCAGGTCGATCGGGTGGTCGATCAGGTCCTCGCCCCACTGCTCGACGGCACCCGTCTGCAGGTTGGACGACGGGCTCGTCTCGAGCGGGATCTCGCGGTCGCGCACCCACTGGGCGATCGGGCCGAGCGAGACGTACTGGTTCTCGTCGTCTGACCGCACCGTGTGGATGTCTTCGGCGATGCGCACACCGTGACCGAGGCGCAGCGCGCGGCCGTCGATCAGGGCGCTCTTGATCGAGTCGAGGCCGTCGGCCTCGCCCGCGTGCACGGTGACGGGGAAGAACTCGGACTGCAGGTAGTCGAACGCCGCGCGGTGCTTCGAGGCCGGGAAGCCCTTCTCGGCGCCGGCGATGTCGAAGCCGACGACACCGTTCTCGCGGTGGCGCACGGCCAGCTCGGCGATCTCGAGGCCGCGGTCGGCGTGGCGCATGGCCGTGATGAGCTGACCGATCTGGATGTCGAAGCCCTCGCGCGAGACATCGTCGATGCCCTGCTCGATGCCCTCTTGCACGGCCTCGACGGTCTCGTCGAGCGACAGACCCTGCTGCAGGTGCTGCTCGGGAGCCCAGCGGATCTCGCCGTAGATGACGCCGTCTTCGGCCAGGTCTTGCACGAACTCGCGGGCCACGCGGGCCAGCCCCTCGCGCGTCTGCATGACCGCGATGGTCAGGTCGAACGTCTTGAGGTAGTCGGGCAGGTTGCCGGCGTTGCACTGGTCGAGGAACCACTGCGCGAGCTCGGCCGAGGTGCCGGCCGGAACGTCGACGCCGTGGGCGTCGGCGAGCTCGAGGATGGTCTGGGGACGCAGGCCGCCGTCGAGGTGGTCGTGCAGCGAGATCTTGGGCAGCTGGCGCAGGTCGATGCCGCCGGGGAGCAGGAATTCTTCGGTCGTAGTCACGGTCTCAGCGTACCCGTGACCTAGGACACGCGGGAAGCGACGAGGGGCGAGCGGTGCACCACGGTTCCGGGGGCGTGAATCTCGTAGGCGCCCTCGAGCGCCTCGAGTGCGCGCGGGAACCGGGCCTCGTCGTCGGCCGACAGCGTGAACAGCGGCTGGCCCTTCGTGACGGTGTCGCCGAGCTTGGCGTGCAGGTCGATGCCGGATGCGTGCAGCACCGGGTCCTGCTGCCGCGCGCGTCCGGCGCCCAAACGCCAGGCGGCGATGCCGAAGGGCAGCGCCTCCTGCTTGCCGAGCACGCCGTCGGCGTCGGCCGTGACCGTGTGGGTGTTGCGCGCGACGGGGAGCGCCGCATCCGGGTCGCCGCCCTGGGCACGGATGGCGCGACGCCACGTGTCCATGGCACGACCGTCGGCCAGTGCGGCCTCGACGTCGGCATCGGGCTGGCCCGCCAGGGTGAGCATTTCTCGCGCCAGGGCGACCGTGAGCTCGACGATGTCGGCCGGTCCCCCGCCCTCGAGCACCTCGACCGATTCGCGCACCTCGTTGGCGTTGCCGATGGCGAGCCCCAGGGGAACGCTCATGTCGGTGAGCAGCGCGGACGTGTTGACGCCCGCATCCTTGCCGAGGTCGACCATGGTCTGCGCCAACTCGAGCGCCTTGTCGTAGTCGGTCATGAACGCGCCGGAGCCGAACTTCACGTCGAGCACGAGCGCGCTGGTGCCCTCGGCGATCTTCTTCGACATGATCGAGGATGCGATGAGCGGGATGGCCTCGACCGTTCCCGTCGTGTCGCGCAACGCGTAGAGCCGCTTGTCGGCCGGGGCGAGTCCCTTGCCCGCGGCGCAGATGACGCCGCCGACGTCGCGCAGCTGGGCGAACATCTCCTCGTTCGAGATCTCGGCGCGCCAGCCGGGGATCGACTCGAGCTTGTCGAGCGTTCCGCCCGTGTGGCCGAGGCCGCGGCCCGAGAGCTGCGGCACCGCCACGCCGAACGACGCGACGAGGGGCATGAGGGGAAGCGTGATCTTGTCGCCGACGCCGCCCGTGGAGTGCTTGTCGACCGTGACCTTGCCGAGGTTCGAGAAGTCCATGGTCTCGCCCGAGCGGATCATCGCGAGCGTCATATCGCGGATCTCGCGGCGCGTCATGCCGTTCAGGAGGATCGCCATGGCGAGGGCCGACATCTGCTCGTCGGCCACATAGCGGCGCGTGAAGGCGTCGATGAGCCAGTCGATCTCGGCCGTCGACAGCTCGCCCTTGTCGCGCTTGGTGCGGATGAGGTCGACGGCGTCGAAGGACTCGACGGCGGACGAAGCGGATGCGGCGGGGGTCGTGTTACTCATGGTTCTCTTCTGTGTAGGCGTTGAGGGTGCGGGGGCCGAACGCATCCGGCAGCACCTCGTCGATGGTTCGGATTCCGCTGAGGGTTTCGAGCAGCATGCCCGGAACGGCGTGTTCGTAGAGAAGCTGACGGCAGCGGCCGCACGGCATGAGCGTGTTGCCCTGGCCGTCGACGCAGGTGAAGGCCACGAGCTGGCCGCCGCCCGTGAGGTGCAGCGTGGAGACGAGCGCGCATTCGGCGCACAGCGTCAGGCCGTAGCTGGCGTTCTCGACATTGCAACCCGCGATGATGCGTCCGTCGGTGGCGATGGCGGCCACGCCGACGGGGAACTTCGAGTAGGGCACGTAGGCCTTCTGCATGGCCTCCATGGCGGCATCCCGCAGCTGGCCCCAGTCGATATCGCCCGAGTGCACCTCGTCGCTCGAATGCATGGTTGATTGACTCATCGTGTGGTTCTCCGACCTGTCGCTTGCTAAGACTTGATATACGGTTTGCCGGATGCCGCGGGCCCTCGCACTTGGCCGACGAGGCCGGCGACCGCGAAGATCGTCACGAGGTAGGGCAGCATGAGCAGGAACTCGCTCGGCACGCCCGAGCCGATGGCGCCGAGCGTGTTCTGCAGGTTGGTCGCGAAACCGAAGAGCAGGGCCGCGAGCGTGGCGCGGATGGGGTCCCAGCGGCCGAAGATCACGGCGGCCAGGGCGATGAAGCCCGCACCCGCCGTCATCTCTTTCGTGAACCCACCGACCGAGCCGAGCGTGAAGTAGGCGCCACCGAGGCCCGCGATGGCGCCCGCGATCGAGACGTTCCAGAAGCGGGTCGAGTTCACGCGGATGCCGACCGTGTCGGCGGCCTGCGGGTGCTCACCGACGGCGCGCAGGCGCAGGCCCCACTTGGTGAAGAACAGGCCGTAGAAGACGAGTGCGATGGCGATGTACATCAGGTAGATGATGATCGTCTGGTCGAACAGCACGCGGCCCAGGATGGGGATGTCGCTCAGCAGCGGGATGGGGATGCGCGGCAGACGCGGCGGCGTGTTGAAAGCCTCGGTGTTCGACGACAACACGGTCGAGTAGAGGAAGCTCGTGAGCCCCGCCACCAGAACGTTGAGCACGACGCCGACGATCACCTGGTCGACCAGGTACTTGATGGCGAAGGCCGCGAGAACGAAGCTCACGAGCACACCGGCCACGATGGCCGCGAGCAGACCCGCGAACGGGTTGCGCGTGATCGAGGCGACGAACGCCGACAGGAACGCGCCCGCCAGCAACTGACCCTCGATCGCCACGTTGACCACGCCCACGCGCTCGGAGATGACGCCGCCGAGCGCACCGAAGATGAGCGGCGCGCTGAGGGCGACGCTGCCCAGGAGCAGACCCGTGATGGGGATGGACTTGTCGGCGCCGGCCCAGGTGAGGAAGCCGTACATGAAGACGAAGCCGAAGACCGCAGTCAGCCACAGCGGAATGCGCTTGGCCTGGTTCGCGAGCCAGAACGCCGCGGCGGTCATCAGGGCGAGCAGGATGACGACCACGATGCCCGTCGGCATGACGGGGGCCTCGATCGAGGGCAGCTGGATGGCGTCGTTCTCGGCCGACAGGCGCAGCTCGGTGACGCCGTCGCGGCGGGCCACGAAGAACAGCAGGGCCGAGATGACGACGAAGATGGCGAAGGCGATGGGAGCCTTCCACTTCTTCACGACCGCCTTCTCGAGGCCGTCGTCGACCGGGTCGACCGTTTCGTGCGGGGTGTTGGGTGTGGTGACGCTCATTTCGCGGCCACCTCCTTCGAAACGTTGGGAAGCACTCTGCGGGCGCGGCCGCCGGGCTTCGGAAGGAAGAAGATCGCGCGCACGAGCGGCGGCGCGGCGATGAACAGCACGATGAGCGACTGCACGACCACGACGATGTCGACGGGGACACCCTCGGCGGCCTGCATCGAGAATCCGCCGGCCTTGAACGCGCCGAACAGGATGCCGGCGAAGAAGATGCCGATGGGCTTCGAGCGTCCGAGCAGCGCCACGGTGATGGCGTCGAAACCGATGCCCGCGTCGATGCCGCCCGAGAAGCCACCCGTCACGGTGCCGAGCACCTGCGAGACGCCGGCGAGACCCACGAGGCCGCCCGAGAAGAGCATGGCGTAGACGTAGGTGTTCTTCACGTCGATACCCGCGACCTTGGCCGCGTTGGGGTTCTCACCCACGGCTCGGAACCGGAAGCCGAGGCTCGAGCGGTTGAGCAGGTACCACACCAGCGCGGTTGCGATGATGACGAGGATGAAGCCGAGATGCAGGTTGTACTTCGAGCCGAAGAGCGCGGGGAACACGGCCGTCTCGGCCATGGGCGGCGACTTCGGGTTGGGCGAACCAGGTGCCTGCAGCAGGCCGGGCGTGCGCAGCATGTAGCTGATCAGGTAGAACGCCACGTAGTTGAGCATGATGGTCAGGATGACCTCGTGGGCTCCCGTGCGGGCCTTCAAGAAGCCGACGAGACCGCCCCAGATGGCGCCACCCGCGATGCCCGCCAGGACGGCGAGGGTGATGTGCAACGGCGCGGGCAGCTGGAACGAGAAGCCGACCCATCCGGCACACGCGGCCGCGATGAGCATCTGGCCGCGGCCACCGATGTTGAAGAGGCCCACGCGGAACGCGAGGCCGACACCCAGACCGGCCGCGATGAGCGGTGTGGCGAAGGTGAGCGTCTCGGTGAGCGGCTTGATGCCGTCGGCGAAGCTGTCGCGGCGGAAGTTGTAGACCGAGCCCTGGAAGAGCGCCGAGTAGGCGCCCGAGACGGCCTGCCAGATGGCGCCGAGCGTGTCGCCGGGGCGGCTGAAGAAGTAGCCGGATGCCGTCTGCACGTCTTCGTTGGTGGCGGCGATCAGGATGGCGCCGGCGATGAGCGCCAGCAGCACGGCCAGGATCGAGATGAGGAAGCTGCCGCCGAGGATCTCGTTGAGGATCTTGTTCGAGCGGGGGGCCTCGGTGTCGGGCTTCGGCGCGGGCTTGGAGGCCGGCGCCGGGGTGTTCTGCTGGTTGTTGTCGCTCACGCGGCTACTCCCGTTTCTCCGGCCATCATGAGGCCCAGTACGTCTCGCGGGGTATCCCCTGGAACGATGCCGACGATGCTCCCGCGGTACATCACGGCGATGCGGTCGGCCAGGGCCACCACCTCGTCCAGTTCGGTGGACACGACGATCACGGGAACCCCCGCGTCGCGCGTCTCGACCATGCGTTTGTGCACGAACTCGATCGACCCCACGTCGATGCCGCGCGTCGGCTGCGAGGCCACGAACAGTTTCAGCTCGCGGCTCAGTTCGCGCGCCAGCACGACCTTCTGCTGGTTTCCGCCCGACAGGCGGCCCGCGTGCGTGTTGATCGATTCGGCGCGGATGTCGAACTCGCGCTTCTTCTCCTCGGCGAAGTCGTTGAGGGCCTTCAGCTGCAGCGTGCCGCCCTTGACGAAGGGCTGCTGGTCGCTGCGGTCGAGCATGAGGTTCTCGGCGATCGTGAATTCGCCCACGAGACCGTCGTGCGTGCGGTCTTCTGGCACGAAGCCGACGCCCGCGTTGAGCACCTTCTTCACGCTCTGGCCGTTGAGGCGCGTGCCGTTCAGGCTGATCGAACCGTTGGTGCGCGGCTGGATGCCGAGGATGGCCTCGGTGAGCTCGGTCTGGCCGTTGCCCTGCACACCGGCGATCGCCAGGATCTCGCCCTCGTGCACCTCGAAGCTGACGTCGTTGACGACCTTGATGCCGTTGGCGTCGATCACGTCGAGGTGTTCGACGACCAGGCTGGCGGCGCCCGGGCGCGCGGGCTCCTTGTGCACCGTGAGCTCGACGTTGCGGCCCACCATAAGGGCGGCGAGCTCGGAGTTCGAGGCGGTCGGGGATGCTTCGCCGACGATCTTGCCGAGACGCACGACCGTGATGCGGTCGGCCACCTCGCGCACCTCGCGGAGTTTGTGGGTGATGAAGACGATCGATGTGCCCTCGCTCTTCAGCTGGCGCATGATCGTCATGAGTTCGTCGGTCTCTTGCGGCGTGAGCACGGCGGTGGGCTCGTCGAACACGAGGACCGAGGCATCCCGGGACAGGGCCTTGATGATCTCGACGCGCTGCTGGATGCCGACGGGCAGGTCGCCGACGAGGGCATCCGGGTCGACGTCGAAGCCGAAGCGGGCCGAGATCTCGCGCACGCGGGCGCGGGCGGCGTCGAGGTTGAGGCGGCCGCCGGCCTTGGTCTCTTCGTGCCCGAGCATGACGTTCTCGGCGACCGTGAAGACGGGGATGAGCATGAAGTGCTGGTGCACCATGCCGATGCCGGCGCGCATGGCGTCACCGGGGCCCTCGAAGTGTTGCACTCGATCGTCGAGCAGGATGTCGCCCTCTTCGGCCTGATAGAGGCCGTAGAGCACGTTCATCAGGGTGGACTTGCCAGCACCGTTCTCGCCGAGCAGGCAGTGGATCTCTCCCGGTTCGACCACCAGGTCGATGTGGTCGTTGGCTACGAGAGATCCGAATCTCTTCGTGATGCCGCGCAGTTCGAGCTTCATGTTGTTGAATCCTACGTCGTAGAGAACGGGTCGGGGGGCCCAGCCTGCGGCTGGGCCCCCCTCGCCTTGGTGCTGTGTGCGGGTGTTACTCGGACTTCGGCGACGACGGCGACTCGACCGTGATCGAGCCGTCGATGATGCCGGCCTTGATGGTGTCGAGCTCGCCCTGCAGGTCGGCGGGGACCTTGGACTCGTAGTCGTGGAACGGGGCGATTCCCACGCCGTCGTTCTCGAGCGTGCCCACGTAGGGAGCGGCGTCGAAGTCACCCTTACCGGCCGCCTCGACGATGTCGGTGACACCGGACTTCATCTGCTTCAGGACCGAGGTCAGGAAGAGGGCGTTGTCGGAGGCGGCGGTCTCGTAGAGGTCGGCGTCGACACCGATCATCGCGATGTCCTTGCCCGAGTCCTTGACGGCCTCGATGGCCGACAGGAAGATCGGGCCACCGACGGGCAGCAGCACGTCGGCGTTCTGGTCGATGAGCGCGTTGGCGAGCTGCTTGGCGGTGTCGTTGGCCTCGAAGCCACCGGTGAAGGAGCCGGTCTGGCCCGCGACATCCCAGCCGACGACCTTGACGTCCTTGCTCTTCTGCTCGTTGAAGTACTTCACGCCATCGGCGAAGCCGTCCATGAAGATGGTGACGGTCGGGAACTGCATGCCACCGAAGGTGCCGACGACGCCGGTCTTCGAGTAGGCGGCGGCCGTGTAGCCGGCGAGGAACGCGGCCTGGGCGGTGTCGTAGACGACGGGCTTGACGTTCTCGAGGTCGATCGAGTTGTCGTCGAGCATGACGAAGTCGACGTCGGTGTTCTCTTCGGCGGCGGCCTTGGTGGCGTCGGCGAGGGCGAATCCGACCGTGACGATCAGGTTGCAGCCCTGGTCGACGAGGTTGGTGATGTTCGGGGCGTAGTCGTCTTCCTTGTCGGACTGGACGTCCTTGGGCTCGACGCCCAGGGTGTCGGCCGCCTCGACCAGACCCTCGTACGAGGACTGGTTGAAGGACTTGTCGTCGAAGCCACCGGCGTCGGAGACGATGCACGGCAGGAAGTCGGAAGCGGCGGCACCACCGGAGGTGTTGTCCGACGACGGTGCTGATCCGCAGCCGGCCAGAAGTGCCACGAGTCCGACACCGGCGAGGGAGCTCGCTGCTGCCTTACGGAATGTGATTGTCAAGGTTTCCTCCATGAATGCTGCTCCGGAAGATTTCTCGGAGCCATATGGGCATACGTTACCCAATGTTACGGAGGCCACGATGCCGGGTCGGGCTTTGCCGCAGAAGCGTTACAAAGCAGTTCCTCACCGGATATTAGGCCGAAACAATTGGGTGGTGCACGGGTCTGCTCACATGAGCAGCTGGGGAAAATCGCCCGCGCGCCTGCGCACTGCACTGTTCAGACGAGCGACAGCACCTGCCCCTCCCAGCGCCGCCGCAGCCACCGGTCGTGGCTCGCCAGCACCACGGCGCCCGGGTAGGAGTCGAGCGCTTCCTCGAGCTCTGTCGCGAGCGCGAGCGACAGGTGGTTGGTGGGTTCGTCGAGCAGGAAGAGGTGCGGCGGCCGCGCGATGATGAGCGCCAGCGCCAGGCGTCGTTGCTGCCCCACCGAGAGCACGCCGACGGGTCGGTCGAGGTCGCGCGGCGCCACGAGGCCGAGCGAGACGAGGGGCGTGCGCTCGGCGCGTTGCTCGCCCAGCGTGCGTTCGTAGAGACGGCGTGGCGAGGCATTCGCATCGGGGAATCGCACGTCTTGTTCGAGCAGGCCGACGCGCAGGCCCGGGCGCTGGCGCCGGATGCCCCGGCCGGCAGGATCGGCGTCATGAGCGGGCCCGTTCGCCTGCGAGCCTGTGGCCCCCGCATCCGAACGGGCATGCGCGGATGTCAGCGGCAGACGCCCGGCGAGGACGGCGAGCGCGGTGGACTTGCCCGAGCCGTTGGCGCCCGTGATGAGCAGGCGCGTGCGCGGCGCGACGGTCAGCCGTTCAAGCGAGAGACGCCCGGGCACCTCCACGTCGCGCAGGCCGACCAGCGCCCCCTCGTTCGCCGACACCGTCGTGCCCGCCGGGATTCCTTGGAATGTCAGCGGCGCCGGCGGTTTGCGCACCTGCTCGGCCTCGAGGCGTTCGAGCCGGCCGGCGGCGTTGCGGATGCGGCGACTGATCTGTTGCACCACGCGGTCGCCGCGCATCCCGAACGCCATCTTGTTGTTGTCCGAGATCGGGGCGTTGTGCGAGACCGCGCGGGCCGTCTCCTGCGCCTCGCCGCGCAACCGGTTGAGCTCGTCCTGCTCGTCGGCGAAGCGGCGCTCCCAGCGCTCCCTGGCCAACCGCTTCTCCGAGAGATACTCCGAGAAACCGCCCCCGAACTGGGTCACCCCGTCAGCCGAATCGCGCAGGTCGAGATCGACCAGTGTCGTCGCGGCCTCGTCGAGGAAGGCACGATCGTGACTCGCGAAGAGCACGGGCCCCGACCATCCGTGCAGCACGCGCGTGAGGAACGCCGCGGCTTCGTCGTCGAGATGGTTCGTCGGCTCGTCGAGCAGCAGGGCCGTCGGCCGCGAGGTCAGCACAGCCGCCAGGGCCAGGCGCGAGCGTTGGCCGCCCGAGACGTCGTCGAGCGAGCGGTGCCGCGGAATCGAGTCGACCCCGAGCGCCTGCACGGCCTCGGCGAGACGCGCGTCGGCCGACCAGACATCCGCGCGTTCGGCCGCCGTCAACGCTCGATCGAAACGGCGGGCGGATGCCTCGGTGCCCTCGCCCAGCGCCGCCGCCGCTTCCTCGAGCTCGCGTTCAAGACCGCGCACCTCGGCGAGCGCGCGTTCGAGCAGGGCCCCGACGCTCTCGCCGCGTTCGTACCGGACCTCTTGCGGCAGGTAGCCGGTGCGAACGGGGCGCAGGATGTCTCCCGCATCCGCTTCTGCCTCGCCCGCGATGATGCCGAGCAGGGTCGATTTTCCCGAACCGTTCTCGCCGACGAGGCCCGTGCGGTTGCCCGCTGCAACGGCGAACGAGACGTCGGCGAGCACCCGGCGGTCGCCGAAGCGCCGGTCGATGTGACTGACCTTGAGGTAGTCGACGAGAGCTGATGTTCCGGTCACGCTCGCAGTGTCGGGCACGCCCGCGGGGTTGGTCGCCGCCACAGGGTCGGTCGCCGCCGGGACCCCGGTGGCGGCAGTTGTGAGGGGTCGTTTCGTCGCGGCCTCGGTTTCGTCTGAGTGAACCTCGTTCGTTCGTGCCGAGGATGAGTGGGTGTCGTGCTGTGGTCGCATGGGGACCGCCTTTCGTGGGGCGGAGCCGACGAACCCGAGGGGTCCTCACGTGCGGATGCCGGTCGTCACCGTTTCCGGCCGGGCGCGATCGACGCTTCGGGCGCGGGGACGCGCGAACGAGCGACGGCGAGCGGCAGGAGGGCACGGCGCCCGGGGCAGGGCACGAGCGTCGGCATCCGGATCTGAAATGCCCGCCGGGTGCTTCGCTCGACCGACGACCTCGGGAACGAGACGGGGAGCGCAACCGCGAACGGGCCGGATGTGCCGACGTTACAACTTCATGGCACCAACGATAACGGCCGGGGCGGCGCGATGCCAGACCCCGGCCGAAACCGATATGCAAGATTAGAGGACGTCGTCGCGACCCGACAGCTTCAGCGCATCGACGACGCTCTTCACCCGCTGCGCGTTCTGGCTCGTGGTGACGAGGAGCGCGTCGGGGGTGTCGACCACGACGATGTCGGTCACTCCGATGAGGCTGATGACGCGGTTCGACTGGCTGACGACGATTCCGCTCGAGGCATCCGACAGCACGCGGGCGTTCTCGCCCAGGATGGCGAGGTCGGTCTTGCGGCCCGACGAGTTGAGCTTGGCGAGCGAGGCGAAATCGCCCACGTCGTCCCAGTCGAAGTGCCCGGGGATGACGGCGAGGCGACCCGCGGCGGCGGCGGGCTCGGCCACCGAGTAGTCGATGGCGATCTTCTTCAGGCGCGGCCAGATGTGGTCGACGGCCGGGCCACGCGTCGCGGGATCATCCCAGGCCTCGGCGAGCTCGACGACGAGTGCGTGCATCTCGGGCTCGTGCCGCTCGAGTTCGGCGAGCAACACATCGGCGCGCGAGATGTACATGCCCGCGTTCCAGAGGTAATCCCCCGAGTGCAGGTAGCGCTTGGCCGTCTTCAGGTCGGGCTTCTCGACGAACGAGTCGACCTTGGTGGCGAGTTCGGCACCCGGGACGTCGAGCTGCGTGCCCGTCTTGATATAGCCGAAGCCGATGGCTGGTTCGGTGGGCTGGATGCCGATGGTCGTGATGTAGCCCGCCTCGGCCGTCTGCACGGCCTGCGTGACCGTGCTGCGGAAGAGACGGTCGCCGCGGATGACGTGGTCGGCCGCGAACGAGCCGATGATGACATCCGGTTCGCGCTTCATCAGGATGGCCGCGGCCAGGGCGATCGCGGCCGTGGAGTCGCGCGGGTCGCTCTCGAGGACGATGTTGTGGTCGTGGAGGTCGGGCAGCTGGCCCTCGACGGCGGCGCGGTGGGCCCGGCCCGTGACGACCATGATGCGGTCGGGACCGGCGAGCGGCTCGAGGCGATCCCAGGTGGCGCGCAACAACGACTGGCCCGACCCCGTGAGGTCGTGCAAGAACTTGGGTGCATCGGCACGGGACAGGGGCCAGAGGCGGGAACCAATGCCACCGGCGGGGATCACACTGTAGAAGCGTTCGAGGGCAGTCGTCATGCCCTCACCATAGCGGCGGCGCGTGACGATTCCCCGCATTCGACCCCGCTTCTTAGGCACACCTAACCGGCGCTCCCCAGGTGAACGACATAGACTTGCATTACGCGCCGATTTGACGCGACGGAGGCCATGACGGCCACCGTCAGCCGCAAAAGTCAGGGAGGGTCGTTCGTGTCACTGAAGACGGCAGGGACTCCACCGATAACTCAGTCCGGTCCCAAACGACCCGCAGGTACTCTGTACCGCGGTCGCGAAGGCATGTGGTCGTGGGTGCTTCACCGAATCACGGGTGTCGCCATCTTCTTCTTCCTGCTGGTCCACATCCTCGACACGGCCCTCATCCGGGTCTCCCCCGAGGCCTATAACGCCGTCATCGGCACCTACCAGACGCCCATCATGGGCCTCGGTGAGGTCGCCCTGGTCGGCGCGATCGCATATCACGCCTACAACGGCCTGCGCATCGTCCTGATCGACTTCTGGTCCAAGGGCTCGAAGTACCAGAAGGTCATGTTCTACGTGGTTATCGGCCTGTGGGTCGTCACCATGCTCGGTTTCGTGCCCCGGCACCTGATCAACGTGTTCTCGCACTAGAAGGGGCCAGATCATGACGACGACAATCGACGCCCCCCGCACCCCCATCCGCCCGGCGCCCAAAAAAGGCGTGAACTGGGAGAAGTGGGGCTGGATCTACATGCGCGCCTCCGGTGTGGTGCTGGTCGTGCTCATCTTCGGTCACCTCTTCGTCAACCTCATGGTGGGCGACGGCGTGAGCGCCATCGACTTCGCGTTCGTGGGCGGCAAGCTCTCGAGCCCGTTCTGGCAGTGGTGGGATGTCGCGATGCTGTGGCTCGCGCTCATCCACGGCTCCAACGGCATGCGCACCCTCGTCAACGACTACTCGCGCAACCAGACGGTCGGCAAGATCCTCAAGGGCGCCATCTTCGTCTCGGCCGTCGTGCTCATCGTGCTCGGCACGCTCGTGGTCTTCACGTTCGACCCGTGCCCCGCCGGTGCCCCCGCCGACCTGGTCGCGTCCTTCTGCCCCACGAGCTAGACCTTCTGAACGACGAGTTCCGGCCCCGCTTCACCACCCACCAGAATTACGGATGTACCTGTGACCTCATCATTCTCGGCCGACACGACCGCTGAATCCACCGTCATCGACGGAGTCCACTACCACCAATTCGACATCGTCATCGTCGGAGCGGGCGGCGCCGGAATGCGCGCCGCCATCGAGGCCGGGCCCGGCGCCAAGACGGCCGTCATCTCGAAGCTCTACCCCACGCGTTCGCACACCGGTGCGGCACAGGGTGGCATGGCGGCGGCCCTCGCCAACGTCGAAGAGGACTCGTGGGAGTGGCACACGTTCGACACCGTCAAGGGTGGCGACTACCTGGTCGACCAGGACGCGGCCGAGATCCTCGCCAAAGAGGCCATCGACGCCGTCATCGACCTCGAGAACATGGGCCTGCCGTTCAACCGCACGCCCGAGGGCAAGATCGACCAGCGCCGCTTCGGCGGGCACACGCGTGACCACGGCAAATCGCCCGTGCGCCGCGCCTGCTACGCCGCCGACCGCACGGGACACATGATCCTGCAGACGCTGTTCCAGAACTGCGTGCGTCTCGGCATCAACTTCTTCAACGAGTACTACGCGCTCGACCTCATCATGACCGAGGTCGACGGCGTCAAGAAGCCGTCGGGCGTCGTGGCCTACGAACTCGCCACGGGCGACATCCACGTCTTCCAGGCCAAGGCGATCATCTTCGCCACGGGCGGTTTCGGCAAGATCTACAAGACCACCTCCAACGCGCACACCCTCACGGGTGACGGCGTCGGAATCATCTGGCGCAAGGGCCTGCCGCTCGAGGACATGGAGTTCTTCCAGTTCCACCCGACCGGTTTGGCCGGCCTCGGCATCCTGCTCACCGAGGGTGCGCGCGGTGAGGGAGCCATCCTCAGAAACGCCTCGGGTGAGCGCTTCATGGAGCGCTACGCCCCCACCATCAAAGACCTCGCGCCGCGCGACATCGTCGCCCGCTGCATGGTGCAAGAGGTGGCCGAGGGTCGCGGCGCCGGCCCCCACAAGGACTACGTCTACCTCGACTGCACGCACCTCGGGGCCGAGGTGCTCGAGACCAAGCTGCCCGACATCACCGAGTTCGCGCGCACCTACCTGGGCGTCGACCCGGTCGTCGAACCCGTGCCCGTCATGCCCACGGCGCACTACGCCATGGGCGGCATCCCCACCAACGTGCGCGCCGAGGTGCTGAGCGACAACAACACCGTCGTGCCCGGCCTCTACGCCGCCGGCGAATGCGCCTGCGTGTCCGTGCACGGCTCCAACCGTCTCGGCACCAACTCGCTGCTCGACATCAACGTGTTCGGCAAACGCGCCGGCAACAACGCCGTCGAATACGTGCAGAACGTCGACTTCACGCCGCTGCCCGAGAACCCGGCCGCCTTCGTGCAGGAGCTCGTCGAGAACGCCCGCAACTCCAACGGAACCGAGCGCCTCTCGACCATCCGTAAAGAGCTTCAAGAGCACATGGACCGCAACGCACAGGTGTTCCGCACCGACGAGTCGCTCGCCGAGGTCACCGAGACGATCCACAACCTGCGCGACCGTTACCGCAACATCGCCGTGCAAGACAAAGGTCGCCGGTTCAACACCGACCTGCTGGAGGCCATCGAACTCGGCTTCCTGCTCGACCTCGCCGAGGTCGTCGTCTACTCCGCTCGCAACCGCAAGGAAAGCCGTGGCGGCCACATGCGCGACGACTACCCGAAGCGCGACGACGAGAACTACATGAAACACACCATGGCCTACTTGACCGGCGACCCCCTGTCGTCCGACGCGGCAGACCACATCACGCTCGACTGGAAGCCCGTCACGATCACGCGCTACCAGCCGATGGAGAGGAAGTACTAGACATGGCTACCGCCACACTCGACGCTCCCGCCGACGCCCCCGCCGACGACGCCCTCAAACCCTTCACGGTCACGCTCATCATCCGCCGGTTCAACCCGGAGGTCGACGAAGAGCCCAAGTGGGTCGACTACGACGTCGAAATGTTCGCCACCGACCGCATCCTCGACGCGCTGCACAAGATCAAGTGGGACCAGGACGGTTCGCTCACGTTCCGTCGCTCGTGCGCCCACGGCATCTGCGGCTCCGACGCCATGCGCATCAACGGCCGCAACCGTCTCGCCTGCAAGACCCTGATCAAAGACCTCGACATCTCGAAGCCGATCTACGTCGAGGCCATTAAGGGTCTGCCCCTGGAGAAGGACCTCGTCGTCGACATGGAGCCGTTCTTCGCCTCCTACCGCGAAGTCCAGCCCTTCCTGCAGGCCACGTCGAAGCCGGGCGCCGGCAAGGAGCGCATCCAGTCGGTCGCCGACCGTGCGCGCTTCGACGACACCACCAAGTGCATCCTGTGCGCCGCGTGCACGTCGAGCTGCCCCGTGTTCTGGACCGACGGGCAGTACTTCGGTCCCGCCGCGATCGTCAACGCGCACCGATTCATCTTCGACTCGCGCGACGACGCCTCGAACGTGCGCCTCGACATCCTCAACGACAAGGAAGGCGTGTGGCGCTGCCGCACCACCTTCAACTGCACCGACGCGTGCCCCCGTGGCATCCAGGTGACGCAGGCCATCGCCGAAGTGAAGCAGGCCGTGATGCGCGGCCGCGCCTGACGCGTCAGCCCCGCTGAGAACGCCCGTTCGTGCCGAGAGGTGCGGGCGGGCGTTTTGCGTGGGCGGAGCGCGGGCGGGCGGGCTAGCGCGGGCGGCGGAGGGATGTGAGGGCGATGCGGGCGCGGAGGCGTTCGCGTCGGGTGTGTCTTTCCGCGACGCGGCGGCGGAGTTCGTCGACACCCTGCCAGACCTTGTCGGCGTCGTCGTCGTCGGGACGGTCGGGTGAGAACGACACCCGGTCGGCGACCGAGGCCAGCGTGACGGCCGTCTTGCTGCCGATGCGGGCAGCGGCTTCGCGACGCGTTGCCGAGGCCGGGATGTCGATGCCGTAGTCGACGGCCGTGTCGCGCGCTTCGAGCCAGCCGGCGCGGATGCGGGCGTCGGCACTCCCTCGCCGGCGCCGGGTGTGGCGGCGACGGGCCTTCGCAGCGATGACGGCCAGGAACGGTGCCGCCAGGAGTGCCGCGACGAGGAGGGTCCAGCCCGCCACCGTGAGCACGATGCGGAGCGCCGCGAGCCACCACGGCTGCTCGGCGGGCGGGTAAGAGATCTCGCTGTCGGGGGCCGCCGGGGTGCTCTCCTCGGGGTCTTCGACGACGGGCGGCGGGACGACGGTCTGCGGCTTCGAGATGGGCGTCGGCTCGTCGGGCGCGCGCTCGGGGATGTCGCGGACGACGGGCGTGGGATCGATCGTGACCCAGCGGCCCGAGGAGTCCTGGATCTCGACCCAGGCATCGATGTCCGCGCCCGTGACGGCGACCGGACCGGAGGTATCGCCCGCGGCGGCACCGTCCGGACGGAAACCCAGGACGACGCGGGCCGGGAACCCCAGCTGGCGCGCGATCAGGGCGGCGGCCGTCGCGTACTGTTCCTGATCGCCGACCATGGGCTGCTCGGTGAAGAGCGTCTCGAGGCGGGCGATGCCATGTCCGGAGACGCTGCGCGGGGTGTCGGGGTCGATGCCGTGGCTGACGTAGCCCGTGGATGCGAGGGCGTCGAGGGCTCGCTGCAGGGAGGCACCGGGGGTGCCGGCGTCGGCGCTGTCGGATCCTTCGCTGCCGGAGTTGGCGCCGTCGGCGGGCTCGGCACCCGCGGCGGGAGCGACGGCGTTGCGCGTCAACCACTCGGTGAGCGCGTCGGGCACGGCGGCGGGTTCGGGCAGGGCGGTTGTTCCGGGGCGGAGGCTCGAGACATCCACATCGTCTGTGGCGGGCGGGAGGATGGCGGTGAGGCGGTAGGAGTCCCCCGGCCGCAGGCCCGCTGAGACGGCGGCCGTTCCCGTGGCGGCGTTGTAGCTGAAGCTGTCGGTCAGGGCGTCGGCGCGCGGGCCGTGGAAACGGAGTTGCTCGAGCGCGCCGGCGTCGGGAACCCAGACGTCGCTGAATTGGTCGACGCGCACCGTGAGGTCGACGCGGGTTCCGGTCGCGGTCGGCGTGAGGCGGTAGGGGACCCGCGTGAAGATGCCGGAGCCGGACGCGGATGCCGAGCCAGCGGCATCCGCCGAGGACGACGAAACGGTTTCGCCGTCGGCGTCGCTGCCGGAATCGGAGGCGCTGCCTGGGGCGCCGCCGGAGTCGGTGCCGGAGCCGCCCGAGGCGTCACCCACGGCGTAGACCACTCCGGTATAGGTGTCCACCGTGGCGAGGCGCAGGCGCGCTTCGGCCGGCAGCCCTTCGACCGTCAAGAGCGTCTCGTTGCGCGTGGCGGGATCGAGATAGGAGCGGAAGCCGGCGAGCGGGGACGGGTAGTCCCGCGGCACGAACGGTTGCTCGACGTGGGCCCTGATGACATCCCGATCGGAAGCGGGGGCGAGAACCGTGGCCAAAACCGTGCTGCCCGCGAGGGCCACGGCGAGAACGACGGCGATGGCGGCCACGCGCGTGACGGCGAGGCGCACGGAGCGGCTGCGGCTCACCGCGTGGCCGATGACGGGTGCTGCTGCGGCGCGGCCGGCATTCTGTGGCGCGCGCGATGAACCGGCAAACCCCGGAGCGGTCGACCTCGCGGGCGGGAGGACCGCCCAGACGGCCGACACGAGCACGAGAAGGGCGCCGACGGCGATCGTCCAGGCCGGCGCCACCTCGGTCGGCCCGAGGGCGACGGCGGCCGCCAGGAGCAGGAACGGGGGCGCGAGGGCCAGACGAGGATGCCGCGACCGCAACGCCAGCGAGGCCGACAGCACGGTTGTCACGAGGCCGAGGAGGAACGCGGGCACGAGGAGGGCCTGGTAGGCGCCGACGGGGGTCACGATGGTGACGAGTTGCCGCCAGGAGAGCGCCGTGGCCTCGAGGAGGTGCAGGAGCGCCGGACCGGTGGGCAGCCATCCGCCCGCGGTCGCTTCGCTGGGGATGGCGAGGGGCACACCCGCGATGAGGACGACGGCGGCCGTGAGCGCCGCGACGAGGAGGGGCGACCAGCGGAAGCGGGCACCCAGCACCGCGAGAGCGCCACCGACGACGACGGTGACGGCGGCCATCCGCACGAACTCGATGGACTGGTAGACGGGCCAGAACGCGGCGAGGGCGACGGCCGTTGCGAGGAGGGGCGCCAGCACGCCGAGGAGAAGCCCGGTCCAGCCCGGGCGTCCGGCGCGCGCACGACGGGTTGATCGCGGGGTCGGCCGCGACGTGCCACCCGAGGCGGGGGCCTGCGGCGCGCTCCTCTGCGCGTCGGGGCGGCTCATCGCGCCACCGCCCGGTTGAGGGCCGGACGCAGGTCGTCGAGGTATCCGATCGTCACGACCGTGAGGCCCGCCGACACACGTTGCGCGGGCACGCCCTCCGATTCGCACACGATGGCGACGACATCCACACCGAGGGGAAGCTGGCGAGCCGCCTCGCGGATGGCGGCGGGTTCGGTGGCGCTGCCGCACACGAGGAACGCGAGCGAGATGCCGCCGATGGTGTCGGCGGCTGCACGGGCCGTGGCGGCGAGGTCGAGTGCGCGGTCCTCGAGCTCGACCGCGGCCAGGTCGTCGAGCAGCCGCGTGGGCGTGACCGAGGCGAAGGCCCGCACCGACCGCACGGTGCGACGCGAGAACTCGGGGGTTACCTCACCCGTCACGACCGAGACGGTGCGCGTGTCTCGGATGGCGCGCACGCCGAGCGATGCCGCGACGCTCACCGCCAGCTCGAATTCCTCGTCGCTCGCGTATTCGTCGGCTCGGGCCGAGAGCGCCACCATGAGGTGGCTGCGGCGGGTCTCCTCGTACTGGCGCACCATGAAACGCCCGGTCTTCGCCGTCGACCGCCAGTGGATGCTGCGCCTCTCGTCTCCCGGCGCATATTCGCGCAGCGCGTGGAACGACACGTCGTCGCTCGTGAGGTCGCGCGTCGGACTACCCTCGAGGTCGCGCACGAAACCCGTGCTGAGGCTCGGCACCGACACCGTGAGCGGATGCACGTACAGGGCGGATGCGTCGGTCCACGCGTGTTCGCGCCGCACGAGCCCGAGCGGGTCGCGCCGGGTGGCGCGGGCCGGCCCGACGGGGAACACGCCCCGCCTCGTCGCCGGCACGCGGAAGAGTTCTTCGATCTGCTGTCGGGGGGCCAGCGGCGGCACGGGCACATCGAGGGCGGCCTCGCCCACGGGCACGTCGACGGTGATGGCCGGCAACAGCCGGAGCCCGGGGTTGCCGATCGTGAGCTGGCCGACCGCCGTGGCCCCCACGACGACGCGGTCGTCGGCGAGGTGCAGCGTGACCCCGTGCCGGATGCGGCCGATGAGGAAGAGAGCGGCGACCGCGGCCGCGATGACGGCGGCCCAGCCGATGACGACGAACTCGGTCCAGCCGAGTGCGTAGCCGGCAGCGAGCCCGGCGATCGCGAGGACGGCGACGGCCCAGCCGAGGGGCGTGACGACCGCCGTGACGGCCGACCAGGCGCGCGCGAGCGCGCGGCGAGCGCGACGGAGCGTGCGGGCCACGCTCAGGCGAGCATTCGCGGCCAGCCCCGCGTCGTCTGCGGCATCGGCTCGCAGGGACGTGGACGTCAGGTCGCGCAGACCTGTCGCGCCGCGCGCCGAGGTCCGGGTCGACGCTCGCCCGTTCGTGCGCGCGTTCGTGCGCGTGCGCGAGCGCGTGTCGGCGCTCGCACGTGTGACGACGGGCACAGCCGCGCGGCCGCTCGTGTTCCGCTCCGTCCCCTCCCCCGCCTTCCCTTCGTTAGCCGGCACGGCCAGCCCCGTCTCCGGGCGGCGGCGCATCGATGAGCACCTGCGAGATGACGCTCGAGGGCGTCACCCCGTCGTATTCCGCCTCGGCGTCGAGCACGAGCCGGTGCGCGAGCACGGGTTCAGCGAGCGCCTTCACATCGTCGGGGGTGACGAATGTGCGACCCTGCGACACGGCCCACGTGCGCACCGCGGCGAGCAGAGCCAGAGCCCCGCGCACGCTCGCGCCCAGCCGCACCTCCTCGGCCTGCCTCGTGGCCTCGACGATGCGCACGATGTAGTCGTTGATCGTCGGGTCGACGAAGGTGGTGCGCGCGATGGCCAACATGTCGCGAATGGTCGACGCGGGCACGACGGGCGAGATGGTCGCGGGAGCCGCGGCCCCCTCGAGAATCTGCATCGTGGACTGGTGGTCGGGGTATCCGATCGACGTCTTCAGCAGGAAGCGGTCGAGTTGGGCCTCGGGCAGGCGGTAGGTTCCGGCCTGTTCGATGGGGTTCTGCGTGGCGAGCACCATGAACGGCGGATGCACCGGATGCGTGGTGCCGTCAACCGTCACCGTCAGCTCCTCCATCACTTCGAGCAGCGCCGACTGGGTCTTGGGGCTCGCGCGGTTGATCTCGTCGGCGAGCACGATGTTCGCGAAGATCGGGCCGCGGTGGAACTCGAAGCTGCCGCTGCGCTGGTCATAGATGCTCACACCCGTGATGTCGCCGGGCAGCAGGTCGGGCGTGAACTGCACGCGCGAATGCGTGCCGTCGATGGATGCCGCGATGGCGCGCGCGAGCGACGTCTTACCGGTTCCGGGCACGTCCTCGAGCAGCAGGTGGCCGCGGCTCATCAGGGTGGTGAAGGCCAGCCGCACGACGTGGCTCTTGCCGAGCAGCACCTGCTCCACGTTCGCGACGAGGGAGTCGAAGGTGCTGGCGAACCAGCGCGCCTCTTCGGGGGTGAGGGTCACGAGGGGTCCTTTCGGGGGTGGAATGCCGGGGCACGCGTCATGGGGTCACCTGAATCCTCTTGCCGCCGATGGTGATAAACAGCGCGGGGTCGACGGGCGGCGCGGGGAACGAGCATCCGGTTGCCGAGCTGGTGCCCATGTTCTCGGGGTTGGCCTGGTCGACGCACAGGGCGGTGGCCGGGTAGTCGGGCCCGTTCGAGGGGAGGGCGGTCCAGCTGTACGCGCCGGCCGCGCCGTCGTAGCGCAGGTCGACGGGCCGGAACGCGAGGGATGTCTCGGGCGCGGTCATGACCGCGGGGTCACCGCACACCTCGACGACGGCGTAGACGTTGCAGGCTCGCAGCGCGAACTGCACGCGCTGCCCGGTGGGCAGCTCGAGCACCTCACGCGGGAACGATCCGGTGGCGAACGACACCCAGGATCCGACCCGGTTGCCGGCCGCGTCGACCGTGGCGATCTGGTAGCGGTCGGCCCGCGGCTGCAGGTTGGTGACGCGGTAGTCGTAGGTGGAACGCGCGGTCTCGACCATGACCCCGTCGGCGCGTGGGGCGTCGCCGGGCGTCGGCCGGATGCGCACCTCGGTCACGTTCGAGACGGCGCAGCCCGCGCGGTTGTAGGCCCAGACGGCGAAGAAGTACGTCTTGTTCGCCTCGTCGAGACCGGTGAAAACGGTGGATGACGCGCCCGCCCCTTCTGAGCGGACCTCGACGACCGATCCCCCGGCGACGGGCGGCGTGACGGTGCCGGGCGCGGGACTCGACACCCGGCAGGCGCCGGAGCCCGTCGGGGTCTGTCCGTTCGCGAGCCGCTCGACGAAGTACCCGGCGATGGGGTCGCCGTTCGAGCCGAAGCCCGACCACGACACCGTCACGGTGCCGCTGCCGGAGTCGCCGTCGGCGCGCACGCCGCCGCCGCTCGGGGCGCCGAAGGGTGTGCCCTGGCCCGCGGCGCTGTTCCACTTCGAGAGGGCCGGATACGCGTCGTTACGCGCCGAGATGGTGAGGTCGACGCGGCTGCCGTTGGGCAGGCCCTGCACCTCGGTCGTGCACCGGCCGCCCGAACAGCTTCCGGTGGCGGCGATGCTGCGTTCGCGGCCGCCGACCGTGGCCACGTAGGTGCGCACGGGGCTCGCGCCGGACGGCATGCTCACGGCATCCCAGCCGATGCGGAGGCCCCCGTCGAGGGGTTCGGCAGTGATGCCGGCGGGTGCGGCCGGAATCACGTCGGACCAGACGCGTTCGGCCAGCCCGGTCGGCGTTGACGCCCCGATGCTGTTCTCGGCCACCACCTCGAGTGTGACGGCGTTGTCGCTGCCGTTGCCGGGGGTCGGCACGCGGCACGTCGTCGCTGCGCAGGCCGTCGTTGTTGCGGCCCCGCCACCCGCGGGACGCACGCCCACCCGGAATCCCGTGATACTCGCGTTGTTGGCGGCGCCCGGCACCCACGTGACGGTGATGCCGCGGTCGTCGAAGCCTGTGACGCGCACGGCACTCACGGGGTCGGGCGCGTCTTGAACGCTGATGCGCACGGTGCCCCACGTGTGCCGGGCCGGATCGCCCGTGGCATCCGCGACCTGGTATTGCACCGTGGTGTCGCGAGCGGCCGCATCGCCCGAAACCTGGATGGAGAGCGTCGAGCGGTCGGCCGACGGCGTGATGCTGACCCCCGCCGGCACGTTCTGCCCGTCGGCGCCGCGCACCGCGACGACCGTGAGGGGTTCGCCCGGGAAGGGGTTGGTGGCCTGGTCGTTCTGCAGCACGTTGACCGTGGTGGTCTGGCCGCGGGGCGCGATGACCTGGTCGGTGGCGGGCTGAGCCAGCGGACGCGTCGAGGCGACGACGCGCAGGTCGAGGCGCCCGTTCTGACCCGGGTTCGCGGTGTCACGCACGCCGATGAGCGCGCTCGACGCCGACCCCTTCGGCGTATCGGCGCGGGCCGTGACCGTCAGGGTGCTGCCCGACAGCGCAACGTCGAAACCGGTGGCGCGCGGGTCGAGCACGCTGAACGCGAGCTGGTCCAGGTCGTCGGCGTAGGGATAGCGCGTGAGTTTTGTGAGGTCGATGTCCTTCGACTGCCCCGGTTCGAAGTCGATCTGGCCCCCCGTGAAGACGGGCGGCTGGTTCTCGGTGGGCACCACGTCGATCGGCAGGACGAGCGTGGCCGCCTTCGCCGCGCCCCCTGCGCCGCCCCCGCCCGAATCGGTGACCTCGAACGAGATCGAAGCCGGCCCGAAGTAGCCGTCGGCGCTGCGGAAACGCAGGGTGCGGTCGTCCACCGTGAGGGCCGAACCATCGGCGTGGGTGGCCCGCACCGTGGCGGTGTCCGTGAGGCGCACGTCGCGTCCGTCTGGCGCGATCACATAGTCGGCGAGCCGGATGTCGACACTCTCGCCGCTCGTGACGCTGATCGGTTTCACACCCGCCTTGAGTTGCGGCACCGCATCCCGCTTGCCCGGCACCCAGATGAAAGCCGTGGCCGTGACGTCGGCGTCGTCGGGGTGGGCGACGACGAAGGGGATGATCTGGCTCTCGTTCGTCACGGCGACCACGACGCGCTTCGAACTGGTTATGCGCGCGGCCTGGGCGAAGTCGCCGGGAATCGTGAGGTCCAGCGAGGACACCTCTCCCTCGGCGAAGAACACGTTCTTCAGCGGGTTGACGGTCACCTCGTCGGCGTCTTGGATATCGCTGAGCGAGAGGACGGTGTCGCGGGCCAGGGGCCTGGCGGCCGGAGCATCCGGGTCGGCGACGACCGTGAGGAAGGTGGATGCCGTGCCGCCGCGGCCGTTCTCGATGTCGTACACGAAGCCGTAACGACCGCGCCCGTCGGGAACCGTGACGCGGATGGTGCTGCCGCGCACCTCGGCCGCGGCCCCCGGCGTCGTCGGCGTGACGCCCGTGATGGTGAGCGTGTCGCCGTCGGGGTCGGAATCGTTGTCGAGCGGGCGCACCGTGATGGTGCGGCCCGGCCGCGTCGTCACCTCGTCGGAGGTCGCGACGGGGTTGCGGGCACCGTCTCGCGGCGGGCTGATGCCGATGCGCACGGTTCCCGTCGCGGTCTGACCGAGCGTGTCGACGACCGTGTACGAGAATTCGTCGGTTCCGGTGGAATAGGCGCCCGCTTCGTACTCGAACCAATCGATTCCGGATGCCGTCACGGCACCCTTTTCCGGGTTGCTGGCCTGCCCCGCGAGCTTGACCGAGTCGCCGTCGGGATCGATGCCCTGCAGCGGGATCGGCACGCGGACGGTGTCGCCCGCGAGCACGCGGCTCGTCACGGTCTTGGGCACGGGCGGACGGTTGCCGGCCGCGTCGGCCTCGCGCACGGTGATCGTGACGTCGGCGTCGGCCCACTGCCCGTCGGGCCCGCGCACGCGATAGGTCGCCGTGTAGTTTCCGGGTTCGCGCGGCGCGAGGTAGCGCAGAACCGTGCCCGACACGAAGAGCAGACCCGCGTTGCCCGGAACCTGTCGGCTGAGGGTGGCGTCGAGGGTGAGGGCGTCGCCGTCGGGGTGCCGGTCGTTGGCGAGCACGGGGATGTCGATGGCGTCGCCCACGCGCACCGACGCCGTGTCGGGGTTGGCGATGGGCGCCTGTCGCACGGCGGGCGTCGGCACCTGGATGACCGTGATCGTGCCGTCGCTCTCGGCCGTGCCGTTCGACACGTGGTAGCCGATGGGCGTCGGCGCCTCGAGCGGCCGCGTCAGGGTGATGCGCACGAGCCGCTGTTCGACGACCTCCACGCGGATGCCGCTGTCGATGGGCGCGTCGTCGACGCCCGTGACGACGAGCACGCCGCCGGCCGGGTCGAAGTCCTGCTCGAGCACGGCGACATCCTGGCTCGACTGTTCGCGCACGAAAGCCGTGTGCGGAACCGTGACGGGTGCCGCGCCGGTGGGATTCGGCAGCACGTCGATGCGCACCTGGCCCGTCTCGGTGAGCACGCCGTCGGTCACGGTGTACTCGAGCAAGTGGGTGCGCGCCTCGCCGCTCGTGAAACGGAACGTGCCGAGGTCGTAGTCCGGCACGACGGTCGATCCGTCGCGGCTCGGAACGTTGACGAGGCGCAGGGGTGCCGAGCCGCCGCGCGCGTGATCGAGCGGCGTGATGCGCACATCCTCGCCTGCATAGGCGGTCACGGCGAACCCGTCGGTGATGATGGGCACCTGACCCGACGGTTTGATGCTCACGGCCAACACACCGGCGCCCTCGGCCCGGCCGTCCGACACGAGCAGCGGGATGTCGCGGGCTTCCGCTCCCGTGCCGCCGTCGGTGTAGACGACCTCACCTGCGGGGGTGAATTGCGTCAGGTCGGGTGCGTCGACGCTCGCGCGCGTGAGGTAGAGGGGGTCTCCGTCGGGGTCGACCCAGTCGCCGAGCACCTGGGTGCTCACGCGTCCGCCCGAAGCGACGGTCGTGCGCGTCGGCCGCACCTGCGCGGGCGGGCCGTTCTCGTCGTCCCCGCGCACCGTCACGGTCACATCGGCCGTCGCCGTGCCGCCACGGCCGTCGCTGATGGAGTAGGCGAACCGGAGGTCGCCCCTGGCCTCGGGCGAGAGGGTCAGCTTGATGCTCTGCCCGTCGTTCACGAGGTCGACGCGCCCGGTGTCCGTCGGCACCTCCCCGACGCCGTCGATGACGAGCACATCGCCGTTGGGGTCGTAGTCGTTCAGCAGCACGGGAAGCAGCGTCGAGCGTCCGGGCCGCGCCCCGAGGCTGTCGGCGACCGCGACCGGGGGCTTCTGTTCTTCGTCGTATTCGGGCGGGGTGTCGTCGGTGTTCTCTTCGACCTGTTCCTCGGTGTCGGTGTCGGCGAGCAGGTCGTCCCAGTTGTCGATCGACCGGTTGCCGTCGAGAACGGCCCAGGAGCCGCCGCCCACCCGGTCGTTCAGCACGACGCGGTCCTCGAGCACCCGGAAGGCGAGGTCGGCGCCGGGAACCAACCCGCTGACGGTCGACACGCGGGCGTCGGCATCGCTCGACGGCCGGCCGCAGAGGGTTGCGACGGTCCCGCTCCGCCAGGCTCCCACGAGACATTCGCCCGCGGCGCCCGCCGCGGGGTTCGGAGTCGATGCGGGGGCGACGGCCGGCCCGAACGCTCCCGTCGCGAGCACGCGCCCGGCGCCCGACGACGACACTTCGACGAGCGAATCGGCGGTGGCGACGAGCACTCCGTCGCGGGCGGCGGAGGGTTGCTGGACGACGGCGGTGTCGGCATCCAACCCGTCGATGTCGGCCAGGTCGATCTGACCGGATGGCGTGTGCAGCAGCCCGGCGTCGCGGTCGAGCAGCGCATACCGATCGCCCGTGGCCGTGAGTTGCAGGGAACCCGGGGAACCGGCCACCGCCGGCGCCCCGTCCGCTCCCCCGTCCGCACCGCCGTCGACTCCCCCGTCTTGCGGGGTATCGGTCGCGCCCGTGCCGATCGTCGTCGCGTCGTCGACCCGGTCGCTTCCCGGCCCGAGGTGCGAGAGCCGCCCCGTCTCGGCGCGGTAGACGAAGATGTCTCCCGTCGGCGCCACCGCTGTGAGCGCATCGGCACCGAGCGACACCGTCGGCTCGTCGTCGGAGCGGAAGTCCTCGAGCGAGGCCGTGGGAAGAAGCCACAGGTCGCCGCCGCGCGCTATCACGACGCGGCCGCGGGCCACGTGCACGTCGGAGGCCCCCGGCGGCAGCGGAACCGGTTCGTCCACGGTGGCCGTGGCCAGATCGACGCGGCCGACGCTCCCGGCCGCGCGGTCGACGAGCAGCACGGTAGCCCCGTCTTGCACCACATCCACGCCCGTCGCGCCGGTGCCGGCGCGTTCGACGGCCAGCGCGGCGTTGAGTTCGCCCACGCGCACGTTGGCGCGACCGATCGCCTGCCGGCTCTGGTTGGTGACCCACACCGAATCGTCGTCGAGGCTCAGGTTGTCGGCGCGATAGCCCGTGCTCACGAGGGAGATCACGGCGATGAGGGCGACCACGAGCACGCCGGCCAGCACGGTGGCGAGGGCCGCGCCGCGTCGGGCGAGGAATGCGCGGATCATCCGGCGCCCGTACCCGCCTCGGGCACCACGCCGCAGCTTTCGGGGCTGCGGTCGCCGAGCGAGCCGTCGCGGTTGACGCGCACCGTGATGCAGACCGTGTCGCCCGGTTCACCCGCCACGACGAAGGTCGTGCTGCGCTGGGTGCTCGAGCTGTCGTCGTCGACCTCGATCTCATAGAGGTCGTCGGTTTCGATGCCCGGGTCTGGCCAACTGAATGTCAAGGAACCGTCGGCGGATGTCGCGACCACATCTCGGACCGCCGGAACCGCTTCGGCGCTCCCCGCCCGCACGACGACGTACACGGCCGTCGCAGCCAGGGCGAGCACGAGAACCGCGCACGCGACGATGGCCGCCACGAACCAGCGGCCCGATCGCCACGATGCGGCGGGCGCCGACGAAGCCCCGGCGCCCCCGGTCGCCGTTCCGCGGCGGCGCGATCGCGACTGCGCGTCGGCGGCGGTGCCGCGCGCCCGGGTGCCCGTCGAACCCGCGACGTCGCGCCCGACGGCACGCGCACCGGCGCCCGCCATTCCCATCGCGGGAGTGTTCGATGCCCCGGCACCCCGCCCCGGCTCGCCGATGGCCTGGTCACCGCGTGCACGACGTCGGCGCGCGACGGGCTGCACATCGCGGATGGGGTTCACACGCGTGCGGTCGTCGGGATCGTCGGGCGCGACATCCGCCCACTCGTCGACACTGACGTCGGGCTGCGTCTGCGCCAGCCCCATCGACGCCTCGACGGCCTGCAGCTCGCGGATGAACTCCATGGCCGAGCGGTGGCGGTTCTCGGGTTTGCGGGCCAGCGATTTGCGCAGCACGCGCTCGAGATTCTCGGGCACGTCATCGCGGCCGATGGGTGTGATGACCCCGCGATTGATGCGCGACATGAGTTGCGCCGACGAGTTGTCGCCGCCCTCGATCTCGAACGGCGACCGCCCGGCGAGCAGCGTGTAGACGGTGGCGCCCAGGGAGAAGACCTCGCTCGCGATGGTTCCGTTGGTGTCGGCGCGCAGCACCTCGGCAGCTGTCCACGGCACGCTCATGCCCACGACCGCGTCGTCGTCGATCTCGTCGACCGCACCGGCGATGCCGAAATCGCTCAGCACCGGATTGCCATATGCCGTCATGAGAATGTTGGACGGTTTGATGTCGCGGTGCAGCACGCCCGTGCGGTGGGCGCTCTCGGCCGCGCCGCCGATCTTGATGCCCACGCGCAACGCTTCGGCGGCCGAGAGCCGGTTGTTGCGATAGCCCGTGCCGAGTGTCTGCGAGCACAGTTCCATCACGAGATAGGGCCGTCCGTCACCCGCCACGCCCGATTGATAGACGGTGAGGATGGAGGGATGCGCGCTCAGCTGCGCCATCAGGTCGGCCTCGGCCGCGAACATCTGCCGCACATGGTTGTTCACGTATTCGGCCAGCATCACCTTGACGGCGACCTGCCGCCGCGGGCTGTCCTGCTCATAGAGGAACACATCGGCGAACCCGCCCGACCCGAGTATGCGCACGAACGAGAAACCCGGCAGCGTCGGCGGCTGTGACGGCAGTCGTCTCCCCACGGTTCTCTTTCCTCGGTCGGGTTCGGGCGATACGGAATTCGGGATGCTGCTGGGTGCGGGTTACCCGCGTGCGGGCCGCGTGCGTGCGGGCCGTGCGCGAGCGGGCTGCGCGGGTGCGGCGGGGCGGCGCGCCCCTACTCGCCGCGCCAGGGCGGGAGGATCTCGATCACGTTACCGTCGCCGATATCGATG
This sequence comes from Leifsonia sp. ALI-44-B, assembly GCF_001984125.1. Lineage (GTDB taxonomy): Bacteria > Actinomycetota > Actinomycetes > Actinomycetales > Microbacteriaceae > Okibacterium. Next base: position 1,593,174 of record NZ_MTQL01000007.1, on the reverse strand, counting down.
AGCGTGCCGGGCACGACCACGATCGATTCTCCCTGACGCAGGCGCTGCCAGTGTTTATGGGGCAGGTTGACGCTCGTGCCGTTGGTCGATTTCAGGTCGGTGGCGACGATCGAGTCGCCCACCTGCTTGATCTCGAGGTGCGTGGCCGACACCGATTTAGTCGACGACACGACGGGCACGAGCCGCGACGGGTCGGGCAGCGGGATGCGCGGCTGCCGCGGGTTGCGCCCGAAGTAGTGCACGGCGTCGAGCGGGTAGGCCTGCCCGCCGTTGACGCGGAACCCGTACATGACGGTCTGTGGGTCGTCGGGCACGAACGGCACGTGGCGAAAAACGGTCTCGTCTTCGACCGGGCGCGCGATGTCGGGGCGCAGCACGGTCTCGCCGTCGTGCTGCAACAGGCTGTCGTCGGCCAGGCGCGGCACGACGCTGCGGCGCGGGCGGATGACCGTCTCGGTCTCGGCCTCGATGGATGCGGCGACGCCCGGCGCCTTGGTCAACGGCGCGCCGTCCATTCCACCGGCCTGATCGCTCACGTCGAGCACGCGCGGTTCGGCCGCGGGCGCCGGACGGCGGGTCAGGATCGTCTCCTCGGAGAACACGTCGTCCTCGACGCCCCGACTCTGCCCGAGCGGCTGGATGCGGGTGGTCTCGTCCGGAGCATCGTGCGCGGGCTCGGCTTCGGGCTCTGCCTCGAGCGGCTCGGGCTCGCGCTCATGCTCGACCTCCGCCGCTTCCACTGCTTCCGGCTCTGCCGTGGCCTCGAGCGAAGCCCCCGCCAGAGCGACGTCGAGGCGGTTGGCGACGACGACACCGGCGTCGAGCGGGAACGAGACGCCCACGGCATCCGCGCCGACCTCTTGTGCAAGATCACCCAGTGCGAATTTGCGGGAACCGGTGAGAACCTCGCGGGCCCACGGCGCGTCGCCGTCGGCCTCGATGCGCTTCCAGCCGCTACTCGCGCGCCCGGCACGCTGGGCGTCGGACGCCGAGAGGGCATCGACGGCCGCCCGGCCGTGTGCGATCACCGTGAAGCTCTCGGCGCCGTCATCGGTGCCGGAAACCGCGTTCGGCTCGTCGTCGCCCACGACCGCGAAGGCCGTGCGCCGCTCGCCCGAGAACTCGGGGATGACGGCCGCCAACTCATCGGCACGAGCCTCGCCACTGCGCATCAGGGCCCACAAACCCTCGACCACATCGGGCTCGGAGGGCGCCTTGATGGCCACGGCACTGCGCTCGGCGACCACGAAGATCCAGGGCGAACCCTGCTCGGCCAGCGTGTAACGAACGGCCCGGGCGTCGCCAGCCGGCGCGGTCGGCGACGACGTCGATGACGAAGAAGTGGTGGTGTCGGCGATGCTCAATGTGGTGATCCCTGTGGCCTCAGTCGGTGCGAGCCGCCACCCTCGGCGAGTCGCGGTTCCCCCATTCTGCCAAGAGATCGCCGCCTCTGCCGGGTAATCCGCCGAACGCTTTCGCTACGCTGTGACCGTGCCAGCACCCCGTGACGAGAGTGTGTCGCCCCCCGCATCCGTTGCAGCCGGCGTGACACCCCTCGAACGCGCCATCGAGCAGAGCGACAACGCGCTCGTCAAACGCCTCGATCGCCCCGTGAAACAGGCCACGCGCGTGACCCGGTGGGTGCAACGCCAGAAGATCTACCGCGTCGTCATGAACTACAACCTCAACGACGGCAACCTTTTGGCATCCGGCATGAGCTTCCAATCCCTTTTCGCGGTCTTCGCGGCCCTCGTCGTCGTGTTCTCGGTGGCCGGCATCTGGCTCACGTCGAACGCCGCCATCTACTCGGCCCTCGTCGACATCATCGACCGCGCCATCCCCGGCCTCATCGGCCCCGGCGGCCTGATCAACACCGACGACCTGCTGGGGCTCGGGCTGTATGGCTGGACGGGAACGATCGCCCTCGTCGGCCTCCTATGGACCGCCATCAGCTGGTTGGCCTACACGCGTCAGGCCATCCGCTCGGTGTTCTCGCTTCCCCGCGACAGCCGCCCCTATCTCTTGCAGAAGGCCGTCGACCTGGGGCTCGCCCTCGTCTTCGGCGTCATGCTGTTCGCGTCGGCCGTGTTCTCGGTGCTGAGCACGCAGGCCGTCACGTGGCTCCTCTTCCTCTTCGGCATCGATTCGAACTCGGGCGCGAGCACGGTGGCCGCGGGCGCGATCGGACTGCTCGTCGCCGTCATGGTCAACCTCGTCACCATCGGCTCGATGTACCGCATCCTCAGCCGCATCCCCATTCCCTGGCGCGATCTGGCGGGTGGCGCGCTCATCGGCAGCGTCGCCCTCTCCGCGCTCAGCGTCTTCAGCGGGTGGGTCATCCAGGCGGCGTCGCGCAACCCGCTGCTCGCCACCTTCGCGGTCTTCATCGGTCTGTTGATCTGGTTCAACGCGATCTGCCGCATCATCCTGCTCGCCGCGTCGTGGATCGCCGTGGGCGTCGAAGACAAGGGCGTGCAATTGCACCGGATGTCGCGCGCCGAGCGTCTCGACGCCGAACGCCGCGCGCGCCTCGTGGTGGCCGAAGCCGAATTGCGCGACGCCCGCGACGAATACGAACACGCCTCCTGGATGTCGCGCCCCCTCTCCCGTCGCCGCCTCCGTCAGGCCCACCGCGAGTGGCAAGCCGCGCGCGAGGCCCTGGCCGAGGCCTCCCCGAACGGCTCGCCCGTCGGCACCGCATCCGCCCGTACGACCGGCCGAACGGGTGTCGGAGGGCCCCTATAAGCTGGGTCCATGTCGTCGAAAGCTCCCCTCCGCATCGCCAGTGTCAACGTGAACGGCGTGCGCGCCGCGTTCCGCAAGGGCATGGGCGAGTGGCTCGACGGGCGTGGCGTCGACATCCTCGCGCTGCAAGAGGTGCGCGCCTCCACCGAAGACCTCGAGGGCCTGCTCGGCCCCGACTGGAACATCTTGCACGACCCGGCAACCGCCAAGGGCCGCGCGGGCGTCGCACTCGCCAGCCGTGATCGCGCCCACATCCACCGCGTCGAGCTGGGCGCCGCCGAGTTCGACAGCGCGGGCCGCTGGCTCGAGGCCGACTACGAGGTCAACGGCACGGTCGTCACGGTCGTCAGCACCTACGTGCACTCGGGCGAACAAGACACGCCGAAACAAGACGAGAAGTGGAAATTCCTCGACGCCATGGCCGAGCGCCTGCCAGAGCTGGCCAAACACTCCGACTACGCGCTCGTGCTCGGTGACCTCAATGTGGGCCACCAGAAGCTCGACATCAAGAACTGGAAGGGCAACGTGAAGCGCTCGGGGTTCCTGCCGCGCGAGCGTGCCTACTTCGACCGCTTTGTGGGCCCAGAGGGCGAGCCGGTCGAGGGCGCCGACGGGTCGACCGGCACGGGCCTCGGCTGGGTCGACGTGGGCCGCCAGGCCGCGGGCGAGGTCGAGGGCCCCTACACCTGGTGGTCGTGGCGCGGTCAGGCCTTCGACAACGACACCGGATGGCGCATCGACTACCATCTCGCCACCCCGGCCCTCGCGGCCGTCGCCACCAACTACACGGTCGACCGGGCCGAGGCCTACGACAAGCGCTGGTCCGACCACGCTCCCGTCGTCGTCGACTACGCCCTCTAGAGAGAACCAGAACCTCATGACCAAGCCCATCATCTTCTCCGGTATGCAGCCGTCGTCGTCGTCGCTGCACCTCGGCAACTACATCGGCGCGCTCACTCAGTGGGTCGCGCTGCAAGACGAGTTCGACGCCTACTATTGCGTCGTCGACCTGCACGCGCTCACGGTGCCGCAAGACCCGGCCGAGCTGCGCGAGCGCACGCGCACCACGGCCGCGCAGTACATCGCGGCGGGCATCGATCCCGCCAAGTCCACGCTGTTCGTGCAGTCGCACGTGGCGGCCCATCCCGAGCTGGCCTGGATCCTCAACACCATCACGGGCTTCGGCGAGGCCGGGCGCATGACCCAGTTCAAGGACAAGTCGCAGAAGCAGGGTGCCGACCAGGCGTCTGTGGGCCTCTTCACCTACCCCGTGCTCATGGCCGCCGACATCCTGCTCTACCAGACCAACGTCGTGCCGGTGGGCGAAGACCAGCGCCAGCACCTCGAGCTCACGCGCGATCTCGCGGGGCGGTTCAACCACCGCTTCGGCGAGACGTTCACGGTGCCCGAGCCCTACATCCTGAAGGCCACCGCCAAGATCTACGATCTGCAGAACCCGACGGCCAAGATGTCGAAATCGGCCGACACCGACGCGGGCCTCATCCGCGTGCTCGACGACCCGAAGGTCACGGCGAAGAAGATCATGCGCGCGGTCACCGACACCGATAATGCGATTCGCTTCGACCGCGACGAGAAGCCCGGTGTCTCCAACCTGCTCACGATCTTCTCGGCCCTCTCGGGCACGCCGATCGAGACGCTCGAGAACGAGTACGCGGGCCGCGGTTACGGCGACCTCAAGAAGGGTGTCGCCGAGGTCGTCACTTCTACGCTCGAGCCCATCCGCGCGCGCACCAACGAGCTGCTCGCCGATCCCGCCGAACTCGACCGCCTGCTCGCAGCCGCGGCAGATCGCGCGGCCGAGCACGCCAACACAACTCTGCGCACCGTCTACGACCGCGTCGGGCTCCTCCCCCGCCGCTGAGCGCCCAAGAGGCGCGTGTCGGCGCGCGAGCCATCGCCGACCAACGCCGCGCGGACCGTTCAGGACGGCGCACGATGGCGCGACAGTTGCACGACAACGACCGCTTCCGCAACCGGCTCTCTTTATTTAGCTAGAGTCTCTAACTACCTATACATCTGAGTGATGTCAGCATTGGCGCACACAGAGAGAGATCACCGACGATGAGCACGACCTTCGCCCCCGCGAGCTGGACCGAGATCGACGACCGGCTCACCGTCGGCAACGCCGGCGGCAACTACGCGGGCCTCATCGAACATCTCAATGGGCGCTACATCGCCACCGACGCGCGCGGCAACGTCATCGGCACCTTTGACACGCGCCGCGAAGCGCAGGCCAGCCTCGAACCCGGTTCGCTCGAGAAGACGCTTCAGCTCCGCCAGCGCCGCCAGAGCATCCTCGAGGCCGCCGCGGGCATCGCCGCCGTCTCGACCACCCTCATCGCCCTCGCGGGCCTCGCCACCGCCGGCGTCCTCTAAACCGACCGGCTCCGGGGCTCCCCCCGCACGGCGTCCCCGCACACGAAAAAGCCCCGAGGCATCAGCCTCGGGGCTCTTTCTCTCTCTCAGCGGATCGCAACCGATCCGGGCATTACCGCTAGAGAATTACTGCACGTCCTCGTCGACCCAGTCGAAGGTCTTCGTGACAGCCTTCTTCCAGTTGCGGTAGAGGCGGTCGCGCTCGCCCTTGTCCATCGAGGGCTCCCAGCGCTTGTCTTCCTGCCAGTTCTTGCCCAGGTCGTCGAGGTCGCTCCAGAAGCCGACGGCGAGGCCGGCTGCGTAGGCGGCACCGAGGGCGGTCGTCTCGGCGACGACGGGGCGCACGACGGGAACGCCGAGGATGTCGGCCTGGAACTGCATGAGCGTGTCGTTGGCCGTCATACCGCCGTCGACCTTGAGCTCGGTGAGCGGAACGCCGGAGTCGGCGTTGACGGCATCCAGCACCTCGGCGGTCTGGTAGGCCGTGGCCTCGAGCGCGGCGCGAGCGATGTGACCCTTGTTCACGTAACGGGTCATACCGACGAGGGCGCCGCGGGCATCCGAACGCCAGTACGGCGCGAAGAGACCCGAGAAGGCGGGCACGAAGTAGGCGCCACCGTTGTCTTCGACGGTCGCGGCCAGCTTCTCGACATCGGGCGCCGAGTTGATGATGCCCAGGTTGTCGCGCAGCCACTGGATGAGCGAACCCGTGACGGCGATCGAACCTTCGAGCGCGTAGTGCGGCTTGGCGTCGCCCAGCTTGTAGCCGAGCGTCGTGAGCAGGCCGTTCTCCGAGTGGATGATCTCCTCACCGGTGTTGAAGATGAGGAAGTTACCGGTGCCGTAGGTGTTCTTGGCCTCGCCCTGCTGGAAGGCGGCCTGACCGAACGTGGCGGCCTGCTGGTCGCCCAGGATGCCGGCGATGGGAACCTCACGCAGCAGGCTGTGGCCCGACGCGTGGCCGTAGATCTCCGAGGAGGACTTGATCTCGGGCAGCATGGACTTCGGCACACCGAAGATTTCGAGGATCTCGTCGTCCCAGCTGAGGGTCTCGAGGTCCATGAAGAGCGTGCGGCTGGCGTTGGTGACGTCGGTCACGTGCACGCCGCCGTCGGTGCCACCGGTCAGGTTCCAGAGAACCCAGCTGTCGGTCGTGCCGAAGAGCAGGTCGCCGGCCTCGGCCTTTTCGCGCGCACCCTCGACGTTCTCGAGGATCCAGACGATCTTGGTACCCGAGAAGTAGGTCGCGAGCGGCAGTCCGACCTTGGACTTGAAGCGCTCGAGGCCTTCGTCGCCGGCGAGGCGGTCGACGATCGACTGCGTCCGGGTGTCCTGCCAAACGATGGCGTTGTAGACGGGCTCACCGGTGTTCTTGTCCCACACCACGGCGGTTTCGCGCTGGTTGGTGATACCGATGGCCTGGATGTCGTGACGCGTGATGTTCGCCTTCGACAGCGCGGTACCGATCACCTCACGCGTGTTGTTCCAGATCTCTTTCGGGTCGTGCTCGACCCAGCCGGCCTTGGGGAAGATCTGCTCGTGCTCGAGCTGACCGGTCGAGATGATGTTACCGTTCTTGTCGAAAACGATCGCGCGCGTCGAGGTCGTTCCCTGGTCGATGGCGATGACGTAGTCCGTCATGAGAGTTACTCCTTTGTAGAGGGTTATTCGGGTGGGCGGATGCGCGTCGGGGTTGAGGCGCGCATCCGCACCGGGTCGATCAGGTGAAGAGAAGAGAAATCAGATCAGGTCAGGACGGGCAGGAGAACCTGCGAGGCCAGACCGGCGATGGCGCCACCGACGAGGGGTCCGGCGACCGGAACCCACGCGTAGGACCAGTCGCTCGTGCCCTTGCCCTTGATGGGGAGGAGGGCGTGCACGATGCGCGGTCCGAGGTCACGGGCCGGGTTGATGGCGTAACCGGTGGGACCACCGAGCGACGCACCGATGGCGACCACGAGCAGCGCGACGGGCAGGGCGCCGAGCGAGGCGAGGCCTGACGCGTCACCGTTGCGGCCGAAGCCGAGAACGACGAACACGAGCACGAACGTGCCGATGACCTCGGTGAGGAAGTTCCAGCCGTAGCTGCGGATGCCGGGGCCCGTCGAGAACACACCGAGCTTGGCGCCGGCGTCTTCCGTCTCGTCGAAGTGCTTCTTGTAGGCGAGGAACACGAGCACCGCACCAATGATGGCACCGAGCATCTGCGCCGCGAAATAGACGATCGTCGACAGGAAGTCGACGGGGATGCCGGGCACGAACTCTTCGGCGCCCGACGTGATGATGCCGACCGTGACGGCCGGGTTGAGGTGGGCTCCTGAGGCGTAGGAGACGATCACACCGGAGAAGACCGCGAGGCCCCATCCGAAGTTGATCAGCAACCAACCGCCGTCGAAGCCCTTGGACTTAGCGAGTACTACGTTTGCGACTACACCTCCACCGAGCAGGAGCAGCATTGCTGTTCCCACGGTTTCCGAGAGGAATATCGTTCCCAAATTGACGTCCACGTTGACCTTCCTTGCGAGTACTCTCGGGCCGCCCTGGCGGGTGACCCTTCCGGGTTATATATCGACCTATCTGCACGCTAGCGACCGCGCTAGCGTGCAAACAAGACTTCCGCGTGAGAATGCGTTCAATGTTGGTTCGCGGGGAGGCCGCGCCCGAGGGCGTCGAGCCTCCCCGCTGACCGACTACTTGCTGAGCGCGTCCTCCTTGGCGCTGGTGCTGCCCACCGCGACACCGTGTGCCTCGCGCAGGATGCGCGCGGCCTCGGCGATCTCGGCGGCGGTCTCGTCGCTCGACCAGCCGAGGACTCCGGCCGTGATCGAACCGAGCTCGGCGAGCAGCGCGTCGGTGGCCTGGCCCGTGAAGGCGAGGCTCGTGCGGCGCTGCAGCACGTCGGAGAGGTGCACGACCGATTCGGTGCGAACGAGGTATTCGATCTCCTGCGCGCTGTACTCGGCGGCGTTCTCGAGCGGGGTGTCGCCCGACTCGGCGAGCTCGTCGATGACGGCGGCGGCGCGCGTTCCGTAGCGCTCGAGCAGCATGTCGGCGCGGGCGCGGCTCACCTCGCGGCCGTGGCTCGTGACCCAGACGGTGCGCGCGTCATCCGTGGTCGGGTAGTCGCGGCCGCCACCGATGGGCATGCCGAGCGTCGACACGCTGCGGGTCTGGTGCAGGCGCTCGAGGACCTCGTTGCTGAGGTGCTCGGCCAGCGCGCGGAACGTGGTCCACTTACCGCCGACGAGGCTGAGCAGCGTGGCGGTGCCGAAGGTCGAGGGCACGATGCGGTAGTCGCGGGACACGAAGCCGGGGGCCGTGTCGCCGTGGCCGGGCAGCGGGCGGATGCCGGAGAAGCGGTAGACGATCTGCTCACGGTTGACGTCGATGGTCGGGAAGACGTGCTTCACGAGCCCGAAGAAGTAGTCGACCTCCTCCTCGGTGCAGACGGCGGGTTCGCGCACATCCGCCTCGAGGTCGGTGGTGCCGACCATGACCTTGCCCTTGAGCGGGTAGATCAGCACGATGCGGCCGTCGTTGTTCTCGAAGAAGATCTCGCGACCCTTGGTGGCGGCGAGCAGCTCGGGGTTGTCGAGCACGATGTGCGAGCCCTTGGTGCCGCCCATGTAGGCCGTCTTCTCGCCGAGGGCCTCGTTGGTGAGGTCGGTCCAGGGGCCGGACGTGTTGACGACGACATCCGCCTTCACGGTGAATTCTTCGCCCGAGACGACGTCGCGCAGCACGACACCGCCGTCGGAGGCGCCGACGGCCTCGACGTAGTTGGCGGCACGGGCGTGCGGGCCCTGGGCCAGGCCGTCGCGCAGCACGTCGAGGGCCAGGCGCTCGGGGTCGTGCACCGAGGCGTCGTAGTAGGTGGCCGTGTACTTGAGGTTGTCGTTGAGCTTCGGCAGGTCGGCCATGGACTTCTTGTGACCGTGGAAGCGGTGGCGGGGAACGGCGCCGCCGTCACGCGAGAAGGAGTCGTACATGGTCAGGCCGATCTTGATGAGCGCAGCCCCGCGCTCCTTCGGCTTGCCGCCCTTGTGGGTGAGGATGCGGCCGGGGGCCGACAGCACACCCGAGACGGTGGTGAAGATGGGGATGGTGGTCTCGAGCGGCTTCACGTAGTGCGGCGCGATCTTGAGCAGACCGTTGCGCTCGGTGACCGACTCCTTGACGAGGCGGAACTCGCCGTTCTCCAGGTAGCGCACGCCACCGTGGATCATGTGCGACGAGGCGGCCGAGGCGCCCGAGCAGTAGTCGCCGCGCTCGACGAGCACGACGTCGACGCCCTGCAGGGCCAGGTCGCGGAAGGTTGCGATGCCGTTGATGCCGCCGCCGATGACGAGAACCTGGGCGTGGGGACGCTCGGTCAGGCTCTGGACGCTGGAACGGGTTGCGGATGAAGATGATGCGGCGTTCACGACGGTCACTCCTCTTGTTACGCGCCATTGCTTCAGGGGGTGTGGAGCACGGCACTGTGTCTGTGTCCGTATCAGTGAACGCCCTCGATCACACTCGGTCAAATTGCGTGCACAAACGTGCAAGGATGGCCTCATGGTTCCTTCGCCCACCACGGCACTGACGCCGAAAACGCGTGACGCACTGACCGCCGCGCAGTTGTATTACATGCAAGACCTCACGATGGAGGCCATTGCCTCCGAGTTGCACACCTCGCGCTCCTCGGTCTCCCGGCTGCTCAGTCACGCCCGCGAAACCGGCCTCGTCGAGATCCAGGTGCGCTCGCCCCTCGACATGCCGCGACAGGTGGAGGCAGACATCCGTCGACGGTATGGCGTGGTCGCCCACGTGGTGCCCGTTCCCGAACTCACGAGCGACGTCGACCGGCTTGAACGCGTGGCCATCTCGGCTGCACGGATTCTCGGCAGCTTCTTCGACTCGAACATGACCATGGGTGTGGCCTGGGGCAGCACCATGAGCGCCGTGTCGCGGCACCTCGTCGCCAAGGCCACCCACAACTCGTCGATCGTGCAGTTGAACGGCGCCGCGAACCCGCGCACCACGGGCATCCTCTATGCCAGCGAGATCCTGCAACGCTTCGGCGGGGCGTACGGGGCCTACGTGCAGCAGTTCCCCGTGCCCGCGTTCTTCGACGACCCGGGCACGAAGAAGGCGCTGTGGCGTGAGCGCAGCATCCACCGCGTCATCGATATCCAGGCCGGCATGGATGTCGCGGTCTTCGGCCTCGGCTCGCCCTTCGCCGGGGTGCCGAGCCACGTCTACATCGGCGGCTACCTCGACGACGACGACTTCGCGTCCCTGGCCGAGGCCAAGGTGGTCGGCGACGTGGCGACGGTCTTCTTCCGTGAGGATGGCTCGGACGACGGCATCGCGCTCAACCAACGCTCCTCGGGCCCCGACCTGCAGGTCCTGCGCCGGGTGTCGCGCCGCGTGTGCATCGTCGCGGGCACCTCGAAGCTCGCGAGCCTGCGCGGAGCCCTCGCCGCGGGCCTCATCACCGACCTCATCCTCGACTCCCGCACGGCGCGCGAACTGGTCGACGGAGCGCCCGCCGACGCCACGCAGGCCGAGCGCTGGCGCCGTCATAATTCGTCGGATTAGGCCGCGAAGACGCTCGGAATAACCCCGTGGTCGGCGGCGTTCGGTAGAGTCAGCAACAGAAACGTGCTCCGGGGTCGGTGAGAGTCCGAACCGGCGGTGATAGTCCGCGAACCCGAGAAACATTCCTGCCGCCCGAGGCTCCGGCCCACGGCGACGAGAACGCGTCGAGGGCCGATCCGGTGGAATTCCGGAACCGACGGTTATGGGTCTGCACCAGCAGGCTCGAGTCCGGATGAGAGGAAGCACGGGTCGTCGACCGATGTCGACGGCCGGCGAGAGCGCGCGCCCAGACGGCGAGCGCTCAGAACGCACCCGGAGTCCGTCTCGACAGAGACCACAAGGACGACATGACCGGGAATCCAGCCCCCACCGAGGCGGAGCTTCGACGCGCCATGCGCCGCGCCATCGACGACGCGGGCAACGGGCCGGCGCGGGGCGTCAACCCGCAGGTCGGCTGCGTCATCCTCGCCGCCCGGCCCGATCCCGCGACGGGCGAATTCGCCGTCATCGCCGAGGGCTGGCATCGCGGCGCCGGCACACCGCACGCCGAGGTCGACGCACTGTCGCAGCTGCCCGCGGGTGCCGCGGCCGGGGCCACGGCCGTCGTCACGCTCGAGCCCTGCAACCACACGGGCCGCACGGGGCCCTGCTCTGAGGCCCTGCTCGCCGCGGGCGTCGCCCGCGTCGTCTACGCCGTGGCTGACCCGGGCCGCCACTCCGGCGGGGGCGCCGAACGGCTGCGCGCCGGTGGCGTCGAGGTCATCGCTGGTCTAGAAGAGGCCGCGGCTACAGCGCTGCTCGGCGACTGGCTCGTCACGGCCCGCCTGGGTCGGCCACTCGTCACCGTCAAGTGGGCATCGAGCCTCGACGGGCGCGCCGCAGCAGACGACGGCACCAGCCAGTGGATCACGGGGCCAGCGGCGCGGGCCGATGTGCACCGCCGGCGCGCAGCATCCGATGCCATCGCCGTCGGCACGGGCACGATCCTGGCCGACGATGCGTCGCTCACGGCGCGCGCCGACGACGGCTCGTTACTGGGCGCTCAGCCCGTTCCCGTGGTGTTCGGCACGCGACCCGTTCCGGCTGAGGCCTCCGTGCGCCGGCATCCGCACGAGCTCGTGACGCTCTCGGGAGGCGACCTCGCGGCCGATCTCGCAGAGCTGCGCGCCCGAGGCATCCGCACCCTGTTCGTCGAGGGCGGGCCCACCCTGGCCAGCGCCTTCGTGCGCGCGGGCCTCGTCGACAGCTACCTCATCTACCTTGCGCCGACGCTGCTGGGCGGCGGGCGCCTCGCCACCACCGACCTCGGGGTCGGCACCATCGACGCACAACGACGCCTCGTCATCGACGGGATCGAACGGCTGGGAGACGACCTCGTGGTCACCGCCCGCCCAGAAGGGACGCACTGATGTTCACCGGAATCATCGAAGAAACGGGCACGATCACGGCCATCGAGCACACGGGTGATGCCGCGCGCTTCACCGTGCGCGGGCCACTCGCCGTCACGGGCGCCGCGCACGGGGACTCCATCTCGGTCTCGGGCGTCTGCCTGACGGTCGTCGACCAGACCCCCGACTCGTTCACGGCCGATGTGATGGCGCAGACCCTGGCCATGTCGACCCTCTCCGGGGCGGATGTCGGGCGCCGCGTCAACCTGGAACGCGCCGCCCAGGTGGGCGACCGTCTCGGCGGCCACATCGTGCAGGGACACATCGACGGCACGTCGCAGCTGCTCTCGATCACCGAGGGCAGCGCCTGGCGTGTGCTGCGCTTCAGCCTCGACGAGAAGCACGCCCCGCTCGTCGTCGACAAGGGCTCCATCGCGATCGACGGCGTCTCGCTGACCGTCTCGGCCGTGAGTGACCCGGCCGAACCCGCGCAGTGGTTCGAGGTGTCGCTGATTCCCGAAACACTCGCGGCCACGACCCTCGGCGAGCGCGTCGTGGGCGACACCGTGAACATCGAGACCGACATCCTGGCCCGCCACATGGAACGCATGCTGGCCATCACCACCCGCAGAACGGAAACCCACTCATGAGCCTGTCGACGATTCCCGAGGCGCTCGAGGCGCTGCGCGCGGGCAAACCCGTGCTCGTGGCCGACGATGAGGGGCGCGAGAACGAGGGCGACGTCATCCTCTCGGCGCAATATGCGACGCAGGAGTGGTTGGCGTGGACCATCCGGCACACGAGCGGCTACATCTGCGCGCCCATGTCGAACGAGTACGCCGACCGGCTCGAGCTGCCGCCCATGGTGGCGCGCAACCAAGACCTGCGCCAGACGGCCTATACCGTGACGGTGGATGCCGCGACGGGCGTGACGACGGGCATCTCGGCGTCTGACCGCGCCAAGACCCTGCGCGTGCTGGGCGACCCGCTGTCGACCGCCACGAGCGTCATCCGTCCCGGCCACATCGTGCCGCTGCGCGCCCGCGACGGTGGCGTGCGCGAACGCCCCGGCCACACCGAGGCCGCCGTCGACCTCATGCGCCTCGCGGGTCTCACCCCCGTCGGCGCCATCTGCGAGGTCGTCGAAGACACCGGCGAGATGACGCGCCTGCCCGGGCTCATCGCGCTCGGCGCCGAGTTCGGCCTGCCCGTTATCACCATCGCCGACCTCATCGCCTACATCGTCGAACACCCCGACGCCGAGGCCCTGTGCGACGGCACGGCGCCCGGCGAAGACCAGACGCCCGCCGACCCCGCCGTGCGCTTCGAGGTCGAGACGACCGTGCCCACGACGCACGGCAGCTTCCGTATGCGCGCCTACCACGACCGCCGCACGGGCGCCGATCACGTGGCCATCGTCTCGGGCAACCCGGCCGCCGAGGGTGCCCTCGTGCGCGTGCACAGCGAATGCCTGACGGGCGAGGCCTTCGGGTCGCTGAAATGCGAATGCGGGCCGCAGCTCGACACCGCGCTCGACACCATCCAGCGCCACGGCGGCGTCGTCATCTACCTGCGCGGGCAGGAGGGGCGCGGCATCGGACTCGTCAACAAACTGCGCGCCTACCGCCTGCAAGAGGACGGGCTCGACACGCTCGACGCCAACATCGCGCTCGGGTTGCCCGCCGATGCCCGCAACTACGAGGCCGCCTCGGCCATCCTCGACGACTTGGGTATGACGTCGGTGCGCCTCTTGACCAACAACCCCGAGAAAGAGCGCCAGCTCACGATGCACGGGGTCACAGTGTCGGAGCGCGTGCCGCTCATCGTGGGAGTCGGCGCGTTCAACGAGGCCTACCTGAACACCAAGCGCGATCGCATGGGGCACATCATCGCGCTGCACGACAACTAGACACCCGACATCCGATGCGGTCTGCATCGAACACACAACACCGAACACAGAGAAAGAGGAACACATGAGTGGCGAAGGACAGCCCGACCTGCACGTCGACGGAACCGGCCTGAACGTGGTCGTGATCGCGGGCCAGTGGCACGAGGTCATCACCAACGGGCTCATCGCGGGGGCCGAGAAGGCGCTCGACGAGATGGGTGTCACGCACCGCCTCGTGCGCGTGGCCGGCAGCTTCGAACTGCCCGTCGCCTCGAAGGTGGCCCTCGAGTCCGGGGCCGACGCGGTCGTGGCGCTGGGCGTCATCATTCGCGGCGGCACCCCGCACTTCGAATACGTCTCGGATGCCGCCACCTCGGGTCTCACGCAGGTGACCATCGCGACCGGCAAACCGGTCGGATTCGGTGTGCTCACGCTCGACGACGAGAAGCAGGGGCTCGACCGCGCCGGCTTGCCCGACTCGAAAGAGGACAAGGGGCGCGAGGCGGCTCAGGCGGCCGTGGCGACGGCCGTGCTGCTGCGCGAACTGCGGGGCGCGTCGAACGCGTAGACAAATCTCGCCGAACAAGCCGCGGGGCCGTGCAGGACGGGCCCCGCGGCTTTCGCGTGTGCGGGCGAACGGGCCGTTTGCGGTTTGCGGCTCTCGCCCGGACTCGAAATCCGCGCCGATTAGCGCGACACGCCGCGCTGGCGTATGGTTTTCAGGTCCGCCACAAGCGGATCTCCCCCTTTTCCGAGGCGGCCCGCGCGAGACCGGCGCATCCGCCCAACGGTGTTTCGTGGTTCCGCCGCCGCTCGGCGCGCGAACCTTCACAGCTACGCAGGTAAGCACAGGTCAATGTCCACAACAGTTTCGTCATCCGCATCCGCCGCCCCGGCCCCCGTCAATCCGCGTTCGCGCGTCGTCATCGCGAGCCTCGTCGGCACGTCGATCGAGTTCTACGACTTCTACGTCTACGCCACGGCGGCCGTGCTCGTGTTCCCGGCGCTCTTCTTCCCGAACCAGGACCCGGCCACAGCCCTGCTCTCGTCGTTCGCTGCCTTCGGTGCCGCCTTCGTCGCGCGCCCCATCGGCTCCATCCTCTTCGGCCATTTCGGTGACCGCATCGGCCGCAAGGGCACGCTCGTCGCCTCCCTGCTGACCATGGGCATCGCCACCGTCCTGATCGGATGCCTGCCCACCGCCCAGGTCCCCGGCTGGGAGTTCTGGGCCCCGGCCCTCCTCGTCATCATGCGTTTCGCGCAGGGCCTCGGCCTCGGCGGCGAATGGAGCGGCGCGGCCCTCCTCGCCACCGAGAACGCCCCCAAGAACAAGCGCGCCATCTATGGAACGTTCCCGCAGCTGGGCGCCCCCATCGGCTTCATCATCGCGAACCTCATCTTCCTGTGGCTGAGCGTGGGCCTCTCCCCCGAGGCGTTCGCGGCGTGGGGCTGGCGTATCCCGTTCCTGATCTCGGCCGTTCTCGTCATCGTGGGCCTCTACGTGCGCCTCAAGCTCGTCGAAACGCCCGCGTTCCAGAAGGTCGTCGAGAAGGGTGAAGTCGCCAAGCTGCCGCTCGCCCGCGTGTTCAAGACGAGCTGGCGTCAGCTCATCCTCGGAACCTTCATCATGCTGGCCACCTACGTGCTCTTCTACCTGATGACCACGTTCACCCTCACGTTCGGCACGACGGCCTCCACGCTCGAGGCCGCTCAGGCGGGCGCCGAGGCCAAGGGCAAGCCCATGTCGGCCGAGGCGATCGACACGTTCGTGCCCGGGCTCGGCTACGCCCGCAACGACTTCCTCATCATGCTCATCGTCGGCGTCGTGTTCTTCGGCATCTTCACGCTCGTCGCCGGGCCGCTGGCCGAGAAGTTCGGTCGCCGCAAGATGCTCATGACCGTGTCCCTCGGCATCCTCGTCTTCGGCCTGCTCTGGGTGCCCCTGTTCGGCGCCGGGTTCGTGGGCGTCATGGCGCTGCTCGTCATCGGCTTCACGCTCATGGGCCTCACCTTCGGCCCCATGGGTGCGCAGCTGCCCGAGCTCTTCCCCGGCAACGTGCGTTACACGGGCTCGGCCATCAGCTACAACGTGTCGTCGATCCTCGGTGCGGCCGTCGCCCCGTTCATCGCCGTCTTCCTGTGGCAGCTCGCCGACGGCAGCGTGTTCCTCGTGGGCACCTACCTGAGCGCCGCCGCCGTGCTCACGCTCATCGCACTCTTCCTGAGCAAAGAGACCAAGGACGTCGACTACGAGAACGACGTCGCCTAGTCAGCGCACCTCCTGACCGCCTCGCGCGGCTGAACGGGGGCGGATGTCGGAGCTTCGGCCCGGCATCCGCCCCCGTTTTCGTCGCGCACCTTCAACTCACGCGCGACACGCTGAGCTGAGCGAAGATTTTCGCGGCGATGCGCGACGCGAAACCACCTATTTATCCCCGGTCAGACCTAACTTCCCGAACGAGGATCCGTCTGGAATCTGTGTACGCGCCTACCCGTGAGCCGCACAGGGAGCACACTCGTTGTGATGCAGCGTGTGCTGCCGGATCAGGAGGGCAGAATGGGACGACGGAATGCGGCGCGGGCGAGCGCTGCAGTACTCGCGGGGATTATTCTCGGCAGCGGATTCGCGCCGATCGCGACGGAGGACGCGTCGGCGGTGACCTGCTATCAGACGCGTCGCGACGCGTCTTACAACTACAAATGCTTCGACATTCGACACTGGATCAAGCACGGGCCCTCGAAGACGATCGTGCGAGGCCCACGAGTAGGCCTCTATGGCACGAGCGCGGTGCCGTCTTATGTCGATTGGCGGTCGTCCGGTACGACGACCTACTGACATGAACGGGGTATGTGAAGCCAGCGGAAGGGGGCCGGCGTCGGCGGGCCACCGCTTCGTCGGAACCGTGTTCATCGTCCTGGCGTGCAGCGTGGGTGCAACGGCATGCTCCACGGCGACAAATTCGGCAAACACAGCTCGACCTGAAGCGACCGCCTCGAGAAGTGTCAGCTCCAGCCCAGCGCCGAGCCTCTTCACGGGACCGTGGGCGCGCGAATTCGACGACGCTCTGTCGAGCGCCGATGATCCGACGAGCGAGGACATCCTGTCGGACGGTCTGATCACGGCAGACGAGCTCTCGCGTGTCGAGCACGAGTTCGCCGCCTGCGCGCTCGGCCTGGGTTACGAGGTGCGAGCGTTCACGCCCGGGGGCGGGTACACGCAGGAGGGAGCTCCAGAATCGTTCGATCCCACCGATCCTGGCGAGGAGTTCCTCGCATGTAGCTCGTCGTATGAGTCGGTGTCGCCTCTGTTCTGGTCGATCGCCAGGAACCCCGCTCACGAACCCGAGCAGAGCATCATGGCCGCCTGCTTGGTCGATCGCGGATTGGCACCCGATGACTACTCGAGCAAGGACTTCGACCGCGACAGACGATCGGGCGTCTACCCGTTCAGCAAGAGCGATCCGATCTTCCTCGATTGCGCGGCCGATCCCCTCGACCTTCTACCGAACCCAGCGCGCCCGGGAGGTGGCCCGAGCCTCTGACGCCGCCTCCGGGAAAGGCACGTAGATTAGAGGGGTCGATCACGAACCACGACAGATGAAAGAACAGATGTCATCCTCTGAGACCCCGCGCACGTCCTCCGCCCGCCGCAGCCCGTTCGGGCGTCGTGGCGCCACACCCGAGGGGCCGCGCGCCACCTTCGGCCAGCTGCTGCCGTATCTGTTCGAGCACAAGAAGGTGCTGTACTTCGTGATCGGCTTGTCGATCCTCGGCGCGGCCGCGTCGCTGGCGCAGCCGCTGCTCGTCTCACAGGTGATCTCGGTCGTGGGCGAGGGGGGCGGGCTCGGCGGTCTCGTCTGGGCGCTCATCGCGCTCGTCGTCGTGTCGTCGATCATCTCGGGCTACCAGCACTACCTGCTGCAGCGCACGGGTGAGGGCGTCGTGCTGTCGAGCCGCCGCCGGCTCGTGGCGCGCATGCTGCACCTGCCGATCTCCGAGTTCGACACCCGTCGCACGGGCGACCTCGTCTCGCGTGTCGGCAGCGACACCACGCTCCTGCGCGCCGTGCTCACGCAGGGCCTCGTCGAGGCCATCGGCGGGTCGCTGACGTTCGTCGGTGCGCTCATCGCCATGCTCATCATCGACCCCGTCCTTCTCGGCCTGACGGTGCTCGTCATCGCCGTGTCGGTCGTCGTCGTGACCGTGCTCTCGGGCCGCATCCGCCAGGCCAGCGCCCGCGCGCAGGCCAAGGTCGGCGACCTCGCCGCGGCCGTCGAACGCGCCATCAGCTCGGTGCGCACGGTGCGCGCCTCCAACGCCACCGAGCGCGAGATCGCCAGCGTCGAGAAAGACGCCAAGGGCGCCTTCGACATGGGCATCGACGTGGCCAAGATCTCGGCCCTCGTGGTGCCCGTCGCCGGCGTCGCCATGCAGGTGTCGTTCCTCGTGGTGCTGGGCGTCGGCGGCTTCCGCGTCGCATCGGGCGCCATCACGGTCGCCAACCTGGTGGCCTTCATCCTGTTCCTCTTCATGATGATCATGCCGCTCGGCCAGGCTTTCGGGGCCATCAGCGCCACCAACCAGGCCCTCGGCGCGCTCGGCCGCATCCAAGAGATCATCGACCTCCCCCTCGAGAACGCCAACGACGAGGCCATCGCGCGCACGGTCGCCGACCCGGGCTCGTGGAACCACGAGGCGCCCGCCATCGAATTCGTCGACGTCACGTTCCGCTACTCCCCCGCGGCCATCCCGCCGGGTGCGGATGATTCGGCGCTGATTCCCACGGGCGAGCCCACCTCGGCGGTCGTCGCCGATGCCATCGGCGGCGTGGACGCGGTTGCGCGCGACGAGAAGCGTGCGGCCGAACTCGCCGCGGTCGAGGCCCAGCTCGCGGAAGCCGAAAACCCGGATGCCCAAGCGATCCCCTCCGCGGTCACGAAGCGCGTCGCGGGCGACCCCATCCTGCGGGGCATCAGCTTCGAGGTTCCGCGCGGCAAGCGCACGGCCCTCGTCGGCCCCTCCGGGGCCGGCAAGTCCACCATCCTGGGGCTCATCGAGCGCTTCTACGACCCCGAGTCCGGCAGTGTGCGCATGGGTGGCGTCGACATCCGCACCCTCGAGCGCACGGCGCTGCGCGGTCAGCTGGGCTACGTCGAACAGGACGCGCCCGTGCTTGCGGGAACGCTGCGCGACAACCTGCTGCTCGCGTCGCCCAACGCCACCGACGAAGCGTGCGTGCACGTGCTGCGCTCCGTGAACCTGGGCGACGTGCTCGACCGCGACCCCGCCGGGCTCAGCGCCCTCGTCGGCGAGGACGGCATCATGCTGTCGGGTGGCGAACGCCAGCGCCTCGCCATCGCCCGCGCGCTGCTGTCCGCTCCCCCGATCCTGCTGCTCGACGAGTCGACGTCATCGCTCGACGGCGCCAACGAGCAGAAGATGCGCGAAGCCATCGACGCCGTGGCCGAAGACCGCACCATGATCGTCATCGCGCACCGCCTCTCCACCGTCGTCGACAGCGACCAGATCGTCGTCATCGACCAGGGCAAGGTCGTCGGCGTGGGAACGCACAGCGAGCTCGTGCAGACCACGCCGCTCTACCGCGACCTGGCGAAGCACCAGCTGCTCGTGTAGCGGAGGCGCCCGGCGCCCGTCGAGAGCATCGCGCTCACCGCCGCTGCCGTGCTGCCGCGCTGCCGCGCTGCCGCGCTGCCGCAGACAAAACGAAGCCGGACTGCACGTGCCCCCAGCGGGCTGCAGTCCGGCTTCGTCGTTCGTGGGGCGCTAGTCCGCCTGGCGGAGGCGGTAGCGCAGGGCGGCCAGTTCGGCGCGCAGGGCAGCGGGCACCCGAGGCCCGAAGGTGTCGAAGAAGTCCTCGGTCAGCTGGGCTTCGGCCAGCCAGGACTCGCGGTCGACCGCGAAGAGTTCGGCGAGGGCATCCGGCGCGACGTCGAGGCCGTCCACGTTCAGGTCGCCGGGAGCCGGCACACGACCGAGGGGCGACTCGACGGCGGGCACGGAGCGCTCGATGCGGCGCACCATCCACTCGAGCACGCGCATGTTCTCGCCGAAGCCGGGCCAGAGGAACGAGCCATCCTCGCCCTTGCGGAACCAGTTGACCTGGAAGATCTTCGGGGTACCCGACGGCGAGAGCGTGCGGCCGACGCGCAGCCAGTGCGCCCAGTAGTCGGCCATGTTGTAGCCGCAGAACGGCAGCATGGCGAACGGGTCGCGGCGCAGTTCGCCCACCGTGCCCTCGGCCGCCGCGGTCTTCTCGGACGAGATCGTCGCGCCGAAGAACACGCCGTTCGCCCAGTCGCTCGCCTCGGTGACGAGCGGCACGTTGGTGGCGCGCCGCCCGCCGAACACGATCGCGTCGATGGCGACGGGCTCATCCCATCCCTCGGCGAGGGTCGGGCACTGCGACGCCGACACCGTGAAACGGGAATTCGGATGCGCGGCCGGTCGACCCGCGTCGGGCGTCCAGTCTTCGCCCGTCCAGTCGACGAGGTGGGCGGGCGGCGTCTCGGTGAGGCCCTCCCACCACACGTCGCCGTCGTCGCGCAGGGCCACGTTCGTGAAGATCGTGTTGCCCCACAGCGTGTCGACGGCCGTGCGGTTCGTGGCCTCGCCCGTTCCCGGCGCCACGCCGAAGAAGCCCGCCTCGGGGTTGATCGCCCACAGCCGGCCGTCGGCGCCGGGCTTCATCCATGTGATGTCGTCGCCGAGCGTCTCGACCCGCCATCCGGGGCGCGACGAGCGCAACATCGCGAGGTTCGTCTTGCCGCACGCCGAGGGGAACGCCGCGGCCACGTGGTAGCGGTTGCCCTCGGGCGACGTGATGCGGATGAGGAGCATGTGCTCGGCCAGCCATCCCTCGTCACGCCCGATGACCGATGCGATGCGCAGCGCCACACACTTCTTCGCCAGCAGCGCGTTGCCGCCGTAGCCCGAGCCGTAGGAGATGACCTCGCGGCTGTCGGGGAAATGGGCGATGTATTTGTCGTCGTTGCAGGGCCACGCGA
Organism: Leifsonia sp. ALI-44-B; assembly: GCF_001984125.1. GTDB lineage: Bacteria > Actinomycetota > Actinomycetes > Actinomycetales > Microbacteriaceae > Okibacterium. Next base: position 1,572,148 of record NZ_MTQL01000007.1, on the reverse strand, counting down.
CATCGGCCTGGCCGTCCTCGAGCGGCGCGCCGAGCGAGTGCAGCGTGCGCACCCAGGGCGTTCCCGCGGCGATCTGGTCGAGCACGCGATCGCCCGTGCGCGTCATGATGCCCATCGACAGCACGGCGTAGGGCGAGTCGGTCAGCTGCACGCCGACGAGCGAGAGCGGGCCACCGACGGGGCCGAGCGAGAAGGGCACGACGTAGAGCGTGCGGCCACGCATGCTGCCGGCCAGGACGCCCTCGAGCTCGGCACGCAGGGCGGATGGCTCGCGCCAATTGTTGGTGGGGCCGGCATCCGCCTCGTCGGCCGAGCAGATGAACGTGCGCGCCTCGACACGGGCCACATCGGACGCCGCCGAGCGCGCCAGGTAGCTGTTGGGGCGCCACTCGGGGTTGAGCTGCAGCAGGGAACCGTCGGCAACGGCCTGGCGCGTGAGCTCGTAATTCTCGGCGGTCGAACCCGTGCACCAGTGGATGCTGTCGGGCGTCGTCAGCGCGGCGACCTCGGCGACCCAGGCACGCAGGCCGGCCAGGCCTCGGCCCTCGTAGGGGTTGTCGGGGACGGGGGCGGACCGCTCGGCCCTCGTGGCGCGAGCGACCGTGGTCCGCGTGGCGGAGTCCCCGACGCTGCCGGCAGATGACCCGGTGCGAAAACGCCCGGCATACCCGAGGCCGGCGTTCGTGCGCTCGGTCGTGGCACGTTCTTTTCGGTCGGGGGCGATCGTCATGGTCGCGTCTCCTTCTCGGCGTCTGGCCGGTCGTCGGTGATCCGTGACTCCAGCCTGACGCAGCAATCGCCGGTCTTTATCGCCTCCAGCATGTTAAGAATCGCCGATCTTTCGCTATCGTGAAGAAATGAGCAGCGACGCTACCGATCCGGTCACCCTGGGCCAGCGCATCCGCCATCACCGCCTCGAGCGCGGCCTCACGCTCGACGACCTCGGAACACGAGTCGGTCTCGCGGGCAGCCAGCTCTCCCTCATCGAGAACGGCAAACGCGAACCGAGGCTCTCTCAACTCGGCGAACTCGCTCGGGCGCTCGGGGTCAGCCTCGCCACCCTGCTCGACAGCGCACCCCCGAGCCCGCGCGCCGCCCTCGAAATCGAACTCGACCGCGCGCAACGCAGCCCCCTCTACAGCGCCCTGGCGCTCCCCCGCGTCAAACCGACCAAGGGCATGGCGGATGACGCGCTCACGGCGCTCGTGGGCCTGCACCGCGAGCTGCAGCGCCGGGCCTCAGACGCCATCGCCACCCCCGAGGAGGCTCGGCGTGCGAACACCGAGCTCCGCGCCTGGATGCGCGCGCGCAACAACTACCTCCCCGACATCGACGCCCTCGCCGAGAAGCAGATCAAAGCGGCCGGGCACAGCGTCGGCGCGGTCACCCACCGCACGGTCAGCATCATGGCCGAGCGACTCGGTTTTCAGCTGCTCTATGTGAACGACCTTCCGCATTCCACGCGCAGTGTGACCGACCTGGCGAACGGCCGCATCTACCTGCCGCCCGCCTCCATCCCCGGCGGGCACGGCCTGCGCGCCATGGCTTTGCAGGCCATGGCACACCGGCTGCTCGGACACGAACGCCCCAGCAGCTATGCCGAGTTTCTGCAACAGCGCCTCGAGATCAACTACTTCTCGGCCGCCTGCCTCATGCCGCGCACGGCGGCCGTCGAGTTCCTGGCCAAAGCGAAGAAGGATCGCAACCTCGCGGTCGAGGACTTTCGCGACGCCTTCGGTGTGACGCACGAGGCGGCAGCTCTGCGCATGACGAACCTCGCGACATCCACGCTCGATATGCCGCTGCACTTTCTGCGGGTCGACGGGGATGGCGCGATCGCGAAGGCCTACGAGAACGACGGGCTGCCCCTGCCCACCGACGTGACGGGCGCCGTGGAGGGCCAGATCCTGTGCCGACGCTGGAGCGCGCGAGCGGCGTTCGACCGCACCAACCGCACGACCGAGCTCTACCAGTACACCGATACGCCCGCCGGCACGTTCTGGTGCGCCACCCAGACGGGCACGACGAGTGACGGCGAGTTCAGCATCTCGGTGGGCGTTCCGTTTGCGCAGGCGAAGTGGTTCCGCGGGCGCGAGACTGTGACGCGTGCCGTGTCGACGTGCCCCGACCCGGCGTGCTGCAAGACCCCGCGGCCCGAGCAAGCCGAGCGGTGGGCCGACCAGGCGTGGCCGAGCGCGCGGCTGCACGCGCACGTGCTGTCACCGCTGCCGAGCGGCACGTTCCCGGGGGTCGACGACGCCGAGGTGTATGCGTTCCTTGAGCGGCACGAGGGCGAGTAGCGGGTCAGCGGGTCAGCGCGGCTCGGTCGTGAGCGACGGTTCGACGAGGTCGAGCGTGGGGCGGCCGACGATCTCGGCCCCTGCGGCCTTCATCTCCTCGAGCGCGGCCACGGTGGTCTCGGGCGCAACCCCCGCGACGAGATCCTCGAAGACCCGCACACGCCGGCCGTGCGCCAACGCGTCGAGCACGGTCGCCCGCACGCAGTGGTCGGTCGCGATCCCCACCACGTCGATGTCCGTGATCCCGCGCTCCTCCACGAGCGCGGGCACGGCGCGGCCATCCTCGGCAACACCTTCGTAGGCCGAATAGGCCGGCTCACCCTGCCCCTTGTGCACGTGCACGTCGACCTCATCGGTGACGAAAGCCGGATGGTAGTCCGCCCCGGGTGTGCCGGCGACGCAGTGCTCGGGCCACGTGTCGACGAAGTTCGGGTCAGCGTCGACGGCGAAGTGGCCGCCATTGTCGTTATCGGCGTCGTGCCAGTCGCGCGACGCCACGATCAGCGCATAGTGGTCGGCGTGGTCCGCGAGGTACTCGGTGATCGCGCCCGCCACCTGGATGCCGCCGTCGACGCCCAGAGCGCCACCCTCGGTGAAATCGTTCTGCACGTCGACGATGAAGAGTGCCCGCGACATCCGCTCACTACCCCGCTTCAGTTGTTCGAGAGATTGTTTCCACAATTGTAGAAGCCGGTCGCGAGGGTGTCGATGGCCTGACGAGCGGTTGCCGACACCTTGCCGAGGGCGAAGATCGCGAACACGAGCGTGCTGCCATCCTTGGCCTTGACGATGCCCGACAGCGTGTAGCCCGTCTTGATCGACCCGGTCTTGGCGAAGATGTGCCCGCGCGCCACGGTGTTGCCGCCGTTGAAGCGGTCGCTGAACGACAGCGTGCCCGAGCGACCCGCGACGGGCAGGCCGTCGTAGATGTTGCCCAGGTTGCCCTCGCGCTTGTTGACCTTGAGCATGAGCTGTGTGAGGTACTTGGGCGGCACGGCGTTGTTGTCGCTGAGGCCAGAACCGTCCACCGTGACGATGCCCGACGTGTCGATTCCATAGGCCTGCAACGCCTGAGGTGTGGCCTGGCGGATGGCGTCGAACGTGTTGCCGGCGCCCATCTTGATGGCGGTCAGACGCCCGAGCATCTCGGCCACCGAGTTGTCCGAGGGCACAAGCGTCTGCTTCACGAGCACCGAGACGGGCTGCGACTGCACCTGGGCCAATTCGGTTGCGCCGGCCGGGGCCGTGCCGACGACCGTTGGCACGCCGCCGAAGTACGAGGCGAAGGCCGTGCCCGCGCGGGCGACCGGGTCGGTGCTGCGCGGCGAATCCTGCAAGACGGGGTTGTCGCGGTCGCCGTCGACCTGCAAAGCCGTGATGATCGACATCCAGCCGTTCCAGCGCTCCGAGGTCTCCCAGCTGGGCTGCCAGCCGTCGCCGCCGAAGTAGCTCGCGTCGAGCACGATCTTCGTGATGGGCACACCCGGGTTGGACGCCTCGTAGGCGGTTTTCGCGCGCGCGGCGAGGTCGTCGAGGTGCGCAGCGCCCTTGTAGATCGATTCCTGGCCCGTCGGAAGCCGCGTGAGCGTCACGTCTCCGCCGCCGACCAGCACGATCGTGCCAGGCTCTGAGCCCTGCACCACGCGCGTCGTCGCGCGGTAGTCGGGGCCGAGAGCGGAGAGCGCGGCCGACGTGGTGAGCACTTTCAGCACGCTGGCGGTGCGGTTGGGCGTGTTGGCGTCGCGGTCGAAGAGCACCTCGCCCGTGTCGGCGTTCAGGGCCTGCGCCTGCATGTTGCCGAAGCGGGGGTCGGTGGTGAGGCCCTGCACCGAGCAGGTGCGCAGTTTCGAGGCCGGCACGGCGTTGGCGGGCACCGGGCGCGGCGGCGGCGTGGTGGCTGTCGGGGTGGGCGTCGGGCTCGCGGATGTCGAGGGCGCGACATCCTGCACCTCGGCCGTTTGCGCGCTCGACGTGACGACGGGCGACGTTGCTGCGCCGACGGCCACGGCGCCCGAGCCGATGAGGGCGAAGCCAGCCGCGGCGGCCGTGATCAGCCAGGCGGTGCGGTGGCGGGCGAAGAAGGCTCCGACGCCGCGCGGGGTCGACGACGGTTCTGAAGGACGTTCGGTGGTGTCGTCAGAGGTTTCGCGCACCCGAAGATCCTAAACCGGGGTTCACGTTTTCGCCCCATCGAATGTTGAGTTGTGCGCAGACCGACCTCCGAGCGCTCGGGCACACGGGCACACCGACACACGGACGCCCTGTCGCCCAAGCGCTGCCGTCACGCGGGCACGGCGGGGCGCCGACCCGGCCGTTAGATCGCCCTGTTCCGCTCCCCCGGGTAGACGAGCCCGATCTGTCGCCGGATCTCGTCGAGTACACCCATGATGGCGATCGATTCGCTGGTCGGCAGGATGTCGCCCGAGAGGTGTCCTTCGGCGACGAGTCGTTCGAGTTCGAGCGCCTGATAGTGCATGCCGCGGCCGACGACGGTCGACGTGTATGTCTCCTGCAGCTCGCCATCGGCGTCGTAGCGGCGGAACGTGGTCGGCGAGTACCACACGGCGTCGAGGTCGATGCGTCCGCGCGTGCCGAGCACGGACGCCACGTTGGTGCCCTTGGCCGTGCTGGTGCTGAAGCTGGTGGCGGTGCGGCCTCCCTCATAGCCGAACACCGTGGCGACGGTGGAGTCGGCGCCCGTCTCGGCGAAGGCTGCGGACGCCTGGATGGTGTCGGGGATGCCGAGCACGTCGACCGTGAATGACACCGGGTAGATGCCGAGGTCGAGCAAAGCGCCGCCGCCGAGCTCGAGGTTGTTGATGCGGTGTTCGGGATTCTGCGGCAGGGACTGCGTGTGGTCGGCGACAACGCCGACGAGGTCGCCGAGCAGGCCTTCGGCGAGGATCTCGCGCAGGCGCACCATGTGCGGCAGGAAGCGGGTCCACATCGCCTCGAGCACGACGAGCCCGAGCTCGTTGGCGCGCGCGACGACGCGTTCGGCTTCGGCCTGGTTGAGAGTGAAGGGTTTCTCGACGAGGACGTGCTTGCCGGCGTTCAACGCGAGGAGGGCGTTATCGGCGTGGAACGGATGCGGCGTGGCGATGTAGACGACGTCGACGTCGGGGTCGGCCACGAGGTCTTCGTAGCTGCCGTGCGCGTTGGCGATGTCGAATTCGTCGGCGAATTCTTGCGCCTTGATGAGTTGGCGCGAGCCGACGGCCTGAACGATGAGACCGTTCTGGATGAGGTCTGCGGTGAACGCGTGTGCGATGCCGCCTGGTCCGAGGATGCCCCAGCGGAGCGTGCCGTCTTTAGTCACGGCGCCAGCTTAGTGCTTGTACGTGGGCCGCACGAGGGGTGAAGAAGTGGAGCCGCCCAGGGGAATCGAACCCCTGACCTATTCATTACGAGTGAATCGCTCTGCCGACTGAGCTAGGGCGGCGTGTTTGCCGTTCGCTTTCGCGTGTACGGCAACACAAGGAATGATCTTAGCGGTTTCTGGGCCCGAGTGTGAATCGGGCCCAGCCCCGCCGCGGTCATGCGCGTGTCATTTATTTGTTGATCAGGTGCATTTCGGATCGGAGGTCAACGCGGTGCCATTGACCAGATAGTCGTCCACGGCATTGTCCACGCATTCGGAGCCCTTGTTGTACCCCGTGTGCCCCTCGCCTTCGTAGGTGAGGAGGAATCCGCTTTCGAGCTGATCGGCGAGCGAGACGGCCCATTCGTAGGGCGTTGCCGGGTCATTGGTGGTGCCGACGACCATGATGGGCGGGGCGCCGGGGGCGTTGATGGCGGCTCGCTCGGCGCCGTCGGTGTAGGGCCAGTTGGCGCATCCGATGTCGCCGTAGGTCATGTAGCTGCCGATGACGGGGGCGGCCTTCTCGATCTCGGCGGCCTGCTCGGCCATGACGGCCGGGTCGGCGTCGTAGGTATAGTCGAGGCAGTTGTAGGCCGTGAACGATTCGGTGGAGTTGTCGGCGTAGGTGCCGTCGGGGTTGCGCCCGTTGTACCCGTCGGCGAGTGTGAAGGCGACGCTGGCGGAACCCTTCATGACGTCGTCGAACATCTGGGTGAGGTAGCTCCAGCTGGACTGCGAGTAGAGCGGGTAGATGATCGCGGTGACGAGCGTGCCCGAGCCGAGCATGCGCCCGTCGGAGTTGCGGATGGGCGTCTTGTCGACGGATTCGAGCAGCGCCCGGATCTGGGTCATGGCCTGATCGACCGACCCGGTAAAGGGGCAATCCGAGCCGCCGAGGCAGCTCTCGAGGTAGGCCTTGAGGGCGTTCTCGAAGCCGATCGACTGCGTCTTGGTGACCTCGAAGTTGCTGACCGACGGGTCGATGGCGCCGTCGAGCACGAGGCGACCGACCTTGTCGGGGAAGAGTTCGGCGTAGGTGGCGCCGAGGAAGGTGCCGTAGGAGTAGCCGAGGTAGTAGAGCTTGCTGTCGCCGACGAGGGCGCGCAGCAGGTCCATGTCGTGGGCCGATTGCACGGTGTTCACGTAGTGCAGGAAGTCGCCCGTGTTGTCGGCGCAGGCCTTGCCGAAGTCGGTGGCGCTCTGGGCGCTCTCCTGCTGCCAGGCTTCTGTTCCGCGCGCGTTGGCCGGGATGTCGTAGAGGTAGGCGTCGAGCCCTTCCGGGTCGAAGCAGGTGACGGGTGTCGACCGGCCGACGCCGCGGGGGTCGAAGCCGACGACGTCGAAGGACTCTTGCAGCTTCTGGTCGGTGGCGAAGTCGAGGCTGTCTGCGACGAAGTCGTAGCCGGAGCCGCCGGGCCCGCCGGGGTTGACGAGCAGCGAACCGACGCGGTCGGAACCGGTGGCTCGGGAGCGCACGGCGGCGATCTCGACCGAACCAGCCGCGGGGTCATCCCAGTTCTCGGGCGTGTCGAAGGTGGTGCATTCGAGCTCGCCGCCCTCGCAGCTCTTCCAGGTGAGGGTTTGCTCGTAGAAGGGCTTCAGATCGGCGGCCACGTCTTCGGCTACGGGCGTGGATGTGCTGCTGCCTCCGCCGTTGCGGTCCCCCGGCAGGAAGGCCGTGACGCAGCCGCTCAGGGCGAGGGCGGCGACCGTGACGGTGGCGACGACGCTCGCGGCGCGGCGGCGCACCGAGCGGCGGGGGCGTCGACCCGCGACGGATACCTCGGCGGCAGCGAGTTCCCACGGCGTGGAGCTCTGCGGGGTGCTGCTGTCGCCCGGCGCGTTCTGCTCGGCCTGGTGCCTGTCGGTCTTGTCCATGTCGTCGTTACCCATGTCGTCGTTGCCCATGTCGTCGTTATTCATGTCAGCGTTGTGCCGCGACCAGCATGGCTTCGAGGGCCAGTGCCGGTGCGACGTTCCCCTCTATGCGGTGGCGGGCGGTGGCGATGGCGTCGAGTGTGGCCATGGTGCTGGCCTGGCTCGACGATTGTGCTGATTGTCGCAGGTGCGGCAACAGCTCGCGATTGATGATGGTGTCGTCGATGCCGAATTGCAGCAGCGCGATGTCGCGATAGACCGATTGCAGGTCGACGAGGATGCGGTCGATGCCGTCGCGCAGGCTGCGGGTGGCGCGGCGCTTCTGTTCTTCTTCGAGGCCGCGGATCTGTGCGCGTAGGGCGGGCGGAACGGGTTTGCCGGGTTCGATGCCCAGCGAGCGCAGCGCGTGTTCGCGTTCTTCGGCGTCGCGTTGCTCGGTGTAGGCACTCGCGTCGGAGCCGGCGAGCTCGAGTAGCGTGGCCGCCCCCACGACGGCGTCCGAGACGGTGCGCACGGTCAGCGCCACTCGAAGGGTCTCTTCGCGCCGCTGACGTGCGGTCTCGTCGGTGGCGAGCCGGTGTGCCATGCCGATGTGGTTCTGGGCGTGCCGGGCGGCGCGCTCGGCCGTCTCGGCGTCCACGCCGTCGCGGCGCTGCAGGAGCGCGGCCACTTCGGTCACGTCGGGCACGCGCAACCGCACGCTGCGGACGCGCGACCGGATGGTGGGAATGAGGTCGGCTTCGCTGGGCGCGCACAAAATCCACACGGTGCGCTCGGGCGGCTCTTCGAGGGCTTTGAGGAGCACGTTGGAGGTGCGCTCGGCCATGCGGTCGGCGTCTTCGACGACGAGCACGCGGTAGCGGCCGACCGAGGGCGCGTAGGACGCACCCGTGACGAGGTGCCGCACTTCGTCGATCGAGATAATTACCTTGCTCGTCGACAGCGACGTCAGATCGGGATGCGTACGCGCGTCGACCTGCTGGTCGGTCTGCTCGTCACCGCCCGGCACACGGCTGAGCAGGGCTTTGGCGAAGGCATAGGCCAGGTTGGAACGCCCGGAGCCCGGAGGCCCCGTGATGAGCCAGGCGTGCGTCATGGCTTGCGGGTTCTGGCTGGCGTCGGTCAACAGCTCGACGGCGTCCGTCTGCCCGATGATGTCGTCCCAAGCTCCCACGGTTCCACCTTACCGGCGGCCTCCGACAACCGGCGGGCGTCACCTCAGCGGCCCCGGCCACAGGAGCCGGCTGCGCGCGAGCTCACCCCCGGCCGAACGGGCAGATGCTGGCGGCGCGGCTCCACGGGAAGAGCAGCCGACTGCGTGTGGCACCAGAGCGCTCCGGGAGGAGCGGGCGGATGCTGGCGGCGGGGCAGCCCTACGGGAGGAGCGGGCGGATGCGTGCGGCGATCGTCTCGGCGACGAGTTCGACGGGTTCGGCCGCGTCGATCACGGCGACCCGCTCGGGCTCGTTGTCGGCGATGGCGAGGAAGGCTCCGCGGACCCGGCGGTGGAAGTCCTGCTTCTCGGCCTCGAGGCGGTCGAACCGGCGTTCGGTGGCCCCCATCCTGGCCCGTGCGGTTTCTTCGTCGAGGTCGAGGAGCAGCGTGACGTCGGGCGCCAAGCCGTCGGTCGCCCAGTCGGACAGCGCGCGGATCTCTTCGCCCCCGAGCGTGCGCCCGGCACCCTGATAGGCGACCGAGGAGTCGATGTACCGGTCTTGCAGGACGATGTCTCCGCGTTGCAGGGCGGGCCGGACGAGCGTGGCCACGTGTTGAGCACGGTCGGCGGCGTAGAGGAGCGCCTCGGCGCGCGGGGGGATGTCTCCTCGGTGGTGCAGAACGATCTCGCGCAGCAGCAATCCGACCTCGGTGCCGCCGGGTTCGCGCGTGCGAACGACGGTGTACCCCTCATCGGTCAGCCACTGCTCGAGGAGGGCGGCCTGGGTCGATTTACCCGAGCCGTCCCCTCCTTCGATCGTTACGAAGAGGCCGGGATGCGGTCGCTCGCTCATGTCGCGTCGGCGGCCGGTTTCGTGGCGGCGGGCTTCTTGGCCGGTGCCTTCGCGGTGGCCGTTTTCGCCGTAGTCGTTTTCGCAGCGGCCGTCTTCGCAGCGGTCGGCTTTGCAGCAGTTGCCTTGGCAGCGGCCGGCTTCTTGGCGGGTGCCTTCTTCGCGGGCGCCTTCTTGGCCGGAGCCTTCTTCGCCCGCGGTTTGGCCGGACCCTTTGCGCGCTTGTCGGCGAGCAACTGAACGGCCCGGTCGAACGTAATCTCTTCGACCGATTCGGCCTTGGGGATGGTCGCGTTGGTGACGCCGTCGGTGACGTAGGGCCCGAATCGGCCGTCCTTCACCTTGATGGGCTTGCCGCTTTCGGGGTCGGCCTCGAACTCTTTCAGGGAGCTCGAGGCGCGCTTGGCACCGTATTTGGGCTGGGCGTAGAGCTCGACGGCTGCCGGGATGTCGATCGTGAAGATCTCGTCCTCGCTCGTGAGCGAACGCGTGTCGGCGCCCTTCTTGAGGTAGGGACCGTAGCGGCCGTTCTGGGCCGTGATCTCTTCGCCGCTCTCGGGGTCGTTGCCGACCACGCGGGGCAGGCTGAGCAGCTTCATGGCCGTATCGAAGTCGATCGTCTCGGGCGACATCGACTTGAACAGGGACGCGGTGCGCGGCTTCTCGGCGGCTTTCTTGGCGGGTGCCTTCTTCTTGGCGGGTTTCTTGGCGCCGTCGAGCACTTCGCCGGTGGCCTGGTCGACGGTGGCGGCATCCGCTTCGGGAGTTTCGCCTTCGGCGGGCTCGGGGTCGACCTCGGTGACGTAGGGGCCGAAGCGACCGTCCTTCGCGACGACCTGCTTGCCGTTCTCGGGGTTGACGCCCAAAACGCGGTCACCGATGACGGGCGCGTCGATCAGCTCGCGCGCCTTAGCCGGCGTGAGCTCGTCGGGTGCGAGTTCTTCGGGGATGTTGACGCGGCGCGGCGTTCCTTCGGCGTTGTCGGGGTCGGGCACCTCGAGGTAGGGGCCGTACTTGCCGATGCGCAGGGTGATGTCGTCGTCGATGCGCAGGGAGTTGATGTCTCGCGCGTCGATCTCGCCCAGGTTGTCGATGACCTGGCGCAGGCCGGTGTGGTCGTCTCCGCCGTAGTAGAAGTTCTGCAACCAGGCCGTGCGGTCTTGGCTGCCGTTGGCGATGCGGTCGAGGTCTTCTTCCATCGCAGCGGTGAAGTCGTACTGCACGAGGTCGCCGAAGTGCTGCTCGAGCAGACGCACGACGCTGAACGCGATCCAGCTGGGGATGAGCGCCTGCCCACGTTGCGTGACGTATCCGCGATCCATGATCGTCGCGATGGTCTGCGCATAGGTGGAAGGTCGGCCGATGCCGAGCTCTTCGAGCTGTTTGACGAGGCTTGCTTCGGTGTAGCGGGGCGGCGGGCTGGTCTCGTGGCCCTTTGCCTCGACATCGCGCAAGGCGACCTGCTGGCCTTCGGTCAGCGGCGGGAGCTTCGCTTCCTTGGCGCTGGCATCGGCGTTGCGGTCTTCGTCCTGGCCCTCTTCGTAGGCGTTGAGGAACCCGCGGAACGTGATCACGGTGCCGGATGCGGTGAACTCGGCGACCTTGTCGGCGGTCGCTTCGATGGTGACCGTGGCGGTCTGCCCCTTGGCGTCGGCCATCTGGCTGGCGACGGTGCGCTTCCAGATGAGGTCGTAGAGCTTGAAGTCGTTGCCGTGCAGGGTCGACGCGAGCGACGACGGTGTGCGGAACGTGTCGCCGGAGGGCCTGATGGCCTCGTGCGCCTCTTGCGCGTTCTTGGACTTGCCGGCGTATTGACGCGGCTTGTCGGGGATCGTCTCGGCGCCGTAGAGGCTGGTCGCCTGCGCACGGGCCGCGTTGATGGCCTGGCTCGACAGCGATGCCGAGTCGGTTCGCATATAGGTGATGTAACCGTTTTCGTAGAGCGACTGGGCGACGCTCATCGTCTGACGGGCCGAGAACCGCAGCTTGCGCGCGGCCTCCTGCTGCAGCGTCGACGTCGTGAAGGGGGCCGCCGGGCGGCGCGAGTACGGCTTCGATTCGACTTTGCTCACGCGGACCGGCGTGCCGGGGGCCGAGAGCGCGGCGGCCAGGCTGGTGGCGGTGGCCTCGTCGAGAGGAACGGCCTTGCTCTTCAGCGCACCGGTGTCGTCGTAGTCGCGGCCGGTCGCGACGCGTTCGCCGTCGAGTCGCACGAGACGTGCCTCGAATGGGGTGGCGTCGTCGGCGGCGACGTGGGCCGTGAGGTCCCAGTAGCTGGCCGCGGTGAAGGCGAGGCGTTCGCGCTCGCGGTCGACGACGAGGCGGGTGGCGGCGGATTGCACGCGCCCGGCGGAGAGGGCGGGACCGACCTTGCGCCAGAGCACGGGCGAGATCTCGTATCCGTAGATGCGGTCGAGGATGCGGCGCGTCTCCTGCGCGTCGACCAGGGCGACGTCGAGCTCACGCGTGTTGTCGGTGGCCGCGAGGATGGCATCTTTGGTGATCTCGTGGAAGACCATGCGGCGCACGGGCACTTTGGGCTTCAGGACCTGGAGCAGGTGCCACGCGATTGCTTCGCCTTCGCGGTCTTCATCGGTGGCGAGCAAGAGCTCGTCGGCGTCTTTCAGGGCTCGTTTGAGTTCGGCGACAGTTTTCTTCTTGCTGTCGGACACGACGTAGTACGGCTCGAAGCCGTTGTCGACATCGACGGCGAACTTGCCGAGGCCGCCCTTTTTCAGGTCGGCGGGCAGGTTCTTCGGCTCGGCCAGGTCACGAATGTGCCCCACCGAACTCAGGACCTCGTATCCGTCGCCCAGATAGCCGGCAATCGACTTCATCTTGGTGGGCGACTCTACGATGACCAGCTTCTTTGTGCCTGTCACCAGACTCCTCTCGTCAGCCACACCATACACACACCCACTGGGCCTCCACCTAATCGGCTGCCGCGTGATTCCGCCGCGAACGACACTGACCCCTTGTGCCCGTTTCGGTTGTGAGGACAATAAGAGGTATGAGTGACACGACGAAGACGACGTACACGGCCAAGCTCACAGATGGACCCCTCGAAGGTCGCACGGTGGCAACCGGCTTCTTGGAGGACGGTCGGCCGAAGCCCACGGTCGAGATTCCGGCCGCTGGCGGCAAGACCTATGTTTATGCGCGCTCCGCGGGCCAGGAGTTCGAGTCGGCGGGTTCGGCGCTGCCGAGCGCTGTCGCGTATCGCTTCCTCACCACGAACTTCTCCTAAGCGTGTGAACGCGGGCGGGCCGCTCATGCGACCACCCCGCTCGCTCGTGCTCGCGCCGTGAAGGAGATTCCGAGGAAGGCATCGCTCACTTCGACGCACATCGCGTCGTCGCAGGGATGACACACCGAGACGCGCGCGTTGTACGCTGCAGCCACGAGGGCGGCGGCTTCGCAGGGGTCGGCATCCGAGAAGCCGTTGCGGGAGTCGGCGGCGGCGAGCGCCGATCCGTCGGCGGCGTGCATCAGGTTCTGTCGAGCCAGCGCGGCCCCGCTCGACGCCGCGAGCGCCACAGTGATCGACGCACCACACGCGATCAACGCGACGGACAGCAGCGTGCCCGAACCTCGAATACACGAACCACACGCGCCGCAGCCACTGAGGTCGGCGGGTTGCCGCGCTGCCGCCGGGGAGCGAGAGGGCTGATGCAGTCGGCCCTCGGTGACGCACCGGCGTGTCGTCACCTTGCAGAGGAGCGCGTTCATCGTCCGCCTCCGAGGGCACAGGCGTAGGCGACCAGTCGGATGCCGGTTGCACGGCCCCCGGGGAGCGCCCAGGCTTTCGCGACCTCGGCGCAGACGAGTTCGCCATCGGTAGAGGTTGCGAGCTGGGAACCCGGGGCGACCCGCGCGGCGAGAGCCCCGGCGGCCGCAGCGGACTCACCACGACCGAGAGCGCGCGCGGCATCGGCGGCCGCATCCGCGAGTCGCACCTGATGCGCCGCGGCTCCCAACGCTCCGACCGTCATGGCCAGAACCAGAAGCACGGCGGGCATCGTCACCGCGAACTCCGCGGCTGCGGAACCCCGTTCGTGTTCTGAGGCCCGCGCGGGCCCGAGCGCGGCATGTCTGTCGTCCACGGTCAACCGACGTTCAGCGCGCGTCGGACGAGGTCGAGGAGAATGCCCTTCACCTCGTCGCTGCGCATGATCACGACGAGTAGACCAGCGAATGCGACGGCGGCCATGGTCGTTATGACGTATTCCGCTGTGGCTGCTCCGGTTTCGTCGGCGAGCGATCGACCGCCTCCCGGCACATACGAGGTCGAGGGCCACTGCGACGACGATGGCTCGCGCGTTGGTGCGAGTTCGGGCATGAGCGGTGAGAAGGGATACATGAGGCTCCAGTGGTTGTGGGCGGGCGGTGTGAGGGCAGCTAGAGCGCGCTGACGGCGCTCGAGAGGATGCCGGCGACGATGGGGACGACGCCGAGGAGGATGAAGGCGGGCAGGATGCAGAGCCCGAGCGGGAGGAGCAGCTGGGTGCCGAGCTTCTCGGCGTTGCGGGCGGCCACGGTGCGGGCCGTGCGGCGGTAGGCCTGCGCTTCGGAGGCGAGGAGAAGGGAGGCCGGGATTCCGGCGCGCTTCGAGAGCACGAGAACCGCTTCACGGTCGCGGCGCTCGGCCTCGTCGGTCGCCGCCTCGAGTTCGCAATCCGAGACGGCCGTCGTCACGGCTGCCACGGCGGCGAGCGCGGACCGCCCGGACGCGAGCGCAACGATCGTGAGATCGAGCAGGAGACCGGGGGCACGCCCGCGAGGCGCCACCGCGAGGACCAGGCGATTGCTCCAGCGGTGCGCGATCAGCACCAGTAAGACGGCGGTGACACCGCAGACGCCTCCGACGATCGAGGTGAACAGGAACTGGAGCGTGTCGAAGCCGAGGAGGGCTCCGAAGACCAGGCCAACTAGGGGAAGCGCGAGCACAAGACGAGATGACGCCGTCGGCCCGGCCAATGCGATCTGGACCGCGCGTTCAGTGGATCCGATGTCGAGGAGGGATTCGCCGATCGACGAGAGGCAGGGCGCGAGCGGCGCCCCGGTGACCTCGGAAACCTGCCAGGCGGCGGCGACCGCACGCCAGAGCGGGGCCGCCGGGCCCGTCTTCGGTGCGGCCCCGAGGAGCGCGGGCACGACGCTTCCCCCCGGCCGAAGTTCGCGCACCGCACGGACGACCGGCGCGACGCTGTCTGAAGCCACGGCTGCCGAGTCGTCGTCGAGGTAGCGCCACGCCGAACCGGGTGAGACCCCCGCTTCGAGGACGACGGCGAGCCTCTGCACGACCGTCGCGATGTTCTCGGCGTGCGGGCGTTCATCGACGGCTGCGGCGTGCATGATCCGTCGAACGACGGGGATGCGACGGGCCGAGAGGCGGTGGACGGTCACGAGGAGACCTCCGAAGCGATGGTGAGGCGGCCGCGTTCGTCACGGGTGAAGTGCCCGAGTGCCGCGACGCGCCTGATGCCGCCGACGCGCCGCAGGTGGACGATGAGACCGATGGCACTGACCGCCTGGCGAGCGACAGCCTCTGACGACATGCCGGCCAGGGCCCCGAGCGATTCGAGCCGTGCGGGCACGTCGCTGAGGGAGTTGGCGTGGACCGTGCACGCCCCGCCCTCGTGGCCGGTGTTCAGGGCACCGAGCATGTCTCGGATCTCGCTGCCGCGGCATTCTCCGAGCACGAGTCTGTCCGGTCGCATGCGCAGCGACTCGCGGAGGAGGCGGGCGATGTCGACGCCTCCGCTGCCTTCGGCATTGGGTTGGCGCGCTTCGAGCGAGACGACGTGGGGGTGATCGAGCACGAGTTCGGAGACATCCTCGACGCAGATGATGCGCTCGGACGGATCGGCATCGGACAACAGGGCGGCGAGCAGGGTGGTCTTCCCCGTTCCGGCTCCGCCCGAAATCAGCACGTTGGTGCGAGAGGACACGGCCTCGCGCAACCGCCGTGACAGGGCATCGCCACGCGGAGCGAACATGCCGCGCGCGTGGAGATGCTCGAGTAGGAGGGGCCGCTGCGCCGGGACCCGGATGCTGAGCGCCGCTCCCCCGACGGACAGAGGCGGCAGCACGGAGTGCACCCGGATGCCACCGGGCAGGCGCACATCGACGAACGGGCTCACCTCGTCGACATGCCTGCCGCCCTCGGCGATGAGACGAACGGCCAGGGTGTGGACGACGTCGTCGCCCCCGCTCCATTCGACGATGCGCTCGAAGCCCCGGCCCCGGTCGACCCAGGCACCACTCGAACCGGTGATCACGATGTCTGTCACGTCGTCGAGGAGGAGGTAGGGGCCGAGGTCACCGAAGCGCGACGCCGTGTCGATGCGGAGCGGAGCAACGGGCGCGATCGGGATGACGCTCGACGTCGACGCGCCGTGCCCGCCGCTGCCGCGCTCGCCAATGCCGGACAAAGCGCGATCGCGATACCGCTCGATGAGGAGCGGCCGCGGAACGGGTCGTGACTGCTCGGCAGGCGGCGCCGAGAGTCTGGGCGCGGGGCGCAGCCCTGAGCCGAAGGCGGCCCGGGCGCGATCCCTGACGCGCTTTTGCTCGAGGAGAGAGTTCATGCCTGTGACGGTATGCGCGCTCGCCGCCTCGCGAGGCGGAGACGGTCAAGCTGTGGACAGATCCCGCGAATGCCGCCTGTGGAGAACGAATTGCCGACCCGAACGGGGAACACCCGAACTGGGGCAACCGAAATCGGCGGAGAAGGCGCGCTCAAGCCGTCGCGCGCAGACGGCCCGGGGAGATGCATCCGCATGGGACGCACTGGCAGCGCGAAGAAGCGCTTAAAAAGAAGGGGGCGGCACCCATTGGGGGGAATGGGTGCCGCCAGATGCGACGCGGGATTGGGGGGAATCCGGGCGCCGCATGCACGAATACGAAGATTCGGCCGTGTTCAAGTGTACGCGGAAACACCAGATGCGCAAACCCGCGTGTCCCCCTAAATGCCGACAAGCGTCTGGGAGCCTCCTGAGAACAAACTGGTCGGTTTTTTACGGGCGCGCGGAGACCCTCGCCCGCCGTCGGCAAGCCGTTCCTGGAATCGGAGTACAGTCGTCTGCAGTCAGGACACCGCCGTCCGAACAGCAACGCAAAGGAGCGCCGAGCCGCAATGAGCAACAGGATCGACAACCTCTTACACGAAGACCGCCGGTTCGCACCGAGCGACGATTTCGCCGCCAACGCGGTTGCGAACGCCGAACTCTATGCCGAAGCATCCGACGACCGCCTCGGGTTCTGGGCGCGCCAGGCGCGCGAGCTCGTGACGTGGGAGAAGCCGTTCACGCAGACGCTCGACTGGACCAACCCGCCCTTCGCGAAATGGTTCGACGACGGCACGCTCAACGTGGCCTACAACTGCCTCGACCGCCACGTCGAGCAGGGCAATGGCGACCGCGTGGCCCTGCACTTCGAAGGCGAGCCGGGCGACAGCCGCAGCCTGACCTACGCCGAGCTCACCGCCGAGGTGAAGCGGGCCGCCAACGTGCTGGCCGCCCTCGGCATCCGCGCAGGCGACCGTGTCGCCATCTACCTGCCCATGATTCCCGAGGCCGTCATCGCGATGCTCGCCGTCGCGCGCCTCGGGGCCGTGCACTCCGTCGTGTTCGGCGGCTTCAGCGCCGACAGCCTGCGCTCGCGCATCGACGACGCGGCCGCGAAACTCGTCATCACGGCCGACGGCGGCTGGCGCAAGGGCAAGGTCTCGCCGCTCAAACCCGCCGTCGACGCGGCACTCGAGGCGCGCGGCGACCTCGGGCCCCAGGACACCGTCACCAACGTTCTCGTCGTCAAGCGCGGCGAGAACACCGTGGATTGGAACCCCGAGCGCGACCGGTGGTGGCACGACGAGCTCGCCGCGGCATCCCCCGATCACATCGCCGAGGCCTTCTCCGCCGAGAACCCGCTGTTCATCCTCTACACCTCGGGAACGACGGGCAAACCGAAGGGAATTCTGCACACCTCGGGCGGATATCTGACCCAGGCGGCCTTCACCCACAAGAACGTTTTCGACCTGCACGCCGACAGCGACGTGTACTGGTGCACGGCCGACATCGGCTGGATCACGGGACACACCTACGTCACCTACGGCCCGCTCGCCAACGGCGCCACGCAGGTCATCTATGAGGGCACGCCCGACAGCCCGCATCCCGGTCGCTGGTGGGAGATCATCGAGAAGTACAAGGTCTCGATCTTCTACACGGCGCCCACGGCCATCCGCTCGTTCATGAAGCTCGGCCGCAAGATTCCGAAGCAGTTCGACCTATCGTCGCTGCGCCTGCTCGGCTCGGTGGGCGAACCCATCAACCCCGAGGCCTGGATGTGGTACCGCAAGGTCATCGGCGGCAAGGCGGCCCCCATCGTGGACACGTGGTGGCAGACCGAGACCGGCGCCATCATGATCTCGGCACTGCCGGGTATCACCGAGACGAAGCCCGGAAGCGCGCAGGTGCCCCTGCCCGGAATCGCGATCGACGTGGTCGACGACGACGGCAACCCCGTCGGCGAGGGCAACGGCGGCCTGCTGGTCGTGACCGAACCCTGGCCCAGCATGCTGCGCGGCATCTGGGGCGACCCCGAGCGCTTCAAAGAAACCTATTGGGAGAAGTTCGGAGACAAGTACTTCGCGGGTGACGGCGCGCGCCTCGACGAGGACGGCGACGTGTGGCTGCTCGGCCGCGTCGACGACGTCATGAACGTGTCGGGCCACCGCCTGTCGACGGCCGAGATCGAATCGGCCCTCGTGTCGCATCCGTTCACGGCCGAGGCGGCCGTCGTCGGGGCATCCGATGAGACCACCGGGCAGGCTGTCGTGGCATTCGTGATCATCAAGGAGAGCCAGCTCGAAGAGTCGAAGGCGGTCGAAGACATCCAGGCCGTTCTGCGCACGCATGTCGGCGAGCAGATCGGGCCCATCGCCCGGCCCCGCCAGATCTTCGTCGTGAACGAGTTGCCGAAGACGCGATCGGGCAAGATCATGCGGCGACTGCTGCGCGATGTCGCCGAGGGCCGCGAGATCGGCGACACCACCACGCTGGCCGACACGACCGTCATGCAGATCATCACCGAGAAGGTGGGCTGACCGACTCCGGCCGGGCGCCGTGTAAACGCGCCCGGCCGGAGGATCGACCAATGCCCGGACGGCATCCGTGTGCCGCCGACGAACCGAAGTTCCGGCGGCGCGAGGCGTCGGCGCCACCGCGCTCAGACGGCAAACGATTTAGCCGAGGGCGGCGACCCACTCGGTCTGGCCGTCGTCGAAGGACTGTTCCTTCCAGATCGGCACGCGCTCTTTGACGAGATCGACGAGGAGCGCTGCCGCCTCGAAGGCGGGCGCTCGGTGCGCCGAAGCGACCGCGGCGGCCAGGGCCACGTCGCCGATGGTCAAGTCGCCGACACGATGCAGAACGGCGAGCGAGACGTCGGGGAAGCGCGCGGCAACATCGCGTGCGACATCCGCGATGACCGCCGCCGCCGTGGGGTGAGCCGTGTAGGACAGCGTGAGCACGCCCCGGCCCTCGTCGTGGTTGCGGACGACGCCCGCGAACGTGACGACGGCCCCGAACCGGTCGTCGGCCACGAGCGTCTCGCACTCCGCGATGGAGATGGGGCGGTCGACGACGTCGGCGAGCGCCACGACGCCCGCCGCGCTCGGATCAGGCGTCATGCGTGCCGCCCGACAGCTGGTCGAGGGCGTGCTCGAGGATTTCGCCCAGCAGTTGCAGGCCGTCCTCGACTCCCCCCGCCGAGCCCGGCAGGTTGACGACGAGCGTGCGCCCGGCGACCCCCGCGACCCCGCGGCTGAGCAGCGCGCGCGAGGATACCTGGGCGCCGCGCCGGCGCAGCTCCTCGGCGAAACCGGGGATGGTGTGGTCGAGCAGGGCGGATGTCTGCTCGGGCGTCGCATCGGTCGGCGAGATGCCCGTGCCGCCCGTCGTGACGACGATGTCCACGTCGTCCGCGAGCGCCTGACGCAGCGCGTCGCCCACGGCCGGACCGTCCGCGACCACGAGCGGGTCGGGGGTGTCGAATGCGCGTTGCCGCAACCACGCCTCGATGAGCGGGCCCGTGCGGTCGATGAAGGTTCCCTCGGCCGCGCTCGTGGAGGCGACGATCACCCGCGCGCGCCCCGCAGCCGCCGCCGAGGGCACGCCGTCGACGACCTCGTCGGGGCCGCCCGAACCGGGCATGGACAGGTCTTCGAGGGACAGGGCGCCCGAGCTCGAGACGAACGAGGAGTCGCCGCTGTCCGCCGCGCCAGCGCCGGCACCCGGGCCCCCGCCGGTCGCGGCGTGCTCCCCCGCTGCTCCCGAGGCGTGACCCGAGGGCGTGTCGCCCAGATCATCCGATCGTTCGTCGATCATGAGCGGCTCCAATCGCCCGAGCGTCCGCCGGACTTCTGCCGCACGAGGATCTCGCCGATGACGGCCTCGCGGTCGATGGCCTTGATCATGTCGTAGAGGGTGAGCGCCGTGACGCTGGCGGCCGTGAGCGCCTCCATCTCGACGCCCGTGACCCCCGACGTCTTCACCGACGCGAGCACCAGCAGATCGGACCCCTGCGGCTCGATGTCGATCGTGACCGAGCTGATCGGCAGGGGGTGGCACAGCGGGATGAGCGTGGACGTCTGCTTGGCGGCCATGATGCCCGCGATGCGCGCCGTGCCGAGCGCCTCACCCTTCGGCAGCGTGCCCGACGTCACCTGCGCCACCACATCGGCCCGCGTGTGCAACACGGCTTGCGCGGTCGCGATGCGAGTCGTCACCGGCTTGTCGCTGACGTCGACCATGTGGGCCGAACCGTCTGGTCGCAGGTGGGTGAGGGGCTGATCAGTCATCGATCCTCCAGGCTTCGAGAGTGTCGCCGGCGGTGACGGATGCCACACCGGCGGGAATGTGCACCAGCAACGCCGAGGCGGCGTAGGCGTGCAGAAGATGGGATCCGGGGCCGCCGACGAGTTCGACGCGACCGTCCTCGCGCAGGCGACCGCGGCGGATCTGGTGTTTGTCGACGGGCGAGGTCGCATCCTCGGCGAGGGTGACGCGCAGACGCTGGCGGTCGGATGCTCGAGCCCCGGCGAGTTCGAGCAACACGGGCCGGAGGAACACCTCGAACGAGATGAGCGCGGAGACGGGGTTTCCGGGGAACGTGACGACCGGCATCCCTGTGTCGCGCAGGGCTCCCGAACCCTGTGGGCCGCCCGGCTGCATGCGCACGCCCACGAAGTCGACCCCGGCGCCCGCCAGGGTTTCGCGCACCACCTCGTAGGCGCCCGCGCTGACGCCGCCCGTGGTGACGAGCAGATCGGTCTCGGCGCCGAGGGCCGCCAGTTGACGGGAGAAGGCCTCGGGATCGTCGGAGACGGCGGCCACCGTGCGCACGTCGGCGTCGACCTCGGCGAGCGCGCGCGTCAGGGCTGCGCTGTTGGCGTCGAAGATCTGGCCGGGGCCGAGGGCGTCGCCGGGTTGGCGCAGCTCGTGGCCCGTCGAGAGGACGGTGACGCGCACGCGACGGCGCACGGGCACGGTGGCGACACCGGATGCGGCGAGGACACCCCATTGGGCGGCCCCGAGTCGTGTGCCGGCGGCGAGGAGGAGGCTGCCCGCCGCGATATCGCTGCCGCGTACCCGACGGTAGGTGCCGGGGGCGACGGGGCGGGTGAACCGGGCGACGGGCGGAACCGCGGACGATGCGGGCTGAGGCTGATCGGCGAAGAATGCGGGCGGATCGACCTGCTCGATGGGCACGACGGCGTCGGCCCCCTCGGGGATCGGCGCGCCCGTCATGATCGGCGCGGCCCACCCGCGCTCGAGCGGCCTGCCGGTCGACCCGGCGGGGATGTGCGGGGCCACCCGTAGCGCCACGGGGCGCTCGCCCGAAGCATCCGCCAGGTCGTCGCTCACCACGGCGTACCCGTCCATCTGCGAGTTGTCGAAGGGCGGCAGATCGATGGGGGCCCGCACGTCGGCGGCCAAGACCCGGCCGTCATAGTCGTGAGGATGCTGCGACATCCGCCCGGCCGACACCGCCAGCTCCTCGGCCCCCAGCCGTGCCGCCAGGGGCGCGAGCAGCGCGCGCACGACCTCGCCGTGCTCCTCGACCGAACGCAGCACACGAACGGATGTCGGAGCCATCCCGTCACTCATGACCGTCTCGTCTCATAGTCGCCAGGCGGAGGGCCCGCAAGGCTCACCCCGCTCCTCCCCCTATCTTGGCGCGCCAGACGGCCACCCGCATACTTGTTCTGGGCGGCACGCCGCCCTCCTCACCCGCGCCGATCGCGCACGCACACGTCTGGAGCACCGTGACCGACACGACATCCCCCACCCTGCACGCCGACATCGCCGTCATCGGCGGCTCGGGCCTCTACAAGCTCTTCGCCGAGGGCACCGCCGAAACCGTCGAGATCGACACCCCCTACGGCCGGCCCTCGAGCCCCGTCACGGTGGGAGAAATGGGCGGGCGCCGCGTCGCGTTCCTCACGCGGCACGGCTCGGACCACTCGGTTCCTCCGCACCTCATCAACTTCCGCGCCAACATCTGGGCGCTCGCCTCGCTCGGGGTCAAGACCATCCTGTCGTCGTCGGCCGTCGGCGGCGTCAGCCCCGAGGTTCCGCCCGGCACGCTCGTCGTCACCGACCAGTACATCGACCGCACGTCGTCGCGCCCCGACACGTTCTACGACCAGGGCGCCGTGCAGCACCTCATGCAGGCCGACCCGTTCTCGCCCGAGTTGCACGCGCTCGCGGTCGAGGCCGTGCGTCAGGATGGCGGACCCTTCCGCGCCTCGGGCACCTGTGTCGTCATCCAGGGACCGCGTTTCTCCACGCGCGCCGAATCGCTGTGGTTCCGCGCCGCCGGTGCGCACACCATCAACATGACGATGTATCCCGAAGTTCCGCTCGCCGGCGAGCTCAACATCGAGACCATCAATCTCTCCTTCGTGACCGACAGCGACGCGGGCCTGGCGCCCGAAGCCGGGGCCGAGAAGGATGAGGATGCGGTCAGCCACCAGCTCGTGCTGCAGCGCCTCGCCGACGCCCAGCCGCGCATCGTCGCAGCGCTCGAGGCGATCATCCGCTCCATCCCCGCAGACTTCGTGCCGCGCGACCAGGTGGCCCCCGACGCCGTGGCCGAGGTGCTCTCGCGTCCGGTTCGGCGCGCGGATGCCGGAGCCCACGCCGCCCCCACCGCCGCACTGTGAGCGACGCGATGACGCCGTCGCCGTCCCCGTCCCCGTCCTCGTCTTCGTCGTCCCCGTCGTCGCCCGGGCGGCTGCTCGTCACGGGCGGAGCGGGCTTCATCGGCAGCGCCATCGTGCGCGCGGCGCTCGACGCCGGGTGGCAGGTGCGCATCGCCGACAACCTGCGGGCCGACGTGCACGGCGGGCCGCCCACCATCGACCCGCGCGCCGAATTCATCCGCGCCGACGTCACCGACCCCCAGGCCATGCCCGCCATCCTCGACGGCGTCGACGCCGTGTGCCATCAGGCCGCGAAGGTCGGGCTCGGCGTCGACTTCCAGGACGCCCCCGACTATGTGGGCTCGAACGATCTGGGCACGGCCGTGCTGCTCGCCGCCCTCGACACGGCCGGCATCGACCGCCTCGTCGTCGCCTCGTCGATGGTCGTCTACGGCGAGGGGCGCTACCGCTCGGGCGAGCGTTTCGTGCGCCCCGGCCCGCGGCAGGTTTCCGACCTCGACGCCGGACGATTCGACCCCCTCGACGACGCGACGGGCGAACCGCTCGAATCCGTGCTGATCGAGGAGGACGCGCCGCTTGACCCGCGCAACGTCTATGCGATCACGAAGCTCACGCAGGAGTACCTGTCCACGTCGTGGGCGCGTAGCACCGGCGGGCGCGCGATCGCGCTGCGCTACCACAACGTCTATGGACCCGGCATGCCGCAGAACACGCCCTACGCGGGTGTGGCGTCGCTGTTCCGCTCGGCCCTGGCACGCGGTGAGGCGCCGCGCGTGTTCGAGGACGGTGGCCAGCGCCGCGACTTCGTGCACGTCGACGACATCGCCGGGGCGAACCTCGCGGCACTGGCAGCGACGGCGGATGCGGCATCCGGATCATTCCGCGCCTACAACGTCGGGTCAGGTCACGTGCACACGATCGGCGATATGGCCGAGGCGCTGAGCCGGCACGCGGGCGGCCCGGCCCCCGTCGTCACCGGCGAATACCGCCTGGGCGATGTGCGCCACATCACGGCGTCGTCGGAGCGGCTCGCGACCGAGCTGGGCTATCGGGCCCGCGTGGGGTTCGACGACGGCATGCGGGAGTTCGCAACCGCACCGCTGCGGGATGCCGTGCAGCGGTAGTTTCGACGGACACGCCGCCCGACGCGAAGGTTTTCGGGGCGACTTCTCGGCGGCCGCCACGCGCCGCGACGAGGCCGACCCACCCGAACAGGGGCCACTTCATCGTCGATCTGAAATAAGCCTCACGTTCGCCCTTTGTCGGCCGCCTGAGGCCCCCTCGGGCAGCCACGCCGGCGGGCTACTTTGGCAGAGCACCGCGGATGAGGGAACCGCCGCCCTGCGCACGTAACGACGGTTCCGGGCGGGGGCGCCATGGCCGATCTCACGATCACGTTTGCGGACATCGACGAGGGGAAGGCGCTCGTCGATCGGGCCGTCGCGGCCTACATCACGGGCGTGACGGTGCCGCTGCTCCTGGCGCGTATGCGCACGGCCTCGACCGAGACGATCGGGTCCACGACGGTGGCGCGGGCAATGCAGAGCGCGGGGCACGCCGTGCAGATGATGGGCGCAGGTCTCGTCGAATCGGTGGGCCGGATGTCGGAATCGGTGTCTGCGGCTCGTGCGGGTTTGCGAGATGCCGACGACGTTCTCGCCCAGGCGGCCACACCGTGAGGCGCGCGACGCGCGCGGCGACGGGTGACGAACTGTTCACCGAGGGCGGCCCGCTCGGCGGGCTTTCAGACCCCGGCAGGGGCGACTTCGCCACGATCCTGCAGAGCGGCGAAGGTTTCGCTGCACAGGCACAGACGTACCGGGCGATGGCCGAGAACATTCGCGGTGCCGGGGCACTGTTCGACGCGAACGTCTCGCGCGTGACGGTGGCGCTCTCGGGCACGGCCTCATTGCTGCACGAGCGACTCGGCACGGCCGCGGCCACATTCGACGGCTATCGGGCCACCTACATCGCTTATGCGGTGTCCGTCGAGGCGATCAGCAGCGAATGCTCGCGGCTTCGTGCACGGGCCGCGGCGGAGCTCGCAGACATCCGCTCGCATGCCCGCACGATCAGCCGCGCGCTCGGAAGCGAGGCACTGGGCGACTGGACGTTCCGGTGGGACGTGGTTCCGGATGCTCCTGCGGCGGTCTCCCCCGGCGAGTCTTCGGGCACATTAATCATCGGCACCGACGCGGCGGATGTAGCGACGGTCGAACGCGCCCGAATGGCGTGGCGCGAATGCCTGACCCAGCTGGCCACTATCAGACAGCTCTGGATGGCGCAGATCGACGCCCGCGCCCGCGCCGACGAGACTGCCGTCCAGGGGCTCGATGATCTCCCCATTTTCGACGCTGCGGGCGTGCCGAGGACGGGTCACCCGGGTTCGCGGCTCGACGCCGACACCTCCGACATCCTGCGGGCCTGGGCCACACTGGACGGCTCCGCGTTCGAAGACGCGTACGGCACCGACGCCGACGGGGCGCTCGCGGCTCTGGGCCGGATGCCGGTTGCGCAGGTCGCCGGCATCTGGGCCGGCCTGAGCCCGGCGTTTCGAAAGCGCTTGGCCGACCGCGACCCCGAGCGGGTGGGGACCCTGGCAGGGGCGTCTCCGCTCGACCGCGACTACGCGAACGTCAAGCGCCTGCAGCGGTTATATGACGCTGCCGCCACTCGTTACCGCGAGCTCGCGGGCCGCGACGGGCCGCGCAGTTATGACGGCGACCCGGGCATGGCCGACGCCGCTGCACGACTGAGTGCTTTTGGGTTGCTCCTGAAGCGCTACGGCACGGGTAGCGCCCGCCATGACGACCCGCCCGAATATCTCGTCACCCTCGACAATGCAATGCCGGGCAGACCACGTGTCGCGGTGTCGATCGGTGACCTTTCGAACGCTACAAACGTGAGCTATCTCGTCCCCGGCATGAACAGCAGTGTCGCTGAATTGCCGGACTACGCTCGCGCTGCGGCGCGGATCAGATCGAAGGACGAGGACTCGGCCGTCGTTCTGTGGCTGAATTTCGACAGCCCAGGCCCAGCCGAAGTGCCTCGGAACGATCGAGCGCGCGAGGGTGCCTCTCGTCTCGCAGCGGACATCGCCGAGACATCAATCGTGACTTCCACAAAGGGGGTCTCTCCCCGCACGTCCGTGATCGGCCACTCGTATGGCTCGACTCTGGTGGCCCTGGCTCTCGCCACACGTCCTCTCGCCGTGGATTCCGTCGTACTCGTGGGTTCGGCTGGCATACCGGATCACCTGGCAGCATCCGACCTCAATGTTCCAGCGGAGCAGGTCTTCGTCTCGCAAGCGCAGACGGATGTGTTGGCGAGATTCGGCCAGAAGGTAAGCGGGCGAGTCGACCCCGAAAACGAAGCCTGGGGCGCGCGCGTTTTCGGGGTGGACGGCGCAACCTTGACGGACGGAACGAGGCTCGAGCCCGTTGTCGGACACAACGCCGTGGGTGGGAGCGAAACCGACGATCGTCGGAAGTACTTCGGCGCCGATACGGAAAGCCTGCATAACATTCGTCGCATCCTTCGCGGTGAGACCGTCACGGACGGCAGACGCACCGACCTGCATTTGCATGGAGAGTACCTGCGATGAGGCGGCTGAGTGTCTTGGTCTCGCTCGTGGCGACGCTCCTGACGGGATGCACATCGACGAGTGACCTCATCGAACAGAAGAAAGGCGACCCCGAAATCATCACGACCCCCGCTGAAGCCCGAGCCGAAGTCCATAGTCTCCTCGAGAACGCTTCGAATGTCATCGGCGGAAACTGGCATATCGAGGAAAGCCCACTTCCGGAACAGTGCGACGTCATTTCACACAGCGACGGCGTTTATTGGTCAGGCGGCCGACGCCAGGAGGGGCTGACCGACATCGAAGGGCCTACGAACCGCATTCTCCACTATTGGCAATCGCAGGGCTTTGCTCTTGAAACCAATTCTTACGCGGCTGAACATCGCGCCATAACGGCCAGAGCGCCGGGCGGAGTCACTCTTTATTACGGGCTCGACCTCGGGGTCATATTGCTCGACGTCGACGGCCGGTGCGTACGAGGTGATTGGTACACCATTCGCGAGGACATAGCCTCGACGCTCCCCGATCCGTACGAGAAGCAGTATGGAACGCCCTCATCCGTCCCTCCGTCGGAGCCGCTCCCGCACCCCGCTGAGCCATCGTGACAAGGCGACACCGGACCGTGGTGTCGCCCTCGTTCCCCGTCAGGCCACGATCGCTGGTTTGGTGAGGAACGATCAGCCCACGTTCACCGTGATGGTGTGGAGGCCGGTGGCGCCGTCGGGCAGGACGCCCGCGAGGGCCTCCGTCTGCTGCTGGCCCGCGGCGTCGGTGGAGCGGACCTGCACCTGATGCTGGCCGCCAGAGGCATCCCATTCGTAGACCCACTGCACCCAGGTGTCGGGTCCGACGGTGTCGGCGAGGCGGGCCGGCTGCCACGGGCCGTCGTCGATGCGCACGTCGACCGCACGGATGCCCGTGTGCTGCGCCCACGCCACGCCCGCGACGGCCGTGCGCCCCGGGGCGATCTTGCCGAGCTGCCGCGGCGTGTCGATGCGCGACGACTGCTTGATGGGGCCGCGCTCGCCCCAGCCGCGATCCGTCCAATAGGCGGTTTCGGCCGCGAACGTCGTCACCGTCAGCTCGACCACCCACTTCGTCGCCGACACGTAGCCATACAACCCCGGCACGACCATGCGCACCGGGAAACCGTGCTCGAGCGGCAGCGGTTCGCCGTTCATGCCGACCGCCAGCAGCGCCTCGCGGTCCTCTTCCTGCAGCACCTCGAGCGGTGTGGATGCCGTGAAACCGTCCTCGCTGCGCGACAACACCATGTCCGCTCCCGCCTGTACCCCCGCCTGGGCAAGCAGTTCGCGAATGGGATAGCCCAGCCACACCGCGTTGCCGATGAGGGTTCCGCCGACCTCGTTCGAGACGCACGCAAGCGTCGTCGTGTGCTCCACCAGCGGTTTGGCCAGGAGCTCGTCGAAGGTGATCTCGATCTCACGGTCGACCATGCCCGTGACCTTCAGGCTCCAGGCATCCGGGTCGATGTTGGGCACCTGCAGGGCCGTATCGATGCGATAGAACTCCTCGTTCGGCGTGATGTAGGAGACCACGCCATCGATGTCGAGGTCGGCGCCGGCCGGGGCAGGGGCCTCGGCCGTGGCTGCGGCGGGCAGCGTGATCTTGGCGCGCAGATCGGAGACGTAGGTGACGGCCTGGTTGAAGGCGCGCGCGCCAGCCCCGGCGGCGGCCGCTGCGACGCCGGCGATGAGGGTCAGGCCGAGGAACTTGCGGCGGTCCAGCTGGGCGAGCCCGCCCGAACGCGCCACGGTTCCCCGCTCGCGCGCCGCCGATTCGCGCCAGTCGGCGAGCGCCCGCACGGCCTGCCGCAGCAGCACGGCACCCGCGATCATGCCGACGACGGTGGGGATGGCATCTACCCCGGTCGCCTCGGGCCGGGTCGTGACGGCGACGGCGGCGATGGCCGAGACCGCGATCAGGATGACGATGCCGAAGGGTGAGCGGCGGTATTGCGCGATACCGGCCGCGGCTGCGAGGAGCAGCACAACGACGGCGAGAACGCCGAGGAGGACGATCTTGTCGGCCGTGCCGAACGCCTGGATGACGGCATCCTTCAGCCAGCCGGGCACGAGATCGATGACCCAGGCGCCGACCGCGAACAGCGGGCTGCCGGCCAGGCCGAGGAACACCGCGATGACTTCAGCGACCGCGAGAACCACGATGGCCGAGACGATGCCCGCGAGCGCGGCCCACCAGGTGGCCGGGTCACGAAACAGCGGAAGACGTGGTCCAGCGTCGCCACCGGACGCGCCGCCTTCACGGGTCGCGGTACTCGAGCGCGCCTCACCCCCACGGGCCGCGCCCCGGGCGCCCGCGGCCAGCGAGTCCCACGTGGTCGCCGGGTCGGCCCGCTCGTCGTCTGTGCTCATCGCCTCAGAATAAGTCGCCCCGCTACGTTTCGACGCCCGTCGAGCGGTTGTCAAGGCCAACTCCCGGTGCACGGATGCCACACCGCTTGCTTGTACTCTCAGAAAATGGTTCAGCCCCGAGTCGACGTCATCTTCCCCTGTTTGAACGAGGAAGGCTCGCTGCCCTGGATCATGTCCCGCCTGCCGGAGGGCTACCGCGCCATCGTCGTCGACAACGGCTCCACTGACCGGTCGGCGGAGGTTGCCCGCGAGCACGGCGCCGTCGTGGTTTCGGAAGCACGCCGGGGCTTCGGTTCGGCGGCCCACACGGGGCTGCTCGCCGCATCCGCGCCCACCGTCGCGTTCTGCGATGCCGACTCGTCGATGGACCCGGCCGATCTGCCGCTCGTCGTCGACCCCGTGGAACGCGGCGACGTCGACCTGATGTTGGGACGCCGGCGCCCGACATCCGCCCGATCGTGGCCGCTGCACGCGCGCGCCGCCAACCTCGCACTGTCGTTCCTGATCCGCCGACGCGCGCACGTCGACATCCACGACCTCGGCCCCATGCGCGCCGGCCACCGCGAACGGCTGCTCGCCCTCGACCTGCAGGACCGTCGCAGCGGCTACCCCCTCGAGATGGTGTTGCGCGCGAAAGCCGAGGGGTGGCGCATCGAAGAAACGGACACCCCCTACACGGAACGCGTCGGCCGTTCGAAGGTGACGGGAACCCTGAAGGGCACCGTGGTCGCCATCCAAGACATGTCCCGACTGCTGCGAGAGGTGCGCCGCCCGTGACCACGTTGATCGTCATCGCGAAGGAGACCATTCCCGGCAAGGTGAAGACCCGCCTGCACCCGCCGCTGAGCTATGAGCAGGCCGCCGAGGTCGCCGCCGCCGCGATCCAGGACACGCTCGCGGCGGCCAGCGCCGTCGACGTCGATCGCCGCATCCTCTACTTCGATGGAAACCTTTTCCCGCCCGGCTCCGAAGACTATGAGGTAGTACCTCAAGGAACAGGAGACCTCGACGTGAGGCTGGCGCACATTTTCGATCACTGCACGGGTCCCACCGTGCTGATCGGCATGGACACGCCCCAGCTCGACGCCCAGGTTCTGCGCGACATGTTCGCGCGATGGGCCGCTGAAGACGAAGCCACGAGCACGAGCGACGCCGACACGGATGCCGGCACGACCGACGTCTTCTTCGGCTTCGCCAACGACGGCGGCTTCTGGACACTCGGCATGCGTGAACCCGACGGTTCACTCATCCGCGGCGTGCCCATGTCGCAGGACGACACCGGCCGCGTGCAACTCGACCGCCTCAAAGCGGTCGGCCTGGGCGTGAGCCTCGTGCCGGAACTCGTCGACGTCGACACCATCGACGATGCGCGCACCGTGGCGACCCTCGCCCCGCACACGCGTTTCGCCGAAACCCTGCGCCGCATCGAGGGCACTACCTCCGCCACCGCCGAAGGAGCCCGCCATGAGCACGACCGAAACTGACCGTTCGGATGATTTCGCCACCCCCGCCGTCCCGGCCACCTTCGGTTCGGGCGGCGGCGAGCCTTATGCTCGGGCGCTGCGTCACGACGACGAGGTGCTCTACCTGCGCGAGACGGCGAGCGACTCGCCCCGGCATCCGGCACCGTTCGACGTATCGAAGTGGAGCGCCGACGCGGATGACACCGACCGCGACGTGTTGACGCGCGCGACGGGCCCCGTGCTCGACATCGGCTGCGGGCCGGGTCGCATGGTGAAAGCAGCCGCCGACGCCGGTTTCGAGGCGTTCGGCATCGACGTGTCCCCCGCGGCCCTCGAGATCGCCGAGGCGGCCGGACTCGACGTGCTGCGCCGCTCGGTCTTCGACCCGCTGCCGCGCGAGGGCGCGTGGGGCACGGCCCTCCTGCTCGACGGCAACATCGGCATCGGCGGAGACCCGAGCGCCCTGCTCGCGCGTGTCGCCGAGCTGCTGGCGCCGCACGGGCGCGTCATCGTCGAGACCCACCCCGACGACGACCACGACCGCGCCTTCGAGGGCGCCGTCGTCAACGGCCACGGCCACCAGAGCGACCCGTTCCCCTGGGCCGAGATCGGCCAGCGCGCGTTGACGACCCGCGCCGCCCACGCCGGCCTCGTGCCCGACCAGAACTGGGTGGCCGACGGCCGCACGTTCGTGTCGCTGGCGCTCGGCGCCTCCTAGGCTTTACGCGCGCGGCGGGCGCACGTTGCTGTGGCTGCGTCCCCCGCGCCGCGTGCGTCGCACGAGCACGATACTGCCGATGACCACGATCGCGGCGAGGACGGCCCACATGATCACGAGATTCTGCGCGTAGTCCAGCGGCACGACGGTGGGGTTCTTCGGCCCGCGCTGTTGCACGGCGACCTCGGGCAGGAACATGAGGGTGAACAGGCATCCGATCACGACGGCGCCCTGCACGAGCGCGATCACGGTCCAGGGCACCCGGTGCCCGGCCCGCCGCATGAGGAGGCCGACGCCCACGAGCAGCGGCGATAGCACGGCGTCATGCAATACGATCGCGCCGATGAGCCACACGGCCACGCCGATCAGCTGGTTCGGCCGCGGCTGCAGCATGACGAGCGTGTAGCCGCCGAAACCGATGAGGGCCACGCCCACGGCGATGAGGATGCCTCGCACAACGGTCACGCCGCGCCCCGCGCTCTCGGGGGCTTCTGCCACGACTCCGGTCATGAGGTCACTTCCAGTCGGCTCAGCCATTTGGTTTGCAGCACCCCGGGGCGGCCGGGCGCGATCATGCGGGCCGGGTAGCCGTGGTCGATGTCGAGCGGTTCGCCGTTGAGCTGCACGGCCACCAGGGTCAGAGGATCGTTCACGTATTCGGGGCCCATCGTCATCACGCCGTAGCGCGAGTTCGTCTCAAGACTCGTGGCTTTGAAAGCATCCGCGGATGTCGCGCCCACAAGCGCCGCCAACTCGCTCATGCGCACGCCCCTCCAGCTGGCCATCTGGCTCCATCCCTCGACGCACGCGATGGGCAGGTCGACGGAGGTCTGCGGCATCCCCGTCAGGTCGGCGTAACTGAGGTCGATGCTGCGGTCGCCGTTGGCGATGGTCAGCGTCCAGCCCGGGTCGACGGCCGTCTCGGTGACCTTCGCGGCAGCGGCCGTGCGGTTGATGGGCAACGATTGCGGGCCGATGCCGGCCTTGCGCGGCGCGAAGGCGTTGAGGCGGTCGAGCACGCGGAACGACTGGCCACCCGTGAACGCCACGAGGGCCGCGGCCGCGACGGCGAGCGTGGCGACGAAACCGCGCCGGCTGACGGCCTTGTCCGGAGCGGGGGTCGTGTCGATCCAATCGAAGACCCGCCCGGTGATCCCACGAGCGGCGAAGGGTGCACTCGCCGCGCGAGCATCCGCCATCTCTCGACCGATCTCGGCATCCTCACGCCCGCTGGCGAGAACCGGCTCACCCTCTGGCATGCGCCCCTTGAACCAGTACCGCCTGATCACGGGCAGCTTCACCGCGATGTGAATGGCGAGCGACCCGATGATCACGTAGGCGAGGGCGTAGTGCACCTGCCGAAAGCCGAACGGCCAGATGTAGAGCTGAAAAGTGTTCAGCAACCCGATCGTGATCTCGACGAGCGACGCCCCGACGAAGAGCGCGATCGACCCGCGCTCGAGCAGGTCGACGGCGCCGCCCTTCTTCAGGCTGCGCACGGGTGGGTATTGGAACAGGTCGGGGAACACCACGTAGAGCTTGCCGAGCAGCAGCGGGAAGCACAGGATGCCGGCCGTGATGTGGATGCCCTGCGTCACCTGGTAGAGCCACAGGGGGCGCGTGGTGAAGGTCATCCAGGCCAGCGGCTCCTGCAGGAAGTGGCTGTAGAGCCCCGTGCCGAAGCAGATCAGGAACGCGAGGCCGAGCAGCCGGCCGGTGACGGTGGCCATGCGCGGGTTGCGCGAGGGCGAGCCGATGCTGCGGCGCAGTCGATAGAGAAGGAATCGCATGCCGGTCCCTTCGTCGAGCGCGTCTGCGCGGTGTGGCTCTGAGCCTAGGCGGGCGGATGCCTGCCGACACGTATTGCTGACCTTTATTCGTCACCGTGGCCATTCGGGATGGGTCTCGGCCGGCTTTTCCTTCAAGATGGGGACGTGCGTATCGCTCTCACCGCCGTTCTCCTGGCGGCATCCACCGTTCTGACGGCTTTCACGGTGCTGAATCTGGGCGTCTACAGCGACGACGACCGCCCGGCCATGGCGTGGGCGACCTACACGCTGTGGGCCCTGTTCGCGCTGTCGATCTGGGCGCTGAAGGGCGTGCGCGGCCGCGCGGTGACGGCCCTCGTGCTCATCGGATGCGCGGTGCTCGGCGCCGCGGCCATGGCGGGTCCGCCCAACACGAGCACCGACTCTGCCCGGTATGCCTGGGACGGCATCGTGCAGAACGCGGGCATATCGCCCTACAAGTACGTACCCGCCGACCCGGCCCTCGCCGAGCTGCGCACCGACTGGCTGTTCCCGGCCCCGACGGTTGCGGCCGACGGCTCCGAGAGCTGCGACGGCGAGCGCATCTCGAAGACGCGCGAGGTCGGAACGGGCGAGGTGTTGTGCACGGCCATCAACCGGCCGCAGGTGCCGACGATCTATCCGCCTCTCGCCGAGATGCTGTTCGCGGGGGTGCGCTTCTTCGTCGGCCCCTCGGCCGAGTATTGGCCACTCCAAGCCGTCGGGCTGCTCTTCGTGCTGGGCACGGCCGCGTTGCTGCTGCGGGCCCTGCGCCGGCGCGCCCTGCCGGGCTGGCAGGCGGCCCTGTGGGCGTGGTGTCCGCTCGTCTTGGCCGAGGGTGTCACGAACTCGCACGTCGACCTCGTCGGGGCCGTGCTCATCCTCGTGGCCACGCTGTCGGTCACGATCGGCCGACGCGCGCTCGGCGGTGTGGCCCTGGGCGGCGCCATAGCCGTCAAACTCATCCCGGTGATCGCGGCCCCCGCCCTCTTGCGCCGCCAAGGCTGGAAGGTCGTCGTCGCGGCCGTCGCCACGTTCGCCGTGCTCTACATCCCCTACATCCTGTCGACCGGCATCGGCGTGCTCGGCTATCTGCCCGGCTATCTCAGCGAAGAGGGTTATGAGGATGGCAGCAGATTCGGTCTCATCTCACTGTTCGCCCCGGGCAGCGCGGCGTTGCCCGTCGCGGCCATCCTGCTCGTGGTCACGGCCGTGGCCGTCATCGTCGCGACCGACCCAGAACGGCCGTGGGTGGCCCAGCTCGTCATGATCGGCGTGACGCTCCTCATCGTGAGCCCGCGCTACCCCTGGTACGCCCTGCTGCTCGTGCCGTTCATCGCCATGAGCGGGCGGTGGGAGTGGTTCGTGATCGGCCTCTCGATCCTCAACCGGCAGATCTTCCCGAGCCTCGCGGTGCAGCGCTGGGGCATAGCGGTGTCGATCGTCGTGCTGGTGGCGGTGTCGTGGTGGCGTCAGGGGCGGGATGCTCCGCAGCAGCTGTGGCGCGGCATCCGTCGTCGGCTTCCGGGGCGTCGAAAAGATGTCGCAACCGGCTCGAGTGGTGCCGCGAGGACGCCCGACGTGGCGGATCGACCCGATGTCGCTTAGCCTCAACCTGTGACCGTCTCTCTCGGATTCCCCGCCGTGCCGGCTGCCGGCGCGCATCAGGGAGCGTCCGAGCAGGTCGTCCCGGCCTCTCGGGCCGCCGCCTCGGCCACCTCGACCGCCGTGTCCGGATCCGCCGTCCCGCCCTCCTCGCGCGCGTCGGCCACCCCGGTCGGTCTCGGGCTCGGCCCGATCGTGCACGCGGGCGCGCGCCCCGCGGCATCCGGCCTCGTCGACCGCTGGAACCGCTCGGCCACCGATCTGCGCATCTCGCTCACCGAGCGCTGCAACCTGCGCTGCACCTACTGCATGCCCGCCGAGGGCCTGCCCACCAAACCCGCCGCGGCGCTCATGCAGGCCGATGAAGTCGTGAGGATGTCTCATATCGCCGTCTCGCTGCTGGGTGTGCGCCAGCTGCGCTTCACGGGCGGCGAGCCGCTGCTGCGCGCCGACCTGGCCTCGATCATCGCGGCGTGCTCCGCGCTCGAACCGCGCCCCGAGGTCTCGCTCACGACCAACGCCATCGGCCTGTCGTCGCGCGCGGCCGGTCTCGCCGCCGCGGGCCTCGACCGCATCAACGTGTCGCTCGACACCGTGCACGCGGCGACTTTTCTCGAGGTCACGCGCCGCCCGTTCCTCGAACGCGTGCTCGACGGCATCGAGAAGGCCGCCGAGGCGGGTCTCGGCCCCATCAAGATCAATGCCGTGCTGCTGCGCGGGGTCAACGACGGCGAGGCGGCCGAGCTGCTCGCGTGGTGCCTCGAACGCGGCTACCAGCTGCGTTTCATCGAGCAGATGCCCCTCGACGCCGATCACACGTGGAGCCGTTCCGATATGGTGACGGCCACCGAGATTCGAGCCCGCCTCACCGAACGCTTCACACTCACGCCCCACGACGCCCCGCGCGACGGCGCCCCCGCCGAACTCTTCCGCGTGTTCGACCGGTCGGGCGTCGAGCTCGGCACGGTCGGCATCATCGCCTCGGTCTCCGAGCCGTTCTGTGCGGACTGCCGTCGCACGCGCCTCACGGCCGACGGCCGCGTGCGCAGCTGCCTCTTCTCGCACACCGAAACCGACCTGCTCACCCCGATGCGCGCCGGTGCCTCCGACGCCGAGGTCGCCAACCTGTGGCGTGAGGCCATGTGGGGCAAACCCGCCGGGCACGGCCTCGATAACCCCGACTTCGTGCAGCCCGCCCGCAGCATGAGCGCGATCGGCGGCTGACGCGTGACAATGCGAGCGGATGCCTCCACCACAGCCCTGCGCGTCACCCTGCGCTTCTTCGCTGCCGCGCGTGCCGCCGTCGGTCGCGACACCGCCGAGGTCGACCTCCCGGCGGGCTCCACCATTGCGGATGCTCTCGCGGCGGTTGCTGGGCAACTCGCGGCGCCGTCATCCCCGGTCGCTGACGCAGCCGCGGCACCAGCCCCTGCGGCCACCTCGATCTCGACCGACGCCGTCACTCACGCCGAGGCGGTCTTCCGGCGCTGCTCGTTCCTCGTCAACGGGGTGGCGGTCACCGACCACGCCCGCACCCTCGCGGCGGACGACCGGATCGACGTCATGCCCCCGTTCGCCGGCGGCTGAGGCCGAACGACACCGGCGCGATCGCTCACGTTCACCTCGACGGAGCGCTCGATCGCGGCCCCCCTGCGCCGCGAGCGCGGTCGCGACCCTCCCAGCTCTAGTAGCGCGGCAACTCGGGTTCGACCTCGTCGACCCAGGCCAGGATGCCGCCCCGCAGCGACCGCGCGTCGACCCCGTGTTCTCGCAGCTCCCGCACGGCGCGGGCCGAGCGCACGCCCGACTTGCACAGCACGACGACGGGCGTTTCAGCATCCACGCCGCGCTGTCGCAGGCCCTCGACGAGCGCCTCGGGGTCGAGCCACGATGAGCCCACGATAGAGACGATGTCGCGCTCGAACGGCTGACGCACGTCGACGAGTTCGATACCCGCATCCGCATCGGCCCCGCGCAGAAGCGCCGCCAACTCGCGCGGCTCGATGAGCGGCACGCTGTCGTCCACCGCTGTGCCATCAGATGGTGAGCCCGTTGCCGCAGCCGCTTCCGCGCCTGACCGGCCCGGGAATCCGGCCTCGCGCTCCCCGCCCGGGACACCCGAAAGCCCGCTCACGGTCACCGCCGCGTCACCCCAGCGCTCGCGCCACTCGTCGAGCGTGATGGGCCGCCGAGCGTCAGCGCGGCGCAGCTCGAACTCGCGCCAGGTGCCGGCCAGCGCGTCGAAGTTCTGCACGCGCCCGAGCAGCACGTCGCCCACGCCGGCCACGAGTTTGATCGTCTCGGTCGCCATCATCGAACCCACGAGGCCGCACACGGCGCCGAGCACGCCCGCATCCGAACACGAGAGAACGTCGTCGTCGTTCGGCGCGACGGGCAGCAGGTCGCGGTAGTCGAGCGACCGCCCCTCGGGGGCTCCCTGCCAGAACACGCTCACCTGCGCGTCGTAGCGCAGCACCGAGCCCCAGACATACGGTTTGCCGAGCACGGCCGCCGTGTCATTCGCGAGGTAGCGGGTGAAGAAGTTGTCGGTTCCGTCGACGATCACGTCGTAGCGCGCGAACAGGTCGAGCGCGTTCTCGGGCATCAACCGCACGGGGTGCACCTCGACGCGCACGTCGGGGTTGATGGCGCACATGGCCTGGGCCGCCGACTCCGCTTTGGGCATGCCCACCGTGGCTGTCGAGTGGATGACCTGCCGCTGAAGATTGCTCACATCCACGGTGTCGTCGTCCAGCACTCCCAGGGTTCCGATGCCCGCCGCGGTAAGGTAGTGCAGCACGGGTGAGCCGAGACCCCCGGCCCCCACCACCAGCACACGCGCGTTCGAGAGCCGTCGTTGACCGGTGAGTCCGAGGCCGGGCAAGGCAACATGACGTGAGAAACGTTCGAGTTGGGCAGGGCTGAGCGCCGGCCCGGGTTCCACTAGCGGAGGCAGAGAATTCATGACTGACCTTCCTCGCGCACACTCGGCGCGCGGCAGCGACGACCCCAGCCTAACCGCGGGCGAGAACACCGCACCTCACGCATCCGACCGACCCGACGAGCCCGACCGCTCCCCCGCGGCGTCCTCGCCCGAAGACCTCGACGCCGCCATCACGCGCGCGACCCAGGTCTTCGGTGACCCCGCTGACGCCAGCGCAAACGCAAACGCAAACGCAAACGAGCACCCGGATGCCTCAGCGTCTCCATCGGCGCACGAGAACGCGGCGAGCGCCCCAGTGCCCGCAGACGACTCTCCGGCGCAGGCCGAGGCACCTGCCACCGCGCACGGTGACGGACCTTCCGGCGCCCCGGCCGTCGCAAGCGTGGTGGCTCCGGCCGCCGCCGCCGCGGCTCAGCGCGACCAGCACGCTCGCTCGGCATCAGGGAAGACGTCATCTGCGACGACCTCACCCGACACGGCCTCACCCGAGACGGCCTCACCTGAGACGGCCTCACCCGAGACATCCTCCGCCGAAGCTCCTGCAACTGAAACATCCTCGGCCCGGACACCCTCGCCCCAGACGCCCTCACCCGAGGCATCCACAGCCGCCACCTCGACGAAGACCCCCCGGCGCTCGTCGAAGCGTTCCCCCGCAGCCCCCGGGCGCGGCCGGCGCCTGCGCGACGCCATCCTCGTGGGCCTCGCGGGCCTCATCGTCTCGGGCGCCTTCCTCTGGGTTCCCTCGGTCTGGTACGACGAGGCCGCAACGGTCACGTCGGCCACGCGCAGCTTCGGCCAGCTCTGGCAGATGGTGCAGACCGTCGACGCCGTGCACGCCGCCTACTACTCGCTCATGCACCTGTGGTTCGACCTGGTCGGCTACAGCCCGCTCACGTTGAGGTTGCCGAGCGCGGTCTGCATCGGCCTGTCCTCCGGTTTCATCGTGTGGCTGGGCGGCCGGCTCGTCACGCACCGCATCGCCGTGGTAGCGGGCATCCTGTTCTTCCTCATGCCGCGCGTGGCGTGGATGGGAACCGAGGGCCGCTCGTTCGCCCTGACCACGCTCATCGCCATCACGCTCACGCTCGTGCTCGTCTACGCCGTGCGCAGCCGTCGCCGCATCTGGCCCTGGGTCGCCTACGTCGTGCTGGCCGTCGGCGGGGTCGCCATCTTCGCCTACCTCGCCCTCCTGCTCGCAGCGCACGGCGTGACCATGGTCTGGTGGGCGCTCACGCGTCTGCGGGGCAAAGCCCGAGCGGCCAACACGGCCCGCGTCTTCGGATCGTTCCTCGTCGCCGCCGGTATCGCCGCCGCAGGCGCCCTGCCGCTGGTGCTCGCCATCCGCGCCCAGGCCAAACAGGTCAGCTGGATCGCGCCCATCAGCGACGCCACGCGCGGCCAGATCTTCACCACCCAGTTCTTCACCGAGAACCCCGTGCTCGCCTGGATCGGCTGGCCTCTCGCCGCCATCGGCGTCGTCATCCTGGCGTGGGGCGGCTGGGTACGATTCCGCTCCCCCGCCAAACCGGGTGGCATCGCGGGCGGCGGTCTCACGCTGCTGCAGGTCGCCGTGCCGTGGCTCCTCGTGCCGCTGTCGGGCCTCGTCGTCGCCTCCGAGATCTTCTCGCCGCTCTATTCGCCGCGCTACCTGGCGTTCACCGCTCCGGCGCTCGCGCTGCTGATGGCCGTGCCGATCGTGGCGGTGCTGCGCAAGAAGTGGCAGATCGCGATCGCCGTCACGGTCATTGCGGCGGTGGCTGCGCCATCCATCGTCTCTCAGCGGTTGCCAGAGGCCAAGGACAACTCGGCGTGGTCGCAGGTGGCCGACCTCATCGCGCGCGAGCGTGCGGCCGAGACGGTGGGCACCAAGGATGCCGTGATCTTCGGCCCTGTCCGACGCCACCCCACGGCCACCTCCCGCGTCATCGAGGTCGCCTATCCCGATGCCTTTGCCGGCATGACCGACATCAACCTCGACACCCCCGGCGCCCTGCGCGGCACCCTCTGGGAGAGCATCTACCCGCTCTCTGAGCGCCTCGAGGTGGCCAATGAAGCGGATGTCATCTACCTGATCACCAGCAACAAACGCGACTGGCGTGGCGGGGTCGCTGCACGGCTGGCGCCCCTCGGCTTCTCGATCACCGAACAGTGGAAGCTCACGGGCGTGAACGTCTTGCGCTTCGAGCGCGTGCCGACCGACGACGGGGATGCTCCCACGCGGGGCGCCCCGCCCGAGGACTACGTCGACCCATCGCTCACGACGCCGCCCACCGACCCGTTCGGGATGCCGACGCCGCTGCCCGGCGAACCGGGGTCGACGTCGGCTCCCACCGTTCCGGTCGCGACGCCCGCGCCCTAGGCGAAGGCGACGATGATCTCGACCTCGACGGGCGAGTCGAGCGGCAGCACGGCGACGCCGACGGCCGAGCGCGCGTGCACGCCCAGGTCGCCGAAGATCTCGCCGAGCACCGTCGAGGCGCCGTTGATGACGCCCGGCTGACCGGTGAACTCGGGGGCGGACGCCACGAAACCCGTGACCTTGACGATCTGGGTGACGCGGTCGAGCGAGCCGATGACGCTCTGCACGGCGGCGAGGGCGTTGAGGGCGGCCGTGCGCGCGAAGTCTTGCGCGTCGGCGGCGGGCACCAGGCCGTGGCCGTCGCCCACCTTGCCCGTGGCGGGCAGCGCGCCCGCGACGAAGGGCAGCTGGCCCGACGTGTAGACCAGGTTGCCCTGAACCACGGCGGGCACGTAGGCGGCGACCGGTGCGGCCACCTCGGGCAGCTCGATGGCGAGCTCGGCGAGCCGCTCGGCGATGACGGCCATCAGGCGCCCGCTCCGGCTTCGGCGACCGGGCGCTTCAGGTAGGCCACGAGGCCGCCTTCCGGTCCGGTAACGATTTGGACGAGCTCCCAGCCGTCGCTGCCCCAGTTGTTGAGGATCGCGGCGGTGTTGTGGATGAGCAGGGGGGTCGTGACGTACTCCCAGCGGGGCATGGTTCTCCTCGTTATTCGGGCACTTTTACAGTTTTGTCGCTTAGGCTCGATCCTATGCCTCAAGAAAAACGTACGGGTAGGGGTGCGCTCGGCGGCCTCCTCGGATTCGTCGGCCTCAGCGTCGCCGCCGGGGTGCTGGTCACCGCCGCTGTCACACCCGCTCTCGCCCTCACCGGCATGACCGCGAACAACGCGATCAGCGTCTTCGACAACCTGCCGAACTACCTCAACGTCGACGCTCCCATGGAGAAGTCGAACATCTACGCTACGGCTGCCGACGGCACGCACGTGCTCCTCGCGTCCTTCTTCGACCAGAACCGCGAAGACGTGGCGTGGGAGAACGTCTCGCAGTTCCTGAAAGACGGCGCGGTCTCGGCTGAAGACCCCCGCTTCTACGAGCACGGCGGCATCGACATCATGGGCACGGCCCGTGCGGTCATCAAGACCTACGTGGTCGGTGGCGACACCCAGGGTGGTTCGTCGATCACGCAGCAATACGTGAAGAACGTCCTCGTGCAGCAGGCCGAGCAGATCGCCGACAAAGACAAGCGCGACGCCGCCTACAAAGAGGCCACCAAGACCACCCCCGAGCGCAAGCTGAAAGAGATGCGTCTCGCGGTCGGTGTCGAGAAGAACTACACCAAAGACCAGATCCTCCTGGGCTACCTCAACATCGCCAACTTCGGCGGGCAGAGCTACGGCGTCGAGGCAGCGTCGAAGTACTACTTCGGGGTGTCCTCCAAGGACGTCAACATCCAGCAGGCGGCCACGCTGATCGCCATGCTGAACAACCCCTCGGGTTTGCGCATCGACCGTCCCGACCAGGAGGTCAACGGCGCGGCCGACGGCTACTCGCTGACGAAGGTCCGACGCGACTACGTCATCGACAAGATGCTCGAAGAGAAGAAGATCACGCAGGAAGAGCACGACGTGGCTCTCGCCTCGGCGGTCGAGCCCAACATCGTGCAGCCGTCATCCGGCTGCCAGACCGCGGGCAACGCGGCCTACTTCTGCGACTACGTGACCTGGGTCATCAAGCGCAACCCGGCCTTCGGCGCCACCGACGAAGAGCGCCTGGCGCTGCTGAAGCGCGGCGGACTCGACGTCTACACCACGCTCGACCTCGACCTGCAGAACTCCTCGCAGGCCGCCATCGACGCCTACATCCCCAAGGCCATGGCCCGCGTCGACATCGGCGCGACGGCCGCCACCGTGCAGCCCGGCACCGGCCGCGTGCTCGCCATGGCGCAGAACAAGAACTACACGGCGGGCGACTCGCCCGACCCGAGCTTCACGGCCGTCAACTACAACACCGACCAGGCCTACGGCGGCTCCACGGGCTTCCCCGTCGGATCGTCCTACAAGGTCTACACGCTGCTCGACTGGCTGAAGAACGGGCACTCGCTCAACGAGACGGTTGACGGCAAGCGCCGCACGTTCACCTCCTTCACCAACACGTGTGAGGGCAACTGGCGCGGCGCGTGGAACCCACAGAACTTCGACGGATCGAGCCCGGGAGCCATCACGGCCATCGACGCCACCAAGCGAAGTGTCAACTCGGCCTTCGTCGCCATGGCGCAGAAGCTCGACCTCTGCGAGATCCGCCAGACCGCCGAGTCCATGGGCGTTCACCGCGCCGACGGCAAGCAGCTCGTCGACTTCCCCGGTTCCATCCTCGGATCGAATGACATCGCCGGCCTCACCATGGCCTCGTCGTTCGCCGGCATCGCGGCCCAGGGCAAGTACTGCGAGCCCATCGTCATCGACGAGATCGTCAAGCCCGACGGCGAGAAGCTCACGCCTCCGAACGCCAACTGCAAGCAGGGCGTCACGCCCGAGATCGCCAACACGGCGGCCTACGCCATGCAGACGATCTTCCAGCCCGGTGGAACCGCCGCGGCCACGACCGTGCGCGGCGCTCCCCTGTTCGGCAAGACGGGAACCGCCGACGACGCGCTGCATTCCTGGATCACGGGTGGCACCACCAAGGCCGTCACCTCGCTCTGGATCGGCAACGTCACGGGCGACGCCAGCATGTACAACGTGCGTGTGCTCGGCGGGCAAACCGGCTTCAGCGCCAAGTTCCGCGTCTGGTCGCAGATCATGAATTCGGCCGTTGGCAAGTTCGGCGGGGATGCGTTCCCGCAGCCCTCGCAGAGCCTGATCCGCGCCAAGCAGGTCGCGGTGCCCGATGTGCGCGGCAAGTCCGTCGCCGATGCCACCACCACGCTGCAGTCCGCGGGCTTCACCGTCGCCACGGGCGAGCCCATCGCGTCGCAGTTGCAAGAGGGTGTCGTCGCGGCCACCGAGCCCGGTGCCGGCGTGAACGTGTCGGTCGGTTCAACCATCACTCTGCGGCCGTCGAGCGGGCAGCCGGCCGAGGTAGCCGTGCCCGATGTGGCCAACCAAAACCAGCAACGAGCCCAGAAGTCGCTCGAAGACGCCGGCTTCGGAGTGCAGTTCATGTGCACCGCCGATCCCGGGGCCCCGAACGACGGGCAGGTGACCGGTCAGAACCCGGCGGCGAACACCACCGCCAACCCCGAGAACACCACGGTCACCGTCGCGTTGAAGAAGAAGAACTGCGGTTGAGTAAAACGCTCCGCCGCACCACCGGAGGGGCCGGGGTCGCCGTAGGCGCCCTGGCCCTCTCCGGGCTTCTGGCCTTCGCCTGGGGGTCGCTCATCGAGCGGCGCCTCTTCACGCTGCGTCGCGTCGAGGTGCCCGTGCTGCCGCACGGCGCCGAGCCGCTCACCATCCTGCACGTCTCCGATCTGCACATGGCGCCCTGGCAGGCCGACAAGCAGCAGTGGGTGCGCGAGCTCGCCGAGCTGAAGCCCGACCTGATCGTCGACACGGGCGACAATCTGGGCCACAAAGACGGAATCGCG
The DNA here is from genome assembly GCF_001984125.1 of Leifsonia sp. ALI-44-B. Classification (GTDB taxonomy): domain Bacteria; phylum Actinomycetota; class Actinomycetes; order Actinomycetales; family Microbacteriaceae; genus Okibacterium. Next base: position 1,528,995 of record NZ_MTQL01000007.1, on the reverse strand, counting down.
GGCATCGAGCTGGCGTTCGCCGACTTCGGCGGCGTGCCCGGCGCCTACGTCAACGGCTCGAACGATTACTACGGCCCGGTCAAGAAGAACTGGCTGCGCTACTTCTTCGGTCCGAGCTCCCGCGCCGCCGGCCGACCCAAGCGCCGCACGCGCGACCTCGACACCGCGCGGCTCGAGCGCTTCTTCACCGACTCGCTCGGGTGGCAGAACCTCAACAACGCCGTCGGCGGCGTGACCATCAAGGGCACCCGCCTCGACTTCTTCGGCGTCGACGACCCGCACATCGGCGTCGACCGCCTCGACCTCCTCACGGGTCTCATCGACGCGCAGCGCGAGGACGAAGACTTCGAGGACGAAGACACGGCCGACGCGCAGCGCACAACGCGCGACGTCGTCACGATCGGAGTCGCCCACGCGCCCTACCAGCGCGTGCTCAACTCGTTCGTCACGCACGGTGCCGACCTCATCCTCGCCGGGCACACGCACGGCGGGCAGGTCTGCATTCCGGGCTACGGCGCGCTCGTCACGAACTGCGACATCCCGCGCGCCCAGGTTAAGGGGCTCAGCATCTGGCGTCACGCCTGGCGGGCCGCGCACCTGCACGTCTCGGCCGGCCTCGGCACCTCGATCTACGCCCCCGTGCGATTCGCGTGTCGTCCCGAGGCCACGCTGCTCACGCTCGTTCCGAAGCCGTAGGCGTCCGTTCTCCTTTCATAGCGAAGACCCCCTCACCTATTCGTGAGGGGGTCTTCGTGTGTTCCGGGCAGCGGAAAGAGCTGGCTCTGGTCAGGCCGCGAGGTGCGTGCGCGTCAGGACGACGAGGGTGTGCGCTCCCAGCGTCGGCGTAGCCGTATAGTCGCCCGAGACGAGGGCCTCCGACCATCCGGTGTAGCGGGCCGCCAGGGCGTCGGGCAGCTCGACAGTGTCGGCTCCCAGGTTGACGAGGATGGCGACATCCGGTCGTTCGACCACGAGCAGCGTCTCGGCGGGGGCGTGCACCGTGACGTCGCGGAACGACGGGTCGGTGATCGACGGGATGCTGCGGCGCAGGTGGATGAGGCGGCGGTAGAGCTCGAGCGTGCGACCGTGGATGCCGTCGCCCTCGATCTCGCCCCACTGCAACTTCGAGCGCTCGAACGTCTCGGGGTCCTGCGGGTCGGGAACGATGCTCGGGTCCCAGCCCAGCTTCGCGAACTCGGCGATGCGCCCCTCGGCCGTCGCGGTGCCGAGCTCGGGCTCGGGGTGCGACGTGAAGAACTGCCACGGCGTCGATGCGGCCCACTCCTCACCCATGAACAGCATGGGCGTGAAGGGCGACAGCAGCGTAAGGCCCGCGGCGAGTGCCAGCTGGTTCTCGTCGAGCGTGGCCGTCAGGCGATCACCGATGGCGCGGTTGCCGATCTGGTCGTGGTTCTGGTTGCACACCACGAGACGCCACGCGGGGGTGCGCAGTGTGTCGATCGGCGCGCCGTGGTGGTGACCCCGGAACGATGAGTACGTGCCGTCGTGGAAGAAGCCGCGCGTGAGCACCTTGACGAGGCTCTCGATGCCGGCGAAGTCCGAGTAGTAGCCGTCGTGTTCGCCCGTGACGTTGGCGTGCACGGCGTGGTGGAAGTCGTCGGACCACTGCCCCGCCATGCCGATACCGCCCGCCTCGAGCGGCGTGATGGTGCGCGGGTCGTTGCGGTCGGATTCGGCGATGAGCGTGAGCGGCTTGTTCAGGCGGGCGCTCACACGCTCGGTCTGGATGGCCATCTCCTGCAGGATGTGGGTGGCCCGGTCGTCGCGCAGGGCGTGCACGGCGTCGAGGCGCAGGCCGTCGACGTGCATATCGGTGAACCAGGACAGCACGTTGTCGACGATGTAGTCGCGCACCGCATCCGACTCTTCGCCGTCGAGGTTGAGCGACGCGCCCCAGGTGTTGCTGCTGCCGTCGTGCAGGTAGGGGCCGAACTTCGGCAGGTAGTTGCCCGAGGGGCCGAGGTGGTTGTAAACGACGTCCTGGATGACGGCGAGCCCGCGCTGGTGGCACGCGTCGACGAAGCGCTGGTAGCCCGTCGGGCCGCCGTACTGCTCGTGCACGGCGTACCACAGCACGCCGTCGTAGCCCCAGTTGTGCACGCCGTTGAAGCCGTTGACGGGCAGCACCTCGACGAAGTCGATGCCGAGTTCGACGAGGTGGTCGAGCTTCTCGATCGCGCTGTCGAACGTGCCGCCCGGCGTGAACGTGCCGATGTGCAGCTCGTAGATGACACCGCCGGCGAGGGGGCGGCCCGACCACGCGTGGTCGCCCCAGGCGTAGGCCGAGGCATCCCAGGTGCGCGAGAGCTCGTGCACACCCTTCGGCTGGCGGCGCGAGCGCGGGTCGGGGAACGGGCCTTCGCCGTCGAGCAGGTAGCCGTAGTCGACGTCGCCGGCAGCGGATGCCTGAGCGACCGTGTCGGCGGGGGCGACGAACCAGCCGTCACCGGCCGGTTCGAGGACTACCGTGTCGCTGCCGAGGACGAGCTCGGCGGTGTCGGCGCGGGGCGCCCAGACGGAGAACGGTTCGTGGCGGGTCATGATGTTCCTTCGGCATCCGGTTCGGCGAACGTGTCGGTCGGGGTGTGATCGGGGGCGTGCTCGACATCGGCCTCGACCGAGCCCTCGGCACCGTGTTCGGAGGCGGCGAGCTCGGATGCGGCGGCACCGGCGTTACCGGCGGAGGCGTTCGCATCGCTGTCGCCCTCGTCGCGCACGAGCAGTGCGACGGGCAGCGCCGTGAGGATCTCGGCGGCCGTCACCTCGCCCGACCCGATGGGGCGCCCGCTGAGCGCATCGCGCCAGCGGCCCTCGGGAAGCGCGACCGTGGTGCCCTCCCAGCCGCCGCGCGCGGCGAGGCCGAGGGGCAGGCGCGTGGCGAGCGTGATCGCTCCCCCGCGGTCGAACGCGATGAGGTGCGCGGCCGCGGGGCCCGACACGGTCACGGGCGCATACCCCGTGAACAGGTCGGCGCGGTCGCGCGTGAGCGTCAGGGCGCGCTGCGTGACGAGCAGTTTGGCGAGCCCGTCCTCGTCCACGGCCGGCACGGTGCCGGACTCGAGCGCGTCCAAGCGGTCGAGCGTGGCGATGTGCGCGTCGTAGTCGATGAGGCGACGGTTGTCGGGGTCGACGAGCGAGTCCTCCCACAGTTCGGTGCCCTGGTACACGTCGGGGACGCCCACCGAGGTGATCTGCACGAGCTTGGCGGCGAGCGCGTTGCTGCGCCCGGCATCGGTCACGCGCGCCACGAACGACGTGACGAGGCCGTTGACGGTCTCATCGTCGAACGCGGCATCGACGGCCGCGTGCATACGCTCTTCGAACGCCTCGTCGGGGGCCGTCCACGTGGTGGAGTTGCCGGCCTCACGTGAGGCCTTCTCGACATAGGCGTGTGCGCGTTCGCGGCTGAGCGGCCAGGCGCCCACGATCGCCTGCCACAGCAGGTTGTCGAAAGGCCCGTCACCCGTGGTTCCGGCCGGCGTCGCACGGATGCCGCGCAGCGTCTCGGCCCACTCGCCCGGAATCTCGGCGATGGTGCTGATGCGGGCGCGCACGTCTTCGCCACGCTTGGTGTCGTGCGTCGAGAGCGTCGTCATGGCGCGCTCCCACCGCCCGACACGCTCGGCCTGCACACGATGGAACTCGGCCGTGTCGGTGGCGAAGATGCTCGGGTCGGCGCCCACCTCGGTGAGCGACGTGAGGCGCGTGTAGCGGTAGAACGCCGTGTCTTCGACGCCCTTCGCCATCACCATGCCGGAGGTCTGCTGCAGGCGTCGCGCGGCCGGCTCGGAGGGGTCGGCGAGACGCTTGACGAGGGCCGAGATCGTGGGTTCGAGCTCGGGGCGACGCGCCGCGGCATCCCCCGCTGCCACCATGAGAGGAGCACTCGAGCCCTCGGGCAGGTAGCTGCGATAGACGGGGAAGCTGGCCAGGATCTCGCTCAGCGCATCGATGGTGTTGTCGTCGTTGGCCTGACCCAGCTCGCGCGCCAGGCGCAGGGTCTCGCTGCCGAGGATGCCCGTGGCGATGCCGCGCTTGGTGTCGTGGATGAGGTCGGCCCACGTGGGTGCCTCGCCCATCTCGGTCTGCGCGCGCAGCTCGGCGTCGATGGCGTCGAGCGCCGACTCGCCGGCCGGGTCGACGAACAAGCGGTCGATGGTGGCCAGCATGTCGTAGCCCGTGGTGCCCGCCGTGCGCCATTCGGTCGGCAGCTGCTCGCCCGGCTCGGTGATCTTCTCGACCAGCAGGTAGGCGTCACCCGTGAGAGCCGAGAGGCCCTCGAGGTAGCCGGACGGGTCGTAGAGGCCGTCGGGGTGGTCGATGCGCAGGCCGTCGGCCAGTCCTTCTTGGAACCAGCTCTCGATCTCGACGTGCGACGCGTTGAACACCGTGGTGTCCTCGACCCGGATCGCGGCCAGCGTGTTGACCGCGAAGAACCGACGGTAGTTCAGGTCGGTGTCGGCCAGCTTCCAGTGCACCAGGCGGTAGTTCTGGCGCTCGTGCACCGACAGCGCATAGTCGGATGCCTCGGCGTCGAGCCCCTCGGTGGTGCCGGGCGCGATGGGGTAGCGGTTCTCGTAGTAGTGCAGCTGGTCGCCGACCACTTCGAGCCCCTCGCCCGATTCGTCGCCGAGCACGGGGATGACGAGCTTGCCGCCACCCGCCGCCCAGTCGACGTCGAAGAAGGATGCGTACTGGGAGGCCTGGCCGTGCGTGAGGACATCCCACCACCAGCCGTTGATGTGGGGCGTCGCGACACCCACGTGGTTGGGCACGATGTCGACGAGCACGCCGAAGCCCATCTCGTGGGCACGCTCGGCCAGGCGCGCGAAGGCCTCGCGGCCCCCGCGCTCATCGTCGACCTTCGTGTGGTCGACGACGTCGTAGCCGTGGTTCGACCCCGGTTCGGCCTTCAGGATGGGCGACAGGTAGATCCAGTCGACGCCGAGGCGCTTCAGGTAGGGAAGCACCGCGGCCGCGTCGTCGAACGTGAAGTCCTTCTGCAGCTGCAGGCGGTAGGTGTTGGCGGGGATTCTCATCAGACCTCCGGTGATCCCGATTCGATGACAGGGTGGCTGGCCGTCTGCGTGAGGCTTTCGGCGATCGAGTCGTCGGCCGCGATCGGCTTTTCGACGTGTTCGCGCAGCACCACGATGGAGCGGCCGGCGACGGTGAGTTCACTGCCGGCGGGCAGGGCGCTCAGCCCCGCGACTCCCCCGGCGGTGTTGATGACGGTGTCCCACTTCTCGGAGTATTCGGCCGGCGGCAGCGTGAACGGCACATCGGTGTCGGACGCGTTGAACGCCAGGATGAAGTGCTGGTCGGTGACCTCACGGCCCTGACGGTCGCGCCCGCGGATGCCGTTTCCGTTGAGGAAGACGGCGACGGCCTTGGCGTAGCTCGAATCCCAGTCGCTCTCCTCCATCTCGGCGCCGTTGGTGTTGAGCCACACGATGTCGGGCAGCGGGTCTTCGTTGGTGCGCGACACGGGTCGGCCATCGAAGTAGCGGATGCGGCGGAAGGTGGGGTGCTCGCGGCGCAGGCGGATCACGGCCGAGGTGAACTCGATGAGCGACTCGTCGGCGTCGGCCCAGTTGAGCCAGGCGATCTCGGAGTCCTGCGCGTAGGTGTTGTTGTTGCCGTGCTGCGTGCGCCCCAGCTCGTCGCCGTGCAGCACCATGGGCACGCCCTGCGAGAGCAACAGGGTGGCCAGGATGTTGCGCTGCTGGCGTGAGCGGATGGCGAGCACCGTTGGGTCGTCGGTTTCGCCCTCGACGCCCGAGTTCCACGAGCGGTTGTGCGATTCGCCGTCGTTGTTGTCTTCCCCGTTGGCGTCGTTGTGCTTCTCGTTGTAGGAGACGAGGTCGCGTAGCGTGAAGCCGTCGTGGGCGGTGACGAAGTTGATGGATGCCACGGGGCGGCGTCCGTCGCGCTCGTAGAGGTCGGCCGAACCCGTGAGGCGGGCCGCGAACTCGCCGAGCGTGGAGGGCTCGCCGCGCCAGAAGTCACGAACGGTGTCGCGGTACTTACCGTTCCACTCGGTCCACTGGGGCGGGAAGTTGCCCACCTGGTAGCCGCCGGGGCCGACATCCCACGGCTCGGCGATGAGCTTGACCTGCGAGACCACCGGGTCCTGCTGCACGAGCTCGAAGAAGGTGGCGAGCTTGTCGACGTCGTAGAACTCGCGCGCCAGCGTGGAGGCGAGGTCGAAGCGGAAGCCGTCGACGTGCATCTCGTTGACCCAGTAGCGCAGGCTGTCCATGATCAGCTGCAGGGCGTGCGGGTGGCCCACGTTGAGCGAGTTGCCCGTGCCGGTGTAGTCCATGTAGTACTGCTTGTCGTCGTCGACGAGGCGGTAGTAGGCCTCGTTGTCGATGCCGCGCATGGAAAGGGTGGGGCCGAGGTGGTTTCCTTCGGCCGTGTGGTTATAGACCACGTCGAGGATGACCTCGATGCCCGCGCGGTGCAGGGCGCGCACCATGGACTTGAACTCCTGCACCTGCTGGCCGGCGTCGCCCGTGGACGAGTAGCCGTTGTGCGGCGCGAAGAAGCCGATGGTGTTGTAGCCCCAGTAGTTGCGCAGGCCCTTTTCTTCGAGCGTGGAGTCGTGCACGAACTGGTGCACGGGCATGAGCTCGATGGCGGTGACGCCCAGGCGCTCGAGGTGCTGGATGACCGAGGGATGCGCGATTCCGGCGTAGGTGCCGCGCTGCTCTTCGGGAATCTCGGGGTGCATCTCGGTGAGGCCCTTGACGTGCGCCTCATAGATGACGGTCTCGTTGTAGGGCGTCTTCAGCAGGCGGTCGCCCTCCCAGTCGAAGAACGGGTTGATGACGACGCTCTTCGAGGCGAAGGGGGCGGAGTCGTCCTCGTTGCGCACGGTCGGGTCGTCGAAGCTGTAGGAGTACATCGCCGGGTTCCAGTCGATCTCACCCTGGACGGCCTTGGCGTAGGGGTCGAGCAGAAGCTTCGACGGGTCGGAACGCTTGCCGGATGCCGGGTCGTACTCGCCGTGCACGCGGTAGCCGTAGGCCTGCCCCGGGTGCACCTGCGGCAGGTAGGCGTGCCACACATAGGCGTCGACCTCGACCAGGTCAACACAGTGCTCGGTGCCGTCGGTGTCGAACAGGCAGAGCTCGACGCGATCGGCCGTCTCGCTGAAGATGGCGAAGTTCGTGCCACTGCCGTCAAAGGTCGCTCCGAGCGGGTAGGGGTTTCCGGGCCAGGTTTCCATCAGTATCCATTCGTGCGGGGGTTTCCGTCCGCGGGAAAAGCCCGGGCGGAGGGTTCAACAAGAGGTCCAACGGTATTCAGCTTCCTTCCGATCGTACGGGGAACCGGTGACTCCGCTCTCCCCCTTGCGCACAGAGCGGGCGGGGCTAGCGTGAGAAGAGGACGGGCTGCTATAGCCGATCCGGCAACGTGCGGCCGAGCATCCGCTCACCGCCCGATGACACGAGAGAAGGAGGGCCACATGGCCACGCAGGAAGAACTCGACAACATTTCGAAGGTTTTGACCAAGGCGCGCATCGCCACGCTCACGACGGTCGCCTCGGACGGCGCGTTGCACAGCCGCCCGCTGGCCCTGCAGGAGCGGGAGTTCGACGGCGACCTCTGGTTCTTCACGCCCAAGCCCACCGAGAAGACCGACGAGATCGCCCAGAACCCGAACGTCAACGTGGCCGTGCACGGCGGCGACGGCTACCTCTCGATCGCGGGCACGGCGTCGATCGTGACCGACGAGGCGAAGATCGACGAGCTGTGGGGCCCGTCGGCCGAGGCCTGGTTCGAGAAGGGCCGCGAAGACCCGCGCATCGCGCTCGTCAAGGTCAGCGCTGACTCGGCCGAGTACTGGGTGAACAACGACCCCAAGATCGTCACGCTGTTCAAGGTGGCCAAGGCCACGACGCAGAAGAAGTCGCCCGATGTGGGCGAGAACGAGGCCGTCGAACTCTGATGCAAGGGGTCCGGGGTGCCGTTCGCTCGGGGCGGAACTCCGGGCCCGATGTCAGACGTCACGGTTACGGTTCGAAGATGGAAGAAGACTCCGGCGGCCCCGACTACTCCGATCTGCGCGACTACGCCGCGATCGGAGATGGCCGCACGGTAGCCCTCATCGGCAAGCGCGGCCAGGTCGACTGGCTGCCCATCCCCAATCTCGACAGCCCGCCCGTCTTCGCCGCCATTCTCGACGCAGAGACGGGCGGATGCATCCAGCTCGCGCCCGTCGACGACTTCGACGTCAAGCGTCGCTACGTTCAGGGCACCAACGTGCTGCAGACCACCTTCACCACGGCCAAGGGTTCGGTGCGCGTGACCGACGCCCTCGTCACGGGCATCGCGGGCCGCCTGCCGTGGGCCGAGTTCGCCCGCCGCATCGAGGGCCTCGAGGGCTCGGTGAAGATGGCCTGGAAGGTGCAGCCCGGCACCAAGCTCGGCACCGCCTCGCCGTGGTTGCAGAACACCACCGAGGGCACGATCATGCGCGTCGGCCACACCAACATCGCCGTCACGGGGCTCGATCACGGTGTCTCCAAGCCCGGCGAAGACGACGCCAACAGCGGGTCCATCCGCGGCGAATTCACCACGCGCTCCGATTCGCGGCACCTGCTCGTCATGGTCGCCACCGACAACGAGCCCCTGCACTTCCCCGTGCCCGAGAACGTCGACAAGGGCATCGACCGCACCGTCGACAACTGGCGCATGTGGTCGCGCGAGTTCCACTACTCGGGGCCCTGGGCGCCGCACGTGCAGCGCAGCGCGCTCGCCCTCAAGCTCCTCATCTACAGCCCCACGGGTGCCATCGCGGCCGCGGCGACGACGTCGCTGCCCGAAAACCCGACGGGCGGCAAGAACTGGGACTACCGCTTCGCCTGGGTGCGCGACCTGGCCTACACGGCCCACGCGCTCGTGCGATTCGGGCTGCGCGAAGAGACCCAGGCGGCCATTTCGTGGTTGCTGCGCACCATCAAGGAGAACGGCCCCGACCTCGCGGTGTTCTACGACCTCGGCGGCAACGTGAGCGACGGCGTCACCACGCACGATGTTCCGGGCTGGCGCGGCGTCGGGCCCGTCGTCTCGGGCAACCCCGCGCACGGGCAGCTGCAGCTCGGCGTGTTCGGTGACCTCTTCGACATCTGCCGGCTCTACGTCGACGCGGGCAACGTGCTCGACGTCGAGACGGGGCGGCTGCTCGCATCCATCGCCGACCGCACGTGCGATCTGTGGCGCAACCGCGACGCCGGCATGTGGGAGCTGCCCGAAGAACAGCACTACACGTCGTCGAAGATGGGATGCTGGCAGGCCCTCGACGCGGCCGTGCGTCTCGCCGACCTCGGCCAGGTGGCCGGCAGTTCCGAGCGCTGGGCCGCCGAACGCGACCGCATCAAGGCGTGGGTCGACGACAACTGCTGGGACGAAGAACTCGGCAGCTACGTCATGTACCCGGGCACGACCGACCTCGACACCTCGGTGCTGTTGCACGGGCCGAGCGGGTTCGAACGCGGCGAGCGCATGTCGCGCAGCATCGACGCCCTGCAGAAAGAGCTCGGGCGCGGCGCTCACATGTACCGCTACTCGGGCGTCGAGCAGGAGGAGCACCAGTTCGTGGCGTGCGGCTTCTGGGCCGCATCCGCGCTGGCGTGTGTCGGCCGGCACGACGAGGCGATCGCGCGCATGAACAAGCTCGTGAAGACATCCAACGATGTCGGCCTTTTCGCCGAGATGATTTCGGAACACGATGGGTCGTTCTGGGGCAACCTGCCGCAAGGCCTCAGCCACCTGGCCCTCATCAACGCGGCGATCACCATCGAGGAGTTGACCGAAAAGTGACCACGCCCACCGCAACCGTCTTTCGTGACACCCACGCAATCCTCGTCGAGAGCATTTATTGGGATGCCTCGACCGACGAGTTGCGCTGGGCCGACATCACCGCGGGCACGCTGCATCGCGGCCGCCTCGACGACCCCGCTGACGGATCGCGAGACTGGGCCACGCGGCTGCCACCGCCCCTCCCCTCCTTCCAGCCCACCGTCGATGGCGGATTCGTGGCCGCGCTCGGCGACCGCGTTGTGCTGCTCGACGAACAGGGCGCGATCGTGAAGACACTCGCCGAGATCGAGCACGCCCACCCCGATATGCGCCTCAACGAGGGCAAATGCGACCCGTTCGGGCGCTTCGTCGTCGGGTCGATGGGCGTGACGCGCGACGACCCCGACGCGGCCGTCTATTCGGTCGACCCCGAGGGCACGCTGCGCACGCTGCACGGCGGCTTCGGTGTGACCAACGGGTTCGAATGGTCGGACGACGGCTCGATCATGTACCTCACCGACACCAGCACCTCCACGGTCTATCGCGCCGACTACTCGCCCGACGGCGCGCTCGGTGAACTCGAGCCCTTCCTCGTGGGCCAGCCCTCCGACGGGCTCGCGCTCGACACCGACGGCAACTTCTGGAACGGGCTCTCCGGCGCGGGCAAGGTCGTGCGGTGGGATGCCGAGGGCGACATCACGCTCGAAATCGAAGTCCCCGTGCCCAACGTCACGAGCGTCGCGTTCGGCGGCCCCGGCCTCGACGTCCTGTTCATCGGCACCTCGCGCGACGGTCTCGCCGAAGAAGACCTGCAATCCGCGCCGCTCTCGGGCGGCATCTTCCGCGTCGACGGCGTCGCCACCGGCCGGCCCGTCAACCGTTTCGGGAGCGCGCCCAGCGACCCGAGCTAAAGCACAGCGAACGCCCGAGTGCTACCCCTCGCCACGGGGACATCCCGGTCGTACGCTTAACACGGGCTACTCGAATGGCTCGTTTGCCACCAACAGATCCCGCCCACGAAAAAGGAGTCGCATATGACCACCACACTCGAACGCCACGTCGAAGCACCCGCCGGCGCGGGCGCCAAGACCACCCGCCGTCAGAACGCCGAAAAGGGCTTCAAGGCGTCGAAGACCCTCACCGACAACATGCAGAAGGTGCTCGTCGACCTGATCGAGCTGCACCTGCAGGGCAAGCAGGCGCACTGGAACGTCGTGGGCAAGAACTTCCGCGACCTGCACCTGCAGCTCGACGAGATCATCGACGCCGCGCGCGAATTCAGCGACGAGGTCGCCGAGCGACTGCGCGCCCTGCACGCCGTGCCCGACGGCCGCAGCGACACGGTCGCCGCCACCACCACGCTTCCCGAATACCCGCACGGCGAGATCGACACCGCCGAGACGGTCGACCTCATCACGGTCCGCCTCGAGAACACGGTCGGCACCATGCGTGAGGTCCACGACGAGATCGACGAGGAAGACCCCACGAGCGCCGACATCCTGCACGCCATCATCGCCAAGCTCGAGCAGTACGCCTGGATGGTCAGCGCCGAGAACCGCGTCACCTCGCGCACCAAGTAACCCGCGCGACTCACCACCCGAAGCCCCGGCCCGCCTCTTGGCGGCCGGGGCTTCGTCGTGTGCGGCGACCACAGCGGGGGGCGGGAGCGCACGAAAAAGGTCCGGGACACGACCTCCCCCGAGAGTCGTGTTCCGGACCTTCCGCGACGGCTGCGGCATCCGAGGATGCGCCGCCGGGCGGTCTAGCGGGCCCGCGGGTTAGTGAACCGCGGTGCCACCGGTGACGGCGATGGTCTCGCCGCTCGTGTAGCTGGCTTCCTGCGAGGCGAGGTAGACATACGTGCTCGCCAGCTCGGCCGGCTGGCCGGGGCGACCGTAGGCGGCCTCCGAGCCGAACGACTCGATCTTCTCGTTGGGCACGGCCGACGGCTGCAGCGGGGTCCAGAACGGGCCCGGTGCGACACCGTTCACGCGGATGCCCTTCTCGGCGAGCTGGGCGGCGAGGCCACGCGTCACGTTGACGATGGCGGCCTTGGTGCCGGCGTACTCGATGAGGCCGGGCGAGGGGTTGAAGCCCTGGATGGACGACGTGGTGATGATCGCTGCACCGGGCTTAAGGTGCTTGAGCGCGGCATCCGTCAGCCAGAAGAGCGAGTACACGTTGGTTTTGAACGTGTGGTCGAGCAGCTCGGTGGTGAAGTCGTCGAAGCTGGCGACGGTCTGCATGTACCCGCCCACCATGACGAGGAGGTCGAGGCCGCCGAGGGCTTCGACGGTCTTCTCGACGAGCTCGTAGTTGAACTTCTCGTCGGTGAGGTCGCCGGGGATGAGCTCGACCTGGCGGCCGGTCTCTTCGAGCACCTTCTTGGTGTCTTCGGCGTTGGCCTGCTCGTCGGGCAGGTAGTTGAGCACGACATCCGCACCCTCGCGGGCGAAGGCGATGGCGACGGCGCGGCCGATGCCCGAGTCGCCACCCGTGATGAGCGCCTTGCGGCCGGCGAGACGGCCGTGGCCGATGTAGGTCTCTTCGCCGTGGTCGGGCTTCGGGTCCATCTGGAACGTGTCACCCGGGTCGGGCTGCTGCTGCGGCTTGAAGGGCGGCTGCTTGTACTGCGTGAGGGGGTTCTGCGGTTCGTAGATGTTCGACATATGTCAAAGCTAGGCGCGCATCATTCGGCACGCGCGGGGTTGACCAACAGGCGCAGAAGCCCTAGGACGTCGGTCGCACGGCGGGCACAGAGGAGAAGACATCGCGCCCGGCTCAGGACCAGAGAGCGCTGATGAAGTGGTAACCCACAGCAATCACACCCGACAGCGCAAGCCAGCCGAGCACGAGCCAGACGGGCGGTCGCCCCGTCCACCACGCCACGGGCCGCTTCCACCAAGGGAAGAGCTGCGGTTCGCCCATCCAGGACGTGCCGTCGTGATATCGATACCACCCGGGGTGATCGGGGTAGGGGTAGAACGCCTGGACCGCGGCCTGGGGGCTCGGCGGCACGTCGTCGAACGCGGGACCCTCCCTCGGCGGCGCTTCGTCGGCATCGGTATCGGCATGGGAATTGACGTGGACATCGGCATGGGAATTGACGTGGACATCGGCATCAGTATCGACGTGGGCGTTGATGTCGGCCCACGAGCCGTCCGACGGTTCTGCATTCACGAGATTCAGCCGCGCGGGAGTTGCAGCGTGGGGCCGGCGACGCGGCAGGTGGCCGCGGCGACGGACATCGCGCGTTCGAGGATTTCTTGCCAGTCATCCTCGTCTTCGGGCACGCCGCCGAGCAGGGCCGCGACCGTCGTGGCCAGGACCGAGTCGCCCGCGCCCATGGTGTCGACGATCGGCGCGTCGAGCCGGGCGATGGGCACGCTGACCTCGAGGCCGTCGCCGTAGAGCGTGGCGCCCTGGGCTCCGGCCGTTCCGAGCACGTAGCGGGCGCCGGAGGTGAGCAGGTCCTCGGCCAGCGATTCGAGGTCGAGGTAGCCGAGCAGAGCGGCATCCTCGTCGCTGACCTTGACGAGCAGGCTGACGGCGGCGATGCGTCGCAGATTGGCGGCGAAGAGCGGAAGGTTGTTCATCATGCCGGGGCGCGGATTGGGGTCGAGCACGAGGCGGCGTTCGGGGTCGGTGACCACCGTGAGCAGGTCGTCGACCTGAGCGTCGTTGTCGAGCGCGAGACAGCTGACGGCCACGATGGATGCGGTGCGCACGAGCAGCAGCGCATCGCGGTCGAATTCGACCCGCCGTTTCTGAGCGGCCTCGTTGAACACGTAGGTGGGCTCACCTCCGACACGCGTCGACACCGCCCGAGCCGTTCCATAGGGCGCGTCGGTGCGCAGCAGGGCCACATCAGCCTCACGCACGTGCCGCGCAATGGCATCGCCGGCCGCGTCATCCCCCACCATGGCAATCAAAGCCGAGCGCCGCTTCAGGATGCGGATGCCGAGGGCCACGTTGAGCGCGGCGCCACCGACGGCTTCGACCGCCTGCCCGTCGTGCTCGAACTCGTCGATGAGAGCATCCCCGATGACGACGACATCTGCCACGGCATCCACCTTTCGTTGTGCGCGTGCGCGCCCTTCTACCCTGTCATGCGCGGCGCCGGCATTCGCGCGTTTCCTGTGCGGCCCCTTCGAACCCCTCGCCGACCGATGGATGCCGGTGCGCAACCTGATGCAGCGCACCGGGTATCTTGAGGGATCGTGAGTAACCCCTTCGACCAGGTGCCCGTGCTGCCTGTGGTCATCCCCCTCGGCGTAGCGCTTTTCGCAATCCTGGTTCTCGGGTTGCGTGCGCGGCGACTCCTGTCGCTCCCCCGGGTCGCCGTCGCTGCAGCCCTCTCCATCTACGTCGCGGGGATCGTGGCGAACACGATCTTCCCGATCTTCCTCGACGCGCCCGGCAGCGATGAACCGTGGACCCCGTCGGTCGCGCTCGTCCCCTTCGTGGACTACGAGGTCGAGGATGCGCTCATCAACGTCGCCGTGTTCGTGCCGCTGGGCGTGCTCATCGCCCTTCTTGTTGCCCGCCCTCGATGGCGGACGGTGCTCGCCATCTCCGCGGGCGCAAGCCTGACGATCGAACTCCTCCAGCTCGCCGCTCAACGGTTCTTCGGCGGTGGCCACATCGCCGACATCAACGACTTCATCTTCAACGTGACGGGCGCTGCACTCGGCTACGTGCTCTTCCTACTCGTTGTCCGGTCGTCCAGAGGGTCCGCCCTCGTCGACCGTTTCCGCTGGGCAGCCACCGCTGAAACTCCAGGCTCGGAGCGGTGACCCGGTAAGGCAGCATCCCTCGCAGCCTGTTGGCGGTGTCGCCGTTCGATGGCCTGTCCCGCATAGCTCGCGGCGATGATCAGAACCGCGCCACACGCGCCGAGCACTCCGATGACTTCGCCGGCTATCAGCACGCCGACGAGCAGCGCCCACACCGGTTCCGTTCCCATGAGGATGCTGGCGCGCGACGCCGAGGTGCGCCTCACCGCCCAGAGCTGCACGACGAAGGCGAACACGGAGCACAGCAGACCGAGGAAGAGGACGTTCGCCCACCCCGACGCATCCAATTGCGCGACGGCCGACGACAGATCGCGTCCGGCCAGGACGGTGAAGACGGCAGCACACACGATCATCTGCACGAGCACCACGCCCAGCGATCCTTCTGTGCGGCCTCTCGTCAGGTGCGCGCTGGCGGTGACATGGAACGCCCTGACGACGGCCGCGGCGACCACGAGTCCGTCGCCGATGGTCGGTTCGCGCAGGCCGCCCTCGGAGACGAGGAGCGCAACTCCGACGACGGCGGCAACGGCGGCGATGAAGTAGGAGCGGGGAAGCCACGAGCGGGAGGCGATGCCCTCGAGAACAGGGGTCATCACGACGGCCAGGCTGATCAGCAGCCCCGCGTTGGTTGCCGACGTCAGGTGCACGCCCCACGTTTCGAGGCCGATGATCGCGGCCTGAGAGCATCCGAGAACAATGGCGATCAGAAGGCCTCGCCCCCGCGGGAGGGTCTCGCGGCGCGCGAGGCAGAGCAGGGCCGTCGCCACCGCGGCGACGAGAAAGCGGAGGGCGACAGCCGCAGGCACACCCGTCTCGGCGGCGAGGTCTTTCGCCGCCAGGAAACTCGCACCCCACACTGCCGCGACACCGAGAAGGAGAAGGTCGACGAGGGGAAAGGGGCGAGCGCGAAAGGCCATGGTGTTAGTCTCCAGACATCCGACGCGGAAGAGCAACGGTCGATCTCTTGATCGACGCTTTAGGAGAACCTTATGGATCCAGCTCGCCTTCGCCTGCTGCGCGAGCTCGGCGACCGCGGCAGTATCGCGGCGGTCGCCGCCGCCATGGGTGTCAGCGCCTCCGCCGTGTCGCAGCAGATCGCGGCGCTGCAGGCCGGCATCCCCGTTCCTTTGACCGTCAAACGCGGGCGACGGCTGGTGCTCACGGAGGCGGGGGAAGCACTCGCGGTTGCCGCCACCCGGGTGGAGGTGGCGTTCGCCGACGCTCGGGATGCCCTCGGGCTGTTCCTCGGAGGCGACGAGCGACCGGTCCGCGTGTCCGCTTTTCACAGCGCCGGGCTCGCGCTGTTCGGTCCCCTTCTCGCCGAACTGGGCGCGGGACCCCGGGTTTCCCTCGCCGACGCCGACGTCGCGCAGGAAGCATTCGCCGGACTCACCGCCGACTATGACCTCGTCGTTGCGCACCGCCTGGCCCACGATCCGGAGTGGCCGCGGCAGCGCCTGGTCGTCACGCCGCTTCTCGTCGAGCCCCTCGATATCGCCCTCCACGCGGAACACCCCCTCGCCGCGGCGCCGAGCATCCGCCTCGAGCAGTTGAGGGACGAGCGGTGGATCTCGACACACGACGGCTTCCCGCTCGCGGGCGTGCTCGCGCAGCTGGGAGCCATGATCGGCCAATCCCCTCGGATCGATCACCGCATCAACGAATTCTCCGTCGCCGCCCAGGTCGTTCGCGCCGGGGCGGGTATCGCCGTCATGCCGCGGATGACGGCGGCACCCCTTGCCGTCGACGGGATGGTGCTGCGCCCGATCATCGATGTCCCGCTCGTGCGACATGTCGATGCCCTCGCGCGCCCGGACGCGATTGCGTTGTCGCCCGTTCGTGCGGTCCTGGCGGCGCTTCGGACCGTCGCCGCCAGGGCAGCGGCCGGCACAAGTGACGCAACCGGCGGTCGATAGAGCAGTGGCAATCGCCCAGGAACGAGATCACTGGCAACGAAAAAGCCCGGCCTGACATTCCTGTCTGGCCGGGCTTCTTTGTTCTGCGTGTTGCTGTGTGTGTCGGGGTGGCGGGATTCGAACCCACGACCTCCTCGTCCCGAACGAGGCGCGCTACCAAGCTGCGCCACACCCCGATTGGCCCTAAGGCCTCACTAAGGATAGCCGATATTCTCGGCCCTCGCGTACACGGCCGGCGACCGACACGGGCGACGACAACCGCCAGCAGATCTTGGATGCCTGGCGCTCCAACCATTCAGGCGTGTGCTCGGTGGCGGCGAGCACGAGCGACTCGGCGGCGGCCTGCAGTTCGCGCACATCGGCGCGTTCAACGGCCGGGGCGAGCCCGCGCAGGATGACCCCGGCGGTCTCGGCCGACAGCTCGCCCGCGACGACGGCGAGCGCGACGGGTGCGGCCCACGGCAGCTGCACCGGCTGCGAGCCGAGCGGCGTGTCGCCCTCCTCGTCCGCGCTGGGCGCCGCATCCATGACCCCGCGCTCCCGCCACAGCGGCTGCGCCTCGTCGAACGTGGCGGCCGCGTCAATGGCCTGCTCGGTTTCGGCGACGACCGTGCCGACGCGCAGCAAACGCTCGACGGTGTCGCCCGAGGCGCGCGTGAGGCCGCGGATGCGCCGCAGGGTGACGTCGGCGCGCCCCTCATCCCGCGTGAGCATTTCTCCGGCGATGACGGCGGACAGCGCCTCGGTGGCGCGCTGGAGTTCGCCGAGCTGCCACAGCGCCTGGTTGAGCGCGTCGTCGGGCAGTTGGCGGTAGACGGCCGAGGGCGACGTGGCCGACGGCGAGCGAAGACGTTGCGTGCCCACCTTGGCGGCGGCACGGGCGAGATGATCGAACAGAACTTCCATATGGCGAGTGTAGAGAAAAACCCGCACTCGAACAAGTGTTCGAAACATGGAACGGCGTGGCGCGCACATCCACACTACGCGCGTCGGCGGTCGGGGGTAGGCTGGCGCACACGATCGGCGCGGATCCTCACCGACGGCCCCCGGGCCACCCTTCCGAGCGCGAGGACCGCATGACCGACATCCGACTTCGACAGATCTCGAGCTGGCTGCTCGCGGTCGTCACGGTCGCCGTGCTCGTCATCGTCTTCTGGCCCACCCCCGTCGACGCGGGCGCCCGCGGCACCATCGCGCGCGTGCTCGACACCCTCTACGGCGTGGGCCTGCCGCGCTTCGTCACCTACGGCGTGGTCGAGTTCGGTGCAAACATTGTCATGTTCCTGCCCCTCGGCCTGCTCGTCGCGCTCGCGCTCCCCCGCTGGTTGCTGTGGTTCTCACCGCTGCTGTGCGCCAGTCTCAGTCTCGGCATCGAGCTCTGCCAGGCGCTCCTGTTGCCGCACCGCTTCGCCAGCATTCTGGATGTCGCAGCCAACACGTCCGGCGCCATCCTCGGCACCCTCATCGCCATCGTCATCGTCAAGCGCGTGCGCCGCCGCGACCGCGAACGCCAGCGCGCCGCCGACCTGGTGCACATGCAAGCGGCGCGCGAAAGCATCCTGCGCGGTCGCTAGACGGCCGGGCGCCTGGGCGAGTAGGTGACTAAACGCCTAGATGCCACCCGGGCCCGTGACGCCCCACTGCTCGTCGTCGAGCGGAGCCTGCGGATCGAGGTCGGCGATCGACCCGAGTTGCGAACTCAAGGAGTGAACTTCGGTGTCGAGGATCGCGCCCTTGATCAAGCAGAAGTCGCCGGACACCTGGGCTTGACCGGTCTCGGTGGTGGTGGTCGTTCCCTCGACACCCACATACCACCAGCCGTCCCGGCGCTGCACGATCGTGGAATCGGCAAAGGGCTCGTGCGTGTAAGTGACCTGGTCGGACGCCTCGCGCAGAATCAGCGCGTCGCACACACCGTAGGCCTCCTCGGCCGTGAGCGGGGCCAGGGGCGCCTTCGTCACTTCGGGCGCGAGGGTTTCAACCGAGGTGGAGGTCACTGTGGCGGCCGGCTGAGGTTCGGCCGTCGAGCATCCCGCCAGCGAGAGGGCGAGCACGACAGCCGCGCCCGCGATGGATGCCTGGGTCACACGTTTCATGATTCGCTCCCCGAGAATTGCGCGTCATCACGGTCTGCCTGCGGGTCGAGGTCTTCGATGGCCTTGCCCACCTCGCTCGCGTGCGCGATGTCGCTGAAGTTCTCGGGCGGACCGCTGATGAGACACCACGTGCGGCCCGGAGCCGAAGTCCCCTCAGAGGACACCTCACCGTTGAAACCGATGAACCAGGAGTCGTCAGAACGGGCCTCGACCACGCTATCGGCGTAGAGCGGCGGCTCGATCGTCCTGCCGAGCACGTCGCCTTTCACGGTGAGCGCGTAGCAGAGGCCCCACGCCTGCGGGCCGGTGAGCTCGCCGACACGCTCGACCTCTTCGGCCACAGGCGACGGCGTGACGGTCTGTGCGTCGGTGACCGTGACGGTCGGTGTGGGCGTCGGGCTCGTGCAGGCGACGAGCGCCACTACCGCGCCCGCGGCCAGCATGCCGGCACCCAGCGTGCGCGTAAAGAAGTGGTGCCGTGTCATGAATCCCCCCGGGTCTTCTGTCCCCTAGAAACAACCTATCGGCATTCGCGGGTCTTCTCGAAGATGAAGCACCCAACCCGGTTGTGACCGGCTCTTTCAGCACCTGACGCCCTTGCGGGTTTCCGCAAACCCGTCTTCTTGGCAACACGCCGATGTTTTCGACCAAATGTTCAGGTTGTCCACCTTAAGAAGGACGTATGCTGTAGCCACGACCTGCCCAGACAACAGGCCGCGAACGGCTTCTGAGCCCCTCCCCCGAGACTCAGAAGCCGTTCGGCTTTTCTGGTGCCGCTCCCAGGTTCGGGTCGTTATCGGGTGATTGCGCATTACCGTGAGCGGCGTGTCGATGCCGGTTACTGCAGCGAGGGCCACCGCGGTCCGTCGATCGACCGGCTCACATACCGCCGCGCGCTCTGTCGCCGCCGCAGCACACTCGTGCCCACCATGGCGCCGGCCAGCACGGTCGCACCGCCACCGACCCACGCCACCAGCAGCGGGTCTCGCAATCCAGTCGCGGGCAGGGCACCGGATGTCGGACCACCCGCATCCGCCGGAACCAGGTCGACGCGCGCCGTGCCGATACTTCCGCTCGACACACCCGTCGCGACGATGTCGTAGCTGCCCACGCCATCCGCGGGCACCCGGAACTCGTAGCGCAACGCACCGTCGGCCCCGGCGACAAGCCGCTCGGTGTGCGTATAGCCGCCACTGCCGGTCACGCTCACCACCACGACTTCTCCGGGCGCAAACGACCCGGGCGAGAATTCGATCACGATCAACCCGCCGGGCACGCGCTCGCCGGACACCGTCACCGACGTGCCCGGCACATACCCCGTGACGGCCGCCTGCGCGACATCACCCGACGCAGCCACGATCGGGCCGGCAAGCGCGGCCGCGCCGACGACCACTGAGAGAACAACTTTCTTGAACATCGGCGGAGCCTTTCGATAAGCCGAACAACTCCTCTGAAGCTAACATTCTGATACTCATTCAAGCTGAGACGGGAGCCCTGCCCTCGCCGCAAGTGGCGCAGGACACCCATCGCACTCTGGAACGACGAAGGGCTTCGGCTTCACCGTGCGCTCGCGCTGCGAGACCTGATTCGAGACGGCCCCGGTCGGGGACTAGCGTGGTCTGAGGCACCCGCACCGCCGCCCCTCGCCGCACGCCCCCGCGGCCACCCCGATTGGAGCTCCCCGATGCGAGCAATCGTCTACGACCGTTTCGGCACCACACCCGAGGTGCGCGAGGTCGAGGCCCCGACCGCACCCGAGGGTGGCGTGGTCATCCGGGTCGCCGCGTCGGGCCTGTGCCGCAGCGACTGGCACGCGTGGGCCGGGCACGACGACACGGTGCACCTGCCGCACGTTCCGGGCCACGAGTTCGTGGGAACCATCGAGCAGGTCGGCGCCGGCGTCAGCAACTGGTCGGTCGGCGACCGCGTCACGTCGCCGTTCGTGTGCGGATGCGGCGTGTGCGAGTGGTGCCTGGGCGGCAACGCGCAGGTGTGCCCGAACCAGACGCAGCCGGGTTTCACGGGCTGGGGCTCACACGCCGAGCTGGTCGCCATCCACGCCGCCGACACCAACCTGGTCGCGGTTCCCGACACGATTTCGGATGATGCGGCCGCCAGCCTCGGCTGCCGTTTCGCCACGGCCTTCCGCGCGGTGCATGCCCGAGCCGACGTGCAGCCGGGCGAATGGGTGGCCGTCTTCGGCGCCGGAGGCGTGGGCCTCAGCGCCATCATGATCGCCTCAGCCCTGGGCGCACGCGTCGTCGCCATCGACCGCAACCCGGATGCTTTGACCCTCGCCCGCAGCGTGGGCGCCGAGGCCACCGTCGTGGCGGCGGCATCCGTCGTGGCGGCATCCGTCGTCGACCAGGTCATCAGCATCACGGATGGCGGAGCCCACGTGGCCCTCGACGCCGTCGGTTCGGCATCCACCAGCACCGACGCGCTCCTGTCGCTGCGTCGCCGCGGCCGCCACGTGCAGATCGGCCTCCTCTCGGCCGACGAACTGCCGCGCCTGCCCCTCGACCGCGTCATCGGCTGGGAACTCGACCTCCTGGGCAGCCACGGCATGGCCGCCGCGGACTACGCCGCCATGCTCACCCTCGTCGCCGACGGCACGCTGCGCCCCCAAGACCTGGTCGGCGGCGCCGTCACCCTCGCCGAGGGCGCCACCCTGCTGCCCCTCACGGCCACGGCCCCACCCACGGGCATCACGGTCATCCACCCGGCCGATTGACTCGGCGCACTAATACTCGGTCGGTCTGTGCTCAGGCATACCGACCGGTGGCTAGCGGGCGCTCAACCATCATGCATAGGTTCAGTCCCGACCATCGCTACGGCCCACCTTATGATCGAGGCGTTGACTCAGAAGCTGGCATAGTCGGGCCCGGTTGAGGGTCGACAATCGCTTTTTCGGCTCGCGTGCGAGCGAAGAGGTTCTTCGCTCGCATAGCGGGCTTCTCGACGAGGAACCAACTCGCCACCGCAAGTGGCGCGGTACCAACTATGGACGCCAGGACGAAGATAATAAAGGGAACGTCGCGGCCGAGGAAGGCAGTGGCCAGCAGCTGCTGGACAGGGAACGCGTAGATATAAACGCCATAAGAAAAATCGTTGCGTGCACCCAGCTTTTGTAGTGGGAGCCGGGCTCCGAGATACAGCATGAGGTAGGCAACCGGAATGCCGGCGAGCACCTGGAAGAGACCTGCAGCAGCCAGCAAAGCAATCGCTAGTCCTGATGCGACAGCGAGCACCCAATGCATTGGAACGGTCGCACGGTACTGATAGATGAGGGCTCCGGCAAGAAAGAAACCACCTAGGCGCGCCGTGAGTTCGATGATCGAGTGAAAATCGGTACCCGCTAGCACAAAAGCGGTGGTCATAGTCGTCATGGCGAACGCTACCCAAAGCGCGGCAGTGAGGAAGCGACGCGGGATGAAGGACACCGCTACACCGATTGCGATATAGCAAATCAACTCGTAGAAAAGGGTCCAAGCGGACCCGTTCCAAGTTGTGACATAGGGCACGTCTTGAAGTGTCCCCGATATCCCCCACTGTCGAATCATGACCGCAGCGTTGTTGACGATGTAACTAGCACCGTTCACCCAATCGTACGAACGGCCGGAAAGCCAAGCGCTAAGCGGGGCTAAAGCGAGAGCCACGACAATTGTGGCCACGATATACGCCGGGTAGATCCGCAAAAAGCGTCGCCAGTAGTAGCTCACTGTTCGAGTCGTGTTGACTCTGCTGGCCGTTATGAGATATCCGGAAATCGCGAAGAAACCAGCAACGGCCCAGTCCCCCAGGTCCTGATCGCCAATGCCCGGGTCTTTTCCGTATCCTCCGAGAGGCCAAGAATGCGAGACAATCACGAGCAGCGCAAGGAACAGCCGGATAGCGTTCAGGCTGTTGTATTTCGGATCGAAAGTATTAGCGATCGTTCTCATCGGTCCCCCAGATTCATCGCGAGTCTAGTATGTGCCTACTCTGCATCGCGTTCTCCGTGCGCTCTTCAGCTATCCCGCACATGACTGGAGCGACGCGGGGAAGAGAGGAGGGATCCAGGCAATGAGCGCTTCACAGCCGCCCTTCAAACGAAGACGCGAACAGGCCTTCTGACGGTCAGTCCGCGGATACAGAGCCTGCAAAGTTATTCCCCGTCTGTCTTCCGAAACAACCGCGCAGCTGCCGCCCGCGCGACCGCAAACGGCCGCTCGAAAGTCCCCATTCCGCCGGTCACAAGCCCGCCCTCGTGCAGCAACATGAGCGTGTCGGCCATCCCCTCGGCGTCATCGACACCGGCCTCGCGGCACAAGTCGGCGAACAGCTCGTGCATCCACTTCTTCTGCCTGATCGCCTCACCCGCGATCGGATGCCCCATCCCCTCGAACTCGGCGCGCGCATTGATCGCCCCGCACCCCTTCGACAGGTTTTCGCGCGCCCACGCATCCGTGATGTCGAATACAGCCAGCACGCGATCGATCGTCCCTACAGGCACCTTCTCGAGCCCCGCGGCAAGATAAGCCCGCCACCGCTCATCGCGCCCGCGCAGATAAGCCACGGCAAGCGCATCCTTCGACCCGAATCTGTCGTACAACGTCTTCTTCGTCACCCCGGCCGCTGCCGCAATAGCGTCGACCCCCACCGCATGAATCCCCTCGCGATAAAACAGGTCGGTCGCGGCCGCCAACACCTTCGTCGCCCCGGATGTCATCACGGGCGCCACCTCGGGCTCGAACTCTTTTCGCATCCCCCAACTATACCGCCCTGTATAGTCGGACCCATGAGTAAACAGATCGGTATACCTCGCCCCGTCCTCCTGACCGCGGCCTCGGTGGTCTTCGTCCTGAGCTGGAGCTCCGGTTTCCTCATCGCCAAAGCCGGCACCGCCGAGTCGCACCCCATCACGTTCGTCCTCTGGCGCTTCGTCCTCGTCGCGGGCCTCCTCGCCGCCGGCGCCCTCTTCCTCGCCGCCCGCCGCCGCCTACGCATGCCGTCGTGGCGCGACATCCGCCCGCACCTACTTATCGGCCTCTTCGCCCAATTCGGCTACGTCGTCCCCATCTACCTGGCCGTCGCAGCCGGCGTCTCCTCGGGAACCACCGCCCTCATCGACGCCGTCCAACCCCTCGTCGTCGCGACCCTCGTCGGCCCGCTCCTCGGCCTCCGCGTCCGCGCACTCCAATGGCTCGGCCTCGCGCTCGGCGCCGCGGGCGTCGTCATGATCGTCTGGTCGGATGCCGCAGCCGCCGCATCCCCCAACCCCGGCTACCTGCTCCCGCTCGTCGCGCTAGCCTGCCTCGTCACCGCCACGTTCCTCGAGCGCCGCACCTCGTCGACCCTCGGAGTCTTCCCCACCCTCGCGGTCCACTCCGCCGTCTCCCTCGCCGCCATCACGATCGTCGCCGTCGCCACAAACACTTGGGCGCCGCCCGCCGAGCCCAGCTTCTGGTTCGCGACAGCCCTCACGGCCCTCATCCCCAGCCTCCTGGCCTACGCCCTCTACTGGGCGCTCCTCCGCCACCTCGGCATCACAGGCCTCAACGCGCTGCTCTTCCTGGTCGCACCGGCAACCTCCGTCCTCGGAGCCCTCATCTTCGGCGAACCCTTCACCCTCGCCACGGCCGCAGGCCTCCTCCTCGGAGCCGCCGCCATCACACTCGTGCTTCTGCCCCCGCGCCGCCGCTCATCGCCTGAAGACCTTGCGTCTTCTGACGCCGCCGCTGCACCACACCCCACACGGCAACCATCACCGCCCAGCCGACAGCGTTCGAACTCATCAGCACAAAGGTGAAGTTGTCCCCGAGCACCCCCATCTCGGGCCCCCACAGCCCCAGCACGATCGCGGGCAGCACGGCCACACCACTCAACGCCCATACCCACCCCTGAACCCACAGGATGCCGCGCTTCCCCCGCGCCAGCACCGCAAACACCACGGTCATGATCACGTTGAAAACACCCGGCAACGAGATCGGCAGAACAGCCAGAGCCGTATACGCAATCCACGCAAACAACGCGTACTCATCGCTCGTCCAATCCCCCGACACGCGCCCCAACGACACCAACTGCGCCAGCATCATCACGGGCACAGCCAACACCGCCCCGACGGCAACGGCCCCCGCCGCCCACGCGATCAGCCCCCACACACGCGGCCGAGCCGCACCATCCTCCTGCTGGCCCATCGGCTGGACACCTGTGATGCGGCGCTCCTCTGATCCGCTCACATCAAGCCCATACTCGTTCTGCCCACTCATACGCAGTCTCCCCTTAAGCAACACGCCGCCACCGGGCACAACGCCGGCCTCTCTTTCTCCCACGCATCCCCGCGAGAAGAAAGCCCTAACCCCCAATTGGATGCTCGAGCCCCCAGCCGCTATCAAGGCTCCGGGCCGCGCCCCTGCTACGTTTCCGACACCCTCTGCCAACTACAAGCCCGGGAGCCAACGTGGCATTCACCGTCCGCGAAGCCGTCATTATCTCAACGTCCGAACTCATAGCGGACGGCCACAACCAGCACATCCGAGCCCAGGTCCGCTGCACCGACGGCCCGCCAGACGTCTACGACGTCATGATTCTCAACACCGCCGCTCACCGCATTCTCGGGCTGCGCGCAGCGGGGACCAGCGCCGCCCTAGTGGTTGCCGGCCATCTTCACCCCTACAACGCTCCGGACGGTCCACGAGTTGAGCTCGCTCTCACTCACCTCGGGCTAGGCCTCGAGAGCAACTTCAACTTCTAAGAGACGGGGCTTGTTGGCACTTTTGCGCGCCGACTCTCTCATACAAGGGCTGTTCCTCCGGCACGTTTGAGAGAACTCCGTGCAAGTCAGTCTTCGTACTTCCAGAGACCTAACTTCATTGCGGGCGGGGACCGCGGCGGTTGCGCATCCCATCGCGAAGGCCTGCGAGAACAGCCCGCCGCTGAGCTGTGCTTCGTCCTCGTCCAAGCACCTTTCGAACAGAGCTTTCTCCGAGCAGCCTCAGGAGATCGACATATTTGACGGCAGGAAGTTTCAGATCGCGCATGAGCAGTACCGCATTCCGAGTCAAGTAATAATCCCTCGTTGCGCTTTCATGTGTGTATCGAACGCTGCCACTTCGTGTGCGTGTAGGCGTATCGCCTAATTGGTGGGACATTGTCACATCGGCCGTAACCACGAGCCGTCCGCCTTCTAGCCCGACCCGCAGCCCCCACTCTTTGTCGACTTGATCGATGAAGTACTCGCCTTTGAAGAGCCCGAATTTTTCGAAGGCCGTGACATCGATGAGTGCGCCGGAACTGATCAGATAAGCAACTTCGGTCGTGGTGTTGACCCGGCCGGGGCGGATTCGCGAACCCTCCCAAACGGGTATGAGCGCTTGGCCTGTTCTGTGATCGACAACTTCAGGGCCAATGCCGACAGTCTCCGGAAATTGCTCTCGCTCGTTCTGGAGTGCGCGAATGAGTCCATCAACCCCACCGGCCGGAAAGGTGCTGTCGTCGTCTAAGAACAAAACGTACTGCGCGCCTAGATTCATTGCTCTCGCGATGCCCTGATTTTGAGCGGGAGCAATACCTACATTTCCGCCTAACGAATGATATTCCACGCCGTGGATTGCGGCCTCAGACAATGCCCCGGACACCTGCGCATCGGCACGGTCGCTGTTGTCCATCACCAGTAAGCGAGACATTTGCGGCCCAAGACGGCGAGCAGTATCTACGATCACGTTGCCTGGAGTGTTATAGGCAACTAAGACTCCAACAACGTTGGCTTCTGAGTCGGACATAGCGGCGCCTCTCGTAGATCGATGAATTGTAGTTGCCTTGCAATATCTATACCGCGGTTGGGCCGAGCTCCCGCCCGAGCGTGCGTCGCAACGCAATCACCTGGTACACGACGACGATTACTTCAGCCAGGGCCAGGGATGATGCTGCGCCGATGGCCCCGTAAACGGGGACCAAGACGAAGAGGAGGGGCGTTCCCACAATGGCTCCGAGGACCGCGCTGATGGCTACTGCCCGGTCCGCGCCCAAGGCGAGCAGACACGCCATTCCGACAACTCTCGACACGGCGGACATAGCCACCGCAACGCCGAATGCAACAGTCAAGGCGAACGGCAGCTCGACGACGCCTGCAGATAGCAGGTGGCCAGCGAACGGGCCGAGTAGAGCGACCGCTAGCCCGAGCGGCAGCGCGCCGACGCACGCGACCCTCGTCGCCCATCTGATTCGCCACACCACAGGCTTCTCGGGAGTAGCTCTAGGAACCCACCCCTGAACCCATTGAAGGAAAGGGGTAATTCCCATGAGAGCAAATCGCACAAGTCTCTCTCCGAGGGCATAGACAGGCACGCTGGCGGGAGCCAAAGCGGCGATGACCAGGGTCGGAAGGGAAGCGAAAGTCGTCGCGGTGACTACAGTGATCCCCGCATGTAATTGGCTCCTCACCCCGCGGAACGCTTCCCTGAGATTCCAGGTGTGCCGAGGTGACCGAACGCCCTGCGAAATGACGACTATGCAAGAAATGGCGCTGGCCAAGACCCCGCCGGCCAGTTGGATCCACAGGAAAATATAGATGTCATGCCAGACCCAAAGCGCTGCGACCCCCACAAGATTGCCCGTCCATCGTGGGACTCCGTCCCAAATGAACA
Organism: Leifsonia sp. ALI-44-B; assembly: GCF_001984125.1. Taxonomy (GTDB): domain Bacteria; phylum Actinomycetota; class Actinomycetes; order Actinomycetales; family Microbacteriaceae; genus Okibacterium. Next base: position 1,501,729 of record NZ_MTQL01000007.1, on the reverse strand, counting down.
GCTTTTTCGGCTGACCGTCCCCCACGAAATACCAGGACATGCCAAGCCCACCCAAGCTGATGGTGATGCACGCGATAACGGCAGCCCACGGCAGCGTTGGCGCCAACAGGTATGCCACAATTGCAGCCCCGGCGGTGATGAAGGGGGCGGTGACAGCGCGGGCGACTATCGAATGAATCGCGATCGTTTGGCGCTCAACTGGATTGGCCCGCCCGATGAGGCTGGGTCCGTTGTACCCCCATCCCAACGCAACGAAGATAGTCGCGATGCTGCCGACCGATTGCCCGACAGCGATCGCACCCCATTCCGCGGCACCAGCAACATAGATCGTGACCGGGACAACCAGAAGCCCGATGGATGAGTTGGCCAACATAGTGGCCGTGTACCAGGAGAGCTTCGCCAGAAACCGTTTCACTCATAACCCCATGTGAATTGAACCCCGCGGCCGAGGCACACCGGTCGGAAATAGATCAGGAATGCCACAAAGTCTCGGAAGCCCTAATAGTCGCTTAGGTCTCGCAACTACGCGGCGGAGGGGGTAGTAGATCCCCGTGGTCTGAGTATACGGTTCATCCGGAAATGGCCAACAACTATGCCGGTTTAGGCGGGAGTTCGCGAGACTAGTTGCTGCCCAAACCTGTGTGCAACCGCTGTCTTCGACTCCGATTCGTCGACCTGCTCAGCAGTTCGTTCGCGCCGCATCCTCACAACCGATAGGCACAACCCAAGCATCAACCACGTGACGGGCTGGTAAACCGCGTTCGAGAAGAAGCTACTGAGCAGAACGAGTACAAGCACCTGGGACTGGATTGTGCGAAGCGTCAAGATGACCGCGGCTCCAAACAGGATTAGCAAAGCGACGCTAAGTAGGCCCCCGTCTACCCAGAACGAGACGACCCAATTCGAGCCAACGTTGTTGCGCGACTCCCCGAAGTTGAGACGACCGGACACGCCGACTCGGCCGCTAGTACTGAGTCCCCACCCGTACCACGGACTCGTGCTGGCCAGGTAGTTGAGACCATCGTTCTGGGCCACTCGCGCTTGCGCGGAAACGTCGTTATCGGCTACTCGCAAAGTCTGGGAAAGCCGGGTCACTAGGTTGTCGTGGAGACTCGGAATGAAGGAGAAAGCCAGAATGGCGACCACACCGCTCAGAGCAGTAGCCAGAATGCGGCCTGATTTCGGCGTCACGCGAGGGGCGCTCTTCTTGCGCGTTATGAGGTAGACAACCACAGCGAGCATGGCCGACGCCACGACTGCGACCCAGGCGGCTCTGGCGAATGCCAAAACCCAAGCACTCATGTTCGCCAGTATGAGAAGCACTCGCACCCAACGTTGCAGAGGCAGGCGCCAAGCCAGGACGAGCCCTACGCCCGCCATCATGCCAAGCCAGTCGGGCTCTGAATACAGACCGGTTGGCCGCCCAAGCGCGGAGATACTCAAGTGCCAGACGTCGTACGGCGCTATGCCAACAATCTGCAGCAAGCCGAAGACGCTGCTCGCTGAGGTCATTATCAGCAGGCCATAGAGCATCGCCTTCACATCGGACGCAGACGCGAAGATGACAATCAGAGCTGTACAACCCGCTAAGGCTAGTAGTTGCAGCCCGAGAGTCGGACTATTAACCAGCTCGCCATAAAGGACGGTAGAAGCAAGTAGTGCGGCGGCGACGATGGTGAGTATTGCCTCAATTGGTGCGATCGAACGGCTCGCACGCTTTGAAAAAAGAACCCAGATCAACAGCAGGATCGTGAAGACGTGCACCTGAGCGATCTGCACTCCGATGAGGCCCGCACCCATTCCAACCAGAACGGCGAGGAGCGTTGCACGAGCTGCTGGCTTCATTGAAAGCAGAAGCGACAGGACGAATACCACCGCAACGAATACGGCGACATAAGTCAAGGCTTCTTCTAACACGTCACGAGCCTAAAGCAGAACTCATCGAACGCGCCTTCCCTGCGACCCAAAGCAGTTGCCTCGAACCGGCGATCGCGCATGTCCACCAACTCTCGAACTGCGCCAGGTGAGAAAGCCTGACGGAAATTGTTTGGGACGACGCTCGATTCGCGCTGGTGAGACGTCGAGGCGGGACCGAGTACAGGCTTTCGACTACAGACCACGAGCTTGCTACTTGCGCCCGAGACCGATGTACGTCCAGCCGGCACCGCGCCAGGCGGCGAGGTCGAGGCAGTTCCGACCGTCAATAACCACAGTTCCGCGAACGACTGCGGCTACCGCCACGGGGTCGAGCGCACGGTACTCGCTCCACTCGGTGACGACGACGACGGCATCCGCGTCTTGCAGCGCCTCTTCGGTCGTGCCGAACACCAGCTGCGGGTGCATGCGGCGCGAGTTCGCGATCGCCTCAGGGTCCGTTGCCACGACGTTCGCGCCCAGGCCGTTCAGGCGCACCGCCACGTCGAGCGACGGCGAGTCGCGGATGTCGTCGCTGTCGGGCTTGAAAGCGAGCCCCAGGACGGCAACCTTCTTGTTGTAGGCGCTGCCGCCGAGAGCTTCGACGACCAGCTCGACGACGCGATCGCGACGACGCAGGTTGATGGCATCGACTTCTTTCAGGAAGTTGAGCGCTTCGCCCTTGCCGAGCTCTTCTGCCCGCGCCGAGAAAGCGCGGATGTCTTTGGGTAGGCAGCCACCGCCGAAACCGGCACCGGCGTTGAGGAAGCGTCGACCGATACGGGCGTCGTAGCCGATGGCGTCCGCCAGCTGGGTCACGTCAGCGCCCGCGGCTTCGGATATCTCGGCCATTGCGTTGATGAATGAGATCTTGGTTGCCAGGAACGCGTTGGCGGCGACCTTGACCAGCTCAGCGGTCGCATAGTCAGTGGCGACCAGAGGAGTGTCATGGCTGAGGGCTTCGGCGTAAACCTCGTCGAGAAGCGCCTGAGCTGTAGCCGCGTCGGCGGGCTCCGGGGGCAGGCCGTAGACGAGGCGGTCGGGGCTGATGGTGTCCTTGACGGCGAAACCCTCGCGCAGGAATTCGGGGTTCCAGGCAAGCATCGCTCCGGTCGGTTCGATCATCTTCGCGAGGCGCTCCGCTGTGCCCACGGGCACGGTCGACTTGCCGACGACCAGGTCACCGGGAGCCAGGTGCGGCATGAGGCCTTCGACGGCCGCGTCGACGAATCGGAGGTCGGCTGCGTAGCTGCCCGCCTTCTGGGGTGTACCCACAGCGATGAAGTGGACCTTCGCGCCTCGAGCAGCGGAGGTGTCCGTGCTGAACGAAAGCCTGCCGCTGCCGACTGATTCGACGAGGAGCTCGGGAAGGCCGGGCTCGAAAATCGGGGACTTGCCCGCGGCCAGGGCCTCGATCTTGGCGGGGTCGACATCGATGCCGACGACCTCATGGCCAAGCTTCGCCATTGACGCGGCATGCACCGCGCCCAAATACCCACAACCGATCACAGACATTCTCATAGTCACTCCAGCCTAGTTGGGCGGGCACGTGGGGACTCTGCACGAGGACGCGCTTCTCCGCTTGTGCATGAAGAATTTACAAAGCAGGCCGCACGGCGGCATAAAAGAAAGGCCCCAGTTCCGTGAGGATCTGGGGCCTTTCTCGAAGGCGATTAAGCCTTGGGGATATTAGTCCTGCGCGAGGCGCTGGCGACGAACGACCGTCATGACGGCGATCAGAGCGGCACCGAGGAGAAGCGCACCGGCACCGGCCCAGACGGCCAGCATCGAGACGGACGAACCGGTGTCGGGCAGTGCGCCCGAGCCGGAGCCGTTAGCCGAATCGGCCGGAACGACGGTGATGGTGTAGGTTCCCACGTTGCCCGAGGTGACACCGGTCGCGGTCAGCGAGTAGGTGCCGGTGGCGCCGGCGGGGAGCTTGACGGAGATGCTGAGCGAGCCGTCAGCAGCTGCCTGCTTGGTGACGGTGACGGTCTCAGCCTTGAAAGCACCGATGGTGGCCGAGCCAGCGCCGGTGATGGTGATGGACACGTTCTCGCTGCCGGCGAAGGAGCCCGGAGCGAAGTTGATGATGGTCGTGCCACCGGCGACAACAGTGTTGTCACCCGAGATGTTGGTGCTCGGCACGTAGCCGGCAGCGTTTGCCGCGGCGGGAACCGAGAAGAACGCGAGGACCGCAAGCACGAGGCCCGCGAAAATCTTCTTTGCCATGTGGATGTAACCCCCGAATTGGATTATGGAAGGAGAGGTGTGGCCACCTTTTCCTGAGTAGACAGTCTCTACCATAGAGCAGATTCACAGGACAGTGACAACTCTGAGGTTTCATTCATGTTAACAATCGGCGTTCTCTGGAACTCTCCGATGGTCGACTGGCTTCTCGGCGCAAGATATCCGAAGGTCAAAGTAGTCGATTCCCCAGGCGCTAGCTGAACGGGAATCTGTGTGACGCCATACCCGTCATCCGACGTCGACAGCGCCGAAACCGAGGCTCCGTCTCGCATAACGCCGAGGTTCACCAGGCCAGGTGAACCATACGCTGACACGAACGTCTTCACACTGCCGGGCGACACGCCGTAAGCGCCACCCGCCGTGACATATTCCGGCAGCGACGTGCCGGCGTCGGCGGGAGCGTTGTTCTTCACAGTGACCTGCACGACCTGATAGGGCTTGCCGTCCTGGCGGCACACGAGGGAGCCGACCTGGGTGTCCGCGGTCAGGTAGTAGTCCATCTTGGCGCCGGTGCCGTCGTTGAAGTACAGGCCGAGTCCGGTTCGCTCGTCGCTGTAAGCGGGCAGGTCCCCCGCCAGCGTCGTTCCGGCGAGCACATCCCGCGACTGCTCGTCGGCGTTCCACACCATGATCCGGCGCTCCGAACCCGCGCGCGTCAGTGCGTCGACGAGCTTGATGGGGTCGATGTCGCCGGCCGACACCTTGTCGAAGACGGCTTTGGCCGCCGCGGCGAAGAAGAGGTCCTGCTGAGCCGGCAACGGATAGCGCGCGTAGACCTCGCTGAGGAGCAGGCTCACCGCGTTCTCCTGAGTCAACTGGTCGCCGGTCACGAGGCCGACCGGACCCGTGGCGCCCAAGAGATAGCTCAGAGTGACGGGGTCTACCGAGATGACACCATCGACGGTCGTGCCGTACCGCTGCTGCCACATCGCCTGCGCCAGCTCGCCCGAGAGCGAGAATTTCGGGGTGAGCGTGACGTTCTGGATGTATTCGCCGACGATCGATCCATAGAGCCCCTGCGTTTCCGCGGGAAGCGGCAAGATCGGCTGTTGGAAGCGGGGGAAGTCGGCCGACGATGCTTGCTGCTCCAGCGTGAGCTTGCCGCCATCCGTCTTCAGAAGCGCCAGAGCACCCGGAATTCCACCGCCGGAGCGGAGTTCTGCGGGGTTCTGAATGAGGAGCAGGTATTGCTTCGGACCTTCGGCGCCGAGCATGGAAGGCAGCAGCTGGACGGCGTTGTCGAGCGCCGTGACCGTCGGGACCAGGGCATCCAGTTCGCCTTCGATCTGGTCGACGGCAGACGTGACTTGTCCGATCGTGCCGCTGGTGTCGATAGCGGCGACAGACTTCTGAGCGTTCGTTAGGGCCACCTGCGCCCCGCTGACGGGGACGCGAGCGGCTTCGAGAGGCGCGACATCAATAGCGCCGTTCTGCGGCTTGAAGTCCTCGGCTTTCACCTCGGTCGCGATGCGGGCCAGCGGTGCCACGGCTTTGCTGGCGAGGTCATCGGCGACCTGGGCGATTTCGCGGACCGCCGTGAGGTTCGGGCCGATGAAGGGAATGACTTCGGCGGCTCTCCAGATCGGGTCGCCAGAGAGCGATGCAGCCGACGAGGCTCGGGATGACAGCTCAGACGAGTCCCGTGCAACGGCTGCTTGGTCCTGCTCGGTGACCGCCTGCTTGAGGCTCGACGTGAGAGGCACGACCTGCTCGAGATCTTGCTTGACGAGGAGAGCGCGGATGCCCACCCAGGCAGCTGCGGCGAGCAACACCAGCAGCACGACACCGATCACGATCAGCACGGTGCGACGGCGCTTGGAGCCCGCGGACCTGCGCGACCGTCGGCGGACGTTTCTCCGAGCTGTCGGTGTTTCGTGGCTCGCTGCCGTCATGAATGCGCCCCGTCTTTTCGATCCTCGCTAGACACGCAAGCGGCGACATCAGAAGTCACCCGTGCAACGTGTAAGCGTCGTCAGTATATTCAGGCATCTTGTTTCGGAGCCGACAGCGCCCGCAGTGCCGCGCGCACTCGGGCCACGTAAGCATCCACACTGAAGGTCTCTCGCCAGAAGGCGCGCGTCTCTGCGCGACCCTCGTCGGTCCGATCCGCGAGGGCCTCGAGCTGTGCGAGCACGCTTTCGCCGGCCACCAGCGGGCGCACGTATGTGCCGTCCACATATCCGGTCATACCGATGGTGTCCGACGTGAGAACGCGCAGCCCGGATTCCAGGGCCCCGACCGTAACCATGTGTCCGGCGGCGCGGTCCGACGGCACGAGCGGAAGGAACACCACGTCGGCCTCGCTCAGGAGGGCGCCGAAACGGTCCGGGCTCACGCGGCCGGTGTGTTCGATGCGCCGATCGCCTTCCGACCAGGAGGATGGGTCTTCGTTGCCCACGACCGTCAAGACGACGGGCGCCGAGCTCGATCGGACTTCTCGTTCGAGCTGATCGATGGCGACCGTGTCGCGATCCGAGGACCCGCCAACGAAGATGTGGAGCACGCCGTCTCCGCGATCGCGAGACTCGGGATATCCGAATGTGTTGCCGTAGACCACGGGGACGGCGCGTCCCCCCGCCGCCGTCCAGGCTTCGGCTTCGACCCTGACGGTGGTGACGACGGGCGAGTCTCGGAGAACGAGGCGCAGCATCTTGAAGCTGCGGGAGCCGGCGACCGCATAGATTCCCGTGACAGCCACGCGTCGTCGGAGAGTCGCCTTCAGCGCGACGGCTATCCAGGGGTTCGTAGCGAGAAACGGGCTCCGTGCTCCCACGGCGAGCGCCTTCAGAGCGACGAGAGCGGAGTCGAGCCCGAGACCGAGAGCGCGTGAGCCGAATCGCGAGCCGCTGGGCGCCGCGCCGGTCAAACGAACCGTCCGGACTAGTCCGAGACCTTCGCGCCAGGCGCGCTCCTTTGATTCGGTGGCCCGGCCCAGAACGACAAGAGTGAGACCGCGCTTCGTCACGATGCGAGCCCCTTTCGCCACGCCTCGACGCACCGCGCGCGCCAGGATCGAGCGGCGGCCTCCGCCTGCGACCTTCCCGATCGAATCGCTACCTGCACGGCATCACTCCATTTCTGGCCCGGCGACACCAGCAAACCCGAATCGCTGCCGAAAAGGTCGTCCAGCGAGCTTCCGTTCACGCCCACGACGGGCACAGCACTCTCGAGCGCCCTGAACGCGACACCGCTCTGGAAGAACCTTTTGTAGGGAATCACGACGGCAGCGCTCTCAGCGATGACATCATCCATCTCTTTCTCCGAGATGAAGCGAGCGTCCACCCGCCACCCGGGAACGTCCGGCCAGCCGCGGCCATGGATGTTGAGTTCGGCCTCACCTGCCATCCCCTCAGCGATCTCTTCGAGGGCGGCGAGGTCGCGATCCTTCTTGTACTGACCGAGGACACTCACGATCGGTTTGCCTCCGGCTCGGCGAGCCGCCGGCGTGGGGTCGAAGATCGGATGCGGAAGGGTCTCGACCGACCCGTGCCAGCCACTCGCTTCGATTGCCGATGACGCGGCCGAGCTGTGAGAGACCAGGGTGAAGGACCGCGCAAACAACCCGGCGAGGCCTCGGCTCATGCGGTCATAGCCGACCGCGTGCACGAGGGGCTCGGGGTCATGCATGATGAGTCGGCTTCGCGACCCAGCGATCGCTCTGATGAGGATCACATCGAGGTAGCCGAGCACCGGCCACAACACGACGACGTTCGTTGCGGCAGCGCTGCGCCTGCGCGCGGACACGAGCGCGCGGATGTAATTGCGCACCCAGTCGAGCTTGCTGCCGCCACCCGCGGACGGCTCGAAGACGCGCAGCCGTTCCACCCGCGCGCCGCCGGCTCGCAGGACACTCGCAAGCGCTTCCTCGTAGTGGAGGAGGGTGCCGCCGAGCGGGTTGAGCACGATGACGTGTGGTTCAGCTTCGGGGCTTGCGACTCGGGCATTCAAACCCCGCACCAATTGCACGATCCCGTTCACGTCGCGCTTTTTCAGGCCCAACGACAGCGCTCGACGCGCGACGGCAGCGGGAACCGCGATCTTCGAGGTGAACCGCTCGGGGTGCTTCTGGAAGAGCAAACGAAGGTTTCTCGCGAAGTAGAACGGCGGCACTCCCCCGGAGCTCTGCCAGACGGATGTTCCGGGCACCCACAACAGCCCATGCCCGGCTCGCTTCAGCCGGAGGTGCAGGTCGGTCTCTTCCATATAGAGGAAGAAACTCTCGTCGAACCGTAGTTCATCCAAAGGGACCGAGCGGTAGAGGACGAACGCGCCGTCGAGCCATTCGCGGGACTGCGGCTGGCCATCCATCGTGGGTGCGCGATATTCGCCGAACGATTCGTGGGCTGGAAGCGAGAAGCGCCCGCTGAAGGTTCCACCTTCCGACCAGATCTGCGCGCCATCATCCCCCGTTACGAGCGTGGGACCCGCGGCCGCAGCGCTGGGCTCGTTTTCGAGAGCGTCGATGAGGCGTTGGATATCGCCCGCCGCCGGCATCACCTCGTGCGTGGCGACCAGGGTGTAGGCCGGTAGTTCGGCGCGCACCCGCTTCAGGTGATCGAGCGCGTGATTGATCGCTGCTCCATATCCACCGTTCGAGGTGAACAGGACGGAGGTGCCGCTCGGCAGCATCTCGGCGAGCTCTTGCCGGCGCGCGGGCTCTTCACTGGTGTCGACAACCGTCAACGTGTCCGTCGTGAACCCCTCGGCGAGGAGGGCACTCACGGTTTCAGCGACGGTTTCGTAGCTGCGGTAGTGAACGACGATCGCCTCAGCGTTCGATAGAACCATGGTTGCTCTCCTTGCTACCGGTTGGCGATGGACCATTCGACGACGAAGTCATGAATTGAGCCACGCGTCCGCCTCGATTCGCCCCAGAGTGGATGGCAAAGATTCGAGGACTGATGCCCGGTCAAGGGGACGCTCGATCGCTCGGATAAGGGCGCCGCTGAGTGCATCGTGGTCGCGGGCATCGGCCGAGACCACGTGGTGCCCCGTCGAGCGCAACCAGTCCGCGAGGCCCGTCTCAGACGTTGTCACGATCGTGAGCCCGGTGCTCAAGGCTTCGGAGATGGGCAACCCGATCTGCTCCCGCCAGCGGCCATCCCGCTGAGACGGCGCTACGAGGACCGAGGCGACTTCTAGTCGGCGAAGCACCGTCGCGTGATCCAGTGCGCCCGAGGCGACGCGTTGACGTTCGTTCTGCCGACACCAGTCGCTGACCTCATCGCTGAGCGGGCCGTCGCCGACGATTTCGAGGACAGCGCCGGGCACAGCCTCTTCGACGGCGGGCCAGGCATCCATCAGCCGCTCGACGCCTTTTCGTTCTTCGAGTCGGCCGACGAAGACCGCCCGCCCGGGCTGGGCTTCGTCGCTGACGGTCGAACGCGGAGCGGGAAGCTCGAGGAACGTGCGACTCGTGACGCCACGAAGGAACGGGATGGACTCGTAGGTCTCACGCGCGCCGTCGCTTCCGTAGGCGAGGCGCCCATAGACGGCGCGAGCGGTGAGACCGAATGCGGCAAGGGCAATCTTGCGAACGAGAGTCGGAACGCTGCGGCCCGAGAACAAGAGCGCATCGACGTCGTTGTTCTCGATGCTGTAGGCGGAGGCGGAACGTCGTCGACCCCGCAGGAGGCCGGATACTCTCCACGTGATACCGAGAACGAAGTTCCCGGGGTAATACCGCAGCCACAACGGCTCGGGAAGCTCGAGCTTCTGCGCGGGACTGCGAGCAACCTTCACGATCGCCTGTGGAAGGCTGACTTGAACGAATTCGTGCCCGGATGGCGTGTCCCCCAGGTCGTACTTTTGCGTGAAGTACAGCGTCGTGCCCGGCAGCATGTCCTCGGCGCGCTCGACATGCGCGGCACGCAACTCGGGAAAGACCCGGAGTAGCGGCGCCTCACCGCTCAACGGCGGCCACCCCGTCGCAACTGCATGGCGGAGTCGAGCAGATCGCTGTATTTCTGGCACACGCCCCTCCACGAGTAGACGTCCTCGGCCCGAGCAATACTCAGAGCGCTTTGCGCCTCGAGGTCCACGTTGCCCGACATGAAGGAGCGCAAAGCCTGCTCGATCGCCCGCGGGTTCGGGGCGGTCAGCAAGCCGGCGCCGCCCAGTACTTCGCGGTTGTAGACCGTGTCGCGAGCCACGACGGGCGCACCGGCGGCCATCGCCTGCACCAGGGCGGGGTTAGTTCCGCCGACGCTGTGGCCGTGGAAGTAGGCGCCGGCGTGCTGCCAGAGGCTCAGCAGTCGCCTGTCGTCGCTGAGGTGACCCAGCCAGTGAACATTGCTGTGTTCCGAAGCGAGAGCTGCGACAGCCTCCTCGATCGGCCCGCCGTAGCCAGACGATCCGACGATGACTACGGGGGTGTCGGCGGCGAGGTTGCGTGCCGCTTCGATGAATTCGTTGATGGTGTTCTCGGGAACGAAGCGAGCCACGACCAGCACGTAGCCCCGATGCGTGAGGCCGGGCTCGAGCGGCAGCTCCTCGACAAGGTCTCCGCCGTAGGGAATGAACGTGCCGTCTCGCTTGAAATCGACCTTCCAGCGGCGGGCGATCTCGTGCGAGTCGTAGACCATCTCCGAGCCGAACTTGGCCGTCATCTTGGCGCCTCCGCGGAAGACGGCTTTCGCCGCGCGGCCCCACTTGTCGCGGTCCCACTCGATGCCGTCCACGTTGACGACCGTGGGGATCCCTCGGGCTTTCAGAAGAGGCAGGAAGTAACCGTTCGCGACATTCATCACGAGCGCGACATCCGGTTTCTTGACGAGCGCGTGCGCCGAAGCGGTGAGGCCGTAGCTGAGGGTGCTGATCGACTTTGTCTCGACTCCGCGGGTCATGACGGTGTTCACGCGTTTGTCGAGCGCCGGGTCATCCGTTCGCACCGCGCCCGGGCGACCGTACACCGTGACATCCCAGCCGTCGTCGACCAGGAAAGGAGCCAACATGCGCACGGCCGTCTCGAAGCCGCCGTAATAGCTGGGGTAACCGCGTGTTCCGATGATCGCTACTGACTTGCGTGACATGCAGTTAGGCCTCAGATTTTTCTCGGTTGGCGGGCATTTCTAGTAAGCCCCATCTCGCCCGACGACCGCTTTGAACGTGCGCCAGAGGATGATGATGTCGCCCGTGATGGACCAGTTTTCGACGTAGTAGAGGTCGAGGCGCACGGTGTCTTCCCACGAGAGGTTGGAGCGGCCCGAGACCTGCCAGAGGCCCGTGATGCCGGGTTTGACGAGGAAGCGGCGGTGCACGTGCTTCTCGTAAGCCGAGACCTCGGATTCGAGGGGCGGTCGGGGGCCGACGAGGGACATGCTGCCGCCGAAGACGTTGAAGAGTTGGGGCAGCTCGTCGAGGGAGTAGCGGCGCAACACCTTGCCGATGCGCGTGATGCGGGGGTCGTCCTTCATCTTGAAGAGCACCTCGTTGCCGGCTTCGCGCGACTCGGCTTGCAGGGCGGGGAGGAGGGCTTCGGCATCCGTGACCATGCTGCGGAACTTGAGCATCGAGAACATGCTGCCGCGAATGCCCACGCGCTGCTGGCGGAACAGCACCGGGCCCGGGCTCGTGAGGCGCACCGTGATGGCGATGATGGCGAGCACGGGCGAGAGCACCAGAATCAGCATGCCGGAGGCGAGGATGTCGAAGAGGCGTTTCGCGACCTGCTTACGGCCCTCATAGCGCGGCGTCTCGACGTGAATCAGGGGCAGGCCGGCGACGGGGCGCGTGTGGATGCGGGGGCCACCCAGGTCGGTCAGCGCGGGCGCCACGACGAGGTGTTGGCGGCCGGGCTCGAGGTTCCAGCTGAGCTCGCGCACCTTCTGGGGTGACAGCTCATCGGACGACGTGATGACCAGGGTGTCGGCGCCCGTGGCATCCATGGCTTCCATCACCGAATCGACGTTGCCCGAGACGGGGATGGTGGTGCCGGGCAGGTAGTCGGCAACCCGGCCCGACGGGATGCAGGCACCCACCACGCGGTAACCGGCGGCCGGCTGACGCTGCAGTTCGCGAGCGATATGCGACGTGGACTCTTCGCTGCCGACCAGCAGCACCTGCGACGAATACGCGCCGCGCGCCCGCTGCACACCCAGCCACTGCCGCCACATCCAGCGCGAGAACATGAGCACGACCATGCCCACCGGGAAAGCGATGAGGATGTAGCCGCGGGCCAGGTCGATCTTGAACAGGAACGCGATGATGGCCACGAGCCCGAACCAGCGCACGGATGCGTCGGCGATCAGTTTGTACTCGGCGACACCCACGCCCACCACTCGATAGCCGCGACTGCCGAAAGCGGTGAGCGAGACCATCCAGCCGATGATGATGGCCAACGAGATGGCCGTGTAGCTGACGACCGTGCCGGCCAGGTCGCCCACGAAGTTGGCGTTGGCGGTGTCGTAGCCGAAGTAGCCGAGCTGCACGCCGAAGACGACCCAGACGAGCACCAGCAGGTCGCTGAAGACGAGGCGCGAACCGTAGGCCGAGCGCCAGTTGCGGGCGGCGGCGCGGGCGGCCGAGAGGGTGCCGGGGAGGCCGGGCCTGCGGCCGGGGCCGTCGGGGTCGGAAGCCGAGGCGGCGGTGGCGGCGCCCGCGGCGCCGAAACCAGAAGTCGAGGAAGCGGAGGCGGAAGCGAGCGCGTCGTCGAGGGTGTCGGGGCGGCCGACCGCACCCGAGGCCGCGGATGCGCCCGGCCCAGACCGCGCGGCAGACGCAGCACGGTCGCGTGCTGTCGTCGAAACGTCCTCGATCATGTCGTCTCCGCTGTGGTGGTACTGATGTCGTCAACGTTGACCGGTTTGCCAACCATATCCGGCGCCATGGCTGAAGATATGCGCGTTAATGCACCTTTAATACTTCGGCACGGGCTTGTCATACAACAAGTGTCCAAAGAGGGGACATGCGCGCTCACGACGACCCCCGAAAGGGTTACATGGCGTGCAAACCAGTTTAGTATGTGCACGAGGTGATATTCCGTTTGGAATGACACGTAGCGGAATGTATGCACATTCATCGCCCCGAAATGGGGTGATATCGCCTACCAGGTGGCTCCGCCGTCGGGCGAGACGTAGCTCGCGGCGTTCGACCAGAGCCAGAGCGACCCCATCGACTCCGAGATGGCGACCTCGGCGGGCGACGTTTCGGCGGCGAGGCATCCGATCGGGGTCAGGCGCGCACCCGAGAGGTCGGCGGGCAGCGTGGCGATCGAGAGGCCCGCGCAGCCCTGCACACCCGTCGAGACGACCGTGAGACCATCCGATGTGGATGTCGCGGCCAGCGCACCCGGCACCTGCGCGCTCGACCACGCGCCGCCCGACTGCTGCGACAGAAGCTGGTCGGTGCACAGCACGGTGAGGTTCGCGGTGCCCGGAACGACCTGACGCGGGTTGGGGCACGGCGGCGTGACGGGGCCGGCGGGCGTCTGCACGACCGCGGGCTCGGCGGGGTCGATGTAGGTGGCGGCGGCGAGCTCGGCGGCGTTGGCCGACCACGTGCTGCCGGCCGAGAACGTGCGGAACGCCTCGAGCGTGCAGTCGTCGCCCGTGGTGCCGACCACGGCGGCCGACGAGGCCCCGAGCGATGTGAAGCGGAAGATCTGGCGCAGGTCGAGGGATGCTGCGGGCACATTGACCCAGGTGACGCCACCGTCGGTGGTGCGCTCGATCACGCCGGGGCCCGTGGGGCACGAGCCCTGCGTGGCCCGCCAGGCGGACGTGCCGTTGTCGGCGGCGAGGAAACGCGTGGCGGGGAGGGTGTCGTCGACGGCGCCGGGGGCGTTCGTGGCACCGGCACCCGAACCGGCACCCGGAGCGGCGGGGGTCGCCGGGGTCGCGGGCGTATCGGTGAACGTGGGGATGGGGCGGGACGTCGACTCGTCGGCCGGGGCGCGGTTCTGCGCCAATGCCAGGGCGATGACCACGACGTCGATGACGAGGAACAACGCCACGCCGATGATCAACCAGGTGCGCCACCGCGGCTGATCCGACGAACCGCCGTCGCGGCGCCACAGCGAACGCGGCGCCCCCGAACCCTTACCCCGTGCCATGGGCTACTTCGTCGCTCGCGCGAAAGCGGCCGTGATCGTCGCGACCGCGGAGTCGAGCTCGTCGGCCACCTCGATGTAGACGGCCTCGGACTGGCGGTAGGGGTCGACGACGTCATCGACCGTGAGGTCTTCGGGCGGCAGGGCGAAACCGCGCTGCGCGGCCACCGACATGACGAGATCGGAGAGCGAGCGGATGTCGCGCCACTCCCCCTCCTCGAGCGAGTCGACCAGCCGCGCGAACTGGCGGATGGTGAACGTGTAGCGCGACGCCCGCGGCAGCAGCGAGACGACCTCGCTGCGGTGGGCGCGCGTGGCGACCAACACGAGGTCGGCGGCCGAGACGAGACCCTCGGTGAGCTGCGTCGACCGGTGCGCCTTGGGGGCCACGCCGTGGGCGTTCAGCTGCGCGGCCGTCTCGGGCGTGATGTCGTGACCGACCATGGCCTGCGTGCCCGCGCTCGACACGTGCGCGGCGATGCCCGCCTGCAGGAACGCCGACTCGAGCATCTGCTCGGCCATCGGTGAGCGGCAGATGTTGCCGGTGCAGACGGTGAGAACGCGCAAAGCAGGAACCTTCACAGTGGGTAGTACACGGATTGCGTCAGACACGAGCGAAAACCTTTCCCGAACTTCATCCCAGGGTAGAACTGCGCGCTACACCGCGGGTGAACGGGCTGGCTGGCGGACGCCCGACGCGGTGCGCGGCATCGCGCGAACAAACGTGTGTGAGGGGCTTAGGCGCCCTTGGTGGTGGTCTTCTTGGAGGGCGTGGGCTTGGCGGGGCGCGAACCGTCTTCGGCGACGGCCGACTGGTCGACCGTCTCTTCGTCGCCGTAGCCATACCCGTAGGCGTAGCCGTAGCGGCCGTAACCGTAGGCGTCGGGGCCCTTGGTGGGCAGCATGGTCAGGACGAGACCCGAGATCGGCGCACCCACGTTCTCGAGCGCCGAAACGGCACCCTTGAGCTGGTTCTTGTGCGTGTGACCCGCGGCGACGACGAGGATGGAGCCGCCGACGCTCTTCGACAGGATGGCCGCGTCGGTGACGGGCAGGAGCGGCGGCGCGTCGAAGATGACGGCGTCGAACTCGCGGTTGAACAGCGCGATGAGGTCGGCCATGGCCGACGAGCCCAGCAGCTCGGACGGGTTCGGCGGGATCTTGCCGGCCGGCAGCACGAAGAGCTTCGAGCGGCCCCACGGCTGCACCACGTCGAGCAACTCGGCGCGGCCGATGAGCACGTCGGTGATGCCGACGGCGCCCTCGAGGCCCATGTACTCGGCCACCTTCGGGCGGCGCAGGTCGGCGTCGACGAGCAGCACGCGGGCGCCCGAGTCGGCCAGCGAGATCGCCAGGTTGGCGGCCGTCGTGCTCTTGCCCTCGGACTGCACCGAGCTCGTGACCACGAAGCTGCGGTCCTCCGAGCCGATATCGAGGAAGGAGAGGTTGGTGCGCAGCGTGCGGAACGACTCGGCCCGCGGGCTGCGCGGATCGGCTTGCACGATGAGGGGGCGCGTCTTGGCCTTGGGGTCGAACGCGATGCCGCCGATGATGGGGGCGTCGGTGAGCTGGGCCACGTCGCGCTCGTTGCGCACGCGGTTGTCGAGCGTCTCGCGCAACACCGCGATGGCGAGGCCGAGGGCCAGGCCGACGAGCGCGCCGAGGGCGACGTTGAGCGGAACCTTGGGGCTGACCGGGGACTGCGGGACCGGGGCATCCTGCACGCGCGTGAGCTTCACGGGGCTGGTGTTCTCGCTGCCGGCCTCGGGCGCCTCGATGTCTTGCACGACGGCCGTGAGCGACTGCGAGATGGCGTTGGCCAGGTCGGCGGCGAGCACCGGGTCTTCGTTCGAGACGCTGATCTCGATGAGAGTGGTGTCGAGAGGGGCAGAGGCCGAAACGGCCGACGCCAGATCGTCCGACGTCATGTTGAGCTCGAGCGCCGCGATGACGGGCTGCAGCACGATGGGGGTCGTCACCAGGTCGGAGTAGGTCTTGACCCGCTGCACCGTGAACGAGTTGCCCTGCGCCAGATCGGAGACGTTCTGCCCCGACGACGTGCTCACGAAGACCTTCGTGGATGCCGTGTACATGGGTTTCTGCAGCAGAGAGAACGTCGCCGCCGCCGCCACACCCACGAGGGTGAGCAACACGATGAGCAACCAACTCTTGCGCAGGATACGGATGTAGTCGCGAAGCTCCACTCGAGCGTCCTCCCCTGTTGAACGAGCGGGCAGAACGAGAGAATGCCCGGGTTCATGATCCCACACGGCGGGTAGATGCGCGCATTTGGGGGGTTACAAGCAGGTTAACCCCGCCAGCCCCGCCCACAGGAGCGGGCCGAACCCCTACATTGGTGACATGGATGCCGCCACGTCACGACCGCTCGCCACGCCCCGCGTGCCGCGCTGGGGTGCCACCGACGCGGCCATCGGGGTCGGTCTGGCGCTGGTTTTCGCCGCGCTGCTGCCCCTCATCCTCACCTCCGGGTGGACGACGACCATCGGTGTCGCCACGTTCCTCAGCTATCTGGTCGTGTGGGTTCCACTGCTCGGCGCCGTGCTCGTGGCCTCGTTCCTGCGGGGGCGCCGGTCGCTCACGGCCGACTTCGGGCTGCGCTTCCGGTTCATCGACATCCTGTGGGGCCTCGGCGTGGGGCTGCTCGCGCGCGTCGCCGCCAGCCTCATCGAGATCGCCTTCTACGGCCAGATGAGCATCGGCTTCGTCACCATCGGCGAGGTCGAATACAACGCCGTCTGGGTGTTCGGCACGCTGCTGGCGCCCATCGTGCTGGCGCCGCTCATCGAAGAGCTGTTCTTCCGCGGGCTGCTGCAGCGCTCCGTCTATAACGGTGCCGTCGCCTCCTCGCGAGACGGGCTCACGGATGACGCGGCCGGCGATCTGGCAACGGCCACCGCCCCCGTGGTGCTGGCCGCTACCGGCCCTCAGCCCACCACGGGCCTCGGCCACGCGGCGTCGGCGCTCGACCACGCGCACCGGGATGCCTCGCACACCCACCCGCATCCGACGCTCGCCGATTCCGCAGCCCTCGCCGCGGCTCGGCCCGTCGGGGTGTCGCGGGATCGCCGCCGCGCGACCGTGACGGCCATCATCGTGTCGTCGATCGTGTTCTCGGTCGTGCACGTGCTGCAGACGCAGTTCGGCGTGGGCATGTGGTCGGTCGGGCTCTCGACCCTCATCCTCGGCCTCGGCACCGGAGCCCTCGCGGCTTACACCGGGCGTCTCGGCGGCGCCATCATCGCGCACGCCACCTTCAACGGCCTCATCATCATCGCGGGGCTCACGGTCGCTTAGACCGCTCGCCCCGCTGTGAGGGCTAGTCCGCTGTAGCGCGGGCGCGGTAGGCGGCGACGGCCTCGGCCGTGTCGGCGGCGATGAGGTCGGCGTTGATTTGGGCGGCCGTGAAGTTGCCGGCGGCGACCGCGGTCGAGACCTGGGTGCGCAGCTCGGAGACGTTGCCGATGGCCCAGACGCCCGGGATGCCCGTGGCCCCGGCCTCGTCGACCGCGATGAACGTGCCCATGCCGGTGGGGTGGTCGGTGGGGACGACTCCGAGGGGCGCGAACGGCGCGATGCGGGCCTCGACGCGGGAACCGACGGCTAGGGCATCGAGCGAGAAGGCGGTGCCGTCGGCGAGCGTGACGCCCGACATCCGGCCGTCGTCGTTGAGCGTGACCTCGGCAACGGGGCCGCGCACGACACGGATGCCGCGGGCCGCCAGCTGCTCCCACTGCTCGTCGCTCGGCTCGAAGACGTCGTCGAGGAAGAAGGTGAGGTCGGCGGACCACTGGCGGAACATCCAGGCCTGGTGGAACGACATCGGGCTCGTCGCCAGCACGCCGATGCGGCGGTCGCGCACCTCCCAGCCGTGGCAGTACGGGCAGTGCAGCACATCCTTACCCCAGAGCGGCGCAAGGCCCGGGATGTCGGGCAGCACGTCGACGAGACCGGTCGCGATGAGCAGCCGGCGCCCGAGCACCTCCGAGCCGTCGTCGAGCGTGGCGACGAACAGGCCGTCGGGGTCGCGGCGCGTGTCGACGACCTGGCCGTCGCGGATGACGCCGCCGTAGTGTTCGACCTCGGCGCGGCCACGGGCGACGAGTTCGGCGGGCGGAATGCCGTCGCGCGTGAGGTAGCCGTGCACGCCCTCGGCGGGCGCGTTGCGGGGCTGGCCGCCGTCGATGATGAGGACGGTGCGGCGGGCGCGGCCGAGGACGAGACCGGCCGAGAGTCCGGCGGCTCCTCCCCCGACGATGAGGACGTCGGCCACGTTGGGGCGGGCGTCAGAAGTGGAGGTGGGCTGTGAAACGAATGTCATGGTGATCTCCTTCTCCTTCATCCTCGGCGGACGCGGCGCGAGGGGCAAGAGACCTTGCCGAATGCGCAAGATGAGCGCGAATACGCATTGTGCGCGGGGAAAGGCTGCGGATGGCGGATACTTACGGTTATGGAAATCGAACCTCGGGCGTCAACGGCGACGGCCCACGTTCTCGACGCCCTCGTGCACGTCATCGCGCGCGACGGGCTCGAAGCGGCATCGATCGACGGGCTGGCGGCCGAGCTGGACGTGACGGTCGCCGAGCTCACGACGCACTTCCCCTCGAAGGACGAGCTGCTGCAGGCGGCCATGGATCACATCATCGCGGGCTTCCGG
Source organism: Leifsonia sp. ALI-44-B (assembly GCF_001984125.1). GTDB lineage: Bacteria > Actinomycetota > Actinomycetes > Actinomycetales > Microbacteriaceae > Okibacterium. The sequence goes on along the minus strand of NZ_MTQL01000007.1, from coordinate 1,482,842 downwards.
CGCCGCTTCGAGGCCATGGAGGCCGCGACGCCCAGCGTGCGTGACCGGTTCGAGCAGATGTGCATGGCGCTGGCCTGCGTGACCGACGATGGTCGCGAGGCCGCCATCGTGTGGCTGTGGTTCGCAGCGAAGTCGACGTCGAACGACGCGTTCGCGAAGAACTACCAGGGCGCCTGGAAGCGTCTCGAAGAGCGACTCGAGAAGATCGTCGCCGAGATATACCCCGAACTGCATGCGGGTTCGGAGAGCGCACTCCTTCTCGCCACCCTCGACGGAATTGCGCTGGCCCGCGCGTCCGAACCGCCGCGCATGCCGCCGAATCGCGCCGCTTACCTCGTCGAGAACGCGCTGCGCCGGCTCGACGACCGGAGCCTCGGGGCCGAGCGCTACAACGACTGAACCGGGAACCTAAAGCCCGCGCGACTGCCGCGGGGTCATGCCGAATTCCTCACGGAACTGCTCGGTGAAACGCCCGATGTGCGTGAACCCGGCTCCCCGCGCGATCTCGGCGATGGTTCCGTCGGCCGGGCTCCCCGCGCGCAGCGTCGAATACACGGCGTCGAGGCGCACGCGGCGCAGGTAGGCCAGCGGGGTCATATTCATCGAGCGTTGGAACGCATTCTGCAGACCGCGGATGCTGTAGCCCGAGGCCTCGGCGATCGACGACACCGTCACCACACCCGACGCGTTCTCCTCGATGAAGCGCAGCGCCCGCCGCAGGTTGGCGGGAGCCCACGACTGGCCGCCCATGCCGGGAGCATCCATGGTCGTGTTCGGGAAGACGCGCAGCAGCGTGGAGGCGAGTTCTTCTCGAGCCTCGGCGCGCTGCAACGGTGTCGGGTCGGGGTTGGCGGGGCTGAAGACATCCCGATTCAGGTGTTTGACCATGGCAGCCCACTGGGCGCCGAGGGCCGGGGAGATCGGGTTGACGCCCGTGAAGGCGTGGCCGTTGGGGTCGGCACCCATGAGCCGCACGAGGCGTTCGACCTCGGCGACGTCGATCGTGACGATGGCCATGCGCAGATCGCTCCACCCGACCGTGCAGATGGTGCGCGGGTAGAGCATGGGCTGCGTGACATCGACCGTGTCGCGGCCCGTGACGAGACTCATGCGGCCGGCGAGCAGATGCCCCACGAAGTAGCGGTCCTCGAGCTGCACGTTGCCCTCGGCGCGCGAGTCGAAGGCGACTCGGCTGACCGCGAGCCTGCTGTCCCCCGAAATCGCGTGATCGATGGCGAAGCGCTCGGGCTCGTCGGCTGACAGAGACACCGCTGAATAGTGCCGGGCCAGTACCGGCAGGGCCTCTTCGGGATCGCGCGTGCGAAATCGCGAGGCGGTGAAGTCGTCGTTCATATCTCATAAGTATTTTCTCGCGCAATACCCCCCGGTGGCAAGTATCCAAAAAGCGCACAGGGCATCCGCCTCGGCGCAGACAGAGTCCCCGCGAGCCTGGCGACAAACGATCGGTGCGTCAACGGCCCCCGTCATGGGGGGAAACGCCGCGACACATTCGCGGCTGTGTGACAGCGCACAGTTGTCGGCGGGGCGCCACGCCCGGTTACATGAGGCCACCCCGCACCTCGGGGCTCACACATCCGACGACCTGTGAATGAGGAACCATGACTGCACGACGGCGCATCGCCGCACTGACCCTGGCCACCGCCCTGCTCGCGGGGCTCGGGGCCTGCGCCGCCGAACCCGGTGGCTCCCCCGCCGACGACGCCACACCCGTCGCGGGCGGCACGCTCCGGGTGGGCGAGAACGCCGACGAGCCCACGCTGCTCGACCCGCACCAGCTCTCGACCACCAACACGACCACGCTGCTGCGACCCATCTTCGACACGCTCGTGTGGCAGAACAAGGACGGCTCGTTCGCGGGCGGCCTCGCCGACAGCTGGGATGTCTCGCCCGACGGCCTCGAATACACCTTCCACCTGCGAGAGGGCGTCACCTTCCACGACGGCTCGCCCTGGAACGCCGAGGGCCTGAAGGCCAACTTCGAGCACATCATCGACCCCGCCACGAAGTCGCCACTCGCCGCCTCCTACATCGCGCCCTACCGCTCGAGCGAGGTCGTGGACGAGTACACGCTGAAGGTGACGCTCGCGACGCCGTACTCGTCGTTCATCAACGTGCTCGCGCAGACCTACCTGTCGATCGTGTCGCCCAAGCAGATCGCGGAGGCGCCGGGGACGATCGCCGAGCATCCCATCGGCAGCGGGCCATACAAGTTCGACAAGTGGGTCAAGGGCGAGAGCATCTCGCTCGTGCGCAACGACGACTACGCCTGGGCACCCGAGGAAGCCAAGAACCAGGGCGCGCCCTACCTCGACGGCATCACGTTCACGTTCGTGCCCGAGGATGCCGTGCGCTACAACGGCCTGCTCGCCGACGACTTCGACATCATCGAGTGGACGCCGCCGCAGAACGTAGCCCAGATCGAGAAGAAGGAGGGCTTCACGTTCACGTCGACGGACCGCCCCGGGCATCCGTTCTCGCTGTGGCTGAACAGCGAACGCGCACCCTTCGACGACGTGGCCGTGCGGCAGGCGTTCGTGGCCTCGATCGACCGCAAGGACATCGTCGACACCGTCTCGTTCGGGCAATGGGAGGTGTCGAACGGCTACATCACACCCGTGACGCCCGACTATGCCGAGAACGCCTCGGCCATCGACTTCGACCCCGACCGCGCCAACGAGCTGCTCGACGAGGCCGGCTGGACGGGCCGCGACGCCGACGGATACCGCACCAAGGACGGCGAGCGCCTGACCGCGTTCCTGCCGCACACGGGCACGGTGGCGCAGACGACGCAGATCATCGAACTCGCGCAGGCGGCCGCCAAGAAGGTGGGCTTCGACGTGCAGATCCAGCTGGTGTCGACGCAGGAGGCGACCGACCGCTCGGCCGTGGGCGACTACGACCTGACCTCGGGTATCTGGACGACGAACACGGCCGATGTGCTGTGGATCCGGTATTCGTCGGACAACATCACGACGCCCGAGCGCCGCGGGCAGAACGGGTCCTACACGCGCGACGACGAGCTCGACGGGCTGCTCGACAGCGCCCGCCAGACGACCGACGATGCCGAACGAGCCTCGCTGTATGAGCAGGCGCAGGAGCGACTCGTCGAGCTGGCGCCGGCCGTGCCGCTCTATGTGCGGCCCGACCTCGTGAGCCACAACGACCGCGTGGGCGGCGTGACCTTCGAGAGCGCGTATGGCGCCCTGTGGTTCCAGGACACCTGGTTGGCCGCCGAGTAATGGCACTCGCGAAGATCGGCGCGCGACTCGCCGCGGGCGTTGGCGTGGCCTGGGGTGCCGCGACCCTCACGTTCTTGGCGGTGCAGATCACGCCGGGCGACCCCGCCTATGCGATCGTGGGCGGGCCGGAGGCCAACCCGTCGCCCGAGGTCATCGCGCAAGTGCGGGCCGAGTATGGCTTCGACCAGCCGTTGCTCGTGCAATACGTGCGCTACCTCGGGCGGCTCGCGGTGGGTGATCTCGGCACGTCGTACCGGCTGCAGACGCCCGTGACCCAGGTGCTCGGCGAGCAGATCGGCGGCACCGTGCAGCTGGCCGGTGTCGCAGCCCTCGTGGCCGTCGTGCTCGCCGTGGTCGTGGCGGTGTTCACGGCCAAACGCGGGGCCGTCGTGCGGGGTGGCGCGACATCCATCGAATTGTTCCTCGCGTCGTCGCCGTCGTTCTGGCTCGGCATCCTGCTGCTGTCGGTGTTCTCGTATTCGCTGCACTGGCTGCCGTCGGTGGGCAACGCGGATGGCCGGGCGCTCGTGTTGCCCGCCCTGACGCTGGCCCTGCCGATCGCGGCCGTGCTGTCGCAGGTGCTGCGGTCGTCGCTCGAGGAGGTGCTCGAGCAGCCGTTCATCACGACGGCCCGGGCGCGCGGACTGAGCGACGCGGCCGTGCGCGTGCGACACGGGTTGCGGCATTCGCTCATCCCGCTGGCCACCATGACCGGTTTCGTGGTGGGCGGTTTGCTCGGCGGAACCGTCATCGTCGAATCGCTCTTCACGCGGCAGGGGCTCGGGCGCACGCTGCTCGCGGCTGTGAACGCCAAGGACATGCCCGTGGTGCTCGGCGTGGTGCTGCTGTCGGCCGTCGTTTATGTGGTGGTGAACCTCGTGGTCGATCTGCTGTATCCCGTGCTGGATCCGCGTTTGAAGACCGCTCGAACGGCGTCGACCACGGAGACCAAGGAGGTGGCCGCATGAGTTTGCGTGCACCCGGTGATCGGCTCGCCGGCGCCTCCGAGACGCCCTCGGATCGCGGGCTCGTCGCCTTCACCTCGGCAGCTCCCACGCGGGCGGCCGGATGGTGGGGGCGGGTTCCGCTCGTCGCGGCGGCCCTGTTCCTCGCGGCCCTCGCCGTGGCCGCCGCGTGGCCCTCGCTGTTGGCGCCGTTCGACCCGTATGCGGTCGACACGGCCAACGCGCTCGCGGCGCCCGGTGGGGCACACCCGCTCGGCACCGACGAGAACGGCCGCGACATCCTGAGCCGGCTGATCTACGGGGCGCGGGCCTCACTGCTGCTGGGCTTCGGGGCCATCGCCATCGCGGTGGCGGGTGGCCTGGTGTTCGGGCTGGCCGCGGGGCTCGGCAACCGCTTCCTCGATGGCCTGATCATGCGCACCATGGATGTCGGGCTCGCGTTCCCCGAACTACTGCTCGCCCTGGTCGTCATCTCGATCGTGGGCGGCGGCACGACGAATGCGCTGCTCGCGATCGGGCTCGCGTCCATCCCGAGTTATGCGCGATTGGTGCGGGCGCAGACCTTTGCCATTCGGCAGGCGCCCTATATCGAGGCGGCGCGAGCCCTGGGGGTGCGCGAGAGCCAGGTGGTGTGGCGGCATGTGCTGCCGAATGCCGTGAAACCCGTCGTCATTCTGGCGACCATCGGCATCGGCACGGCCACCGTCGCGGGAAGCGCGCTCAGCTTCTTAGGGCTCGGAACGGCGCCGCCCGAACCCGAGTGGGGCTCGATGTTGTCGTCGGCGCGCAACTTTCTCGACCTGGCCTGGTGGTACGGCGCCTTTCCCGGGCTGGCCATCACGGGCCTCGTGATCAGCACGACCCTGATCGGTCGGTATCTGCAGCAGCGCAGCGAAGGGAGAGGCGCATGAGCCTCGTTTCAGTTGAAAACCTCACGGTCAGCTTCGGCGGACACGAGGCGGTTTCGGATGTTTCGTTCACGATCGACCGGGGCGAGGGTGTCGCGATCGTCGGCGAATCGGGGTCGGGCAAATCGGTCACGGCGCGCACGCTCATCGGCCTGACGGGCGACGGCGCGCGGGTGGCGGCCCGCCGTGCGACGTTCGACGGCATCGACCTGACGCGGTTGCGCGAGAGGCAGTGGCGCGGCATCCGGGGGTCGCGCATCGGCTTCGTCATGCAGGATGCGCTCGTGAGCCTCGACCCGATCCGGCCCGTCGGTCACGAGATCGACGAGGCGCTGCGCGTGAGCACGGCGCTCGGGCGGGCCGAGCGCGACCGCCGCGTGATCGAGTTGCTCGGGCGGGTCGGGGTTCCGCATCCCGAGCTGCGGGCGCGGCAATTGCCGTCGCAGCTGTCGGGCGGATTGCGGCAGCGGGCGCTCATCGCGTCGGCCATCGCGGGCGACCCCGAGCTGTTGATCGCCGACGAGCCGACGACCGCGCTCGATGTGACCGTGCAGGCGCAGATTCTCGACCTGCTCGACGACCTGAAGAACGACGGGCGGGCGCTGCTCGTGATCAGCCACGACCTGGCCGTCGTGTCGCGCGTGGCCGAGCGGTTGCTCGTCGTGCGGCAGGGGCGGGTCGTGGAGGCGGGTGACACGCGGGAGGTGTTTGCCGCGCCGGCGCATGAATATACGCGGGCGTTGTTGGCGGCGATCCCGGCGGAGCATGCGCGCGGGACGCGGTTGGTGCCGGGGGCGGGCGCTGCGACGCTCGTCGGCGAACGGCGGCCGATCGGTGAGGTCGTCGCCCGAGCCGAGGGCGTTTCGAAAGACTTCGTCGGGCCGGATGGCGTGAGCCGCACGGTCGTCGACGACGTGTCGTTCGAGGTGCGCGCGGGTGAGACGCTCGGCATCGTCGGCGAGTCCGGCTCGGGGAAGACGACGACGGGGCGCATCGTCGTGGGGCTCGAGGCGCCGACCCGCGGGAGCGTGAGGATCGTCGCGGGCGGTATCGGCGGCGAGCGCGTCGAACACGATTGGGCGACGGCATCCCGAGCGGACCGCCGCGCCCTGCGCCGTGACGTGCAGATCATTTATCAAGACCCGCTGTCGTCGTTCGACCCGCGCTACACCGTGGGGCGCGTGCTGGCGGAGGCGCTGACGGTGAGCGGGCGGGCCACCCGGTCGGCCAGCGTGCGGGCGCGCAGTATCGAGTTGCTCGAACAGGTCGGTCTCGGCGAAGAACACCTCGACCGGCGTCCGCTGACACTCTCGGGCGGGCAGCGGCAGCGCGTGGCCATCGCGCGCGCCCTGGCCACCGAGCCGCGCCTCATCCTGCTCGACGAACCGGTGTCGGCGCTCGACGTGTCGGTGCAGGCCCAGGTGCTCGACCTGCTTGCCGAGGTGCAGGCCGCGACCGGTGTGGCCTACCTCTTCATCTCGCACGATCTCGGCGTCATCTCGCATGTCAGCGACCGCGTGCTCGTGCTGAAGGACGGCCGCGTGGTCGAGCAGGGCGACATCGACGACGTGTTCGCACGGCCACAGCATGCTTACACGCAGCAGTTGCTCGCCGCCATCCCGCGCATCGAGCCCGCTGGGGTGTCCGCCCGTTAGGCGGGTTTGCGCGCGTAGGTGTAGCGGTAGTAGTCGGCGAGCGTGAGGTTGGATGCCGCATCCTCGTCGACGATGACCGTGGCACGCCTGTGCAGCTGCAGCGCCGAACCCGGCACGAGTGCGGTCAGCGGACCCTCGACCGCCGCCGCGATGGCCGCCGCCTTGCCCGCGCCCTGCGCCACAAGCACGACCTCGCGCGCTTCGAGGATGGTTCCGAGCCCCTGCGTCAGGCAGTGCGTGGGCACCTGGTCGGGGCTGTCGAAGAAGCGCGCGTTGTCGAGGCGCGTTTGTGGCGCGAGGGTCTTGATGCGCGTGCGGGACGCGAACGATGAGGTGGGCTCGTTGAAGCCGATGTGGCCGTTGGCGCCGATGCCGAGGATCTGCAGGTCGATGCCGCCGGCCGCCGCGATGGCCTCGTCGTAGTCCCGGGCGGCGCGGTCGAGGTCGTCGGCGCGGCCGTCGGGCACGCGAACGTTCGACGGGTCGAAACCGAGCGGCTCGACGACATCCCGCGCGATGACGCTCGCATAGGACTCGGGATGTTCGAGCGGCAGGCCCACGTATTCGTCGAGCGCGAAACCGCGCACGCCGGCGAACGAGAGGCTGCCCGCCTGCACACGGCGTCGCAGCTCGGCGTAGACACCCTGCGGGCTGGACCCGGTGGCGAGGCCGAGGACGGCGTCGGATGTGCGCGCGACGAGGTCGGCGATGCGGGCGGCTGCGAGCTCGCCGACATCCTGGGCGGTCGGAACGATGATGACTTCCACGGGATTCTCCTGAACTGGCCCGGTGCGGGCGCATGAATGTGGTTCGGCCAGGCGTTTCTGGCGACGGGCGCCGGGCTAGATCGTGCGCTCGGAGGGCGAGGTCGCGAGAGCCACGGCCCGCCGCACATTGCCGTCGGCGAGCGCGAGGAGCGCCGCGGCCTGCTCGGCGTCGCGGTCGGCCAGCAGCATGACGACGGCCGTCTTTGCGTGGTCGCCCGCGGCGTCGAGCGCCGCATCGGCGCGGTCGCGGTCGACGTGCGCAGCCTCGGCCACGATGCGCTGCGCCCGGTCGACGAGTTTGGCGTTGGTGGGCAGCAGGTCGACCATGAGGTTGCCGTAGGCCTTGCCCGTGCGCACCATGCTGGCGGTCGTGAGCATGTTGCACACGAGTTTCTGCGCCGTGCCGGCCTTCAGGCGCGTGGAGCCCGTGAGCACTTCGGGGCCCGTGAGCACCTCGATCGCGACATCCGCTTCGGCGCTGATGCGCGCGCCGGGGTTGCACGAGATGGCGACCGTCGCGGCCCCCTGTTCGCGCGCATAGCGCAGGCCGCCGATCACATAGGGCGTGCGACCGCTCGCGGCCAGGCCGACGACGACATCGGATGGTCCGACGTGCGCCGCCTCGAGCTCGGTGACGGCGAGCGCCGGATCGTCTTCGGCCCCCTCGACGGCGCGCACGAAGGCGTTCTCGCCGCCCGCGATGAGCCCGAGCACCTCGGACGGGTCGGTGCCGAACGTGGGCGGACATTCGACGGCGTCGAGCAGGCCGAGGCGGCCGCTCGTGCCGGCGCCGATGTAGATGAGCCGGCCGCCTGCACGGCGCGCCTCGGCGATGAGCTCGACGGCCTGCGCGATCTGCGGCAGCACGCGGCGCACGGCGGGCGCGACGAGCTGGTCTTCGTCGTTCATGACCTCGAGCACGCGCAGGGTGTCGAAGGTGTCGAGGTCGGTGGTCTTGGGGTTCGGACCCTCGGTGTAGAGCGAGGCGAGGGAGTCGAGTTCTTCTGAGGACATCTGTGTTCCTTGGTTCACGTTCGGCGATGTAAGTGCGTTCAGCGCTCGAAGCGCAGGGCGCGGGGCGGCCCGGTGAGCACGCGCTCGGGCAGCGACTCCCCCGGCACGATGGCGCCCAGCACGCTCGCGTGGCGCGCCCCCGTGCACGACGGCAGCGTTCCGGCTTGTCCGTTGACGGTCAGGAAGCCGAGCACGGCGAACGCGAGCGCCTCCTTGGCGGCCGACGGCAGGCCCAGCGTGTCGCTCGTGACCACGTCGGCGTGCGGCAACTCGGCGCGCAGCATCCCCATCAGCACGGGGTTGAGGGTTCCGCCACCCGCCACGATCACGCGATCGGCACCGCGCACCGCATCGGCCACGGTGCGAGCCGTCAAAGCGGTCAGCGTGGCGACCAGATCCTGGATGCCGGGAGTCTCGTAGCCGGCAAGGAAAGGCCCGAGATAGCCCAGGTGAAAAAGCTCTTTCCCCGTGGACTTGGGGGCCGGAAGCGCGTAGTAGTCCTCGTCGAGCAGGCGTTCGAGCAACGCCTCGTCGACCGTGCCGGCGGCGGCGAGCGCCCCGTCGGCGTCGAAACGCTCGGCGCCCAGGGTATGTTCCGTGACCACGGCGTCGATGAGGGCGTTGGCGGGGCCCGTGTCGAAGGCGATGGGGTCGGCCGTCGGCGACACGAGCGTCGCGTTGGCGATGCCGCCCAAGTTGACGGCGGCGGCCGAACCGCCGGCCAGCCACAGCGCGTCGATGATGCTCACGAGCGGCGCACCCTGCCCGCCGGCCGCGACATCGCGCGAACGCAGGTCGGCGACCACGGTGAGGCCCGTCTTCTCGGCGATCCAGGCGGGTTGGCCGAGCTGCAGCGTGCCCTCGACGCGGCCGTCCTCGACCCAGTGGTAGAGCGTCTGGCCGTGCGAGACGATGAGGTCGGCGCGGCCGTCGCAGAGTTCCTCGAGGGCCCGGGCGGCGACATCCGCGAAGGCCTGGCCGATGCGCGTGTCGAGCCGGCAGACCTCGTCGACCGACGTGCGCGCGGGCGGCAGCGCGGCCGAGATGGCCGACCGCAGCTCGGGGGCGTAGGGCACGCTGATCAGCCCGAGCGGCGTGACCACGAGCGTGTCCCCCTCGACGCGGATGTCGGCTGCCGCGGCATCGATGGCGTCGTGCGACGTGCCCGACATGAGCCCGATCACACGCGTGGATGCAGAAGTCATTTGCGCAGCTCCTTGCGGTGGGCGTCGCCCTTCAGCGTGGCGATCGCGATGGCGCTCACGAAGCACGTGGCCATGACGTAGTAGGCCGGCACGTCGATGTTGCCCGTGGCCGCGATGAGCGATGTGATGATGAGGCCCGCGCTGCCCGAGAAGACGGCGTTCGAAATGGAGTAGGCGAGGCCGAGACCCGTGTAACGCACCGTGGTGGGGAACATCTCGGCGAGCATGGCCGGCCCAGGGCCCGCGATGAGGCCGACGGCGAAGCCCGCGACGATGACGGCGAACGAGCGAACCTCGACAGTGGAGTTCGGGTCCTGCAGCAGGTTGAGCAGGGGCAGGGCCAGCACCAGGATGGCGAGAGAGCCCGTGAGCATGACCCAGCGGCGCCCGATGCGGTCGGACAGCCATCCGGCCGGAAGGATCGCGGCGGCGAAACCGAGGTTGGCGAACACCGTCGCGAGCAGCGCCTGCTGGAACGAGGCGTTGAGCGTGCTCTGCAGGTAGGAGGGGATGACGACAAGGAACGTGTAACCCGCGGCCGACCAGCCCATGAGGCGCGCGATGCCCACGAAGATGGCTTTGGCGGTCTCGGCGGCGCCGGCGCGGATGACGGGGGCGTCGACGAGCGCAGCCGCATCGGCCCCGGCGGGCGCACCGGCTGCCTTCGCCTGCTCCACCTTCTGGAACGCGGGGGTCTCCTCGAGGTTCAGGCGCAAGAGCAGCGCCACGGCACCGAGGGGAAGTGCCACGAGGAAGGCGATGCGCCATCCCCAGGCCGCGAGATCGGCTTCGCTCAGTAGGGTCGCGAGCAGGGCGCTCGTTCCGGCACCCGCGAGGAGGCCGAGGGCGACCGTGAACGACTGCCAGGCGCCATAGATGCCGCGTTTGCCGGCGGGCGCGAACTCGGTCATGACCGACACGGCGCCACCGAATTCGCCACCGGCCGAGAGGCCCTGCAGGATGCGCACGAGCGTCAGCAGGATGGGCGCGGCGATGCCGATCGAGGCGTAGGTGGGCAGCACGCCGATGAGGGCCGTGGCCACCGACATCATGATGAGCACGATGATGAGCGTGGGTTTGCGGCCGATGCGGTCGCCGATGCGCCCGAAGAGCGCGGCGCCGACGGGGCGGAAGAAGAAGCTGATGGCGAAGGAGGCGTAGGTGGCGATGAGGGCCTCGACCCCCGATTGCTGGCCGCCGCTGAAGAACTGGCTGGCGATGATGGTGGCGAAGAATCCGTAGATGCCGAATTCGTACCATTCGATGAAGTTTCCGACACTGCCGGCGACGATGGCGCGGCGACGTGCTTTCGGGCTCACGGTGGGAGCGGTGGCGATAGACACGGGGTACCTCCTTTGGTTCCGGCGGGATGTCACCAACCCTAGGTCATAAAGTTACCTCCGTTTGTTACTGGCGTGTAACTTTTGTTCCCGACGGCGGAACACGGGACAATGACAGCATGAACCCACGCAAGGGGCGGCCCGGATCGCGCACGGTGCTGATCGAGGTCCGCGCGCTGCTGCCCACGCTGCGGCCGGCCGAGCGCCGAATCGCCGAGGCTCTGCTGGCCGACCCCGAGGCGTTCGCCGGGCGTTCGATCGGCGAGATCGCCGAACAGTCCGAGACATCGACGACCACGGTCGTGCGATTCACGCGGCGCATGGGCTATGAGAAATACCGCGACCTGCGGCAGGACCTGACCGAGCAGAACCTGCGCGAACGGATGGCGACCTCCGAATCGTCGGTTCCGGCATCCGATATCTCGCCCGACGATTCGCTCGCCGACGTGGTGGCCAAGATCGCCGCCACCGAGGCCCGTTCGATCGCCGATACGGCCGAGATTCTCGACATCGACAACCTGGAGCGCGCCGTCGCGGCGATCACGGGTGCGCGCCGCGTGGATATCTACGGCGTGGGCGCCAGCGCGATCGTGGCCATGGACCTGCAGCGCAAGCTGTCGCGCATCGGGCGCGTGGCGCTTGAATGGTCGGAGGCGCACACCGCCTGGACGGCGGCTGCCGTGCTCGACGCCGATGCCGTGGCCGTGGCGATCTCGCATTCTGGGGCAACGACCGACACCTACGAGTTCTTGCGGCTCGCCAAGGAATCCGGCGCGGCGACCATCGCCATCACGAACGACGAGAACTCGCCGCTCGCGACGCTGGCCGACACCGTTTTGCGCACGGCCGCGCGCGAGAGCCCGCTGCGATCGGGGGCGCTCGGCAGCCGCATCGCGCAGTTGCTCGTGGTGGACTGTCTGTTCACCGGGGTGGCGCAGGCCAACTATGAGGCGTCGACGTCGGCCTTGCAGCGCACGTATCGGGCGGTCGCGCGCAGCTGAGGCTAGAGCCCGAGGCGGCCGGCCAGCTCGTCGATGACGATCTCGAACCAGCGGTCGGCGTCACCCGTCGTGTTATTGAGGTGCCCGAACAGCTCGAACGACACCGTGCCGAAGAGATTCGTGAACGCGAAGATGACGACCATGACGAGTTCGCCCGCGGCGTCGATCTCGAAGTAGCGCTTGAGGGGTTCGACCAGATCGGCCGACGCGGTCATGGCGGGGGTTACGACCGGCCGATGCCCGGCGGCCACCGCATCTTGAAACACGCTCGCGATGAGCAACGAGACCATGGATGCCGGAGCCACCGTGTCTTGCGGTGCCGCGTAACCCGGCACGGGCGAGCCGTAGATGAGCGCGTAGCGGTGGCGGTTCTCGAGCGCCCAGCCGCGCACCGCGTGGGCGAGCGCGGCGAACCGTGCGCGGTAGTCGTCGCGCGGAGCGGCGGCTTCGGCGCGCGTAGCGGTCTCGCCGAGCTCGGTGTAGGCGTCGACGATGAGGGCCGTGAGGAGGGCGTCGCGGCTCGGGAAGTAGCGGTAGATGGCCGACGAGACCATGCCGAGCTCGCGGGCCACGGCGCGCACGGACAGGGCGGCGGCGCCGACGTCGGCGAGCTGGCGCGCGGCGATGTCGAGAGCTTCGCTGCGGACGCGCTCGCGGGCGCGCTCCCGGGCGCGCGGGCGCGGCGGTTCGGCGGCGTGAGCAGCTTCGACGCGATCGATGTCAGACATCCCCCCAGTGTCACGCAACGGAGCCCTGCTCGCAAACGAGAGCACCGCTCTTGACAGCGCGTCCGGCGTAGGCATACTCTCACTCCGAGAGCACTGCTCTCCCTCGTTCCCTCACCACTCTCACGAAGGACATCCCATGACCCGCTCACTCATCCTCGGCGCCGGCCCCATCGGCACGCACGTGGCCGACGCGCTCCTGCGCGATGGCGAAGACGTCACGCTCGCCACACGCTCGGGCACGACGCATCCGGGCATCACGGCCGTCAAGGCCGACGCGCTCGACGCCGCCTCGCTCATCCCCCACCTCGACGGCGCGCAGACCCTCTACGTGTGCACCAACCCGCCCTACCCCGAGTGGGCGACGATCTGGCCGGCCATCACCGACGCCATCCTCGAGGCCACGCGCACGACGGGCGCCGACATTGTCATGACGGGCAACCTCTACGGCTACGGCCCCATGACCGCCCGCATGACCGAAGATGCGCCGCTCGCCTCGACCGAGATGAAGGGCCGCGTGCGCGCCGAGATGTGGCACCGCCTGAAAGAGGCCAACGACCGCGGCGACGTGCGGGCCACCGAGGTGCGCGGCAGCGACTACTTCGGTGCCGCCCCGACGGCCTCGGCCCACATCGGGGCGCGTTTCTTCGACCCGCTGTTGGCCGGCAAGACCGCCTGGCAGGTCGGGCGCACGCGTCAACCGCACAGCTGGACCTATCTGCCCGACTTCGCCGAAACCCTCGTGACGGCGGCGCGATCGGATGTCGCGTGGGGCCGTCCCTGGCTCGCCCCCAACTCCTCCGAGCTGCCGCGCACCGAACTCGCCGCGCGCATCAACGCCATCGCCGGATCGACGGGTCGCACGCGCGATATCCCACCCATCGGGCTGGCCCTGGCCGCCGCCACCAACCCGTTCATGAGGGAGCTTCGCAAGATGGCCTATCAGTTCAACGAGCCGTTCCTCGTCGACTCGACCGTCACCGAACGCACGCTGGGCGTTGCCGCGACGCCCGAGAAGGAGGCGCTCGAAGCGTCCGTCGCCTTCGCTCAACAGCGAGCGCGCGAAACCGCGGCTGCCGCCTAAGGCGACAAGTACACCAGCAAGAGAGCCGGCACGCAGCATGATCGCCCGGTCAGGACACGGCTGCGCCGTGGGCCGGTCGTGCCACTCGACCGCTCAGTCAGCGACCGAGCCGCTACGCCGACGTCGTCGAGGCGCCGCGACGCGCGGGCAGGCCGACCTGCGCCCGCCACCACGGCGTCTCGACGAAACCGCGCTTCAGGAACAGCAGCTCCATGGCCGCATTCCACCCGAGCACCCCCTCGAGCGTCGACAGCGACGACGTGATGAAGCTGTAGAGATCTTCGGTCGACGGCGTGATGACCTCGCAGAACAGCGAGTTCTGGTCGAGCGTCGCCGCGAGATAGCGCACGGCGGGATAAGCGCGCAGGGCCTGCGCCACGGCCTCGAGCTGGCCGGGCGCCACGTTCACGGTGAGCAGCGTCTCGGCGCCCATACCCAGCGCCGAGGCGGGCACGAGCGTGAGGGTGTCCATACATCCGAGCTGCCGCATGCGTTCGAAACGGCGACGCACGCTCGACTCGTTCATGCCCAGGCCATCCGCCACCGATTTGAAGGTGAGGCGGCCGTCGTCGCGCAAGGCGGTGAGGATGGCTCGGTCCTGGTCGTCGAAGTGCGTCGGGTCGCACACCCCGGCGTCGACCTGCGCCAACGATTCGGCCGCCGACTCGGGCAGCTTCATGGTGCTGGCGAACAGCTGCCGGCTCCAGTCGTAGCTCACCTTGTAGACGTGCATGATGAGGTCGCTGCGCCACCGCTCCACGCCGCGGATCGACTGCAATTGCTGAATGATCTGGGGGTAGTGCGTCGAGCCGCCGTGCACCACGAGCTCGGCGATCAGGTCGTAGCCGCCCGTCACAAGCGTGATGAAGCGCACATCCGGATGCCCGACCAGCTCTTCGGCCACCTGCAACTGCGTGCCCGGCGCGCAGTTGATGCGCACGAGGAACGCGTCGACGGGACCCTCTGAACCGAGCGCCGGCAGCACCGCGATGCGCGCGACACCCGAGCTCAGCAACTGCTGCCCGCGCCGCGTGACCGTGGCGACCGTGCCGCCCACCATCTCGGCGATGGCGCGCCAGCTGGCCCGGCCGTCGTGCTGCAACGCCACGATGATGCGGCGGTCGAGCTCGGTCAGCTCGTCGAGCATCTTCACCGACACGCTCGGCTGCCCTACGGCGCCGTCGGGGTCGGGCTCGGCGTGTCGCTCGGGTCGCTCGCGGGCGTCGTCGTCGGCGGGTCGACCCGGTGCAGGAACGTGCGCACCTCGTCGGTCCATGCTTCCGCCTCCTCGATCTGGGGTGAATGCCCCGACTTCTCGAAGATTCTCAACGTGCTGTCGGGAATCAGCCGATCGATCGTCTCACTGCACGATACCGGCGTGATCCAGTCGGTGCGACCTACCGTGATGAGCGTCGGCGCCGTCACCCCCGGCAGCGCCTCTTTCAGATCGTAGTGCGGAAGGTTGTGCGAGAACGCGTAATTGTGAGCTTCGTATCGATACGGCGTGGCCTCGACCTTGCGCTCGACGGCTGCGGGGTCGTATTCGAAGTCGTAGAGGGGCAGAATCTCGCGCCAGCAGTCGCGCAGATCGTCGTTGTCGCGCACGCGACCCTCGTCGATGCGATCGAACTTCTCCATGTCGACCGTGACCCGGTCGCTGGCCAGCGCGTTGGCGCGAGACAGCTCGGAGTGGCTGTTGTCGGCGGCCGTGTCGCGCAACACCATGGCGGCGACGCGGTGCGGATAGCGGATGGCATACTCCATCGACATGAAGCCGCCGTAGGATCCGCCCGCCATGACGACCTGCTCGACGCCCGCCCACTCGCGCAGCGCGTCGAGGTCGGCGGCCCACTGCTCGTGCGAGAACTCGCCGTTGCCCTCACTCTGGCCCGAGCCGCGCGCGTCGAACACGATGACGCGGTATTCGTCGGCCAGGCGCCCGAAGCTCGCGCGCGGTTCGGCCCGCGAGCCGAGGCCCGGCGCGCCGTGGTGCGTGAGGATGACGGGCGCACCCTCGGGGCCGAGAACCTCGACGGCCAGGCGGTTGCCGTTGATCTCGACCATCTGAGCCTCGCTTGTTGCGCGGGCGAATTCGGGTGAAACGGTTTCGGATGTCATCGCTGACCTTTCTGTCGACGTTCGGTGCGTTCGATGCGTTCGGTGCGTTCGGTGTCCATCACAGCTCGATGAGGCAATCGTCGAGCCGCCGCGGGAAGGAGGTGAGGGGTTCGGCGCCCTCGGCCGTGACGAGCATGCTGTCCGAGATGCGGTAGCCCGCGTGCCCCGTCACATAGATGCCCGGTTCGTTTGAGACGACCATGCCAGCCTCGAGCACCGTGGCGTCGCCCGCCTCGAGCCACGGCGGCTCGTGCATGCCGAGGCCGATGCCGTGACCCTGCCGGTGCAGGATGTACTCCCCGAGCCCGGCGTCGCGGATCACGTCGAGGCACAGCTCGTTGGCTTCGCGGCACTCGAGCCCGGCCCGAATGGTCTCGCGGCCGCGCTTCTGCGCCTCGTAGATGGCGTCGTGATAGCGAATCTGGGATGCCGTGGGCTCGCCCATCACGAACGTGCGCTCCCCCTCGACGAAACGTCCGCCCACGGCGCAGCCGAGCGACAACATGAAGGTGTCTCCGGGTCGCAGGCGATAACTCGAGGGCAGCCCGTGAGGTTTCGAACTGTTGGCGCCCGAATAGACGAGGCCGCCGGCCAGGAACGAGCCCACCACGACATCCGCGTGCTCGTCGTACATGATGCCCGTGCCGATGCGCCCGACGTGCGCCGCCAGCTCGGCCTCACTCGGCATCTGGCCGCCCGCCACGACGGCGTCGCGCACGAGGCGCACTCCCGCGTCGAGCATGCGGTCGGTGATGCGCGCGGCCTCGCGGTGCAGCTCGATCTCGCCGGGTTGCTTGATGAAACGTGAGCGCAGGATCACATCGGTGGGTTCGAGCGCCGCGAAGGAGAAGGCCCGCGTGGCCGCGACGAGCCGCTCATAGGAGATGGTGGTCGAGTGCCCGACCCGGAACGACGGGGCGGCAGAGGATGACGAGACGGCAACGGGCCGCACCCGCTCGGCCAAGACATCCCACGGGCTCACGACGCCCGGAAACTCGGGGTAGTCGACGAGCTCGGCGTGCGCGGATTGGCTTTCGGCGTGCTCGCGCTCGAGCGCGGGCAGCAGCAGAACGCACCGACCGGATGCCTCGAGCCACACGACCACTGGCCGCTCGCCCGGGTGGTGGAAGAAGCCCGTGAGGTAGGCCACGTCTTCGGGGTCGGCCGTCACGACGGCGTCGAGCCCGGCCTCTTTCAGGCGCTCGATGACGCCCCGCTGCACGGTCTCGAAGAAGTCAGAGCCGAGGCGTTGTGTGAAAACCATGTCTACCTCCGGCGGGACTTGGGGTTGCGCGCGTCGTTGTAGGCGATCGACAGGAGCGTGGCCGACAGCACGAGCGCGAGGATGGCGAGCGAGGGGAACAGCGTCAGCCACCAGGCGCTCGACATGGCGCCCGACTGCTGCGCCTCATAGAGGATGCGTCCCCACGACCACGTGTTCGGGTCGCCGAGACCGAGGAACGCGAGCCCGGCCGCCGAGAGCACGGCGCGCGAGGCGGTGACGACGACCGACACGACGATGACAGGTGTCACGGCCGGGATGATGTGTTTCGTGATGATCCAGGCCGGGGATGTCGTCATCAAACGCGCCGCGTCGACATACGGCAGGCCGACCACCGTCAGCGCCTGCGAGCGCACGATGCGCGTCACCTCGGGCCACGAGAACGCGGCGACGACCAGGATGATCGTGGTGGTCGACGGACCGACGAGCGCCGCGATGAGGATCATGAGGGGCAGGACGGGCAGCGACAGCATGAGGTCGACCAGCACCGAGATGGGGCCGTCGAGCTTGCGGAAGTAGGCGCCGACGACGGCGACGAGCGTGCCGACGGCGATGGCGATGAGGCTCGCGAGCACGGCCACGAGCAGGCTCTGCTGCGTGCCCCAGATGACCTCGCCGAAGACGTCGCGGCCGAGCGAGTCGGTGCCGAACCAGTGCGCGCCGGTCGGGCCCTCGAGCACGGTGTCGCCGTAGCTGCCCGGGTAGGGGGCGAGCAACGGCGCGGCGACGGCCACGAACACGAGGACCGCCATGACGGCGAGCGCGACGAGGCCGAGGGGCTCTTTGCGGAAGGCCCGCCACGTTGCGGCGCTGGCGCGCAGGCTCTCCGTGGCGACAGGCTCCGCGCCGGTCGAGGCGACGGCGGCGCGATCGCGCTCCGCGTTCTCGCTCGCGTCCGCGGGCTGCTCGGTCGCGGCGGCGGTCTCGGCGGGGTCGATGCCCGCGCCCGTGTCGGTCGAAGAGTCGGTAGGAGAAGACATCCGCTCGCCTTTCATCGCGCTCATGAGGTTTTCACCCGGGGGTCGAGAAGTCCGTAGACGAGGTCGGTGAGCATGTTGATGACCACGACCGTGAGCGCCAACATGAGGAACGCTCCCTGCAGGACGGGGAAGTCGAGCTGCGTGACGGCCTCGAAGATGCCGCGGCCGATGCCCGGGTAGGCGAAGACGGTCTCGGTGAGCACCGCGCCGCCCACGAGGAATCCGAGCTGCAGCCCGATGAGCGTCGTGGTGGGCAGGAGGGCGTTGCGCAGCGCGTGCTTCCACAGCACGCGGCGGGGCGGCATGCCGTTGGCGTGGGCCAGGGTCGTGTAGTCCTCGCCCAGGGCGTCGATCAGGGTCGAGCGCATGGTCAAGACATACGACCCGAGCTGGATCAAGACGAGGGATGTCGCCGGCAGCACCAGGTGCTGAATGACGCTCAGATACCACTCGCCGCCGTAGGTGCCGTTCGTATAGGCGCCGCCGATGGGGAACCATCCGAGCGTGAGGCCGAACGTGAAGAGCAGCAGCACGCCGACGCTCGGAACGAAGAGCGACTGGCCTGTGACGCCGACGATCTGCACGAGGCGGTCCCAGCCGGTGCCGCGGCGGGCGGCGGCCAGGACGCCGAGCGGCACGCCCACGAGGACCGTGAAGACGAGGGCCGTTCCGGTGAGCAGGAGCGTCCAGGGCAGGCGCTGCATGAGCACGTCGAGCACGGGGATCGACTGCGTGAACGAGACGCCGAGGTTGCCCTGCACGAGCTGCCAGAGGTAGAGGCCGTATTGCACGATGAGGGGCTGGTTGAGGCCGTATTGCGTAAGCAGGGCCTCGCGGGCCTCGTCGGTCATGTTCGGGCTGGCGACGGCGAGCGCCGGGTCGCCGGGCAGCAGGCGCAGCAGCAGGAACGTCACGGTCACGGCGAACCAGATCGTGAGGATTCCTCGGCCGAAGCGGCGGAGGACGAATGACCACAGAGACACGAGGCGCGGCCCTTTCCAGAGAAGAGGTGGAGCGTGAGAAAACGCGGGGAGGCGGCATCCGCCCGGTTGGGGGCTCGGGCGGATGCCGCTCTGCTCGTTACTTCAGGTGAGCGGATGCCACGCTGATCGGGTTGACGATCGACAGCAGCTCACTCGGCTTCGAGACGAACCCGGTCCACTTGTCGCTGTGTGCGAAGTAGAGGTTCTGCGTGTACATGATGTTGTCGTACACGTTCTCGTTGACGATGGCGGCGGCCTCTTGCATGAGCTTGATCTTCTCGTCCTTATCGGTGGTGGCCGATGCGGTCGTGATGAGTTCGTTCAGCTCGGGGTCGTCGACGTAGCTGTAGTTGATGGCGCCGTCGGGCAGGTAGGCGAGCGTCATGTTGGTGACCGGGTCATCCATGATGGCGAAGTTGCCCGCATAGATGTCGAAGTCGCCGGCGTTCGTCTGTGCCAGGTAGGTGTTGCGCTCGGTGCCCTGCAGCTCGATCGTGATGCCGGCCTTCGCGGCCGAATCCTTGACGAGGGTGGCCCACTGGCTCGTCACCGAGTCCTGCAGCGAGTAGATCAGGCGGAACGACACGGGGAACATGCCCGAACCGTCGGCCGTGTAGCCGGCCTTCTCCATGAGCTCACGCGACAGGTCGGTGTCGAACTTGTATTCCTTGATCGACTTGTCGTAGTAGTCGGCCAGCACGGGCATGAGCGGGCTCGAACCCGTCGACACGGCCTGATCCTGCAGCACGACCTTGCGAATAGCGTCGTAGTCCACGGCGTGCGCGAGGGCCTGACGCACCTCGACCTTGGCCAGGTCGGGCTTCGTCATGTTGTAGGTCATGTGGGCATAACCGAGACCCACCGACTCCTCCACCTCGATGCCGGGCGTGTTCTGCAGCGTCTTCACCTGCGCCGGGGGCAGCGCGTTGGCGATGACATCCACCTCGCCCGACTGCAGCGCCAGGATCTCGGTGTTGATGTCGGGGAACACGCGGTAGACGACCTTGGCGGATGACGGGGTGCCACCCTCGATGAGCGGGTAGTCGTCGACGCGGTCCATCGAATAGCTCTGGCCGACCTGCACGTCGGTGAGCACGTAGGGACCGGCCGAGACCCAGCCGCCGTCGCTGCCGTCGTTCGGGAAGTTCGCGACCGAGTCGGCCTTCTCGAAGACGTGCTGCGGCACCACGTTGCCCCAGAAGCCGATCTCTTCGACGATCGAGGAGTCGGGCTGCGTGAGTGTGATCTCGACGCGCGTGTCAGAGACGGCTTCGGCCGACTCGAAGTTGGCGAGCTGACCGTAGAACGTGCCGGAGGGCTGGTCCTGCTTGACGGCGTTCATGGTCCAGGCCACGTCTTCGGCCGTCAGCTTCTCGCCGTCGGACCACGACAGGTCGTCGCGGATCTCGTAGTAACCCGTGGTCTCGTCGACATAACCCCACTTGGTCGCCACCTGGGCTTCCTTCGTTCCGTCGTCGGCGATCGACAACAGGTGGGGGTACATCAGGTTCGTGATCCAGTAGTCGCTGCGGCTGTTGCCGATGAGCGGGTTGTAGTTCACGACGTCGGTGGTGGTGGCGATGGTGAGCGTCTCGCTCGACGCCGTCGCCTCTCCCCCGCCGGCTTCTGGCGGGGCGCTCGGGGCGCACGCGCTGAGTGCGAGTGCCGATGCGGCCAGGGCGGCCACCGCGGCGATTCGCGTAGTTTTTTTCATTTAGACCCAAACCTCCTTCAGTACCCGCAGAGTGTTTCCACCGACGACGGCGCGGATTTCGTCATCGGAATAACCGTGTTTGACCAACCAGCCGATGATGTTGAAGAACTCTTCGGCCGGGTTCTCGAGACCGTCGACATAGGCGACCTTCTCGTATTCGACAGCGCCGTGGGCCTGCCCGAGGGACAGGTTGGAGCTGAAGGCATCGTGCAGTCCGACGTGGTCGCCGAACAGCGTGTCGGGCCCGAAGCTCACGTGCTCGAGGCCGACGAGGTCGACGCAGTACTCGAAGTGATCCATGACCGACTCGATCGAGTGGCGGGGATGCTTCGGCGACAGCGTCGTGTGGGGTGCGGCTTCGAGGCCGATCACACCGCCACGCTTGGCGCATTCGACGATGGTCTCGTCGGTCTTCATGCGGTTGGTGGGCCAGACGGCGCGGGCGCCGGCGTGCGTGATGAAGACGGGCTTCTTCGAGGCCTTGATGGCGTCGACGGCCGTGACATCGCCCGAGTGGGACACGTCGATGGCGATGCCGAGCTTGTTCATGCGCTCGACGGCGCGCTCGCCGAAGTAGGTCAGGCCGCCGTCGCCGCGTTCCTTCAGGCCCGAGCCGAGCGTGTTGGCCTCGGAGTACGCGATACCCATCTGGCGCACGCCGAAACCGTAGAGCACGTCGAGCCGGTCGACCTCGTTCTCGATCATGGTGGATGCCTCGAGCGCGAACACGTGGGCGATGCGGCCCGTCGCGGCGGCGTACTCGATGTCCTTGATGGTCTCGCCCTTGATGACGAAGTCCTGGTGCGCGAGGTCGGCCATGCGCACGCCGAGGTCGAAGAGCACGTCCTGGTACTTCCAGCCGGCGTCGCTCGAGATGCAGCACGTGCCGTCCATGCCGTTGTCGAAGACGGCCGTGATGCCCGAACGCGAGAGGCCCTCGTAGCCCGTGGGTTCGCGGCCCTGGCGGATGTGGTCGCGCAGCTGCGTCATGTCTTCGGGGAACACCTGCACGTGGTCGTGCAGCGAGATGACGGTCTCTTCGCGCAACAGCTTCGTCGTGCGTTCCTTCTCGGCGTCGGACAGGTCGAGGCCGGTGTATTCGGGCACACGCCCGATCTGCTTGGCGTAATCGAAGTGGCGGTAGTCCTTGCCGGCTTCGAGGTAGTCGTAGGCGGTGTAGCCGGTGTAGCGCTCAGAGGGTTCAAGCACGCGTGGTTCTCCTAACGATTGCGGTGCCGCAAGCGGCGTGGTGCACCGACTGTTCTCGGCGTGGTAGACCCCACTGTCGGTTACGACCGGCGCTGGTGTCAATAAAATCGAAGATATCCGGCGCAGTGTTTACCAATTTGAAACATTTCGGCGCTTTTCCCGTGACATTATGAATTTGTGGACATCTCAGAGAACAACGCATCAACGGCTCGGGCGACGCTCGCCCCACCCGTCGTCCTGCGCGTCGACGGGCTGAGCGTCAGTTTCACGGGCGGCCCCGACGACATTCCGGCCGTGCGCGACGTGGGCCTCGACATCCGCCGCGGTGAGGTCGTGGCCCTGCTCGGCGAATCGGGTTCGGGCAAATCGGTCACGGCGCGCGCCATCATGGGCCTCGTCGACGAGCACACGCGCGTCAGTGCCGACACGCTGCGCCTCGGCGACACCGACCTGCTCGCCATCACGCCCGAGCAACGGCGCCGGTTGCGCGGCGAGCGCATGAGCCTCGTGCTGCAGGACGCGCTCTCGGCCCTCAACCCCGTGCTCTCGATCGGCGACCAGATCGGCGAACTCTTCCGCGTGCACCGCGGCGCCACGCGCAAACAGGCCAAGGCGTCGGCGGTCGAGCTGCTCGGGCTCGTGGGCATCCCGGCACCGCAGCAGCGCGTGGATGATTACCCCCACCAGTTCTCGGGCGGTATGCGCCAGCGCATCCTCATCGCCATGGCCATCGCACTCGAACCCGAACTGCTCATCGCCGACGAGCCGACCACGGCCCTCGACGTCACGGTGCAGGCGCAGATCCTCGACCTGCTCGACCGGTTGCGCTCGGAGCTCGGCATGGGCATCCTCTTGATCACGCACGACCTGGGCGTCGTCACCGAGGTCGCCGACCGCCTGGCCGTCATGTATGCGGGGCGCGTCGTCGAACGCGGCGACGCCGACACCGTGCTGGCTCGGCCCGCGCACCCCTACACCGAGGCCCTGCTGCGTTCGGTGCCGCAGGCGAGCCTGCGCGGCGGGCGTTTGCTCACCATTCCCGGGTCGCCGCCGAGCCCCGGCCAGGTGCCGACCGGATGCTCGTTCCACACGCGCTGCCTCTTCGCGGTCGACGTGTGCCGCACCACCCGACCACCCCTCGCCGACGTGGCACCGGGCCGTGCGGCCGCCTGCCACCGGAGCGACGAACTGCTGACGGGAGCCCTGTCATGAGCGACACCTCATCACCCCTCATCGAGCTCGGGCCGACGCGCACCGAGCCAGAAGTCGTGCTCGAGGCATCCGATCTGGTGCGCACGTTCTCGGGCGGCAGCCGCCTGAAACCCCGCCACGTCTCGGCCGTGGATGGCGTGAGCCTGACGCTGCGGGCCGGCGAAACGCTCGGCATCGTGGGCGAATCGGGCTGCGGCAAATCCACGCTCGCGCGCATGCTCGTGGGCCTCGAGAAACCGGATGGCGGCACCCTGCGCTACCACGGCGACGACGTGACGGCGGGGCGCGTGCGCGACCGGCGGCTGCTGCGGCGCGGCGTGCAGATGATCTTCCAAGACCCCTACACATCGCTCGACCCGCGCATGACCGTGGCCGATCTGATCGCCGAGCCCCTCGCCGCCACCCGCACGGGCACGGCCGCCTCGCGCCGCGAACGCGTGGCCGAGCTGCTCGAACTCGTGGGGCTCGCGCCCAGCATGATGAGCCGTTTTCCGCACCAGTTCTCGGGTGGCCAGCGGCAGCGCATCGGCATCGCGCGGGCGCTGGCGCTCGACCCCGACGTGCTCGTGTGCGACGAACCCGTCTCGGCGCTCGACGTGTCGGTGCAGGCGCAGGTGATCAACCTGCTGGGCGATCTGCAGACCCGGCTGGGCGTCTCGATCCTGTTCATCGCGCACGACCTCTCGGTGGTGCGCCACATCGCCGACCGCGTGGCCGTCATGTACCTCGGGCGCATCGCCGAAGAGGGTGACACGGCCACGATCTATGACCAGCCCTCGCATCCCTACACGCAGGCCCTGCTGTCGGCCTCGCCCACGCTCGATCGCGCCGACCGGGGTCGCCTTGCTCGCCGGCGCGTTTTGCAGGGCGAGCCGCCGTCGCCCGTAAACCCGCCCACCGGATGCCGCTTCAACCCGAGGTGCTGGCTGGCGACCGACGAATGCCGCACCGACGTGCCGCTGCGGCGCGAGTTCCCCGTTGGCGCCCCGCGCACGGTGGCGTGCCACCACGCCGAGCGGGCGGTAGCGGAGTTTTCGGCGGCCGGCTGAGCCGCGACAGCTCGGGCTGCAAGCTGAACGCGAGAAGGGCGCCGGATGATGTCATCCGACGCCCTTCTGTCACGGGGTCATGCCCCGTTCTTGCCTATGCACGGTTGGCGCGGCGGCGGCGGAACGCGGCGGTTCCGACGAACGCGAGACCGGCCAGGAGCGCCGAGCCGGCGGCGATCGGCAACACGGATGCCTCGGCTCCCGTATTAGCCAGGCCCGAGCCCGCGGGCTTGGCGCCGACAGGCTTACCGGGGACGACGACGGCTGGGGTCGTCGTGGGCGTCACCGACGCCGACGGTACCGGTGCGACCGGCGTCGGGCCGGCCGTCGGGGTGGCGGGAGCAGTCGGCGTCACCACGGGGGTCGCCGGCGTCGTCGGCTGCGGAGCCGTCGGGGTCGGCGTGGGCGTGGGGGTCGGCTTCGGCACGGGCGTTCCCGAGACGGAGATGATGGTGTTGTCGTTGCTGTCGCTCGCGACCGGGGACACGGTGCGCAGCGCGACCTCGAACTCGAGCCGCGTGATGGGCGTCGGCGACGAGACGATGAGCGAACCGCATCCGGCGCCCGGGGTCTCGTTGCACGGGCTGTTCAGACCCCACACGGCGCCCGACGCATCGGTGGTGAAGGAGGCGCCCGAGGACGGCTTCACGGTGGCGCCCGACGGCTGCGACGACACCAGGCGGTACGCGTCGCTGAAGAAGGCCGTGGGCTGGCCGGTGATGATGGGCCCGCGGGATCCGAGATCGGAGAGGTGCACCTTGACGTCGGTCATGGGTTCGCTCAGCTCGATGACGAGGCGGCCGGGCGCACAGGTCGTCGTGTCACCCGGGCAGTCGGTCAGCGTCTGCGCCTTGGCGCCGAGGGCGGATGCGAACGGCCCGTCCAACGCGTACTGATCGGCCGTGCCGAGGTAGGAGAACTGGTCCTGGGGCGCCTCTGTCATGAAGTAGCGGTCGGCCGAGCCCGAGAAGGTGAGGTTGGCGGTGGCGCCGGAGGACAGCCCGAGGGTGGCCGAGGTCGCGGAGTTGATCGTGACCGACGTGGTGTCTTCGGCGAAGGCGGCCGGTGCTCCCGCAACGGCGAACGCGACGCCGGCCGCGACGGCGGCGGACAGGAGGCCGGCTGAGCGCCGGCGCGTGCGCGCGGGGCGCGCGGCTGGGGTGGACGAGTAAGACAGCTGCATTGTGCATCCCTTGATCGTTGAGTGGAATTCCAGAATGGCAAATCCATCGACCCACCGACCGCCGCCAGCGCGCGCTAAATCGACGATGCTTCGCGTCGCGCCGCGATCAACAGGCGCAGTGCGGCGGGATTACGGCCCTCAGACGGGCGGCACCCGTGCGAGTGACAGAAACAAACGACTCACATCGCGTGGCAGAAAGCGGCGTGTCGCACGCATCCGTGGAGAAAGGCGGCGACATCCGGTTGTGCAGAACCGTCCGGCGCTAACGGCGCCGGCTACCTCGACGGCGCTGCAGAACCGCCGCCATGCCCACCCAGAGCGCGGTCAGAACGAGATAGAGTACGCCGGTTCCCGCGTCTCCCCCGGTGAAAGCGAGCGCCGCGAGGCTCGCGAAGATCACCGCGGCCACCCCGCACAAGATCGTGCCGATGAAAGGTCGGCGACCCGCACCACTCACGCGCGCGATCCATCGACGTCGGCGACAGCGCCGAGATCAGCGCCGCGGTCGGTGCCCCGAGCCGAGGCGTCTGTGCGCCCCGTGCCCAGAACGCCGCCCGACTCCTGCAGATAACACACACCGCACAGCGATTCGTAGGCGACCTCTTCGCCGTCGATGGCCACCTGCGCGCCGTCGAACGTGAAGCGGTCGCCGATGAGCCGCCCATTGAAGATGGCCTTGCGGCCGCACCGGCAGATCGTCTTCAGCTCTTCGAGGCTGTGGGCCACCTCGAGCAACCGCCGGCTGCCGGGAAAGGCCACGGTCAGGAAATCGGTGCGGATGCCGTAGGCCAGAACCGGGATGCCCTCAAGCAAGGCGATGCGCAACAGCCCGTCCACCTGAGCATCCGTCAAGAATTGGGCCTCGTCGACCAGCAGGCAGCTGACGTCGAGCTTGTCGGCGGCCAACCGCTCGGCGCGATGGCGCTGGAAGAGGTCGTAGGAGTCGTCGGCACCCGTGATGACGTAGTCGACCTCGCGCGCGACGCCCAGGCGACTCTGGATGTGGCGGTCACCCTTCGTGTCGACGGCGGGCTTCGCGAGCAGCACGCTGTGACCGCGCTCCTCATAGTTGTAGGCCGCCTGCAGGAGGGCCGTCGACTTGCCCGAGTTCATCGCGCCGTAGCGGAAGTAGAGTTTTGCCACGCGGAAAGCCTAGTAGGCGGCACGCCCGGCGCACGACGGGAGGCCCGGGCGATCGATCTCGTCCGGGCCTCCGTGGTCATCCGGTCACCGTGCGCGCGTGACGGGATGTTCGTGCGCGTCGTACTAGCGGCCGCGTCGCACTCGACGCGTCACGGCGATGACCGCGCCGGCGAGCGCGAGCACCGCGGCACCACCCGCGACGAGCGACACGTCACCCGCGCCGGTCGACGGGAGCGCTGCCGGGGTCGGCTTCGGCTTCTCGGGAACGATGGCGGCTGCCGGAGTCGGCGTGGGGGTTGCGGTCGGGGTGGGCGTGGGAGTCGGGGTGGGCGTGGGAGTCGGCGTCGGCGTAGGAGTCGGCGTCGGAGTCGGAGTCGGAGTCGGAGTCGGCGTCGGCGTAGGCGTAGGCGTAGGCGTAGGCGTAGGCGTAGGCGTAGGCGTCGGCGTCGGCGTCGGCGTCGGCGTAGGCGTCGGCGTCGGAGTCGGAGTCGGAGTCGGAGTAGGAGTAGGAGTAGGCGTAGGCGTAGGCGTCGGAGTCGTCGTCGGAGTCGGCGTAGGAGTCGGAGTAGGAGTAGGAGTAGGAGTAGGAGTAGGAGTAGGAGTAGGAGTAGGCACCGCCGCCGCGCTCACCGAGACGTTGTAGCCATCGATCCCGCCCCCGCCCAGGATCTTCGTCCCGGTCGTGCGCGCGTCGAATCGAAGCTCCGTCACGGGCTTGTCGCTCGCGATGACCAGGGAGCCGCAGCCACCGGTGCTCGTCGAGCATCCGGTCGATGTTCCCCGCAGGAAACCGTCGCCATCGTCGAGGAACGTATTTCCGCTCGACGGGCTCATCGCGGCGCCGGCGGGGATCGACGACACCAGCTTCCAGCCGTCGGCCCCATTCCCGCCACCGAACTCGGCAATATGCACGGACAACCCTGTGACCGGTTTGCTGAAGCTCAGGATGATCTGGCCGTCGTTGCAGGTCTGGCCCCGCCGGCAGCTCGTCGGAACGTCGATCCTGATGGACTGCGTCTGATCGGGGTCGATCTGGGGGCTGTACATGCCCGCCGTCGAGTTGCCGAGATTGAGCACGCCGACCGCGCCGAACGTGCGCGAACCACCGGCGAGCGACATGGTCGCCGTCACGTCGCCCGGCAGCGTGAAGCGAGCCTCTGACTCGCTGATCTTCTCGGCGGCCGACGGCTCGGCCGCCAGGGCCGCACTGAGCGCCGGGGCCGCAA
Organism: Leifsonia sp. ALI-44-B; assembly: GCF_001984125.1. GTDB lineage: Bacteria > Actinomycetota > Actinomycetes > Actinomycetales > Microbacteriaceae > Okibacterium. Next base: position 1,454,819 of record NZ_MTQL01000007.1, on the reverse strand, counting down.
TCGCCGCCCCCAGCAGAATGCCAACGGCTCCGAGCCGCAGGGCGGTCGCCCTCTTTGTGTTTTCGACAGACATACAGATCCCTCTCATCGATACATTGATATATCAATGCTAGCAAGAAGGATGCCCGCCCGACAGCGCCCGGCCCGATCGCACTCCCGGTCGAACCACACGGCCGCGGACACGAAGAGGCGGCACCCGGCCTCAACCGGATACCGCCTCGAGTTCCGCGCTCAGTCGCGCGGAGGAATGCTCGCGTCAGTCGGCGATCTTCAACGCCTCGGCCGTCGACGCCATCACGGCGCGCGCTTTCTCGGGGTCGCCGTTCAGGGTCTCGCCATAGGTCGGGATCATCTCGCGGATGCGGGGCTCCCACGAGGCGAGCTCGTCGGGGAAGCAGCGCTTCAGGACATCCAGCATGATGGGAACGGCCGTCGAGGCGCCGGGCGAGGCACCCAGGAGACCCGCGATCGATCCGTCGGCCGCCGCGATGACCTCGGTGCCGAACTGCAGCACGCCGCCCTTCTTCGCGTCCTTCTTCATGACCTGGGCGCGCTGGCCGGCCGTGATCAGGTACCAATCCTCTTCGCGGGCCGTCGGCATGAACTCGCGCAGCGCGTCGAACTTCTTGGCGCGCGAGGCCAGCAGCTCGCCGATGAGGTACTTCAACAGCGACGGGTTGTCCTTCGCGACCGCCAGCATGGGCACCAGGTTGTGCGGGCGCACCTGCGTGACGAGGTCGGTGATCGAGCCGTTCTTCAAGAACTTGGGGCTGAACCCGGCGTACGGGCCGAACAGCAGGCTGGCCTGGCCGTCGACCACGCGCGTGTCGAGGTGCGGCACCGACATGGGCGGCGCGCCGACGGCGGCCTGGCTGTAGACCTTGGCGGTGTGCTCGGCGACGACCTTGGGGTTGTCGGTGCGCAGGAACTGGCCCGAGATGGGGAAGACGCCGTAGCCCTTGACCTCGGGGATGCCCGATTTCTGCAGCAGCTTGAGCGCCCAGCCGCCCGCGCCCACGAAGACGAAGCGCGCGTTGACGGTGCCGGGCGTGCGGCCCACGAGGTCGCGGAAGCGGATGCCCCACGTGCCGTCTTTGTGCTTCTTGAGCCCGCGCACCTCGAAGTTGAGGTTGAGGCCCACGCCGCCGTCGGCGACGGCCGCGTCGAAGAGTTTGTGCGTGAGCGCGCCGAAGTCGACGTCGGTGCCCGTGTGCACGCGCGTGGCCGCGAAGGGCTCGCCCGCGCGGCGTTTGCGCATGAGCAGCGGCGCCCATTTATTGATGACGCGGCTGTCTTCGGAGTATTCGATGTCCCCGAAGAGCGGCTGGTCTTTCAGCGACTCATACCGCTTCTTCAAGTACTCGACGTCGCGTTCGCCGCGCACGAAGGTCATGTGCGGGGCCGTGTTGATGAACGACGACGGGTCGCCCAGCTGGCCTTCACGCACGAGGTGCGCCCAGAACTGGCGGCTCAGCTGGAACTGCTCGTTGATGCTGATGGCCTTGCCCGGGTCGACTTCACCGTCGGCCCCCTGGGGCATGTAGTTCAGCTCGCACAGGGCCGCATGGCCCGTTCCCGCGTTGTTCCACGGGTTGGATGATTCGAGGGCGACGTCGCCCAGTCGCTCGAAGACCTCGATGGTCCAATCGGGCTGCAATTGCTTGAGCAGAACGGCGAGGGTGGCACTCATGATGCCGCCGCCGATGAGGACGACGTCAACCGGCTTATTATCGGTCATTCCCCTAGCTTATGCCGAGTTTCGCGAGCTCTTCACGCATGCGATCGGCCATCTCGGCGTAGCCCTCGTCGTTGGGGTGCAGGCCGTCGCCGGCCATCCATTCGGGGTGTCCCTCGATCCAGTGCGAGGCGCCGGGAATGTAGTCCGCATCGGCGTGTTTCGCCGCATCTTCGACCCAGCCGCTGATCACGTCGAGCGATTCGGGGCGGTCGTCGGTGTACCAGAACGGTTCGACCACGATGAGGCGCGCGTCGGGCAGCGCGCCGTGCAACGCGTCGATGTCCCGGTCGATGGCCGCATGGATGTCATCCGCCCGGCTGTCATACGAGAAATTGTCGTTCAAACCCATCGTCACGAACACGATGTCGGGGTCGGCGTCGATGACCTGCTCGACGAGGTCCACATCGGGCGTGCGGTTGTTGACGAAGCCGAGGCCGTTGACGCTCGGGTTCACCTCGCGCCAACCGTTCTCGCGACAGATGACCGTCGACCAGCGGTTGGCGGCATCCGTCGCGCCCGTTCCGAGTGTGTAGGAGTCGCCGTAGAACGCGACGACCGGGGCGTCGGCCGGCAGATCGGGGGCGGGCACGGTGGATGTCGGGCCCGCCGCATCCCCGCCGCCCGGTGTGCATGCGGCGAGCGCGAGCGGCACGGCGACGACGGCGGCGAGCACAGCGCCCCAGCGGCGGAAGCGCGAACGCGCGGAGTGAGGCTTGGTCATATCTCTTGTTCGGCGCGGGCGACATGCCGGATTGCGCACGGCACAAACTGGGGACACGATCTCGCCGAGTCCGCCTCGTTTCGGGGGATAGAGTTATGCACACTTCAGGCCCCGAAAGAATCGCGAGGACACCGTGGGCGCTGCCCCGAAACGCCGACGCCTCACGGCGACGCTGGCGATCATCTTCGCGCCGCTGCTCGCCATTGGGAGTGTGTTCGCCATCGTGTTCCTCGCGCCGCCGCCCGACCGCAACCCGTTCACCGACGTGAGCCTGTATGCCGACCCCGACTCACTTGCGGCCAACGCCGCTCAGGATGCGACGCGCGCGGGCCAGGCCGTCAACGCCGCCCTCTACCAGCGCCTGGCCGACACCCCGGCGGCCATCTGGCTGACGCCCGAGGAGTACCCCCGCGGCGAGGTGGGCACCTACGTGCGGCAGGTCACCGACGACGCGTTCCGCACGGGCCGCCTGCCGGTCTTCGTCGTCTACGGCGTGCCCAACCGCGACTGCGGCAACGAGTCCTCCGGAGGGCTGTCGAGCACCGAGGACTACTATGCCTGGGTCGGCGAGATCGCGACCGCCGGCCAGGAGAGTTCGCCCGAATCCGAGCGATCCCCGATCTACATCGTCGAACCGGATGCCCTCGCTCTCGCCCAGCAGTGCAACAACGAGGCGCAGCGCGTGGGCGAAGTGCGGTCGGCCGTCGACATCCTGCACGAGGCCGAGGCCACCATCTACCTCGACGGCGGGCACTCCACCTGGCGCAGCGCCGAAGACATGGCCAAGCTGCTGAACGACGCGGGCATCGGCGAGGCGCGCGGTTTCGCCAGCAACGTCTCGAACTACAACGCGGATGACCTCGAACACGCTTATGCCGAGAAGCTCTCACAGCTCACGGGCAACAGTCACTACGTGATCGACACGTCGCGCAACGGCAACGGGTCGAACGGCGACTGGTGCAACCCGAGCGGCCGCGCTCTCGGAGTCACGCCCGGCATCGTGACCGACGGCAGCCACCACGACGCCAACCTCTGGATCAAGGCGCCGGGCGAGAGCGACGGGCAGTGCAACGGCGGTCCGATCGCGGGAGCGTGGTGGCCGACGTCGGCACTCGAGCTCACGCGCAACGCCGGATGGTGACCGCGCCACCCGCTCGGGGGGCAAAATGAACCCGTTTATCGTTTGAACCGAGGAATTATGCGTTTTAGCACTTCTCCATTGGTAGCATCGGCCTGATGATGACTCAGGGGGAACGGCGCGTCGCCGTCATAATCGAAGACGACCCGGACATCCGGCACCTGCTCGAGACCGTGCTCACGCAGGCCGGCTTCGAGACCGTTTCGACCGGCAACGGGCTGGATGGCGTCCAGGCCGTCCGCGCCTACGACCCCATCGTCACCACGCTCGACGTGAGCCTTCCGGGCATCGACGGTTTCGAGGCCGCCCGCCGCATCCGCGCCTTCTCGTCGACCTACATCGTCATGCTCACAGCCATGAACGAAGAGATCGACACACTGCAGGGGCTTGAGGCCGGCGCCGACGACTACCTCACCAAACCTTTCCGCCCGCGCGAACTGCGCGCCCGCATCGAGGCCATGCTGCGCCGCCCGCGCGCGGCCGGTTCCCCCCTCGGCAGCGCCGACGCCGTGGCCGTGCAGCCCTTCGGGTCCGAGCCCAGTGCTCCCGCGGCGCCCGGCGTCATCACGCCCGTGAGCGCCCCGCCCGAGCAGACGACCCACACGCCCGCCGCCCCGGCTCCCGTCAACTACTCCCCCGCCGAGCCCGCCGCGTCGGCGCCTGCCACGTTCACGCCGGCAGACCCCTCGGCTTCACCCGCCAGCACTGCGCCCGCCGCAACGCCCACGGGCGGTGTGCCCGCAGCACCCGGCGCGAACGACGGCGCGGCCGCTCCCGCATCCGCCGCCCATCAGCAGACCGAGGGATGGCTGACCCACAACGGGCTGCGCCTGCACCCCGAGATGCGCATCGTCGAGCACGACGGAAAAGAAGTGGACCTCACGCGCAGCGAGTTCGACCTCATCCACGCGCTCATGGAATCGAACCGGCGCGTGCGCTCGAAGGCCGACCTGGCGCTGCTGCTGCGCGGCGAGAGCTACGTCACGGCCTATTACATCAACGAGGCCGACAAGCGCGTCGTCGAGGTGCACATGGGAAACCTGCGGCGCAAGCTCGGCGACAGCATCACGTCGCCGCGCTGGATCGAGACTGTGCGCGGTGTCGGTTACCGCCTGGCGGCGATCGAGGCCTGATCGCCCGACGACGAATTACACGACGAAGCCCCGCTCCTGGCGGGGCTTTTTTGTGCCCGAGAACGGCGCGGGATGCGGCGGCGGGTACGACGAATACTGCTCGGCGGGAGCGGCGGCGAATCTGGCGGAGTCGCGAGGGGCGAACGGGAGGAGCGGGGAGAAAAGGGAGGCGGTTCCGCGGCGGAGGCTGAAGTCATCCGGGACGGGTGTGGTGCGGTGAAGCGGTGAAGCGGTGAAGCGGTGAAGCGGTGCTGCAGGTGGTGCGATGGAGCCTAGGAGGCGCTCGTGCCGGCGGGCTCGGGGTGCTCGAGAATCCAGAGCAGTTCGGCGCAGGTCAGGCCGCCCAGCTCGTGCAGGCGGGCCAGGTGCTTCTCGGCCCCGGCCACGTCGCGGCGTTTCACGGCCGAGTGGATGAGTCCGGCCGCGGCCTCGAGCATCATCGCGCCGATCATGGTGGAGGAGGAGCGGATGGAGAGGAGCACGACATCCGCGTCTTGCAGGTTGTTGGTGGCGAGGGCCTGTTGCAGGCGTTCGGTGCGCGGTGTCCACAGACTCACGAAGTCGAGGACGAAGCGCCGCTGACTCGCGGCATCCCCCGACAGGTGGTCGAGGAGCCGCGAGTAGCGGTGGTGTTCGATGTATCTGGTCTGGATCAAACCTTGTAGCCTCGCTGACGACGGATCAATTTGGTGAACATGCTGAGGGTCTGCAGCACGGTGATGACGCCCAGGATAGGCCAGCCGATCCACAGCACGGTCGACTGCACGACTACTGAGAGCTGGAACCAGGTGAAGACCAGTACCGCGAAGATCGCGACCGCGACGACGAGGGGCACGAGGTAGGCCTGTCCGGCACCGCGCTCGGCTTTGGCCTGGGCGGCCCAGTTGTCGACCTGCTTGCGGCTGGCGAACTTGGTCCAGGCGCGGACGAAGTGTCCGAGGCGCACGATCATGTAGATCTCGGCTGGGAAGAACAGCACCGCGAACAGGATGTCCTTGGCGTTCCGGTTCTTCATCGACAGGGCTACACGCAGGTTGAGCGCCATGGCCGTGATCGGCGGGATGAGCCAGATGGGGCTGAAGACGAAGGCGCTGATCGAGAGCGACGCGACGAGCAGCGTGACGAAGAGCAGGCGGCTGAACATGTTGATCAGCATGGAGAAGTGTTCGAACCAGCGCAGGCGCAGGTTGGGGTGGAACGGCTGGCCCTTGGTGTCGCCGCGCTGGCCGGGCCACATGAGCTCGATGGCGCCGAAGTTCCATTTCACCTGCTGGGCGTCGAGGCCGCGCAGGGTGGTCATGCCGCCGACGTTGGCGCGGGACTGGGCGCTGATCTTGGTGAGGTAGCCGGCGCTCTTGATCTGCAGCGAGAGGAGCGAGTCCTCGACCTCGGAGTCCTTGACCCACGGGGTGGCCTGGTGGTTGTCGACCATGACCTCGCGCAGCGTCTTGACCGAGAAGATCGAGAACTGGCCGCCGAGCACGGCCATGTTGCGGCCCTTCAGCATGTTCTGCATGTTGAAGGCGGCGAACTGGGCGCGCTGGCCGGCGATCAGGAACGAGGGGATGACACCCTTCATGTCGCTGTCGTCGATCGAGTAGATCGCCGAGATGCCGCCGATGCGGCTGTCCGAGGCGATCTCGGCTTCGAGCTGTTCGACAGCGATGGGCTCGGCCGTGGTGTCGCCGTCGACACCGAGCAGGTAGTCGCAGCCCTCGACGAGCGAGAAGCCGTAGTTCAGGGCGCCGACCTTCTTGTCCTTGTTCTCGCCGATATCGTGAACGTAGATCTCGGTGGACTGCATGCCCTCGCCCTGGCCGCGGGTGTGCGGGCCGGCGTAGTGGCTGGCGATCTCGACGGTGTCGTCGGTCGTGTTGTTGACGATCACGTGGATGACGTCGGGGATGCGTGTCTGGTTGAGCAGCGAATCCAGCACCGACGCGATCGACTCGGCCTCGTTGTAGGCCGGGATGATGCATCCGATGGTCGGCTTGTAGGTGGGCAGCGCTTCGACCGACTCCATGAAGTCGGCGGCGTAGGCCTCGAGGTCGGGGTCGATTTCGACGCGGGAAGAGACGTAGGGGTTCTCGTTCGTTGCCATGATGGGCTCTGGCAATGCCTTCTCGGGTGTCGGGTTGGACATTGCCTACTCCATTCGTTGTGAGGGTTGGATAGATGCTGAGCGGGTCGAGCTGAAGTCTGGGGTTCGTGCTGGTGTTTCCGTGGCACTTCGGGGTGCTGATTAGAGTCTCCACGGCCCACCACAGGGTTTGCGCTGGGATCAGCTAGGATCGCGTCAAGACTTGCTCAAGATTTGCTCAGCTCCGGTCGGGGCCCGAAACCCGAGACCAGCTCATACCTCCCGGGGGGACCCCATGCCGTTGCGCCGACGACTCGTCAGCACCGCACTCGCCGCCGTCGTGGTGGCGTCGCTGACCGCGTGCGGCACGCCGCCGTGGATGACGGGGCGCACCCCCTCGGCATCGCCCTCGGCCACGCCGACCGCCGTCGCCATCCCCACGCCCACGCCCGTTCCCACGATCGAGACGATTCAGAACGACCTCGCGGCGGGCAGCACCAAGCGCAACCTCGGCGCCGGCAACATCAACATCACGGTCGACTACTTCTCGACGCTCATGATGAACGAGTGGCGGGCCGGGGCCAACAAGCCCATCAGCTTCTCGCTCACGGCCGCCCTCGCCACGGACGACGACGGCCAGGACATCTTCCTGTCGCGCGTGAGCGTGACCACGTCGGTGCAGGGCAAGGGTGGCGTGTCGCTTCCCGCGCCGGGCGCGCTGAGCGACCAGGCATCCGTGGCGCCGGGGTATCTCGTGAAGTCGCCCTACAGCTACAGCCAGACCTTCGTGCTGCCGGCCGTGGATGCCGCGGCCACCGAGGTCACGCTGTCGTTCACGTATGAGCTGCTGCTGCAGACGACGCCCACGTCGACCGAGTACGCGAAGCAGACGGCGACCGACACGCTGACGATCGCTATCGCGCCGTAGGTCGGTTCGCGCGGCGTAGCTCGCGCAGCGCGGGGTCGCTCAGCGCAGGGCGGCGAAGGACTGCGATCGGTTGCCGCCGGCCGCCCGTGCCGCGCGCAGAGCCGTCTGCACCTGCTCGCTGAGCGTGGCGTAGTCGGCGGGGCCGCGCGTCGTCGTCGCGACGCCGAAGCTGGCCGAGATGCGGATGCCGGTCACGCGGTCGAGCGGCTGGTCGACCAGCGCCGTCTGTACGCGCTCGATGAGGGGCTGCACCTCGCGCTCGTGGTTGATGATCGCGAGGATCGTGAAGCGGCCACCGCCGTTGTGACCGATGATGGCCGACAGCGGCGCCTGTTCGCGCAGCGCCGCCGCGAACCGAGCGATGGCCTGGTCGCCGAGCGAGCGACTGAACGCGTTGTTCAGGTCGGTGAGGTTGTCGACCTCGGCGCCGATCATGGCGATGGGCTGCTTCTGCAGGCGTGCGCGCTCGACGCGGTCCTCGGCGCCGCGGGCGAAGGCTCCGTCGCTCAGCACGCCCATCGAGAACTGGGCCTCGTTCGGGGTTCCGCGACCGCGGCCTGAGGCGTCGCCCGGGCGCTGCGCCGACCATTCGGTGCGCAGAATGGACATCGAGAGCGCGGCCGACAGCGTCAGCAGGGTCGCGATAAACGTCGAGATGAGGGTGTTGAAGTAGGTCTGGAAGACGTCGCTCAGCGGGCCCAGCGTCACGAAGACGAGGAGGCGGGCGCCGAAGAAGACGGCAACCGTCCAGAGCACGGCCGAGAGGATGCGCGCGTTGATCTTGTCGTTCAGGCGACCGCGCAGCGTCTCGATGCCGGCGAGCGCCGCGAAGAGGGCCACTCCCCCGAGCTGCGCCTCGCCGCCCGCCCAGTCGCCGCCGCTCGGACCGTAGACGACCACGTTGGCGGCGACGAGGATGGCGGCGATCCCGACGATGAAGAACCAGGAGCGGCGGCCGTTGAAGACACGCGCGCCCGACCACATGGCCCCGAGGGAGGTGACGAACGAGGCGTTGCCGATGGCCACGGCCCACCAGGCATCCGGCACCGTGCCCCACACCGCGTAGCTGAGCGCCGTGAGCATGCCCATGACGAAGGCGATCGACCAGAGGCGGCCGACCGGGTCGTTGCGGCGCAGCGCGGTGTTGAGCACGAAGGACACACCGCACAGCACGACGACGAGGCCGTTGACGATCAGCAGCGTGTTGAGATCGAGATTCATGAGGGCCTTTCGCGCTCAGGCGCCCAGGACAGCCTGGCGGGGCAGCGTGACGATGATGGTCGTGCCCTCTCCCGGGATGCTTTCGACCTGGACCTGGCCGTTGTGTTGTTCGATGATGTTGCGGGTGATGTTGAGCCCGAGGCCCGTTCCGTGCACGCTCGACTGCCGCACCGAGTCGGCGCGATAGAACTTCTCGAACAGACCCTTCTGCTCTTCGGCCGACATGCCGATGCCCGTGTCGGCGACGCGCAGGGTGACGGTGTCGTCGGTCTCGGAGATGCTCACCATGACGATGCCGTTCTCGGTGTTGTATTTGATGGCGTTCGATACCAGGTTGTCGATCACCTGGCGCAGGCGGAAGCCGTCGGCCTGCAGCACGATGCCCGGGTCGGCGACGGTTTCGAGCGTGATGCCGCGTTCGGAGGCCGCGGGGCGCAGGCCCTCGAGTGATTGCTCGACGACCTGGTTCAGGTCCGTGCGGCTGAACGTGAGGAGGTAGAGATGTTCGGAGTCGGCGGCCGTTGTGAGCAGGTCGGCGACGAGCGCGAGCATGCGGTCGGCGTTGTTGAGCGCGACCTCGATCATCGCGCGGGAGTCTTCATCGACGCTCTCCGAGTCGAGCACTAATTCGAGATAGCCCAGGATGGAGGTGAGCGGCGTTCGCAGTTCGTGCGACACCGAGGCAACCAGGTCGTCGCGGGCCTTGATGGCCTTCAGCTCGGTCGTCACATCGCGCGAGACGATGACCGAGCCGTCGCGTTCGCCCGTGTCGGTGACGAGCTGGCGGCCCGAGAACGAGTGCGCCGTCGAGGGACTGTCGGGCGAGGCCATCCAGACCGTGACGTTGTCGAAGGTCTCGCCGTGCATGGCGCGCGTCGACGGACGCTGCTCGTGGGTGAGCGGCGTGGTGCGGTCCTCGTCGTAGAGGTTGGAGATGAACGAGGTTCCCTCGAGCGCGCCGTATTGGTCGAGGAGGCGCCGGTAGGGCTCGTTCGAGATCGTGACGCGGCCCACGTCGTCGAAGCCCACGACACCGAAGTTGACGGCATTGAGCACCTCGTCGAGCGTGCGCTTGTCGCGGCGGGCGCGGGAGAGCGCTTCCTCGAGCAGGAGGGCCTGCTGGCGCAGCAGCGTGCGTTGGGCGCGCGAGCGTTTGGCCGTGAGGTAGGCCGTGGTCGACACGAAGAAGAACGTGATCGGCAGCACGAGAAGCCGCGGCAGGTCGTCGACCTCGAGGTCTCCGGGGCTGAGTGCGGCCGACATCCAGAGGTAGATGGATGCGAGGAGCGGCCCCAGGACCGCGGCTGTGAAGCCGAAGTAGGTGGACATCCAGATGATCGGGAAGACCATGAAGAGGGAGGCCCCGAGGGCGGGTTCACCCTCGCGCAGGAAGCCGAGCGCCAGCAGGTCGAGCAGGGGCAGCACGATGACGAAGGCCCGCGGCACCACACCCCAGGGGATGACCGCCGAGAGCACCGTCGAGACGAAGACGATGCCCGTGCCGATGAGGAACAGCGGCGACGAGGCCGTCTGCGGGTTCAGCACGATGACGACGCAGACGAGGATCAGCACCGCCACCGATAGCAGCAGCTGCGTCAGGAAGACGTTTCTCTCGAGCCTCTCGCGTTGCCCGGCCAACTCCTCGACGGGCTCGGCGGAAGTGGTCATTGCATGAGACTAGCTCAGACGGCGGCGACGCGTGTGGCGATGAGTTCGGCGATCTGGACGGCGTTGAGGGCGGCACCCTTGCGCAGGTTGTCGTTGCTGATGAACAGCGCCAGGCCGCGGCCCTTCGGGGCACTCTGGTCGGCTCGGATGCGCCCGACGAACGACGGGTCCTGGCCGGCGGCCTCGAGCGGCGTCGGCACATCGCTGAGCTGCACGCCCGGGGCATCCGACAGCAGTTCGGTGGCGCGCTCGGGCGTGAGCTCGCGCTCGAACTCGACGTTGATCGACAGCGAGTGGCCCGTGAAGACGGGGACGCGCACGCACGTGCCCGACACGAGCAGTTCGGGCAGCTCGAGAATCTTGCGGCTCTCGTTGCGCAGCTTCTTCTCTTCGTCGGTCTCGTTCTCGCCGTCTTCGACGAGGTTGCCGGCGAACGGGATGACGTCGAAGGCGATGGGGCGCACGTATTTGACGGGTTCGGGCAGCTCGACCGCGCGGCCGTCGTGCACGAGACCCAGCAGGTTGGGGGATGCCGTGGCCACACGGATCTGGGTGGCCAATTCTTCGGCGCCCGCCAGCCCGGAGCCCGAGACGGCCTGGTAGGTGGAGACGATGAGGCGCTGCAGGCCGGCTTCGGCGTCGAGCACCTTGAGCACGGGCATGGCGGCCATGGTGGTGCAGTTGGGGTTGGCGATGATGCCCTTGACGGCCTGGTCGATGGCGTGCGGGTTGACCTCGCTGACGACGAGGGGCACCTCGGGGTCCATGCGCCAGGCGCTCGAGTTGTCGATGACGGTGGCTCCGGCCTCGGCGAAGCGGGGGGCGTGGGCGCGCGAACCGGTGGCGCCGGCCGAGAACAGGGCGATGTCGAGGCCCGACGGGTCGGCCGTGGCGACGTCTTCGACGACGATGTCCTCGCCCGCGAAGCGGATGGTGCTGCCGGCCGAGCGCGCGGTGGCGAAGAAGCGGATGCTGGCGAGCGGGAACCCGCGCTCCTCGAGCAGTTCGCGCATGACGCGTCCGACCTGTCCGGTGGCGCCGACGATGCCGACGTGTACTCCTGTTGCCATGGCGGGGACCTCGCTTGTTCGGGGAGTGGGGTGCTCCGGGTGGTGCGCGTGCGGTGGTGCTGGCTCTGCTGGCCGTGCTGGTTGTCCTGCGGGCGGCGCTGTTTAGCGACCGGTGCCCGCGTAGACGATGGCTTCTTCGTCGGCGTCGAGGTCGAAGGCGGCGTGCAGCACGCGCGCGGCGTCGTTGACGCTGTCGGCGCGCGTGACGACGCTGATGCGGATCTCGGAGGTCGAGATCATCTCGATGTTGATGGAGGCGAGGTGCAGGGCCTCGAAGAGTTTGGCCGAGACGCCCGTGTTGGTGCGCATGCCGGCACCGACGAGGGCGAGCTTGCCGATCTGGTCGTCGTGCTGCAGGCCGAGGAACCCGACTTCGCCTTGGTCGGCTTGCAGGGCCTTGAGCACTGCCTGAGCTTCGGACTTCGGCAGCGTGAACGAGATATCGGTGAGGCCGGTCGCGGCGGCGGACACGTTTTGCACGATCATGTCGACGTTGGCGTTGGTTTTGGCGACGATCTTGAAGATCTGGGCGGCCTTGCCGGGGACGTCGGGAACGCCGACGACCGTGATCTTGGCCTCGGACAGGTCGGTCGCGATGCCGGTGACGATGGGCTGTTCCACCTGTTCGCCTTCTTTCGGGTTGATGACGAGGGTTCCCTCGTTGTTGTTGAACGACGACCGCACGTGCAGGGTGACACCGTGGCGTCGAGCGTACTCCACGGCGCGGATGTAGAGCACTTTGGCGCCGGCCGCTGCGAGTTCGAGCATCTCTTCGCTCGTGATGGTCTGGATCTTGCGGGCGCGCGGCACGACGCGCGGGTCCATGGTGAAGATGCCGTCGACGTCGGTGTAGATCTCACAGACGTCGGCCCCGAGGGCGGCGGCGAGGGCGACGGCGGTGGTGTCGGAGCCGCCGCGGCCGAGCGTGGTGATGTCGCGCGTGTCGCGGTTGAAGCCCTGGAACCCGGCGACGATGACGATGGAGCCTTCGTCGAGAGCTTCGCGCAGGCGCACGGGTGTGACGTCGACGATGCGCGCGGCACCGTGTTGCGCGTCGGTGATCATGCCGGCCTGGCTGCCGGTGAAGGAGCGGGCGTCGTAGCCCATGCTCTTGATGGCCATGGCGAGCAGGGCCATGCTGATGCGTTCGCCGCTCGAGAGCAGCATGTCGAGTTCGCGCGGCTCGGGCAGGGGCGTCACCTGGTGGGCGAGGTCGAGCAGTTCGTCGGTGGTGTCTCCCATTGCAGAGACGGCGACGACGACGTCGTTCCCGGCGCGGCGCGTTTCGACGATCCGCTTGGCGACGCGTTTGATGCTTTCGGCGTCGGCGACGGATGATCCGCCGAACTTCTGCACGATGAGGCTCACGTGGTTCTCCTGTGGGGGCGTGGGGCCGGGGCCCGAATCACCATTGTAGGGGCGGCGACATGTCGCTTCGTCAATGTGTCGGCGACCCTCACGCCCGGGCCGCGTTCCCTGACGGAAGCCTCACGGCATCCGTGGTCTGCGGGCCTATTTGACGACGGTGCGGCCTTCGAACGCACGGCCGAGGGTGACTTCGTCGGCGTATTCGAGGTCGCCGCCGACGGGCAGTCCGGAGGCGAGGCGCGTGATGCGCATGCCGAGGGGGCTGAGCAGGCGGGACAGGTAGGTGGCGGTCGCTTCGCCTTCGAGGTTGGGGTCGGTGGCGATGATGACCTCGGTGACGGTGTCGTCGGCGAGGCGTTGCATGAGTTGGCGGATGCGGAGGTCGTCGGGACCGATGCCGTCGATGGGGCTGATGGCGCCGCCGAGCACGTGGTAGCGGCCGCGGAATTCGCGGGTGCGTTCGATGGCGACGACGTCTTTGGCTTCTTCGACGACGCAGATGAGGCTGAGGTCGCGGCGGGGGTCGCGGCAGATGGAGCAGGTTTCTTGTTCGGCGACGTTTCCGCAGATGACGCAGAAGTGCACTTTGTCGCGCACGACGGTGAGGAGTTCGGCGAGGTGGGCCACGTCGAATGTCTCGGTCTGCACGATGTGGAACGCGATGCGTTGCGCCGACTTCGGGCCGATGCCGGGCAGGCGCCCGAATTCGTCGATGAGTTCTTGAACGATTCCTTCGTACATTGCTTACTGCCCTCGATTGAATCGTGTGGCGGGAACGTGCGGCTGCTCTTCGAGGAACGTGGCCCCGAGGAGTTCGCGCACGACGGCCTCGCCGTAGCGCGTGGACGCGGCGGGGTGGCTCTGGTGCCCGGCGGTGGGGCCCGGGTCGATCTTCGGCTCGGCGGCGCGTTTCTTGGCGCGCGCGACGGCGGGTGCCGGCACATCGGGGGCCGCGGCTGCGGGGGCGGCGGCCGGGCGGGCACGCGGCGGCACAACGGGCGGGGGCCCGACGGGCGGGATGATGGCGGGGCCGGACGACGGCGTGGCCCAGGGCGACGCCTCGGTGGGCGCGGCCGAACCGAAGCCGGGGTCGGGGAAGGGCGCCTCGTCGTCTTCGGGGGGCGGCATGTCATCGTAGGGCGGCTCGTCGTCGACGGGCGGCGCTTCGGCGTCGGTCGCCGCGGGGGCAGCCGAATTCGCGGGAGCGACGGCAGCGGTGGACTTCGCGGGAGCGGCGGCAGCCTCAGGTGCCGCGACACTGCTGTCGTCGTTGTCGTCGGACGAGACGTGGGCCTGCGGGATGGCGACGACGTGCCATCCGGAATCGTCGACATTCGTGGCGGGTGCGCTCGGAGCGGCGGCGCGGGTCGCAGGACGCCCTGCGGACGCGGCGTGTGCCGGGGCCGAGGCGGACGAGGACGCGCCTGCACCGGCGGGGGCCGCCGCGCGGGCATCGTCGGTCTGCGGACTACCGGCGGGCGCCGGGGTCGCGCGCGGCGCGGTCGCGGGTGCGCCGGGTTCTCCGTCGCGCGGTCCGGCGGCCGGGCCGCGAGAGCCACCCGATCCGGGACCGGGGTCGACACGGGCGATGTATTTCACTCGGATGCCGAGCACGTCGACGATCGCGCGGCGCAGCCATTCGCTTGGGCCCTCGCCGGCGTCGGCGCGTTTGAAGCCCTCGACGTCGTTGTGGCTCGGGAAGGTGAGCGTGAGGATGTCGCCCTGCAGGGCGCGCACGGTTGCCGTCGCGGCGACGAGCCACGCCGGGCGACTGGTGTCGGCCACGCGTTCGAGGATCTCGGGCCAGGCGTCTTTGAGCTGCTGCAGCGACACGGGGGCCGCGGAGGTGTCGGACACCGGGGACGCCAGATCGGCGGCCGGCACGGCGGGAGCGGCGGCGAGGTCGGGGGCCTTCTCTGCAGCTCCCGGCGCAGAGGCCGCAGCCGGATGCGTGCCGGCGGCCACCGGAGCATCGACCTGGTCAGCCCCCGGTGACGCGGTGTAGGCCGCATCGACGAGCGGCTGGTCGGCGAGCGGCTCATTGGCAGACGGCTCATTGTGAGGCACCGACTTGTTAGGCACAGACTTGGTAGGCACAGACTTGGTAGGCACAGACGGCGCCTCGGAAGACGCCTCTTCCCGGTTCGACGGATTCTCGTCGGCTGCATCACGAGCCAGTTCCGCGGGCGTGGACCCAGCCTGCGAGGACTCGGCCGGCGTGGACTCAGTCGAGGGCCGCGCCGAGGTTGAACGAGCAGCGGCGGGCTCGATTGTGGTTTCTGCGACCTCAATGCCCCAGGACGCAGCCGCTGCCTTCGCCAGCGCTTCACCGGTCGCCGCTGTCGTTGCGGCGTCGTCGCTCGAGGAAGCGGCCACGACACCCGCGGCCTGAGCCGCTGCGGCGGTCGACGAATCAGCCCCCGCAGCCTGAGCACGCGCGGGCGCCTGTTCGCCCGAAGGTTCTTGCGTGCGCGAGGAAGCCGGGGCTTGCGTCGCAGTAGCGGGTTGGGCCGAGGTGCGCGCGGGTGCAGGAGCTTGCGCCGGGCCCGCGGTCGCGGCACGCGCCGGAGCACCAGCCGCTCCCCCGCCGGGGCGCGCAGCCTCGCCGCGCGGAGCCAGCTCGGCGTTGTTTCCACCCGAGCCGTCGACGCCCACGCGCCGCTCGAGCCGCTCGACGCGCGCCAGGGCACCGCGCGAGCTGTCGTCCATCGAGGGCACCAGAATGCGCGCCGTCATGAGTTCGAGGTGCAGCTTGGGCGAGGTGGCGCCCGTCATCTCGCTGAGGGCCGCGTTGACGATATCGGCCGTGCGGCTCAGCTCGGCCTGGCCGAAGCTGTCGGCCTGAACGGCCATGCGGTCGAGCTCATCTTGCGGGATGCCGCGCAGCACCGCCTGGGCACCGGCCGCACCGGTCGCGCCCACGACGATGAGGTCGCGCAGCCGCTCGAGCAGGTCGTCAACGAAGCGGCGGGGGTCTTGACCCGTCTGGATGACCCGGTCGACCGCGTTGAAGGCCGCCGCGGCGTCTCGCGAACCGAGCGCCTCGACGGCGTCGTCGAGCAGGGTGGCGTGGGTGTAACCCAGCAGCGCGACGGCGCGCTCGTAGTCGACGCTCGTGCCATCGGACCCGGCCATCAGCTGGTCGAGCAGCGACAGCGTGTCGCGCGCCGAACCGCCACCGGCACGCACCACGAGCGGAAGAACACCTGGCTCGACCGTGACGCCCTCGAGATCGCACATGTGCTGCACGTATTCGAGCATCTGCGCCGACGGAATGAGCCGGAACGGGTAGTGGTGGGTGCGCGAGCGGATGGTGCCGATGACCTTGTCGGGCTCGGTCGTGGCGAAGATGAACTTGATGTGCTCTGGCGGCTCTTCGACGATCTTGAGCAGCGCGTTGAAGCCCTGCGGCGTGACCATGTGGGCCTCGTCGAGGATGAAGATCTTGTAGCGGTCGCGCGCGGGGGCGAAGACGGCGCGCTCGCGCAAGTCGCGCGCGTCGTCGACACCGTTATGGCTCGCCGCGTCGATCTCGACCACGTCGAGCGAGCCGCCGCCGTCGCGACCCAGCTCGACACAGCTGGGGCAGACGCCGCACGGGGTGTCGGTCGGGCCCTCTGCACAGTTGAGGCAGCGCGCCAGGATGCGGGCCGACGTCGTCTTGCCGCAGCCGCGCGGGCCGCTGAAGAGATAGGCGTGATTGACACGGTTGGTGCGCAACGCCGTCATGAGCGGATCGGTCACCTGCGACTGACCGATCATTTCGGCGAAATTCTCTGGCCGATAACGGCGATATAAGGCGGTGACCACGAAACCAATGCTAGCCGCCACCACCGACATTCGCCGGGGTGGCAGACTCGAGGCATGAGCGCACAGGGAACCGCCGCCCGCGTCGTCGCCGTGAGCCGCGACGACGCCCACAATTTCAGCAAACCGACCGCCCCCGACATCCGCCTGGTCGCGGGCCGCGGGGTCGAGGGCGACGCCCACTTCGGCGAGACCGTGCAACACGTGCACCGCCTGAAGAGAGACCCCGAATCACCCAACCTGCGGCAGGTGCACCTCATGCACAGCGAGCTGTTCGACGAACTCGGCGAGCGCGGCTTCGAGGTCGCACCGGGCGAGCTGGGCGAAAACGTGACCACTGAGGGCGTCGACCTGCTGGGGCTGCCAGAGGGCACGCGGCTGCGGCTCGGCTCCGAGGCGCTCATCGAGATCACGGGGTTGCGCAACCCCTGCACCCAGATCAACGGCAAAGAGCGCGGGCTCATGAAAGCCGTGCTGGGCAAGGATGCCGAGGGCAATGTCATCCGCAAAGCCGGTGTCATGAGCATCGTCGTCACCGGTGGCACGGTGCGCGCGGGTGACCCCATCGGGATCGAGCTGCCCGCCGAACCGCACCGCCCGCTCGGCGTCGTCTAGCGCGCAGGAAGCCGTCACGCGCCTCCGCTAGCATCGACGAAGAACCGATCGACGCGAAAGGCACGACATGGATGGTCACACCGCTGTCGGTCTGATCAGTGAGGTCTTCACGTGGTTCGGGTTGGGTCTCGGCACCGTGTTGCTCGGCATCGGGCTCATCCTCGGCAGCGTGCGCAAACGGTGGATCCAGGTGGACGGCGTCATCGCCACGGGCCCCAAGGGCAACATCGTGCGCTGGCTCGACGACGACCACGACGTGCACGAGGCCCCCGCCTCTACGGCCGAGGCGTTGCGCGCACAGGTGGGCGATGACATCCCCCTGTGGTTCAATCACCGCGCCCCGTGGATCTGCCGCACGCGCGAGCCCGAGATCGACGGCCGCACCTTTCGGCTGATCGGGTGGCTGCTGCTCGGCATCGGCATCGTGGCCGCCATCGTGGGCATCGCCATCCAGTTCATCGAATTCGGCTGATCGGCGACGTACCGGCAGCTGCTTGCCGCTCGAGCTAATAGCCGAGCCCGTCACACAGCGAAGCCCCCTCCTGGGCGGAGAGGGCTTCGGATGCAGCGGCGCGAGGATGCGCCAGGCTACGGCTTCTTGCCGGCGGCCTCGTCGTCCTGTTCTTCGAGGCGCTCGCGGAAGATCGCCTCGGCGTCGGTCTCCTGGCCCGGCAGGTCGTCGCCGACCGGGGTGCGTGCGTCGTCGGGGAAGTCGGCGGCTGCGAAGCCGTTGATGTCGCTCATGCTGTCTCCTTCGGTTGACTGCAACGCTACGCCGCCGCGCTCGCCGCCGAAACCCCGTTGACGCCTCCGGACCCATACCGCAGCCGAGAGTTCGACACACCGACATCCACCCCTCTTTCAGGGGACAAGCGGCTCGCTGTCGGGATGCTTCGCCAAGCTGTTTTCGCGGAGGCCGGCCACCGATGTCCCCCGCCCGGTCTCCCGTCCGTCACTCGTTCCACGTCAGGAGACACATGTTCCAGCGCACCTCGACCTCTGCCGGCCTTCTGCTGCTGCGCCTCGCCGTCGGCGGCATCTTCATCGCCCACGGCGCCCAGAAGCTGTTCGTCATCGGGCTGCCGGGTGTGCAGCAGATGTTCGAGGGCATGGGGCTTCCCGCCCCCGCTATCCTCGCCCCCGTCGTGGCGCTCGTCGAGCTCGTCGGAGGCCTGCTGCTCGTGCTGGGTCTCGGCACCCGCATCGCCGGCATCGCACTCGCCATCGTGTCGGTGGGCGCTCTCGTCACCGCACACCTGCCGGCCGGCTTCTTCGCGCAGGACGGCGGCATCGAGTTCACGTTGCTCCTCGCCGTCGCGTCACTTGTGCCCGCCTTCACGGGCGCAGGCGCCTTCAGCGTCGACGCCGTCATCGCCTCCCGCCGCGGACAGGCCTCCCGTGCGCCCCGCGCCGCGACCGCCTAGGTTCTTTCAGACAGCGCCGAAGGTAGGCCGGGAACCCTGCGTTTCCGGCCCACTTTCGCTCGTCAGGAGGAAGGATCACCGTGCTGCGTGTCACGATCGAAACGCGTTTCGAAGGTGCGCATCGACCGCATCATCGCCGCGAGGATGTAGCCACACGCGGCGAGCGCTCCCCACCGCATCCACACGTCCTCAGAGAAGGAACACACAATCAGGAGTGGGATCAAGGCGACTGAGACTGAAACGAGGATGCCGCCAAATGCTCGGGCCCAGCTCATCCTGCGGGTGGCCGTCATCCCCGACCCTGCCGCTGTGATTCGGCCGCGCGATGAGCATCCTGGTCGGCCCACCTGTCTCCGAGAACTGCGAAAATCAGTATGTCTACGACAATCAGACAAGGCCACACCCAGGGCGAGACGTGCTGCCCCAGAAGGATCGCACCGCCTGTGAGAAGAATGAACGACGCGAGCGAGGCGAGTCGCCGCCCCGGTGTGGCCATTACAGCTCGGCGGCTGTCGACAGCGAAAAGGGTGCGGATACTCATCGGCAGTAACCGTCCTTGTACGGCACTCCACCCACGACTCCGGGTCCGATGAGTAGCCTGAGGCACTTGCCAGCACCATAGGCCCGGTTCGCATTGACGATGATCGACCCGGCGTTCAGGCCACATACTGCGCCACCCAAATAGCCTGTAGTTCTGGCCGCCCAACCACACACGGTCGCGAGGCCCGTTGCCGTTCTGGCGGAAGACGTTTCAGAGCGCGTCAATTTGACGGTCGGCAGGAGATTGAACCATTCGAACTTTGGATCGGCCACGACGGGGTAAACCACCTTCGTCGAGGCATGCTCCACGACCTGCGTCAGGGTGGTCCCTGCGAATTCGTAGCGGGTGGGCACTGAAGCACCGTTTGCGTCGAGAGCCCATGGTGCGGCGATGGTTGCCACTGGCTCGCCGTCACTATCAAGGATGAAGTATCCCCCAGTGCCCTCAAGGATGCTTCCACCTTCCGGAACAGCGATGTCGTAGGAAAACTCGGTCGGCGCCGCGGATGTTTCTATGACCGTTGTGAATTGAAGCGCTCCGGCCTGTTTCACTGATGAAACCGTGGTGGTGCCGTTCGCATTGTCGTAGGCCACCACACCCGGCGCGATGCCTTGAGCCGTCGCCTGATTCGTCGCAAAAGGAAGCTCGATTTTTATCCCACCTTCCGGCGTGTCGATTGTGACGGGTGCGCCAACGGCGGTGGGAAGTGACACATCGCCCTCAGCAAGTTCGGCGTGGAACGGAATGTCATCCACCCCATCCGTGGGCGCTTGAACATTACCGTCCAGTGCATCTGGAGCGACCCGTTCTAGCGCGTCTACCGTCGCCGAGGCGGGGTCGTGTGCGGCAGCTGGCATCACTACACCGCCGGTAAGCAAAGTGGTAAGCACTCCAACGGTCATTAATTTCGATGCGTTTCTCATGGGTATCTCCTATTCGTCGTCGAATCTCGATACCTTCACCCTCCCGAGTGAGTATTTCTCATACTGATAGTTCACCGGGAAGGGCAAGCGAAAGGGGTGGGTGCCGGTACCGGCACCCACCCCTGACTTTGCGCGCGGCGCGCTAGCGCTGGACGATCATGATCCAGCTGAGTTGCACGTCGGTGCCGTCGCCCGAGCCCACGGGGGTGAGCGTCAGGTCGAGGGCGCCGTCGGCGGCTACGGCGCGATTCGGGAGCGACGCGACCGTGTTCTGGCCCGTGATGGGCTGGGCTGCGACGACCTGCTCGCCGTTGACAGCGATGGCTGCGCGGCGATTCTTCGCCCACTGCGACCACGGGTCGTAGAGGCCCACGTAGACGTCGTAGCTGCCGGCATCCAGACCCTCGAAGCGGTAGCCGAGGCGCTTGTCGGGCGCGGTGGCCGAGACGTAGCGCAGCGACTCGAACAGCGAGCCCGTGTTCGTGCCCGTTGCCGGGTTCGTGCTGCCCCAGCGGAGACCCGTCGCCGGGTCGGCGGCGAGTTGCTGATCGAACGTCGAGTTCAGCAGGGGCGCTTGGTCGGCGACGGCGGAACGGATTGCGTCGTATTCGGGTGACGCGGCGCCCCCGGCATCCACGAGGTAGCGCAGGCCCTTCGGCACGACGATCGTCTGGCGGGTGATCGGTTTGGCGACGCCCTCGACGGATGCCGTGAGCGTGACGGGACCGGGAACGTCGAGGGACGCGGCCGCCCAGGTGACGGTGCGCTTCGACGTGACGCCCGAGGACGTGACGGTGGCGGAGGTCGGCAGGCTGGCCGCATCCCCCAGTGTCACGGTCGCCGGGAGCTCGAGGTCGACACTCACCGAACCCTTGCCCTCGAGGTCGTCGAGCGTCCACTCGTCGTACCAGTTGAGCGACAGCTGGCCCTGCTCGCCGAATTCGAGCGGCAGCCAGACGGCGGGCGCGTTCTTCAGGTCGTTGGGCGTCCAACGGTCGCCCATGTAGATGAACTTGCCCGCGGCCGGGTCGATCGGAATGACCGACGTCGACTGGCTGCCGTGGGTCGTGGATGCCGTGGGACCCGTCGCCGGGTTGCCCTTGTCGGTCCACTCCCCCAGCATGCTCGTCGCCGTGGCGTATTTCGCCGGGTTCGGGTTCCAGCCCGTGGCCCCCGACGTGATCAGGTAGTACGTGCCCTGGTAGAGGAACACGGCCGGGGCCTCACGTTGCCCGCCGATATAGGCGCGGGTGAAGTCGACACCCTTTTCGGCTTTCTCCACGGAGGTCGAGAGGAACATGTAGTTCGAGCTCAGTTTCGAGACGAACAGAGTGAGGTTTTCTTCGCTGGCGTAGATGATGTAGCCGGTCTTGTCGGTGTCGACGAACAGGTTCATGTCGCGCGCCATGCCGGGGCTGTCGGGCTGGTAGTTCGGCTCACCTTCTGGCGCCACGTTCAACCGGTAGCTGTCGACGTAGCGGAACGGTCCCGTGGGCGAATCCGACACCGCGACACCCGCGTTGGCCTTGGCGTATTGCGCGTTGGAGGTCGCGCTCGGCCCGTCGGCGTGCACCCACAGCACCCACTGGTCGGTGCTCTCGTTGTAGATCACCTTGGGGCGTTCGAGGATGGCGGCGTTCACGTTCGGGTCGGTCTGCACCGTTCCGAGGTCGCGGTAGACGGCGGCCTTCTGCTCCGCCGTGTAGTCGGCGTAGAGCTCGGCGAAGTAGGCGTCGTCCTCGAATTGGCCGGGCGCCGACATGGCCTGCAGGGCGAGACCCTCGTCGTGCCAGTTGTAAAGGTCGTACGACGAGTAGACGTGCACGCCGCGGCTGGCCGAGTATCCGTTCCAGCGGTCCTCGCCGTACCAGTAGTAGAGCGTGCGGCCGTCGGCGTCCTTCGACGGCACGACCTGGCCGCCGTGAGCCTGGATCGGGTTTCCGTTGTCGTCGACCCACGCCTGTCCCGGGCGGAACGAGTCGTAGGTGACGAGCGGGCGGAGCGCCACAAATGCCGAGCCGAGGGCGTCATACGAGGCCCGGATGGCGGCGGTGTCGGTCGATCCGGCGGTCACGAGCTTCTGCGCGCGGGCGATCTCGGCGTCGAGGGCGGCGAGCGAGTCATCCGCATAGCCCTCGCGCTGAGCGGCGCCCAGGGTGACGGTGCGGATCTTCTCGGCCAGCAGCTCGGCGCCGTAGGTCTTCGGCGCGCGCACGATCAGGTAGTTGACGGCCGGATCGGTGTAGGCGTTGGTGCGGCCGGCGGGGCTGTGCACCTCGAGGTCGAGCGTGCCGTCGGTGACCTCGACCGTATAGGTGCGTTCGAGCAGGCTTCCGGATGGCGCATTGACTCGTTCGAGGCTGCGGCCCTCTGCCCGCAGGTCGACGTCGCGGTTGGTCCAGCCGGACGGCAGCTGGAAACCGAAGCTCACGTCATACGAACCCTCGGGAAGGTCGAAGGCGTAATCCACAGAACGCGTGTCGAGCTTGGCGCCGGTCGGCGGCTTGTCGTAGCGCAGCGAGGCCGTCTTGTCGGTGCCCGCCGAATCGTTGGCGGTCGGCGTGCTGTTGGCATCGGAGACGTA
The DNA here is from genome assembly GCF_001984125.1 of Leifsonia sp. ALI-44-B. Taxonomy (GTDB): domain Bacteria; phylum Actinomycetota; class Actinomycetes; order Actinomycetales; family Microbacteriaceae; genus Okibacterium. The sequence continues at coordinate 1,431,860 of NZ_MTQL01000007.1, read as the reverse complement.
ACCCCAGCTGCCGCCCGTGGCCTGGTCGAGACCGTAGGGCTGGTCGGTCTTCTTCTGGAAAAGGCCGATGTGGTCGCCGGGCGATACGGCGCCGGGGTTGGCGGTTCCCGCGTTGGCGAAGTAGAGCACGAAGTCGTTCTCGACGAGCTGCTGCAGGGTGGGACTCGGGTAGGTGGGGGCGAGCGCGGCGGCGTCGGCCGCTGCGGGCGGCTGGGCGGCGAGCGAACCCGTGACCGCGAGGCCGAGGGCCGTGGTGAGGGCGGCGCCGCGGCCGAAGGTGCGACGCAGCTTGTGGTTGCGAGAGCGGCGGGGCTCGGATGCGACGGCTGCCGTGTCGGCGTCTGCTGAGGTGGCTGCGGCCGGCCCGGAGGGAGCAGAGGGAGCAGAGGGAGCAGAGGCTGCATCCTCGTCGAGGATCGACGCTGCGCTTGCCGACGAAACGGCGTAGCGCGAACGGCGGACAGCGACGAGCAAACCGGTCGCGGCGCCGAGGATGGCGACGGCGAGCGCGAGCATCGTAGCGAGGTCGACGCCCGAGAGGGCGAGGCCTCCGGGGGTCGAGCCGTTCGTTCCCGAGCCCGTGCTCGTTCCGGCGCCTGAACCGGCGTCCGTGCCGGAGCCGGAGCCCGTGCCGGCGCCGGTGCCGGGCTGCGTGCCGGGCTGGCCGGGTTCGGTGGGCGTCGTCGGCTCGCCGGGGAGGGACTCGGGCGTGTTGCCCGCGCCTCCCGGTGCCGAGCCGAAGGCGGGCGCCGCGCCCGCGAGAGCCGTCGCACCGGTTTCGGTGGCGGCGATCGCGGCAAGGGGTCCGTCCGGCAGGTCGGCTGCGCGGGCATCCTGTTTGCCCCACACGATCGCGTCGCCGTCGGCGGTCAGTGCCGCCGAGAAGTACGGGCCCGCGGCGAGGGTCGCGATGTCGGATCCGGGCGCGGTGACGGTGGCCGGCGCATCCGCCTGGCCGAAGGCGTCGCCACCCCAGGCGAAGACGCGGCCGTCGTCGGTGAGCGCGAGCGCCTGGTCGGTGCCGGCCGCGACCTGCACGACCTCTTCGTCGGCGAGGGCGTCCGGAACCTCGAGCTGGCCCACGTCGGAGCGGCCCCAGGCCACGACATCGCCGTCGGCGGTGGCGGCGAGCGTGAAGCCCGAGCCGATGGCCGCGCTCGTGACCGTTTCGCCGTCGAGCGTGGCGGGGACATCGTTCTGGCCGAAGCCGTTGTCGCCCCAGGCCACGAGGGAGCCGTTTTCGAGCACGGCGAGCGAGTTGGAGCCGCCGGCGGCGATCTGCAGCACGCGCGTGGCCGCGGACGGCACGTCGGTCTGGTCGTCGCCGTCGCGGCCCCAGGCCACGACGTCGCCCTCGGAGGTGAGAGCGAGGGAATGGTTGGCGCCGGCTGCGATCTGCGTCACGGTGCGGTCGGCGAGCGCGGCGGGCACGGATGCTTGGCCGAAACCGTTCGCGCCCCAGGCCGCCTCGCCGCCGTCGGCGGCGAGGAAGAGGGTGTGGTCGAGGCCGGCGGCGAGGCCAGCGCCCGATGCCGTGGCGAGCTCGGCGGGCACGGCTGAGGAGCCCCAGGCCACAGGGGTGGGTGCGGAATCGCCGGCGGTAGCCGACGGAGTCGGGGCGGCCGCGGCGAGCGCCGCCGAGACCGGGCCCGTGGCCAGGAGGAAACCCCCGGCGAGGGCGAGGGCGGCCGCGCACGGCCGCTTGAAGGAACGAGAGGTCATTGAATCGCTTTCACGTCGGTGTGGAAGGAGAAGAAAGGTGCAGAGAGCGAGGAGCGGGTGCGGGCCGACGAACGACCCGCACCCGTCTCAGCTACTCCGCGCTTGTCGAACCTGCACTGGTCGAACCCGCGCGGCGTCGACGCACGACGACGAGCGCCGCGCCGGCCGCGAGCAGCAGCGCGCCGAGGGCAGCGAAGCCGCCCACCTGCGCACCCGAGTTCGCGAGCCAGTTCGAACCGTTGGCCGTTCCGGCCCCGGAACCCGAACCAGCGCCCGAACCCGAACCAGCGCCGGAACCAGAACCGCTCCCTGCACCGGGCGTGCCTGTTCCGGGCGTACCGCCGCCGGTGCCCGGGTCGGTCGGGTCGACCGGCTCCACGGCATCGGCCACGAAACGAACCGTATAGGTCGACGACGCCTCACCGTTCTCGGCGGCGACCGTCACGGTTCCGACGGGCTCGGCGGCCGCCGCATCGGGCTGCGCGATCGTCACGGTCGCGTACGGGTCGGCCGAGCGTGCGCCCAAAACGGGTGCCTCGGCGGCAACCGCGAGCGCGGAGACCCGCGAAGCCGGAACGGCGGCGACGGCGACGGCGGTCGAACCGGCGGCCGACGACACCCTCGCGGCCGGAGCGGCATCGGCTGCCGCATCCGCACCCTCGGTCAGCGCCGCGATCGGCACCCGGTATTCGAGCGTCTCGGCATCGAACCCGGCAACGGCCTCACCGTTCACGGTCAGCTGGTCGAGCGTCGCATCGGTTCCGACACCGGGCGCGCCGGGCGCCCACACCTCGAATTCCGACAGCGCGATGCACGCGTTGGCGCGGGCCGTCATGGTGGCGCGCAGCTTCGACGTCGTCACGGGGGTGGCGAGCTCGAAGACATCCTCGGTCACCGTGGTGGGCTGGGCGTTGACGGGCACCCAGGCCGAGGCCGCGGCATCCCACCAGCTCAGCTGCACGGTATCGGCCGGCAGGGTTCCGCCGTTGTCGTTGTAGAAGCGCAGCGTGACGTGGTCGATGGTGGTCTCGGTGGCGAGATCCATCTGCACCCAGTCGCTCGGGCGCCACTGCCCCGACACCCAGTTCGTCCAGCGATTCGAGTCGACCACGCCGTCGTTCACGTTGGTCACCTTGTCCCACTGTCCGCTGAAGGATGCCGTGGGCGTGCCGTTCGGCGCGAGCGCCACGTTGACGAGCGACGGGTTCGTGACCTGCACGCGCACGGTCGCGGGCACGGAGCCCGCAGTCGTCGCACCCGAAACGGTCACGGTTCCGACGGTGTCCCAGGCGTCGGCGTCGACCTCGTCGAGATCCCACGTGACGGCCACGTCGACCTGTTCGCCACCCTCGGTCACCGCGGTGACGGTGGCGGGCAGCTCGGGTTCGTGCCCGAGCCACGTCTTGGCGCGGGCGGGCAGCGTCGAGGCGAGCGTGCCGACGACCACCTCGGCGGTCACGTCGCGCGTGTCCCCCGCGGGTCCGGTCGCGACACCCGTCACGGCGACGACGCCGGCGGCCGAGAAGTCGACGCCGTCGGTCGTCCAGGCGACGGGCACCTGCGCCGTTGCGCCCGAAGCCTGCGTGGCCGAAACGGTCTCGGGCAAGGCGGGCGTCACGCCGGGCGCCGTGAAGACGCGCACGGGGGCGACATCCGACAGCGACAGGTCCGACACGATGAAGCGCTGGTTGTCGGCCGACGATCCCGTCCACAGACCCACGGATGCTCCGGCCGCCGTCGACTGACCGCCCACGTCGAGCAGCGTGCCGTAGGCCTTGTTCACGAACGTGTAGCTTCCGTCACCCGTCGTCGACAGTATCCAGCGCGAGGCGGCGGGCTGCACACCCGCGGTTCCGGAGGCGGACGCGGTGGTCAGAGCCGTGCGCGACGACGCCGACAGGGCCTGCCCGCTCGCCACGTTGAGCACGCGGTACTCCTCGCGGTTCGAAACGCCGTCGGTCAACTTCTCGACGCGCCAGTGCTGCGCGCCCTTCGTCTGGTCGACGTTCTCCTGCGTGACCTTCCCGGCGGCGGCCGAGAGAGCCTTCGAGGCGTGAGCGCTCGTCAGCTGGTAGACGCCGCGATCGGTGAAGATGCTCGCGTCGTCGGCGACGCCCGAGACCCCGTCGACCACGAGGGTCGTGACGGAGGCGGCGGGCAGCGTGACGGTGGCCGATCCGTCGGTCACGGGGATGGCGGGCTGCGCCACGAGCGCGCCCGAGGCGTCGGTCACGATGGGCGTCACGGTGGCGCCCGCGGTCGAGGCGAACTTCGTCAGGTCGATGGCCACGGTCTTGGCGGCCGTCGCGTCGTTGATGGAGACGAGCGTCGCGCCCGAACCATCCCCGTCGATCGCGGCCGTCGTCTTGGTGTCGTTGACGCCGACGATGTGGTCGCCCGGCTCGATGTAGTGCGTGTAGTTACGCACGGTGTTGTATTTGGTGTTCGTGCGGATCGTGTAGTCGCCCGTCTCGTTGCCGTTGAAGGGCAGCTGGATGCTTCCCCAGTTGGCGTTCTCGGCGGCGGGCGTCATGTTGTCGTAGTCCTCGACGGGCTGCCAGAACACCCAGGCCGACGGCTCGAGCTCGCGCAGGTCGTCGGTGATGCGGCCGGCCATGCCGAGGCCGGGGGCCATCGACTCGAAGTTCTGGCCGTTGCCCCACGAGCCCTCGACCTCGCTCATCCACAGCGGTTTGTCGGCGGCCTTCGCGATATCGCGCACGCTCGAGCGCTGGCCCGTGCCGTAGGTGTGCACGTTGAGTTGCTCGATGAGGTTCTTGGTGGCGTCGGCGTAGCCGTTCCAGGTGCTCGCGAAGCGGCCCGGGTTGGTCTCGTCCATGCCCGAGATCTTCGAGTCGCTGCCGTACTTCACCTGGGCCTTAGCCAGCGCGGCGAAGATTTTCTCCTGCGTGGCGGGCGGGATGTTCGCGCCCTCCTGTCGCCCGTAGGCGGTCCAGTATCCGTTCCAGGGCTCGTTCAGCAGGTCGATCGTGTCGACCGTGATGCCCTCGGCGTCTTCGAGGTGCTCGGTGGCGCGGGCCATGTAGGCCGCGAAATCGTCGATATCGGCCGCGCGCATCTGGTCGGCGTTCTTGTCGACAGCACCCGAGACCACGCCGCTGTTGGTCATGAAGTAGGGCGGCGAGTTGGAGAACGTCTCCCATTTATCGACGCCGCGGGCCTTGGCGGCCTGCACCCACCAGCGCTGCGTGGGGTCGGCGTCGAAGTTCCACATGCTGTCGTCGTCGGGGTTCCACCAGTCGCGCGCGTTCTGGTCGAGGCCGGCCGGGCGCTTCCACCAGCCCTCGACGTCGCCGCCCGGGCGCAGGTAGGAGCGCGTCTCGGGCGCGTCGCCGCCGCCCACGTTGTAGCGCGCGATGTTGAGGTTCAGGCCGTCTTTTCCGAAGACCATGTCGGCGAGCTTGTTGCGCACCTCGTCGGGGTAGTCGCCCGTGGCGTTGGCGAACCAGACGAGGCTCGTGCCCCAGCCCTCGAACTCGGGCTGCTGGTAGGACGGGTCCGGCGTGATCGTCTGGGTGGCGGATGCCGCGGCCACGGCAGCCTGGGAGGTGACGGCCTGGGCCGGCGCCGTCGCCGCGGGCGCCGCGTGCGCCCCCGCTCCGGCGAGGGCGACACCGGAGGCGGCGAGCGCGCCCGTCAGTGCCATCGAGACGGTGCGCCGGAGTCGGCGACCCCGGGGTGTTCGTGCTGTCATGGGACGTTCCCTTTCGCTTCATTGCGTGTGATGAGGGTGCATCGGGTCATGCGGGTGGTGCGGTGGTGCTGATGGGTTGGTGCTGCGGGTATGTCGTACTTCGGGGTTGGACCCGCGGGCCGACCGTGGCCGGCCCGCGGTGATCTAGAACTCGGTGTGACCGAGGTCGGCGGCTCTCACGAACGAGAGGGTCGCGTCGGGGATGGCGTGCAGTTCGAAGAGCACGATCTCGTTCGCGCCGGGCTTCAGGGTCGAGGCGGGAACGTAGAGCGTGTTCTGCGGGCCCCGGCGCCAGTAACGGCCGAGGTTGAAACCGTTCACCCAGGCCACGCCCTTGCCGAGCGTGGTGGTGTCGAGGAACAGGTCGGTGGGCGCCTCGAGCTCGACGGTCGCGCGCACGAACGCGGGGCCGGCGATGGCGGATGCCTCGGGGTTAGGTGCCGCGGCCCGCGCGAACGCCTCGGACACGGGTGACAGGTCGTCGAGCCCGAGCGGCTGCAACTCCCAGCGCTCGTGCGCGTGCCCGTCGATCGTGACGGGGCCGATCAGGCCCTTGTCCTCGCCGATGCGGTGCCCGTAGTTCACACGGCCCTGGTCTTCGACGAGGATCTCGAGCGTGCCCGACGCCTCGAACGGCAGGCCGATGCCGCGGTCGTGGTTGTCGCGCGACAGCACGCCGACGGGCTGGCGGTTCAGGAAGACGAGCGCGCGGTCGCGCACCTCGCCGATGGTCAGGACGGGCGCGCGCCCGGTGCCGCGGAAGTCGATCTCGGTGCAGTAGACGCCGAAACCCGTGTAGTGCTCCACCTGGTCGAAGGTCGGGATGCTGCGGTGCGGAACGCTCTCGCCGAGCGCCGAGGCGACCTGCCAGAAGGGGACGACGGCGTCGAGCGGAGCTCGGAACGCCGGGGCGGGCGCCGCGGCATCCGGAACCTCGTCGGGAACCGGCGCATACTTCGCGATCACGTCGCGGAACGCCCAGAACTTGGGGCCCGGGTTGCCGGCCTCGTCGAGCGGGGCGTCGTAGTCGTAGCTCGTGACCGTCGGCTGATAGACACCCTTGTCGTTGGCGCCGTTCGTGAAGCCGAAGTTGGTGCCGCCGTGGAACATGTACAGGTTGACGGATGCCCCGGTTGCGAGCAGTTCGTCGAGCTCGCGCGCGGCCTCGGCGGCCGGCGTGGTGTGGTGGTGCGAGCCCCAGAAGTCGAACCAGCCGTTCCAGAACTCGGCGCACATGAGCGGGCCCGTGGGCTGGTGGCGGCGCAGCGTGGCCAGGCGCTCGGTGGCGCGCGACCCGAACGAACCGGTCTTGTGCAGGCCCGGCAGGCTGCCGTTGGCGAGCATCTCGTCGGTGGGCTGGTCGATGGTCGTGAGCGGCACCGTGATGCCGTGCGCGCGGTTGAGGGCCACGAGCGCCTCGAGGTACTGCTTGTCGTCGCCATAGGCGCCGTACTCGTTCTCGATCTGCACGAGGATGACGGGGCCGCCGTTCGAGATCTGCGCGCGCTCGACGATGGGCAGCACGCGATCGAAGTAGCGCTCGACCTCGGCCATATAAAGGGGCTCGAAGCGGCGCACGCCCACGGCCTCGTCGCGGAACAGCCACGCGGGCAGGCCGCCGTTGTCCCACTCGGCGCAGATGTAGGGGCCCGGGCGCACGATGGCATACATCCCCGCGTCGGCGATGAGCTGCAGGAAGCGCTCGAGGTCGAGGCGGCCCGTCAGGTCGAAGTGGCCGGGGTTCGGCTCGTGCAGGTTCCACGGCACGTAGGTCTCGATGGTGTTGAGGCCCATGAGCTTGGCCTTGCGGATGCGGTCGGCCCACTGTTCGGGGTGCACGCGGAAGTAGTGCAGCGCGCCGGCGAGCACGCGGAACGGCTGACCGTCGAGCTCGAAGTCGGTGTCGCCGATGCGGAAGTCAGGCACGGGTGTCCCCCAGGGAAGAAGTCGTTGCGTCCGAAGCGTCGGACGGAGAAGAGGCGGATGGAGCGGCAGCGGATGTCGCTGCCAGGCGGATGATCGACCACGAGAGCGCGGGCAGGGTGACGGATACGGTCGAAGAAACCTCGGTGCCCGAAGAAACCTCGACACCCGCGAGCGGCACGAGGCCCACGCGCGCAGGTTCGGTCGCCGTGTTCGAGGCGTGCCGATCGAGTCCCTCCGGCACGGTCAACGTCTCGGCGTCTACGAGCGCGAGCCCCGCGACATCCGGGATGTCGACGCTCAGGGCGAGCTCGTCGGTCGTCGACCGGTTCACGAAGAACAGCACCACCTCGTCGCCGTCGCGCGTGGCCGCGGCATCGACGACGGGAACGGCGCCGTACTTCTGCGTCTCGACGACGGGTGCGCCCGAGACATCCACCGCGAGGATCTCGCCGCGCGCGAACCGGGCGGTGCGCTCGAACGGGTGGAACGTCGTCTGCCGCCAGGCGGGCCCGCCGGGCTCTGAACGGATGGGCGCGATCACGTTGACGAGCTGCGCGAGGTTCGCCATCGACACGCGGTCGCCGTGCCGCAGCAGCGAGTTCAACAGCGAGCCGACCACCACGGCGTCGGTCACGCCGTACTCGTCCTCGATCAGGCGCGGCGCCTCGTTCCACTCCCCCGTCAGCAGGGGTTCCTTGTCGACCTCGTTGAAACGCGTCTGATACCAGACGTTCCACTCGTCGACGCTGATGCCGATGGGCCGCTCGATGCCGGCCTCGGCGCGCACCTCGTCGATGATCTGGGCCACCTCCTCGAGGTAGCGGTCGAGCCCCACGGCCGAGGCCAGGAAGCTCTCGGCGTCGCCATCCAGCTCCTCGTAATAGGCGTGCACCGAGATGTGGTCGACGAGCCCGGCCGTGTGCGTCAGCACCGTGCGCTCCCAGCTGCCGAACGTGGGCATATCGGCGTTCGACGAACCCGCCGCCACCAATTCGATGCGGGGGTCGACGAAGCGCATGAGGCGCGCGGTCTCGGCGGCCAGGCGGCCATATTCGTCGGCCGTCTTGTGGCCGATCTGCCAGGGCCCGTCCATCTCGTTGCCGAGGCACCAGACGCGGATGTCGAAGGGCTCGTCGGCCCCGTTGGCGCGGCGGGCATCGCTCAACGCCGTGCCGCGCGGAATGTTGCAGTATTCGAGCAGTTCTGCGGCTTCGGCGACGCCGCGGGTGCCGAGGTTCACGGCCTGCATGACCTCGACTCCCGCCGATGCGGCCCAGGCGGCGAACTCGTGGATGCCGACGCGGTTCGTCTCGATCGAGTGCCACGCGGCATCCAATCGCACGGGTCGTTCGTCCACCGGTCCCACGCTGTCTTCCCACTTGAAACCCGAGACGAAGTTGCCGCCCGGGTAGCGCACGATGCTGACGCCGAGCTCGCGCACGAGGTCGGCGACGTCGGAACGGAAGCCCGCCGCATCCGCCGTCTCGTGGCCGGGTTCGAAGATGCCCGTATAGACCGCGCGACCCATGTGCTCGACGAACGAGCCGAAGAGCCGGGGATTGACGGGAGCGACGGGGGTGCGGGTGTTCAGGCGCAGCGAGGCGGTGAGCACGGGGAACCTTTCGAGGGGGAAGGAGATGGCGGGCGGAGGGGGATCCGCCCGCCATCTGGTCGTTCTGGCCGGAGCTGGCTGCTCCCCGGCCGGTTACTTCGCGGGCCGGCTACTTCTCGGAGACCGTGAAGCCCTGCTCGGAGCCGTAGCTGGCCGAGGCCTTCTGCCAGGCGGTCAGACCCTCGTTGAGGTCGGACTTGTTGGCGTAGGCCTGGCCGACGGTGTCGTTGTAGATGCTGTTGGCGTAGACCTGGAAGGGCAGGTACTGCCATCCCTTGACGACGTTCTTGGCCGAGTCGGCGAAGACCTCGTTGATCTTCTGGCCGCCGAAGTACTCGCTCTCGTAGCCGAGGAATTCGTCGGACTCGAGGTCGGCGTTGGTCGACGGGAAGCCGCCCTTGTCGATCGAGATCTGCGTGCCCTCTTCGGCGTTCATGTACTTCAGGAAGGCTGCGGCGACGAGCTTGTTCTTCGACTGCTCGAGCACGGCGTCTCCACCGCCACCGTTCTCGGCCGTCGCGGTTCCGCCGGCCTCGTACTGCGGCATGGGGGCGACGCGCCACTGGCCGGAGCCGTCGGGGGCCTGGCCCTCGAGGTTGCCGGGCATCCACGAGCCGATGATGAGCGTGGCGATCGAACCGTCGGACAGGCCGCGGAACCACTCGTCGCTCCAGGAGGAGGTCTGGGCCACGTAGCCGCCCTCGACCAGCTGGTTCCACTTGTCGGCCCACTTCTTCGAGCCCTCGTCCTGCAGGTTGATGCCCACGTTCTCGCCGTCGACCGTGTACGGCTTGCCGCCGGCCTGCCAGATCATGCTCGTGGTGAAGCCCGCGTCGCCGGTGTCGTTGGTGATGTAGGCGTTGGGGTCGGCGTCGTGGATGGTCTTCGCGGCCGCGATGTACTGGTCCCAGGTCTCGGGCACGGCGATGCCGTACTTGTCGAAGACGTCCTTGCGATAGAACATCGCCATGGGGCCGGAGTCCTGCGGCAGGGCGTAGAGCTTGTCGTTCAGGTTGACCGAGTTCCACGTCGAGGCCGTGAACTTGTCTTCCAGGTCGTCGAAGCCGAACTTCGACAGGTCGGCGAGCGAGTTGCCGAGCGCGAACTGCGGCAGCGCGTAGTACTCGATCTGGGCCACGTCGGGGGCGCCCGAGCCGGCCTTGATCGCGTTCTGCAGCTTGGTGTACTGGTCATTGCCGGTGCCGACGTTCTCCACGTTGACCGTGATCTTCGGGTACTTCTCCTCGAAGGCCTTGGCGATGTCCTCGACCGCGGGGGCCCAGGCCCATACGGTGATGGATGATTCGGTCTGCAGGGCCTTCTCGAGGTCCTCTGCCGAGCCGGAGTCGGCCGAGCCGCCGGGGCCCGACGAGCAGGCCACGAGCGAGGCGCCGGCGGCGATGCCGACAGTTGCCGTGGCGAGCGTGCGCCAGACGGTCTTCTTGAAACGACTGTTCATCGTTTTCCTTTCACGTCGTTGTAAACGGTGTTCGGGTTTCGGTGTGGATGCGGAGCTGTGTGTTACGGGTGGTGCGGTGAAGCAGTGATGCGGTGAAGGGATGCTGCGGTGAAGGTGCTGCGGGTGAGACATCCGCGGGTCGTCGTTACTGCTTGACGCTGCCCGCGGCGAGCCCCGACTGCCAGTAGCGCTGCATGAAGAGGAACGCGATGACGATCGGGATGATGGTGAGGAACGAGCCCGTGATGACGAGGTTGTAGATGGCCTCGCCGCCGGCCGTGGAGGCCTGGTTGTTCCACTGGTTGAGGCCCACCGTGAGGGGGTACCACGTCGACTCGGACAGCATGATGAGCGGCAGGAAGTAGTTGTTCCAGGTGGCCACCATGGTGAAGAGCAACACCGTGATGAGACCGGGGCTCAGCAACTTGAGCGAGATGGTGAAGAAGGTTCGGAATTCGCCCGCCCCATCCATCCGCGCCGCCTCGAGCAACTCGGTGGGCACCGAATCGATGGCGTAGGTCCAGATGAGATAGAGGCCGAAGGGGCTGATGAGCGAGGGCAGGATGATCGCCCACGGGGTGTTGGTCAGACCCAGCTGGCTGAACATGAGGAACGTGGGAACGGCGAGCGCGGTTCCGGGCACGGCCACGGCGCCGAGGACGACCGCGAAGACGCCCTTCTTGCCGGGGAAGTCGTACTTGGCCAGGCCGTAGCCCGCGAGCGTGGCGAGGAACGTGGCCCCGCCGGCGCCGACGACCACGTAGAGCACGGTGTTGCCGAACCAGCGGATGAATTCGCCGTCGTGGTAGGCCAGCGTCTCGCCGATGTTCGCGAACAACGAGAAGTCGCCCGAGAACCACAGGCCGAACGAGTTGAAGAGCACGTCCTGCGTCTTGGTCGAGTTGACGAAGAGCCAGAACAGCGGAAGCAGCGCGTAGACGAGCATGACGGCCATGACGACGGTCAGCCAGACGGAACGCTTCTTGCGGAAGCCGCCCTCCTGCGGTTTGGCGAAACGCGGGCGGCGCTGGCCGGTCGACGAACGCCGCGCCGGGCGCACGCGGCCGGTCGTGGCGTCGATCTTATCGGTGGGCTGGTTCGAGGGGGCGGGGGCTGCGCCCTGTTGCACGCTGGTCATGGCGTCACTTCTCCTTGCGCGAACCGGAGTTCTGCACGATGTAGGCGATCACGGCGGTGACGACGCCCATGATGATGGCGATGGCGGCCGAGTAGTTGTACTGCTGGCCCGAGAACGACAGGTTGTAGGCGTACATGTTCGGCGTGAAGAACGTCGAGATCGTGTTGGGCGCGAGCGATTGCAGGATGTTCGGCTCGTTGAACAACTGGAAGCTGCCGATGACCGAGAAGATGCCGGCGATCACGATGGCACCGCGGATGGCGGGCAGCTTGATGCTGCGGATGATGCGCCACTGGCTGGCACCGTCGAGCTCGGCTGCCTCGTAGAGGTCCGTCGAGATGACGCGCAGCGCGGCGTAGAAGATGAGCATGTTGTAGCCCACGAACTCCCACGTGACGATGTTGCCGATCGAGAGCAACACCCAGTTGTTCGACAGCGGATCGGGCAGCTGGATGCCGAAGAAGTCGTTGACGTTTCCGACGAGGCCGAAGCGGTTGCCGTACATGAAGCCCCACATGAGCGTCGCGACGACGGCGGGAACCGCGTAGGGCAGGAAGATCGAGATGCGGAAGAACGACGACAGGTAGAGGCGGGCCGAGTCGATGGCGAGCGCCGCGAAGAGGGCGAGGCCCAGCATGATGGGCACCTGCACGCAGAGGAACAGGGCGACGCGGCCGAGCGAGTCCCAGAACTTGGGGTCGGAGAGGGCCTGCGTGTAGTTCGAGATGCCGACGAACGCGTTGCCGCCGATCAGCTGCTCCTTGAAGAGGCTGAGGTAGATCGCATAGATCACGGGGGCGACGAGCACGAGCGCGAAGACGACGAGGAACGGGGCCACGAAGGCCCATCCCGTCCATCTGCGTTTGTCTCGCCGGAGAGCGGCCGGCCGCGGGGTGGCGGGGGCGTCTGCTGACAGCGTCGTCATGGGAAATCCGGTTCGTTGGGAGCGAGTTTCGGTGTGGTGCGATGTTTGCGTAAACATCTGCGTTCTGATGGTAGCGTGTTTACGTAAACATGGGGTGTGGGTTACACCTTTACACGACAACAGCGTCGCGTCAAGTGCGGCGAGAAGGGGGTCTCGAGTGCCTGTCGACGACGCCACCTCCCCCGTTCCGCTCGCCGCTCAGCCGCTGGTGGGCGACGTCTCGCCCGACGCTCCGCCGCTCGCTGCAGACGTGCCCTCGGGCGATGGGGCCGGCTCGTCGCAGCCCTCGCGGGAGCCGCTGCCGGCAGTTTCCCTGACGCCATCCGGGCCTCTGGGTGTAGCCTCCTCGCGCGTGCGCGGTCCGTCGATGGCCGACGTGGCGAAGCGCGCGGGCGTTTCCTCGCAGACCGTGTCGCGCGTCTCGAACGGCCACCAGAACGTCGACGCCGACACCCGCGACCGCGTGCTGGCCGCCATGGCCGCCGTCGGCTACCGCCCCAACAGCGCCGCGCGGGCGCTCAAGACGGGCCGCTTCCGGACGATCGGCGTCATTATGTTCACGCTTTCGACCTTCGGCAACATGCGCACGCTCGACGCCATCGCGACGGCCACGGCCGAGGCGGGCTATTCGATCACACTCATGCCGCTCAGCCATCCGACCCAGGGCGAGGTCGCGGGCGCGTTCACGCGTTTGAGCGAGCAGGCCGTCGACGGCATCCTCATCATCATCGAGGCGCACATCCTCGACCGCGCCGACATCTCGCTGCCCGCTGGCATCCCCGTCGTCATCGTCGATTCGGATGCCGCAGACCCCTACACCGTGGTCGACACCGACCAGCGCCAGGGTGCCCGACTCGCCACCGAGCACCTTCTGGCGCTCGGCCACCCGACCGTGCACCACGTGGCCGGGCCGCCGACGTCGTTCTCGTCGGCGCGACGCACCGAGGCGTGGCGCGCGTCACTCGAGGCGGTCGGCGCTCCCGTCGACGAACCGCTCGTCGGTGATTGGTCGGCCGAGTCCGGCTACCGCATCGGGGCGCAGCTCGCACAGAACCCGGCCGTGACCGCCATCTTCGCGGCCAACGACCAGATGGCGCTCGGAGTCTTGCGCGCCCTGCACGAGGCGGGGCGGCCCGTGCCGGACGATGTCAGCGTCGTGGGCTTCGACGACACCGAGGAATCGTCGTCCTACTGGCCGCCGCTCACGACCGTGCACCAGGACTTCTCGGCCGTCGGTCGCATCTGCGTGCAACGCCTCCTCGCCGAGATCGAGCAGAACGCGGCAGCGGCGGGTACCACCATCGTGCCGGTGCGCCTCGTCGAGCGCGCGTCCACGGCTCCTTACGCCCGAGACTGACGTGGCAACCCCCTCACATTGCACGGCCTGATGTGATCGGATGGTGGAGGGCGATCAGCGCCGACCGCCCGACGAATCATCCGCACACGAAGGGCTGAAACATGGGCACGATCGCAGCGAACATCGTCGACACACTCAAGGCGTCAGGGGTGAAACGCGTCTACGGCCTGCCGGGCGATTCGCTCAACGGCTTCACGGATGCGTTGCGCGCCGATGGAGACCTCGACTGGGTGCACGTGCGCCACGAGGAGGGCGCCGCCTTCGCAGCCTCGGCCGAGGCCGCGCTCACGGGCGAGCTGTCGGTGTGTGCCGCCAGCTGCGGCCCCGGCAACCTGCACCTCATCAACGGGCTCTACGACGCCAACCGCTCCCGCGTGCCCGTTCTGGCGATCGCCGCCCACATCCCGAGCGGTGAGATCGGCAGCAACTACTTCCAGGAGACGCACCCGCAGGAGCTGTTCCGCGAGTGCAGCGTCTACTGCGAACTCGTCTCCGATCCCGCCCAGATGCCGCGCGTGCTTGAGATCGCCATGCGCACGGCCATCGAGAAGAAGGGTGTCGCGGTCATCGTGATCCCGGGCGACATCCTGTTGAAGAAGGCCGACAGCCCGCGCACGGTCTCGATCCGCCCGACCCAGAGCTCGGTGCTGCCGTCGGCCGAGGGCCTCGCCGAGGCCGCAGCCCTCTTGAACAAGGGCGAGAAGGTCACCATCCTGGCCGGCGCAGGGGCCGCGGGCGCGCACGACGAGCTTCTGGCGCTGGCCGACACCCTGGGCGCCCCCATCGTGCACGCGCTGCGCGGCAAGGAGCACGTCGAATACGACAACCCCTTCGACGTCGGCATGACGGGTCTGCTCGGTTTCGCCTCGGGCTACCGCGCCATGGAAACCTGCGACACGCTCCTCGTGCTCGGCTCCGATTTCCCCTACCAACAGTTCTTCCCCGAGAAGGCCGTCAAGATCCAGGTGGATGTCCGCGGCGAACAGCTCGGCCGCCGCACGCCGCTCACGCTGGGCCTCGTCGGAACCGTCAAGGACACCGCGGCGGCCCTCACCAATCTCGTCGAGCGCAAGAAGAAACGTTCTCACCTCGAAGACGCCCTCAAGCACTACAAGAAGTCCCGCAAGGGCCTCGACGAGCTCGCCGACAACGACCACAACCGCTCCCCCATCCACCCGCAATATCTGACGCGCCTGGTCGACGAGCTGGCCGACGACGACGCCGTCTTCATTCCGGATGTCGGCTCCCCCGTCACCTGGGCGGCCCGCTACCTACACATGAACGGCAAGCGCCGCCTCATCGGATCGTTCAGCCACGGAACCATGGCGAACGCCGTGTCGCAGGGGCTGGGCGCGCAGGCATCCCACCCCGATCGACAGGTCATCGCGCTCGCGGGCGACGGCGGCCTCACGATGCTCATGGGCGAGCTGCTGTCGCTCGTGCAGAACAAGCTGCCCGTCAAGATCGTGGTGTTCAACAACTCGTCGCTCAACTTCGTCGAGGTCGAGATGAAGGCCGCGGGCATCGTGAACTACGGCACCGACCTGGTCAACCCGAACTTCGCCGAGGTGGCCAAGGCCATGGGCATCCACGGCGTGCGCGTCGAGAAGCCCAACGACCTGTCCGAGGCGCTGCGCGAGGCCTTCGAACACGACGGCCCGGCGCTCATCGACGTCGTCACCGCTCGCCAAGAGCTCTCCATCCCGCCGACCATCACGGCCGAGCAGGCGGGCGGCTTCACGCTCTACGCGCTGCGCACCGTGCTCTCGGGCCGCGGCGACGAGCTCCTCGACCTCGCCAACACCAACGTCCTGCGGCGCATCTTCGACTGACCAGCCTCATGGAACATCTTTTTCGCGTCTCGGCTATTCCATCTGAACCATTCCCGCCGGAATATTCCGTCTGGAATATGGAGCGCACGTCACTGTTGGCCGAGCCCTACCCGGGTTTCGCGCTGATTGTGTCGCCGCAACTCCCGCGGTCGGCACCACTATCGGCGCAGGAGGAGGACCGTTTCGTTTGGACTATTCCAGCTGGACTATTCCAACTGGAATAGTTCACCTGGAATAGCGAAATCAAGAAAAAGATGTCCGTGTCGGCCGGGTACGAGAGAGGGGCGTGGGGGTGCGTGCGCTCCAACGCCCCTCGTGTCAGGTGCCGCTAGTTCTTTTCGACGCCGGATGTGTCGTTCTCGTGGCCCGGGTCATCGGCCGTGCCGTCGGTGTCGCCGTGCGTGACCTCATCACGCGACGGCTCGTCGGCCGAGGCTTCGGACGCCGACTCGTCGGGTTGCTGCGGGTCCTCGGCCGGCGAGACATCCGATTCGTGTGCGCCTGACTGGATGTCGGGGGCCGCGAGTCGGATCCGGTCGGCCGACTCGTCGTCGGGCTGCTCCTGCGAGGCACGCTCGGCTTCGACCCGCTTGAGGTAATTGTCGATCTCCCGCTGCGTGCGCTCGTCGTCCCAGCCGAGTGCCTCCTGCATGAGCTTGGCCGCGACCGGTGCCGCCGAAACGCCGCGATCCCAGGCCTCGATCGAGATGCGCGTGCGGCGGGCGAGGACATCCTCGAGGTGCAGGGCCCCCTCGTGCGTGGCCGCGTAGACGACCTCCGCCTGCAAGTAGTCGTCGGCCCCGGGCAGCGGCTCCTTCAACTCGGGGCGTTCGCGAATGAGATCGAGCACCTCATCCGACAAGACGCCGAAGCGGTTGAGCAGGTGTTCGACCCGCGTGGGGTGCACATCGAACGCCTTCGCGATCTTGGCGCGCTTGTTCCACGCGGCCTGATAGCCCTCGGCTCCCAACAACGCCACGTTCTCGGTCACGCTCTCGGGGATCTTGCCGTCGAGAGCGGATGCCGCAGCATCCACCGCATCCTTGGCCATGATCCGATACGTCGTCCACTTGCCGCCCGCGATCACCACGAGCCCCGGCACGGAATGCGCGACGAGGTGCTCGCGCGACAGCTTCGACGTCTGGTCGCTCTCCCCCGCGAGCAGGGGACGCAGACCCGCGTAGACACCCTCGACGTCGTCGCGCGTCAGCGGCACCGCGAGCACCGAGTTGACGTGTTCGAGGATGTAATCGATGTCGGCGGCCGTCGCGGCGGGGTGCGCCTTGTCGAGGTGCCAATCCGTGTCCGTCGTGCCGATCAGCCAATGGCGACCCCACGGGATGACGAAGAGCACGCTCTTCTCGGTGCGCAACAACAGACCCATGTTCGACTGGAAGCGGTCGCGCGGCACCACCAAGTGCACACCCTTCGACGCGCGCACCTTGAACTGACCGCGCTCCCCCACCATCGACTGGGTGTCGTCGGTCCACACGCCCGTCGCATTGACGACCTGCTTCGCGCGCACCTCGAAACGTTCGCCCGTCTCCAGGTCGTGCGCCTTGACGCCGACGACCCGCTGGCCGACCTTGAGGAAACCTTCGACCCGCACCCGGCTCGCGGCGTGGGCGCCATAGTAGGCAGCCGTGCGCACGACCGAGGCGCCGTAGCGGGCGTCGTCGACCTGCGCGTCGTAATAGGTGAGCCCGCCGACGAATGCGTCGGAGGCGAGCGACGGCAGGGCCCGCTGCACCCCGCGCTTCGAGAGGTGGCGGTGGTGCGGCACACCGGGCGGGCGCCCGCCCGTGTACGAGAACAGGTCGTAGAGCAGCATGCCCGCGCCGATGTAGAAACGCTCATAGAACCGCTTCTTCAGCGGGTAGAGAAAACGCACGGGTTTCACGAGGTGCGGCGCGATGCGCTGCAGCAGCAGCCCGCGCTCGGTCAGGGCCTCGCGCACCAGGCGGAAGTCGAGCTGCTCGAGATAGCGGATGCCGCCGTGCACCAGTTTCGACGACCGGCTCGACGTGCCCGACGACCAGTCCCTGGCCTCGAGGATTCCCGTCGACAGGCCGCGCGTCACGGCGTCGAGCGCACTGCCCGCGCCCACGATGCCGCCGCCCACGACCAGGATGTCGAGTTCTTTCTCCTTCAGGGCAGCGATCGCCTGGGCGCGTTCCTCCGGCCCGAGCTTCGTCGTTCTGCCGTCGTCGTCTCGGCCGTGATTCGGATGCGCCATCGGAGTCCTCCTGGGTAACCGCCTGCCGCTTCCGCCGGATCGGTGACCGCCACGACAGGCGATGTCGGCCACGTTCCCGACGCTAATACGCCCGCGGCGCGCGAACAAGCGCTTGTGCCGCACATCCGCTCACAGTAAGAGGTCGGCGCACACACGTGATGCCGGCCCCCGAAAGGACCGGCATCACGAGAACATGCTGCATTCGAGAGATCAGCTCACGCGGTAGGGCGCCACAACGACGTCGATGCGCTGGAATTCCTTGAGGTCGGAGTAACCCGTCGTGGCCATCGAGCGACGCAGCGCACCGACCAGGTTGGCCGTGCCATCGGCCGACGTCGCGGGGCCGTAGAGGACCTCTTCGAGCGTGCCGATCTGCTCGACGGGAACGCGGTTGCCGCGCGGAAGCTTCGAGTGGTGCGCCTCGGCGCCCCAGTGGTAGCCCTGACCGGGTGCATCGGTCGACCGCGCGAGGGCGCTGCCCAGCATGACCGCGTCGGCGCCGCAGGCGATGGCCTTGACGATGTCGCCCGACGTGCCGAGGCCGCCGTCGGCGATGACGTGCACGTAGCGGCCGCCCGACTCGTCCATGTAGTCGCGGCGAGCGCCGGCCACGTCGGCGACGGCGGTCGCCATGGGGGCGTGGATGCCGAGCGTGGCGCGCGTGGTCGACGCCGCTCCACCGCCGAAGCCGACGAGCACGCCGGCCGCGCCCGTGCGCATGAGGTGCAGCGCAGCGGTGTAGGTGGATGCCCCACCCACGATGACGGGAACATCGAGCTCGTAGATGAACTTCTTCAGGTTGAGCGGCTCTTGATTCTTCGAGACATGCTCGGCCGAAACTGTGGTGCCGCGGATGACGAACAGGTCGACACCGGCCGCCACGACCGTTTCGTACAGCTCTTGTGTGCGCTGCGGCGACAGCGCACCGGCGACCGTGACACCGGCCGCGCGGATCTCGGCCAGGCG
Organism: Leifsonia sp. ALI-44-B; assembly: GCF_001984125.1. Taxonomy (GTDB): domain Bacteria; phylum Actinomycetota; class Actinomycetes; order Actinomycetales; family Microbacteriaceae; genus Okibacterium. The sequence continues at coordinate 1,412,972 of NZ_MTQL01000007.1, read as the reverse complement.
GGCCGTGACGAGCTCGGGTTTGATGGGCTCGGAGTAGATCTCCTGCATGCGGGAGGTGGCCTGAGCCGCGCTCAGTTGCGCGATCTCGGCGAGGTAGGGCTCGGGGTTCTCGTACCGCGTCCACAGACCTTCGAGGTCGAGCACGCCGAGTCCGCCCAGCTGCCCCATCATGATGGCCGTCGACGGCGACACGACGGAGTCTATCGGTGCCGCGAGGAACGGGATGCCGAACTGGTAGGCGTCGATTGACCACGACACCGACACGTCTTCGGGGTCGCGCGTTCGGCGGGAAGGAACGACCGCGATGTCGTCGAAGGCATACGCCCGTCGGGCTCGTTTCGACACGCCGATCTCGTTTTCGTAGCTCACCCCACTACCTTATCGTCGCGAGGACCATCGGCCCGCACCTTCCCGGAGAGGGGAATGCGCGGGCCGACGGCCCGTGCCTGAGCTACTTCGAGACGAGCACGGGCTTGCCCGCGACGATCTTGTAGGTGCCCGGTGCCACCGTCACGCCGTTCACCCGGGAGGGGCGGGCCGACGGGTAGACGACTCCGGTCGTGCCGTTAGCCAGACCCGTGATGGAACCGCCGGTCACGCCGAAGGTCCACACGCCTGACGAAATGGTCATGCCGTTCGTCGCTCCGAATGACGTCCCGCTCGAGGCAAAGCCCTGCGTAGAGCCCTGAGCGGAGCCCGAACCAAAGGCGTTCGAAGAGCCAGTGGAGCCCCACGATCCGGTGCTGCCCGAGTACGCGTTCGCCCAGGAGCCGCCCGACCAACTCCACGATCCGGTGCTCCCGGACGTTGCGTTCGAGAAGGAGAACCCGTTGGCCGAGGACGATGCATTGGCGTTTGCCGACGCCGACGCGTTCGCCGCCGCGGATGCCGACGCGCCAGCGGTGCCTGCAGCGGTTGCCGACGCCGAGGCCGTACCCGCGTGAGCGGGAGCCAGCGTGGCGGCAACGAGACCGCACGCGAGCGCGGCGGTGCTAAGAATCGAGGTGGTCTTCTTCATGGGTGTTCCTCCAATTGAGCAGGCGGATCCTGCGGAATGCACGCGATTGCGCGCTCCCCACACACTCCCAATGAACGCCTCGTCCAGCCTGTCCACTTCCCCGGTGCCAGCCCTTGTATCTGGGGTTCTCTCAGACGAGGTCGGGGCCACGGTCCCCACACCACCACGAACTTGCGAGCGCCACCCCTGAGCTGCGACAACCTCTCACGTCGCGACCATCCTGAAAAAAACTGCCCGGATGGCGTGTCGGCCATCCGGGCAGTTGAGGTGAAGCGTTTGCGTCTTAGCGGTAGTTCGGCGCCTCGACCACGATCTGCACGTCGTGCGGGTGCGACTCTTTCAGGCCGGCGGGCGTGATGCGCACGAACTTGCCCTTCATCTTGAGCTCCTCGATCGAGCGAGCGCCAACATAGAACATCGACTGACGCAGGCCGCCGATGAGCTGGTAGGAGACCGCCGAGACCGGCCCGCGATAGGGGACCTGTCCCTCGATACCCTCGGGGATGAGCTTGTCGTCGGAGGGGACATCCGACTGGAAGTAGCGGTCCTTCGAATAGGACGTCTTGGTGCCGCGCGTCTGCAGAGCGCCCAGCGAACCCATGCCGCGGTAGCTCTTGAACTGCTTGCCGCCCTGGAAGATCAGGTCGCCGGGGCTCTCGTCGGTGCCGGCGAGCAGCGAGCCCAGCATGACGGTGTCGGCACCCGCGACGAGCGCCTTGGCGATATCACCCGAGTACTGCAGGCCGCCGTCGGCGATCACGGGGGTTCCCGATTCGCGGGCCGCGAGGGATGCCTCGTACACCGCGGTCACCTGGGGCACACCCACACCGGCCACGACGCGCGTGGTGCAGATGGAGCCCGGTCCGACGCCGACCTTGATGGCATCCGCTCCGGCGTCGATGATCGCCTGGGCACCCGAACGCGTCGCCACGTTGCCGCCGATGATGTCGACGGCCGCGAAAGCCGGATCTTTCTTCAGCTTACGGATGACATCGAGCACGCCGGCCGAGTCGCCGTTGGCCGTGTCGACCACGAGCACGTCGACGCCCGCCTCGAGCAGGGCGCCGGCACGCTGCCACGCGTCGCCGAAGAAACCGATGGCGGCGCCCACGCGCAGGCGACCCTCGTCATCCTTGGTCGACAGCGGGTACTGCTCGGTCTTGACGAAGTCTTTGACCGTGATGAGGCCCTTGAGCTTGCGGCGCTCGTCGACCAGGGGCAGCTTCTCGATGCGGTGCTGGGCCAGCAGCGCCATGGCCTCGTCGGAGGAAACGCCGACGGGCGCGGTGACGAGGTTCTCGCTCGTCATGACGTCGCGCACGAGCGTGGTGGCCTTTTCGAACGGCGAGACGAAACGCATGTCGCGGTTGGTGACGATGCCCACGAGCACGCCCTCGCCGTCGACGACGGGCAGACCCGAAACGCGGAATTGTCCGCAGAGCGCATCGACTTCGGCCACCGTTGCGGTGGGCGTGGTCGTGACGGGGTTGGTGATCATGCCAGATTCGCTGCGCTTGACGCGGTCGACCTGGTCGGCCTGGTCCTGGATCGACAGGTTGCGGTGCAGGATGCCGATGCCACCCTCGCGGGCCATGGCGATGGCCATGCGTGCCTCGGTGACGGTATCCATGGCGCTCGAGAGCAAGGGGGTATTCAACCGGATGCGCTTGGTGAGACGCGATGACGTCTCGGCTTCACTGGGGATGACGTCGGTGTGCCCGGGCAGAAGCAGCACATCGTCGTAGGTGAGACCGACAAAACCGAAGGGATCCGGCTGATCCATCATTTCTCTTTTCCATGTTCGAGGCCGAGCAGAAGGCGGATTCACACCTCTGGGGATCCGGTACTTAATACTAAACGAGCTGTACCCCCTTGTATTCCTCGGCTCCAGGCCCCACTATCGGGCAGTGGCCGTCAAAGTGGACGGGGTGAAAAAAACGAGTGCTGTGCCGGAAACATATTCGACACATACCCGCTGTAGCGTCGGCCACCAGTCAGCGCACGAAGACGGAAACTGGGGGCAACCGCCCTCCCGTCTCACACAATGGAGGTGCAGCTTGGGCCGTTCACGACCACACGCGATGGTGGGTCGCCTCGCCCTGGTATTTGCCAGTGTCTTATCCGTCTGTTTCGCTCTCGTCGTCAGTATCGGGATGCCGGCCGCCAGCGCCTCTGCGGCCGCCCCGGCATCCGTCGACACCGTGCACCTGTCGGCGACCCCGGCACCCAGCCCGGAACCCACGAGCGACTTCACCAGCACCTTCACGGTGTCGGGAATCATCAAGTCCGGGGACGAGGGTGTCGCGGATGTCGACGTCGCCGTCTCGGGCAACGGATTCGACGAAACCGTCAGCACCAACGATCAGGGCCGCTGGACGGTGAACGTTCCCGAAGCCGGCACCTACACGGTCGAGCTCGACGAGTCGACTCTGCCCGACGGCGTCGCCCTGCGCGACGGCACCGAGGCCAGCAAGGAGATCACGCTCGCCCAGACCAACTCGGTCAGCGTGCTGTTTCCCACGGGCGAGGACACCCGGCAGACCACCGGGTTCGGCGAACAGCTGCTCATCCGCATCGTCGCCGGCCTCAACTTCGGCCTGCTGCTGGCCCTCGCGGCCATCGGCATCACGCTGATCTTCGGCACGACGGGCCTCAACAACTTCGCCCAGGGCGAGATGGTCACCTTCGGCGCCATCATGTCGTGGGTGTTCGGCGTGCTGCTCGGCCTCAACATCGTCGTGGCGACCATCGTCGCCGTGCTGTTGGGTGCTGTCTTCGGCTACCTGAACGACGCCGTGCTTTGGAAACCCTTGAGGCGCAGGGGGGTGAGACTCGTGCAGGCCATGGTGGTGTCCATCGGTTTGTCGATCGTGTTGCGCTACGTCTACCTCTTCAACATCGGCGGGCAGACGAAGACCATGAACGTGGGGCTCTCGACGCCCGTCATCATCGGTCCGCTGCGTTTGACGGTCGCCACGCTCATCAGCATGGGCCTCAGCGTCGTCGTGCTGCTGGCGGTCGGATACTTCCTCACCCGCACGCGCATCGGTAAGGCCACGCGCGCCGTGTCGGACAATGCGTCGCTCGCCGCCGCATCCGGCATCAACGTCGACCGCATCATCCGCATCGTGTGGATCCTGGCCGGCGCCCTGTCTGCCCTAGCCGGTGTGATGTTCGCGCTGTACCGCCAGGTCTCGTGGGACATGGGGTTCCAGATCCTGCTGATGATGTTCGCCGCCGTCACGCTCGGCGGCCTCGGAACGGCCTTCGGGGCGCTCATCGGCTCGATCGTCGTCGGCCTGTTCGTCGAACTCTCGACGCTCGTGCTGCCGCCCGACCTGAAGTACGCCTCGGCTCTCGTCGTTCTCATTCTCGTTTTGCTCGTTCGCCCGCAGGGCATACTCGGCCGCCGCGAGCGGATCGGTTAGGGAGATACTCATGGACTGGGGAAATATTCTCGGCAATGCGGCGGGCGAGCTGATCAGCCCGACCACCGCCGCCTACGCCCTTGCGGCCATCGGCCTCAACATCCACTTCGGCTACACGGGTCTGCTCAACTTCGGTCAGGCAGCCTTCATGCTCGTCGGAGCATATGCGTTCGCCATCTCGGTTCTCACGTTCGGTGCGCCGCTGTGGGTGGCCGTGCTGGCCGCGATTGTGGCATCCGTTCTGTTCGCCTTCGTGCTCGGTATTCCAACCCTGAGGCTGCGGGCCGACTATCTGGCCATCGTGACCATCGCTTCGGCCGAGATCATGCGCTTCGTGGTCACGACCACGGGCCTCACGGATGTCACGGGCGCCGCCAACGGCCTCAGCAACTTCTCGAGCGGCTTCTACGCCATCAACCCGCTGCCGGACGGTCGCTACGGCTTCGGCCCGTTCGTCTACTCGGCGGACCAGTGGTGGGTGCGCCTCGTCGGCTGGGGCGTCGTGCTCATCGCCACGCTGCTCGTGTTCCTCTTGATGCGCAGCCCCTGGGGCCGCGTCGTCAAGGCCGTGCGTGAAGACGAGGATGCCGTGCGCGCCCTCGGCAAGAACGTCTACTCCTACAAGATGCAGGCCCTCGTTCTCGGTGGCGTCTTCGGCTCGCTGGCCGGCGTGATCTTCATCCTGCCGCGTGCCGTTCAGCCCGCGAACTATGGAACGGCGCTCACGTTCTTCATCTGGACGATCATGCTCCTCGGTGGGGCAGCGACCCTCTTCGGCCCGATCGTCGGCGCCATGATCTTCTGGGTCGTGCTGTCGCTCACGCAGGGCATCCTCTATGGACTCATCGATGTCGGCATCCTGTCGTTCATCTCGACCAGCCAGGCCGGCCAGATCCGATTCATCCTCGTGGGCCTCGCGCTCATGCTGCTGGTGATATTCAGGCCACAAGGCATATTCGGTAACAAGAAGGAGCTGTCGTTCAGTGTCTGATCACTCGTCTTCTGCAGCAACGCCCACGGGCACGGCGACCTCCGTGCTCGAACATCCGCTCGTCGACGGCCCCGTCGGCCCCGGATGCCGCAAGACCGACCCCATCGTGATCGCCGACGGTGTGACGCGGCAGTTCGGGGGCCTGACGGCCGTCGACGTCGAGCACGTCGAGATCCCGCGCGGCCAGATCACGGCCCTCATCGGACCGAACGGCGCCGGCAAGACCACGCTCTTCAACCTGCTCACGGGTTTCGACAAGCCCAACACGGGCACGTGGCAGTTCGACGGCAAGTCCCTCGCGGGCGTCTCGGCCTACAAGGTGTCACGCTCGGGCATGGTGCGCACCTTCCAGCTGACCAAGTCCCTCGGCCGCCTCACCGTGCTGCAGAACATGCTGCTCGGCGCGCAGAAGCAGAAGGGCGAGAACCTGTTCCGTGCCCTGTTCCGCGCGCTGTGGAAGGGTGAAGAGGCCGAGATCACGACCAAGGCCGAAGAACTGCTTGCGCGCTTCAAGCTCGACGAGAAGTCCGAGGACTACGCGGCATCCCTGTCTGGCGGTCAGCGCAAGCTGCTCGAGATGGCGCGCGCCCTCATGACCAACCCGCGCCTCGTCATGCTCGACGAGCCCATGGCCGGCGTCAACCCGGCGCTCACGCAGTCGCTCCTCGGTCACATCAAGGACCTGAAGAGCGAGGGCATGAGCGTGCTCTTCGTCGAGCACGATATGCACATGGTCCGCCACATCTCCGACTGGGTCATCGTCATGGCCGAGGGCAAGATCGTGGCCGAGGGGCCGCCCGAGAAGGTCATGGAGGACCCGGCCGTGATCGACGCCTACCTGGGCGCGCACCACGACACCGACCTCGGCGACATCGACGGGCCCAACCCGGTCGAAGAGGCCGAGAAGGCTGCCGCCGCGCGTCACGCCGACGACCACGAACAGAAGCACGGGAAGGACGAGGCATGAGCCACGCAGCCGAGCCGGATGCATCCGGAACCCCCACGACGGCGGGCGCCCCGACAGCGGGCAGCTCGACCGCCGGCACGGCGACCGCCGACCGCGCCGTCATCCGCACCGATGTGCTCGTCGCCGGCTACCTGCCGGGCGTCAACATCTTGAACGGATGCAGCATCGAGGCCATGCCCGGTGAACTCATCGGCATAATCGGCCCCAACGGCGCCGGAAAGTCGACGCTGCTGAAGGCCATCTTCGGGCAGGTGAACGTGCGCTCCGGCACCGTGCACCTGAACGGCGAGGACATCACGGGGCTGAAGGCCGACAAGCTCGTCGCCAAGGGCGTCGGCATGGTGCCGCAGAACAACAACGTGTTCCCGGGCCTGACGATCGAAGAGAACCTCGAGATGGGCATCTTCCAGAAGCCCAAGTTGCTGAACGAACGCATCGACTTCGTCACGACGCTGTTCCCCGAGCTCGGCAAGCGCCGCAAACAGCGCGCCGGTTCGCTGTCGGGCGGCGAGCGCCAGATGGTGGCCATGGGCCGCGCGCTCATGATGGAGCCGAGCGTTCTGCTGCTCGACGAGCCGTCCGCCGGCCTCTCCCCCGTGCGCCAGGACGAGACGTTCCTGCGCGTCAAGCAGATCAACAAGACGGGCGTCTCGGTCATCATGGTCGAGCAGAACGCGCGCCGCTGCCTGCAGATCTGCGACCGCGGCTACGTGCTCGACCAGGGCCGCGACGCCTACACGGGCACCGGTCGCGACCTCATGAAGGACCCCAAGGTGATCGAGCTGTATCTCGGCACCCTGGCCGCCGATCAGGATGCGGCGCGCGGGATCTAGCCCCGAGCATCCCCCACGCGTTGCGCGACCCGCGACGCAGGAAGCCCCGACCGCGTGCACGGTCGGGGCTTCTTTGTGTGCGCCGAGCAGGGCGCCCGCTTGGGCTCCCCCACGCCGCGACGCCAGCTCTCTTCGTTGACATACTGTGTGGCACACACTAACGTGTGGCACATGCAAGACAAGGATGCGACGTACTTCCAGGAGCTCAGGCGCGGAACGGCCGTGCTCGCCTGCCTGCTGGCACTGCGCACGCCCAACTACGGCTACGCCCTGCTCGAGCACCTCGAGGCCGCGGGCATCGAGGTCGAGGGCAACACGCTCTACCCGCTGCTGCGGCGCCTCGAGGCCCAGGGGCTGCTCACGAGCGAGTGGAACACCGACGAGGCCCGCCCGCGCAAGTTCTACCGCACGAGCCAGGAGGGCATCGACCTCGCCCACCGCCTGGCCGACGATTGGGAGCGGCTCACCGACTCGCTCCGGCACCTGACCGAAGGGACCACACGATGAACGCCTCCGCCTCCGCTTCGACCCCCGCCGCCGGCACCGGCACCGCTGCCGCATCCGGCGTCACCCTCACCGACCGTTATGTCTGGGCCGTCGTGCGCGCGCTGCCCGAGTCGCAGCGCTCCGATGTCGATCGCGAGCTGCGCGCCAGCATTACCGACGCCCTCGAGGCGCGCCTGGAGGGCGGTGAGGACGCCTCACACGCCGAGCGCGACATCCTGACCGATCTCGGCGAACCCGCCCGCCTGGCAGCCCGCTACGCCGATCGGCCGCTGCACCTCGTCGGCCCCGAGTACTACCTGGCGTGGAAGCAGCTGCTGATCCTTCTGCTGGCCATCATCGTGCCGATCGCGGCTGTCGCCTCGGCCACCATCCAAGCCCTCACGGGCGCGACGTTCGGCGGCGTCATCGGGTCGGCCATCGGGCTCGCGATCTCGGCCGGCGTGCACATCGCGTTCTGGACCACGCTCGCGTTCGTGATCGTCGAGCGCACGCGCACCGACAGGTCTCCCCTCGTGCCGTTCTCGCTCGACGCCCTGCCGCAGCCGCCGCGCGCCGGACAGCCGGGCCTCGCGGGCTTCGTCTGCACGACCGTGCTGCTGGCGGCCTGGATCGCCGCGCTCGTGGGGCAACAGTTCTGGCCGTTCGTGACCGACGCGTCGGGCGAGACCATCCCCGTTCTCGCACCGGCCTTGTGGCCGCTCTGGGTGGGCGTCTTCGTCCTGCTCGCGCTTCTCGAGATCGTGTGGGCTTATGCGCTGTGGTCGACGGGCCGATACACCCGGATGCTGTTCCTCACCAGCGCGGCGCTGTCCGTCGCCTTCGCGGTGATCGCCTCGATCCTGCTGACCCAGGATGTGATCAACCCCGAGTTCGCGCGCGCCGTCGGCATCGCCGAGTGGACGGGCCGCGGCAAGGTCGTCAACATCGTCGTGGCGATCGCGGTCGGCGCCCTCGCCGCCTGGAACATCGTGGATGGCTGGATGAAGTACTCGGTGTCGCGCAAACAGGACTGACGCGACGCCGAAACAACGAACGGGCCGGGCCTCCGCGAGGAGACCCGGCCCGAGACCGTTGCAGTTGTGCCTTACTTGAGCGAGCCGAACTCGACGTTCAGCGGGGCGTAGGTGTTGTCCTTGCCGTACTGGTAGATGCCCATGTACGCCTCGGTGGGGTCACCGTTGTCGTCGAACGTGATCGGACCGGAGATGCCGTCGTAGTCGATGTCGGTGCCGGCTGCGAGCAGGTCGGCGCACTCTTCGAAGGCCGTGCACTTGGTGCCGCCCTCCGAAACATCCTTGAGCTTCGACTGGATGGCCGGGCCCGTGGCGTCACCGGCGGCGATCGCGGCGAGACCCATGAGGATCACGGCGTCGTACGACTCGGCGGAGTAGCTGTAGTCGGCCAGGTCGGGGTCCACACCCAGCAGCTTCGACTTGAAGTCATCCTCGGCGAACACACCGGGCAGGGTGCCCTTGGCGCAGTTGAGGAGGCCCTTGTCGAAGTCCTTCGAGTAGTCGGACAGGTTGCCGTCGACGAAGTACGTCTGACCGCCGGAGAAGCCCTTGGTGCCGACGAGCTCGGGCATGATGACCTTCGTCTGGTCGAAGGCGATCACGGCGATGGCGTCGGGGTCTTCGGCCAGGACGGCGTCGATCTGGGCGCTGAACTGGCTGTCACCCTCGTTGAAGGCCTCGGATGCGACAACCTTGCCGCCGGCTGCCTCAATAGCCTGCGTCACGTTCTCGGTCAGTCCGGTGCCATAGGCATCGTTCAGGTAGATGATGCCGACGTTCTCGTTGCCGTCGCCCACGATGGTGTTGCCGAGCACGCGGCCCTGCAGCACGTCGGAGGGGGCGGTGCGGAAGTAGTAGCCGCCATCGGGGTAGTCGCTGAACTCGGGGGCCGTGTTGGCCGGCGAGATCTGCACGACCTGAGCCTGCGTCACCTGGTCGATGAACGTCTTGGTGACACCCGAGGATGCCGCGCCGACGATGCCCGAAACGCCCTGGCTGAGCAGGTCGGTGGCCGACTGGGTGGCGATGTCGGTGGTGGTGTCACCGGAGTCGCGGTTGATGATCTCGACGTTGCCGCCGAGGACGCCGTCCTTCGACGCGTTGATGTCGTCGGCGGCGAGCTGCACGCCGGCGATCTCGGGCGGGCCGAGGAAGGCGAGGCTACCGGTCGTCGGCAGGATGGTGCCGATCTTGAGCTTGGTGTCACGAGCAACGGCCGCCGCGGGTTCTGCGGGGCTGAGGTTCGGAGTCGAGGTGGCCGCGTCGGGCCCACACGATTCGGCCGAGGCGGAAGAGGTCGTCTCCTCGCCGGAGCCACCGCTCGAACACGCGGTCAGCACGAGAGCTGACACGGTGAAGGCGGCGATACCCGCTGCGTAGCGCAGCGGCTTCTTGCGAATGGAACTAAGTGGCGCTGTGTTGCTCATGGTGCTCCTTATGACGTCGCTGATGTAAGGGCACGACAACTGCGAAGGTGCCGTTAGGTCACGTTAAAGGCGGGAAGGTTCCGCCACGTTCCGGTCATGTTACGCGCGTGTAACGCTCTGGGGGAAGGTTTATTTGCGCTGGCGTTTTGTGGCCACTATCGCGTCGACGCTGAGAATGACCAGCGCGACCCAGACCAGGCCGAATCCGACCCACCGTTCGAGGGGCATGGCCTCGTGCAGAATCGCCACGCCGACGGCGAACTGGATGATGGGCGCCACGTACTGGATGAACCCCATCCACACGAGCGGCAACCGACGGGCGGCCGAGGCGAAGAACAGCAGCGGAACGGCCGTGATGACACCGGATGCGATGAGCAGCAGCGTGTGCCAGATGCTCACGTTTCCGAACGTGATGCCCGTCGTGAGCCCCACAATGATGAGCTGCACGATGGCGACGGGCGCGAGCCACACGGTCTCGAGCGCGAGGCCGGACACGGCATCCACCGACCCGCCGACGCGCTTCTTGATCAGGCCGTAGAAGCCGAACGAGAAGGCGAGCACGAGCGAGATCCACGGCAGCCGGCCATAACCGACCGTGAGCACGACGACGGCCAGGATGCTGATGCCGACCGCCAGCCACTGCGACACGCGCAGGCGTTCTTTGAGCAGCAGCACGCCGAGGAAGATCGTGACGATGGGGTTGATGAAGTAGCCGAGTGCGGCCTCGACCACATGCCCCGTGAGGGTGGCGATGACGTAGGTCTGCCAGTTGGCATAGATGAAGAGGCCCGCGAGTCCCATCGTGAAGAGGATGCGCGGCTGCTTGACCACGGCCACGAAGGGTTTCCACGCGCGCGTGACGGCGATGAGGATCGCGCAGAAGACGAGCGAGAACAGGATGCGGAGGGCGACGACCTCCCACGGGCCGGCGGGCACGAGCGTGAGGAAGTAGAGCGGCAGCACGCCCCAGAGGCCGTAGGCGGAGACGGCGTAGATGAGGCCGGCGCGACGGTTCGAGGCGTCCGTGAGGGCGGGGGCCGTGCCTGGCTCGGCCGGGCCGCCGGATGACTGGGGCGCGGCGTTCGAGGCGGCTCCGGGCGCGGCGGCGGGGGTGTTCGAGAGGTTCAGGTCGAGGTCGACCTCTGACGGGTCCGAGGGGTTCTGCACTCTCTCGATGTTAGACCCGCGTTCGGGCCAGGTCGCGCGTCGGAACGGTCACGCGTGCGCGCGTTCCTGCCAGCGCGACAGGGCCCCGACACGCGACAACGCCCCGGTGCCGAAGCATCCGGGGCGTTGCGGTGGTTCTGGTGCGCGGCGGTGATGCCGCGCGGGGGGTCGTCGTTATCGGACGATGACCGCGAGCACGTCGCGAGCCGAGAGCACGAGGTAGTCGTTGCCGTCGAACTTCACTTCGGTTCCGCCGTACTTGGAGTAGATGACGCGGTCGCCGGTGGCGACGTCGAGAGGAACGCGGTTGCCGTTGTCGTCGATGCGGCCGGGGCCGACGGCGACGACTTCGCCCTCCTGGGGCTTTTCTTTGGCGGTGTCGGGGATGACGAGACCGGAAGCAGTGGTCTGCTCGGCTTCGACCTGCTTGATGACGATGCGATCCTCGAGCGGCTTGATGGAGACCGACACGGTTGACCTCTTTCTGAACAACGTACGAAATGGACTGGTGGCCCGATGGACGTGAGGCCCGGCGGGCGTTAGCACCCTCACTGCGAGAGTGCTAATGCCAGTGTAGGCAACCGGCTGGCACTCGTGCAACGTGAGTGCCAATTATTGCGGTGACCCGGGCCCGGTCGTCTGACCTCGGCCGGGGAAGGATGACGGTAGGTTGACGTGGTGGAGAAAACCGAGCTCGTCGAACTTCTGACCCCCGCAGGCCTCACGCTACTCGACTCGATCGACGTCGATGCGTTGGCGTCCGATCCGGTGTCGACCGTCGCCCGGTTGCGCGAGGCGGGCCATCCACCGGCGCTCGTACAGGCCGTGCTCACGCAAGCGCGTCTGCGTCGCAAGGCCGTCACCAAGTTCGGAGATTTCGCGAGCCGCATGTTGTTCACCGAGGCGGGGCTCGAGCAGGCCACCCGGTTGCGTGTCGCGGCGTTGCACGCGGGGCGTTTTCAGGCGGCCGGCATCCGTTCGGTCGCCGATCTGGGTTGCGGCAACGGGGGCGACGCGATGGCTCTGGCTGCCCTCGATCTCGAGGTCACCGCTGTCGATTCCGACGAGGTGACGGCGGTCGTGGCGAGCTACAACCTGGCGCCGTTCCCTTCGGCGCGGGCCGAGCACGGCGATGCGGCGGCTTTCGATGTGGATGCCGTCGATGCGGTGTTCTTCGACCCGGCCCGGCGCACGGCTGGGCATCAGAACACGTCGCGGTTGACGAAGCCGTCGGACTATTCGCCGTCGCTCGATCTCGTGTTCGACGTGGCGTCGCGCATGCCGACGGGTGTGAAGCTCGGCCCCGGGTTCGATCGCGATCTGATTCCGGCCGAGGCGGAGGCGCAGTGGGTGAGCGTCGACGGCCAGGTGGTCGAGATGGGTTTGTGGTTCGGCTCGCTGGCTCGCCCGGGTGTACGTCGCGCGGCCCTGGTGGTGTCGGCGGCGGGCAGCGACGAGTTGGTGGCCGATGCCGACAGCGCCGACGTGGACGTGCGCGAGCTGGGCGAGTTCGTCTACGAACCGGATGGCGCGGTGATCCGCGCGCGCCTGATCGGGCAGCTGGCGACGCGGGTGGGCGCCGGCATGGTGAGCGACGGCATCGCCTATCTGGCGGGCGACGAGGCCGTGCAGACGCCTTTCGCGTCGGTGTTCCGGGTGCTCGAGCGGTGGCCGCTCGACGAGAAGCGCATCAAGCGTGAGCTGAAGGAGCGCGGCGTGGGCACGGTCGAGATCAAGAAACGCGGTGTGGATGTCGATCCCGCCGCGTTCCGCAAACGCTTGGCCCCGAAGGGCCGCGGCTCGGCGACCCTCATCTTGACCCGGGTCGCCGGCCGCCACACGGCCCTTCTCGTGGAGCGCGTTACTTCAGATAGTCGATGATCGTCACGATGCTGTAGGCCAACCAGGCGAGCGACAGCACCGTTCCCACGCCGCCCGTCACGACCGCGGCGAGCGCCATGCCCGACGCGTGCGGTTCTTTGCGGCGGGCGCGCAAGCCGAGCACGAGGGCGACGATGGCGACGGGCAGCGTCCACCCGAAGATGATGCCGCCGATCACGCCGATGACACCCAGCACGACACCCGTCGTGGCGAGCGGATGCCCGGGCTTCGACGGCTTCGCCGGGATCGCGCTGGCCGCGGCAATGCCCTGCTCGTAGCCGGGGTACGCGCCATAACCGACCGGAGCTTGCGTGGGCGTGCCGTAGGCCGCCTGACCTCCCGTGCCACCCTGGCCGCTGGATTGAGGCTGGCCATACTGCTGTGGCTGGCCGTACTGCTGAGGTTGCCCATACTGCTGCGGCTGACCGAACGTCTGCGGCTGGCCGTACTGCTGAGCTTGGCCATACTGTTGCGGCTGCCCATACTGTTGCGGCTGGCCATACTGCTGAACCGGCTGCCCGTACTGCTGCGACTGGGCAGAGGGCTGGGACTGCCCGTGTTCCTGCGGCTGGCCGTAACCCTGAGGCTGGCCGGGCTGCTGCGGCTGGCCGTAGCCGTGCGATTGCGGGGACTGGCCGGCAGACTGAGGCTGCCCATACGACGGCTGCCCATACTGCTGCGGCTGCCCATAAGGCTGCTGCTGAGCCCCGCCCTGCTGCCACGTCGGCGCCGGCTGCCCGGGAGCCTGCCCGTTCGTGCCGGGAACCTGGCCGTTCGCCGCGGGGGCCTGCCAGCCTTGCGTCGGCTGCGGCGGCACAGGCGGCTCGCCCTGGGGACGTTGTTCGTCGGTCATGAGGTCTCCTTAGCCGGGCGTCTGCCGCCGGGTCTAGCGTATTGAGTTCCCGACCCAGACTCCACCGACGGAGCCGCCTGTGGATAACTCCGTGCAGAACCTCAGCGCACCTGGATCTCGGTCACGGGCAACGACGAGTCGGCCGGGAAGTCGAGCGTCGACGGCGCGTGCCCGTTCATGATCAGCTGCGCCCCGAGCTCGGCGATCATGGCCCCGTTGTCGGTGCACAGCGACAGCGGCGGAATCCTCAGCTGCACCCCCGCGGCCCGAGCGCGTTCGGCGGCCAGCTCGCGCACGCGCGCATTCGCGACCACGCCCCCGCCCAGCAGCAGGCGCGGCACGTCATAGTCGTGGCATGCCGCGATGGCCTTGGTCAGCAGAACATCCGCCACGGCCTCACGAAAACTCGCCGCGACATCCGCGACCGGCACCTCTTCGCCGTCGTCGCGTTTCTTCTCGACCCACCGTGCCACGGCCGTCTTCAGCCCCGAGAACGAGAAGTCGTAGCGATGCTTCTCGAGGTCCTTCGGCAGCGTCAAACCGCGCGGGAAACGAATCACTTTCGGGTCTCCGGATGCCGCCACGCGGTCGATCTGCGGCCCACCCGGGTAAGGCAGCCCCAGCACGCGAGCAACCTTGTCGAAGGCCTCCCCCGCCGCGTCGTCGATCGTCTCGCCCAACAGCTCGACGTCGCTCACGAGGTCGCGCACGAGCAGCAGAGACGTGTGCCCGCCCGACACGAGCAGCGCCACGGTCGGGTACTCGAAGGCGTCCCCCGCGGGATCGAGGATGTCGGCGCCCACGTGTCCGACGAGGTGGTTCACGGCGTAGAGCGGCTTGTCGAGCGACACGGCGAGCGCCTTGGCCGCGCCGATACCGACCATGAGCGCACCCGACAGCCCGGGGCCCGATGTGACGGCGATCGCATCGAGATCGTGCAGGCTGATGCCCGCCTCGGCGACGGCCTCGTGAATGGCGGGCACGATGGCCTCGAGGTGCGCACGCGCGGCGACCTCGGGCACGACGCCGCCGTAGCGCGCGTGTTCGTCCATGGACGACGCGATGGTGTTGCTCAGCAGCTCGCGCCCGCGCACGATGCCGATGCCGGTTTCGTCGCACGACGTCTCGATGCCGAGGACGAGCGGGTTGTCGGTGTTCACGCGGGGGCCTCCGTGGCGGTGATCTCGTGGCCGACCGCCAGGCCGGGTTGCGGCTCGGGGACGGTGAGTTTCATGACGACGGCGGCGACGTCATCCGGTTGGTAATAGTGGGGCCGCACCGCGATGGGCACGAAACCGAGGCTCTCGTAGAGGCCCTGCGCGACCGGATTGTCTTCGCGCACCTCGAGAAAAACCTCCGAGACGCGACGGCGTCGGGCCTCGCCCAGCAGAGCACCCATGAGCACGCGGCCAAGGCCCCGGCGCCTGGCGTGTTCGGCGACGGCGATGGTCTGCACGTCGCCGTCGCGCGATCCGGCGGGGGCGAGAAAGCCGGCATAGCCGTCGATCACGTCGGGCGTTTCGGGATGGAAGGCGACCACGTAATAGGTGTGCGGCGACGCGACATCCGCTCGCATCATCTCGTCGCTCCACGCGTCGGTCTCGAACACGCTCGTCTCGATGGCCATGATGGCCGCAACGTCGTCGACCGTGGCGCGGCGCAGCTGCCAGGTCACGCCGTCACCCGCTTGGGGCCCGCCGACAGCGTCACGTCGGGCGAGCGCAGGTAGAGCGGTTCGTCGGCGGGGAAGGGCAGTCCGGCCGCATAACGTCGTTCGGCCACCATGCCGAGCGCGCCGGCCGACACGGATGTCGCATCCACCCGGTTCGCGGCCTCGGGCAGGTCGTCGGGCTTCGCCAGGGCGGGCCCCTGCACGCGCGTATCGGCGTCGCTGTAGGTGGAGTAGTACCGCTCGCGGCGGCGCGCATCGGTCACGACGAGCAGCTCGCCCGTTCCCCCCGCCTCGTACCAGTCGGCCGCGATGGCGTCGTGGCTGACCATGGGCACGAGCGGTTTGCCGGCGCCGAGCGCGAACACCCGGGCCGCGGCGATCCCGATGCGCAGACCCGTGAAGGGCCCGGGGCCCATTCCCGCCACGACACCCGACAACTCGTCGATCGAGACATCCGCCTCGGCGAGCACATCGCGGATGAGTGCGCCCACGACCTCGGCGTGGCGCATGGTGTCGGCCTCGCCGCGTTCGGCGATCACGCCGCGTTCGAGGTCGACGACGGCGACGCTCGTTCCGATGGAGGAATCCAGGACCAATAGCACTCCCCCAGCCTACCTTCGGGGCGCGGGCCAGATTCGGCTTAGGCGCCCGAGGCCACCCGCCGCTCGATGCGCACGCGGCGCACGTCGGTGGGGCGCTCGATGCGCACCTCGTACCAGGCGTCGGCCACGCCATCCAGCATGCCGCTGCCCCACTCGACCACCACGACGGAGCGCTCGAAGTCGATGTCGAGGTCGTCGAGTTCGAGCGCGCTGCCCAGGCGGTAGGCATCGACGTGCACGAGCGGCGGCCCGCCCACGAGCGAGGGGTGCGTGCGCGCGAGCACGAACGTGGGGCTGGTCACGGGCCCTCGGATGCCGAGGCCCTCGCCGATGCCGCGGCTCAACGTGGTCTTCCCCGCGCCGAGCGGGCCGTCGAGCACCACCAGGTCGCCCGCCCGCAGCAGCCCCGCGAAGCGGATGCCCAGCTCGTGCATGTCCTCCGCCGTCGGCACCTCGGCGTCGAACGGCAGCTCGAGCACCTGCGGCCCGCTCACGAGCGGTACTCCTTGCGCACCCGCGGCCCGATCCGCGTCACGATCTCGTAGTTGATGGTGTCGGCCGCGTCGGCCCAGTCATCCGCCGTCGGTTCGCCGCCTCGCCCCGCGCCGAAGAGCACGACCTCGTCGCCCACCGCGACCTCATCCGACCCCACGTCGACGACGAACTGATCCATGGCCACGCGCCCGGCCACGGTGTAGCGGCGGCCGTTGATCGACACGGGCCCCCGGTTCGAGGCGTGCCGCGGGATGCCGTCGGCGTAGCCCAGCGGCACGAGGGCGAGTCGCGTGGGCGCTTCGGTGCGATACGTGTAGTTGTAGGAGACGCCGGCTCCGGCATCCACGGTTCTGACCGCCGCCACGCGCGCCGACAGTCGCATCACGGGCACGAGGCCGAGGTCCGCCGAGGTGCGGTCGTCGAAGGGACTCAGGCCGTAGAGCCCGACGCCCAGGCGAATCATGTCGTAGCGCGACTCGGGCAGATCGATCGCCGCCGCCGTCGCCGCCGCGTGCAGCAGCACGGGTCGCAAACCGGCCTGAGCGGCCAAGCGGATGCCGCGCTCGAAGCAGGCCAGGGCCGCGCGATCTTCCTCGGGCGAGGTGTTCGACACGTGCGTGAACAGCCCGTGCACGCGCAGCAGCCCGTCCGATTCGAGCGCCTGGGCCCGCGCGAACAGCGCATCCCACTCGCTCTCGGAAGCGCCGTTGCGGCTCAAACCCGTCTCGAGCTTCAGCTGCACGACGGCCGGCCGTTCGCGGGATGCCGCGGCCGCCACGCGCTCCAATTGCGACGCCGACGACACACCGATCTCGATGCCCACATCCAACGCCTCGTCGAACGCGACATCGGGCCCGTGGAGCCAGCACAGGATGGGCGCCTCGATGCCCGCCGCCCGGAGCGCCAGCGCCTCGTCGAGGTCGGCCGTGCCCAGGTAGTCGGCGCCCGCCGCAACCGCCGCGCGCGCCACCTCGACGGCGCCGTGGCCGTAGGCATCAGCCTTCACGACCGTGAGCACCTTGACGTCGCCGACGATCTCGCGCACGCGGCGCAGGTTGGCGCCGACCGCGGCAAGGTCGATGGTGGCGCTTCGGAAGTCGGTCATGGTGCTATTTTGCCTCAGCTTCTGGGGCCCGCTCGGCGGGCGAGTGGCGCTCCGCGACGACGAAGGCGATCGCGGCGCCGCCGTCGTGGCTCATCGAGAGGTGCACGACGTCGATTCCGCGCGTCGCGACCCGTTCGGCCGTGCCGCCCGTGAAACGGAATTCAGGGTCACCCTCGGGGCCGTTCGACACCTCGATCTCGAGCCAGCGGATGCCGTCCGACGAGCCGAGCGCCTTGATCAAAGCTTCCTTCGCAGCAAACCGCCCGGCCAGCGAACGCAACGGCTTCTCGCGCTCGGCCGCCGTGAACAGGCGTTCCTTCAGCCGAGGCGTGCGCGACACCGAGCGCTCGAAACGCGCCAGATCGACGAGGTCGACGCCGATTCCGACGATCATCGCGCACCTCCGGGAGTGGCTACTGACGTGAGTGCCGACGACGGGAGGTCGCCGACACGAGACCGGCGACCCGCATCCATGTCGGTTATTCGACGGTGACGGACTTGGCCAGGTTGCGCGGCTGGTCGACGTCGAGGCCCTTGGCCGTCGACAGTTCCATCGCGAAGATCTGCATCGGGATGACGGCGAGCAGCGGTTCGAACAGCGGCGCGGCGAGCGGAATGCGCAGCACCTCGTCGGCGAACGGCAGCACCGCGGCGTCGCCCTCCTCGGCGATCGCGATGATGCGCGCGCCGCGGGCCCGAATCTCCTGGATGTTCGAGACGACCTTGGCGTGCAGCATGGCCGATCCGCGCGGGCTCGGCACGATGACGAACACGGGCTGGCCGGGCTCGATCAGGGCGATCGGCCCGTGCTTCAGCTCGCCGGCCGCGAAACCCTCGGCGTGGATGTAGGCCAGCTCCTTGAGCTTGAGCGCGCCCTCGAGCGCGATCGGGTAGCCCACGTGGCGACCGAGGAACAGGACCGCGCGGCTGTCGGACATCCAGTGCGCGAGCTCGCCGATGACCTTCTTCTCGTCGAGCACGAAGCGGATCTTCTCGGGGATCGAGCGCAGCTCCTCGACCTGCTCGGCGAGGAACTCGGGGGTCTGCGTGCCGCGGATGCGCGCGAGGTGCAGCGCGAAGAGGTAGAGGGCCGTGATCTGCGCGACGAACGCCTTGGTCGATGCGACGGCGACCTCGGGCCCCGCGTGCGTGTAGACGACGGCATCCGATTCACGCGGGATGGTGGCGCCCTGCGTGTTGCACACCGACAGCGTCTTGGCACCCGACTCGCGCGCGAACTTGACGGCCATGAGCGTGTCCATGGTCTCGCCCGACTGGCTGATCGAGACCACCAGGGTGCGCGGCGTGATGACGGGCTCGCGGTAGCGGAACTCGTGGCTGAGCTCGACGTCGACGGGGATGCCGGCCCATTTCTCGAGCGCGTACTTGCCCACCATGCCCGCGTAGGCGGCCGTGCCGCAGGCGATCACGACAATGCGGTCGATATCGCTGAAGAGCTGGTCGAGGTCGGCGAGTTCGGGGATGACGATCCGCCCGTCCTCGATGCGACCGCGCAGGGTGTTGGCCACCGCGTCGGGCTCTTCGTCGATCTCCTTGGCCATGAAGCTCGGCCATCCGCCCTTCTCGGCGGCCGCGGCATCCCACTGCACCTCGAAGGCTTCGACCTCGACGGGCGCGCCGTCGAAGTCCGTGACCGTGACGGTCTCAGGCGTGATGGTGACGATCTGGTCCTGGCCGATGGCGAGGGCCCGGCGCGTGAAGGCGACGAAGGCCGCGACATCCGAACCGAGGAAGTTTTCGCCGTCGCCCAGGCCGATGACGAGGGGCGAGTTGCGGCGGGCACCGACGACCACGCCGGGCGAGTCTTGGTGAACGGCGAGGAGCGTGAAGGCGCCCTCGAGGCGCGAGACGACCGAGCGGAACGCCTCTTCGAGGTTGCCGACGCGGCGGTATTCGCGGCCGATCATGACGGCGGCGACCTCGGTGTCGGTCTCGCTCTCGAACGTGAAGCCCTCGGCCAGCAGCTCGGTCTTCAGCGTGTTGAAGTTCTCGATGATGCCGTTGTGAATCAGGGCCAGGCGGCCGTCGTCACCCAGGTGCGGGTGCGCGTTGCCGTCGGTGGGGCCGCCGTGCGTGGCCCAGCGCGTGTGCCCGATGCCGGTGTGACCGGCGGGCAGGGGGTCGGCCTGGATGTCGTCGACCAGAACCTTGAGCTTGCCGGCACGTTTGCGCGTGTGCATGGCCCCGTCGTCGTCGATCACAGCCACGCCCGCGGAGTCGTATCCGCGGTATTCGAGGCGGCCGAGACCGGTGAGCAAGACATCAAGTGAGTCGCCGTTTCCGACGTATCCAACGATTCCACACATGTTCGACAGCCTACCCGGAATAGACTGTATCCCTATGTCAGGAGCCCCTCGAGCCGACGCGTCGGCCACGCCCCCGTCCCCCGCGACGGGCCAGGTCACGACCGCCTCCGAGTCGACGCCCTTCGTCGAAATCCTCCGCTCCGACTGGGCGCGGCTGGCCCCCACGACGTCCTCGCCGCTGACGGATGCCGAGATCGTGCAACTGCGGGGCATCGGCGATCGTCTCGACATGGGCGAGGTCGCCGAGGTCTATCTGCCCCTCAGCCGCCTGCTCAGCCTCTACGTCGCCAACGCGAAGAAGCTTCACGACGACACGACGGCTTTCCTCGGCGGCAGCACCGCCCGCACACCCTTCGTCATCGGCGTGGCGGGTTCGGTCGCGGTCGGCAAGTCGACCGTGGCCCGGCTCCTGCGCGAGCTCATGGCCCGCTGGCCCGACACCCCGCGCGTCGAGCTCGTCACCACCGACGGGTTCCTCTACCCCAACGCCGAACTCGAGCGCCGCGGCATCATGGCGCGCAAAGGCTTCCCCGAGTCCTACGACCGGCGGGCGCTGCTGCGCTTCATCACCGAGGTCAAGAGCGGCCGCTCCGAGGTGCGCACACCCGTCTACTCGCACATGAAGTACGACATCGTCGAGGACGCGCACGTCGTGGTGCGCCGACCGGATGTCCTCATCGTCGAAGGTCTCAACGTGCTGCAGCCGGCCCCCAACGGTCGCAGCCTCGCGGTGAGCGACCTCTTCGACTTCAGCATCTACGTCGACGCCCGCACGTCGGATATCGCGCAGTGGTACGAGGACCGCTTCATGCAGTTGCAGCAGGGCGCTTTCGCCAACCCCAACTCCTACTTCAACGTCTTCACCGACCTCACGGCCGACGAGGCGCGCAAGCGAGCCCGCCTCTACTGGACCGAGATCAACGAGCCCAACCTGGTCGACAACATCCGTCCCACCAAAGCGCGCGCGAAACTCGTCCTGCGCAAAGACTCGAACCACTCGGTCAGCTCGGTCCTGCTGCGCAAGGTCTAGCGAGGGCGTTCTACAGAACGCGTCAGCGATCCGGGCGCTTGACGAACGCGTCAGGCCCTCAGTGCTTGGGGGAAAGCGTCAGATACCCGGACGGCCGGAGAACGCGTTAGACCCCCGGGCGTTCAGAGAACGCATCAAACACTCAGGCGTTCGCGCACGACATCCGCGAGTCGGTGCGCGAGGCGGTCGGCCGTGGGCTGATCGGCGGCCTCCACCATGACGCGCACGAGCGGCTCGGTGCCACTCGGCCGCAGCAAAACGCGTCCGGTTTCACCCAACTCGGCCTCGGCTTCGGCCAGCGCCACGGCGAGGGGCTCGTCGGTGTGCAGCGCGGCCCGGTCGACCCCGCTCACGTTCACGAGAATCTGCGGGTAGACCGACATGACGCCGGCCAGTTCTTTGAGGCTCTTGCCGGTGCGCGCCATCTCGCTGACGAGGTGCAGACCGGTGAGGATGCCGTCACCCGTCGTGGCGAAATCGCTCATGATCACGTGGCCCGACTGTTCGCCGCCCAACGAGAATCCGCCCTCGTTCATGGCTTCGAGCACGTAGCGGTCGCCCACGCGCGTCTGCAGCATGGTGATGCCGTTGTCGGCCATGGCCATGCGCAGGCCGAGGTTCGACATGACGGTGGCGACGAGCGTGTCATCGCGCAGGCGCCCGCGCTCTTTCATCGAGACCGCGAGGATGGCCATGATCTGGTCGCCGTCGATGATGTTGCCGTCGGCGTCGACGGCCAGGCAGCGGTCGGCGTCGCCATCGTGCGCGATGCCCACCTGGGCACCGTGGGCGAGCACGGCTTCGGCCAGCAGGTCGAGGTGCGTCGACCCGACGCCGTCGTTGATGTTCATTCCGTCGGGGTCGTTGCCGATCACGGTGACCTGAGCTCCCGCATCGCGGAAGGCCTCGGGCGACACGCCGGCGGCCGCGCCGTGGGCGCAGTCGAGCACGACGTGGATGCCGGCGAGCGGATGCGGCAGCGTGCTGAGCAGGTGCACGACGTAGCGGTCTTCGGCATCGGCGAACCGACGGATGCGCCCCACATCGGCTCCGATGGGTGCAAGTTTCGGCTCGGCGAGTGCTTCTTCGATGCGGTCTTCGACCTCATCGGCAAGTTTGCGGCCCCCGCGGGCGAAGAATTTGATGCCGTTGTCGGGGGCGGGATTGTGCGATGCCGAGATCATGACGCCGAAGTCGGCGCCGATGTCGGCGATCAGGTAGGCGGCTGCCGGGGTGGGCAGCACGCCCGCTTCCAGCACGTCGACGCCGGCCGAGGCGAGCCCGGCGGCGACGGCGGCGGAAATGAACTCGCCCGAGACACGAGGGTCTCGGGCGAGCACTGCAACCGGACGGCGTCCGGCGTCGCGAGCTTCCTCACCGAGCACGCGCGCGGCGGCCTGGGCCAAACCGAGCGCGAGCTCGACAGTGAGGTGTTGGTTCGCGACGCCACGGACGCCGTCGGTTCCGAAAAGACGGGGCATAAAGCTTGAGTCTAGGTTCGGCGAGCGATTAACGCTTGGAGAACTGCGGAGCCTTACGAGCCTTCTTGAGACCAGCCTTCTTACGCTCCTTGACGCGAGCGTCGCGCGAGAGGAAGCCGGCCTTCTTGAGGGTGGCGCGGTTGTTCTCTTCGTCGATCTCGTTCAGGGCACGAGCGATGCCGAGGCGCAGGGCGCCGGCCTGGCCGGAGGGGCCACCACCCGAGATGCGAGCGATGACGTCGTAGCCACCCGCGAGGTCGAGAACCGTGAACGGGTCGTTGATCAGCTGCTGGTGCAGCTTGTTGGGGAAGTACTCGTCGAGCGCACGGCCGTTGACCGTGATGGTGCCCGAGCCGGGGATCAAACGCACGCGGGCAATAGCCTGCTTGCGACGACCGACGGCTGCGCCGGGAACGCTGAGGGGTGCGCGCGGGGTCGACGGTGCGGCCTCGACGGGCGTCTCGGTGGAGAACGTCTCCGGGGTTTCGATGGAATCTGCGATCTTCGCCACTGTGGGAATCCTTAAAGTCTGTCTACTCGGCGCTTACTGGGCGACCTGGTCGAGGGTGTAGGTCTTCGGCTGCTGAGCAGCGTGAGGGTGCTCGCTGCCCGTGTAGACCTTCAGCTTGCGCAGCTGAGCGCGGCCGATGGAGTTCTTGGGGAGCATGCCGCGGACGGCCTTCTCGACGGCGCGGGCCGGGTTCTTCTCCAGCAGTTCGGAGTAGGTGACAGCCTTGAGGCCGCCCGGGTAACCCGAGTGGCGGTAAGCCTTCTTCTGGTCGGCCTTCGAGCCGGTCAGGGCCACCTTGTCGGCGTTGATGATGATGACGAAGTCGCCCATGTCCATGTGGGGAGCGAACGTCGGCTTGTGCTTGCCGCGGAGGAGAACGGCGGCGTGGCTGGCCAGGCGGCCGAGAACCACGTCTTCGGCGTCGATGATGACCCAGTCACGCTGGATCTCACTGGCCTTCGGGGTGTAAGTGCGCGTCACAGTAGTGCTGCTTTCTTGTCGTAAGTTGGTCGTTCGTGAATCCCACTCCGTGCGGCGTGTTCTCGCGAGAAGATTCTCGGGGAACGCGCCAGGTGGAGGGCTCAACTACGGGTGTCTGACAGCATGCGCAGACACCAAGGGTCAACATTACCCCACGGGCGTTGTGACGGTCAATTCAGGCGGGCGCCGCACGGGCCGTCGGCGCAGCTACTCGTCATCGTCGTCGTCATCCACGAGGCCGCTGAGGGTGCGGCGCTGGCGCGTGAGTTGCGCGCGTTCGGCGAGCTCGGCGTCATCCGGATAACCGACCTCGACGAACGTGAGGCCGCGGGCCGGCATGACGGGGAAGAGCGCCGCGCGGTTCTGCTGGTCGAAGAGCGGGAGGAGATCGGACACCCGGATGCGGCCGAGCCCGACGGCCACGCATCCGCCCACGAGCGCGCGCACCATGCTGTGGCAGAAGGCGTCGGCCCGCAGGTGGGCCCGCAGTTCGCCGTGCTCGTCGCGACGCCAGCGGAACTCCTGCAGCGTGCGGATGGTCGTGGCGCCCTCGCGCGGTTTGCAGAAGGCCGCGAAGTCGTGCAGCCCCACGAGCGCATCGGCGGCGCTCTGCATCGCGTCGACGTCGAGCGTCTCGTTGAGCCAGAGCACCGGGTTGCGGTCGAGTGGGTTGCGCACCGAGACGCTGTCGGCGATGCGGTACTCGTAGCGGCGCCAGAGGGCCGAGAACCGTGCGTCGAAACCGTCGGGAACGATGCGGGCGCCGCGGATCAGGACATCCGCGTAGGTGCCGATCGCGCCGTTGGCCCGGCGCAGCAGCATGTGGCCGGGGTCGTGCGTGACCGACGGGTCGTTCTGCGAGGTCGAGAAGCGCGTGAGCTGCCAGTCGTCGAGGTCGACGTGCGCCACCTGGCCCGTCGCGTGCACTCCCGCGTCGGTGCGGCCCGCGACCGTCAACACGATGGGGCGACCGCGATTGCCGAGCACGCGCGAGATCGCCTCCTCGAGCACGCCCTGCACGGTGCGCAGACCCGGCTGTTTGGCCCAGCCCGCGAACGCCGTGCCGTCGTAGGCGATGTCGAGGCGCAGACGCGTGGTCGCCGCATCCGATCGGGTTTCAGCCATCCGACCATCGTAACGCGCGAGAAACACCACCGATCCGGGGCGGCAATACGCCGTGGATACAGTGAGGCACCCTGCACCACTCCCCGACGGTTCCTTCCCCCGCGGCCTCATCTTCCCCGCCGCTCGAGCCGTTCTTCGTGAAAGAAAGTAGGACTGCGTCCTGATGCATAACTCTGCCCTGCGTCGCCCACCACTCCGATCGGTTCTCGCCGTCGGCACCCTCGCCCTCGGGCTCACAGCCCTTTCGGCCGGCCCCGCCTTCGCCGCCTCGGCACCCGGCTCGGTCACCCTGACCGCGACCCCCGCATCCGTCACCGTCGGCGATACCGTCGATCTCACGGTCGGACTCATCGGCACCGCGGATGTCTTCACCTACACCGTGACCCTCGACTACGACCCGGCCGTCTTCGACTATGTCGACGACAGCATCACGGGCCCGGATGGCGGCTTCGACACCGTCGACGAGAACACGGGCAGCCTGACGATCGTGCACACGCGCCTCGGCACCTCCCCCACCGTGTCGGGCGACCTGACGGCGGGCCTCGAATTCGCCACGATCGGTGCCGGCGACACGAGCATCGAGGTTTCTTCGGTCACCATCGTCGACTCGGCCAACACAACGGCGACGGTCGCGGATGCCGCAGCCGCCGATGTCGTCGTCGAACCCGTCGCGACCCCCACGCCCACCGCGTCGCCCGAACCCACCTCATCGGCCACCGCCGCTCCGGCCCCCGCGGCCTCCTCGACGGCCACACCGCTGCCCGTCGCAGACCGCCCGACCAGCCCGCTCGCCTCGACGGGTGTCGGGTTCGGCGTTGCCGGCCTCGCCGCCGCAGCCGTTGCCGCCATGGGTGCCGGTCTCGTCGTGGCCCGACGCCGCAAGGCGGGTACCCGCTGATGCGCTCGTTCCGCTCCTTCCGCTCCTCCCCCACCGCTAGCGGGGTCGACCGACCCCTCGTCTCCCAGAGGAACCGCTCCGTGCCCACAACCTCCGCATTCTCCCGGCGCTCCCGCGTCACGGTGACGGCCGCCACGGGCCTCGCGTCCGTGCTGGCGCTCGGCACCCTCGTCGTCGTGCCCGCCACCGCCGCGACCCCCGTGGCCGAGCCGCCGGCCGCCGCGCTGCTCGCGCCGTACTACACCGACCTCGACCTCACGGGCGACCGCCAGGTCACGACGGCCGATCTCGAACTGCTCGCCTCGCACCTGGGTGACACCAGCGCATCCGCCGAGTGGTCGACGGTCGCCGCGGCTGATACCAACGGCGACAAGACCATCACCGCCACGGACATCGCCGCCCTCTCGCAGCGCATGATCTACGACGACGGCGAATTCGAGCTGATCGAGGCGTCGACCATCGACATGCAGGCCGCCATGAACGCGGGCGTGCTGACATCCGTCGAGCTCACGCAGGACTACATCGACCGCATCGCCGCCTACGACAAGGCCACACCGGATGCTTCGGCCGTGGGTCGCGCGCTCAACTCCATCATCACGGTCAACAAGCAGGCCCTGACGGCAGCGGCCGCGGCCGACGCCGAACGCGCCTCGAAGGGTATGACCAGCATGCTGCTCGGCATCCCGATCGCGGTCAAGGACAACTACGACACCAAGGACATGCCCACGACGGGCGGCTGCGGCTGCTGGAACGACAACCAGACGACCACGGATGCCGCCATGGTCGCGGGCCTGCGCAACGCGGGCGCCGTCATCCTCGCCAAGGCCAGCCTCGACGAGTTCGCGTTCGGTTTCGCCTCCGAGTTCTCGTCCTACCAGCCGGCCGGGACCTCGACGCTCGTCGCGAGCCCCTACAACCTGTCGCGCACCGCGGGCGGTTCGTCGGGTGGAACGGGCGCGTCCATCGCGGCCAACCTGGCGGGCATCGGCTTCGGCACCGACACGGGCGGCTCGATCCGCATCCCGTCGACCTACAACCAGTTGGTCGGCATCCGCCCCACCGTGGGTCTCGCCAGCCGCGACGGAATCATCCCCCTCGCCCTCAGCCAGGACACGGGTGGCCCCATCGCCCGCAGCGTGACGGATGCCGCGGTGGCGCTCGATGCGGTCACGGGCGTGGATGCGGCCGACCCCGTCACGTCCGAGCAGACCGGAAAGGTGCCCGAGTCCTACACGTCGTCTCTCGACCCCGAGGCGCTGAAGGGTAAGCGCATCGGTTACGTGACGACCATGATCGGCACCAACCCCACCAACGTGCGGCTCTGGAACCAGGCGAAGGCCACCCTCGAGGCACAGGGCGCGACCGTCGTCGCCGTCGAGCAGACGCCGGCCTTCAAGCGGGTCCTCGACGAAGGCAGCGGCTCGACCAACGAGTTCAAGCACGATCTCAACGAGTACATCGCCAAGCACCTCGCCCCGAACGTGGCCGCCCGCTCACTGCAGGGCATCGTCGACTCGGGCACCTATGTGCCCAGCCGCAAGTCCACCTACACCAGCCGGGACGCCATCACCGAGGCGCAGTACCAGGCCTGGGCCGGCCCCGCGGGAACCCACACCACCCAGATCGCCACGGGCCAGGCACTCGTCACCAAGATGATGGATGACCTCGACCTCGACTCCCTCGTCTACCCGTCGGGCACGCCCTACAACACCCAGTCGACCAACATGCGCCTCAGCCCCAACACGGGCATGCCGGCCATCTCGGTCCCCATGGGGCAGGCCATCGCGGCCGACAACACCATCACGGGCGCGGGCGTCAACCTCGAGTTCCTCGGCCGCGACTACGCCGAGGGCACCATCATCGGGCTCGCCTACGCGTTCGAGCAGGCCACCCACTACCGCACCACCCCGGCGCTCTACGGCCCCCTCGGCTAGCCGCGCCGCGCTCCACACGCACAACGCACCAAACGCACTACACGCAAGAGCGGTCGGGATGTCCTCACATCCCGACCGCTCTTCTGCATCCTGCCCGCCTGCGCTCGTCTAGTAGGCGGCCACCAGCGCGACCTCGCGCGTATCGGGCCGGAACCCGAGATTCGTGTAGAGCGTGTCGGCACCCGTCGGGCTCTCGGAGTCGACGTCGAGAATGGCGCGCTCGTAGCCGACGGTCCGCAGCGCCGCGAGCGTCGCCGCGATCGTTGCCGGCGCCAGCCCCTGTCGACGGAAGTCCCTGACCACCCCGACGAGCTCGATGTACCCACTCGTGAACCCCTGTGCCGCCCAGTCCGCCTCGTTCACGGTCACAAGACAGAACGCGACGACCCGACCGGTCACCACCTCGACGGCCACGCGCGACAACTCGTTCCTGAAGTTCGGCGCCCCCGTGAAGTGCCCCCACCGCTCCGTCGCGGTCGGCTGGCTCCCCCAGTGGTCCCGAAAAGCGTCGTTGCGCGCCGACCGGGTCTCCTCCGAAACGTCCGCGCCGAACGCGCGAATCTCCACGCCCTCGGGCGGCACGAGCTCGGGAATCGGATCGCCCACCTCGCGCACCTTGGTCGTGAAATATCGAGCAACCTTCAGTCCCGTGCGCTTCGCCACCGAAACGGCATCCGCGTTTCCCTCGTCCTCATAGGCCATCACCCACCCCGGCAGTGTCGCGGATGTCGCAGCAAGTTGCTGCTGCGCCCGGGCATGCTGCCACGCGAACAGCAGCCGCCCGATCCCGCGCCCCCGATGCTCGGGGTGCACACCGCCCATCAGGTAGACCTGCACGCGCGTGTCATGAAGCGGATGCAGCACCACGGCCCCGTAAGCCACGACGGAACCCGCCCCGTCGAACCCGACGATCGTGTCAGCGGCGTTGTCGACGGCCGACGAGGTCAGCTGCTCGGCGATCCACTCCCTCGTGGTCGCATGCGTGGGGTGATCGGCCGCGTCGATGGCCTTCTGCGCCACAACGAGGGCATCCAGGTCCTCCTCGGTCGCCGGCCGCCACACCGCGACATCGGGATGCTCGAGCCCCGGCAATTCGCGGGGCGCGTCGACGCGTTCGTCCAGGGGTGTCAGGCTCTCGGTCATCCATCCACCCTACTGAGGCCCTCTCGGAGCCGTCACCCCACCCCGATGGATCACCGCTCGCCGCCCGGGAACGACGAAACCCCCGCCGCCTCGAGGGCGCGGGGGTTTCGTTCGTGATGAAGAGGTCGACTACTTAGCGTCGTCGGCCTTCTCGTCGGCGGCAGCCTCGTCGGTGGCGGCAGCGGGGGTGTCGGCCTCGGCAGCGTCATCGGCGACGACGGTCTCGTCAGCGGCGGTCTCTTCGACGGGCGCTTCCTCGGCCGGAGCCTCGGTCGCGACCGGCTGAGCGGCTGCGGACTTCTTGGCCGACTTCACCTTGGGCGTGACGGGCTCGAGAACGAGCTCGATCACGGCCATGGGGGCGTTGTCACCCTTGCGGTAGCCGGTCTTGATGATGCGGGTGTAGCCGCCTTCGCGCTCGGCCACGAGGGGCGCGATCTCGGTGAAGAGCTCGTGCACGACGGACTTGTCGCTGATGATTCCCATGACGCGACGGCGCGCGTGCAGGTCGCCACGCTTCGCGAACGTCACGAGACGCTCGGCGACGGGACGCAGGCGCTTGGCCTTGGTCTCGGTGGTGGTGATGCGCTTGTGGGTGAACAGCGCGGCGGCGAGGTTCGCCAGCATGAGGCGCTCGTGTGCAGGACCGCCTCCGAGGCGGGGGCCCTTAGTTGGCTTAGGCATTCTTGTCGTTCTCCAGAGTTATGTGGTGAAAAGTGTCTCGAGGACGAGACTTAGATGGTCTCTTCTTCGTAGCCGCTGTAGAAGTGGGCGCCGTCGAAACCGGGCACCGAATCCTTCAGCGACAGACCCATTTCGGTGAGCTTGTCGCGAACCTCGTCGACCGACTTCTGACCGAAGTTGCGGATGTTCATCAGCTGGGTCTCGCTCAGAGCGACGAGCTCGGAGACCGTGTTGATGCCTTCGCGCTTCAGGCAGTTGTAGGAGCGAACCGAGAGGTCGAGATCTTCGATCGGGATCGAGAGCTCGTTCGAGAGAACGGCGTCGACGGGTGCCGGGCCAATCTCGATGCCCTCAGCCTGGTTGTTCAGCTCGCGGGCGAGACCGAACAGCTCGGTGAGGGTGCGTCCTGCCGACGCGATGGCGTCGCGCGGGGTGATCGCGTTCTTGGTTTCGACGTCGACCACGAGGCGGTCGAAGTCGGTGCGCTCACCGGCACGAGTTGCCTCGACGCGGTAGGTGACCTTGAGAACGGGCGAGTAGATCGAGTCGACCGGAATCTGGCCGGCTTCGCTGAACTCGTTGCGGTTCTGGGCGGACGACACGTAGCCACGGCCACGCTCGATGGTCAGTTCGAGTTCGAACTTGGCCTTCTCGTTGAGCGTCGCGATGACGAGGTCGGGGTTGTGCACCTCGACACCCGCGGGAGCGGAGATGTCGGCGGCCGTGACCTGGCCGGCACCCGTCTTGCGCAGGTAAGCGGTGATGGGCTCGTCGTGCTCGGAGGAGACGACGAGGCCCTTGATGTTGAGGATGATCTCGGTGACGTCTTCACGCACACCGGGGATCGTCGAGAACTCGTGCAGAACACCATCGATGCGGATGCTGGTGACAGCAGCGCCGGGGATCGAGGAGAGCAGCGTGCGGCGGAGGGAGTTACCGAGGGTGTAACCGAAGCCGGGCTCGAGGGGCTCGATGACGAACCGGCTGCGGAACTCGGAGATGTTCTCTTCGGTGAGCGTTGGGCGCTGTGCAATAAGCACTATGTGGTCCTTTCGGCTAAGTGTCCGCTATATGACACTTGCGTTGGCGAGGTTGTGAGGTGCGCGCTGGAGCTCTGGTATCGCGTCGCGACCCTGAGACGCCAGCGCCGGCGGAGCCTGGGGCTCCGCCGGACTGACATCTAAAGGATTAGACGCGACGACGCTTGGGCGGGCGGCAACCGTTGTGCGCCTGCGGGGTGACGTCGTTGATCGAACCGACCTCGAGACCAGCGGCCTGAAGCGAACGGATCGCGGTCTCACGACCCGAACCCGGTCCCTTGACGAAGACGTCGACCTTCTTCATGCCGTGCTCCTGAGCCTGGCGCGCGGCCGACTCGGCAGCGAGCTGCGCGGCGAACGGGGTCGACTTACGCGAACCCTTGAAGCCGACGCCACCCGAGGAGGCCCAGCTGATGACCGCACCGGTGGTGTCGGTGATCGAGACGATGGTGTTGTTGAAGGTCGACTTGATGTGGGCCTGGCCCACGGCGACGTTCTTCTTTTCTTTCTTACGCGGCTTGCGGATAGCCGACTTGGGTGCTGCCATGATTACTCCTGAATCCTGAGGCGGGCTGCGCTGGCCGAGGGCCTAGCGAGCCTTCTTCTTGCCGGCTACGGTGCGCTTCGGGCCCTTGCGGGTACGAGCGTTGGTCTTGGTGCGCTGTCCGCGGACGGGCAGGCCGCGACGGTGGCGGATGCCCTCGTAGCTTCCGATCTCGACCTTGCGGCGGATGTCGGCGGCAACCTCACGGCGAAGGTCACCCTCAACCTTGTAGTTGCCCTCGATGTAGTCGCGGAGGAGAACGAGCTGATCGTCGCTCAGATCCTTCACGCGGATGTTTCCATCGATGGAGGTGTCGGCGAGGGTCTTGAGGGCCCTCGTGCGGCCAACACCATAGATGTACGTCAGTGCAACTTCCACGCGCTTATCGCGGGGAATGTCTACTCCGGCGAGACGTGCCATTGTGGCTTCTCCTGTTATTTGAAGTGGAGGTCTGCAGCAGATCCGGTGCCCGGGCCTCCAACCCGGGGTGTCCCCCGCCGACTCACGTCGACGAGATCTGGACCTGCCTCAATACATATTCAGTTGTGGTGGATGTCTCCACCATTCCGCGAAGCGGCGGTGCCGGCCTTGCGGCCGGCCCTCGGGACTTAGCCCTGGCGCTGCTTGTGACGCGGGTTCTCGCAGATCACCATGACGCGACCGTTGCGACGAATGACTTTGCATTTTTCGCAGATGCGCTTGACGCTGGGGTTGACCTTCATTGTTCTTTTCCTTTGTGTCGCTGTCCTCGTGCCGGATGCTGTCTTCAGCAGGGAGCGGAGCGGACTCCGCGACCTTCCCGGCCGTTACTTACAGCACACCTTTCCGATCGACACGCCCGATCGCTCGCGCGTGCCCGTGTGAAAGATGAGTGTCTACTTGTAGCGGTAGACGATCCGGCCGCGGGTCAGGTCGTAGGGGCTCAGCTCGACGATCACGCGGTCCTCGGGGAGGATGCGGATGTAGTGCTGGCGCATTTTGCCCGAGATGTGGGCAAGCACCTTGTGGCCGTTGGTCAGCTCAACGCGGAACATCGCGTTGGGCAGAGCCTCAACCACTGAGCCTTCAATTTCGATGACGCCGTCTTTTTTGGCCATAGCCTCACTGTCGCAATAGGTAGGGTGTGCTGGTCATGCGTTGCATGCGGTGCCGGACACGCCAAAAGCGTGCATAAAGCACCAAAGAACGATCTTATGCGATGTCCTTGCTATTTACCAGTCCGTCTCTATAATTCCTGCGCACGCGCCGCGACGACGTCGAACAGGGATGCATAGAGGGGGTGTTCGGGCGCCAACCCGAGGTGTTCTTCGATGAATTGCTCGGTCGTGAGCGTCGAGAGAGCCGTCTTCATCAGCACGCTCTGCTCGTCATCCGCGGCGTCGAAGCGCAGTGCAGCACCGATGGCGGCGACGAGGGCCACGGGGTCGGTGCCGCGCTCGGCCAGCTGGGCGGCGGGCGACACGAAGCGCTCGTTGCGCGACAGCTTGCGCAGGGGCTGGCGGCCCACGCGCGACACGGTGTCGGGCAGGTGCGGGTTGGCGAAGCGCTGCAGGATGGTGGCGCGGTACGCGTCCTGCTCGGCGACGTCGAGGCCGTGCTTCTCGACGAGGAGGGCCGAGGTCTCTTCGAGCGTGGCGCGCACCTTGGCCGCGACATCCGGATCACCGATGGCGTCGGCGATGGCGTCATGCCCCGCGAGGGCGCCGAAGTAGGCGGTCGTGGCGTGGCCCGTGTTGACGGTGAAGAGCTTGCGCTCGATGTAGGGCTCGAGGTCGGGCACGAAGTGGGCGCCCGGAATGCGGGGGGCGTTTCCGCCGAAGGGCGGCTCCTCGATGGCCCACTCCGAGAACGTCTCGACCGTGACATCGATGCCGTCGGGGCCCGTGGGCTCCTGGGCGGGGACGATGCGGTCGACGGCCGTGTTGGCGAAGACGGCCTTCGCGGCCAGCTTCTCCCAGGCGGCGTCGCCGACGGCGGCACGCACCTCGGCCTGCAAGATGTCGGTGGCGTTGACCGCGTTCTCGCACGCCATGACGGCCAGTGGCGCGGCATCCGCTGGGCGCTGGTCGATGCCGCGCGCGATGGCGGGCGCGACGAAGCGCAGGATGTTGGGGCCGACGGCGGTTGTGACGATATCGGCCGAAGCGATCTCTGCGACCAGCTCGTCCTCGCGCGATCGGCTGTCGATGGCGCGCACGTTGTCGACGACGTGGTCGGTGCCACCCTCGCCGACCTCGTGCACCGTGAAGTGGCCGACGCGGTCGATGCGCTCGGTCAGCTCGCCGTTGACGTCGGCGAAGACGAGGTCGTAGCCGGCCTCGTTCAGGAGGACTCCGATGAACCCGCGCCCGATGTTGCCGGCGCCGAAGTGGACGGCCTTCATTCGGCGTTCACATCCCCGAGCAGGGCGAAGATCTCGTCGGTGGTGGAGGCATCCGCGAGCTTCGCGACCTCGTCCTCGTCGGAGAAGATGATGGCGATGCGCGACAGGATGTCGAGGTGCTCGTTGTTGACGCCCGCGATGCCGACGACGAAACGCACTTCTTCGCCCGCCCAGTCGATGGGCTGCTCGTAGCGCGTGAACGACAGGGCCGACCGCGTGATGGTGTCTTTCGCGTCGTTGGTGCCGTGCGGGATCGCCAGGAAGTTGCCCATGTAGGTGCTGACGGTCTCTTCGCGCTGCAGCATGGCGGCGTAGTACCCGTCTGACACGGCGCCGACGCGCTCGAGGATGTCGGCGGCCCGGCGGATCGCCTGCTCTTTCGTCACGGCATCCGACACGATCTCGATCTGATCGGCGGCAAGAATCTGTTCGCTCATGGTCCTGTTTCTTCCTTACGTTCGGTTCGCCGGTGGACGAACCCAGTCTGGCAAACACGACCGGGCGGGTGGCTGTGAGTTGCCGCCACCCGCCCGGCCCTGTCATCCGGTTATTCCTTGTGCTCAGTGCCCTTCGGCGCGGAGCAGTTCGACGACCTCGTCGTACTTGGGGCTGTTCATGAAGTTGTCCACCGAGAGGTGGGTGGCTTCAGGGGTCTTGCCCTTGGCGCGGTCGGTGAGCTCGCGCTGCGTGATCACGAGGTCCTCCGAGCCGTCGAGGTTGGCGATCGACTTGTTGGTCACGTCGACACCGTCGATGCCGGCTTTCTTGATCTTGTTGCGCAGAACCGATGCACCCATGGCGCTCGAGCCCATGCCCGCGTCGCAGGCGAAGACGATCTTGTTGATCGGCTTGCGCTCGAGCGTGGCCACGAGGCCCTCGTCGGTCGCGGTGGCACCGGCGGCGGCACCGTCATGCTGGATGTTGCCGAGCACGCTGGACTTCTTGCCCTTGTTGGCTTCGGTCTGCGCGATGGCGGCGCTCAGGTCACCGGCGTTGCCCGCGGCGATGTCGCGCTTGCGCGTGGCCCGCAGGATGACGGCCGAGATGATGAACGACACGGCAGCGGCCAGGATGACCGACAGGATGACACCCACATAGCTGCCCTTCTCCGTGACCGCGAGGATCGCGAAGATGCTGCCGGGCGACGCGGGGCTCACGAGACCCGAGTTGAAGGCCACGTTGGTGGCGATACCGGCGGCGCCACCGGCGATGACCGAGAGCAGCAGGATGGGCTTGGCGAGGATGTAAGGGAAGTAGATCTCGTGGATTCCACCGAGGAACTGGATCACGATCGCGCCGGGGGCGGTGGCGCGGGCGCTACCGAGACCGAAGAACGCGAAGGCCAGCAGCAGACCGAGGCCGGGGCCGGGGTTCGCCTCGAGCAGGAACAGCACGCTCTTGCCGGCATCCTGGGCCTGCGCGGTGCCGATGGGGGTGAGCACACCGTGGTTGATGGCGTTGTTCAGGAACAGCACCTTGCCGGGCTCGATGAAGATCGAGGCGAGGGGCAGCAGCTGCGCGGCGACCAGCCAGTCGACGGCGCCCTCGAGCCAGTCGGTGATGGCGCTGATGACCGGGCCGACGGCGAAGAACGCGCCGATGGCCAGGATGGCGCCGAGGATGCCGGCCGAGAAGTTGTTGACGAGCATCTCGAAGCCGGCCTTGATCTTGCCGTCCCAGAGCTTGTCGACCTGCTTCATGATCCAGGCGGCGAGGGGACCGACGATCATGGCGCCGAGGAACATGGGGGTTCCGCCGTCGAACACGGGGGTGCCCATGGTCGAGGCGATGACGCCCATGGTCGCGATTGTTGCCACGACGCCACCACGGGTGTCATAGATCATCCGACCACCGGTGTTGGCGATCAGGAGCGGCAGCAGGAAGAACAGCGTCGGGTTGACCAGGGTCGCGATCTGCTCGTTCGGCAGCCAGCCGGTGGGGATGAACAGGGCCGTGATGAGGCCCCACGCGATGAAGGCGGCGATGTTGGGCATCACCATGCCCGAGAGGAAGGTGCCGAAGCGCTGCACCCCGACCCGGAATCCACCCTTTTGGGTGGGCGTTGACGTCGTCGTCATGATCAGTTCTCTTTCGTTGTGATTCGGGTTGCCGCGGCGAGCGCTGCGGTCTTGGCGTCGGCTGCCTCGTCGGCGGCCAGGGCGGACTCGGCAATGGTGCGTGCCTCGTCGAGGGTGACGGTGAGAAGGGAGGCGCGCACGTCTGCGAGCGCCGCCGGGGACATGGACAGGGAGGTGACACCGAGGCCCGCGAGAACGATCGCGAGCAGGGGGTCTGCGGCAGCCTCGCCGCACACGCCGACAGGTTTGCCCGTCGACTCGCCCGCACGCGCGACTTCCCGGATGAGCCGCAGCACCGCGGGGTGCCAGGGGCTCTGGAAGGCGGCCACCGAGCCGAGCTGACGGTCGGCGGCGAGCGTGTACTGGGTGAGGTCGTTGGTGCCGATCGACGCGAAGGCAGCGTGCGGCAGGATGCGGTCGGCGAGCAGAGCGGCCGAGGGAACCTCGACCATGACGCCGGCCGTGCGGATGCCGTATTCGGCGGCCATTTTGACGAAGTAGACCGTCTCCTCGACCGTGGACACCATGGGTGCCATGACCCACAGATCGGCGGATGTCGCGGCGTCTGCCTCGGCGAGCGCCGTGAGCTGGTCGCGCAGCAGGTTCTCGCTGGCGCGCAGGGCCCGCAGGCCACGGAGGCCCATCGCGGGGTTCTCTTCGTGCGCGTCGTTGAGGAACGGCAGGGGCTTGTCGGCGCCGGCGTCGAGCAGACGCACGACGACCTTCTTACCGGCGAAGGCCTCGAGCAGCGCCGTGTAGGAGGCGCGCTGGTCGGCCACCGTGGGGGCCGTCGTCGAGTCGAGGAAGAGGAACTCGGTGCGGAAGAGGCCGACGCCTTCGGCACCGCGTTCGACGGCGGGGGCTGCGCCCGCCACGTCGCCGAGGTTGGCGAGGAGGGGCATGGGCGTGCCGTCGGCGAGGCGTCCGGGCTCTGCGGGCAGTTCGGCCTGAGCGGCGCATGCCCGGATGCGCTCGGTCGTGGCGTCGACGAGGTCCGCGTCGGGGTTGAGCGTCACCTGGCCGGTGGCCGCGTCGACCACGACGACGTCGCCGTCGTTCAGGCCCTCGGAGGTCTGGGTGCCGACGATCGCGACGATCGACTTCTCGCGGGCGAGGATCGCCGTGTGCGAGGTGGGCCCGCCATCCGTGGTGACGAGGGCGAGAACACGGGTGAGATCGAGCACGGCCGTGTCGGCCGGGGCCAGGTCGCGCGCGATGAGGATGAACGGCTCATCGCGTTCGGGAACGCCGGGGGCCGCGACACCGCTCAGGTCGGCGATCACGCGCTGCGACACGTCGTCGAGGTCGGCGGCGCGCTCGGCGAGGTAGCCGCCGAGGGCTTCGAGCTGGGCGCGGAAGGAGGAGAAGGCCTCGAAGACGGCGCGCTCGGCGGTGCCGCCCGCGGCGATCTTCTGGTCGATGAGTTCGGTGAGGGCCGGGTCCTCGGCCATCATGGCCTGGGCTTCGAGAACTTCCTGGGCTGCGCCGCCCGCTTTCTGGCCGCGCGCGTCGAGTTCCTGCGAAACGACGGCGACAGACGTGCGCACGCGGGCGGTCTCCTCGTCGATGGAGCGCGTGGAGGCGACATCCTTCGGCTCGGGAAGGGCGGGAGCCATGAATGCGATGGGGCCGACCGCGGCACCCGTGCCGATGCCGACACCCGTGAGCGTTGTGAGCGTCGTGGTCGTCGTGACCTCGGAGTCCCGACCGTGCGTGGTGGTGGTGCTAGGCATTGTCGTGGTCCGTGGCCAGCAGCTCGGTCAGGGTGTCGAGAACCTGTTCGGCGTCGTCGCCGGTGCCGTCGGCCGTGACTGTCACCGTGTCGCCGTGTTCGATGCCGAGCGAGATGACGCCCAGGATGCTCGCCGCGTTGACAGCCTTGCCGCCGTCTTTCTGAATCGTGACGGGGATGCCGGCGCCCGACGCCGCCTGCGCGAACAGCTTCGCGGGGCGCGCGTGCAGCCCGTTGGCCGAGCCGATGCTGACAGTGCGTTCAATCATGGGGTTCCTTACGGGGTGGTGATGGGTGCGGCCAGTGCCAGGTCGAGGGCCCGGTCGCCGGATGCGTCAGTGAAGATGTCGGTGGGCAGCAGAACGGCCCGGCCGCCGGAACGCTCGATGCGCCCGTTCAGCCCGTCGAACTGGTCCGCCAGGTGCGGGCCGATGAGGACGACATCGGCACGATTGGCGGATGCCTCGGCGGGGCGCAACTCGCCACCCAGCGTTTCGTTCGCCTCGGGGATGCGCTCGACCGACCCTGCCTCGACGACATGGTCGAGGCCGCGGGCTGCGACGGTGCGGCGAACGCGCAGTGCGACGAATGTGCTGGACGCGCCCGCGCCACACACAATGAGGATCCTCATTGACTGCCTCCGCTTTACAACCGTTGCTTCGGCAGGATGCTGCCGACCTTGCCATATTCGTCCCGCCAGAGCATCCGTGCCACTAGATCGCTTTCCGCCACCCCGGAAAGGCGCGTGCGCTGACCGCTTGCACGGGTTCGAGATGGTTAACTCGAATAACGCGGGAAGGAGGTTCGGTGATCCGCGACAAACACGAACGGCTCCTCACCTACCTCGCGCGCGACGGCGGCTGGGTGACGGCCGGCGAATTGAGCGACGTCCTGGGCGTGACCCCGCGCAGCGTGCGCAGCTATGTCACGCAGATCAAAGACGAGGCGGCGCCACTCGCGCCCATCCGCTCGGGTGGCGACGGTTATCGCATCGACCGTGAGGCCTACACACAGTTCGTGCACGCCGTCGGCGCCGACGCCGAAACACCCCGCGATCGGCTGTACGCCATCGTGCGTCGGCTCATCGACAGCCCCGACGGGCTCGACGTCTACGAGCTCGCGGCGACACTGCATGTGAGCGACTCGACAATCGAAGCCGATCTCGGGCGCGTGCGACAGCTGCTGTCCGGCGAGACGCTGCGGCTCGGGCGCGCCGGCAGCGTCGTGACCTTGACGGGAACCGAGACAGCCAGGCGGCGCCTGCTCAGCAGGATGTTCCGCGAAGAGACCGAGCGCGGCATGGTCGAGCTCGTCGCCATCCAGCGTGAGTTCTCGGCGCAGACCCTCGGTGCTTTCAAGACCGATCTGGTGCAGGCGCTCACCGCGCGCGGCTACTACGTCAACGAATACGGCATTGCGGATGTCCTCCTCCACATCGCCATCGCCGTCGACCGGGTCTCGAAGCACCGCGACATCGAGACCAACCCGCCCCAGGCCGATCTGCCGCCCGAAGGCGTCGGCCAGGACCTGCACTCCCTCATCCAAACGCATTTCGAGGTCGACCTCGGAGGCGCTGAGATCGACTACCTGGCGCATCTCTTGGGCACGCGCGTCATCACGCCGGGAGCAGAACCCGCCCACGCGCACGCTCATGAGGGTGACGACTACCTCGACCGCGACATCCTCGAGACCATGCGCGACATCACGCAGGCGGCGAGCGAGCAGTACGTCGTCGACCTCTCGGACGAGGACTTCCTCGTGCGCCTGTCGATGCACGTGCAGAACCTGGTGCGGCGCGCCAAAGACCGCTCCTATTCTCGCAACCCGCTCACCAAGAGCATCAAGAGTTCGTTCCCGATGATCTATGAGCTGGCCGTCTATATCGCCAGCCGCCTGCAGGAACGCGCCGCCATCACCGTCAACGACGACGAGATCGCCTACATCGCCATGCACGTGGGCGCGCAACTCGAGCGGCAGATGTATGGCGACGACCTGGTCACCTGCACCATCGTGTGCCCCAACTATTACGACCTGCACAGCCTGCTGCTGCAGCGCGTCGAAGGGTCGCTCGGCACCGAGCTGCGCGTCCGCCAGGTCGTCACGCGCAGCGACGTGGACTGGTCGACCATCGACACCGATCTGGTGTTGTCGACGATCGAGCCGCCCGTCCCCTCCCCCGGCGTCGTCGTCATCCAGCCGTTCCTCACGGCGGGCGATATCGACCGGGCTCGACGCGAGATCGCCGAGATCAAGCGCATGCGGCGGCGTGAGCGCATCAAGGGTCAGCTGCTGAAGTACTTCCGTGAGGATCTGTTCTTCCGCAACCTCACGGTCTCGGACAGCGACGCCATGATCCGCACCCTGGGTGAGCGGATGGTCGAGGCCTCGGTCGTCGACCAGGGCTACGTCGAGGGGGCCCTGCAACGCGAGCGCATGTCATCCACGGCCTTCACCGAGGCCTTGGCCGTGCCGCATGCCATGACCATGACGGCGACGCGCACGGCCATCGCGATCTCGGTCAACGAGACACCTCTCCCCTGGGGTGAATACCGCGTCAACGTGGTCGCGTTCATCGCGTTCTCGGCGGTCGACCGCGGCAGCTTCCAGAGCGTTTTCGACCAGTTCGTCGAGGTGTTCTCGAACCGCGCCGACGTGCAGCGCATCGTGCGCAACGCCGTCGACTTCCCGAGCTTCATCGACGAGCTCGTCCACGTCATCGACGCATAGGCGCCGACTCAGCTCAGCGGCTGAGCAGCGCGCCGTTGATTCGAGCCGTGAGCTCGACGTCGACGGCCAGCTGCTCACCGTCGAGGGACCGCAGCGGGGCGGCCAGGCGAACGCTCGACAGCAGCCACGCGGCTTCAGCCCGGCGCACCTCGGCGATAGTGAGAAGTCTGTATGACGTTCGCTCACCCCAGCCCTCGAGCAACTCGAAGAGGTCGCCCTGCGTCGTGCCGGCGAGGATGCCGTTCACGGGAGGCGTCGTCACGAACTCGCCGTCGAGTTTCACGACCAGGTTCGAGGTGGGGGCCTCGAGTGCGTAGCCGTCCGTCGACACGAACAGCGCCTCGTCGGCGCCACGTCGTTTGGCTTCGCGCAGGGCGGCCATGTTCACCGCATAAGACAACGTCTTGGCGCCGGCGAGAAGCCAGGGCGCCCGCTCGGCCACGTCGCTCGGGTATCCGCGCTCGAGCACGACGACGTCGATACCGTCGCGTCGCTGCCCGGCGAACGTCTCCTCAGCGATCGCGGTGACGACCATCCATCCGGTCGGTATGCCGGTGCCCTCGACGCCGCGCGTGAGTACGAGTTTGATCGAAGCCTGCCCCGGCGCGCCGATTTCCTGAGCTGCGCGGCGGACGACGACGCCCAGCTGTTCGACATTCGGCTGAGGCAGATCGAGCGAATGGGCGGACCGTCCAAGTCGCGCGAGGTGCGCGTCGAGCGCGTGCACGCGTCCTTCCATCGTGCCGAACGTCTCGAAGATGCCGTCGCCGCGGGAGGCGCCGAGATCGCGGGCGTCGAGCGACGCCTCGCCCTGACCGACGTGCGTGGCACTCCTCCACCATCCGTCGGCGGGTTGCTGCTCGTGAGCGGCGGCGAGTTCGATGCGGTAAACGTTCTCGGTCATGGGGCGGCCTTTCAGGCGATGGGCGTCGGCGTCACGCCGAATTCGGCCAGTTTAGAGGCTCCGCCGTCGGGCGCGGTGAGCACCCAGATGCCGTCTTTGTGCACGGCCACGCTGTGCTCCCAGTGGGCGGCATCGAGGCCGTCTTCGGTAGCGACCGTCCAGTCGTCGTCGCGCACGTAAGTCTCGATCGACCCGGCGACCACCATGGGCTCGATGGCGACGACGAGACCGGGCTTCACCTCCGGGCCCTTCTGCGAGACGCGGTAGTTGAAGACGGGCGGCGCCTCGTGCATCGAGCGTCCGATGCCGTGTCCGATGTAGTCGGTCAGGATGCCGTAGTCCCCGCGTGCCTCGACATACCCCTGTACGGCGTCGCCGACCTCGTTGAGGTGCTTCGCGCGCGCAAGACGAGCGATGCCAGCCCACAGCGAGCCTTCGGTCACATCGGAGAGTTTCTGCCGGGCGGCCACGAGATCGGGGCGCGTCTGGTCGGGGATCACGACGGTGATCGCCGCGTCTCCGTTCCAGCCGTCGAGGATGGCGCCGCTATCGATCGAGACGATGTCACCCGGTTCGAGCGGGCGAGCATTGGGGATGCCGTGCACCACGTCGTCGTTCACGGACGCACAGATTGTGTGGTTGTAACCGGGCTCGAGCACGAAGTTGGGTTGCCCACCGAGAGCGACGATCGCAGCTTCGGCCGCTGCGTTCACGTCCAGCGTGGTGGCTCCCACCCGGATGGCGGACCGCGCGGCTTCGAGCGACGCAGCGGTCGCGGCGCCCGGCGCCATCATCAGGCGCAGCTGCGCCGGCGACTTGTAAATGGATCTACGCAGCATTCGCCACTCCTTCCGGGGCGCTCACGCCCACGACTGACTGTTCTCACCACGACCCTCTGTGCGCGTCGCGGTTCACTGTACGAGGTGCACTTCGCTGTGCTCCTCGCGAATGACTGTGCGCCTTGTGATTCACTGTGCGCGTTGTGATAGTGCGAAGCGAATACGGATCACCGTAGGTATCCCGCTTCACGATTCTCCATGCGGTTCACCGCGGTCGACACGCGGCACGGGAATCGCGATGTTCGCAGAGGCCGACGTCGCCGGCGCTTACTCTGCTGAGATTCCACGAGCCTTCGGCGTCTCAACACGTGATGGCGATGCCGACGTTACGCGCACCACGTTGCTCGGCGTGAACGCCGTGGCGAGGCCTGGGCTCAACGGTTACGCGTGGACACCGTGGCTACGCGTGGACACCGTGGCTACGCGTGGACACCGAGCCCGCGGGCGGCGAGGCCATCGCGAACGCGAGCAGCTACATCATCAACAGTTCCCAGTCCGTCGACCTCGACGACGACGCCGCGTTCGGCGTAGATCGCGATGACGGGCTCGGTCTGCTCACGGTAGAGATCTTGGCGGTGACGAATCACGTCTTCGGTGTCGTCGACGCGACCCTGCTCGAGCGCGCGCTTCGTGAGGCGCTTGACGACCTCGTCGGTGTCGGCCTGCAGCTGAATGACGGCGTCCAGTTCGGCACCGCTTTCGGCGAGGATGCGGTCGAGCTCGTGCACCTGCTCGGTCGTGCGCGGGTAGCCGTCGAGCAGGAACCCGCCCTGGGCGTCATCCTGCTTCAACCGGTCGGCCACGATCGAATTCGTGAGTTCATCGGGAACGAATCCGCCCGAAGCCATGACCTCTTGGACCTGCTTGCCCAGTTCGGTGCCCTGCTCGATGTTGGCGCGGAAGATGTCGCCCGTCGAGATGGCGGGGATGCCGTAAGCCTCAGCGACCGCCGAAGCCTGCGTGCCCTTGCCAGCCCCGGGGGGCCCGACGATGAGCAAACGGATGCCTCGGTCGCCGCTCAACGCAGCAGTCCTTCGTAGTGACGCTGCTGCAGCTGCGAGTCGATCTGCTTCACGGTCTCGAGTCCGACACCGACGATGATCAGGATGGATGCGCCACCGAACGGGAAGTTCTGGTTGGCACCGACCAGCGCGAGGGCGATCAACGGGATGAGTGCGATCAAACCGAGGTAGATCGATCCGGGCAGGGTCACGCGGGTGAGCACGTAGTCGAGGTACTCGGCCGTGGGGCGACCGGCACGGATGCCGGGGATGAACCCGCCGTACTTCTTCATGTTGTCGGCCACTTCTTCAGGGTTGAAAGTGATGGCGACGTAGAAGTAGGTGAAGCCCACGATGAGCAGGAAGTACAGGAGCATGTAGAGCGGGTGATCGCCCTTGGTCAGGTAGTTCGTGACCCAGGTGACCCACGCGGCCGGCTCTTGACCCGCAGCGGGCTGGTTGAACTGCGCAATCAAAGCGGGCAGGTACAGCAACGACGAGGCGAAGATGACGGGCACGACGCCGGCCATGTTGACCTTGATCGGGATATAGGTGTTGTTGCCGCCGTAGGTGCGGCGACCGACCATGCGCTTGGCGTATTGCACCGGAATGCGACGCTGCGACTGTTCGACGAACACCACGAGTCCGACGATCAGCAGGCCGACCGCCAGAACCAGGAGGAAGGTCTCGACGCCACGCGACTGCCAGATGGCCCACAGCGAGGCGGGGAAGGTGGCCGAGATCGACGTGAAGATCAGGAGCGACATGCCGTTGCCGACGCCGCGTTCGGTGATGAGCTCGCCCATCCACATGATGAGGCCGGTGCCGGCGGTCATGGTGATGACCATGAGCAGGATGGCGTACCACGCGTCATTGGTGAGCAACTGCGAGCACTCGCCGCCGGAGTTCGTGCCGAAAAGGGCACCCGATCGGGCGACGGTGATCAGGGTGGTCGATTGCAGAACACCCAGGAAGATTGTGAGGTAACGCGTGTACTGCGTCAGCTTGCCCTGACCCGCCTGACCCTCTTTGTGCAGGGTTTCGAAGTGCGGGATGACCACGCGCAGGAGCTGCACGATGATCGACGCGGTGATGTAGGGCATGATTCCCAGCGCGAAGATCGACAGCTGGAGGAGTGCACCACCGGAGAAGAGGTTGACGAGCTCGTAGAGACCGGAGGTTCCCTGGTTCTGGGCGAGACACGCCTGCACGTTGCCGAAATCGACAAACGGTGCCGGGATGAAGGACCCCAAGCGGTAGAGGGCGATGATGCCCAGAGTGAAACCGATCTTCCGACGCAAGTCGGGTGTGCGGAAGATCCGCGCAACGGCGCTAAACAAGGGGGTGCCTCCTGAGGGTTAAGCGGGGTCGGCCCGGGTGGCCGCTTTCACGACCACCCGGGTGAGTTCCTGACACGGAACAGCCCGAAAGCTACTTTACAGAGCCCCCGGCTGCCACGATCTTCTGCTCGGCAGAGTCAGAGACCTTGTCAACCGCTACGTTCAGCTTAACTGAAATGTCACCGTTGCCGAGAACCTTGACCTTCTCGTTCTTGCGAACGGCGCCCTTGAGCACGAGGTCCTGGATGGTGACGTCGCCACCGGCCGGGTAGAGCTCGGCCAGCTTCTCCAGGTTG
Organism: Leifsonia sp. ALI-44-B; assembly: GCF_001984125.1. Lineage (GTDB taxonomy): Bacteria > Actinomycetota > Actinomycetes > Actinomycetales > Microbacteriaceae > Okibacterium. Next base: position 1,368,516 of record NZ_MTQL01000007.1, on the reverse strand, counting down.
ACGACCTGGTACTCGACGCGGAACGGGTTCTTGAACCCGCGCAGCTTCGGCGCACGCATGTGCAGCGGGAGCTGTCCACCGGCGAAACCGGGACGAACGGAGTAACGAGCCTTCGTACCCTTGGTTCCACGACCCGCGGTCTTACCCTTGGATCCTTCACCACGGCCGACGCGCGTGCGTTCCTTCTTGGAGCCGGCGGCGGGACGAAGGTGGTGCACCTTCAGAACCTGCACGCGAGCCTCGACCTCTTCTGCTGCCTTCTTGGCCGGAGCCTTCTTGGCGGCAGGAGCCGACTCGACGGAGGCGGCGTCAGCCGAAGCTGCAGCCTTCTTCGCGGGAGCCTTCTTGGCCGGAGCCTTGGCGGCGGGAGCCTTGTCGGCAGCAGCCTTGGGCGCTGCCTTCTTGGCGGGAGCCTTCTTGGGGGTCTCCTCGGTGACGTCTTTCTTCTCGTCAGCCATTAGTCGATCTCCTCAACTTTTACGAGGTGAGCAACAGTGTTGACGTAGCCGCGGTTCTGCGAGTCATCCGGGCGGATGACCGTGGAGCCGATGCGCTTCAGTCCCAGGCTGCGCAGAGTGTCGCGCTGGTACTGCTTCTCACTAACTTTGGACTTGATCTGCGTGACCTTCAGGCGACCGGCCATTAGGCACCTACCTTCGCGGCAGCCGCAGCAGCGACAGCCTCAGCTTCGGCGCGCACGAGGCGGGCAGGAGCGACCTGGTCGAATTCCAGACCGCGACGGGCGGCAACGGCACGAGGTTCTTCGAGCTGCTGCAGAGCCGCCACCGTGGCGTGCACGATGTTGATCGTGTTGGACGAACCGAGCGACTTGCTCAGGACGTCGTGGATGCCAGCGCACTCGAGCACGGCGCGAACGGGGCCACCGGCGATAACACCGGTACCACCCGAGGCGGGGCGCAGGAGGACGACGCCGGCAGCGGCTTCACCCTGGACGGGGTGCGGGATGGTCGAGCCGGTGCGAGGAACGCGGAAGAAGTTCTTCTTCGCCTCTTCGACACCCTTCGAAATGGCGAGGGGAACTTCCTTCGCCTTTCCGTAGCCAACGCCCACGAGGCCGTTGCCATCGCCGACGACGACGAGGGCAGTGAAGCTGAACCGACGTCCACCCTTCACGACCTTCGACACGCGGTTGATGGTGACGACGCGCTCCAGGAACTGGCTCTTGTCGGCATCACGGCTATTGCGGTCGCGGCCCTGGCCACGCTCGCCACGGCCGCCACCACGGCGCTCACCGCGCGCGTCGGTGCGACCCGCGTTGTCGGTGCCAGCGGCGGTCTCGACCGGCTTCTCAGCGGCAGTCTGGTCAGTCGCCACTTCCTGCTCCTTCTTAGCTTCGTTGTCGCTCACAGGTTCAACCCGCCTTCGCGTGCGCCTTCGGCGATCGCAGCGACGCGTCCGGCGTAGCGGTTGCCGCCACGGTCGAATACGACGTCTTCGATGCCGGCGCTCTTGGCACGTTCGGCGACGAGTTCGCCGACGCGCTTGGCCTTGGCGGTCTTGTCACCGTCGAACGACCGCAGGTCGCTCTCGAGCGTGGAGGCGGAAACGAGGGTGTGGCCCTTGCTGTCGTCGACGACCTGCACGAAAACGTGGCGGGACGAACGGTTCACGACGAGACGGGGACGAACCTCGGTGCCTTCGATCTTCTTGCGCAGCCGGGCGTGACGACGGTCACGCGCAGCAGACTTGGTCTTAACGGCCATGGTTACTTACCCGACTTTCCGGCCTTGCGGCGAACGTTCTCGCCGGCGTAACGGACACCCTTGCCCTTGTAGGGCTCCGGCTTACGAATCTTGCGGATGTTGGCAGCAGCCTCACCGACGGCCTGCTTGTCGATGCCCGAGATCGTGAGCTTGTTGTTGCCCTCGACCGTGAGCGTGATGCCAGCGGGCGGTTCGATCATGACGGGGTGCGAGAAGCCGAGTGCGAACTCGACGTTGGCGCCACGCTGCTGAACGCGGTAACCGGTTCCAACGACTTCGAGGCCCTTGGTGTAACCCTCGGTGACACCGATGATCTGGTTGGCGATGAGCGTGCGCGTGAGGCCGTGCAGCGAACGGGAGTCGCGCTCGTCGTCGGGACGGGTGACGAGCACCTGGCCCTCTTCGATAGCAACTTCGATGGGCTGGGCGACGGTGAGCGCGAGCTCGCCCTTCGGGCCCTTCACGGCAACCTGACGGCCGTCAACCGAAACGGTGACGCCGGCAGGAATCTGAATGGGGAGTCTTCCAATACGAGACATGAATGGCTACCACACGTAGGCGAGTACTTCTCCGCCTACGCCCTTCTTCTCAGCCTGACGGTCGGTGAGCAGACCGGAGGAGGTGGACAGGATGGCTACGCCGAGCCCGCCGAGAACGCGGGGAATCTCGGTCGACTTCGCGTAGACGCGGAGGCCGGGCTTCGAGACACGCTTGATGCCGGCGATGGAGCGTTCGCGGTTCGGACCGAACTTGAGGTTCAGCGTGAGCGTCTGTCCGACGCGGGCGTCGGCAACTTCCCAACCCGAGATGTAACCTTCGGCCTTGAGGATGTCGGCGATGTGCCCTTTGAGCTTGGAGTGCGGCATCGACACGGTGTCGTGGTGCGCCGAGTTCGCGTTGCGCAGTCTGGTCAGCATGTCTGCGACCGGATCTGTCATTGTCATATGATTTTTCCTTTTGTCACCAGGTTTCGGCGCCCGTTACACGAACGACGACCTGTGGTGGTACGGGCCCGGGAAAACCCCGGGCCCGTTGTCCAACACGAGACGAATCAGATGATTCGAAAGTTAGTTGGAAGTTTCGGAGCTACGGAACGGGAAACCGAGCGACTTCAACAGCGCGCGACCCTCTTCGTCCGTCTTCGCGGTGGTGACGACAGTGATGTCGAAACCGCGAACCCGGTCGATCTTATCCTGATCGATCTCGTGGAACACACTCTGCTCCTGAAGACCGAACGTGTAGTTGCCGTTTCCGTCGAACTGCTGGTCGCTCAGACCGCGGAAGTCGCGGATGCGGGGCAGTGCGAGCGAGAGCAGACGATCCAGGAATTCCCAGGCGCGGTCGCCACGAAGCGTGACGTGTGCGCCAATGGGCTGGCCTTCGCGCAGCTTGAACTGAGCAATCGACTTGCGGGCCTTGGTGACCTGCGGCTTCTGGCCCGTGATCTTGGTGAGGTCGGAAACCGCACCGTCGATGATCTTGCCATCGCGGGCTGCTTCACCCACACCGGTGTTCACGACGACCTTGACGAGGCCGGGAACCTGGTGCACGTTGCCGAAGCCGAACTGGTCCTTGAGGGCCGGAACGATTTCGCTGCGGTACTTCTGCTTGAGGCGCGGCTGGATCTTGCCAGCCGGCGCAGCAGTTGCGGTGTCGGTCATTACAGGTCCTTACCAGACGTCTTGGCGTAACGAACGCGGACCGTCTTCTCGACGCCGTTCTTCGTTACGGTTTCGTTGCGGTGGCCGACGCGAGTCGGCTTCTTGGTCTCCGGGTCGACGAGCGCGACGTTGGAGATGTGGATCGGCGCTTCGTGCGTCTCGATGCCACCAGTCTTCGATCCGCGCTGGGTCTGACCCTGGCGGACGTGCTTGGTGACGTAGTTGACGCCTTCGACGATCACGCGGTTCTTCTCGACGAGTACCTCGATGACTTTGCCCTGCTTGCCGCGGTCTCCGCCGCGGGCCTGGGTTGCGCCCGAGATGACCTGAACGAGGTCGCCCTTTTTGATCTTTGCCATGACTTAGATAACCTCCGGTGCCAACGAGACGATCTTCATGAACTTCTTGTCGCGGAGTTCGCGACCGACCGGTCCGAAGATACGGGTACCGCGGGGGTCACCGTCGTTCTTCAAGATCACTGCGGCGTTCTCGTCGAACTTGATGTACGAGCCGTCCGGGCGGCGGACTTCCTTCTTCGTGCGAACGATGACTGCCTTGACGACGTCACCCTTCTTCACGTTTCCACCGGGGATAGCGTCCTTGACCGTTGCCACGATCGTGTCACCCAATCCGGCGTAACGGCGGCCGGAGCCTCCGAGAACGCGGATGGTGAGCAGCTCCTTGGCGCCGGTGTTGTCGGCCACCTTGAGCCGGGATTCCTGCTGAATCACTTGATACTCCTTCTACGAAGCAAGCCCGCGGGGGCTTACTTAGCCTTCTCGAGAATCTCGACCAGGCGCCAGCGCTTCGAAGCGCTCAGGGGACGGGTCTCGCTGATGAGAACGAGGTCGCCGATGCCGGCGGTGTTGAGCTCGTCGTGAGCCTTCACCTTGGACGTGCGGCGGATGACCTTGCCGTACAGCGGGTGCTTCACGCGGTCTTCGACCTCGACGACGATGGTCTTGTCCATCTTGTCGCTGACGACGTAGCCACGACGAGTCTTTCGGTAGCCGCGGACAACAGCCTCGGCGACCTTCTCTTCGGTCTGAGCCATAGTTACTTGGCCTCCTCAGTCTCGGTCTCGGCTGCCGCGGGTGCAGCATCCTTCTTCTTGGTCTTCTTCTCCGCCTTGGCAGGTGCTGCCTCGACGACGGGGGTGGCGCGAATGCCCAGCTCGCGCTCACGGATGACCGTGTAGATGCGGGCAATGTCGCGCTTCACGGCACGCAGGCGGCCGTGGGTCTCGAGCTGGCCGGTAGCGGCCTGGAAGCGCAGGTTGAAGAGTTCTTCCTTCGCCTTACGCAGCTCTTCGACGAGTCGCTCGTCTTCGAAAGTGTCGAGCTCAGTCGAGGTGAGCTCCTTGGAACCGATCGCCATTATGCGTCGCCCTCCTCGCGCTTGATGATGCGTGCCTTGAGGGGCAGCTTGTGAATTGCACGGGTCAGTGCTTCCTTGGCCAGCTCTTCGCTGACACCGGCGACCTCGAAGAGGACGCGACCCGGCTTGACGTTGGCGACCCACCACTCGGGCGAACCCTTACCGGAACCCATGCGGGTTTCAGCAGGCTTCTTGGTGAGCGGACGGTCGGGGTAGATGTTGATCCAGACCTTTCCCCCACGCTTGATGTGACGCGTCATCGCGATACGAGCGGACTCGATCTGACGGTTGGTCACGTAGGCGGGAGTGAGTGCCTGGATGCCGTACTCGCCGAAGCTGACCTGGGTTCCACCAGTGGCCTGGCCGGTACGGTGCGGACGGTGCTGCTTGCGGTGCTTTACACGACGGGGAATCAGCATTATGCCGTTGCTCCTTCTGCAACCGGAGCCTCCGTGCGCGGGGCACGGCGGGGACGGTCGTTGCGCTCGCGGCTCGGCGACTTCGCGTTAGCCTGCTCGCGAGCGAGTTCCTTGTTGGTGATGTCGCCCTTGTAGATCCAGACCTTCACGCCGATGCGGCCGAAGGTGGTCTTGGCCTCGTAGAAGCCGTAGTCGATGTTCGCGCGCAGGGTGTGCAGGGGCACACGGCCTTCACGGTAGAACTCGGAACGGCTCATCTCGGCGCCGCCGAGGCGGCCGGAGACCTGGATACGAACACCCTTGGCGCCAGCGCGCTGAGCGCCCTGCAGGCCCTTACGCATCGCGCGGCGGAAAGCCACACGAGCGGAGAGCTGCTCGGCGATGCCCTGGGCGACCAGCTGAGCGTCGGCCTCGGGGTTCTTGACCTCGAGGATGTTCAGCTGGATCTGCTTGCCGGTGAGCTTCTCGAGATCTCCACGGATGCGCTCGGCCTCGGCGCCGCGGCGGCCGATGACGATTCCGGGACGAGCCGTGTGGATGTCCACGCGGACACGGTCGCGGGTGCGCTCGATTTCGATGCGGGAGACGCCGGCACGGTCGAGCGAGGTGCTCAGCAGTGCACGGATCTTGACGTCTTCAGCGAGGTAGTCGCTGTAACGCTGACCCTTCTTCGTGCTGTCGGAGAACCAGCGCGACACGTGGTCGGTGGTGATTCCCAGACGGAAGCCGTACGGGTTTACTTTCTGGCCCATTACTTGCTCACCTTCTTCTTCGTGCCAGCGGCAGCAACGGTCTCATCCGGCGTGGCGAGCACGACGGTGATGTGGCTGGTGCGCTTGTTGATGCGGAAAGCACGACCCTGGGCACGGGGCTGGAAACGCTTGAGGGTCGTACCCTCATCAACGAATACACGGGCCACGTAGAGGTCCTGCTCGTCCAGGTAGGTGTTCGAGGCATCGGCCTTGACGCGAGCATTCGCGATAGCCGACGCGACCAACTTGTACACGGGCTCCGAAGCGCCCTGAGGGGCGAACTTCAGGATGGCCAGTGCTTCCTGCGCCTGGCGGCCACGGATCAGGTTGATGACGCGACGAGCCTTTTGGGGGGTGACGCGGATGTGTCGCACACGTGCGATTGACTCCACCATTTCTCTTCCTCCTTCACACCACCGCTTAGCGGCGGCGGCCCTTCTTGTCGTCCTTCACGTGTCCACGGAAGGTGCGGGTGGGGGCAAACTCGCCGAGCTTGTGGCCCACCATGCTCTCGGTGACGAACACCGGGATGTGCTTGCGACCGTCGTGCACCGCGATGGTGTGTCCCAGCATGGCGGGGATGATCATCGAGCGGCGCGACCAGGTCTTGATCACGTTCTTGTTGTTGGCTTCGTTCGCCGTAACTACCTTGCGGAGCAGGTGGTCATCAACGAAGGGGCCCTTCTTGAGACTGCGTGGCATCTTCTACAACTCCTACTAGCGCTTCTTGCCGACGTTACGGCGACGAACGATGAGCTTGTCGCTTTCCTTGTTGGGGTGGCGGGTGCGACCCTCTTTTTGGCCCCAAGGGCTGACCGGGTGACGTCCACCGGAGGTCTTACCCTCACCACCACCGTGGGGGTGGTCGACCGGGTTCATGGCGACACCACGCACGGTCGGGCGGATGCCCTTCCAGCGGTTACGGCCGGCCTTACCCCAGTTGATGTTGGACTGCTCGGCGTTGCCGACCTCGCCGATGGTGGCGCGGCAGCGTGCGTCGACGTTGCGGATTTCACCGGACGGCAGACGGAGCTGCGCGTAGGGGCCATCCTTGGCGACGAGACGAACCGAGGCACCGGCGGAACGGGCCATCTTGGCGCCGCCGCCCGGCTTCAGCTCGATGGCGTGAATCACGGTACCGGTCGGGATGTTCTTCAAGGGCAGGTTGTTACCCGGCTTGATGTCAGCACCCGAGCCGGACTCGATGATGTCGCCCTGCTTGAGCTTGTTGGGCGCAAGGATGTAACGCTTGGTGCCGTCCACGAAGTGGAGAAGCGCGATACGAGCCGTGCGGTTGGGGTCGTACTCGATGTGAGCAACCTTGGCGTTCACGCCGTCTTTGTCATTGCGACGGAAGTCGATGACGCGGTACTGGCGCTTGTGGCCACCACCGATGTGACGGGTCGTGATGCGGCCCTGGTTGTTGCGGCCACCGGTTTTGGAGAGCGGACGCAGAAGCGACTTCTCCGGGGTCGAGCGCGTGATTTCTGCGAAATCGGAAACGCTCGATCCACGACGACCGGGGGTCGTGGGCTTGTACTTACGAATAGCCATGTCTAATTTCCTCTAATCCCGGTCGTCTTAGCCGACTGCCGTGAAGATGTCGATGGAACCGGACTTCAGCGTGACGATCGCACGCTTCGTGTCCTTGCGCTTGCCGAGACCGAACTTGGTACGGCGGGTCTTGCCCTGACGGTTCAGGGTGTTGATGGACGCAACCTCGACCTTGAAGATCTTCTCGATGGCGAGCTTGATCTCGGTCTTGTTCGAGCGGGGGTCAACCACGAAGGTGTACTTTCCCTCGTCGATCAGGCCGTAGCTCTTCTCGGAGATCACCGGGGCGATGATGATGTCGCGGGGGTCTTTGTTGATCGCGGTCATGCCGAGACCTCCTCAGTAACGTCAGCCGACGAAGCCGATGCGGTGACGGACTTGCCCACAACAGGACCGGCGACGAAAGCGTCGTAGGCGGCCTTGGTGAAGACGATGTCGTCGGACACGAGCACGTCGTAGGCGTTCAGCTGGTCGTATTCCAGAACGTGAACGGTGGGGATGTTGCGGACGGCGAGCAGGCTCGCCTCGTCGCCGCGCTCGATAACGATGAGCACGTGCTTCGAGGAGGCGATGGTCGCCAGGTACTCGGCTGCAGCCTTGGTGACACGCTCGGTCGACACCGCGAGGGTCTCGACGACGTGCAGACGGCCACCGCGGGCCCGGTCGGAGAGCGCTCCGCGCAGGGCGGCGGCGATCATCTTCTTGGGGGTGCGCTGCGAGTAGTTGCGCGGAGTCGGTCCGTGGACGATGCCACCGCCGGTCATCTGAGGGGCACGGATCGAGCCCTGACGAGCGCGACCGGTTCCCTTCTGCTTGAACGGCTTGCGGCCGGCGCCCGAAACCTCTCCACGGTTCTTGGTCTTGTGCGTTCCCTGACGGGCGGCAGCGAGCTGCGCGACAACGACCTGGTGGATGAGGGGGATGTTGGTCTGAACGTCGAACACCTCGTCGGGAAGGTCGACCGAACCGGTCTTCTTACCCTGGGTGTCGATAACGTCGAGTGAGGTAGACATGGAGGCTACGCTCCCTTCACTGCGTTGCGGACGAAAACGATGCGGCCGCGAGCGCCGGGAACGGCACCCTTGACCAGCAGCAGGCCCTTCTCGGCGTCGACCGAGTGAACGCGGAGGTTGAGCACGGTCACGCGCTCACCACCCATGCGTCCGGCCATGCGCATGCCCTTGAAGACACGGCTGGGGGTCGAGGAAGCACCGATGGAACCGGGCTTACGGTGGTTGCGGTGGGCACCGTGCGAAGCGGAGACACCCTTGAAGTTGTGACGCTTCATGACACCGGCGAAACCCTTACCCTTGGACGTTCCGACGACGTCGACCTTCTGGCCGGCTTCGAACGTGGCGTCGACAGTGAGTTCCTGACCGAGCGAGTAGTCGCCGGCATCCGCGGTGCGGACCTCGGTGACGTGGCGGCGAGGCGTGACGCCTGCCTTGTCGAAGTGACCGGCGTCGGGCTTGTTGACCTTGCGCGGGTCGATCTGGCCGTAGGCGATCTGAACGGCGTCGTAACCATCGACCTCGGGGGTGCGAACCTGGGTGACGACGTTCGGGGTGATTTCGATGACGGTCACGGGAACAAGCTTGTTGTTCTCGTCCCAAACCTGGGTCATGCCGAGCTTCTTGCCGAGCAGACCCTTGGTGGTCTTGTTAGTCGTAGACATAGTTTCCCTTGTCCTCGCCGGCTCAGAGCTTGATCTCGATGTTGACGTCCGCGGGGAGGTCGAGTCGCATGAGCGAGTCGACGGCCTTGGGCGTCGGGTCGATGATGTCGATGAGGCGCTTGTGCGTGCGCATCTCGAAGTGCTCGCGGCTGTCTTTGTACTTGTGCGGCGAACGGATGACACACACCACGTTCTTCTCCGTCGGAAGCGGCACGGGGCCGACGACGGTTGCACCTGCACGGGTTACCGTGTCGACGATCTTTCGCGCCGAGGTGTCGATGACCTCGTGGTCATACGACTTAAGTCGAATGCGGATCTTTTGTCCCGCCATGTGTGACTCACTCTCTTTTAAGCGTCATACGTTTTATCGCATTGGACGCGCTTCGTGGCGTAGTAATACGCCGGGCACTCCTGGTGTCGCACCACTGTTCATCTGTCAAGTCTTGCCCTGCACCTCTTCACCCGATCTGTGCCGCATTCCGCACCAGCGGACGCATCACACAGAAAGGCGCGAATAAACGCGACTGAGAAGGGGATTCGTTTAAGTGTGTGTTGTGCTGCCTGCGGCCTAGACGAGGTCTATGCACAGCCTGGCAGTGATTCCGAAGCTCTCGGGCGAATGAACGCACACGGGTAGCCGGAAGTTCTCAACTAGAAGAGTCTGACAGATGTTTGGCATCGATGCAACCCGGGCGTGTCGCGCATCCGACCCTCGCCCGCCCGGGTTCGCGGGCCGCCGGAAACCGGATGCTCGGAGCACTCCCCCGGCATGAAAAAAGCGCTGCCCGGATCCGAAGACCCGGGCAGCGCCGGTGAAGCAATGCAGCTGAGCTGCGAGGAACTACTTCAGGATGTTCGTGACGGTACCGGCACCAACGGTGCGGCCACCCTCACGGATCGCGAAGCCGAGGCCCTCTTCCATGGCGATGGGCTGAATCAGCTCAACGGTCATTTCGGTGGTGTCGCCAGGCATGACCATCTCGGTGCCCTCGGGCAGCGTGATGACGCCGGTGACGTCGGTGGTGCGGAAGTAGAACTGCGGACGGTAGTTCGCGTAGAACGGGTTGTGACGCCCACCCTCATCCTTGGACAGGATGTATGCGGTGCCCTCGAACTGGGTGTGCGGCGTGACCGAACCCGGCTTGACGACGACCTGGCCGCGCTCAACGTCTTCGCGCTTGGTGCCGCGAAGCAGGAGACCACAGTTCTCGCCGGCCCATGCCTCGTCGAGCTGCTTGTGGAACATCTCGATACCCGTGACGATGGTCTTCTGCGTCGGGCGGATGCCGACGATCTCGACCTCGGAGTTGATCGCGAGGGTTCCACGCTCGGCGCGGCCCGTAACGACGGTTCCACGACCGGTGATCGTGAAGACGTCCTCGATGGGCATCAAGAACGGCTTGTCCTTGTCGCGCACCGGGTCGGGGATGGACTCGTCGACAGCGTTCATGAGCTCGACGATTGCGTCGACCCACTTCTCGTCGCCTTCGAGAGCCTTGAGGCCCGAGACGCGAACGACGGGGGCGTTGTCGCCATCGAAGTCCTGGCTCGAGAGCAGCTCGCGGACCTCGAGCTCAACGAGCTCGAGGATCTCTTCGTCGTCGACCATGTCGGACTTGTTCAGCGCGACGAGCAGGTAGGGAACGCCGACCTGCTTGGCGAGCAGAACGTGCTCACGGGTCTGAGCCATCGGGCCGTCGGTGGCGGCGACAACGAGGATCGCGCCATCCATCTGAGCGGCACCGGTGATCATGTTCTTGATGTAGTCAGCGTGACCCGGGGCGTCAACGTGCGCGTAGTGGCGCTTCTCGGTCTCGTACTCGACGTGCGAGATGTTGATCGTGATACCGCGCTGACGCTCTTCGGGAGCGGAGTCGATCGACGCGAAGTCGCGCTGAACGTTGGTCGCGGACGGGAACTTGTCGGCGAGCACCTTCGAGATAGCTGCGGTGAGGGTGGTCTTGCCGTGGTCGACGTGACCGATCGTTCCGATGTTGACGTGCGGCTTGGTCCGCTCGAACTTGGCCTTAGCCACTATGGTCCTCCCTAGGACATTGGTGTAAATAACCCGGGCGCTGGAATGCGCTCGGTTCTCTACGGGATTTGTGTACTTATGTTACTTGATCGTGACTGGGCCCGATACACCGGCGGCGACCGGGCCCGTCAACGATTGGGGCTGTGAGGCTATTCGCCCTTGCCCTTTTGCACGATCTCCTCGGCGACGGCCTTGGGGACCTCAGCGTAGCTCTCGAAGGTCATCGAGAACACCGCACGACCCGACGTCTTGGAACGCAGGTCACCGATGTAACCGAACATTTCCGACAGCGGAACGTTTGCACGAACGACCTTCACACCGGAGGCATCTTCCATCGACTGGATCATGCCACGGCGGGAGTTGAGGTCGCCGATCACGTCGCCCATGTACTCCTCGGGGGTGCGCACCTCGACAGCCATCAACGGTTCGAGAAGAACCGGGCTGGCCTTGCGTGCGGCCTCTTTGAAGCCCATGGAACCGGCGATCTTGAAGGCCATTTCGGAGGAGTCGACGTCGTGCGCCGCACCGTCGAGAAGGATGGCCTTCACGCCGACCATCGGGTAGCCAGCGAGGATACCCACGTTGAGGGCATCCTGGAAACCGGCGTCGATGGAAGGGATGTATTCACGCGGGATGCGTCCACCGGTGACCTTGTTCTCGAACACGTAAGTCTCTTCGGGGGTGACTTCCATGGGCTCGAGAGCGAACTGGATCTTGGCGAACTGACCGGAACCACCGGTCTGCTTCTTGTGCGTGTAGTCGTGACGCTCGACCGACTTGCGGATGGTCTCGCGGTAGGCGACCTGGGGCTTTCCGACGTTGGCCTCGACCTTGAATTCGCGCTTCATGCGGTCGACGAGGATGTCGAGGTGCAGCTCGCCCATGCCCTTGATGACCGTCTGACCGGTCTCGGGGTTGAGCTCGACGCGGAAGGTCGGGTCTTCTTCGGCCAGCTTCTGGATGGCCGTGGAGAGCTTCTCCTGGTCAGCCTTGGTCTTGGGCTCGATCGCGACCTCGATAACGGGGGCCGGGAACGTCATCGACTCGAGGACGACCTGGTCGTTGGGGTCGCACAGGGTGTCACCCGTGGTGGTGTCCTTCAGACCGATGACCGCGTAGATGTGGCCGGCGGTGACCGAGGGAACCGGGTTCTCCTTGTTGGCGTGCATCTGGAAGATCTTTCCGATGCGCTCCTTCTTGCCCTTGGTGCTGTTGGCGACAGCGGCACCCGAGTCGAGGTGACCGGAGTACACGCGCACGTAGGTGAGACGACCGAAGAACGGGTGAACGGCAACCTTGAACGCGAGGGCCGCGAACGGCTCGGTTGCGTCGGGGTGACGGAGGACGATCTTCTCTTCGTCGCGAACGTCGTGGCCCTCGACGGCCGGCACGTCGAGCGGCGACGGCAGGTAGTCGATGACGGCGTCGAGCATGGGCTGCACGCCGCGGTTCTTGAACGCCGAACCACAGAGGACCGGGTAGATCTCGCTGTTGACGGTGAGCTTGCGGATGGCGGCCTTGATCTCGGGGACCGTGATCTCTTCGCCGGCGAAGAAACGCTCCATGAGCGCGTCGTCGGTCTCGGCGACGACCTCGAGCAGCGCGTTGCGGTACTCGGCGGCCTTGTCGGCGAGGTCGGCGGGGATCTCTTCGATGGCGTACTTGGCGCCCATCTCGACGTCACCCTTGGAGTCGCCACGCCACGTGAGCGCGCGCATCTCGACCAGGTCGACGACACCCTCGAACTCGCTCTCGGAGCCGATCGGCAGCTGGAGAACCAGCGGCTTGGCCTTCAGGCGGTTGATGATCGTGTCGACGGTGAAGTAGAAGTCGGCACCCAGCTTGTCCATCTTGTTGACGAAGCAGATGCGGGGGACGTCGTACTTGTCGGCCTGACGCCAGACGGTCTCGGACTGGGGCTCGACGCCCTCCTTGCCGTCGAAGACGGCGACGGCGCCATCGAGGACGCGGAGCGAACGCTCCACCTCGACGGTGAAGTCGACGTGACCGGGGGTGTCGATGATGTTGATCTGGTTCTTGTCCCAGTAGCACGTCGTCGCGGCGGACGTGATGGTGATGCCGCGCTCCTGCTCCTGCTCCATCCAGTCCATGGTCGAGGCACCGTCGTGGGTCTCACCAATTTTGTGGTTGACGCCCGTGTAGAACAGGATGCGCTCGGTCGTCGTGGTCTTGCCGGCATCGATGTGGGCCATGATGCCGATGTTGCGGACCTTGTTCAGGTCGGTGAGCACGTCAAGTGCCACTGGGTTCCTCCAGGAAGTTGTTGTGTGTGCCGTGAGTGCTACTCACGGATTCCCGCGCGGTGTTGCCCGCGAGGGTCCGGGGCCCGATGAGGGCCCCGGCACCGGCATCCCGACCAGACCAGACCGAAGACGGCCTGGATGCGAGATGCCAGCGTGCGGTAAACCGGGGTTTACCAGCGGTAGTGCGCGAAGGCCTTGTTGGACTCGGCCATCTTGTGAGTGTCTTCACGACGCTTCACAGCGGCACCGAGGCCGTTGGAGGCGTCGAGGATCTCGTTGGTCAGACGCTCGGTCATGGTCTTCTCACGACGACCCTTCGCGTAGCTGACGAGCCAACGGAGGGCCAGCGTGTTGGCGCGGTGAGGCTTGACCTCGACCGGCACCTGGTAGGTGGAACCACCGACACGACGCGAGCGGACCTCGAGCGTGGGGCGAACGTTGTCGAGCGCCTTCTTCAAGGTGACGACGGCGTCCTGGCCGTTCTTGGTGGAGACACCGGAGAGCGCGTCGTAGACGATGCGCTCGGCGAGGCCCTTCTTGCCGTCAACAAGGATCTTGTTGACGAGCTGGGAGACGATCGGCGCGCCGTAGACGGGATCTGCGACGACGGGGCGCTTCGGAGCGGGACCCTTACGAGGCATTACTTCTTCTCCATCTTCGCGCCGTAACGGCTGCGAGCCTGCTTGCGGTTCTTGACGGCCTGCGTGTCGAGGGCGCCGCGAACGATCTTGTAACGGACACCGGGGAGGTCTTTCACACGACCACCGCGGACGAGCACCATGGAGTGCTCCTGCAGGTTGTGGCCCTCACCGGGGATGTAGGCGGTGACCTCGGTGCCGTTGGAAAGCTTCACACGAGCGACCTTGCGCATCGCCGAGTTCGGCTTCTTGGGGGTGGTGGTGTACACACGGGTGCATACGCCACGCTGCTGCGGGTTTGCCTTCAGGGCGGGAGCCTTGGTCTTGGAGACCTTCGGCGTGCGACCCTTCCGGACCAACTGCTGAATAGTTGGCACTACTTCTCCTTGTTTGTGCTGCACGGTGACAGCGAATGTGCTTTTAGCATTCGACGCGCCGATTGCTCGGAGCATTGAGTTCGATTGGATCCGTCAGGATGAGCAGAAGGCTCAGCCAGTAGGCGACGGATATGCCGTGGGGGCTGGTCGATGGTCGACCCGACCCGATGTGTGAGAGATGTGAACCCGAGCAGACCCTTTCGGGCACGGTTCATGGCACGACAAAGCGCACACCCCTGCAATGTTACGCGGCGGGGGTCGGGCGGTCAAGCCGGAGGGACAACCCTCCAGGCCCCGCTCAGCCGCGCGAAATCGACGAGACGAAGGTGGCTCCGTCGGCCGTGATCTCGGTGATGTCACCGTTCACGAACACGGGGATCGGGCCCGCCGTGGCCGTGCCGGTCGCACCCGACGCGTTGTCGCGGATATCGGCCTTCAGGTTGGCCTGGCCCGTGGCACCCGTCGACACGCGGTATCCCGTGCCGTTCCACTCGCCGATGGTGAACGTCGGCCGCGGGTCGAGGGTCCACGTCGTGTTCGTGTAGGTGTAAGCGGGGTTCTTGCCCGTGGCGTAGAACGAGCAGCCGGCCGGATCGAACTCGGTGGATGCCTGGCAGGCGTCCAGCCAGGAGTTGACCGCGTCGTTGGCCTTCTGCGTTCCCGCATCCGTGAGCGCGACCGTGAGATCGGCCGAAGGCGCTGCCGCCGAGCCCGTGAAGCCCTCGACCGTGACCTGCTGGGCCTCGACGGAGTAGAACTCGTTGTCCTCGGCCAGGCCGACCTCGTAGGTGCCCGGGAGTGCGCGCAGGGACTCGGCTCCTTCGGGGATCGCGATACCGACGACCGCGGGGGCAACCGCTGACGGGCCTGTCATACCGACAGTGATCGTGCCGAGCGGCACTTCCTCGAGCGCCCACTTGTCGAAGAAGATCGCATCCTTGCCGTCTTTCTGCAGCGTGAATTCTTCGGTGAGTTCGGCGTCGCCCTGCGTGATGGTCGCGGTGACGGTGGCGGTGTCGCCGGATGTCGTCGTGCGGCCGATCTCGTAGGCGGACGGGCGGTCGGCGACCTCGGCGTAGGCCTTGTTGGTGAGCAGGACATCCGCGTCGGCGTCGACCTCCGTTCCGGCCAGCTTCAGGGCCTCGGCGGCATCACCGTCGACGAGGGCGTCGAGGTAGGCCGTGACCTGGTTTTCCGGCGCGTGCGCCGCGGTGCCCACGGAGTAGCCGACGATGCCGCCGGCGATGAGCAGGATGAGGACGACGACGGAGGAGATGATGGCGATGATGGGGCCGCGGCGGCGCTTCTTGCGAGGGGTGTCGGTGCCCGGTCGGCTGGACGGCCCGGAACCGGTCGGCGGGATGGGGCCGGTGTAGGGCGTGCCCTGCTGCGGGGCGACGGGGGGCTGCTGGGCGGCCGGGCGGGACTGAGCGGCGGGGCGGGACTGAGCGTTCGGGTATTGCTGAGGAGTCGTCGGTTGCTGGGCGCCGTAGTTCTGCGGCGGCTGCTGCCCTGAGCGCTGCTGAGTGGGTTGCGCCGGGTACTGCTGCGTCGGCTGGGCAGGGTACTGCTGAGTCGGCTGCTGCGGGCTGGGCTGCTGCGCGGGGTATTGCTGGGCCGGCTGGGCGGGCCACTGCTGCGTCGGCTGCTGTTGGCCCTGCTGCGGCTGGCCCTGCTGCGGTTGGCCCGACTGCTGGGCAGGGTACTGCTGCTGGCCGGGCTGCTGCCCGGGGTACTGCGGGGCCGACGGGGCGGGGTACTGCTGCGTCGGCTGCTGGGGAGTCGGCTGCTGGGCAGGGTACTGCTGGGCCGGCTGCGCGGGGAACGGCTGGCCAGGACGCTGTTCGGCGGGGTTCTGCTGCTGCGGGTGCTGTGCCGAGGGTGTGGGGTGCTGAGCCGGGGCGGATGCGGCGGGAGCACCGTTCGCGGGCATCGGGGGGACGGGCGGGAGCGGCGGGCGCTCGGGGCGGTTGTCGTCGTCGGTCGGCTGCGTCATGGTGTCCCCCGGGATGTGGAATGAGTTGTTGCTGGAAGTTTAGTGACGCCGGGCTGTGGCTCGAACATCCATCACCACTGCGAGGGCGGGGCGTCGAGCTCGAGGCTCAGGTCGGAGAGGAGCGCGGCGACCTGCGGTTCGACGTAGATCGCGACCGCGCGCTCGATCCGACCACGGTGCTCGGCCATGGCGATGCAGACCAGTTTGCCGGCGTGGATGGCGCACTCGTCGGCCAGGCGGATCTCGGTGCGCAGGGCGACCTTCTCCTCGTCGGACAGTGGCGGGGGCGGAGGTGGCGGCGGCGCGGCTTGCGGTGTGTCGAGGTCGGCGAGGCCCGCCAGGGTGAAGAGGTAGGGGGCCGAAGGGTCGGGCTCGGGGTCGAGAGGGAGGCCGTCGTATTCGGGCTCGAGGCCGTGTTCGGGGCGATAGGTGGCCGCCTTGCGCCGCTCGGCCTCGGTGAGCTCGTGGCGGAGGAGCGGCAGGTTCTTGTTGGTGTAGTCGTCGACGACGTCATCGACGATGGCCTTCACGCGCGTGGAGAGACCGTGTTGCACGGCATGCGGCACATCGTGGTCGAGACCCGCGGCCACCATCACGGGCGAACCGAAACAGCGGCGGCACACTCGCGTGCGGCCCGTGTGCGTGGACGGGTGCCAGCGGGGCAACCACTTCAGCCACGCGTCCACCGCCTGGCTGACACGCGTCTCGAGCGACCGGTCCATGACCATACGTTACCCGCGATCCCGTTCCCACGGCCAGAGCGGGCGGCGCGGATGTTCGCCACCCACGATCACGAGGATCGCGAACACCAGCGCGACGACGAACGCGGCTACGGCCACGGCGAGGGCGAAGGGTCCGAGGAACGTGTCGCGGGCGAAGATGACACCCGCGAGGATGCTGCCCGTCGTGGCCGCATAGAGGACGGCGCCGGAGAGGGCGTAGACGAGGTAGGTGGCCAAACCGGTCAGGACGGCCCATCCGACCGGGACGCGCGAGGGGTCGGAGGCGGGTGGGCGCGGGACCGCCGGAGACGGGTTCGAGGGAGAAGAGGGCGGCGCGTCCGAAGGCCGGGTGTCGGGAGCCGGAGAGGAGGAGAGCGGCACACCGAAGTGCCGGGCGTCGGAGGACCGGGCGACGGGAGTCCGAGACGAAGAGGGCGGCGCACCGAAGTGCCGGGCGTCGGAGGCCGCAGACGAAGAGGGCGGCGCGTCGAAGGACTGGGCGTCGGGAGTCGAAGGCGGTTGCGCGCCCGGGGTCGGGCGGGCGCGGAGGGTGGCCGCCCGGCGGAGGAGCGAGATCAGGACGGTGGCCAGGGCGAAGGCGACCATGGACGGGCCGACGAGCGGGCCGGCATCCGGTTCGTCGATGACCTCGAGGTTGGTGAAGAGGCTGATGAAACCGAAGGCGCAGACGACGAGGGCGAAGAACGTGATGGCCGCGAAGACCGCGAGGACGATGGGATAGCGGTTGGGCTCGCCGGACGGAGTCGACATGGCAGCGCGTCAGCGACGGCGGATGTGGACGGGGTATTCGCCGAAGCGCAGGGACTCGTCGTCGGCGACGGGGGTTTTGACACCGGGGTCGACGAAGCGTTCGGCGCCCGTGGCGGAGATGAGGGAGGTTCCGTTCGTCGACTCGAGGTCGATGACCCAGAGACCCGAGGAGTCGAGGCCGACGGCCGCGTGGGTTTTCGAGACGCTGCGCTGCGTGTCGTAAAGGCGGGCTCTGGCCGTGATGTCGAGGTGGGACTGCGGCTGCGGGTCTCGGCCCAGCAGGATGCCCGTGACGAGGGGCACGACCTGGCCATCGGGGAGTTCGAGTTCGATTGCTGAGGCCGCCGTGACGCCGCGGGCCGGGGTCGACGGGGCAGGCGCGGGGTGTCCGGCTGCGTCGGGGTGCGAGATCGTTCCGGATGCCGCGGCCTGCGTTGCGGGAGCCGGAGGCGTGACGGGTGCCGGGGCCGCGCCCGCAGGGGACGACAGTGGCGGCGCGGCAGCCGGCGCTGAAGCCGCGCCCGCGGGAGGAGACAGAGGCGGCGCGGCGGCAGGCGTTGATGACGCGGGAGCGCCCGTCGCAGGAGAGGCGGCCGAGGGAGCGTGGGTGGGAGCGGCCGCGGGGACGATGGGAGCCGGGATTGGGAGCGCCGAGCCGACCGCGTCGGCCGGGTCGGGCTGACGGGCAGATGCCAGCTGCGCGGGCGCCTGCGGGAGGGATGCGTCCGCTTCGGAAAGCTGCTGTGCGGAAGGCTGCGATGCGGATGTCTGCGGTTCAGAAGGAGCAGACTGGACCGCCGGAGGAGCAGCGGGTGCGTCGTTGGCGGGCGTCGGGAGAGGGGCCGCGCCGATGGTGCCGGGGTTGCGGGAACCGGGCGCGACCGGGATGGTGCCGCCCGTGATGCCGAATTCCGGCTTCAGAACGGGGATAGGGTCGCGCGAGAAAGCGGTCTGATCGGTGCGAGGGGCCGCGACGCCCGGGGGCAGGCCGATCTTGCGCGCCGACGGCTGCTCGGCCGGTCGCTGTTCCGGGGTCGGCGGCTGCTGCGACGGCGCCGGTTGTCCGCCGAGGTTCGAGACGGGAGGGAGGGGTGGCGCGGGCGGAAGTGGCGGGGGCGGCGGAAGAGGCGCACCGGGAGGGGTCGGTTCGGAACCTGAGGCACCGGGCACGGGCGGGAGCGGCGGGCGGGGCGGGATGGCAGCATCCCAGCGTTCGCGGTCGGTCACTGCTACTCCCCCTTCTGCTCGGGCTGGTTCGGCGTTGCTCGGTTGCGTCGAAGGCGGTTCGGCTTCGACGCGGGCTGCTGCGTCGCCGGAGTGGCCGCCGGGTTCGGGTTGGGGTTCGGCCGTGTGGATGCCGCAGAACCCGAGTTTTTCTTCGACGCGCGTCCTACGCTACGCCGCGCGGGAGTGGGCGCGCCACCCGTCGTCGATTCGGCGGCGGCCGAGCAGGCCGAACGCTTGGGCTTGTGGTCGGGAGCGGTCAGGCGGTCGCTGACGCGGCGCTTCGAATTGACGCGGAAGCGGCTGCGCTGGCGGCGCCACCAGCCGACCGCCGAACCGGTCGAACGGATGCGGCGCTCGGTCTCGCTCCAGATGGCGTCGACCTCGGCTGCGGGGACGTCGACGCCCGCGAAGACGGCGCGGTCGGCATCCCGGGCGACGGCGGCGAACGAACCGCTCGCGGACGACGCGGCGGTCGCCGACGAACCTGGGAGGCGACCATCAGGCGAACTCGTGGGGCTCTGCCCGGCCGCGGGGGCGCTCGACGCCAGGATCGACGGGGTTCCGGAACCGCGGGCGGCCGGGTCGGACGGGGGCGCGAACGACGCGGGCTGCGACCCCGAAACGGATGGCGCCGCCTGAGCCGTCGACGCACCCGAAGAGTTCGATGCACCCGAGGAGTTCGAGGCATCCGAAGATTTCGACACCGAGGACGACGGCACGGCGGCGGCCAGCGCAGCGGCCGTCGCGCGACGCGTCATACCCTGCGGCACCTCGACGCCGTACTCGGCGTGGCGGTCGAGGAGCTCGTCCCACGCACCCGCGGCCTGACGGTCGGGGGTGGGCGCGTTGCGACGACGCTTCACGCGGCGGCGCTTGATGGCCATGACGATGAGGAACGGGATGAGGTAGGCGAGGATCGGCACGGCCAGCGCGGCGGCGAGTCCATACATCCAGGTGGGGACGACGATCTGGTCGTCCTTCTTCTCGTCGTTGCTGTCGTCGATCTCGACGTTGGTGAGCAGGTCCTCGTCGCGCTTGTCGACGCGCGGGGGCTGACGCACCTGAGGCTGCGGCTCGGTCTTGGGCTTCGGGTTCTGATCCTGCGGGATCTCGGTCTCGTCCGGGGTCGGGTCGAACTGCACCCAGCCGACGCCCTCGAAAGGTACCTCGACCCAGGCCGTGACGTCGTTGCCCGTGATCTTGGTGGCGCCGTCTTCGGAGACGTTCTCGGGCGCGAAGCCCATGACGACGCGCGCAGGGTAACCCAGCTGGCGGGCCATGAGCGCGAACGCCGAGGCGTACTGCTCCTGGTCGCCGATCAGCTGGTTGCGCGTGAACAGCTCCTCCATGCGATCGGCACCGTGGCCGGCGCGCGAGGTGGCCGTGTCGCTCGCGAGACCGTGGCTCAGATATCCGCTCGTCTTGAGGTTGTTCTCGATGGCGCGCAACTTGCCGATCGGGCTCGTGGCATCGCCGACGAACTCGTTGGTCTTGGCCTTGACGATGCTGGGCACGCGCTGCACGGCCGGCAGGGTGACCGAGGCGACGGGCACATCGGCGAGGGCCTCGTCGGAGGGCTGCGTCTGCAAAACGGACTGCAGGTCGTAGGTGAACTTGGGGCCGATGCCCGACGTGACGACGGCCGTGGCGGTGTCGGCGTTGAAACGCAGGTCTTGCGACTTGTCGGGCGTCTCGGGCAGTTCGAGGCCGGTCGGGTAGCCGACGACGGGCAGCCACGGGCCCTGATAGCCCGTGACGGAGACGTCGATGTTGCGCGAACCCTTGGCCGTCAACAACTCGGGCGCGGGCAGTTGGCGCGAGACGAGCTGGAACGACCCCGAACCGTCGGTCTGCACATCGGCGGGCGCGAGCTTCCAGAGCTCGCCGTCGTACGTGTCCATGGTGGCGAGGCGCAACCGGTCGCCCTTCTCGAGGCCCGTGACCTCGAACAGGTCGGTCTCGGCGAGGGTCTTCGTGTACTGCCGGAAACCGCTCAGCGGGCTCGGGTACTCCTCGGGGTCGAAGGGTGGCTGCACGTGCTCGCGCACGACGACACGATCGGCGGATGGCGGGGTGAGGAAGCCTGCGCCCAGCCCGGCGACGAGGGCGGCGGCCAGGACGACGGCGCCGGTTCCGAGGAGTTTGGTGCGGACGAGACCCGAGCGGTCCTGCAGGCTCACGTTCTCGGCCGAGCTGCGGCGCCAGCTCAGCCACACGAGCGCGATGGCCGCGAAGACGATTCCACGCGCGGCGGCGAAGAAGGGTCGCTCGGTGCCGATGACGACGCTGAAGATGTAGAGCGCGGCGGGGCCCGAGAGCAGCACGGCGAGGCGGCCGGGCGTGCGGTCGTGGCGCGGCATCCAGCGCAGGGTGAGGATGGCCGAGACGAGGCCCACGAGCCACGCGGCGACGTAGGGCAGCACGTTGATGTACTCGGGGGCGCCGACGGGCGGGGCAAGGGTGAGGATGTCTCGCCATCCGAAGACCGCGCCCAGGGCGAGGGAACGCAGCGTGACGAGCGTGGGCACGACGCCGGCAATGGCATCCGCCGTGACCGCGAAGGCGCTGCCGAAGACGAAGTAGCCGACGAGCGCGAGGAGGGCCGTGAGGAGGGCGTTGAGGCGCCAGCGGTGGGAGAGGTAGCCCGCGGCCGTGCCGACCAGGAGGCCGCCGAAGGCCGCGAGGAGGTACCAGTTGTCGCTGAAGGCGGGGGCGAAGCCCCACAGGCCGATGAGGCTGAGGAACGATACGACGCCGAGGTCGCGCCAGGCGAGGGGCGTGACCGTGCCTCGCGGGAGGGGCGGGCGGGGCGCGGCGGGTTGGCGGGGCGCGCGCGGCGGGCGACCGCCACCGGAAGCGGACGCAGCGGCCCGGTTTTCGGCGCGCTCGGCACGGGATGCGCGGGCGGGGCGTTCGGCGCGGTCGGATCGATTGCCGCGGGGGGAACGATCCGACGACTCTCCGCGGGCGGCGCGTTCGGCGCGTGATCCGCGCGCAGGACGGTCGGTGCGGCCGGTGGCGTCGGCGCGTTCGGCGCGACCTGCTCGGCCGCGACGTGAGGGCTTCTCCGAGACGGCCGGGGGCATTGCGCTCGCACCGGCACCAGGAGTTCCCGCAGCACCCGCGGCGGAGGCACCAGCGGCCGGCGGCGGGGTGATGCGCGAACCATCCCGGTTCGGCTGGGGGAACACGCCGCTCATACGGCCCTCGCCATCACGCGCGGGAGGTCGGTGAGAGCGCCGATCGAGATGACACTGAGGCCCGCGACATCCGTCAACCGAGCCTTCTGGCCGAGCGCCACCGCGATGGCGATGACGTTGGTGTCGCCGCCGAAGAGGCGCTGCACGGAACGGTAGTCCGAGGCATCCATCAACGAACCGGCGACGATGACGACGACGCTGGGCGGGGGCAGGCGTTTGGTGGCCTCGCGGGCGAATGTGCGCGCGTTGCCCGTCTCACCCTCGAGGGGTTCGATGCGGCACGAGTCATCCAAGATCGACACGACCGAGTGCGTGCGCAGTTGCAGGCCCTCAGTGACGACGCTGATCTGGGTGCCGTCGCGGATGACCTGCGAGGCGATCGAGGCGGTCGCCGACACGGCCAGCTCGAACTCGTCGTCGGACGCGTAGTAGCGGCGGTCGCGCGAGTGCACGATGGTCAACTGGCTGCGCCGGGACTCCTCGAACTGGCGCACCATGAGTTGGCCCGTGCGCGCCGACGAGCGCCAGTGCACATAGCGCACATCGTCGCCCGTCACGTAGTCGCGCAGCGCGTGGAAGGAGATGTCGTTGTTGGTGATCTTTTTGGTGATCTGGCCCTCGAGGTCGCGCACGAGGCCCGCGGCCGTGGGATGCAGGCGTGTGGTCACGGGGTGCACGAACAATTCGATGGGCTCGGTCCACTTCACGACGCGGCGGAACAGCCCGAGCTGGTCGCCGCGCACCGAGACGGCGGGGCCGGCATGGATGACCGCGCGGCGGTTCGTGGGAACGGCGAACAGTTCCTCCGTGTCGGCGTTGGCGGCCAGACCCGGGATGGCGAACTCGGCCAGGCCGCGCCCGACGGGCAGCTCGAGCGTCGTCGCGGTGGAACGCTTCTCGCCCACGTTGGTGACGAGCACGCGCCCGATGGCCCGCTCCCCCACCGTCACGCGGCGCGGGTTGAGCTCGATCTCGACGCGGAAACGTGAGCGTCCGAAGAGGAAACAGGCGGCGACGATGCAGGCGGCGGCCAGCGTCGCACCGACGATGAGCAGCTCGGCCCAGCCGAAAACAGCACCCACGACGAGCGCGGTGGCCGCGGACGCGAGCACGAGCCATCCGAGAGGTGAGACGACCGCGAGAACCGGTCGCACGTAGCGCCAGGCCCAGAGCACCCACGACGACACGACGCGCCGCAGCGGTTCGGTTCGGCGGGCGACGACGGCCGAGGACCGGCCGAATGCCCGCGCGACAGAGCCCCCGGCCTGGCGGAGGCCGTCCAACGGCACGCTCAGGCGGGGTTTCGTCGGGCGGACGGTTTCGCTCATGCGGCGCGGTAGGCCGGGGCGGGCAGGTCTACGACGATGCCCGCGATGATGTCTTCGGCCTTGACGCCGGCGAACTCGGATTCGGAGTCGACGATGAGACGGTGCGCGAGGACAGGCACGGCGAGTTCGGCGACGTCGTCGGGCGTGGCGTAGGTGCGGCCCTGCGACAGCGCCCACGTCTTGACCATGCGGGCGAGAGACAGGCTGCCGCGCATGCTCACGCCCAGCGCGATGTCCTTGTGGTCGCGCGTTGCACCGACGATGTCGGTGATGTATTCCATGACGCTGCGGTCGACGTGCACATCGGTGGCGAGCTCGGCCATGGCGATGAGGGCGTCGGGGCCGATGATGGGCGTGATCTTCGAGGCACGCGAGCGGTTGGCGGCATCCATCAGCAGGTCGACGGCGATGGAGCGGTCGGGGTAGCCGAGCGTGGTCTTGATGATGAATCGGTCGAGCTGGGCTTCGGGCAGCTTGTAGGTTCCGGCCTGCTCGACGGGGTTCTGCGTGGCGATGACCATGAACGGACGGCCGACCGGGTAGCTCTCGCCGTCGACCGTGACCTTGCCCTCTTCCATCACCTCGAGCAGCGCGCTCTGCGTTTTCGGCGACGCGCGGTTGATCTCGTCGGCCAGCACCACGGAGGCGAAGATCGGTCCCTTGTGGAACTCGAACTGGTTGAGCGACTGGTTGTAGATGGTGACGCCCGTCACGTCGGAGGGCAGCAGGTCGGGCGTGAACTGGATGCGCGAGTTGGTGCCCTCGAGCGTGTTGGCCAGCGCCTTGGCGAGCACCGTCTTACCCGTGCCCGGGAAGTCCTCGAGCAGCACGTGACCCTCGGACAGCAGCGACGCGATGATGAGCTTGATCACGCCCTCCTTGCCCAGGATGGCGCCGCCGACGTTCGTGACCAACGAATCGAACGCCCCGGCGAACCACGTCGCCTGTTCCTGACTAACGCTCACGTTTTGCTCTCTCTTCTCGGGTTAGAAATGCTGCGGGTGCTGCTCGGGCCGACGTGCGAATCGCTACCAGACCGGGCGGTTCGACGAATCGATACCGTCCACCGTCACCCAGTGCTCACCGGGGTTTCCGTTGTAACAACCCGCCTGGGTGGACAGGTTGCCGTTGCCGTCGGTGACGTAGGCCGGGGAGCCGGGGCGGGGGCCCTGCGACGTGTGATACCAGTCGCCGCCGGCGCCATCGGCACCACGGCAGATGACCGTCACGCGCTTGTTCGGAGGGAAGTTCTCCAGCGTGAAGGCGAAGTGGTAGCCGGTGCCCGAGCCGGAGACGGCCTTGATGTCGCCCTTACCGGACGTCACCTTCGGACCAGCGGGAGCAGGGGGCGGCGGCGGCGGGGGCGGCGGCTTCTCAGCCATCGACGCTCCATTGCTGTTTCCCGACCACGGGCTACAACCCGCCTCGGTATTGCAGGCTCTCACGCGGAACGTGTAGCTCCCTGCGGGCAGGTCGCCCGTCTGTGCACGTAGCGCGGTTGTGCGCCCGCTCGTACCGTTGCTGAATTCGTACTCATAAGTAACAGCTGAACCGCCAGTGTCGGTCGTGGCATTCCACTCGCCTTTGACGACACCAGGCGCGTACTGCGGTGCGCTGGCTTTCAAACCACCGGGCGTGGCAGGCGTACCGTAGGACGTGTCCGATTTGGGCGGCGATGCCTCGCTCGTGCCGACCTTGTTGGTGGCCGTGACGGTGAACGAGTATTGCTGGCCATTCTCGCCCGCGAAGCTCAACGTGCAGGGCGCGGCCGTCGGGCACGTCTGAACCGTGCCACCGGGCGTGCGCGTGACCGTGTACTTGGTGATTGGCGCACCGTTGCTCGAGGGAGACGGATTGACGCGCACGGTGATGTTTCGTGGGCTCGTCGACGTCGCGGGAGCCTTCGGCGCATCCGGCTCGCTCATGACTGTGACAGATACTCGGCCTTGAGCCCGCCTCGACGGGTCCTTCGTTGCATCTTCGACCGTATACAACACGCTGATCGTCTGCGCCTTGTCAGGGCCCGGTGTGACCGTGATGTTCTCGCCCTTGACGGCTGCCTGGGCGTTACCCGTCTCGACCGCCGCGTCAACGATGGTGAGCGGCTTGCCGTCGTTGCCGAACGGGTTGAAGTCGTTCTTCAGCACGTTGATCGTCACGGGCTTCGACGGTCGCGCGTCACCTTCGGAATCCCCGACGGCCGACGGGAGCGGTCTGGTCGATTTCACCACGCGCACTGTGACGGTTCCGGGCACCGTGAACTGCTTGAAGGTCACGTTGAACGACAGTGTGGTGGATGTTCCCGGCTGCACTCCGAACGGTGCGCTCACCGAGATCGTGTCACCGTTCAAGACCGGCTCGATGCCGCCGGACGCCCCCGAGAGACCGCTGTAGGTCATCTGCGGGATGAGCGAGGGGTTCGGGTGGTTGGTCGCCGCGCGCAAGTTGACCGTCTGCGCGGGTTCGCCCGCCTCGATGGGAATCTCTTGCGCGATGAACGTCGGCGCGATGTCCTCTTGGTTCGGGTCGCCCACCGTGATGGGAAGCGTCAGGATCTGGTGGCCCGTCGACGTGCCGTCCGAAGCCTCGAACGTGATCGACGCCGGGCCGCGATAGTCGCGTCGGGGCGTGAACGTGAGCGTGGTGTCATCCGGAGCATTGCGGCCACCGGCGCTGTTGGTCGACGAAACAGTGTTCACATCCAGGATGCGGATGGCTTTGCCGCCGGGCGAGTAGGCGACGTCGGAGAGCTTCCACGTTCGGGACTCGTTCATGGGCACGATCTGCTCGGCCAGGTTGGGGCGCAGCTCGGGCGGCATGCCGTCGGAGAAGGGCGGCACGACGATGAACGCAGCCGTCGAGAGGTTGTCGGTCTCGTTGGTGAGACGGTAGGCAATGGCCGCGCGCGTGTCGGTGAGGGTGACGCGCACCTGCCCGTTCGACAGCAGCTCGCCCTGGCCACCGTTGGGGCCCTCGAGGGAGATTTTCAACTCGTCGTTGGTGCCGCCGGGGTTGCTGGCGCCCTCTTTCACATCGATGTCGACGGTCTTCTTGTTGACGACGTCTTTGGCTTCGACGATGTGGTCTTGCACGATGGGCGGTTGCAGGCGCGCCGCGGTCGTGACGCGCACCTGGATGAACGCGTTGTCTGTTCCGCCGTGGCCGTTGTTCATGGCGTATTGCACGCCGAACGTGCGCTCTTCGTCGGGCGCCTGGATTTCGACGTTGGCGCCGGTCACCTTCGCCTCGATCTCGGCGGGCACCTCGACGAGCTTCTTTTCGAGCTTCAGCTCGTAACCGTTGGGGTCCGAGTCGTTTGCCAGCACGGGCACCGTCACGACGCGACCCGGCTGCACCTCGACGATGTCGTCGACGGCCTTGGGCGGCGAAGCCTCTGCGGGGCGCGCGATGACGCCGATGTTGACCGTTCCCTCGGCGGTTGCGCCGTACGTGTCTTTCACCGTGTAGGAGAAGGTGTCGGTTCCGCTGGTGTTCTCGAACGAACGGTACGTGATGCTCGTCGACGTGGAGTCGATGACCGTGCCGAGGGTGGGCGGGTTGGTGAGCCCGTCGTAGACGACCGAGTCGCCGTCGGGGTCGAGACCGTCGAGTGGGATGTTGATCGTCACCGTGGCGCCGCTGAAGACGCGCGCGTTGAGCGTGCGCGGCGAGGGCTGGGAGTTGTTCTTCTCGTCGGGCGCGACGACCGTGAATGTAACCGTCGCGACGGCCGTCTGCTGGAACTCGTCGGTCACCTTGTATTGGGCGGTGTAGGTGCCCGCTTCGGCTGGCGCCTGGTAACGAACCTTGTTGTCGGCGACGAACGCGAGGCCCGCGCTCGGCGCCTGCTGCAGATCGGGCGCGACCTTCATGACGGTGTTGTCGGGGTGCACGTCGTTGTCGAGCACGGGCACCGAGACGATGTCACCCGCGCGCACCGTGATCTGGTCGTCGGCGGGGATGGGCGCCTGGTGCTTCTGGAGCGGCGGGATGGGCACCACGGTGACGGTCGTGACGGCGTCTTGTGTGCCATCCGAAACCGTGTAGCTGAACTGGAGCTGACCCGTGACAGCGGCCGAGGTGGTGACGCGGATGACCTGCAGATTCAGCACCTCGACGGACAGCTGCGCGGCGACCTCGTCGGGCACGTCGACCGACCGCACGGCGAGCACATTGCCCGAGGCCGAGACGTCGTTCGTGAGCACGTTGATCGAGGTGGGCTCATTCGGCCGCAGATAGCCGATGTCGCGCACGGCGATGGGCTTCTGCGCCTGGGCCGGCTTCTCGTTGACCTGCACGCGGATGATTCCGGGGCTCGACTTGCCCGCGGCGCCGACCGTGTACTTGATGTAGAAGGCACCCGGGGCGCCCGAGAGAACGCGGATGCTGTCGTCATCCGGGTTGACCGAGGTCTGCAGGCCGGCCGTGATCGACTCGGCGGCGAGCAGGTCGAGCTTCTCACCCGAGGGCGAGACGTCGTTCTCGAGCGGGAACACGTCGGCGGGCTCGCCCACGAAGGTTTCGATGTAGTCGGGCGTGCCGACGGGGTTGAGCGAGTTCGGCGGCTTGACGTCGAGCACGAACTTGCCCTCGGCGCTGGCCGTGCCGTCGCTCACGACGAACTTGATGTCGCGCGTGCCGAGCTCGCCCGACGTATGGGTGACCGTGATGTAGCCGTCGGGCGAGAAACGCACCTGGTCGCCGGCATCCGAGGCCGCCTGCTGCAGGTAGATGTCGTCACCGTCGGGGTCGCGCCAGTCGGTGAGCGCGTTGTAGGTGACGCTCTTGCCCGATTCGACGGTCGTCGCGGCTTCGCGGTTGGTGATCGGGGCGGCGTTCTGGTCGGCCGCGACGAGTTTCACGTTGACGTTCGCCTCGGCGACACCACCCGGCCGGCCGTCCGAGACCGAGTAGCGGAAGGAGGCCGTGGCGCCCGCGCCCGCGCTCGGGTTGGGCGTGAACTGCAGCGCGCGCCCGCCGTCGACGGTGTCGAGCGTGCCCGTCTCGGGCGGGATGGGGTCGTAGTTGTTGATGACGAGCACGTCGCCGTCGGGGTCGGTGTCGTTGTCGAGCACGCCCAGCACGGTCGATTTGCCGGGGCGCGCGCCGAACTCGTCGTCGCGCGCGAGGGGCGGCCGGTTCTGCTCGGTGCGGTCGGCGATGGTGTCTTCGAACGACTGCGTGGAGGCCTTCTCGTCACCCTCTTCACCCTCGTCCTCTTCGGGCGGGGTGACCTCTTCCCAGTTCTTGACGAGGCGCATGTTCGAGTCGACGAGCCAGACGTCGCCCGACTGGATGTTGTTGAGCGCGATGACGTTGCGGTTGACGCGGAAGACGAGGCTTGCTCCCTTGGAGAGCGGCTCGACATCCTGAACGTCTGTCACCTTCGCGTCACACGCGGCGATGTAGCGGCTCGCGCCAGCCCACGCCCCGTGGATGCATCCGTTGAGGTTGACGGGCGCCGAGACACCCTTGGGGTCGCTCACGGGCGTGGTGATGCGGGCCTTGATAGTGCGCGTGTCGCCGCCGTCGAGGGGCACGTCGATGAGCGTCGAGCCGGTGGCGACGATGACGTTGCCCGCCGTGGCGCTCGGCTGCTGCACCTTGAGGGCCGTGTCGGGCAGCTTGAGCGGCTTGCCCTCGCCCGTGATGATTCGGTTTTTGTCGGTGTCGAGCAGCACGGCCTCTTCGCCGGCCGTCGTGAGTTGGAAGTCCTTGACGGCGGGGATGGTGGTGACGACGGGGTCTCCGCCGTCGGCCTTGTAGGTGTAGAGCTTTTTCTTCGAGGGCGAGACCGCGAAGACCGTGCCCTCTGAGGAGACCGTGGCCTGGGCATCCCGGCCGAGTTTGGCGATGGATTTGGTGTCGGTGATCGAGAAGTTCAGGCCGTTCTGGATGTCGGTGATCCAGAGTTCGCCGTTCGACGGGTCGAGCACCGAGAGGCGCGTGTCGCCGAGGGCGATGGATGCTGCCGGCGGCAGTTCGGCGCGTTCGACAAGGGTGACGTTGGCCGGGTCGATGCGCTCGACGGTGCTTCCCGAGCGGTCGTGCATGAGCACGTTGTCGCCGTTCTGCAGCACGTCGATGTCGTTCGAGACGGTGGCGACCGAGGCATCCAGCTCTTCGATCTGGCGGTTGAGGCGGCCCGCGAGCAGCTTCTGACCGTTGGTCACCCAGACGTCTTTGGCCTGCAGCTCGACGTCGGTGACGGGGAAACCCTGGTGGATGATCGCGGCGGTGACGGGCACGCCGACGAGAACCGAAACGGCAACGATCGACGCGGTGACCTTACGGCCGCGCAGCCACGTTTTCATGCCCATATTCGTTCGCCCCGCCCAAGGAGATATTCACTCGCGTATCGAATCATGTGTGCCCAATGTGATGACACCCGAAAAGGCCACATCAGCTCACTTAAGTTAGCACGCACTTCTCTGGCCCCCGCATCAGGGGTTGTCCTGCTGCGGCCGGTCGAGTAACACGAGGTCTTCGGCGTCGACCAGGCGGCTCGAGACCGCGTACTCGACGAGGCGCGCGCGGCGGCCCGTGGCCAGTTTTCCGCGGCCTCCGCGCAGCCCGCGCACGCCGATTCGATCAAGCTTGTCGCACACGTTGTCGAGCTTGCGATTGAACGCGGTCTGCGTCCATCCGAGTCGCGCCGCCGCCTCTGACGAGGCCGGGATCTCGCCACGACCCGGGGATGTCTGGCGCAGCACGTTCTCGGCCAGCGCCACGATGAGCAGCCGCTGCGAGGTGGTCAGATGCACGGGACCGACCGTCGTCGTGCCGGCCTGCATGGTCGTGAGCGACGAGGTGCCGAAGAACTCGGCTTCGGAGTGGATGGTGAACTCATACGTGGTCGACCCGGCGCTGAACATGACCATGAGTTGCGGGAACACGATGGGCAGGCGGGCGCCGGGGGCCAGCCACGCCTGCACCTGGCCGGTGGTGTCGGTGACCGTGGCCGACAGCAGGTTGCCCACGTTAGACAGCCACCACAGGCCGTTCTCGCTCGAGATCGACAGGAACCGGCGGTGCAGGAACGGGTTCTCGTCGATGACGAGGTCGGATTCGCGGCCGACGAAGAAGGGCTGGTCGGGCGTGAGGTCGTACCACTCCCCCACGAATTCGATACGCGGCGGCTTCATCGGCTACACATCTCCGTGGGTTCGAGCGACAGTTTTCCGCCGCGGTTGATGCTGACCTCGATGCAGACCGTCTGGCCGGGCTGGACGCCCTCGATGAGGGCCTCGGTGTTGGGCGTCGAGATGGGGTCGGTGGCGGGCCCGTCGGTGCGCTGCCAGACGTAGCGGTCGCCCTCTTCGCCGTCGGGGTTCGACCACGTGAAGGTGAGCGCCGTGGCGTCGCCGTTGGGCGTGATGGCGCCCGCGACGGGGCTCGGGATGCCGACCGTGTCGATATCGCTCGAGGCCTCGGGCGTGGGTTTGGCCGGGCCCTGGGCGGGCGGGGCGAAGACGATGGCTGCCGTGACGGCGGCGGCGAGGACGACCGCGGTGCCGGCGGCGGCCCAGATGGGCCAGCGCTTGCGGGGGGTGCGGGCCGCGTCGGGGTCGGCGCCGCCTGTGCCGGTGCCGGTGCCGCCTGCGGCCCGGCCGGAATCGGCGTCGGAGGCCGCGCCGGGCTCGGCGATGACGCGCGGGCGCAGGACGGTGTTCTCGCCGAGCGGGCGCGCGGGTGCGGCTGCGGCTGCCCCCGGGCTGCCGGGTGCGGGGGCCGCGGGCATGTCGCCGGGCGTGATGCGCGGGCGCTTCGGATCGGCCGTTCGTGAACCCGATGCGGAACCGGCCGCCGGGCCCGCCGAGGTGGGTTGAGCGTCGACCGGCGTGACGCCGCGGATGACTGTGGGGTCGGCCGCGGGCGCAGGTGTCGGGGCCGCGGGGGCGGTAGGTGCCGCCGACGCGGGCGTGCGCGGTCGATCCTCGGGCTGCGCCTCGATTGTCGAGACCTGGCGGATGCGGGTGGCGTCGCCGTTCTCGTGCTGCGAGTCATCCGGCCGCTGTTCGACGATGAGGTTGGGCACGTCGATGGGCGTCGGCGAGTAGGACAGCTCCATCTCGACCCGCTGCAGGGCGCGCGCGAAGTCGACGGCCGTGGCGTAGCGGTGCGACCGGTCGACGGCCATGCCCTTGTTGAGCACGGCGACGAGCGATCGCGGAACATCGGTGCGGTTGAGCGGCGTAATCGTGCCGCGCTCGATGCGCCCGATCAGATCGACCGTGCCGTTGGGCTTGCCGGGCACCTCGAACGGTGTGTGGCCGGCGAGCAGCGTGTACAGGGTGGCGGCGAGTGAGAAGACGTCGCTGCGCACATCCGGCTGCGGGTGCTCCTCGAAGAGCTCGGGCGGGCACCACGGGATGCTCATGCCCACCGTGCCCGTCGACGTGGCGCCCTGCGGTGCGTTCACGGCGTCGGCGGCCTCGTGGGCCGGCAACTCGGTGTCGACGGCCGAGGAGATGCCGAAGTCGGCGAGCGCGGGCCATCCGTAAGCATTCGTGAGCACGTTGGCTGGCTTGATGTCGCGGTGCAGGATGCCGGCGGCGTGAGCGGTTGCGACGGCGCTCGACACGCGCACCCCCGTGCGGAGGGCGTCGACGACACTGAACTTCGCTCGCTTGTATTGCTCGGCGAGCGATGGGCCGGCGCAGTACTCCATGACGAAGTAGGGGCGGCCGTCGTCGGTCACGGCGGCGTTGTAGATCGTGACGATGTAGGGGTGTGCCGACAGCTGCGCCATCAGGTTGGCCTCGGCCACGAACGCGCGACGGGACTCGTCGGTCGTCTCCTCGGCCGCGAGAACCTTCACGGCCACGAGGCGGCGGGGCAGCTCCTGCTGGTAGAGGTAGACGTCGCTGAAACCGCCGGAACCGAGCACGCGGTCATAGGTGAGGCCGGCGAGCCGCGGCGGGGCGGCGACGGGACGTTGCGCCACCTATGCCTCCGCAATCGTCAGGGTGATGCCGCTGCCGAGGTCGACCACTGTGCCCACGATGACGGGCGTCGGTTCGCCGCCGCGCAACGAGAGCGGTGGTTTGCCGGGCTGGATCACCTGGGTGCCGTTCGACGACAGGAGGTCGGTGACGACGACGGTGCCGCCCTCGACCGCGATGCGCACGTGGTTGCGCGAGATGTCGTCGGCGCTGAGCGTGATGAGGTGCGGAAGAACCGAGGCAGGAACGTTGGAGACGCTCGGCGCGCGGCCGATGATGACGGGCGCGTTGAGTTCTTGCGAGCGGCCGTCGGGCAGCACGAGCACGTACCCACCGAAGCGGTGGGCGTCGGCGCTGTCGCCCAGGGCAGGTGCGGGGGCGGATGCTGCGGATGCGCCCGCCTGGTCGCCGCCGGCGCGGGCGCGGCTCTCCTCGCGGGCCTGACGGATGTCGGTCGAGAACACCGTGCTGCCGTCGTGGTCGCCCGACGCGACGGTGGGCGTCGCTGCGGTGGCCGTCGAGGATGCAGGGACGCTTGCCGAGGCGGGGGACCCCGAGGCTTCGCCGTCCTCCTCGTCCTCCTCGGCGACGGCGGCCTGACCGACCGGCCGGAAGATGGTGGCACCGAAGAGGTAGTCGTAGCTGTCGGCGTCGGAGGCGGGGCCGGCAGGGCTGGCGGCGCTAGTGGCGTTGGCCGCCGAGCTCGCCGTCGTCGTGTGGAAGACGCGGGTCTCCTCGACCGGGGTGGCCGGCACATCGGAGTCGGCGCTCTCGGCCGGGTTCGCGTCACTCTCAGCAGGGCTTGCGGCACTCTCGGCCGGGCTTGCGGCGCTCTCCGCAGCTGAGGTCGATAAGGCCGACGTCGCAGCCGTGTTCGCCTCGGGCGCGGCGTTCGCGGCGGCCTGCTCGCGGCGGCGCGCACGCGTCGGCACGATGACGGTCGCGCCGTCGATGGCGTCGTCGACCTCGGTGAGCTGAGCCACGGCCTGGGCGGCGGCTTCGGCCCCGCGAGCGCCCGAGAGCGCGGAGGCTGCGGCATCCGTTGCCACCGACGTCGCCCAGACGGCACCCCCGGTGAACGGCAGATCGAGAGGGGATGCCGGGGCGTCACTCGCAGCGTCGGAGGAACCAGCGGATGCGGCGCCCGTCTCGACCGTGAACCCCGTCGCGCCGTCGACCAGCTGCTCGCTCCACGTCATGAAGCCGCCGGCCACGACGCGCACGTCGCCGCCGTCGCTGTGCACGGTGACCTCGGGCGTGCCTCGGACGATCACGCCGAGACCCTTGCCGCCCATGTCGCCGTCGACCCAGAACAGCAGAGCGAACGGCCCCGTGGATTCGAGCCCCTGCGACGACAGGATGTCGACGAGATTCGACACCGAGGTGCCCGCGTCGAGCACCGCCAGGCAGCGTTCAGCGCGCGCGGCGTCGCCGTCGATGCGCGCCAACAGCAGTCGCCCGGTCGCCGCGACGACCAACCAGTCGCCCGCCGCTCCGGGCGTGTAGAGATACCCCGTCATCGTGTCCCCTAAAGCCTCGGAAGGGTCTTCTCGAGATAACCGAGTGACCGATTTTCATGATATCCCGGGCCCGGAGGCGTGGGGTCGAGCGTCGTCGCTCGCACCACCAGCACGGTCACGTTGTCGCGGGCGCCGTTCTCGATCGCCAGGCGCAGCAATTCGCCCGCCGGATCGTCGGCGTTGGTGGCGAGTACGGAGCGGATCTTGTCGTCGGAAACCTCGCGCGTGAGGCCGTCTGAACAGATGAGGAACGTTTGTTGACCCGACGTGGGCAGCAGCCAGACGTCGGCATCGGCATCCGCATCGACCCCCACGGCTCGCGTGACGACGTTGCGTTCGGGATGCCGCTCGGCTTCGTCTGAGGTGATGCGACCCTGATCGAGCAGCTCTTGCACGGCGGAGTGGTCGACCGTGATCTGCTCGAACTCGCCGTCGTCGAGCAGGTAGACGCGGGAATCGCCGATGTTGAAGGCCATCCAGTGCAGGTCTGTTTGCGCGGACAGGGTGACGAGGGCGAGCCCGGCGACGGTCGTGCCGGCAATGCCGACCTCTTCGGACCACGACGCGATCTGGGCGTTGGCGGCCGTCAGCGCGGTGAAAACGGCTTCGGGGCTGGTGGCGACACCGGGGCGGATGCTGTGAGCCAACGATTCGACGACGGCCCGGCTCGCGAGGTCTCCTCGCGTATGCCCACCCATGCCATCGGCGACCGCGAAGATCGGGGCTTGGGCGAAGAAGCTGTCTTCGTTGATCTCGCGCACGCAGCCCGTGTCGCTGACACCGGTCACCGTCACGGTGACGATGCGCTTCGCTGAGGCGATCGTGGATTCTCGGGCCATCACCCCCTCAGCCTAGGGGTTTGGCGGGCTGGCGCGATGGGGACTTCTCTCCATGCGCCTCACGAAGACCCTCGTCAGCGGACGACGGCGTAGTCGGTGCTCGTGCCCAGCCCGGTGAGGAACGGCGCGGCCGACGCCGCGAAAGCTCCGACGGTCGCATCGTCGGTCGCCACCAGGTGCCGGGCGAAGGCCGCATAGCGCAGGGTGTTGTGGGCGCCCGCGATGCCGGGGGCCGCGGTTTCGCCGTCGAGCCGGGGTGCGTCGCCCTCGAGCGTCGACCACGTTGCGCGGGTGGGGTTCGAGCGGCCGTCGAGTTTGGGCACGGCATCCTGCGTCAATTCGAGCGAGAGCACCGAGACCGATGCGGGGATGGCGAAGCTCGCGATGGGCGCGCCCGCCGTGAGGATGTGGGTGACGGTGAAGGGGAAGTCGGGGTCGGAGACGAGCTGCGCCGCCGTGATGCCGCCCAGGCTGAAGCCCACCATCATCACGTGATCGGTGGCCGTGATCCCCGCCTCGGTCATGGCCGCCGTGACCGCGCGGCCGAGCGCCGTCTGCGCGCCCGACATGGCCACGACATCGGCGACGACGTCATTGGGATGGCTCGCGGCCATGGGGTCGATGAAGCTGCCCTGCGTCGAGGGGATCTGCACGGTCCACGCCCCCGAATCGAGCTTCGTGATGCGGATGTCGGCGAACGAGGTGCCGCCGCGCAGATCGATCTCCTGCTGCACCGCGAAGAGCGCCGCGACATCGGATGCGGGTTGCGGCGTCGCCGCGCCCGGCGTGAGCGCTGCGGCGGCCGGCGTGACAGCGGCCGAGGCAGAGCCGGCGAATCCCACGATGCCGGGGAACACGCCTGCGAGGTTCGCCTCGACGACGGCACGATCGAGAACGGGAAGCAGGGCGACCGACGGCGCCGCGTGACCGGCTGCGGGCCCGGCGTCACCGAAGGCCCCGAGCAGGGAGCCGATCGACACCATGGCCGCCGCGATGCGGGTCGCGCCGAATGCGGTCGCGCTGTGCACGCCACCGTCGGCGGCAACCGGTTGAGCGATGCTGGCACCGATGAGGGCGAGGCCGGCCGGCCCGAACAGGCCCGCCGCGGACGAGCTCAGCAGGGCACCGCCGTTTGCAGCGACCCAGGCGAACGCTCCGGCGCCTTCACCCGCGAGCACGTTGACATCGTCGAGGAGTGACGCGGCGATCTCCTGGCCGGCCACGGCGATCGCATCGGCCCGAGAAACGCCGACTCCGGCGCCGAGACTGGCCACCGCGATCAGCGTCGGGAGGGCGACCGTGCGGGGATGACGTAACACGCGCACGATGCCACGGCGGGTCGCGCCGGCCGCGGTCGTGATGGCCGTGGCGAGGGTGCCGCGCACGCCGTCGAGGGTGAGATCAGGGGCGTCGAGAGCGGGTAGCGCGAGGCGCAGGGTCGACCGTGACAGCCCCCTCGATTCGCCCGCGTGCGACACGTGGCACTCTCTCCCCTGGGCCCGGTGGTGCGTTCGGGCGTATCTGACGGTGTCCCCGGCTGGTTGCAGACACGGATGTCGGCACGATTACCGCGCGCCTTCGCCCGGGATGCTCGTGTCGCTCGACCACTTCACTGCACCCAGCCTTCTCCGTCAGATAACCACATTCCCGCGCGCGGACGGCAGGGAGTATTACCCCCAATTAGGGTACGTTTTCCGCGTTTACGGCGTGTCTGTCCTCCAAAAGGAGGACTCCCGACCCCCTGAACGGGGGCCGGGAGTCCGGAAGTAGAGCTTGCCTCGCGGCGAGGAGAGGTGTTAGCCCTTGATGGCGTTGGCCAGCTCCTGGTCGGTGTTCTGCAGAGCGTCGGCAGCCTTGTTCAGGTAGTCAGACAGACCCTGGATGCCCGAAACAGCCTGCGTGGCACCGGTCGTGAACTGCGTGTAGGAGTCGTGGAAAGCACCCGACGCCGCGTCGGTCACGAAGCCCGACGACACCAGGTCGCCGACCAGACGCTGCAGCTCGTTGAGCTTGTCCTCGAGGGCGCCCTTACCGGTCGACAGCTGGCCGGCAGCGGTCTTGAGGTCACCGTAGGTTACGTTGAGGTTTGCCATGATGTTGCTCCTTTTGTGGGTGAAAACGGGGTGGTACTGATGTCAAGTTATGGATGCCGGTGGGTTCTGCGTCACCGTCTAGAAGAAACCTAACGAATGGATTCGGCGGCGTCGATGGGGAGCACTCCCCATGCGACTCCCCCTCCGGGCTCCCCCTTAGGCCAGGGGCATCTGCACGCGCTGGAACTTGCCCGACGCCACCATCACGCCGCGGCCCTCGGGGAACTCGGCGCGCGTCATCCGGGGCAGGGATGTCTTCACGATGACTTCGCCGTCCATGGTCTCGGGCTGCAGCAGCAGGCCCCGGCGCGCGTTCTTGAACTCGCCGAGCAGCGGCCACGAGCTGGTCCACGAGCTCGATTCCGCCTCGCCGATGACGAGGTGGTCGCTGCGCTTGGCCGTGCGGATCATGTCGACGAGCGGGTTGTCGGCCGAGGTCTGCAAGAAGTCCGCGAGTTGCTCGATGATCACGACGATGCGGCCCTCGGTGTCCTCGTCGGACATCGCCGCGCTCAGGTCCTTCGCCAGTTCGGCGGCCTGCTCGATGGTGGTCGCCGTGGCCACGAACGCGGGGTCGCTGGCGAGCGGCGAGCGCTTGTTGCCCACGTAGTAGAGGCGGGTGTCGTCGCTCGCGCGTCGCAGCGTGGCGGCGAGCGCGCGCAGGGCATTCGACCGGCCGGATGCGGGCGGGCCCGACACGAGGAACGTTCCGGCTGCTTCGAGCCCCACCGGCCCGAGGTTCTCGTCGCCGATGCCTACGACGGGCAGGCCGTTGACGGTGGCCGGCAGATCGTCGACGGGGTATTCGCGCGGCAGCGATCGCACCGGCGGCACGGGTTTGACGCCCGCGCGCGTCATGGCGGCGGCGAGTGCGGCGGTGGCCTGCGATTGTTCGGCGAGCACGGGCGTTCCGCCGAGCACCGCGATCTGGGTCTCCTCGCCCTCGACGATGGCTCGCCCGGCCGGTGACGCGGCGCTCAGGATGTCGTTGGGCACGTCGAGCAGGCCGTAGCCTCCGTCATCCGCGAGTCTCAAGACGACGCGACCCTGCACGCTCGACGACACCGAGCCGGGCACCGAACCCGGGCGGTCGGCCGTGAAGGCCACGTGGATGCCGAGCTGGCGCCCGTCGGCGATGATGTCCTGGAACACGCCGTACCACTGCGTTCGGCCCGAGGGAACCTCGTAATCGGCCCGGAACGCGGGGAACCCGTCGATGAGCAGCAGGATGCGCGGCTCCTCGGGTTTGTTCGCCAACCGCCGGTAGTCGACGATCGATGCCGCGTTGGCCTCGGCGAAGCGGGGTGCGCGCGATTCGAGCTGCTGTTTGAGGTAGCGCATGAGCCGCACGACGCGTTCGTTGTCGTCGCCGTTGATGATCGAGCCCACGTGGGGCAGCGTCTCGAGCATGCGCAGGCTGCCGGCGCCGAAGTCGAGGCCGTAGACCTCGACGGGTCCGCCGCGCGGCGTGATGGCCGCGGCCGTGGCGATGGTGCGCAGAACCGTGCTCTTGCCCGTTCCACCCGTGCCGTAGACGACGAGGTGGCCGTCGAGGTCGGGGCGGAAGTAGGCGGGCTTCTGCTGCTGCGAGTCGGGCAGGTCGGTCACGCCGAGGAGCAGTTCGGCGTCGCTGCGCTGCCGCAGCTTGCCGAGGTCGTACACCTTGGCGAGTTCGTCGAGCCAGGGGCGACGGGGCGCGGGGATGGCCGCGGATGACGACGCCTGGATGATAGACGTGACGAGCCGCTGCTGGTCGGTGGGCCCGAGGTCACGGTTCTCGTCGACGTCGGTGCGACGCGCCTCCTCCCAGCGGTTCTCGGCGCCGAAGCGCAGCTCGGAAACCTCGATGCCCGGGCGCTCGGGTTCGCGCGCCGTCCATCCGCCGGCGTAACCGGACTGGAAGGTGCGCAGGCGGCCGGGGCCCGTTTTGGCGAGGCCGCGGCCCGGAATAGCTGGATCGAAGTGCGCGGCATCCTTCACGCCCACGACGTCTTGGCTGTCGCTCTCATCGGCCATGCGCAAAGCGACGCGGAGGTTGGTATTGGCGCGCAGGTTGTCTTTGATGACGCCCGCGGGTCGCTGCGTGGCCATGATGAGGTGGATGCCGAGCGAACGTCCGCGCTGGGCGATGTCGACGACACCGTCGACGAACTCGGGCACCTCGCCCACGAGGGCGGCGAACTCGTCGATGACGAGCACGAGCGCCGGCGGGCTGTCGGGGTCGCCGCGCTTCTCCAGTTCGAGAAGGTCTTTGGCCTTTTTGCGGTTGAGCAGGTGCTCGCGGAAGTGCAGCTCGGCGCGCAGGCTGGTCAGGGCGCGGCGCACGAGGTGCGGGCTCAGGTCGGTCACGAGACCCACGCAGTGCGGCAGCGTGACGCAATCGGCGAAGGCCGAACCACCCTTGTAGTCGACGAAAAGGAACGTGACGCGGTCGGGGCTGTACTCGGCGGCCATTCCGAGCACCCACGCCTGCAGGAACTCGCTCTTGCCGGCACCCGTCGTGCCACCCACGAGGGCGTGCGGGCCCTGCGTACGCAGGTCGAGGTGCATGGCTTCGACGCCGGCCGATCCGACCGTCGCGCGCAGCTTGCCGGCGCGACGCTTCTTCGGCTCGACGCCGGGGCGCCGGTCGTGGATCGAGTTGTTCTGGCGCCACCGGTCGATGACGGCCTCGCTCTGTTCGACGAGTTCGTGGCCGAGCAGGCTCACCATCGACACCGAGCGCGGCAGGTCGCTCGAGTCGGCCGCGATGGCGCCAGCATCGATGACGGATGCGAGGCGCTTGGCGTAGTCGAGCGCGACCGTCTCGTCGATCAGCTCGGTGACGGCGTCGTCGACGGTCTCGCCCAGGCGCACGAGGCCCACGACGGCGTTCTCGTCGCCGTTCGGCAGGGACAGGTAGGTGCGGCAGACGGCGGGCAGCGCGGGCACGTCGTCGGCAACCCAGATCGGGTAGATGCCGACATCCGCGGCCTGTTCGGCGAGCTGCACGAGGCGCGCGCGGTCGACCGACACGTCGTCCGAGATGATGACGACGACGGCGGGCAGGGGTGCGTCGACGCCGTCGTCCTGGCCCTCGCCGACATCCGCACCGCGTTCGATGGCGGCGCGGTCGATGCGCAGGGCGCCACGTTTCGCGGCCTTGCGCTTGTCCGCCGCGCGCTGCTGCACGAGACCCTCGAGCTCCGAGAGCAGGGCGGCGGCGCTGGAGGCGCCGTCGGCGAGGTGGATGCCCTCGATGGGGCTCTGCGGCGACGAGGTGTGCGGCATCCACTTCAGCCAGGTCAGGCGTTCGGACCAGGCGGGGCTCACGAGGGCGGCGACGGCCATTTCGCCGGGCGAGTGCAGGGCCGTCAGCTGCACGAGGATGCTGTTGAGCGCACCCGCCGCAGCGGCCCCCTTGCCGGCGACGCCGAGCGCGCCGGAATCGTAGAGGTTGT
Organism: Leifsonia sp. ALI-44-B; assembly: GCF_001984125.1. Classification (GTDB taxonomy): domain Bacteria; phylum Actinomycetota; class Actinomycetes; order Actinomycetales; family Microbacteriaceae; genus Okibacterium. The sequence continues at coordinate 1,327,959 of NZ_MTQL01000007.1, read as the reverse complement.
CGATGAGGGGCACGCCGGGCACGAATGCGGTCTTCTCGATGAGGGCGTCGAGGCGTTCCTGGAACTTGGGCAGCAGGTCGCCGCGTTCGCTGGTCTTGATCGAGTTGCGCGAACGCATCGACCCCACGCCGAGGCGCACGTTGAGGAAGGCCCAGTGCTCGGGGCGACGCGTCCACAGGGCCGGGCCGCGGCGCATGGCCTGCTCGAGCGCCTCACCCGTCGAGGGCGCCTCGGCGAGTCGCACCTCGCGTTCGATGATGGCCTCGCGCTGCAACCTCTCGTCGAGGTCTTCGAGGTGCGTGTCGAACTGCGCGATGGCATTTTTCAGGCGGCGCTTGTCGCGTGTGCGCGTGGTGAGGTAGTTGCCGATGAGCATCATGGGCGTCATGGCCACGAAGAGCAGCGAGATGGGGTTCTTCGTGATGAGGAACATGGCCCCGCCGAGCAGCATGGGCGTGAGCATGGCGAGTAGGGGGAACGGCTGGTTCTCCTTCTCGGCGGGCACCTCGGGCGCTGCGAACTCCTGGCCGGCATAGCGGCGCTCGACGCGGGGCGACCGGTTGAAGAAGATGGGCCCGGCCTTGGGTGCGCCGGCACCCGCCACGCTCTCGTGCACGCGGATGCGCAGCTCGGTCTCGCCGAGCAGGATGGTGTCGACGTCGCGCACGTGCAGACGCGTGACGATGCCGCCATCCACCTCGACGCCGTTGGCCGAGCCCAGGTCGATGACGTCGACGCCGTCGCCCACCTCGAGCCGCACGTGCTTCTTCGACACCATGCGGTCGTCGAGCACGATGTCGCACACGTCTTCGCGGCCGATCGTCACACTGCCCTCGCTGAGCGACAGGGTGCGGCCCTTCTCCGATCCCGTCAGGATCTCGAGCGTGGCGAGCGTGGGCGCGTTGCCCGTTTTGGCGGGCGAGAAGTAGCGGCCGGCCTCGGTCAGCGCGACGGTCGCGCCCGAGCCGATCCAGGCTTCACCCACGGGGGCATCGGGCGGCAGCGTGAGCCACTCGCTGTGCCCGGGCAGCGCTGCCTGCAGAGTGAGATCGGGCAGCGCGTCATCCGAGACACCGGATGCGGGAGCCCCGGCACCAGCGCTCGGGCCGGCGTTGCCGTCCGCCTGGAACGGCGACGCCGGGTCGACGCGGGCGATCGTCGCCGCCACCTCGGCGATGGTGGCGGCGGCATCGGTCGTGACGACGATGTCTTCAGTGCTGCCCGAGGATCGCGCAAGAGTGAGCTTCAGTCGCATGGGGTGTCGTACCTTTCACCGGGCAGGCCCGGCGGCATGTCTCACCCCGGGACGGTCTTACCCTACCCGTGAGCGGTCGCTCTGCGCCGCCAACTCGTCGTCGTAGACGCGGCGCGCCTCGGCGTGCTGTTCGCGCAGCTTGCGTCCGCGGCGACCCACCCAGGCCCCGAACCAGATCGGCAGCTCGCGGGCGACGATGAAGGCCAGCAGCGCGCGCGAGTCGATGAGCGAACGGAAGACGAAGTCGGTGAAGTCCTCGGGGCGCGATTCGGCGAGCGAGGCCGTGACCGACAGCACGGCCACGACGCTGGCGTAGGCGAGGACACCGACGATGAGGCCGAAGAGCACGTGCAGCCATCCGCCGGCCCGGTTCACGATGAGGACCCAGAGGATGCAGGCCACCAGGTAGACGAGCACGGGCACCCAGAAGACCGGGGTGCCGAGGGCCTGGAGGACGCCCTGGGTGCCGTCGTCGACCGACGGGTCGAGGAAGAAGAAGGTGACGAGGTAGATGATCGCGCCATAGATGGCCGCGAAGACGAGGCTCGAGAGCAGCATGACGCCGATGCCGAAGCCGCGGTTGCTGCGCTTCACGGGCGTGGTCGGGGCCTGCACCTGGATCGAGCGGCGCTCCTCGTCGTTGACCGTGTGCGCGGTCGTCGTCGTGCCGCGCTCGTCGCGGATGGCGGCGCGCTCGCGGTCGGTGAGGTCGCCGTCGGTGTGGGTCGCAGTCGCGGTGTTGTCGGTGTGGGCGGCGGTCGCGGTGTTGTCGGTGTTCGCGGCGCGGTCTGCGTCGCCTGTGCGATCGGCGCGCGAGTCGTTGTCGTGACGCGTGTCGTCGTGGCGCGCGGCGGCGACGGATGCGGCACCCGCGGTTCCGGCGACGCCCGCGGCGGCCGGGGCGAAGCTGTGGTCGCGCGTGTCTTCGTCGTGAACGCGCGCATCTGAGGCGCGGTCGGCGTCGAGCGTGCCGTCGTGTCCCGTGTGTGAAGCCGCGGCGTCGTGATCGGATGCGCTCAGGTTGTCGGTCGCGTCCGCATGGGTCGCCCGGGGCGACTCGTGAGTTTCGTGCGTCTCGTGCGACCCAACGGGCAGGACAGGTGCGGCCGGTCTCGAGTCGGCGTGCGCGTCATGCGCATCGTCCGACCGCGCGCCGTCGGCGGTGCGCGGCGCTGCGGCCTGCTCGTCGACCACGGGGTCGTACATCTCGGTCTCGCGCACGGTGCGGTCCTCTTCTGCGGGCACGGCGTCGTAGTCGACGACATAGTGTTCGCCCGGCTCCGGCTGCGTCACGGGGGGCTGCTGCTCACCGTTCACGTCGCGGTTGCCGCGGTCGTCGCGTGCGTCGTGCTCGTCGTGCTCGTTCGTCGCCATGTCGTGCTCCTCGCTGTTCCGGGCCGGGCCCGCGTGGCGCCCACTCTACTGCGGGGCGTGGGCGGGTCGCACGAGGTGGCGCCGCGAGGCGATTTATGCGTCGGTGGCCGAATCGTCGCTGCCGAAGGGGTGCAGGATGCGGCGGAGGAACTGCTTGGTGCGCTCTTCGCGCGGCGACTGGAACACCTGTTTCGGCGCCCCGCGCTCGACGATCACACCGCCGTCGAGGAACACGACCTCGTCGGCGACCTCGCGCGCGAACGCGAGTTCGTGCGTGACGACGACCATGGTCCAACCCTCGGACGCGAGCTCGGCGATGACGGCGAGCACCTCGCCCACGAGTTCGGGGTCGAGCGCCGAGGTGGGCTCGTCGAAGAGCAGCAGATCGGGTTTCATGGCGAGGGCGCGCACGATTCCGACGCGCTGCTGTTGCCCGCCCGAGAGTTCGAACGGGTAGGAGTCACGTTTGTCCGCCAGGCCCACGCGCTCGAGCAGCACGAGCGCTTCGGCCGTTGCCTGTTGCTTCGGCATCCGCTGCACCTGCACGGGGCCCTCGATCACGTTCTCGAGCACGGTGCGGTGGGGGAAGAGGTTGTAGTGCTGGAAGACCATCGACGTGCGGTTGCGCGCCGCCAGCACACCCTGGCGGATGTCGCGGCCGGCGAAGTCCACGCGCACATCGGACCCGATCTCGAGCACACCCGCTTCGGGGCGTTCGAGGCCGTTGAGCGATCGCAGGAGCGTCGTCTTACCCGAGCCCGACGGGCCGATGAGCGCCAGCACCTGGCCGCGCGCGACATCCAGGTCGACACCGCGCAGCACGCGGTTCTCGCCGAAACGCTTCTCGAGACCCGAGACCCGCAGCAGAGGTTGGCTCACCTGGCCGGGGCGCCGGGTCGGCTCAGTGTGCGACATAGCGGTCCAACCTCTTCTCGAGAACGTTCTGGCCGGTCGACAGGGCCATGCAGATGAGCCAGTAGACGAGGGCCGCTTCGAGGTAGAGCAGCATGAACTCCTGGCTGAAGGCGGCGATGCGCTGGGCCTGCCGGAACAGCTCGGTCACGAGGATCAGCGAGGCCAGGGAGGTGTCTTTGACCAGGCTGATGAACGTGTTCGACAGCGGCGGCACCGACACGCGCGCGGCCTGCGGCAGAATCACGCGGCGCAGGGTCTTGGCGGGCGACATTCCGAGCATGTACCCGGCCTCCCACTGCCCCTTCGGCACCGACAGGATGGCCGCGCGAATGACTTCGGCCGCATAGCCACCTACGTTGAGCGAGAACGCGATGATGGCGCTCGGCCACGGGTCGAGCTTGATGCCGAGGGACGGCAGCCCGTAGAAGATCACGAAGAGCTGCACGAGCAGGGGTGTGCCGCGGATGATCGAGATGTAGACGCGCGCGATGCCCGAGAGCAGGCGGTTCTTCGACAGCCGCATGAGGGCAACGCCGAGAGCCAGCACGAGGCCCACGACGAACGACACGAGCGCGAGCGGGATCGTGCCCATGATGGCGCCCGAGACGATGGGCCAGAGGGAGGTCCAGAAGAGTTCGAGATTGTCCATCGGATGCCTCACCTCTCGTCTCTCGCTCGTTGATCACGCGGGGCAGCCACCCCGATCGGTCTATCCTCGCAGCCACGGCTGCGCGTCGCACCGGGCTTGCGCTCGTGCGGGGAGCGCCCGGCCGGGCCGAGCGCTCCGTCCGTGCCTACTGGCTGACGTCGCTGCCGAAGTACTTGTCAGAGATCTCGGCGAGCGTGCCGCCGGCGCGCAGGTCGTCGAGGGCCTTGTTGATGGCGTCGGCCAGGTCGTCGCTGCCCTTCTTCAGGGCGAAGGCGTTGCGCGACACATCGTCGAGCTCGGCGGCGACCTTGATGCCGGCATCCGGCTGCTGCTTCAGGTAGTCGAGGTAGGTGAGCTTGTCGTTGACGGTCGCGTCGACGCGGCCCTGCTGCAGAAGCTCGACGGCCTGAGCCCATCCCTCGACGTCTTCGACGTTGGCACCGGCCGTGGTGGCCACATCGTGCCAGTTGCTCGTGAGCGACTGAGCTGTGGTCTTGCCGGACAGGTCGTCGAGCGACGAGATGTCGGTGTTGTCCTTGGCGACGATGACCACACCGGGCGAGATCGTGTAGGGCTCGGTCATCGTGTACTTCTCTTCGCGCTCGTCGTTGATCGACACCTGGTTCGCGATGATGTCGAAGCGGCCAGCCTCGAGGCCGGCGAAGATGCCGTCCCACTGGGTCTCTTCGAACTTCACGTCGACGCCCAGCTTGTCGGCAACGGCGGTCACGACCTCGACGTCGTAGCCCGTGAGGTCGCCAGCGCCACCCTCGTGGTAGCTGAACGGGCGGTAGGTGCCCTCGGTTCCGACGACGATCGAGCCGGCATCCTTGATCTGCTCGAGGCTCGTGGGCTCTGTGCTGCCCGAACCCGACTCGACTCCACCCGACGAGCACGCGCTCAGCCCGAGGGCGAGCGCACCGGCGGCCACTGCGGCGAAAATACGACGTGACGACATGGGGATGTTTCCTCTCGTTCGCACCCGCAACGACCAGCGGATGCCTCAGCACAAGTTACGTGGCCCGAACCGCCCCCGCGACTCGATGTCGCGGTGTTACGGCAGCCTCCGCCGTGTCGTCGCACCAGGCCTCGGCGCGACCGGCTCGGAAAGCTCGACCTCGTGCTGCAACGCGCACGCGCCCCCGCTCATTCCTGGGTGGCGCGACTTTTTTCAGCCCCAGAGCGTGCGGACCATATCGGCCGTGTAGCCGGCCTGCGGCCAGTTCAGCCAGTCGGTCGCGAGCCAGACGTTCTCGCGCAGGAAGTGCGACTGCCCCGACGATCCACCCTCGGAGTCGTCCTGCACGACGCAGCGCGTGCCGCCCGCCTCGGCGTAGCAGGAGAAGTCGGCCGCGCGCAGGGCCGTCAGGGCCGCCGCGGACTGCTCGGCGGTGACCTGCTTCACCTCGGTGATGATGGCGAACTCGCCCGCCTGACCCCAGCTGCAGCGCAGGCCGGGCAGGTCGGCGAGCAGTGCCGCGACGGCGGGGATCGAGCTCGCGGGTTCTTCGGCAATGGTCTCGTCGTTCAGCGGGCCGCCCGCTTCGAGCGTCGCGAACATGCGCGTGCTGTAGACCTGATCGCAGCTCTGCGGGTTCGGACCGGTGATCACGGGCGCGGCGGCCGCGGTCTCGCTGGGCAGCGGCCGCGCACTCTCGCTCGAACCACCCGCACCGGAGCCCGAACCGTCCGCTCCCCCATCCGACCCGCCGGCGTTCGTGCCGCCGAGCCCCTGCAACCCGATGAGAACACCGGCCAGGAGCACGACGATCAACACGATGCCCGCGGCGATGGCGAGCGTGATGTTGCGGCGACGCACGCGGTCGTTCGGCGTGGGGGCTGCACTGTCTGCGGTCACGGTCGATCTCCTCGGTTCACGATGCCTTCACCTTACCCAGCCGGGCTGCGCCGAGCCGTCAAGACGTTGACGCTGCGGCGCCGAGCGCCGACCCGTCACCATGCCCTCGGTTACTCGCCGAAGAGCTTGCCGACAACCATCTCGGAGTAGTTGTCGGGGGTGATGTTGACATAGTGCGTCGCCACCCACGCGTCGCCCCGCAACACCATCGAGTGCCCGGCGATCATCGGACCGTCGGTGTGCTCCTTCGTGCAGCGCACCCCGCCCAGCTGGTCGCCGCAGTCGTAGCCCTCCGCCTTGAGCAGCGCGAGGCCTTCGGCGGCCTCCGCCTCGTCGACCGTCGCGACCCACGTGCTGATGCCGTATTCACCGGGCTGGCCCCACATGCACTCGAGGCTGACGAGCGGCGCGAAGACGGCATCGATCGTGTCGGAACCGGTGAAGTTCTGGTCGTGCGTCATCTCGGGAATGTTCAGGGGCAGCTGCGAGTCACCTGTGAGCCTTGCCCAGGTGGCGTCGTCATAGAGGCCCCGGCACTCCGAGGGAATGGATGCCGTCTCGGCCACCGTGGGGGTCTCGTTCGGGTCATCGGTGCCCGGGGTGGGGGTCGATGTCGACGTCGGTGTCGGTGTCGCGGCGGAGCTGCCGGGCGTGGCCGGGGCTGCGGTGGATGTCGAACCGGCGTCGACGGCCGCGTCGTCCGAGCCACGCTGCGAGTTGCCCATGACGAGCGCCGTGATGCCGCCCCCGACGAGGAGCAGGACGAGCGCGGCAGCGACGAGCCACCTCGTCGTCTTGCCCGCCCGCGTTCGCGCGGCGCCCGAATCGGATGCCGCGCCGGCCGTTTCATCCGGCTCGGCACCGTTGCCGTCGAAGTCCCCTGTGCTCATTTCTCTGCCCCCGTATTGTCTTGTGGGGCCCCGCGCCGAGAGGGCACGGGGCTCATTTTCAGGCGCACATCATGCACGCTCGGGGACATCCTGGCACCTCGCGCATTCCGGCGTATGCATGCCGCCATAACGGTCTCGTAACGCACGAAAAGAGGGCCCCGGCAAATGCCGGGGCCCTCTTCACACACTCAGCCGAAGCCGGGCGTTGGATGCTGCTTAGTTGTAGGTGCCGGGAGTGAAGTCGTCGCTCGAGAAGGTGTCGAAGTCGACGAATCCGAGGTCCGCTTCATCGAACGCGCCATCGGACGCGAAGATGCGGTTCGGGTAACGCTCCGCCTTCGCCTCTTCCGTCGCCTCGACGGTGACGTCGCGGTACTTCGCGAGTCCCGTTCCGGCGGGGATGAGCTTACCGATGATGACGTTCTCCTTGAGGCCGACCAGCGGGTCGGACTTGCCTTCCATGGCGGCCTGCGTGAGAACACGCGTGGTCTCCTGGAAGGAAGCCGCGCTCAACCACGATTCGGTGGCCAGCGACGCCTTGGTGATTCCCATGACTTCCTGACGGGCCGAGGCCGTGCGCTTGCCCTCGGTGAGAGCGGCACGGTTCAGCTCGTTGTACTTCATGCGGTCGACGAGCTCACCGGGCAGCAGGTCGGTGTCACCGTGGTCGACGACAGTCACCTTGCGGAGCATCTGACGAACGATGACCTCGATGTGCTTGTCGTGGATGGGGACACCCTGCGAGCGGTAGACACCCTGCACGCCACCGACGAGGTGCTTCTGCACTTCGCGGACGCCCTGCACGCGCAGGACTTCCTTCGGGTCGACGGCACCGATGTGCAGCGGCTGACCGAGCTCCACGTGCTGGCCGTCCTCGACGAGGAGGGTTGCACGCTTCAGCACCGGGTAGATCACTGCTTCGTCGCCGTTGTCGGGCGTCAGGATGACCTTGCGGCTCTTGTCCGTCTCCTCGATGGTGATGCGTCCCGGCGCCTCGGCGATCGGGGTCGCACCCTTCGGGGTACGGGCTTCGAACAGCTCCTGCACGCGGGGAAGACCCTGCGTGATGTCGTCTGCCGACGCGGATCCACCGGTGTGGAAGGTACGCATCGTGAGCTGCGTTCCGGGCTCACCGATCGACTGGGCCGCGATGATACCGACGGCCTCACCGATGTCGACGAGCTTGCCGGTGGCCAGCGAACGGCCGTAGCAGGCGGCGCAGACACCGACGCTGGACTCACAGGTCAGCACGGAGCGGACCTTGATCGTCTCGACGCCAGCGGCAACGAGCTTGTCGATGAGAACGTCTCCGACGTCGTCTCCGGCTTCGGCCACCACGGTGCCCTGGGGGTCGACGGCCTCGGCGGCGAGCGAACGAGCGAACACGGAGTTCTCGACGTTGGCGTCGCGCACCAGGGTGCCGTCGGCATCCTTCGCAGCGATGGTGAGGGTGAGGCCCTTGGTGGTGCCACAGTCCTCGTCGCGGATGATGACGTCCTGCGAGACGTCGACGAGTCGACGCGTCAGGTAACCGGAGTCGGCGGTACGAAGCGCCGTGTCGGCCAGACCCTTACGGGCACCGTGCGTGGCGATGAAGTACTCGGCCACGGACAGGCCCTCGCGGTAGGACGAGATGATCGGGCGAGGGATGATCTCACCCTTCGGGTTGTTCACCAGGCCTCGCATACCGGCGATGTTGCGGATCTGCAGCCAGTTACCACGTGCACCCGACGACACCATGCGGTTGATGGTGTTGTCTTCGGGGAAGTTCGCACGCATGGCCTCGGCGACCTTGTCGGTTGCCTCGGTCCAGATCTGGATGAGTTCCTGACGACGCTCGGAGTCGGTGATCAGACCCTTCTCGAACTGCGACTGCACCTTGGCGGCCTGCTTCTCGTAGGCACCCACGATCTCGCGCTTGTTCGGCGGAGTGAGGATGTCGGAGAGAGCGACCGTGACACCACTTCGGGTCGCCCAGTGGAAACCGGCGTCCTTGATGTTGTCGAGGGTGGCAGCGACGACCGTCTTGGGGTAACGCTCGGCGAGGTCGTTGACCAGCGTCGAGAGTCGGCCCTTGTCGGCGACGTCTTCGATGTAGGGGTAGTCGTAAGGCAGGGCCTCGTTGAAGAGCGCGCGACCGAGCGTCGTCTCGAGCAGGTACGGCTTGCTCTCGTCGAAGTCTTCGGGCGTCTGTCCTTCGGCGAAGTGCACGCCTTCGAGACGGATGCGCACCTTGGCGTTGAGGTCGAGCGAGCCCTGGTCCTTCGCGAGAATCGCTTCTGCGACGGAGGAGAACGCGCGGCCTTCGCCCTCGACACCCGACTTGAGGGTGGTGAGGTGGTGCAGACCGATGATCATGTCCTGCGAGGGCAGGGTGACCGGGCGGCCGTCGGAGGGCTTCAGGATGTTGTTCGAGGCGAGCATCAGGATGCGCGCTTCGGCCTGGGCCTCGACCGACAGCGGGAGGTGGACAGCCATCTGGTCGCCGTCGAAGTCTGCGTTGAACGCAGCACACACGAGCGGGTGCAGCTGGATGGCCTTACCCTCGACGAGCTGAGGCTCGAACGCCTGGATGCCGAGACGGTGCAGCGTGGGCGCACGGTTCAGCAGCACGGGGCGTTCGCGGATGATCTCTTCCAAGACATCCCACACCTCGGCGCGCGAGCGCTCGACCATACGCTTTGCCGCCTTGATGTTCTGAGCGTGGCTCAGGTCGATCAGGCGCTTGATGACGAACGGCTTGAAGAGCTCCAGGGCCATCTGCTTGGGCAGACCACACTGGTGCAGCTTCAGCTGCGGGCCGACGATGATGACCGAACGACCCGAGTAGTCGACGCGCTTGCCCAGCAGGTTCTGGCGGAAACGACCCTGCTTACCCTTCAGCATGTCGCTGAGGGACTTGAGGGCACGGTTGCCGGTACCGGTGACGGGGCGACCACGACGGCCGTTGTCGAACAGCGCGTCAACAGCCTCTTGAAGCATGCGCTTCTCGTTGTTGACGATGATCTCGGGGGCACCGAGGTCGAGCAGACGACGCAGACGGTTGTTGCGGTTGATCACACGACGGTAGAGGTCGTTGAGGTCGGACGTGGCGAAGCGGCCACCGTCGAGCTGAACCATGGGGCGCAGCTCGGGCGGGATCACGGGGACCACGTCGAGCACCATGGCGGCCGGCGAGTTGCCGGTCTGCACGAACGAGTTGACGACGCGCAGGCGCTTGATGGCGCGGATCTTCTTCTGACCCTTGCCCTCGGCGATCTGCAGGTGCAGCAGCTCGGCTTCGGCCACGAGGTCGAACGAGAGGAGGCGCTTCTTGATGGCCTCGGCGCCCATGTAGGCGTCGAAGTACAGGCCGAAGCGGTCCTGCAGCTCGTGGAACACGGCGTCTTCCGGCTTCAGGTCGCCGACCTTCAGGTTGCGGAAGTCGTCCCAGACGCGCTCGAGGTGAGCGATCTGCTCGTCGTACGACTTGCGGGTCTGGCTCATCTCCTTCTCGGCGGCATCCTTGGTGCGACGCTTCTGGTCGCTCTTGGCGCCTTCGGCCTCGAGGGCCGCGAGGTCGTCTTCGAGCTTCTTCAGACGGTCGGCGATGCGGCTGTCGCGCTGGTCACCCAGGGTCTTGATCTCGAGACGGAGCTCGTTCTCCAGACCGGGCATGTCGGCGTGGCGGGCCTCGTCGTCGACGTCGATCACCATGTAGGCGGCGAAGTAGATGACCTTTTCGAGGTCCTTCGGCGCCATGTCGAGCAGGTAACCGAGGCGAGACGGGACGCCCTTGAAGTACCAGATGTGAGTGACGGGGGCGGCGAGTTCGATGTGGCCCATGCGCTCACGGCGCACAGACGACTTCGTGACCTCGACACCGCAGCGCTCACAGACGATGCCCTTGAAGCGGACACGCTTGTACTTGCCACAGGAGCATTCCCAGTCACGCGACGGTCCGAAGATCTGTTCGCCGAACAGACCGTCCTTCTCGGGCTTCAGGGTGCGGTAGTTGATGGTTTCGGGCTTCTTGACCTCACCGTACGACCAACGACGGATGTCGTCAGCGGTAGCCAGGCCAATGCGAAGCTCGTCAAAAGTGGTTACGTCGAGCAATTTCTCTCCTACTTAGGAAAACTCGTGAGTTCTTTACAGGGGCCTGGTTTAGATCTCGTCGATTGACGAGGACTCGAACCGGGAGGAAATGTTGATGCCGAGCTCTTCGGCGGCGCGGAATGCGTCGTCGTCGGTGTCGCGCAGGCTGACCGCGGTGCCGTCGGCCGAGAGGACCTCGACGTTCAAGCACAGCGACTGCATTTCCTTGATGAGCACCTTGAAGGATTCGGGGATACCCGGCTCCTGGATGTTCTCACCCTTGACGATGGCTTCGTACACCTTCACGCGGCCGAGGATGTCGTCCGACTTGATGGTCAGGAGCTCCTGCAGGGCGTAGGCGGCACCGTATGCTTCGAGCGCCCACACCTCCATCTCACCGAATCGCTGTCCACCGAACTGCGCCTTACCACCCAGCGGCTGCTGCGTGATCATGGAGTACGGGCCAGTGGAACGGGCGTGGATCTTGTCGTCGACCAGGTGGTGGAGCTTCAAGATGTACATGTAGCCGACCGAGATCGGGGCGGGGAAGGGCTCTCCGGAGCGGCCGTCGAACAGACGCGTCTTTCCGGTCGAGTCGATCAGGCGCTCACCATCGCGGGTGAGGGTCGTCGAGTCGAGCAGACCGGCGATCTCCTCCTCGAAGGCACCGTCGAACACGGGGGTCGCAACCTTGGTGCCGGGGGCCGCGCTGTGCGCTTCCTTCGGCAACTTCTTCGCCCAGGCGGGCGAACCCTCGACATCCCAACCCTGCTTGGCGACCCAACCGAGGTGGGTCTCGAGCACCTGGCCGAAGTTCATTCGACCGGGGATGCCCAGCGGGTTCAGGATGATGTCGACAGGAGTTCCGTCGGCGAGGAACGGCATGTCCTCGACCGGCAGGATCTTGGCGATGACACCCTTGTTGCCGTGACGACCGGCGAGCTTGTCACCCTCGGTGATCTTGCGCTTCTGGGCGATGTAGACGACCACGCGGCGGTTGACGCCCGAACCCAGCTCGTCGTCGCCGTCTTCGGAGTTGAACTCCTTGACCGCGATGATCGTGCCGCGCTCACCGTGGGGAACCTTGAGGCTCGTGTCGCGGACTTCGCGGCTCTTCTCGTTGAAGATCGCGCGCAGCAGTCGCTCCTCGGCGCTCAGCTCGGTCTCACCCTTGGGCGTGACCTTGCCGACCAGGATGTCGCCGGGGCGAACCTCGGCGCCGATGCGGATGATTCCGCGCTCGTCGAGGTCCTTCAGCAGGTCGGGGCTCACGTTCGGAAGGTCACGCGTGATCTCTTCCTTGCCGAGCTTCGTGTCGCGGGCGTCGACCTCGTACTCCTCGATGTGGATCGAGGAGAGCACGTCGTCCTTCACCAGGTTCTGGCTCAGGATGATCGCGTCTTCGAAGTTGTGACCTTCCCACGTCATGAAGGCGACGAGGAGGTTCTTTCCGAGGGCCAGTTCACCGTTCTCGGTGGCGGGACCGTCGGCGATGACCTCGCCGGCCTCGATGCGGTCACCCTCGGTGACGACAACGCGGTTGTTGTAGCTGGTGCCCTGGTTGGAGCGGTCGAACTTGCGCAGGTAGTACTCCTGCGTTCCACCCTCGTCGAGCTGAACGGTGACGACATCGGCGGAAACCTCGGACACGACGCCCGACTTCTGCGCGGTGACGACGTCTCCGGCGTCGACGGCGGCGTAGCCCTCCATACCCGTTCCGACGAGCGGCGACTCGCTGCGCAGCAGCGGGACGGCCTGACGCTGCATGTTGGCACCCATGAGGGCGCGGTTCGCATCGTCGTGCTCGAGGAAGGGGATGAGCGAGGTCGCGACCGACACCATCTGGCGCGGCGAGACATCCATGTAGCCGATTTCTTCGGCGGGAACGAGGTCGACCTCGCCGCCCTTCTTACGAGCCAGGACGCGGTCTTCGGCGAAGCGCGCGTCGGCCGTCAGAGGAGCGTTGGCCTGGGCGACGATGAAGTCGTCCTCTTCGCTCGCCGTGAGGTAATCGATGTTGGTGGTGACTTCGCCGTCGACGACGCGGCGGTACGGGGTCTCGATGAACCCGAACGCGTTGATGCGTGCGAAGGAGGCGAGCGAACCGATCAGACCGATGTTGGGGCCTTCAGGGGTTTCGATGGGGCACATGCGGCCGTAGTGGGACGGGTGAACGTCTCGCACCTCGACGCCGGCGCGCTCACGGGACAGACCACCGGGGCCCAGCGCGGAGAGACGACGCTTGTGCGTCAGACCGGCGAGCGGGTTGTTCTGGTCCATGAACTGCGACAGCTGCGACGTTCCGAAGAACTCCTTGATCGCGGCGACGACGGGGCGCACGTTGATCAGGGTCTGCGGCGTGATCGCCTCGATGTCCTGCGTGGTCATACGCTCGCGGACGACGCGCTCCATGCGGCTGAGGCCGGTGCGCACCTGGTTCTGGATGAGCTCACCCACGGCGCGGATGCGACGGTTGCCGAAGTGGTCGATGTCGTCGACGTCGAGACGGATGTCGACGCCCTTGCCATCGCGCACACCGGAGTAGGTGGTCTCGTTGCTGTGCAGGCGCACCAGGTACTTGATCGTCGCGACGATGTCTTCGACGGTCAGGACCGAGTCGCTGAGCGGCGCATCGATGCCGAGCTTGCGGTTGATCTTGTAACGACCCACCTTGGCCAGGTCGTAGCGCTTCGGGTTGAAGTAGAAGTTGTCGAGCAGCGCGCGCGCAGCCTCGGCAGCGACCTGCTCGCCCGGACGGAGCTTGCGGTAGATGTCGCGAAGGGCATCTTCCTTGCTGAGGATCGTGTCCTTCTCGAGGGTGAGCTCGATGGACTCGAAGCCCTTGAACTCCTCCATGATCTCTTCGGTCGTCAGACCGAGAGCCTTGAGGAACACCGTGACCGACTGCTTGCGCTTGCGGTCGATGCGGACGCCGACCTGGTCGCGCTTGTCGATCTCGAACTCGAGCCAAGCACCACGGCTCGGGATGACGCGAGCCGAGTAGATGTCCTTATCGGACGTCTTCTCCTGCTGACGCTCGAAGTACACGCCCGGCGAGCGGACGAGCTGCGAGACGACGACACGCTCGGTGCCGTTGATAATGAACGTGCCACGCTCGGTCATGAGCGGGAAGTCGCCCATGAAGACCGTCTGAGTCTTGATCTCACCCGTGAGGTGGTTCATGAACTCGGCCTCGACATAGAGAGGAGCGGCGTAGGTCTTGCCACGCTCCTTGCACTCGTCGATCGAGTACTTCTCGGGCTCGAGGTAAGGGTTGGCGAACGACAGCTGCATGGTCTCGCCGAGGTCTTCGATCGGAGAGATCTCTTCAAAGATCTCTTCGAGACCCGAGTGGCTCGCGAGGTCGGTACGACCCTGCGCGGTGGCTTCTTCGACGCGTGCCTTCCACACGTCGTTGCCCACCAGCCAGTCGAACGACTCGGTCTGCAAAGCGAGCAGATCCGGAACCGTCAGCGTGTCGGTGATTTTAGCGAACGACAGACGGGAAGCCCCGCGGCCGTTCTTGGGTGAGTTGGTGGATGCGTTGCGCGCAGCAGCCAAGGAAATAACCTCCGTGGACCCCGTCGGGTCAAGTTACTGTTAGTAATGGAGAACTCGTAGACCCCGCGATAAAGCCGACCGGACATGATGTCCGAGCCCGAAAGCCGACCGCAATATGAAGGCAGAGGGATGTCTAAGAGCGCAAAGGTCAAGTGTATGCCCTCCGACGCGCCGTGTCCAGTTACTTCCTTGACCCGATTTCATTTCTCCTGTATATGGGCTGATGTCGGAGCTGAGTCCGGGGCGGACCGCAGCCACGCTCGACGCAAACCCTGAGACATGTGGCGCCAGGTGACATCCCGAATGAAGATGGAGTCGATGGCGATCATGGCCAGAGAGAACCACGGCAGACCCATGAGAATGGCGATGCCGACGTGGAACCCCAGCATGACGACGAGCGCGAAGATGCGGGTGCCGCGCCTGAGGAGCAGCAGGGGGAACGAGACCTGCACGAGGAGCGTGAGCAGGGTCGCGAAAGCGACGGCCGGGGCCCACGCCGTGACGAGCGCCGACAACTCGGGCCATGTGCCGAATTGCTCCACATGGATGGGGTCGTAGATAGCCCAGCCACCCGACCACGGCGCTCCCCCGGCCTTGTAGAGACCGCCCGAGACGTAGATGAAGGACACCTGACAGGCGAGCACGACGATGGCGAGGTTGTGCGCGAGGTTCGTCGACCAGAGGGGCAGGACGCGCTGGAAGCGCCAGAGCCTGATCGGCCACGCGGATCGGCGACCGGCGAAACGACGGCGGCGCAGGGCATCCATGGACCAGCGTTCGGCCGGCGACGTGAAGAACATGGCGATGAGGGCGATGCGTGTGAGGTTGTCGCTCTGGTCGCTGACGTACTCGTTCACCTCGACGAAACCGACCCACAGGATGAAGAGGGGAATCATGACGAGGCGTGTGCGATAGCCGATGGCGAAGAGGACGGCGCACAGGGCCAGCAGCAGATAGAGCTCGGTGAAGACGATGTCGTTGCCCGCGACCTGCGCGAAGATGTTGAACGGCCAGATGCTCGAGAAGTCGCTGCTGGGGTATTCGAGTTGGCCCGTCCAGGCCGCGCCCGCTCCGAAGGTATAGAGGCGCGTCGAGAAGTTCGTGGCGAGGGTGCCGAAGATCATCAGGCCGAGGAGCATGCGCGTGACGGCGAGGCCGTAGGTGGCGCGCTTGCGGTCGAGGAGCCACGACTCCCCCTGCAAGAAGAGGGTGCGGACGAGCTGCGCGAGGCCGCGCATGCCATCACGGAGGAGGAGCCCGACCGTGCGTGCCGATTGCCGAGCGGGCAGGCGCCGCGAGGGGGCCGGCGTGACAGGACTCGGCATGACGGGACTCGGCGTGACGGGACTCGGCGTGACGGGACTCGGCGTGGCGGGACTCGGCGTGGCGGGCTCGGCCTCGGCGGGCTTCGTCTCGGCAGCCATGGTTTCGGTGGCCTCTGTCTCGGCAAGCGTTTTCTGAGCGCGCTTCGTTTCGGCGGTTTTCGTAGGCGTGCGCGGGGCGGCGGTCATTTCTCGAGCCTTTCGAAGGCGGGGCGGAAGACGTCGGCGAAGTCGGCGTCGGACTGTTGGGGCAGAGTGATGAGGCCCCGCCATCCGGTGTCGGCGATCTGTTCGGGTGGGCGGACGGCATCGGGGTTGTTGCGGTCAACGAACGGGATGATGTTCTGCCGGAGCACCTGGAACTGGACGCGGATGACCGAGTCGCCCCAGACAGCCCGTGCGACCTGAGTGGAATACGCATCCGAATAGCGCTCTTGGACGATGTAGGCGACCACGAGGCTCTGGTCGTCTCCCTGCTCGTTCATCGCGTTCTGCATGCGGCCGAGCCAGGCGTCGCCCTCGAAATAGTTCAGGGATGCCGTCGTGCGCTGTTCGGGCGACAGGCGGTCGTATGCGCCCTTCAGCAGGGACGCCTGGTGCGTGCCGAGGCCGGATGCCCGGGGCGGGAACAGGTTGTGACGGGACATCGACATCTCGACGTCGGAGGCGGAGATCCATTCGGTTTCACGCGTCGAGCCGTCCTCGTTCGCCACGAGAGCGCGGACCTTGAAGCGGTAGTCGCCGTTGATGGGCTCGGGTGCGAAGACACTCCAGCTCTGGCCGTACCAGGGGATCATGTAGCTGGTCAGGAGGTTGCCCGGCACGAGTTCACGCAGCGGGGTGACGGGTCCGATCCACAGGAAGCTGGCGAAGATGTGCCAGGCGGTGAAGAGGACGCCGGCGGCTAGTGCGCCTCGCACGAGAGGACCTCTGCGGCGATGAACGGTGGCGGCCATATGGCTCTCCTGTCGGAATGTCGTAGGTGAAACGCTAAAACTATATATATCAGTGTTCTATAAGATGCAAAAGAGTTGTGCGGATTTTGACCGCACGACGAAGCGGGGCGCATACGAATCGATCGCACACGCCCCGCTCGTCATCGGGTGACGGGTCCGATTCCCCTTATTCGGCGGAAGCGGAGCCGGCCTGACGACGACGCTTGGCCACCGTCAAGAAACCGAACAGGCCTCCGGCGGCGAGCAGGCTGGCCGCGAGGGCGGCGAAGCCGGTCGCGTCGGCAGCACCCGTGTTGGACAGCGAGCCGTTGTTCAGGCCCGTGTTGGTCCCGTTGGCCTTCGACGACGATGCGGACAGCGTGGACGCCGACGCGCCTGCAGTCGTGCCCGATGCGTTAGCCGTCGTCGAGGTGGAGGTCGACGGGTTCGACGACGCGGATGCGGCGGCCGACGGGTTCGACGACGCCTGCGCGTTCGATGCAGCGGTCGCGGTGACCGATGCGTCGGTGGACGCGTTGGCGATTGCAGCAGCCTGGGACGCTGCCGAGTTGTCAGCGTTGGCGGCCTGGGAGGCCGTCGCGTTGACGCTCGACGAGTTGTCGGCGTTTGCCGCAGCCTGAGCAGCCGTCATGGACGATGCGTTCGCCGCGGTCTTCGACGTGGTCGACGCGTCGCGGGAGGCGTTGGCGGTCGCCGCCACCTGAGCCGCGATGCTCGCATCGGGGTTCGCCGCGGCTGATGCCTGCGTTGTCGCGTCGGCACGACCGGCGGCCTGCGCGGCGGCGTTCGCCCGCGAGTCGGCTGCGGCGGATGCCGAGGCGTTGGCGTTCACCGAACCGGAGGGGTTCGAAGCGGCCGACGCGTTGGAATCGATCGAGGCGTTCGTCGACGAGTTCGCGATCGCCGCGGCCTTCGACGCGGACGCCGCGTCAGCCGTGGCGGCCTGCGAAGCGTTGGCGTTGGTCGAGGACGAGTTGTCCGCGTTTGCCGCAGCCTGGGCCGCGGTGCGAGCCGAGGCGTTCATCGCGGTGCTGGCGTCGGTCGAGGCATCCTTCGACGCGTCGGCCGTTGCGGCCACCTGAGCCGCGATGCTGGCATCGGGGTTCGCAGCGGCTGAAGCCTGCGTGGTGGCGTCGGCGCGGGCGGCGGCCTGCGCGGCGGGGTTCGAGTCGCCATCGGCTGCGGCGGATGCTGCGGCGTTGGTGTTGAGCGATCCGGCCGGGTTGGTCGAAGCCGACGCATTCGTCGTCGCCGTGGGATTCGTGGCAGCCGACGCATTCGTAGCCGCGTTCGGGTTTGTGGCGGCCGACGCATTCGTCGTCGCCGTCGGGTTGGTCGACGCGGTGGCGTTCGAGTCCACCGATGCGTTCGTGGACGAGTTCGCGATCGCCGCCGCCTTTGACGCCGAGTTGGAGTCAGCGGTCGCAACCTGCGACGCGTTGGCGTTCGTCGACGAAGAGTTGTCGGCGTTCGCAGCAGCTTGGGCCGCGGTGAGCGCCGAGGCGTTCAGCGCGGTGTCGGCATTCTGAGACGCGTCGCGAGAAGCATCCGCCGTTGCCGCGACCTGAGCCGCGATGCTGGCATCGGGGTTCGCAGCCGCCGAGGCCTGCGTCGTCGCATCCGCGCGGGCAGCAGCCTGCGCGGCCGGACGGGCGTCGCCGTCGGCGGCGGCCGAGGCCGCAGCGTTGGTGTTCACGGTGCCGGCGGGGTTGGTCGACGCGTTCGCGTTCGTCGCGGCGGTCGGGTTTGTCGCCGACGACGCGTCCGTAGTGGCCGTCGGGTTCGTCGAGGCGGACGCGTTGGTCGTGCCCGTGGGGTTGGCGGTCGCGTTCGCGTTCGACAGTGCCGTCGCGTTCTTCTGAATGGATGCATTGGTGGACGCATCCGCGATCGCGGCAGCGAGGGATGCAGATGCGGCATCCGCCGTCGAGGCCTGGGAGGCGTTGGCGTTGGTGGAGGCCGAGTTGTCGGCGTTCGCAGCCGCCTGAGCGGCCGTCGTCGCAGAAGCGTTGGCAATGGTGTCCGAGGTGGACGAGGCGTTGCGCGACGCATCCGCCGAGCTGGCGACCTGCGCCGCGATGCTCGCGTCCGGGTTCGCTGCAGCCGAGGCCTGGGTCGTCGCGTCGGCCTGAGCCGCGGCCTGAGCCGCCGGGTTCGAATCACCGTCGGCAGCCGCCGAGGCCGAGGCATTCTTGTTCACGTCCGAGTTGGCGGTCGACGTCGCGTTCGCGTTCGTCGTCGGGTTCGTCGTCGCGTTCGCGTCCGTGGTCGGGTTCGCCGTCGCGTTCGCGTTCGTCGTCGGGTTCGCCGTCGCGTTCGCGTTCGTCGTCGGGTTCGCCGTCGCGTTCGCGTCCGTGGTCGGGTTCGCCGTCGCGTTGGCGTTGGAGTCGACCGACGCGTTCGTCGACGAGTTCGCGATGGAAGCGGCCTTCGAGGCAGAGTTCGCGTCCGCCGTAGCGACCTGGGAGGCGTTGGCGTTGGTGGCCGACGAGTTGTCCGCGTTCGCGGCCGCCTGAGCAGCCGTGGTCGCCGAGGCGTTGGCGATCGAGTCGGAGGTCGACGAGGCGTTGCGCGAGGCATCCGCCGTGCTCGCGACCTGCGCCGCGATGCTCGCATCCGGGTTCGCCGCGGCCGAAGCCTGCGTGGTCGCGTCCGCCTGGGCGGCCGCCTGGGCGGCAGGGTTCGAGGTGCCGTCAGCTGCGGCCGAGGCCGACGCGTTCTGGTTCACGGAGGCGTTCGACGTAGATGTCGCGTTTGCATTGGTCGTTGCCGACGGGCTCGGGTTCGCGGCCGAGGTCGCGTTCGTGCTTCCCGTCGGGTTCGTCGACGCGTTGGAATCCGGGTTCGACGCCGACGAGACGTTGCCCTCGACCGCAGGGTTGGACGAAGCGTTCGAGGTGGTCGAAGAATTCGAGGTCGCTGTCGCGGCCGCGGGAGTGTCCTCGATGTCGACGTTGATGCGGTGACTGTCCTGGGCGACCTTGGTGAAAGCCACCGCGCCGACGCCCGATCCGCGCGACTCCATGATCACGTTGAATCGCAATTCCGTGACGGTGCCAGTGGCGGTCACGACACCGCTGTGGGCCGTGTTCTGAGCGGCACTCACGCTGTTCGGGGTAACGGTCAAATCGCCCGACGTCGACGACAGCGCAACACCCGGGGTAGTCAGCGTGTATTTCGCCGAGGAGAACACGTTGCCGAAGCCCAGCACGAAAGACGCTCCGCCGAGATCCGAGAATTGAATCTTCGGGTTCGTGACCGGTTTGGCGAACCGGATGATGACATCGCCGCGGTTGCACGCTTGGTTGTTCGCGCAGGGGAAGCCTTCATCGAGACCGATGATGCCCAGCCCGAGTTCACCGTCGTCGGTGGTTCGGATGCCGACATCCCCACCCCCGGATTCGACGCGGACGCCTTTGCCGTTGCTCGGCGTGTCGGTGGTGATTGTCACACCGGTCGAACCGACCGAGGTCGACTGCGCGGCATCGGCTCCGGTCGCGCCGGTCCAACCGGTTGCGAGAACGGCCGAGGCCGGGAGGGCGCCCGGAAGGGACAGCGCCGCGACCGCGACCACGGCCGCACCGACGAGTGCGACGCGACCGGCTCGCCGGAAGCTCGAACCGGGTGCAGACCCGGCCGTGTCGAGCGCGGCAGCTTTTCGGCGGTCGTGCTGGCGTGTATTGGATTTCATTCGAGGTGCTCCGTACGTTTCGTTGGGTTCATATCTGACGACTCATGGAGACCGGCGGGTCTCTGTACGCAACCAAACGCCACGGGCGTGGTTGAGTAACATCAATATATCAAGATACACATAGCTGCCGATGAGCACAACGGCACGCTGGGCCGTCCAGAGGCGAACTACGAGGGCTACGCTCGTTCTATGACGTCGCCCCCCTCAGTAACGCTCGGCATCAGCGGCTATCGGGCGGTCATCGAAGCCGACCGATTCGTGCCAGACAGCTTTCAGCTCGTGGTCGACGGCACCCCCCAGTCCCACGTGAACGTGGGCGACCCGTCGCAGCTGCACTTCGAGTACATCCAGCGCATCGGCCACGTGATCGACGAGCTCGGCACGCCGGGGTCGCCCGTCACCGCCATCCATCTCGGTGCCGGGGCGTTCACACTGCCGCGATATATCGACGCGACCCGACCGGGCAGCCGTCAGCAGGTGCTCGAACTCGAGACCGATCTCGTGCCGTTCGTGCGAGAACATTTGCCGCTGCCCAAACGCGCCAACATCAAGGTGCGGTACGGCGATGCGCGCGAGTCGCTCGGCAAGTTGCCCGCTGGCCTCTTCGGAACGGCGGACATCGTCGTCGTCGACATCTTCGGCGGCTCCCGGACCCCCGCCCATGTGACCAGCCAGGAGTTCTACCGCCTGGCCGCCTCCCTTCTCGCACCGCAGGGAATCATGGCGATCAATATCGCGGACGGACCGGGACTGGCATTCGCCCGCGGCCAAGCGGCCACTGTGGCCTCGGTCCTCCCCCACGTCGCTGCGATGGCTGAGGCCCAGGTGTTGAAGGGCCGACGGTTCGGCAATGTCGTGCTGGTTGCGTCGGGTGAGCCGCTGCCGCTCGACTACATCCCCCGTTTGCTCGCCGGCGGGCCGCACCCTGCGCAAGCCGTGCACGGTAAAGCCCTGGCTGAATTCATCCGGAGCGCTCCGATCGTGACCGATCAGACGGCCGTGCCGTCCCCGCCCCCGAATCGCTCCGTCTTCCTCGCGAAGTAACGATCGGCGGCTGAGCGACGGACCGCCCATTGCCGACAGGCGGGGGCGGTTGACGGGACGAAACGCCTTGCACGGTTAGGCTCGAAACGCCGCCATTCAGCGGCATGCTCTACCGCCACATAAGCCACATCCGGGGGCACCCATGAAGATCTTGCTCGGCTGGGACGCCGTGACCCTTCGCGAGAAAGTCGACCTGCGCGCGGCCGGCGAGCGCCTGGCCGAGCTCGGCGACATGCGCAATCTGCAGGCCCTCAGCGAACGTGCGTGGTTGCTCAAAGTCACCGGACAACTCGATGAGGCTCTGGATGTCGCAAGCCAGGCCGTGCGTCTCGCCCGCTTCACCGGCAACCGACGGGATCTGTTGCTGCCCCGCATCCTGCGCACCCAGGTGCTGCAATACCTCGGGCGCTATGACGAGGCGATCTATGAACTGACACTCTGCGCGGATGATGCGCGCACCCAGAATTGGCCGACGCTCGAGTCGGTCGCCCTACAGCACCGTGGGCGCGTCCTCTTCGATGCCGGCGAATATGCGGCCGCGCTGGCCGATTTCAAGGCCGCCGTCCTTCTGCGCAACCAGGCGGGCGCGAGCGAGGCTGAACTCGAGCCGTCCCTCATTGCCATCGCCGTCACGGAGTCGTTCCTCAGCGAAAGCGCGTGACCGCCGGCCGGGTTGCCGGATCGGGGCCCAACGCACGGATGTCGGTGCCGCGAGGTAGCCTTTTGCCATGTCAGATCTCGCGCGCGTGCGCATCTGGGCCGACGCCCTGATCGCCCTGCATCTCGACGCGGCATGGTCGTTCGACTTCGACAACGCGAAGCGACGTGCGGGCCTGTGCAACTACACCGATAAGCGCATCACGGTCTCGCGCTACCTGGCGTCGCGCTACGACGACGACGAGATCCACCAGATCCTGCTGCACGAGGTCGCTCACGCCGTCGCCGGCTCGCGGGCCGGGCACGGTCCACAGTGGCGAAAGGTCGCCGCCGAGCTGGGCTATGAGGGCTCGCGCCTGCACTCGGGCGAAACCGCCGACGAGCTGGCGCCCTGGGTGGGGACGTGCCCCAACGGGCACACGCTGTATCGACACCGGCGACCCACGAGGCAGAGTTCCTGCGCGGTGTGCTCGAAGCGGTTTGATCCGGCGTTCGAGATCGCCTGGACCAGGCGCGAGATTTCCGCCAGCACACGTCGGCGAGCCGCGGCCGCCGGGATGGGTGAGTGATGCCGACGACCTGGGTAGGGCTGTTGCGCGGCGTGAACGTGGGCGGCAACACGATCAAATCGGCCGACCTGGTGGCGGCGCTTCAGGATGCCGGGTTCGCTCGCGTGAAAACTGTCCTGGCTTCAGGCAACGTCTTGGTCGAGGGCCCGAACGAAGGCGCCGCGCAAGAGGATTCGGGTCGCGCAGAGATTCGGCGCCGGCTCGAGTCGGCGATCGACGTGCGCTACGGATATGGCGTCGCGGTGGCGGTGGTGCGTCTCGACGAGATGCAGGCCGTGATCGACGCGTATCCGTTCGACGAGGTGCCCGACCGGCATCCGTATGTCACGTTCGCGACCGATCGGGCGCTCATCGACGCGCTTGCCGAAGAGGCGGCCGCGCTGCGCGCCGAGGGGCCCACCGCCGGAGCGGAACGACTCGCGGTTGGCGACGGTGTCATGTATTGGGAGGTTGCGAAGGGCTCGAGCACGGACAGCCCGTTTGCGAAGATCTCCTCACGGGCGCGGTATCGCACGGGTGCCGAGGCCATCACGACGCGCAACCTGAGAACTCTTCGCAAGCTGGTTTGGTAGCTAGCCGGCGATCGGCCGGGAGAAAGGCTCCGGTTATGTGATGAGCCGGAGCCTTTCTCGATACCAAGCCGACGGGGATGCCCGCGAGGATCCGTGGGGTTACGGGGCGATGGTGACCGACGGGTCGAACGCTACGTAGCCCGCGAAGTCCTTGCCGACGCGCGAGGCGGCGCCGTCGTAGGGCGTCGGGTAGCTCCAGGCCTTGTCGGCGTGGACGTCGCCGCCGACGCGCACGTTCCAGTACTGGGCCTCACCCTACCAGGGGCAGGTGTACGGAGTGTCCGAGCTTTCGAACAGTTCTTTTTTCAGGCTCGCCGGCGGGAAGTACCAGTTGCCCTCGATCTTGATCAGGTCGTCCTGCTCGGCTTCGGCGAGGACCGTGTCATTCAGAGTTGCTTTCATGGCGCGAGACTACGCCGACGCCCGATCGAATGCGAGGGCCTGGACAACGCTCTCAGCAGGCTCACACAGGAGTCGCACGACGCCGGCCGTGCGACGCATCAGGACGCGAGTCGCAGAACCTTCACATCGGTGCGTGTGTCGACCTGCGAGGCGCGGACGACCTTCTCGCGCTCACCCGCGACGATCATTTCCTGTCCGACGACCGACGCAGTGAAGAGGTGGCCGACAGCCTTCTGCAAACCCTCGAACGCGGCACACACCACGGCAGCCTCGGGCGACGTGAAGTCGATACCGGCCGTTGCGAGCGCGTCGATGACAGCACCAGCGGCGAGCGCGTCGTGGCTCGTGAAGGCACCCTCGCGACCCGCGGCGACGACCGCGATGGTCACGCGACGGCCCAGGCGAACCTGGTGCTCGAGCACCCACTGGGCCGCGGCCGTGCGGTTCGTGAGGTCGGCGGCAATGATCGTCGCGTCTTCGACGGCGCAGGCCTGAACGCTCATCGTTTCGAACTGGCCGAGCGAGTCGACCCAGATGATCACGTCGGCGTCGGTCATGCGCTTCAGCCCCGGCTTTCCGAAGTCGAGGCGCACCTGGTACTTCGTCTGCGTGAGGGGGGATACGACGGTCTGCTGAACGCTCATCCGGATATCGTAACCCCGCCGAAACATGGCCGCGAAACCGGAGTCAGTACCACACCCTGTCTGTGAGGGAACGTGGGGGCCTCTCATCGGCCGACGGCAGCCGCATCCCGTCACGGATGGTTTCGAAATCGAGACGCGAGATCTCGAGGATGCCTCGGCGCAACTGTTGGCCCCAGGTGCGCCGATCGCGCGTGAACTCGAGTAGGCCGACGAGCGGGCGCACGGACTGGAACACCGTGTCGTCCATGAAGTCGACGCGGCGCCGCCAGGAGCGCGAGCCCTCGGACTGATCGGCGAGGAACATCCGACCGTCGGAGATGCGGCCGATGGCCGTGAAGGCACGCAGACGCTCACCCTCGGGCGATTCGTAGCGCGGGGAGTAGAAGACGATGCCGTCGGCCTCGGAGAAATCCTCGAGCCCGTCTCTGCCGCCGAAGGTCATCTCGACGACGCCGGCCGCGCGCAGGCGTCGCACCCGGTCGAGGGGCGCGACCACCAGCCAGTATCGGATCGCCACGTGACCTGTTTACCGCACCGGGGCGGCCGCATGCCCACGGCGCGCGCTTGCCGAACACGGGCGCTGGGTGATGATGAGGCCGAGGGACGGTGGTCGGCCGAGAAAACTGTGGATGCGCGGGATGTCTGGGCGCAAGGCCCTGCGTGCGGACATCCGGCGGAGGAGTATGGGGATATGCATGTACAGCTGAAGTTGATCTTGGACTGCGACCCCGATGCCGCCTGGCGCGCGATCAAGTCGCCGACGGTGTTGACCGAGCTGTATGGCCCCCTGCTGCAGCCCGAGTCACAGGAGGGCACGTTCCCGACGATCTGGGGGCCCGGCTCGCACGCCGTCACGCTCAAGGCGCTCGGGCTCGTGCCGGTCGGCGGCCAAGACATCCGTCTCGACTTTCAGGAGAAACGGCCCGACGGAGTGCGCATCATGCACGACAGCGGCGCGCCATTGAGTGGGCCGCTCACGCTTCTGACGCGCTGGGATCACCGAATGGCCATCGCGCCGGCGCCCGGCGACCCCACCAAGACGCTGTATCGCGACCGGCTCGAGATCTCGGGGGCCGTTGCGCCCGCACTGTGGTACCCGCTGTGGTCGCTGTGGCAGTGGCGCGGGGCCCGCATGGTGCAGATGGCGCCGACGTGGGCGTTCGACCCCGAGCGGCAGAACGAGGACGATCTCGACGCGAATACGGGGGATGCCGCATCCGATGCCCCCGCCGGCGACGACACCAGATTCGACGGCGACGACTCGAAGCTGTAGTCTGAGAGGACTTGTGGGCGCTACGGTGCCCCTTGCGTCGTAGAACGCTTTCACACCGGCTCGGCCGGTTCACGGATTTCATACGGCGAACGGATGCGTCTTCCGACGCTTTCGCCACATCCACCCGTCGTGCCAGAGCACGCATCACCGGATCGCCCGGCAGCTCCTTTCTGCCGTTCGACCACTGCCCCACCTCTTCGCCGTGCACCGGTTCATCCGAACAGGCACCGAAGGCGGCGTGGCCGGGGTATGCGTGCGTCACGAACAGGGTGCCTGCCTGAAAGGCACAACCCCATGACAGAAACAGACACCACGTTCGCCGCTCTCGGCGTTCCCACCGCCCTCGTCAACGCGCTCATCGCCGATGGCAAGACCACGCCCTTCCCCATCCAGGTCGACACGCTTCCCGACACGCTGTCGGGTCGCGATGTGCTGGGCCGCGGAAAGACGGGCTCGGGCAAGACCCTGGCCTTCAGCATCCCGATGGCCGCTCGCCTCGGCACCACCCTCTCGGGCGGACGTCGTCGCCCCGGTCGCCCCGTCGGCCTCATCCTGGCCCCGACGCGCGAGCTCGCGACGCAGATCGATGCCGTGCTCGCACCGCTCGCCGCCGCCTACAGCATGAAGACCACCACCATCTTCGGTGGCGTCAACCAGAGCCGCCAGGTCGCCGCCCTGAAGGCTGGCGTCGATATCGTCGTCGCGTGCCCCGGCCGCCTCGAAGACCTCATGAAGCAGGGCTTCGTGTCGCTCGACGCCGTCGAGATCACCGTGCTCGACGAGGCCGACCACATGGCCGACCTGGGCTTCCTGCCCGTCGTCACGCGCCTCATGGACAAGACCCCCACCGACGGTCAGCGTCTGCTCTTCTCGGCCACGCTCGACAACGGTGTGGACAAGCTCGTCAAGCGCTATCTGCACAACGAGGTCTTGCACTCGGTCGACGAGGCCAACTCCCCCGTCGCCGCCATGACCCACCACGTTTTCGAGGTCAGCGACCTCGACCAGAAGAAGAACCTCGTGCAGGCCGTCGCCTCGGGCACCGGCCGCCGCATCCTCTTCATGCGCACCAAGCACCACGCCAAGAAGCTCGCCAAGCAGCTGACCGACTCGGGCATCCCCGCCGTCGACCTGCACGGCAACCTGTCGCAGGCCGCCCGTGACCGCAACCTCGCCGCGTTCGGCGAGGGCAAGGTTCGCGTTCTGGTCGCAACGGATGTCGCGGCGCGCGGCGTGCACGTCGATAACGTCGAGCTGGTCGTGCACGTCGACCCGCCCACCGAGCACAAGGCATACCTGCACCGCTCGGGCCGCACGGCTCGTGCCGGCAGCGCGGGCGATGTTCTGACGATCATCACGCCCGCTCAGCGCAGCGACCTCAAGACTCTGATGCGCAAGGCCGACATCCAGGTGGTGCCGCAGCAGGTCACGCCGACCTCGCCCGAGGTCACCGCGCTCGTCGGCGATGTCGCGGCCTATGTGAAGCCTGCGCCGCGTGCGGCGTCGACCTCGCAGGGTGGTGGGTCGTCGAACGGTGCGAACGCGCAGCGCAAGCGCGCCGCTCGTGGCGCCCGCGACGGCGCGACGGCCGGTGCCGGTTCGCGCGGCGGCGAGTCGCGTGGCGGCTCCGCTCGTTCGGGTGAGCCGCGTCGCGACCGCTCGGGTCGTCCGGCGCGTTCGGGTTCCGGCGCTTCGGCCGGTCAGGGCTCCGGCTCGGGTCGCGGCGGTCGTGCCGCGACGCAGAGCTACAGCACGTCGACCGGCGCTCCGGCCAACGGCGCGGGCGCCGGCTCGGGCTCGTCGCGTCAGTACGACAGTGCGTCGGATGCTTCCGCCACGCGCAGCCGGCCCACGGGTTCGCGTCGCGCCAGTCACTCCGGTGGTCGCAGCGGCGGCCTCGGCGTCGGCCAGGTCGTGAACACGCGCGGTTCGGGTCGCCGCTAAACATGTACGAAGAGCGGGTCTCGGTTTTTACCGGGGCCCGCTTTTTCGTGCCCGGATGCGGGCAACCGCCGACTTGCGGGCGGTGGCGCTGCCGGGGCGCGGGTTGGGCGGGGCGACGCAAGTGTGGCTACGCGGCGCAGGCTTGGCAGCGCGGCGCATGTCAGGCAGCGCGCCTCAGGTCAGGCAGCGCGCCTTAGGTCTGACAGCTCGGCTTAGGTCTGACAGCTCGGCTCAGGTCTGACGGCTGGGCTCAGGTCTGGCAGCGCGGGCACCAATAGGTGACGCGCATTTCAAGTTCCGTCGCTCCGAGTTCGCCCTTGCGGATCGGCGTTCCGCAACGGCGACAGGGGCGACCCTTGCGGCCGTACACCCAGGTCTCTTGCCCGGGCCGCTGGTTGCCGGTGGTGATGCGGCGGGGACGGTCGCGGTTGGCGTGCAGCAGCCGATAAGACAGTTCGACCGCCGCGGCAATATCGGTTTCGCCGATGGGGCGAGTGGGCAGGATGCCACGGATGAAGCAGATCTCGTTGGCGTACTCGTTGCCGATGCCGGCGAGGTTGCGCTGGTCGAGCAAGGCAACAGCCGAGGGCCGCTCGGGTTCAGCGGCGAGACGGGCCGCCGCTTCGGCCGCATCCCAGTCGCCTCCGAGCAGGTCGGGCCCCAGATATCCGACGGCTTCGTCTTCGTCGCGCGTCTCGAGCAATTCGACGATGCCGAGGTCGAAGCCGACGGCCACCCATTCGTCGGTCTCGATGATGGCGCGGGCTTGATAGTTGGGGCGCTTCCATGCTGTGCCCGGACGGTAGAGGTGCCACTCGCCTTCCATCTTGAGGTGACTGTGCAGCGTGTGCGTGCCGATGCGGTGCAGGAGGTGTTTTCCGCGGCTGGCGACGTTGTGGATGGTGTCGCCCGTGAGGTCGCTGGTGGCGAACCGCGGCACGCGCAGGTCGAAGCCGGTCACGGTGCGGCCGGCGAGCGCCCGGTCGAGGCTGCGGGCGGACCGGTATACGGTATCGCCCTCAGGCACGTCGAATCCGCAATCCGCGCGGGGTCTCGGTGAACCCGGCTTCGCGCAGGGGGACGGCTATGGGCGCGCCGAGAGCGAAGTCGCCGTTGACCTTTTCGATGGCCAGCTTGTCGACCCGGCCGGAGGTGACCGTGCGGCCGAGGGACAGCGCGGCGGCGTGGAGAACGTCGGCGTCGTCGGTGAAGGCGAGCATGGTCTTGCCTCCGCGTTCGAGGTAGAGCACGAGCGCACCGTCGACGAGGGTGACGAGGCCACCGGCTTTGCGGCCGGGGCGGTGTTTAACGCCCGTGGCTTCGCTGCCGGGCCAGGCGAGGGCCGCGCCGTAGGGGTTGGCCGGGTCGGTGGCGGCGAGGGTGAGGGCCTGGAGTTCGGGCTTTTCGGTGGTGCTGTCGACGGGGCGCGAGAAGCTGCGCAACCGGTCGATCGTGCCGGAGGAGGCGAACTGCGCCGCACCCAGCTTCTCGACGAAGTAGCCGCGCCGACAGCGCCCGGATTCTTCGAATCCCGAGAGCACGCGGTAGGTGAGCGCGAACCCTCCGGGCACCCCCTCGGCCACGACCGAGCCGCGCGTGACGACGCCATAGCGCTCGAGCAGGAAGTCCGCCGTGGCGGCGGCGCGCACCGTCGTGTCTTGCTCGGCGAGCGGCAGGATCGACCAGCGGCCGCCGAGCGTGGGACCGCCGATGCGCGTGGCCATGGTGGGCCGAGGCACGCTGCGGCCACGATACATGCGGGCGCGCGGGGTGCGCCGCGCGGTGCGGTGCGCTCCTCCTCCGCCGAGGAGCGTGCGCAGGGGCGAGAAGGTGTCGTTCGTGATCAGCCCCGCCCAGACCAGATCCCAGAGCGCCTCGACGAGCATTTTGTCGTCGGTCGACCCGGTGGCCTCGGCGAGTTGCCCGAAGAAGTAGGCGCCGCCTCCCCCGAGGGTTCCGAGTATCTCTTGCTGCAGGGGGCTGGGTGTGTGTTCGGGCTGGTCGGTGAGGGTGAGCGACAGCGTGTCGGCGAGGTGCAGGCTCACCCATCCGTCGTTGCCGGCGAGCGTTCCCGCACCGGACCAGACGACCTCGCCCGTCGACGTGAGTTCGTCGAGCATGGTGGGCGAGTAGTCGGCGACGCGCTCGGGCAGCACGAGCGATTCCCAGGCGGATGCGGGGATGGGCACGCCGGCCAGCTGCTCGATGACGGCTGCAACCCCGTCGACGCCCTTGAGGCGCCCACCCGTGTGTTGCCACGCGGGCAGGAAGCGTCCGAACGCCTGCTGGTCGACGGGTTCCACCTCGTGTCGGAGCGCCGCCAGTGAGCGCAGGCGCAACCGACGCAGCACTTCGGCGTCGCACCACTCGGTCGAGCCGGCCGCGTCGGCCGTGAGCCCGGCACGCCCGCCGGGCAGGAATTCGCCGCTGATGACGCGACGGTCGGCGGTGAGCCGGTTGAGCGTCTGTTGCACGACCGCCGACCCGAGGCCGAAGCGTTCGGCGACGGCGTGCGTGGTGAAGGGCGCGTGCGTGCGGGCATAGCGGGCGACGAGGTCGCCGACGGGGTCGGCAACGGGTTCGATGAAGGCAACAGGCACGCCGATGGGCAGCGGCACGCCGAGCGCGTCGCGCAAGCGTGAGGCGTCTTCGATGGCGACCCACCATTCGCGCCCGGCGAACGTGACGGGCAGCGCCCGTTTGCTCGAGGCGAGGGCCGTGAGGTGCTGCAGCGCGTTCGGCCGGTCTTCTTCGCTCAACCGCGCCTCGATCTCGCCGAGTCCGAGCGGGCCGAGGAGGCGCATGAGGTCGGCCACCCCTTCGACACCGTGCATCTGCCGCTCGGGGGCGAGCCGCTGCAATTCGAGTTCGGTCTGCTCGATGACCCCGGGGTCGAGGAGTTCTCGCAGCTCGACCCGGCCGAGGAGTTCGCCGAGCATGGTGCTGTCGATGGTGAGGGCCGCGGCACGACGCTCGGCGAGGGGGCTGTCGCCCTCGTACATGAAGGCGCCGACGTAGCCGAAGAGCAGCGAGCGAGCGAAGGGCGAGGGGTCGTCGGTTGTCGTGTCGACGATGCGGATGGCGCGGCTGGCGATCTCGCGCGCGATGCCGAGCAGCGACGGCAGGTCGTAGGCGTCTTGCAACACCTCGCGCACGGTCTCGAGAATGATCGGGAACGTGGGGTATTTTCGCGCCACGTCGAGCAGCTGGGCGCTGCGCTGACGTTGCTGCCACAGCGGCGACCGTTTGCCGGGCGAGTAGTTCGGCAGGAGCAGGGCGCGCGCGGCGCATTCGCGGAAGCGCGACGCGAACAGGGCCGACCCGCCGACCTCTTCGGTGACGATCTGCTGCAGCTCGTCGGGCTCGAAGACGAACAGGTCCGCGCCCGGGGGCTCTTGGTCGCTGTCGGGGATGCGCACGATGATGCCGTCGTCGCTGGCGACCGCCGACCCATCGACTCCCAGCCGCTCTTGCACGCGTGCCCCGATGGCGAGCGCCCAGGGGGCGTGCACCTGCATTCCGAACGGCGAGTGCAGGATGACGCGCCAGTCGCCCAGCTCGTCCCTCGAGCGCTCGACGACGAGCGTCTTGTCGGTGGGCACATGCCCGGTCGCCTCGCGTTGCTCGCGGAGGAACGTGGTGAGGTTGCCGATGGCTTTCTCGTCCAGGCCCGCGGCCTGCAGGCGCAGCGCGCTCTCGTCCGCTGTGGCCCCGTCGATATCGCGGATGAATGCGCCCACCGCCCGGCCGAGCTCGGCGGGCCGGCCGAGGCCGTCGCCTTTCCAGAAGGGGAGCCGCCCGGGTTGGCCGAAGGCCGGGGTGACGAGCACACGGTCGTGGGTGATCTCTTGGATGCGCCAGCTGGTGGCGCCGAGCGCGAAGACGTCTCCCACGCGGGACTCGTAGACCATTTCCTCGTCGAGTTCGCCGACGCGCGCGCCGGGCCCCACACCGGTCGTGCTCTTCTCGCCGGGAACGGCCTCGCCGACCATAAAGACCCCGAACAGGCCGCGGTCGGGGATCGTGCCACCCGAGGTGACGGCCAGACGCTTTGCGCCCGGGCGACCCGAGATGGAGCCCGCGTCGCGGTCCCAAACAATGCGCGGGCGCAGTTCGGCGAACTCGTCGGACGGATAGCGACCCGCCAGAAGGTCGAGGGTGGCCTCATAGGCCGAGCGCGGGAGGTTTTGGAAGGGCGCGCTGCGGCGCACGGTCTCGAACCACTCCTCGACATCGAGGTCGTCGACCGAAGCCGCCGCGATCGTCTGCTGAGCGAGGATGTCGAGCGGGTTGGTGGGCACCTGCAGCGACTCGATCAGGCCGTCGACCATGCGCTCGGAGGCGACGGCCGTGTGCACGAGGTCGGCGCGGTGCTTGGGGAAGAGGATGCCGCGAGAGGTCTCGCCCACCTGGTGACCGGCGCGACCGACGCGTTGCAGACCGCTGGCGACCGACGGCGGCGACTCGACCTGCACGACCAGGTCGACCTCGCCCATGTCGATGCCGAGCTCGAGGCTCGACGTGGCGACCACGCAGCGCAGACGGCCCGTCTTCAGGTCGTCTTCGATGACGGCGCGCTGTTCTTTCGACACCGAGCCGTGGTGGGCGCGCGCGAGCACGGGCGCGTCATCGGACTCGGCCGAAGCGGTGGATGCGCCGGCCCGCGAGCCCTGCGTCTGACCACTGCCACCCATCATCTCGGCCGGCGCACGACGAGGGGCCACGGCGGTGGAAACGGGAACGCCGACGGAGCTCGAATCGAGCGCTGCTTCTGGTGCCGCACCGGCTTGAGCACCGAGGCCAGCGGCAACCAGGGCATCGGACGCGGCGGGGGCGCCCAGAACGGCCCCTGACGAGGAACCCGCACCGGCGGCATCCGTTTCGGTCGCAGCGCTGGATGCAGCGCCCATCGCCAGGCGCTCTTCGTAGATCTCGTTGAGCCGCGCGGTCAGCCGCTCGGACAGCCGCCTCGAGTTGGTGAACACGATGGTCGATCGGTGCTCGAGGATGCGGTCGACGATGGCCTCTTCGACGTGCGGCCAGATCGAACCGGTGTTCTCTTCGGGCGTGAAGACTCCCCCGGCCGAACCTTCGCGCGGCGAGGTGTCGACCACGCCGGGGTTGGTCATATCGTCGACCGGCACGACGACGCGCAGGTCGAACTTCTTGTTGGACGGTGGCGCCACGATCTCGACCTCGGCCCGGCCACCCAAGAACCGCGCCACCTCTTCGCGCGGCCGCACGGTGGCCGACAACCCGATGCGCTGCGCAGGCTTCTCGAGCAACCGGTCGAGGCGCTCGAGCGACAGGGCCAGATGCGCCCCGCGCTTGGTGGCCGCGACGGCGTGGACCTCGTCGATGATGACCGTCTCGACACCCGTCAAGGTGTCGCGCGCCTGGCTCGTGAGCATGAGGTAGAGCGACTCGGGCGTGGTGATGAGAATCTCGGGGGGATGCTTGAGCAGCGCCCGCCGGTCGTTGGCGGCCGTATCGCCCGAGCGCACGCCGACGGTGACCGACGGCGGCTCGAGACCTAGGCGCTTGGCCGTCTGCGTGATGCCGACGAGCGGCGCACGCAGGTTGCGCTCGACGTCGACGCCGAGCGCCTTGAGCGGGGAGATATAGAGGACTCGCGTGCCCGGCTGCTCACGCGGCTCGGCCATCAGGCGATCGAGCGACCACAGGAACGCGGACAACGTCTTGCCCGACCCGGTGGGAGCGACGACGAGGGCATTGTGGCCGCGCGAGACCGCATCCCACGCACCGGCCTGGGCCGCGGTGGGCGCGGGGAAAGCGCCGCTGAACCATTCCCTGGTCGCGGGAGAGAACCGTTGCAGCACGTCGCCCATGCCACCATCCTGCCCCCGACCACTGACATTCGTCGGGGAGCGGCGGGCACCTTGTGGAAGGCACCGCCGTGCACTAGCGACTCAGGCCGCGAAACCGCGTTCCACGAAGCCGGCGATATCGGTGAGTTCCTGGGGCGAGACGGCGTGGCCGAGACCCTCGTAGATGCGCCCGCTCAGGGTGCTGTGTGCCGGCAGCCAATCGGTCGTGCGCACGATCGCCGCCTCGGTGATGACGTCGTCCTGGGTGCCGCGGCCCCAGAACACAGGCGGGAGCGACTCGGCGAGCGCGACATCCCCCGCTCGTTCGCCCTCGTAGACGAAACCGGAGAGGTTGACGACGAACGAGAAGCGCTCGGGCTGGCGGCGCATCAATTCGATCGCCATGACGCCTCCCTGCGAGAACCCCAGCAAGCCGATCTGGGTCGGCGGCGTCTCGAGCGCGTCGAGCCACGCGAGAACCGCATCGATGGATGCCTCGGGCGTGGCGTCCGCGGCGACGGCGGGCGTCTTCGGCGCGACCTCGCCGTCGTCGGAAGCGAGACCGGGAAGGGAGACATCCGCTCGTCGTTTCAGGCGGAACCAGGAGTACCCGTCGATGGGCCAGGGTGCCGTGAAGGGCGCCCGCAACGACGCGATGACGGGCGAGAGCGGCAGGTAGGGCGACAGAGAGAAGAGGTCGGCTTCGTTCGACCCATACCCGTGCAGGATGACGAGGAGCGGGCGCCCCTCACGCTGCTGCGGGCCGGCCGACCACAGGACGGCGCTCTCGTCGATCCGTACGTCGTCCATGCCGCCTCCATATCGTTCTCCACAGCCTGTCAGGCAGCATATCCATCCACACCGACACTGCCTACGTCGCTTCCGCTCGTCCGAGGGGGTAAGAATGGACCATGGCCGTTCGCACCCCAGACCCCGACCCCACGCCCGATCCCGGTGGCAATACCAACGCCGGGTGGCTGAGCGATGTCGAACTCGAGCAGATTCGCCGTCGCCTGCCCTTGCTCTATGTCGAGGCCGTGCCCGTGCGCGTCGACGGGTTGGGCAACGTCACGTCGGTGGGGGTGCTGCTGCGCGCCACCGCGCTCGGCGAGATGACCCGCACCATCGTGTCGGGCCGCGTGCTCTATGGCGAGACACTCCGCGATGCGCTGTTCCGGCATCTGGAGAAAGACCTCGGGCCCATGGCCTTCCCGTTGCTGCCCGCCTCGTCGGTGCCGTTCCAGGTGGCCGAATACTTCCCGATCCCCGGCGTGAGCGCCTACACCGATGATCGGCAGCACGCCGTGTCGATGGCCTACGTCGTGCCTGTGACCGGCACATGCGAGCCGCGGCAAGATGCCCTCGAGATCACGTGGATGACTCCCGAAGAGGCCGCGTCCGACGATGTGGCGTCCGAGATGGAGGGCGGTCGCGGGGCACTCGTGCGCGCGGCTCTCGCCTCGGTCGGCGCGCTGCGCTGACCGAACCGCTCAGCACTGACGGAACCGCTCCGCACTAACGGAACCGCGCAACGCTGACGGAACCGTGCAGCGCTGACGTGACGGCGAAACGGTCAGGCGTCGCGGATGTCCTCACCCTGCACCAGGGCCACCCACTTCGTGAGGAAAACCGCGCCCGCCTCGTCGTGGATGAGCGAATCGTGGTGGTAGATCGGGTAGGTCTTCTCGGGCACGCCGTCGGCCGGGCGCACGTCGATGTGAGCGACGTCGTGGCCGTGCTCATGCAGCCAGTCGGCCATCGCGTAGTCGCTGCGCGAGTCGCCCATGGTGCGCCACGAAACCGGCATCGTCACGCCATCCTGCTCGAGCAATTCGACCAGACGCGCCGCGCCCAGGTCTTTGCCCACCCGCACCGACTCGATATCGGTCGAGATGATCGTCGGGTCCACCCTCACCGTGACGAGGCCCTCGGCATCCGGTCGGTGATCGTCGTTGCGCAAGACGCCGATGCCGCGAGCCGACAAACGCTGCATGGCCTCTTCGTCGAAGACGGGCTGGACCGCCAGATAGTCGGCCGATTCCACGCCGACATGCTGCTCGACCGACACCATGGCTCGCTTCGTGCGGTCGAAGAACATGCTGTCGGCAAATCGGTCGGCCACCAGCTGCTCGATCTCGCGCGAATAATCCTCGTCGAGCGCGAGGGATGCGTCGACGAAGATGTCCTCCTCGGCGATGTGCTCGGTGGCCGCCGGAATGCGGAACCACACGGCGCCCTTCTCGCAGATCGCATATACCCGCGCGGTCTCGGCGAGGCCGGCAAGCCGCAGCTCGGGCACGACGACGTCGCGGATGAAAGCATCCGATCGCCCCGTGTTGAAAGCGACGGGCACCCCCGCGTTGGCCAAGGCCACCAGATCGGTGGCAATGCTCGGAACGGCCATGGTGCGTGTGACAGGGCTGGCGATCGGGCCGTCGACGTCGAGCAGCAGACCGAGGGGCGGAGGTGTCGTCATGTCGCCAGTTTACGGGCGCATACGAAACGGCCCCCGACGCAGAGGTCGAGGGCCGTCGGGGACAGAGATCCCGGAAAATTCAGGCGCGGCTGCGGATGTAGCGCAGCAGCCAGATGATCGCGCCGATGAGCACGAGCGCGAGACCCAGCCAGATCAGGAACTTCAACGTGGCGACGACACCGCCGACGATGAGCAGGATGATTCCGATGACGATGAGTGCAATGAGAAGAGGCATGGCCTCCACTATTCACCCCTCGAGGACTCGCGCAAAACGCCGCCACGGGGGTTGCACGCACCTCTTGTCGTGTGGTGAGGCTCGAACGGCGCGCCCGACAAATGCGACAGACCACCCCTTGGCATGTGAAGATTAAACGAAAGCTCGAAGGTTAGGGATTATTTGATGAGTCTACGCAGGCGTGCCGTCGTGGCGATCGCAGCATTCGCACTCGTCTTCAGTTCGATGGGGATCGCGTCACCGGCATTCGCCGACGACTACCCGAGCTGGGACGACGTGCAGAAAGCGCGCCAGAACGAAACCTCGAAAGCGGCGGAGATCGACAAGATCAACGGCCTCATCGACCAACTCTCGACCCGCGTCGCCGAGGCGCAGTCCGCGGCCGTCGTCGCGGCCAATGCCTATCAAGAGGCACTCGATAAGGCCACGGCCGCCGAGGAGGCCCAGGCCACGCTCGAGACGCAGCTCGCCGCCGCCACCGAGAAGGCCGCCGCATCGCAGAAGCAGGCAGGGTCGCTCTTCGCCCGCCTGGGCCGCATGAACAACGGTGACTCGAGCGCCGGCATCTTCGTCGATGCCAAGAACGCCGACCAGACCCTCTACAAGCTCGGCGCCCTCTCCCAGCTGACGAGCCGCAGCGCCGACGTGCTCGAGAACGCTAAGAAGGACGCCAACCAGGTCACGGCGCTGACCGACCAGGCGAAGGTTGCGGCCACCGAGCTCGAAGCCCTCCGCGCCGACGCGGAAACCAAGCTCCAAGCGGCGAATGACGCCGCATCGGCGGCGCAAGACGCGCTGACCGAGCAGGAACAGAACGAAGACCGACTCACCGAGCAGCTCGCGAGCCTGAAGGGCACTACGGCCGAGGTCGAGAAGGGCTACCAAGACGGCGTTGCAGCCCGTAAGGCTGCCGCAGAAGCAGCAGCCCGCGCCGCCGCCGAGGCAGCCGCTCGCGCCGCCGAGGCCCGCCGCGCCGCCGCAGCAGCGGCAGCCGCCCAGGCCAACGCCGGTGGCGGCGGCGGCGGTGGAGGCGGCGGCGCTGCTCCCGCCCCCGCACCGGGTGGCGGAGTCGGAAGCGGCACCGGAACCTTCTTCTCCCCATCAGCCCAGGGCTGGTGGCGTCCCGCTGCGGGCGGCATCACGTCGTGGTACGGCCCCCGCCAGATCCTGTGCGGCGGCACCGGTTGCTCCACGTCGTTCCACTACGGCATCGACTTCGGCGGCGGCTGCGGCTCCACCATCAAGGCCACGGCCGGCGGCCGAGTGACGTTCGTCGGCAACGCCGGTGCGTTCGGAAACCGCGTCATCATCAACCACGGTGGCGGGGTCGAGACGGTCTACGGACACATCCTGGGTGGTTCTACTCGCGTCAGCGTCGGTCAACAGGTATCGGGCGGTCAAGCCATCGCGTCCATCGGTCGCACGGGCGTCGCCACCGGTTGCCACCTCGACCTGAAGGTGCAGATCGGTGGGTCGCCCACGAACCCGGCCACCTACCTGCGCGCCCGCGGGGTCGTCGTCTAACCTGGCACCAATGATCACCAGAGGAGGGGGTTCTCGCTGTGACGAGAACCCCCTCCTCTGCGCTTGAGGGAGCGTCGTCCCTACCGACGAGCAGCGGTACGTGAGCGTCGGCGTCGGACTGCCAGCGCGAGGCCGAGCAGGGACGCGGTGACCGCAACCGCGAGCGGTACGCGGACATCCGACGCACCGGACTGGGCTAGCGTGCTTTCGGCCGACGAGCGGTTTCCAGCCGAGTCGCGCTTCGGGCCCGCCGCTGGCGCGGCTGATGCAGCCTGCGTCGGAGCCTGGATCGGCGTCGCCGTGGGACTCGGCGTAGCTGTGGGACTCGGCGTAGCTGTGGGACTCGGCGTAGCTGTGGGCGGCGTTTCTCCCCCGCGCAGATGAACCGTCGCCGAGAAGTTCGAACCGTCCTGGCGCGCAAAAAGCAGGTTCTGGGTGCCAGCCGCGGCCTCCTGCGGCACGGTCCAGGTCGATGTTACCGATCCCTCGTCATCAGCGAGGAGGTCCTGCGCGGGGCCTACGGGAGGCTCGAAGCGGAACGGCTCTCGCGGAATGAGGCCCGTTATGTCGATCGACACGACACCACCTCGGTCCGCCTCGGTCGGAGTGGCCGTGGCTCGGGCCTCCGCCGGGCGACGCAACGCCTGGGCTGCCGCTCCGAAGATGGCAACCGTCTGATCGACCACCGCGGCCCGGGCGGACTCGAACGCGCCCGAAGTGACCTGTCCGGCGGGGATCGACGCATAGTCCAGTGACTTCGTGTGCAGGTGGCCGCCTGCTACGTCGGCGCGGCCCATCTGAACGCGCAGCCGGTTGGCACGGTACATGCTTTCGTTCGAGAGGTAGTCGCCGCCGCCGCCGTGCACGGCAAACCAGGAAGGATCGATCCCGGCAGCCGCGCCGCACTGCGTTTGCGCGGGTTCACGAAGTCCCGTCGGCGCAATACAGATCTGCTCGTTAAAACGAACGGGAGCCGGCCCGGTCGTTGCAGCAACGATCGCCTGCCACGGCAGCGTCGTCTCGATGAACTGAGGGGACGGCTCGGGCTGAGGCCACCCGAGAGCGGCGGGCGCTGCCGGCGCCTCCTGACGATAGCCCTCGGCTGATCCTTGACGGAGATTGTCCGGGTTCCCCCCGCGCCAGACCCCCGCGAAACGTTCGATGTCGAAGCCGTCGGGGCGCCCCTGGCTGATGGTGACGAGCATGTCGGTGCTGCGCGCGCCGTAGCGCAGGCCGGGGCCGTAGACGTCCTCGACGATGCCGGCGTCGAAGGCGGAGTAGGTGACGGGCAGGACGACGGCCTGGACGACGGCGGGACCGGTAGGCGTGTCGATCGTGGTTCCGTCGAGAACGAGCGCGGCCGAGCCGGAGGGGTTCGAGCGTTGGCCGACATCGTCGAGCAGGAATGGGTCGAACCCCGTTGTGAGGATGCGCCGGGTGCCCGCATCTTCGGAGTGCGCAACGTCGGCGAAACCTCGCGAGGATCGCTCGAGTGACTGCAGGAGACTCTCCAGGTGCTGGGCACGGGCCGAGTCGGCGGCAACCCAGTTCTTCACGGACATCCGGGCCGCCAAGCGCGCCCAATAGAGCCCGCGGTCGTCATACCTGTCACCGCTCGCCTCGGGATTCTTACCCTGCGCTCCGGCGACCGCACGAGTCCAGAGCGCCGCCCCGGCATCGGCCACGATCTGGGGTGCCTGGGTCGACGACGCGGTCTTCAAACGCTCGTCCAGTTCGGTGACGGGTGTCACGAGTCCGCTCGACTGTATGAATTGGCGGGATGTCGGTTCCGTCGATCCCGCCACGGCGTTGTTCAGCCGTGCCTCTTCGACGTTCGGTGCTGTGGAATCGGGCGAAGCGGAACCCGCAGCGACCGCGGGCGTTGCCAGGGAGAAGACCAGTCCACACACGAGGGAAGCTGAGGCTATCGCCGCGGGCGCCCAGCTCGTGCGCGCGAACCGTTGCGAAGATCTTGATGGGATGCCTCGCCGACGTGTGCGGGCGAGAAAAGCGGGTGATGGCACGGGGTTCCTCCGGAGGCTGGGCCCGCCACAAGGACGGGAGGACAGGAAGCTCTGTCCCGCGCAATATATCAGAGTTCCAATTTGCTCAACCGCGTTCGCTTCCACCGATTTACCGCGACGACTCCAGCGAGACCCCCGACGCGCCCACGCATGCAAAAAGCCCCTGACTCTCGAAAGAGTCAGGGGCTCGTGGCGGTGGCGGTGGGATTTGAACCCACGGAACGCTTTCACGTTCACACGCTTTCGAGGCGTGCTCCTTAGGCCGCTCGGACACGCCACCGAGAAAGAGTGTAGTTGACCGAGGCGGTCGAGCGCGAATCGAGGCGGGGATGGCGGCATCCGCCCGTTGTCGGTGGTGCCGGTTAGGC
The DNA here is from genome assembly GCF_001984125.1 of Leifsonia sp. ALI-44-B. Lineage (GTDB taxonomy): Bacteria > Actinomycetota > Actinomycetes > Actinomycetales > Microbacteriaceae > Okibacterium. Next base: position 1,287,851 of record NZ_MTQL01000007.1, on the reverse strand, counting down.
TCCTCGTATGACCAAACCCAGCTCCCAATTCACCTGCACCGAGTGTGGCTGGAAGACGATCAAGTGGGTCGGTCGGTGCGGTCAATGCCAGGCGTGGGGCACCGTGGTCGAGAGCACCAACGACATCGGCCAGCTCGCCCGACTAGCGCCCGTGCGCGTCAGCGATGCCCGCAGCGCGCGCCCCATCACCGATCTGCCCGAAACCGAGTTTCTGCGCTGGGCGAGTGGCATCGGCGAGTTCGACCGGGTGCTGGGCGGCGGCATCGTGCCCGGCGCTGCCATTCTGCTGTCGGGTGAGCCGGGCGTCGGCAAGTCGACCCTGCTGCTCGAGGTGGCCGCGCGTGCGGCCCAGGGAGCTCGGGTGCTCTACGTGAGCGCCGAAGAATCGGTGGGCCAGGTGCGTTTGCGCGCCAGCCGCACCGGGGCGCTCACCCCCAACCTGTTTTTGGCCGCCGAGACCGATCTGGCCACGATCCTGGGCCAGGTCGACGCGGTCGAGCCGAGCCTGCTGATCGTCGACTCCGTGCAGACGGTGTCGTCGTCGATGAGCGACGGGCTCGCCGGGCAGCCGGCGCAGGTGCGCGAAGTGGCGGCCACCCTCATCCGTGTCGCCAAGGAGCGCAACTTGCCCGTGCTCATCGTCGGGCATGTCACCAAAGACGGCACCGTGGCGGGGCCGCGCCTGCTCGAACACCTGGTCGACGTGGTGTGCCACTTCGAGGGCGATCGGCAGACATCCCTGCGCTTCGTGCGCGCGCTCAAGAACCGCTTCGGGCCCACAGACGAGGTCGGATGCTTCGAGATGACGGGCGATGGCATCGAAGAGGTCCCCGACCCCAGCAGCCTGTTCCTCAGCCGGGGGCTCGCCGTGTCGGGCACGGCCGTGGCCATCGCGCTCGAGGGCAAGCGACCCCTGCCCGTTGAAGTTCAGGCGCTCGTGGCGCCGAGTTCAACGCCCAACCCGCGTCGCGTCACTAACGGGGTAGATGGTTCGCGTCTCGCCATGCTGCTCGCCGTGCTCGAGCGGCGCGCCGGGGTGAAGCTGGCCGATAAAGACGTCTATGTGTCGACGGTCGGCGGCGTGCGGCTGGCCGAGCCCGGAGCCGATCTTGCGATCGCCATCGCCGTGGCATCGGCTGTGAAAGATCTCGCCATCCCCCACGACGTCGCCACGTTCGGTGAGATCAGCCTGGCGGGCGAGGTGCGGCCGGTCAACGGGGCGCGACAGCGACGCTCAGAGGCGCAGCGCCTCGGCTACAAGACCATCATCGATGCCGAGGCATCCACGTTGCGTGAGGCCCTGAGGTTGGCTCAGAGCGCCGCATCCACGCCGCGGGAGCGAGAACTCGACGCCGCCTTCTAGCGGCGCTCAGCGCCCGGCAGGCCTCTCGCAGCGGGCTGCCGGCTGCGCGCCGCGGTCGATGTGGGCGGTTCTTTACGGCGCGACGACTCCCGGGTCGAGCGGCGGGGAACCGCCATCGAGGTCGAGGACGCGCAGCAACTCGGCTGGGTGCGCCTGCATCGGGTGCGGACCCGCGATATCGAAGAACACCGTCTCGATCTCGTCGCCGTGCACCCGCAGGAACTCGTGCAGCCACGCGCCGTCCTGCGCCGCGACGAACGGAGGCAACGCCTCCGGCTTGTTCTTGGCGTCGGAGAAGACGAGCAACGCGAGACGACCATCCTCGGGGCGGCGGTACATCCACACCTCACCGGGAGCGGTGGGCTTGTCGCGGGGCGCCGGCTTCGACAGCGGGACCACCAAGCGGTCGTTGCGCAGCGCCAGAGCGACCTGAGCCATGTCCTGCTTTTCGAGCGCCTCGGCGAGCAGATCGGAACGGAACGACACGGAAGGTTTCTTGGCCATGACAGCATTCTGCCAAAGAGCGGGCGTCGCGACATCCGACCTCGCTGAGGGCTGAATCGGCGGACGGATCGACGCTCCCTCGCTGCTTCGCCAACGAACAACCCGATAACGCATACCGCGCGCGGCATAAATCGGCAACGCCTATGCGAAAAACGCGCGGCCGGACAGAATTCAGGGATGCAAGAAATCACCTATGCGTCCAAGACCTTTGTCACCACGGACGCCATCTCCGATGCCCTGCTCGACCTCGTCACGTCGATCGGTCGCGCGGCACACTCGGAAGCGGTGACCGTGCCGGCATACACCGAGACCGGCAAGCGCGTCGAGGCGAAGATGACGCTCGACGCATCCAGCGAGCTCGTCGCCATTCCCGTTGAACTCGACATCGACGACGATTCGGCGAACGACGAAGCCGTCGAAACGGCCCTGAGCGACATCCGTGGCCGCATCAGCAACTGGTCGACCACAGCCGTTCCGGTGAAGCCCGAAGAAGCGCTTCCGGTTCAGTACTCCGACGAGTTCTAACGCGCGGGTGCGGGCGCCGCGAGTCGCCGCAGCGCGCCCAGCTAGTTCAGGATGAACTGCTTCGACGTCGCACTCTCGACGCCAGCCACCGAGGTCTTCAGGTGGTAGGACGCTCCCCCGGCGGGCGCCTGATCGCGTTCGCCGTCGCACGAGTCGGCCGATGAGCGCGTGCGGTCCCACGTGATGGGGGTACTCGACGTGACCGTCTTGCCGGGCTCGAGGTCGACCTCGGCGTCGGCGGGATCCTTCTGGCAGTCCGTCGACGTCCAATACTGATCGCTGCCGCTGGTGATCGTGAAGACCTGCTGCGACGTGCCCACGTTCAGGCGACACGGCTGCGTGCCCGTGTTCGTGACCGACAGCGAGAGCTGCGGGTTGACGCCGGCGGCGTAGGTCGAGGCATCCGTGAGCGCTTCGACCTTCACGCCGGATGGCTTGCACGTGCCGTCCTCGTTCACGCCCGTCTCGGCGGGGGTGGGCGTCGGGGTCGTCGTATCCTCGGCAGCTCCGTCTGAACCAGCAGGGCCTGTCGCGGCCGCGCTCGGAACGGGCGTGGATGTCGCGGCCGTGACGTCGGTGGAACGCCCCGAACTCGAGCCGGGCTTCCAGATCACGAGCGCGATGATGCCGATGATCGCCAGGACTCCGAGCAGGACGAACAGACGGCGCCGACGGTAGACGGATGCCGGCAGCCGGTCGTTCGTGGCCCCGCCGGGGCGCTCGGAGGAAGTCATACGTGAATCGTAACGACGCGGTCAGGCTGCCCCCGAACACGACATCGGAGGGTCGCCAGATCGACGGCCCTCCGATGCGTGTGTTCAGTTATATGTTCAGCTATGCCGGTGGGAAACCCCGCCGGAGCCTATGACGTCGCCTCAGCCGTTCTGGCGCATGCGGCGCAGGCGAGCGGCGGCGAAGACGCCACCGCCGGCGAGCAGCAGAAGCAGACCGGCCAGCAGGCCCTGGGTCAGCTCGCCACCCGTGTTGCTGAGCGAACCGGTGCCGTTACCCGCACCCGTTCCACCCGTGCCCGCGCCCGTACCCGTGCCGGCTCCGGTGCCGTTACCGGCACCCGTTCCGGGGTTCTGGCCCGGGTCGACACCGGGGTCGGTGCCGGGGGTCGGGGCGAGTACCGTCACATCGGTCCAGCCGATGACCGCGCCGGATGCGTCCTGCACGGCGATGCGGTGCGCACCGGGTTCGGTGCCCGCGGGAACCGTCACCGTGACGTTGCCGTCGGCGTCGACCTGCGTCCAGCCGTCGCTGATCAGGACGGGCTCGGAGTACAGCCAGACCGAGACCCACTTGCCGATCCAGTCGCTGCCGACGTTGATGACGATCGTCTTGCCGGCCAGGAACTCCTTCACCGTGGTGATGAGGTCCTTGAGCGCGTCGATCAGCGCGTCGACACCGGCGGGAACCGGCGGCGTGGTCGGCTCGCCGGGAACCGTGGCCCCGGTGACCTGGAGGGGCACCCGCACGACGGTCTTGCTCTCGGCGGCGGTCAGCGTGATCGTCTGGGCACCCGAGGCGTTAGCCGGCACCGTGAAGGTGACGGTTGCCGCACCGGCGGTGACCGGGACGGTCGCCACGGCGGTGTCGCCGACCGAGACGGCCAGCTGGGTGTTGACCGGGGCGCCGAGCGACGTCAGGTCGAGCTTCGAGACCTCGAAGGTCACGGTGGAGCCCGGCTCGACGGCCGCGGTGGGAACACCCGTGACGGCGACCGCGCGGCGGTCGAACGACGGGGACGCACCCTTGTTGGCGCTCAGGTAGCTGATCCACGCGTCGCGGTCGACGAGACCCGAGTCGCGCGTGTTGGTGCCGTTGCCGAACTCGCGGAAGTTGTCGCCACCCTGCAGCAGGAAGCTGAAGGAGCCGATCCGGTAGCTCTTGGCGGGGTCGATGGCCGCGCCGTTCACCGAGATGCTCGTGACCCGGTCACCGGCGGCGCGCGAGGCGTCGTAGGTGTAGGTCACGTTCTTCGACAGCCCGAGGTTGAGGAACGGCCGGCTCGGCACGGTGCCGTCGGCGTTCGTCTGCCACTGCTGCTCGAGCACGGTCTTGAACTGCGCGCCCGTGAGCGACGTGGTCCAGAGGTTGTTCACGAACGGCAGCACCGCGTTGGCCTCGGCATAGGTGATGACGCCGTCGGTGCCGTAGATCAGGTCAGCACGCAGGCCACCCGGGTTGACGATGCCGATCTCGGCGCCGCCGCGTTCGGCGGAGGACAGCGACGACACGAGCGAGTCGGCGACGAAGTTGCCGAGGGCGGACTCCGAGGCGCGGTCGTCGGTCTTGCCACCCGCGAAGGCGCGGGTGATGTCGGCCGTGATCGAACCGATGGGCTGTTCGCCGATCTCCTTGGCGGCCGCGAGGGCCGCGTCGACGATCTTCTTGACCTCGGCCACGCGCGGGTAGGCGGCGACGAGGGCGGCGTCGGAGGTGGTCACGCGGGCGATGTTCTTCGCCGTGTGCGCGGTCACCTCACCGGTCGCCTTGACGACGTCGAGCGTGATCTGGCCGATGTTCTCGCCGTAGTTGCCGGTCTGAACGATGGCGCGGGTCTTGCCGGGCTTGCCGGGGACAGCCGCGTCCCACACGTACTGCTTGTGCGTGTGGCCCGTGAAGATGGCGTCGACCTCGGGGCTCGTCTTCGTGACGATGTCGGCGAAGGCGCCGCCGGCGGCGACCTCCTGCTCGAGCGTGGCCTTCTCGGGCGTGCCGGCGCCGGCACCCTCGTGGTACTCGGCGACGATGACATCCGCTTCGCCGTTGGCGGCGTTGCCGTCGCTCAGCTGGGCAGCCACGCGGTTGACGGCCTCGACGGGGTCACCGAACGTGAGGTCGGCGATGCCACCGGGCGAGACGAGCGTTGCGGTCTCTTCGGTGACGACACCGACGACACCGACCTTCACGCCGTCTACGTCGATGACCGTGTACTCGTCGAGCGCCGGGGTGGTGGTGCCCTTCTTGTAGACGTTGGCGCCGAGGTAGGGCCAGGCGGCGTTCTTGCCACCGTCGATCACGCGATCGGTCAGGTCGGCGAAGCCGCCGTCGAACTCGTGGTTGCCGACGGCCGAGGCTGCGAGGCCCAGAGCGTTCAGCACATCGATGGTGGGCTGGTCTTTGTCGACCGCCGAGGCGAACAGCGAGGCACCGATGTTGTCACCGGCCGAGAGGAACAGCGAGCGGCTGTCGCCGAAACCGAACTTGGCACCCTCGACGGTTCCGGCGAACTTGACGGTGTTCTCGTCGATGCGTCCGTGGAAGTCGTTGATGTTCAGCAGGTTGATGCTCGTGGTGGTCGACGTTCCCGTGTTGATGCCGACGACGACCGGGTCGTGGTCGCTCGAGCGGAACGGCGAGGCGTCGTACAGGTTCTTCGCGTTGTAGTTGAAGCGCGAGTACTCGAGGGCGACCGACTCGACGGAGTTGATGTTCCAGACATCCGCACCCGTCACGGTCTGGTCGGCCTCGGGCGAGGCGAACACGTGGTCGAGCGAGCCGACGGCACCGCCGAAGGCGTAGGTGTATTCGCCCGTCTTGGCTTCCTGGCTGATGTAGCCGGCCTTCTTGATGACGTCGATCGGGTCTTCGGCCGCGTACGCGTTGAAGTCGCCGACGAGGAAGACCTTCTTGGTGCCGGCCTGCGTCTTCATCTTCTCGGCGAAGGCGACGAGGTCGGTGGCCTGTCGGGTGCGGTCACCCGTGAAGGCGCCCTGACCCGTGTTGGCGTTGTCACCCGTGGCGGCGTCGGACGTGCTCTTCGACTTGAAGTGGTTGGCGATGACGACGAAGGTGCTGGATGCCGGGTCGCCGACGGGCTTGAAGGCCTGGGCGTTGGGCTGGCGAGCGTTTGAGAAGTTGGCCGAATCGGTCAGGATGGTCGATTCGCCGACCGTCTCGATGACGGCCTTCTTGTAGATGAAGGCCGTGCGGATGACGTCTTCCTTGGCGGGGAGCTTGGCGGGCGACGGGACGAACGCCCAGACATCCGAGCCGGCTGCCTTGTTGAGCGCCGCCACGAGAACGCCGAGCGCCTCGTCACGGGGCTTGCCGGCTGCTGCCGCGGAGTTCTCGATCTCTTCGAGCGAGATCACGTCGGCGCCGAGGCCGTTGATGGCCGCGACGATCTTGGCCTGCTGACGCTCGAGGTTGGCGTCGTTGGCGGCGCCGCGCACGTTGCAGCCACCGTTGACGGTGACGGGCTTGTCGGCGCGGTCCTTGTAGAAGGTGCAGCCGGCGACCTCGTCACCCGTGGTCGAGAAGTAGTTCAGCACGTTGAACGTGCCGAGGCGCACGTTGCCACCGACGTTGCGGGGAGCGGCCTCGCGCGTGTTGGCGAGCGTGACGGGCTGGACGGTCGCCGCGTTGGCGTCGGTCAGCTGCGATGTGGGCTGGAACTTCCACGAGCTGTTGCGGTAGTCGAGGATGACGGGCTTCGTGAACGTCACGGCCGCACCGACGCGCACCGGGTTGGTGGTCGACAGGTAGGGCAGCGGGATGCTCTCGCCGATCTGCGGCTGATCGTCGCGCGGCAGGAAGTTGATCGTGGACGCGTCGTCGAGCTTGACGAGGCCGGCCTTGGTGCGGGCCACCTCGGCGTCGTAGGCGGCGGAACCCGGCTTGCCGAGCACCGTCGGGTTGATCGCGGGCGTCGTGCCGACCATGAGGCCGATCTCGGCGTACTGGTTGGCGGTGTAGTTGTCGGTGACCGTGTAGGCACCCTGCGGTTTGATGATCATGCCCTCGAGCACCTCGCGCTGGGCATCGGTGGCGGGGTAGGCGACCTCGGCGGGCGTCGGGGCAACGACACCGGCCTTGTCGAGCTGCTTCAGGTCGGATGCCGCGGCAACCGTGACCTGCGTCAGGCCGAAGTACTCGGAGACGGCGCCCGTGACCTCGACGTAGTCACCGATGGTGACGGAGGCGACGGTCGACGGCGAGTAGACGAAAAGGCCCTCTGAGGCGAGGTGCTTCGTCAGGTCGAGCTTGCCGCCTGTTGCGGGCGTCTGGATGTAGTAGCCGCTGAAGCCGCCGTCGGAGTAGGCGGCCGTGACGACACCGCGCGCCGCGACGCGCTTGCCCACGAGGGGGCTGGCGTCGGTGGTGCCCTGGATGTCCTTGATGGCCGTGAGTTCGGCGGGCGTGCCGGGAGCCGGGGTCTCGGTGGGGGTCGGCGTAGGCGTGCCGGTGGGTGCGACCGTCGGCGTGGGAGTGGGTGCCGGGTCGGTCGGCGTCGGTGCAGCGGTCTCGCCGGCGGCGTTCGTCGGCGTGATGGTGGCCGAGAGGGTGAAGTCGGCGGCGTTGTCGTCGCTGTCGGCGAAGCCCGTGCGGCCCAGCGACTTGACGTCGGTGTTGCTGGCGGGGGCCGTGGCGACGGCCTTCTCGAACGTCTGCGAGGCGCCGTAGCCGAGAACGTCGGCGAACAGCGGGTTGGCCGAGGTGTCGCCAGCGGGGGCGGTGGCCGGGGTGGTGCTCTTGACGAGGGCGAGGGTGCCCGTCGTGCCGCTCGGGGCGATGGTGCCCACGACATCCGGAGTGGGGAGCGCTGCGCCGACAGGGGCCGTCGTGCTGTTGCTGTTGCCCGAGACGAGGTAGTAGCCCTTCGGAGCGATCGAGCCTGTGAGGGGCGTCACGCCGCCGAAGCTGTCGGCCTCGGTGCCGGTGGCCTTGCGGTACTGCAGCGACCAGCCGCTGATGTCGATGGGCGCGTCGGTCGGGTTGTAGAGCTCGACGAACTTGTTGGTGAACGCGGCGCCGCGGCTGCCACCACTGAGGTAGGCCTCGTTGATCACCACCCCCGTTCCGTCTGGGGCGGCCTGCGCCGGAAGCACCGACAGTGGTGCGGCGGCGAGGCCGATGAGGGTCGCGAACGCGAGGAGTCTTCCTCGGCGTTGGGGCTCGGACATGGGTCTCCCTGGGGATGATGCGACGGGTGAGCACGCGAGTCGAGGGTGCGCGCCATCGCGCACCCAACTCGGGCGGCGACCTAGTCAGGCTAGGAAGCCGCCATAACCGCTCTGCGTCTGACAGATGAACAGTTGGTAAAAAAGTAACCCCAACGGGTGACACTCCAACGGGGCTGCAACAGATGAGCAGCGACACGCGCTAGAGGTGCCACTAAAGAGCAGAGAGCGGATGCTCCGCCCGAAATCGGCAGACGGATGAGTCCCCGCATCGCAACAGCGAAAGCCGAGATCGGATGCCGTCAGCGTCCGCGAACCTCAGACGATGGTCTTCATCATCCGCGTGTTGCCGAGCGTGTTGGGCTTCACCCGGGCCAGGTCGAGGAACTCGGCCACACCCTCATCCCGAGAGCGAATGAGTTCGTAGTAGACCTCAGGGTCGACGACTGTCTCGCCGATGGGCAGGAAGCCGTGCCGCTCGAAGAACGGCACCTCGAAGGTGAGGCAGAACAGGCGGGTCACGCCGAGCTCGAGCGCGTCCTCCTCGAGCCGGGCCAGGATGGCTCCGCCCACGCCCGCGCGCAGGTGCTTCTGCGAGACGGCCAACGTGCGCACCTCGCCGAGGTCCTCCCACATGACATGCAGCGCGCCGCATCCGATCAGCTCGCCGTCGGGCGTCTCGGCCACGCGGAACTCTTGCACGGCCTCGTAGAAGACGACGCGCTCCTTGCCGAGCAGGATGCGCTCCTGCACGAGGGGCTCGATGAGCGCCTGGATCTTCGGCACATCGCTCGTGCGCGCCCGTCGCACCGTGTACTCGGTGCGCACTGCCTGTTCCGTCATCTGCCGCCTCCATCCGCCTCGCCGGCGTCACCGTGGTGCACTCCTCGTGCGCCGGTGGCCGTCTTCCAGCCTAGACCCGGCTCGCCCACGCAATTCGGGGTTGCGCACCGAGGTCGGGGCCGCGCGCAACCGGTGGCGGCAGCGCGAGCCCGGGCGTACCGTTGCCGCATGAGCGATGCACACGACAAGCCCACCGAAAACGACCCCTACTCCGACTTCTCGATCCCCCAGGACACCGACCTCGTGGCAGACCAGCCCGCCGGCGAGCAGGATGCCCCGGCCAAACGCGATGCGGCCGACCGCGACGCCGACCCCGACCTGAACGGCCTCGAGGACAAGTAGGCCCGGCGATCGAACCTTTGCTCAAACGCCGAATGCGGCGACACGAACCCTGAGGTTCGGTCGCCGCATTCGGCGTTACGGGCAGTCAGCACGGATGCCGACCGTGTCGACTATTCGCTGGTGATCGCGAGGTCGGGGGTGGATGCCCCCGTGCCGAGCGCTGCGCCGGCGTTGACGTTGGTCGACGCGTAGCCTTCGCGCTGGCTCGTCGTGAACACGAACTTGCCATCGATGAAGTCGACGTGGACGTGGTCGCCGGCACCGAGCTCGCCGTGCAGGATCTTCTCGGACAGCGAGTCCTCGACCTCGTGCTGGATGGCACGACGCAGCGGACGGGCACCGAGCGACGGGTCGAAGCCGACCTCGATCAGGCGTTCCTTGGCGGGCAGCGTGAGTTCGACGGTCATGTCGCGGTCGAGCATGCGCTCGCCCAGACGCTTGATGAACAGATCGACGATCTGCAGCAACTCGGGCTTCGAGAGCTGCGGGAACACGATCGTGTCATCGACACGGTTGAGGAACTCGGGCTTGAAGTGCTTCTTCAGCTCTTCGTTGACCTTGCCGCGCATGATGTCGTACCCGGTGGAGGAGTCGCCCTCGACCTGGAAGCCGACCGGCCCGCCAGCGATGCCCTTCGAACCGAGGTTCGTGGTCATGATGATGACGGTGTTCTTGAAGTCGACGACACGACCCTGACCATCGGTCAGGCGGCCCTCTTCGAGAATCTGCAACAGCGAGTTGAAGATGTCGGGGTGGGCCTTCTCGATCTCGTCGAACAGCACGACGCTGAACGGCTTGCGGCGCACCTTCTCGGTGAGCTGGCCGCCCTCTTCGAACCCGACGAACCCGGGAGGGGCACCGAACAGACGCGAAACGGTGTGCTTCTCGCCGTATTCGGACATGTCGAGCGAGATCATCGCGCCCTCGTCGTCGAACAGGAACTCGGCGAGCGCCTTGGCGAGCTCGGTCTTTCCGACACCCGTGGGGCCGGCGAAGATGAACGAACCGCTCGGACGCTTCGGGTCCTTCAGGCCGGCACGCGTGCGTCGGATGGTCTTCGAGAGGGCCGAGATGGCCTCCTCCTGACCGATGACGCGCTGGTGCAGGGCCTTCTCCATGAAGACGAGTCGCGAGGATTCTTCCTCGGTGAGCTTGAACACGGGGATGCCGGTGGCCTGGGCCAGAACCTCGGCGATCAGACCTTCGTCGACCGTCGCGGTGGTCTTGACCTCGCCCGAACGCCACTGCTTCTCGAGGCGCAGACGCTCGCCGAGGAGGTTCTTCTCCTCGTCGCGCAGCGACGCGGCCTTCTCGAAGTCCTGGTCTTCGATGGCGGCTTCCTTGGCCTCGCGCACCTTGGCGATCTTCTCGTCGAATTCGCGCAGCTCGGGCGGGCTCGACAGGATCGACAGACGCAGGCGGGCGCCGGCCTCGTCGATCAGGTCGATGGCCTTGTCGGGCAGGAACCGGTCGCTGATGTAGCGGTCGGCCAGGTTGGCGGCGGCCACGATCGCACCGTCCGTGATGGACACCTTGTGGTGAGCCTCGTAGCGGTCGCGCAGACCCTTCAAGATGTTGATCGAGTGCGGGAGCGACGGCTCGGCGACCTGGATCGACTGGAAACGGCGCTCGAGCGCGGCATCCTTCTCGAAGTGCTTGCGGTACTCGTCGAGCGTGGTGGCGCCGATGGTCTGCAGCTCACCTCGGGCCAGGAGCGGCTTGAGGATGGAGGCCGCGTCGATCGCACCCTCGGCGGCACCCGCACCCACGAGGGTGTGGATCTCGTCGATGAAGACGATGATGTCGCCGCGCGTGCGGATCTCCTTGGTGACCTTTTTCAGGCGCTCCTCGAAGTCGCCGCGGTAACGGCTGCCCGCGATGAGCGAGCCGAGGTCGAGCGAGTAGAGCTGCTTGTCCTTCAGCGTCTCGGGAACATCGCCCTTGACGATCGCCTGGGCGAGGCCCTCGACGACGGCCGTCTTTCCCACACCGGGTTCACCGATGAGGACGGGGTTGTTCTTCGAGCGGCGCGACAGGATCTGCATGACGCGCTCGATCTCCTTCTCGCGCCCGATCACGGGGTCGAGCTTGGAGTCGCGTGCGGCCTGCGTCAGGTTGCGCCCGAACTGGTCGAGGATCTGCGAACCACCCTGAGCCTGCTGCTCGGCGGGGGCACCGCCGACGGCAGCCGTCTCTTTGCCCTGGTAACCCGAGAGCAACTGGATGACCTGCTGGCGCACGCGGTTGAGGTCGGCGCCGAGCTTCACCAGAACCTGGGCGGCAACGCCTTCACCCTCGCGGATGAGGCCGAGCAGGATGTGCTCGGTGCCGATGTAGTTGTGGCCGAGCTGCAGTGCTTCGCGCAGGGACAGCTCGAGGACCTTCTTCGCCCGCGGCGTGAAGGGGATGTGGCCGGTGGGCTGCTGCTGCCCCTGGCCGATGATGTCTTGCACCTGCTCGCGCACGGCGTCGAGCGAGATGTTCAGCGACTCGAGCGCCTTCGCTGCAACGCCCTCACCCTCGTGGATGAGGCCGAGCAGGATGTGCTCTGTGCCAATGTAATTGTGGTTGAGCATCTTGGCCTCTTCTTGGGCCAAAACGACAACGCGCCGAGCTCTGTCGGTGAATCTCTCGAACATGTTCACTCCTTGGGAAGGCCAGACAGGGAGGTGGCTTCCGATACAAAGAGAGTAACCGCGGAATCTGCCAAAAAGTCCGCTGTTCGCCGTGGGCGTGACCCCCGGCATCCGGGGCCCTCGGCTGGCTATTGCAGCGAGGAGGTGAGGCGGGCGATGTTGTCGAGGATGGTGGAGCGGAGCGGCTGGGTGAGCCACTCGTCGAGCGTGAGTTCGCGGCTGACGCTGCGGTAGTGCTCTTCGACCTGGCGCATCTCGTCGACGAAGTCCGCGCCGCGCACCATGAGCGAGACCTCCATGTTGAGGCCGAAGGAACGCATGTCCATGTTGCTCGAGCCGATGACGGCGATCTCGTCGTCGATGGTGAAGTGCTTAGCGTGCAGGATGTAGGGCGCCGGGTACATCCAGATGCGAACGCCCGCGCGCAGCAGCTCTTCGTAGTAGGAGCGCTGCGCGTGGTAGACGAGGGCCTGGTCGCCGATCTCGGAGACGAACAGGTTGACCGGCACGCCGCGTTGCACGGCCGTCGTCACGGCGTAGAGCATGGCCTCGTCGGGCACGAAGTAGGGGCTCGTGATGTTGATCTGGTGCTGCGCGTTGTAGATGAGCGCGAGGAAAAGGCGCAGGTTGTTCTCACCGTCGAAACCGGGGCCGGAGGGCACCACCTGCAGTTCGAGGTCGCCGGCGTTGGTGGCGGCATCCAGGATGCCCGTCTCGTTGGTGAGGATCTGGTCGGTTTCGGAGTACCAGTCGCTCAGGAAGACGGCGTTGAGGGCCGCGACCGTCGGGCCTTCGATGCGCGTGACCAGTTCCTGCCACTGCAGGCCGCGCTTGATGTTGCTGGACTTGTTGTAGCTGCGGTCGATCACGTTCTGCGACCCCATGTAGCCGACGGCACCGTCGACGATGAGCAGCTTGCGGTGGTTGCGCAGGTCGGGGCGCTGGAACTTGCCCTTGAGCGGCTGCAGGGGCAGCATCAGGTGCCAGTCGGCGCCCATCTCGGTGAGGCGCCGCAGCGTCTTCTTGTAGTCGCGCGTGCGGAAGCTGGCGAAGTGGTCGAGCAGCACGCGCACCGTGACGCCACGCTTGACGGCCGCCTCGAGGGCGTCGAACAGCGGGTAGGTGGTCTGGTCGCACGTGAGGATGTAGAACTCGACGTGCACGAAGCGCGTGGCCCGGCCCACCTCTTCGGTCATGGCGTCGAGGGAGGCCTGATAGTCCGCGATGAGCGTGGCGTCATTGCCGCCCTGCAGGGGCATGGAGCCGAGACGGCGGTTCAGGGCGACGACGCTCGCGAACCACGGCGGCGATTCATCGGTGAGGTTGGCCCGCACGAGGTCGCGGGTCGTCTGCCGGATGTAGACGTTGATGTCATCCTGTTTGCGCCGGCGTTTGCGAGGCAGCTTCGGGTTTCCGATGAGCAGGAAGACGACGATGCCGACCAGTGGGATGAGGAAGATCGCGAGTAGCCACGCCATGCCGGCGGTCGGGCGGCGGTTGCGCGGCACGATGACAACCGCGAGAACGCGGACCGCCAGGTCGAGGATGAGCAGCGCGACGCCGAACCAGCCCGTGAAGCCGTATGTGGTCACCGGCTCTCCTCACGCTCGACTCGGCCCGTTTGCGGCCTTAGCCTAGCGTGCACACAATGCACGGATGCTTTGCCCGCTGTCTCTGGGCCGCCATACCGCGCGACACGCGGGTGCGGAGCAGCGCGGACAGGCGAGCCGCGGCGGTTACTTGCCGGCGGGCGGCAGGCCCAGGCGCACGCGCTCTTCGGCCTCGATCTCGGCATACGCCTTGCGCTCGTTGCGGTCGGAGCGGATGATTGCGCGCATCAGGAACCAGAACACCCCGCCCACGAGGACCGTGGGGGTGAGTGACCAGATGGCTGCGACCCAGAAGTTATCCATGACTCCTCAAGGATACGCCCTGTGGCGGGGACGCGCGCCTAGCTGCCGCCGGTCAGGCCACCGTAGACGCCCGTGACGATCAGGTAGAGGCCGATGCCGCCCACCACGATCCAGATCATGACGCGCGCGTTGGTGGGCTTCTTGGGGTCGCCCGGCTCGGTTTCGTTCTTCGGCAGATAGCTCATGCTGAGGCTCCTTCGCCTACTTGACCAGGGGGAACAGGATGGTTTCGCGAATACCGAGGCCCGTGATCGCCATCATGAGGCGGTCGATGCCCATGCCCATGCCACCCGACGGGGGCATGCCGTGTTCGAGCGCACGCAGGAATTCTTCGTCGAGGCGCATGGCCTCGACATCGCCCTTCGCGCCGAGCTTCGCCTGCTCGACGAAGCGCTCTCGCTGGATGACGGGGTCGACGAGCTCGGAGTAGCCCGTGGCCAGCTCGAAGCCGCGAATGTAGAGGTCCCACTTCTCGACGACACCAGGAATCGAGCGGTGCTCGCGCACGAGGGGCGAGGTGTCGAGCGGGAAGTCCATGACGAACGTGGGGCGCTCGAGCGAGCCCTTCACGAAGTGCTCCCACAACTCTTCGACGTATTTGCCGTGCGTGGGCACGCCCACCTCGAGCTCGACCTCGTCGGCCAGGGCCTTGAGCTCGTCGAGCGGTGTCTGCGGCGTGATGGTGCGACCGGATGCCTCGGACAGCGACTCGTACATCGACAGGCGATCCCATTCGCCACCCAGGTCGAATTCGGTGCCGTCGGCCCACGTGACCACGTGCGAACCCGAGACCGCGTGCGCCGCGTTCTGGATGAGCTCCTGCGTGAGGTCGGCGATCTGGTTGTAGTCGCCGTAGGCCTGGTAGGCCTCGAGCATGGCGAACTCGGGGCTGTGCGTGGAGTCGGCGCCCTCGTTGCGGAAGTTGCGGTTGATCTCGAACACGCGGTCGATGCCGCCGACCACGGCCCGCTTGAGGAACAGCTCGGGCGCGATGCGCAGGAAGAGCTCGGTGTCGAAGGCGTTGGAGTGCGTGGAGAACGGGCGGGCCGCGGCACCACCGTGGATGGTCTGCAGCATGGGCGTCTCGACCTCGAGGAAGTCGTGCGCATCGAACGTGGCGCGCAGCGAGGCGACGGCCTTGGCGCGGGCGCGCACGGTCTGGCGGGCCTGGTCGCGCACGATGAGGTCGAGGTAGCGGCTGCGCACGCGCGATTCTTCGCTCAGCTCGTTGTGCAGGTTGGGCAGCGGCAGCAGGGCCTTCGAGGCGATGGCCCAGTCGCTGACCATGATCGACAGCTCGCCGCGGCGGCTCGAGATGACCTCGCCCGTGACGAAGACGTGGTCGCCCAGGTCGACGAGTTCCTTCCAGGCGGCCAGCGATTCTTCGCCCACGTTGGCGAGAGAGACCATGGCCTGGATGCGGCTGCCATCGCCCGATTGCAGCGACGCGAAGCACAGCTTGCCCGTGTTGCGCAGGTGCACGAGACGCCCGGCGAGTCCGACCGTGACACCCGTCGTGGCGTCGGCCTCGAGGTGGCCGAACTTGGCGCGGACCGCAGGGATGGTGGTGGTGATGGGCAGCTGCACGGGATAAGCGCCACCCGCGGCATCCGCTCGCTCACGAATGAGGCGCTCACGCTTCTGCAGGCGCACGGCCTTCTGCTCGCTGACCTCTTCGGCCGTGAAGCCGTTGTCGTCGGCAGCGGCGGTCGCGGCAGCGGTCGACGGGTCGGATGCGGCGGCGTCGGCCTGGGCGGTGGTGCGGGGGGCGTCGTGGCGGTCGTCACTCATTGCGGAAGCGTCTCCTTGTGGGGTCACCACAGTTTAGTTGACGTAGAAGTCGCGGGAGCCGTCGACCCGTTCCCCGCCGACGGTGAGCTGGATGACGGCACGCACCACGCCGCGATAGCCGTCGTCGAGAGGTGAGTTCGTCTCGGGGTTGACGAGCGCCAGGCGGGTGAGCGTGACGTGGGACTCGCCCATGATGGCCGATTGCGCGGCGGCGAGGACGGCGTCGAGACCCCGGTCGGCGGCCGATTCGGCGGCGTCGAGGGCGGTGCGGAGGAGCGGGGTTTCGGAGTGGGGCACAGGCCGATCGTAGTCGAGGCGGGTCAGGGCCCTGACCGCGTGTCGGCGCAGGGGCGGGACCGGGCGTCGGCGCAGGGGCAGGACCGAACGACCTCGCTGGGCGCGGCTTCGACGCGAAGCGGGTGCGGCGTCAGCGCAACTCGTCGAGGCCCGGCAGGGCGCCCGGCGGCGTGGCGCGGCGCAGGGCGTTGTCGACGGTCGAGCGCACGAGGGAGGAGAGGAACCCGCCCGGGTTGTCGACGCCGATCCCCGCGAGGATGCCCGTGGCCTGCGTGACGATCGAGCGCGAGAACTCCGAGGCGATCGAGACGGCCTCGGCATAGGCCGCGCGGTCCTTCTCGTCGACGACGACCGGTTCGCCGCCCATCTCGACGACGAGGGCCTGCGCGATCGGCAGAACGGGAGCGGGAGCGGTGACGGCGAACGAGGTCTCGGTGAGTCGCGAGACATCCATGCTGGAGCCCGTGAATTCCATGGCGGGGTGGATGGCGAGCGGGATCACACCGGCGGCCAGGGCGGGCTGCAGCACCCCGATGCCGTAGAGCGGCGCCGTGTGCATGACGAGCTGCCCGGGCTGCCAGGTTCCGGATGCGGCGAGGCCCGCGACCAGCTGCGGCAATTCGCTCTGCGGCACGGCCAGGATCACCAGTTCGCTGCGCTCGACGATGACGGGGATGTCGAGCACCGGCACGCCCGGCAACATGGCCTCGGCGCGATCGCGGCTCTCATCGGAGATCGCGCTGACACCCACGATGGCGTGGCCGGCACCGGCGAGGGCTACGCCCAGAACGGGACCGACCCGGCCGGCGCCGATGATGCCGACGCCGAGACGCCCGGCGCGTGCGCTCACAGCTGCCCGCCGTTCATGCCGAAGTAGTCAGGGTGACCCGTTTCGCGTGCGGGGCTGCCTGCGCCGTCATCACCGTTCTCGCCCCAGCGGTGGCTGCGGTCAGCCGCGGAAGCCCGCACGACGGCCTCGGACACGGTCTCGAGCAACAGCACCGCATTGGCCGTCGACATCGTCGGAACGGTCGCCGTGACAGGCCCCATGACGGTGTGCGCCTGCGCCGACGACAACCGGAAGAGCCGCTCGAGCGGCCCCTGTGTCACCTGGATGGACTGCAGGCGCGCGAGCGGCAGCACGTCGAGTTTGCGCCAGACGACTCCGCGGCGGAACAGCAGCACTCCCCCGCGCAGCGCGAAACCGGTGCGCTTCCACGCGAAGGGGTCGAGCCAGCGGGCGCGGCGAGGGGCGATGGTGAAACCGTGGGAGCCGGGATCGGTGATGGCCGCGCGCAGGTCGGTGAGCAGGCCATCCGTCTGCGCGTCGTCGACGATGAGGCCGAGAACGCGGGTCACGTCGTCGAGTTTTCCCACGGGCAGGATGGTGGTGTTGCCCCGGGCGGCGCCGGCGTCGGTGAGCGAGACTCCCGCTTTATTGATGCGGACCTGCCACCAGCCGAAGGGTCGCCAGAGGATCGACTGGGTCACCTCGATGGCGTGCACGCGGCCGGGCGGGATGGTGTCGTTGCTCGTTGAGAGCAGGCCGAAGCCCACGCGCACACCCGACGGGGTTCCCGCGATCGAATAGCGCAGCGATTTGGTGATGGTCGACCAGATGTAGCCGGCGACGCCCAGGACGGCGGGGATGGTCCAGAAGAGGGTGAAGAACTGGTCGTTGGCGATCTGGATGGCCGCGGCGACGATGACGGCCAGACCGATGATGGTGGGCCATCCGATTATCGTCGAGGCCACCAGGCGGCCGACGGGAATGCGCACGACCGACTCGGGCGGCGCCTGATCGGGGTCGAGCTCGGGCGAGAGGAAGTCGTTGACGCGCTCGGTGACGACGCGGCTGATGGCGGGGTCGTCGCTGCGCACCAGGCCCGCCGGGCCCACGCTCACGACCGGAGCGCTGCCCCGCTCGGCGAGTTTGGCACCCGAGGCGAGGGTCAGGACATCCCGCC
Source organism: Leifsonia sp. ALI-44-B (assembly GCF_001984125.1). Taxonomy (GTDB): domain Bacteria; phylum Actinomycetota; class Actinomycetes; order Actinomycetales; family Microbacteriaceae; genus Okibacterium. Next base: position 1,269,758 of record NZ_MTQL01000007.1, on the reverse strand, counting down.
GCAGGCCATCGGCATCGCGCGCGTAGAGGTATTCGAGCTTGACGTTGGCGTCTTGGCCCGCGACGCTGACCTCCATCTTGGCGGCGCCCAGCAGGCGGGCCAGGAACGGCTTGTTGATGTTGACGCCCTGCACGCGGTCGAGCTTGGCCTTGCGGTTGGTGCGGAACACGATGCCCGAACGCACCTCGACGGCCTCATTGGTGATGCGGAACGTGTGCATGCGCCAGGAGAGGAAGAAGGTGCCGATGATGACCAGGAGGAGCACCAGGAGGGCGAGGAGCGCCCAGCCGACGAGGCCCTGCTCCCACACGAACGAGACGGGGTCGCCGTATTCGCGGTACTCCTCGTCGCCGAACTGCGGCAGGAAGAGTTCGACGAGGCGCTCGCGCAGGTTGGCGATGACGAAACCGGCGACGGCGATGAAGAAGATGCCGCCGCGCAGGAGGGGTGTTGCGGGGTGCAGGCGGTGCCATTCGCCGTCGGCCAGGATGTGCGAGGAGGACGGGCGCTCGGGGGTCGTCGGCTGCTGCGGCTGGTACTGCGGCTGGCCCGACCAGGCCGGGGGCTGGGGCTGGGGTGCCGAGCCCGGCGGGGTGTCGTTGCTCACAGGCCGGTCCGTCGGGTCTCGGCGACCGCGACGAGGTGGTCGCGCAGGCGGTCGGCTTCGTCGGCGGGCAGGCCCGGCAGCACGACACCCGTGGTGGCGGATGCCGTGACGAACTTCAGTTCGGACAACCCGAAGGCGCGCGCCACGGGCCCGCGGTTGACGTCGATGAGCTGCATGCGGCCGTAGGGCACGGCCACGAAACGCTGCCACATGATGCCGCGGCGGAACAGCAGGTCGTCGTCGCGCAACAGATAGCCGATCGAGCGCACACGGCGCGGCGTGAAGATCATGTAGATGAGGGTGATGAGAGCGATCGGCCCCGCGACCCACCACTGCCACACGGCCTCGCTAATGACGGCGATGAAGATCGCGGCCGCGGCCAGCACCGCGAGCGTGATGACCGAACCGATCAGCTCGACCACGATGTAGCGCTTCGAGACGCGCTGCCAGCCCTCGTGCGGCAGGTCGAGGCGGCCGAGGTCGTCGGGGGTGTGAGCCGCGAGATCGGCGCGGGCCGTCTCGTCGACGGCGCCGCCGGCGGGTTGTGGCGCGAACTCGCCGCTCGAGGCGGGCTCAGTGTGAGGGTGCGGCTCCGGCAGTGTCATCGTCGTCATCATCCTTCGGAAGCGTGCAGAGGTGCTCGGCGACGAGGGCCGCCGCCAGCAGAATCGCGGATGCTGCGAGTGCGGCAATCGTCAACCATGTCGAGCCTACCGCGGGCATCACGGGCCGGGTGAGGAGGAAGCCGAGAGCCCCGAGCGTCACGCCGATGAGCAGGCCGCCGACCAGGCTGCAGGCCTTGGCGAGCACGACGACGCGCATGGCCCGGAACGGGTCGATCATGCGCTGCGCCTTGCCCGTGACGGCGCGGCGAATCGGGATGGCGAACCCCACCACGATGGCCGCGACCGCGATGAGCGTGGCCGAGAAGGTGCCTGGCGGGATGACGAGCGGTCGCCCCCCGGCGGCGGAGGCGTATTCGATGAGGTAGCCGATGGCCAGGCCGACGATGGCGAGGCCGATGATGGGCGTGGCGCGCGTGCGGGTCACGGGCGGTCCTTTCGCAGGGCGGCGAGCAGGGCGTCGGCGCGGCCGAGACCGGGGAGCGCGGCATCCGGGTCGACGTCGAGCCAGGGCGCGAGCACGAAGGCGCGTTGGGCGGCGCGGGGGTGCGGGATGGTGAGGTCGGGTTCGTCGACCGTCAGTTTTCCGAAGGCCACGATGTCGAGGTCGAGCGTGCGATCACCCCACCTTTCGGCGCGCACCCGGCCGTGTTCGCGTTCGACGCGGTTCAGTTCGGTGAGCAGGGCTCGCGGGCTGAGGGTCGTCGAGAGCAGGGCGACACCGTTGAGGTAGCCGGGCGCGTCTGGGTCTTCGCCGTCGGGTTTGACGGCGACGGATTTGTGCAGCGGCGAGACGCGCGTGACCGTGATGCCGTCCGTGGCGTCGAGGTCGCTGAGGGCCTGACGGATGGTGGCCTCGCGGTCGCCCAGGTTGGCTCCGAAGGCCACGACGGCGCTCGTCACGCCGAGCGACAGCTGTGAGGGCCGGCGGACGGGCGGGTGAACCGGTGGCTTGATGATGGGCGTCATGCGTCGGCATCCGCTCGGTCGACTGAGCCGTGTCGGCCCGGTCGTGCGTCGGCGACGTGGCCCCCGCCCGTGGTGTTGTCATCGCGCGTTGCGTGGTCGTCGGGAGCGAACCGCGGGGTCTGCTCGCGCTCGATGCTCACCGCGACATCGGCGAAGGGCACCGAGATGGGCGCATCGGGTTTGTGCACCGTGACGCGCGTGCGCTCGGCGGCCGGGTAGCCCAGCACGAGCGTCGCCACGCGTTCGGCAACCGTCTCGATGAGGTCGACGGGATCGGCGGCAACGGACCGGGCGATGCTCTCGGCCAGCTCGCCATAGTGGATGGTGGTCGCCACATCGTCGCTCGCCGACGCCCGCGCCAGGTCGAGCCACACCGTCACGTCGATGACGAAGTCTTGCCCGTTCTCGCGCTCGAAGTCGTACACGCCGTGGTGCGCGCGCACCCGCAAACCGGTCAGCTGGATGGTGTCGAGGCTAGCCACGTCGACCACTCTGCCATGCGCGCCAGGTGTCGAGGGCGAGCCGGGTGGCGGATGCATCGTGCACGCGCACCCCCCACGCCCCGGCCTGCGCGGCCAACACGCTCGTGACGGCCGTCGGCAAGTCCCGCTCGGTCATGGGCGCGTCGTCGGGCAGCAGCGCACCGAGGAACCGCTTGCGGCTCGTGCCCACGAGAACGGGGTAGCCGAACTCGATCAGCTCGTCGAGACGGGCCAGGAGCTGCCAGTTGTGTGAGCCGTTCTTCGAGAACCCGAGCCCCGGGTCGAGAACGATGCGGTCGCCCGAGATGCCGGCGGCCCGCGCGTCGTCGACCCGCTTCGAGAGTTCGTCGCGCACCTCGGTGACGACGTCGTCGTAGTCGGCGAAGGCGTTCATGGTGGCCGAGTGGGTTCGCCAGTGCCCGATGACGAAGATCGCCGGCGTGGATGCGATAGCGGCGGCCATGCCCGCGTCGGCGAGGCCCCCCGACACATCGTTGACGATGACCGCGCCCTCGTGCACGGCCCGCGCAGCCGTCTCGGCGTTCATGGTGTCGACGCTCACGGCGATGTCCCGGCCGGCCAGGGCGCGGACGAGCGGCAGCACGCGGCGCTGTTCCTCGGCGGGCGTGACGCGATCAGCCCCGGGGCGCGTCGATTCGCCGCCCACGTCGATGATGTCTGCGCCGTCGGCGGCGAGCTGCAGTGCGTGCGCGAGGGCCGCGTCGGCGTCGATGAACTGGCCGCCGTCGCTGAACGAGTCGGGCGTGACGTTAACGACGCCCATCACGTGCGGCGTCTCGGAGGTCATCACGGGGTCGCCCCGGCATCCGGCGCTGGACGCGCACCGATCAGAGCGAAGATCTCGGCCCGTGCGGCGGGGTCGCTGAGCGTTCCGCGGCTCGCGACCGTCACGGTCGAACTGTCGCGCTGCTGCTGCCCGCGGGCCACGACGCAGCCGTGCACGGCGTCGAGCACCACGAGCACTCCGCGCGCTTTGAGCCCGCGCTCGAGCGTGTCGGCGATCTCTTCGGTCAGGCGCTCCTGCATCTGCGGACGCGACGCGATGGCGTCGACGACGCGCGGCAGGCTGCCGAGCCCCACCACGTTGTCGCCGGGAACATAGGCCACATGCGCCGTGCCGAGGAACGGCAGCAGGTGGTGCTCGCAGATCGACCGGAACGCGATGTCGCGCACCAGCACGACCTCGCCGGCACTGTCGCCGACGGGCACGGTGTTGGCGAGGAACGCCTCGGCGTCGACGTGCAGGCCGCCGAAGAACTCGGCGTACGCCTCGCCCACGCGACGAGGCGTTTCGGCCAAACCTTCTCGCGAGACATCCTCACCAATAGCGGCGAGGAGCTCGCGCACGGCCGCCTCGATCCGGGGCCTGTCGACGCCCGTCATGCGGTTTACGCCGTCGCGGGACGCGGGTTGGGGTTCGTCCGCAGGTCGGGACGCTCTTCCGACTCCACGCCGCCGTCGGTCACACCGGGGTCGACGGGGATCTTGGTCTTCGCGGCCACCACGATGGGCGGGCGGTCGGACACGGGACGCTTGTCGCTCGACAGCCACTGCGGTCGCTCGGGCAGCTTCTTGACGTCGGTGAAGATCTCGGCCAGCTGGGTGTGGTCGAGCGTCTCCTTCTCCATCAGCTCGGCGGCCAGGCGGTCGAGGATGTCGCGGTTCTCGGTGATGACCTGCCACGCCTCGTCGTGCGCCTGCTCGATGAGGCGACGCGTCTCCTGGTCGACGCGCTCGGCGATCGACTCGGAGTAGTCGCGCTGGTGGCCCATGTCGCGGCCGAGGAACATCTCGCCCGAGGACTGGCCGAGCTTCACGGCGCCCACATCGGTCGTCATGCCGTATTCGGTGACCATCTTGCGAGCGATGCCCGTGGCCTTCTCGATGTCGTTCGACGCACCCGTGGTGGGGTCGTGGAACACGAGCTCTTCGGCCACGCGACCGCCCATGGCGTAGGTCAGCTGGTCGAGCAGTTCGTTGCGCGTGACCGAGTACTTGTCCTCGAGCGGCAGCACCATCGTGTAACCGAGGGCGCGTCCGCGCGGCAGGATCGTGACCTTGGTCACGGGGTCGGTGTTGCGCATGGAAGCGGCGGCCAGCGCGTGGCCACCCTCGTGGTAGGCCGTGATGAGCTTCTCGCGGTCGTTCATGATGCGCGTGCGGCGCTGCGGGCCGGCGATGACGCGGTCGATGGCCTCGTCGAGCGCGCGGTTGTCGATGAGCTGCGCGTTCGAGCGGGCCGTGAGAAGAGCGGCCTCGTTCAGCACGTTCGCCAGGTCGGCACCCGTGAAGCCGGGCGTCTTGCGCGCGACGACCTCGAGGTCGACGTTCTTCGACAGCGGCTTGCCGCGGCCGTGCACCTCGAGGATCTGGCGGCGGCCCTGCAGGTCGGGCGCGTCGACGCCGATCTGGCGGTCGAAGCGGCCGGGCCGCAGCAGAGCGGGGTCGAGGATGTCGGGGCGGTTCGTCGCCGCGATGAGGATGACGTTGGCCTTGGGGTCGAAGCCATCCATCTCGACGAGCAGCTGGTTGAGCGTCTGCTCGCGCTCGTCGTGCCCGCCGCCCATGCCGGCACCACGGTGGCGACCGACGGCGTCGATCTCGTCGATGAAGATGATGGCGGGGGCGTTTTGCTTCGCCTGCTCGAACAGGTCGCGCACGCGGCTGGCGCCGACACCGACGAACATCTCGACGAAGTCGGAACCCGAGATCGAGTAGAACGGCACGCCGGCCTCGCCTGCGACGGCACGGGCGAGCAGCGTCTTACCCGTTCCGGGAGGGCCGTAGAGCAGCACACCCTTGGGGATTCGGGCGCCGACGGCCTGGAACTTGGCCGGGTCTTTCAGGAAGTCTTTGATCTCTTCGAGCTCTTCGATGGCCTCGTCGCTGCCGGCCACGTCTTGGAAGGTGACCTTGGGGGCTTCCTTCGACACGAGCTTGGCCTTGGACTTGCCGAACTGCATGACCTTGTTGCCGCCGCCCTGCATGCTCGAGAGCATGATCCAGAAGAAGACACCGATGAGCAGCAGCGGGATGAGCAGGCTCAGCAGGCTGCCCCACCAGCTGGGCTGGGGCACCTTGTCGTTGAAGCCCTCGGCGGGCGCGGCGGAGTCGACGGCTTCGACGACATCGGCGGCGCGCGCGTTGAGGTAGTAGAACTGCACCATCGTGCCGTTGTCGCCATCTGCCGAGGCAAGCGTGAGGTCGGCTCGGTTGTCACCCTCGGTGAGGATGACCTCCTTGACCTTGTCGTCCTTCAAGAGCTGCAGACCGTGCTCGGTGGACACCTCTTTGAAACCGTTGAGGTTGAGCAGGCTCGATCCGACGAAGAACACGACGACGGCGAGCAGGATGTAGGGAAGCGGTCCCTTGAAGATGCGCTTGAAATTCATGTTGCTCCGGGCCGCAGCCCGTCACCTTTCTGCAGGTGGGTCGAAGAGGGCCACAATCGCCCGTGTCGCACCAGGGTATCTCTAAGAGTCTGAGCGCCCACTCTGTGTTCCCCGTGGGCGTAAAGCGCCCGGATCAGGCGTAGACGTGCGGCGCGAGCACGGCCACATCGCGCAGGTTGCGGTAACGCTCCGCGTAGTCGAGCCCATAGCCCACGACGAATTCGTTGGGGATGTCGAAACCGACGTAGCGGCAGTCGATCTCGACCTTGGCGGCATCCGGTTTGCGAAGAAGTGCGCACACCTCGATGGAGGCGGCACCGCGCGAGGCGAAGTTCTCGAGCAGCCACGACAACGTGAGGCCGGAGTCGATGATGTCCTCGACGATGAGCACGTGGCGGCCCTCGAGCGGGGTGTCGAGGTCCTTGCGAATCTGCACGACACCCGACGACTTGGTGCTGTTGCCGTAGGACGAGACGGCCATCCAGTCGATCTCGACGTGGTTGCGCAGTTCTCGGCTCAGGTCGGCCATCACCATGACGGCGCCCTTCAGCACGCCCACGAGCAGCAGGTCTTCACCCTCGTAGTCGGCCTCGATGCGCCGCGCCAGCTCGCGCAGCTTGTCGTGGATCTGCTCCTCGGTCACCAAAACTTGGGCGAGGTCGCCCTGAACGTCCGTCGATTCCATGATTCGAGTGTACGGATGTCTCGGGCCTCGCGTTTCCCGGCATCCCGGTGGGGTTCCTCGGGATCTGGCTCAGGGGATGTCGGCGCGCAGCTCGGCCTCGGCCTCGTCGTGGGCGCGCGCCGTGAAGACGAGGAGTGCGCCCTCGCGTGCGACGCTGATGCCCGGCACATCGATGGGGCCCTGGCCGCGCCAGTCGGTGACGAGGCGGGCGATCTCGAGAGTGTGAGCGCGGTTCAGGTATTGGCCGAACTCGCCCGCGGCGACCACGCGGATGATGCGGTTGCGCAGTGCCGCGGGGTTCACGGCGAGCGCGCGCACGTCGACCGCGATCCCCGCCTCGGCCGGCTCGCAGATTTCCTCGATGATCTCGTCGACCATGCGGTCGAGCGCCTCGCTGTCCTCGCGCAGGATGTCGGCGGTGCGCGCGAGCGCCTCGGCAACACCCGGCCCGAGCTCGCGCTCCAGGACGGGCAGCACGGCCTTGCGCACGCGTACGCGGCTGAAGCGGTGTTCGTCGTTGTGGGGGTCGGTCCACGCGTCGAGGCCCAGGGCGTCGCACGAGGCGTGCGTTGTCTCGCGGTGCACCCCGAGAAGCGGTCGCAGGTAGCGGTCGGTGAGCTCGGACATCCCCCGCAGGCTCGCCGGCCCCGCACCCCGGGCGAGCCCCAACAGCACGGTCTCGGCCTGGTCGTCGAGCGTGTGGCCGATCAGGATGTGGGACGCCCCCGTCTCGGCGAACACCTCCGCGAAGGCGAGATAGCGCGCGTGTCGGGCGGCCGATTCGGGGCCCGAACCCCACGACACCACGACCTTCTTGACGATGACGGGGGCGAGGCCGAGCGATGCGGCCTGCTCGGCGGCACGGGCCGCGACATCCTCGGACCCGAACTGCAGGGCGTGATCGACGATGACGGCGCCGGCGCGGATGCCGAGCTTGGGCGCCTCGAACGCGACCGCCGCCGCGAGGGCCAGAGAGTCGGGGCCACCGCTCAGCGCGACGAGGACGAGGGGGGCGAGATCGTCGGCGGTCGCAGAACTGGCTGCGTCAGGCATCCGAGCCGGTGCGTGTGCTGCATCGACCGCGCCCGCGACGGTGGCCTCGGCGACAGGAGCCCCGGCGACGTGGGCGGCGAGCGAACGCCGCACGGCCGCGCGCACCTCGGCCGTTGCCGGATCGAGGGGACGGCGATGTTCAGGGCGCGCGGAGGGAGGCATCCAGTAACGTTATTCCAGACTTCACGAGCAAGGAGAAACTCATGGCAGGTTACGACGTCGTCGTAGAAATTCCCAAGGGCAGCCGCAACAAGTACGAGGTCGACCACGAGACCGGTCGCGTCTACCTCGACCGCGTGCTGTTCACGTCGTTCGTCTACCCGACCGACTACGGCTACTTCGAGAACACGCTGGGCCTCGACGGCGACCCCGTCGACGCGCTCGTGCTGCTCGAATACCCCGTGTTCCCGGGCGTGGGCGTGAAGGTTCGCCCCGTCGGCGTGCTCAACATGAGCGACGAGGCCGGTTCCGACGCCAAGGTCGTCGTGGTTCCCGTAAAAGACCCGCGCTGGAGCCACATCCAGGACATCGACGACGTTCCGCAGCAGACGCGCAACGAGATCGAGCACTTCTTCACGCGTTACAAAGACCTCGAGCCCGGCAAGTGGGTCAAGATCGAGGGCTGGGGCAACGCGGCCGAGGCCGAGCAGATCGTGCAAGACGGTTTCACCAAGCTGAAAGAAGAGGGCGGCCACTAGTCGCTGGCTTTCTTCCCGGATGCCCTCGCTCGCGTGTGCGGCGGGGGCATCCGTGTTTTCACGCACTCGATGAGAAGCCGCCATGCTCGCGCTCCCCGTACCCGCGGGATACGTTTTGCCAAAGTGCCGCCGAATCCGTATGCTTGGTCGTCGGTAGTTCAGTGCCCTCGGGCACACCGGCCCCATCGTTTAGTGGCCTAGGACACCGCCCTTTCACGGCGGCAGCACGGGTTCGAATCCCGTTGGGGTCACGGTACTACTACACTGAAGAACAGCAACACCCGCACAAACCAGCTCGAAACGCCCGTGTAAAAAACGGAGTGAAACATACGGCATAATGGTCAGGTGCGAAAAGCACGAAAACACAGCAACACAATATCGAGGCCCTGTAGCGCAGTTGGTTAGCGTGCCGCCCTGTCACGGCGGAGGTCGCGGGTTCAAGTCCCGTCAGGGTCGCCAGGTCGAATGCCTCTCCTTTTGGAGGGGCATTTCACCATGGAGGCGACAGCCTTCGGCTCTGTAGCTCAGTTGGTAGAGCGTTCGACTGAAAATCGAGAGGTCACGGGATCGACGCCCGTCGGAGCCACCACAGCGAAATCGCCAGAATGTGAAATCCCCCGAACGCCTCGCGGCGCCGGGGGATTTCTCGTTAACGAAGTCTCGCGAGGCAGGAACGACGTCTCGCGAGGCAGACGCCGATCAGTCGAAGAGCTCGCTGAGCCAGTTGTCTTTGCGCTTGCGGCCGTGGCCGTTGCGGTTGTCGTTGTTGTAGCGGCGGTCGTCGTCGTAGCGGCGGTCGCTGTCGCGGCTGCCGTAGCCGTTGTTGTCGCGATTGCCGGTGATGCCGCCGAGCAGGCCGCCCAGTCCCCCGCGGCCGAAGTCGTCACTGTCGTCACGGCGGCGGTGATCGTCGCGGTCGCGCGGCGAGCGGCTGTCGCGGCCGTCGGTGTAGCCGCGGGCACCCTCGTCCCAGCGGTCGGAACCGCGGCCCGGGAACGGACGGTCAGCGTCGCGCGGAAGGCCCGTGTACGGGTTGGGAGCATCGGTGTGGCCGCCGGGCATCCCGTTGGCCGGGCCCTGCTGCACGGATGCGGCCTCGGCCGAGGCGGCAGCCGCAGCGCCGCCGAACTCGCGGCTGGCGCGGTCGAGGATCTTGTCAAGCTCGCCGCGGTCGAGCCACACGCCGCGGCAGGTGGGGCAGTAGTCGATCTCGACTCCGGAGCGTTCGCTCATGACGAGGGGGACATTATCGACCGGGCAGTTCATTGCGGATTCCTCACTGAAGTGGCGCGGGATGCGCGGGGTGACGCCGTTGTGCGTTCACCGAATTTAATCAGGATGGACTCAGAAACCGCTGGGAGCGGCTGGCAGGCCGCTCTTGTCAGCGGTCGACGACACCCCATCGCCGGGTCTCGCTCGCGGCGATGAGTTCGAGCAGAGCGGCGCGCAACGCATCCTGTTGCGGGAGCGCCGGGAAGACGCGGGCCTCGAGGTCATGCGCATTGCGGAACGCCTCGGCCCCGTCCGGCGTGAGCCTGACGACGTGGCGCCGACGGTCGGTCGCGTCGGCCGTGCGTTCGATGTAGCCATCCCGTTCCAGGCGATCGAGCGTGCGCGACATCGTCTGCGTCTGCACGCGGGCGCGCCGAGCCAACTCGATCTGGCTTGCAGGGCCGCCGGACAGGAAGTGCAACACGATCAAACCGGCGTGCGTGAGACCGTGACTCTCGAGAGCTTCGGCCCAGGCGTGCTCGACGAGTCGCGATGCCGTCGAGAGCAGCCTGCCCGTCGGCCAGGAGGCCATCGGGTTTTCCGCGTGTGGGTCGCCTGCCGTCCGGTCGGGCTCGCGCGAGCCGCGGCCGACAGCGACGGTCACGCGTTGCTGTCCGTCGGCGGCGGACATGCTCCGGCGCGTGGCGTCGACGGACCCGTCGGGGGTGCCGCCATTCGCCTCAGATGCCATGAGACCAATGTACCCCCGCGCATAAACAGTCAGCAGGCTTACTGTTGCGTTCTGCGCAGCGATCTGCTCTCGATTCGGCTAGCTCACCTGAATCTTCTTCTCGCGAGCCTTGAGTGTCTTCTCGTCGATCGGCAGCTCGCCGGCTTCACGTTTGCGAGCAAAGTAGTTCGCCGCTTCTTCTTGCCGGGCCTGCTCAGCGCCCGTGGCGATGGGCGCGCGCACGTGCTCGGGACCGTAGCCGAAGGCTTCGACGAGGTCGGCGGCGTGGGGACGCAAGCGGGCGATGAGCCGGTCGATGTAAGGCCCGACGGCGCCGGCGCGCTGGGGCGAGAGGCGCCCCGCGATCAGATACCAGGCGAGGTGCTTCTCGACGAGGCCCAGGCCGAAGAGATCACGCACCCAGGTGAGCACCTGGCGGGTGTCGGTATCGGTGATGTTGTCGAGACCGGCCGTGAAGGCCTCCCACTGCAGGAGCTCAGCGTGCGCTCGCGCCGCCTCGATGAGCTCGTTCTGGTTGTCGTTGAAGAGCGCGGCGGCCTCGACCGGACCGAGCTTGCCGGCGGGGCGAAGTTTGGCGGCGAGCTGTTCGACCATGGTCTCGACGCGGCCGGTGAGGAGCTCGCGCTGCGTGTCGGTGTCGCGGAGGTGTCCGACGGATCGCGCCGTGGAGCCCAGGTCGGCGACGGTCTGCGCGAGCGAACGGAGGCCCGTGCCGTGGACGGCGCGGTCGGCGACCTGACCGGCGGCGTACTTGGCGAGGACCTTGGCGTCGGCGCCTTTGAAGCGCTTGGCGACGTCGCCGAGCAGCCGCTTGCCGACGAGCTGGAGGAGCACATTGTTGTCGCCCTCGAAGGTGGCGTAGACGTCGAGGTCGGCGCGCAGGCCCGTAAGCCGGTTCTCGGCGAGGAAGCCGGCACCGCCGCACGCCTCGCGCGCCTCCTGCAGGGTGTCGAGCGCGTGCCACGTGGACAGCGACTTGAGCGCGGCCGCGAGCGTTTCGAGGTCCTGACGGTCGTCGTCGGTGTCGGCGGCCCCGCTGAAGACGCCGTCGAACTTCACGAGCAGGTCGTCGTGCGCGAAGATCTGCGCATAGGTCGTCGCGAGACGGGGCAGCAGCCGGCGCTGGTGGCGCTGGTAGTCGAGGATGACTTCCTCGTGCGTGTCACTGCCGGCGTTAAACTGCCGACGCTCGCTGCCATACGTGATCGCGATCTGCAGGGCGAGGGCGGATGCCGCGGTGGCCGCGCCGTCGAGCGACACGCGCCCCTGCACCAGGGTTCCGAGCATGGTGAAGAAGCGTCGGCCGGGGCTCGCGATGGGCGAGGTGTAGGTGCCGTCCTCGGCGACGTCGCCGTAGCGGTTGAGGAGGTTCTCGCGCGGGATGCGCACGTCGTCGAAGTGCAGTCGGCCGTTGTCGATGCCGTTGAGACCGCCCTTGAGGCCGTCGTCTTCGCCGCCGACGCCGGGCAGGAAGGCGCCGTCGGCGTCACGCAGGGGCACGTAGAAGCAGTGCACGCCGTGGTTGACACCGTTGGTGATGAGCTGCGCGAAGAGCGTGGCGGCGGTGCCGTGGACGGCCGCGTTGCCGAGGTAGTCCTTCCAGGCGGCGCGGAACGGGGTCTGGATGACGAACTCGCGGGTGTCAGGGTCGTAGGTCGCCGTGGTGGCGATGCTCGAGACATCCGAACCGTGGCCCGTCTCGGTCATGGCGAACGCGCCGGGAACCTCGAGGCTCATGGCGCCGGGCAGGAAGGCCGTGTGGTGCTTCTCGGTGCCGAGGTGCAGGATGGCGGCGCCGAAGAGGCCCCACTGCACACCCGACTTGATCTGCAGCGACGGGTCGGCGAGGACGAGTTCTTCGAAGCCGGCGATGTTGCCGCCGTGGTCGTCGTGTCCGCCGAGGCGGGTCGGGAACGCACGGTGCACCTGGCCGTTCTCAACGAGCTTGTGCAGCTGCTCGAAGACCCGCTGCCGGTGCTCGGCCATGCCGAGGCTCTCGTCGCGCTGCATGTCGGGGCGACCGGCGAGGGCCCTCGAGGCGAGGCGTGCTTCAGGCCAGCTGCCGAGGAGGGTGTGGGCGAGCGACGGGACGTCGACGCGCGGCCCGTCGCCGGGATCGGCTGCGGATGACGAACGCGAGCGTGCGGGTGCCGGCGCTTCGGTCGCGGCACGCGTGGGGGTTTCGGCGTCGAGGCTGCCGGGGCCGGGGAGGTGCGCGACGGTTTCGGGCTCGACGAGCGCGTCGGGGGCGACGGTTTCCGACGCGCCGGCGGCGGTCGCCTCGGCTGATGCGCCGTCGACTGCCTCGGGGCCCGTGTTCTTCGCGGCGAGGTCGTTGGGGGTTGCGTCGGTTCGGTTGCTCATTGAGATCTGCCTTTCCACACTGAAATCTGTGTCGATAGTAGGAGTCCGCTAACGATCCGTGAAGCGACCCGTGGGATTGCCACAAATGCGCGCGAGCCGCTCGCGGCCGTCGCTGTCGATTTCTACAGGGCACCGAAACCTGTCGACCTACGCGAGTGAGTCTGTCGAGGCGACCGAGGTGAGCAGATCGAGCGCACGAGCGCATGCCACCCCCTCGGTGTGGGGCGAGTGCAACGCAGGGGCGGGACTGACGCAGGTGCGAGGCCGAGGCAGGGGCTAGGCGGAGGCTAGGCCGAGGCCGAGGTCTGTTCGGCGACGACGCTCAGGAGGCCCTCGCCGTAGGCGGCGAGCTTCTTCTCGCCGATGCCACTGACGCCGTCGAGGTCGGCGAGCGATTGCGGGCGCAGCTCGGCGACGGCGCGCAGGGTGGCATCGCCGAAGACGATGTAGGCGGGAACGCCCTGCTCCTTGGCCTCGGCCCCACGCCAGGCGCGCAGCGCCTCGAACAGCGGGATGTCGGCCTCGGCGAGATCGACGACGGCTCGGCGGGAGGACGAAGACGACCGGCCGGAGGACGCCTGCCGGAGGGGCTCGTTGCGCATGCGCACCGTGCGGTTGCCGCTCAGCACCTCGGCACTCGCCGGCGTGATGACGAGCGTGCCGTATTCGCCGCGCGCGGCCAGCAGGTCGGCGGCGAGGAGCTGACGCACGACGCCGCGCCACTGCTGGTCGCTGAGGTCTTGGCCGATGCCGAAGGTCGCGATCTGGTCGTGACCGAACTGCTCGACGCGCGGTGTGCGCTTGCCGCGCAAGATGTCGACGATCTGGCCGGCGCCGAACTCTTGGTTGCGCTCGCGCTTGAGGCGCACGACCGTGGAGAGGAGCTTCTGAGCGGGGATCGTGCCGTCCCACGTCTCGGGCTTCTCGATGCACGTGTCGCAGTTGCCGCACGGCTCGGCGTCTTGGCCGAAGTAACGCAACAGATTCTGACGGCGGCAGTCGACGGTCTCGCAGAGCGCGAGCATGGAATCGAGGTGCTTCTGCAGCTTGAGGCGGTGCGAGAGGTCGCCGGGTGACTGCTCGATCATTCGTCGCTGCTGCACGACGTCTTGCAGACCGTACGCCAACCAGGCCACGGACGGCAGGCCGTCTCGCCCGGCACGACCCGTCTCCTGGTAATAGCTCTCGACGCTCTTCGGCAGGTCGATGTGCGCCACGAAGCGCACATCGGGTTTGTCGATGCCCATGCCGAAGGCGATCGTGGCGACGATGACGACACCGTCTTCGCGCAGGAACCGGGCCTGCGTGCGCGCACGTGTGACCTGGTCGAGGCCCGCGTGATAGGGCATGGCGTCGATGCCGTTCTGCTTCAAGAACTCGGCCGTCTTCTCGACCGTGTTGCGACTGAGGGCATAGACGATGCCGGCCTCGCCGGAACCCTCGCGCCGGATGAAGTCGAGCAGCTGCTTGCGCGGCTCGTTCTTCGGCACGATGCGGTATTGGATGTTGGGCCGGTCGAAGCTGGCCACGAAGTGTTGCGCGCGCTCGAGGTGCAGGCGCTCGGTGATCTCGCGGTGCGTGGCGTCGGTGGCCGTGGCCGTGAGCGCGATGCGCGGCACATCGGGCCACCGCTGCACGAGGTCACCCAGAGACAGGTAGTCGGGGCGGAAGTCGTGACCCCACTGCGACACACAGTGTGCCTCGTCGATCGCGAAGAGCGCGACCTTGCCATTGGCCAAGAATCGCTTCGTCGACTCGGACGAGAGGCGCTCGGGGGCGACATAGAGCAGATCGAGCTGGCCATCGAGGTAGGCACGCTCGACGCGCTCGCGCTCGGCGGCGTCTTGCGACGAGTTGAGGAAGGCCGCCTGCACGCCAACAGCCGTGAGCGCATCGACCTGGTCTTGCATGAGCGCGATGAGCGGCGAGACGACGATGCCCGTGCCCTCGCGCAGGAGCGCCGGGATTTGGTAGCAGAGGCTCTTGCCGCCACCCGTTGGCATGAGCACGACGGCGTCGCCGCCGGACGCGACCTGCTCGACGATCTCGGCCTGCTCGCCGCGGAACTCGTCGTACCCGAAGACACGATGCAGGACTTCGAGGGCGGGCGTCACGCCCATAACGCTACCTCCTTCCACCGACATCGCCGATCCGGATGGCGGAGCAGGCAACCCAGCGGGTGGACCCGTCGGCTCGTCGGCCGACCGCCGCTGCTCGGTGAGATCGAGAACGCGCGGGAAGGTGCGGCGCGGCGCTCGGACGGTGGGGCTGCCCATGGTGTTCTCCTCGTCTGCAGGAGCACCGTGCGGCATCCCGTGAGACGAAAATACGGGGAAGCTCACCCCGAAAGGTGGGCTCCCCCGCATCCGTGGAGAGATCGGCCCGATCACACCTGTGGAGAACAGAATGCGACCGAGCCGAGGGCTTATCGCTCGCCGGGCCCCTCGGGGTGCGACGACGCCGCGCCCGAATCATCCGCGACACCCGCCGGCTTGCGGCGACGCAGCACCAGCAGCACGATCAGACCCGCGATCAGCAGAACCGCGACGGCACCACCGATCCAGAGGATGTCGCCGGCGGCCTGCGACTGCTCGCCCGTCGCGGCGTCGGTCTGCGTGGTCATCTCGGGCTCGGGGGCCGGCGCCGCTGAATCCGTCGCGTCGCGCGCAGGAGCTGCCGTGGCAGCATCCGTCGACGGCTCGGTGGCCGCCGGGGACGACGCCTGACCGCACACCGGGGCGCTGGTCTGCCCCTCGGCGAGCGTCTGGGCGGCATCGGGGGCCCAGGTGAACGTGAACTCGTTGGAGATCGGGTGACCGTCGGTCGAGACGACCTGCCAGATCACCGTGTACTCCCCCGGCTGGCCGAGCTGCGCGGGCATCGTGAGCGCCGGACCATTGACCGTCGTGCAACCGTCACCATAGAAGGTCTCGCCCGGGCCCTTCAGCTGCAGCTGGTTCGAGCCGCTCTCGCCGCCGAGATCGAGCAGGGCGTCGTTCGTCGTGATGACGATCTGGCCCGGCTGCTCGGTGACGGTCGAACCCGCGGCCGGGTTGGACGACACGAGGTAGTTGTGCGCCTCGGCCGCCGAACCGCCGAGAGGGGACACGCCGAGCAGCGTGCCGACCGCGAGCGCGAGCGCCCCGGCGAGAGCGAGACCAGACTTCTTTCGAGTGGTGACAGTCATACGTCAGCCTTTCTGGGTGCGACGGCGGGTGGCGACGACGGCCGTGACCATGCCGGCGGCGCCGACGACGATGCCGAGGATTCCGAGCGTGCGGGCGACGACATCCGGGCCGGCTTCGGTGGTGGCGGCGGCAGCAGCTTCAGATGATGCGGAAGCGGCCGAAGCATCCTCATCCCCATCGGCGTCAGAGTGCCCGTGGGCTCCCGCTGCCGAGGCCTCGGTGACGGTCACCTGCGGTGCGGGCGACTCCAGCTCCTCGGGGTCCTGGCCGTCTTCGGCGACCTGGGTCCAGTCGTTCTGGCCCTGCTCGCACGACTGCACGACGGGGAAGCTCAGGGTCTTGCCGGCGGCGTCTTCGGGCAGCTGCACTTGGAACGACACCGTGTCGCGGTAGCCGTCGGCGAGCGGCGTCTTGGCCGTGTAAACGACCGTTCCCACGCGCTCGGCCAACGACTTGCCGTGGCTGTCGGTGATCGGGTCCTTGAGGTCGGTCATCTGCTTCTCGATGTCCCAGTTCGGACTGACCGTCGGCGTGACGGCGACGATCTCCTCGGGGATGTCGAAGCTCAGCTTCGTGGTGGGCGAGCCGTCGCAGCCGTGGCCGACCGCGAAGCTCAGCACGGTGTAGGAACCGGCGGCCGTGTCGGACGGGGTGACCGAGACGTGCGCGCTGGCGGCGAGCGGGGCGCCGAGCGCGAGGGCGACGCCGGCCGTAAGGGAGCCGACGGCGAGCAGGGGGGTGCGTTTCTTCATGCGAATGAGTCCTTGTCTGGTGGTCACGGCAGAGCCTGCGACCGATAACTGTGAAATGGGGATGGTGCGACGCGCGGGTCAGGCCGCGAAGGCAGCCGAGACTCCGCGCGGCGGGCCGCGATGTTTCACAGAGGACAAGAAGGGGGGAGCGACGGGCGCCAGGATGCGGCGCACCACCACGGGGACCGAGACCGACAACGGCGTGCTGGCCGCGGCGACGGGACGGAAGAGCGTGAGGAACGTGAGGCGCAGGGTGTCGAACAGGCCCCAGAAAACGCGCTCGCCGTGCAACACGACGGCGACCGTGACGAGCGCCGCGAGACCGTGCGCGGCCCACATGAGCGCGTCGGAGTGGCCGGCGCCGTGAGCGTGCGAACCCGCGGCAGACATGCTCATCGCGGCGTCGGCAGCCGAGGACGAAACCGACGGCAGGGATGCGGCCGCGTGGGCCTGCCCGTGAACGTGCGCCCCCGACATCCCGAACACCGATTCAGCACTGCCCGAGACCGCCGGAATGGCCGTGAACAGCGCGTGATAGACGGCCTGGCTCACGAGAACGGCCGCGGCCGTGCGCCACGGCGTGAGGCGGTGGCCGGCGAGCGCGATGCACGCGAAGGACGCCACCACGAGGCACAGCGCGACGGCCACGAGGCTCGGGGCCTGAGACCCGGCGGCCGCGTGCGAGAGGGCGGCGGCGAAGGTGGAAACGGATGCGGCGACGAGGCCGCGCGCCACGCGGGCTGGGCGTGAATGCATCCGTTCCTCCTGTTCCTGTCGTCAACGATAGTCGAGGGCGGGTTCTGGCCAGACATCGACGGGTCGGGCTTGATTCGGAGCCGATAGCGTGGATGGGTGGGTGCCGAACGCAACCCGTTCGGAACAAGCGCCGCGCGGAGTAGGTTGTGGCACACGAAGGAGCGTGCACCATGACTGACGAAACATCGCCCGAGACGGGTAACGAGGCGAGCACCGGCGACGAGCGGGTCGTGCGCAACGACGAGCGCGAGCGATACGAGCTGTGGCGCGGCAACATTCTGGTCGGCGTCGCCGACGTGCGCGAGATGAACGGCGCAACCGTGTTCACCCACACGGGCATCCGCCCCGAATTCCAGGGCGCGGGCTCGGGTTCCACTCTGGTCAAGGCCGCCCTCGAAGACACTGTGGCGCGCGGCGAGAAGATCGTCGCCGGCTGCTCGTTCGTTGCCGACTACGTGGCCGAGCACCACGAATTCGACGAGCACCTGGTCTCGCCCGACACGCTGTGATGGCGAGCGCAACGCGATGACGAGGCTCGACGGGCACAACACCGAGAGCGTGAGCCGGCGCCCCGACGTCGAGGGGCCCGAGATGCTGCTGCTCGAGCCGCGCGAGGTTCCGCTGGGCGGGGTGCGCGGCATCCAGGTGCATCGTCTTCTGCCGCAGCGCGCCCTGCCCATGGTGGGGGCGTGGTGTTTCTTCGACCGTTTCGACGAGGAGGCGCTCATGCGGGTTCTGCCGCACCCGCACACGGGTTTGCAGACCGTGACGTGGCCCCTGGTGGGCCATATCCGGCACCGCGACAGCGTGGGCAGCGATGTGACGCTGCGACCGGGTGAGCTCAACCTCATGACGAGTGGGCGCGGGGTGTCGCACTCCGAGTTCTCGATCGGCGAGACGGCCGGGCCGCTCGAGGGCCTGCAGTTCTGGGTGGCGTTGCCTCCCGAGGCCGCTGCCGGTGATGCCGCCTTCGAAACGCATGCCGACCTGCCCGTCTTCGTCGACGGCGCACTGCGAGCCACCGTCTTCCTCGGCGAGCTCGGCGGCGTGCGCTCCCCCGCCACCACGCACACACCGATCGTGGGCGCCGACGCGCGGTTGTCGGATGCGGCGAGCGCCACCATCCCCCTTCTTCCCGGGTTCGAATACGCCATCGCGGTCCTGTCGGGAGCGCTGCGCATGGGCGACGCCCTGCTCACCTCGGGGCCCATGCTCTATCTGGGGCTGGGGCGCGATCACGTGGCGGTACACGCCGAGGGTGATGCCCGCTTCATCCTGCTGGGTGGCGAGCCTTTCGCCGAGGACCTGATCATGTGGTGGAACTTCGTGGGACGCAGCCACGACGACATCGTGAGCGCCCGGGATGACTGGGAGGCGCAGGCCGGCCGTTTCGGGCATGTCGAGGGGCACGCGGGTGCGCGAATTCCGGCGCCGCCGCTGCCCAATGTGCGCTTGACTCCGCGTCGCCGCCGCCGGCCCCGCACGGTCTGATCTCGCCCTGGCAGGGCGGTATGAATAGGCGTAAACTGTGGTCAGACCACAGGCGCGCGAACCTCCCCTTCGCTCCGGTCACAGGCCTCAACTACATTGGATGAACGCGCCCCCGCCTCGACACCAGGACTCACCATGACGAGCATGAACACCCGCCTCCTTCTCACGTGCGCCGCCATCGGCGTGGGCGGCGGCCTCGTGTTCGCGGTCACGGGCTACCTGCACGTCGTCGTGCTCGCCACCATCCCCGTCGTCTATGGCGTGCTCATCGGCGTCTACTTCTTCCCGGGCGTCGTGGCGCAATCGCTGCTGCGCCGGCCCGGCGTCGCGGTCGTCACGGGCGTCATCGCGGGGCTCACCGCGTCTGCCTTCAACCCCACCAACGTGTGGCGGCACATCGGCACGGGGCTGCTGATCGGTTTGCTGCAAGAGCTGCCGTTCGCCCTGTCGCGCTACCGCTACTGGAAGGCCTGGGTGTTCTACCTCGCGGCCGCCATCGCGGGCGCCGTGTTCGGCGGTGTCGTGTTGATCGCGCTGGGCGTCGACCACTTCGCCCCCGTCGCCGAGGTCGTCTCGATCGCCGTGTGGGTGCTCACGCCGCTCCTCGTCACGTGGCTGGCGCGTCTCGTGGCCGCTGGCATCGATCGCACGGGCGCCGCACGCGGCCTGCAGCACGATATCGATCGCCGTCCGTCGCGGTCGTCCGGGTCGGGCACCGGCACGGGTTCGGGTTCGGGTTCGGGCGCGGGTTCGCGCATGCCTCGCCTGGCCCACACGTGACGGATGCCTCCATCCCCGCGCCCGAGGCACCGCAGACGCCCGAGCCGCGGCTCGTCGTCGACGGGCTGCGCATCCGCCACGACGGACGGGACCGCTTCAGCCCCGACGGCGTGACGTTCACCCTGCGGGCGGGCGAGGTCGTGTTGCTCATGGGGCCGAGTGGTTCGGGCAAATCGACGCTCGCGCTGGCGCTCAACGGGCTGGTGCCCCACGCCGTCCCGGCCGAGATGCACGGCAGCGTGCGGGTAGACGGTGTCGACACGACGGATGCCTCGGTGGCGGCCCTGAGCGAGCGCGTCGGCATGGTGTTCCAAGACGCCGACGCCCAGATCGTGACGGGCAGCGTGCTCGATGAGGTGTGTTTCGGGCCCGAGAACCTGAGCCTGCCGGTGCCCGAGATCCTGCGCCGTGCCGAGGCCGCCCTGCGCCGCGTGGGCCTGTGGGAGCGGCGGGACGACAACCCCGACATCCTGTCGGGCGGCGGGCGCCAGCGGGTCGCCATCGCCGCGGCGCTCGCGCTCGACTCCGACACCATCGTGCTCGACGAACCGACCGCCAACCTCGACGCGGCCGGCGCGGACGACGTGTACGACGCCCTCGCCGAGATCGCCTCCGACGGGCGCCACACCCTCGTGCTCATCGAACACGACCTCGACCGGGCCGTGCGCATCGTCGACCGCGTCATCGTGATCGACCGCGACGGGCATCCGGTGGCCGACGGCACGCCGCGCGAGGTGCTGGCGGGGCGTGCAGACGAATTGCACCGGCTGGGCGTGTGGTTGCCGCCCGCGACCGAGGCGGGGCGGCGGTTGCGGCGGGCGGGGGTGTTCGACGCGGGCGAGCCGTTGCCGCTGACAGGCGAGGAGTTGACGGCGGCTCTGGACGCGGTTCCTCGGGAGCGTGCGTTGTCGTCGTTGCCCGCCCCGAGGGCGACCGCGGCTGCGGCTTCGACCGCCGCGTCGGCTTCAGCTCCACCTTCCACGTCGGCGTCAGCACCGGCTTCGGCCTCGACTTCGGCACGAGCGGCCCCGGCCGCCACGAAGGCCGCGCCCGAACATCCGCAACCGGCCGTCGTGCTCGACCGCGTCTCGGTCACGCGCCGCCGCACCCGCATCGTGCACGACGTCTCGCTGACGATCGGGCGGGGCGAATTCTGGGCGATCGTCGGCGTCAACGGAGCCGGCAAGTCATCCCTCGTGCAGACCATGGTCGGCATCACCGCACCCTCCTCGGGTCGCGTGCGCGTGCACGGCTTCGACCCCGCCCGCACCGACGCGCGCCGCCTCTCGGAACACGTTGGATTCGTCTTCCAAAACCCCGAACACCAATTCGTGGCCCACACCGCCTTCGATGAGCTGGCCTACGGTTTGCGGGCGCGGCGTGTCGACGAGTCGACCATCGAGCACCAGGTGACCGGGATGCTCGAGCGTTTCGGTCTGGCCGACGCCGCCCACGTGCATCCATTCCTCTTGTCGGGCGGGCAGAAGCGGCGACTGTCGGTGGGCACGGCGCTCATCGCGGGGGCCTCCACCCTGGTGCTCGACGAACCCACGTTCGGGCAAGACCGCGAGCGCAGCGACGAACTGCTCGACCTGCTGCAGTCGCTGAACCGCGCGGGCACGACCGTCGTCGTCGTGACGCATGACCTGCAATTGGCGGTCGACCACGCCGATCATCTCGCCGTCATGGCGGACGGGCGGCTGGTCGAGTCGGGCACTGTCGATGAGATCCTCGGCGATGAGGCGATTCTCGAGCGCAACGGGCTGCGCATGCCGCCGCTCGCGCGCGCGTTCCAGGAGGTGACGACGCATCCCGAGTGGCGGCAGGTGCGGCGGCTCGATCAGATCGCGGGCGCCGCGGCGCACGTCGGCGGCGATCACGGCACCAGCGGCCGGAGGGCCGACGCGTGACAGACCCCTACCGCAGCTTCGCCTCGGCCCGCCCCCGCCACTATCTGTACGCCTTGAACCCGCTCTCCAAGCTGGCGGCCGTTCTGCCCGCCATGGCGGCGCTCCTGT
The DNA here is from genome assembly GCF_001984125.1 of Leifsonia sp. ALI-44-B. Lineage (GTDB taxonomy): Bacteria > Actinomycetota > Actinomycetes > Actinomycetales > Microbacteriaceae > Okibacterium. Next base: position 1,247,916 of record NZ_MTQL01000007.1, on the reverse strand, counting down.
TCACGCGCGACATCCTGACCCCGCTGCTCTTCCTCGCGCTCGCGCTCCTCGTGATCGCGACGGGCGCCCGCATCGGCCGGCGCACGGCCCTGCTGCTCGGCGTCGCGCTACCCGCGCTCATCCTCGTTTTCGCACTGGGCTTCGGCGCGTGGACCGACCCGGCTGCCGCCCTGCGCTCGAGCCTTCTGCCCGACGGCCTGTTCGGTGCGTCCGCCGACACCGTGATCCTGCAGCTCGGCGACTACCGCTACACCGTGGCCGCGCTGGGCGTCGGGTTGGCCACGTCGCTGCGACTGTGCAGCATCCTGACCCTGTCGCTCATCGCGGGGCTCACGACGGCCGGGCCCGACCTCGTGCGCTCGCTCGTGCAGAATCTGCGCGTGCCCTATCGCTTCGGTTACACGGCCCTGGCGGCCTATCGGTTCGTGCCGCGTTTCGGGCGCGACCTCGAGCAGCTGCGGGCCGCCCGCCGCGTGCGCGGTTCGGTGGTCCGGCGCGGGCCGGTCGGATGGGTGGGGCGCAGCGTCGGCATGGTCGTGCCTCTCCTGGCCGGCGGCATCCGACACGCCGAGCGGATGTCCTTCGCCATGGATTCTCGAGCGTTCGGCGCGTCTCGCCACAGAACTGAGCGTTACTCGGTTCGCTGGCGCGCGCGGGACACCGTATTCGTCGTGATCCTGCTGCTCGCGACGGCAGCTGTCTTCGTCCTCACGTCTCGCTAAAGCGACGCATCCTCACGCTTCGAGCGGTGACGTGAGTGCTGCCGACGCGGTACCGCCTCGGCGTCCGAAAAAAGTCTGCGGGGGCCGCCGACGCGGTGCTACAGTCCCCAGCAACGGACGACAACAGACGAAGCCAGCAAGGGGACACCATGACCGAGCACAGCGACGCCGCATCGGTGCCCGCAGACGACTACGGCCCCGTCGAGGTCCTCGTGCTCGCATTCCCCGACGCGGGGCCAGGCCCCGCCGTCGCCCAGGCCGTGGCGCAGCTCGCCGACGTCGACTCGGTGCGGCTGCTCGACCTCGTGTTCGTGAGCAAATCCGCCGAGGGCGAGGTGTCGATCCTCGAATGGGATGAATTCCACCACAACGCCCCCGAAGACTTCGAGGCGTTCCGAGACATCGTGGCCGCTCTCGACCTAGCCGCCCACGGCCTCACCGGCGAAACGGATGTCGCCGACCTCGCTCCCCTCGTGACGGCGGGTTCGTCGGCCGCCATACTGGTCGTAGAAATGCTGTGGGCCAAGGAACTGGCGGCGACCATCTCGGCGGGTGGCGGAGCCATCCGGCACGTCGAGACGATCCCGGCGGCCGTGGTCAACGAGATCGTCGCCGAAGCATCCGGACTCTGACGAAACGAGACGAACATGCCTTTCCTGAGACGCATCGGACGCGGGGGTCTGCTGCAGGCCGCCGCGAGGACCGCCGTCATCGCGGGCACCGCCACGGCCGTGTCGGGCGGCATCAGGCGCTTCCAGGAGCGCGACCGCTACGACGAGGCGCCGGCTGCCGAGCCAGTACCGCAGGGCGGCGGGCAGCAGGGCTATGCACAACCGGGCTATGCACAGCAGGGCTATGCGCAACCGGGTTACAGCCAGCAGGGCTATGGCGAGCAGGGTTATGGCGAGCAGAACGGCCCGCAGGGTTACGGCCAGCCCGCCTCTGGCACGCTGCCGACGCCAGCGCAGGCGGCTGAGCACGGCCCCGCGGCCACGGGGGCTGCAGGCGGGGACGCCGGCGTGGATGGCTTCACCGGCGCCGCGGGTGGTGGCCCCGGGCCGACGACTGGCTCCGGGGGCAACGCCGTCGGCGCCGAAGGCGGTGCCGACCTCATGCAGCAACTCGAACAGCTCGCGGCCCTGCACCAGCAGGGCGCGCTCACGGCCGAAGAGTTCGCCGCCGCGAAGGGCAAACTGCTCGGCCTGTAGTTGGATTCCTCGCGCAATTCTCTCGAACGTATGTTCTACTAGAGGGATGAGATGGAACGCGCAGGCAATCGCCACGGAAGACGCCGACGCGCTTCCCGGCCTCGCCAAGCTCAACAACCTCGTGCGCACCGTGCAGACCCCCGAGTTTGCCGGGGTCACCTTCCACGAGGTGCTCGCCAAGTCCGCGCTCAACAAGGTGCACTCCCAGTCGAGCGTTCCTTTCGGCTGGACCATCAACCCCTACCGTGGATGCTCGCACGCGTGCGTCTATTGCTTCGCGCGCCCCACGCACACCTACCTCGACCTCAACGCGGGCGCCGACTTCGACAACCAGGTCGTCGTCAAGGTCAACGTGGCCGACGTCTTGCGCACCGAGCTCGCCAAACCCAGCTGGGGGCACCATCCGGTGGCTCTCGGCACCAACACCGATCCCTATCAACGCGCCGAGGGCAAGTACAAGCTCATGCCCGGCATCATCGAGGCTCTCGCGGCGAGCGGCACTCCGCTGTCGATGCTCACCAAGGGCACGCTGCTGCGGCGCGACCTGGGGTTGCTGGCTCAGGCGGCCGAGACCATCCCGGTCGACCTCGCGATGTCGATCGCCATCTACGACCCCGAGCTGCAGCAATCGATCGAGCCGGGCACCCCGTCGGCCACGGCCCGGCTCGCCACCGTCACCGCCGCGCGCGAGGCCGGTCTGCCGTGCAGCGTGTTCCTGATGCCGATCCTGCCGCACCTCACCGACACGCGCGAGCACCTCGACAACGCTCTGCGCATGTGCGCCGAAGCGGGCGCCACGTCGGTGCTCTACACGGCTCTGCACCTGCGGCCCGGCGTGAAGGGGTGGTTCATGCACTGGTTGCAGCGCAACCATCCGCACCTCGTGGCCTCGTACACCGCGATGTACGCCGAGTCGTCCTATGCGCCGAAGGAGTACCGGCGGTGGCTGTCCGAGCGCATGGGTCCGCTCATGCGCACGCACGGGCTCACGCGCGGCGAAGAAGACCCCGTGACGGGCGGCATCCGATCGGCCGCGCTCGGCATGTACACGGGCGGCGACGGTGAACGTCGACGGCGCCCGGCCGGCTCCGACCCGTCGAAGATGGCATGGTCGGCGGGGACGACGACACCCGGCGCGAAGACGGTGGGGGCGCCTGTGCCCAGCGGGCCGCGCTTCGAACCCAACCCGGAAGAGCCGCCACCCACCCTGTTCTGAACTCACGCCACAGGGCTCGGATCACCATCGGCATGGGCATCGCACGTCTCGCCCGCACGAGTTCTGAGCTACTGCCTCGTTAACGCAAGAACGGGCCGCCCCCTGAGGGACGGCCCGTTCTTGTGCGAAACGCGGGTGTTACGCCGTGATGTCCGCGAGGGTCATGCGACCGGCGAGACCTTCGATGATGTCGTCGCCCGGGCGGGCTTCGACGAAATCGGCCTCGATCTCGGCGCGGCCGAGAAGCTCGGTCATGCGACGCTGACGACTGCGCGGGATCAGGGTGACGACGACGCCCTCCTTGCCGGCGCGGCCGGTGCGACCCGAGCGGTGCAGGTAGGTCTTGTACTCGTCGGGCGCGTCGGCCTGCACCACGAGCGTGATGTCGTCGACGTGAATGCCGCGGGCTGCGACATCCGTGGCCACGAGAACCTTGACGCGACCGCTGGTCACCTTTTCGAGGTTGCGCGTGCGGCGGGCCTGGTTCAGGTCACCGTGCAGGGCGACGGCGGGGATGCCGGCATCCTCGAGCTGGTCGGTCAGACGCTCGGCGTAGGCGCGGGTGCGGGCGAAGATGAGGGTCTTCTCCTCGCGGTCGGCCAGCTGCTCGATGAGCTGATCCTTGTCGCGGTGCTCGACCACGAGGACGCGGTGGTCGATGGTCGAGGAGGCCTGGTCTTCACCGGCGACCTCGTGCACGGCCGGGTTCTCGAGGAACTCGTTGACGAGGGCTGCAACACCCTTGTCGAGCGTGGCCGAGAAGAGCAGCTTCTGGTTGCCCGAAGCGGTCTCGCGGATGATGCGCTGCACGGGCTCGAGGAACCCGAGGTCGCACATGTGGTCGGCCTCGTCGAGCACGACGATGGAAACCTCGGAGAGGTCGAGACGACCCTGCTCGATGAGGTCTTCGATGCGGCCGGGCGTTCCGATGATGATGTCGACGCCGCGCTGCAGGGCGCCCACCTGGCGACCCTGGGGCACGCCGCCGTAGATCTGCGTGGTGAACAGGCCGACGCTGCGGGCGATGGGCTGCACGGTGCGGTCGATCTGCAGCGCCAGCTCACGCGTGGGGGCCAGGATGAGCGCGCGGGGCTTGCGGCCCATTTCGCGTCGCTTGCCGCCACCGTTCTCCATGAGCTTCTCGACCAACGGAGCACCGAAGGCGATGGTCTTGCCGGAGCCGGTGCGGCCGCGGCCGAGCACGTCGCGACCCGCGAGCACGTCGGGGATCGTGGCGGCCTGGATGGGGAACGGGCTCGCGGCGCCCAGCTCGGCGAGGGCGCCGGAGATGTTGCCGCCGAGACCGAGGTCTTGGAAGGTCACACCCTCGACGTCGGTCGCCGTCGTGGCCTGAGCCTCGAGGCGCTCGAGCACGACGTCTTCGTCACCGGAGAAACCGGGGCGGTTCGCGGCGTCACGCTTCGGGTAGAAGTCGCTCGCGCGGCCCTCGTTCTCGGGGCGGCCGTCGCGCGTGAAGGTGCGGGGCGGCTTAGCGTCGCGGAACGCGGGCTTGTCGTCGCGGAACGCCGGCTTGGAATCGCGGTCGAAACGGCGCGGGGCGTCGTTGTCGCGGCGAGGTGCGCGGTCGTCACGGTTGAAGGAGCGGGGAGCGTCGTTGTCGCGACGGGGCGCGCGGTCGTCGCGGTTGAACGAGCGAGGCGCACGGTCATCGCGGTTGAACGAACGGGGAGCGTCGTTGTCGCGGCGAGGGGCGCGGTCGTCACGGTTGAACGAACGCGGAGCGTCGTTGTCACGGCGAGGGGCACGGTCGTCACGGTTGAACGAACGCGGAGCGCGGTCATCGCGGTCGAAACGGCGAGGCGCGTCGTTGTCGCGACGGGGCGCGCGGTCATCACGGTTGAAGGTGCGAGGCGCGCGGTCGTCGCGGTTGAACGAGCGGGGCGCACGATCGTCACGGTTGAACGAACGCGGGCCGTCGTTGTCACGGCGAGGAGCGCGGTCGTCACGGTTGAACGAACGGGGCGCACGGTCATCGCGGTCGAAACGGCGGGGCGCGTCGTTGTCACGACGAGGGGCGCGGTCATCGCGGTTGAACGAGCGAGGCGCGCGGTCGTCACGGTTGAAGGAGCGCGGGGCGCGGTCATCCCGATCGAAGCGGCGCGGAGCGTCGTTGTCACGGCGAGGAGCGCGGTCGTCACGGTTGAACGAGCGCGGGGCGTCGTTGTCGCGGCGGGGCGCACGGTCGAACGAGCGCGGGGCGCGGTCGTCGTCGGAACGCTTGGCGCGGGGCTCATCGGAGTAGCGCCCAGCGTGCTTTGCGGCACGCTCGTCGGCGTTCCAGCGAGCCTTCTTCGGGGCGTTGGGGTCGGCTGCGCGGAATCCGCGGTGGCCTTCGCTGCGGCTGCCCGGCTTTCCGGCGGGGCGCTTTGCGGCGTAGTTGGGGTCGTAGTTCTTGGCGGGTCGTCCGCCGACAGGCTTCTTTTTAGGCATGATACTTTTCCGGGTTATCTCTTTTTGCGTGAAAACAGCAAGCAAGAAGAGCCGCATACGTGAAGCGCGGCAATCTCTCTCATACCCGGGCGATCAGTGGCCGGGGACCGTTCACATCGTGTGAAATTCATCTGCGTTCTCGCAGTGAAACCGGCCCACCAGACTTACAAACCCTCTCCGCGTCACAACCGCGGTGTCTAGAGCCGACCTACATACATTACACGAGAGGGGCTCGGATGTCATCACCCCGATCGAAACCGCCGCGAAACATGTCTGCGCCATGCTGGTCACCATGAGCATCACGATCACCCCCGAACCTGCCCGCCAGCCCGAGCTCGTCGAGCTCATGGAGGCGGGCGCGGCCTATGCGCACAGCCTGTACCCGCCCGAGGAGAACTTCCTCCTCGACGTCGAGGAACTCGAGGTGCCGGGCATCGTCGTCTACGTTGCCCGCGACGACAGTGGGCGCGCGCTCGGCATGGTGGCACTGGTTCCGTTGACAGACACGACCTCGGGCACCGGCACTCCGGGCGAGGTCGAAGCCGAGGTGAAGCGCATGTTCGTGCACCCCGACGGCCGCGGGCAGGGCATTGCAACGACACTGATGGACCGCCTCGAAGCCGACGCCGCGGCATCCGGGTTCACGCGAGTCGTGCTCGAGACGGGGACGCTCCATAACGCCGCCCAGGCGCTCTACACGCGCTGCGGCTACGTCGAGATCCCGCAATACGGTCCCTATGTGGGAGCGGCCTCGAGCCTGTGCATGGCGAAACCGCTCCGGCCCGCGGCCTGATCGCCACACCGCATGATGCCGAAACCCCGCTGACCTCTGGCGAGGCTGGCGCAGGCGCTCAGCATCACGGGGTCGCGGGGTTTCGGAACCGCGGGATGGCGGATTGCTACTTGCGCAACACCTTCGCCGCCGTCGCCGCGAGCACCGCAGCCGCGCCGGCCGCGACGGAGTAGACGAGCGGACGGTGGCGGATCGCCCACGTCTGAACGGTCTCGCCGTGCGCCTTGTCGTCGAAAATGCCGTGCGCACCGTGGTCGCCGGGCGTGGGCTCGTAGAGGTTGGTCGGCAGCATGGGGTTCTTCTTCTCGGGCGCCTGCTGGCCGCTGTAGGCGGAGTTCGCCAGGTAGCGGTCCATGAAACCCGCCGCGAAACGGTTGCCGAGCACGGTCCCGACAGTGGCCTCGCCGACCCAGGTGCGCTTGCGCGGCTTCTCGGCCACGTCAGCGACGACGCGGGCGCACACCTCGGGCTGCGAGATCGGCGGCACGGGCTGCGGGTGGTCGGGCAGCTGCGACTTGACCCAGCTGAACTGCATGGTGTTCATGGCGGGCATGTCCACGGTCGAGATGGAGATGTTCGACTTGTTGTGCGTGAGCTCGGCCGTGACCGACTCGGTGAAGCCCTGGATGCCGTGCTTGGCAGCACAGTAGGACGCCTGCAGCGGGATGCCGCGGTGCGCGAGCGCCGAACCGATCTGGATGATGTGGCCGGCGTTCCTCGGAGTCATCCGGGCGAGAGCGGCTCGCGTTCCGTTCACGAAGCCGAAGAAGTTGACGGCGAAGGCGCGCTCGAAGTCCTCGGGGTCGGTGCTGACGAACTCGCCGAAGACGCCGACCATAGCGTCGTTGACCCAGAGGTCGATGGGGCCGAGTTCGGCTTCGACGCGGTCGGCCGCTGCCTCGACGGCCTCACGGTCGGCAACATCCGTCGGGACTCCTAGGCCGCGGCGACCGAGCGCTTCCACGTCGGCGACGGCACCGTCGAGACCTTCCTGGCCACGCGCGAGGATGGCGACATCCCAGTCACGGGCGGCCAACTCGCGCACGATGGCGCGACCGAGTCCGGCGGACCCTCCGGTGACGACTGCGACTCCACGGCTCATGAACTTTTCTCCGGTTTCTTCAACGTGCGTAGGGCGGAACCCTTGTGGGCCGCTTTCTTTCCCGACTTCTCCGATTCGACGATGTAGGCCGGTTCATCGCTCGTCGCGGTGAACTTCTGGCCGTCGAAGGTGAAGTCCTTCTCCTTCTTCTCGCGCACGACGCCCTGCGTGCGACCTTGCGGCGTCGACCAGCTCACGCGGTCGCCGATCTCGATGCTCATGGCATCCTTTAGCTTCGGTGGTGCGGGGCGGATGGGAAGGGGTGCACCCCACGCTACGCCGAGCATTTTTCATGGGCAGCCCCTTGTGAGTTGAGGCGGGCTCGACTAGTCGGCTCTCGGGACGCGTCCGTTACCGCGCCAAAACAGAGATCCGTCATGCTGGAGACATGGAACACGAACCCATTACGGTTTCCATCGAACGGACGGTAGACCCCGCCCGCATCGGTGAAGCCACTATCTGGGTACAGGCTGGCATCAACCTCGCCAACAAGTACCCCGGCTTCCTCGGCTCCGGCTGGGTCAGGGCCGGCGAGACATCCGACATCTGGTACATGCTGTACCGATTCCGCGACGACGAGACGCTGCTGGCGTGGGAGAACTCCTCCGAACGCGCCTGGTGGCTGTCGAGCGGCAAGGACTTCATGCAGCATCGTCGCAGCGAGAAGCGCACGGGCATCGAGGGCTGGTTCGACGCCCCCTTCGCCACGAGCGTCTCGGCCGCGCACGGACCGGGCGGCCCCGAAGCGACGGGAACTCAGGTGACCGTGCCGCTGGCGCCCCCGCGCTGGAAGCAGGCCGTGAGCATCTGGCTCGGTTTCTTCCCCGTCAACCTCGTCTTCACGTTCCTCGTGACATGGCTGGTGCCCGGGTGGGAGACGTGGGGAGTGCTGCTGCACGTGCTCGTGTCGACTCTCGTCCTGACGCCGATCATGGCCTACTGGGTGCTGCCCTGGGTGACGCGGATGCAGCGCCCCTGGTTGCAGGCGCCCTCACGTTCGCACGGCCAACTCGAGGCGTAGCTCGCTCCCGAACTAGCGCTTGAAGCGGGCGGCCTCTTCTCCGCTGAGCGCGGCATCGAGGCGTTCGGCGAACTCGGGCGGCATGGGCGGCAGGTCGTCGCGGCCGAACCAGCGCGCTTCGAGGTTCTCGCCGTCTGCGGGGGCGGGTTCGCCGCCGTCGTAGCGGCAGAGGAACGTGAAGTCGATGTACTGCGCGCGGTCGCCGTTCGGGTACACGTGTTCGGCCGTCGTCTGGATGCTGGCGAGCCGCACGACGGTGGCGCGGATGTCGGCTTCTTCGAGCACTTCGCGTTCGGCGGCGACGGCGGGCTCTTCTCCCGGGTCGATGATGCCCGTCACGGGCGTCCAGTTGCCGTTGTCGGCCCGGCGCACGAGCAGCAGGTCGCCGTTGTCGCGCTGCACGACCGCCGTGATTCCCGACAGCCACAGCGGGTGGGTGCCGATCTTCGCGCGCAGCTCGAGGATGAAGTCCGGGGTAGCCATGCGACAAGCCTAAGGGCGGCGGATGTCTCTCCGCCGCCCTTCAGCTCGGCCGCTAGTGCTCGCGCCGCTCGTCATCCTCGCGGTGCTCGCCGTCTTCGCCGTTGTCGCCATTGCTGGGCAACTCGCCGTTCTCAGCGTGTTCGCCGTTGTGTGCGTTCTCGAGGTCGTCGGAGCGTTCGCCGTCCTCGGCGTCCTCGGCGTTCTCGACGTTCTCGACGTTCTCGACGTTCTCGACGGTCTCGTCACGCTCGACGTTTTCGTCACGCTCGACGGTCTCGTCGCGCTCTGCGCTATCGATGCGCTCACCATCCGTAGATGCGTCGGGCTCGACATCATCCACGTACTCGGCGTTCTCGCCCTGTTCGCCGATGTCGGCGTGTTCGACGTTGTCGGTGTGTTCGACGTTATCGACACTGTCGCCATGTTCGACGTTGTCGACGTGTTCGACGTTGTCGGTTCCGTCGACGACCTCGTTCGGGCGCTCGGCCTGCTCTGCGTCCTCAGCGCGCTCGACCTGGTCGGGCTGCTCGGGCTCCTCGGGCTGCCCAGCCTGCTCCGCGTCCTCAGCCTGCACGACAGGTTCGGCCGGCTCAGCCTCGGCAGCGCGCGCCGCATTGGCCGCACCCGCAACCACGCCAGCCGCATGGGCCGGCACGTGCTCGGCACCAGCCGGGCGGCCGCTTTCGACCGCCAGCATGGGGCGCGAGCGGGCGACCTGGTCGGCGCGCGCGGCGCGCTTGGCGTTGCGGCGCTCCTTGGCGCCCTCGACGAGGTTGTAAAGCGTGGGCAGCACGACGAGCGTGAGCACCGTGGAGGACAGCAGTCCGCCGATCACGACGATGGCGAGCGGCTGCGAGATGAAGCCGCCGTGCCCCGTGATGCCGAGGGCCATAGGCGTGAGCGCCAGGATGGTGGCCAGGGCGGTCATGAGGATCGGGCGAAGTCGTCGGGCCGAACCGTGCTCGACCGCCTGCGCCACCGTCATACCGCGTCTGCGGTACTGGTTGACCAAGTCGACGAGCACGATGGCGTTGGTGACCACGATGCCGATGAGCATGAGCACACCGATGAGCGAGGCGACTCCGAGCGGAATACCCGTGACGACCTGCAGCGCGATGGCACCCGTCGCCGCGAACGGCACCGAGATGAGCAGCAGCAGCGGCTGGCGCAGCGACCGGAACGTGGCCACCATGACGATGTAGACGATCAGGATGGCGGCGAGGAGCGCGAGCCCCAGCTGGCCGAACGCGTCGGACTGGCTGGACGAGACGCCGCCGAGCGACGCCGTCACACCGGCGGGCAGGTCGGCATCGTCGATGGCGGTCTGCACCTCGGCACTCACGGCCGCGATGTTGTCGCTGGCCGGCGTGGCGCTGATGGTTGCGGTGCGCTTGCCCTCGGAGGAGGAGATCGACGCCGGGCCGTCGACGAGGCCGACGGTCGCGAGCGAGTCGAGGCGCACGGGACCCGTCACGGTGGGAATGGTGAGCTCGGCGAGCTCGGCCTCGGTCGTGGGCGGGTTGTCGGACTGGACGTAGATGTTCAGCGTGGTGCCGTCGATCTCGACCGTGCCGACGGTCGTGGGCTGCGTGGCCTGGGCGACGAAACCACCGAGGGCGACCTCGGAGTAGCCGGCCTCGGCCGCCTTGTCGCGGTCGATCTGCACGCCGATGTAGGGGCGCGTCTCGCTCAGGTTGCTGACCACCTGCGTGACACCCTCGAGACCCGTGACGGCCTTGACGAGCGTGTCGTTCGCGGTGGTGAGGTCGTCGCTGTTGGGCGATTCGATGTCGATCTCGACATCGCTCGAGCCACCGAAGCCGGCCGACCCGGAGACCTCGATCTCGCCAGCGCCGTCGATCTTCTCGAGCTCGTCGCGCACGGTGTTGCGCAGCGCCTCTTGGTCGACGTCATCCGAGGAGGTGATCGAGTAGGTGATCGCGCCCGCGCCGCCGCCCGAGAAGGCGTCGCGCAGGGTGGAACCGCTGGAACCGATGGACAGCTGGACCGTGTCGATGCCGTCGATGGTGCGCAGCTCGTCTTCCACGGCCGAAGCCGCGTCGTCCTGGGCCTGCAGGCTGGCGCCCACGTCGAGCGTCTGCGTGACCGTGAGGGTGTTCTGCCCCGAGTCGCCCAGGAAGTTGGTCTTCATGAACGGCGTCAGCGCGAACGTGCCGACGAGCACGAACACGGCGATGAGCAGCGTCGAGACGGAGTGCTTGATGGTCCAGTGGATGACCGGCAGGTAGCCCTTTTGCAGGCGCGTCGGGTGGTCGAGATCGTCGACGTCGTCTTCGCTCTGGCGGCGCGCGCGGCGAGAGCCGGGCAACGGGATGGACGACGTGGTGGTCGGAACCGACTCGACGCCTCGAGCCACGCGGGCGCCGGCGTCAGACGAGGTGGAGGCCGCATCCGTTGCCGCAACCTTCTTGGCCTTGGGCGCCCGCAGGAACCAGTAGGCCAGCACGGGCACGATCGTCAGCGCGACGAGCAGCGATGCGAGCAAGGCGATCGTCACGGTCAGCGCGAACGGGCGGAACAGTTCACCCGTGACATCGCCCACGAAGGCGAGCGGCAGGAACACCGCGACGGTCGTGATGGTCGAAGCCGTGATGGCGCCGGCGACCTCGCGCACGCCCTCGAGCACGGCGCGCGAACGTTTCTCAGGTGAGCGGTCGCTGAGCGACCCCATGGCCAGGTGCCGCTTGATGTTCTCGATGACGACGATGGAGTCGTCGACCACACGCCCGATGGCGATGGTCAGCGCACCCAGGGTGAGGATGTTGAGCGTGTAATCGGCCGCCTGCAAACCGATGAACGTGATGAGCACCGACGTGGGAATGGAGATGGCCGTCACGATGGTGGCGCGGATGTCGAGTAGGAACAGCAGGATGACGAGCACCGCGAACACGAGACCGAGCAGGCCCTCGACCGTGAGGGTCTCGATCGACTGCTCGATGTAGGGCGCCTGGTCGAAAACGATCGTGAGCTTGGCGTCGGAGCCGATGGAGTCGGTGAGGCTCGGCAGCAGGGCGCGAACCGCCTTCGACACCTCGACGGTGTTGGCGGCCGGCAGCTTCGTGACGGCGATCGTCAGGGCGGGCTCGCCGTTGACGCGCGAGATGGAGGTCTGTGGGTCGTCGGTCAGCGCGACCGTTGCCACATCGCTGAGCTTGGTGACGGCCTGGCCGGGCTGCGGGTCGGTGGGCAGCAGGGGCAGGCCCGCGATGTCGTCGACCGATCCGAGCTTCGAGCCCGTCTGCACCGAGAAGGTCTTGCCGTCTTGCGTGACGTCGCCCGCGGGGATGAGCACGCCGTTGGCGTCGAGCGTGTCCGAGATGGCCTGCGTGGTGAGGCCGCGCTCGGTGAGTTTGCCCTGGTCGGGCGTGATCGTGATGCGCTGCCCGACGTCGCCGATGAGCTGCGCCTCGCGCACACCCTCGGTGTCTTCGATCTCGGCGAGCGCGTTCTCGCGAATCTGGGTGGCCAACTCTTTGGTGTCGGTGTTGGACGTGACGGCGATCTGGATGACGGGCAGATCGTCGATGCTGCCCGAGATGACCTGCGGGTCGACGCCGTCGGGCAGTTGCGACTCGATGCGGTTGATCGCTTGATCGATCTTCTGCTCGGCCGTGGCCAGGTTGGTGCCGTAGGTGAAGGTGGCCGAGACGACCGACTGGTTGGTGCTGGAGGTGGCGCTCGTGGACTCGAGGTCGGGCACACCGCGGATGGCCGATTCGATCGGGTTCGAGACATCTTCACTGACGACCTCGGGGGCGGCACCCGGGTAGCTTGTGACGATCGCCAGCTGCGGGAACTGCACGCTGGGCACGAGCTCTTGCTTCAGCCCCGTGAGCGCCAGCGCGCCGAAAATGGCGACGACGATGGTGACGAGGGCAATGAGCGCCTTGTTCTTCATGCTGAGGACGGCGAGCGAGTGCATCTGTCTCCTGGTGCGGTGAGTGTGCGCAGACAGCGCTGACTTCTCGAATTCTGTCACACGGCTGATAACGGGGGCCTGAGCGTGGGGAAATGTGCATAAACAGGCGCGGATGTGGCTGGGGAGAACGTTCCGCAGCCGGGGCCGCACAGGTCACATGAGCACGACAAATGAGAACCGAGCGCGTCAGACGAGCGTGGTGGCGAGCATCCGGGGCTGGTGGCGGGTGCCGCCGATGGCGAGCCAGGCCGCGTGCAAACGGTCGACCGCCCGCTCGAGCGTGTCGACCGGGTAGGTGATGGGCACGCGCAGGAACCGCTCGAACGCGCCATCCGAGCCGAACCACGGCCCCGCCGCCATAATGAGGCCATTGGTGCGGGCCGTGAGGGTGAGCGCGCTGCTGACGGGTTGACCGAGACCGGCCCAGATGGCCAGGCCACCCGGCACGTGCGGCACGTGCCACGAGGGGAAGCGCTCGGCGAGCAGCTCCTCGACCCGGTCGCGCGAACGGCGCAGCTGCACGCGACGGGCGGCGATGATCTCGTCGAGCTCGGGCAGCAGTTCGGCGACCGCGAGCTGCTCGAGGATGGGGGTGCCGAGGTCGAGGCTCGTGCGTGCGGCGACGAGGCGCGCAATGAGGGGGCGATCGGCACGGATCCATCCGATGCGCAGCCCGCCCCACACGGTTTTGCCGATCGACCCGATGTTCACGACGCTCGCGCCCGTGTCGCCCGCCGACACAGGGATGAAGCGGCTGCGAGCGCCGTCGCGATCGATGTCGAGTTCGGCCGTGGTCTCATCGACGAGCACGGTGGTGCCCTGGCGCGCGGCGGCCCGCAACAGGCGGTCGCGCACGGCGGGCGACATGCTCGCGCCCGTGGGATTGTGGAAATCGGGCATGACGTAGGCGAGTTGCGGGCTGGTGCGTTCGAAGGCGTGCTCGAGGGCTTCGGCATCCCACCCGTCTTCGGCGGTGACCGAGATGGGCACGAAACGCGCACCGGCCTCGAGCAGGGCGCGCTGGGCGTGCGGATAGGTGGGCGTCTCGATGACGACGCGGTCGCCGCGGGACACGAGCACGCGGGAGAGGAGTCCGATGGCGTGCTGCGCGCCGATCGTGACCATGATCTCGTCAGCCTCGGTCGGCAGGCCCTGCGCCGTGTAGCGGTCGGCGATGGCTTGGCGCAGATGCGGAAGGCCCACGGCGTCATAGTCCCAGTCGGCGGCGAAGCGGGGCAGCTGCTCGGCGGCCCGCAACACGGCGGGGCCCACCTGGGGCGCGCACGGCATGGCCGCTTTGGTGAGGTCGATGGTGTCGAGAACGGGCGACGCGGCATCGTCGGCACGCGCAAACGGATGCCGCGGCAACCGCGCCTCACTCCCCGACCCCTGCTGGCTCGCCACGTAGCCGTCGTCGCGCAGCCTCTTATAGGTCGCGGCGACGGTCGTCCGGCTCACCGCAAGACGCGAGGCCAGCTCACGTTCGGCGGGCAAACGCGTTCCCACCGGAATGCGACCGTCGAGCATGAGCAACCGCAGCCGATCAGCCAGGTCTTCGTTGGCCGTTCCGCCGTTGCGCCACTCGCCGAGCAGGGATTCGAGGGATGCGGCCCCCAACCGTCGTACAGTCATGAGGCCAGATTAGCCGTATTGGCATCTTGCGGGAAGGCCACTTTGGCAATTGGATGGACCCATGACCCGCCGCGTCCTGCAACTCCTCCTCGGCCTCTTCCTCTATGGAATCGCGATCGCCCTGATCGTGCGCGCCGCGGTCGGCGTTTCACCCTGGGACGTGTTGACGCAGGGCATCGCGCTCAAGACCGGCTTGCCATTCGGCACCATCACCATCGGCGTCGGCGCGATCGTGCTTCTCCTCTGGATTCCGCTCAAGCAGAAGCCCGGCATCGGCACCGTGCTGAACGTGCTCCTCGTCGGCCCGAGCGCCGACATCGGCTTGTGGGCCATCCCCGAGGGTCTCGACCTGTGGGTGCGCATTCTGCTCTTCCCCGCCGGCCTGCTGCTTCTCGCCGTCGCGACCGGCCTCTACCTCGGGGGGCACTTCGGGTCGGGTCCGCGCGACGGCCTCATGACGGGCATCCATCAGCGCACCGGCTGGCCGATCTGGGTCGGTCGCACCATCGTCGAGGTGACCGTGCTGACCATCGGATGGCTGCTCGGCGGCAACCTGGGCATCGGCACCGTTCTCTTCGCGGCACTGATCGGTCCACTCTGCACCTACACGATCCCGCTCTTCCGCCTGCCGGTTCCGCCGACGCGCGCCGAGAAACGGGAGGCCGCCCTGCAGGGGACGGTTCCGCCCTCGGCGCACCCGACGATCGACTCGCCCGCGAACTGAGCATCCGGCTCCGCACGTTCGGCGCCCGCGCGAGCCCGTCGAGACGCGGGCCGGTCGATTCGCTACCGCAGGTTGCGCTCGGCGAAGACGGCCAGCGCCTCGCGCACGAAGGCCGCGCCCGCGGCATCCCCGTAATTCGGCCAGAAGCGTTCGTCGGCCGCATACAGGTCGCCGAGGCCGGTCAGATACGCCGCACTGACCTCGTGCCCCTCGGTTGCCGCCTCGAGCCACCGCACATGCCGCCCGGCGAGGTTCTGCGCCTCGTCGCCACCGACGGGGATGCCGCGCGCCGCCGCATCCTGCCACGTCTCGTTGAGCGCCTGCGTATCGGCCTGCAGCGCCTGACGGCCCTCTTCGCCGAGCCCCCGCCACCACGCGGCGCGGTCGGCGTAAGCCTGTGCACCCCACCGTCGCTCGACCTCTTCGCGGTGCACGCCGTATTCGAAACCGCCGTCGCCCCGGCTGCTGAAGGCGCCTGCGCCGCCTAAACCGTCGAACTCGTTCTCTGCCACGATCGGGTCTCCTTGTTCTCGACCCAGGGTGTGTCGCGCAGCACTCCCCCGTCAAGATCCGGCGCGAAACGATCGAATAACCTTCGCGTCCGATGTGAGGCCTTGTCTTGTCGAGAAACGCGTTATATCGTGAGTTCACAAACGCGATATAGCTCGACCGAGCATCGCCAAGGAAAGGCCCATCATGACTCTCGAAAAATGGATCGTCCGCCCCGGCGAGCAACGCGTCATCGATCTCGGCATCGTGCGCTCGCTCAAGGTCGCCCTCGCCGGCGGTCAGATCAACCTCGTCGGCCACGACGAAGAGACCGCCCGCATCGAAGTGCACGAGGTGCACGGCAAAGACCTCAAGATCGAGATCAACGGCGATCGTCTCGACATCGACCATCCCCAGGTGGCCTGGAACAACTTCCTCGAGGTGTTCCGCAACTTCGGCGCAAACTCGGCCAAGGTCACCATCAGCCTGCTCGTTCCTCGCGCCGTCGCCCTCACGTTCGGCACCGTCACGGCGGGCGCTCTCGTCTCGGGCCTCACGAGCGATGCCAAGCTCAGCACCGTCTCGGGTGAACTGCAGCTCGACGGCATCACGGGCAACATCGACGTGCACAGCGTGAGCGGCGAGGTCAGCATCCAGAACCACACCGGGCGCGTCGACGTGCAGACCGTCTCGGGCGACATCACGGCCACGGGGCGCATCGAGCGCTTCTCGGCCGACGGCATCACGGCCGACACGTTCCTCGACATCCGCGGGCACGTCGACAAGATCTCGTCGAACACCGTCTCGGGCGCGCTGACCGCCCGCATCGACCCGGGCCTCGGCGCGCGCTACGTGGCGAACACCGTCACGGGTGCCCTGCGTCTCGACGGCAACGTGATCACGAGCACGCGCGGCCGCGGCTACAACACGACCACCATCGGCGCCGACGACAGCTTCTATGTCGACATCGCGGCCAACTCGGTCTCGGGTGACATCTCGGTGCTGCGACGCGATCGGGATGACGCGGGCCACACCTCATCCGCCTCGTCCACGTCCGGCCAGCCCTCCGCTCCCTCCGGGCCCACCGCACCCACCGCACCCTCCTCTCCCACCGCGCCCTCCGCGCCCGCGAGCCCCGCCGAATGACCCCCGTCTTCGCGCACGGCAGCCTGCGCCTCTACCTCCTGCACCTGCTGCAGGAGTCGCCCAAGCACGGCTACGAACTCATCCAGGCCCTCACCGATCGCTTCGGGGGCACCTACTCCCCCAGTGCCGGCACCATCTATCCCCGGCTCGCCAAGCTCGAGGAAGAGGGGCTCGTCACGAAAACGACCGACGGCCGCAAGTCGATCTACACGATCACGGATGCGGGCCGCGCCGAGCTGGCCGCCAAAGCCGATCAGCTCTCGTCCATCGAAGACGAGGTGACCGATTCGGTGCGCCGCCTGGCCGACGAAGTGCGATCGGATGTGAGCGCCGCCATGCGCAGCCTGCGCGCCGATCTCGCCTCGGCCGCGCGCGAGCCCGAACCGCACGGCCAGAAGAAGTCATGGTCGGACTGGGGGTTCGGCAACCCCTGGGGCGACCCTTCGGCGCGGACCGAGCACGGCCGCGGTGCAGCGGCGTCCGGCGCCACGCCAGATGCGAATCGCACCGGCAACGGCTCCCCCGGCGGCACGACCGCACCTGACTACGGAAGCGGAAACGGAACGACGGGTTTCGAGCCGAAGACGAGTTCCGCCTCCGGCTTCGACGCCGCGACAGATAGTGCAACGTCTGAAACAGGATTCGCGGGCAATGGATCCCGCGACTTTGCGGCCGACACCGACTCGGACGCCTCGGGCGACGCGTCGGCGAGCGCCGCGGGTAACACCGCGGGCCACGAGTCTGCCGACTCGTCAGACAACACGTCGAGCAACTCCGCCAACCGGTTCGACCCGCGGGTCGCCGCGCGGCTGGCGCTCGGCGAGGCCGAGCTCTCGCTCAACGACGCCCGGCAGCAGATTCGAGCCGAGCTGCGGCGCCGTGCCGCGGACGGCTCGCTGTCGAACGACGACGTGCGCGAATTGCGCTCACGTCTCGCCGATGTGGTGATCTGGTTGCGCAAACGCTGACGCTCGAGCATCCACGCGCCTGACAGCCCGCTGAGCCCCGACCGAACGCTGGTCGGGGCTCAGCTGCATATCCCCCGCGAACCGCCAGGCGCGCGCCGACCCCCGGTCGAGGGGGCCTCACAATACCGCGGCCGAACACCGCGTAAACAGCGACCTCCGACGGCTAGGCGGCGGCCCCGCACAGGAGTAGGATCGCCGCTCGTGACACTAGACGGGCGCGAGCCGCAACAAGAGGGTCGGTCGGCGAAACGCTGGCTGATCGGTGATCCCCTCCCCACCGAAAAACTCGAGGGGCAGCTGCTGCCGAAGCGGCTCGCTCTGCCGATCTTCGCGAGCGACGCGCTCTCCTCGGTGGCCTACGCGCCGCAAGAGCTGCTCATGATCCTGCTGCTCGGCGGCCTGGCGTTCCTGAGCTTCGCGCCGTGGGTGGCCGTGGCCGTCATCGTGCTGCTGCTCGTCGTCGTCGCGAGCTACCGGCAGCTCATCAAGGCCTACCCCTCCGGCGGTGGCGACTATGAGGTCGCCCACAAGAACCTGGGCGAGAAAGCCGGCCTGATCGTCGCATCCGCCCTGCTCGTCGACTACGTGCTCACCGTGGCCGTGTCGGTGGCCTCGGGTGTCGACAACATCATCTCGGCCATCCCGATGCTGAACCCCTATCGCATCGAGATCGCTGTGGGCTTCGTGCTCGTGATCATGGCCGTGAACCTGCGCGGCGTGCGCGAGTCGAGCAAGACCTTCGCCATCCCCACCTACCTCTTCATCGCGAGCGTGCTCGTCATGATCGTCGCCGGCCTCGTGCGCACCCTGTTCGGCGACGCCCCCGTTGCCGAGAGCGCGTCCTACACCGTGCAGGGCGAGAACCTGACGCAGGCGGCCTTCATCCTGCTGCTCTTGCGCGCGTTCTCGAGCGGATGTTCGGCGCTCACGGGTGTCGAGGCCGTCTCGAACGGCGTGCCCGCGTTCCGCCGCCCGCAGATCAAGAACGCGCAGACCACGCTCGTGCTCATGGGCGGAACCGCCATCGTGCTGTTCGCCGGCCTGACCGCGCTCGCGCTCATCTCGGGGGTGCACTACGCCGAGAACGCGTGCCACCTGCAGGGCTTCGCGAACTGCGAGACGGCCCCGCAGCCGAGCCTCATGGCACAGGTTGCGACGGCCGTGTTCGGGGCCAACAGCATCCCCTTCTTCTTCATCCAGGCCGTCACGGCGTGCGTGCTGCTGCTGGCCGCCAACACGGCGTTCAACGGGTTCCCGCTGCTCGGCGCCGTGCTGGCCCGCGACTCCTACGCTCCCCGCTCGCTCAACACGCGCGGCGACCGCCTCGTGTTCTCGAACGGCATGATCATTCTCGGCCTGGCCGCGTGCGTCATCCTCGTCGTCTATCAGGCGAACCTCACGCAGCTCATCCAGCTCTACATCATCGGCGTGTTCGTGTCGTTCACGCTGGGGCAGATCGGCATGGTCAAGCACTGGCTGCGGGCGCTGCGGCAGCACGACGCCAAGCCCCGCGAGATCTGGCCGTCGCTCGCCATCAACGCGTTCGGCGCGCTGCTCACCGCATCCGTGCTCATCGTCGTGACCATCACCAAGTTCACGCACGGCGCCTGGCTGGTCTTCGTGCTCATGCCCATCCTCTACACGCTCATGCTCGGCGTGAACCGCTACTACCGGGATGTCGAGAAGGAGATCGAGGTCGACCCCACGACCACCTTCGGCGCCTCGGGCGACCACGCCATGGTGCTGGTCAACCGGATGCAGAAGCCCACGCTCAAGGCGCTCGACTACGCCATCGCGGCCAACCACGCGAGCCTCGAGGCCGTACACATCGCGGTCGACGAGGAGTCGACCAAGAAGCTCGAGAAGCAGTGGTCGGAGATGAACATCCACGTGCCGCTGACGGTGCTCGAATCGCCGTACCGCGAGTTCGCCATCCCCGTGCTGAAGTACATCAAGGCGCACCGCGAGGAGCACGGCTCCGAGGTCGTCACCGTGTACATGCCCATGTATATCGTGGGCCACTGGTGGGAGAGCCTGCTGCACAACCGCCGCGCCAAACGCATCCGCCAGCAGCTGCTGCTCATGCACGGTGTGTCGGTGACGATCGTGCCGTGGCTTCTCGACTCGTCCGAGCTCATCTATGGGCGCCGGTCTCGGCCGCTGCCCGGTCAGGAACGACGCGGCGAGCCCGTGCGGCCCGAGAAGGCCGTGCCACGCGGACCCGTGAAGAGCAAGAAGTAGGAAGAAGTAGCTCCCTATGATGGGGACGTGGCAGTCTCCGACCTCTCCAACACCGCTCAGGACTACCTGAAGCTGATCTGGTCGAGCCAGGAATGGCCCGGGCAGCACGCCACCGTGAAATCACTCGCCGCGCAGCTGGGCGTGGCCGTGTCGACCGTGTCGGATTCGCTCAAGCGGCTCGACGAGCAGGGGCTCATCACGCATGCGCCCTACCGCTCGATCGAGCTCACCGAGCGCGGCCGCCGCTACGCCATCTCGATGGTGCGCCGGCATCGGCTGATCGAGACGTTCCTGGTGCGCGAGCTCGGCTACGGCTGGGACGAGGTGCACGACGAGGCCGAGGTGCTCGAACACGCCGTGAGCGACAACATGATCGAGCGCATCGACGAGAAGCTGGGGCATCCGACCCGCGACCCGCACGGCGACCCGATCCCGTCGGCCGACGGCGACCCGCACCTGCCCGACGCCGTGCGCCTGAGCGACCTGCCCGACGGAGCCTCGGGTGTGGTGGTGCGCATCTCGGACGACGACCCCGACATCCTGCGTTATTTCGACGAGCTGGGCCTCGGCCTCGACCACCCCGTCACGGTCGTGCGCAACCGCGACTTCGCGGGCACCGTCTCGGTGCGCGTCGGCGAGCCCGCCTCAACGGTCGAGCGCGAACTCGGCATGCCGGCGGCCCGCGCCATCTGGGTCACCGCCGACCACTGAGCCGGCGGCACCTCATTAGGCAAGCGGCTGTTCGCCGGCCCCATCATCGGACGGAAAATGAACTCGCGCGTCAAAGTTCGCGATCATGCTGGCCAGCCCGATCGGAGTCTGACCATAGTTGTTCGCGAGATGCATATCCGCCCCTGCGGCCAGCAACAACGTGATGATGTCGCCGTCTCCCTGTGAATAGTAGGTTGCGACTGACAAGGGGCCATTTCCATAGACGTTTTGAGCATCGATCGATGCTCCAGCCTGGATGAGCGCACGGACCGCCTCGACATTTCGTTCCTGCGCCGCGAAGTGAAGCGGCGTGAAACCGAGCGAGTCCGACGCGTCGACCGACTCGCCGCTCCTGATGAGCCTTTGAATCTCGTCGACG
Organism: Leifsonia sp. ALI-44-B; assembly: GCF_001984125.1. Lineage (GTDB taxonomy): Bacteria > Actinomycetota > Actinomycetes > Actinomycetales > Microbacteriaceae > Okibacterium. The sequence goes on along the minus strand of NZ_MTQL01000007.1, from coordinate 1,226,690 downwards.
TCGTTGTTTAACGCGGCGTAGTGCAGAGCAGTTCGCATGGCTCTATCTAGCATGGAGGCACCTCGTACTTGTGGCTTCGATTGGATACGGAATCTTCCACTTGATAGTGGGAAGCGTCGTTTTCGAATTCGATCAGATCGGCGCGTGCCCACCTTTGATCTCGGGCTATCTGCGCAGTTCGCCACCACTCATTCACCAGCCGGATAGTGCACGCGGGTATTGAAGTTCGCGATCAATTCAGCCAATCCAATTGGCGTCTGTCCGTAATGGTTAGGTAGGCGCATGTCGGCCCCCGCTGCTAACAACATCTTGATGATCTCGCCTTCCCCCTCAGAATAAAACGTCGCCGTACTAAGCGGGGTATTTCCGTAGACGTCCTGCGGATCTATTGAGGCACCAGCATCGATGAGTTCGCGCACGGCGGCGGCATTGCGCTCCTGCGCTGCAAAATGAAGGGGCGTATTGCCTCGGGTATCCGGTGCATCTATGGATGCGCCATTCTGAATCAGTCGCCTCATTTCAGTGACATCGTCACTTAGCGCTGCGTAGTGCAGCGGCGTCCGCCCGGCACGATCTAGCACGGCCGGCTAGTGGAACTGAGGGATGATCAGGTAGAGGCCGTAGAGGACAGCGGCCACCCCGACCGCGAAGCAGGCGTAGGCGCCCACGGTTGCGGCGGGCGGCCGGTGACCGACGTCGCCGCCGGCCGCGAGCAGGCGCAGGGCCGTGGCGAACGACGAGACGATGACGGCCGTGGCGACGAGCGCCACCACGAAGACGAGGGCGAAAGCGCCCCAGTCGATGCCCAGGAAGTTCGTCATGCTGAGGCCCCTGCTTTCTCGGTGGGTGCGGCGGGATCGGCGTCACCGGCGGCGGATGAGTCTTCGTTCACGTTTTCGTGCGTGACCGGGTGGCGGCGCGACAGCACGTAGAACGTGAGGCCGCCGGCAACGGCGAGCACCGCGACGATGATGAGACCGAACGTGCTCTGCGAGGCCGCCCAGGCCGCGAGCCCGCCGACGATGGCAGCCGCCGGCAGCGTGAAGGCCCAGGCGATGGCGATCTTGCCGACCACGTTCCAGTGCACCGACGCGAGCTTCTTGCCGAGCCCGGCGCCCACGATCGAACCCGACGTGACCTGTGTGGTCGACAGCGCGAAACCCAGGTGGGACGACACGAGGATGGTGGCCGCCGAACTGGTCTCGGCCGCGAACCCCTGCGGCGACGTGATGTCGGTGATGCGTTTGCCCACCGTGCGGATGATGCGCCATCCGCCCAGGTAGGTGCCGAGCGCGATCGCCAGACCGCACGCGGCGATCACCCAGAACTGAGGGCCCGTGCCGCTCTGCTGGTAACCGGCCGCGATGAACGTGAGCGTGATGACACCCATGGTCTTCTGCGCGTCGTTCGTGCCGTGGGCGAGCGAGACAAGCGACGCCGAGATGGTCTGCCCGTGCCGGAACCCGGCCTCCGACCCACGGATGGTCGCGTTCTTCGTGATCTTGTACGCGAGGTAGGTGGCGAGCAGGGCGATGGCCCCGGCCACGAGCGGCGAGATGAGCGCGGGCAGCAGCACCTTCGAGACGACCGCGCCGAAGTTGACAGCGTCGAAACCGGCCCCGACGATCGCGGCGCCGATGAGGCCGCCGAAGAGCGCGTGCGTCGAGCTGGAGGGCAGGCCGAGATACCACGTGGCGACGTTCCACAGCACGGCTCCGACGAGCCCCGCGAAGATCATGACGGGCGTGATCGCCACGCCGCCATCCCCCTCGTTGATGATGCCGCCCGAGATGGTCTTGGCGACCTCGGTGCTGAGGAACGCGCCGACCAGGTTGAGCACCGCCGAGATCGTGACGGCCACTCGCGGTTTGAGCGCCCCCGTGGCGACCGAGGTGGCCATGGCATTGGCGGTGTCGTGGAACCCGTTCGTGAAGTCGAACACCAGGGCGATGGCGACGACCAGCATGACGGTGACGAGGACATCCATCGAGACGCTCCTTCCCCTGCGGCGACGGACCGCGGGCGGCGGCTCGCTGCCGCACCCAGACAGTCAAGTCCTGCGTCTCGCCCGCGTCATCCCAACGGCAGATGAACATCGGATGTCGCGCCCGCCCATCGCCACCGCTGCCCCGCTGCCCGAGCTGCGGCACCATTGCCGCCGGCCCGGGCCCACCACTCGGGCCGCTACCCCTCCGGGTCGAGGAGTGCGTCGATCTGTGTGAAGGCCTGGCTCATGCCCTCCTCCATGCCCATCTTCACCATCTCCTCCATCTGCTCCAGACTCTCGAAACGGCTGAGGATACTCATTCGCGTGCGGCTTCCCGCCTCGGTGATCGTGACGACGGCGCGCGTGGAACCGAGCGACTCGACCGGGTCGCCGTTCTCGTCGGCGAAGCCATCCTCGAATTCGAAGCGCGTAGGTGGCTCGACGGCGACGACGCGCCACCATCCCCGGGCCTTCTCACCGTCGGGGCCGGTCATGTAATAGGCCGCCGCTCCATCGGGGTGCAGCTCGAGCTTCTCGAACGTGGCCGGCCAGGTGGGCGGACCCCACCACCGCTCGAGCTTGCGCGGGTTCTCCCAGATCTGCCAGACCTGATCGGCCGAGGCGTCGAACTCCGCGGCGATCTCGAGCGTGAGGTTCTCGAGATCTTTCTCGATCGTGACGTTGCTCATGATGAGGTTCCTTTCTAGATCATTCGGTGCTGGCGACAGGTTCTTCGGCGAGCAGGTCGTCGATGCGTGCGAAGCGCTGACGCCAGAGGTCTTCGTAGGCCGCGAGCAGCTCATTGGCTCGACGCACGGTGTCGACATTGCCGCGCACGATTTGCTGGCGCCCGCGACGCTCCTTCGAGACGAGGGCCGCCTGTTCGAGTACCGCGACATGCTTCTGAACGGCCGCGAACGACATGTCATAGCGTGCGGCCAATTCGGTGACCGAGAACTCGTCATCCATGACACGCGTGACGATGTCACGCCGGGTGGCGTCGGCAAGCGCGTGGAAGAGGCGATCGACCTGGTCGTCGCTCAGCGAATCGGGGGATATCGTTTGTGCAACCATTTGGTTGTACGTTACGCCGCTCGGCCACGAAAGGGAAGACCGAGCCGGCTCCGTCACCGAATGTTCATCACGATCCGCTCGACACCGGGCACTCGGGCACCCAAGCTGGTGCCGTGGACGCAATACGCACCCCGCAGCACCGACGCATCTCGGCCTGGAACGTGGCCGCGATCGCGAGCTTCGCGCTGGCGGCGACATTCTTCGCCCTCGGGGCGGGCCTCTGGGTGTCGGGCCAGGACGTCGGTTTCATCGGCATCCTCTTCGCACTGTTCTGGTTCACCCTCGCGATCGGGCTGGACGTCGTGTCCCGCCGGCAGAGGTCCCGATAGCGTCCCTCTCGAACGAACGAACGGATGCCGCGGCACGCGACCTTCGAGCTGCGGTATCGTGGCTCTCGGAGTCGGCGCCGAGACTGCGCCACCACTCCTGCATACCGGCTGGGACTCGTCTCCGCCGGGCGTTAGCATTCACGCCACATGATAAGCTGGCGTTTAGTCTTTATCGTTCCCTGGTTGGTGAAACCTCCGGGCGGCACCATCCGTTCGGCAACTGATTCGTGAGGGGGTCTCGCATGGGGCGCGGCCGTCAAAAGGCAAAGCACACGAAGATCGCACGTGAGCTCAAGTCCTTCAGTCCTGATGTCAACTATGACGCTCTCGAGAGAGAGCTCACAGGGCACCCATCCGACGAATACAACGACGAACTGTCGAAGTGGTCGGAGTACGTCGGCGACGACGTCAACCGCGACGAACCCAAGCGCGCGTAGAGCCCCGCTCCGCCGCCCGTTCGCTGCGCACTCCGCACACGCAACAACCTCGAAACGGCCGCTCCACCACCACGGTGAGCGGCCGTTTCGCATGTCCGGGGACGAGAACGTCAGCGCCAGCGCCAGCGCGAACGTTACGTCGGCGTCGGCGTCGGAGCACTAGAAACACTGCGAATCTCGCCGCAGCCCGGAGCGTTGTGAGAGGTCAGAAGCGAGGCTGGAACTAGGCAGCGGCGCCAGCGCGCTTGCGGGCGCGGCGGGCGTTGTACCAGGCCCAGAACCGGGCGAGCTGGCGTTTGACGAACGCGGCGACCTTCTTGGCCCACGCGAATTCGGTGCCGAGGATGGCGAAACCGAGGAAGACGACGAGCCAGCCGGGGCCGGGCAGCGGAACCATGATGAGGCCGACGACGACGACCGTGCCGCCGATAAGGGCGACGGCGATGCGATAGGCGGCACGCGCCCAGGGCCACTTGTCGAGGTGGGCTCGCAGTGCGCGCAAGAACTGGCGCAACGGCTGGCGCGGGCTCTCGCCGATCGCGATATCCCTGCTCATCTGCTGCTGCCGCTCGTCCATAGCCCCAAACTAACGGATGCCCGAGCCACAGTCACGGGCAGGCCCGAGCCTCCCAGGCCATCCGCCGGTGTCGCTCAGCTCCCGCACCGGTTCACGCCACGACCAGACGGAGGCGACACCACAACGGCACAACGCTGAGGCACGCCAGAGCGGCGCGCGATGGACGCCCGACACCGCGGCACAGCGCCACAGCGATAAGCGAGACCAGCGACCCGATACGCGCCCCGCCTGAAACTAGGACAGCTGCGTGCGCTCGACCCAGTCGAGGTATTCGGGGGTCACGGTGCCCGTGACGTATTCGCCCGTGAAGCAGCTCATCTCGAGCTCGGTGAGCGAGGAACCCTCGAGGATGGCACTCTTCATGTCGGCGACCTCCTGATAGATGAGGTTGTCGGCGCCGAGTTCGCGGGCGATCTCGGGGATCTTCTTGCCGTGGGCGATCAGCTCGCCGCGCGACGGCATGTTGATGCCGTAGACGTGCGGGTAGCGCACGGGGGGCGCGGCCGACGTGAACGTGACCTTGTTGGCCCCGGCCGCGCGGGCCATGTCGACGATCTCTTTCGACGTGGTGCCGCGCACGATCGAGTCGTCGACGATGAGGATGTTCTTGCCCTTGAACTCGCTGCCCATGGCGTTGAGCTTCTGGCGCACGCTCTTCTTGCGCTGCGCCTGCCCGGGCATGATGAAGGTGCGGCCCACGTAGCGGTTCTTGTAGAAGCCCTCGCGGTATTCGACGCCGAGCTTCTGCGCCACCTGCATGGCGGCGGGGCGGGCCGAATCGGGGATGGGCATGACCACGTCGATATCGCCCATGGGCGTGTATTCGGCGATGGTGTCGGCGAGACGGTTGCCGAGACGCAGACGCGCCTCGTAGACCGAGATGCCGTTCATGATGGAGTCGGGGCGGGCCAGGTAGACGTATTCGAACGAGCAGGGCACGAGGCGCGGGTTCTTGGCGCACTGACGCGAGTAGAGCTCACCGCTGATGGTGATGAAGACGGCCTCGCCGGGCGCCACCTCGCGCACCATCTCGTAGCCGGCCGACTCGAGCACGAGCGACTCGGAGGCGACGATGTATTCGTAGCCGACCATGCCGACGGCACGACGGCCGAGCACGAGCGGGCGGATGCCGTAAGGGTCACGGAACGCGAGCAGACCCTGCCCGGCGATCATCGAAATGACGGCGTAGGAACCCTCGACGCGCTCGTGCACCTGCTCGACGGCCGCGAAGATCTGGTCGGGGTCGAGCTCGAGGCCCGACACCTGGCCCTGCAGCTCGGTCGCAAGCACGTTGAGCAGCATCTCGGTGTCGCTCGTGGAGTTCACGTGGCGACGGTCGACGTGGAAGAGGTCATCCGCCAGTTCGCGCGTGTTCGTGAGGTTGCCGTTGTGCACGAGGACGATGCCGTAGGGGGCGTTCACGTAGAACGGCTGCGCCTCCTGCTCGTTGGCCGCGTCACCCTTGGTGGCGTAGCGCACGTGGCCGAGGCCCATGGTGCCGAGGAGCGAGCGCATGTCGCGCGTGCGGAAAGCTTCGCGCACCTGCCCCTTCGCCTTGACCATGTGCACCGTGCGGCCGTCGACGGTGGCGATACCCGTCGAGTCCTGGCCGCGGTGCTGCAGAAGGAGAAGGCTGTCGTAGACCTGCTGGTTGACCGGCTCGGTTGAGACGATGCCGACGATTCCGCACATGCTTAGTGAGCTCCGGGGTGCTGAGAGGTGAGGGAAAAACAGGAAGAAGTCATCAGGAGGCGTATGAGCCGACGAGACGCACGGCGCCTCCGTCGACACCCTTGGCGCCCTGCTCGAAGCCGGCGAGGTCGCGCTCGCCCATGTGGATGGTGCCGACAGGCCACGTGGGGATGCCGGTGTTGGTGAGGTGCGTGGCGATGGCCGCGGCATCCGCTGCACTGACGACCGCGAAGAAGCCGATGCTCAGGTTCCAGGTGCCCTCGGCGCTCTCGAGCGTGGTGCCCGCGAGGTCGCTCAGGATGCGGAACACGGGGGCCGGCGACCAGGTGCTGCGGTCGACCTCGACCCACGAACCGACGGGCAGCACGCGCGCAAGGTTGGCCGCGATGCCGCCGCCCGTGACGTGCGAGAGCGAGTGGATGCTGCGCCCCAGCGTCTCGTCGGCCAGCAGGTCGACGAGCGGTGACGTGTAGAGCCGCGTGGGTTCGAGCAGCGCCTCGCCCACCATGCCGCCGAAGTCGTCGGAGTGGTCGGCGAACCCGATGCCGCGCTGGGCCAGGATGTGGCGCACGAGCGAGAAACCGTTGGAGTGGAGGCCCGAGGACTCGAGCGCGAGCACGACGTCGCCGTCGGCCACGAGGTGGGCGCCGCGTACGTCGTCGGCCTCGACCACACCCGTTGCCGCGCCTGCCACGTCGTAGTCGTCGGGGCCCAGGAGGCCGGGGTGCTCGGCCGTCTCGCCGCCGACGAGTGCCGTGCGCGTGTCGGAGCAGGCGCGCGCGATGCCGGCGACGATATCGGCGATGCGGGCGGGCACGACCTTGCCGCAGGCGATGTAGTCGGTCATGAAGAGCGGCTTTGCGCCCACGACCACGATGTCGTCGACGACCATGCCGACGAGGTCTTGGCCGATGGTGTCGTGCTTGTCGATGGCCTGCGCGATGGCGACCTTCGTGCCCACGCCGTCGGTCGACGTGGCGAGAAGCGGCTTGGACATGCCGACGAGGGCGGATGCATCGAAGAGCCCGGCGAAACCGCCCACTCCGCCCTGCACCTCGGGCCCGTGCGTTTTCTGCACAGCGGCCTTCATCAGCTCGACGGCCAGGTCACCCGCTGCGGTGTCGACCCCGGCCTCCCGATAGCTGGCCGACCCCGTTGGGTCTGCCGCGGTTGCGGGGGCGGTGCTGTTCGACACGGAAGAGTTCATGCTCAGGCGTTGCCCTCGGGTTCGTGGGGAGGAATGCGTGCTCCCAGTTTATCTGCTCGGGCGCGCATCACACGACGGCCGACTGTTCGTTCGAGCAGGATGGCGACGAGGCTCAGCAGCGCGATGCCGATGACGCCGCACACCAGCAGCAGGAATCCGAAGACCTGGATGCGCGAGTAGTCGGGGTTCTCGGGGAAGACGAGCGTGAGCACGAAGGCGACGATGGCGCCGAGCAGGGCCCCGAGCAGGATGAAGTTCAGGTAGCGCGGCGACCGGCGGATGACGATCTCTTCGTCGGCGTCTTCGAGGGTCTCGACGAAATCGGGCTCGGGTTGCGGCGCGGGTGCCTGTGCGGGCTGCGCGGCGGCCTGTGCCTGGACATCGGGCTGGGCCGCCGGGGGCTGCGGCGCTGCGGGCGACAGGTCGCCCTGCGGGTCCCGGTCTCCGGGGGAAATGCTCATAGTTCTATTGTCGCGCACTTTGGGGAGACAGACGCCGAGCGGATGCCGGGGCACACGCCGAAGGGCCCGACATCCATGGATGCCGGGCCCTTCTCGTCGTTTCTCAACGGGTGAGAATCGGCGACCCCAAACTGGTGCGTGTTACGGGTGGAGCTGAATTACTTGGTGGCGACGGTGATCTTGGCGACACCGACGAGCATTCCGCCGGCGACCTTGTCGGTGCCGAAGGTCTCGTTCAGAAGCGCAGCAGCGTCGTCAGAGATGTGGACCGTGGTGCCCTCGAGGATCGCGTTGTCGCCATCCATCTGGAGGGGCTTCAGGGTGCCACCGTGGAGGTCGAACAGGACGGCGTCTTCAACAGCAACGGTTCCATCGACGGACACGTCACCCATGAGCTTCGAGGTGCCCGGGTCGACGACAAAGTTGCTGAGCTCGACGACCTTCGCGCCGGCGGTCAACGACAGGCCGGAACCCTCGTGGTCGATGGTGCCCTGAACGTAGGGACGGTAGTCCTCTTCGGGGTCGTAGTAGTCGACGTTGCCGCCCGTGATCGGGAACGAGAACGTGCCATCGGTGAACGTTGCCGTTCCGACGGTGCCGGGGGTCAGACCCAGCGAGGTCAGAGCGTCGACGAACGACGCGTCGACGGCGACCTGGGTGTCGACACCCTTCGAGAGGTCGGGGATCGAGGCCAGCGGGGTGGGCGTCGCGTCAGCCGACGACGAGGAGCTGGAGGACGGCGAAGAGCTGGACTCGGTGGTCGTGCCACCGGTCGAGCACGCGGCGAGAGAGAAAGCGAGAGCGCCAGCAGCAGCAACTCCGAGTGTGGTCTTCATGTATTTACGCATGGTGTCAATCCTTCGTTCGTGTGTGGGGCGGATGTCCCGGTGGATCGTGCTCGGTGATGTCAGGGGTTCGGGACCCTGCCCGAAAAGGATTGGTGTCGTGACCTTTCCGTTATATTGCACCCCGCTAACTCTCAGGAATGGGGGTGCCGGGCACACGAAAAGGCCGCGAATCCGGGGATTCGCGGCCTTTCGCCGTGCGGGCTGTGTTGCGTCGGTGGGCTGAGGTCAGCTCCAGGTCCAGGAAGCCAGGATCGACTCCGAGATCTCGACGGCCTCGGTGTCGGCGACATCGGTGCCGAAGGAGAACGTGACGATGTAGGTCTGGTCATCGTTCGTGCCGTAGTACTGGTGGATGCGGTAGGTGGCGCCGCTCGCGGTCATGCCGGCGCTGATGTGGGCGGACTCCTTGCCGCCGAACATGATGCGGGGCTCGACCGTGACGTCGGTGGCTCCGGCGGCCTCGAGCTCCTTGGCGGCCATGCTCTCGACCTGGTCGGGAGTCAGGGCGCCGGCGGGGCTCAGGATGACATTGACGTTGTTGGCGAAGTCGGTTGTGGTGGTGACATCCGCCGCTGCCGTGTCGGTCCCGGGGGCGATCGACTTGTCCTGCAGCTCCCAGCCTTCGGGAACGTTGTAGGTGTAGCCGTCGCCCGTGATGAGGGCACCGGCTGCGGGGGCGACGTCGAGTTCGTTCGACTCCGAGGTAGGCGTCGACGAGGGGCTTTCGCTCGAGGAAGACTCGGCAGCGGGCGAGGAGTCGTCGTTCGACGGGGTCGAGCATCCCACGACGCCGAAAGCGAGCGTGAGTGCAAGGGCGGACACGGTGAGGGCGGGAGTTCGGCGCATGGCTCCGAGCGTAGTGGCACGGCACACACCACTAAAGATGCATTGTGCGAGCCGGTGGCGCGTGATAGCGCTCGGAGCCGCCGACATCCCGTCTACCAGTCGTACTCGGCCTGGACCTCGCGCTCGTCGGCGTACTCGGTGAGCACCGTCAGACCGGACGTCAGGGTGAGCGCGACGAGCGTCGCCAGGGTGGCCGTGATCGAGCCGAACTTCTTGAGCGTCATGAGGCGTCGCCGTTTCGGTCGGGGGCGGATGTCGGAGCCGTGTCGGCGTGGGCGGCGTCGGCTGAGCTGGCCTGGGCGGTGCCGGGAGCGCCGGTCGGGACGCCGGCAGCGCCCGCGTCGACTGTCGCATTCGAGCGCGCGCGACGCACGCGAGCAATGATGAAGACCGCGAGGCCCGCCAGCAGAAGCACGGCCGCGGCGCCGATGGCCATGAGGGGGGTGGCGCCGGTGGAGGCGAGGCCCGAGGTGGCCGACGAACGGACCGGAGTCGTGCCCGGCGTGCCCGCGGGGTCGGAAGCGCCCGGTGTTGCCGAGGGGGCCGGGGTCGGCGACGGCACGGGGACCGGAGCGACCGCGTCGGCGAGGCAGGCGATCGTTCCCTGGCGGAGCGAGTGACCGTCGGTGCCGTTGTCGTCCGACCAGATCGCGGGCTTCAGGCCGTCGGTGCACTGCGCGTTCGGCGCGATGGCGAAACCCTCGTTGTTGACGTTGGGCATGCCGGTCGGGCGCTCGAGGACGGCCGTGATGGCGAAGCGGCCGGGAGCTGCGGCGGGGACCGCGGCGGCAGCAGGCGCAGCGGCAGCAGTAGGCGCAGCGGCAGCAGCGGCACCAACAGGCTTCTGCGCGACGCTCAGAAGCGCCGAGCGGCCTTCGCACGTGTCGTCGCAGACGGCCCAAAGCAGGTCGGTCGCGGGGTCGTATTCGAGTTCCATGACCGACGGGAAGCCGCTCGTAATCGTGGCGACGCGGTTCACGGCGCCGGAGTTCTGGTCGAGGGCGTAGGCGTAGATGCTGCCGTTCGCTTCGAGGCCCACGAAGAAGAGGCCGTCACCGTGGTTGGGGTAGCTGGCCGGGTTATAGGCGGCGCCGGTGCGCTCGTCGACGAAGCCCTGTGCGACGAGGTCGGCGTCCGGGATCCAGGTGATGCCCTCGAGGCCGGCGTTGGCGCCGATGGTGGGCACGTCGGTGGCGAGGTCGGCGGCGAGGTTCCATTCGCGCGTGGCCGAGAGTGCGGCATCCGTCGAGGTCACGTCGTAACGGATGATCGAGGGGCGGCTGATCTTGGAGTCGGCGTTGTTGCGCTCGGTCGAGACGAAGATGCCGCCCGACGGGCCCGCGGCTGTGAACGTGACGCCCTCGGCATCCACATCGCCTGTGCCATCGGCATAGTGCAGGAGTTTGCCGTTCGACCAGCCGGCGTCGGTCGAGGGGGCCCAGCCGGTGGCGGAGGCGTCGAGGCGGTAGAGGGTTCCGGGGCCGTTCTTGACCGCCCAGAGGGTGTCGGCGTCGGAGGGGTCGGCGGTCTGCTCGAAGGCGAGGCCGCTGAGGTTGGTGCCGAACAGGTTGGCGGGGTCGACCGTGTCGACGGTCTGCTCGCCGGCCCACGGGAGGGTGAGGATGTCGCCGCCGCCCGTGCCGCCGTCGTCTCCCCCGCCGGTGCCGTCGCACACGTTCGGGGCGCCCTTGGTGGAGGACGTCGTCGCAGCGAAGGGGCCCGTCGCGTCGGGGCAACGGCCGAGCGTGAGGGCGGCGTGGGTGGTCCAGGAGTGCTGGTCGACCAGCGTCACGCCGTCGGGGGCGAAGAGGCGCACGGCGTCGGCCGAGCCGAGACCGTAGCCGAGCGTCGATTCCTCGACGATGAAGAAGGCGCCGGGGGCGATGGTCGAGCCGGCGGGCAGCACCGTGACGTGGTCGTCGGCGCTATCCTTGACGATCCAGCCGCTCAGGTCGATAGCCGCGGACGTGGGGTTGAGGAGTTCGACCCAGTCGCCGGGCGTTCCGCCGTTCGACTCGATCTCGTTGATGCGCACGCCGGCGCCCGCGACGGGGGCGCACGCGTTGGCGGCGCCGCGCGTGGGGGCCGTGGTCAGGGCGAAGGCGCCCGTGCCGTCGGCGCAGCGGCCGTAGGTGGTGGCGGCGTGCGCGGTCCACGAGTAGCTGTCGATGAGAGTCGAACCGTCGGCGGCGAAGAGGCGGGCCGCGTCGGCGCCACCCAGTCCGAAGGTGACCTCGGGGTCGCCCACGGCAAGGAAGCCGCGCGCGGGGATGGTGCTGCCGGCCGGGAGGACGTAGGAGTGCGTGTCGTCGTCGTCGCGCAGGACGAGGCCCGAGGCATCCACGGCGGTCGTGCCGATGTTGGTGAATTCGACCCAGTCGCCCGGGGTGCCGCCCGAGGACTCGACCTCGTTGATGCGCACGACGTCGGCGGGATCGACGGTGCAGGCGTTCGGGGCGCCCTTGGTCGGCGCGGCCGCGAGGGTGAAGGCGCCGGTGCCGTCGACGCAGCGGCCGTAGGTGGTGGCGGCGTGCGCGGTCCAGGAGTAGCTGTCGACGAGCGTGGTGCCGTCGGGCGCGAAGAGGCGGGCGGAGTCGGCCTTGCCGAGGCCGTAGCTCATGGCTGGCTGGTCGAAGACGAAGAATGCTCCGGGAGCGAGGACGGTTCCGGCGGGCAACGCGTCGGTGCGCGTGTCGGTGTCGTCCTTGACGATCCAGCCCGAGATGTCGACGGGCGCCGTGCCGATGTTGGTGAGTTCGACCCAGTCGGTGGGCGAGGCATCCGATTCGACCTCATTGATGCGGATGGGGGCGGCAGCATCGGCTGCGATCGGGGCGGCGGCTGCACTGGCCGGAGCGGCGAGCGCGGCCGGGGCGAGCAGGGCGGCGGCGACCGGCAGGGCGAGCGTGAGCGCACCCCACGAGGACCGAGAAAGTGAGCGCACGGGCAGGCCTTTCGGGCGAAGAACGAGGGATTCTTCGATCGTGGCGGTGCCGGGCGAACCACAGGTGAACGGCAGGCGAATCGCGGGCGTCGCGTCGACGCCGCGGCGAGGGAGCAAGCCCGACGTGGACCCGAGCGAGCCGCAGACGCTCAGGCCGGGTCAGGCCAGGTCGGACCTACTTGGCGGCGGGCTCGGAGATGAGGCGGAGGCCGCCCGTGCGGTTTGCTATCTCGAGCAGCGCTTCGACCCAGGCCTTGTTGAGGGGGCCAGACGGGTGGCGGTCGTAGCTGAAGTAGAGGGAGGCCGCGCTCGAGAGCCAGACCGTGCCGAACTTGCCCTCGCCCTCTTCGAGCGCGAGATCTTCGCCGACGAGGGCTTCATCGCCCCAGCTGAAGGTGAAGCGTTCGTCACGGCGCAGCTTGGTGAAGATGGCGACCTGCAGGTGGCGGAGGCCGCGGTCGTCGATTTCGATAGCGGGGGCAATCCCGTAGATGAGTTTTCCCATGGTGCTACATCCCTTGTTGGAGCGCGTCGGGCATTTCCGACTTGGGGGGACAGTATCAGGCGGGAAGTGCGCAGATGAATCGCGATCGGGTGCGGGATCGCGATCAGACGACGTCGGGCAGCTTCGACACGGGCACGATCACGACGTCGTGCACCTTCCAGTCGACGTCGGCGCAGCCATCGCGGGCCTCCTCGAGGGTGTCGAGCGAGGGCAGGCGGCGTTTGCGCGGCACGACGAACGCCTCGATGTGGAAGACATGGCCCTCATCGCGTACGCGGCATCCGGCCTCGGCCACCCAGTGGAGGCCGCGCAGGTAGTCCTCGACCTCGGCCGTCAGGGGGTGGGGTTTCTTCTCATCGAACGTCGTGGCGCGTTCATCCATCAAATCGAGCACGGCCGACTTGAGGTTGCGCACGCCGTCGGACACGATGCTGCCCGCGATGAAGATGGCGGCGGACGCGTCGAGCCACCACAGGCCGAGGCCGATGCCCGAGACGCCGACGATCGTGCCGATAGAAGTCATCCAGTCGGCCTTGTTCATATCGGCGTCGGCGTAGAGCACCTTGTCGTGCAACTCGCGAGCGAGCTTCATCTTGATGCGGCCGACGATCACCGGCGGCACGGCCGTCACCGCCATCACGCCGATCATCAGCCAGCCGAGCCAGATCACGTTTCCGAACAGATCGACGGTGCCGATGGTCGGATGCTCGCCCGAAAACAGGCCGATGGCCGAATCGACGATGAGGTACGCACCCATGCCGGTCAGGGCGACGGCGGCCACGAGGTGACCGACCCCGACCGAGCGGTAGTAGCCATACGGATGCCGGCGTGTGGGAGCTAAACGGTTGACGCGGATGGCGACGAGGAACGCGATCGGCGGGATGAAGGAGAGCAGGTCCTCGATCCAGGCCGACTTCATCGCCTGCGAATTGCCGAGCACCAGGAAGACGAGGGTCGCGGTGACGACGAGGAACCCGATCGTGATCCATTCGAGGCGGATGGCTCGGCGCAGAACCTCGGTCTGGCGCTCGGGCAGCTCCGTGTGGCCGAGCCGCACGGGGGTCGTTTTCGACGAACGACCCACGATCAACCCTCCGTCCGCGTGTAGTCGCCGAGGAAACGTTCGAGTTCGCTGAGGAACGCGTTTTCGCCGAGTTGCACGAGCATGACGTGTTTCTCCATGCGGCCGTCCACGCCCGGGTGCTCGGCGTAGGCGCGGCTGACGCCCGCCTTGTCGACCCACGGGGTGTCGTCGGTGATGCCCGCGATGAGCAGGTCGATCTCGTCGTTCTCGAGCTTCTTGACGAGGGCCTGCTCCGACCCGATGGTCCAGTCGACGTCGGCGTCGAGGGTGGCCGCGAAGGCGCGCACGGCCTCGGGTTCGATGCCGCTCACGTCATCCCCGTTGACGACCGTGTAGTCGTCGTTGGGCGAAACGCCGACCCGCAGCTCGCCGCCGCGCACACTGTCGAGCGTGCCGTCGGGGTCGGACGGCACGGTGATGCCGCAGCCGCTCACCAGTGCGACGAGCGAGCCGGCGGCCACGATCGATGCCCACTTTTTCACCGCACCAGTTTAGGAACGGTTCGACGGCGAAGTCCCGTTCGGGCCTGAAAAAGGGTGGGGGTGGACAGGAATCGGATGTCGGAGTAACGCCGCTCGCCGACCGCCCGATTCAGCCTTCGACGGGCGGGTCATTCGGGCTGCCCGCACCCGCGGCGAGAGTCGCCTGCGCGATGGCGCGAGCGTCGTGCGAGGTGTCGGACAAGCCGAAGTGTTCGGCGAAGTGCCTGTCCAACCGGTCGGCGAGTTGTGCGAGGCCAATGGCGGGATCAGCGTGAACCCAGGAGGCGATCACGCCGGCGACGGCGTCGTACTCGTCCTCGGCGGCGTGCCGGAATTCGGCTACTCCGATCGGATCGGCGTCCCAGACGGCGTCGTAGGCTGCCTTCTCCGCGGGGTCGCGGATGAGCCTGACCCCGAAGACGTGCCGACGCTTGGTCTCGTCGCCGTCAGCGCCGTCGTCGAGCAGGCGGTGCATCCCGATCTTCTCGGCGACGCATCGGGATGCCCTGTTGGCGGGGTCGATGATGGCGACGAGTGTGCGCGCCACTGTGTGGTCGAGCGCGAAAGTGAGACAGGCGGATGCTGCCTCCGTGGCGAATCCCTGGCCGTGGAGGGCCGCGCGAACGTGGTAGCCGACCTCTAACTCGAGCCGACCGTTGACGGTCTGCAGCGTGAGCCCGCAATCCCCCACGAATTCGCCGTCGTGTGTTTCGACGATCCACAAGCCGAAACCGTGCTCGGCGTAGTTCGCCAGGTTCCAGCGGATCCAGCGCTCGGCCTCGGCGCGGGACTTCGGGGCGGGGTAATAGGTCATCACCGCGGGGTCGCCGAGCAGCGCGGCCATGTCGTCGAGATCGTCCAGCGTCATCTCGCGGAACCGCAGTCGTGTCGTCGGAGAGGGAAGCACGACAGCACCCTAATGGCGATCGGGGGCGGGCGCGATGAGGGCGGTTGGATGTCGGGCGGCGCGCCAGCCACCGGCTGCTCCGCTCGGAGCGCCTGATGCCCGGTGCCCGGCGCCTGGCGCCTGGTGCCTGGTGCCTGGTGCCGAGGGACGCGAGAGGGGCAGGGGGAACAGAATCGCCCCCGGCGCGTGGGCACCGGGGGCGATCTGGCGAGGGCCGCGTTTGGGGCACGGCCCTCGCGGCGTGAGGCTAGGCCAGGGGGCCCGGCGTCACGTCGTTCGAGGTGGGGCCGGAGCCTGTTGCCGCAGCGGCGGAGACGGAGCGGCGACGGGCGACGACGATCCACACGAGCGCCAGGGCGGCGAGGAGCACGAAGGCGGCGACGATGGCCCAGACGATCCACGAGGTGTCGCCCGTGGATGCGGCCGGCGCGGCGAGTTCGGCCTGGGTGTCGGTCGTCGTCACCTCGGTCTCCTCCTCGGCGGCCGGGGCCGCGGCGACGCCGCAGTCGGCGGGCAGCGGAACCGTGAAGGCGACCGGGTCGAGCTCTTCACCGGCGGCGTAGGTGCCGAACGCGGCGGCCCCTTCGTCGGTGAGGACGGCGGCGATGTCGGCACCCGTGACGCTGCCGGCATCCTGGCTCACCGTGCCCGACGCGAGGTCGAGTTTCGCGAACCGGATGGCCGTGTCGGCGATGGCCTGACCGTCCTGCGTCGTGCCCGAGACGTCGAGCAGGATGTAGGCCGTCGTGTCGTCGACGAACTCGATCCGAGGGTTCGTCAGCGTCGTGTTGAGGGCGCCGTCGTGGCCCGTGAAGCGGATGCTGCCGCCGAACGACACCACACCCGAGGACTCTTCGGGGTTGTAGGAGCCCTTTCCGCCCGTGAAGCCGAAGGTCGGGTAGGTGTAGGTGGCGCCGTCGGCGAGCTCCCACCCACCGCGGGCGATGCCCTCGATGTAGTTGCGGAACGACTCCTTGAAGCCCCAATCGAGCGTGGCGTTCTCGACGAGGCACGACCCCGCCGCGAGCGTCGTGACCTCGGGCAGTTCGAACACGACACCCTTGCTGATCGACCCCTGGAACGTGAGCGTGTGCTCACCGGGCTCGAGCGTGGCGGGCAGCTTGCCCGTCCAGGTGACGACTCCCGACGCGTCGGCGCTGAGGCCCGAGGCGAGCACGGTGGGTGTCGAGTAGACGACCACGCGGATGTTCTTCTCGGTGGGCTGGAAGCCGTCGGCCGAGACCGTGACCTCGTCGCCGGCGATGAGCTTCGCTCGCGTCTCGTCGGTCAGGACGATACCCGTGCTCGCGGGTGCGGTGGCCGGCAGGCGAGGCGTCGTCGAGGTCGCGGCGGCGGCACCGGATGCCTGAGCGACCGTTCCCGCGGTGCCCGCCGGAGCAGCCCCCGCCACACCGATCGTGAAGGTGAGCGGATCGCCCGTCGCATAGCGGCCCTGGAAGACCTCGGAGCCCGCGGCCGTGAAGGTGACGGGCGCGTTGCGGTAGGTGACCGAGTTGCCCGTCGTGGAACGCGCGGCCGACTGCAGGTCGAGCGTGGCCAGCGTGGTCGGCGTGCCGTTGACGGTCGCGGAGAGCGTGCCCGCGGTGGCCGAGGTGACCTGGATCTGCGGGTTGGCGAGCGTGACGTCCAGCGCCCCGCCGTGGCCCGTGAAGCGCACCGCACCCGAATAGCCGGCGGAACCGGTGTTGGTCGCGAGATCAAACGAACCGTTCGACTGGCCGAACTGGAAGGCGCCGCCGGAGCTCGTGGCTCCGCCCGAAACCTGGATGGAACCCTTGGCAATCGAGCCCGTGATGTAGGCGCGGAAGCTCGAGACGACACCCCAGCTGAGCGAGCCGGCACGCGTGGGGTCGCTGACGGGGGCCGTGGGCGTGGTCGGGGGCGTCGGCGGGGTCGGAGGGGTGGGCGGCTGGGGCGGGATGATCGACGAGACCGAGATCGTCACACGATTCGAGGTGCTGGGTTCGAGACCCGTCGAGGGGTTCGGCAGGAAACGCGCCGTGATCGAGTGGACACCGGCGGAGAGGGTCGAGGTCGAGAAGGACCCGGAGCCCGCGCGGACGGGCACGTCGCTCGCCAGCACGGTGAAGCCATCCAGAAGCGTGACGGTGCCGTCGACGGCGGGGGCCACCGTGAAGTCGAAGCGCACGGAATCGCCCACCGAGATGCTCGTGGCCGAGGCGGCGAGCGTCGTGCTGGTGGACTTCGCGGGCTGCGGCACGAGCGTGAGCTGCTGGAACGTGTCGAGCGAGCGGTTCGTGACCGACAAACCGTGAGCGGCGCTCGTGGCCACCTGGTAGTCGACGCCGTAGGTGAGGGCCCCGGCGGGGATCTTGATCGTGAGCGTGAAGGCTCCGTCGACGATCTGGCGCGGCATGACCCAGTTGGTCGACAGCCATCCGTCGGCCTTCAGTGGACCGTTGCCCGACCAGATCGCGCGGTCACCGAGCAGCACATAGGCACCGCTCGCCGCGGCCTCGCCCGTGAAACCGGTCCCCTTCACCGTGAACGTGTTCTCGACGGCGGGGTCGATAGCGGATGCGGGAGTCACCGTGATCTTCGGCTGTGCAACGGGCACGGGCTGGCGGATCGAGAGGCCCGCGAAGGAGTCGAGCGTGCGGTTGGTGATCGACAACCCATGAGCTGCGCTCGTGGCGACGTGGTATTCCTTCGACGGGTCGAACGTGCCCGCCAGGATCTTGAGGGTGACCGTGAATTTTCCTTCGACAATCTGGCGCGGCATGACCCAGGACAGCGCAGCCCAGCCGGCGGAGGGCAGGGGGCCTTCTCCCGACCATTTCGCCTTCTCGCCGAGAACAACATAGGCGCCGTTGACCGCGGCGTCGCCGACGAAACCGGTGCCCGTCACGGTGAACGTGTTCTCGACGGCAGGGTCGATATCGGATGCGGGCGTGACCGTGATCTTCGGGTCGGCGACGGGCGCGGGCTGACGAATGCTCAGGTCGGCGAACGAGTCGAGCGAGCGGTTCGTGACCGACAGGCCATGCGCGGCCGACGTGCCCACGTGGTAGGCCTTCGACGGGTCGAAGGTGCCGGCCGGGATGGTGAGCGTCGTGGTGAATTTTCCATCGACGATCTGGCGCGGCATCACCCAGGCGAGTCCGGCCCAACCGGTTGCCGGAAGGGCGCCCTCGCCGGACCACTTGGCCTTCTCGCCGAGCACGACGTAGGCACCACTGGCGGCACCGGGGCCGACGAAGCCCGTGCCCGTGATGGTGAACGTGTTCGCCACGGCCGGGTCGATGTCTGCGGCCGGCGTGACCGTGATCTTCGGGTCGGCGACGGGCGCCGGCTGGCGGATGCCGATGGCCGCGAAGGCGTCGAGCGAGCGGTTCGTGACCGACAGGCCGTGCGCGGCGGACGTGCCCACGTGGTAGGCCTTCGACGGGTCGAACGTGCCAGCCGGGATGGTGAGCGTCGTGGTGAATTTTCCGTCGACGATCTGGCGCGGCATCACCCAAGAGAGCGCCGCCCAGCCCTCGGCGGGGAGGGGGCCTTCGCCCGCCCACTTGGCCTTCTCACCGAGGACGACATAAGCGCCGTTGACGGCGGCGTCGCCCACGTAGCCGGTGCCCGTGACGGTGAAGGTGTTCGAGACGGAGGGGTCGACATCCGTCGCGGGAGTGATCGTCAGGGCGGGCGCGGCGACAGCGGCGGCGGCCTGGGGCGCGGCGGTGGGTGCTGCGGCAGGAGCGTCCACGGCAGGAGCTTCGGATGACGTGGCGTCGACTGCCGGGCTCTCGGCCGCGGGGTTTGCGGCCGTCGCGGCCGCGGTCGCGGAATCGGGGGCGAGCGCCTCGGCCGTCGCGGCCGTCGCGCCGGCGAACGAACCGCCGACGATGAGCAGCGCCGCGGTGAGGCTGGCGAGGGCGGCGCGCAGGGGGCGCCGCGTGCGCGGCCCGGGCTGTGCGGAGGGGTGTGTTGTCACGGGTTGTGCTCCTGATGGCATACCTGTTGACGGTCCGAGAAGGGGTCGGACCGCTGGGGGCGGGGCGCGCGGGGCGCGGGTCGAGTGCTGTGTCAGCCCCGGAATTCCGCCGATGTGGCGGGTTAGGTGAGGCTATGCTAAGAAAGTATCGGGGCCGTCGAGCCCCTGTCAAGCTCAGGTTAGCCTTACCTCATTAACTTCCACAGAATCGGCCCCGTGCGCATCCTTCACCGCCCTCGTCACCGCTCCCAGACGTCGACCACCCGTGCGACGCCGTCTGGCCACTCGGCCTCGGTTCGTCGGCCGTTCTCGGTCGGCATCGCAGCGGCAGCAGCGGCCGCGGCCGTCACCCTCGCGCTCACCGGATGCCAGACGGCCGGCGCTCCGACATCCGGGCCCGCGTCGGGCGGCACGACGTCAGCCACCGTGCCCGCGTGCCCGGGCAGCGCCACACCGCTCAGCGAACTCGCGCTCGCCGACGATCCGGCGGCCGTCGAGGGCGGCACGACGGCGTGCCTCGAAAACCAGGGCGTGCAGCCCGTGGCCGAGGCTCCGGCATCCGATCTGCCCGTCACCGTGACCGACAGCGAGGGCACCACCGTGACGGTCGAAGACGCGAGCCGCATTCTCGCGATCGACATCTCGGGAACGCTGGCCGCGACCGTGTGGGGTCTCGGGCTGGGCGACAACCTCGTGGGGCGCGACACCTCGACCACGTTCCCCGGCACGGCAGACCTGCCGGTCGTCACCTCGAGCGGCCACTCGCTGAACGGCGAGGCGATTCTCGAGCTGGCGCCCACCGTCGTGCTCACCGACACGACCATCGGGCCGAAAGAGGTGCGGCAGCAATTGCGCGACGCGGGCATCCCCGTCGTGGTCATCACGCCCGATCGCCGCATCGACAACGTCGACCAGATCATCGACGAGGTCGCGACGGCGCTCGGCGTGAGCTCGGTTGGCGAGCAACTCTCGACGCGGGTCGACGGCGAGCTGGCCGCGGTGACGGCGCAGGTGAACGAGGTCGCCGCTCGCTCATCCGACCGGCCGCGCGTCATGTTCCTCTATGTGCGGGGCAGCGCCGGGATCTATTACCTCTTCGGCGAGGGATCGGGCGCCGACACCCTGATCGAAACCATCGGCGGCGTGGATGTCGCGGGCGAGATCGGCTGGCAGGGCATGAAGCCCATGACGGCCGAGGCGATCGTGCAGGCCGCCCCCGACGTGCTGCTCATGATGACCGACGGCCTCGAATCGGTGGACGGCATCGACGGGTTGATCGAGCGCGTCCCCGCCATCGCCTCGACGCCCGCCGGCCAGCACAAGCGCGTCATCGATATGGCCGATGGTGATGTGTTGAGCTTCGGGCCGCGCACACCGCAGATCGTGGATGCCCTGGCGCGGGCTTTGTGGGCACCCGACAGCGTGGGCGCCGCGGGCTCGACGACGAGCAGCAGCCCGAGCGCCGAATGACCGCCGCGAAACCCGCGGACACCTCGGCCGCAGCCACGCCCGCGGCCGAACGGCCAGCGAACAGGAGCGCCGAGACATCCGCCGCTCCCTCTGTCGCTCTTTCCGCCGAGATGCCCGCCGACACGGTCGCCGCTCCCCCGCGCCGCGCCGGCCGTCACCCGTTCCGCACCCGCAAGGCCGTCCTCTTCACCGCACTGGCGGTCGCGCTCGTCGTGGTCGCGCTCATCTCGGCGGGCACAGGCCAGCTGCCCGTGCCGCCGCACGAGGTCGTGCAGGTGCTGCTCGCGCGGCTCGGGCTCGACCTGGGCATTCCGCTCACGCATCCAAACGCCGAGCAGGCCCTCGTCACCATCCGTTTTCCGCGCGTGCTCATGGGACTGCTCATCGGGGCCGCCCTGGCCGCCGCGGGCATGCTCATGCAGGCCGTCTTCGGCAACCCGCTCGCGGATGCCGGAGTGGTCGGCGTTTCGTCGGGCGCCGCCCTGGGTGCCGCAACGGCCATCACTCTCGGCTGGACGTTCGCGGGTCAGTGGACCGTTCCCCTGTTGGCCTTCGCCACGGGACTCGCCACCGTGCTCATCGTCTATGCCACGAGCCGTTCCAACGGCAAGACCGAGGTCGTGACACTCATCCTGACGGGCATCGCCGTGAACGCGTTCGCGGGCGCCGGGCTCGCACTCATGACGTTCATCGGCGACACGTCCACACGCGAGCAGATCATCTTCTGGCAGCTCGGCAGCCTGAACGGTTCGCAGTGGTCGCAGGTGGGCATCGTCGCGCCGCTCGTGGC
This sequence comes from Leifsonia sp. ALI-44-B, assembly GCF_001984125.1. Taxonomy (GTDB): domain Bacteria; phylum Actinomycetota; class Actinomycetes; order Actinomycetales; family Microbacteriaceae; genus Okibacterium. Next base: position 1,205,080 of record NZ_MTQL01000007.1, on the reverse strand, counting down.
CGTGGGCCTCGTGGTCGCGTTTCTCAGCGCCCGCACGCTCGATCTGTTCTCGCTCGGCGAGCGCAACGCGCGCCACCTCGGGGTGAACGTCGAAGGTGTGCGCATCCTCATCATCGTGGTCGTCGCGCTGCTCGTGTGCGCGGCCGTGGCGTTCGCGGGCATCATCGCGTTCGTGGGCCTCGTCATCCCGCACCTGATGCGCATGATCATCGGGCCCGCGCATCTGCCGCTACTCATCGCATCCGTGCTGGGCGGCGCCCTGTTGCTCGCGACGGCCGACCTGTTCGCGCGCACGGCCGTGCCCCTCGCCGATCTGCCCATCGGCATGATCACGTCGCTCGTGGGCGGGCCGTTCTTCTTCTGGCTGCTGCTGCGAACGCGGCGCAAGGCGGGGGGATGGGCGTGAGCGCCGAGCTGCCCGCCGGCGTCGGGTCTGCTGCAACCGCGTCTGCTGCCCCCGCGTCCGCCCTGCCGGATGGACCCGACGCGCCTGCCCTGCGCGCCCAGTCGGTGTCGGTGTCGATCGGCGGAGCGCGCATCCTGACCGACGTCGATCTCACGGTCGAGGCGGGTCGCGTGCACGCGTTGATCGGGCCGAACGGAGCCGGAAAGTCGACGTTGCTCGCAGCCTTGGCCGGCGACATCCGCCCCGCCGCCGGCAGCGTCTCGGTGCGCGGCACAAACTTGGATGCCTGGAAACCGAAGCAGCTCGCCCGCGAACGCGCCGTGCTGCTGCAGGAGAACCGCGTCTCGTTCCCCTTTACAGTGGACGAGGTCGTGCGCATGGGCCGTTCCCCCTGGCGCGGAACACCCGCCGAGGCGGAGGACGAACAGGCCGTCGCCGACGCGATCGCCGCGACCGAGCTGCATCCCCTGCTCGAGCGCCCCGTGCCCTCGCTCTCGGGCGGCGAACGCGCCCGTGCGGCCCTGGCCCGTGTGCTGGCCCAACGCGCCGGCATCCTGCTGCTCGACGAACCAACGGCGGCTCTCGACCTGAAGCACCAGGAGGACGTTCTGCGGCTGGCCCGCGAACGAGCACACGCCGGGGATGCCGTCGTCATCGTCCTGCACGACCTCAACGTCGCCGCGGCCTTCGCCGACACGATCACCCTGCTCGAGAACGGACGCGTGGTGGCGACAGGAATCCCGGCCGAGGTGCTCACGGCCGAACGCATCCGCGCGGTCTATCGCCAGGATGTCGACCTTGTGCCGCACCCCGCGACGGGTCAGCCCATCATCGTGCCCCGGCGCTGACCGCGGCGCGAGAAGCGTTGGGCTCGCGAGCGGAAGCGCTATCGCTCGCGCCCACCACGGAACCGGCACCGGCGCCGGCGGCGGTAACGGCCAACGCGACGCGCACGACCGACGCATCCCCCGGATGCAGAGGGTCGACACCCGTGACCTCCTTGAACCGCCCCAACCGGTTGAGCACCGTGTTGCGGTGGCAGTACAGCGCCTGCGCCGCCCGGCTCACGGTGCCCTCGCGCAACACGGCCGTCACGGTCTCGCGCAACAGGGCGGCCTCGCGCGGCGGGCAGCCGTCGAGGGGCCCGAGCACCGAGCGTTCAAGCACGCGCCCGAACTCGCCGAGCGACGCGGCCGCCACGGCATCCCAGTTCGCGCGCACCGAATAGGCGCCCTCGTGATTCTCAGGCACAGCCGCCGCGAGGTGCCTCGCCGTGCGCCACATGCGGCTGACCTCGGCCAGGCCGTCGGCGCGCGGCGAGATGCCGACGGGGAGGTCGAGCAACCAGGGCGGCGCGGCATCCTCACCGGGTTCACACTCGAGCAGAATGAGCGAGCTGCCCTCGATATCGTGCAGCTGATCCTCGAGCCCGCGGGCGGCCGCGGCCCGCCGCAGCTCGGAATGCCGATCGGCCGCCGAAACGGCCACGAGAAAGCGGCTGCGCGGGTCGACGCGCAGGGCTTCGGCCACCTGCCCCACGAGCCGCGGGTCATGCTCCTCGGCGGCGAAGAGGCGGCGCAGCAAGAAGGCACGCTCATGTTCGGCCTCGCGTTCCATGACGGCGAGCTCGGCCAGATATCCGGCGTGGATGTCGGTCGTGTGCACCTCGACCGCATCCCAGATCGGCACCACCTGTTCGGCGAATTGCACGAGCGACTCGGGCGGAACATGCCGCCTGAGCGCCCGCCAGATCAACCGGAAGTCCATGCGCACCGCTCGCAACAACGAGTCGATCGGGATGCCCTGGCGCGCCCTCTTGCGCCCGGTCTCGGTCGACACGACGCGCAGATCCTGCGTGACCGGCAGGTCACCGATCAGCCGCAGCAACAGCTCGAGCGATGCCGTCGCCGTGTCGAGAATCTCGGCGTCCGTGATGGCAGATGCGGGGTAGCCGCTCAGCTGCCGCACCTCGTCGAGATACTCGGCCGCGAGGGCGTCCAACTCGCCCAGGCACGCGAGGATGGCATGCTCGACGGGTGTGCCGCTGACGGCCGGCCAGAGCTGCTCGGTGTCGCTCGAATTGTGCATCTGCACAAACCTTCCGTCTCATGGGTTGCGCGCATCCATTGCCGCCACCCCGCGATACGCCCAGGATAGAGCGAAACGCACGGCGCAGTCATTCGCTCTTCACACGCCGTTCGCCGCCGCCGATGGGATTCCCCACAACATCGGTCCCTGTTTCTTCTGCACGGAGGGTCTCCCATGGACACGCCTACGCCCCACCCCGAGTCATCCCGCAAGACCACGAGCACGGCGGCCACCTCGGCCCCCGGCACCCCCGCCGACACCCCTACAGTTTCGGGCCACGACGCCGCCCGCATCGCCCGCGCGGCCTTCGTCGGCACGGCCCTCGAGTGGTACGACTACTTCCTCTTCGGCACGGCAGCGGCCCTCGTCTTCAACCGCCTCTTCTTCACCGAGCTCGACGCAACGGCCGCGACCCTCGCGGCCTTCGCCACCTTCGGCGTGGGCTTCGCGGCCCGCCCGATCGGCGCCCTGCTCTTCGGCTACATCGGCGACAAGTACGGCCGCCGCCCCGCGTTGCTCACGACCATCGTGATGATCGGATGCGCGACCGGGCTCATCGGGTTCCTGCCCGACTTCGGCACCATCGGCCTCGCGGCGCCCATCATGCTCGCCGTGCTGCGCCTGCTGCAGGGCCTGGCCGTCGGCGGCGAATGGGGCGGGGCCGTGACCATCGCGGTCGAACACGCACCCCTCGAGAAGCGCGGCCGGTTCGCGGCGCTCGTGCAGATCGGCTCGCCCGTCGGCACGCTCGTCTCCTCGGGAGCCTTCGCGCTCGCCCTGCTGCTGCCGCCCGACGTCTTCGACGCGTGGGGCTGGCGTCTGCCGTTCCTCGCCGCCTTCCCGCTTCTCGGCGTGGCCCTCTACATCCGGCTCAAGGTCGAGGAATCTCCCATCTTCCAGGACCTCGTCAAGCAGGAGCAGCGCTCCCGCATCCCCGCCGTCGACGTGTTCCGCAAGGCGGGCGGTCGCCTACTCGTCGCCATCGCCGCGGCCATGCTGGGCGTCGGCGGTTTCTACATGATCACCACGTTCGTCGTCAGCTACGGCAGCAACACCCTCGGCGTCGACCGGGGCGTCATGGTCAACGCGACGCTCGTGGCCGCGGCCTTCCAGATCGTCGTCACCGTTTTCGCCGGACGCCTGGGCGAGAAGTTCGGCGCCGGCCGCATGACGGTCATTGGCGGACTGCTCACGGCCGTCGCGGCGTTCCCGATGTTCTGGCTCATCGACACCAAGAACCCCCTGGCCATCATCGTCGCCGTCACGGTCGGCATCGCCATCGTCACGATCGCCTACGCCGTGACGGGAGCCCTGCTCACCGAACTCTTCCCGCCCGAGCTGCGCTACTCCGGCGTGGCCCTCGGCTACAACATCGCGGGCGCCCTGACCGGGTTCCTGCCCCTCATCGCGACGGCGTTCCTCGCGGCATCCGGCAACGCCTCGTGGTCGGCCGCCCTCATCCTCATCGTCATCTCGCTCATCACCGTGCTGGGCGGCGCCCTCGGCGAGCGCCTGCGCATCACCGACAAAGCAATCGTCGAATAGTCAGTCAGTAAGGAACTCTCATGGATCACGCACTCTCCGAACGCATCTGCCGAGCCGTCGATGACGCCTTCGACGCGCAGCTCGCCCTCACGCAGCAGCTCGTCACCCACCCCTCACGCCGCACCAGGGAGGGGTCGGCGCAGGACCTGCTCTTCGCCGAGATGCAGCGCCGCGGTTTCGACATGGACCGCTGGGAGTTGGATGCGGCGCAGCTGAGCGAGCACGTCGGCTACGGCCCCAGCACCGTCTCCTACGAGGGCATGACCAACGTCGTGGGCACGTATCGGCCGGCCGAGACATCCGGTCGTTCGCTCATTCTCAACGGGCACGTCGACGTGGTGCCCGAGGGGCCGGAGCAGGTCTGGTCGCGTTCGCCCTGGGATGCCCCGATTATTGACGGGTGGCTGTATGGCCGTGGCAGCGGCGACATGAAGGCGGGCCTCGTGGCCAACCTGTTCGCGTTCGACGCCGTCGTCGCCGCCGGGCTGCGGCCCGCGGCGCCCATCCACTTCCAGTCGGTGGTGGAAGAGGAGTGCACGGGCAACGGCTCATTGTCGGCGCTTCTGCGTGGCTATACGGCGGATGCCGTCATCATCCCCGAGCCCGAAGAGGACATGCTCGTGCGCGCCAACACGGGAGTCATCTGGATGACCGTGCGCGTGGCCGGCGAGCCGACCCATCCTCGCGAGATGGCCTCGGGTTTCAACGCCATCGACGCGGCGCACCATGTCATGACGCAGCTGCGCCAGGTCGAGGAGCGTTGGAATGCCGAGAAGGGCTCGCACCGCTACTTCGAGGATCTCGAGCATCCCATCAACTTCAACCTCGGCACCATCTCAGGCGGCGACTGGCCGTCGAGCGTTCCCGCCTGGTGCGAGATCGAGGTGCGGGTGGCGCTCTACCCGGGCGTGACGGCCGAGGATGCCTGGGGCGAATTGACCGAGGCGCTGGCGGCAATCGGCACCGACCCGAACGGGCATCCGATCACGGCGACGGCCACGCGCACGGGCTTCTACTCCGAGGGCTATGTTCTCGAAGAGGGCTCGGATGCCGAGGCCACCCTTGCCCGTGTGCACGAAACCGTCTTCGACAAGAAGCTCGAATCCTTCACGACGCCGGGCTACCTCGACGGCCGTGTGTTCACGCTCTACGGCAACACGCCGACGCTCGTCTACGGGCCGGTGTCCGAGGCCATCCACGGTTTCGACGAGCGCGTGGACATCGAGTCGGTGCGCCGGATCACCAAGAGCATCGCGCTCTTCATAGCCGAATGGTGCGGCACGACGAATAATTCGTAGCGCCGCGGCCGGGCGGATTGGAACCCTATCCTCAAAGCGTTGAATAGCCTGTTCAAACTGGCAATTCGCCCGGCTCTCGTTTAGAGCACCCTGTGAGCGATAATCTGCGAACTACCTCACCTTGAGCTGTTGCTCCCCCGCTCATTCGGGGGCGGATTGGGGTTCCCATGGGAACCGACACGCAGAAACACGCCACTATCCACCGCGCCGGCCTCCGTCGGCGCCCGATCGGTCTATTCGGGGGCGCGGCCCTAGCCGTCGCCGGCACGGCCGCACTCATCATCAACCTCGGAGCGCCGGCGGCCTTTGCCGCCGAAGCCCCCGTCGGCCTCGGAGCCGTCGCGAGCTACTCGGTCCTGGGCGGCGAGACCGTGACCAACACGGGCCTCACGGTTCTCGACGGAGACCTCGGCACGACGCCCGGCTCGGCCATCACGGGCTTCCCTCCCGGCATCGTCGGCGGCACGACCCGCGTCGAGGCCGCAGCGGCCGGGGCCAAGGCATCCCTGCTCGTCGCCTATGACGACGCCCGCAGCCGGGCCACCACCGCGAACGTCGCGGGTGACCTCGTCGGCCAGACCCTCGTCGGCGGCGTCTACACCGCCTCGGGCCCCCTCGCGGTCTCGGGCACCCTGACGCTCGACGCGCAGGGCGACCCTGACGCGGTGTTCATCTTCCAGGCTGCCAGCACGCTCATCACCGCGTCGAGCAGCCGCATCGCGCTTCTCGACGGCGCCTCGAGCTGCAACGTCTACTGGCAGGTCGCCGAGTCGGCCGTGCTCGGCACCAACTCGCGCTTCACCGGCACCATCATGGCGCTGCAGTCGATCTCGGTGACCACCGGCACACGGGTCGACGGCCGCGCGCTGGCCCGCAACGGGCAGGTCTCGCTGCAGTCCAACGTGTTCCAGTCGACCACCTGCGTCACGGCTCCGCTCATCGGCACGCCGACCGACACCGCCACGCCTCCCGGAACAGGCACGCCCACCGAGACGGCCACGCCTCCCGGAACGGGCACGCCGACCGACGGCGGGACGACCGGTCCGGGCACCCCCACCGACAGCGGCTCGCCGACCCCCGGCGACGGAACCGGCGGCACGACCGGACCCGGAACCCCCGGTGACGGCACGGGCAACGGCAACGGCACCCCGGGCGACGGAACCGGAACCGACGACGGCGCAGTGCTCATCATCCCGAGCTCCACCCGCGGGGCCAACGGCGGGGGTAGCGGCAACTCTGCCGACGCGCTCGCCAACTCGGGCGCTTCGGCGGCCAACGGATGGATCGGCGTCACGGCCCTGGGCCTCGTCATCGGTGGCCTCGGCCTCGCCGGAGTCAGCCTGCGACGCCGCGAGAACGCTCGCACGAACGCTTAACCACGGCTCGACCGACGGCCGCTCGTTCCCCTCGGGGCACGGGCGGCCGTTTGCGTGCGCGGCCACCGCGGCCAGGACGACCACGGCGCGCGCTACTGTCGTCAGAACGGCTCGCCCGCCGATCTCACGTTCGGGGGCGCCCGCGCGTCTTCCCCATGATGACAACGAAACCGCCTTTCGACAGGGTCGTGACCGAACACGGCGAGACGGTCCTGCGCGTCTGCCGCGCCGTGCTCGGTGCACATACCGACGCCGACGATGCCTGGTCCGAGACGTTCCTCGCGGCACTCGGCGCGTGGCCCACCCTGCCACTGTCGGCCAACGTCGAGGCATGGCTCGTGACCATCGCGCATCGCAAGGCCATCGACATCACGCGTGCCCGCAGCCGTCACGCCATCCCCGTCGGTGAGCTCCCCGAGCGCGCCTCGAGCCTGGGCATTCCGGATGGCGGCGACCTCGACCTCTGGGCCGCCCTCGCCACCCTGCCGCACAAGCAGCGCCTGGCGGTGGCCTATCACCACCTCGGCGGCCTGCCCTATCGCGACGTCGCCGAGCTTCTCGGCGGGTCGACGGATGCCGCGCGCCGCGCCGCTGCCGACGGCATGACGTCCCTGCGCGCCATCCTTGTCGACCCACCGGCCGCACCCAGGCCAGCCTCGGCCCCCGCCCCGGCACCCCCCACCGCTTTCCTGTCTGAGGAGACCTCATGACCGACCACAGCCAGCCCCGCGCGGCCGACACCGCGCCCGCCGCGCCGACAACACCCGCGAACCCCGCCGAGCGGCCCGTCTCGGCGACGCAACCGGCACATCTCGACGCGACGCCGGTCTCCCCGAACCCGCTCACGCACGTGGATGGGTTGACCGTCCCTCCGACGCCGCCCGCGCACCTTGACGCGCTGCGCGCCCGCCTGGCTGACGCGGCCGCCGACGCCGACCTGCTCGACCTGGCGTTTCGCACGATCGACAGCCCCGTCGGCGAGTTGCTGCTCGCGACATCCGCCACCGGTCTGGTGCGCGTGGCCTTCGCCAACGAGGACTTCGACGCCGTGCTCGACACGCTCGGAGCAACGGTGGGTCGCCGCATCCTGAACGCCCCCGCCCGCCTGGATGCCCCGGCCCGCCAGCTCGATGACTACTTCGGTGGTCGCCGCACGGCTTTTGATCTCAGCCTCGATCTGCGGCTCTCCGCCGGTTTTCGTCGGCTTGTGCAACAGCATCTGCCCGAGATCCCCTACGGTCGCACGGCGTCTTACAAGGAGATGGCGGCGCTCGTCGGCAACCCCGGTGCCGTGCGCGCGGTCGGCACGGCGTGTTCGACCAACCCTCTGCCCATCGTGGTTCCGTGCCACCGCGTCGTGCGGTCGGACGGCTCGCTCGGCGGCTACATCGGCGGGTTCGCGGCAAAACAGGCGCTTCTCGACCTGGAGCACGCGGCTGCCACACGCTGATCAGAAGCGCTCGGGTTCGGCCTTCGCCTCGTCGATCAGGTCCTCGAACATGACCAACACGTCATACCGCCAGCGCAACGGGATGTCGTGCAGCGCGTCGCCCCGTCGGTCGATGTCGGTCAGCGCCGCCCAATCGAGCGCCGCGTCGACCTCATCCGGGAGCGAGGCATCCACGAACGCCGACTCGGCCTCGGAGAACGTCATCGTCTCTTCGATGTCCTCGTTGACGCCGTCCTGGCTCTCGAGCACGAACTGCTCGAGGTCTTCGAGCTCATCGGCGTCGACCGCGGCGAGCGCCGCCAACGCCTGGTCGTAGCTCACCAACTGGTCGGTCGGAAAAGCCCTCAGGTTGATCGTGCCATCGCTCGTGAGCCACATGCTTCGAGCTTAGGCCGTCACGCGGGCGCGGTGCCCCGACATCCGCCCAAGAGGGGCCGCGCTGGCACCCGAACGGGGGCTATGCTTCGTGCAGGCGACTCAGAGTCGAGCCGTTTCCGCTGTCACCGGGAGTACCAATGAGCACCAACGATCACGCGCGTTCCATCATGCGCAAGAAACCCATCGACGCACCGGGCGACGAGTCCCAGGGTTCGAAGCTCTTCAAGAGCCTCGGTCTCTGGCAACTGACCGCCATCGGCGTGGGCGGCATCATCGGTGTGGGCATCTTCTCGCTCGCTGGCCTGGTGGCGCACGGCAGCGAGACATCCGCCGCCGTCGGCCCCGGCGTGCTGTTCTCGTTCCTCATCGCGGGCCTCGCGTCGGCCGCCGCCGCCCTCTCCTACGCCGAATTCGCGGGCATGATCCCGCGCGCCGGCTCGGCCTACACCTACGGCTACGTCGCCCTCGGCGAGATCATCGGATGGTTCATCGGCTGGGATCTGCTGCTCGAATACGTCGCCATCGTGGCGGTCGTGGCGATCGGCATCTCGGGCTACTTCGATGCGGCGCTGTCGGGCATCGGCATCCATATGCCCGCGTGGATGACGTCGACCGCCGACGAGGGCAAGGGCGGCGTGATCAACCTGCCCGCCATCGTCGTCTGCCTGCTCGTGACCTTCATCTTGAGCCGCGGCACCAAGGCGTTCGGCCGATTCGAGCTCGTCGCCGTGGCCATCAAGGTCGTGCTCATCCTGTTCATCATCGGGCTGGGCGTGTTCTACATCGACACGGCCAACTACGACCCGTTCCTGCCCAACGGTTTCGGGCCCGTTTTCGCGGATGCGGCCACCGTGTTCTTCGCGGTGTTCGGCTACGACGCCATGTCGACGGCGGCCGAGGAGGCCAAGGACGGCAAGAAGCACATGCCGAAGGCCATCATCCTGTCGCTCGTCATCGCGATGCTGCTTTACGTGGCGGCCACGCTCGTGCTGACCGGCATGCAGAACTACACCGAGATCGACCCGACGGCTGGCTTCGCCTCGGCGTTCTCGAGCGTGGGGCTGCCCGTGATCGCCACGATCATCGCCGTCTTCGCCGTGCTCTCGATCCTCACCGTCATGCTCACGTTCCTGCTGGGCGTCACGCGCGTCTGGTTCTCGATGAGCCGCGACGGCCTGCTGCCCGGCTGGTTCGCAAAGACCGACCGCCGGGGCGTTCCGCAGCGCGTCACGTGGATCGCCGGGGCCGCAGCGGCCGTCCTCGCCGGAATCCTGCCCATCAAACAGGTCGCCGACCTGACCAACATCGGCATCCTCGCCGCCTTCGTCGTGGTGTGCGTGGCCGTGATCGTGTTCCGCCGCACCAAGCCCGACGCCCCGCGCACCTTCCGCTTGCCGTGGATGCCCGTGGTGCCCGCATTCGGCGTGCTCGCGTCAGGCTTCCTCATCTTGCAGCTGCACTGGGAGACCTGGCTGCGGTTCGGGATCTGGCTCGTGATCGGCCTCATCATCTACTTCGCGTACGGCCGCCGCCACTCCCTCATGAACCCGGACAGCCCGAGGCATCAGGTGGATCAGCGCTCGTAGACGTCCTTGCGGTGGCCGAGCGTGACCACGACGATGAGCAGGACCGTGTCCTCGATCGTGTAGACGATGCGGTAGTTGCCAACCCGCACACGGAATCCCGGTCGGCCCTGCAGCGCCTTAGCGCCGGGCGGCCGGGGGTCTTCGCCGAGGAGGGCGATCGCGCCGCGGATGCGCGGCTGATCCTGGGGATCGATCTTGCGCAACGCTTTGACGGCCGCGGGGCGCAATTCGATCGAGTAGCGCCCGGTCACACCCAACCGAGGTCGGCTTTGACCTGATCCCAGGGCACGTTGTCGCCTTCTTCGGCCATTGCATCGTCGAAGGCCGCGACGTCTTCGGCGTCTTCGAGCGCCTCCATCATGCGTTCGTATTGCTCGGGGCTGATGACAACGGCCTCGGCCCGGCCCCGGCGCTCGAGGAACACCGCCTCGTCGTGGGAGCGCTCGATCACCTCGGAAAACTTCGCGCGCGCGTCGGTGACGTTGATCGTGGTCATGCGTCAACTGTACATCTCGAATCATTACATGTACATAAAAGCGAGATGACCTCGCGACGCCGTCACGGCAGGAGCGGGAGGCGGCCGACGAGGCGATCGACGCGGTTGCGCGGGCCGACGATCGAGACGGCGTAGTACTCGAGCTCGGTCGAGGGCGTTTCGGCGACCTGCTGCAGGTACTCGTCATAGACGCGCGTGTTCTGCGCGGCGGCGGGCATGTCGGCGACGAACGTCTCGTCGTGCGCGGCCGCTTTGGCGCGAATCGAGCGCAGCGTTTCCGAGTCGGCGACCAGCACGCTGCACCCCACCCACGGCAGACCCGGGTGTTCCTCGCCGTCGGCGGTGACGGCATCCGCGCCGAGCAACCCTTGAACATGAGCGGATGTCGCAGCCGCCGCGCAGATCGCCGCATTCACCGCGCGTCCCGCCGGCAGCGCGTCGTTCACGACAACGACCCACTTCAGCCGGGCGGCTCGCGTGGGTGCCGGCGGGTCGATCTCTTCGGGCGCAAAGCCGATTGTGTTGCCCACAGCGTCTCCTCTGTTCGATAATCCTTCAAGACGCTGAGATCGTATGACGGATGACGGACGACACGAGCAACGCCCGTACATCGTCCGGCGCAACCCGGAGAAAGCAGGTCATGGACGCGATAGATACGGCGATTCTGCGCGAATTGCAGTCGAACGCCCGGAAGACGAACCGCGAGGTCGCGGCCGCTGTCGGGGTCTCACCGACGACGGCTCTCGATCGCACGCGTGCCCTGCACGCGCGCGGCGTCATCCGCGGGGCCATCCTCGACGTCGACCTGCCGTCGATCGGGCGGCCCGTTCAGGCACTCGTGGCCGTGCGCATCCGCCCGCCGTCGCGCAAGTCGATCGAGGCCTTTCGCGACTGGGCGCAGGCGCTCCCCGAGACGCTCGGTGTGTTCGTCACGACCGGCAACGAGGACTTCATCATCCACGTGGCCGTCGCCGACAATGACAGCCTCTATGCCTTCGTCATCGACAAGCTGACGCAGCGACCCGAGATCGCCGATGTGCGCACGTCGGTCGTCTACGAGCACCTGCGCAACACGGCGGTCGAGCCACTCTGAAGGACGCCCGGTCACGCCTCCTGGTCGGAGAGGTCGTGGGCCCGCTCGTCGATCTCCTCACCCGAGGCATCGTCGTCGTCGGCCGCTTCGGCGGTGGCCGTCATCGAGGCCTCCGCGAAGGCATCCGAGGCGAACACGTTCAGGCCCAGGGCACGTGACAGGAACGCCGTGGCCTGTTTGCCGCGCACGCTGTTGCCGGCGTCGTCGAGCGGCGGCGAGAACACGCCGATGCCCGCCTTGCCGGGCGCGACCGTGACGATGCCGCCCGAGACGCCCGATTTGCCGGGGATTCCGACCTCGAACAGCCACTCGCCCGAGCGCTCGTAGAGGCCGTTCGCCGCGAGCACCGCCAGGGTGTCGCGGCACACGTGCGGCGCCACGACGCGCTCCTTCGTGATGGGGTTGACCCCGCCATCCGCCAGCGTGGCCCCCATGACGGCGAGGTCGCGAGCCGTCACAAGAAGCGAGCACTGCTTCGTATAGACGTCGACCACCTCGAGCGGATCCTTCTCGATGCGCCCATAACTCTCGAGTAGGCGCGCGATGGCCTGATTGCGCTGGTTGCCGGCCCGCTCCGAGCGATAGACGTCGTCGTCCAAGACCAGGTGGCGGCCCGCGAAAGCCGAGAGCCCCTTCCAGATCCACCGCCACTGTTCATCGCCCGTGCCGGGGGCGAGGGATGTCGTGGTCAAGGCACCGGCGTTCACCATGGGGTTCATGGGGTGCCCCTCGTTGAGCTCGATCGCGACGACCGAGTTGAACGGCATGCCCGTGTTGTTCACGCCCACGCGCTCGTAGGTGGCGTCGTGCCCGAGCTCTTCGCAGACGAGCGCATAGACGAAGGCCTTTGAGATCGACTGGATCGAGAACGCGTGGTCGGTGTCGCCCGCGTCATGCGCATCACCTGAAACGTCGACCACCGACACCCCGAAAAGGTTTGGGTCGGCATCGGCGAGCGCGGGGATGTAGTCGGCGACGGCCCCACCATCGAGCGAGTGGTTCCTCTGGTGCGCCTCCTCCACAAACTCGTCGACGAGATCGGGGGCGGGCAGCGTGCCCGTCGAGACGCGTTCGGGAACGTCGTGCAGGTCGAATTTCATGCGGTCCTCTCCGGCACCGCGCGGTCCACGGCCTGTGTGCCCATTATCCCGGCCGCTCATGAACCGACTCCCGAAGCCGCGGGCATTCACCGCGGTCGCTCATCTCGGGCCTTGGCCGATCGGCCGGGTTCCCGTCATCCTGCAGGACCGTTTCGCCCGGACGAAGGGGGCCCACAGGCTGAGGCGCCCTCATGAACGCCTGCGTAGCGTCGGATCGAGGGAAAGGGGACCGATGCATACGACGGCAGAATTGACGGTGGATGCCGCAGCCATCGCCCACAACACGCGCCTGTTCAGCGAGCGCACCGCCGGGCAGCTCATGGCCGTGCTCAAGGCAGACGGCTTCGGACACGGCAGCCTCGCGCCCCTCGTGCTCGCGAACGGCGCCGACTGGTTGGGTGTGACGAGCATCGGCGAGGCGCTGACGCTGCGGGCCGACGCCCCCACCGCCCCGATCTTGAGTTGGCTCAACCCGCTCGACGCCGACTACGAGGCGGCGAATCGCGCCGACGTCGACCTGGCCGTGTCGAGCATGAGGCAGTTGCGATTCGTGGCGGCCGCGGCATCCCGTGCCCACCGCGCCGCCCGCGTGCACCTGCACCTCGACGTTGGCATGAACCGCGACGGAGCGCCCCGCGGCGAATGGGCGGCGCTGTGCGAGATGGCGCACCTCTGGCAGGCCCAGGGGTCGATCGACGTGGTCGGCGTTATGGGGCATCTCTCGAGCGCCGCCGACCCGACCTCGCCCGAGACCGATCGCGAGCGCATGATCTTCGAGAACGGCGTTCGTGTGGCTCGCCGCCGCGGGCTCTCGCCGAGGATTCGTCATTTGGCGGCGAGCGCCGCGACGCTCACCCGGCCGGACACGCACTATGAACTCAGCCGCGTGGGCGCCGGGCTCTACGGCATCGACCCGTCGCGCACGGTGGAGTTGCGACCCGCACTCACGTTGACAGCCCCGGTCGTCTCGGTGCGGCGCGTGCCGCGCGGTTCGGGCGTCGGCTATGGGCACACCTATACGACGTCCTCCGAGACCACGCTCGCGCTCCTGCCGCTCGGTTACGGCGATGGTTTGCCGCGCACGGCCTCGGGTCGCGCCTTCGTGCAGTTGCGCGGCCGCCGTTACCCCGTCGTCGGCCTGTTCTCGATGGACCAGATCGTGGTGGATGTCGGCGACGACGGCATCCAGCCCGGCGAACGCGCCACGGTGTTCGGTCCGGGAACCTCCGGCGAACCGACCGTGGCCGAGTGGGCCGACTGGGCGGGCACCCTCGAACACGACATCGTCGTGGGCGTCGGCGCCCGCGTGCACCGGGTCGACCGGCGCACCATCCCGGTGGCCGCGGCGGCATCTGTTGCCCTCCCGCAACCGACCGGCCTGCCGGAACCCATTGCACCGCCGGAACCGAGTGGCCCACCGAAATCCCCGGCCGTGCCCGCCCTTGCCCGTTCGACCGATCGACCCGCCGGCAGCGACCGGGCCCTCCCCCGACGAAAGAAGAATTGTGCAGCGATCTGATCTGACCCCCGACGAACGCGTGCGGGTCTGCGTGATCGGGGGCGGCGCCTCCGGCGAACACGACGTCTCTCTGGCCTCGGCCGCTGGCGTCGCGGGGACACTCGACCGTGAGCGGTATGACGTCTATCGCCTCACGATCGGCCGGGACGGCGGGTGGTTCGATGGTTCGGCCACTGACGAACGCTCGCGTCTGACGGCGGCCGAGGCGGTGGCGGGGCTCGAGGGGATGGATGTCGTGTTCCCCGCGCTGCACGGCGTGAACGGGGAGGACGGCACGATGGCGGCCCTCATGGGGGTGGTGCGGGTGCCTGTCGTGGGGGGAGGCATCCGCCCGGGTGCCCTGGCGATGGACAAATGGGTTACCAAGCTCATCGCCGGGGCGCTCGGCATCGCGACCGCGCCCGCCGTCTACGTCGTCGGGGGTCGGGTCGTGGCGGGAAGCGCGGTGTCTTCTCCCGCGGTCACGGTAGCCGAGAGCGTCTCCGTTGCGGGCCTCACGTATCCCGTCGTCGTGAAACCCGTTGCCGCCGGGTCGAGTCACGGCGTGAGTGTCGTGGCCCAGGCATCCGACCTGCCGGCCGCTGTCGACGAAGCCCGCCGCCACGACGAACACGTGCTGATCGAACAATTCGTCGAGGGGCGCGAGGTGGATGTCGCGGTGCTCGAACACGCCGACGGCCACCGCACCATCGGCCCCGCGCTCGAGATCACCGTCGCATCGGGAGACGTCTTCGGCACCGACCAGAAGTACGGCGGCCACGTGCCCTTCGTCATCCCGGCGCGCGTCACCGACCCCGAGCTCGAGGCCCTGCGCTCGGCTGCCGACACCCTCTTCACGGCGCTCGGCTGCCGCGGCATCGCACGCTTCGACTTCTTCGTCACCCCCGACGGCGTCCTCCTCAACGAGGTCAACACCATGCCCGGCTTCACCCCCGACTCGCAGGTGCCGAAGATGTTCGACGCCGTCGGCATCCCCTACGCCACCCTCCTCGACGAACTCCTCGCCACCGCCCGCGCCTGACAACGCACCGCACTCGCGCAAACCTTCAGACACACAGCATCGGGACTATCCTTGGAATATCAGCGCCCACCCAAGGCTCGAGCTTCGGCTTCCTAAAATGAGGTGGGCCTTTTTCATAGCATCGGTCTATGTCGAAGCTCTTCCCCACCGCATAATCATTCATCGGATAGTCCAACTCCTCGGCGTCTCGCGGATGCGAGGCTCGCGCATCCCGTATTTTTGAGGGAGGGCCGGTCGGGCCCGACGACCAGGGGGATGCTGCGTGACCACGTTCGCGGGCCAGAATACGACTCTCAACACCGCGCCCCTGACGGCGCGCGTGAAGCGGCGCGATGTGCGCGCCTTCTATAAGAGGTTCGTGCAGGACTATCCGATCGCGCGGGCCCCCATGGCCCGGTTCCGGCGGTTCATCCTCGGCGTCGGCGTGTTCGTCATGCCCTTCGGCGTGTTCGGCTTGCTCATCGGCTTCTTCGCCGAGCTGGCCGACGACGAGCCCGACAAGAACTCCGAGCTCACCGGAATGTTCGGCTTCGGCATGCTCATGCTTGTTGCCTTCTGCGTGATCCTGTGGGCGTGGCTGCGCCTGCGCGCGCGACGGGACACCCCCAAGCGGCACTACCGCTTCACGTGGTTTGCGTTGGTCAACCGACTGGTCTACGTTCCGGGCCCCTTCGTCACGATGCATCTGACGCCCTGGGCCGATCGCGGCATCTTCCGCGTGGCGCGCGTCTTCCGCTCGACCGGGCCCCGACCCATCGAGATCGCGAACTACGAACTGCTGACGGGGGCGCAGGGCAGCCGCAACACGCAGTTCGGTGGCTACGCGGCCCTGCGCCTCGCGACGAGCCTTCCTCACATCGTGCTGCAGTCTCGGGGCCCGGGCTCGCGACGTCTGTCATTGGCCACCGTGCCGAGCGGCGCGCAGAAGCTGTCCCTCGAGGGCGATTTCGACGAACACTTCACCCTGTTCTGCCCACGCGGCTATGAGCGGGATGCCCTCTACCTGTTCACCCCCGACGTGATGACACGCCTTATGGACGACGTGCGCGGCTATGACGTCGAGATCATCGACGACTGGCTGTTCCTCGTGTCCACGCGCGATGTCGTCACGCTCTCCCCCGATCGCTGGGATGCCCTCACCGACGCCGTCGACGCCGTGAGCGCCAAGCTGACCCGCTGGGAACGCTGGCGCGACGACCGCCTCGGCGGCGAGAGCGGAATCGACCGGGCCCGCGCCCTGTCGACGGCCGGTCTGGCCGGGTCGAGCGCCGAGATCGAGGTCGATGTCGCTCGCCAGGCATCGCTCGCGGGGGCCGGCATGACGGCGATACCGGGTGACCCGCGCCGCGCCGATCCGAGGACCGCTCAGCGGGGACAGGTGAGCAAGAAGGGCCGCCGCCTGCGCATGGGGTTCGGCATCGGGTCGCTGATCTGGATCGTGCCGACCGTGCTGATCGGTGGAGCGCTCATCCTGGCGCAGGTGATTCCGAACTGATCCTTGCTGCCGGTGCGGGTTGAGTAACGTCGACCGTGACCGTCGCGAAGTCGCATTTGCGATACTAAGGTGGCTTTCATGACGCAGATACGGATTCGTGAAGCATCCCAGTTTCTCGGAGTGAGCGACGACACGGTGCGCCGCTGGGTCGAGAGCGGCGCCCTCCAGAGTGAGAAGGATGCATCGGGGCGCACAGTCGTCGACGGCCTGTCGCTGGCCCGGCTGGCCCGCGAAAACGCCGTGCTGCCCGCCGACCCCTCGGAGATCGGCCGGTCGGCACGCAACCGTTTCGTCGGCATCGTCACCGACATCGTCATGGACACGGTCATGGCGCAGGTCGAGATCCAGGCCGGCCCGCACCGCGTGGTGTCGCTCATGAGCAGCGAGGCCGTGCGCGAACTGGGCCTCGAACTCGGCTCGGTTGCCATCGCCATCGTCAAAGCCACCAACGTGATCGTCGAGACGCCGGGGCGCGCCTCGTGAGCCGGTCCTGCCCCCGCGCCCGGCGTCGAGGAATCGCCCTCGCACTCGGGCTCGCGGTCACACTCGTGGCCGGGGTGAGCGCCTGTTCGTCTCCGTCCGATGGCGGGAACACGCCGGCAGCCGGCGGATCCGATGGCTCACGCGCCATCATGGGAGAGATCACGGTCTTCGCCGCGGCATCCCTGAAGGGCACCTTCACCGAGCTCGCGGCCGACTTCGAGGCGGCGCATCCGGGAACGACCGTGACCCTGAACTTCGCGGGGTCATCAGACCTGGTGACGCAGATCGTCGAGGGCGCCCCCGCCGACGTGTTCGCGTCGGCCGACGCGAAGAACATGGCGAAGCTCGCCGACAGCGACCTGCTCGACGGCTCGAGCACAGACTTCGCGACAAACACTCTCGAGATCGCGGTGCCGCCCTCGAACCCGGCCAAGATCGCACCCCTCGACGACCTGGCTCGTGCCGGCGTGAAGACCGTTATCTGTGCGCCGCAGGTGCCCTGCGGATCGGCGACGGTGGCCATCGAGAAGGCCTCGGGCGTCGACATCCAACCGGTTAGCGAGGAATCGTCGGTGACGGATGTTCTCGGCAAGGTGACCTCGGGAGAAGCCGACGCCGGCCTCGTCTACGTGACCGATGTGCGTGCGGCGGGCGACACCGTCCTGGGCATCCCGTTCGACGAATCCGCCGAAGCCGTCAACACCTACCCGATCGCCACGTTGCGCGGCACGGCAGAATCGGATGTCGCGCGCGCGTTCGTGGCCTACGTTGCGAGCCCGGCCGGCCAGAAAGTGCTCGCCGCGGCCGGTTTCGGCGCCCCGTGACTCCGCGCGCCACGCTGATGGCGAGGTTTGCAGCGCACCGTCACGTACGTGGGGCCGTCACCCGAGCGATACGGTCTTCGTCGCGCTTCAGCCCACGAGGCGAGCGGCTGATGACATCGTGAGCGCTTCTCGAGACCGACGTCCCGCTGACCTCGTGGCCGGGGTAGGCATCGGTGTTCCTCGGTGGCTCCTCGTCGTCGCGGCCGTGGGCGGCTTGTTCGTGGTGGTGCCGCTGGTCGCGATGATCGCGCGCGTGAACTGGGGTGAATTCATCCCTCTCGTCACGTCGGACTCCTCGCTCCAGGCCCTCGGGCTGAGCCTGCGCACGTCGCTCACCGCGACGGTGCTGTGTCTCGTCTTCGGCGTGCCGCTGGCCGTCGTGCTCGCACGCAGTCGATTCCCGGGACAACGTGTGGTGCGAGCGCTCGTGCTGTTACCGCTCGTGCTGCCGCCCGTCGTCGCGGGCATCGCGCTGCTCTACACGTTCGGGCGGCGGGGGCCCATCGGCCAGCTGCTCAGCTCGTGGGGCATCGACATCGCGTTCTCCACGACCGCCGTGGTGCTCGCCCAGACCTTCGTTGCACTGCCCTTCCTGGTGCTGAGCCTCGAGGGAGCGCTGCGCACGTTCGGCGGGCGCTACGAGACCGTCGCAGCAACCCTCGGGGCCGGTCCGACGACCGTGTTCCTGCGCGTCACGCTTCCCCTTCTTATGCCCGCCGTCGTCTCGGGCGCCGTGCTGTCGTTCGCCCGCGCGCTCGGCGAGTTCGGAGCAACCCTCACCTTCGCGGGCAGCCTCGCCGGCACCACCCGCACGCTGCCCCTCGAGATCTATTTGCAGCGCGAAACCGACCCGGATGCCGCGGTCGCCCTCTCCCTCGTGCTCGTCCTGGTCGCGGTGCTCATTGTCGTCGCCTCGCAGTGGCTGGCGGGGCTGCAGCCGGGAGCACGCCGGGCCGACGTCGGCGCACAGTCGACTGAGGACGCAGACGCGACGGATGCCTCACAAAAGCTCCTCTCTAACGGGGCCGACACCGAAAGAGGCCCGGATGCGCGGCCCCATCGGCGTCGAGCGGCCGTTTCGCTCGACACCCGATTCCGGCACGGCGAACGCAATGTCGAGGCTTCGTTCGAGGTCCGGGCCGGCGAAACGGTCGCGATTCTCGGTCCGAATGGTTCGGGTAAGTCGACGATGTTGGGCGCGATCGCTGGGGTCCTCACGCCGGACCTCGGTTCTCGCATACGCAGCTCGCGCACTCTCGTTGATCGCGGGGTGAACGTGCCGCCGCATCGCCGGGGCGTCGCTCTCCTGGCGCAAGACGCCCTACTCTTTCCGCATTTGTCCGCGCTCGAGAACGTGGCATTCGGTCCGCGCAGCGCGGGGGCGTCACGACGGGTCGCGCGCGAGACGGCGCTGCGGTGGCTCAGGCAAGTGGATGCCGCATCCCTGGCAGATCGGATGCCGGCGACGCTCAGCGGCGGGCAGGCTCAGCGCATTGCAATCGCGCGAGCCCTCGCCACGAACCCCGAGGTGCTGCTGCTCGACGAACCGATGTCAGCCCTCGACGTGCGGGTCGCCTCCGACCTGCGCCGCTTGCTGCGCACCGTGCTGACCGACCGAACGACCATCCTCGTGACGCACGACGTGGTCGATGCACTCACGCTCGCCGACCGCGCGCTCGTCATGAACGGCGGCCGCATCGTCGAGCAGGGCTCACCCCACGACCTCATCGAACGCCCGCGCACGCCGTTCATGGCGCAGCTCGCGGGCCTGAACTTCTTCGAGGGTGAGCGCCGCGGCGATGTCCTGCACACGGACGACGGGCTGCGCATCCCCCTGCCTCCGCGGGGCGAGCGCGAGCGCGCTGTCGGGGGATCACCGATACGTCCCGACGCCGCCGATCCGACGAGGGTGACGGGCGAGCGCTGGGTTGCGGTCATCTCGCCCGCATCGGTCGGAGTGCGCCGCTCGGAAACGACGCCGGCCGAATTCTCGGCGAGCGACGAGGCGGAGGCGGCCTTCGCGGAGGAGCCGAATGGCCGTAGCGCCGCACACCTCGGGCAGCACAGTGGCATTACCACCGACATCCTCGACGTCGAACCGCATGGAGACACGGCGCGGGTGCGAGCGGCGCACGTGTTCGCCGACCTTCCGCTGCGACGCTGGGCGCCCATGAACATCGACGCCGGAGACCGCGTCACGTTCTCCCTGCCGACACATCACGTGGTCGCATTCCCCGCGCCCCACACACGCACCGACGCATCCGCCCCAGACGCCACCGACCCCGCAACCCCGGGCGTTTTCTGAGAAAAGCTCAATAGGCTGCGGGCATGACACGCACCGTCGAACCATCGACCGACTGCCATAGACCCAGCGCCCGGGTGACCCCGAGCGCACACCGCACCTCGCAGGGGGTGGCCCGATGAACGGCGACCTTCTGCTCAACATCGTCCTCGTCTTCGTGTTCGTGCTCATCGGCGGCGTTTTCGCGGCCACCGAGATGGCCCTCGTCACGTTGCGCGAGAGCCAGGTCAACGCCATCGCGCAGCGCGGCAAACGCGGCGAGAAGGTCGCGAGCCTGGCCCGCAACCCGAACCGCTTCCTCTCGGCCGTGCAGATCGGCGTCACGGTGGCCGGGTTCGCGTCGGCGGCCTACGGAGCGTCGTCGATCGCGCCATCCGTCGTGCCGCTCTTCGTGGCCTGGGGGCTCAGCGAACAGGTGGCCGGCACTATCGCGACCATCACGCTGACGCTCGTCATCGCCTACCTGTCGCTCGTGCTCGGCGAACTCGCGCCCAAGCGGCTCGCCATCCAGCGCAATGCGCAGTTCGCCTACGCCGTCGCGCCCGTCCTCAACGGATTCGCGCACCTCATGCGGCCCGTCATCTGGCTGCTCTCGCTGTCGACCAACGCCGTCGTGCGGCTGCTGGGCGGCGACCCCAACAAGTCGAGCGACGAGCTCTCGGACGAGGAGCTGCGCGACATCGTGTCGAGCCACGAGGGCCTGCCCGAGGACGAGCGCCGCATCCTCGACGACGTGCTCTCGCTGCGCGACCGCCAGATCAGCGAGGTCATGCGCCCGCGGCCCGAGGTCGTGGCGCTCGACGGTGCCGGGACGATTGCCGAGGCCGTCGACCGCGTGCAGGGCCTGCCGTTCTCGCGCTACCCCGTGGTCGACCAGTCGATCGACGACATCACCGGGTTCGTGCACGTGCGCGATCTGTACGACGCCGCGGCCACCGACAGCTCGCGGCCACTCGGCGACGTGAGCCGCGACATCCCCTATCTGCCGTCGACCGCGCGCGTCCTGCCCACGCTCACGGGCATGCGCGCCCAGAACCAGCAGATCGCCGTGGTCGTCGACGAATACGGCGGCACCGACGGCATCGTCACGCTCGAAGACCTGGTCGAAGAGGTCGTCGGCGAGATCTTCGACGAATACGACACGGATGCCGCACCCCGCGAACTCGCCGACGAGGGCGGTGTCGTCGACGGCCGCCTCAACATCCAGGACTTCGAGGAGGCCGCGGGAGTGAGCATCCCTCGCGGCACGTGGGACACCATCGCCGGCTATGTGGTGCACCGGCTCGGACGGCTCGCGACCGTCGGCGACGTCATCGAGCTCGAGGATGCCTCACTGAAGGTGACGGCCATGGACCGTCGCCGCATCGCCGAGATCCTCGTGACGAAGCGACCCGCGGGCGACCCCGCGCCCACCGACGCGGCACAGGGGTAGGCTCGCGGCGTGGAAAACAGCGAACAGACGACGCTCGAAGCCCTTCTCATCCGCGCGGCCGATACGGGGCAAGGCATCCCGGATTTCCTGGCCGCGCTGCTCGACAGCACCGTGCTCGTGCCGGGGTGGGCCGAACCGGCCGCAGACGGCGAGGGGCAGATGGCCACCTTCGCTCCCCTCACGTCGGCCGACGGCAGCTCGGTGCAGCCGTTCTACACCTCGGAGGCGCGGCTCGCCGAGACCCAGGCCGCCATCCCGGGTTACGAGACCCGCTACCTCGCGCTGTCCTGCCGCGCGTTCTGGGACATGACTCGGGGCGCGCGCCTCGTGCTGAACCCGCATTCGCCGCAGGGCAAAGAGTTTCTGCCGGGCGAGATCGCGCAGCTGCTCGACGGCGTCGCCCCCATGACCCCAAACGTGCTCGCGAAAGACACCGAGGTTCTCGTCGGCGCTCCCGCGCAGGTTCCGGATGGCATGGAGCAGACGCTTGCCGAGCTGTTCGCGCGGCATCCCCAGGTCGAGCGCGCGTTCCTCGGCTGGAAGGTCACGCCCGAGAACAACGACCAGGCCTACCTGCTCGTGCTCGTCGGATCACGCGACACCCGCGAGGCCGTGAGCGACGACCTGGGCAGCGCCCTCGTGTACTACTCCCAGGTGCACCCCGTGGATGTCGCGTTCGCCGGCCCGCGCGAGAAACACCTGCTCACGAGCCTCCAGCCCTTCTATACGCGCCCCTCGTCCCGACGCTCCCTCTTCGGCCGCCGCGGCTGACCCTGTCGCTGTCCGACGAGTCAGCGCGCCCAGCGGTAGGGGGTCGTGGTCGAGACCTTGACGAGGCCTGAGCGCTCGAGAATGGGGCGCGAGTACTCGGTCGAGTCGCTGTGGACGAGGGTCTTGCCGAGGGCCAGGGCGGCTCGCGCCCGGGCGGCCGTGAGCGCGCGATAGATGCCGCGACCGCGATAGGCCTCGAGGGTGGCGCCGCCCCAGATGCCGACGAAGTCCGTGCCGGGCACCGGTTCGAGGCGGCCGCCCGACACCATGCGGCCGTCGGTTTCGGCGACCCAGAGCTGCATGCCGTCGTTGCGGGCGAGGCGCGCGAGTAGAGCGTCGGCGATGCCGGGGTCGACGTCTTCGCCGAACGCCTCGTCGATCATGGCGCTCATGGCCCGGACATCCGCCTCATCGGTGACGACGCGCAGGGTCACACCGGGGGGCGTCGGGATGTCTTCGGCCAGGGCTTCGAGCGGGCCGATCATGATCGATTCGACCTCGTCGGGCTCGAAACCGTTCGACCGCAGGGCCTCGTGGAGGCCGGGTGCCCGGTCATGCCCGCGGGTCTTCCACTCGACGCGCGTGATCTCGAGCTGCACGACGTAGTGCGCGAGCGCGTCTTCCACGAGTGCCGCGATGGCCGCGGCATCCGCATCGCCGAGGTCTTGGTAGGTGATGAAACCTCGGCCACCGGCGAAGGTGACGAGCCGGAGCGGGCCGAGGCGTGTGACGCTCACGGCGCTCGGGGTCTCGGCATCCGTTCGGAGCTGTTCGTCATAGGCCTGGAGGTAACGCTCAATATCAGTCATCGGGGTTCATCGTCGCAGGCGGGCGGCGCCAGCACAATGCCGGCGGGCACACGATAACCGCGCGTCCGGTGGCTGGCAATGCCCTGTTGCGGGGTCGAAGCGGCCGTTTGACTGGTGCCTTGACGGAAATACGACACAAGGCACGAGACACGAGACACGACACGCGCAGCGGGAAACGAGGGTTCATCATGAAGGCAGTTGTTTGGCACGGTATCGGCGACATCCGACTCGACGAGGTGCCGCAGCCCACGATTCAGGACCCGCACGATGCGATCATCCACATCACCCGTAGCGCCATCTGTGGCACCGATCTGCACTTCGTGCGCGGCACCATGGCACCCATGCGCGAGGGCACGATTCTCGGTCACGAGGCCGTCGGTGTGGTCGTCGAGGTGGGCGACGCCGTGCGCGGGTTCAGCCCGGGCGACCGCGTCGTCGTGAACTCGACCATGTCGTGCGGCGCCTGCCGCTACTGCCGCATGGGTAAGACCAGCCAGTGCGATGTGGCCAACCCGAACGGCCCGCAGGCCGGCACGAGCTTCTTCGGCGGCCCCGAGACGACCGGCCCCATCGACGGCCTGCAGGCCGAGTACGCGCGCATCCCGTGGGCGCAGAACAGCATGCACCCGCTGCCCGACAACGTCTCCGACGAGCAGGCGATCCTGCTCTCCGACATCTTCCCGACCGGATGGTTCGGCGCCGAGCTCGCGGGCGTGACCCGTGGCGACGTGGTGGTCGTCTTCGGCGCCGGTATCGTCGGGCAGTTCGCCGCGGCATCCGCCTTCAAGCAGGGCGCCGGACGGGTCATCATCGTCGACGGCGAGGAGTCCCGCTTGGCCGCTGCCCTGGCCCAGAACTGCGAGATCGTCGACTACAACCGCGAAGACCCGGTGCAGACCATCATGGATCTCACGAACGGCATCGGAGCCGACTGCGTGATCGATGCGGTGGGTGTGGATGCCGAGCGCCCGAAGCGCGGGCCGGCCGCGGTCTCCGACGAGGACGCGGCGAAATTCGACGCCGAGGTCGCGCAGATAGCGCCGGATGCCGACCCCGACGCCACCCAGTGGAAGCCGGGCGACGGCCCCTCCCAGGCGGCACGCTGGGCGGTCGAGGTGGTGGCGAAGTACGGCCGCATCGGCATCATCGGCGTGTATTCGCCGACGGTCGAGCAGTACCCGATCGGCGAAGCGATGAACAAGAACCTCACGATTCGAGCGGGCAATTGCGACCACCATTCGGTGACGCCTCCCCTCATAGACCTCGTCGCATCGGGGCAATTCGATCCGACCGCGCTGATCACCGAGCACGAGCACATCGGCGACGCGATCGCGGCATACGAGGCATTCGACCGTCGCGAACCCGGATGGATCAAGGTGGAACTCGTCTGACGGGGCGACCCTTGTCCCCAAACGACGAAACCGCCTCCGCGCAACCCGGCGGGCCCGATAGCGAAACGACCGACGACGAGCGCTGGCTCGTCGTCAACGGGCGGCGCTGGCGGCGCACCGATCCGAGCCTGCCCGAGGACGTCGTCGCCGCGCTGAAATCACATCTGGGCCGCGGGCGGTCGGGCGTGGGTACGGCGAAGAAGGATGCCGACAACGACGCGGTTGCGGCGGCACGCAGGCGTGTCGGGCTCGCCAAACACGGCCTCGGCGAGCGCGGGCCGTATTGGTGGGACGACACCCCCGCCGACCGGTTGGAGCGGGCACACCAGGCCCTCGCAGAACTGGATGCGCTCGACGAGCCGCCGTCCACATCGCGCACGAGTTCTTGACCCTCCGCACCCGCACCCCCAAGCTCGGGACACAGCCCGCGAGTGACTCAAAGGTCGGACAGGTTTGCGGCGGGCCTTGTTAGAGTCGAGGCTCAGGATCGACGAGGGTGGGAAACATGACTACCGACGAAGACGCCCTCGGGCTGCTGCTGGCCGAGAACGAGGAGGACGTCGACGACAACACGTCGACCGAAGCCGTGCGCGCCGGGACATCTGCCGTGGTCCTGCTCGTCGTCGCCACCGCCGCGGTGAGCGTCACGATTTCGGCCGCCGCCTGGATCGCGATCTTCTCCGCACCCTTCTGGATGCCACTGTTCGGCTGGTGGGTGCAGGGCTCGCCCATGGAATACGGACAGCCCTGACACGTTGGGTTGGGCATGACTACGATCGTGCATTTCGAGATCCAGCTCGACCCGGCGAAGCTCGCCGACGCGTCCGAGATCCTCAGCGAGACACTGGCGGCGACCCGCGCCTGGCCCGGTAACGAGGGCCTCGAGGTGCTGGTATCGGACGATGACCCCGCCAACATGATCGTCGTCGAGAAGTGGGCGAGCACCATCGACCACACGCGGTACGTCGAATGGCGCGCCACTCCCGAGGGCGGGGGCGGACGCATCCGCGAACTGCTCGCGGCACCGCCCACCACGCGCGTGTTCTCGGAGCAGTTGCCGCTCACGTTGGCCGACTAACTGCGCGCTTAGCCGACGGGTAGGAAGACCGGGAAGGCAGCCGTGGGGCCGCCGCAAACCTGGTCGTCCGAAAGCCACGTCCACGCGAGAGGCGTCGTGATTGCCCCGGCGGTCGAGCCATCCTCGCGGTGGGCAGTCACGGTAGCTTCGGGCACCTGGCCCGCGAACAGCGTGACCTGCCACGTCGAGCCGTTCACGGGCACGATGTCGTAGACCGAGCCGACGGTGTCGTCATCGGCGCGCTGCTCGGCGGTGAGCGAACAGCGGCCCTCCGCGTCGCAGAACTCGATGGATGCCGCCTCCGCTACCTGCCCCACCGTGACGACGGTCAGCGACTGGGTGTAGCCGATGGCGGTGCACGCGGCGCCGCCGCCCCACCCGGCGCATCCCGCGAGTGTGAGCGTGAGCCCAAGGAGGGCGAGTGCCGCAGATGTCACGACCGGGCGTGCGTGGCGCCGTGGCGAACTCATGACTCGACCGTGTCACGCCGCGCCCTGGAGCGGTATACCGAGCGCCTTTTCGTTGCCCATTGGTTACGAGCACGCACCAACGCAGCGCTCTAGGCTCAGGGTGTGTTGATCTGGATCAATGGGACTTTCGGGGTGGGGAAGACGCAGGCCGCATTCGGGCTGCATCGCAAGCTTCCGGGGAGCGCGGTGGTCGACCCCGAGCTGTTGGGCTTCGGCATCCAGCGGATGTACCCGCCCGCCATTCGGGATGATTTTCAGGAGACGCCATGGTGGGCGCCTACCGCGGCCGAGATCTTGGTCGACATTTCGCGCAAGCATCCCGGCACGCTGATCGTACCGATGACGCTGACCGATCCCGTGAGGCGCCGAGTCATCTTCGACGCCTTGCACGGGGCGGACATCAAGACGCTGCATGTGACGCTGCTCGCGAACCAGACGACAGTGCTGCGGCGTTTGCGGAGCCGTCTCGACGGTCGAAGCAGCTGGGCCGCGCAGCGCTTCGAGGACGCCGATGCAGCCCTGAGAGCCGACCCGTTCGGCGAGCGTCTCGCGACCGATGGGATGAGCGTGCCTCAGGTCGTGGAGCACATCGGCGCACTTGCGGGTGTCTCGCTCTCGCACTCGTTCGCCGAACGACTCGCTCAGCCTGCGCGGCGCCTCGGTGTGACGTTGCGCCACATTCGGTGAAGCTCGTTCCGGCCGTGGGCTAGCGGGCGACGAGGCCGCGGATGAAGGCGGCGACGTCGGCGGGGGCGCGCTCGGCCATGTAGTGGCCAGCCTGGCTGGGCTCGTAGGTGAGGTCGGGGGCCCAGGCCGCCCAGAGCGACGACGCGTCGAACCCCAGCTGCGAGCCCCAGTCCTGCGACAGGATGCCGACGGGCATGGCGAGTTGCGCGCCCGCGGCTCGGTCGGCGCGGTCGAGATCCAGATCGATGCCGGCCGAGGCGCGGTAGTCGGCGACGATCGACGGGATGGCTGCCACCGACGCGTCCACATAGTGCTGGCGGATGTGCGGCGGGAACGTCGCACCGTCGGTGTCCCAGGCGTCGAGGAATGATGCGAAGAACTCTTCGCCGGTGGCCGCGATCATGCGCTCGGGCAGGCCGGCCGGCTGGGCCATCAGGTAGAGGTGCCACGCCACTTTCGCGTCGACGCCGTGCAAGACATCCCACATGTCGAGGGTGGGGAGCACGTCGAGAATGCCGAGGTGGGTGACGACTTTGGGGCGATCGAGGCCCGCGCGCACCGCGACGAGGGCGCCCCGGTCGTGGCCGATGAGCGAGAACTTCTCGTGGCCCAGTTCGCGCGCGATGGCGACGATATCGGCGCCCATGGTGCGCTTCGAGTAGACGTCGGGCGAGGTTTCTTCGGGCTTGTCGCTCGCGCCGTAGCCGCGGAGGTCGGGGACGATGACGGTGTTGGTCGCCGCGAGGTCGCGCGCGACATCCCGCCACATGAGGTGGGTCTGCGGAAAGCCGTGGAGGAGGACGATGGGGTCGCCCGAGCCGCCGACCGCGACGTTGAGGGTGACGCCCGGCGCGGCGGCTATGCGCTCGGTGCGGAAGCCGTCGATGGCGAGCGGGGCCGGGCTGGAGATGTCGTTCATGATGCCTTTCGGGGGGTCAGTCGGAGGCGGGCGCGCCGGAGAAGATGCCGCGCGGCGGTTCGGAGAGGGACGCGGCGCTGGCAGCGAGGGCGGGGATGAGGATGCTGTCGATCAGCGTTTCGAGGTAGGCGTGGTCGACCGTGAGGCCGTTCAGGCGGCGGAGGAGGAGGACCGAGCCCGTCACCTCTTCGTAGGGGAAGGGTTTCGCGCCGGCCGGGAGCTCGCCGCGAGCGATTGCTGCCTCGAGCACGGGGGCGGGCAGCCGCGCGCCGGTCGGGCCCGTGGCGGCCTCGAGGTATTCGCAGAGTTCGGCATCTTCGAGACCGGCTTGCAGCAGCATGAGGCTCATCGAACCGTCGCTGGCGCGCAGCGTGTTGTTGAGGCGGTGGCACAGGGCGAGCAGGTCGCCGCGCAGCGAGCCCGTGTCGATGGCGTCCTGCGTGTGGCCCGACGATGGCCCGGCCTTGACTGCGGCGACGACCATGTCGCGTTTGGTGGGCCAGCGGCGGTAAAGCGTGGCCTTGGATGCCTTGGCGCGGCGCGCGACCTCCTCGAACGTGATGCTGTCGTAGCCCGTGTCGGCGAGCATCTCGAGCACGGTCGCGAGGATTTGACCCTCGCGGACTGCGTCGCGGGGGCGGCCTCCGGCCGAGGACGTCGGGGTGGAAGTCGTCAGGGCAGAGGCCTCGGAAGGTCGAGCAGAAAGATACGGCACGTTTCGTATCGTAACACGTCAAGATAGCCAACAGACGACAACGGGCGCCCTGCCGGAGGCCGGGCGCCCTATCGGTGTGACTGCTTATTCCTCGCTCAAGCGGTCACCGCTCGTCGTCGCCTCCCCGAGCGTCGGCCCCGACGTCAGCTCCGGCGGCTCGGGCGCGGTAGCGGCGCGCGAGCACGAGGCCGGCGGCGACGAGAGCCGCGGCCAGGAGGACGCCCAGCGTGGGGGCGACACCGCTCTGGGCGAGGTCGCCGGGGCCGCCGCCGCCCGGTGTCGCACCCGGAGCCGGCGATGCGGAGCCCGCGTTGTCGGATGGGACGCCCGGTGTCGGCGCCGCCGTCGGAGCCGGGGTCGGGGTGGCCGACGGGTCGTCAGCCGCGACGACGACCGCCGACGCGCGTGCGCTCTCGAGGTACGGGTCCTTGCCGGCCGCGTGCGCGAACACCCAGACCGTGAGGGTCGTGCCGAGTTCGTCGTCGGTGGGCGTGAAGGTGGAGCCCGTCGCATCCTCGATCAGGGTGTCATCGGCGTACCAGCGATATTCGACGGGGTCGCCGGCCGGATCGAAGGTCGGCAGCGTCACATCGACGGCCGAGCCGACGCGCGGGGCCTCGGCGATCGCGAGCGTTCCGGTGGCCGCGACCGCTCCGTCCGCGACCGCGGGGATGGCATGCGCCCCGTAGTCGACGGTCTCCCCCGCCTCGATGGATGCACCGAGCGCGACGGGTGCGGGCGCACCGCCCGCCGAGCCGACGTAGGCGACGTAGTTGCCGACGGGCACGCGGGGAATCGTCACGAGACCCTCTTCGTCGGCAAAGGTCTTAGCGGTCGAGACGACCGCGCCGTCCAGGGTCTTGCCGCGCAGCTCGGCGGCCGCATCGTCGAGGTCGATGAGCGGTGTGCCATCGGCAGCCGTGACGGTCAGTTCGAGGGCACCGCCGAGCAGGCTCAGGTCGACGTCGGCGAAGGGCGTCGCGGATGCCGCTGCCCCCGTCACCGCGAACTGCGGCTCGTCGTCGCTGTAGTCGTCGTCGCCCGCCAGTGATTCGCCCAGTGCGAAGCGTGCCGACGAGAATTCGGTGCCGTAGTCGAGGGTGTATTCGCCATCCGGAAGGAACTCGAGGGTCCACGAACCATCTCCGGCCGTGTCGGTCTCCTGCTCGAAGACGTAGTCGTCGGCTGCCGCATCCCAGCGGTAGGCCGAGACGACGACCTCCGAGACGGGGCGGTCGAGTTCGGTGACGACACCCGAGATGGATGCTTCGGCGGGCGCGGCCACTGCGGCGCTCACTCCGAGACCCACCGCGGCGAGAGAGAAGACGCTCGCTGCGCCGAAGACACGGACCACGCTCGCGCGCCGCTGACCGCGCAGAGAATTCGACTCCCCGTTCCGCCTACCGGACATCTCTGACATTTCTCCCCTTCGCATCGCGGCACTCGCGCTTTTCGCGTCACTCGCGCTCATCACGCTCTGAATTCCCACATTCCGGCCGGGCATCAGATGACCCGCGCAATGCCGTACGGGCGCACCTGCACCGGACCGAGCAGCCCATAGGCCTGCGAGCCCACCGATGAATACACCGTCGGGTTCACGACGCGCAGCCGGTTGATCAGAGTCGAGGCCACCTCGACGCGCACGGTGTTGCGACCCGGTCGCGCATAGGCGCTGATGTCGAGGCGAGTGTCGAGGATGTCTCGCTCGGCGACGAGTTCGCTGTTCACCCACACCTTGAAGGTGTCGATGACCTGCCCCAGATCGAGGTGGATGCCGACGCGGCCGATCTTCCACGACGCGGGGTCGAGCGTGAGGGTGGTCTTATAGACGCCGATGCCCGAAGCATCCACGACCCCCGGGATCTTGTTCCAGGGTTGCAGGCTGTCGAGCGCGATCGTGTGCATGACGTGCTTCGTCTCGATGCGCGCGGGGTCGACGGGCTGCCAATCGTCGAGCTCGAGCTGCCAGGACGGCAGGTCGATGGCCGCGGGCAGATCCTTCACGGTCACGGTCTTGGTGCGGCCGTCGGACAGCGTGGCCTGATAGGTGCCGGCCGCCTCGGCGACCACTTCGGCGGCACCGGCACCGGCACCCGCGCCCGCGCCCACCGCGAAGCGCGCACCCGTCGCGGTCGTCTCGACGACGTGCACGAGAGGCGCCGTCACCCCCGCGTACGAGCGACCCGCCAGCACGATGATGGTCGACTGAGCCGGGGCCAGCCGCACCCGAACGCGCACCCGCGAACCCTCGCGCCGGTAATGCGCGACGGGCGTGATGCGCCCGGTCCAGGCATCCAACTCATAGGGGATGCTGTCGCCCGACTCGGCCGTCAACCACACGTCCTGATCGATGAGGACGAGCTTGTCCTTCGGCGGATTGTGACGCGTATTGGTGAGGAAGTAATAGTCGACCTTCCCGTCCACGCGGCGGATGTGTTTGAGCATCGACGAGGAGTGCTCGACATCCCGCCCGATGCCGAGCGCGGCCAGGGCGATCGGGATGTCGTCGTTGCCGAGCGCGGTCGTCGACGTGGGCAGCGCCTTCACCTGCGCCAGAAGCGAGGCCACCTGCTGGTTTGCGGATGCGTCGCGCAGCCCGGTCGCCTCGGGGTTCGTCCAGTCTCCGAAGAAGATGACCGGCAGGCCGGCTTTCGCGTGCGCCAGCAGCTTGGTGGCCGCCGCCACCGACATGGTCGCCTCATTGCCGCGGAACCGGTCGATGTCGAGGATGACGACGCGATAATTGCCGCCCTCTGGCGCGAACCGGCCGTTCTTCATGACGGCACCCGGAGCGTCGAGCGACGAGTTCGCCAGGAATCCGTGCGTCCACCCGATGGGGATGCCCGAGGCCGTCGCCCAGGGCGCGCCGATGCCGGTTTGTGCCCACCCCTTCTGGCGCAGGAACAGGATGTCGTAACGCGGGCGCCCGGTCTGCAGCACCTGCTGCGTGCGCGCGACGAAGGCCGAGACATCCCGAGCGTGGGTCCAGTTCGGCGTGCGCGGACCCCACGCCTCCGAATAGCCGACGGCGTTGTTGTAGTACGGGCTGAAGGCCGCGAACCCCGGCCAACCGAGGCCCGGCGCCGTGGCGTAGGGGAAGCCGTGCAGCACGGTCTGGTTGACGCCGCCCGCGAAGGTCTCGTTGAGCGTGTTGAGCACCTGGGTCCAGGTGGTGTTGTAGGCCTTGCCCAGGAACGCGGCCGCCTCGCACGACAGGATGGTGTGGCCCGCGAGGTCGCGCCCCGACGCCAGCACGCGGTAGTCGTCGAGATTCTTTGCGCCCAACGACTCGGTTTCGGGGATGTCGACGATGCCGGCTTGCTGAATCGAGTCCTGCTCGAGACCGTAGGCCTGCACGCGGTAGGTGAGGCCCAGTCGATGCGCCCAGTCGCGCAGCGGAACGAGGTGGTTCTCGGTGTAGAGGTCGCTCAGAACCTGGTTGTAGTCGTCCCGCACCCGCATGTTCTTCACATCGTCGAAGTCGTAGAGGTACTTCTCCTTCTGCTCGATGATGACGGGCAGGTAGGGCAGCAGGTCGTAGCCCATGCGCTTCTGGAACTCCTCGACGAGGTTGCGCGTCCAGATCGTCGAATGCGTTTCGATCTCGAGCGAGTCCTCGAAGAAGCTGCCGCCGGCGCGCGTGAGCAGATCCTTCACGCGCGGGGTGACGATGTTGGCCTCCCAGTAGTCGATCACCGCCTGGGCGCCGGCCTGGCTGAAGTGGTCGACGACATAGGCGGTCGGCGACGTGTGCGGGCCACCCTCGGCCTCCTGCCCCGAACCGCGCCGCCAATAGGCGAGCAGAACCCACAGTTCGCCGGATGCCCCCGACGGCGCCGTCCAGTCGAGCGACCCGTTCGTGACCTTGTTCGTGAGGTCGACGAGCGAGGATCGTTGCAGAACGATCTGTCCACGCGTCGGCTTCGTGAGAATCTTTGCGGCGTGCACCTTCAGAAGAATCTTCTCGGTCACACCGGCGGATGCCGCCACCACGGGCTCGGGCAGTGCGGCGTTGAAGCGTCCGCCCGCCGGCACCTCCGCCAGACCGTGCGCCACCTCGGTGAGCGCTTCGACGGACTGCGGCGTGATGTTCGGCAGGGCCGCGGGCCACGACGGCCCGAGCGTCACGTCGAGCGTGATGCCGCGCTTCTCGGCCGCCACCAGCGCGGCCTCGACGGCGGCCAACCAACGGGGGCTCCCCCATCCGAAATTCTTCACGTCGAGCAGGTTCTTGGGCACGCTGTGGTGCACATCGGCGATCTCGAGCCCGCCGAAACCCGCGTCGGCGACCTGGTTCACCTCGCGCACGATCTCGTCGATCTCGACCTCGCCGTTGGGCCACCACCAGCGGAATTTCGGCGCGACGCTCGCGGGCGGCGCAGCGAACGAGGCAGCGTTCGGCGCGGCGGCCGCAGAGACCACGGGGGCTCCGAAAGCCTGGGCGGCGGCACCGCGCGCGGCGGTCGCGGCAAGCGCGGCCCCCATCGAGGCGGCGGCCGTGTAGCCGATCAATTGGCGGCGGGTGAGGTGGGGTGCGCGAGACGGAGTCATCGTGGCCTTCCGGACAGAACGCGCGCACCTTCGCACCGCGTTGTGCAAACCTGTGAATCGTTTCAGTAAGAAACTTCCCTGACCATATCCCGGCCCCCGAGCAGGGGTCAAGCGTTTGTTCACAAACGCAGGCCGCATTACATTCGACCCATGAAGCCTCGCGCGATAACCGTCGGTGTGCCCGTTCGCGATCTCGACGCAGCCATCCGGTGGTACCAGGCCGCCTTCGACCTGGGCGAGCCCGACCAGCGCCCGATGGACGACCTGGCCGAATTCGACCTCGGGCCTTTCTGGCTGCAGCTGGCGCATGCGCCCGAACTCGCCGGCCGCGAGGGAATCTCGGTCAACCTCAGCGTCGAGAACGCAACGGAACAGCGCGAGGCCTTCGCAGCGCGAGGTCTCGAGGTCAGCGCTCTGCAGCGCTTCGAGGGCGTGGTCGAATTCTTCGAGCTCACCGACCTCGACGGGAACAAGATCGGTTTTGTCACCGAACTCGCCTGAACCGGCGCACCAAACCCTCAGCGCGCAAGGGTCTAGCCGCCGCCGGATGTCGCCGCCTAGCGTTGTCGCATGGCAGCTCTCGTCTCTACCGTTGTCGGCCGTGTTCTCGAGGCCGGGATCGCGGTTCTGCGCAGCGTGCGCGGCTCGCGGCCCATGCATCCGCACGGCGTGACCGTGACCGGAACCCTCACCCCCCGCGCGGGCCGCACCCCCTCAGGGCTGGCGTGGCTCGACGAACTCGAGGATGCTCGGCCCGTCGCCATCACCGGCCGCATCTCGCGTGGCGTCGGCCTCCCCGCGGTGTTCCCCGACATCCAGGGGCTGGCGCTGCGGGTTCCGACGCCGAGCGCCGGACTCGTCGACATCCTCACCTCGTCGTCGGGTCTCGGCGTGCCCGGGCGGTTCGGGCTCACCCTGCGCCGCAGCATCGCCGGCGCGCGCCTGTCCACGATCATGCCCTACCGCGGCGCCGACGGCCCGGTGTTGCTCATGCTGATCGCGGATGCCGAACCACGCCTCCCCGGCGACCTCGACGCCCTCGCGCACACCCTCACGAGCACGCCTCTGAGACTGCGCCTGCTGCACGCGAGCCCGCGCGGACGGTGGCGTCTCGTCGGCCAGGTAGAACTGCGCCACGACCCGGCGGCCGCGGTCGACAGCGACACCCGCTACGACGCCGTGCTCTCGGCCCCTGCTGGAAACACCTACGCGTGGACGCGCCGCGTGCGCGAGCCCGGCTACCGCCTGTCGCGCGCGGGCCGCCGGGTCGTCTCTGCCGATGATCGCTGAGCGCTGAGCGCTGAGACAGCCGATATGAGGTCGATCGCCTCGGCATCGATCGACGCAGCACCGGTCAGCGCGCAGACGAGCGGGTGACGCCGGACGACGCCACCCCGAGGAGCGTCTCGTTGACTAGCGCCCCGCCGAACCCGTGCGCGTGATGACGGCGCGCAGCGTCTCCATAGGAGCTTTCGGTGTGCGGTCGTCGGCCAGCAGGCCGTTGGTCTCTTGCAGCGTGTCGACGAGCTGCGTGTAGCAGAACCCGGCCACGAACGAGCTGGCGGCGACGGCGCCCACGACGGCCTCGAGGCGGTCGACGAAGTCCTCAGAGCTGGTCGCCCTCGAATAGCCCCATGCGTCGTCGGGCACGGCCTTCGAGGCGTACGAAATGCCGCCGAATTCGGTGACCATGACGGGCCGGTCGCCCACCTCTTGCCCATCGAGCAGCATGCGTCGGCCAGCCGGGCCGAAGCCGCCGAGCACGGCGTTGCAGGCATCCTGATCGAGGTAGCGGGCACGCAGCACCTCGCCCGACCATTCGTAGTCGTGGATGCTGAGGATGTCGGAGTCCACGTGCTCCCACCCGTCGTTCGACACGACGGGCCGAGAGGGGTCGAGCGCACGCGTCAGCGAGACGAGCGAGCGGGCGTAGGCCTGCATGCGCTCGTCGTGCGCGATGTGCTGCACGCCCCAGCTCTCGTTGAGCGGAACCCACGTGACGATGCACGGGTGCGAGAGGTCGCGCTCGATGACCGCGGTCCACTCGGCGCTCATACGGGCGACGGCGCGCGGGCTGAACTCGAAGGTGCCGGGCGTTTCGGCCCAGACCAGCAGACCGAGCGCGTCGGCCCAGTAGAGGAAGCGTGGGTCTTCGAACTTCTGGTGCACGCGCGTGGCGTTGAAACCGAGCTCTTTGATGAGCTCGGCCTCGCGTTTGAGGGCCGCGGGGCTCGGGGCGGCGAGGTGCGACTCGGGCCAGTAGCCCTGGTTTAACACGCTGCGCACGTAGTAGGGCCGATCGTTGAGCAGGAAGTGCCCGCCCGCGACAGCCGCCGACCGCAGGCCGAGGTAGGAGTACACCTCGTCGACCACGACATCTGCGGCGCGCACCGTGACGCGCACATCGAGCAGGCGCGGATGTTCGGGCGACCACAGCAATTCTTCATAGGCCTGCCCGTTCGTCTGCACGGGCAGCGCCACGACAAGCGCAGTCGTAACGTCGAGCGCGCGCACGGTCTGGGAGGCGAGCTGCTCACCTTCGAACGAAACGACCACGTCGAGGCGCACGTCGGCATCGGCCGCGGGTCGCCGGTTCAGGTCGAGCCGCAGCGCGATCGTGCCGCCCGGAACATCGGGCGTGGCGTGCACGAGCGTGACGAAGACATCCGACGTCGACTCGAGCCAGACGGGCTGCCAGATGCCCGAGGTGCGGTGGTACCAGATCGAGTGCGGCTCGAGCCGCCAATCCTGTTTGCCACGCGGCTGCGACACGTCGAAGGGGTCGTCCTCGACCCGCACCACGAGCGTGTGCGAGGCACGCTCGGCACCGGCACCGGCACCGACGACGTCGGTCACGTCGAACGAGAAGGGCGTGTGCCCACCCTCGTGCGCCCCGAGGTGCACACCGTCGAGCCACACCTGCGCGCGGTAGTCGACGGCGCCGAAGTGCACGTGCAGTCGGCGGCCCGTGCCGAAACCGGCGGCCGCGAAGTCATCGGCGGTCAGCTCGCGGGAGTACCAGACCACGGGATGAAAACCCGTGTCATGGATGCCGGAGGCCTCGGATTCGAACGGGAACGGCACCTGGATACGGCGATCGAAATCGGGCGAGGCGAACCAGCGGGCCGCCATCCCCTCGTCGGCATCGTCGAAGGCGAACGACCACGTGCCGGTGAGATCGGCCCAATCGGGGCGCACCAGTTGCGGTCGGGGGTAGGTGCCGTCTTGGCGGCTGGCTCGAAGGGCCTCGTCATCGAGGCGCGCGGGGCTACTGCTCATGCACACATCATGCACGCAATTTACTGCGCTGTAAACTCTGCAATCGCGACACCGGCGTGTCGCCGCGAGCCCGGGGCGCTCTCGCGCAGAGCCAGCTCGAAATCGACCAAACGGTGCCGGCCGATGCCGTCATATCCTTCGATGCGTTCGGCCAACATCTCGAGCGCCACGCGCGCCAATTCGTGCGTATTCGGCGACACCGACGACAGGCTCGGGAACGTCGTGGCGTCGAAGGCGATGTTGTCCCACCCGATCACGGCCACGTCATCCGGAATCGAGATCCCCCGCTCGTGCAGGGCCCGCAGAGCGCCGATGGCGGCGAGATCGTCGCGGCACATGAGCGCATCGAAGCGGATGCCGCGATCGATCGCCGCACCGACGGCCCGGGCCGCCTCATCCGAAGCGATGGCCCCCGTGGGGATCAACAGATCGTGTTCGACGGGCAGACCGCGGCTCTCGAGCCCCTGCTGGTAGCCGACGATGCGCTGCCTCGACGTCCACGACATGCTCGCATCCTCGTGCCCGACGAACGCGATGCGCGTGCGCCCGAGATCCGCGAGATGCTCGGTCGCCACGGTCGCCGCCGCGACATTGTCGATCATGACGCGGTCGACACTGAGCGGCGCCGGCCCTTCGCCTAGCAACACCATGGGCAGGTCGCCGTGCCGCTCGGCGATCTCGCGCGAGGACATCTGCGAAGGCTGCAGCAGCATGCCGTCGACCAGGCCGGCCTCGCTCGCCGACAAGACCGCCCGCTCGCCCTCGATGGTGCCCTCGGTCTCTTCGAGCAGCACGCGGTAGCCCGTCCCCGTCGCCGCAGCAGCCTTCGAGACGACATTGGCGAGCTCGGAGAAGTAGGGCAGCCGCACATCCGCGAAGGCCAGCGCGATCAGTCCGGTGCGCCCCGTCGCCAGGCGGCGTCCGATGGCGTTGGGCCGATAGCCGAGCTCATCGATGGCGCGCTGCACGCGCTCGCGCATGGGTGCCGACACGTTGGGGTGGGCGTGCACGACGTTCGAGACGGTCTTCATCGACACCCCGGCGTGCTCGGCCACGTCCTGTAAGCGAACTCCCGCCATGGTTCCTCCGATGTCGCGTGTGGTGTCTCGCGTGTGCTGCCGGTGCCACGACGGCGGATGACCGCACCCGCGTCGCTCGCCCCGAACTCTAGACCCGGAGCATCCCGTGCCGCCAGATTACCGCGCTGGAGAAATGTCTAGATCTTGACGGCCGACTTCTAGCGCTGTAAATTCACCTTCGACGCCCGATCATTCTTGAGGGGCGCCACCCTGTGCACCGCCCACTGGGCGTAAAACTCAAAGGAGAGTACTCATGAAGAAGGGAACCGCCCGCAGAGCACTTGCGGCGACACTGGCGCTCGGCGTCGGCCTGGCCCTGACGGCCTGCGGGTCATCGGGCAGCACCGGCGGAGGCGCCTCCGTCTCCGGCGAGGACTACGACGGCCCCAAAGTCTCGATCAGCTTCTGGAACGGCTGGACCGGTGGCGCAGCCCCCGTTCTCGTGCCGAAGCTCATCGAGAAGTTCAACAGCGAGCACGACAACATCGAGGTCAAGAACGTCCCCATGGAATGGGCCGACGTCAACAAGAAGCTCCCCCTCGCGGTCAAGGCCGGCAAGGGTCCGGATGTCGCGGTGGCCCACGGCGACGACGTGGCGACCTACGCGGCGCAGGGTTTGCTCCTGAAGGCCGACGACATCGTCAAGGCGCTCGGCTACTCGGCCGACGACTTCCCCGAAGGCCTCATGGACGCGGGCGCCTACTCGGGCAACCAGTACGGCATCCCGTGGAGCGTCACGCCCCTCGGCCTCTACGTCAACAACGACGTGCTGAAGGCCGCGGGCATCGACCCGGCCACCGTCCCCTCCGACAAGGACGCCTACATGAAGGCCCTCGAAGCCCTCAAGGCGGCCGGCGTGCAGGGCGAATGGGTCGACGGCTACGTCTTCACGGGCACGTTCGAGTTCCAGTCGCTGCTCTGGCAGTTCGGCGGCGACCTCTACAACGAGGATGTCTCGAAGGCCACGTTCAACTCCGACGCGGGCGTCCAGGCGCTCACGCACATGACCGACCTCATCAAGGATGGCTACAGCCCCGCCAACGTGGCGCAGGACGGCAACATCAAGGGCCTCCTGGCCGGCAAGACGGCGTACAACTGGAACGGCGTCTGGCAGACCACCAACGAGGGCTTCAACTCGATCGACTGGACGGTCGCTCCCGTTCCGCAGATCGGCACCGAGAAGGCCGTCTGGTCGAGCTCGACGCACTGGATGTTCCTGAACAACAAGGGCCAGGACAAGAACAAGACGGCCGCGGCCGCCACGTTCGTCAAGTGGATGAACGCCAACTCGGCCGGTTGGGCCGAGACCGGTGAGCTCCCCGCCGCCAACGAGGTGCGCAACGACCCGGCCCTCGTCGAGAAGTACCCCAACCTGAAGCCGTTCCTCGACCAGCTCCCCTACGCGCACTACGAGACGAGCGCCCCCGGCATCACCGCCGCGAACGCTTTCATCACGACGGCGCTGAACGAAGCGGTCACCGGCAAGAAGGACCCGAAGCAGGCCCTGGACGACGCGGCCGCCAAGGCCGACGAGGTCCTCAAGCAGAACAAGACCAAGTACGGTGACTAATTCCAGCACGATGGCCGGTCCCAACCCGGCCGCGCCCGCTGTGGCGGTGCCCCCGGCTCGCCGACGTTCACGCGTCGGCAAGTCGGGGGCACCCCGCCGCACCGGCACCGCCTACCTGTTCCTCGCGCCCTTCCTGATCCTGTTCGGCATCTTCGTGATCGCGCCGGCCATCTTCGGCCTCGTGATCAGCGTCACCGACTGGAGCCCCTATAAGGCCGAGCAGGCCTTCATCGGCTTGCAGAACTACATCGACCTCTTCACCCCCGGGTCGATCACCTTCGGCGACTTCTGGCAGAGCATGGGTGCCACCGGCATCTTCACGCTGCTGAGCGTGCCCGTCATGCTCGTCATCCCGCTGCTGCTCGCCGTGCTGCTCAACAACAAGATCAAGGGTGGAACGGCGTTCCGCGCCATCTTCTTCGCGCCCTACGTGCTGGGCGTCGCCGTCATCGGCGTCGTGTGGCGCTATGTGCTCGACACGCAGTCCGGCATCCTGAATTACCTGCTCGGGCTCGTCGGTCTCCCCTCCGACCTGCCGTGGACGGTCGACGTTCCGTGGGCCTGGGTCTCGCTCGTGGGCGTGACCGTGTGGTGGACGCTGGGCTTCAACGCCGTCATCCTGCTCGCGGGCCTCAAGGGCATCAGCGCCGACCTCTATGAGGCGGCCTCGCTCGACGGCGCGGGCGCGATTCGCAAGTTCTTCAGCGTGACCCTGCCCGGGCTGCGACCCGTGATGCTGTTCGTGACGACCACCACCATCCTGGCGTCGGCGAACATGTTCGGCCAGTCGTTCATCCTCACCAAGGGCGGGCCAGGCAACGCCACGCGCACGGTCATCATGTACATCTCCGACCAGGGTCTCGCGCAGAGCAACATGGGCGCGGCCTCGGCCATGAGCTACATCCTGTTCGCCGTGCTCGCCATCATCAGCGTCATCAACTTCCGTCTACAGCGCGAACGCGCGGAGTAAGGACAAGGATGTCTACCTCAACCCCCACCCGCCCCCGCGGCGGCGACGACGGCGTCGAGGGTGCCGGCAGCGCCAACGGTAACGGCGGCGGCCCCGGCAACGGCGGCGCGAGCAGCGGTTCGGGCGGCGGCTCGGGCAGCGGGCGCGGCCGGGCGAACGCCTCGGCAACCGTGGCCCCGAAACGCCGCTTCCGCCCGCGCACGGTGCGCCAAGCCATCCTCTATGTGCTGCTCGTGGTCGTGTCGCTCATCATTGTGCTGCCGTTGCTGTGGGTGCTCATCACGTCGTTCAAGACCGACGGCGATGTCATCACCAACCCCTACGGCTTCATCCCGAACCCCTTCTCGACCGAGGCCTATGCCACGCTGTCGTCGGGGCAGCAGCCGATTTTCCGCTGGCTGCTGAACAGCTTCCTGGCGGCCACGCTGCAGACCATCCTCATCCTCGTGACCGCGTCGGCGGCGGCCTATGCGCTGGCCCGGCTCGAGTTCCGCGGCAAAAGAATCGTCTTCGGCCTCATCATCGCGACGCTGCTCGTGCCGCCGGTCATCTTCCTCATCCCCAACTACCTGATCGTGCAGAACCTCGGATGGCTCGACACCATCTGGGCCATCTCGATCCCGGGTGCCGCGAGCGCCTTCGGCGTGTTCTTCCTGCGGCAGTTCTTCATCGGGCTGCCCATGGAGATCGAGGAGGCGGCCCGCATCGACGGTGCCGGCGACCTGCGCATCTTCCTGCAGATCATCGTTCCGCTGTCGCGCCCGGCGCTCGCCACCCTCGCGGTGCTGAGCTTCCTGGCCAACTGGAACGACTTCCTGTGGCCGATCTACGTGCTCCTCAGCCCCGAGAACCTCACGCTGCAGCCGGGTCTGTCCCAGCTGCAGGGCGCCTACTCGACGCACTTCTCGATCGTCATGGCCGGTGCCGTGATCGCGTCGGTTCCCGTGCTCATCCTGTTCGCGCTCGCTCAGCGCCAGATCGTCGACAGCGTCGCGTCCTCGGGTGTGAAGGGCTGATGCGGGTGCGGATGCCGGGGGCCCTGGCCGCTCTCGCCGCGGGGGTTCTCGTCCTGACCGCGTGCTCGGGCAGCGGCTCGGGCGACGCGGGCGGTGCCGACAGCGCGGCTCCGGCATCCGCAACGCCCGCCTTCGCGATCGACCAGGACTTTCCCGACCCCGACGTGTTGCGCGTCGGCGACACCTATTACGCCTACGCGACCAACAACCCGGCAGCGAACCTGCAATACGCCACCTCTACCGATCTCGAGACGTGGCAGCCGGCCGGTGAGGATGCCTTCCCCGATCTGCCCGCCTGGGCCGACGAGGGCCGCACGTGGGCCCCCGATGTGACCGAGCTGGCCGACGGGCGTTTCGCGCTCTACTTCACGGCGCAGGATGCCGATTCGGACCAGCAGTGCATCGGTGCGGCCACGGCCGATGCGCCGACCGGACCGTTCGTGGGCGCGAGCGACACCCCGCTCATCTGCCCGCTCGACGAGGGCGGTGCCATCGACGCGTCGAGCTTCACCGACACGGACGGCGCGCGTTACCTCGTGTGGAAGAACGACGGCAACTGCTGCGGGCTCGACACCTGGTTGCAGCTGTCGCCCCTCGGCGCGGATGGCGTCACGCTCCCCGGTGAGCCGACCCGCCTGTTGCAGCAGACCGAGGCGTGGGAGGGCTCGCTCATCGAGGCGCCCGTGATCGTGAAACACGACGACGCCTACGTGCTCTTCTACTCGGCGAACGACTACGGCGGCGAGGCCTATGCCACGGGTTATGCCACCGCCACGGCGCTGGCCGGCCCCTACACGAAAGCCGACGGCCCGCTGCTCACCACCGAGATCACCGGCGACGCCTATGTGGGCCCTGGCGGGCAGGATGTCGTGGCGGGCCCCGACGGCGAAGACCGCATCTTCTTCCACTCGTGGGACCCGGCCATCGTCTACCGCGGCATGAACGTGCTGCCCCTCTCCTGGGACGGCTCGACGCCCGTCGTCGACCTGCCGTAGCCCCCGCACCTCACCCTCAGACACCCCGCTCGACCAACCCTCAACGTGGAGGAAACATGAGAAAACTCTCGCTTGCCGCCGGCTTCACCGCCGCGGCCCTGCTGCTCGGGGTGGCGCCAGCCGCCGCCGCAGGTGCCGGATCCACCCAACCGGCAACGACCGGCGCGACGACGACATCGGCGGCAACCACCGTGGCCCCAGCATCCGCCATCGCCGCGTCAGGTGCCCGCGCCGCCGTGGCCGCCGACACGTTCACGAACCCGCTCACGCTGACGCTCGCGGACGGTCGGCCCGCCGAACAGTGCGCCGACCCCGACGTGATCCGCTCGGCCGACCCAGCCGACGCCGCCTGGTACCTCTTTTGCACGCGCGACGCCCTCGACTCCGAGGAGAAGAACCCCGACGGCAGCCTGCGTTTCTACAGCATCCCGACCTATCGGTCGACCGACCTCGTGACGTGGACGTTCGTCACCGAGGCGCTGCCCGAGAAGCCCGCCTGGATCAACGACGGCGACATGTGGGCGCCGGACGTCGTCTTCCTGAACGGCAAGTACAACCTCTACTACACGGCCACCAAGACGGTCGGCCCCGACACCAACGGCGACGGCGTTCCGGATGACGGGGGCGCGGCCATCGGCGTCGCCACCTCTGACAGCCCCGCCGGGCCCTGGACCGACTCGGGCGGACCCGTCGTCGCACCCGCCGCCCCTCCCGGCGGCAACCCCAACGACCGCCGCTGGACCTTCGATCCCGAGGTCATCACGGCCGACGGCCAGAACTACATCTACTACGGCAGCTACTTCGGCGGCCTCTCGGTGCGCGAGCTGAGCGCCGACGGCCTCACGACCGACCCCGCCACGCAGGTGCAGATCTCGATCTCGAACCGCTACGAGGGCACCAACGTCGTCGAACACGACGGCTACTACTACCTGCTCGGCTCGGCCACCAACTGCTGCGCCGGGCCCCTCACGGGCTACGGCGTGTTCGTCGGCCGCTCGACCAGCCCCACCGGGCCCTTCGTCGACAAGACGGGCACGTCGCTCCTCGCCGGCCGCGTGGGCGGCACCCCGCTGCTGCACCAGAACGGCAACCGCTGGATCGGCACGGGCCACAACACCATGGCGACCGACCTCGCGGGCACCTCGTGGATCGTCTACCACGCCGTCGACCGCAACGACCCCTACATGGTCGAGGGCGAGACCTACACGAAGCGACCCGTGCTCATGGACCGCATCGACTGGGTGGATGGCTGGCCCACCGTGCGCGGCGGCGCCGGGCCGAGCGACACCCCGCAGCCCGCACCCGTGACGGTTGCCGGGCAGGCCGCGGCTCCCGCATCCGCCCCCGTCGTGCAGCCGCAACCCGGCGAGACGATCGCCGCGCTGTCGGATGACTTCGACGGCGACGCGCTCGGTGCTCAGTGGTCGTGGATCCGCCAACCGGATGCCTCGAGCTTCGGTGTCGCCGACGGCTCGTTCAGCTTCGACACGCAGGCGGGCGACCTCGGCCCCGAGGCCAACGCCGCCGGTCTCGTCACCGAGGCCGCGCCCGAGGGCGACTACGTGGTCGAGACGCGCGTGTCGGTGAACGTGCCGGCCGAGGGCTGCTGCCAGAACTACGTGCAGGGCGGCATCGTGCTCTACACCGACGACGGCAACTTCATCAAGCACGCGGTGTCGTCGATCTGGGAGACCCGCCAGACCGAGTTCGCCAAGCGTCAGAGCCCCGTTCCGGCCGGCTACCCGGTCTACGGCAACGGCGTCGGCGGGCCCGTCGGCGACGAAACCTACCTGCGCATCGTGCGCCAGCACAGCGCGACCGAGAACCTCTACACGGGGTACACGAGCCTCGACGGCCAAACCTGGGATGAATCGGGCACCTGGACGACGCCACTCGGCGTGACGCCGCGCATCGGCCTCGTCTCGATGGCGGGCGCCGGCTTCACGACCACGTTCGACTACGTGCGCGTGTCGGGCCTGGCTGCTGCACCGGTCGAGCCGACCGAACCGCCTGTCGACCCGACCACTCCCCCGGTGCCGCCGGTCACGCCGACCCCCTCGGCCACGGCCGTTCCGATCGTGCCGGGCGCGACCTCGTCGGCCGCTCCCGCGGGTGACCCGGATGCCATCCGCCGCGGTTCTCTGTCGCAGACGGGTGCCGACGGCTCGACGCTCGGTCTCGTCGCGGGCATCGCCGCCTTGCTGGTGGTGGCGGGTCTCGTGCTCGTCCTCCTGCGCCGCCGCGCCGCCAAGCGCAGCACCGACCGCGGCTAGCCCGCCGCACCGCTGAGGGGCCGGGACGACACATTCGTTCAGGCCCCTCGACGTCTACGCGTGACGTGGGACGCGCATCGCCCAGCTATATCGCACTCGGCCCCACTCGGTCAGGGCACGATCATGACGGGGACGTTCGCGTTGAGGAGCACCTCGTGCAGCGTGCCCCCGATACCGGGTGCGGGCGTGCGGCGCGAACGCCCCACGATCAGCAGCGAGCGGTCGCGTGCCAGGTTGAGCACCGCTTCGGCCGGCCGC
Organism: Leifsonia sp. ALI-44-B; assembly: GCF_001984125.1. Lineage (GTDB taxonomy): Bacteria > Actinomycetota > Actinomycetes > Actinomycetales > Microbacteriaceae > Okibacterium. The sequence goes on along the minus strand of NZ_MTQL01000007.1, from coordinate 1,160,357 downwards.
CGATGGGCGAGGTGACGGCTGATCTCGAGCCCCGCGTCGACATCGTGCGCCGCCTCGAAAGCTGCACGGAGCGCTTCGTCCCCCCGCTGCCGTTGTGCAGGGGCAGCATCGGGCGCTACCGCAAGCACCAGGCTCAGGGTGTGCCCACGCGACGCGGCCTCCCGGGCGCCCAGGCGCGCAAGCGCGATCGACGCATCCGTGCCATCCACGGCCACGACGACACCCGCCCGAAACCGCAGGTCTGCCGACGGCACGACGACGATCGGGCCGGTCGCGGCTGCGGCCAGTTGAATGCTGCGCACCCCGAATAGCCGACCGTGCGCATAGCCGGTCTTATCCGATCCGACGACGACGATGTCACCCGGCCGAGCTGAGTCGGCGAGGCCCGTGGCCACGAGCCCGTCGACGAGCTGCGTCGTGACCCCGAGGCCGAGGTGCTCGCCCACGACCCGCGCCGCGGCATCGGACAGGATTTGGGCATGCGCACGAGTGGCCTCCTCCGCGTAGGCGGCCCCCATGACACCCGCATCGCCATCGACGACCCCGACGAGATGAACGGCGAGCTCGTGCGCCACGACGTCCTCACGGCCGGCCCGCTCGACCCTCTCGACGGCCCAACCGAGCGCGGTGTCGGCCGCCGACGACCCGTCGTAGCCGACGATGCACCGGAACACCGGGGCGTCCGATATGCGCGGCTCGTCGGCCCTCAGGAGCCCGGTCGTCTGTGCCGTCGTGTTGCCCACGGTTATCCCCGTTCATCTGTCTGCGATAGATTTCCAGTGTCGTGCGGCTCACCCGCGCGCTGTAGGGCCAGAGGTCCCATCAGCTCGAAACAGCCACCGAGGAGCCCCGTGAAACCCGAGCGCCCTGACACATCCGCGGATCGCCCGTCGCTTCCGACATCCGATTTCGAGCGGGCCGTCGGCGAGCTGGTCGACAAGGCCCACGACGTGCTGCACACGCAGGAGCGGCTGCGCGATCTGCTCTCGGCCACGCGTGCGATCGCCGAGGACCTCGACCTCGAGGTGGTGCTGCGTCGCATCATCCAAGCGGCCGTGAACCTCGTCGGCTCCCGATATGGCGCGCTCGGCGTCATCGGCCCCGACGGCATGCTCGAGCAATTCATCCATGTGGGCATCGACGACGACCTGGGACGAACGATCGGGCACCTCCCGACGGGCCTCGGGGTCCTGGGCGCCTTGACCGCCGAAGCCCGCCCCGTGCGCCTGAAACACCTCGCCGACGACCCTCGCTCGGTCGGTTTTCCCGCCCACCATCCGCCCATGGACAGCTTCCTGGGCGTGCCGATCCAGGTGCGCGGCGAGGTTTTCGGCAACCTCTATCTCACCGATCGTTCGGGTGGCCCCTTCAGCGACGAAGACGAGGAGCTTCTGCTGGCCCTCGCTGCGGCCGCCGGTGTCGCGATCTCGAACGCGCGCCTCTTCGGTGACACGCAACGCCGCCAGCGATGGTCGCTCGCCTCGGCCGAGGTCGCCTCGGCGTTGCTCGACGAAGACGGCGCCGACCCTCTCGGGCTCATCGCAACCTCGATACTCCGGCTCACGAATGCAGCCGTCGTGGCGTTGATCGTGCGCACCGGCTCGGGTGCCTTCGCCACCGAAGGAGCGTGGGGCGCCGATGCGGCGGCCTATGCCGGCCGGGTGTTCAGCGCAGGCACGACCCCGGCCGCTCAGGTGATCTCCTCAGGCAATCCCGTGGTGTCTGCCGGCCTTCCGCATCCCGGCGCGCCCGACGGTGCTGCGTCGACCGGCAGCGCCATGACCGTTCCACTCAGCCGAGCCGGGGGTGTGGATGCCGCGCTCCTCGTCGCCCGGCCGCCCGGTGCCCTGCGTTTCGATGACCTGGACCTCGACATGATCACCGACTTCGCGAGCCAGGCCAGCGTGGCGCTGGAACTGCGCGGAGCCCGCGCCGCCCGGGAGCGCGTGGCCCTGCTCGAGGACCGCGCCCGCATCGCCCGTGACCTGCACGACAACGTGATCCAACGCCTCTTCGGCGCGGGACTGGCGCTCAACGGAATGGATCTCGACGCCCTTCCCGAGCCCGCCCGAGCACGCATCGACGGCGTCTCGGACCTGCTCGACGAAGCCGTCGCCGAGATTCGCACGTCGGTCTTCTCGTTGCGCTCGGCGCGCCGCGCGCGGCCGTCGGCGCGGCACCGACTGCTGGATGTCGTCAGCGAGGTCGCGGGATCCTTCCCCACCTCGCCGCGCATCGTGTTCGAGGGCGACGTCGACGGCGTGATCGTCGACGACCTGCTCGACGACACCGAAGCCGTCGTGCGTGAGGGGCTCGCGAATGCCGTGCGTCACGCCCACGCGACGACCGTGATCGTGTCCGTCGGGGTGACGGCCGGCGCGATCGAGGTGCGCATCAGCGACGACGGGCCCGGGCCGGGTGTTTCCCCACCCGCGCGTTCGAGTGGCACCGCGAACCTCGCGGCCCGCGCCGCGTCCCACGGCGGGTCGAGCTCGCTCGACCCAGGCGCCGAGGGCGGCAGCGTGCTCACGTGGCAGGTGCCCCGATGATCCGCGTCTTCCTGCTCGACGACCACGAATTGGTGCGCCGCGGCATCGTCGACGTGATCGAGCGCGAGGCCGACCTGACCGTCGTGGGCGAGGCGGGGACCGTGCGAGACGCCGTGTCCCGCGTCGATGCGACGGCCCCCGACGTGGCCGTGCTCGATGTGCGGCTGCCCGATGGGTCGGGGATCGACGCCTGCCGCGACATCCGCTCGGCCCACCCTGGGCTGCCGTGCATCATGCTCACGGCGTTCGACGATGACGACGCCCAGCAGGGCGCCGTGCTGGCGGGTGCCCAGGGGTGGTTGCTCAAAGACATCCGGGGTGCCGGGCTCGTGAGCGCCATCAGACAGGTCGCGGCGGGCGCCCAGCTCATGGACGCCGAGCTCGTTCGTCGCGCGCGGCAACGCGTGCTCGACCAGCGCCCGGCCGACGACGTACAGCTCACCCTGCGCGAGCACCAGGTACTCACCCTGATCACCGAGGGGATGACGAACCGCCAGATCGGCGAGCAGCTGGGCCTTGCCGAGAAAACCGTCAAGAACTACGTCTCGGGCCTGCTCGGAAAGATCGGGGTCGAACGTCGCACGCAGGCGGCGGTCTACGGGCTCACGCATCCGCACAGCGCTCGACCCTGAGTCGGGCCTAGCGCGAGCGTTTGATCTCACCGTCGCTCGAGGATGGGGTGTCCGCCGGCTCACGCCCGAGCGCCCCACCTCGCGACAGCCGCTCGCGCGTTGCGCGGCACAACCGTTGCCAGTGTGCGCTGTCTACCGTGCGTGTTCTCATGCGTTCCTCGCTCTGTCGTGCCGTGTCCCTTCAGTCCACCGCGCGTCGCCTCGTCCCGACAGAGTCCAAGGGCCCACGACATCCGAGATTTATTCATTTCGTCGTGGGACCTTCGGCCCTGACCCAGCTGGCGCGGGAGGACGACTCTGGAGTCATGACGACAACGTCACACGAACAGAAGGAACACTCATGAGCACCGCAACCGCCACCGGTTCCACCGCCGCCACGACCACACCGCTCAGCCCACGCACACGCCTTCTCGCCCGCTGGGCCGGCCTACTCGCGATCATCGCCGGCATCGTCATGATCGTCGCCGGCGGCGTGGTCTGGGGTGTCGTCAGCTCCCAGCTCGCCGACCAGCACATCACCGTGAGCGAGGATGCCTCCTTCCTCGCCAATGCGCCCGTGACGGGCCCGTTCAGCGCCCTCGCCCAGGCCGACGCCATCAACATGCACGCCACCGCCATGGCCGACGGCAAGACCTACGCCCAGCTCGAGAAGGATGACCCGATCCGCGCCACCGTCATGGACGCATCGTTCCTGCGGGCGTCGCTCTTCACCTCGGTCGTCTCGTTCGGCGTCGCCTTCTTCGCCATCGGGGTCGGCCTCATCCTCGCCCTGCTGGGATGGGCCACGACCACGCTCAGCCGGGCGATTCCGGCAACCGCGCGGTAGGTTTCCGAACCGCATTCGCCCTCCCCGCGCTGCGCGAGACGCTGTTGGGAGAAGGGCCGTGACGAGATATTCGTCTCGGCCCTTTTCCTGTGACCGCATGGTTGTTCCGCAGGTCGAACGACCCTCTTGAGCTGGGCAATTCAGAATACTAACCTGTCCAACATGTTGAATTTCAAGACTCGCTTAGCGGCTCCAGCCCTTCTCGCCATTCTTCTCTCTGGCGGTTCGATCGAGGCAGCTCATGCTGACGGCCAGGTCCAGAATGACTCCTCGTCCGAGACGGCTGAGTCCGCGGAATCGGCCGCCCTGCGCTACCGAGTGGTCAACGTTTCATCCTCTCGAAATCAACTGGGCGGTGTCATTGGCTCGTGCAATATCCGATCCTCCGGTGGAACCTGTCAGATCAGTCGTGGCAAAACGGCCAGCCGGGACATCCAGCTCAGTCTTGGTGCGAGTCGCGGCTCCGTTGCAGCCGGTCTCAATATCAGCGCGGGGACAAGCGTGGCCACGACCGTCTCGTGTTCATCACCGCCGATGTCAGCGGGGCAGACGTGGAAGGCACGAGCCGTGGGCACGCGGTATCACTACAACGTGAGTAAACAGAAGGGCGTGCACGGCCGCACCGGCGTCATCGGTTGGAATACCGTCGCTACAAGCGGCCGCTTGACCGCCCTGAACCCCTACAGTTCGTCAATATCGTGCGGGCTCTAACTGTCCGGACAGCCTCAGTTGGTGCCCTCTTCGTGCTCGCGATGACGCTGACGAGTTGCAGCGCGGCGACGACGCCGTCGGCTTTTGTCGGCAACGGATTAGAGAGCGTCGCGCTCGCGCGGAGTGATGACTCGGAGTTACTCACCCAGGACGCCTCTCCGCGGGTGAACCTCCCAGCCACGTTCGACGGTGACGAAGAAGGCTGGACGGTCGTCGCGATCTGCTCGAGCGCGTCGAGCATTGAGGCCTCGGAATCGATCGAGGTTGCGGTCATCCCGACGGGTGCGTTTCGGCAGGATGCGAAGAACGCCCTTCAGGAGGGGCACTACTCGGACGCGGTGGACTGTGAAGGGAGACCCTACCGCTGACCAAAACGCGGTCGCGCCCGCCGGTTCGCTCTTGATCAACTCACAGCATTCGTCTAAACTCGACAGCGCAGACTCCCCCACACATGTGGATCAGGGAGTCTCGCTGTTTAATGCAGTCAATGGCCGAGGGCCGCGAGGACGTCGGCGACGTCGCGGTCGTCGTTCCAGAGGTGGAAGGCGACGCGGGCGCGGCCGGCTCGACCCGAGGCTGTGATGCCGTGCGCGGTGAGGGCCGCGAGATCGTGGGCCGAGGCATCCGGCCATGTGATGATGGCCTGGCCCGCGCGCGGGAGGCCGAGACCGTCGCAGAGCGCGTCGCCGAGGGCCGCGTTGTGGGCGTGCACCTCGGCGAGGTCGAGCGAGGCGAAGAGGTCGATGGCCGGTTCGGCGCCCACCCAGACGGGCCAGGCGGGCGACACGTCGAAGGCGCGCGCGTCGGTGGCGAGCTGCATCTCGGGGCCGTAGCACGAGGCCCAGACGTCATTGCCGGCATACCAATTGGCCTGGATCGGAACGAGCGTGCGCTGATAGTCGACGCCGAGGGTGAGGAACGCGGCGCCGCGCGGGGCACACAACCACTTGTAGGCGTGGCACACGGTGGCGTCGAAAAGCGAGGCATCCACGGGCATAGCGCCGGCGGCCTGCGTGGTGTCACACAGCGTGAAGGTGCCGGTGGATGCTGCGGCCGCCACGATCGCCGCGACATCCGCTACCCGGCCCGACGCCGACTGCACGAGCGAGAACGCGACGAGATAGGTGTCGGCTGTGATGGAGTCGGCGAGCGCCTCGACGGGGACGTGTCGCACACGAACGCCGCGGCGCTCGCGCACCATGAACGGAAACACCATCGAGCTGAAGTCGCCGGCGACGCACAGCACCTCGGCGCCGTCGGGCACCCCGGCCGCGAGAACGCTGACCATGGCGGAGACGTGCGAGCCGATCGCGATACGGTCGGGCGCGACGTTGACCAGGCGGCCGTAGGCGTCGCGCGTGCGGGCGATGCCGGCGTCGAAGGCGGCGGGTGAGCACGTGCCCTCGGCCCAGTTCTGCTGGTCGGCGCGCATGGCGGTGAGCGTGTCGGCGCTGGCGAGGCCCACCGAGCAGGCCCCGAGATAGCGGCGACCGCCCACGAACTGGGCGCGCGCCTCGTCGAGGGTGCGGCGGGGGTGCGCGAGCGTCGTCATGGCTCCAGGGTGCCCGTGCGGCATCCATTCGACAACGACAGCTTCTCTATCGGCGGCATAACCGGACGTTATGCTGGGGCCATGACCGAGCCCCGCACGCCTCTGGCCGCCGACCTCGACTCGCAGACCCTGCGCGTGGTGCGGGCCATCGCCGACACCGGGTCGATCACGGCCGCCGCCGCGTTGCTCGGCTACAGCCAGCCCGCCGTGAGCCAAACGGTTCGGCGCCTCGAACAGCGATTGGGGATGCCGGTGCTCACGCGCGTTCCCCGCGGCGCGTTGCTCACCGAGGCCGGCGACATCCTGGCGCGCCACGCGGCGACCGTGCTGCGCTCGATCGACTCGGCAGCCGAGGAGCTGGCCGAGCTCGCCGGACTGCGCACGGGATGGGTGCGCATCGCCGCTTTTCCGTCGGCGTCGTCGACCATCGTGCCGCGGCTGATCGAGCGCATGAGTGCCAACTATCCGGGACTGCGGTTCCGCTACATCGAGGCCGAGCCGCCCGAGGCCGTGCAGGCGGTGCGCGATCACACGGCCGATATCGCCCTCACCTTCAGTTATCCGGGCGACCCCGACGATCCACACGGGGCGAGCGCCGCCGGGCTGACCGCGACACCGCTGTGGCGTGAGGACATGGTTCTGATTCTGCGGCGCGATGCCGACGCGCCGCGCGGCGCGCTAGGCGACTCGGGCCCGGCCGCGCGTCTCTCCCCCGACGCGTCGCCCCTCGCCCTCGATTCCCTCGCGGCCGCCGGCTGGATCGCGGGCTGCCCGCGCTGCCGGGGCCACCTCCTGCACCTGTGCGCGGCGCACGGTTTCACGCCGAGCATCGACTACGAGACCGACAACGTCTCGGCCGTGCTCGCCATGGTGGAGGCGGGGCTCGGGGTGGCACTGCTTCCGTCGTTGGCGCTCGCGAGCGTGCCGCTTCCCGCGAACGTGGTGGCACGGCATCCGGCGACCCCCGACTCGCGCACCGTGCACCTCGTGTCGGCCGAGGCCTCGCATCGGGTTCCTGCTATTGCCGCCACTATTGCTGCCATCGACGCGCTCGACACCTCCGCGTGGGGACTCGCGGCCGCTCGCTCCTGACGGCCGGGCCAGATCGACTGGCTTCGCACGGCTGGCCGCGCGAGACCGCGCTGATCAGCCGCGGCGAGAACTCCACCCGACCTCGACCCCACCCACTCCCCGGCGTATACTCGCCGACGTGAGTCTGACCGTTTCGAACCTGCCCGCGGGGCGTCTGGGGGTTGCCGGCGTATCGTTCGCCGGCATCAGGTAGCCGCCTTTCCCGGTGTTTCCGGCGCCACTCGGCGCTACCCCGCCGCGGTTGCCCGCGCTCGCTCGACAGGAGTGGGCCCGATGCGCACACCCGGCATCCGCGAATCAGCAGAGTACGAGAACGAGTAAGACACGAGCGCGTCGTCGTTCGTGCGACACAGACAAGGCGATCACCCATGCTTCCCCTGACGGAAAAAGACATCCGAGCATCCTTCATCAACGCGTCGCAGCGCGAGCGCAAGGAGCTCAACCTGCCCGCCCACCTCGACAGCATCGACTGGGAGGCCATCGACTACCTCGGATGGCGTGACCCCAAGGCCCCGGCCCAGGGCTACGTCGTGCTGCACCTCGACGGTGTGGCCACGGGCATCCTGCTGCGGAAGGGCGACGTGCAACCCCGCACCCGACCGCAGTGCGCCTGGTGCGAGGATGTGGAGCTGCCCAACGACGTGGCGTTCTTCAGCGTCAAGCGCGGTGGGGCGGCCGGGCGACGCGGCGACACCGTCGGCACGCTCGTGTGCGCCGACTTCGAGTGCTCGGTCAACGTGCGCCGCCGCCCGACGGTGGCCTACGTGGGCTTCGATGTCGACGCCGCGAAGCAGCACCGCATCGATGTGCTGCGTGAGCGGTCGCAGAGCTTCGTGCGCGGCATCCGCAGCACCGACTAGCGATTGGGGCGTGGCCGGCGACACGCGTCGACCGGCCACGCCCGCATCGCGGCCCCAACATCACCCTTCGATAACGTTTACCCCCCGAAAGGGTGTCGTAACGTCCCGTTCACAAGGGGTGGATAGGTTCTCTCACATCCACCACTTTTCTTGAGACAGGACAACTATGCGCTTACATCGCATCGTCGGCATCGTGGCGTTGACGGGGCTCGGCATCGTCGCCGCAGCACCCGCCACCGCCGCGCCCGCCGCAACCGGTGACACCGTCGAGCTCACACTGCTCGCCACCACCGATACCCACGGACACGTGTTCAACTGGGACTACTTCGCCAACGCCGCCTACACGAAGGACGCCGACATCCTCGGCCTCACGCGTGTGGGAACGGTCGTCGACGAGGTGCGCGCCGCCAAGGGTGCCGAATCCGTCATGGTCTTCGACAACGGCGACGCCATGCAGGGCACGCCCCTCACCTACTACTACGGCATGGGGGATGGCGCAGCCAGCGTTCTCGACAACACCATCGAGCACCCCATGGCCCAGGCTTTCAACGCCATCGGCTACGACGCCCAGGTCGTGGGAAACCACGAGTACAACTACGGCCTCGACATGCTGAGCGCCTATGAGAACGATCTGCAGGCACCGCTCCTCGGCGCAAACGTGATCGACGCGAAGACCGATGCTCCGTACCACAAGCCCTACGAGCTCATCGAGCGCACCATCGACGGCAAGCAGGTCACCGTGGGCGTGCTCGGCGTGGTGACGCCCGGCATCCGCATCTGGGACAAAGCAAACGTCGAAGGCATCCTCGAATTCGATGACATGGTCGAGACCGCCAAGAAGTGGGTGCCCGAGATCGAGGCGCAGGCCGACGTCGTCGTCGTGCTCGCCCACACCGGTCAGGGAACCGTCGCCGACGCCGACTACGTGCCCGCCGACCTGAACGAAGACGTGGCCAACAACATCGCCACGCAGGTGCCCGGCATCGACGTGCTCGTCGCCGGCCACAGCCACCAGGACAAGCCCGAGACCGTGCTCACCAACGTGGCCGGCGAGAAGGTTCTCATCACGCAGCCGAACTACTGGGCGCGCGGCGTGACCGAGACCACGCTCAACTTGGTCGAAGACGCCTCGGGCAACTTCAACGTGGACTGGTCGGATGCCGCCAAGCCGACGGTCAAGCCGCACTACGGCAAGGACACCCCGACTGAGAGCCAGAAGGTCGTCGCCGCGCTGCAGGACGAGCACCAGCAGACCATCGACTACGTGAACACGCCCGTCGCGCGCTCGACCGAGGCGCTGCCCGCCGAGACCTCGCGCTATGAGGACACGGCGATCATCGACTTCATCAACTACGTGCAGGCCGACACGGTGGAGACGGCCCTCGACGGCGGCCCGCTGGCCGACATCCCGGTCATCTCGCAGGCCTCGCCGTTCTCGCGCACGGCCATGTTCCCCGAGGGCGAGGTCACGATTCGCGATATCGCCGGCCTCTACATCTATGAGAACACGCTGCGCGGCGTGCAGATCACGGGCGCTCAGCTGCGCGAGTATCTCGAATTCTCGGCGCGGTACTTCAACCAGGTCGCCCCCGGCGCGACGTTCGACCCGGCCACGGGCACCAACGCCGTGACGGCCGACCGCCCCACGGGCATCCCCGACTACAACTATGACGCTCTGTCGGGTGTCGACTACGAGATCAACGTCTCGCAGCCGGTCGGATCGCGCATCCAGGGCCTGTCCTACGCCGACGGCAGCGCCATCGCCGACGACGACCAGTTCGTGCTGGCCGTGAACAACTACCGCCAGTCGGGTGGCGGCGGGTTCCCGGCCGTGGCCGACGCCCCCATCGTCTATGACGAACTGCAGGAGATCCGTCAGCTGCTGATCGACTGGGCCGGCGCGCGCGGCACGATCGACCCCGCCGACTTCTTCGTGCAGAACTGGGCGCTGTCGACGGCCGCCGTCGTGGCGCCCGAGCCGACGCCGGTACCGACCGACCCGGCCGATCCGACCGACCCGGCCACTCCGGCCCCGGGCACGGGTGACGAAGCAGGTGCGGGCTCCGGCTCGGGCACCGGCTCCGGCACCGCGGGCTCCGGCTCGAACACGGGCTCGCTCGCGAACTCGGGTGCCGAGAACGGTGTGCTCGCCCTGGGCGCAGCCGCTCTGCTCCTGATGCTCGGAGCCGGCTCGACCGTGATCGCGCGTCGACGCCGCCAGCGGGCATAAACTCGGCACGACCTCAGCGCGAGGGGCGCCCACCGGATGCGGTGGGTGCCCCTCGTCGCATGCGGCACCGTCTGATCACCCAACCCGAGGAGAACTCGTGAACGACGTCGACCCCTACGGCCTGCCGACGTTCCCGGGCGAGGACGTGCTCGACGGGTGGGTCGACCACTCCGAGATCCAGCTGCGCGACGTGCGCGTTTTCACGCGCGGCAGCCTCACGGCGACGCTCCTCTCGCATCCGGGCGTCTGGGATGTCATCGTGAGCGACGGCGCGGGCAACGTCGAGTTCCTCGTGGCCGATGTCGAAGACGTCGCGCCCACCTTGTATGAGGTCGCACGCCGCATGTAGCTCCGGTCGTCCGCGACAGACTTGCGCACGCCCGCACGTGGCGCACACAGGTGCACGCCCGCACAACGAAGGGCGGCCACCATCCCGGTGACCGCCCTTCGCCCGTCTATCGGCGCACCCCGCTATTTCGCGACGGGGCCGTACATGTTCTCGATCTCGTTGAGCTCGAGGTCGGCGGTCGCCTGAATGAGCGCGAGCAGCTCGGGGTCGAGACCCGGGGCGAACTCCTCCATGCGCTCGGGGGCGATGGTGATGGGGCTGCCGACGGGTGCCTGCTCCGAGGCATCCAGTTCGGTGCCGTCATTCGAGGGCGAGGCGCCGCGGAAGATCTTGCCCGCCTCGGACTGGCCGCGCAGGTCGAACGAGTACTGCTTGCTCTGCAGGCCGCGATCGACGAGTTCCTTGACCTCGGGGAAGGCTTCGGCGTTGGTCTTCGGGATCGGCAGCAGTTTGCCCCAGTCGACGCCGAGGGACTCGAGGGCCTTTGCATAGGCATTCTCGTGGGCCTGGTCGCGCACGATCAGGTAGGAGATGGTCGAGCGCGCCGTCTTGTTGTCGGTCATCTCGTAGATGCGGCACTTCTGCAGGCGGCCGGTCGACTCGAGCATGAGGTTGTAGAGCAAGTCGAGCGTGAGGTTGCCCGAGTTGTAGACGTAGCTGCCGCTCCACGGGTTGCCGGCCGCGTCGACGGGCAACGCGCCCTGGGCGCCCACGAGGTAGTGGTGGATGTTGCTGTGGTCGAGCGCGATGTTGAGGGGGATGGCTCCGCCAGCGCCGGCCTTGTCGAGCGGGTCGGTGGGCTTGCCCTGGTACTGCGGAGACCCGTCGAGAAGGCGGGAGATCGTCGTGCCGATGAGCTCGACGTGGCTGATCTCCTCGGTGCCGATGCCCTGGATGAGGTCGCGGTACGGCTTCGCCGCCGGCCCGCGGAAGTTCATGGCCTGGAAGAGGTATTGCATCATTGTGCGCATCTCGCCGAACTGGCCGCCGAGACCTTCCTGCAGCGCGTTGGCGGCCGCGGGATCCGGCTCGTCTTGGGCGATCTCGTTGATGAAGTCCTGAACGTGGAAATACATCTGTGCCTCCTGTCGGGGTGGCGGCGCGATGCCGTCGAAGATCAGCCTGCGGGCTCACCGGCATCCTGGTAACCCCATTGCGAAATGCCCCCGAATGGGTGACAGAAATGCGGGGCAGGGGCAGTTAAGCCGTTGCGCGCACGTCGGCGGTTTCGATGTTGCCCGCGAGGATTCGATCGAGTAAGCGTTCGTAGCCGTCGACCATTCGCGTGACGGTGTAGGGCGCGGCGGATGCTTCCACTCGGGCGCGATCACGGCGACGGGCCGTGCGAATGGCGCGACCGAGGGACGCCGCGCTCTCGTCTCGGGCCAGTGCGCCATTGGCCGTGGAGATGAGTTCGGGGAGCGCACCGTTCGGCAGGGCCGCGACCGGGGCGCCGAGTCGCAGGGCCTCGACCACCGAGAGCCCGAAGGGTTCGGCCCAGAGTGGTGATGCCACGAAGACCGAGGCGGCGGCGAGGAAGCGGTCGAGCTCCTCTGAGTCGAGGTGGCCGACATACGTCGCTCCCCGACCGAGCAGGGGTTCGATGTCTTCCTCGAAGTAGCGGGGGTCGGCGATCGGGCCCGCGATGCGCAGCTCGATCCCGGCGCGCGCGGCGGCCTCGATGGCCACGTGCAAACCCTTTTCGGGCGTGATGCGTGCGGCCCAGGCGGCGTAGGAGGTCGGCGTGACGGGGTCGGCGTGAGCATCGGACCCGCTGTCGGCGAATCCAGCCACGGCTTCGCTGAGCGTCGCGGCGAGGTCGGCGGCCTCCGCATCGGCCGGGGTGACCCCCTCGGCGGAGGCTGGGCGTGGCAGGACGCCGTTGTGCACGACGTGCACCTCGGGCAGGATCAGGCGCCAGGGCGCGGCATTCGATTCGGACACCGTGACGAAGAGGTGTTGCGGCGAGGGCGACCACCCCGGGCTCGTGACGATGGCGTTGACATCCGCGAGCGTCGGCGGCGTGTGAAGAATCGTCAACATCGGCAGGTGCCGCATGTGCGTATAGGGCAGCACGCTGAGCGAGTTGTTGATGACGATGTCGAAATCGCCCTCACTGATGATTTGGATGCTGTGGTGCACGGCCTCGGCCAGGAAGCCCTTCTGCTGCACCCGCACGAGCGGCGACGCCGCGAACACGAACTCGAAGTCCGCGGGCACGAGCGGATACACCGCGGCCGTCGTCTCAGAGCCTTCCTTCGCAAAGAGCGTCACGTCGTGACCGCGCGCCACAAGCTCATCCGCCAAGATCGCCGTATGGGTCTCGGTTCCACCCTGAAAAGGCTCGGCGATCGGGTGATGCATGTGGCACAACACGGCGATTCTCATCTGCGGGCGGGTCTCCGTTTCTCGCGGGGGTGGGACGGCGACAACGCCGGAGCGGGACTCGGCCCACTAGCCGATCATCGCCGAGAAGCGCTTCTCGGAGAAGGCCTTGCGAGAAGTGTTCACCGGGGGTACAACTTGGCGTGACACGCCCGAAACACGCGTCAGTGGCGCGAGCCGGTCACTGACCCACCTCGGACGACACGACGGGGATGCGCTGGGCATCGAGGACCTCGACCGATCCGCGCCGGTTCGCCGCCCAGCCGAGGAGTACCGGGTCGCCTCCCACGACGACGGCGCGGCCCGTCGTGCGCAGGAGCGGCAGATCGCTCTCGTCGTCCCCGTAGGCGATACTCCGAGCCAGGTCGATCGAGTGTTGGGCCGCGTGATCGCGCACCGCCGTCGCTTTAGTATCGCTCACCATCGCGCGCACCATCTCCCCCGTCACCTGGTCGCGCACCACCACAGGCATCGTGCACAGCACCTCGGTGACACCGAAGTGGGCCGCGATCGGGGCGAGGCAGGGCCACCACGAGCCACTGACGAACACCGCGCGGTGGCCCAGATCCTGGTGGCGCCGCATCCGCTCGATGACGGATGGGGTGAAGCCGTCGCGCACGGCGAAGTCTGCAAACCAGTCGGCGCCCGCGCGCTCGAGGCCCGACCAGGTCTCGCCCGCGAAGGCCTCGACGAACAGGCGGTGCAGGGTGACGCGATCGTGCGTGGCCGCGACGGCGCGCTCGAGGCCCGCGACCCGCTGGGCGACGAAACGGCCGCGGGGGTCGGCGGCATAGAAGTCGAGGAACGATCGCAGGGTGCCCGTGCGGGTGATCGTGTGGTCGACGTCGAAATACGCCGCCTGGTCGGTTGCCATATGTCGAGTGTGTCAAGACGGGAGGGGAGAACGCGCCCGCTTCGCCCGTCGTTCATGCAAAGATCACGCATCGTTCCCGGGATAAGTAGAGCGCACACCTTGATGCCGGTGAAGAGTGATCCTGCGCTATCCGACTCCACCCGGCCCATCCGACACCACGACGAGGACACCATGCACACGACATCCACTCCGCCAGCCGCCTCCGCCACGACGACCATTCCGACAGCGGCGGCATCCACCGCGACCGCCGCCGCCGCCGCCACCGCCACCGCCACCTCAGCCGCCGCGACCACCTCACCCGCCGCGATCACCGCCCCCAGTTCGGCGCCGGCCTCAGCCGCCGCCCCCGACGCGTTCGACACCCTGCTCGGTCCCGCCGCGAACCGCTACTTCGGCACCGGCTACCGGCGCATCGACCAGAAGTTGCTGCAATTGGCCGACACGACCGCCGAGAACACCGACCCCGCCGAGCCGACCTCGCTCGCTGCATCCGGTGTCGCATCGATCACCTACCCCGAGGACTGGTCGACCAAGGGTGGGAGCGCGCGCGTGCCGCACCTGAGCACGCTCGACGCGCTGGCCCTCGCAGCCGAACTCGCCGAGGCCTACCTGCGACGCATCGGGGTGAGCTCGGACGGCATCGAGGCGTCCTGGCTGGAACAGTTCGCCGTGCGCGCAGGGGCCACGCCGCTCGAGCGGGTCGATGCCATACCGGTCGCGCTGACCGTCTCCCGCGCAATGGAGGCCACCGCGCGGCCCGACGAGTTCCGCACGGTGCTCGCATGCCGGATCGGTTCACTCTCGGGCACGGTGACGCTGCGGCATCCGGCCCCGTCGATCGCCGGCCTGCCGTGGTCCGCGACACTGGGGGCCATGCGAGAGCCGCGCATTCACACCACCCTCTTCCGGTCGCTCGAGCATGTGTCGTCGCTGAGCGCGCTCGACGAGACGGCCGCCACACTCGACATGGAGCACACGGTGCGGCCGTCGGGCACGGCACCCCGCCGGGCGGCCGGGCTCGAGGCGCGCTACTGGCCGTCCATCGGGCTCACCGATGCGGCCGCGATCGGCGGCCAAATGGCCCAGGCGCTCATCTACGCGGGCGATGAGGTGGCGCGCGACAACACCGACACGTTGTGGATGCGGCGCGCCACGTTCACGGCCACCTCACCGGTGCGCGTGGTCGGCGTGCCGCAGCCGTCGCGCATGATCGTGACCCGCCGCCGCTCGCTGCCCCACGACGGACGCACGCTGCACAGCGTCGACGTCGAGGCCGGCATCGGCGGCATCGCGGTCACGTCGTCGCTCGCCTATTTCGCCGACTGAGAGCACGCAGCCGGCGGTCCGGCGGCGCGGCAGCCCGGCGCGAGCGTGGATCGACTACGCCGCGTCGGGCTGCGCGTCGTCGAAGAGCGCCGCCGCGTCGGCCAGATAGCCGTCGAGCCGGTTGCCGGGCACCATGCCCCGCAACACCACACCCCACATCACCCGCAGCGATCGATAGAGGTCGGCGCGGCCCGTGAGCACATTGGAGACCACATGCGTTCCCGTGAACGTGGCGACGACCATGCGGCTGAGGTCGGCCGCCTCAAAATCCGAGCGCAGCTCACCCTCGGCCACGGCCTGTTCGAACACCGCCGTGATGCCGCCGATCCATTCGCGGTAGAAACCGTTGGTGGGCGTGGACAGCGTTCCCTGCTCGAGCGACAGCCGGATGCCCGCGCGCACGACGGCGTCGGTGATGAGCTGGTCGGCGATCGCCTTCGAGCCGTGCAGCAGCGTCTGCAGCGGGTCGCGCCCCTGCCCGGCCGCCTCGAGCGACCGGAACGTGCGCGCGTTCTGCTCCTCGATGATCGCCAGGGCGAGCTGCTCCTTCGAGGGGAAGTAGAAGTACAGCGACCCCATCGTGGCCCCGCCCTCGGTGGCGATCTCGCTCAGGCTGGCCTGCGCAAAACCCGAGCGGTCGAACACGCGGGCGGCGCCCTCCAACAGCGCTTCGCGGCGCTCGTGGCCGCGCTGTTGCTGCGGTGCTCGTCCCGTCATGCTCACTCGTGACCGTCCCTCGTCGTCGTCTACCCACTCATGTTAGGGCCGCCATGTCCGGAATCTCCTGCGCGAACACACCGCGTCACGTTGCGTTAACGGGTTCGACCGGTTTCGTGGGGGGCGCCATCCTCGACGCCCTCGACCGATCGGATGCCGCCACCACGGTGCTCACGCGCCACCCCCGGCTCGCGCATCCGCGTGTCGTTGCGGGCCATCTGGGCGACACCGACGCGCTCGACACTCTGGTGGGCGGCGCGGCCGTGGTGGTGCACGCGGCGAGCTACATCGGCGCCGATCCCGAGCTTTGCCGCGTCGTCAACGTCGAGGGAACGCGGCGCCTCGTCGAGGCCGCGCGTCGGGCCGGCGTCGAGCGAGTGCTCTATGTCAGCACGGCGGGCGTCTATGGCGATTCCCTGCGCGGCGGCGAAACCGAGCGCACGGCCACACCCTCCCCGCGCAGCACCCTCAGCACGAGCAGGCGGGATGCCGAGAACATCGTCCTCGACGCGGGTGGCACGGTCATCCGCCCCCACTTCGTCTTCGGCCCGGGCGACCGCTGGTTCCTCGGCGGACTGCTGCCGCTCATGCGCGCCCTCGACGCGCGCATCGGATCGGGCTCAGCGCTCGTTTCGGTGATCGAACGCCGCACGCTCGGCGAACTCATCGCGGCGCTGGCCCTGCAGCCCTTCGACAGTGCGGCCGGTGTCTTCCACGCCGCCCTGCCCCGCCCCGTGCCATTCGGGCACCTCGTCGACGCGCTGTTCGCCGGCCTGGCCGCGACTCCCCCGCAGCGGGTGCTCAGCCCGGCCGCCGCCGCCCGCCTCGCGGCCCCCCTCGGCGTGACGCCCAGCCAGATCGACGCCATCACGCGGGACACCTGGTTCGACACGTCGGCGATCTGGCGCGGGACCGGCTTGCCGCAGCCGGAACAGCCCGTTTTCGACGCCGCGAGCCTCGCCTGGTACGCAGAACGCTGGCAGCCGCGCCTCCCGCACTGAGCCGTTCTGCACGAAAAAGCGCCCGGTGAGCCGCAGAAACGCGCGGATGTCTCTGGGTCGTTCATCCCGCATTCATCCACGCCTCATCCACTGTTCCAAAACCGAGTTGTTCGTCCTACTTGTGAACCGGATGTGGGGTGAGTGAGACTCATGCCGAAGCGCACAACGGCTTCGCATCTCCACCACTTTCCGTTCCCGCCAGCGGTCGCCCCGTGCCGCGGAATGGACCGGACTCGACCGCAGCCCATCTGCAACGGAGCCCACTCACGGGGCGCGGCACTCAACGAGGCCCATCCTCCTGAGCGCATACAACATCCACTGAGAAAGGACACTCCCGTGTCACGACCCACCTCACGGATCACGAAGGCGTTCGTCGCCGTCGGAGCCGCAGCTCTCGCCCTCACCGTCACGGCGCCCCTGGCCGCGAACGCCGACCCCAGCACCACGGGTCGCGCCAACCAGATCAGCGGCTCAGACACCATTCAGGACGTTCTGAACGGCATCACGAACGGCTACTCGGCGAACGGCGTGGCCCGCGCCGCGACGCAGACCGACCTCGGCTCGTGGAACGCCTTCGGCGCCCCCGACCCGATCACCCCGAAGGCCGGCGGACAGGCCGTCGGTCGCCCCCACGGTTCCGGCGACGGCGTCAAGGCGCTCAGCGCCTCGTGGAACCCCGCCAACGACATCTTCGTTCAGACGGTCAGCGGTGTCACCACCAGCTACGACCTGAAGAACGTCGGCACCGGCACGGACAACGACGGCGTGCGCGAGTTCGACTACGCGCGCAGCTCGTCGAAGCCCGGCACCACCGTCATCCCCGGCACGGCCAACGACAAGCTCACCTACGTGCCGTTCGCCCGTGACGCCGTCGCGCCCGTGCTGCAGAAGGGCGCTGGCACCACCTACAACTCCGTCACCAACCTCACCAGCGACCAGCTGAACGCCATCTTCGGCGACGGCACGTCCGACGACGGCAAGATCACGCTCGTCTCGAACAAGCCCGTCTACAACACGGCGCCCGGCACCTCCACCAACGCGCAGCTTCCGCTGAACCCGGTTCTTCCGCAGGCCTCCTCGGGCACGCGGTCGTTCTTCCTCAGCGCCATCGGCGTCGGCACGGTCGGCACCTGGGTCACCGGCGCCACCACCGGTGGCGTGGCCGAGAACGACGCATCGGCCCTGAACACGGCCGGCAACATCGCGCCGTTCTCCGCCGGTCAGTGGATCTCGCAGAAGAAGGGCACCGTCGCCTCGACCTTCACCGGTTCGAACTCGGCGACGCTCTCGCTGCTGCAGGCCAACGGCGTGCTCGCCACCACGGGCACGACCGACGCCACCCTGGCCCCGAACGCCGCGTACTACGGCTCGGCCACGGCCGAACCCACCGCTGCAACGTTCCGCTTCGCCCGCGACACCTACATCGTGTACCCGACGCAGAACGCCGCAACGGCTGACAGCTACGCGCGCGGCCTGGGTCAGAAGGTCGTCGGCGTCAACTCGACCTCCGTCGTCACGGAGTTCGGTTTCCTCCGACTGAACTACACCGGCACCACCGGTCGCTACGCGTCCAACTGGACCAACTAGTTCCACCGAGGGCCGGGCGAGTTCACTCGCCCGGCCCTCCTCCGCGCGGCCCGCACCGCGCACTCCCCGCCGACGGCGTGCGGAGCAACCCGATGAGAAAGATCACGAACCCCACATGACACACACCGCCCGCCTCACCCGCGCGACAATCGGCGCACTCGCCCTCGTCACGGCCAGCCTGGCACTGGCCGCCCCCGCCGTAGCCGATGTCCAGCCCGGCGCGACCTTCAGCGTGACCCCGGCCGTCTCGGCGAGCGGTGAGAAATTCAACTCCCTCGAACTCTTTCAATCCCTGAGCGGGAATGCGCCGAAAGTCGCGACGACGCTCACCTGCCCTTACCGCGAAGACAATTCGATCACGGCCGCCTCCTTCCTGTCCGAGCAAGGTTCCGAAGCCTGGCCGGCGAGCGCCGCCCCCTACGAGATCAACGTGGCCGCCTCGCTCGGTGGTGGCGCGCTAATCCGAGAGGACGGCTCAATCGATATGCCGGAGATGGGTGTGATCTCCTCGGCTTGGTTCGACGCGACAACCCGTCAGGGCACCCTCGATTCGTTCGTCCAGCCCGGGAAGACCTACTCGCTCGGCATGTACTGCTTGGATACCACAACGGGGACCGCCGTTGCAGGCCCCGACGGTAAGTCCATCGTCGCCTTCGGCGCCTTCACCATCGACGCCGCCGGCAAGACCTGGTCGTTCTCCGCGCCGAAGGTCGCCTCCACCACGACTCTGACGGGCGCCGTCAAGGCGGGCGCCGTCACGCTCACCGCCAAGGTTCCCTCCGACGCATCCGGCACAGTCGACTTCTTCGAGGGCGACGCCAAGGTCGGCTCGGGCACGATCGCGGCCGGCCAGGCCACGGCGACGGTCACCGGTGCCAGCATCGGCTCGCACACCTACACCGCCACCTACACCGGCAGCGACGCCTACACGGCCTCGACCTCCACCGCGCTCGTCATCGACGTTCCGAAGGCCGCCACGGCAGTCAACCTCGCCGCCGCGGCCAGCGGTGACACGGGAGCCACGCTCACCGCGACCGTCGTCGCCGACACCGTGACCGCGACATCCGCCACCGGCACCGTCGACTTCATGCAGGGCACCACCAAGCTCGGCACCGGAACCGTCGCCAACGGCGTCGCCACCTACACGGCCGCGGGCCTCACGCCCGGCGCGACGGTCGAGTTCACGGCCAGCTATGGCGGCGACGCGAAGTTCGGCGCCTCCGCGGCGTCGGCAGCGGCATCCTTCACGGTGCCGGCCGCCCCGGTCGAGCTGACCGAGGGCGCCACCGCGAAGCCCGACGTGCGTTACTACGTCGACGCCCCCGTCGGCACCTTCACGGCCGGCGAGACGATCACCGGCGTGGTCACGTCCGACCCGATCACGCTCGCCGAGACGGCCACCGCGGCCGCAGACGGATCGGCCCGCTACGTCTTCAACCCGCCCGCCGCACTGTTCGCCTCGACCGACGCGGCGCACACGCTGACCCTGACCGGCGCAACCTCGGCGAACTCGTTCGCCCGGGCCTTCGTCATCGTTCCGGCCGCCGTCACCCCCACCCCCTCGGCAACCCCCGGCGCGAACACCCCCGACGGCACGAACCCCGGCACCACCGGATCGGGCACGGGAACGAACGCCAACGGACTCGCCAACACCGGCGCGGCCCAGCTTCCCCTGATGCTCGGCGGTCTCGCCGCCCTCATCGCGGGCCTCGCCGCCGTCGTCGCCAGCCGCATCCTGCGCACGCGCAAGCGCGCCGCCGGCATCCACCGCACGAGCACGCACTAGCCAGCGCCACCCCGCACCAACCAGCTCCCAACAGCACGAATCAGCCGGGATGGTGGGCGCCGAACAGTCGCCGCCCACCATCCCGCCCCATCTTTCTTCCGGCACACCCCGCTCCGCCGCAGACCGACTCGACCCGCACGACCCGAGGACCCCTTGATGATCTCCCGCCCCACCCTGATTCGATCCGTTTCCGCCGTCGTCGGAACGCTGTGCCTCGTCGGGCTGCTCGCCACCGGCACCACGGCCACCGCCCCCACCGCGGCCGCGGCACCCTCGACAGCCGAGTGGGGGCCGCAGGGCGCCACCGTCACCGGCAGCCAGAAGACGGTGCGGTGGGACAACCGCGACAACCCCGCCGAGAGTGTCGTACCGCGGGACGCGACCCAGGTCATCCCCTTCACGGGCGGCAAGACCTATGAGGACATCGCGGCGCCGATCAAGACGGGCTGGCGCGACCTCTTCTCGAACCTCACGATGACTGTCGGCCAAACGGACAATGTCACCGGTCAGGGCGTTTCTGTCTCTGTCACGGGCTTGCCACCCATCGTCGACGAGAACGGTGCGGCCATCAATAACGGCTCGGCGCTCATGCTCTTCCAATGCTGGGGAGCCCCGGGTCCCGACGGGAAGCCCAGCCCCGACGCGACCTCACCCGACCCGCGCACCTGCCAAGAAGGTCCGGGCGGCAGCGACCTGGACAACGGGGAAGCGTGGTCGAACCGACTGTTCGACGGTGACGCGCTGGCGCGATCGAGCGACTTCAAGGACCGGCGGGGTATGCCCTGGCTCGCGATCGACGGCACCGAAACAGACGCGGTCGATGGCAGCGGCACGATCCTGAGCCGCATCACAACCAATGAGCAGAGCCGCCTGCAGACATCCTCGTCTCTCGGTGCAGTCAACCGCTCGTTCGAGATGCAGACGGGCACCGAGTCCACGTTCCTGGGCTGCGGCATGCGGAACGACGCTCCCTCGACGTCGAATTGCTGGCTCGTAGCCGTGCCCTATCGCGTGGGTACCAGCCTCGGCGCCCACCCCTCCGGCCTGACCCCGTCGATGTGGGGCCAACGCATGCAGGTGAAGATCGGCTTCGCCGATGCGGCAGGAGTGTGTGCGAGCAGCGATTCGCGTGTGCTCTCGGCCGGATCGGAACTGGCCTCGCCCGCGATGGCGTCCTGGATTCCCGGCCTCTGCAGCACTGCAGGCGTCTCCACGGGATACTCACAACTGAGCGACGACCAAGCCCGTCGCTCGCTCGACTCCGGCGCCAGCCCGCTGATCCTGTCGAGCCGCCCCACGAAGAATGACGCCACCTATGTTCCGACCGCTTTGAGCGGCGTGACGATCGGGTTCAACTACGAGAACCGCTGCGCGACCGACGGGTGCGACCGGGGAGCTGTCCTGACCGACATCCGCCTCAACGCCCGCCTCGTGGCGAAGCTGCTCACGCAGAGCTACGGTTTCGACACGGCCGGAAGCTTGCTCGCCTCGAAGGCCCCCTGGGCGCAGTCGTCGCTCAACGATTCACTCTCGAGCGATCCCGAATTCCTCGCCCTGAATCCGCAGCTGAAGGGCACGCTCGGCAGCTACGGCAACGACGGCATCCGCAAGCTCGAAACCGAGACGCTGAAATCGGATGCGGCGGCGGCGCTGTGGGACTGGGTGGTCGCCGATCGCGACGCCCACGCCTTCCTCAATGGTTGCCCCGACCCCGACGGGCTCACCGTGAATCCGTGGTACTCCACCCGCACCTATGCCGAGTGCGCGGGCGACAAGGCGACGCTCGAGAAGGCCGCGGCCGAGAAGCGCAACGTCACGAAGACGCCCGAGTCGTTCGACCGCGACACCCCGCCGAGCTACCCGCCGACGCAGAGCTCCTACCCGCAGATCCTCTACGCCTCCTCCGACCCGATCGGCACGCCGCCGTCGACCACGCCCGGAACGCCCGCTCCCGGCACGCCCCCGACGCCCTCTGAGTATGTGGCCGGCGCGACCATGGTCGACATCTACCCGTCGGTGGCCGACTCCGCCGCCGCCGCCCGCAACGGCCTGCGCGCCGCGCCCACCCGGGGCAAGTGGTGCGACGGAAACACGGGAGGTTGCGTGCCCGCACTCTGGAAGGCCGGAGCCGCCCCGCAGGTCTACGGCTCGCGCAACATCGCCGTCGCCACCGACACGGCGAGCGCCGCCCGCTACCAGCTCGTCACCGCGTCGCTCTGCACTAGCGACGGCAACTCCTGCGTCGGTGCGAACGAAGACAGCCTCACGAAGCAGTTCGGGCGCTATACCTCCACGGGCATCACGTCGCCCCTGAAGGCGCCCGCCGCCCCCGACTATGCGGGCGGCGCCTATCCGCTGGCCGTGCCCGTCTACGGCGTGGTCGCCCAGCGCAGCCTCACCCCCGACTCCGGCCGCACGTTCGCCAAGATCTTCGGCTACATCACGGGCCCCGGCCAGCAACCGGGATCGGCGCGCGGACAGCTGCCACCCGGCTTCGCACCGCTGAGCGGCGACTTCGCCTCGCAGGCCACGACGGCCGTGTCGGCGCTCAACTCGGTCGTCGCGCCGGCCGCAGCGGCACCCGGGGGCGCGGCGAGCGCGGGCGTGCAACCCGGGGTGGCGAATGCCGCACCGACGGGTGTGGTGCCTCGCACGGTCGTGCCACCCGTGGCCGCCGCATCCGCCCCCAATGCCGACGCGGCCGCGAACGCCGCCAACACGCCAGCGCCCCTCGCCGGTGCGAAGACCGCGGCGACCGAGATCGGTTTTCCGCAATACGGCTTGATCGCCGGGCTGGCGGGCGCCCTCGCGGCCGGAATCTTCGCCCCATGGCTCGGGCGCCGTCGCAAGGAGCTGGCCGAATGAGCATCGACGTTCCCCCGCGCCCCGCCACGACGCAGCCCGACTACCCGGTGACCGGGTCGGAGGATGCCACCCCGCAGCCCCTGGCCCACGAGAGCGAGTTGTCGGACAAGCTGTTCCGCGGCACCACTCGACTCGGCGGCGCCATCGTGCTGTCGATCATGGTGCTCGTCGGCGCCTTCCTGACGATCAACGCGGTGCAGGCCATCAGCGCGGTCGGTATCGGAGAGTTCCTCACCGAAACGAAGTGGACGCCCGAGACCAACCAGTTCGGCATCGCCGCCCTCATCACGGGCACGGTCATGATCGCGATCGTCTCGCTCATCATCGCCCTGCCGCTCAGCCTCGGCCTAGCGCTCTTCACCACCGAGGTGGCGCGCGGCGCCGGTCAGCGCACGCTGCGTTCGGTGATCGACCTGATGGCCGCCGTGCCGTCGGTGGTGTTCGGCCTCTGGGGTCTCGCCTTCCTGCAGCCCACCATCGTGCCGTTCGCCCGCTGGTTGTCGACCTGGTTCGGCTGGATCCCGATCTTCGCGGTGGATGGCGCCGACCCCGCCAACCCGCTGCCGAACGACTCGCTCTACACGTCGTCGACGTTCATCGCGGGACTCGTCGTCTCGCTCATGATCGTGCCCATCATGGCCTCGCTCATGATCGAGTCGTTCTCGCGCGCACCCATCGGCGAACGCGAGGGCGCCTACGCTCTCGGCGCCACCCGCTGGGGCATGATCCGCTCGGTCGTGCTGCCGTTCGGCAAGGGCGGCATTATCGGCGGAACCATGCTCGGCATGGGCCGGGCGCTCGGCGAGACGATCGCGATCTATCTGATCATCTCGCCGCTCTTCGAGATCAACTTCCACATTCTCGAGCGCGGCGCCAACTCGATCGCCGCCCACATCGCCCTGCGCTACGGCGAGGCGAACCCGTTCGCGATGTCGGCCCTCATGGCGGCCGGCCTCACCCTGTTCCTGCTCACGATGGCCATCAACTTCACGGCCTCGACCATCATCGCGCGCTCCCGCTCGGGCGCCGAAAGCGAGGCATGATGACGACCACGGATGCCGACCGCCGGGTCTTCGGCCCCCAACCCGCCGAGGCGGAACCCGCCGCCACTCGGCGCGAACGTCTGGCGGCCGAGGCCGCGCGAAACCCCGCTCCCCCGACCACGCTGCTCCCGGCGCCACTGCGCGTAGATCGCACCCCGGCCGCCGAGACCTCGCTCCCCCGCCTGGCCCTCGACGACGCGCAGGCTCCCGCCATCCCGGTCATTATCGGCACCTCGCGCGACGACACGCTCACGGTGGTCGGCTCGGCCATCGCGGGCCTCAGCGCGGGCGTGCTCTTCACGATGGTGCTGGGCCTCATCCCGGTGGGCTGGCTGTTC
Source organism: Leifsonia sp. ALI-44-B (assembly GCF_001984125.1). Lineage (GTDB taxonomy): Bacteria > Actinomycetota > Actinomycetes > Actinomycetales > Microbacteriaceae > Okibacterium. Next base: position 1,135,634 of record NZ_MTQL01000007.1, on the reverse strand, counting down.
TTCACCTCCTACGTCTGGTTCGTCTTCCTCTACACGGCGCTCGTTCTGTTCCGCGAGCGCGGCCCGGCCGTGGTCGACCGCTTCTGGACCGTCATGCTCTATTCGGCCGGCTTCGCGGTGGTCGGCACCCTCGGCCTCGTGATCGGCTTCACGCTGATCAGCGGTCAGGATGTCTTCAGCCAGATCTTCGATCCCGCCTCGAACCAGAACGTCGTCGAACGCCTGCACTTCTTCACGCAGGACATGTCGGGCGTCGGCCCCCTCGCCGCGCTGACCGACGGCGGAATCCTGCACGCCATCGTCGGCACGCTCATCCAGATCGGCATCGCGGTGTCGGTCACGGTGCCGCTCGGCCTCACGACGGCCCTGTTCCTGGCCGAGGTGGGCGGAAAATTCGCTCGCCTGGTGCGCACCGTGGTCGAGGCCATGACGGCCCTGCCGAGCGTCGTGGCGGGCCTCTTCATCTACGCCGCGGTCATCGTGGCGATCACGCGCGAATTCAACGGTTTCGCGGCATCCCTCGCCATCACGGTGCTGATGTTGCCCATCATGATCCGGTCGGCGGATGTCGTGCTGCGCCTCGTGCCCGGCAACCTCCGCGAGGCCGGCCTGGCGCTCGGCGCCAGCCGCTGGGCCGTGGTGTGGCAGGTGGTGCTGCCGACCGTGCGCTCGGGACTCACGACAGCGCTCATCCTCGCGACCGCGCACGGCATCGGCGAGACCGCGCCCGTGCTGCTGACCGCCGGTGTGACGAGCAACCTCAACTTCAACCCGTTCAGCGGGCCCATGGTGAGCCTGCCCCTGGCGGCGCTCGAGTTCGTGAAGTCGAGCCAGAACACGATGAAGGCTCGAGGTTTTGCGACCGCCGCGGTGCTGCTCGTGCTCGTGCTGATCCTGTTCCTCATCGCGCGCAAGCTCGGTGGGCAGGAGCCCGGCAAGTTGACGCCCGGGCAGCGGTCGGCGCTCAGCATCCGTTCGCGCAAGACCGCCGAGCGCATGGCGGGCAGCGCGCAGGTCGCGGCGCAGCAGCTCGCCACCGGGCGCTACACGATCGCCCCGCCCATCCCGATACCGCCGCGTCCCGACTCACCCGCTTCGCCCCGCTCTGGAGAACCCTCATGACCCGATCCATCCCGCAGCCCCGCGATCGCGACCGCGCCGGCACCCCGCGCCCCCGCCGCCGAGGTACGCGCCTGCTCGCGCTCGCGGCCATCGCCGGAATCTTCGCGCTGACCATGCCGCTCAGCGCCGCCGCCGCGCAGTATCAGCGCATCTCGGGCGAGGGCTCGAGCTGGGCCGGCAACGCGGTGGCCCAGTGGCAGGCCGATGTGAAGAGCCGCGGCGTCACGGTCGACTACACGCCCAACGGCTCGTCGACGGGCCGAAAATCCTTCGCCCAGAAGGTCAACGCGCAGTTCGCCGTCTCCGAGATCCCCTACCGCGGCGACACGGCCGACCCGAAGGACACCTCCTACCCCGACTTCGGCTTCTCGATGATGCCCATGGTGGCCGGCGGCACGTCGTTCATGTACAACCTGCCCGTCAACGGCAACCGTTACGAAAGCCTGAACCTGTCTCAGGATGCCGCGGCCAAGATTTTCACGGGCCAGATCACGCAGTGGAACGACGGCGCCATCGCGGCCGACAACCCCGGCGTCAACCTGCCCGCCGCGCCCATCACCGTGGTCGTGCGGTCCGAGGGTTCGGGAGCCACCGCGCAGTTCACGCTGTGGCTGCAGCGGCAGTTCCCGAGCTACTACGCCTCGCTCTGCACGACGACGGGCGGATGCGACGGGGCACACGCCACGAGCTACTTCCCGACATCCAACCTGAAGAACTTCGTGGCGCAGAACGGTTCGACGGGCGTGACGAAGTACACCGAGAGCACCCCCTACACGATCAACTACGACGAGTACTCGTACTCGCAGGCCGTCGGCTTCCCCGTGGCGAACCTCAAGAACGCGGCCGGTTTCTACACCGTGCCCACCGACACGGCCGTCGCCGTGGCGCTCACGCAGGCGAAGATCAACACCGACCCGGCCTCGGAGAATTATCTGGCGCAGGACCTCTCGGCGGTCTACGCCTACGGCGACCCGCGCAGCTATGCCCTGTCGGCCTACTCCTACTTCATGGTGCCGACGCAGGAGACGCCCGTCTTCAAGAACGCGCACGGTGCCAGCCTCGGCTTCTTCACGCAATACGCGCTGTGCGAAGGTCAGCAAACGATGGGAACTCTCGGCTATTCGCCGCTCCCCATGAACCTCGTGCTCGCGGCCATGGAACAGATCCGCAAGGTTCCGGGCGTGGATGCCGACACCATCGCCAAGCTCGACGCCGTGAAGAACTCGACGCTGGGCGCCGACGGCGGCAACCCGTGCAACAACCCGACCTTCAAGCCCGGCGACTCGCCGAGCCACAACAACCTCGTCGACACGGCGCCGTTCCCGGCGGGCTGCGATGCGGCCTGCCAGGCTCCGTGGAAGCTCGCGGGCGCCGGTGTCAACGCGGGCCCCGACTTCGGTGCGGGAACGGGCACGGCCGGAACGGGTGGCGCGGGAACCGGCGGCACCGGAACGGGCGGCGCGGGCACGGGCGGCGCGGCCCCCGGTGCCACCGACCCGAATGCGGTCGGCGCGGCGTCGACCGAGGTGTGCGACCCCGACACCGGGGTGTGCACGAGCGACTCCGAGCTGACGGCCGGAGGCGTCGGCGCCGTGAAGAGCGTTCCCGTGGTGCTGGCCACCCAGAACGGATGGGCTGGGCAGCAGACGCTCATGGCCCTCGCGCTCATCGGCCTGGCGGCCGTGCTCGTGACACCGCCGCTGACGTCGCAGTTCTTGCGCAGGCGGCGATGAGCGCCACGACCGAGCGCCCGGCCGGTCCGGGCTCCGTGCCGACGACACTCATCGGCACGGGTGCGATCGCGCCCGGCGCAGGCCCGGGCTCAGGCGCAGCCCCGGGCGCGCGCACGGGCTTCGGCCGCAGAAAGCCCCGCGGCTCCAAGCAGCCCCGAACGAAGACCCCGCGCGTCGACGCACCCGCGCAGCAGCGTGTGCTCGCCCTGATCCTGACCATGATCTCGGCGACGATTCTCGCGCTGCTCGCCAACCTCGTGCTGATCTCGCCGATCCAGAACTATGCCTCGCAGAAGTCGTTGTTCAGTGAGCTGCGACTGAGCCTCGCCGAGGGGTCGGCGCCGACGGGGCCTGTGGACGAGAACGGTCAGCTGATCCCGCCGGGCACGCCGCTCGCCGTGTTCGCGGCCCCGAGCGTGGGCCTGCCGCAGGAGGTCGTCGTCGAGGGCACGGCGTCGGCGCAGACCATGCTCGGCATCGGTCATCGCCGCGACACCGTGCTGCCGTGTCAGGTCGGCACGAGCGTGCTCATGGCCCGCGCGAGCAGCTATGGCGCGGCGGGTTCCGGCTTCCAGGCCCTGAAGCAGGGCGATCGCTTCGGCGTGACGACCTCGCAGGGGGCGTGCAGCTATGAGGTCATCGGCATCCGCATGGCCGGGGATGTCGCGCCGCCGCCCGTCACCGGCCGAGAAGGTCGCCTCACCTTGACGACCGCCGCGGGTGCCCCGTTCATGCCCACCGAGGTCTATCGCGTGGACGCCCGACTCGTGAGCGACGGCTTCGACCGGCCCGCCGTCGCCATCCCCACCGCCGCGCTGCCGCCCGCCGAGGCCGCCATGGGCACCGACTCGAGCAACCTGTTCGGCCTGGTGCTGCTCGTGCAACTGCTCGTGGCGCTCGGCTTCGCGCTGGCCTGGTTGTGGCGCCGCTGGGGCCGCGGCCGTACGTGGCTGGTCGGCTTCCCGCCCGTGCTGGCCGTCGGCCTGCTCGCCGCCTCCGCCATCACCCAGTGGCTCATCCCCAATCTGCTCTGACCCGGTTCGAAAGAAGACGAGATCTCATGCCCACTAAACCCAGCCCCAAGTCGCGCCTGCGTCGCACGCGCACCGAGAACGCCGCAGACAGCACCGCCGACAACACCGTCACCACCGCCATCCCGACCGCTTCGGATGGGTCTGCCCCCGCCGAACGCCTCGACACCGAGGTTCTCTCGGTCTGGGCGCGCGAGGCGGGCACCCCCCTCTCCGGGCCGCAGCCCGTCGTCGGCTCGGCCCGCCCCGGCACCCCCACGACCGGAGGATCGGAGGAGTTCATCGCGCACTCGCAACCGCCCGCCCCGACCACGGTGGGCGGCCAGGAGGTGCGTCGCGCCCTCTTCGGCGACGTCGAGCCCGCCGAGATCGTGGCCGACTCCATCACGGCCTGGTTCGGCACGCGCAAGGTGCTCGACCGCGTGTCCCTCACCATGAAGAAGGGCGAGGTGACGGCGCTCATCGGCCCGTCCGGATGCGGCAAGTCCACGTTCCTGCGCATCCTCAACCGCATGCACGAACTCGTTCCGAGCGCGGCCCTCGCCGGAGAGGTGCGGCTCGACGGCAGCAACATCTACGCGGCCGACCAGCGCATCACGGCCGCGCGCCGCTCCATCGGCATGATCTTCCAGAAGCCCAACCCGTTCCCCGCCATGTCGATCTACGACAACGTGGTGTCGGGACTGAAGCTCTCGGGCATCGCGTCGACGCGCGAAATCAGGGACGTGCTCGTCGAGGACTCTTTGCGTAAAGCATCCCTGTGGGACGAGGTGAAGGACCGCCTCGACCAGCCGGGCGGCGGGCTCTCGGGCGGCCAGCAGCAGCGCCTGTGCATCGCGCGTTCGTTGGCCGTCTCACCCCGCGTGCTGCTCATGGACGAGCCCTGCTCGGCCCTCGACCCCACCTCGACCCGCCGCGTCGAAGAGACCATCGAGCAGCTCAAGGGATCCACCACGGTCGTCATCGTCACCCACAACATGCAGCAGGCCAGCCGGGTCTCGGACGACTGCGCGTTCTTCCTCGCGGCGCAGAACACGCCCGGCGTCATCGTCGAGCACGGCGCCACCGAGGCCATGTTCGACCGGCCGCGCGATCAGCGCACGAGCGACTACGTGAACGGGCGCTTCGGATGACCTCCTCCCGCAGCTTCGTCGTCGGGCTCGCGCTGTGCGCCTTCCTGGTGCTCGGCGCGGTCGGCTACGTCTTCGGCATGCCGAAACCCGCCCCCATGGTGGCGGAGGCTCCCCCGGCCGCGGCGATCGGCGTGCAGGCGACCGGGGCCGACGGCGGGGGCATCGGGCCGGGTTACGCGGGCGGGTCGGGTGACGCGCAGCTCGCGGCATCCCCCTCGAACGTGACCATCGATCCCGGATGGTTGGAGCGCACCGGTGTGGCCACGGGCATCCCCCTGCGTGCCCTGCGTTCTTACGCGACCGCGGCCCACCTCATGGGCTCGTCGAACCCGGGCTGCGCGCTCGGCTGGAACACGCTCGCGGCGATCGGCCAGGTCGAATCCCAGCACGGCAGCCATGACGGCGCCGTGCTGCAGGACGACGGCACGACCGCGCCCGCGATCATCGGCCCTGAGCTGAACGGCGAGCGATTCGCCGCGGTGCCCGATACCGATGCGGGGCAACTCGACGGCGACGTGCGCTGGGATCGCGCGGTCGGGCCGCTGCAGTTCATCCCCTCGACGTGGGCCGTGTCCGGGCTCGACGGCGACGGCGACGGCGTGGCCGACCCGAACGACCTCGACGACGCAGCCCTCGCCGCGGCCGGTTACCTGTGCGCCTCGGGCGGTGCTCTCGACACCGACGCCGCCTGGGTCGCGGCCGTCCGCTCCTACAACCACGACGGCGCCTACGTCGAATCCGTGCGGCAGCAGGCGCTCGCGTATGCCGAGCAGACGGCCCGGGCGGCGATCCAATGAGTCGGCGCGGCGCGGCGCCGGGCGGGGACGCCCAGGCCGAGGCGAACGACCTGCTCGCCGGCCGCTACCGGTTGGGCGACCCGCAGACGCCCGCGCACGAGCTCTTTGCAACTCGCTTCGCGGCCCACGACGAGCTGCTCGACCGCCCCGTCGACGTGCTGCTCTTGCACGACGGTCTGCTCGCCGACCCCGTGGCCACCGCGCTGTTCGCGGCCGGGGTGGCGGCGCCCGCGCGGCTCACGCATGCCGCCGCCCTGGGCATCTTCGACGCGGGCACGGGCGAGTTTCGCGGCCGAACCGTGCGCTGGGCGGTGCGCGAGACCCTGCGAGGCACGAGCGTCGACGGATTCGCGCGTGATGCGGCGTTCCCCGCAGCCGACGGGTCCCGGCTCGTGGCCGATGTCGCCCGCCACGTGGCCGAGCTTCTGCAGCTGATGCACGAGCAGGGCATGACGCACGGCAACCTCGGGCCGTCGACCGTCGTCGTCGCGAGCGCTCCGGGGCATGCCACCCGCGTGAAGGTGGTCGGGTTCGGGCCGCAGGCCTCCGACCTCGCGCGGGCCGACGCGGGGGTGTCGCCGGTTCGGCTGCTCGAACGGTTCGGCGAATCGGTGCGATATCCGGCGCCCGAGCGGCGGAACGGCGCGGCCCCGCGGGCGGCCGACGACGTCTACGGGTTCGGCGTCATGCTCGACACACTTCTGCTGGTCGTCGACGACGGAGAACGAGGCACGGGGCGGAACGACACGTTCGACGCCCAGGAGCCCGATGACGGTGAAGCGGCCGAGCCGTCTGCGCCGGGCGCGCTGCTGCGGCGTCTCGGCCGGATCGCTGCCATCGCGCGAGCCGAAGATCCCTCCGACCGGTTCGCATCGGCGGGCGAATTGCAGTCAGCCGTCATCAAGGCCACCGATCTCGGTGAACTGCTCGGTGACCCCGGAGCCGATTCGCTCGGCGGCTTCGAAGCGGGCAGCGCGGCGAGCGCACACTCCGGCGTCGCGCACTCCGGCGCGGCCCACTACCTCGCCGCTGATCGCACGCCCACCGAAACCATCGCCACCGTGCGCCGCGGCAAACTCGAACGCCGCATCGCCACCGCGACGGCCCTGCAGCACGAACTCACGCGCGAACTCCCCCGACGGCGCCGACGCCGCGCGGCGACCCGCGGCACCGCCCTCGCTCTGGCCTCGGCCGCCACGATCGCGGTGCTGACCTGGTCGGCGATCACCTCGTTCGGCCCGACCGCGTCGTCGGCCATCCGCGAAGGCGTCGTTCTTCCGACCGTCGCGGGTCAGAGCGTCGACGAGGCAACCCGCCTCCTGGTCGACGCCGGCGTCTCGCCCGCCGGTCAGCGCAGCGAGGCCGACCCTGCGGCCCCCGACGGGCAGGTCATCGGCACCGACCCGGCGGCCGGCACCACCCTCGGTGTCGATGCGCCCGTCACCCTGATCGTCAGCTCGGGGCCCGACCTCGCCGCGGTGCCGTCGCTGACCGGACGATCAGTGAGCGACGCCGAGGCCCTGCTCGAGGCATCCGGTCTGATGCTCGGCGAGATCCGCAAACGCGACGGGGTGGATGCCGCGGGCACCGTGCTCGCCACCACCCCCGTCGCCGGAACCGACGCCCCCGCCGGTTCGACCGTCGCCCTCGTCGTCGCGAGCGGCCGTTCCACGGTTCCGGATGACCTGGCCGGGCTCGCCCCCGACGATGCGGCCACCCGGCTCGAGGCCCTCGGCCTCTCGGTGCGTTTCCGGCAGGAACCGCGGGACGACCAGCCCCCCGGATCCGTCGCGGCCACCAGCCCGGCCGCCGGGACCAGCACCCCGCACGGCACGGTGGTGAGTGTGACCGTCGCGGTCGCCGTCGACGTGCCGCCCGCGGCTCCGCCGTCGACGTCCCGCCCCGGCAACGCCACCTCGTCGCCCAGCCCCACCGCGGTGCCCCCTCGACCGACGATCGCACCCACTCCCGCGCGCCCACCCGCTCCCGCGTCTCCGCGGCCCGCCACCCCCGAACGAAAACCGGTCGCCGAATGAGCACACGCCCCCGCCGAAACCGCAGCGCCGGCACATCCCTCGCGGACTGGGCGATCGGCGCCCAACCCGATCTGCGCCGCGGCCGGCAACAAACCCGGGTGCACTTCACCGAGCTGCCCGGACCCACCAGCACCGAGACGGCCGCGGCCTGGATGACGCTGCATCGCAACATCCCCGACGATGTGCGGCCGGCCCACATCGACACGCCCGCCGAGGGCGCGCCGCTCGTGTTCTGGCGTCTCGTGCGCGGCCGCTTGCCCGTCGCCATCAGCGCCGACTACTTCGCGTCGGTCGAGGCGGCCCGACGCAGCATGCGCGCCGTGCAGGCGGCGGCGCGCGAACTCGTGCTGCACGCGCGCACCGACGTGGGGGCCGGGACCCTGACGATCACGGACTGGTTCGCGACCCTCGACGACGTCTCGGTGCTGCGCAGCCTGCCGAACGCCCGACTGCTGCGCTCAGAGCCCGGCGAGCCCTCCCTGCTCGACGCGCTGCAGGCCGCCGACCTCGAACCCTATGTGCACCGGCCCCAGCCCGACGAGGTGATGCGCACCCTGCGACGCGAGCGCACGCAGACAACGGAACAGACCTAGCGCGAGCGGACGCAGACCTCGATGAGACGTAACGCGATCGTCACGTCACGTCCCGGATATGTGCCGTTTACCGGGTAAAATCAGGTGATGTCCCTCGGCGCTCTGCGCCGGCGACATCGCCGCGCGGGCGTTCGATTAGATGGGCTAATCAGCGCCCGCGCTGTGCTTTCCCGCGGTGCCCGCGCTGTGCTTTCCCGCGGTGCCTACGCTGTGCCTGTGATCAGGGCGCGACGCTGTAATCGCCCGTAGCTGGGTCGCGGCGCACGAGCCCGCGCTCGACGAACTGGTCGAGCCAGCCTCGCATGGGCCAGAAGCCCCAGCGTTCGGCGAAGAGCGCGCCGTTGCGCACGATGTCGTCGACGTGCTGCACGGGAGGGTTGGTGGTCGAGTGGTATTGGTGGAACGCCTCGGCCCCGCCCACCCAACGCAGGGGTACCCCGGCCTCGCGAGCGGTCACGGCGAAATCGGTGTCCTCGCCGCCGTAGCCCGAGTATCCCTCGAAGAATCCGCCGATCCTTTGCCAGGTGTCGGGCGTCGTTGCGAAGGAGAGGGACCAGAAGGCGAGGTGGTCGCCGGGGGCTGTGGCACCGGCATCTAAACGCGGGCGGAAGCCGTGAAAACGGGCCGCATCGGCGAACAGGTCGGGGCGGCCGTAGTCGGTGCCCTTGGGCAGGTAACCGACGGCGCCGCACACGAGATCGTCGGGATGCGCGCGCACGGCCTCGTCGTAGCGCGAGAAGAGGCCGGATGCGGGCAGGCAATCCACGTCGAGGAACACGAGCACCTCGGCTCCGCGTTCGCGAGCGGCCGCGGCGCCGGTGTTGCGGGCTGCGGCCAGGGGCAGGTGGGCGCCCGTCGAGGGGCACTCGACGACGAGGGTGCGCGGACGGTCGGCGTAACGCGCAGCGACGGCAAGGTCGTCCATGGCGACGATGACGTGCAGCTCAGGTGCAGCCTCAGCGCTGTCGATCGCGGCGAGCTGGCGCGCCAGGTGCTGCTCGCGCCCGTGCACGATCGTGATCAGGGTGAGGCCCGGGATCATGCTCGGTGCGAGCTGCCCGGCGGGCTGACCCTGCGAATGGAAGTCGGGCTGGGGCTGCGGCGCAGCTTCCCTCGGCTCAGTCATGTGAGCGATCCTCGGCGACGTCGCGGATGACCTGTGCCGCACGCTCGGCCGCGGCGCCGTCGACCCAGGCCGCCCACCCGTCGCCGTCGGCCGCATCGAGTCGTGCAGCGAGTGCGGTCCAATCGGCGCTCTCGGCGCTCTCGGCACTCTCGGGAGTCATGACCTCGACGGGCAGGTCGGAGGCCGCGAGCGCCGCTGCCATGGCTTCCTGCTCGGCGAACGGCCGCTCCTCGGCCACCACGACCGCCGGTACGCGGGCCGATGCGATCTCGGCGACGGCGTTCTGCCCGCAGTGCGAGAAGACGAGGGATGCTCGGGCCAGCGCGGTCTCGACCTGCGCCGCCGAAGCATCCACGAGTTCGGTGAAGTGACGATCGGGCAGGGCGGCACGTGCCGCCCGCACGACGGCATTCAGGGCCCCTGGGCCGGACCCGCCTGTTCCCGAGAACACGAGAATCTCTCCCGGGGCCGGAGCCGGAGCCGGAGCAGGAGGCGGAGCCATGTCGGTGGCGGAGTCACCCTTTCGCTCGGCGACGGGGAACCGGCTGAGCGCACCGACGGTAGCGAGGCGCTCCCCCAGCGGCTCGGCCGTCTGCAAGACGTCGAAACCTGCCGGCCAAAACCCGATGACACGATCGGCGATGCGGTAAGCCAGACGGTGTGCCTCGTCATCCCGCCGCCCGGGCTGGGCTACGACGACGACGGGGACGCCGTGCAGGCGAGCTAAGAGTGCGACCTCGACCGACACATCGGTCACGATTACGCGCGGACGGGCCCGTTCGAACCAGTCGGACAGTGCTGCCGCTCGCGCTCGAACGCCCGCCGCCCGGCGCGGGACCCAGTGCAGGGCCCCGCGCGCGGTCGGGTCGACGGGTTCGTCGGTGTCGGAACCGGTGTCGGCGGGCAGCTGCAGCCAGTCGCCCGTCCACCCGGCGGGTCGTGCGAGCGACGAGAGCCCCGTGAGCTCGTCGCCGAGCACCCGGGCCAGCGCGGTGGCGCGGCTCAGGTGCCCGGACCCGTGATGGTGGACGTAGTAGCCGATCATGCGGTCCTTACTGAGGGGAGTTACTTGTCGAGCGTGTCGCTGCTCTCCTGGGCGGCCAGCGGCTGCTCGTCGGCCGCGTGCTCGGCGGCTTCGGTGGCCTCGTCGACCTTGTCGTCCGAGACATCCGACGACGACTGGTCGGGTTCGTTCAGCGATTCGACGGTCTCGTCGGGATGCGCTTCGTGTGCGTCGTTGTGGTGGTCCATGTCGAGCTCCTTACGTGTCGGAATGGTGCAGTTCAACCATCCGTCATCGCCCGCCTCACGTATAGCGGGTTGCGTTCGCCGACATTCTCACTGCGGGCGTCGCAGGATGGGCAGCTCGCCCGTGAGGTCGGCTCGCGAACCCGAGGCATGCACGCGGCCGGCGGCCACCGCATCCGCCCACGCTTCTCGGCCCGTGGCGAGGGCCAGCCACGTTGCGGCATCCATTTCGACGACGTTGGGCGGCGTTCCGCGCGTGTGGCGGGGGCCCTCGATGCACTGCACGGCACCGAACGGCGGCACGCGCACCTCGAGCGTGTTGCCCTCGGCGCGCTCGGCGAGCAGCTGCAGCGTGTAGCGCACGGCCGTGGCGGTGTCGTCGCGCGCGGGCTTCGGCTCGGCCTGTAGGGCTCGATAAACGGATGCTTCACCAGAATCATCGGGGATACGCGCGCGTGCCATGCCCAATAGGCTAGTACCCGTGAAAATCCTCGTACTGGGCTCCGGTGCCCGTGAGCACGCCATCGTCCTGTCCCTGCTCGGCGAAGAGGCCGGCCACGACATCCAGGCGGCCCCCGGCAACGCGGGTATCGCGCTGGATGTGCCCGTCGTCGCGCTCGACGCCAACGACCCCGTCGCGGTCACCAATCATGCCATCGCGTGGGGTGCCGACCTCGTCGTCGTGGGGCCAGAGGCTCCTCTGGTGGCGGGTGTCGCCGACGAGTTGCGCGAGCAGGGCATCCCCGTTTTCGGGCCCGGCAAGGCTGCCGCGGCGCTCGAGGGGTCGAAGACATTCGCGAAGCGCATCATGGAGGCGGCTGGTGTTCCCACGGGCCGCGCCGTTCGTGCGGGCACGCTGGCCGAGGCCACTGCCGCAATCGACGAGTTCGGCGCGCCGTATGTGGTGAAGGCCGACGGTCTGGCCGCGGGCAAGGGCGTGTTGGTGTCGGAGGATCGCGAGGCGGCCATCGCCCACGCCGCGCACTGGTTGCAGCACGGCAGCGTTTTGGTCGAGGAGTTCCTCGACGGCCAGGAGGTGTCGCTGTTCCTGGTGAGCGACGGGCACACGGTCGTCCCGCTGTCGCCGGCGCAGGACTACAAACGTCTGGGCGACGGGGATGCCGGGCCCAACACGGGTGGCATGGGCGCGTACTCGCCGCTGCCGTGGCTCAACGATACGTTCGGCAGCGAGGAGGCGTTCACGCGGGAGGTCGTCGAGACGATCGCCCGCCCGGTGATCGCGCAGCTCGCGTCCGAGCGCACGCCGTTCATCGGCCTGCTCTATGCGGGGCTCATTCTCACCTCGAAGCGCGAGGGTGCCTCGGATAACGGCATCCGCGTGATCGAGTTCAACGCGCGTTTCGGCGACCCCGAGACGCAGGTCGTGCTGCCCCGCCTGGCGTCGCCGCTGTCGCAGCTGCTCTTCGCGGCCGCCACCGGAACGCTCGGCACCGTGCCCGCGCCGGCGTTCTCCGAGACCTCGGCCGTGACGGTCGTGCTGGCCAGCGAGAACTACCCGGACACCCCGATCACGGGCCGCCCGCTCGGGGGTCTCGCCGAGGCATCCTCACTCGAGCACGTGCACATCGCGCACGCCGCCACCCGCACCGCGGATGCTTCGGATGCTTCGGATGCTTCGGATGGTTCGGGCGACACGCTCCTGGCCTCGGGCGGCCGCGTCCTCAGCGTCGTCGCGCTCGGCACCACGTTCGCCGAGGCACGCACCCGCGCCTACGACGCTCTCGGTCGCATTACGCTCGAGGGCGGCCAGTACCGCACGGACATCGCGGCCCGCGTCGCCGACTAGCGGGGGCGCTCGACCCCAGCCGTCTAGACCTGTGAGGCGCGGGTTGGCTGGGGTCGCGCGCAGCGAGCGGCCTGAACGGACACAATGTGGCGGTGAAATTTTGTGCGCCGCCCCTCACAGACGACGTCTGGCATCTCGTTCGAGAACGCGATTCAAACGGGCTTGCAGGCGTCGAGCGCGCGGAGACGGTGCCGCGTAAACAACGGAGTAACGACCCGTCACGGGATCTTGTTCTACGGCGTGTCCCCGCCGTCTCAATCGGGCCGATGCGATCTCGAAGATCTCTCTCGCCAATTCTTGAGAGAGTTCGCTGTATACGGTCATTTTCGTCGCCTCGCGTTCGTCGTTCGTTCCGAGAGCCGAGGATGCTGCACTGGTGTCTCGCCGATTCCAGTATGAGGGCCACAAGGAGGCTTCTGTTCGACCGCTCGAACTAGCGCCTGAGACTTAATTGGGAGCTACCCCGGGTGCCAACTCGCTCGCCTCAGCGGACGGCAGAGAGCCCCGATGCCAGGTGGCCGACAGGCGCGGCAGGGTCACGGTTTCGGCTTGGACGCCTGACCGTCGAGCCAGAGCATCTCGGACTCGTCGCTGTGGGCGCCGCCCGACCCGACGTGCTTGGAGTCGATAGCCGGGCCCTTCTTGATGACATGCACGAGGGCCATGCCGTGGCCACGACCCAGGTCGTAGTCATCCTTCAACCACGCGAGGATCTCGCCGGCCTTGACCGCCGGATCGTCGTAGCCGCGTTTCACAGCAATATCGACGAGCTGACGCGGCGTGAGACCGGTCTTCGTCTCGATTGCATCGAGATAAGCCTGGAACGACATGTGTTTCCCTTTCGTCGGGTGATCACTCGAATTTGCGCGGGGGCGGGTAGTAGGTGGCACGGGCGTCGGGCGTGTCCTGAAGATTGAGCGTTTCACCGCGGACGGCGATGCCCGAACCGGCCACCTGGTCGCGCCGCGGATTGAGAACGTCGAGCTGCAGACGAGTGATGCCGAACCGCGCGCAGATTTCGGCGAGCACATCCCCGTCTGCCACGAGATACCGTACCGGGGCGCTGCCCTCGAGCTCGACCGTTCCGCTGGCGCCCCTCGCCGGTCCGCCATCGCTCGCCACGATGTGTTTCGGTAGCTCAGGGATGTCCCACGCCCACGTTTCCGCGGCGATGACCTGCGCCGGGCAGTTGACGAAGGTCTCCGGGTCCCCCTGCCAGACGTCGTTGATCTCGACGGTGCGCCACCATCGCGGGTCGGCAAAACTCGGCGTGTCCCACCATCCGACGGGCTGCTCATTGCTCGTGGCCTCGGCCGGGATGTCACCAGCGGCCATCCTCATGCCAGCGGGGCAATCGCCCGGCTGCACGCCGGCGTCGGGGCTGACCGAAATCGTGAACATACGCTCCGTTCGGTTGACGATGTTCTCGACTTTCATGTTGAGAACCCGTCCGTCAGCGACGACTAACGAGACATCCGCCGAGACGGAGCCATCGGGTGCGGCAACATGTGCGCGCGCTAAGACGTCGCCGGGCTCATAGTCGGCGACGAAGAACTCGTCGGTCGGCTTGGGCTCGGGTGTCGCACGGGCCGTCGAGGCCTCCGAGCCGACGGATGCCGCTGTCACACTGTCCCCGGCAGCGGGCGCGGGTGCCGTGCATCCACTCAACAGCAGCACGACCGCGAGTGCACTCGCGGTGACAAGCCCGGCCCGATACGTCGACGTCGACATCCCCACGGTTCTCCGCTTCCGGCGGAATCCCCCTCCGCGCTCCCTGATCATAGGGCGCGGATGCTGCGAGGGCCAGAGTAATTCCGCCAGGCGCGGTCATCGTCACGGCGGGTCATCGAATTGCCGGGGTGGCGGCGCATGCGGTTGGATCGAGCATGGTTTCTCGCGACGCATCCGAATCTCGAGCGTTTCTCGTTTTGCACGGGTATGACAACTTCCGGCCCGCTGGGCATTGGCAGCACCACCTAGCCGCTGAACTGGGCGAGCGGGGTGAGCGCGTGGTCTACCCGCAGCTGCCCGAGGCCGACGCACCCCAAGTGGATGCCTGGGCCGACGCGGTTGCCCGAGCCCTCGCCGAAGCATCCGACGACGGCCGACGCCGCGTGATCGTCGTGTGCCACAGCCTCGCGTGCATCGTCTGGCTCGCCGCGCGGCCCGCCGAGGACACGGTCGAACGCGTGCTGCTCGTCGCGCCGCCCGAACCGGATGTCCTGGCCGGGATCGACGCCCTCACCGCCTTTGCCGCGCTGCCGCTCACCACCCCGTCGACGCCCACGCTCCTCGTCGGTTCGGATAACGACCCCTATTCACCGCACGGCGTCGCGGCATCCTTCGGCGAACCCCTCGACATCCCGGTCACCGTCATCCCGAACGGCGGGCACCTCGAGCCGGGTGCCGGCTACGGACGATGGCCGTCGCTGCTCGAGTGGTGTCTCGACGCAACGACGGCCATCGGGCCGAACCGGGGCGCTGCGGGTTAGCCGCGCGCCAACTCGATGAGGCTGGCCGGGTAGCGGTCACGCGCCGACACGTACACTCGCCCGCGCGTCGGGTCGACCGAGATGCCATAGACCTTGTTGCCGTACTCGTGTTTCGAGTAGCGCGCGACGCTCGACAGGTCCGAGGTTTTCAGCACCGTCACACCGCTCGCATCGAACGTGGTCGTCGAATGTCCGAGGTACAGGCGCCCCGCAATCGGGTCGACGGCGAGCGAGCGGATGTCGGGGGCGGCCAGCGCCAGCGACTGCTTCAGCTCGAGCGTCGCCGCGTCATACACCCGAACACCTTCGGTGCCCGCGGCGTTGTCGTTGCCCACGACGACCGTGTTGCTCGCGCGGTCGAACGCGATACCGTGCGAAGTCCACGTGCTGCCGGGCGTCTCGACGGTGGTGACGAAAGCTCCCGTCGCCGCATCCATGACCTGGAAACCGGTTCCGCGCAGCGCGCCGAAGACACGCCCCGTTGCCGGGTCGATGTCGATGCCGCGCACATTGGCTGTGAAGGTGAACGGCCCGCGCACCAGGGCGCCCGTGTCGGGCTTCATGACGAGCCACGCGTTCGCGTAGGCGACATAGAGCTCATCGGTGGCCGGGTCGAGCGCCACATCGCGGATGCCCTCGTCGGCCGCGTTGGGCGCGGGCAACGCCAGCGTCTTCACGACCGTGTCGGTGGCCGGGTCGACCTCCCAGATGCGGGCCGGGCGTTGCTCGTTGCCGACGAAGACGTGTCCAGTCTTCGGGTCGACCACCGAGCCGACGGGGCGGGCGTCGAGGTCGGCGTTGGAGGCCGCCGAGGGGATGGCCGCGAGCGGCGTAGCCGTGTAGGTGACCCCGGTCGGCGGAACGGGATCGGTCGGGTCGGTCGGATCGGTCGGATCGGTCGGGTCCGTCGGGTCCGTCGGGTCGGTCGGGTCGGTCGGCGGCGTTCCACCCGCCCCCACGCGCGTCGAGATGTTCACGGCCACGCTCGTCAGCTCCTCGCCCGGAGGGTTGAGGCGGAAGTCTCGGTTCGAGGTGAAGACACGCTGGCGTTCCTCATCCACCGAGATGCCGTAGACGTCCTTGCCGAACTTCGGGTCCGCGAAGTCGCCGAGCAGCTCACCCGTCTTCAGGTCGTGCACCGAGAATCCGGCCGTCTTCGTGCCCGTGTAGCCGACGTAGAGCAGGCCGTGGGTCGAGTCGACGTCGAGTTGGCGCGGGCTCGCCCGGGTGGTCTTCTCCCACAGCTGGGCGAACCCGTTGCGGGCGTCGAAGGCTTCGAGGTTGGTCACGGTGGTGAGCTCGTCGAAGTACGCGACCGTGACGATTCCGGATGCCGGATCCGCGGCCACGTAGTAGCTGTCGGCCGTGCCCGAGATCACGCCGAGTGATGTGCCGGTCTCGGCATCCAACACTTCGATACCGCGCGAGGGAACGGCGCCGTAGACATAACCCAGGGCCGGGTCGACGTCGATTGAACGGTTCGATTCGATGAACGGGAACGGCCCGCGCACGACCTGGCCGAACGTCGCGTCGGCGATCGAGACGACCACCCAGTTGCGGTTCTGCTGACCTACGTAGAGCAGCTGCTTCTCGTCGTCGATCCCGAGGTCTCGCACGTTCTCGGGCAACGTGATCTCGCGCGTCACCTGATCGGTGTCGGCATTGATCTCGAAGATCTTCTGACTGTTCTGGTCGCCCAGGTAGAGACGATCCTTCGACTGCGAGTAGGCCGAACCCGCCGGGAGCTTCGCGTTCTTGCCGTTCACCGAGGTGATCGTGCCGGAGGGCGCGAAATCGAGTTTCTCCTCGACGACCCGCTTCGATACGGTCACCGCGACGGGCACGGTTTCCTGCCCCGGAGGGTTCAGGCGGAAGTCGCGGTTCGAGCTGAAGACGCGCTGGTTCTCTTCATCCACCGAGATGCCGTACAGGTCCTTGCCGAACTTCGGGTCCGCGAAGTCGCCCAGCAGTTCACCGGTCTTCAGGTCGTGCACCGAGAAGCCGGCCGTCGTCGTGCCCGTGTAGCCCACGTAGAGCAGGCCGTGCGTCGAGTCGATGTCGACCTGGCGGGGTTTCGCGCGCGTGGTCTTCTCCCACAGCGGCGCGAAATCGTTCTTCGCGTCGAAGGCGGCCAGGTTGATGGCTGTCGTCGAGTCCTGGAAGTAGGCGACGGTCACGATTCCGGATGTCGGGTCGGCGGCCACGTAGTAGCTGTCGGCCGTCTTGCCGATCACGCCGAGCGACGTGCCGGTTTCGGCATCCAACACCTCGATACCGCGCGAGGGAACGGCCCCGTAGACATAACCGAGGGCCGGGTCGACGTCGATCGAGCGGTTGGACTCGATGAACGGGAACGGCCCGCGCACGATCTGGCCGAACGTCGCGTCGGCGATCGAGACGACCACCCAGTTGCGGTTCTGCTGACCCACGTAGAGCAGCTGCTTCTCGTCGTCGATCCCCAGATCGCGGATGTTTTCGGGCAGGGTGATCTCGCGCGTCACCTGATCGGTGTCGGGGTTCATCTCGAAGATCTTCTGACTGTTCTGGTCACCCAGGTAGAGCAGGTCCTTCGATTCGGAGTAGGCGGAACCGGCGGGCAGTTTGGCGTTGGACGGGTTCACCGCGTCGAGGGAGGAGACCACCTCGTAGGCGAAGGCGCCCGGGTCGGTCGGCGTGGTGGGGTCGGTCGGATCTGTGGGATCCGTGGGGTCGGGGTTCGGGTTGCAGCCGAGGCACGGAGCCGGGTTGCCCGGGTCGATCACCTGGGGGGCCTGGTCATCCGTGACGGCCTTGCCGGCAGCGTTCTTCACGATCGTGAAACCGTCGTAGTAGTTGCCGTCGCCCGTGCGCGCCTCGAAGCGCAGGCTGTCGCCCGCGACATCGATCAGCTGGTAGAGCTGCAGGCCCTGGCCGAGGCGGCGCAGGTGAGCGTCGTTCTCGTTCCAGAGGCGGGGGCCGGCGTCGTAGGCTTTTTCGCCGACGACCGATCCGACATAGACCGTGCCGTTGTAGCTGCGCTCGTCATCCCAGCTCTCGGGGTTGCCCACCTCGGCCGCGTCGGCGTTACCGCGCCCGTAGGCGTGGTCGTGGCCCTGCAGCACGAGGTCGACGCCGAACTTGTCGAACAGCGGCTGCCACGATTCGCGCAGCGAGCGGTTGTTGCGCCCCTCGTCGAGCGAGAACACCGGATGGTGGAAGAACACCACGGTCCATTTGTTCGGGTTGTTGGCGAGGGTGCTCTCGAGCCAGGCGGTCTGTGCGGCGAGGGCCGGAGCATCCGTCATGTTGCTGTTGAGCGAGATGAAGCGCACGCCCTGGTGGTCGTAGGAGTACACCGTGCCGTCGAGGCGCGAGGCGAGTTCGCCGGACACATCGGGGCCGTTGTCGGGGAAGGGGAACTGGGCCGGCCACTGGTTCGAGAGCGTGCCCTCGTATTCGTGGTTGCCCGCCGTGGCGAGCACGTTGGTCTCGCCGAACTCGTAACCGGTGGCGTCGAACACCTCGCCCCACTGCTCTTCCGAGTTGGCGTCTTCGACCAGGTCGCCCACCTGCACGACGACGTCCGCGTCGGGTCGGTCGCGGAACGCGTTGCGCATGACGCGGGACGCCTGCGACGAGATGCCGTTCTGCACATCGCCGAGGAAGATGAACGAGAAGGGATCGGATGTCGCAGCGGCCGTCGTGAAATGCTGCCACTCGCTGAAGTTCGTGCCGTCGCCGACGCGGTACTGGTAGGTGGTGCCGGCGGCCAGATCGGTGAAGTCGACCGTGTGGAACACCTCGGTGTAACCCAGATCGGTCTTCACGGTCGTGTTCGTCGAGGCGGTCACGACACGCTGGTCGGTCGGGTAGGCGCGGGCGGTGACGACGCGGATCTGCGCCTGAGCCTGAGCCGGTGTCACCTCGGTGTTGGTGCGCCACGTGACCGATTGCTGGGTGCGACCGTCACCCGTGGGCGTGAGCGCAATACGGTCGGGCACGCGGGTGGGCGTGTAGCGCGTGGTGGGCGTGACCACCGCGGCGGGGGCAATGGCCGGTGCCACGGCGGCGGGGGCGGATGCCGGGACCGGGGCCGCCTGCGCACCCGAGGCGAGAGCCAGGGGCAGCAGGAGCGCGCCGATCGTGGCGACGGCACCGGCGAAAACGCCGGACCGCACGCGAGGATTGCTCAGAAACGCTGAGCGCCGTTCAGAAGTCGTCATGGGGCGACGGCCTTTCTCAAAGCTCGGGGTGGCCGTCTCGGCGGCCGGAGAGATGTTCGGGATGCTGCGGTCGGCGCTCATTCGGAGGCCGCCTGACGCGAAAGCCGGCGTCGACGCGCGATGACGAGGGCTGCGCCTCCGCCGCCGAGGGCGAGCAACGCGGCCAGTGCGAGCGGGGTGCCGGCGAAACCGGTTCCGGGCAGCGCCTCCGCCGATCGCACGACCGTGAGCGGCGCCTCGGCCGTTCGTCCGGTGTCCGCGCCCGTGACGACGAGTCGGTGTTCGCCGATCGCGGTGTCGGCCGGGACGATGATGCCCGCGCGCAGCGCACCGGTGTCATCGGCGCGCACTTCGGCCAGCACGACCGGTGTGGAGTGCAGGACGATGTTGACCTCTTCACCGGGCTGGTAGCCGGTGCCCGCGACGACCAGGCTGCCACCGAGCTCGACGGCCGAGCGCGAGAGCGTGATGGCGGCGGTCGGAACGGGAGCGGGGGTGGTCGACGGGGCCTGGGTCGCCGGCGGGGTCGTCGGGGCCGGCGTGGCCGAGGGGCCGGTGGTGGGCGGCACCGTCGGGCCGGTCGTCGGCGGGACGGTCGGCCCTGGCGTCGGCGTGGGCGTGACGGGAGGCGTCGTGGGCGCCACGGTCGGGGTCGGCGTGGGCGTCACGGGCGGCGTCGTCGGAGGCACCGTCGGCGTGGGTGTCGGCGTCACCGGGGGCGTGGTCGGCTCGGCGGTCGGAGGCGTCGTCGTCGTCGGAGGCATCGTCGGCGTCGGCGTCGGCGAGGGCGTCGGCTGCGGGGTCGGTTCAGCGCCGGGCACGGCCGGGGCCGGGATCGTCGGTGCGTTGATCGATCCGCGCGTCGATCCGGGGCCGGATGCGCGCGCCGTCGTCTCGTCGGTCACGAGCTTCGAGCCGTTCGACTTCGTGATCGTGAAGGCGTCGTTGAGCGTGCCGTCGAGCGTCCAGGATTCGACGTGCATCTCGCCATCCGTCACGTCGACCGTTTGGAAGAACTGCAGATCGCGCGTCATCTTGCGCAGGTGCGCGTCGTTGGCGACCCAGTTGTTGGCCTCGAGCGGGTCGGGCACATAGTTCTTGGGGCCGGCGTTGGTGATCAGGTAGACGGGGCCCGTCTGGGCAGTGTCGGCAGAGGCGCCCGCGGGCAGGTCCTTCTCGTTGGCGAACAGGTTGCCGCGCCCGTAGGCGTGGTCGTGGCCCTGCAGCACCAGGTCGACATCGTACTTCTCGAGCAGCGGCATCCACGCGTTTCGCACGGTGGAGTTGTCGCGCCCCGATGTGACCGAGAACACGGGATGGTGGAACTGCACGACCGTCCAGGCGTTCGGGTTGTCGGCGAGCTGCTGCTCGAGCCAGGCGGTCTGCGCGGCCATGCTCGCGGGGTCCTGCAGGTTGGAATCGAGCATGATGAAGCGCACGCCCTGGTAGTCGGTGCGATAGACGTTCTCGGAGTAGAGGGCGCCGGCCGGGCCGTTCTTCGGGTATTCGAACTGCGCGCGCCAGTAGTCGGTCAGGTCGGGGCCCGGGTAGTACTCGTGGTTGCCCGGCGAGGCGAGCACGTTCATGTAAGCGTTGGCGTAGCCCGCGGCGGCGAACCAGTCGCCCCATTCGGCGTCAGCCGTCTCGGTGTCGATCAGGTCGCCCACGTGTAGCACGGCCTGGGCGTAGGGGCGGGCCTCGTAGGCGGCACGGTAGGAGCGCGAGACGTAGGACTTCACGTCGTTCTGCCCGTCGCCCTGAATGATGAACGAGAAATCGGATGCTTCGGCCGTCGCCGTGCGGAACTCGAGCCATTCGCTCCAGGTCTCGCCGTCGCCCACGCGGTAGTTGTAGGTGGTTCCCGGTTTCAAGTCGGTCAGTGTGGCCGAGTGGTACTCGATCTCATAGCCGAGGTCGGTTTTCATCGTCTGTGAGGTCGCGTCGACCGTTGCCCCGCCCTCCACGGGCGCGATAGACGGCGTGCCGAGTTGCACCTTCGGTGCGGTCACGGCCGTGCTCGTGCGCCAGCTGACGTTCTGGCTGGTGGCCGGCGCCTCGGTCGGCGTCAGGACGATGCGGTCGGGCGCGGCCGTCGGCGTGTGCAGCGTGACCGGCGCGACGGCCGGGGGCAGCAGGCCACCGGCGGCCGAGGCCGCGATGCCCGCACCGCAGGCGGCGAGCGCGATGGCGGCCACGGCAACGCCGGAGACGATGGTGGCCTTTCGGAGGCGGAAGGGTTTTCGGGCGCGCTGAGGAGCGATGTGACGCATGGGTTCGGATACCTCGATCGAAGGCGACGTTTCGGGGTCGTCGCGGTGCGGGTGGATGCCGCGGGCGCGAGGCCCCGGCACTCGAACCCTATGAGCGCGCCTGCCGTGGCTCTAGAGAGAGCAGTGAGCGTTCGTCGATTCGGCAGTCGCCGGATGCCCGTCGTTCGCCGAGGGACACCTCCCCTTAACCTTCAGCTGTCGATCAGCATGAAGGCGCTTACATCGGCCGCACTGCTAGAAGTTGCCGTCGATCTCGCGCACGACGTCCCACGCGCCGTCTTCGCTGTTCGAGAGCACCACCACGTCGACACCGGCCGCCGGGTAGTGCCGCACGATGCCGCTCGAGCCGGCGCCAACGCCATCCGCGTAGTAGGAGCGCACCTCGCCGTCGTCGTCGAGATCGAACTCGAGGCCGAAACCGTAGAAGAGGTCTTCGTCGAACTCGACCTGCGGGGTGAGGAATTCTTCGGTCATCTCGGCCGTCAGCAGGCCGCCGGAGCGCAGCGACCGCAGGAAGGCGAGCAGGTCGTCGGCCGTGGCCTGGGCGCCCGAGGCCGGGTTGCCGATGGGCGGGGCCGCGAAGACGCTCTCGGTCCACGTGCCGTCGTCGGATCTGTTCCAGCCCTCGGCGATGGCGGGGGCGTCGCTGCGGCGGTCCCAGAAACCCGTGCCCGGCATGTCGGCGACGTCGAAGATGGCCGAGGTGACGACATCCCGATAGCGGCGTTCGGTGACCGATTCGAGCGCGAGACCCGCGAGTACATAGCCGCTGTCGCTGTAATAGGGCTCGACTCCGGGCTCGGTGACGGCGGGTTTCTGAGCGAAGGTCGCGAGCAGGTCGATGGTCTCGGTGAGGGTGTAGACCGGCACTCGGCTCCACAGCTCGTCGTAGCTCTCGCCCGCCTCCTCGTCGACGTCGTCGGCCACTCCCGACGTGTGGGTGAGCAGGTGCAGCAGCGTGACCTTGGGCGAAATCGTGGTGTCGTCGAGGTCGACATAGTCGTGAATGGATGCTTCGAGGTCGAGCTCGCCGGTCTCGACCAGTTGCAGCACCGCAACGGCCGTGAACAGCTTGGTGATGGATGCCGTGTCGAACCGCGTGTCGAGCGCGACGGGCACGTTCCAGCGTCGCGACGCCAGGCCCGAGGCCGACTCGAACAGCGTGCCGCTCGCATCCACGATCTTCACCACACCCGAGAACTCGGTTTCGGCGATGACTTTTTCGAGCGCGACGGTGTCCATCAGATCAGTTTGCCACCTCCGCCCCCGGTGTCGGCGGTCCTTCCTATACTCGGGGCATGGTGAGCTTTGCCGACAAGCCGATTCTCGATGTGACCCTCGACGGGTGGCAGGCCTATCTCGAGGGCACGCCCGATGACGGCGGCGTGCGCCTGAAGCTGCGCAAGAAGAACTCGGCGGCGCCCGGTTTCACGTGGTCGGAGGCGCTCGACGTGGCGCTCTGCTATGGCTGGATCGACGGGCAGGCCGGGCGTTTCGACGAGGACTACACACTGCAGGCCTTCACGCCGCGCCGCAAGAACAGCCCGTGGTCGCAGGTCAACCGCGAGCACGTGGCGCGCCTCATCGACGAGGGTCGCATGCGGCCGGCGGGTCTCGCCGAGGTCGATCGCGCGAAAGCCGACGGGCGGTGGGATGCCGCCTACCGCCAGAAAGGCGCAGAAGCCCCCGCCGATCTGCAGGCGGCCCTCGACGCCAACCCCGACGCGGCCCGCTTCATCGCGCGGCTCAACAAGGTCGACACGTTCCGCATCTATTTCCGCATCGGCAACATCAAGACGCCGTCGGTGCGGGCAGCTCGCATCGCCGATGTCGTCGAGAAGGCCGCGCGCGGCGAACACCACTACCGCTAGCCGCCGCACTCCTGCTCAGGAAAGGACGATCGCATGGCCAAGAAGACCGCGGACACCGGGCCCAGCACGCCGGCGACGGTGGCGTTGACGCGCGCGAAGATCGCTTTCACCCCGCACGCCTATGCCCACGACGACGGCGCCACCGATTTCTGCGCCGAGGCGGCGCGCGCTCTGGGCGTCGAACCGGCTCGCGTCTTCAAGACCCTGATGGTACAGACCGACCACGGGCTCGGCATCGGCATCGTGCCCGTCGACGGCCTGCTCGATCTGAAGGCCGTCGCGACGGCTCTCGGCGGCAAGAAGGCCGCTATGGCCGACCCGGCGCTGGCCGAGAAGAAGAGCGGCTACGTGGTCGGTGGCATCAGCCCCATCGGCCAGCGGATGCCGCTCCCCACCGTGCTCGACGACTCGGCCCTCGCCCACGCCACGATCTTCGTCTCGGGCGGTCGCCGCGGCTTCGACATCGAGCTCTCGCCCGCAGACCTGCTACAAGCGACGAACGGCCAAGCGGTACGCATCCGCCGCTAGCGGCGGCCGAGCGCGAGCGTGTCGTCGGCGATGGCGGCCGCGTCGGTGTCGTGGGTGGCGAGCACGACCGTGACGCCGCGATCGCGGGCGTCGCCGAGGGCCGCGAAGACGAGGTCGCGCCCCGCGTTGTCGATGCCCGTCGTGGGTTCGTCGAGCAGAAGGAGTTGCGTGCGCGCGGCGAGACCCTGGGCGACAAGGGCGCGCTGGCGCTGTCCGCCCGAGACGTCGCCGAGGGGCGCCCGCGAGAGGTGTCGGATGCCGAGCAGGTCGAGCGTGTGGTCGACGATCGTGCGGTCGGCCGAGGTGGGGCGGCGCAGCATCCCGAGATCTGACCAGCGGCCCATCGCGACGGTTTGGTGCACCGTGAGGGGCAGCGTGTCGGCCACGGCGCTCCGCTGCGCGACGAAAGCGACGCGGCCCGGCAGGTTGCGCTCGACGGTGCCCGCGGTGGGCGAGATCACACCGGCGACGAGACCGAGGAGCGACGATTTACCCGATCCGTTCGGGCCGGTCAGAGCGGTTATCCGTCCGTGCGCGATGCGGGCGTCGAAGCCCTCGAAGACGGCGTGCCGGTCGTAGCGCAGGCTGACGTTGGCGGCTGTGATGGCGGCATCCATGGGTTCCCTCGGTTTAACGATAACGGTTCTCATTACCTATAGTAGCGAGCATGGATTGGATCGTGGAGCCCTTCGAGGTGGCCTTCGTGCAGCGCGCGCTGTGGGGCGGCATCCTGGCCTCGGCGCTGTGCGCCATCGTCGGCACCTGGGTCGTCGTGCGCGGCATGGCCTTCCTCGGCGACGCCATGTCCCACGGCATGTTGCCCGGCATCGCGATCGCCTCGCTGCTCGGCGGCAATGTGCTCATCGGCGCGGCCGCGAGCGCCATCGCCATGTCGCTGGGCGTCACCGCCATCACGCGCCGCTCCAAGCTCTCGCACGACACCGCCATCGGCCTGCTCTTCGTGGGCATGCTGTCCCTCGGCGTCATCATCGTGTCGAAATCGCAGTCCTACGCCGTCGACCTGACGGGCTTCCTCTTCGGGGATGTCCTCGCCGTGCGCCCGCAGGACCTCGCCGTTCTCGCGGCCGCCCTTGTCGTCGCCGCGATCGTCAGCGTCGTGTTCCACCGCGCATTCGTGGCCCTGGCGTTCGACGAACGCGTCGCCCGCACCCTCGGATTGCGCCCCCGCCTCGCCCAGGCCGTGCTGCTGAGCCTCGTGACCCTGGCGCTCGTGGCGTCGTTCCACGTCGTCGGCACGCTGCTCGTGTTCGGTCTGCTCATCGCACCACCCGCCGCCGCGGCCGTCTGGGCCCGCAGCATCCCCGCGATCATGGCGGGCGGCGCAGCGCTCGGGGCGTTCTCGGTGTTCGCCGGGCTGCTCGTCTCCTGGCACGCGTCGACCGCCGCGGGGGCCACCATCGCGGGGATGTCTGTGCTCGTGTTCTTCGTCTCGGTCGGGGTCCGCGCCGTCGTCCGCCGCGAGACCGGGCACGCGGCACGGGACATGCACAGCGACACCGATCACACCGACGCGGCGACACAGGCAACACCGGCAACACCCGCAACATCCGCATTGAAAGTGAGCACCACATGACATCCCGTCAGCATCGCGTCGCCATCGGCGCGACCACGTTCGGCCTCGCCGCCACCCTCGCCCTCACGGGGTGCGCACCCGGTGGCGGCCCGAGCGGCACCGACAACAAGGGCACGGATGCCGCATCCGACGCCGCCCAGCCCCACGGCTACGTCGAGGGAGCCGAGGAGTCGGCCGAACCGCAGAACGGCTTGATCTTCGCCGACGCCGCGACCGGCGAGGTGCACCTGCTCGACCTGCTGTCGGGCGACACCAGAACCTTGAGCGATGGCGACAAGAAGGCCCCGACGATCGATGCCCTGCGCACCGACGGCCGTTACGCCTACGCCTCGACCGCCTCGACGGGCGCCCTGTCGGTCTTCGACGGCGGCACCTGGACCGTCGATCACGGCGACCACAAGCACTACTACCGCACGGCGCCCGACACGGTCGGCGTCATCGACGGGGCCGCGGGAGCGAGCGTCGCGTCATCGCGCACGTTCGTCGCGATCACCGGTGCCGGTGCCGGTGCGGCGGATGACAGCGTCGGCGGCTCCACCGGTCGCTCGACCGCGTCGGCCGCTCCGGCGAACAGCATTCTCGACCGGGCCAAACTCGACGACGGTTCCCTCGCGGCGAGCGCCGACCTCACCGAGGCCACGGCGGGCGCCGCCCTGGCCGTCCCGTTCGGCGAGAACCTCATCACGGTGGCGGGCGACGCGTCCGACTCCCCCACCGGCACGGTTCAGGTGCACGGGCCCGACGCCGCCGACCTCGGCACGCTCGCCGACACGTGCGCCGCTCCGGCCGGCACCGCCACGGCCCGCACGGGGATCGTCATCGGGTGCGCCGACGGCGCCCTGCTCGTCACCGACACGTCGGGCAGCTTCGCGGGCGAGAAGATCGCCTACCCCGACACCCTGCCCGCCGGTTCGCGCGCCACATCCTTCGACTACCGGCCCGGCGCCAACTACCTCGCCGCGCGCGCCGCCGACAACACGGTGCTCTCGCTCGACGTCTCCGACCGCGCCTGGTCGGTCGCCACGACCGCGGCCTCCGTCAGCGCCGTCACGTCGCCGGGCGACGGGTCGACCGTGCTCGCGCTCCTCGCCGATGGAACGCTCAACTCCTACTCCACCGACGACGGCTCTTTGCTGACGAGCGTGCCGCTGCTCGGGGGCGGCACGAGCGCGGGGGCGGATGCGGCGAGCGGCACCCCCAGCATCCAGATCGACACCGCGCGCGCCTACGTCAACGACGCCGGCACCCGCCAGATCCACGAGATCGACTACGCCGACGGTCTGCGCCTCACCCGCAGCTTCGACACGACGATCACCCCCAGCCACCTGGTCGAGGTCGGACGATGAGGCGCGCTCGGTTCTCCGCAGCCGCCCACCTCCCCGCCGGCGGCTTCCCGTTGCCGGTGCTCGCCGCCCGGGGACGCCGCCGCCGCTCCCACGTCGTCGCCCTCGTCGCCACAGCCCTGACCGCCGCGGGTGTGCTCACGGGCTGCAGCCCCGCCGGGGATCGCGCCGGCACGGTGGTCGTGACCACGAACATCCTGGGTGACGTCGTGCAGAACATCGCGGGCGACGAGGTCGAGGTCACGGTGCTTATGGGTGCGAACGCCGACCCGCATTCGTTCGGCATCTCGGCCAAACAAGCTGCTGCGCTGCAAGACGCCGACCTCGTCGTCTACAACGGGTTGGGTCTCGAGGAAGGTGTGCTGCGCACGGTCGACGCGGCGGCGACGGATGGCGTGGCCACCCTGGCCGTCGGCGAAGAGGTCGATCCCCTCACGTTCGAGTCCGACCATGCGGGCGAGGACGCCGCAGCCGACGACCACGGCGAAACGGGTGACACAGCCGGCGCCGAGACCGAAACCGAGTCGGAGCACGGTTCCGAGCACAACGACAGCGCCGGCCAGCTCGATCCGCACTTCTGGACCGACCCGGCCCGTATGCGCACGGCCGTCGATGTGATCGCGGCCCGCCTCATCAAGGACGTGCCCGGAATCGACGCGGCGGCCATCGAGGCGAACGCCGATGCCTACCGCGACAAGCTCACTTCCCTGGAATCCCGCATCCAAGACGCCGTCGACAATATCCCCGCCGAGAACCGAGCACTCGTCACCAATCACCACGTGTTCGGCTATTTCGCCGAACGCTACGGCTTCGACGTCATCGGCGCGATCGTGCCGTCGGGCACCACGCTGGCCTCACCGAGCGCCTCCGATCTCGACTCGCTGGCCTCGGCCATCCGCTCATCGGGTGTGCCCGCCATCTTCGTCGACTCGTCACAGCCCGACACGCTCGGCCAGGTGCTGGCCGACGAGGCCGGGCTGGACGTGGCGGTGCTCTCGCTCTACTCCGAGTCGCTGACCTCGGCGAAGGGAGGTGCCCCGAGCTACCTCGACATGATGGACGCCAATGTCGAGACGCTCGCCCGCGGACTCTCCCCCTGACCTCCTCCACAGCAGTCACCCTCGTTTAGAAACGTGAAAAATATGCAGAAGAAAACTCGCACCACCACGGCCCTCGCGGCCCTCCTCGCCGGCGGCCTCGCACTCACGGGTTGCGCCTCGGGAGCCTTGACCACCTCGACGCCCAGCGCCTCCTCCGCCGACAGCCACTCCGACTCCGCCGGCTCGGGCGCCATCGCCGTCAGCTACGACGGCGGCATCTACCTGCTCGACCCCGAGACCCTCGAGGTCACGAAGGACATCCCCCTCGACGGTTTCAATCGTCTGAACCCCGCCGGCGACGACCGCCACCTCTTCGTCTCGACGAGCTCGGGCTTCACGCTGCTGGATGCCGAGGCCGGCGAGCTGACCGACCAGACGTTCGGCGGCGAAAAGCCCGGTCACGTGGTGCGCCACGAGGGCCGCACCGTGCTCTTCACCGACGGCACGGGCGAGGTCGAAATCTTCGACACGCACGACATCGAGCACGCGAGCGACGACGGCGCCGGGGCCCTCGAACCCGAAGAAACCTACAAGACCGCGGATGCCCACCACGGCGTCGCGGTCGAGCTCGCGAACGGCGAACTCGTCGTCACCCTCGGCACCGAGGAATCCCGCCCCGGCATCATCGTGCTCGACGAGAACCGCACGGAGATCGCGCGCAACGAGGACTGCCTGGGCGTCCACGGCGAAGCGACGGCCGAGGACGAAGCCGTCGTCATCGGTTGCGAGTCCGGCGTGCTCATCTACCAGGACGGCGAGATCACCAAGGTCCCGAGCCCCGACGCCTATGGCCGCATCGGCAACCAGGCCGGCAGCGACCAGTCACCCATCACCCTTGGCGACTACAAGACCGACAAGGATGCCGAACTCGAGCGCCCCGAGCGCATCTCGCTCATCGACACCCGCACCAAGGAGCTGAAGCTCGTCGACCTGGGCACGAGCTACTCGTTCCGCTCACTCGCGCGCGGACCGCACGGCGAGGGCCTCGTGCTCGGCACCGACGGAGCCATCCACGTGATCGACCCCGAGGCGGGAACGGTGGAGAACAGCATCCCCGTCATCGCCGAGTGGAGCGAACCCCTCGACTGGCAGCAGCCCCGGCCCACGATCTTCGTGCGCGACCACGTGGCCTACGTGACCGAGCCCGCCTCGAAGAAGATCCACGCCGTCGACATCGAGTCTGGAGAAATCCTCACCACCGCCACTCTGCCCGAGGCCTCGAACGAACTCTCGGGCGTCCTCGCCCACTAGCGGCACGGCACAGCACGACACGAGGGGCGGTTCGCGGATGTCGCGAGCCGCCCCTCCTGCGCCCCTCTGCATGAGCGGCACGTTCACACCCCTCGTCCGCATCCTCCGTGCGCACCCCGCCAGTCGAACGCAACCCGTCGCACGCCACCCACGGCCGCGAATACACTGCCCTGAGACCGACCGGCACCGCGGATACCGCCTCCGCTCGAAAGGATCCCCGTGAACGACGAGCTGCACCACTACCGCCCCGAAGGCCTGCCCGAGACCGATGTCTACCTGAGCCGCACGTTCGCGGCGCCCGTCGAGCGCGTGTTCGCGTACTTCACCGAACCCGACCTGCTCGCGACCTGGTTCGGCCCCGAGACGTTCACGACGCCGCGCGAGACCGTCGAGGTCGACGCGCGCGAGGGCGGCGTCTGGAAGCTCGCCATGCAAGACCCCGAGACGCGCGAACTGCTGCCCATCGACGGCGTCATCACGGCCTTCGAGGCCCCCACCCACCTGGCCGTGCGGCTCGACGCGCAGACGGGCGGCGGCGCAGAGCTCAGCGACGTGCAGCTCGACATCCGCTTCGAGGAGCGCGATGGGCACGGCCGCCTCACGCTGCACGAGACGCCCTTCGACCTCGAGGGCCGCCACCAGACCGAGCAGGGCTGGCGCCTGTCGTTCGACAAGCTCGACGCCGAGCTCGCCGTCCCGGCCGAATAGCGGGACGAACGCGGCTGGCCCCCACCGCAACCCCTCTCGGGCGTCGGATGTCGCGGCTAGGGTCGAGGCATGGAATCACGCATCCTCGGCCGCACGGGCCGCAACGTCTCGGTCATCGGTCTCGGCACCTGGCAGCTCGGCGCGGACTGGGGTGACGTCTCGGAAGACGACGCCCTGGCCGTGCTCGACGCCTCGGTCGAGAACGGTGTGACCTTCTTCGACACCGCCGACGTCTATGGCGACGGTCGCAGCGAGAGCCTGATCGGCCGGTTCCGCGCCGCGAACCCCGACCTCGACCTCACGGTCGCCACCAAGATGGGCCGCCGCGTCGACCAGACGCCCGAGAACTACACGGCCGCGAACTTCCGCGCCTGGGTCGACCGCTCGCGCAAGAACCTCGGCGTCGACACGCTCGACCTCGTGCAGCTGCACTGCCCGCCGACGGCCGTGTTCCACAACAACGCCGTCTACGACGCACTCGACGCGCTCGTCGACGACCAGTCGATCGCGGCCTACGGCGTGAGCGTCGAGGAGGCCGACCAGGCCCTCGCGGCCATCGAGCGCCCGGGCATCGCCACCGTGCAGATCATCTTCAACGCCTTCCGCCTGAAGCCTCTCGACGCCGTGCTGCCCGCGGCAGCCGAGGCGGGCGTCGGCATCATCGTGCGGGTGCCCCTCGCGAGCGGCCTGCTCTCGGGCAAGTACACGGCCGAGACCACGTTCGCGGCATCCGATCACCGCACGTTCAACCGGCACGGTGAGGCCTTCGATCAGGGCGAGACCTTCAGCGGCGTCGACTTCGAGGAGGGCGTCGCGGCCGCGCAGGAGTTCGCGCGCGCGGTTCCCGAGGGCGTGTCGGTTCCGCAGGCGGCGCTCAAGTGGATCGTCGAGCAGCCGGGCGTGAGCACCGTCATCCCGGGCGCGCGCAATGTGTCGCAGGCCACGTCCAACGCGCAGGCCGCTGACGTGCCCGAGCTCGGTGCCGATTTCGACCGCGTCGTGCACGACATCTACGACCGTCACTTCCGCGCGAGCATACACCCGCGCTGGTAGCGCATCGTCCATCGCCCGTCGGCCGTGCGCACCGCGCGCAGCGAAGCGCCCCTCCCCCGCACAGTCGAGGGGAGGGGCGCTTCTTCGAGGGTCCGAGCCGGCGCCTTCGGGTGGCGCCGGCCGGAGGAGGGGCGGCCGGCAAGTTACCCGCAGGCCTTCAGCGCGGCGACGTCGGCCGAGAGCACGTTCGGGCCGCCGAGGAGCGTCACCACGGTGGTGCCGAGCCGGTCGATGGCCTGCAACACGCTGGGCACCACGCATCCGGGGCCGGTCAAATAGACCGGGGAGCCTTTCGTGCCCGCGAGG
This sequence comes from Leifsonia sp. ALI-44-B, assembly GCF_001984125.1. GTDB lineage: Bacteria > Actinomycetota > Actinomycetes > Actinomycetales > Microbacteriaceae > Okibacterium. The sequence goes on along the minus strand of NZ_MTQL01000007.1, from coordinate 1,104,290 downwards.
GCCGCACCCACCAGAGCGTCGGGGAAACCGACCCCCGAGGCGAGGTAGACGGTGGCGCTCGAGCCGAACGCGTCGAGGTTGATGGCCTCGGCGGTGGCGTAACGGTCCACACCCGACAGGCGCTTGACGGCCGTGGCCCCGAAGCTCGCCTTCAGGCCGTTCTCGATGCCGACGCTGACGGCGTTGGGGCCGCCCGCGATCTTCACCGTGGTCGTCTTGAGCGTCTTCAGCGCCGCGAGAGTCGCCGCGTCGAGGGTCGCGTTCGTTCCGGGGACGAGCACGACGGGCGCCTGAGCTTTCGCCGCGGCGGCCGATGCCGTGAGGGCATCCGGGAAGTCGTAACCCGTGGCCACGTAGGCCGTCGGAGCGTTGGTGCCGAAGGCGTCGGCGGCGATGGCCCGCGAGGTGCCGAAGCGGTCGTCGCCCGAGAGTCGAACGGTCGGCGCGAGCGCCTTCAGCTCGGCGAGCACGCTGTTGCTGACGGCATTGACTCCGCCCGCGATGACGATCTTCGCGGGTTTCAGCCGCTGGATCTCGGCCTTGATCGCGGCCGGGAGTGCTTCGGGCGCCGTCAGGAGCAACGGCGACGAGAAGTGAGCCGCGGCAGGGGCCGCGCTCAGGGCATCCGGGAACCCGTAGCCGTTCGCGATGTAGAGACGAGCGACACCGGGGGCGAATGTCTGAGCGACGGCGATCGCGGTGCCGAAGCGGTCGGCCCCGGCGAGACGATTCGTCGTCACGTTTCCGGCGAGCACGGCGGTCGTCGCGGCCGAGGTCGCGGTCGCTGTCGGCGGCGTCCAGTCGGGCGCCGAACCCGTCACGCGCACCGAGAGTTGGGCGCCCCGGTCGGCGGCCGTCGCGGTGTAGGTCGCGGCCGTCGCACCGGCGATATCGGTCGCACCGCGCAGCCACTGATAGGTGAACGTGGTGGATGCCGGCGTCCATGTGCCGGGGTTGGCCGTCAGGGTTTCGCCGACCTTCGCCGTGCCCGTGATGGTGGGGGTGCCGGCGACGAGCGTTCCGGGCACGGCGGGCGCACCCACGGTGTCGTAGAGCGCGTAGTCGTCGGTCGTGATCTCACCGTTCTGGAACACGTTGAGGCCGAAGCTCAGGCCCGTGGTTCCGGCGGGCAGGGCGGGCGTCGTCCATTCGGCCTGTGTCCAGGTGGATGCGGCCGCGAAGTAGGCGCTCGACGTGTAATACGACCAGAGACCGGCCGTGTTGCGCAGGTAGACGTTGACCTGCGTGGGCACGGTCGACTGATACCAGGCGCGTAACGAGTAGGTATGCCCGGCCGTCACGGTGGGGGCGCAGGCGCCCTGATCGAAGGTGGACAGTAGTTGGCCGTCGCCGTCGGTGTGACCCGTCACCACGAGCTTCTCGGCGACCACTCCCGTGCGCCCGGGGGTCACGGTGCTGAAGGTGCGCGTGTTGGTGCCGAAGCCGGCCGTCGACCAGCAGGACGGGATACCGGATGTCGCGACATCCTCGAGGCTCGGATTGACGATGCCGTTGACCCCGGCGCCCGGTGCGGGCGGGAGGGGCTGGCTGACGACGGGTTTGACGGCGCCGCCGATCGCGTCGCCCACGGTCTTGACGACGGTGTTCTCGCTGGCCGCGCGGGGGGTCAGCCAATCCGTGAATTGCTGCAGCAGCGCGGGCGAGATCGCGAGGGAGTCGCAGGCGTTGTCGCAGACGTGATGGAACGTGAGCTGCACCCATCCGCCGCCGTTGTTCTCGGCGTTGAGCACGGCGTTCTGCAGGTCGGTGAGGGTCCAGGACGAGTCGAACTGATCGAGGGCTCGGGTGTAGAAGGGATCCGCGGGCGGGAGCGCCTCGGAGAAGCCACAGCCTGCGCAGCCGAAGCGGGATTCGATGTCACCGAGGCCGCGGGCGGAGTTGTAGCCACAATCGGCGACGGCCTTCTCGGCGGCGGCGTTCACGGCCGCGAAGGGGTAGGCGAAGCTGCGCACATTGGCGAAGCCCCAGTCGGCGAGGGTCGCCCGGCTGTTGCAGGCCTCGCGGGTGGCCTCGGCCGCCGTGATGGTCGTGAAGTCGGGGTGCGTGACCGAGTGGCCGCCGATCTCGTGGCCGCTCGCGCCGATGCCCTGCAGCTGAGGCAGGGTCAGATATCCGGGCGCGCCGATGTAGCCCGTGATGGCGTAGAAGGTGGCCTTGATGCCCGCGGCGTCGAGGATCGGCACGGCCGCCATCTGGTCGGCATTGGTGTCGTCGAAGGTGAGGCTGACGACCGTTTGTGGGTCGGTGATCGCGGCACGGACGGAGGAGGCGGCAGTGCCTGTCGTCGGTGCGGCTTGGGCGGCCTGGGCAGCCAGGGGCATGACCCCGAGCGCGAGGGCGGCCGCCAGTACTGCGGCGAGAGGCCGGGCCCGGAGGGCGTGCGGCATCGCAAAACGTGGACTCATGGGAGGCTCCTGATTCGGGTGGCCGGGAGGTGAACGGCCGATGCCCCAGTCTTGAGGCGCGCTCAGGTGCGCGGCAACGATTCGGCGCAGGCGTGCGGATTGCGGCCCGGTAACGTGCGGGTCTGCGCCCCTTGCGGAAACCCGCAACGAGCGGCTCGGAGCTAGCCGCGCGGCAGGTACCGGTGTTCGGGGCGCCCCGTGCTGCCGTAATTGAGTTGCACACGGATCGACCCGTCGGCCGCGAGCCCCGAGAGGTAACGCTGCGCGGTCGCGCGCGACACACCCACGCGCTCGGCGACGTCGACGGCCGAGAGCTCGGCGTCGGCGCGTTCGACGGCGTCGAGCACGGCCTGCTCTGTCGCCGACCGCGAGCGCGAGCCGCCGGGGCTGTCCCCCGAGTGCACGATGCGCAGGCCCCGCTCGATGGCCTCCTGGTCGAGGGTTCGCGCGGGGTCGGCGGGCACGACGTTGGCGAACCGCTGGAACGCCGCGATGCGGTCGGTCAGGGCCTCGGCCGCGAACGGTTTGATCAGGTAGCAGAGCGCCCCGCGGCGCAGGGCCGTGCGCACGGTGTCGGCGTCCGAGGCGGCGCTCAGGAGGAAGACATCCGCGTCGATGTCCCGCAGCAGATCGATCCCGCTCTCGTCGGGCAGGTAGGCGTCGAGCAGCACGAGGCCCGGGCGGTAGTGCGCGATGGCTTGGCGAGCGGCGGCCGCGGTGCCGACCGGTTCGAGCACACGCACGCCCGGCACGCGCGCGGCATACTCGGCGTGCAGTCGCGCCACGCGGAAGTCGTCATCGACGACCAGGACGACGAGATCATCGGATGCTGCGCTCACGGTGTTCCTTCGCTCGAGTTGTCGGCACGGGCGGGCTCGACGGCTCCGGGCATTCGCACGCAGAAGACCGCGCCGTGTTCGCCGGGCACGCCGCGCGAGGCGAGCCACAGGTCGCCGCCGCTGCGGCGTGCAATGTCGCGGGAGAGTGGCAGCCCGAAGCCGAGGCCGTGCACGGCGTCGGGGTCGGGCTCTGCTCGATCGACATCCTCGCGCCCGGCATCCAGCCCGTTCCCCGAGTCCATGACCGACAAATAGAGGTCGGCCCCGTCATCCAGAACCTCGACCTCCACCCACGCCGGCGTGGTGCGCCCCGCCACGGCCGCCGCGACGGCGTTGTCGATCAGGTTGCCGAGCACGGTCGTCACATCTTCGGCGGCGACCACGCGGCCCGTCACGAGCGTCTCGGCGCCGATCGTGAGCAGCACTCCCTTCTCGGAGGCCTCGACACCCTTTGCACCCAGGAACGCCTGCAGATAGGGCTCGGTCAGGCGGTCGGCGTGCTCGACGGGGTATTTGAGCGGGCCGTGGTTCAGAACATCCGCGAGATAGCGTTCGGCCTGCTCGTGTTCGCCCGTGGCGATGAGGCCCGAGATGGCGTGCAGGCGGTTGGCGAACTCGTGGCGCTGCACGCGCAGCGCGGTCGTCATGGCGTTCACGGCGTCGAGTTTGCGGCTGAGCGCCTCGACGTCGGTGCGGTCGCGCACGATCACGACGCGGCCGAGGTGGGCTCCATCGCGCGACACGGTGCGCACGTCGATGAAGACGACGCGGCCGTTCAGCAGCAGTTGCTGTTCAGTGCCGTTGCCCCGCACGAGCGCGCGGAAGTCGGCGGGCAGGTGCAGGTCGTCGAGCGTGTGGCCCGCGGCATCCGCCACGCCCAGCAGCCGGGCCGCCTGGTCGTTGCACACCGTGATGCGGTCGTCGGGGCCCAGGCCGATCACGCCCTCGCCCACGCCCGAGAGCACGGCCTCCTGGTCTTGCACGAGTGCCCGCAGTTCCTCGGGTTGCAGGCCGAGCGTCAGCCGCCGCAGCCGCCGCCCGATGAGAATGGATGCCGCCACGCCGACGCCCAGGGCCGCCAACGCCCCGATCACGACGGGTGCGATCTCGTCGCCCAGCGTGTCGAAAACCGTGGAGGCCGCGAAGCCCACGCTGATCTCGCCCACCACGTCGTCGGTCGAACCGGGTGCCGCTCCCGGCGCCAGCACGGGCACCTTCGCGCGGGCCGAGTCGCCGAGCGTGCCGCGTTCCCAGGAGACATCCTCACGTCCGGCGAGCGCGACGTCGGGGCTCGTACTCACGGTCTCGCCGAGCTCGTCGGGGTTCGGATGCGCGAGCCTGATGCCCTGATCGTCGGTGATGACGACGAACAACGCGCCGGTCCTGACGCGCACGTTCTCGGCCACGGTCTCGAGCGGACCGTTCGCCAGCTCTGCCGCGGACGGCGTGCCCGGGTTGGCCGACCACTCGGCCACGTCGGACCGCACATCCGGATCTTCGGCCACACTGCGCGCGATGGCGAGCGCGGTCGCTTCGGCCTCGCGCACCAGCTGACCTGTGCCCACCCACACGAAGACGCCGGCCGAGATGGCCACGGTCGCGAGCACGACGGCCACCTGCAGGATGAATACCTGCGTGACGAAGCGCAACGGTGCGCGCGTTGCTCGGGGTGCGTGCGTTGCGCGGGGTGCGCGCGTTGCGGATGTGCCCGGCATGCGACCTCCTTCGCCTCGTCGCCCTTCAGGGTACCCAGAGAGACCCGCGTCGGCCTCATGAGCACAATGCGCAAAACCGGTTTTATGCGTGCTTTCTCCTAAACGAGGCAAAGCGAGACAGCGGATGCCGCGTCTGCGAGCCTCTGGGGGCGGCGCACCATTCCGCAGACAAAACAGACAAAGGAGTCAGTGTGTCTCTCGTTATTCTCGGTTTCGCCATGATCGTCACCTTCATGGTGCTCATCATGACCAAGAAGCTCACGCCCGTCGTGGCCCTCATCCTCGTTCCCACCATCTTCGGCCTGTTCGCCGGCGCGGGCCTGGGGCTCGGCGACATGGTCATGGAATCCGTCGGCAAGCTCGCGCCCACGGCCGCCCTGCTCATGTTCGCCATCATCTATTTCGGCATCATGATCGATGTCGGGCTGTTCGACCCGCTCGTGCGCTTCATCTTGAAGGTCGCCGGCAACGACCCGGCCAAGATCGTCGTCGGCACGGCTCTCCTCGCGGGCGCCGTCTCGCTCGACGGCGACGGCTCGACGACGTTCATCGTCACGACGGCCGCGCTGCTGCCCATCTACCTGCGGCTCGGCATGAGCCCGGTCGTGCTTACGTGTGTGGCGGGTCTCGCGAACGGCACGCTCAACATCGTGCCCTGGGGCGGTCCCACGGTGCGTGCCGCCGCGGCCCTCAAGGTCGACGCGAGCGACATCTTCGTGCCCATGATCCCCTCGCTCATCGCGGGTCTCGTCATCGTCTTCCTGTTCGCCTGGATGCTCGGGCTCGCCGAGCGCAAGCGCCTCGGCCGTTTCGACTCCGACGGCAGCTCTCTCGGCACCGACGGCACGCTCGCGGGCACCACGTTCGGCCGTGCGCGCGGCACCACCGACACGGATGACGCGACCCCGGGTTCCGCTCTCGCGAGCTCGGGCGTCGCGGTCATCACGCAGCCCATCGCGACGGCCATGTCGGACACCATGCTCGACTCTGATCGCTCCACGCTGCGCCCCAAGCTCATCTGGTTCAACCTGGCGCTGACGCTCGCTGTCATGACGCTCCTGGTGCTCGACCTGGTGCCGCTGTTCTACGTCTTCATGATCGGTTCGGCCATCGCGCTCCTCGTGAACTTCCCGAAGATGAAGAGCCAAGCGTCCGAGATCGTGGCGCACGCTCCGAGCGTCGTCGGCGTCGTGTCGATGGTGTTGGCCGCCGGTGTGCTGATCGGCGTGCTCGACGGCACGGGCATGGTCGACGCCATGGCGAACTGGCTGGTCGAGGTCATCCCGGCGTCGATGGGACCGTTCCTGGCCGTGATCACGGGCCTGCTCAGCATCCCGATGACGTTCTTCATGTCGAACGACGCGTTCTACTTCGGCATCCTGCCCGTGCTGTCGCAGAGCGCCGCGAACTTCGGCATCGACCCGGTCGAGATGGCTCGCGCGTCGATCACAGGGCAGCCCGTGCACCTGCAGTCGCCCCTGGTTCCCGCCATTCTGCTGCTCGTCTCGCTCGCCAACGTCAACCTCGGCGACCACCACAAGAAGGTTCTCTGGCGGGCCGCAATCGTCTCGGTCGTCATGCTCGTCGTCGGCGTCCTCGTCGGCTCGATCCCCTGGGGTTGAGTCGCGTGCTCGGGCCTCGGCCGGCGCGCGGGTGTGGTCAGCGCAGGCGTTTGCGCATCTCGAGTTCGCGCGTAGTGGGGTCGAGCACGTAGGGCACGGTGACGCCCGTCGCGTGAAAACCTCGTCGCTCGTAGGCGGCGATGGCGCGCGGGTTGCCCTCGTGCACGTGCAGCAGCAGCTCGTCGCCCTCGCCGCGGGCCCACTCCTCGACGCCGGCGAGCAGCAGATCGGTGACGTGCGAGTTCTTGCCGCGGTAGGCGGGTGACACGTACACGCCGACGAGCAGCGGTTTCGACCCGACGGCGTCGTCCACGTAGCCGCCCATGATGCCGGCCCAGGCTCCGGTGTCGAGGTCGATGGCGACGAGGGCTGTGCTGTGCGGGTTGGTTCCGCGGCGGCCGCGCTCACGCCATCCGGCCTCGGTGACGCGCTGCGCGGCCTCGAGAGTCTCGCCAAATGCGATGGGGGTGTCGGCGAGCATCTCCAGTCGCAGTGCGCGCACCTGCTGCCAGTCGTCGGCCGTGGTTGCGCGCACCTCGATACGTTTCTTCGCCATCGTCACACCCTAACCGGATGCCTCAGCCCCGGTTTCCCGCTACGGCCGCGTCGTCTGCGTTTCCTCTCCGGCCTCTGCGGCCTCTGCGGTCGCGGCGGCGTCATCCGGCGCAGCCTGGGCCCGGGGACCCCACTGCGGCGGTTTCGGCTTGGCGAAGAACACGACGATGACGGCCCCGACGAGCGCGACGGCGGCGGGCAGCAGCAGGGCCTGAGCCATCGCCGCGGTGAACCCGGCGTGCAGCGCCTCGGGCAGTTCGCCGCCGGTCGTGGGCATTTCGCCGCCGGGTGCTGCACCGGATGCCCCGCCACCGAGTTCGGCGCTGATGCGGGCCTGCATGAGCGCGGCGATCGACGCACTTCCGAGCACCGCACCGATCTGGCGCGTGGTGTTGTAGACGCCCGAGCCGGCTCCCGCGAGTTGCGGCGGCAGGTTGCGCGTGGCGGTCGTCGACAGCGGACCCCAGATGCCGGCGTTGGCGAGGCCGAGGACGGCACTCGGCAGCAGGAACATCCAGATGGGGCGGTCGGGTGTGAGCAGAAGCGAGTACCAGACGAGCGCGACGGCCAGCAGCAGCATGCCGGTGACGGCGATGTAGCGCGGGTTGTAGCGGTCGATGAGTTTGCCGGCGACGGGTGCGAGCACGCCCGAGATGACGGCCATGGGCACCATCATGAGGGCCGATTGGGTGGGCGTCAGGCCGAGCACGGTTTGGTAGAAGAAGATGAGCGGCAGGCTCATGCTCGTGATGGTGAATCCGACGGTCGTGATGGCGCCGTTGGCGAGCGAGAAGTTGCGGTCGCGGAACAGCTTCAGCGGCAGGAGCGGTTCGCCGCGGTTGTAGCGCTGCCAGACGACGAAGCCGATCAGAACGACGATGCCTGCGACGATGAGGCCCCAGACGGTGATGGGCCCCGCGATGGTTCCCCAGTCGTAGGCCTCACCTTCCTGAATGCCGAACACGAGCAGGAACAGGCCGACGGCCGAGAGCACGACGCCCAGGATGTCGAATTTGTGTGGGTGCTTTTCGAGGGACGGCACGAGGCGCGCGGCGAGCACGAATGCGACGATGCCGATGGGCACGTTGACGAAGAAGATCCATTCCCAACCGAACCCGTCGACGAGCACGCCGCCGAGGATGGGGCCGACGAGCGTGGCGACACCGGCGGTGGCTCCCCAGAGTCCCATGGCGGCGCCGCGACGGTCGGGCGGGAAGATGCGCGTGATGACGGCCATAGTCTGCGGCGTCATGAGCGATGCGCCGAGTCCCTGGAACACGCGGGCCACGATAAGCATCTCGATGCTGCCGGCGAATCCGCACCAGGCCGAGGCGAGCGTGAAGATGACGAGCCCGCCGAGGTAGAGGTTCTTCGGCCCGAAGCGGTCCCCGAGTCGCCCCGTGATGAGCAGCGGCACGGCGTAGGCGAGCAGGTAGGCGCTGGTCACCCAGAGCACGGCGTTCAGGTCTGCGCCGAGCCCGCGCATGATGGCGGGGTTGGCGACCGAGACGATGGTGGTGTCGATCAGGATCATGAAGAATCCGATGACGAGTGACCAGAGTGCCGGCCACGGTTTTGCGATGGTTTCCACGGTGTCCTAAGGATGCAAAGGCTCAGCGTCAGGCTGGGCCGGGTGGGGTGTGGGGATGCTTCTAGGGAGAGTTTGGTGGGACGTTCTCGGTGCCGCCGTCCCGTGCCGCATTAGTTCGTAGGTTCGGCGTCAGGCGTTCGGGCCATTGAGCGGAGCCATGCTCGCGCCGCTTTTTCACGCTGCGCGCGTTCCTCGAGTTCGGCAGTCCAGTCCCGGGTTGCGTCGGCCGAGTTCGTTTCAGGTTCTCGCTTGTCTTCTCCGATGGCGACGCCGCTTACCCGGCGCTCGTGCGAGGCCCTATCGAGCGTTCCGCGAGCTACCGCTGTTTCGTCGGGCGGTACGGGAACGTTGTCTGAACGAAAACGCCGCCCGGATGCATCCCCCGCCGCCTCTCGACGCCGACCGCTTCTCGTGCCCACGTGCGGCGAGGCGGGTCCGTTGCGAGCGCGCTCTTCGGGACTGCGGTCGTCGTGCCAGGGGATGTCTCGGGCGCCGAGCCTGGCCAGGAGCTGCTCGTTCCAGTCGATCTCGGCGCAGATCATGTGCCGACGGAATTGACGGTGAAGGACGTACATCTCGGGCACGCCTCGCTCGTCGGCCTCCCCGGTGGCTTCGTCGATGGCCTCGATCTCGGCGGCCAGGTGACGATTGCGTCGGGTGACGGCTTCGTGAACGACATCGGCCGCGAGCGCATGCATCCCGGATATGGCGAGGATGTATTCGGGATACTCCTCGGCAGGCACTTCTACCATGTGCTGCAGTTCGCGCTCGTAGGCTTCGCGCCCGGCCTGAGTGATTTCGAACGTGGTCCGCTCCGGCCTCGGACCCTCACGGAATGTTTCGAATTCGGCCGCGTACCCGCGATCCTCCAGCGCGTACACCGCTCGGTACAGAGATCCCGGGCTGACGTTGACGACGCGATCCTCGCCGCGCTTCAGGGCCAGCTGATACATCTCGTAGGCGTGCATCGGTCGTTCCGCGAGAAACCCGAGAGCCGCGACGCGGATCATTGGCATCCCGAGGCCTTCGCCCTGTTTCCGTCGATTCATATCGTCACCGCCCTCATCGTCCTGTCGGCGACAGGCACTTTCTTTCCGCGTTTTGGTTATTCCAGGTGGACTATTCCATCTGGAATAGTCCACCTGGAATATACCGCCTGGAATAGCTCAACCCAAGAAAAAAGTGCTGGCCCAGGCCGCACGGGGGTTGTCCGGGTGCTGTCGCCACCTACGACAACATCCGAACGACAAGATGCGGCGCTCGAACGCTGCCGCGGTCTCAGCAACAGGAGCAAAGCTCGGCGAAGCGGCAGGCCGCGAAGACACGTGGCACGGCGAAGCGGCAGGCCGCGAAGACACGTGGCACGGCGAAGCGGCAGGCCGCGAAGACACGTGGCACGGCGAAGCGGCAGGCCGCGAAGACACGTGGCACGGCGAAGCGGCACGCCGCGAAGACACGTGGAACGCCGCGAGGAGACGTGGTGCCAGGCGAGGCAACCGGGCTCGACGTAGCGCGCAGACGCGACCAACGGCTGGACGTGGCCCGGAGACGCCAACGGCACGAGGGGTGGCGGCGTTAGGAGGCGCCGCGTAGAAGGGATGCCTCGCCGACCGGAATATGGCAGGCGGCAGGCGCGAGGCGGCGGGACCGCCAGACGGTGGGGCGGAGCGAGCCTTTCGAGACCCGCTAGAGCGCTAAGGGGTGGGCGCGGTCGGGCAGTAGAGCTGCGTGCGTTCGCCCGAACGGTCGACACGGTGCTCGGACATGGGCGCTCCGCAGAGCGGGCACGGGTTGTCGACCGAAGAGGGCGCTTGCGGCTCGTTGCGGTCACCGAGGGGTGGCGGGCCCAGATAGGGCAGCAGCGTAGCGGTGAGCCAGCCGGTGATGCCACCGGCCTCTTTCACCGTCAGACGCTTCTTTTTGCTTCGTGCCATAATGATTAGTGTACATACTAATTGCGGAGGATGCTCGGATGTCGACAGCTGAACGAACTCGCGCAACGGCGCAGACCGCGGCAGGCACCGAGAAGCTACCCGCCGACGCCGATGTGCTCGCGCTCGAGAACCAGGTGTGCTTCGCGCTGGCCGTGGCGTCGCGCGGCGTGTTGGCGCTGTACCGGCCCGTGCTCGAACCGCTGGGGCTGACGCATCCTCAATATCTGGTGATGCTCGCGCTGTGGGAGAACGAGCCGCGCTCGGTGAAAGAACTCGGGCAGGTGCTGCAGCTCGAGCCGGCCACGTTGTCCCCCTTGCTCAAGCGCCTCGAGAGCGCCGGCCTCGTTCAACGCGAGCGTTCGCAGCGAGACGAACGCGTTCTCGACATCACGCTGAGCGACGCGGGGCGGGCGCTGCGGTCGAGGGCCGAGAGCATCCCGGCCACCATCGTCGGCGAACTGGGCATGACGCTAGACGAACTCGACGGCCTGCGCTCCACGCTGCACAAGCTCATCGCCGCCGCGGCGCCCACCGAGCCGGCAGCGCCCTCCGCGCCTCGGTAGCGCAACCGCCGCCGAAGCCGGGGTCAGGGCCAGAGCGTCGACTCGATGGACGACGTCATCTCCTGGGTGATCGTGTTCTCGTCGCCGATCGTGCCGGCAACCCAGGAGGACACCCACAGGCCGTCGCGGAAGAAATACTCTTCGGCGGTGTACCACTCGTCCAAGCGCTGGAAGATGCGGCATTTGGTGCCCTGCTCCCAATCCTCGCACGAGGCCCCGTTCGCGACGGCGAGCGCGATCGCATCATCCTGCTGCGCGGGCGTGACCGCGTTGACGGAACTCGCCGTGCCACCCTCGGTGGGGCCGCCCCAGCGGCAGTCGATACCGGGCAAGCTCGCGCGGAGCGCCTCGATATCGGGGATGCGCGAGATGATCGGGTCGAGAAGGGGGCTGTTCAGTTCGGCCGAACCATACGTGTCGAGGTAGTCCTGGTCGAAGATCTTGTAGCAATCGGTCGGCAGGGCGACGGGCTCGGCCGGTTCGACGGGGGCAGCGCTGGACGTAGCCGAGGGCGCGGCGGCGGGCGACGCGGTCGGAACCGTGGTCGACGATGCGGAGGCCGAGGCCGAGGATGTCGGAGCGGAGACGGGATCGCCGCCCGAGCGGGTGAGGAAAAACACGACGACGAGCGAGATGATCACGACCGCCGCCACGATCCCACCGACGAGCAACCACACCCGACGCCTCGACGAAGGCGCGTCCGTGCTGACGCTCACTCCGACGTCGGGCGCTCCGGAATTCTCCGACCGCAGACCATCGCGCGAACCCATCGACATGTGAACCCCCATCTTGAGTGCGCGGATGCACCCTCCCCCGAAAACCTCGTTGCGAGCCAATCTACCGAGCAGCAGCACGCATCGATGAGCACGGAGACTCCGCGATAATGGGCGTGTGAGCGATTACCTCGAACTGCCCGGCTTCACCCACGTCTACTCCGGCAAGGTGCGTGACCTGTACGAGCCCGCCGCCGGGCGCACCGACGGGGCCGCGGGGCGCATGCTCGTCGTCGCCAGCGACCGGGTCAGCGCCTTCGACCACGTTCTGTCGCCCGCCATCCCGGGCAAAGGCGAGCTGCTCACGACCTTGAGCCTGTGGTGGTTCGACCAGCTGTCCGATGTGCCCAACCATCTCGTGGCCGATCACGAACTGAGCTCGGATGACGCGGCCACCGATCCGGCCACCGTGCGCGAGATCATCCCCACCGAGGTCGTCGGCCGCAGCATGCTCGTCAAAAAGCTCGACATGTTCCCCGTCGAATGCGTCGTGCGCGGCTACCTGACCGGGTCGGGCTGGAAAGAGTACGAGGCCCAGCAGAGCGTGTGCGGCATCCCGCTGCCCGCCGGCCTGCAGAACGGCGACCGGCTGCCCGAGCCGCTCTTCACCCCCGCCTACAAGGCGCCGCTCGGCGAACACGACGAGAACATCAGCTTCGAGCGCGTCGTTGAACTCATCGGCGCCGACGACGCCGCAGCCCTGAGCGACCTCTCCCTGTCGATCTACCGCCGCGCCTCGGCCCTCGCCGAACCCGCGGGCGTCATCCTCGCCGACACCAAGTTCGAGTTCGGGCGCGACCCGCACACGGGCGAAATCGTCCTGGCCGACGAGGTGCTCACCTCCGACTCGTCCCGCTATTGGGATGCCGAGGCGTGGGCATCCGGCGGAACACCGGCCGAGCGCATGGCCTCGTTCGACAAGCAGATCGTGCGCGACTGGCTGGCCGCGAACTGGGACCAGACGGGCACCCCACCCGAGCTGCCCGCCGATATCGTCGCGCGCACGACCGAGCGTTATCAAGACATCCTCACGCTTCTGACGGGTGCCGCGAGCGCCTCCCGATAGGGGTCGGCGCACAACACGTCAACCACTTGTCTGGCGGCAGGGGCTGGATAGCCTGAAAACATGGCTGTCACAGAACTCTGGCTCATCCGCCACGGCGAGAGCATCGCCAACCGGGCCGCGAGCGCTGCCGAAGCGGAGGGCGCCGAAGTCATCCACATCGAGATGCGCGACGCCGATGTTCCCCTCTCAGAGGATGGCGAACGGCAGGCGGCCGCGCTCGGCTCGGTCTTCGCCGACAACGACGAGCGACTGCGCCTCGACAGCACCCGGCTCTGGGTGTCGAACTACCTGCGCGCCCGCCAGACACTCGAGCTGGCGCTCGATGCTGCGCAGCTGCCGCTGTCGCCGCGACGGGATGAGCGTCTGCGCGACCGCGAGCTCGGCATCCTCGATCTGCTCACGCGCCACGGGGTGCAGACACGGCATCCCGAAGAAGAGGAGCGGCGCGACTGGCTCGGCAAGTTCTCCTACCGACCGCCCGGCGGCGAATCCTGGGCCGACCTGGCCCTTCGCCTGCGCAGCGTGCTGCGCGACATCGAGGACGATGCGCACGACACCGGGTCGAATAGCCTCGGCGTGATCGTCGCGCACGACTCGATCGTCATGCTGCTGCTCTACGTGTGCCTCGGCTGGGACGAAGCCGAGCTGCTCGAATTCGCGTCGTCGCACTCGGTCAAGAATGCGTCGCTGACCCGCATCAGCCGCGGTGCCCCCGGCGAGCCCTGGCAGCTCGACGCCTTCTCGGACACCACCCACCTCGAACGCGCCGGCGCTCCCGTCACCCATCACTCGGGCGAGCGCGACGACACCCGCAGCGAAGGGTCGCCCGAGGCGGCCGTCATCGGAGGAACAGCATGAGCGACACTGACACGACCTCGGCAGACCACACGGATGGCTCGCCCGCAGCGTCTCAACCGGCATCCGAAGGGCGACCCGACGTGACGCCCACGCCGACCGTCATCACGCCCAACCTGTTGCGCGAGTGGACCCTGCCGGGCGGCGGCGACTCGAAGTACGGCCGCGGACAGGTCGTCGTCGTGGGCGGCGCGCTCCGCTCCCCCGGTGCCGCTCAACTCGCGGGCCTTGCCGCCCTGCGCGTCGGGGCCGGGCGGCTCACGCTCGCCGTGGCGCGATCGGTCGCACCGCACGTCGCCGTGGCCGTTCCCGAATCCGGCGTCGCGCCACTGGCCGAGACCGACCGTGGCCACGTCGCCGGAGCCTCGGCGCGAGACATCGCCGACGACCTCTCGTCCGCCGATGTCGTGCTCGTGGGCCCCGGGCTCGACGATGCCGACGAAGCCGAGGCGCTGCTGCGCGAGCTTCCCGACCTGCTCGGGGACGACACCATCCTGGCCCTGGATGCTTACGCCCTCGGGGTTCTGCCGAAGGTCGAGGAGATCGTGCAAACCTTCTCGAACCGACTCGTTCTGACCCCCAACACGAGCGAGGCCGACCGCCTGCTCGAGCGCGATTCCGACGAGGATGGCGACACCGACCTCGTCGCCGACACCCTCGCCATCGCCCGCCGCTACCAGGCAGTCGTCTCGTGCCACAACGTCATCGCCCACCCGGACGGCCGCGTGTGGCAGTCGGGCACGGGCCATAGCGGGCTCGGCACCTCCGGCTCGGGAGACGTTCTGGCCGGCGCGATCACGGGCCTGTGCGCCCGCGGAGCCGAGCCGGCGCAGGCCGCCGTCTGGGCGTCCCACGCGCACGCGGCCGCAGGTGATCGACTCTCGGTGCGCGTCGGCCCACTCGGCTTCCTCGCTCGCGAACTGCTCGACGAGCTGCCCCTCATCCTCGTCGAGGTCGAAGGCTAGTCGCCGTCACGCGTTCGCCGGGGCTCGGCGCCTAGTCGTCGTCCCGCGGCTCGTCGCGCCCCGCCGACGGCTGCTTCCCGCGCTCCGACATCATCGATAGCACGAATAGCAGCCACAGCAGCGCGAAGATCACGAGCGCCGCCACGAGGTCGCTCCAGCGTGCGGGGAAGAGACGGCCGTCGATCGACAACACGAGCAGCGTCTCGATCACCGCGAACGCCCCGAAGAACACCGCGAGGATGATGCGCGTCTTGCGGATGCTGCGACCCCGCAGATGCATCTCGGTGCGACGCATCTCGAGGATCAGCGCCAGCAAGAGCACCGGCATGATCTGCGAGAGCGCCGTCGCCGTCGGGGCATCGAACAGCCACTTCTCCATGCTGCGAGGTTACGCGTCGCGACGCTTCAGCATCACGGCCGCAATGGCCAGCGACACGACCGCCCAGGCGACACTCACGATAACCGCGACCCAGCCCTCGACATCCGATGCCCCGTTGGGGATGGTGTGCATCTGCGCGCCCGCGCTCGACAGCAGGTAGGGGGCGAGATCTTGCAGCCACTTGAGGGGCACGAGCATGAACAGCGGCGGCAGGATCAGCAGCACGCCGACAGCAGCGGCGATCGCGCCGGCACCGCTGCGGATGATCGTGCCGAGGCCGAGCGAGAAGACCGCCACGATGGCGAGGTAGGCCGCCCCGCCGATCAGGGCGATGACGGTCTGCGGGTCGTCGAGGTGGGCTTCGAAACCCTTGCCCTCGAGGATGGGCGTGACGATGAGGTAGGTGCCGAAGAGCGTGATGAGGCCCACGCCGAACGTGACGAGCGCCAGCACGACGGCCTTGGCGAACAGCACGGGCAGGCGCTTCGGCACGGCCGCGAGCGACGAGCGGATCATGCCCGTCGAGTACTCGCTTGTGATGTTCAGGGCGCCGAGGATGGCGGCCACGAGCGAGGCCATCGCCATGCCCGCGGTTGCCGAGGTGAGGGCCCAGTCGGTGGCTGCGGCGGCGGCGGCAGGCCCACCCGGGGCGTCGGAGCCTGCTGCGGCACCGGCATCCCCCGCCTCGAGGAAGGTGGCGATCAAGAGGCCCAGGCCCACGCTGATGAGCACCAGGATGGCGAGCGACCACACGGTCGACCGCACGGTCGTCAGCTTGATCCACTCGGAGACGAGCAGACCGCCGAAGTTGAGCTTTCCGCGCTGAGCGGGTGCGGGGGCGCCCGCGTGGGAACGGCTGGGGGCGGATGTCGTGCTCATCGGGTCGCCTCCTGGGCGTCGGAAGCGGAAGTGGTCGAGGCGGCCGCGTGGGCACCGGAGGGCATCGAGCCCTGCTCGCCCACCCCGGTTCGGTACTCGACCTCATCTTGGGTGAGGCGCATGAACACGTCCTCGAGCGACGCGGACGTCGGCGTGAGTTCGTGCAGCGCGATGCCGTTGGCGGCGGCCGTGTCGCCGATCACCTCGGCGGTCAGCCCGGTCACCGAGGCGGTTCCGGGAGAGAGGGGTGCGAGCGCAACGTTCGGCCGGCCGAGCGCCACGAGGGCTGCCGCCAAGTCGTCGAGCCGCGGGCTCTTCACCTGCACGGCCGCGGTCTGGTCACCGGCGAGGATGTCGGCGATGGGAGCATCCGCAATCACGCGGCCCCGCCCGAGCACGATCAGGTGGTCGGCGGTCTGAGCCATCTCGCTCATGAGGTGCGATGACAGCAGAACCGTGCGCCCCTCGGACGCGAGGTAACGCACCAACTGACGCACCCACAGCACACCCTCGGGGTCGAGGCCGTTGACCGGCTCGTCGAGAATGAGCACGCGCGGGTCGCCCAGAAGGGCCGCCGCGATGCCGAGGCGCTGCCCCATGCCGAGCGAGAAGCCGCCGACGCGTTTCTTGGCCACGCCCGTGAGGCCGGTCATCTCGATGACCTCGTTCACACGCGACGTGGGGATGCCGTGGGTGGCGGCCATGGCGCGCAAGTGATTGTAGGCGCTGCGGCCCGTGTGCACGGCCTTGGCGTCGAGCAGGACGCCGACCTCGTGCAACGGCGCCGGGTAGTCGGCGTACGGCTTGCCGTCGACCGTCACGGACCCGCTCGTCGGGCGGTCGAGCCCCACGATCATGCGCATGGTGGTGGATTTGCCGGCGCCGTTGGGCCCGAGGAACCCCGTGACCTTGCCGGATTGGACGGTGAAACTCACGTCGTTGACGGCGGTCTTATCGCCGTACTGTTTCGTGAGCGAGCGGGCTTCAATCATGCGGATGTCCTGACTGTGGCGGAGATTCCATGCTGACAGGGCGACCATACGGGCCACAATCGTCCGTGAGGGGGACATTCCGCCCGCGACTGCACCCACCGGAGTAGGCCCCCGGAGTCGACCGCCGGGGTGGACCGCGGGGCGAGGGCGAGCGATTCTACGCTCACCGTTGCACGCGATGAAAGCCCCTGCAGAGCATCCGCACCGGGCGTAGGTTGGAGTCATGAGCGACAAGATCGAGACCCCAGAGGAAGATTCCAACGGTTCGACCAACGTGTCCGACGAGGAGACGCAGAAGACCGACAACCTGCCCGACGGCACGGGCACCGATGGCAAGGACGACGAGCCTCAGGCCGACACCGTCTCGGGCGGTTCACCCGAGTAGGGCGCCCACCCACCATCGCCCCCGTCATTCGGAGAACACTCCGGGAGGCGGGGGTTTTTCTCTGCCGCGCGCCTGCGCCTGCCGCCTGCCCTCTGCCGTCAAGAACCGAGGACCCATGCAAACCTTCGTGCCCTTCGCCGACTTCGACGAGAGCGCCCGCGTGCTCGACGACCGCCGCCTCGGCAAACAACGCGTCGAGACCCTGCAGATCATGCGCGCCCTCACCATCCCGACCTACGGATGGCAAAACCACCCCGTCACGCGCATGTGGCGGGGTTATCGAGCCGCCCTCATGGACTATCAGGAGGCGACGTGCGCCGAATGGGTGCGCCGCGGTTTCGGTGACACGTGCCTCGAGAAGACGCTGGATGACCTCGCCACCGCCCCGGCCGACCTCGACGCCTACATCGGCGAAACGTTCGAACGCCCACCCTGGCTCACCGACGAGTCGATCATGATTTCGCACCGCTCGAACCTGCTGCGCAAGTATCCGGAGTTCTACGCGCCCCTCTTCCCCGACGTGCCGCCCGACCTCGACTACGTCTGGCCCGTCACGGGCCCGACGGTCTAAAACAGCCGCACGCAGTAAACGCAGACCGGCCCTCGGCTCCGCGGGTTGAATCCGCGAGGCCGAGGGCCGGATGATGCAGCGGCGTGCGCTGCCGAACGAGCAGGCTAGATGAGGCCCTCGGACAGCGCGTTGGGCGTGCCGAAGCGGTGCGCCGTGATGCTGACGGCCTGCTCCTGCAGGAACGGGAGCATTTCGACGCGGCCCGATTCGGTGACCGGGTTGCCGTAGATGCCGAGGTCGGGGCGGCCGCCCGTCGCCGCGGCCAGGGCCGACACCGAGCCGCCGATGAGGCGCACGCGGTCGGCGCGGCTGCGGCCGGCGCGCGTGAGGAACGCCTCATCCGATTCGACCGTCACGCGCAGGTCGCGCGCCTCGAGAACCGAGTGGATGCGCGCGGGCAGCGCCTCGGGCACCGACACCGTGGGGCGCGCACCGGCCGCGAAGGCCGCCGCCACGACGCGCACGAGGTCGGCGAGTGACTCTCCCTCCGACAGGCGGATGGCGGTGTGGCGCGGCAGGTAGCGGAACACGTTGCGTTCGGCGCTGAGCCCCGAGACATCGGTCGCGGTTCCGAAGCGGGTCGCCCACGCTTCGGCGTCGCTCGCGAGCGAGCGCTCGAGGCGGTCGATGGCGGGGATGCCGGAGGTGGCGTCGAGCGCGCCGGACGCGAGGGCCGCGTCACGCAGCGCCACGACATCCGGGTTGGTGACGGGCGTCGACGCGGACGACGTGTCCGACTGCCAGGAGCCCAGCCCGATGAGGTAGTTCGGTCCGCCGGCCTTGGTGCCGGGGCCCACGGCCGATTTCTTCCAGCCGCCGAACGGCTGACGACGCACGATGGCGCCCGTGATGCCACGGTTGATGTAGAGGTTTCCGGCCGCGACATCCGCCAGCCACACCTCGAGGTCGGCGGGGTCGAGCGAGTGCAGCCCGGCGGTCAGACCGTAGTCGACCTCGTTCTGCATGGCGATGGCCTCGTCGAGCGTGGCGGCCGTCATGATGCCGAGGATGGGACCGAAGTACTCGGTCTTGTGGAACGTCGAGCCGCGGCGCACACCGTCACGGATGCCGGGGCTCCAGAGACGCCCGGTGTCGTCGAGTTTCTGCGGCTGCACGAGCCAGCTCTCGCCCGCACCCAGTTCGGTGAGACCCGAGAGCAGCTTGCCCGCGGCGGGTTCGATGACGGGACCCATCTGCGTGGTCGCATCGGTCGGGTAGCCGACCGTGAGCGACGACACGGCGTCGACGAGCTGGTCGTGGAACCGGCGCGAGCGGGCGACCGAGCCGACGAGGATGACGAGCGACGCGGCCGAGCACTTCTGGCCGGCGTGACCGAATGCCGAGTTCACGACATCCTTCACGGCGAGGTCGATGTCGGCGCTCGGGGCGACAATGATGGCGTTCTTGCCGCTCGTCTCGGCGAGCAGGGGCAGATCCTGGCGGAACGAGCGGAACAGCTCGGCCGTCTCGTAGCCGCCGGTCAGGATGACGCGGTCGACGCTCGGGTGCGCGATGAGCTCGCGGCCGAGGGCGCCCTCGTCGACCTGCACGAGCTGGAAGACGTCGGCGGGGATGCCGGCCTCCCACAGCGCATCGGCCAGCACGGCACCGCAGCGGGATGCCTGGGGCGCGGGTTTCATGATCACCGACGACCCGGCGGCCAACGCGGCGAGCGCCGAACCGGCGGGAATCGCCACGGGGAAGTTCCACGGCGGCGCCACGACCGTGAGGCGCGCGGGCACGAAGGTGGCGCCGTCGACGCGGTCGAGTTCGCGCGCCTGCTCGGCGTAGAAGTGGGCGAAGTCGATGGCTTCAGAGATCTCGGGGTCGGCCTGGTCGACGGTCTTGCCGGTTTCGGCGGCCATCACCTCGATGAGGCGTGCTCGGTTCTGTTCGAGCACGTCGCCCACGCGGTGCAGCAGTTCGGCGCGGCCGTCCCCGCCCCGCGCGGCCCAGTCGCCGGCGGCCTGCGTGGCCGTCTTGATGCGCTCGGCCAGAGCCTTCTTGGTCGTGACGGTGGATGCCTCGAGCGTGTCGAGCCCGAGCCGCGTGTCGGCGACGCGCGACAGGATGTCGCGCGCCCACTCGCGGTTGGCGGGCAGCGACGGGTCGGTGTCCGGCGTGTTCTCGAACGTGTCGGTGGGCGCGGGGGCGGCCGGCAGCTGGCGGTTCTGCGTGCGGTTGGGCCCCGGCACGGCGCGGTCGAAGTCGGCGAGCGAGGCCAGGAAGCGGTTCTTCTCGCGCTCGAACAGTTCCTCATTGGCCGACAGCTCGAACACGGCCGACATGAAGTTCGACGACGAGGCGCCCTCTTCGAGGCGACGGATGAGGTAGGCGATGGCCACGTCGAACTCCTGCGGGTGCACGACGGGCGTGTAGAGCAGCAGGCTGCCGACATCCTTCTTCACGGCCGCGGCCTGGCCCTGCGCCATGCCGAGCAACATCTCGAATTCGATGCCGTCGCGCGCGCCCCGGCGGCCGGCGAGCAGCCAGGCGAAGGCGATGTCGAAGAGGTTGTGCCCGGCCACGCCGATGCGCACGTTCTTCACGCGGTCGGGGTGCAGGGCGTAGTCGACGACGCGTTTGTAGTTGGTGTCGCTGTCCTGTTTGCTGCCCCAGGTGGCGAGCGGCCAGTCGTGCAGCGACGCCTCGACCTGTTCCATGGGCAGGTTGGCACCCTTGACGATGCGCACCTTGATGGCGGCACCCCCGGTGGCGCGGCGGGCGGCGGCCCACTCCTGCAGGCGCATCATGGCCGAGAGCGCGTCGGGCAGGTAGGCCTGCAGCACGATGCCGGCCTCGAGGTCGTGGAACTCGGGCTTGTCGAGGATGCGCGTGAAGACCGCGATCGTCAGGTCGAGGTCCTTGTACTCCTCCATGTCGAGGTTGATGAACTTGGGCGTGGATGCCGCGGCCGCACGCTCGAACAGGGGCGTCAGGCTTTCGACGACGTGGTCGACATCCTCGTCGAACGCCCACGGCGAGTGCGGGTTGACCGTGGAGGACACTTTGATCGACACGTAGTCGACGTCGTCGCGCGCCAGCAGGGCGTGGGTTCCCGCGAGGCGGCGGGACGCTTCTTTCTGACCGAGGACGGCCTCGCCGAGCAGGTTGACGTTCAGGCGCACGTCGTCGCGTTTGATCTTGGCGATGGCCGCGCCGAGCTTCTGGTCGGTGGCGTCGACGATGAGGTGGCTCACCATCTGGCGCAGCACCTTGCGGGCGATCGGGATGACGACACCCGGCAGCATGGGGGCTGCGATGCCGCCGAGGCGCACGGCCGCGCGCATGGGAACGGGCAGGAACGCGGGCACCTTGGGGGCCAGGCGGGCCAGGTTGCGCGCCGCGACGGTGAGGTCTTCTGGCCGCACGACGCCGTCCACGAAGCCGACCGTGAAGTCGAGGCCGTTGGGGTCTTTCAGCACACCCGCGAGCTGCTGCGCGGAGGCGTCGACGGGCTGGTCGTCGGCCGCGGTCAGCCAGCGGCGCACGAGCGCGATGGCCTCGTCGGAGAGCCCCGCGAGCTCCTGCTCGAACGACGTGTCGGCGGCGGCGGCAGCAGAGGCGGCAGAAGCGCTGGCTGAGGCATCCTCACGCGCGGGTTCGGGGGCCGGAGCGGAGCGGTTCTCGGTGACGTCGGTCATTGACTGTCCTTTACGCGGAGACGGCGCCGGTCGGGCGTCGCCTGAGGAGGTGGGGGTGAGTTCAGTATGCGGTCGCGCTCCCGTTATGAATAGCAACTCTTTTCGAGCGGTATCCATTAGGATTTCCGAAGAATGAAAGGGGCCGGATGCTCGACGTGCGACGATTGCGCCTGCTGCGCGAACTCAGCATCCGCGGCACCCTCGCCGATGTCGCCGCGGCGCTCAATTTCAGCCCCTCGACGGTGTCGCAGCAGCTCTCGATCCTCGAGCAGGAAACGGGCGTCGAGCTGTTGCGCAAGGTGGGCCGCCGCGTGCAGCTCACGCCCGAGGCCGAGATGCTCGTGGCACACACGGCCGAGCTGCTCGATATTCTCGAACGCGCCGAGGGCCAGCTGCGCGGGGCCGAAGATCGCGCGAGCGGCACCGTGCGCGTTGCCGTGTTCCAGTCGGCGGCCCTGGCGCTCATGCCCGACGCGCTCAACACCATGCGCACGCAGCATCCGGATGTCCGCGTCGAGATGACGCAGCGCGAACCCGAGACGGCGCTCTCGGAAACGTGGGCGCGTGATTACGACATGGTGGTGGCCGAGCAATACCCGGCTCACGCCGCGCCGCTCTGGCCCGACCTCGACCGCCAACAGCTGACGACCGACGCCATCCGCCTGGCCGCGCCACCCGCGAGCCGCCAGCTGCACGCCGTCGACCGCATCGAGGATGCCGCCGATCTCGCCTGGGTCATGGAGCCGCACGGCACCGCGTCGCGCCACTTCGCCGAGCAGCTCTGCCGCCGCGCCGGTTTCGAGCCCGATGTGCGCTATCAGACAGCCGACCTGCAGGCCCAGATCCGCCTCATCGAGTCGGGTAACGCCGTCGCGCTCATGCCCGACCTCGTCTGGACGGGCCGCGACACGTCGTGCCGCCTCATCGACCTCGAAGCTGCCCCGCGCCGCACGATCTTCACCTCGGTGCGACACTCGGGCGCCGAACACCCGGCCACGGTCGCTTTCCGCGCGGTGCTCGCTTCGACCGCCCGCGCCCTCGCCGACGCGAATGGTGCCACCGAGCGCTCCTGATTCCATCCAAATACATGGTTTCCTCAGGTTCGGACGGTACTTTTTCCTCCGCAAGGGGAGTAATCCACCAACGGAAGCTTCGTCAGTACGGACCCATAGCCGCGTCCCGGAGCAACGGCCATCACACGCGCAACCCACGCGATGGCGGATGAGACTTTGAGTCCTATTTCGTCGACCCCTTGGAGCCTCACGTGAACGTGACCCCCACCATCTGGCTGATCACCATCGCGGTGACCATCGCCTTCTTCGTGTACGAATTCTTCGCCCACGTGCGCAAACCGCACGAGCCCTCGATCGGCGAATCCGCCCGCTGGTCCGCCTTCTACATCGGCCTGGCCCTCATCTTCGGCGTGGGCATCGGCATCTTCTCTGGCTGGAGCTTCGGCGGCGAGTACTTCGCCGGCTACCTCACCGAGAAGGCCCTGTCGATCGACAACCTCTTCGTGTTCCTGATCATCATGACGGGCTTCGCGGTGCCGAAGGCCTACCAGCAGAAGGTGCTGATGATCGGCATCATCATCGCCCTCATCCTGCGCGGCATCTTCATCGCCGTGGGCGCCGGCCTGATCGAGAACTACTCCTGGATCTTCTACATCTTCGGCGCGCTGCTGCTCTTCCTGGCCTACCGTCAGGCGTTCAGCAACCACGAGAGCGACCCCGCCAACGGCAAGATGATCTCGTTCGCGCGCCGCATCCTGCCGCTCACGAACGACTACCACCGCGACCGCATCACCGTGAAGATCGACGGCAAACGCTTCTTCACGCCCATGCTGCTGACGATCATCGCCATCGGTTTCGTCGACCTGGTGTTCGCCGTCGACTCGATCCCCGCCATCTACGGCCTCACGAGCGAGGCCTACATCGTGTTCACGGCCAACGCGTTCGCCCTCATGGGTCTGCGTCAGCTGTACTTCCTCATCGGTGGGCTGCTCGAGCGTCTCGTCTACCTGGCGCAGGGGCTGGCCGTCATCCTCGCGTTCATCGGTGTGAAGCTCGTGCTGCACGCTCTGCACGTGAACGAACTGCCCTTCATCAACGGCGGCGAGCACGTCGAGTGGGCGCCCGAGATCCCCATCTGGTTCTCGCTCGTGTTCATCGGTCTGACGATCGCCGTGGCCACCGTGCTCAGCCTGCGCAAGACGCGCGGTCAGGCCGCCCAGACGGCGAAGGTCGGGGCCCCGGATGCCGCCACCGCCCACGCCGCCGGTGCGCCGGTCGAGGGCTCGGCCAAACCGGCTCACCCCACCGAGTCCGGTGTCCAGCCGGGCACGGCGCCCGACGCGGGCGATAAGCGTTCGGTGGACGGCAACCACTAACCCCCTGCAGCACCTCGCGAAGCGCGCGGGCATCCTCGGATGTCTGCGCGCTTCTGCGTTGTCGGGCACACCGTGTCGGCGGTATCGCTCAGGCGCGCCGACCCGGCCCCGGGCTCAACGCGTCATCCTCCGCTTCGCCCGGCGATCGTCTCCCGGCTTCGTCTCGGTGCACCGCCGGCGTGTGTCATCCTGGCCAAATGACTCCGACCCCGAAGACCCTGCACCGCGCCGTGAGTACGAGGGGTGCGCGCCTTCGCGCCTCTCTCGGCGTGGTCGGCGCGGTCGGCGCGCTCAGTGTGGGGCTGGCGACACTAGCCGGGTGCGCCTCCGCGGGCCCGGTCAGCTCTGGCGACACCGCCGGGGTTTCGCAGACGTCCGCCGGGCAGTCCGACGTCGACTGGCCGGCCGGGGCGGCCGTGGATTACCAGCTCGGGGGCCCGTACGAACCCGATGCCGGGGTCGGGATCGTCGTGCGCGACAGCGCCGAGATGCCCGCGCCGGGGGTGTATTCGATCTGTTACGTCAACGGGTTCCAGACGCAGCCGGGCGCCGAGTGGCCCGACGAGTTGATCCTGCACGATGCGTCGGGGGCCGAGGTGTTCGACCCGGGGTGGCCAGATGAGCGCATCCTCGACGCTTCGACGGCGGAGAAACGTGAGGGCATCGCGCGTCAACTGACCGCGGTCGTGGGGCACTGCGCATCCGACGGCTATCAGGCGGTCGAGTTCGACAACCTCGACTCCTACACACGGTCGGATGGCGCACTCGACGTGGCCGACGCCGAAGCGCTCGCGACGCTGCTGGTCGGGCTGGCGCACGAGAACGGGCTCGCCGCCGGGCAGAAGAACACGGCGGAGCTCGGTGATCGCGGGCGCACTGAGATCGGCTTCGACTTCGCGGTGGCCGAGGAGTGCCAGCCGTACGACGAGTGCGCGGCCTACACCGACGTCTACGGCGACCGCGTGATCGACATCGAATACACGGATGACCTGGGCGGCTCGGTCGCCGAGGTGTGCGACGACCCGCAGCTGCCCGCATCCACCGTCATCCGCGATCGCGATCTTGCGCCGGCGGGCACTGAGGGCCACGAGCTGCAGCGCTGCTGAGCGGCGCGCACGGCGTCATTCTTCGTCACAGTTCGGGATTTCGAACCGGTCTCCAGGGTGGGTCCTTAGCGTGGGGGCAGTCCATCCGCATTCCGAGGAGTTTCGATGACCGATATCCGCACGCTGCCCTCCGCCGAACCGCTCAAATTCGCCTATTGGGTGCCCAACGTCTCGGGCGGCCTCGTCGTCTCGACCATCGAGCAGCGCACGTCATGGGACTACGACTACAACGTGAAGCTCGCGCAGACGGCCGAGCGCGTGGGGTTCGAATACGCGCTCAGCCAGGTGCGATACGCGTCGAGCTACGGCGCCGCGCAACAGCACGAGTCGACCAGCATGAGCCTCGCCCTGCTGCTCGCCACCGAGAAGCTCAAGGTCATCGCCGCGGTGCACCCGGGCTTCTGGGAGCCCGCCGTGCTCGCCAAGTTCATCCTCACGGCCGACCAGTTCTCGAAGGGCCGCGCGGCCGTCAACGTCGTGTCGGGATGGTTCAAGAACGAGTACACCGACCTGGGCCTGCCCTGGCTCGAGCACGACGAACGCTACCGGCGGTCCGCGGAGTTCATCGAGATGCTGCGGGGTCTCTGGACGACCGAGGAGTTCGACTTCAACGGCGACTTCTACCGCTCGCACGGTTTCAGCCTGCGGCCCGGGCCCTACCCGGTCGAGGGGCGACCGCATCCCGAGATCTTCCAGGGCGGCAACTCGACGGCGGCCCGCTTCAACGGGGGTGCCCACGCCGATTGGTACTTCTCGAACGGCAAGGACTTCGACGGTTTCACTGAGCAGTACGACGACGTCACGGCCGTCGCGCGGGCGCACGACCGCACGGTGCGCTTCGGGTTGAACGGGTTCACCATCGTGCGCGACAGCGAGGCCGAGGCCCGCGAGCAGCTGCGCGAGATCATCGCGCACGCCGACGTGAAATCGGTCGAAGCCTTCCGCGCGTCGGTGCAGCAGGCGGGTGCCTCGACGGGCGACAAGAAGGGCATGTGGGCCGACTCGTCGTTCGACGACCTCGTGCAATACAACGACGGGTTCCGCACGCGGCTCATCGGCGACGCCGAACAGGTGGCCACGCGCATCGTCGACTACAAGAAGCGCGGCGTCGACCTCATGCTGCTCGGCTTCCTGCACTTCATCGAGGAGGTCGAACAGTTCGGCGAGAAGGTTCTGCCGATCGTGCGCAGCCTCGAGGCCGATCTGCTGCGCGCGGGCGACGTCGCCGACTAGCTGGCCGACGAGCTAGGCAGAGCGCGGGGCGGGGCGACCGAGGCGCGGCGGATGACCTGGGCCGCGAGGGGCTGGGGCGTCGCCGTGCCCGCGCCCACGTCGAGCAGGCGCAGAGCCGTGGTCGCCGCCTGCACGCCCACCTCGTAGATGGGCTGCGCGATGACCGTCAGCGGCGGGTCGACGAGCGCAGCCCACTCGAAGTCATCGAACGAGATGAGCGAAAGGTCGTCGGGCACGCGCACGCCGCGTTCGCGCAGCACGAGGAGCGTGTTCATGGCGATGAGGCTGTCCGAGACGATGAGCGCCGTGGGCGGGTCGGCCCTGTCGAGCAGGCCCGTGACGACATCCCTCGTCGCCTCGAGCCCGTGGGCGTGAAACCGAATGAGGGCCGGGTCGACGCTCACCCCGCGCGCGCCGAGTGCCGCGATGATGCCGTCGAGGCGGTCGGCCACGGAGGAGTTGCCGAGGGGTAGGGCTTCGAAGCCGTCGCCGTCGGTTCCGAGGGCCGAGACGAAGGCGATGCGGCGGTGCCCCTCGTCGAGCAGCAGGGTCGTCGCGGCGTGAGCGGCGGGGGCCAGATCGACGAGCGCCGAGGCGACGGGCAGGCCGTCGATGCGGCGGTCGAGGAGCACCAGCGGGCGGCCGGATTCGTAAACATCATGTAAATGCTGTGTCACGTAGGAGGACGCGGGCGCCACGATCAGGGCGTCGACCCGCTTATCGAGGAGCACGCGGACGGCGTCGATTTCGGCATCCGTGTTCTCGGACGTGTTGATGAGGATGACGTCGTATCCGGCGGCCTTGGCGGTGTCGGAGATGCCCCGCATGGCGAGGCCGAAATAGCCGTTCTCGATATCGCCCACGATGACGCCGATGGTGTTCGATTTTCCCGTATTCATGCTGCGGGCGAGCTCGTTGGGGCGGTAGTCGAGCTCTTCGGCGGCGGCCAGCACGCGCTCGCGCACGGCATCGCTGACGGCCCCGTAATTGCCGAGCGCGCGGGATGCCGTGGCCTTGCCCACGCCGGCCTTCTTCGCCACATCGGCGACGGTGACCTCGCGGCGTCGTGCGGGTGGAACGGCCATGCGGAAACCCCTTCGATCGACAAATGCAACGCTTGACACCCACCAGGGCTGCCTGTAGCTTCTCACACACGTTGAGTCCGGACTCAATCTACGCACTGAGTCCGGACTCATCCACCAAGAAACCGCTTCACCACGCACCGCAAGCAACAACGGAGTCGCTTGACCGAACACCGGTCTCCATTCCCTCCCCCACCCAGATTGGACCTGCAGTGAAGAAACGTTCCACCGGCCGCCTCACGGCCGCCCTCGCCGCCACCGCCGCGGCCGCCCTGCTCCTCGTCGGCTGCGCATCGTCCGGGGGATCCACCACCTCGGCCGCCGACAACCCCTACGACCTCATCACCCCCGGTGAGATCCGCGTGGCGAGTGTCGGCGACATCAAGCCCTACTCGTTCACCGACGCCTCGGGCAACTTCACGGGCTTCGACATCGAACTCTTCACGGATGTCGCCAAGCGCATCGGTATCGACAAGGTCACCTTCACGGGCCAGGACTTCTCGGCCCTGCTCGCGGCCGTCGCCAACAAGCAGTACGACGTGGGGGTCGCCGCCATCGGCATCACCGACGAACGCAAGCAGACCGTCGACTTCTCGAGCGGCTACCTCGCGGGCTACCTCACCATCCTCAGCACCGAGGGCGGCATCACCTCCGAAGACGAGCTGAGCGGCAAGCGCCTCGGCGTCGTGCAGGGCACGCTGCAGGAAAGCTACGCCGTGAAGAACTTCCCCGACGCCAGCCTCGTGCGATTCCCCGACAACAACGCGGCCGTCTCGGCGCTCAACACGGGCACCATCGACGCGCACTTCCTCGACTACGAGTCGGCCAAGGCCTACATCGAGCAGTACGGGCTCGTGTCGGTCGAAGACATCCCCTCGTTCGATGCCCCGGCCGGGTTCGCCCTCGCCAAGGGCAATGACGGCCTGAAGGAAGCGCTCGACAAGGGCCTCGCCGAGGCCATGGAGGACGGCACCTGGAAGACCCTCTACGAGAAGTGGTTCCCCGGTTCGCCCATGCCCGAGCAGTACCTGCCGAAGGCCGAGCAGACCTCGTCGGCCACCCCCACCCCCGCGTCCTGACCGACGTCGTGTCGGGCGGCCGCTGCGGCTCCCCCGCCGGCCGTGGCCGCCCGACACCCTCGACATCTCCCCACCGAATCCACGTCTGAGAGACAAAAATGGACTGGCTCGACAACATCGTCCGAACCTTCTTCGACTTCGACGCCATGCTCGCGGTGCTGCCGCAGCTGCTGACCGTCGGACTCGTCAACACCCTCATCATCAGCGCCGCTGCCACCATCATCGGTGTCGTCGGCGGCATGATCCTGGCCGTCATGGGCATCTCCACATCGCGGTGGCTGCGCATCCCGGCCCGCATCTACACCGACATCTTCCGCGGGCTGCCCGCCATTCTCACGATCCTGCTCATCGGGCAGGGCTTCGCCCGGTTCAGCCAGCAGCTGTTCGGCCCATCGCCCTACCCGCTCGGCATCCTGGCCCTGGCCCTCATCGCGAGCGCCTACATCGGCGAGATCTTCCGCGCCGGCATCCAATCGGTCGACCGCGGCCAGCTCGAAGCCTGCCGCGCGCTCGGCATGAGCTACGGCCGCGCCATGCGCCTCGTCGTCGTGCCGCAGGGCATCCGCCGCGTGCTGCCCGCCCTGGTGAACCAGTTCATCGCCATCGTCAAGGATTCGAGCCTCGTCTACTTCCTCGGCCTGCTCGTGTCCGAGCGCGAACTGTTCCGCGTGGGCCAGGACGCGGCCGTCCTGACCGGCAACCTGTCGCCGCTCGTGCTCGCGGGCCTGTTCTACCTCGTCATCACGGTGCCGCTCACCCACCTCGTCAACTACTTCGACAACCGGTTCCGCGCGGGCCGCCGCAAGCCGGCACCGCCGAAGAGCGGACTCGACGAACTCGACGAGGTCACGCCGCAGAGCCCCGCCGGGCCCGGCGCCACCCCGTCATCCCCCGGAACGCCCGCCACCGGCATCCCGCCGCGTCACGAAGCGCCCGCCACCCCCTCCGTCACCCTCACCCACGGGAGCAACACGTGACCTACACCTCCCCCCTGCCCGTCGCCGACGGCACCCTGTTTCGCGGTTCGAGCCTCGAGCTCATCGATCTGACGCTCGCCTACGGCCCCATCGAGGTGCTGCGCGGCGTGAGCCTGAAGGTGCAGCCCGGCACCACGACGTGCGTCATCGGGCCCTCCGGCTCGGGCAAGTCGACCATGCTGCGCGGCATCAACCGGCTGCACGAACCGAAGTCGGGAGACGTGCGCATCGCGGGCGACAGCGCCCTGGCCGAGAAGCCCGACGCCCTGCGCCGGCGCATCGGCCTCGTCTTCCAGCACTTCAACCTGTTCCCCGACCACACGGCGCTCGAGAACGTGGCGCTCTCGCTGCAACACGTGAAGGGCATGAAGAAGGATGTGGCGCTGCGCATCGCCGCGGAACGCCTCGCCGAGGTGGGGCTCGCCGAACGCGCCGACCACCGCCCGCGCGACCTCTCGGGCGGCCAGCAGCAGCGCGTCGCCATCGCCCGCGCCCTTGCCATGGAGCCCGAGGTCATGCTCTTCGACGAGGTCACGAGCGCGCTCGACCCCGAACTCGTGAAGGGCGTGTTGAACCTCATGGCATCCCTCGGCCAGCGCGGTATGACCATGGTCGTCGTCACGCACGAGATGAAGTTCGCGCGGCGCGTGGCCGATCAGGTCGTGTTCATGGACGAGGGCAAGATCGTGGAGAAGGGCCGACCAGAGGACCTCTTCGACAACCCGCAGAGCCCGCGCCTGCAGCGCTTCCTGTCGGAGGTGCTGTGATGCCCCTGCGCGCAGCCATCTTCGGTTTCGGCACCTCGGGCCGCGTCTTCCACGGCCCGCTGCTGGCCGCCGACCCCGAGTTCGAGGTCGCGGCCATCGTCACGGCCGACGACGAACGACGAGCGGATGCCGCCACACTGCACCCGGCCGCCGAGATCCTCGCCCACGCCGACGACGTGTTCGCGCGCGCCGAGGCCCTGGCCCTCGATCTGGTCGTCATCGGCACGCCGCCCGTCACGCACGCCGAGCTCGCGCACCGCGCCATCGATGCGGGGCTCGCCGTCGTGATCGACAAACCGTTCGTGCCGACGAGCGCGGCGGCCCGCGAGGTCATCGCGCACGCCGCCGACGCGGGGGTGCCGCTCACGGTGTTCCAGAATCGGCGCCTCGACGCCGACTTCCTCACGCTGCGGCAGCTCATCGGCGACGGCCGCCTCGGCACCGTGCACCGCTTCGAATCGCGTTTCGAATGGTGGAAGCCGACACTCGCGAAGGAGTGGAAAGCCGAGACGACGGCGGCGGATGGCGGGGGCATCCTGTTCGATCTGGGCACGCACCTCATCGACCAGGCCGTGCAGCTCTTCGGCGAGGTCGTCGAGGCGTCTGCCGAGATCGATACCCGACGCCCGGGCGGGCGCGCCGACGACGACACGTTCGTGGCGCTGCAGCACCGCGGCGGCGTGCGCTCACACCTCTGGATGAGCTCGTTCGCCGCGCAGGCCGGGGCCCGTTTTCACGTGCTCGGCTCCGAGAGCGCCTACACGAAGTGGGGTCTCGACGGTCAGGAGGCGCAGCTGAAAGCGGGGCTGCTGCCGACCGCCGAGGGCTACGGGGTCGAACCCGAGACCTCTTGGGGGCTGCTCGGCATCGACGGCGGCACGTCGCCCGTGCCCGCCCACCCCGGTTCCTACCCGCTGTTCTACCGGCAGTTCGCCGACGCTTTGCTGCGCGGCGGTTCGCTGCCCGTCGACCCAAACGACTCGCTGCACGTGCTCGAACTCATCGAACGCCTGCGCGCCGACATCCAGTCTTGATCTTTTCTCATCACCAGCTCGAAGGAATCTCACTCATGACCACCTCCTCCTCGTCCCCCCGCGTCGTCGTCATCGGCGGCGGAATCCTGGGCATCTCGACCGCCACCCAGCTCGCCGCGGCGGGTGCCGCCGTCACGCTCGTCACCGAATCCACGCTCAACTCGGGCGCCTCGGGTCGATCGCTCTCGTGGCTCAACTCGGCCGGTGAGCGCAGCGCCGAATACCACGCCCTGCGCCTGGCGGGCATCGACCGCTACCGCACGCTCGTGGCACGCACGGGCGGCGTCGACGCCGGCGGCACCGCTTTCGTGCGCTTCGACGGCGGCCTCACATGGGCCGACCCGGATGCCTCCTACCGCGAGCGCCACCTGCACGAGAAGTCGATCGGCTACGACTCCCGCTGGCTCTCCCCCGAGGACGTCGCGAGCTGGACCCCCGGCGTCGACGCAACGGCCATCAACCCCGAGGGCGCCATCTTCAACCCCGGCGAGGGCTGGGTCGACCTGCCGATGCTCGGCGAGCACCTGCTGGCCGCGTTCCGCGCCGCGGGCGGCGTCGTGCGCGACGGCGTGGGCCGCACGACCGTGCAGGTGGAGGGCGGCCGGGCGACGGGCGCGCTCACGGCCTCGGGTGAGACCATCCCCGCCGACCACGTCGTGCTCGCGACGGGCCCCTGGGTGCCGCGCGCGCTCAGCGAGCTGGGCATCGAGGTCGGCGAGCAGACGCCCATCTCGCTGCTGGTCGCCACGAAACCCGTCGACGTGGCCCTCACGGCAGTGCTCAACACCCCGCGCGTGGCCGTGCGCCCGACACCGCACGGGCACCTGGTGCTCGACTCCGGATGGTCGGAGGAGGAGGTCGTCGACAACGGCGACGGCACCTACACCGTGCACGATTCGACCGTCGAGGGGCTGCTGGCCGAGGCATCCCGCGTGCTCGCCGGCTCGCCCACGCTCGAGTTGGCGCACTACGGCGTCGGCCCGAAGCCCATCCCGGCCGACGGCGACCCGCTCATCGGTGCCATCGACGAGATCGAGGGGCTGCACGCCATCTTCACGCACTCGGGCGCCACGCTCGCGCTCATCGTGGGCGAGCTCGTGGCCGACGAGATCGTGACGGGGCAGAAGAGCCCGCTGCTCACCGCTTTCGGCGCGGGTCGTTTCGCGCCCGTGGGTCGGTGACCGGGGGCTCACCCGGCCGCGCTGCGCAGAACCCGGCTGGTCCCGTCGGTGCAACGACGGGACCAGCCGGTGGCCGGCGCGCGCCGACGATCATGGCGGCCGGCGACAACGTGGTCGATTGCTATGACGCAGCGGGGCTCATGTATCCGGGCGGCAACTGTCTCAACGTGGCCGTTTTCGCGCGGCGGTTCGGGGCGCGCACGGGCTACATCGGGCGCGTCGGGGCGGATGCGGCGGGGCGACACCTGGTGGCGTCGCTCGAGAACGAGGGGGTCGACATCCGCGGAGTCGGCGTGATCGACGGCGGTGACACGGCGCACTGCGTCATCGGGCATGTCGACGGCGACCGCGTGTTCCTGTCGTCGGCCAAGGGTGTGAGCGAATTCGAGCCCACGGCCGGTGACCTCGAGTTGATCGCCGCGGCCGATGCCGTGCATGTCGGCGCAACCTCGGGGTTGGATGCCTTCATCCCCGCTTTCGGCCGCCTCACGCGGGTCTCCTACGACTTCGCCATCTTCCGCGATCCCGAGCACATCGAGCGCATTGCGCCGCACACGTTTTTGGGCACGTTCTCGGGCGGCTCGCTCGACGACGTGGATGCCGCTGCCCTCGCCGATCGCGCGCTCGATGCCGGGGCGGTCTACGCGCTCGTGACCCGCGGCGAGCGCGGCGCGTTGCTGGCGACGCGCGGCGAGCGCTGGACGACACCCGCGGCCCCCGCGACCGTCGTCGACACATTAGGGGCCGGCGACACGTTCGTCGCCAGGGTGCTGGTCGGGTTGTTGCGCGGCGACGACGTCGACGAACTGCTGGCCGCTGCCGCCCGGGCGGCAGCCTCGACGTGCGCGGCACCGGGGGCATTCGGACACGGCATCCCCATCGCCCTGTCGGCGCGGGCCGCCTCACATTTTTCTCATCCACACACCGCGTCGGCGGCATCCGCGTCGCCGACCACCCAGATAAAGGAGCACACACCGTGACGAACGGTACGTACAACCCCGAGACAGCCGTCACCGACATCCCCGACACCTACCGCTCGGCGGGCGAGCACGCGCTCTCGCTCTGGCCCGAGATCGACGCCTTCGTGAGCGGAATGCCGAGCCTTCGTCGCGTCTTCTGGGTCGGCGCCGGCGGCTCCTACGTGGGCCTGCAGGCCGCGCAGTACCAGCTCGACCGCAAGGGCCTGACCCCGTCGGTGGCCATCAACTCGGACGAGTTCTTCTTTCGCGCACCCCCGTCGGTAGGCGCCGACACGCTCGTCATCACGTTGTCGGGCACGGGCCAGACGCCCGAGACCGTTCAGGCCGCCGAGTGGGCCGTCTCGCGCGGAGCCTCCGTCGCGGCCGTCACACTGAAGGCCGACGGGCCCCTCGCCCAGGCCCTCGACACCGCGTTCGTCGCCCAATCGGGTGAGGGCAACCAGATCCTGCTGCAACTCGTGGCCCTCGCCATCCTGAAACGCGACGGCGTGGCCGTGGATGCCGAGCTCGCCGCCCTGCGCGCCCTCCCCGCCGCGCTCGAAGCCGCCGTTCACGCGTTCGAGCCGCGCGCCGCCGCGATCGCCGAGGACATGAAGGATGTGCCGGTGACCTACCTCATGGCATCCGGCCCCCTCATCGGACCGGGCAACACGTTCACGAGCTGCTTCCTGCAGGAAATGCAGTGGATGCACGCGCAGACCATCAACTCGGACGAGTTCTTCCAGGGCCCGTTCGAGGTCTTCGACAAGAACACGAAAAGCTTCCTGTTCCTCGGCGAGGACGAGACGCGGCCCATGGGCGAGCGCGTGCTGCGCTTCCTCGAGCAGTATTCGGGCGAGACCGTCGTGCTCGACGGCCGCGACCTCGAGTTGCCGGGCATCGCCGCCGACCAGCGCGCGCTCGTGGCACCCGTCGTGTTCTACAGCCTCATGTTCCGCCTCGCGGCACACTACGCGGCCACGCGCGGCTATGCGCTCGAGGGCCGTCGCTACATGTGGCAGTTCGCGTACTGACGCACGGGCCGCACGGGCCGCACGACCCGCCTCCGTCGTTCGGGGGAGCGCCGGTGATCGAAATCCGGCCACCGGTGGAGCCCGCGGCCGCCGTCTTTTCGTAGCCTGGAGGGCACAGCGACGAGACGGCGGCCGCGAGGCTGCACCGACCGAACGGAGCGGCATGACGGATGACGAGCCCGGCGTCGATGGTCGGATGTCCGCTATCGAACTGCGTGCCCTTCGCAAGGCGTTCGACGGCGTGGTCGCCGTCGACGACATCGACCTGACCGTTCCTCGCGGTTCCTTCTTCGGCCTGGTCGGCCCGAACGGCGCCGGTAAGACGACATCGCTGTCGATCCTCACGGGTCTGCTGGCACCCGACGCCGGCACCGCCCGCATCCTCGGCGTCGACGTGCACAGCGACCCGATCCCGGCCAAACGGTCGATCGGTGTCCTGTCCGACGGGGCCCAGATGTTCGACCGATTGACCGGCGAACAGCTGGTCGTGCACGCGGGCATGCTGCACGGCATCCCCCGGGCGACCGCGCGGAGCCGGGCTCGCGACCTGTTCGAGTTGCTCGAACTCACGTCGTCGGCGTCGAAACTCGTCGTCGACTATTCGGCGGGGATGCGTAAGAAGGTCGCCATCGCGGCGGCGCTCGTGCACGCGCCCCGGGTGCTGATCCTCGACGAGCCGTTCGAGTCCGTCGATCCCGTTTCGGCCGTCAACATCCGAGGCATCCTTCAGGATTTCGTCGCCGGTTCGGGCACGGTCCTCGTCTCGAGCCACTCGATGGATCTCGTGGAACGCATGTGCGACCGCGTCGCCGTCGTCGCATCCGGTCGCATCCTCGCCGTCGGCACGATCGACGAGGTCAGGGCGGGGCTCACGCTCGAGCAACGATTCGTCGACCTGGTCGGCGGCCGCACCAACACGCAGGGGCCCGCGTGGTTACGGCAATCCTGAGCGCCAAGCTCGCACTCCTCGCGAACGATCTCCGGCGTCGGCGCTCGCAACTCGTCGTCTGGGTGGTCGCCTCGTGTCTGGTGGTCGCTATGGTGATCGCGGGTTTCGCGGTCGCCGGTTCGACCGGTTCGACCGGTTCGACCGGCTCGACCGGTCTCGATGACGATTTCGCCGCGGCGGCGGGCGTGCTGGCCGGGGCTTCCCTCATCGTGACGTGGGCCCTCGGACCGGTCTTGATGTTCGGCGCCGACTCAGCGCTGACGATCGAGAAGCTGCGGGGGTATCCCCTGCGCCGCTGGCAGGTGATGGCGGGTCTCGCCCTCTCGAGCGTGCTGGGGTTGCCCGGGCTCCTGTCACTCGGCTTCGTCCTCGGCTTCGCGGCCACGTGGGCCGGCAGCGGTATCGGCACGGCCGGCGTCGCGCTCCTGGGCGGACTGCTGGGTCTGATGATCGCGGTTCTGGCACAGCGCGTCGTGCTCGACGGCCTCGCGCTCGTCGCGTCCACGCGTCGAGGCACCGAGATCGTCGGCGGCATCGTTCTCGGCGGTGTCCTGTTGGCAATCCCCGTCCTCGCCCTGTTGCCTCGGGACATGTTGAGCGGGGCGTTCGGCAGCGTCCAATCCGGGGCCACCATCGTCGCAGTCACACCCGTTGGAGCCCCCTGGGCGCTCGCCTCGAGCGTCGTCGTCGGCGATACCTCCGGCCTCCTCGTCGCCCTGGCCGTATCGGCGGGCGCCATCGCGCTGCTGACGCTGCTCTGGGCGGCGCTCGTCGGCGCGCGCATGAAGCCGAGCTCGGCACCTCCGCGCGGAACGGCCCGTCGTGGGCTCGGGTTCTTCGGCATCGTGCCCGACACCGTGCGGGGTGCCATCACCGCGCGCACGCTCACGGCCTGGCTTCGCGACCCTCGTTATTCACAAAACCTCATCTTCGCGCTGGCCCTCCCCCTCCTGGGTCTCGCCCTGGGCGCGCTCTCGGGCGAATACAGCCCCATGATCATCTATGTCGTGGTGTCGGTCCTGCTCGTCGCCGCGAGCGGATCGCTCGACGTGAGCCACGACTCGACGGCATTCGCCGCGACCATCACCTCGGCGGTTCGTGGGCGAGATGACCGGCTGGGCCGCCTGATCGCGCACGCCGTCATCACTGTGCCGGTGGCCCTCGTGGCGCTCGGGATCGCCGCCCTGCAGTTGGACCCTCTCGTCGTCCTGGCGTTCGGCGGCATCCTCTTCGCGGTGGCCGCCGGCGCGCTGGCCTGCAGCGCAGTCGTGTCGACACTCGTCGTGGTGCCCGTGGCCAAGAACGAGGAAGGCCCGAACGCCTCACGATCCGGCGCCGGGGCCCCCAGCATCCTGGTCTTCGCCGCGGCGACCGCTTCGGCCCTCGTCGTTGCCGCACCGTCGATCGTGCTGACCGTGGTCACGTCCGCCACGGGGTCGCCCATCGCGGCCGGCGGATCGGTGCTGGCCGCCGCGCTTCTGGGGGGTGCGGCGTTGATCGTCGGCGTGCGAGCGGGCGGGCGTCTCCTCGACCGACGGGCGACGCGGCTCTATGCTTCGCTCCTCCTGAACGCCTGAACGCCTGAACGTGCGAACGCCCGACGGCCTGCCCACTTCGTCGCCGCGCCCGCGCACCCGCTCAGCAACGCGCCCCTCATGAGAGCGACGGAACATCACGGCGCAGAACCCGCCGATCGGTGGAGGTCGGCCGAACCCCGCTTTCGATTAGCTGGTGCGAGGCGATAGGCGACGTTCGGAGGCGAGATGGCACGTTCGAAGGCGAAGGGTGCGCGGGCAGGCGGCGGGTCGGATGGCGTCGATGCGGCGTTTCGTCTCGTCGAACGGGTCACGGCGATCGGCGCCACGATCGGCGGCCTCGAGATGCTGCGCATCGCCTCGAGCTATCGCGACGACGGGCTGAACGCGTGGCCCATCACGAGGACGCGCTTGCGGGGCCTGACGGGCAGCCGCGGGCGAATCGTCGACCGGGCCGTGCGCTATCCGCGCGTGCTCGGTGTCGCCGCGGTCCGTGCCCTCAGCGGGGCGGCTCTCCTGCTCCCCCGCCAGGGCCGTGCAGCCCGCGCGGCCGCGCTCGGCGGGCTCGTCGGCAGCGGGGCGATGTTGCACCTGCGCTCGAACTTCGGCAACGACGGATCGGACCATTTCGCCGTCATCAACTTCGGGTCGGCCCTGATCGAGAAGGCGTTCCCCCACGACCCGCGCGCCCGTGAGGCCGCTCTCGCCTTCATCGCCGCCCAGAGCTGCCTCTCGTATTTCGTGTCGGGCGCCGTGAAGCTCCGCTCGCCGGTCTGGCGCAGCGGCGAGGCGCTGACGGGCATCCTCCGCACCAAGACCTACGGGGATGCCGCGCTCTACCGCGTCTTCCGCGACCGCCCGCGCCTCGCCCGCGCTGCCTGCTGGGCCGTCATGCTCTTCGAGGTGACGTTCCCGCTCGTCCTCATCGCGCCCCGCCCTGTAGCGACCGCCATCCTCGGCGGGGCCGTGCTCTTCCACGTCGTCAACGCCCGCTTCATGGGCCTCAATCGATTCCTCTGGTCGTTCACGGGCTCATATCCGGCTGTGGCCTATTTCGCGCGCGGCCTCAGGCGAGACGGAGCACCGACGCCCGTGCTCGTGCAGAGCGTGACGCGGGCCCTGACGGCGGTGAGCCCCCGTGGTTAGCGGACGGGTGCTCGCGGCCGCGGGCGCAGCACTGGCCGTGACAGGCGCCGTCGCCCTCTCGGCCCGACGCGGCGACAAGGCCCCACCCTGGCCGCCGCGGCCCGGGCGTCGAGTGGATGTCGCGGGCTGCGGCATCCATGTCATCGATCGCGGTTCGGGGGCCCGCGGCACGGTCGTCTTCGAGAGCGCCCTCGCGTCACCCTGCACCGAATGGGCGTGGGTGACGGAGTACCTCGGCGACGATGTGCGCAGCATCGCCTACGACCGGGCCGGTACCGGATGGAGCGACCCCATCGGCCGAGCGCCGGATGCCGAGACGACCGTCAAACGCCTGGCCGCCGTGTTGACGGAGCTCCGCGTCGACGGCCCCGTCGTCGTGGTCGGACACTCGGTCGGCGGCCTGCTCGCACGCTCCTTCGCGGCCCGGTACCCCGCCCGCGTGAGCGGTGTGGTGCTCGTCGATGCGAGTCACCCCGACCAGCTGGCGCGCTCGTCGGCCCAGCGCGATTCCGCCCCCTTGCAGGCCCACAGCCTCGCCGCCATGCGCCGGCGGGCCCGGCTCGGTCAGGTGACGCCCGAGACCGATTTCGGCGCCGTCGACCAGCTGCCGCCGCAGACGGCGGATATCACCGCCCGACTGATGCGCCGCCCCGAGCCCTGGACCGGAGCGCTCGCCGAGGTGCGCGCGTGGCACCCGGGCTGGGCCACGGCCGCACGCGACGCCCACCTGCCGAGCGATCTGCCCATCGCCGTGGTCACCGCCGGCGAACAGGTGCGCCGGGACCGGGTGCACGGCGTGCTGCAAGAAGAGCTCGCCACGCTGAGCACACGGGCTCGCCACGACACGGCCGTCGGCCTGACCCACGACGGAGTGGTCATGACCCCCGACGGAGCGACCATCGTGGCCGGCGCGGTCGAGTGGGTGCTCGCCCGGGCTGCTGGCGAGGAGGAACCGGCATGAGCGCGATCGGCACGGTCGCCCGGTGGGCGGCGTACACCTTCTTCGCGGGGTGGTACGGCCTGTCGGTCTTGCAACAGATGGAGAAGACCAAGCTGGCGCGCAAGGTCGATCCGACCTCGATGGCGATTCCCAATTGGCGCTTCTTCGCTCCGCTGCCGGCTCGGCACGATTACAACGTCCTGCACCGCGACCGCCTGCGCGACGGCACCGTGACCGAGTGGCGCGAGGAATCGCTCGCAACGCCGCGGTCGATCAGCCAGGTGCTGTGGCACCCCCGGCGCCGCGTCGAGAAGACGCTGTTCGACGTCGCCTCCGAACTGTTCCAGGTGAGCAAGGAGATCGACGACCCGCGGCGCATCCAGCTGACCGTGTCGTACCTCTCTCTGCTGAACCACATCACCAATCGGGTGCCCCACGCCGACGAAACCGAATCGATCCAGTTTCTCGTGGCCCATTCGGCGGCCCACGAGGAGCGGGTCGAGCCGCAATTGCTGTTCCTCTCGGAATGGCACGCCTTGCGCGCCGGAACCGTCGACGTGGCGGCGGCCGAACCGGCGCCGGGAACGCGGGGGTCCGACGCGGGAACCGAGAACACGGAGGCACTGCTATGAGCCAGACCATCGACGACACCACCGCGGGCGGAGCCGATCGGTCACGGTCGGGTGCCGGCCCCGGCACCGGCCCGGCCGAGAAGTACGGCGATGCCCTGGCCGATGTCTACGACCTGATGTATCCGTGGGCAGAGGGGCCCGTGATCGCCCAACGACTGGCCGGTCTCGTTCCCCCGGGGTCGCGTGCCCTCGAACTCGGGATCGGAACCGGGCGGGTGGCCATCCCGGCCGCCCGGGCCGGTCTGCGCGTCCACGGCGTCGAGGGATCGGCGAAGATGCTCGACATCCTGGCCCGCCACGACCGCGAGGGCGTGATCACGACGACGCACGGCGATTTCACCGACACCGTGGTCGAGCCGGCGGCCTTCGATCTGGTCTACGTCGTCTGCAACACGCTCTTCATGCTCACGAGCGCCGACGCGCAGATCGCCGCGCTCACGGTGGGTCGCCGACAACTCGCGCCCGGCGGCATCCTCGTCGTCGAAGCCTACGACCCGAGCCCGTTCCACACCCTGGAACGGCCGATCGTTCAGGCCAGGCATCTGGCCGCCGACACGCTCATGATCGACACCGTTTCGTGTGACCCGGTAG
The DNA here is from genome assembly GCF_001984125.1 of Leifsonia sp. ALI-44-B. Taxonomy (GTDB): domain Bacteria; phylum Actinomycetota; class Actinomycetes; order Actinomycetales; family Microbacteriaceae; genus Okibacterium. Next base: position 1,063,902 of record NZ_MTQL01000007.1, on the reverse strand, counting down.
AGCAGTCCGTCGTCGAGATCCACACCCTGATCCGCCCCGGCACGGTCGACACCTTCGTGGAGGTCAGTAATTACCGGTGGCCGCGCGAACTCGATGCCCTCGCGCGTCTGGCGGGCCTCCGTCTCGTCACACGAGAGGGCGGATGGCAGGGCGAGCCGTTCGTGCAGGGTTCACCCCGTCACGTCTCGATCTACCGAGCTGCCGAGGAACCCGCGCCGGGGGCGCCATGAGGTTCGCGCTCGTGGCCATCGGTTCCCGGGGCGACCTCGAGCCGTTTCTCGCACTCGGGGAGGCGCTGCGCCACCGCGGCCACGCCGTGAGCGTCGCGACCCATGGCGATTCCGCAGCACTCGTGCGGGCAGCGGGTCTCGAGTACCGGCCCCTGCCCGGCAGCGCCGCGGCGTTCTTCGCCCAGCCCGAGATCGTCGACGCCATGCGGGCCCGCCCCACCATCGCCCGCCTGGCCCGCGGTGTGCGCCGCGCCGCATCCCGGGCCGACAGGCCGACACCGGCTGCGGGCGGCGAGGACGACCCCGCAGAGGTCGCGGCCCGCGCCATGCTCGTCGTCCGGCGCTATGTGGACGACGCCGTGGCCGACGCGGATGTCGCGGTGTGCGGCACCGGCATGCGTGAGAGCCTCGCAACCGCGCCCCTGGCCGTTCCGTACGCCCTGGCGTCGTGGTACCCGGCCACGCCCACGACGGCCTTTCCGGCCATGGGGATGCCGCGGCTCCCCCTCGGCGGCACCTACAACCTGCTCACCCATCGGCTCGCCGCCCGCACCGAGGACTGGCGCCTGACACCGTCGGTCGACGCCGCGCGGCGCCTCGCGGGGCTCGAACCCGGGCCGCTCACCGCGGACTCGGACCTGCCGACCCTCTACCTGCAGAGCCCCGCCGTGGTTCCTCCTCCCCCGGATTGGCCGGAGCACGTGCGGCTCACGGGAGCGTGGCACCGCCGCACGGGTCCGCCGAGCGACGACCCCGGCGAGCAGTGGTGGTCAGAGGGCGGCGCGCCGGTCGTGATTTCCTTCGGCAGCCTGTGGCCCGTCATCCCCGCGGGGTGGGCGTCGACGGTGGCGCGCGCGCTCGTCGCGGCCGGCCACCGGGTACTCGTGGTCGGCGGCCCCTCCGACATCCAGACCTCGGGAGCCCGGTGGTGTGCCTCGCTCGATTTCGGTGCGGCCCTGCCGCGCGCCTCGGTGCTCGTGCACCACGGCGGGTTCGGCACGGGTTCGAGCGCACTGCGTGCCGGCGTGCCGCAGGTCATCGTTCCCCTGTTCATCGACCACCCCTGGTGGGCTCACCGGATGCGCACGCTCGGCGTCGCACCCGCCGCCATCCCTCTGGGCGCCGCGCACACGAGCGGGCCCCGTGCGGAACACGCGGCCCGGCGCTTCGCCACCCGGGTAACCCGGGCGATCGACCGCGTCGACGAGGGGATGCGCGAGCGCGCGCGTCGCCTCGCCACCCGGGTGCGCTCGGACGGCGGCGTCGAGGCGGCCGTCGACGCGCTCGAGGCCTGGTGGCCGGCGACGACCGTCGGCACACGCCCGGCGGAGGAGGGTTCGCCATGACGACCTCGACCGGGCGACCGATCGCCGACGCCGGCAACCGCGCCCGTCCCGGCGCCCGGAACGCTGGTGAGCCCGCCGCGGCCGGTGCCGCGGCCGGACACGGTCGCTCCCGCGCCGAGCGCCGGGCCGCCCTGGGGTGGCGCATGCAGCTCGTCCGCGCCGCGATCTGGGAGGCCTCCGCGACGGGCGACGACTACACCCGTTTGCTGCTCGGCCCCGGCGACGACGAAACCGAGGCGGCCATCGTCGAGGCCATCGGGCGGCGCGGAGCGATCTCTCGCTCGGTCGCCGGAACGCTCGTCGTGTGCGACCGTTCCCTCTCGTTCGACGTCCTGGGCGACGCGCGGTTCGGACGGCGGGGCCCGGACGGCGCGCCCTCGCCGCTGCAGGTTCTCGAGCTCCCCGGTTCGGGGCTCGACGCCGACGATCCGGCGGGTGATCCGTGGCCGACCCCGGATCGTGACACCCTCGCTCGCCTGGCCGGGCGCGTCGTCACGGCCTGGCGCGCGTCGCCGCCCGTCGCCTCCCGCGACGCGGTCGCGCTCGTGCGCACCCTGGCCGTCGACGTCGTGTCGCACATCACCGGCGTCGACGCGGGTGTCCTCGCATCGGTATGGCCGCGCCTGACTCCGGCTCTCGACGCCCGCCTCTCGCCGCAACGCCTCGACGACGCGTGGGATGTCTTGCGGGCGACCTCGCATCTGCGACTGATCCTGCGCGAGGCCGGCACCGATCCGGATGCCGCGCCCCTCCGCATCGGAACGCTCCTCGTGTGGGCGAGCACCCTGGAACGCTCCCTGCTCGGCGCCCTCGGCGCGGCGGGCGCGTCGGGCGCGGCCGGTACGGCCGGCTTTGTCCCCGCCATCCGCCTCCACCCTCGCGTCGCGTCGACGGATACGATTCTCGGCGGCCTCGAGGTATCGGCGGGCGATCAGGTCGTCGTCCTCGACACGGGCTCCGCCGCCCAGGAGGACCACTCGCTCCTGCGAGCTGCCGGCGGGCCAGAGGCGGCCGCCGCCGGACTGCTCGAGGCGATCCCCGCCGCACTGGTCGACGTGTTCCGTGATCGGTCAGAGCGACCGGTCGTACACGTGGATGTCCTCGCGCAACGCTCCCCGGTCGCGCGGCGTGTGGTCGCGGCATCCGTGTCGAAGGGAACCTGACGATGAAGGTGCTGCTGACCACATTCGGGGTGAAGACCCATTTCTTCAGCATGGTGCCGCTGGCGTGGGCGCTGCGCGTGGCGGGCCACGACGTCCGCGTGGCCGTGCAGCCCGCCCTCGTCCCGGCCGTCACGAACGCCGGGTTGACAGCCGTCGCGGTGGGCAGCGACGTCGAGCTGCGTTTTCCGACCGTCGAGAGCGCCGAGCACCAACCGTTCGGCACCATCGACTTCGACCGGTTCTACGATCCGACGGTCGACACCGACGACCTCATAGGCATGTTCACGGTGCTGGTGCCCACCTACATCGCGAGCGCGAACGACCCGATGGTCGACGGCTTGGTCGATTTCGCGCGAACCTGGCGCCCGGAGCTGGTGGTCTGGGAGCCCATGACCTGGGCGGGAGCCATCGCGGCCCAGGCCTGTGGCGCCCGCCACGCCCGACTTCTGTGGGGCCCGGATGTGCTCGGCCGGGCACTGGCCACGCTCGACGAGCGTCTCGCCCCGCTCCCCGATGCACATCGCGACGACCCGCTCCGGGAATGGCTGCGGTGGACGGCGGAGCGCGCCGGGGTGAGTTACGACGCGGCTCTGAGCTGCGGCCACTGGACCATGGAGGTCGAGCCTCCGATGTTCCGCCTCGACACCGGCCTCGACACCATGACCGTCGGGTATGTGCCCTACAACGGTCCCGCCGCAGTGCCGGCCTGGATCGCGGAGTCGCGCCACGACCGCCCCCGCGTGTGCATCACGCTCGGCGTCTCGGCGCGCGAGGATCCGAAGCAGGCGGCGGTCGACATCGAGCAGACGCTCCGGGCGGTCGCCGCGCTCGACGTCGATGTGGTGGCGACCGTCAGTGCCGCGCAGCGCGACGCCCTCGGTGCCGTTCCCCGCAACGTGCGGTTGGAGGAGTTCGTCGCGCTCGATGTGCTCTTGCCCGTGTGCGATGTCGTCGTGCACCACGGAGGCGCCGGCACCTGGTCGACCGCGCTCCGCCACGGCGTGCCCCAGGTGATCCTCGGACATACCTGGGATGCGGTGCTGAAGGCCAAGATGCTCGAGCGGGAGGGTGCCGGACGCTATCTGCCTCCGACCGGGCCCGCCGCTCAGACATCCGCCGCCGTGGCGCAGCTGCTCGATTCTCCCGCCGCCCGCGAGCGCGCACTCGAGCTGCGCTCGGCATCCCGCGATCAGCCGACGCCCGCGAGCGCCGTGCGCGATATCGAACGCCGCATGGGCGTCCGCCCCTACCCGACCCCCGCGAGAGGTGAGCATGTACGGTGAAGAACTGGCCAGCGTCTACGACCAGGTCTATCTGGAGCGCGGCAAGGACTACCGGGACGAGGCCGAACTCGTCCTCGCGCTGATCGCGGCTCGCGCACCCGGGGCGCGCACCCTGCTCGACGTGGCGTGCGGAACGGGTCTGCACCTCGAATACTTCGCGGGCCGACTGGAGGCCGCCGGACTCGAGCTCTCTCCGCAGATGCTCGCCGCCGCCCGCGCGCGCCTGCCCGGGGTGCCCCTGCACCTCGGGGATATGAGGGACTTCGCTCTCGACATCCGCTTCGACGCCATCACGTGCATGTTCAGTTCCATCGGCCATATGCGCGATCCCGGTGAACTCGATCGCGCGATCGCCGCCATGGCGCGTCACCTGAACCCGGGCGGGGTGCTCGTGATCGAGCCGTGGTGGTTTCCCGAGACGTATCTGCCCGGCTACGTGAACGCGGATGTCTCGACGCGCGAGGGCCGCACGGTGGCCCGGGTATCCCATTCCTCGCGCCTCGGCACGGCCAGCATCATCGAGGTGCACTACACGGTCGCGGACGCGCGGGGCATCGACCACTTCGTCGACCACCACGAGATCACGCTCTTCGACCGGGACACGTATGAGGAGAGTTTTCGGCGCGCCGGCCTGTCGGTCGACTACCTCGCCGACGGCCCGTCGGATCGCGGCGTTTTCGTGGGCGTCCGGTCCTGAGCGCACGGATGCTGGGCGGACGGGCAGCGTGCGAACGGGTCAGCTCTCCGAGACCTCGACGAGCGTCCGGGCGACCCGCTCGGCGTCCGCCACCGACAGCTGCGGGCCGATGGGCAGGCTGAGGGTCGTGTCGGCGATGCGTTCGGCCACGGGCAGTGAGCCCCGCGCCATCCCGAGGTCGGCGAACGCCGGCGTGAGGTGCACGGGCACGGGGTAGTGGATGCCGGTCTGCACGCCGCGGCGGCGCAGGTCGGCGGCGACGGTATCGCGCCCGTCGACGAGGATCGAATAGAGGTGCCAGGACGATTCGGTGCGCGCGTTGTCTGCGGGAAGCCGCGCCCAGCCGCGGTCCTGCAGCTCCGCGAGGCGGCGCGCGTACAGGGCGGCGATCCCCTGTCGCCGGCCGTTCCAGTCGGCGAGGCGCGTGAGCTTGACGCGCAGGACGGCGGCCTGCAGCTCGTCGAGCCGCGAGTTGCGGCCGAAAACATCGTGGCGGTACTTCTCGGGCGACCCGTAATTGCGCAGCGACCGGATGCGATGGGCGAGCGCCGCATCGTCGGTCAGCACGGCGCCGCCGTCCCCCAGGGCGCCGAGATTCTTCGCCGGATAAAAGCTGTAGGTCGTGGCGTGCGCCCAGCGCCCGATCGGCTGCCCGTCGGCCGTGGCGCCGTGGGCCTGCGCCGCGTCCTCGATCACGACGAGACCGTGACGGTCGGCGACCTCGCGGATGCCGCGCACATCGGCCACGTGCCCGTGCATGTGGACCGGCACCACCGCTGTGGTGCGCGGGGTCACGGCGGAGGCCACCTCGGCCGCCGCGATGCCCAACCATGGCGTAACGGGTTCGACGGGCACGGGCACGGCACCCACCGCACGCACGGCCAACCAGGTCGCGACGAAGGTGTGCGAGGGCACGATGACCTCGTCTCCGGGCGCGACGCCGGCCGCGCGCAACGCGAATTCGATGGCGTCGTATCCGCTTCCGACGCTCACACCGTGTGCCTGCCCCGCGAAGGCCGCGAACTCGGACTCGAATGCCTCGGTCTCCTCACCCAGGAGGTAGCGACCCGACGCAACGACCCTGCTGATCGCCGCGTCGATCTCGGTCCGCAGTTCCGCGGTCGCGGCGCCGAGATCGAGGAAGGGGATCACAGAAAGGCCATGGTCACGATCTGGGCCGCGTACTCGTCGTGGAATTGGGAGAGGTCGTTGATGTAGTCGTCGGGGTTGTAGCGGTCGGACGCGAGCACGAGTGCCACGGCATCCTCGCTGAAGGCGCGCAGCTCCCGCCACACCATGCGGCCGAGGAACAGACCGACACCCGAGTCGGCCAGCAGGTACTCGGCCGTCTGTTCGCCGTCGTCGACGCTCACGGTGAAACTGCCCGCCAAGGGAACGACGATCTGGCGCAACTCACGGTGGGCATGGGCCCCGCGGACTTCGGCGCCGGGCACGCCCCGGATGACATAGGCCCGCCGCACCTCGAAATCGGGGGTGACCGTATCGTCGATGACCACGAGCGTGCCGCGCTCGTCGACGTGGCTCGGAAGTGTCACGAGCCTGTGGCCATTCGCCATTGTTGCCCCTTCGTTCGTGTCCGTGTCTCGGAATCCTACGGACGGCCCCGGGCCTCCTGCTTCCGCCATTCCACCGAGAGTCTTCCGCGGTCGCTCGGCCGTATGGCGGAATTCCTCGTCGCCCCGCCGATCCGCGGCCGCCCGCCCATATGCTCGGGGTCATGGTGGAAGCGCTCATCCAGGCCACAGGCGTTCGGGTGTCCTACGGCCAGCACGAGGCGGTGCGCGGCATCGACCTGACCGTGTACGACGGCGAGATCGTGGCGGTACTCGGCACGAATGGTGCCGGCAAGACGACTCTGCTCGAATGCCTCGAGGGGTTGCGCGCTCCGACATCCGGCGACATCCGACTGCTCGGTCACGACCCCTTCGTGCATCGCGCCGAAACCCGACCGGCCATGGGCATCATGCTGCAGGAGGGCGGTTTCGCGGGCGATCTGACCGTGCGCGAGACCGCGCAGTTGTGGCGTGCCGTGAACACCGGCGCCGGCGATGTCGACGCCGCACTCGAAGAGATGGGTCTCGATCATCGGGCCGCCGTTCCCGTGAAACAGCTCTCGGGCGGCGAGAGGCGCCGATTGGATGTCGTGCTCGCCGCGTTGAAGCGCCCCCGCATCCTCTTCCTCGACGAGCCGACGACCGGTCTCGACCCCGAGTCGCGGGCCGACGCCTGGGCGGTGATCGGGAGCCTGCGCGCGGCGGGCGCGACGATCGTCCTCACGACGCACTATCTCGAGGAGGCGGAGCGGCTGGCCGACCGCATCGTCATCCTGCACGAGGGCGTGATCGCCGCGGCCGGAACCGTGGCCGAGGTGGTGGCGCGCGAACGGGCGTCGATCCGGTTCAGGTGCCCGACATCCGCGATCTTGCCCCCGTTGCGCGGTGAGGTCCGGCGCGCGGCCGTCTCGCCGAACCAGAGCGTCGTCGAAGAAAGCCCAGCCGGGGAAGACACCGTCGTCGTCCGAACCGACGCACCCCAGCAGGATCTGCTCTCGGTGCTGCTGTGGGCCGAGGAGCACGGCATCGACCTCGCCGATCTGCGAGCGACGCCAGCCACGCTGGAAGACATCTTCGCGGCCGTGGTCAGCAGTGCCCGGTCGCGCGCCGAGGCAGAGGCAGAGGCAGAGGCCTCATGAGCCCGAGCTCGGCAGCCGGCGGCCCGGTCTCGCCACCATCCCCGGCCCCCTCTTTCGCGCGCAGCGCCGCGGCGATCGCACGCGCCGAGTTCACCCTGCTCCGGCGCAACGCGACGATCCTCGTCATCTCGATCGCCGTGCCGATCGCGATGACGGTGGGCACGGTCCTGGTGGCCCGCGATGCGGTCGACGCGTCGGGATGGGCGGTCCCCCTCACCCTGCTGATCGCCCTCGTGCTGGGCATGGGCGTCTACATGCCGGCGACGCTCTCGATCACGGCCCGCCGGGAGGACCTCTATCTGAAGCGGCTGCGCACGAGCGAGGCGGGCGATGCGGCCATCGTCGGCGGGGTGCTGGCGCCCCTGGTCGTGGCGGGTGTCGCGCAGAGCATCATCGCGGTCGCGGCCGTCGTCGTCTTCGGGGGCGCGACCATCCCCGCTCTGCCCCTCGCCGGTGCCGCCGTCCTCGTCACGGTCGCGTTGGCGCTGCTGGCGGCCATCGCCACGACGGGCCTCGTGCGGGGCACGGAACAGGCCGACGCGGCGACCATGCCCTTCTTCGCCTTCTTCGTGCTGAGTGCCGTGTGGGCCGCCTACGAGTCGTCGGGCGACGGTTTCGTCCACCTTCTGTTGCCGGGCGGGGCGTTGCTCGCGGTCATGGACGGCGCGATGTCGTCCGAGCTCGCGCAGCCGGCGATGCCCGGCCCGGCCCTCCTCGGTCTCGCGGTGCTCCTCGCCTGGTGCGCGATCTCGGCGTTCGTGGTGCGCCGCACCTTCCGGTGGGAACCGCGGCGATGATCACCCGGCTGGCGAACGGCGTGCACGTGGTCGTCGTGCCGAGAAGCGATGTGGATGTCGCTTCCGTCGCCATCTCGGTCGCGGTCGGTTCGCGCGACGAGCCGCAGCACCGCGCCGGTTTCGCCCACCTCTTCGAGCATCTGATGTTCGCGGGCAGCGCCGGCGCCCCCGCGGGAACGTATGCCTCCACCATCCATGCCCTCGGCGGCCGCTTCAACGCTTCGACCCGGGCCGACTGCACCGTGTTCCACGTGACCGCACCGGCCGAGGCGATCGACAACGTCATCCGGCTGGAGGCTGACCGCTTCTCCCGTCCCGTGTTCACGGCCGAGGCCCTGACGCGCGAGGTATCGGTCGTCGCCAATGAGATCGAGCAGCGTTTCACCCGCCGACCCTTCGGGCGTTTCCCGATGGACGACCTGCGCCGACAGCTGTTCGCGAGGTTCGCGAATCGGCACGATGGTGCTGCTACGGTCGCCGATCTCCCTGCCGCGACGTTGACCGACATCGAGCGCTTCTTCGAGCGGGAATATTCGCCGGGCCGGCTCACGGTCGCGGTGGTCGGCGGTGTGGATGTCGAGCGCACCCGTTCCGTGATCGCCGAGGCGTTCTCCCCCCTCGTGGCTCGCGCACCGCGGCCGCCCCGTGCGCTCGAGGAACCCGCCCGGCCGGCGACGACGGTACGGCACCGGCGCGCTGGTCTTCCGGCCGAGGCGGTCGCCCTCGGTGTCCGCGTGCCCGATCCGGCGGACCTGAGGGCGTACCTGCCGACGCTCGTGCTCGCCGAGGTGCTGCAGGAGCGGGCCGCCGCCCGTCCGCCGACCGGCCTCGTCTCGCTCGCGATCGGTGTCGACCTGCTGGGCGACCCGTTGGGCGTGCGCGACCCGACGGGCTTCGTCGCGCGCGGTCTGGTCGCCGACGGAGCCGACGCCGACGAAGCGCTCGCGGACCTGCAACGGTTGATCGCGGCCGCGCGCACGGGCGGCGACGACCCGCTGGGCGATGACGAGGTGCGCGCTGCCGGTGCCGTCCTGGGTTCCCGTCTGGCCTCGGGTCTCGACGATGTCAACGCTCACGCGGTCGCACTGGCGACCCGCGTCTCCCTCGGAGCGCCCACCGATTTCCCGGCCATCGCCGCCCGCTTCCGGGGGGTGGACGCCGAGGCGGCGCGTCAGGCCGCGGACGCTTTGACAGAGGGGTGCGCCGTCCTGCTCTGCCACGATGCGCCGAGGCCGGGAGGGGTTCGGTGACCGAGTTCGCGACATGCCGCGTCGGCGCGAACGGAATGGCGAGCGTGCGACTGCGTTTCGGCGTCGACCCCCGCACCCCCGAAGCGAATCTGCTTCTCGCACCCCTCGTGCTGGGTTCGTCCTCCGGTGTGCCCCTCGCCCTGCGCACCCTGGGCGCGGAGGCGAACGCCCGCGTCGACCTCGACGATCTGACGGTGGCGATCACGGCGCCGGTCGAGGCGCTCGATGCCGCGCTGTCGGCGGTGGCGGATGCCCTCGACTCCCTGCGCGCCGACGGCCGGGCGGTTCGGGCGGAGGCTGGCCGGCAGGCCGCGCTGCTCGACCTGGCGCGAACGGACGCGGGCATGGTCGCCGACGAAACGGCGAATGCGCTGATCTACGGCCCCGCCCATCCGTATGGCCGGGCACCCGACGCCGGACTGCTCGCCGGTTTGAGCCACGCCGAGGTCGCGGGGGCGCTCGGGCGGGCGGTGAGTTCGTCGTCCCGCCTGGGTGTCGCCGTGGGCGACGCCGAGCCCGCCATGCTCACGGCGCGACTCGAGACCTTCTTCGCCGTCTTGGACGGCCGGGCCGAGGTACCTCCGGCCGAGCGGTCACCCGCGGTGCCGCCCGCTCCACCGTTCCCCGCCGCGCGCACCCATGTCGAACACGCGTCGCCGGCCGCCGAGACGCGCGTGATCTTTCCGGCTCCCGCCCTACGACACCGTGTGGGGCTTGCCTCGGCGGCCGCCGACCAGCTCGACCCGCCCGGCCAGGACGGCCGCGGTGACTCCCACGAGCTGGCCGCGATGGAGGTGTGTGCGGCGCTCCTCGGCGGTTCGTCGTCGTCGCTGCTCTTCCGCCAGCGGCGCGAGCGGTCGGGGCTCACCTACGGTTCGTCGGCGCGCATCGTGCACGCCGTGGCCGGCAGCGCCATGATCGTCTCGAGTTCGTGCGCGCCAGCCCACGTCGAGCGTGTGATCTCCGAGACCCTCCACAGCGTGCGCACCCTGCCGCAAGCCATCGACGACGGGATGGTGCGCAGCCGCGCCGCCCAGCTCGCGGGGGCCCGCCGCATCCGCCTGGCAACACCGGCCGGTCTCGCCGACAGCATGCTCGCGGGTGGTCCAGCGCTTCGGCTGGATCGAGTCACGGCCGACGACGTCCGCCGTGTGACCGCGCGCTATCTCGCCGAGACAACGCGCGTCATCGTGTCGGTCGCGCCGCCGTCAGACGTCTCGCCGATGTGAGAAGTGGCGCGTGCTCACCGGCCCGGGTTTCGGGACCTCTTGCGGCGGCCATCGGCATAGAACCCGATGGACAACGCGGCTCCGAACGCCAGACCGATAGCGATACCCGCCACCAGATTGTCGAGTGCGAGCCCGAAACCGACTCCGAGGACAAGCCCGAGCGGAAGCCATACGGCCGCAAGGGCATCTGCTTTCGTTTTTTCGCTCATGCCTCCACGTTATGAGCGGTCTCTGAACGCTGGATCAACCGATCGGTTGAGACGCTCCGTGGCGACCCCAGTCGATTGGCGTACCCCGTTCGAGGGGGTGCAACAGACGCACGAGGCCGGCCCCAGCGCACCCCGCCATTCGATGGATGAGCGGCGCGGTTCCCCCTCTCTAGCGTCAGAGCTACCGAATCCGGCACCACCACTGCACAGATTGGACAGACCATGACCAACTCCATCGAGTCATTCGCCAACGACTTCGCGGACTCGACGCTGCGACCGCTCGAGCTCTCGCCGGCCGTCGGCCCGGTGCTCGCCACCCCGGCCTACGCCGCCTACGCCACGGGCGTCGCCGTGACCTTCACGCTGGGCATCATCTCCGACGCGGTCGGCTACACCGACGCCGACGACGTGCTCGATGGAGACACCCCAGAGGGCGCCTCCGCCGACCAGCTCATCCGCGCGCGTATCGACGGCCTGCAGTAGCACCGGCGGGTCGCGGCCTTCGGGCCGCGACCCCTCCCGCTCCCCGGGAGCGGCCACATTCCGACTCGAGCACGCCCGGTGGGCGAGGAAGCAGTGTGACTCCGTGAGCGAATCCCCTCTGTCACGCGTGATGCGCCAGGTAGAGGCCCTGGCCGCCGTGGGCACGGCCCTCTCCGCTGCCGAGTTGTTGCACAGCCGCCGGGTCTTCGCGCCCGGTAAGGTCCTCGCGTGGCCGACGGCCAAGACCCGGCATCGCTGGATGTCGGGGCGACTCGCTCCCACACTCGACCGCCTCTTCGATGAGCGAGGTGTTCACGTGCTCCTGAGCGCCCGACTCGTCGCGTCCGGCATCCTCATGAGCCCGGTGCGCTCGTCGACCGTCCGCTTGGTCTGCACCGGTTTCCTCTCGGCATCCGGCTATGCACTCGCCTTGCGGAGCCCCTACGGATCTGACGGGTCCGAGACCATGCTGTCCGTCGTCATGACGGCCTCCGCACTCGGACGCGCCGTGGGTGACGACGATGTCACCCGCCGTTACGCCCTGCGCTTCATTGCCGCCCAGTCCGCGTTCTCCTATCTCGTCGCCGGTGCCGCCAAGGTGGCGTCGCCGCTCTGGTTCGACGGAACGGCGGTTCGGGATGTCCTGCGCACCCGCATCTTCGGCCATCGCACGCTCTTCGAGCGGGTGCGACACCGCCCGCTCGTCACTCTGGCCCTCTCGCGCGGCGTGACCGCCGCCGAAGTGCTGTTCCCGCTCGTCTTCCTTCTTCCCGGCGGCCTGCGCGTCCTGGCCCTGGCCGGCATGGGCGGCTTCCACGTCGCCAACGCCGGCGCGATGGGGCTCAATCGATTCGTCTGGGCATTCCTCAGCACGTACCCCGCGATAGCCGCCAGCACCCCGGCTCGCGCGATTCAGGCTTCGCGATGACCGCCAGCCCCGGCCGGCCGTTCGCCCGCCTCGTCCCCGCTGTGTCCCCCGGCATTTCCGCTGCCGTTTCCGCTGCAGGTGCCGACGCTCCCGCCGTCGTGTTCGAGAGCGGGCTCGCGGCCCCCGTCGACATCTGGGCGACGGTGCTGGGGCAGATAGACGGGCAGCTCGACACGCTCGTGTATGAGCGGCCCGGGGTCGGCCGCACACCTCCCCGGCGCGGACCACGAGACCTCGACACCCTCGCCGGTGAATTCGACGATATGGTGCTCGATCACCTCGGCCGGCGGCCCGTCGTCGTCGTTGCCGAAGGGTTCGGTGGCCTCATCGCTCAGCGCTGGGCGCGGCACCGCGAGCATCGCCTGGCCGGTCTCGTGCTCATCGACAGCCTCCATCCCGCCGCGCTCGCGCTCTCGTCCCGGCAACGGCAAGGCATGGCGCGTCTCGAGACGGCCCTGCTCTCGACCGCTCTGCGCCAGGCCATCCCCCGCGGTGGCTCCGGCGTGATGCCCGACGGGATCACCACGGTCGCACCCGGTACGACCCGCACGGCGTTGCGAGAGCTGCGCGCCTGGAAACGGGCAGCGCCGGTCGCCACACGCCTCGACCCGTTGGCCGACGGCAGGGGCGGCGCTGTGCCCGTCGCGCTCGTCGCGTCCGAGCACCTGCTCGTCGGCGACCCCTCCCACGCTCGTCTGCAGAACGATCTGCTGCGGCTCTCCACCCGAGCGAGCCTGCACCGCGTGCCCGATACGGCCGTGCTCACGGGCGATGCCGGGAGCCGCGCGATCGCCGAGGTCATCCGGGCTGTCGCCTCGACTGCCGACAGCACAGGTCCCGCCACGAGCACGGGAGAATCGGTGGAAGCCGCGTCCGCGACGGGGGTGGCACGATGACGGCCCCGCGGCATCCGATTCTCGCGGGCGTCTTCGTCGCCTGGTTCGGGCTGACCGTCGCGGGTCAGAAACTGTATCGCCGCGAGGGCGCCAAGACATGGTGGGATGGCCTGCACCTGATCATTCCGGATTGGCGCTTCTTCGCCCCCGACCCCGGTGTCTACGACCACCACGTCCTCGTGCGCGGGGTGCGAGCGGACGGGTCGTCCGCCGGGTGGCACGAGATCACCGACGTGGGCGAGCGCCGCGTGCGGCATGCGTTCTGGCACCCGCGGCAACGCATCGACAAGGCCACGTTCGATGTGTGCGCCGAGCTGTTGCGATTCATCGAGACCCGCCGCCGACTCGGGGTCGACACCGACGAGATCCGGCGGGCCGTGCAACTGTCGATCCCCTATCTCACCCTCGTCACCCTGGCCTCGTCGGCGCCGCTCGACGACGAGTCGGCCGGTGTGCAGTTCATGGTCGTCATCTCGGGCGGATACGACGACGAGCCACCCGAAACGGTCTTTCTCTCGGAGTGTCATCCCCGCGATGCACGCCCCTCGCTGTCATCCCGTCAACCGGCCGGATGATCTTCCCGCACGACTGAAAGGACAACGAAGAAATGAATCCGATCGAGAAACACGCTCACGAAGCCTTCTCAGGGTCCGATCCACTCCGACCCCTCGAGGTGCCGAGCGACGCCGCTCCCGTGCTCGCCACCCCCGCTCTGGGATACGGCGCCCTCACGTTCGCGGCCTTCATGGCCGGCAACGTCGTGACCGACTTCGTGGGGGACGAGTCCCCGACCGAGGGCGGCATCGACGAGTTGGTGGGCAAGAGCGGCTCGGAACTGCTCGCGCTGCGCGCCGAGCGCTTGACGCGCGGCTGAGTCGCCCGGGTGGGGTCGGGTCGCCGGCCCCACCCCCCATATAAGGCACACGGGGCTCTAAATCAACACCTGTTGCCTTAGGGTCCCCGCAGAATCCACCCCGGATTCCGCCTGAAACCCCGAATAATGCTCGGACCTGCGCTTTCATTCGTCCTAGGGACAGTTTTTTCTGGGGGTGGACGTGAATGGTACGACTCTGCGTCGTCGCTGACGAGATCGACGTTTTACACGAATGGCTCGACGTCGTCGACCCGCTGCGCTTCCATTTCAACGTGGTCGCGCAGGCGCATTCGATCGACGAGGTGCGTTTCGTCGAGCGGAGCGCGAACCCGGATGTCTGGGTGTGCCGTTATCCGCTCGCGGCCGAGGTCTTCGACCAGTTCCGGTCCGATGCGCAGGCCGCACGATCGGTGATCGGCATCTGCGGCTCGACCGACGAGGCCGCGCAAGCTCTGGAACAGGGGATCAACGCGGTCATCCTCGACGGCGAATCGTTGTGGATCTTCGCCTCCGCCGTGCAGTCGGCCCATCGCCGACAGTTCTTCGTGTCACCCGCCGTGCTCGAGCGATACCGCTCCGGCATCGTCGAGTTGGTCAGAGAACCCGACCTGGCGCGCATCAACGAGCTCACGGGGCGCGAGATCGAGGTGCTCCAGCTCGTGGCTCGCGGCCTGTCGAACGCCGCCATCTCGCGTCTGCTCTTCGTGTCGTCGGCCACCGTGAGCACGCACGTGCTCGGAATCTTCCGCAAGCTCGACGTGTCCAATCGCACCGAGGCCGCGCTGTTCGCCTTCCGCAACGCGCGCGTGCTCGCCGAGCGGATGGCGGTCGACACGGAACCGCCCCTGCTCGAACTGCGGGAGGAGTAGGGCTCCGGATTGCCAGGAACCTGAGGCATCTGCCATCCTCGATAGTCCCCGCCGCACGGGCGGACGCACCATCGGGAGATCCACCATGAGCATCTGGCGCACGAAGAGTGTCGAAGAATCCTTGGCCGACAGCAAGCTCGAGGGCCAGAGCCTGAAGCGCTCGCTCGGACCCGTCGACCTCGCGCTCATGGGCGTCGCGGTCGCCGTGGGTGCGGGAATCTTCTCGGTCGGCGCCAAGGCCGCGGCCAACTATGCGGGCCCGTCGGTCACCATCGCGTTCGTCTTCGCGGCCATCACGTGTGCGCTCGCGATCATGTGTTACGCCGAGTTCGCCTCGGCCGTGCCCGTCGCCGGTTCGGCCTACACCTTCACCTACGCAACACTCGGCGAGTTGCTCGCGTGGATCATCGGCTGGGACCTGATCCTCGAGATGCTCACCGCGGCGGCCGTGATCGCCAAGTACTGGGGCATCTACCTGGCCGACGTCTTCGCGATCCTGGGTTGGGACGTACCCAAGACGCTCGACGTCTTCGGCGTGCAGATCAGCTGGGGCGCTTTCATCATCGTCGCCATCTTCACCACCCTGCTGGCCATCGGCACGCAGCTGTCGTCGCGCGTCAGCTCGGTGTTCACGATCATCAAGATCGCCATCGTGCTGTTCGTCATCGTCGTGGGCGCGTTCTTCATCCGGCCCGAGAACTACTCGCCGTTCATCCCGCCGGCTGTTCCCACCGAGGGCGGCGCAGCGGATGTCTGGACGCAATCGCTCTTCGCCTTCGCGACGGGTGCGCAGCCCGCACAATACGGTTTCTTCGGACTCATCGCCGGAGCATCCCTCGTCTTCTTCGCCTTCATCGGCTTCGACGTTGTGGCCACGAGCGCCGAAGAGGTGCGCAACCCGCAGAAGAACCTGCCGCGCGGAATCTTCGCGGGTCTCGCGATCGTCACCGTGCTCTACATCGGCGTCACGCTCGTGCTCACGGGTATGGTGCCCTACACGACCCTCGCCGAAGCCGACGATCCCTCGCTCAGCACGGCTTTCACGGCCGTCGGCGCCGACTGGGCCGCCGGCATCATCTCGGTCGGCATCCTCGTGGGCCTCACGACCGTCATCATGGTGCTGCTGCTCGGCCTCGCGCGCGTGATCTTCGCCATGAGCCGCGACGGCCTCCTGCCCGGATGGCTGAGCAAGACGTCGTCGAAGAGCAAGACGCCCATCCGCACGCAGATCATCGTCGGCGCCCTCGTGGCCGTCATCGCGGGGTTCACCGATGTGGGCGTGCTCGAAGAGATGATCAACATCGGCACCCTGTCGGCGTTCGTGCTCGTCAGCATCGGCGTCGTCGTGTTGCGCAAGAAACAGCCCGACCTGCCGCGCGCCTTCAAGGTGCCCCTGTCGCCCTACCTGCCGATCCTGTCGGCGGCGCTGTGCCTGTGGCTCATGCTGGGGCTCACCACGCTCACGTGGGTGCGGTTCGCGGCGTGGCTGGCACTCGGCCTCATCATCTACTTCGCCTACAGCCGCCGTCACTCGCGCGTCGGCCTGGCCGAGAAGGCCGCGTCGGGCGCGTTGCGGGACGGGTCGTCCGAGCCGCGGGCCTGATCGGGAATGCCGCGGGCGCAGCATCCGTTTTCATGAATATGAATACGTTTGAGGCGACCGTGCCCGTGCCCGGCGACAAGCTCGCCGCCGATACCGCGATGGGCCCCGTGACGCTGCTCGTGGCCGACCTGGATGGCATGACCGCCTACTACCGAGATGCCGTCACGTTGCGCGTGCTGAGCGCCGACCGGCACACCGTCACGCTCGGCCGCGGCACCACGCCCGTCGTGATCCTCGAGCACTCCCCCGCCCTGGCGCACGCGCCGAGCGGCTCGGCCGGACTGTTCCACACCGCCATCCTGTTCGACACGCAGGCCGCCCTCGCGGCATCCCTCTACTCGGTGGCCCGCCACGCGCCCGGAACCTTCACGGGCAGCGCCGACCACCTGGTCAGCCAGGCCTTCTACTTCACCGACCCCGAGGGCAACGGCGTCGAACTCTATTGGGACCGCGACCGCAGCGACTGGAGCTGGGTGCACGGCCAGGTCGAAATGGACACGATCTTCCTCGACCCCAACCAGTACCTCGCCGACCACCTCACCGACGAGGCCGCCGACGCGCCGGGCGACGAGACGATCTTCGGCGGCGCCCGCGTCGGCCACATCCACCTCTCGGTGGGGGATGTCGCCACCGCCCGCAGCTTCTACGTCGACACGCTCGGCTTCGACCAGACGGCCGCCGTCGGCAACACGGCCGTCTTCGTCTCGGCGGGCGGCTACCACCACCACATGGCCATGAACGTGTGGAATTCGCGCGGCGCCGGGCCGCGCATGCCTGCACTCGGCCTCGGTCGCGTCGACATCGTCGTGCCAGACGGCGACGCGCTCGGGGCCCTCGGCGAGCGCCTGGCGCACTACCGCGTCGAACGCCAGGACGACGGGCGCACCGTGAGCTTCGACGACCCGTGGAACAACCGGTTGTTCGTCACGACGGGTGCCGCAGCCGTCTAGGCGTTCGCGCCGCAACTTCGCAGCTTCGCGAGACCCCGGCCCCCTAGTGTGTGACCGTGACACACGGCGGGGATGATCGGGGGGCGCAGCGCACAGCGCGGTCCCCGTGGGCGATCGATCTGCTCGGCGTCCTCGCAGCCCTGCTCCTCACGCTGCTCGCGGTGTTGCATCTGCTGTCGACGCAGCGCTCCTGGCTGCTCTTCTTCGACGGCGACTCCGTCATTCTGCCGCTCTTCGAACGCTCGCTGCAGGCGGGGCAGCCCTTCGAATGGGCAATGTCGACGACCGTCTTCCTGATCGAGATCCCCGTCTATCTGGTGCTCGCATTCCTCACCGCGAACCCGTTCGACGCGCTCACCGTGAACGCGATTCTCAACTTCGTCGCGCTCTACGCGTTGATCCGGCTGATCGCCGGGCTGAGCCTTCCCGGGCGCGGCCGGCGGTTCGTCGTGGCGGTGAGTCTCGTCACGTTCGCCGTCCCGCTCGCCGCGACCCTGCTCGAATCGACCACCAACGCCGACTCCTTCGAGCTCTTCTCGCTCCTCGCGACGACGACGTACTACTACCCCACCGTGCTCGCCCTGTTGGCGGCCGCCTGGTTGCTCGCGCGGCTGGTCGCCCGTGACGCGCCGACCGAGACCGCCCCGTCCGTAGCGCCGGATGCGTCCGATGGACCCGCGCGCCCCGCACCGCCGAATGCCTCCTCGGCCTCGGCCGCGTCGGGCCATCGGGTGGCGCTGCTGGTGGCGCTCGGCATCCTCACTGTCGTGAGCGTCACGTCGAACCCGCTCTACGGCGTCTGGACGGCCGCGCCCGCCGTGGTCACGCTGCTCGGCCTGGCGGGTCTCGGCCGCATCCCCTGGCGCACGGCGCTCGTGCCCGCGATCATCCTCATCGCCGGATGCTTCGGCGGCGTGCTCCTGCGCAAACCGCTCGCTCCCTACCTCTCGATGGACCCGGCCAACTATCTGCACATCGGAGACATCCTCACGCCCCTGCGGTTCTACGGCGCGGCGATCGCCGACATGTTCTCGCGACCGACGGGCGTCATCGAGCTCGTTCTCCTGTCCGCCCTCGGCAGCGTGACGCTCGTGGCCGGCATGGCAGCGCTCCGGATGCCGCAGCTCCCGTTGCGCCGCCAACTCCTCTTTCTGCTCGCCGCCGTCACGGTCCTGGCGGTCGCCATCGGCTCCGTTCTCGTCGGCACGAATGCCACGCGCTACCTGCAACCGCTGGCTTTCGCGCCGCTGCTCGTCGTGCCCGCGCTTACCGGGCTGGGCCTCGACTCGCTGCGCCACCGGCGGCAGACCGCTCGACGCCGCCCGGGCCTGTTCGCGCGACCCGCCAACACCACCGCACGACGCGCCCGCGCCGCGGAGACCGTCTCGGCACACGACCATGTCGCGACGACGACGAAGCAGCGCCCCGCCGCCCTCGGCCTGCTGCTCGTGGTCCTCCTGCTCGGCGGTATCGTCGGCACCGGGTCCGCGGTCGCCGCGTCGGTGTCGCGCGCGCACCTGCCCGGCGCGGCCTGCCTCGAGGGATGGCTGGCCGGGCGCACGCTCACAGGGGCCGGCCAGTTCTGGGCCATCCGCGGGTTGAAAACGTATGGCGCACCGAACGTGCATCTGCTGCAGATCGACGAATACCTGAACGCCCGGCCCTGGATGGTGAACCTGGCCGACTACGACGGCGGCCGAGTGTCCTATCTCGTCCTCGACGACCGTTCGGCGTGGGGCGAAGAACTCGTCGACACGCTGGGTGCGCCGCGCGCCAACATCTCGTGCGGCACCTACACGATCCTCGACTACGAGGGCACCGCGGGCGAGAAGGTCCTCACCCGGCACGTCGCCGAATCAGGCGCCGCGCAGAGGGAACAGCGCGGTTTCGCCCAGAAGTCAGACGGCTAGTGCTCGTGCTCGAAGTCGCCGTGACCGGTGTCGGGGTCTGTTGCGCTCGCCCGCGTGTGCGCGAGCGATCCGAACTCGTCGCTGTTGACATCCGGACGCTCGTCGTCCTCGGTCGAGATCTGCGCGAGCGCAATCGGCACGTCTGAGCTGATGAGGATCTCGACGGGCTGCGGTTTGCCTTCACCGAAGTTCACGGTCATCCACTGAGGACCGGGGGCGGAGATCGCTTCCTCGATCGTGCGTTTCACCTCGTCCACCGTGGTGCGCGGCAGCGAGTACATGGTCCCGCCATAGGTGATGTCGACACGTCGCATGTAATGAGTTCCTTAGACCAGGGGTTCTTTGACAAGGTGGAGGCCGCCGGGAGAGTTCGCTGTGGCGGTCAGTGCTTCGATCCAGGCCTTGTTGATTTGCGGCGGACGCCCGCCGAGGAACTTGTAGACCAGAGAGATCGTCGGGTCGAGCCAGACGGTGGTGCGACCATCTCCGACGTCGGCGTCGTCGCGCCAGCTGAAGATGAATGATTCGCGGCGGCGGAGCTTTGCGGTGATGACGATCTGCAGGTGAGCCAGAGTCCGATCATCGAAATCGATCACGAGCGAAGCGTCATAAGTGAGTTTTCCCATGGCGTCTTTCCGTTAGTTGTGGGTTCAACAATCCTCGCGTCGTCCTATAAACGCAATGCGTTCGCGCAGGGATTGACGAGGCGGGCCTTTATCAGGAGTAGTCGTCGACGCTCTGGAGCTCGTCCTCGTCGAAGGGGCGCCCGCTCCCGCCGTCGAGATTCTTGATCCGCGCATTCAGCGTGTCGACGAGCTCGTCATCCTCGATTTCGTCCTCCGCGCCGGTGTATGCCTCGGCGACAAGCTGGCTCGCGGGCCCGAGTAGCAGGTTGGCCCGACCCACCGTGCCGTCATCGCGTCGCACGGGGATATCGACCGTGGCCGATGACTTTCGGCGCGCCAGCGCCCCCGCGTAGGCGAGGACCGCCCGCGAGATGTCCGTGCCGGTGCGCAGGACGTCGTTCGCGTAGTAGATCATTTCCATGCAGCTAGTAGACGTCGAGGTCTGGGTCCTGACAACCCTCTTGCTTTTGGGCATACCGATCTGAATGCATCGGCGCGCACGTGTGCCGCGGCCGCTCGAGCGCCCCGTGCTCGGGGCCGATTCGCGCGGCGGCATCGGCACGGGAATGATGTGAGCAGGTCAACAGCGAGGGGCGCACCGTGAGCGACGTACGACAGCACGCAGATTCGCGTTCCGAGACGGAGCCAGCGTTCACGCCGGGTCGGGCCGGCGGCGTCATCGCGGCGATCTTCATGCCGGTGGGGCTGCTCGTCGGCTGGATCATCCAGTTCTCGGCGTTGCTGGCTCGCGATTTCAGCGGGGCGGGCGGCGACTCCGACGACGTCGTGCTGCTCATCTGGTTTCTAGTCGGGGCTGCGATCGGTGTCGGCATCCCGATCGTCGTGCTCATCGTGACCGTGCGGGGCCTGCGACGCGACCCGCGGTTCTCGCGCATCGCGCTCGTCGCATCGATAATCGTGCTCGTCTTCGCGGTGCCCTCGAACCTGATCCTGCTCGGTTTCCAGATCCCTCAGGCGATCGAAGAGCTGGTGTCGAAGGCCCAGCCGCCCACTGCCGCCGAGACGCACTTCTCAAACGGGAGCGCCCGCACGGAACTCACCGAGCTGGGCGATCGCACGGTCGAGATCCTCGGCGGCGATCCCGACAATTCGTTCTCCCCGAATGGCTTACCGGTGCGGGCTCTGGCCGAGGAGTGCACGCTCGAGAATTCGCAACCCGGAACCAGCTGGAGCTACTCGTTCTCGGCCAGTCTCTTGGTCGACGGTAACGGCACGCCTCTCCTGGCCGAGGGCGAGGATCGGCTTCCGACCGCGACCGACGATCTCGACGGCGTACGCGCTTATTGGGAATCGAAAGGCATCGCATCCGAAGCTGACTCGGCGTCGGAGGTGAGCAACCAATTCGTTGCCCAGGCGGACTGGCTGGATACCTACTCCTACGCCCGCCCGGGCCCCGATGTGATCTTGACGACGATCTGTCTCGCCGACTGACGACTTACTTGATCTTGGCGCGCAGTGCCGCGGCGGCCGCTCCGACGTCGGGGGCGCTGTAGATGGCGCTGCCGGCAACGGCAACGTCGGCGCCGGACTCCTGCACCGATTCGATGGTGTCGACGGTGATTCCGCCGGCCACCGAGAACGGCACGCCCGAGGATGTGCCATCGGTCAGCAGCGTGCCGAACGTGAAGCCATCCTCGGCCTGCTCGTCGAGGCCCGCGTGCATCTCGACGAACTGGGCGCCGAGGGCCACGACCTCCTTCGCGCGGGCGGACTTGTCGGGGACGCCGATGAGGTCGACGACGATGCCCTTGCCGTGCTTCGTGGCGGCCTTGACGGCTCCGACGATGGTGCTGTCGCCCGCGACACCGAGAACGGTCACGAGGTCAGCTCCGGCCTGGAAGGCGATATCGGCTTCGAGCTCACCGGCATCCATCGTCTTGAGGTCGGCGAAGACGATCTTGTCGGGGTGGGCGTCCTTGATGGCCGTGATGGCGCTGAGGCCGGCGCTCTTGATGAGCGGGGTGCCGAGCTCGATGATGTCGACGTGGGGTGCGGCGGCGGCGGCCAGTTCGAGGGCGGCGTCGGTCGTGAGGGTGTCCATGGCGAATTGCAGTTTCATTGTGTTCTTCCTTGACGGGTGTCGATGGATGGAGGAGCGAGAAGCGTGAGCCCTACTCGAGGTTTGCGTGGCGCGGCCAGATATCGTCGGCCGTGAGCCCGGACGCCTTCCACAGCTGGTGGAACACGGCGTCACCGATCAGCACCACCGCCTGCTCGAACAGGCTGCCGGCGTATTGCGCCGAGGCGGTGCCGGAGCGGTCGAGCTTGGTGGCGGCCGGGACGACGACCGTGACGTCGGCGAGATCGGCGAGCGGCGAATCGGCCGCGGTCGTGATGGCCGCGATGCGCGCCGAAACCGAACGCGCCGTCTCGGCCGCGTTCACGACGCTGCCGGTGGTGCCCGACCCGCTGGCGGCGAGCAACACGTCACCCTCGCGGATGGCGGGCGTCGTGGTCTCGCCGACGACGAAGACCGTCAGGCCGAGGTGCATGAGGCGCATGGCCGTCATCTGCAGCGCGAAGCCCGAGCGGCCGGCGCCCTGGACGAATACGCGGTCTGCGTCGGAGAGCAAGCTCGCGACGGCCTCGAGCTGACGATCGTCGATGTTCTCGGCGAGGGCGTCGAGTTCGGCCATGATGGCGGCCAGAGCGGTCGATTCGATGTCGGTGTCAGCGGGCATTTCTCTAGTCTGCGAGGGCTAGCTCGCGCGTGCGGCCACCCGTTGGAAGCGTTCACCCTACCCATTCGGACAGGGTGGATCGCGAGAGTAGGGTGGGTGGCATGCAGACCGAGCCCGCCCCCGCCGAACTCGCCACGCGCGAGCTGCTCCTCGAGCACGCGCACACGGCCGCCGAGCAGGCCGACCGGCAGGCCCTCGCGCTCGAGTCGATCCTGGCGATCCTGCGCTCGGGCCGCCTCTCCGACACGGCCGCGCGCACCATGGCCATCGATGTCGCGGCCGCCGCGCTCGTGCAGATCCGCGTCGCGACCGACGAGCAGCGCGAGGCCATGCTCGAACCCGTCGTCGGTGCGTTTGCGCGCCTGCAGGCCGATCTCCGCCCGCTCGCTCGATTCGGCGACCTCGACGTACAATTCGTCGAGCCACCCGTCACGGGCCGGGCCCTGCCGGGCGAGGTCGCTCACGCCGCGCGCGCGATCGTGCGCAGCGCCGTGCTGGCATTCGTCGACACCGGGGTGACGCGCCGCGTGCGCATCCAGTGGGACTGCGACGGCCTCAACCTCCTCATCGGCATCCGCGACGACGGCCGCGGCGAGCTCACGGCGCACGACGATTCGCTGAGGCCCATCGCCGAGCGGGTCACGGCCCTCGACGGCAAGCTCAACGTGGCGTCGACGCCCGGCTGGGGTTCCGAGCTCTCGATCGCCCTCCCCCTCGATCCCCCGGCTGAGCCCGATCATCTGACGGATGCCGTCACCCTAAGCCCGCGCGAACGCGAGGTCCTGCGCCTTCTCGCCTCGGGCTCACGCAACAAAGACATCGCCCGCACGCTCGGCATCAGCGACAACACGGTCAAGTTCCACGTCTCGAACCTGCTCCGCAAGGCCGGCGCCCGCTCGCGCGCCGAACTCGTCGCCCAGGCCCGCTAGGCCGGTTCAGGCCACGGCGCCGATGCTAGCGCCGACGAATCAGACGAGGTCGTCGCCCGGGCGCGTTTCGGTGAGCGGATGCGGGTGGCCCGGCGTGCGCGGCGCGGGCGGGTAGCCGAGGCGGGTCGCGAGAGAGTCGGCTTCGGCGAGCGCGAGGTCGCGGCGCAGACGTTGGCGGTCGACATCTGCTTCGGTGACGGCTTCCGCTCCGGGTTCGTCGTCATCCTCGGAGCGACGGGCCGCGCCACGCGGCGCGGCTGCGTCGTGGCCGCCCGAAGCCGCTTCGGCCTGCCACTTCCAGTATTCGAGGTCGTCGAGCGCGGCTTCCTCGTCGTCGACGATGGCGTAGGCCGAAGCCAGCTGCCAGAGCGTCGACCACGGTGTCGAGTCGCCGACGGGCACACCGTAGCCGTCGAGGCTCTGCAGGCTGAGCGCGGCGCCCGACTCGATGACGTCGTCGGCCGGCACGGTCTGGCCGGGGCGGTAGAGCAGCGGCAACAGGATGGAGTCGACCACGATGCCCGCGCCGATCGCGATGAAGATGCTCGAGAACGTGTTGTAGCCGATGGCGCTCAAGATCGCGAAAACGACCACGAGCGTGATCACGAAGATGACGATGGTTCGCACGCGCCGGCTGCTCTTGCGCGCGGCGGCGGCCTCCCTCAGCGCCTCGAGCGACAGCTCGGCACGGGCTGGGGTGTGGGCCTGGGCCGGATCGACGACATACAAACCGGGGTAGGTCGGATGCTTGAAGACACCTTCGTGCGCCTGGGTGACCGCCATGCGAAAAGTCTAACCGCGCTCGTCGAGCAGGCGCCCGAGCGGAGTCTTCGTCACGTTGTCGCTGACGATGCGCTGCACCACGGGCGACGGGTCCTGCTCGAGCGCGTGCCAGAGCGGCAGCACCTCGTCGGGGTCGGCGAGCACGATGATGCTCCACGCGTAGGACATGGTGGCCGCGAGCGAACGCTCCTCGGCGCCGAGCGGCCCGTCGACCTGCGCGAGCAGGGCCATGGCGCGCTCACACGCTTGCACGGCCACCTGGCGGGCGGCGGCGTTCTCGAGCACCCGAGGCTCGCACACCGTTTCCACGGCCGTGCGCACGAGCACGATATCGCCCGAATCGGCCCACCCCTCGACCAGGCCGAGAACGGGTTCGGCGTGCTCGTCGGCACCCTTCTGCAAACCTCGGGCCACGGCGTCGCGCACGCGCCAACGGGGGTCGGCGGCGAGCGCATCGAGATTTTTCGCCAGTTCTTCGGCGAGGTCGTGCGGGCCACCGAAAGCTCGGGCGACACCCGCGGCACCGACCATGGCGAGGTATTCCTCGCGCGAACCCGACAGGCGTCGCAGCTCGTCGAGCGGGAGCGCCTCCGAGGCCATGTCGAGCAACGCCACGTTGGCGCGACCGGGCAGACCCGAGCGTTTGTACAACGCCTCGTCGAGGTCATCCGGCTCGAGGGCGAGGAGGGCGTCGCGGCTGATCGGGGCGGGTTCTTGACGGCGTGCGGGTGTGCGACTCATCTGTGAAGCTTAACGGCCGCCGCCGACAGACGCCCCGGATGTCGGCGGCGACGGTTGCGCGACGTGGTCCGTCGGCACCGAACCACACCCTCCATACGGCCCCGGCGGCGACCTGTCCAGGGGGAGGACACGGCAGGGTGCGTCATCTACAGTTCGAGGACGATGACAGATCCCCTCCCGCCATCCACCGTGTCCGTCGTCATCCCGGTGCTCGATGACGCCGAACACCTGCGCACGTGCCTGACCGCCCTCCTGGCCCAGACGCGGCCGCCCGACGAGATCGTGGTCGTCGATAACGGGTCGACCGACGACAGCGCCGACGTGGCCCGGCAGTTCGGTGCGCGCGTCGTGCGGGAGTCCCGCCGTGGAATCCCCGCGGCATCCTCGGCCGGTTTCGACGCCGCGACGGGCAGCATCCTCGCGCGCCTCGACGCCGATTGCGTGCCCGGCGAGCGCTGGCTCGAACGCGTCGAAGAGGCCATGCTGCGCGAACCACAACCGGCCGCCGTGACGGGTCCCGCAGCCTTCCACGACGGGCCGGCACCCCTGCGCTACGTCGGCGCGTTCGTCTATCTCGGCGCCTACTTCGCGCTCGTCGGCCTGGCGCTCGGCCGCCCGCCCTTGTTCGGCTCGAACTGCGCCATCCGAGCGGATGCCTGGGCCAGCATCAGCGGCGACGTTCACCGCCACGACTCCCACCTGCACGACGATATGGATGTCTCACTCCACCTCGACCCGCTCTGGCCCGTGCGCTTCGTTCCCACCGTCGACATGCGCATCTCGGCGCGCCCGTTCCGGAGCATGTCGTCGCTCGCCACCCGCTTCGACCGGGGCATGCACACTCTGCGCTCGCACTGGCCCGACGAGCTGCCGTGGCGCCGCATCCTGCGCCGTTTCAACGCCTCTCCCCCGCACCGCAACCCGCGATTTTAGGACACGTCACCCCGATTTGTCTCCCCTCTTTTGACGATTCAGGCACCCCCCTAACGTGGGGTCCAACGCGCAGCCACCGGGCATCCTGCCCGTCCCCCTCGGGCCGCGCGACGGATCATTGAAGGAGTGAATGTAGATGTTTTTTCACCGTCAAGAACTGCAACACAGCGCCACACCCGATAAGCCAGACGCGCTTTTCGCCCGCAAACTCCAGGAGGTGCTGGGAGGTCAGTACGGTGAGATCACCGTCGCGATGCAGTACGGCTTCCAGGCGTGGAACTCGCACATCCCCGGCAAGTACCGCGACCTGCTCTACGGCATCGGCGCCGAGGAAATGGGCCACGTCGAGATGCTCGCCATCATGATCGCCCAGCTGCTCGAGAAGGCCCCCGCCGAAGAAACCGAGCGTGCCGTCAAGAACGACCCGACGCTCGCGGCCGTCATCGGCGGAACAGACGTGCAGCACGCCATCGTCGCCGGCGCGGGTGCACGCCCGGTGGACAGCAACGGCAACCCGTGGCAGGGCAGCTACATCACGGCATCCGGCAATATGCTCGCCGACTTCACGGCCAACGCCAACGCCGAGATGCAGGGCCGCCTGCAGGTCGCCCGCCTCTACAACATGACCGACGACTCGGGTGTGAAGAGCCTGCTGTCGTTCCTGCTGGCCCGCGACACGATGCACCAGAACCAGTGGATCACGGCCGCGAAGGAGCTCGAGACCGACGGCCTCGAAATGCTGCCCGTGCCGAACAAGTTCCCCATCGACAAGGAGGAGCGCGACGTGTCCTACCAGTACCTCAACTTCTCGGACGGCCAGGCCGCCAAGGAAGGCTCCTGGGCTTCGGGCCCCACGCCCGACGGCCACGGCGAGTTCACCTACCACGACGGCCCCACGTCGAGCGTTCCTATGCCGCCGCCCACCACGCCGGACCCGACGCTCTACGGCACCATGCCCGACCCGGGCGGACTCCTCTCGAAGGCCAAGACGGCCGTCAAGGACGCCCTCCAGTAGGTCGCACTACGGGCCCGGCCACGCTCGGTGATACAGGTGGCGGCCGGGCCACACCACAACAGGGCGGGACGCTTTCGAGCTCCCGCCCTGTCGTGTGCCCGATCGGGGTGCCGCCGCCGCGCGCCGCACGCTAGCGCTGAGCGCTGAGCGCTGAGCGCCAAAGGCCGAACGTTGAGCGCTGAACGTTGCGGTGCTGTTACGGGACGAGGCCCACGCGGACGTGGGTGCCCGCCGCGGCGAGGTCGAGAGCGTCGTTGGCTCGCGCGAGGGGGAGGGTGTCGCCGACCAGGGCGGCGAAGGGATGCCGGTGCCATGCCATCCGGGCGAATTCGACGGCCCGCAGCAGATCTTCGGGAAGGTAGTCGTGCAGACCCGCGACCGTGTGGCGGTGTCGCACGAGCGCGGCCGGCGCGATGTCGCCGCCCGCGGCCAGGCTCTCTGTCGAAGGTGGGGTGCCCACTGCGTCGGCGGCCCCCGCAAGAACGAGCACGCCACCGTCGACGAGCACCGCGCGGGCCCCGTCCACGGCGGCTAGCGCACCGGAGGTCTCGATGGCCACGCTGACGGGTTCGCGACCCGCGATAGCCAGCTCGTTGAGAGCCCAGCCGAGGCCGCCGGGGGCCCGGCGACCGAGCGATGGATCGGCGACGGCGGTCGCCCCGAAGTCGAGCGCCAACTGGCGGCGCGTCTCGTCCGGTTCAGACACGATGACGATGGCCCCGGCCTCGGCGGCGAGCGCGGCGGCCGCGAGGCCCATCATCCCGGCGCCCGCGACGAGCACGGTTCGGCCGTCGAGCCCGCAGCTGGGGCCCGATCGGCCGACGGAGAGTAAACGGAGGGTGGCGGCGGTGCGCAGGGCAGCGGCCGCGCGGGCGACGGCCCCGGGCGTCGGCGCCAAAACGGTCGCGGGCGTCGTCTCGTCGACGATGGCGACGGCCGTGCCCGCCAAGACCTGAACGTGGCTCGCGAATCCGCCCGAGAGCTCCCACCCGCGGTGCACGCGATCGTGCCCGTAGCGTGAGGGCCGGGTGCAGTCCCGCGGCGCGTCGGCCAGGCAGCGGCTGCACGTGCGGCAGGCAACGGTCTCGGCCCACACCACCCGCATGCCCACGACGAGTTCCCGGCCATCGGCCGCGATGGCCCGCCCGCCCGAGATCGACACACCGTCTGAGCCGGGGGCGCCCCCCATCGCCACGATGCGGCCGACCTGTTCGTGGCCCAAGACGAGCGGTGCACCCGTCGCCTCGGCGACAGCTCGCACATCGGCACCCGACACGGTCGCGAGTTCCACGGCGACCAGCAGATCCCCTTCTGCCAGCGCCACCCCCGGAACGGCGATCTCGGCGAGGGACGAACCGGCGCCCGTCCACACCATGGCCACGGGCGCCGGCTTGATCAAGACGTCGGTGCTGTTCGCGGCGACGATGGTGTGAGACATCCGTTCGCCCTCCCTCGGTTGTGTCGGATGCCGGTGCCAACTGCGACGGCGGCGCCCCCAGATCTTCGACAGTAGGCAGCGGCGGGGTCGGCGCCCTGGCCGCTCGGTAACCGGCAGGTGAACGGGCCGCGAAGGTTCAGCTTTCGCGCGACAGAGGGCGGATGATCTCAGCTCACGAACATGCGTGAGCGCCCGGCTCGTTCGGCCCAGGCGGGCGACGGTCGGAACTGCCCGGTCGCGGCGAGCACGATGACGAGCACGAGCGGCACAAGCCATCCGGACCACCCGAGGATGCCCGCGTGCACGGTGTCGACCTCGTGGCCGCTCGCGACGAACACGATGGAGAACCCCGCGGCCGCGTTGAAGGCGCCGTGGGCGATGGCGGCCGGCCACACCGACTCGGAGCGCAACCGCAGCCAGCCGAAGACGGCACCCGTCACCGTGCAGACGCCGACCATGAGGAGGAGCGCGAGCCAGCCGGGCGCGCCGGGATAGTTGTAGCCGAGGAGGATGAGCGGCGCGTGCCAGAGGCCCCAGATGAGGCCCGAGAGCAGCAGTGCGGGCACGAGGCCGAGGCGCAGGAGGTGGGGAAGCAACCATCCGCGCCAGCCGAGCTCTTCGCCGAGGGCGGGGAGGACGTTGAGCAGCGCGCCGATCAGCACGTTGAGGAATTGGGCGGCGACGAGCAGGGCGATCGGGGCGGGAAGGGCTGCGGCGTCTCCCGTGAGGCCGGCCCGGGCGATGGATTGCTCGATGAGCTCGCGGAAGCCCGAGAAGGTGACGAAGTCGGCCGGGTAGACGCCGAAGAGGGCGCCGACGGGCAGTGACGCGAAGACGAGGGCGATGGTGCCGAACAGCGCGATGGCGCAGTAGCCCAGGAAGCGGGGTGCGGGCGTGAGCGGCCAGAGGCCCAGGCGGCGCAGCGGCCAGCGGCCCCGGTCGACCGTTGCGATGACGACCGCGACGGCGATGGTCGGGGTGAGCATCATGGCGATGGCCAGTTGCGGCGCGAGGGGATTGGCGAGGCCGCCGTCGATCCAGAGCGGAGCAGCGACGAGCCACGCGAGCCCGAAGGCGAGGACGAGGAACAGGGCGAGCGCGAGGGTCCAGCGCGCGGTCGAGAGGGAGCGCGCGCCAGCCGGATCGAACGAGTCCACGGGCGTTGCGAACGGGGCCACGGGCGTTGTGAACGGGGCCGCGGGCTGGGCGCTGATGGCGGAGTCGGACTTCGCCGCCGCAACCCGCGCGGCGGGATCGGTCGGTTTCGCCAGGGAAACACCCGCGGCGACGGAACCGGGATCGTAAAGGGGTGCGCCTGCGTTCGTCATCCGTCCCCTCGTCGCTCGCAGCCGAGGACTCGTCTGCCCCCCGGCGGCTCCAGGGTATCGGACGAGGGATTTCTGGCGAAGGCTGCCTCGTTTGCTGCGCCAGAATCGAGACATGACCCCACCCGTCGAGATCGACACCCTCCTTCCCGTCGAGGGGCCGCTGGATGTGAGCTCGCTGCGACGCTTCCTCGACGCGCACGTCGTCGCCGGCCTGGATGTTGTCGATCACGCGGCGGGCACGACGACCCGCTCGCTCGACGCCCCGCACGGCCCGGCCGTTGCCACGATCTTCTGGCCCGACGAGGTGCGCGATTTCGAGGACTCTGCTTCTCTAAAGGTTCACCTGCGGCTGTCGCGGAAGGACGACCGCGATGCCGTCGTCGCGCTGCTGCGCCGCTGGCTCGACCTCGATGCCGACTGGGAGCGCATCGCCGCCGACCTCGGTCGCGACGAGCGACTCGGACCGCTCGTGGCCGCCCGCCCCGGACTCCGCATCCCGGGATCGGTCAACGGCGCCGAGACCGCGCTCTTCACGGTGCTCGGGCAGCAGGTCTCGCTCGCTGCCGCCCGCACTTTTCAGGGACGACTCGTCGCCACACTCTCACCGGTGAACGCGCTGGGATTCCGGTCATCCCCCGACCCGGCCGCCGTCGCCGACGCCCACACCGAAGACCTGCGCGCGGCCCTCGGCATCACGCGCAGCCGCGTCGCCGCCCTGCAAGCCCTCGCGCGTGTGCTCGCCGACGGCCTCGAACTCGCGCCGCATGTCGATCACGCCGACGCCCGCCGCCGCCTCCTCGCCGTGAAGGGCATCGGTCCGTGGACCGCCGACTACGTGGCCCTCCGCTGCCTGCGTGACGACGACGCGTTCCCGTCGGGCGACCTGATCCTGAGGCGCGCGCTCGGCGCGAAAACGCCGGCCGAAGCCATCCGCCTGGCCGAGCCTTGGCGCCCGTGGCGCGGCTACGCCACGCTGCACCTCTGGACCGCGGCCGTCTTCGTCGACGCGCAGCAACCCGCGGACGCCCTTCCCCCGGCTTAGTCGGTCACCGTCAACGCGCGCCACGCACCACCCACCTCCCACCTCCCGCCACCCACCTCCCACAACGCATCTCGCATCTCGCATCTCGCACCGCACACGCATGGCACCGCAGACGGATGTCCCGCCGCACCATCCGCCGTACCGTGATCGCATGACGAGCCACGACCGCGCCCCGCATCCGAGCACCCCCTCGACCGAGCCGCGCCGCGCTTCCGCCACGCTCCTGCCGCGGGCCCACCGGCGTCGACGAACACCGCTCGCCCTCGCAGCGGCCGCCATCCTCACGGCCGGCCTCGCGACGCACTATCTCCTGTCGGGCGTCTTCGCGGATGCCCTCGCCGACGGGCTCTACACGGCCCTCATCGCGGTCGTCATCCTGCTGATCGGCCCGCGCCTGCGCCCCTGGGTCGCCGCAAGCGCCGCATTCGCCCTCTCGGCCGCCGTCGAACTGCTGCAACTGACGGCACTCCCGGCCGCTCTCGCCGAAACCGTGCCGTTCTCGCGACTCATCCTCGGCACCACCTTCGCGCCACTCGACCTCGTGTTCTACGCCGTCGCCGCCCTCATCGTCGGCGTGCTGGATGCCGCAATCCTGCGCGCACGCCGCCGCACCTCACCCGGGCTGGGGGTACGGGCGTAGCCTTCCTCCAACTCTGGAGTCACATATTACTGAGGCGGCCCGGTATCCTGAGAAGTCCTAACTAATCTCCCGGGGGAACTCTGATGGCAAACGTGCTGATCGTCGAAGACGATCGCGACCTGGCCACGCTTCTCAGCATCCGCCTGAAGAAGGCCGGCCACGACGTGTCGCGCGAAGCCGACGGCGCCTCCGGGCTTGCGGCCGTCACCGCCATCCACCCCGATGTCGTCATCGTCGACTGGATGATGCCGGGCCTGTCGGGCATCGACGTGTGCACGGCCATCCGCAACGATCCGGCCCTCGAGCGCACTCCCGTGCTCATGCTCACGGCCAAGACCTCGCCGGCCGATGCCGAGGTCGCTTACGGCGCCGGCGTCGACGCTTTCCTCTCAAAGCCCTGTTCAACCGCCGAATTGCTGCAGCGGGTCAACGCGGTTCTCGAGAGTCGCCGCGCCAGCTGACGAGCCGTTCAGCGCGGTAACACCAGCGCGACCGTTGTGCCCCGGCCCGGGGTGCTCTCGATGTCGATGCGACCGCCGTGGCTCTCCACGATCGCTTTGACGATGGACAGGCCGATGCCCACGCCCTGCACCGCGTCGTCCCGCACACCCTGGGCGCGGTAGAACTTCTCGGTCGACTGCCGCACCTCTTCGCGGTTCATGCCGCGCCCGTCATCCGACACCGTGATGCGCGCCTCGGCGTCGTCAAAGGCGAAGCCCACGCGCACGATCGAACCCGCGGGCGAGTACTTCACGGCATTCGAAATGAGGTTGTCGATGGCCTGCTCCAACCGATGGGCGTCGCCCTGCAAACGGATGTCGCCGGCAACCGTCTGCGTTAAACGGATATCCTTCGACCGCGCCATGGGCCCCAGCTTGTGCACCGACTGCCGCACCACCTCGGCGGGCGAGATATCGGTGAGGAACGTCGTCATCCGGCCATCCGACACCGAGAGAAGCTCGGTCACGCGCCTCAGCAGCTCTTCCGCGTTGCGGCGGATCACGGCCGTGTATTCGTCGACCCCCAGCGCCTCGGTATCGATCTCCTCCTCGACCAATTCGAGGAACCCCAGAATCGATGCCAGCGGCGTGCGCAGTTCGTGCGACACCGTGGCCAAGAACTCTTCGCGCAGATTCACGGCCTCGGCGAGCGCCGTCACATCGTGCCCGACCACGACCGTTCCGAGCAGTTCACCGTTGGGCCGGCGCACCTGATCGGATGTCACGAGGATCGCGATCTGGTCGCCCTCGGGCCCCAGCCATTCCAGGTGGTTCTTGATCAGGTCGCCCCGCAACGCCCGGGGAATGACCTGCTGGTCGAGCGGGATGAGCGTGACCCGGTCGGCCTCGCGCGCCTCTGGCCCGGCATAGGGCGGAACGTCCGCCCGGAAACCCGACCGCTCGGTCATCTCGGCCGCGCGCGGGTTCGACCGGGAGAGCTTGCCCTCGGCGTCGTAGAAGGCGACCCCCGCGTTCACGGTTTCGAGGATCGCAGTCGACAGCGCCTCGGCATCCTGCGACCGGC
The DNA here is from genome assembly GCF_001984125.1 of Leifsonia sp. ALI-44-B. GTDB lineage: Bacteria > Actinomycetota > Actinomycetes > Actinomycetales > Microbacteriaceae > Okibacterium. Next base: position 1,030,771 of record NZ_MTQL01000007.1, on the reverse strand, counting down.
GCAGCGTGCGGTTGACCTCGCGACCCCGGGCCGCGACGGCCGCCTGAGCCCGCCGCAACTGCGCGGCTGCGACGTTCACGGTGGCGGTGATCCCCATGGCGATAGCGGGAAGCATCACGATGTTGAGCCACTCGAGGGGCGTACGCGGCAATCCGCCCGTGGCGAAGAACGGGAAAACGACGATGAAGAGGGTGCCCGCCACGGCCACGACGGCGGCCCAGCTGCGGAACCCGTAGGCGATCCAGAGCAGGGGGAAGACGCACAGCAGACCGGTCGACGGCACGAACGGCAGCAGGATGTCGCGCATGAAGGCCACGGCGACCAAATCGAGGGCCGGCACGACGAGCATCCAGTGCGCGTTGAACTTCTCCCACGGCACCACGAGCGCAGCGAGCGTCGCGAGGCCCGCGATGCCGAAACCGGTCAACAGAATGGGCACGTTGAGCGTGTAAGGCAAGATGACGACGACGGCGATGAAGAGGCCGAAGACGCCCAGAGCGAAGGGGAGTTGCGTGCGGTAGAACACGCGGAAGCGTCCGCGCAGCGACGGTTGCGGTTCGAGAAGGGGCATGATGCTCCGAAAGGCAGGCGGGTAAAGAGGTATTCGGGGGTACGTCGAACATTAGGTCATGCACAGCACCGTCGGCGCCGCCACGCAAGGACGTTCCTCCCGTGCGCGGCCGTCGCTAGGCTGTCCAGACGCCAGACCGGTGCACCGAACGGGAAGGACGACCATGCCACTCGATCCCTATTTCGACGAGATGCTGCGGGCAAAACGGGTCGACACGTTCGCCGGGGTGCGCGCGCAGATCGTCGACGTGGTGCGCGACATCCTGCCCTTCGCCGTCCTCCCGGCGCCGTCGGGGCCCACTCCACCGTCGGCGTCCGCGACCTTCCTGTTCGGTGCCGACAGCGTGGGCAACCCGAGCGCCGCACCGAAAACCGCCCGCGCCGCAGCACCCTCCACGCCCACCGGCGCTCCGACTGACGCGCCCATCGATCGCGACGCCCAGCGCGCCCGCGAGCGCGAGAAGAAGGCCCTGCGCAAGACCGCCGCATGGAAATACCGCAACGCGCAGAAGTGGGACACCAAGCTCTATAACAAGGTCGGCTGGCCGGCCCCCGAGCTCGCCTCGGACGACCACACCGTCGTCGTGCCGGGCTACCCCGATGTGCGCGTGCGCATCTACCGACCGGATGCCGCCGCCGCCCGCATCCCCGCCGTCATCACCTTCTTCGGCGGCTCATTCCAGCTGGGCGGCATCGACTGGACGAGCGTCGACGCCTCCTACCGCCTGCGCACGCGCGATTCCGGTGTCGCCCACGTGGCCGTCGACTACTCCCGCGCGCCCGAGTGGCGCTACCCCACGCCCGTCGAGCAGGGGTACGCAACGCTCGCCTGGCTGGTCGAGCACGCCGACGAATTGGGCATCGACGCCGCGCGCATCGCCATCAACGGCACCTCCGCCGGGGGCAACATCGCCGCGGCGACGGCCCTCATGAACCGCGACCGGATGAATCATCCGCTCGCCCTGCAGCTGCTCGAGGTGCCCGTCACCGATCTCACGGGCAGCCACATCGACCTGGCCCCCATCCGCGCCATGGGCATCCCCACGTTCCTCGCCCGGCGCGAGCTGACCTCGGTTCCCCAGACCTATCTGGGCGACCGCTCGCGCGACCGCGAACGCTACGCGTCCCCTCTCTTGGCCGACGACCTGAGCGGCCTGCCGCCCGCCTACGTCTTCACGTCGGAGTACGACGCCCTGCGCGCCGACGGCCAGGCCTATGCCGCCGCTCTGAGACGCGCCGGGGTGGAGGCTCACGCCGTGCAGTATCAGGGCGCCAATCACGAGGCCGCCATGTTCACCGCCGTCGTCCCGCTCGCGCGCCGTTGGCACCACGACGCCGTCGCGGTTCTGCGCACCCTGCACGACGCCGACGCCGCAGGCGAACCTCAGGGGCGAACGCCACTGGGCAGAGCACAGATGCACAGAAAAGTTAGGTAGCCCTCATTTGCATAGGGCGTCTGGTAACTAGATCGTCTAGGGTTGGGGTATGCGGGGAGAACAGACACGCGAGTCGACGGGGTATTGGTACTCCGGCGATGACGCGAGCCCTCGCGGGGTCGACGTGCTCAACGCGCTCCGTCTCTACCGCGCCTCCGAGAGCGCTCTGCGTCGCCGCACGCGTTCGGCCATGGGCATGGGCGAGACCGACCTCGTCGCCGTGCAATACCTGCTGCAGCAGCAGCGCGCCGGCAAGACGGTCAGCCCGAAAGAACTCGCCGCTCATCTGAACATCTCGTCGGCGAGCACCACGATCCTGATCGACCGGCTCGCCAAGTCGGGGCACGTCGAGCGGGTTCCGCACCCCACCGACCGCCGCGCGCTCATCATCGTCCCCACGGTCGAGTCCGACAGCGAGGTCCGAGCAACGCTCGGCACCATGCACACGCGCCTCATCGAGGTGGCCGACTCGCTTCCTCCTGAGGACGCCGTCACCGTTATGCGCTTTCTGGAAGATATGCGCGAGGCGATCGACTCCGTCGAATAGCCGTCCCGCCGGGTTTTTCATCCGCCCGCCCCGCGGAAACCGAGGTATCCGGCAGATGAATTTTCGTCTCCCTGTTGCTTTCCCAACTATTTAGCTAGTTAGACTAGCTACTAGACGCACGGAGAACTCGGCGTCTCACATTCTGAAGGAGAACGACCATGGGAACACTCATTTACGGCGCGGATGGCTCCAACATCACCTTCGAAGACCGCCTGCTCGCCCACCTGCAGATCGCCATCATCACGAAGCTGCGTCGCAACGAGCCTCACACGCTGTCGTGGGAGACCCCGTCCTACGAGGGCAGCGGCCGTTCCACCGTCTGGCTGCACCCCGCCGTGCCCATCCAGTTCAAGTTCTCGGGCAGCAAGAAGCCCGTCATCAACCGCATCTGGGTCGAGCAGCTGCTGCACAGCGCCAACAGCACGGGCGGCCTGCAGGTCATCCCCGAGCCCCGCCCGACCAACGCGGTCGAAGGCTCGGAGCAGAGCCCGAACGCGACGCAGGCAACGATTCCGGCCGCGCGCCTGACGCGCTCAGCCTCGACTCCCGTCGCCGCACCCACCACCGCGCCCGCCGCCCGCCGCACCCGCGCCGCCCGCGAAACCGTCACGGCGTAACACCGCCTGACGGCCATTTCATCCACACAACCGACAGGTCGAGCCCCGGCTCGGCTTTGCTCGGTTAACGAGCAAAAAGGCCGAATGATCAGCCGGCTGACTCTGACAGCAGTAACCTCGAAGTGATGAGTAATTTTGACGATGAGCAGCTCGAAGTAGGCGACACGCGCACGATCGACGTGGACGGTGTCGAGACCCACATCAGCCGCGTCTCAGCTAGCCGCTGGACCGTCATCGAAGAGCCCGGCTCCTCGCTCGCCGGCTGGATCAAACGCTCCTGGGATGCCGACGCCGTCAGCTGGGAGGCCCACTCGGTGCGCATTCCCACGCCGTTCGAGTCGCAGTCCTTCGCCGATGGCGTGCGCTTCATCGTCGGGGCCGGCCGCTAGTCTCTGCCCTCCGTCACCCCTTCCTGGCTGCGAATCTCGCACAAGGGGTTGTCGTTCTCGCTTCTCCCGGGTGAAATAGCCACAGACCGACGACGACGTCGGTTCCCGCATCCCTTCGCGGCAGCCCGTCGACCCACCCGAACACGAGTCGACCTCATCGATCACAGGAGATCGACATGAGCGCACCGATCCCGACCGAGCGGCCGCGTGGCCGCCACGCCGCCCCCACCCCCGCCGACGATTTCGTCATTCCCGACGCCTCCATCTACGACGTCTTGTTCGGCGACCTCACCGACGACGAGCTCGCGGCCACCGCCATCATCAACGGACCCTCGGGCGCCGAGACGAGCTACGGGCAGCTGGTCACGCAGATCGATCTGACCGCCGGCGCACTCGCGGCCCGCGGCATCCGGGTCGGCAGCGTCGTGGGCGTGCTGTGCCCCAACGTGCCCGTCTTCGCCACGGTGTTCCACGGCATCCTGCGCGCGGGTGCGACCGCCACCACCATCAACTCGCTCTACACCGCGCGCGAGGTGGCCAACCAGCTGCGGGATGCCGACGCCCACTGGCTCTTCACCGTCTCGGCGCTCTTGCCGCACGCCGCCGAGGCAGCCGTGGAGGTGGGCATCCCCAAGGCGCAAGTCATCGTCATCGACGGGGCCGACGGGCACCTCTCGCTCGCCGACCTGCTCGCAGAGGGACGCGAGGCGCCCGACGTCCAGTTCGACCCGGCCGAACATCTGGCCGTGCTGCCCTACTCGTCGGGCACGACCGGCAAGCCCAAGGGCGTCATGCTGACCCACCGCAACCTGGTCGCGAACATCCTGCAATCGCAGACGCACATCAGCCTGGGCCGCGACGATCGCGTGCTCGCCGTGCTGCCGTTCTTCCACATCTACGGCATGACGGTGCTGCTCAACTACGCGCTGCTGCAGCGCGCGTCGCTCGTGACCGTGCCCAAGTTCGACCTGCCCGAGTTCCTGCGCATCGTGCAAGACACGAAATGCACGTGGGTGTTCGTGGCGCCACCCATCGCCGTGGCGTTGGCGAAGCATCCGCTCGTCGATCAGTTCGACCTGTCGAGCGTGCAGGTCATCTTCTCGGGTGCGGCCCCGCTCGACGGCGCCCTGGCCCGCAGCGTGCAGGACCGCCTCGACTGCATCGTCTGCCAGGGCTACGGCATGACCGAGACCAGCCCCGTGACCCACGCCGTGCCCACCGACCGCACCGACATCGACCGCAGCGCCATCGGGCTCCCCCTGACCGCCACCGAGGCGCGCCTCGTCGACCCCGAAACCGGCGCGGATGTCGCGGCCACCGACTCCGGCCCGTCGACGCCCGGCGAACTCCTCGTCCGCGGGCCCCAGGTGATGAAGGGCTACCTGAACAACCCCGAGGCGACGAGCGAAGCCCTCGACGCGGACGGCTGGTTGCACACGGGCGACATCGCGTCGGTGGACGAGCAGGGTGTCTATACGATCGTCGACCGCCTGAAGGAGCTCATCAAGTACAAGGGGTATCAGGTGGCGCCGGCCGTGCTCGAGGCCGTGCTGCTCAGCCATCCGAAGATCGCCGACGCGGCCGTGATCGGCGTGCCCGATGACGACGGGCAGGAGATTCCGAAGGCCTTTGTGGTGCGACAGCCGGATGCGGCGCTCACCGACGCCGAGGTCATGGACTTCGTGGCCGCCAACGTGGCACCGCACGAGAAGGTGCGCCGCGTCGAATTCATCGACGTCATCCCGAAATCCTCCTCGGGCAAGATCCTGCGCAAGGACCTGCGGGCCGGCACCGGACGCTGAGGCGCGCTGCCGAAACGGGGGACGGACGCGCGCGGGCGCAGCGGGTAGACTGGGCGCATCCATCCCCCTGACACCCGGGAGTCACAGGTGCCCACAATCGTCGTCGAGGTCATGCCCAAGGCCGAACTGCTCGACCCGCAAGGAAAAGCCGTCGCCGGCGCACTGCACCGGCTCGGCAAGAACGAGTTCACCGGTGTGCGCATCGGCAAGCGTTTCGAACTCACCGTCGAGGGCGAGGTGACCGAGGCCACGCTCGCCGAGGTGCGCGCCCTGGCCGACGACATGTTCAGCAACCAGGTGATCGAAGACGTGGTGAAGATCTACGTGGCCGAAGATGCCGTCGTAGCACCCGCGGGAGCCTGACCCCATGCGTATCGGTGTCATCACCTTCCCCGGCTCGCTCGACGACCGCGACGCCCAGCGCGCGGTGCGCATGGCCGGCGCCGAACCCGTCGCGCTCTGGCACGGCGACCACGACCTGCAAAACGTCGACGCCATCGTGCTGCCCGGCGGTTTCAGCTACGGCGATTACTTGCGCGCCGGCGCCATCGCCTCGCACGCGCCCATCATGTCCGAGGTCATCGACGCCGCCGAGCGTGGCGTGCCCGTGCTCGGCATCTGCAACGGCTTCCAGATGCTCACCGAGGCGCACCTGTTGCCCGGCGGCCTCATCCGCAACGACCACGGCTCGTTCATCCGCCGCGACCAGACCATCGTCGTGGAGAACGCCGACACCGCCTGGACGACGGACTTCGAGCAGGGCGAAGAGATCGTCATCCCACTGAAGAACGCCGAGGGCGGCTTCATCGCTTCGCAGACCGAGCTCGACCGCCTCGAGGGCGAAGGGCGCGTCGTGTTCCGCTACAGCGGCATCAACCCCAACGGTTCGCTGCGCGATATCGCGGGCATCACCAACGAGCGCGGCAACGTGGTGGGCCTCATGCCGCACCCCGAGCACGCCATCGAGGCCGGTTTCGGGCCCGACACCACGCTGGCCATGCGTTCCGGCATCGACGGCCTGCGCTTCTTCATGAGCGCCATTCGCGCGCTGCAGACGGTTTAGCCCTCACCGGATCAACCGCGTGACGACCGACACGCAGGTGCCGAGGCCAGCCGGCGGCCGCCCCGAGTGGGCGCGCCGGCTGACCGGCATCGAGGGCCTGCGCGGTCTGGCCGCCCTGGCCGTGCTCGTCTACCACGTGCAGCGCAACCTCAACCGGTCGAGCGCCGACGTGTGGCCGCTCGGCGAGGTGTCGTTCCTCAGCCACGGCCTCACGCTCTTCTTCACCCTGTCGGGCTTCCTCCTGTTCCGCCCGTTCGTGGCGGCGCTGCTCGACGGGCGCGAACACTTCGGCACCGCCCGCTACCTGCTCAACCGCGTCATCCGCATCTTCCCGGCCTACATCGTGGTGCTGCTGTTCTCGAGCATCGTGCTGCAGGTGGCCTATCTGCCCCGCCCGGTCGACGGCCAGAGCGCCGAGTTCGGGCGGCTCGACGCGGGCGACACCCTGCTGAACGCCGTGTTGCTTCAGGGCTACTTCCCCCGCACGGTGCGCTCGGGGCTCGAGGTCGCCTGGACCCTCGGCGTCGAGGTCGCCTTCTACGTGCTCATGCCGCTGCTCGCGTTCGGCGCCGCCTGGTTGGCGCGGCGCTTCGTGCACCCGTTGGTGGGCAGCATCCTGCCGGCCGCATTCTTCGCCGTGCTGGGCATCGCCGGCAAAGTGTGGATGCTATCGAGCGAGGTCGGCATGGATGGCTCCGAGAAGCTCAGCTTCGAGTGGGGTGCCAATCGGACGACCGTCGTGGCCCGCAGCATCCTCGTGCACGGCGATCTCTTCGCCTACGGCATGATCGCCGCCATCATCTTCATCTATGCCGAATCGGGGCGCATCTCGCTCAAGCGCCTCAACCGCTGGCGCTGGGCCGCGGCACTCGTGGGTGTCGGCGCACTCGTGCTCGCGACGACCGATATGACGGGGCCGTTCTCCTCGAGCCTCGTGGCGATCGCGTCGGGCGCGGTGCTGCTGTTGGCGGCGACACCGCGGTCGGCGGGGCATCCGGGGTGGGCGGGGCGTCTGTTCAGTTCGCGCGGGCTCGGATGGTTCGGCCTCGTGTCGTTCAGCATCTACCTGTGGCATCTGCCCGTCATCCGGTTCATGCAGGTGCACGAACTGGCACTGCCCGACACGTTGCCCGGGTTCTTCGGCAACCTGGCAATCGTGTTCGTCGTGACGATCGGGTTGTCGGCGCTCACGTACTACTTCGTCGAGGCGCAGGCGTTGAAGTTGAAGAAGCGCAAGGCGCCGGCGCCGAGGAAGCCCTCGTCGGCGGCCGACGGCGAGACGTCGGGGCTCGGCTCGGCCGACGCGGGGCCGCGCTGACGGACGGCAGCCGTGCGTTCCCGCGGAGGACGCAGCCGCCGGTCACCCGCGCGACGTAGAATCGGCGGCTATGCGGCGAATTCCTCAGACGCCCCGACCCGCGTGGCGTGAACGCTGCGACGAGGTGGGCTTCAGTTTCTACGACCTCGAATCGGAGGGCGGCCGGCCGTATTGGAACGAGACGGCGGCCTACGCCTTCACCATGCCCGAGATCGAGCTGCTCGAGAGCGCCACGAAGGAGCTCTTCGACCGCTGCATGGATGCCGTCGAGCACATCGTCCGGCAGGGCCGCTTCGACGAGTTCGGCATCCCGGGCCGCTATCACGAGCTCGTGCGCGCCTCGTGGGACGATGACGACCCCACCGTCTACGGGCGCTTCGACCTGGCCTATGACGGCGCGAGCGGAGTGAAGCTGCTCGAATTCAACGCCGACACCCCGACATCCCTCGTCGAGAGCGCCGCTGCGCAATGGCAGTGGCTCGACGACCTGAAGGCCGCGGGGCAGCTTCCGGCTGGCACCGACCAGTTCAACGGTCTGCACGAGCTGCTCATCGAACAGTGGGAGCACGTGCGGCAGGCGCGCTGGGGCCTGGCGCCGGGCGCGCTCCTGCACCTGGCCTCGCTGCACGACTCGGGCGACGGCGCGCTCATCGTCGAAGACTTCGACACGGTCGCCTATATGGCCGAGACCGTGAAGGCCGCCGGTTTCGAACCCAAGCTCGTCTTCATGGAGGATCTGCGCTGGGATGTCGACAGCCAACGCTTCCTCGACGGCGACGACGTTCCCGTCAAGCAGATCTTCAAGCTCTACCCGTGGGAGTGGATGATCACCGAGCAATTCGGAGGATTCCTCACCGTCAGCCGCGGCACGACGCAATGGGTCGAGCCCGCCTGGAAACTCTTGCTCAGCAACAAGCAGCTGCTCGTGGTGCTGTGGGAGCTGTTCCCCGACCATCCCAACCTGTTGCCCGCCTTCACCACGCCGGATGCCCTGGCCGGGCGTTCCTACGTCTCGAAACCACGGCTCGGGCGCGAGGGCGCGAATGTGACGGTGTTCGATGCGGATGGCGGGGTGGAAGCATCCGCGACGGGCGCGTACGGTGACGAGGGGTTCGTTTTTCAGGAGCGCGCCGCCTTCGCGGACCTACCCGGCAAGACCGCCGTCATTGGCAGCTGGATCGTCGGCGAGACCCCCGCCGGCATCGACATGCGCGAGACGAGCGGGCCCATCACGGGCGACCTGGCCGAGTTCGTGCCGCACTACATCGAGGAGACCTCATGAGATCGGTTCCGTCATCCGGGCCGTCGTTGTCGGGAATCGCGCGCACCGAGCGGGCCCAACGCGGGGTCGCCGTCGTGTCGATCGCGGGCGCCGTGCTCGCGCTGTCGGGCTGCGCGCCCACCGAAGAGGGCATCGTGCTGGAGGGCGCCGACGGCGAGAAGTACGTCATGCCCGAGAACGCCGAGCGGCCCATGTACGACTCGAAGGAGGCGTGCATCGCCGATGTGACGGCGCAGATCCAGCAGCTCGAGAGCCAGGGCGAGACCATCGCCGACAGCCCCGAAGACCTGTGCGAATCCTCGGATGCCTACCCGCAAGGCCACTACAGCCACCTGTGGCTCGGCCCCATCCTGTTCGCGGGTTCGCGGTGGAACTCACCCGCCGTCGCCGGGTGGGCCAACGTGCCGTCGGGTGGTTTCGCGGCGCCGGGTTCGAAACTGCAATCGGATGTCGTCACCCCCGCGCCCGCCGGTGCGACCACCGGCCAGCGCGCGCCGCTCAAGGGCGGCTTCGGGTCGTCGGGCAAGTCGGGCTTCGGCTCGGCCGTCGGCGGAGGGTCGTCGGTCGGCGGCTGAGGGCTTCGGGTCTGGCGGCCTAAACGTCGCTGCGCTCAGAGGCGATGCGCGACCGGCCATCCTTCGTCGGCAGGATGACGTAGTCGGTGTGTTTGGCCGACAACCCGTCGCCCGCCGTGCGGCCGCGCAGGCGCCGCAGGGCCCAGGGCGCGACATCGCGCGAGAACCACGTGCCGACCGGCGGCTCCTCGTCGTCGGCGTGCAGGGCCGCATCTAGGCCGCCGAGCGCCTCGGCGTCGGGCACGCCCAACATCTCGGCGGCGCGGTAGGCCAAGAAACGGTGCCCGCTCGAGCGCAGGTGCACGCGATCATCCGCCCACAGATCGATGGCGCCGATGGCCGGATGCGATTCGACGTCGAGCAGGATGGCGCCTGTCTCGGCCGCGATGCGCCGCAGCTCGGAGTTAAAGGCCGCGAACCGCGGGGCGAGCAGGCGCGCGGCACGGCGGCGCGGCAAGAAGGGTGTCACGAGCAAGACGTCGCAGCCCGCCTCGCGCAGGCGCGTGACGGCCGCAGCGATATCGGCCGCGAGCCGCACCGGGTCGGCGGCGGGTGACACGAGGTCGTTCGACCCCATAAACACCGAGACGAGGTCGGGTTTGAGCGTCAGCGCCGCGGGCAGCTGCTCCTCGAGCAGGTCGCGGATGCCCCGACTGCGCACCGCCAGGTTGGCGTAACGGAAGGGACCCGCGGCGGTGTTCGCGAGCAGTTGCGCGAGCCGGTCGGCCCAGCCGCGATAGGTTCCGGCCGGCATGCGCGAGGTGTCGCACAGGCCCTCGGTCAACGAGTCGCCGAGAGCCACGAAGCGCGACCAGCGGGGTGGGGCTGCGGCATCCGATCGGGTGGCGGGCGCCGAGGGGCGGGTGGATGCGCGGGCGAGCAACGCGTCGTCGATGGGCCGCAGCAGGCGCGCCTCCTCGTAGTGCGCCACCAATTGACGGGTCAGGGCCTGCCACGTGCGTTCGCGCACGCTCTCGCGAGCGGCCGCAGCGAAGGCCCGACGCTTGGCCGCATCGCCCAGCAGGTCGGCCACGCGGGCGCACAGATCGGTGAGATCTCCGGGGCGGTAGAGCCAACCGTCCACGCTCGATCGCACGAGGTCGATGGGACCGCCGCGACCCGTCGCCACGACGGGAACCCCGCTCGAAAGCGCCTCCTGGATGGTCTGCCCGAACGTCTCGCTCTCGCCCGGGTGCACGAACACGTCGAAACTGGCCACGGCCTCGCCGAGCGCGTCGCCCGACAGGTGCCCGAGGAAGACGGCGTTCGGCATGAGGCGCTGCAGGGCCGCTCGCGCGGGGCCATCGCCCACGACGACGAGGCGGGCTCCCGGCAGGTCGGCGAGCGCGCGCAGATCCTCGACCTGTTTCTCAGGGGCGAGCCGGCCCACGTAGCCGACAATGAGTTCGCCGGGGGCGACGCGCTCGCGCCAGGCGTCGCTGCGGCGCTCGGGCCGGAACCGTTCGGCGTCGACCCCGCGGCCCCAGCGGCGCAGGCGGTCGACGCCCAGCGACTCGAGTTGCGCGATCGACGAGGAGGACGGGGCCAATGTGAGGGTTGCTCGTCGGTGGAGGCGCGTGACGTGGCCGGCCGCGAACGTGGTGGCCTGCGGCATCCCGTATTTGGCTGTGTAGGCCACGACATCGGTCTGATAGATGGCGACGGTCGGGATGCGCAGCGCGTCGGCCGCACACACGCCCTGCCAGCCGAGGACGAATGGCGACGCCAGGTGCACCACGTCGGGCGCGAACTCGCGCAGGATGCCCGTGAGGCGCGCCGTCGTGGCGAACACCACGCGCACCTGCGGATAGGAGGGCAGCGGCAGCGAGCGCAACAGGCGCGTGTGCGCGGCGAGCGACTCGGCCATGCCGGATGCCGGGCGCGGCAGAGGCATTGGGTCTTGCAGTGCGCTCAGGTCGGTCGGCTCGAGCACGCCACGAGCCGCTCGCCCGGTTGCAGACCGTTTCGACTGCTCAGACGCTCCGGGCGTCAGCCGCGCGGGGGTCTCGGGCGCGATCACCAGGGTTTCGTGTCCGTCGGCGGCGAGGTGGGCGAGAACTTGCAGAACGGAGTTGGTGACCCCGTTCATGTGGGGGAGGAAAGACTCGGCGATCAGCGCGACCTTCATGTCTTCAGGATGCTCTCCCCCACCCGTTTTGGGGCCGGATCACGCCATTCTTCGTCGGCTGTTCACCGAATGCACGACGACGGGTCACCCGCGGTTCTCCCCGTCGTCCGCCGTTCTATCCACGTTCACCGCGACGTGGCAGCCTGGCGGGCGTGGACGACGTGATCAACGCACTCGCCGGCAGCCCCTGGCTTCTCGCCGCGCTGTTCGTCCTCGTGCTGGGCGACGCGTTCCTCGTCATCCTGCCGGGCGAAACCGTCGTCACGGCGGCCGCCGCCCTCGGCGCGTCGACGGGCACACCACCCGTTCTCGCCGTCATCCTGGTCGCCGCCCTCGCCGCCTTCCTGGGCGATGCCGCCTGTTTCCTCATCGGGCGCCACGTCGGCCTCGACCGCTGGGCCTGGATGCGCGGGCGCCGCGTTCAATCCGCGTTCACCTGGGCCCGGGGCCGCCTGCACGGCAACACGGCCGTCGTGGTCTTCACAGCCCGCTTCATCCCCTTCGCCCGCCTGGCGGTCAACCTCACCGCCGGAGCCTCTGGCCTCTCCCCCGCCCGCTACCTCGGCGTCGCGGCCATCGCGGCGAGCGCCTGGGCCGCCTACCAGAGCGTCGTGGGCGCCGTCGTCGGGCTCCTCGTGCCGGGCGGCCCCGTCGTCGCCGTCCTCGTTTCCATCGTCGTCGCGATCGCCCTCGGCCTCGCCGTCGACCTCCTCCTCAAACTCCGCACCCGCCGCCGCGAATCATCGAGCGGCAGCTGACCGCTCCCTCCCCTTTTCGGCTACTCAGGAGGCGGTACTCATCCGTGCTTCTTTCTTGCCCGTGTAGGCGCTTCCGCTACTCCGGAAAGGGCAATCCGACACTCACATCCGCGCCCATCTACTCAACTTTTCGATCGCGCTACTCAACCTGTCGCCGAGCCATTGTGTGGGCCCACCGCCCTCTAGTTCACTGATCCCCAGGCAGTAGGAGGAACAACCCATGTCAATCAGGATTTCATCGCCGTCCGCGAAAATCGGACTCGTCGTCGCATGCGGAGTCCTCTTCCCAGCGATCGGGTTTCTCGCAGTATCAGTCAGCGGCTACAACGAGGGTTCGCTCGTGATGACCGCCTTGGTCGTGCTGCTCGTCAGCTTCTGCTCACGAACCTTCCGCGGGCCCAGCGAGGATGTCCGGAGCCGTCGGCCCGCTTGGCGCATGACCGAGAAACCCCTCGCGGGTTACGTGGCCGCGGCATATCTCGTATTTGTCGGAGTCGGGTTGATTACCCAGCGCCCTGAGCCCGTAGCGCCGGCCATCGCCTGGTTGTGTTGCGGCATCTTGTTTGTCGCTGCCGCCGTGTTCGTGAACTCCTCTCTCAAACTCGCTCGCGGGCCTCACCCGGCCAGAGCGTGAACGCGAACCACACCCGCCGCCGCGACCCGCCGTCGGGCGAATGAGCGCTCTCTGAGCGTGTCCGCGGGGGCGTCAGACCGAGGCGCCGATGAAGGCGAGCAGGGCGCGGCCGTAGGCTTCGGCCGGTTCGGGATGCTCGAACACCGAGCGTTCGCCGCGGAACTCGATTTCCACCTCGAACGCGTCAACCGTGCGGCGCAGCGCCCGGAACGTGGCCCGCAACAGTTCGCGCAGCTGGTCCTCGCGGGGCAGCCACAGCGCGTCGGCGATCGCCACCGAGTCGAGCGCCCACTCGGTCGTGCCGTTGAAGCCCAGCACGGTTCCGCCCGGATAGTGATGCGCCTCGATGGTCATATCGCTGACCGTGAAAACGTCGGCCTCGCTCTGGAACTCGGCCGAATCGGGCAGGTCGATCTGAAAGCGGTCGCCGGATGCGGGGTGCCACACCAGGCCCGCCTGCCGGAGTTCGAGCGCCAAATCGCGTGAGATCATCGTCCCATCGTGGCCCGGCCGGCCGCTCCTGGCGAGGGGCTGTCGGCGTTTTCCCGGCTGGGACGGCCCGCGCGCTTCGGCTACGAGACGGGCGCCTCGGTCGGCAGGATCGTGGGCGTCGGCGTGGAACGTCCCGCCCGCTCATCCAGGATCGCCACCACGAGGGCCCGGGCCGGCCCATAGAACTTGGTGTAATGCTCGCTATCGGCGTTGAGCTGAACGGCATGCGCGGCCTCGGTGGGGCGCAGCGCCTGCCATCCGGGCACCTTCTGCAGGTCGCGGAAGAACATGCCCGAGGAGTGCACGGGGTCCATGCGCTGCTCGAGCGTGCCCCAGTGCCCGTTGTCACGCTGCTGAAAAAGCCCGCGCGAATCGGGCCCGGCCAGGTCGCCATAGTCGATCGTGCGCAGCCCCGACTCGCCCATGGCGGTCATGACCCCGATGGTCGCGGCGTCATCGCCCAAACCCTGGGCGGATGCCACGTCGATGATCGTCTCGGCGTTGGCCCGCTGTTCGGGCGTGTACAGGTCGAGTGTCGACAGCGGCGCCGGAGGCTGCGCCAGCATCGACGACGTGATTCCGGATGCCGCCCAGAAGTACGCGGCCGTCAGCCCGCCGATGCCTGTGACCATGAGCCCGACCACGACGAGGACGGCTATCGTCGTGCGCGACAGGCGACGGCTGCCGCCGCGAGGACGGGGTGGGCGTCGCCCGTTCGAGCCGGGGCGCGCACCTCCTGCGCCGCCCGATGCACCGCGGCCACCCGCTGCCCCACGTGCGCCAGCCGCACCGCGACCGGTTCCTCGGGCCGAAGCGGCGGGGCGAACAGGTTTCGCGGGCGCACGCCGACGGCCCACGCCATCCGACGCTCGCTTCTTCTGACCGGCCTTCTGACCGGGGGGCGTCTTGACCCGGGGAATAGTGGACGAAGCGGCAGCACCGGATCGCCCGGCACGCGCGCGCGGGGAGGAAACCGCTCTGCTCGAAGCCATCCGCGCATTCTTCCAAACCAAGATGACAAGCACGTGTACGGCGTCTGGGAGGCGCGTGCCGCTCACCTAGAATGGGAGGCGTCCGGCATCCACTCTCTTGCCTAGGAGTCCCTTCCCCGTGACCGACACCACCACACCAGCCCGCATGCACGTTGCCGACACCGTGCAGAACGCTGCGTCGACGCCCGAGAAGGAACAGCCTTACGCTGCCCTCGGCTTGAAGCCCGACGAATACGCCTCGATCAAAGAGATCCTCGGCCGCCGCCCCACCTCGGGCGAACTCGCCATGTACTCGGTCATGTGGAGCGAGCACTGCTCCTACAAGTCCTCGAAGAAGTACCTGCGCCAGTTCGGCCAGAAGGTCACGCCCGAGATGACCAAGAACCTCATGGTCGGCATGGGCGAGAACGCGGGCGTCGTCGACGTCGGCGAGGGCTGGGCCGTCACCTTCAAGGTCGAGAGCCACAACCACCCCTCCTACATCGAGCCCTTCCAGGGTGCGGCAACGGGCGTCGGCGGCATCGTGCGCGACATCATCTCGATGGGTGCACGCCCGGTCGCCGTCATGGATCAGCTGCGCTTCGGTTCGCCCGAGCACCCCGACACGGCGCGCGTCGTGCACGGTGTGACATCCGGCATCTCGTTCTACGGCAACTGCCTCGGCCTGCCCAATATCGGCGGCGAGACCTACTTCGACCCGGTATATCAGGGCAACCCGCTCGTCAACGCGCTTTCGGTGGGCGTCTTGCGGCACGAAGACCTGCACCTCGCCAATGCGACCGGCGTGGGCAACAAGGTCGTGCTGTTCGGTGCCCGCACGGGTGGCGACGGCATCGGCGGCGCGTCCATCCTGGCCTCCGACACGTTCGCCGACGGCGGCCCCACCAAGCGCCCCGCGGTGCAGGTGGGCGACCCGTTCGCCGAGAAGGTGCTCATCGAGTGCTGCCTCGAGCTCTACCGCGAGAAGCTCGTCGAGGGCATCCAAGACCTCGGCGCGGCCGGCATCAGCTGCGCCACGAGCGAGCTCGCCTCGAACGGCGACGGCGGAATGTACATCCAGCTCGAGAAGGTGCTGCTGCGCGACCCCACGCTCACCGCCGAAGAGATCCTCATGTCCGAGTCGCAGGAGCGCATGATGGCCGTCGTCGAGCCGTCGAAGCTCGACGCGTTCCTCGAGGTCGTCAAGAAGTGGGATGTCGAGACCAGCGTCCTCGGCGAGGTCACCGACACCGGCCGCCTCGTCATCGACTGGCACGGCGAAGAGATCGTCAACGTCGACCCCCGCACGGTCGCGGTCGACGGCCCCGTCTACGACCGCCCCGTCGCCTATCCCACGTGGATCGACGCGCTGCAGGCCGACACGGCCGAGGCGCTCCCCCGCCCCACCGACCCGGCCACGCTGCGCGAACAGTTCCTCAAGCTGCTCGGCTCGGCCAACCTCGCCGACAAGAGCTGGATCACCAACCAGTACGACTACTACGTGCTCGGCAACACGGCCCTGGCCTTCCCCGACGACGCCGGCATGATCCGTGTCGACGAAGAATCGGGACTCGGCTTCTCGATCGCTACCGACGCCAACGGCCGCTACTGCCAGCTCGACCCCCGACAGGGTGCGCGCCTGGCCCTGGCCGAGGCATACCGCAACGTGGCCGTCACGGGCGCCGTTCCCGCGGCCGTCACCGACTGCCTCAACTTCGGCAGCCCCGAGAACCCCGAGGTCATGTGGCAGTTCTCCGAGGCCGTCGAGGGCTTGAGCGACGGCTGCCTCGAGCTCGGCATCCCCGTCACGGGCGGCAACGTGTCGTTCTACAACCAGACGGGCGACGTGCCCATCTTCCCGACGCCCGTCGTCGGCGTGCTCGGCGTGATCGACGACGTCGCGCGCCGCGTTCCGAGCGGTTGGCAAGACGAGGGCGACAACATCTACCTGCTGGGTGTCACGGCCAACGAGCTGAGCGGTTCGGCCTGGGCCGGCACCATCCACGGCCACCTCGGCGGCCTGCCTCCGCGCGTCGACCTGCAGGCCGAGAAGGACCTCGCCGGTCTGCTGCACGCCGGCGCGCAGTCGGCCCTCATTGGTTCGGCCCACGACCTCGCCGACGGCGGCCTCGCGCAGGCCCTCGCCGAGAGCGTCATGCGTTTCGGGGTGGGCGCGCGCGTCTGGCTGGGCGAGATCATGGACCGCGACGGCGTTGACGCCTCGACGGCCCTCTTCTCCGAGTCCACCGGTCGCGTCATCGTGTCGGTTCCCCGCGAAGACGACGTCAAGTTCCGCGGCCTGTGCGAGGGGCGCGGCTACCCCGTGCTGCGCATCGGCGTCACGGTCAAGGCGGATGCCGGCACGCCCGCGTCCCTCGAGATCCAGGACCAGTTCACGCTCACCGTCGACGAGCTGCGCAGCACGCACCGCGCCACGCTGCCCGCGCTCTTCGGCCCGACCGTCGGCTAGCTCCACTCGCTGATTCAGAGAAGGCCCCGACCGGACGGTTGGGGCCTTCTCTGTGTTCTGGCGCGGCTGAGTCCCCGAGACAGATCGGCGGGACCCCTCCCGGCAGCGTACGGAGAAATGCCGTACACTCGAAGGATGACCAGCACGAAGAACCGCCGCATCGATCTGCGCCTCACCGAGCCGCAGAAAGAGCTCATCGAAGAAGCGGCCGCGCTGACAGGCCGAACCGTCACCGATTTCTCCACCGACGCCTTGACGCGCGAAGCGCACGAGGTCATCCGCCGCGAACGCATGTTGCGTGTGGATGCGGAAGCGTTCGATGCGTTCGCCGCCGAGCTCGACCGTCCGGCAGAGAGCATCGACGGGCTGGCTTCGCTCCTCAAACGCCCGTCCGTTTTCGTTGACTGAATTCCTCCGTCCTCGCGCCATTCGCGAGAACGACGACGTGAGCGAGTTCCGGTGCGGAGAAGCGACGCTTGACGACTGGCTGAGCAGGCGTTCCCTGCGCAGCGAAATATCGGGCGGGGCCCGCACCTTCGTCACGACGCCGGCATCCGAAGACAGCAACACCATCGTTGCCGGGTATTACTGCCTGTCCGCGAGTTCGCTCGTGCGCACGGAATCACCCAGCCGCCTGGCGCGCAATATGCCCGACTCCATTCCCGTTGCTCTCATCGGGCGCCTCGCCGTCGCCGAACAATACGGTGGCCAAGGCCTCGGCGCATCCCTCTTGCAGGACGCCGTCGTGCGGGCGATCTCAGCCGCCGATGCGATCGGCTTCCGCGCAATCGTCGTGCACTCTCTCAATGACGGCGCGAAGTCCTTCTACCGCCGCTTCGGCTTCACGCCCTTTCCCGACGCGAGCAGGGCGCTCTATCTCCTCACCGCCGACGCTGTCGAGACCGTGAGGCAGGCGCTATAACTCGCGATAGCCGTTGCAACCGCATGGCTATTTCTCGTTTAGCCGCACTAAAGGAGAAATAGGCCGGGTTGCATTGAGGTTCCTGCTGCGCGGCACCTCGGGTCCCTGCGCGACTAGCGCTCCGTGACGGGCGACGAGGTCAGGCGACGGGCTCGGTGAGGCCGAGGAGGACGGCGGGGAGGACGCGGCGCGCGTTGGCGCGGGCCAGGTCGTCGGTGGCGACATCCGGGCCGGCGAGGATGGCATCGTAGGTGGCCTGTTGCGCGAGCGTCGTGATGATGCGCGTGGCCTGCAGCGAGTCGATCGTGAAGCGCAGGCCGACGGTGCCGACGGCGTCTTCGAGCAGGCGGGCGAGACGCGTATCGATGCGGGTTTCGTAATCGATGTAGCGCGCAGCGACCTCGGGGCTGCGCAGCGCGAGCGTGCGGAACTCGGACTCGACGATGCACCAGTGCCGGTCGTTGGGCTGCAACAGCATGAAACGATCGACGATCTCGGCGACCGCCTCGATGTCAAGGGACTCGACCGGTGTGCCGAGCGTGGGGAAGATGATGTCGATCCCCTCCTGCAGGCGGTCGAGGCGCACACTGTTCTCGCGCTCAGCCAGAGCGAAGAAGAGCTCCTCCTTGCTCGCGAAGTTGGAGTAGAAGGCACCGCGCGTGAAGCCGGCGCGTTCGGTGACGGCCTCGATGGATGCGGCGTGCACACCCTGCTCGGCGAACACGTCGAAGGCGGCATCCATGAGGCGTTCGCGCGTCTTCTGGCGGCGAGCGGATTCGACAGCGGGTTCCACGTCTACGGGCTGGGTCGTCATCCTGAATCCTTCCTGACACCGCGAACGAACGTTTGCGATACACGATTGTATCGAATACATTCGTGTATTGGATACGTCGTTGTATCGTAACTTTTCCGTCCCCAAAGGAGAACCACGTGTCCTCTCTGCTCTATGCCCTCGGCCGCTGGTCGTACCGCAGCCGCAAGCTCGTCCTCGTGCTGTGGATCGCCGTGCTGGCCCTCGCGGGCGGCAGCGCTGCGCTGTTCAACCAGGGCACCGACAACGCGTTCTCCATTCCGGGCACCGAATCGCAAGAGGCCCTCGACACGCTGTCGAGCACGTTCCCGCAGGTGAGCGGCGCGTCGGCACAGATCATCGTCACAGTGCCCGAGGGCGACGACATCAGCGACCAAGACGTGCAAGACGCCGTGAAGACGGCCGTCGACGACCTGGGTGACAGCGAGCAGGTCGCCGCCGCCACCGACCCCTTCGGCGAGAACGCGGCAGGCGCGATCGCCGACAACGACCGAGCCGCGCTCATTTCGGTGCAGATGGATGTCGGTCAGTCCGAGGTCACGGCAACCGCCAAGTCCGATCTCGAGAAGATCACCGACGAGCTCAACGAGGCTCTCCCCCAGGGCGCCAAGGCCACGCTCGGCGGGTCGCTCTTCGCCACCGAGCTGCCGACCGTCACCATCACCGAGGCCGTCGGCCTCGTCGTCGCGCTCGTCGTGCTCGTGCTCACCTTCGGCTCGTTCCTCGCCGCGGGCATGCCGCTCCTCAGCGCCATCCTGGGCGTCGGCATCTCGATCGCCCTCATCTTCGTGGCCACCATCTTCGGGCCGATCTCGTCGACCACCCCGCTGCTCGCGCTCATGCTCGGGCTCGCCGTCGGCATCGACTACGCGCTCTTCATCATCTCGAGGCACCAAGACCAGTTGCGGCAGGGCATGCAGCCCGAAGAGTCCGCGGCGCGCGCCGTCGCCACCGCCGGTTCGGCCGTCATCTTCGCCGGCCTCACGGTCGTCATCGCCCTGCTGGGGCTCAGCGTGGCGGGCATCCCGTTCCTCACCACCATGGGCACCGCGGCCGCCGTGGCCGTCGCCCTGGCCGTGTGCATCTCCCTCACACTCATCCCGGCCCTGCTCGGTTTCGCCAAGGGTCGCATCAACCCCAACCGTCGCGCGCTGCGCAAGCAGGCCAAGGCCAAGGCTGAGGCGGGGGCAGGCTCACGCGGCACCGATCGAGCGGATGTTGTCGCCGACGCTTCCTCGACGCACACGGGCTCGAGCAACACGACCGGCGGCACCAACACCGGCGCCGGCGCTCCTGTCGGCAACCCCGCAGCACACGCCGGTGCCGACTCGACCGCACCCGTCGCATCATCCGGCCCCGTCTCGGCCGCCGCCGCCTCGCGCGCCGACTCCGAACCGGTCCTGCTCGAAAATCTCTTCGCCGATGTCGACGGTGACACCGTGCAGACCACGCACGGGCGTTCGGGCGCACACGCCGCCGCGATCACGACGCCGCCCGCCGCGACATCCGCTCGCCCGGCCGGCTCGCCGCTCACGCAGGCCGCGCAGAGCCGCCCCGCCATCGCGCCGCCGCCCGCCCCGGGCCCCAGCGACCAGGCCGTGCACCACCAGAACAAGTTCTTCAACGGCTGGGTGCGCGCCGTCACGCGCTTCCCGCTGCTCACGATCGTGCTGGTCGTCGGCATCCTCGGCCTCGCGGCCGTGCCCGCCCTGCAGCTGCGCTTGGGCCTGCCCGACGCCGGTTCGCTGCCCGCCTCGTCGAGCGCGCGCCAGGCCTACGACCTCATCGGCGAGAACTTCGGCGAGGGCAAGAACGGCCCGCTCATCGTGACCGGTTCGATCGTCACGAGCAACGACCCCGTCGGTCTCATGAACGACATTGCCGACGAGATCCGCGACATGGATGGCGTCGACTCGGTGCCGCTCGCCACCCCCAACGAGACCGCCGACACGGGCATCATCCAGGTCGTGCCGACGGGCGGGCCCGACTCGCAGTCCACCAAGGACCTCGTCGCCGATCTGCGCGCCCAGCACGACCACTTCGAGGACAAGTACGGCGTCGACCTGGCCGTCACGGGCACGACCGCCGCGGGCATCGACGTCTCCGACCGCCTCGGCGCAGCTCTGCTGCCCTTCGGCATCCTGGTCGTCGGCCTCTCGCTCATCCTGCTCACCATGGTGTTCCGCTCGATCTGGGTGCCCATCAAGGCCACGCTCGGCTACCTGCTCAGCGTCATCGCGTCGTTCGGCGCCGTGGCCGCCGTGTTCGAATGGGGATGGTTCGGCGAGGCGTTGCATGTCGAACAGACCGGCCCCGTCATCAGCTTCATGCCGATCATCCTGATGGGCGTGCTCTTCGGTCTCGCGATGGACTACGAGGTGTTCCTCGTGGCCCGCATGCGCGAGGACTACGTGCACGGCAAGGATGCGCGCAAGGCCGTCACGACGGGTTTCGTGGGTTCGGCCAAGGTCGTCACGGCCGCCGCGGTCATCATGTTCGCGGTGTTCGCGGCCTTCGTGCCCGAGGGCGACACATCGATCAAACCCATCGCCCTGGGCCTCGCGGTCGGCGTGTTCGTCGACGCGTTCATCGTGCGCATGACGCTCGTGCCCGCCGTGCTCGCCCTGCTGGGCGAACGCGCCTGGTGGCTGCCCAAGTGGCTCGACCGCGCCCTGCCGTCGTTCGACGTGGAGGGTGAGGGTCTGCAGCGCGAGCTCGACCTGGCCAACTGGCCCGCCCCCGGCAGCACGGATGTCGTGGTCGCTGACCGCATCGGCCTCAAACCGAGCGCCAATGCCGAACACGCCCTCTTCCACGACCTCAGCTTCGTGCTCCCCGCCGGCCACACGCTCGTCGTGCACGGCGAGCACCCCGCCGCGGTGCGCGCGCTGCTGCTCACCATCTCGGGTCGCGCCAAACCCGACCAGGGCACGCTCAAGGTGGCGGGTCTGGTGTCGCCCATCCGCGCCACCACGATCCGCTCGCGGGTAGCCTTCCTCACGGTCGACGACTCGGTCGACGCGGTCGGCCGCATCCGCGACATCGTCGACGAGCAGCCCGCGCTCCTCGTCATCGACGGCATCGACCGACTCACCGACCACGCCGCGCGCAAGCAGGTGTTCGTCGAGCTGAGTGAGGCTCAGGCATCCGCCGCCCGTCGCGACGAGACCCTCACCCTGGCCGTCGGCACCGTCGAAGAATGGCCGCTGTCCGACGCGATCCCCGCCGGCGACGGCTTCGTCGACGTCTCCCTCGAAACATCTCGCACCCGCACCACGAACACCGCGGAGGTCCCCGCATGAGCATCCTCACCCGCCTCGAACGCGCGCGCTCCTCGAAGCGCATCACCGTGCTGTCGCTGATCGGTATCGTCCTGGTGCCGCTCGTCGTGGCCGGCATCCTCGTGTGGGCCCTCTTCAACCCGCAGGACCGGCTCGATCAGGTCACCGCGGCAATCGTGAACGAAGACGAACCCGTGCAGGTCGACGGTCAGACCGTGCCGCTCGGCCGCCAGCTCTCGGCCGGCCTGGTCGACGGTGGCGCTTCATCGGATGCGGGCGAAGACGGCACCTCGAAGGCCGCCGCCAACGACAACACGAGCGACACCAACTACGCCTGGAAGATCACCGACGCCGACGAGGCGCGCGAGGGTCTGACGTCGGGCAAATACGTGGCCGTCGTCACCATCCCGAAGAACTTCTCGAAGGCCGCGACCTCGTTCGGTGGCGACGCCGCCGACGCCGAGCAGGCCA
Source organism: Leifsonia sp. ALI-44-B (assembly GCF_001984125.1). Classification (GTDB taxonomy): domain Bacteria; phylum Actinomycetota; class Actinomycetes; order Actinomycetales; family Microbacteriaceae; genus Okibacterium. Next base: position 1,008,234 of record NZ_MTQL01000007.1, on the reverse strand, counting down.
CCATCGACGTGGCGACCTCGAAACAGAGCCGCCTCGTCGACGACGCGATCACGCAGACCATCTCGTCGACGGCCGCGAACCTCGTCGGCAACGGCCTCACCACGAGCTACCTGCAGAACGTCTACGTGGGCTTCAACACGCTCGGCACGCAGCTCGGCCAGGCGGCGGATGGCGCGCAGCAGCTCGCGACGGGAACCGACTCGTTGCGCGACGGCGCCGTGCAGCTCGCCGACGGCGTGAACCAGCTCGCGGCCGGGATGCCGCAGCTCACGTCCGGCGCCTCGCAGCTGGCCTCGGGCGCCGCCCAGACCAATACGGGTGCGCAGCAATTGGCGAACGGCTTGAACGCCGCGGCGACCCAGGTCGGACAGTTGCCCGCGGGCATCCAGGCGATCGCCACCGGCTCGCAGACCCTCGCCGACGGTGTGCAGGGCGTCGCGAGCGGCATCGCCGGCACCGGCGGCTTGAACGAGCAGCTAGGCAAACTGTCGCAGGCTGCTGCCCTCTGCACCGCAGGCGGACCCGGGGCCGAGCAGGCCTGCCAGGGTGTGGCGCAGGGCGTGACCGCGCTCTACGGTTCGCCGCAGTACCAGCAGCTGGTCGGCGGCGTGCAGCCCCTCGCCGACGGCGCCCAGACCGCGGCCACCCAGATCCAGGGTTTCGCCGGCACGGCACCGCAGCTCGCCTCCGGCATCCAGCAGCTCGCCGCCGGTTCGACGCAGCTCGCCAACGGCACCGCCCAGCTCTCGACGGGTGCCTCCGGACTCTCGACGGGTCTCACGACCCTCGCCGACGGCGTCACCCAGCTGGGCACGGGCGCCACGGGCCTCGCCGACGGGTCGAAAACCCTCGCCGACAGCACGCACACGCTGGCCGACGGCCTCGACACGGCCGTGCAGTCCATCCCGAGCTACAGCGAGTCCGACCGTGACAACCTCGCCAAGGTCGTGAGCCAGCCCGTCACGACCGACGGCGCCGAGGCGAACGCGCTCTTCGGCACCACGAGCATGCCGTTCTACGCCGTGCTCGCCCTGTGGCTGGGCGCGCTGGCCACGTTCATCGTGTTGCGCGCCATCCCCTCGGCCGTGCTGTCGTCGACGCGCTCGTCGCTTAGCCTGGCCGTGCGCACGTGGCTGCCCGCCGGACTCGTCGGCATTCTGCAGGGCCTGCTGGTCTCGGCCGTCATGCAGCCTGCGCTGAAGCTCGACGCCCCCGAGTGGATCGGTTTCGCGGCCATCGCCATGGTCGCGGGGGCCGCCTTCGCCGCCGCAAACCAGGCGCTCATCGCCGTCTTCGGCGGGTTCGGCCGCTTCATCTCGATGATCGTCACGCTCGTCACCCTGGCGACGGGCATCATTGCGACGGTGCCCGATCTGCTCGACACCGTGTTCGAGTACACGCCCGTGCACCCGGCGCTCAACGCCCTGCGCGCCATGGCCCTCGAGACCGGCGGCGTGGTTGCGGGCGTCACGGGCATCGTGCTCTGGCTGCTGCTCTCGCTCGTCGTGACCACGCTCGCGATCGCCCGACGCCGCAGCGTGTCGGCGGCGCAGCTGCGGGCCCTCGGCGAAGCATCGGCCCCCGAACCGTCGTCGGCCCGTGCCGGCGCTCGAACCCCGGCGACCGTCTGATCAGCGGCGCCGTTCCACAGCTGATCACCGCGCGCCCCACGGCGTGACACACGGATGCCCCGAGCCACATGAGCTCGGGGCATCCGTTGTTTCGTCAACGAGCCGTTTTGGGCCTAACTCTTCGCGTTCTCCGAAGAACCCTCGCTCGCGCTCAGCGGCTCGGCGATGTCCTCGAGCGATTTGCCCGCGGCCTCCACCCCGATGAACACCTCGACGAGACCCGCCGCGATCATGAGGCCGGCTCCGATGTAGTAGCCCACCGCCACGGCCTGGATCGAGTCCTCCACGAGGCGACCGAACAGGATCGGTCCGACGATGCCGCCGAGGCCCGTGCCGAGCGCGTAGAAGAAGGCGATGGCCATCGCCCGCGTCTCCATGGGGAAGATCTCGGACACGGTCAGGTAGGCGGCACTGGCACCGGACGAGGCGAAGAAGAACACGATGACCCACGCAATGGTGAGCGTGGTTGCATCCAGAATCTCATTGCTGAAGAGCATGGCCGTGACGACGAGCAGCACACCCGAGCCGATGTAGGACACCGAGATCATCACCTTGCGCCCGATGCTGTCGAAGAACCGGCCCAGGATGAGCGGACCCGCGAAGTTGCCGAGCGCGATGGGCACGAGCGACCACGGAGCCACGTCGTCGGGCACGTCGAGCAGCTGTGTGAGCACGAGCGAGTAGGTGAAGAACACCGCGTTGTAGAGGAACGCCTGACCGGTGAACAACGAGAGGCCGAGCACGAACCGTTTCGGGTATTTGGTGATCGCAACCTTGGCGATTTCTCCGAATCCGGTGGATTTGCGCTGGCGGATCTCGAGCGTCTTGTCGACGGATTCGAGCTTCTCTCCGGTCTCTTTTTCGATCTCGGCTTCGATCTCGCCGACCAGTTTCTCGGCATCCTTGTCGTGACCGTGGATGAACATCCAGCGCGGCGACTCGGGCACGTTGCGACGGACCAGCAGGATGACGACACCCAGCACGGCGCCCAAACCGAACGCCAGCCGCCATCCGATGTCGGCCGCGAAGAAGTTCTCGTTGAGCAGCAGCACCGACACCACGGCACCGAACGCGGCACCCAGCCAGTACGAGCCGTTGATGGCCAGATCGACGAGTCCGCGGCGGCGGGCCGGGATGAGTTCGTCGATGGCCGAGTTGATCGCCGCGTACTCGCCGCCGATGCCGGCGCCGGTGAAGAAACGGCAGATGAAGAAGAAGATCGGGTTGAACGAGAACGCCGTCGCGACGGTCGCCAGGAGGTAGACACCGAGCGTGATGAGGAACAATTTCTTGCGCCCATACCGGTCGGTCAGATAGCCGAAGAAGAGGGAGCCGATGCAGGCCCCCGCGACATAGATAGCGGCCGCCAAACCGATATCGGATGCACTCAAACCGAGGCCCGCTTCAGGGTCGGTCAGTCGGCTTCCAATGGCACCGATGATGGTCACCTCGAGGCCGTCGAGAATCCAGACGGTGCCGAGCCCGATCACGATCATCCAATGCCACCTGGCCCACGGCAATCGGTCCATCCGGAACGGGATGCTCGTCGTGATCGTGCCCAGTTTCGTCTCAGTCATCGTCGCCTTCACTTCCTGGCCCGGGTGGCCGACAGACACACTACTCTCGGCGAATACCCAGATTCGAGGGGGCCTCGGGGGCTAGACGTGAACAAAACTTCGGCGTAATGTCCTGCTCACACCTTTGGGGGGTGAATGCGATGACGCTAACTGCAGATCAGGTACCCGTTCGGGAGGGAAACACTCCGAACGGCCCTCAGGTTGCGCGCGTCATCGAGCGCCCCGCCCACGCATCCCGCCTGGCTCGAATCCTCCTCCTGAGTTCGGCCGTCACCTTCGGGTGGATGCTCGCACTCTTCTTCTTCGGCACCTCATCGGCCCACGCCGCCGACTCGGCCACGCCGCCCGACTCGAAGCCCGGCCTCGTCGGCAACCTCGTCTCAGGCGTCGTCGGAGCCGTCGAACAGCCCGTCAACCAGGTCGTCTCGGGCGCGACCAACACGGTTTCGCAGGTCACCGAGAAGGTCGTAGCCCCGGTCGTCCAGCACGCTCCGGCCCCCGTTCGCGAGGTCGTCGCCGTCGTTCCCGCCGTGACCGACACGGTTTCGGATGTCGTGGCGCAGAAGCCCGTGACCCAGATCGTGACGCCCGTCGCGCAAACCGTCGACACGGTCGTCACCGAGCTTCCCGTCGTGGGCGACATCGTCACCTCTCCCGTCGTCAGCGACATCGTCGGCAGCAACCCCGTGCAGGGCATCACCGACCCGATCACGGGCACCGTCGACGGCTCGCTCGGCACCGTCGTCGGCGGCACCGACACCATCGTCGACGGCAGCATCCCCGGCACCACGCCCGGTTCTGGCGGCGTCGTTCCCGGTCTTCCCGGTCTTCCCGGCGGCATCGTCGACGGTGTTCTCCCCGGCCTCAGTGGGCAGGATGCCTCCCCCGCCGCAGTCGCCCTCGCCGAGCTGCGCGCCACCAACGTCGACGCGGCCCTCGCTCTCTCCCCGGCATTCGGCCCGGCGGGCTCGTCCCTCCCGGCCATCCCGTTCGCGGGTGCCGGCACGGGCTTCGGCTCCTCCGCTTCTTCCGCCGCGGGCGCTGTCGCCACCGACTCCGCCCCGGCCGAATCCCCGCTCGGCGGCTCGCCCTTCGGCGGCCCCGACTCCCCGTTCGGCCCCGCCGCGCCGGCCAACGGCAACGGCTCCGGTTCGGGTTCGAGCGGTTCATCCGGCGGCCCCGGCGCGGGCAACGCGGTCGACAGCGCCGACTACTTCTTCCAGGCCCACCTCCTCGGCCAGGTCTCCCACACCACGGTCTCCGACGACCTGCCGTCGTCGCCGGTTTTCGAATCCGACGTCACCCCTGATTGAGCCGGTCGGGCCACGCCTCTGAGCGCGTGGCACGCGACCATCCGCCCCACCCGGGGCACCATTTCTCAATCATTTGGAGTGCAAGGATCATGAACATCAACGTCAAGAGAGGGCTCTACTGCGCCCTCGCCATCGGGGGCCTGTCCCTCCTCGGCACCACCGCGGCCCACGCCGCAGACGGCACGTCCGGCGAGGACGGTCTCATCTCGGGCAACCAGGCCGGCATCTCGGTCAACCTGCCCATCTCGCTGGGCGGCAACGGCATCTCGGTGCTGGGCGACAGCTCATCCTCGGATGCCTCGACCAACACGTCGCCGGCCCCCGCGGCACCCAGCGGCACCACGTCCGGCACCGACAGCGCGGTGGGCGGCAACCAGGCCCTCGTCTCGGTCAACGTGCCCGTGACGGTCGGCGGCAACTCGATCTCGGTCGTGGGCGACTCGTCCTCGAGCGATTCGGGCACCGCGGTCGCCCCGGCGCCGGCTCCCGCTCCCGCACCTGCTCCGGCACCGGCACCCGCTCCGGCACCTGCTCCGGCGCCCGCTCCGGCTCCGGCGCCCGCTCCGGCTCCAGCTCCGACGACGGATGGCAGCGACTCGCTGCTCGGCGGCAACCAGGGTCTCATCGACCTGAACCTCCCCGTCACGGTCGGCGGCAACGCCATCTCCGTGGTCGGCGACTCCGAGTCCACCGACTCGGGCACCGACGTTACCTCGGGTGACTCGGCCGGCACGCCGAACGGTTCCGGCTCGACCACGACCGGTGACGACGGCATCCTCGGCGGCAACCAGATCGTTCCGGGCGTCTCCGTCCCGGTGACCGTCGGCGGCAACGCCATCTCGGTCGTCGGCGACAGCGCCTCGAGCGACACCACCACGGGCAGCACCTCCGGCACCGGCACTACCGGCACCGTTTCGGGCACCGGCAGCAGCACCACCGGTGAGGATGGCATCGCGGGCGGCAACCAGGTCATCCCGGGCGTCACCCTCCCCATCACGGTCGGCGGCAACGCCATCTCCGGCCTCGGCGATTCCGAGTCCACCGACTCGGGCACCGACGTCACCTCCGGCACCGGAACCACCGGCACCGGAACCGGCTCGACGACCAACGGTAACGACGGCATCGCCGGCGGCAACCAGATCATCCCCGGCGTCACCCTCCCCGTCACGGTCGGCGGCAACGCCATCTCGGGCCTCGGCGACTCGGAAACCTCCGGCACCAGCACGGATGTAGCCACGGGAACCGGCACCGGCTCGACCGGCACCGGCAGCACGACCAACGGTAACGACGGCATCGCCGGCGGCAACCAGATCATCCCGGGTGTCTCCCTCCCCGTGACCGTCGGCGGCAACGCCGTCAGCGTTGTCGGCGACTCCGAGTCCACCGACTCGGGCACCGATGTCACCACCGGCACCGGCACCACCGGCACCGGCACCGGCACCGGCACCGGTTCGACCACGAACGGCGACGACAGCGTCGCCGGCGGCAACCAGGTCATCCCCGGCGTCACCCTCCCCGTCACGGTCGGCGGCAACGCCGTCTCCGTCGTCGGAGACACCACCTCGACCGACTCGGGCACCACGGTGACCGGCGGAACGGGTAACGGCACGGGCAGCACGACCGGCGGCAACGACGGCATCCTCGGCGGCAACCAGATCATCCCCGGAATCGACATCCCGGTGACGATCGGCGGCAACGCCATCTCGGTGATCGGCGACAGCGAGACGGAAGGCGGCGACACCACGGTGACGACGCCCACCACCCCCACGACGCCGACCACCCCGACGGACCCCACCGACCCGACGGACCCGACCGACCCCACCACCCCGACGGACCCCACGGACCCGACCACCCCGGTCGACCCCACGGACCCGACGGACCCCACCACGCCGACCACCCCCACCACGCCGACGACCCCGGTCGACGGCACCGATGACGCCACCGTCGTCACCGGCTCGGTGGCCGTGACCGGTCAGGCGCAGGCTCTCGGAACCTCGAAGGCCGGCACCACCGGCACCGACGCCTCGGCCCTGGCCGACACGGGCGTCGACACCACGGCTCCCATCCTCGGCCTGACGGCCCTGCTCATGCTGCTGGGCCTCGCCCTCGGCGCGATCAGCCGTCGCCGGATGGGCGCACGCCGCTAGAGCAATACACCCGCAGCGATCGCCCGGGTGTCGTCGGTCCGCCGACGGCACCCGGCATCGCCATGCCCGCTAGACGTCGCTCGACAGAGTGGACGTGCGTCAGACGTCGACGACGCCAGTGCCCGCTAGACGCCGACGTCGACTCAGCCCGATAGACGTCGAGGGAGCCTCAGACGGCTAGACGTCGAGGTAGTCGGCGCCCGTGAGGGCTCGGGCCTCGGTCCAGACGGCGCGACCCACGTAGGGACCCGTCGTCGAGTCGGCGGGTTTCGCGTGGATCGGGGCGCCTTTCACGCGGAAGCGCGGGCCGTAGAAGACCGGGGCGGGGGCGACATCCGTGTCTCGGCTCGAATAGTCGAACGCTTCGGGATCGGCCGCTGCGCGCACGATGGGCCAGGCGCCGCGGTCTTTGCCCTGAGCCCAGAGACCCTGCAGGTTGTCGGCGAAGCGCTGGCCGAACGACGGTTCGGAGACGCCCGGCACGATGGGGCTGCGTCCCGTGATCGCGTAGCCCGGGTGGGCGACGAGCGCCCGCACGCCGCTGCCCGCGATCCCCAGCCGGCGGTCGAGCTCGTAACCAAAGATGCTCATCAGGATCTTGGACTGCCCGTAGGCCTGCCAACCCGAGTACTTCTTCGTGAGCTGCAGGTCGTCGAGGTGCAGGCCCGTGATCTCGGTCGCCAGGCTGCCGAGCGTAACGATGCGCGAACCGGGTGTGCGTTCGAGGGCCGGTAGGACGTGCTCGACGAGCGCGAAGTGGCCCAGGAAATTGGTCGCGAGAACCAGTTCAAAACCGTCCTCGGTTTCGCTGCGTTCGCGCGGAAAGTGGACGAGACCCGCGTTCTCGATGAGTCCGTCGAGCCGGGGCAGCGCGCCCAGTTCGGCTCCCGCCGCGCGCACGGATTCGAGCGAGGAGACGTCGAGGATGACGATGCTGACGTCGGCCGAGGGCAGGCGGCGGCGGATGGCTGTGGCCGCGGCATCCGCTCGCTCGCGATTGCGGCAGCACAGGATGACGGATGCTCCGGCCTCAGCCAGCTGGAACGCCGTGAAGAACCCGAGCCCGCCGTTGCCGCCCGTGATGGCGAAGACCTTGCCGGTCTGCGACGGGATGCGCCGCGGGTCCCAGCTCATGCGCGCGGCTCAGACCCTGAGGAATCCTCGACCTGCGACGCGATCTGCTCGTGGTGGTGGATGACCTCGGCGACGACGAAGTTGAACCACTTCTCGGCAAAGGCGGGGTCGAGCTGTGCGTCTTCGGCGAGCGCCTTCAAGCGGCCGATCTGGCGGCTCTCGCGGTCGGGGTCGGCGGCCGGCAAGCCGTGCTCAGCCTTCAACCGGCCGACGGTCTGCGTGCACTTGAACCGCTCGGCAAGCAGGTGGATCAGGGCCGCATCGATGTTGTCGATGCTCTGCCTCAGGCTGTTCAGTTGCGCGCGCGCCTCGGTGTCGACCATTGCCCAAATCTACCCTCGACACCGGGCGCCCGCACACAGGATGTCGCGGGTGTCGGCCCCTCCCCAGAGACCGTTCACCCGCGACACCTGTTCTTCGGCCGGGCGGGCGCATGCGCCGACACCCCTGACGCGACATCCGCTCACCACCCGGCCGGGCTTATCCGCGCTAGACCCGCTCGGGTTCGCGCAGCACGCGCGTGAGCACGGGCCGGGTCGACCGCAACGCCAACCACACGAGCGAGATGCCGAGCACGAACGACGCCGCGATGAGGGCGAGCGAGGCGGGCGCGATAATGAGCGCCAGGCCGACGAGCGGGAAGACGAGGATGCCTCCGAGGATCGCCGAGCCGAGCGAGACGAGCAGCACGGGCAGCATCACCTGGCGGCGACGGGCCGTCTCGACCGTGGGCCGCGGCATGCCGAGCCGATCGAGGCTCACGTAGAGGTCGCGGCGGTCGAGCACGGCCGCGGCCTGGCTGACGCCGATCGAACACGCGACCATCACGAACGAGATCACGAGGGTCATGACGATGCCCGTGCGCATATCGGTGAGGATCGGGTCGCCGCCGGCGTCCCCCGCGAAGGACACGCCCGTGCCCGCCACGACGGCGACGAAGCTCGTCATCGCCAGTCCCGAACACAGCCGCCAGGCGGCCTTCGGCGATTCGAGGATGCCTCGCGCCGCGATGAGCTTCTCGGCCGTGCGCGCCGTGCGCAGCTGAATGCGGGCCATCACCCGGATGGCGAACGGGCCGATCAGGTTGAGTGCCGCGACGGCCACGCCGAAGCAGCCGGCGAGCACGAAGATCATCGTGATGATGCCGCCGGCCTCCTCGGTGATGGCGCCGAGCAGGTTGAGACCGGCGAAGGCCGCGACGACGATGACGACACCGGCGACGGGGGCGATCCATCCCATCTTCGGCGCGTTCTGGCGCGTGCGCACCCCGAGCGGCGAGATGGCGACGGCGCGCAGGCCCACCGCGGCGCTGATGGCCGCGAGGGCGGCGATGGCGACGACGACCAGGGCGAGTGGGCCGAAGCCCACCCACAGTTCGCCCGCGCCGATCGCTCGGCCGGCGAAGTGCACGAGGCCCACGAGGGGCATGAGCGCGACATACAGCACGACGCCGACGAGCGCGCCCGCGACGGCCACGAGGGATGATTCGAGCACGGTCATGCGCACGACCACACCGGGCGTGGCCCCGAGCAGTCGCAGTGTCGCGAGCCGATCGTCGCGCCGACGGGCCGACAGGCGTGCCGCCGAACCGCCGAGCGACAGCAGCGGCACGATCAGCAGCGCCAGGGCGAGCATGCTGAGCGCCTGGTAGGTGATCGCGTCGGCGATCGTCCATCGCCAGAACATGAGCACGCCGCCCAAGACGATGAGGATGAGGGCGGTCGTCACGGCGAAGGCGACGCCCGGCAAGATGAGGGTCGCGGCGCTCTGGGCGCTGGGGCGGCCGAGCAGCCAGGTCAGTTTCACGATCGAGGGGCGGCCCGGTGCGCGCGACGACGTTGCGGCGGCGCGCGGCGGCGTGAACGGCGCGGCGACACTCATCGGTGCTGCCCACCGTTGTGGTGCGGGCGGCCCTGGGGCTGCTGCGGGTAACCGTAGGGGGCGGTCTGCTGCGGGTATCCGGAGGAACCCGGCTGCAGGGGGTAGCCGCGCGGAACGTTCGCCGGAACCTGGATCTGCGAGGCGGGCATCTCGTCCGCCGGAAGTGTTGCCGCCGAGGCCACGCCCCAGCCGTCTCCATAGAACATGGGTCGAACCTCTTTCTGTGCGCCCGACGGCGCCTGCTGCCCCTGCGGGTTGTAGGGGGTCTGGGTGTACTGCTGGGTCTGGTAGGTCTGCTGCGTGTACTGCTGGCTCTGCGGGGCGCCGGGGTGGCCGGGCTGACTGGCTGCGTGAGCCGGGGCCGAGGCGCTGTCGCTCACGATGCGTCCGTCGCGCACACGGATGACGCGCGAACACCGCGCGGCAACACCCTCGTCGTGCGTCACCATCACGAGCGTGTGGCCCTGGCTGACGGTCGATCCGAGGAGCGCGTTCAAGACATCCACCGAGGTGTTGGAGTCGAGTGCGCCGGTCGGCTCATCGGCGAACACGACGGTTGCGCCGGTGACCTGGGCGCGGGCGATGGCCACACGCTGGGCCTGACCACCCGACAACTCGCCGGGACGACGCGTTTCCATGCCGGCCAGGCCGAGCGCCTGCAACCAGTGCTGGGCACGCGCCTCGGCCTCGCGCCGCGGGTATCCCGACAGCATGAGCGGAACGGCGACGTTCTCGACGGCCGTGAGTTCGGGGATGAGGAGTCCCTGCTGGAACACGAAGCCGAAGGATTCGCGGCGCAGGCGCGACCGCTCGGTTTCGGAGAGGGCCGACACCTCGACGGGCGAGGCCGGGCCCTGGAAGACGACCTGCCCACCATCCGGCGTGATGATGCCGGCGAGGGTGTGCAGCAGGGTCGTCTTACCCGAACCGGATGCCCCCATGATGGCGACGGATTCGCCGGCGCCGATGGCCAGGCTCACCCCGTCGAGGGCCTGCGTGGTGCCATAGGACTTCACGAGGTTGTGTGCGCTGAGCAGTGGTTGTGTCATGTATCCAGCCTCGCGGCGGCGAGGTTTCGACACATCGGGCACGGGGGCGAAACGGGGTCATCCGTTCGGACCACGCAGCTGGCTGCCCGGCGGCACTACGGGGTCAGGCGCGGTCGACGGTCTCCCCCGCTGTGACGACGGGCGCCGGGTAGGTGTCGAGCCGGGCCTGCAACGCCGCGCGCACCTCTGGCCACTCCTCGACGATGATCGAGAACAGCGCCGTGGTCCGCCAGGTGCCGTCGGCGCGGCGTTTGTCCCGGCGCACGAGGCCCTCGAACGTGGCGCCCAGTTTGGCGATGGCAGCGCGCGAACGGGCGTTGCGTTCATCCGCCTGAATCTTCACGCGGCCGAAACCGTTGTCGAACGCGAGCCCCAGCATGAGCAGCTTCGTGTCGACGTTGACGGCCGTTCCCCACACGCGCGGGTCGTAGGCCGTCCAGCCCAGGTGCGCGTGTTCGCTCGGCAGGTCGAAATCCCCCAGCGTGGATGTCCCCACCACACGCCCGTCGTCCACCCCACCGTGCAGCCGCACCACGTAGGGCTGGTTGCCGCCCGCCGTGCTGAAATAGCTGGCCGCGAAACGCCGGAACCCGTCGATGTCGTCGGGCAGACCTTCGGGCCCGCCGCCATACCCTCCGGCGAACACCTCGGGATGCCCGATCGCCTCATACAACTCGCCGAAATCCGCCTCGGTCAGCGGTTCGATCCGAACGAAACGGCCGACATGCACGGCCGGCTCGGGCACTCTCGCGGTCATGCATCCACCCTAACCGGCGGACACGCCGCTCACGCCGAGGCATAAAACGCGGTAAGAAAGGTGCATCACATCACGGGGGAGAATTCGCATGGCAGACAGATATACCCGCTCGACCCTGATCGCCGGCGTGAGCCTCACGGCCGTCGGCCTCGTTGTCAGGATGTGGGCGCTCGACGCAGTGCTCACGGTGAACACCTTTCCTGCCGATACGGGCGGGTCAGGCGTCGGGATAGCCGCGCTACAGCTCATCGCGCAGATCCTGGCGACCGTCGCGCTGCCGCTCGGTGTTGCATTGATCGGGGCTGCGGCCGTCATGGTCAAAATCGACCACACTGCTGCGGGACAACACGCCGGCTCGACCGAGGCGGCTGGTCGCGCCGATGCGGCTAGTCCGGCCGACGAACGTTAACCGGCGACCCGCAGAGGCATCGGCATCGGCATCGGCCGAGGGCGGCTGGCAGCGGGGACCGGGAGGAGGTAGGTGGGCGAGGGGGCCTCGGTGGCGCCGAGGAACTGGGAGGGGATGCCGCGCGCGTCGAGGCGGAACGACGTGACCTCGTCGGACAGCTGGTTGGCGATGTGCACGAGGTCGCCGGCGACGCGGAAGTGGCGGGGGTGCTTGCCGCGCGTCTCGACGTCGGCGAGGGATGAGAGATCGGCGCCGTCGCCGCCGATGCGCAGGGTGCTCAGCCGATTGGTGCCGCGGATCGCGACGTAGAGGCGATCGGCGTCGGGCCCGGCGATCTGCAGCTCCGAGGCGTTGTCGCCGTCCTCGAGCGAGTCGGCCGTGGCGAGCTTCGAACGCACGACGCGTAGGTGTCCGCGGTCGCGCGGCGCGAGCACGAAGATCTCGTTCGAGTACTCGGTGACGACGAAGAGGTGGCCGCTGACGTGCCAGGCGAGGTGGCGGGGGCCCACACCGAAGGGCAGCATGATGGTGTCGTCGAGCGTGAGGCCCGTGCCGTTGGCCGTGCGCCGCCAGACGCGCACGGCGTCGTGACCGAGGTCGGTTGACACGATGCGGCCGTCGGGCAGGGTCAGGGACGCGTGGGCGCGCGACTGGCGCACGGGCATGGCTTCGAGCACCTGCTGCGCGAGCGAGAAGTCGGTGAGGGCGCTCTCGCCGAAACCGCTGGCCTCGAGTGCCGAACCCGCGAACGGGTCGGCGTAGGGGTCGATGGATGCCGCGGCCTCGACGGGACGGCCAGACGGACGGCCGGTCGGCGCGAGGGGGATGGTGACGAGGCGGCCGTCGCCGTAACAGCTGGCCACCAGCATCCCGCCGTCGGGGGTGACGTGCAGGTGGCACACCGCCTCGCCCACCTCGATGGGGTCGCCGACCGGCGCCAGGCCGTCGACGCCGCGGCGTTCGAGCACCTGGACGGCGCCGATTCCTTCGAGCGCGGCATAGACGACGTCGGCCGAGGGATGCCGGGCCAGGAACGACGGGGAGTCGAGGGACACCGTCGGCGCGTGACGCAGCGTGCCGTCGGGCTGCTGCCGCAGAACGCTCACGCCCCGCGCATTGCCCTGCGAATCGGGCGTATAGGCACCCAACCAATAGGAAGGAACACTCGCGTCTTCGCCGTTCACATCACTCATGGCCCCAGTCTGCCAGCCGGTGAGGACGGTTCGCACCGCTCTTAACGGCCGAAGGACTCGGCCGGGTGGCCGAGTCCTTCGAGCTCGTTGTGGAGTTGCGCGCAGCCCGCGCGGCCCGCGTTCTAGTCGATGAGGTCGTGGCGCACGACGATCGCGTCGCGGCCAGGGCCGACGCCGATCGCCGAGATGCGCGAACCCGACATGCCCTCGACAGCCAGGACGTAGTCCTGAGCGTTCTTCGGCAGGTCGTCGAACGTGCGGGCGCCCGTGATGTCTTCCTTCCAGCCGGGGAAGATCTCGTAGATGGGCTTGGCGTGGTGGAAGTCGGACTGCGAGACGGGGACCTCGTCGTGGCGCACGCCGTCGACCTCGTAGGCCACGCACACGGGGATCTCGTCGAGGCCCGTGAGCACGTCGAGCTTGGTGAGCACGAAGTCGGTGACGCCGTTGATGCGGGCCGTGTAGCGGGCGATGGGCGCGTCGTACCACCCGGTGCGGCGCGGGCGACCGGTCGTGGTGCCGAACTCGAACCCGGCCGAGCGCAGGAACTCGCCCGACTCGTCGAAGAGCTCGGTGGGGAACGGACCGGCGCCGACGCGCGTCGTGTAGGCCTTGACGACGGCGATGACGCGATCGATGCGGTTGGGCGCGACACCCGAACCGGTCACGGCGCCGCCCGACGTGGCGTTGGACGACGTGACGAACGGGTAGGTGCCGTGGTCGATGTCGAGCATGGTGGCCTGGCCGCCCTCGAACAGCACGGTCTTGTCGTCGTCGAGCGCGCGGTTGAGCTCGAGGACCGTGTCTTTCACCATGGGGCGCAGGCGCTCGGCGTAGGAAAGCAGGTCGTCGACGATCTCGTCGACGTGGATGGCGCGGCGGTTGTAGATCTTGACCAGCATGTGGTTCTTCATGTCGAGGGCGCCCTCGACCTTTTGCCGCAGGATGTTCTCGTCGAACAGGTCCTGGATGCGGATGCCCACGCGGTTGATCTTGTCGGCGTAGGCGGGCCCGATGCCGCGGCCCGTCGTGCCGATCTGGCGCTTGCCGAGGAAGCGCTCGGTGACCTTGTCGAGCGTGCGGTGGTACTGCGTGATGACGTGGGCGTTGGCCGAGACCTGCAGCTTCGAGACATCCACCCCGCGGGCACTCAAAGCCTCGAGCTCGTGGAACAGCACCTCGAGGTCGACGACGACACCGTTGGCGATGACGGGCGTGACACCCTCGGTCAGGATGCCGGAGGGCAGCAGGTGCAGGGCGTACTTCTCGTTGCCGACGACGACCGTGTGGCCGGCGTTGTTGCCGCCGTTGAACTTGACCACGTAGTCGACGCGCGACCCCAGAAGATCGGTGGCCTTACCTTTTCCTTCGTCGCCCCACTGGGCGCCGATGAGAACGATTGCTGGCATAACGAATGATGCCCTTCCGGTCGGGATGCTTCGAATATGAGCCGGCTGATGCAGCCGAGCTCGGATTCCCGGCAGGGCCGGGAACCGCGTGGTGCTCTGATCAGTCTAGGCCGCGGATGAAGAAGGCCTCGGTGGCGGGCGGCGGCGTGCGCGGCTCGCCCTCGGTCTCGATCTGGGCGGCGGCGGTCTCGTCGGCCCCACGCAGGAACTCGGTCAGTCGCTCGACCTCTTCGGTCTCGCCGATGGCCTCGGCGGCGGCACGCAGGGCGTACAGCGAGCGCAGCACGCCGCGGTTGGGCTCGTGCGACCACGGGATGGGACCTTGGCCGCGCCAACCGGCCTTGCGCAGCGAGTCGAGCCCGCGGTGGTAGCCGACGCGCGCATAGGCGTAGCTTTCGAGCGGGTTCATCGGATCGAACTTCTCGACCGCCAAAACAGCCCAGGCAAGCGACGACGACGGATGCTGCGCCACGACGTTCGTGAGGGCGACGATCGGGTTCTCGGACTCAGCGGCCGCGGCGAGTGCACCGACGACCTCGGGCTCGGCGGGAAGGAGAACCTCGGGCTGGGGCATCAAGTTGTTTCCGGTCACACTCGATCCTACCAACGGGGGTGCATCGGCGGCCGGGAATCTGGGCGCTCTCGGAGCCTGTCGCCGGCCGCCCTCAGCCCCGGAACGCGAAGAACCCGGCGCCGTGACGGCGCCGGGTTCCCGGTCGAGACATCCGCTCAGTTGTAGAGCGGAGCGGCGAGGGCTAGATCAGACCCTTTTCGGTCAGCCAGTCCTTGGCCACCTTCTCGGGCGACAGCTTCTGGTCACCCTGGTTGAGGGTGTTGAGGTCGATCAGGTCGTCGGTGGTGAGCTCGGCCGAGACCTTGTTCAGCACATCCTTCACCTTGTCGCTGGCCTTGTCGGACTTGATCAGCGGCAGGATGTTCTGCGGCAGGATCAGGTTCTCGGGGTCTTCGAGCGTGACGAAGCCGTTCTCCTTGATGGAGGGCGTGGTGCTGTAGATGTCGGCGAGCTGCACGGTGCCGTCGATGAGGGCCTTGGCCGTCAGCGGTCCGCCGCCGTCCGAGACGGGCGTGAAGGTGAGCTTGTCGGCCGGAACGCCGTAGACCTCGGTCAGACCCTTGGGGCCGTACGGGCGGTCGGCGAACTCGGGGTTGGCTCCGATGGCGAGCGTGCCGTCGTAGTCCTTGAGGTCGGCGAGGCTCGTGATGCCGTTCTTCTCGCTGAAGTCCTTGGTCACGTTGTAGCTGTCGGCATCCTGGGCCTCGGCCTGGTCGAGCACCTCGATGCCCTCGGGCAGGGCGTCACCGATGGCGGCGTAGACCTCTTCGGACGTCTTGGCGGTGGTCTCGGCGTCGTAGAACTGCAGCAGGTTTCCGCTGTAGTCGGGGATGAGGTCGATCGAGCCGTCTTCGAGGGCCTTGAGGTAGACGTCGCGCTGGCCGATCTGGCCGGCGAACGTGACCGTCACGCCTTCGGCCTCGAGGGCCTGCGTGTAGATCTGGGCGATGATTTCGGACTCGGCGAAGGACCCGGCACCGATGGTGATCGAGTCGGCCGAGCCGGACGAACCGGAACCCGAGGTGGAGTTGTCGAGCGGGTCGCCGCTCGAGCAGGCCGCGAGGGAGAGGACCGCGCCGGCGGCGAGAGCCGCGACGGCCAGGCGGCCACGTCGTGATGAGAACATGCTGCTTTCCTTACTGTCGGATGACAAGGGTGGTGCAATCGGAGTGCAATAGAACGCTGTGGAGTGGGGCTAGCTGGAGGGCGTCAACGCCGCCTGGGCGCTGGCGCCCTTGGCGGTTCGTTGCGGAACACGGGACCGGATTGCCCGGACCCCTGCCGGGACGACGAGTCGCTGCACGAGCACGAGCAGGCCGTCGAGGACGAGAGCGAGAAGGGTGACGAGGAGCGCGCCGACGAGCACCTGCGTGTAGTCCCGGACGGGCAGGCCGTCGAAGATGAAGCGGCCGAGACCGCCCAGCGAGAGGTAGGCCGCGACCGTGGCCGTCGAGACGACCTGCAGCACACCCGATCGCAGGCCTCCCACGATGAGCGGCAGGGCCAGCGGGATCTCGACCTTGGCCAGGATCTGCCATTCGGTCATGCCCATGGCGCGCGCGGCATCCACGGTCTTGGGATCGACGGCCTCGATGCCCGAGTAGGTGCCCGCGAGGATCGGCGGGATGGCCAGCACGACGAGCACGATGATCGACGGGATGATGGCCTGCGCGATGCCGAACCCGAAGGCGACCGCGAGGTAGACGAGCAGACCGAGCGTGGGCAGCGCGCGCAGGGCACCCGTGACGATGACGGACGTGCCGCGGAAACGACCCGTGTGGCCGATGTAGAGGCCGAGCCCGATGGCGATGACGCCCGCGATGAGAATGGTGAGACCCGTGTAAGCGAGGTGCTCGGCGAGGCGGATGGGGATGCCGCTCGGGCCCGTCCAGTGCGCGGGGTCGAGGATCCAGGCGATGGCGTCGCTGATGGCGTTCATGCGGTCACCGCCTTGCGTCGGCGGGGCGCACGGTCACCCGTGCGGGCCACGGCCTCGATCTTGGCCCACGGCAGCACGACGCGGCCGAGCAGGATGAGGAGCAGGTCGAACACGACGGCGATGACGACCGTCAGCACCACACCCGTGAGGATCTCGGTGGCGAAGCTGCGCTGGTAACCGTCGGTGAAGAGGTAGCCGAGGCCCGACAGGCCGACGAGGGCTCCGAGCGTGACGAGGCTGACGGTGCTGGCCGAGACCACGCGCAGGCCGGCGAGGAGCACCGGACCGGCGAGCGGCAGCTCGACCTTCCAGAAGCGGCTCCAGGGGCCATAACCCATGGCCGTGGCGGATTGGCGCACATCGGGCGAGATGGAGTCGAAGGCATCCGCCGCCGTGCGCACCATGAGCGCGATCGCATAGATCGTGAGCGTGGCGACGAGGTTGAGCGGATCGAGGATCTTGGTGCCCAGGATGGCCGGCATGGCCACGACGAGCGCGAGCGACGGGATCGTGTAGAGCAGACCCGAGACCGTGAGCAGCACGCCGCGCGAGACACGGTAACGGTGCGCGATGTAGCCGATCGGAACGGCCAGTATGAAGCCGAGCAGGATCGGCGGGATGCTCAGCAGGATATGGTCCCGCGTGAGCATGACGATCTGCTCGAAATTGGCGAAGATCCAGGTCATGAGGGGCCACCGCCGTCGCTGAGGATTCCGGTGAGCCGGCCCGTGCCGTCGACGACGACCTGCTTGCCGTCCACGTTCTTGATGTGCAGTGCGCGCGACCCGCGGTCGGAGCCCACGAAGCTGGCCACGAACTCGCTCGCGGGGTTTGCCAGGATCTGCTCGGCCGTTCCCGCTTGCGCGATGTGCGCGCCCTTTTCGAGGATGACGATCTGGTCGCCGAGCAGCAGGGCCTCGTCGATGTCGTGCGTGACGAAGACGATGGTCTTGGCCAGATCGCGCTGGATGCGCAGCAGTTCTTGCTGCAGCTCGGCGCGCACGAGCGGGTCGACGGCGCCGAAGGGCTCGTCCATGAGCATGATGTTGGGGTCGATGGCGAGGCCTCGGGCCACTCCGACGCGCTGCTGCTGGCCGCCCGAAAGCTGGCTGGGGTAGCGCGTGGCGAGCGAGCGGTCGAGGCCGACCGTGTCCATGAGGGCGAGCGCCGCGTCATGAGCCTGCTTCTTCTTCACGCCCTCGAGCAACGGCACGGTGGCCACGTTGTCGATGACCGTGCGGTGCGGCAGCAGTCCCGAGTTCTGCATGACGTAGCCGATGCGGCGGCGCAGCTTCACCGGGTTGAGCGTTGAGATGTCCTCGTCGTCGATGACGATGCGGCCACCCGACGGGTCGACCATGCGGTTGATCATGCGCAAGATGGTGGTCTTGCCGCAGCCGGACGAGCCGACGAAGACCGTGGTCTTGCGCGAGGGGATGTCGAGCGAGAAGTCGTCGACCGCGAGCGTGCCATCGGGAAAACGTTTGGTGACGCCATCGAAGCGGATCATGACTGCCGTGCCTTTCTGGCTGAACGCGAGGGCATTCATGCGCCGTGAACACGCGGTGCGAAAGCGGTGCGTGTTCCGTGTCTACTTGATACGTACGACACCGGCCAGAAGGGGCGACACAATCCGGGGCGTGCAGAGTGAGCGATCAGAGAATCTCTCGCTCCACCTAGCCGGTAGATGTTTAGCGTAGGCACAAGTCCGTTCAATATCCACCGCCGACAATCCCCTGGCGAAACAAGTCGTCATGATGTAGGCAGCTGGCTGACTGTTTTATGCCGAATCTCACGACGCGCGTATCTTGCACACTGCTGTGCAAGATCGTAAGATGGATGTCGTGACCACATCGACCCCCGAACGACCCGTGCGGCGCGACGCCACCCGCAACCGCGCGGCCCTCATCGACGCCGCCATGGCCGAGCTGCGGCACGACCCCGACGCGAGCCTCGACGCCATCGCCGCACGCGCCGGCCTGTCCCGCCGCTCTGTCTACGGCCACTTCGCCACGCGCGAAGACCTCGTGCTCACGGTGGTCGAGGCCGGCGCGGCGCGCATCGCCCAGGGCATCGGCACGGTCGACACCGACGACAGCCGGGTTGCAATAGCCACGATCGGCGCGCGCCTCTGGGCCTCCGTGTCGCACGTGCGCGTGATGGCCGACCTGGCCGTGCGCGGGCCCTACCGGTCCACCGTGGCGAGCGCGCTCGCCCCGATTCGGCGCACGTTGCGCGATGTGATCGAAGACGGCGTGTCGCGGGGGCAGTTGCGGCGCGACATCCCGCCCGCCGTCGTCGCGAGGCTCGTCGAAGACGCCGCACTCACCGTCCTGGGCGAGGCGACGCACTCGGGCATCGACGACGACGAAGCCGCCCGACTGGTCATGCTCGCAGGCCTGAGCGGTGCCGGACTCGGATGGCAGGAAGCCGGGCTCGTGGTCGAAGAAACCCTGCGCAACGGATTGGTGAACGCATGAGAGTCGAACTCGTAGACGTGACAAAAGGTCGGGATGCATCTTCGCTTCCTGCGACCTCGCTGTCGTTCCAGACGGGCAGCGCCACGTTCTCGCGCGCCGAGACGGCGCAGCGTCCCACGGTGTTGGGGCTCATCGCATCCGGTCGCATGAAGCCCGAAACCGGCAGCGTGACGATCGACGGCACGCCCGACACCAAGCGCATGCGGGCCGAGATCGCGCTCATCGATGCACCGGATGTCTGCGAGCCCAACAGCAACGCCACCGTCGCGGGTGTCACGGCCGAAGAGCTCATGTTCGCCGGCCGCCCCGACCACCCCATAGCCGTCAGCCGCTGGCTTGCCGAACACGGCTGGCAGGAGCTGTCGCGCACCACGATGGCCACCCTCGAACCCACCACCCGCGTGCGCCTGCTCACCGAGCTGGCCATTCTGCGCCAGGGCGTGGGCGCGCTCGTCATCGTCTCGCCCGACCGCCACGGCGGCAACCCCCTCGAGTGGTGGCGCGTAGCCCGCCAGCTGGCAGCGCGCGGCTACGCCGTGCTCGTCATCGCGGGCGACGCCGCGGCCACCGCCATCGACGCCAACACCACCCAGAAAGTGTCGAGCACCGTGCCCGCCGACACCGTGCCCCTCTTCGGCACCACCGACGAAACTTCGGAGAACCCGGCGTGAAAATCTTTGCCATGGTGCGAGCCGAGCTCGCCCGCCTCTGGTCCACCAAGATGGCCCGCCTCGCCCTCGTGGCGCTCATGTGCGTGCCCATCATCTATGGCGGCCTCTACCTGTGGGCCAACCAAGACCCCTACTCCAAGCTCGACCAGGTTCCCGTGGCGCTCGTCGTGAGCGACACCGGCGCCGACGACAACGGCACCACCACCAACTTCGGCGACGACGTGGCCGATCAGCTGATCGAAGACGGCAGCTTCCAGTGGCACCGCGTGAGCGCCAAGAACGCGGCCGTGGGCGTGAAGAACGGCGCGTACGACTTCTCGGTCACGCTGCCGAGCAACTTCTCGCAATCGCTCACGTCCTCCGACAGCGATAACCCGCGCCAGGCCGAGGTGCTGCTCACCACGAACGACGCCAATAGCTATCTCGCGTCGACCATCGGCGAGCAGGCCGTCAAGACGATCCAGACATCCATCGTGAAGACCGTCAACGAGAAGGCCGCCAACACGTTCCTGGATGGTTTGGCCGAGGTGCGCGTGAACCTCGTCGATGCCGTCGACGGCACGCAGAAACTGCTCGACGGCGCCAACACGGCGGTCGACGGGTCGGCGCAGCTGGCCGACGGCACCGCGCAACTCGCCACGGGAAGCGCCACGCTGCGCGACGGCCTGGCCGAGTTGCAGTCGAAGACCGCGTCGCTGCCCGCCCAGAGCGCGCAACTCGCCGCCGGCGCGGCCCAGGTGGCCGCCGGAAACCAGAAGATCGCGGGCTACGGCACGCAGGTCGCCGGGGTCACGCAGCAGATCGCCGACGAGGTGCCGGCCGCGCGCGCCCGCATCCAACAGGACCTCGTCGACCTCGGCCTCGACCAGGCGCAGATCGACCGCGTGCTGGCGGGCCTCGACCCCCTCGGGCAGCGCATCACGTCGGGCAACCAACAGGTGAAGGCAGCGGCCGGGCAGCTCAACACGCTCGCGTCGGGCGCACAGCAGGTGGCCACGGGTGCGCAGACGTTGGCGGATGCCTCGCCCGCGCTCGTGCAGGGCATCGGGCAGGCCGCATCCGGCTCGAGCCAACTTGCCGAAGGCGCGAGCCAGGCCAACGACGGCGCCCAATCGCTCGCCAGCGGCCTCGTGACCCTGCGCGACGGTTTGCAGATGCTCGAGGACGGGCTGTCGAGCGGTGTCTCGCAGATCCCCGACAACACGGATGCGCAGCGCGACGCCCAGGCGAAGAACATCGCCGACCCGGTGACGCTCAAGAACACGGCCGTCACGTCGGCGGGCACGTACGGCGCCGGTCTCGCGCCCTTCTTCGTGTCGCTCGCCGCGTGGATCGGCATCTATGCGCTGTTCCTCATCGTGAAACCCGTGTCACGGCGCGCCATCACGGCACTGCACTCGCCCATCAAGGTCACGCTGGCCGGATGGATCACGCCCGGCGCGCTCGGGGCCATCCAGATGGTCGCGCTGTTCGGCGTGCTGGCCGGGGCGCTGCACTTCGAGATTCAGAACCCGATCGGCACCTACGGCATGATGGTGCTCGCCTCGCTGACCTTTACGGCCATCATTCTGGCTTTGAACATCTGGTTGGGCAGCGTGGGGCAGTTCCTCGGGCTCGTGCTCATGGTGCTGCAGCTGGTGACCGCGGGCGGAACGTTCCCGTGGCAGACGCTGCCGGAGCCCCTCGCGTGGCTGCACCACTTCCTGCCCATGGGCTTCGCGGTCGACGGCATCCGCCAGCTCATGTATGGCGGTGACGCGGCGGCGGCCGGGCACGACGCCATCTTGCTCGCTCTCGTGCTGGTCGGCGCGCTCGTCGTGGCCGCCATCGGGGTCACGCGCATGACCCACTTCCGCACACTGCGCGACCTGCAGCCGAGCCTCATCGGCTAGCGCGGCACGGAGCGGCGCCGAAGCCCGCGCCGGTGGTCAGCGCTGGAACGCGCCAGCCTCTTCGGCGCGCGTCGTCCAATACTGATTCAGGATGGCTTGAGCGTCCTCGTCGCTCATCGAGGCTGCTTCACGGGGATCGACGCCCAGCATGCGCGTGATCTGGTCGAGCAAGTAGAAGGAGAGACCGCTGTCTGGGCGCGGCCGAGTCGGCTCGCGTTCGGGCAGCTCGCCGCCGGAGACGCATCGCCAAAACGTGTCCGTGTCGACCTCGAGCTGGTAGCGCAAGATGTGTGACCACATCGACGGGCGATATTCGCTCTTGTCGATCGGCCGCGAAATGCGCGTGCGCAGAATGCGGCCGCTGCGGAGCGGCAATTCGTAGGTGCGGTGGTGGGAAACGGTCTTGCCCGTGGCACCGCGCACCAGCGTCCACTTCTCGGTCTCGCAGAACGCATTGTGGTGGGTGCGCGATGCGGGTGGATGTTTGCTCATTGCGCGGCCCTCACCCAGTCGGCGAGCTGCTCATCGGTAGACAGGTTGATGAGTTGGACGAGGCCCCATTCGCCGGAGTGGTTGGGAGCCTTGCCGAGGTGGTCCTCCCAGTCGAGCGCGTACTCACGGAGGGATACGACGAGGTCGTCGAGCGCCTCGTCGAGCGTGGCTCCCTCGGAGACGAACGGGCGATTGGCGAGGAACACGACGAAGGCGCCGTCTTCGTGAGCGACCTGGGCCTGCGAAGGAAGACTCTCGGCGAGGAAGGACCGGAGGCGATCGGCGGAGACGACCGCCGATCGGGCTCCTTCTCGCGTCAGCGTGACGGTGTGCCCGCTTTCGGCGGCGTCGAGCACGTCCCGCAGATGCGTGCGGGCGTCGGTGAACGACGCGTAGTGGCGGGAAGTTTCAGGAGACATGACATCAGCCTCCCCCATCCAAACCAGTACTTCAAGTACTTGCCGTACTTTGAGTACTCATTTGTTGACGGGATGACTACTCAGTGGCGGGCGAGACTACTCAGCGGAGCCGAAGGTGACGTGTTGCAGGACCCAAGCGTGCATCGTGACGGCGGCGGCGGCCGAGGCGTTGATCGAGCGGGTCGAGCCGAATTGGCTGATCTCTACGACGGCGTCGGCGGCCGCGACGGCCTCGTCCGAGAGGCCCGGGCCCTCCTGTCCGAACAAGAGGAGGCAACGCGCGGGAAAGGCGAACGTTTCGATGATGACCGAGCCGGGGACGTTGTCGATGGCGATGATGGGCATCGACTGCTCGCGGGCCCAGGCGACGAGGCCCGCGACATCCGCGTGGTATTCGACGTGCTGATAACGGTCGGTGACCATGGCGCCACGCTTGTTCCAGCGGCGACGGCCAACGATATGCACGGTGTCGGCCGCGAACGCGTTGGCGCTGCGCACGATCGAGCCGATGTTCATGTCGTGCTGCCAATTCTCGATAGCAACGTGAAACGGATGCCGGTGCCGGTCGAGGTCGGCCACGATCGCGTCCATGGTCCAGTAGCGGTAGCGGTCGATCACGTTGCGGGTGTCGCCGCGCTCGAGCAGCTCGGGGTCGTACCACTCCTCGACGGGCCACTCGCCCACCCACGGGCCGACGCCGTTGGTCGACAGCTCGTTCGTCGGATTCGGCGTTTCGTCAGGCATCCGCCAAATCTACCTCCCGGGGATGCACACGCCGTTTTGGTAGCATCGGCTGGCGGTGAGCTACCGCCCCTCCCGACAGAAAGCGGCCTCGTGACCTCTCTCCCCCGCCTCGTGGCCTTCGACCTCGACGACACCCTCGCGCCGTCGAAAACAGCCATCGACCCGCGGATGTCTGAGCTGCTCCTGAGCCTGCTCGACCAGGTCGAGGTGTGCATCATCTCGGGCGGCAACTTCACGCAATTCCAGAACCAGGTCGTCGACCGTCTCGAGGGCGCCAACCCGGAGCGGCTCGCGAAGCTGCACCTGATGCCCACGTGCGGCACGCAGTACTACCGTTACGTCGACGGCACCTGGGCGCAGATCTATGCCCACAACCTGAGCGATGACGAGAAGGCGCGCGCGCTGGCCGCCGTCGAAGCATCCGCCCGCCGTTTGGGCCTGTGGGAGACCGAGGTCTGGGGCCCGATTCTCGAGGACCGCGGGTCGCAGATCACGTTCTCGGCGCTCGGACAGCAGGCGCCCGTAGCCGCTAAGCAGGCGTGGGACCCGACGGGTTCGAAGAAGGAGTCGCTGCGCGAAGCCGTGCAGGCCGAGCTGCCCGACCTCGAGGTGCGTTCGGGCGGTTCGACGTCGGTCGACATCACGCGCCGCGGCATCGACAAGGCCTACGGCATGAACAAACTGGTCGAACTGGCGCACACGCCGCTCGACGACATGCTCTTCGTCGGCGACCGCCTCGACGAGGGCGGCAACGACTACCCCGTGAAGGCGCTCGGCGTCGAGTGCATCGCCGTCGAGGGCTGGGAAGACACGGCCGCGCACCTCGACGCGCTCATCCCCCGCCTCGCGGCGCGATAGGCGCCGACTCAGCGGGTCTGCCCGCTGGCTCGTTCGACCGTTCGACCGGGAGTCTGCAGGCCGCGCGGACCGCTCTCCCCAGGATCGATTCTTGCTTTCTCTCCACAGATTTCTATAGGCTCTAGATGCGCCCTCAAGAGGCCCTAGATTTGCCGAATGGTCAGGGCAGTCAAGTATCGCGAGGTCGAGAAGTTTCTTCGGCGGAGTCAGTGGCATAAGAAACGGACGACGGGCAGCCACGAGACGTGGGTGTCTGCCGACGAGACCCTGCGGGTGACCGTGCCGCATCACAAGACCGTGGCACCGGGCATCGTGCGGCAGATCATGAACGTCGTACCGAACGCGCCGGAGAGGTGGCGATGAAGGAGAAAACGATGAGCAGCGCCGACACAGAACACGTTTACCGCGGAACGGCTACTCGCCAGGGCAAGTGGTGGTTCATCGACATCCCCGAGCTCGGCACGGGCGGTCAGGCCCGCACACTGCGCGAAATCGACGAAGCGGCGCGCGAGGTTGTCGCGGGCTGGCTTGATCGCCGCATTGACGACGTTCACGTGAGCATCGACGTCGTCGTCCCTGCATCCGCGCACGATGCCTGGCGCGCAGCCGAGGAGGCTGAGGCAGCAGCCCGGCGGCAGGCATCCGAGGCGGCAGCGTTGCGACGACAGGCGGTGGCCCAACTGCGCGAAGCCGGCATCACCCTCACCGACGCCGGAACGCTCTTGGGTGTTTCGACGCAGCGGGTTCATCAGCTGACACGGCCGTAAGACATGCGAAGGTACTCACGAGCCCGGTCAGGTGAAGAGCAAGAGCTTCGATCAGCCGACGCGGCGGTAGGTGATCAGGCCGGGGACACGGCCTCGCTCGGCGAGAGCGTCGCCGCGCGCGAAGTCGCCCCACAGTTGACGCAGGATGCTGCCGTTGGCCTCGATTTCTTGACGGGTCGCGCCCGCGACGAGGGCCGCGTCGCGCCAGGCAGACTCGTTACCGAAGAGGAGTGGCAGGTCGATCATGTGCGCCGAACCGAAGGGGTTGCCGGGTGCCTTCCACGACACGACGTAGCTGTGCACGCGGCCGCCCGCCCGCGCATGACGGCGGGCGAAACGCGCATCGGTGCGCCCGTAGACCAGCCACGTGGCGAGACCGACGATGGCCTTTTGGATGACGGGGCCTAGGACCGGCAGCGCCACCCACGGCTTCAGCTTCGGCAGGTTGGGCACGAACAGCCGCCCCTCCTCTGACGTATGCCCGATGAGAACGTCGACGCGCGGTGCCGCTTCGTTCCAGGCCCGCTCGATGGTGCGCTCGGCGGGCAGCGGTTCGAATCCGTATTGCGTGCTGAACGGCATGCCACCCTTGAGGCCGAACGGTGCCGCGATGCGTTGCAGCTTGGCCGACAGGGCGACGACCTTGTCGACGGGCGTCTCGGGCGTGACCTCTGCGGCAGCCTCGGCCATGAGGGAGGTCATGCGGGCCCGACCCCGCGCGAGTCCGAGGGGTGCACTCTGGATGATCGCCCGCGAGAAGAGGGAGGATGCCTCGGGTACCGCGAGCAGGTGAGCCACGGCATCCGCGCCCGCCGATTGCCCGAACGCCGTGACGCGAGCGGGGTCGCCGCCGAACGCCTGGATGTTGCGCCGCACCCAGCGGAACGCCTCGAGCATGTCGAGCAGGCCGAGGTTGGCGGGCCGCTCGTCGGTGCCGTCGCCGAGAAAGCCCAGGATGCCGAGGCGATACGTCACGGTCACCACGACGACGCGCTGCTCGGCCACGAGCGCCGCCGGATCCATCACGGGCAGGTCGCCCGCGCCGTTGGCGTAGGAGCCGCCGTGGATCCAGACCATGACGGGCACGGTCTCGCCGGCCGCGAGATCGGCCGGCATCGTGACCGACAGTTGCTGGCAGTGCTCACTCGGATGCCGGTCGGGCGTCGCCCCGAGCACCTGCTCGAGGAACGCGTTATAGGGCTGCGGCGAGGCGTGCGACCACTCGGTGGCGCGCAGCACGTCGGCGGCACCGCGATCGGGCACGGGCCGCGGCCGCTCGAAGCGCTCGGCTTCGGCATAGGGGATGCCCGTTGCCCGCACGACGGCGCCGTCGTTCCAGCCCTCGACCGGTCCGCACGGCGACTCGAAACGGGGTTCCGAACCAGGCTCGAAGCGTCGCCCAGAGGAGTTCGGCAGGGCGGAGGATGCGGGGGCGGCGGACGCGGCGGACGGCTCGTTGTGGTCAGACATCCCCCTCATTCAATCACCGCCCCCGACGAGCCGCCTCGGAGTGGCATGAACGTTTGCGGCGAGGATTGTGGGAGCACAGACATCCCCTCGCCTTGTCACCCCGAACCTCTAAACTGGCCACGGACAGAAAGAGGTCGCAATGAACACTCGTCGCGAAGACGTCGAATGCTGGTTGACCGACATGGACGGCGTTCTCGTCCATGAAAACCGTGCGCTGCCCGGCGCCGCCGAGCTGTTGCAGCAGTGGCGCGACCAGGGCAAGCCCTACCTCGTGCTGACCAACAACTCCATCTTCACCCCGCGCGACCTGAGCGCGCGCCTGCGCCAGTCGGGCCTCGAGGTGCCCGAAGAGTTCATTTGGACCTCCGCTCTCGCCACCGCCGACTTCCTCAAGAACCAGGTGCCGGGCGGTTCGGCATTCGTCATCGGCGAGGCCGGCATCACGACCGCGCTGCACGAGGCCGGGTTCATCATGACCGAGACCGACCCCGACTACGTGGTCGTCGGCGAGACCCGCAACTACTCGTTCGAGGCCATCACGAAGGCCATCCGCCTCATCATCAAGGGCGCGCGCTTCATCGTCACCAACCCCGACGCCACGGGGCCGAGCGCCGACGGCGTGCTGCCCGCGACGGGGGCCATCGCGGCCCTCATCACGAAGGCCACGGGCAAAGAGCCCTACGTGGTCGGCAAGCCCAACCCCATGATGTTCCGCTCGGCGCTCAACCGCATCGGCGCGCACTCCGAGAACACGGGCATGATCGGCGACCGCATGGACACCGATGTGGTGGCGGGCATCGAGGCCGGGCTGCACACCATCCTCGTGCTCACGGGCATCAGCGACCAGGCCGAGATCGACCGCTACCCGTTCCGGCCCGACGAGATCCTGGGCGGCGTCATCGACCTGCTCGATAAAGATCCGGTCGAGTCCGACGACTTCGAGGGCAGCTCGACGGTTCCGGCGTCCTAGCTCAGGTTCGCGCTCGCACCCAGGGCCAGGCTCTCACCTAGAACACCCGGCCGGGGTCAGCGAACACCCGGCGGGGGTCAGCGCAATTGCTCGCGCGCCACTCTCTCGACGACGCTCGAGACGGCGTCGAGCGTCGGGGAGGCCAGGTTCCACCGCTGCCAATACAAGGCGATGTCGATCGGATGCTCGGGCGCCAGGTCGAGCAGCACCCCCTGGTCGATCTCGGCGGCGGACTGCTGTTCGGGCAGCATCCCCCAGCCCATCCCGAAGACGACCGCACGCGCATAGTCGGCCGACGTGGGCACATAGTGTCGCGGCGAACGCAGCGACCGGCCCGTGTACTCGCGGTAGAACTGGCGCTGGATCTGGTCTTTGCGGTCGAAGTTGACGACGGGCGCCGACCCGAGCGATTCGACCGAGGCGTGTTCGTCGAGATACCGCCGCGCGAACGACGGGCTGCAAACCGCGCGATATCGCATGCGGCCGAGCGATGTGACCGAGCATCCCTGCACCGCCTGCGAGGCCGAGGTCACCGCCGCCATGACGGCCCCCGAGCGCAGCAGCTCGGCCGTGTGGTCTTGATCGTCACGATGGATGTCGAACACGGCCGCGACCCCGGTCTCGTCGTGCAATCGGGCCGCCGCCTCGAGAAACCACGTGGCCAGGCTGTCGGCGTTGACCGCGACGGGCAGGGTGACGGCGCCGCCATCGGATGCCGCCCGCCCGAGTTCGCGCGCCGTGTCCTGCTGCAGGAGCTCGACCTGCCGGGCGTAGCGCAGCACGACGTCGCCCGCGGCCGTCAGCCGAACGGGGTTCGACCGCTCGACCAGGATCTGGCCCGCCACGAGCTCCATGGCCTTGATGCGCTGCGAGACCGCCGACGCCGTCACGTGCAGGCGCCGCGCGGCTCCCTCGAATGTGCCCTCGTCGAGGATCGTGCTCAGCGTGCTGAGCTGTTCCGGCGTGAATGCGATCATAAGCGCAGCTTACGGCGATCAAGAATCTTTAGCTGTACTGCACCGCCCGTCGACCGTACCGTAGCGATGTGACCCTTTCCACCACTCTCCTGCCCGCGCTGCTCGGCTTCGGCACGGGCCTCGCGCTCATCGTCGCGATCGGCGCGCAGAACGCCTTCCTCCTGAAGCTCGGCCTCACGGGTCGAAACGGTCTCGTCGCCGCGGTCGTCGCCATCTGCGCGATCTCGGATGCCGTGCTCATCGTCGTGGGTGTGCTCGGCATCGGCGCGGTCATCGAAGCGGCCCCCGTGGCCCTCGTCATCATCCGGGTGCTGGGATCGGTGTTCCTCATCACCTACGGACTCTTCGCCGCCTGGCGTGCGTTCAAGCCCAAGGCCCTCGAGCCCGGCGCGGCGTCACCGCGCATCTCGTTGCGCGCCGCGGTATTCACGGCGCTCGCGCTCACGTGGCTCAACCCGCACGTCTACCTCGACACCGTGCTGCTGCTCGGATCGGTGGCGAATCAGCAGGGCGAGGCCGAGCGCTGGTGGTGGGCGGCGGGCGCCGTGCTCGCGAGCTTCACGTGGTTCACTCTGCTCGGTTTCGGCGCGCGACTGTTGCGGCCGTTCTTCGCCAAGCCGTCGTCCTGGCGCGTCCTCGACGCACTCATCGCGGTCGTCATGCTCGCGCTCGGCATCCGGATGGCGCTCGGCCACTGACCCTGTGGTGATCAGCTTCCGGCGAGCGAGCCCGTGATCGGCTGAGCGCTCGACCGACTGACGAAGCAGTAGTAGCTGCGCTCGCCCGCGGCCCACTGCTCGGCCGTGACCGGGTAGCTGCCCTGCACCTGCACGTCATTCAGGGCGCCTGCCGCGGCCAAATTGAGCACGCCGGGCGCGCTGCACAGCAACGAGATCTGGCCCGCGATGGCCGCTTCGCCGGGGAAGGCTGCCGCCGGGTCTTCCGACACGGCAGCTTTCTTCACCATTTGGGCGGCGTGCGGGGTGGCGCAGTCGACCACGGTGAATTCTTCGGCCCACGGGTTCGTGTAGGGCTCGAGGCATTCGCCGCCGGCCAGCAGCTTCCAGTCGTAGGTGCCCGGCGCGAGCGGTCCGGCGGCGGGGGCCGCGGGCGTCTCGGGCGTCGGCTCGGGCGCGGGTTCGGCCGTGGCCGTCGGCGTCTCGGATGCCGCGGGGCTCGCGGTCGGCGTCGCGGTCGGCACGGTGGCGGGCCCGGCCACCAGCCCGGGGATGCGCGTGCCCAGGAAGAATAATCCGACGAGGATCAGCACGAGGACGAGAGCCCCAGCGACCAAAATCAGGGGGCGCGGAAGTTTCGTTGCGGCTGCGCCAGCTGCGGGCGGGCGCGGGCCGCCGACACCAGCGCCTGAACCGCTTGCACCATCCGTCGCGGCCTTCGGGCCGGTCAAGCTTGCCGCTGCTGTGCCATCGTCCGCAGCACGGGATGCGGCGCGACTAGCGGACACGCCGCCGGCACTGGCCGAAGCGTCCCGCGCGGGGCCCGTCGATTCACGGGCACGGTCCGCCGCGGTGGCCGCTCCGGCAGTGCCGAGAAGCTGAGTCGGCGCGTTGTCCGGTTGACCGGGCTGATTGACGTCGCCGCCGAAGGGGGCTTCCGAGTCGGCCACGGGCAGGACCACAGTCGCATCGTCGCCGTCGGCGCGTCGGTCGGATGCCTCGGCGCGAGTGCGCCCGTCCGCATCCGTCTCGTCGCCCTCTCGGGCATCCGACTCGTCATCGCCGAAGAGCGACCACGAGTCGGTGTCGGTGCCCGTGTTCGCGTCGCCGTCGCTCGGAACCTGAGTGTCATTCGAGTTGGAGGCCGGTTCGCGGTCGTCGTTGCGCGACGCGAATTGCAGCTCCGAGAAGTCCATCGCTTCCGTGGGGGCGTCGACGGATGCCGAGCGCGACTCGTCGCTCGATCGGGCCGCCGCTGCAGCTGCGGCGGCGGCAACTCCGGCCGCACCGGCTGCCGACGCAGCACCACTCGCAGCTTCGCGCTCCCGCATGGCGGCAAGCTGTCGCTCCAGGGCTGCCTCGTGTTCGGCGGCGGCCGCTCGAGCCGTCTCGGCGTCGGCAGCGCGCCGCAGTTCGGCCTGCCGCTCGACCTCGGCGGCACGCTTCTCCTCGGCGACGCGGGCAGCCTCGGCGGCCCGGTCGGCTTCGGCTGTGCGCTCGGCTTCGGCTGTGCGCTCGGCTTCGGCTGCGCGCTCGGCTTCTGCCGCTCGTTCGACCTCTGCGACGCGTTCGGCTTCTGCGGCGCGCTCGGCTTCTGCCGCTCGTTCAGCTTCTGCGGCGCGTTCGGCTTCCGCGTCGACCCGCTCGGCCTCGGCGACGCGCTCTTCTTCGGCCACGCGAGCGGCCTCGCGGCGCGCATGCACCCGCGGATCGAGCTCGTCGTTGCGGCTGAGCTCCCACGAGAAGGGGACCTCGCCGAGGTCTTCGGTCAAGAAATCTTGCGCGTGACCGCCGACGCGACCGTCCGCGTCGGGCTCGCCCGCATCGTCGCTTTCCGGAGCGGAGTTCTCGTTCGACGACTTTTCGTCGACGTCCGCCCGCTCGTCCGCAGCGGACGAGGCATCGGCGGAAGCAGCCTCGTAGGGGCGTTCACCGCGCACAGCGGCCAACTCCTCGGGCGTAAAACTGAGGGCCTGCGGATGCCGCAGCGAGGATCGCGGTGCAACCACCGGCGCGTCTTCACCCTCGGCGTCGGCATTCTCATCGTCGTCGTCGACCCCAACCTCGATGCCGGTGTCAGTGTCGGTGTCGACGGCGGCGGAGTCGTCGGCGGCGGAGCCGTCGGTAGCGGAGTCGTCAGCGTTGGAGTTGTCGTCACCATCGGCGCGAGCCCATTCGGGCACTGCCGCTTCACTGGGCGGCGGCGTGAATGTCGCACGCCGCGGCGCGTGATACTCGTCGTCGGCGGCCGGCACGTCGATCAGATCGGTGTCATCCAGTTCGTCGGCCGGCAATTCGTCGTCGGCGCTCGACTCATCGGCGACAACGGGCATCCGTTCCGTGCGCAACTCGCGCCGAGTGGTCGGGGCGTCGCCAGCGCTCTCGTCACCAGCGGTCGCGTCGTCCGCCGCCCCGCGCGATCCGCGCAGCCCGTCGAGCCCGAGCGCTCCGGCATACGTCGCGGTGCTCGACCGGGACGATCCTTCCTCGCTGGGATAGGCATCCGTGGCGCCGTCGCTCGAACCCTGCTCCGACGCGTCGGCGTCGGGCTGCGCACCCGGTCGGGCACGCCACCACGGCGACAGTTCGGGGGTCTCGTTACGATCGGCCGGGTTCGCGGGCGCCCGGAACAGGTGCTCGGTCGAGGGCGAGGCGGGGATTCCGCCGGCGGGCGTGCCGAAAGCGGGCATGACGGGCATGGGGCCCGTGTCGACATCCTCGGTGCCCGAGGCATCCGGAGCTTCAGGGGTTTTCTCACCCTCGCGGTCGGGGCTCGCGCCCAGCCACGACATGAGCTGTTCCTCGGCCTTGCGCACGGAACCACGCACGCCGGACGGGGCGGGAGCATCGGCATCGACGTCAGACCCAGACCCAGACCCCGCCGAGCGCGGTGCGCCGGACGAACCGTCGCTCACCTCATCCGCGTCGTCAGCATCTTCGTCGTCATCGTCATCGTCGAGCTGCCCGAGCAACCATTCGGTTCCGAGCGGCAGTCCCGCCGTCTCGACGGGCGGCTCGTCGGGGTGCGTGTCGGGCGCGCCCTCGACGGCGTCGCGGTCACGGGCCTCGTCGCCGTCGTTCCGTTCGGGCTCGTCGCCCCGCCGTCGCTCGTCGGCCACGGGTTACTCCAGGCCCAGATCTGCCAGCCCGATGGCGGCGAAGTAGGGGTAGCCGGCTTCTTCGATGATCTCGCGGGCACCCGTGTTGCGGTCGACGACGACGGCGACGCCGACGACGATGGCACCGACCTTCTCGAGCGCCTCGGCGGCCTTCAGCGGCGAACCGCCCGTTGTTGAGGTGTCCTCGAGAACGATGACGCGCTTGCCGGCGAGGTCGGGGCCTTCGACCTGCTTGCCGCGGCCGTGGTCCTTGGGTTCTTTGCGCACGACGAACGCGTCGTAGGTGAGGCCACGGGCGGCACCCTGGTGCAGAATCGCAGCGGCGACGGGGTCGGCGCCCATGGTCAGACCACCGACGGCGAAGACATCCGGAACCTGGGCGATCAGGTCGATCATGACCTGGCCGATCAGCGGGGCGACCCGGTGGTCGAGGCTCACCTTGCGAAGGTCGACGTAGTACGTGGCCTTCTTGCCGCTCGTCAGGGTGAAGTCTCCGTGGAAGACTGCCTCGGCCGAGATGAATTCGATGAGTTGTTGGCGCGCATCCGTCACAAGACGACAGTTTACGGGTGAACGGGCCCGGAACGTCCACACGACGGGCCCGGATAGCATTGTCGGCATGCGCATCGCCACCTGGAACGTCAACTCCATTCGCACCCGAGTGGGCCGCGTCGTCGACTGGATGGTCCGCGAAGACGTCGATGTGTTGGCCATGCAGGAGATCAAGTGCCGCGACGACCAGTTCCCGCACGACCCCTTCACCGAGGCCGGTTACGAGGTCGTCACGCACGGCCTCAATCAGTGGAACGGCGTGGCCATCGCCAGCCGCCTGCCCATGGATGACATCGCCACCTCGTTCGCGGGCATGCCCGGTTTCGGCAAGGCCAACGCCACGAAAACCACGCCCGTGTTCGACCCCGACGGCAACCCGCTCGAGGCCCGCGCGATCGGCGCGACGGTCGACGGCGTGCGCGTGTGGAGCCTGTACGTTCCGAATGGCCGCGGCGTCGACGACCCGCACTACGAGTACAAGCTGCGCTGGCTGAACGCGCTGCGCGAGGACACGCAGGCCTGGCTGGCCGACGAGTCGCTGCCGCTCGCGCTCATGGGCGACTGGAACGTTGCCCCCTACGACAGCGATATGGGCGATCCGTCGTTCGGCCCGGGCAGCACGCACATCTCGGGCCCCGAGCGCGACGCATTCCACGCCTTCGAGGCCATCGGCATGGTCGATGTCGTGCGCCCGCTCGTGCCAGAGGGCTTCACGTTCTGGGACTACAAGCAGCTGCGCTTTCCCCGCAACGAGGGCATGCGCATCGACTTCATCATGGGTTCGCCCGCGTTCGCCGAACTCGTGACGGATGCCTCGATCCACCGCAACGAGCGCAAGGGTGACTCTCCCAGCGACCACGTGCCCGTGCTCGTGGACCTCGCTCTCGACGGCGAGGACGAAGACCGCCCGATGATCTTCGGCTGACACGAGCGCGGCTCGGCATCCGGCGGCCTCGTGCAGCCGTGGGCTCACCGGTACGGCGACTCAGGGGTACGGCGGGCCCGTGCGTCCAGCGGCGCGGCCTGTCCGGCTAGGTTGGTGGGGTGACGACGCGACGACGGGGATGGATGCGCTGGGCGATCGCCGCGGCATCCGTCGTGGTCGCCGCCAGCCTGTGTGCCCTGCTCGTGGCCACGGGCGTGCTGTGGCCCAACCGTTTCTTCGCCGCCGGGTATGCCGTGCGGGGCGTTGACGTGAGCGTCTATCAGGGCGACATCGACTGGGACACGCTGGCCGACCAGGACATCGACTTCGCGTTCATCAAGGCGACAGAGGGCTCGGGCAGCCAGGACTCGCAATTCGCCGAGAACTGGCAGGAGGCGCGCCAGACCGATCTGCTCGTCGGCGCCTACCATTTCCTCAGTTTCGACAGCTCGGGCACGACGCAGGCCGACAACATCATCGCAACGGTGCCCAACGAGACCGGTGCGCTGCCCGTGGTGGTGGATGTCGAGTGTTACGCCGACTACTGCGCGACGATGCCGACGAAACAACAGGTTCGAGACATCATCGACCCTCTGCTGGCCGACCTCGAGGCGCATTACGGCGCGCCGCCCATCCTCTATGCCACGGCTGATTACTACGACTCGTATCTGCGCGACGGTTACGCCGAGAACCCGATCTGGATCCGCTCGGTCGTGACGCCACCGACGCTGCCCGACGGGCGCGCCTGGGACCTGTGGCAGTACTCGAACCGCGAGAAACTGCCCGGCTACGACGGCGACGAGGACTACATCGACCTCAACGTGTTCCGCGGCACGCTCGACGAGCTGAAGAGCCTGCGCGCGTCGGGCCAACGCTAGAAGCGCCCCGTCGCCTCCCAGTAGCGCACCAGTTTGAGCGCGAGGTGCAGCGAGCTGCGGCTGATGCCGTCGTCGAGCGCGGCCTTGACGGGCGCGGGCATGTTGTCGAGGCGGTAGTAGAGCGTGGTGCGGTGGATGTGCAGGCGTTCGCAGGCGTCGCGCGCGCGACCCCCGACATCCAGATAGGTCTCGACGGTTTCGCGTTGCAGTGGGTCGCCGCCACCGACCGTGAGTGCGTGGGCAGCGGGCGAGAACGTTTCGAGTTGCGACCGATCGGCCTGGATGGCGGCCAGCATCGTCCAGGCGCCGAGCTCGCTGATGTCGGCCCGGGTGACGCCCGGTTTGATGGCGCCCGCGAGGTCGGCCGCGAGCGCCGCCTGATCGGCGGCGGCACCCAGGTCGTCGTGGTCGCGCGAGTGGTGTGCCGAGCCGATCGAGTGGATAGCGATCGCCAGCTTGGATGCTTCGGCCGGGATGACGCGGTCGGCCACGTCGTTGTCGGTGGCCCGCCCGACGAAGAGCAGTTTGCCGTCGCGGTCGCCGAGAAAGCCGATGTTCGGACCACTGAGGGCTCCGACATGCCGGCCGAACGCCACGCGCTGGATGGGGCCGACGCCCGGATCGACGGCGACGGCTCGCACGACGGTGTTGCGGCCGCGTTCGAGCCAGTTCTTGCGCAGAGCCTCGGTGAACGCGGCGCGGCGCTCGACGGCATCGGCTGAGATCAGGCGGCCCATGACGGCGGCGCGCAGCGAGGTGGCGGCGCGGGGGTTCTCGGCGAGCAGGTGCTGGGCGAGCATCACCGAGGCGTCGATGGCGGCGTGCTGGGCCTCGGTGAGCGCGGGCAGCCCGCCGACGATGATCGACATCATGGCTAGCAGGGTGTCGTCATCGCGGATCGGCACGACGAGCCGCGCGTGGGTTCCGAATGGCGCGAACGAGACGATGACGGGCTTCGTGGCCTGCAGCACGCCCTCGCTTTCGAGGTATTTGCGCGGCTCGGGCGCGAGGGCTCGCCGCAGCAGGCTGTTGGTGCGGATGTCGTCGATGTCGTCGCCCTGTGGGCTGGCCGCGAGGGGCCGGAATTCGCGGTCGCCGATCACGACGGAGCGCCCGAGCGCGAGGGACAGCTCGTCGACAAGCTCCTGCAGATTCATCGACTCCCTCTCTGGTCGGGCGATGCTCTCTCTGCATCATTGTGGAATAGGGACTCCAGAATCAAGTTCCGGATGTAAACAGTGGGCGAACGGGTTCGACCGGTGTCGAGATCGTGTCCTCCTTTCTGGCGACATGCGGCACCGGTTGCTACGGTGCTCACATGGCCAGAAGTCGGGAGTTCGACGAGTCGGCGCTGCTCGACGCGGCGACCGAGGTCTTCTGGCGACGCGGTTATGCTGGCGCCTCCGTGGTCGAGATCTCGGAGCTCAGCGGGGTCGGCAACGGCAGCATCTACGCGGCCTTCGGCAATAAGTGGGGCCTCTTCCAGCGCGTTTTCGAGCGATACTGCGCGGGCCGCGTGGCGCTCGTGCGCGACACCGTAGACGCCACCCCGGGCGCCTCCGAGCGTGTGCTCGAGGCGCTTTATGCGGCCATCATCGATGATTGCGCCAGTCATCCCGATCGACGCGGATGTCTGATGCTCAACAGCATCGGCGAGCTCGGCGGTTCGCGCCCCGACGTTCTCGACATCGCCCGCCGCACCACCGCCGGCATGGAGCGTGCCGTGGCGGAGCGCTTTCTGCGCGATCCCGAGACGCGACGAGCCCTCGGTTCTGAGGGCATCACGGCACTGTCGGGCCATGCCATCGCGCTGGCGCAGGGCATCATCCAGCTCAGCCGCCTGGGCGCCGAGCGCGCACGCCTCGAGCAGGTCGCTGCGGCGCGCTGACGCCATTGGACAGGTGACGGAACAGGTATCGACTGCGCGCTGTATCGCTCGGGACCCCCTTCGCCGTAGGTTCGGCATGACCGAAACTTTCCGGCTCGCGAGAGGGACAACACGCATGCCTTACATCACCACCACCGATGGAACCGAGATCTATTACACCGAACAGGGCTCGGGTCAGCCCGTGCTGCTCAGCCACGGCTGGCCGCTGTCGTCGGACGCCTGGCAGAAGGAGCTGAAAGTCCTGGCCGATGCCGGCTACCGCGCGATCGCGCACGACCGCCGCGGCCACGGACGCTCGTCGAAGACGTACACGGGCAACGACATGGACACCTACGCTCAGGATCTCGCCGAGCTGGTGGAGGCCCTGGACCTGCACGATCTCGTCGTCATCGGCCACTCGACCGGCGGTGGAGAGGTCGTGCGTTACGCGGCCCAGCACGGCGAGGGTCGCGTGGTGAAGGTCATCACGGCCGGTGCCGTTCCGCCCCTCATGGTGAAGACCGACGACAACCCCGAGGGCACGCCCATCGAGGTGTTCGACGGCATCCGCGCCGGCGTGCTCGAAGATGCGTCGCAGTTCTACCAGGACCTGTCCGAAGCCTTCTTCGGCGCCAACCGCGACGGCAGCTCCGTTTCGCAGGGGGCCAAGGATGATTTCTGGCGCCAGGGCATGCTCGTGAACCTCGCCGCGGCCTACGACTGCGTGAAGGCTTTCTCCGAGACCGACTTCACCGAGGACCTCAAGGCCCTCGATGTGCCGATCTTCATCGCGCACGGTGACGACGACCAGATCGTGCCCATCGCCGCGGCGGCCGAGAAGACGATCAAGCTCGTCAAAGACGGCACCCTGAAGGTCTACGCGGGTGCCCCGCACGGCATCTACGGCGCCTACCAGACCGAGCTGGACCAGGACATTCTCGAGTTCATCAAGAAGTAGCCCGGCACGCGCCCGACCGGCGCGGCGGTCTTGGGATCGCAAGCCACGAAGCGGCTCACCCGAGGGTGGGCCGCTTCGCGTTATCGCTGCGCTCTGCGGGCATCGGCGCCCACGCCAGCGGCTCGCGCGCGATGGCGAGGACGGCCCAAGGGCGCCTCGTTCTCGGCGAGAGCCGCCACGTCGAGGCGACTAGTTCTTGAAGACGTCTTTCACGTCTTCGCCGGTCTGCTTGACGTTGGCCTTGGTCTGGTCGGCCTTGCCCTCGGCGACGAGCTTGTCGTTGTTGGTCGCGTTGCCAACGGCCTCTTTGGCCTTGCCGGCGAGTTCTTCAGCGGCGTTCTTGATCTTGTCTGCTGCGCTCATGATGAGCCCCTTTCACGATTCGGGTTACGTACACGGATAAGACGGGTGGCCGCCGGGTTTCGTCACGAAACTCCTGCGACTTTTTCTTCATCCCGAGTTCGCAGCCGCGCGTGCAAACGGATTGTGACCATTTCGGGGCCACCGCGGGCGGCCAGGAGACCGGCCGCCTCAGCCGCCGAAGAGCTTGCCGAAGAAGCCCTTCTTGCGGGAGTAGCCCGCCGCCGTCAGGGCGTCGATGAGGGGCTGCTTGATCTCGTCGGTGTCGAAGCGATAGCCGAAGAACTGGCCCGTGTGCGTGCCCTGGCGGTCCTTCGACTCGGCGAGGGGCGCGAAGCTCTTGTTGAGCGTGAACGACTTCTGCGAGCCGCTCTGCCACTTCTTCTCGCCGTGCAGCCCGTCGGAATTGACGGTGGCCTCAGCATCCGCCGACGTTTCGTCGAATTCCCACGTGCCGTCGTCGGGGTCGAGCGTCACGTAGAGGTCGTACGACCCCTGGCGCACACCTGCGCCGAAGAAACCGAGCCACTTCTGGTCGGCGTACTTCCACGTGGCGTGGATGCCGACGGCGGTGGGTTCGTAGAGGAAGGGGCGGTCGTCGCTGTTGAGCGCGAGAACCCGGTTCTGAGCATCCTGAATCGATTCGGCCATGCGGTGAGCATAGGGCAGGATCGCCCGGACCGGCAGTGGCGAATTGGCCTCTTGCCCCGGCCGCCCAGCGCTCGCCAGACTGGGATGGTGACCGCTGATGTGCTGCGCCTGAGCGCCTTCGCCGATGGAAACCCCGGGGGCAAC
The DNA here is from genome assembly GCF_001984125.1 of Leifsonia sp. ALI-44-B. GTDB lineage: Bacteria > Actinomycetota > Actinomycetes > Actinomycetales > Microbacteriaceae > Okibacterium. Next base: position 969,350 of record NZ_MTQL01000007.1, on the reverse strand, counting down.
CCCGCCGGCGTCGTGCTCGACGCGCGCCCCCTCGACGGCGAGACCATGCAGGCCATCGCGCGCCGCGTGGGATACGCCGAAACGGCCTTCGTCGTGGAGCACGCGGTGGGCGGCGACCAGCGGCACGTGCGCGTCCGCTATTTCTCGCCCGGAGCCGAGGTCCCCTTCTGCGGCCACGCCACCATCGCCACGGCCGTCGCCCTCGCCGAGCGGGATGGTGTGGGCACCTACGTGTTCGGCACGGCCGCGGGCGATGTGCGCATCGAGACCTCGACGGGCGCCGACGGCTCGGTCACGGCCTCGTTCACGAGCGTCGAACCCGAGGTGCGCGAGCTCGACGGCCCCACCACCGATGAGCTGCTCGCACTGATCGACGTCGGGCCGGATGACCTCGACGCCCGCTTTCCCGTGCGCGAATCGTTCGCGGGCAACTGGCATCCGGTCGTCGCCATCCGTAAGCTCGAGCGCTTCGACGCGTTCACGTTCGACCCGGCTGCCATGCGGGCACTCATGGACGCGCGGGGCTGGGCGGGCACCGTCACGGTCATCCACGTGCCCGACTCGGATGCTAGAGGCGATACACCGCCCGCCCACCTCGAGATCGAGGCGCGCAACCTGTTCCCCGTCGGGGCCATCACCGAAGACCCGGCGACCGGTTCGGCCGCGGCGTCCCTCGGCGGCTACCTGCGGTCGCTCGGAGCCATGGCGACTCTCACGCGCGTGCTGGTTCGTCAGGGACGGCACGTGGGGTTGCCCAGCCTGCTGACGGTCGACATCCCGGCGGCGGGTGGCATCACCGTGACGGGCACGGCGACGCCCATCGACGCGCCGGAGCTCCCTGCCTGACGCAGAAATTCTTCGGGCAGCGACGGCATGGCAGCGCCATACTGAGGCATGGGTAGAAGCGACGCTGCGGCGGACGAGTATTGGGCAGGGCTCGAGCATCCGATGGCCGAGTCGGCCCGAGGCTTGCGCGAGGCGCTCCTCGATGCCGCGCCCGGCGTCGTCGAGACGCTGAAGTGGAAGGCCCCGAACTTCGCGACCGTCGACGATTTTGCGACATTCAACTTTCGGCGGCCAACGGCAGTTCAGGTGATTCTGCACACGGGCGCGAAACCGAAGCCCGAGCATCCCGAGATCACCGTGGATGCCCCGGCTGGCCTGTTGCGCTGGGCCGACCGCAACCGAGCCGTCGTCACCTTCGGCTCATCCGACCAGATCCTCGAACACCGCGGCGCCTTCGCCACCCTCGTCAGCTCGTGGGCCGCGCAGCTGCGCTGATCAGCGGCCCGAGCGGCGGTCCGACGTGTCGCCGTCGCCGTCGACGGCCGCGGGGCCGCCGCCGATGGGCGAGCGGTTGGCCACGGCCGGGAACGCGCCCGTGTGGCCGTCGCGGGCCTTGGCGATCTCGAGCACGCGCGGTTTGGCGAAATGCCAGCCGACGATGAGGGCCGGGATGATGAGCACGAGCGACGAGACCGTGAGGGTTCCCGTCGGCCAGTCGAAGGCCATGAGCACGAGCACGACGGCGAGGAAGACGAGCGTGATCCACGACGTGACGGGCGCCCCCGGCATCCGGAATGACGGTCGCTTCAGGCGACCCTGGGCGGCCCAGCGCTGCAATTGCATCTGGCAGATGACGATCATGGCCCACGTGCTGATGATGCCGAGCGCGGCCACGTTGAGCACGATTTCGAAGGCTTCCTCGGGGACGAAGGCGTTGAGGGCGATGCCGAAGAGCGCGATGACGACCGTGAGCATGATGCCGCCGTAGGGCACACCCGCCTTGTTCATGCGCGTGGTGAACTTGGGCGCCGCGCCCGACATGCCCATCGAGTGCAGGATGCGGCCCGTCGAGTAGAGGCCGGCGTTGAGGCTCGAGAGCGCCGCCGTGAGCACCACGAAGTTCATGATCGACCCGGCGATCTCGCCCGTCTCGGGGTTGCCGAGGTGCGAGAAGAACGTGACGAACGGGCTTTGACCCGCCTTGTAGGTGTCGTAGGGCAGCAGCAGCGAGAGCAGCAGGATCGACCCGACGTAGAACACGGCGATGCGGAACACGACCGAGTTGATGGCGCGCGGCATGACCTTCTCGGGGTTGGCGGTCTCGCCCGCCGCCGTTCCCACGAGCTCGATCGAGGCGTAGGCGAAGAGCACACCCGTCACAGTGATCACCCCGGGCAACAGCCCCGTGGGGAAGAAGCCGCCGTTGTCGGCCAGCATCGCGACGCCCGTGACACCCTCCTCGGTGGGCCAGCCGGCCGCGAGGAACACGGTTCCGATGCCGAGGAACGCCACGAGCGCGACGACCTTGATGAGCGCGAACCAGAACTCCAGCTCGCCGAAGACCTTGACCGACACGAGGTTCACGCCGAGCACCACGACGAGCGCGATGAGGGCGAGCAGCCACTGCGGCACGACCGTGAACATCGACCAGAACTGGGCATAGAGAGCCACGGCCGTGACATCGACGATGGCCGTCATGGCCCAGTTGAGGAAGTACATCCATCCGGCCACGAAGGCGGCCTTCTCGCCGAAGAATTCGCGCGCGTAGGACACGAACGAGCCGGACGACGGGCGGTGAAGGACCAGCTCGCCGAGGGCGCGCAAGATGAAGAACGCGAACACGCCACACACGGCGTAGACGATGACGAGCGATGGGCCGGCGATGGCGAGCCGGCCGCCCGCGCCCATGAACAGACCCGTGCCGATGGCGCCACCGATGGCGATCATCTGCAGTTGACGCGACTTCAGGTTCTTCTGATAGCCCGCCTGCTCGGCATCGAAGCTCGAGTTCGGCTGGTAATCCGGAAGATCGGCCGCGGTGTCGGTCTTTGCCGTCGGAGAACGGTCGGCGTCGGGGGAATGCGTCATGGGTGTCGTCCTTTCGCAGACGGCCAGCATGCCACGGCTCCGCAAAAACTGAGATTTCGACGCCCTCCGCCCGGCGTGTCGCACGGGAGGGCAAATCATATTGGTCGGCCGGGGTCTGTTACGCCGTGTGACAGGCGGCGAAACATCCGCGCGAGGCCCTGGGTAGCGTTGAAACATGGCCACCCCCACACCCACCACCGCTGCCAATACGGCGTTCTCGGTGCGTTTCGACGGGCTCAGCCGCAGCTTTCCGGTCGAGAAGAAGCGTGGCCGCGCGGCCTCGTCGGCGGATGCCGCTACCCCCGCCTCGGGCGAGCGCACCGTGTTGCGCGACATCGACCTCACGATCGCGCCCGGCGAAGTGGTCGCCATCCTGGGCACGAGCGGATGCGGCAAGTCCACGCTCCTGCGCATCGCGGGCGGCCTCGACACCGCGTCGACCGGGGGCGCACTGATCGACGACCAGCCCGTCGCGGGCACCGACGGGCGCACGGCCATCGGCTTCCAGGAGCCCCGCCTGCTCCCCTGGCGCAGCGTGACCGACAACGTGGCCATCGGCCTGCCGCCCGGCACCGACAAGAAGGCCGGCGCCGAGCGCGTCGCCACCCTCATCGACCTGGTGGGCCTCGGCGAGTTCGCTGGACACCGCCCCCGCGAGATCTCCGGCGGCATGGCGCAGCGCACGTCTCTGGCCCGCGCGCTCGCCCGCAATCCCGGCGTGCTGCTGCTCGACGAACCCTTCGGGGCTCTCGACGCGCTGACCCGGTTGAAGATGCAGGACCTGCTGCTCGACATCCACCGCGCCGCCCCCACCACCGTGCTGCTCGTCACCCACGACGTCGACGAAGCATTGCAACTGGCCGACCGCGTCATCCTGCTCGGCCGCGAAGACGGACGCGACGGTTCGACCATCGTCGAAACCCTCACCGTGCCGGGCGAACGCCCCCGCGACCGCGGATCGGCCGACCTGGCCGAGCTGCGCGGACGCCTGCTCGACGGACTCGGCATCGACCGGCACACCCGCCGCTGACGCATCCGGCCCGACCCGCTCTCCCGTTCCACCCCTCACCTCCCCCACCGCCCTCCTGCACCATCAGCCCAGAAGGACCCCCATGCGCAAGAAACGTCTCAGCATCGCCGCCGTCGTCGCGGGCGCTGCCACCGCCGCCCTGCTGCTCTCCGGCTGCGTCGCCGGCGAAACCCAGAACCCGAGCGCTGGCTCCGACAACGACCAGGCCTCCTCCGACACGAAGACCGAGGGCGGCACGCTCAACATCGACTTCGCCACCTACAACCCGCTGTCGCTCGTGATCAAGGACCAGGGATGGCTGGAAGACGCCCTCGAGGACCAGGACATCACGGTCAACTGGGTGCAGTCGGCGGGTTCGAACAAGGCCAACGAGGCCCTGCGTGCCAACGCCATCGACGTGGGATCGACCGCCGGTTCGGCCGCGCTGCTGGCCCGCTCGAACGGCTCGCCCATCAAGACCATCGACATCTTCTCGCAGCCCGAATGGTCGGCCCTCGCGGTCGGCCCGAACTCCGACATCACGTCGGTCGAGCAGCTCAAGGGCAAGAAGATCGCCGCCACCAAGGGCACCGACCCCTACTTCTTCCTCCTGCAGGCGCTCGAGGAGAACGGCCTCTCGGCCAGCGACGTCACCATCGAGAACCTGCAGCACGCCGACGGCTGGGCCGCCCTGCAGAACGGCTCGGTCGACGCCTGGGCCGGCCTCGACCCGATCATGGCCGGCGCCGAAGAAGCGGGAGCGAAGCTCATCTACCGCAACGTCGACTTCAACAGCTACGGCTTCCTCAACGCGACCGAGACGTTCCTCGACGCCAAGCCCGATGTGGCGCAGACGGTGGTCGACACGTACGAGCACGCCCGAGCCTGGGCCGCCGAGAACCCCGATGAGACCGCCCAGATCCTCGCGGATGTCGCGGGCCTCGACTCGGCCGTGGCCACCAAGGTCATCACCGAACGCTCGAACCTCGACGTCGACAACGTTCCCGGCAGCGCGCAGGAGAAGGTGCTCAAGATCATCGGACCGATCTTCGTCGAATCCGGCGACGTGCCCGACCAGAAGCAGATCGACGACGCCCTGTCGTCGCTGCTCGACCCCGAGTTCGCCGAGAAGGCCGACCCGGACGCCGTCGGCTCGAAGTAACGACCCGCGACCCCGCCGCCGCGCGCCCCGCGCACACCCGTCCGCCCCGCACACGCCCCGCCCCGCCCTTCGAACGCAGAGGACTCGATGTCTGACAACGACCAGCTGACGAACAGCGAACAGGTGCGCCGCGGGGCGGTCGGCGTGATGCCGCCCGCCGCCGAATACGCGACGCCGGCCGCCACACGTGTGCGCCCCGAGGTGGCGGCCCGCAGCGAGGCCAGCGACCGCCGGTCCGACAGCGCCCGCGGGCGTCGGCCGCTCACACGCCGCACGTGGTTCGTCATCGTGGGCGGCAGCATCCTGCCCATTCTGATCCTGGTGGGATGGGAGCTGTCGACATCGCTCGGCCTCGTGCCCGTGTCGCAGCTGCCCTCGCCCGCCATGGTCTGGAACGCGGGCATCGACCTCATCCAGCGCGGCCTGCTCGGCCAGTACATGGCCATCTCGTTGCAGCGCGTGCTCATCGGTTTCGCGATCGGAGCCGTGCTCGGAATCATCCTGGGCGCCGTCGTGGGGCTCTCGCGCCTCGCCGACATCCTCGTGGCGCCCACCCTCGGCGCCATCCGCGCGGTGCCCTCGCTCGCGTGGATCCCGCTGCTCATCCTGTGGCTGAAGATCGGCGAGGAGTCGAAGATCACCCTGATCGTCATCGGCGCGTTCTTCCCCGTCTACACGACCATCTCGGCGGCCCTGCGCCACGTCGACCGCAACCTCGTCGAGGCCGGGCGCGCGTTCGGGCTACGTGGCGTGAAGCTCTTCACCACCATCCAGCTGCCGGCCGTGCTGCCCTCCGTCATCTCGGGTCTGCGCCTGGCGCTCGCGCAGTCCTGGCTGTTCCTCGTGGCCGCCGAGTTGATCGCCTCGTCGATGGGCCTCGGATTCCTGCTGATCGATTCGCAGAACAACGGGCGCATCGACCGCATCTTCCTCGCCATCATCCTGCTCGCCGTCATCGGCAAGCTCACGGATGCCCTGGTCGGCCTGCTCGAGCGCTGGGTCAACAAGCGCTGGGCGTGACCCGTTCGGGGCCGCTTGCGTGAAAGACCGGTTTCGCGGGTGATTTCGCGCGCCAGTCGCCGCCCGCGCACACCTTTTCGCTGAAAGACGCAACCGAAAAGCGCGTCTTCTTCGTTAGCGTTGAGCCACACGCTCGATCTCGCGAAGGAGGTTCACCATGTCCGAAAACAGCACACCTGCGCACACCGCAGCCGTCGTCGGCGAACCGGAGGTCGTCGAAGACGAGCTCCTGTCGGAAGCCTCCCCCGTGACGCGCGCGAACCGCGCCCTCGTCGAGACGCCCGCGTGGCAGAACCTGAAGCGCGCGGCCACGCGGTTGCAGGAGTTGCAGCTGCGCGACGGCTCGGTCGGCGAGGCGGGCGACACGAGCCACCACGATGAAGCCGCCCGACTCGTGCAGACGGTGCGCGACAGCATCCGCGAGCTGGCGCCGTCGTTCGAGCACGACGCCGACTACCTGCGACTCGTCGACCTCGACTTCGCGCGGTGGGCCGACGGCGGCTTCGGGGTGCCCGACTTCCTCGACTCGCTGCGCGCGTTCCAGCCGCAGCAGAACCGCGTCGACGGGCTCGCCCACCTCGTCGTGTTCCCCATGTACACGCAGAACGGCAGCACCAACCGGTTCGTCGAGGCCGTGCTCGTCGAGACCATCTGGCCCGAATTCGTGCACGACCTCGAGGCCGGCGACTACGAGAACAAGCTGTTCGTTCCGATCCGCTTCCTCGACTTCACGCCGGGCTACGACACCAACTCGGCCGTGCTCTTTCCCGAGACCGTGGCCATGCGCGAGGTGCCGACGTTCACGTGGGGCGCCATCTTCGCCGACCGCGAGGCCGCTCGATTCCGCCGCGTGGTCACCGAGGCCGCGAGCATCACGCGCCTCGACCTGCCCGACGAGGCCGCGGCACTCCTGGCCGATCAGCAGCTGGCCGAGCACACGTTCGTGATGTGGGACCTCATCCACGACCGCACGCATATGCGCGGGGACCTGCCGTTCGACCCGTTCATGATCAAACAGCGCATGCCCTACTTCCTCTACTCGCTCGAGGAGTTGCGCTGCGACCTCACGGCATTCCGCGAATCGGTGGCCGTTCAGGCGGCACTCGGCGCCCGTGACGAGGCGTCGCTCAACGACATCGAGCGCACGACGCTGCGCATGGCCGGGCTCGTGCAATACGCCATCCTGTTCGACCGGTTGTTCCGTTTCCCGCTGACGGGCGACCGCGTGCGCAACTACGACGGGCTCGGCGGGCAGCTGCTCTTCGCCTGGCTGCACCAGCACGGCGTGCTGCACTGGACCGACACACGCCTGGCCTTCGACTGGGATGCTGTGCCCGCCGTCGTCGTGGCACTCAGCGACGCCATCAACGAGTTGTATTGGCGTTCGATCGACCGGCCGAAGGTCGCACACTGGCTGGCCGCGCACGCGCTGATCTCGGCGACGCTGGCCCCGCATCCGGCATCAGCATGGGCGCGCGGGCTGCCCGACGAGGTGCTGCAGGGGCCGCCGAAGGGTTACACGGATGCCGTGCTCGACGACGAATTCCCGCTGTCGATGTTCTATGAGGCGCTGGGCAAGAAGATGGCGCCCGTGATCGCGTCGACGAAGGGGCTGCACTGATCGGTGTCGGCCAGCGTTGTGGCGGACCGAGCAGTGTCGGCCTGAGCTGACTCTCATCGACGCAGGGTGGCACGGTCGTGCCGGCCGGGTACGTTACGCCTCGTACACCCGGGCCGCAAGGCCGCGCCACCCTCTGCCGTTCCCGAGCCCGATTCGATACCGTCGGAGGAACGACGCGCCCAGCACATTCGCCGAGCACACTCGCCGAGACGACCTCAAGGAGACCGGACCAATGCGCCCCAAGTTCATTTTCATCCTCATCATCGCTTTCTTCGCCTACGTTCTGGGAGCCAAGGCGGGCCGCGCCCGTTACAAGCAGATCTCCAAATCGGTGAAGAAGTTCTGGAACGACCCGCAGGTGAAGAAGGCCCGCGCCCGCGCCAAGAAGGAGCTCGCCAAGGCCGAGAAAGCCGCGAACAAGAAGGTCAAGAGCCTGCGCTAGTCGACGCGCGACACGACCTCGGAGGGCGAAGGGACACGGTCTTTTCGCCCTCCACTCAGTTTTCCTATCTGCCAGGAGGAACCATGACGTTCAAGAAATTTCTGACCCTCGCCGTGATTGCCGGCGTCGTCTATGCCGTGGGCTCGCGCGTGGTCGAGTGGTCGAACGCATCCGCCACGTCGACGAAGAAGGCGGCCAAGAAGTCGTCGAAGTCGCTGGGCACGCTGAAGAAGCACGACACCCCGAAGAGCGCGAAGAAGGATCGGGACGACGCGGCCGCGACCAAGGTCGGCACCATGGCGACGCTCGCGCTCGCCAAGGCGAACCGCGACGCCAAGAAGAAGCGGAAGTTCGGGCCAAACCGCTGAGTCTCGAGCGGGCGGGTGCGCCGGCGGGCGAGCCCTTCCTATTCGGTGCGGCCTCCCTCGGACGACGGAGGCCCCGCGGCCCGTCGGCGGCTACGTTTAACGCATGACCGGTGCCGCCTTTCTCGACCCCGACGAGCCGGGATGGACGCGCCCGGCCCCCACGCCCGGCGAGCGCCGTGCCGATCTGATCCTCGCGGCCGCACTCTTCGTCGGCTCCATCTTGAGCCTCATGCTCTACACGGTGGCCGGGTTCTACGACGATCCCGCCGACCTCGGTGTCAGCATCCTGGCGCTGGCCTTCATCACGCTCCCCCTCGCGTGGCGGCGGGTGCGGCCGGCCACCGTGGCGCTCGTGCTCTCGGCCGCGTTCATCGTGATCGGACAGCTGCACGTCAGCGAGCTGCTCTTCTGCAACATCGCCCTCTTCCTGGCGCTCTATTCGGTCGGCGCCTGGATGTCGGACCGCCGCCGCGCCTTCATCGTGCGCATCGTCATCGTGTTCGCCATGCTCGTGTGGTTGCTGATCTCGATGTTCCTCGCCACCACCGATCCCGACGCCATGCCGGGCTTCTCGCGCGCCGGGCTCTTTTCGCCGCTCGTGGCCTACCTGCTCATCCAGATCCTCACGAACATCCTGTACTTCGGCGCGGCCTGGTTCTTCGGCAATCGGGCGTGGGATGGCGCGAAAGAACGTGCCGTGCTCGAACAGCGCACGGCGCTCCTCGATCGTGAACGCATCCGCTCGGCTCGCCAGGCCGTATCGCTCGAACGTTTGCGCATCGCGCGCGAATTGCACGATGTGGTGGCGCACCACGTGTCGGTGATGGGAGTGCAGGCGGGGGCGGCTCGCACCGTGTTGGACCTCGATCCGGCGGCCGCTCGGGCTGCTCTGGGCGTCGTGGAGGACAACGCCCGGTCGGCGATCGACGAGTTGCGCGGCATCCTCGGCACCCTGCGGGAGCCCGACGCCGAGGCCGAGAGCGCGGCCGAAACCGAGTCCGAGGCCGCCTCGACCGTGAGCGTCGACCGGTTGCCCGAGTTGTGTGAGGCGTCGAGCCAGTCCGGTGTGCCGACGCGCTTCGAGACGATCGGCGAACCGCGGCCGCTGCCGAAGTTGGTGTCGCTGACCGTGTACCGGGTCGTGCAGGAGGGCCTGACGAACGCCCGCAAGTACGGCGGGCCAGATACCCGGGCGGACGTGCGGCTGCGCTACCTCGACGACGCCGTGGAGATCGAGATCACCAACAGTGGCTCGCTCGCCGTGGCTTCGCCGACCCGGCGGCGGGGGGCGCGCACGGGCACGGGGCTGGGGCACGTCGGCATGCAGGAACGCGTGCGTGCAACCGGAGGAACGCTCGAACTGGGGCCTCGGCCCCGCGGCGGCTACCTCGTGCGGGCGCGCATCCCCGTTTCTCTCGACGACCGGCTCCCGGGCCCGAACGACTCTCACGAACGGATGGTTTCGACATGACCGATTCGACGCATGCCAGCACGAACGCAGGGGCCGGCGCGGGAGGCGCGGGTGGCACGAGCGGCACGGGTGGCACGGGTGGCGCTGACACGTCCGGGGCGATCCGCGTGTTGCTGGTCGACGACCAGGAGTTGCTGCGCGCGGGTTTCCGCATCATCCTGGGCGCCCAGCCCGGTATCGAGGTCGTCGGCGAGGCGGGTTCGGGGGCCGAGGCAATCGCGGCCGCGGCATCCCTCGCACCCGACGTGATCTGCATGGACGTGCAGATGCCCGGCATGAACGGGCTCGACGCCACGCGCGCCATCACGGGCGACCCGTCGATCGGCGCGGCCGTCCTGATTCTGACGACCTTCGACCGCGACGACTACCTGTTCGAGGCCCTGGCGGCCGGCGCGAGCGGGTTCCTGCTGAAGAATTCCTCGCCCGAGCAGCTCATCGAGGCCGTGCGGGTCGTCGCGAGCGGCGAGGCGCTGCTGTCGCCTACCGTGACCAAACGCGTCATCGCGCGCTTCGGTGCGACGGCCGGGCGGATGTCTCAGCCGTCGTCGCCCGGAACGTCGGGCCTCAGCGCCGCGTTGGGTGCGCTGCCTGATCACTCTCGTGACGGCCGTGCGGCTCAGGGCGACCGCTCGGCTCGCCACCAAGACGTCACTGCCGGCGGTCACGGCTCTGTCGGCACCGGTGGCCCCGCCACCGCGACGCACGGCGGCCCGAACGACGCCGAGCGCGCGGCCTACGCCCTGCTCACCGAGCGCGAGCGCGACGTCTTCGCCCTGCTCGCCGACGGGCTCTCGAACCAGGAGATCGCCTCGAAGCTCTATGTCGGCGAGGCGACGGTCAAAACGCACGTGTCGAGCATTTTCGCCAAGCTGGGCGTGCGCGACCGCATCCAGGCCATCGTGTGGGCGTTCCGCAGCGGCTACGCCGTCTCCGACGCCTGAGGCGTGGATTCGACGCCCTCCCCCGCCAGGCGGAGGCGCGAGAACCCGCCCCACGGCTGATGCCCGCGACCTCTCCCCCGCTCTAGCGTGTAATCACGCAGAGAATCGGAGGAGCCAGCGTGCTTCAGCTAGAGAACATCACCCGCTCATACGGCGACCGGCAGGTGTTGCACGACGTGTCGTTCACGGTGCAGCCCGGCCGCATGACCGGTTTCGTCGGCGGCAACGGTGCCGGCAAGACCACGACCATGCGCATCATCCTCGGCGTCCTGTCGGCCGACGGCGGCACCGTCACGAAAGACGGCAAACCGCTCACGGCCGGTGACCGCCACCGCTTCGGCTACATGCCCGAAGAACGCGGCCTCTACCCCAAGATGAAGGTCGAGGAGCAGCTCGTTTACCTGGCCCGCCTGCACGGCTTCTCGTCGTCGCGCGCCACGCAGAACACGCGAGAACTGCTCGAATCGCTCGGCCTCGAGGAGCGCGCCAACGACACGCTCGAATCGCTGTCGCTCGGCAACCAGCAGCGCGCGCAGATCGCGGCGGCCCTCGTGCACCAACCCGATCTGCTCGTGCTCGACGAGCCGTTCTCGGGCCTCGACCCCCTGGCCGTCGACGTCGTCGTCGGAGTGCTGAAAGAGCGAGCGGATGCCGGCGTGCCCGTGCTCTTCTCCTCGCACCAACTCGATATCGTCGAACGCCTCTGTGACGACCTCGTCATCATCGCCAACGGAGAGATCCGCGCCTCGGGTTCGCGCGAGGCGCTGCGCGAGAAGCACGCCACGCGCCGCTTCGAACTGCAGGCCGGCACCGACATCGGCTGGATCCGCGGCTTGCCCGGCGTCGACGTCGTCGAGTTCGACGGCGGCTACGCGCTCTTCGACGCCGACACCGACGAAACCGCGCAGCTCGTGCTGCGACGCGCGGTCGAGGCCGGCGCCGTCACCACCTTCCACCCGCAGCGCCCGTCGCTCGCCCACATCTTCCGAGAGGTCATCCGATGAGCACCCGCACCTCGCCCTCCCCGTCGTCGCCGTCCTCGCGCGGCACATCGTCCGCGTCGGCCCCCGCATCGGCTCGGCCCGCCGCCCCGCAGGCCCCCGGTTTCGCGTCGAGCGTGTGGCTCGTCTCCGAGCGCGAGATCCGCGCCCGCCTGCGCAGCAAGGCGTTCCTGATCTCGTCGGCCCTGCTGCTCGTGATCATCCTGGGTTCCATCCTGTTCGCGGGTTTCTCGGCCAACTCGGCCGGCAGCGAGACCACGAAGGTGGCGGTCGTCGATGCCACGAGCGAGGTCATCCCGGCCGCCGCCGCGAAATCGTTCGACGTGACCGTGGTCGACGACGAGCAGGCCGCCGAGAAACTGGTGCGCGACGGCGACGTCGAGGCCGCCATCCTGCCCGATCGTTCCGGCGACTCGCCGCTGCTGTTCGAGGTCGTGGCCACCGATTCGGCACCGACGTCGGTCGTGCAGGCGCTCAGCACGGCACCCAAGGTCGTGCTGCTCGACCAGGGTGCGGATGCCGGATTCCTCGGCTATCTCGTCGCCATCGCGTTTGGCCTCGTCTTCTTCTCGTCGGCCATGACGTTCGGTTCGACCATCGCCCAGAGCGTGGTGGAAGAGAAGCAGACCCGCGTGGTCGAGATCCTCATGTCGGCCATCCCGGTGCGCGCGTTGCTGGCCGGAAAGGTGCTCGGCAACAGCATCCTCGCCTTCGCCCAGATCGCGCTCATAGCGGTGATCGCCATCGTGGGCCTGACGGTGACGGGGCAGAGCGATCTGCTGACCGGCCTCGGCGCACCCATCGTGTGGTTCGTCATCTTCTTCGTCATCGGCTTCGTGCTGCTGGCCGCGCTCTTCGCCGCGACGGCCGCCCTGGTCTCGCGCCAAGAGGATGTCGGATCGACGACCATGCCCGTCACGATGCTCGTCATGCTGCCCTACTTCGCGGTCATCTTCTTCAACGACAACCCGACCGTGCTGGCGATCATGTCCTACATCCCCTTCTCGGCGCCCGTCGGTATGCCGGTGCGCCTGTTCCTCGGAACGGCCGAGTGGTGGGAGCCGCTGCTCTCGCTCGCGATCCTCGCCGTGACCACGGTCGTCGTGCTGCTGCTCGGCTCGAAGATGTACAGCAACTCGCTTCTGCGCACGGGGGCGCGCGTGAAGCTCGGTGAGGCGCTGCGCGGCTGACGCGTTCGTTCTCCCCAGGCAGCGGCCGCCCCGTTCATCCACAGTTTTCGGCCAGGATGCGCGGGGCGGCCGCTCTGTGCGAGATTAGGGGTGTGAGCCTTCCACTGCATGATTCCGACGTCCGCAACTTCGCCAGCGACAACTACGCGGGGGTGCACCCCGAGGTGATCGAGGCCATCGCCCGGGCCAACGGCGGGCACCAGGTGGCCTACGGCGGCGACCAGTACAGCGAGCGTCTCACCGAGATCTTCCGCGGCCACTTCGGCGAGCAGGCCGAGGTGTTCCCGGTCTTCAACGGCACGGGCGCCAACGTGGTCGGCATCCAGTCGATGTTGCCGCGCTGGGGTGCCGTCATCGCCGCCACCACGGCTCACATCAACGTCGACGAGGGTGGCGCGCCCGAGCGCGTCGGCGGCATCAAGATCTTGGGCGTGCCTTCCCCCGACGGCAAGCTCACGCCCGAGCTGATCGACCGCGAGGCCTGGGGCTGGGGCGATGAGCACCGCGCGCAGCCGCTCGTCGTGTCCATCACGCAGAGCACCGAGCTCGGCACGCTCTACACGCCCGACGAGATCCGCGCCATCGCCGACCACGCTCATGCCCACGGCATGTCGCTGCACCTCGACGGTGCCCGGCTCTCCAACGCGGCCGCGGCCCTCGGCCTGCCGTTCCGCGCCTTCACGACCGACGCCGGGGTCGACGTGCTCTCGTTCGGCGGCACCAAGAACGGCCTCATGTTCGGCGAGGCCGTCGTGTCGCTCAACCCGGCCGCCACGCAGGGTCTCGTCTACCTGCGCAAGCTCAACATGCAGCTCGCCTCGAAGATGCGTTTCCTGTCGGCCCAGCTGATCGCGCTGCTCGAGGGCGACCTCTGGCACCGCTCGGCCAGCCACGCCAACGCCATGGCCGTGCGCCTGCGATCGGCCCTCGAAGAGCGCATCGCGGCCGGTCAGGCGCCCGGTCTCGGCTTCAGCCAGCCGACCGAGGCCAACGCGGTCTTCGCCGTTCTGCCGCCCGGTGTCGCCGACACGCTGCGCGAGTCCTTCCGCTTCTACGACTGGGATGCCGCGACGGGCGAAGTGCGGTGGATGTGCGCGTTCGACACCACCGAGGCCGACATCGACAGCTTCGTCGAGGCCATCTGCGCAGCCTTGGCGGCCGCGCCGGCCGCGGGAGTCGCGCCCGCGTCGCACCTCGTGGGGCACCCCATTCCGGGGGAGGCCCTCTAGCGCCTGTTCGGGCGTCAGGCCGGGCGTCAGGTCGGGCTCCAGGGCGGGCTCCAGGGCGGGCGTCAGGACGGGCGCGCCCGGACCGCGGGCTCGTCGCGGCCCGCGCGCAGGACGCGCCGATAGCGCGGGAGTCGGCCTCTCCTGTATCCCCAATCCGGGCCGCCCCGGGATGGGTTACCGGTTCGAGCGAAAACAGGTCTGTCCGGGAGATTTGCGCAGCCGCCCCGTTGCGCCCGTGCGAACCTGACGTGCAGCATCCCGAAAACCTGGGAAGGGCCCGTCACAAGGGGGTCACCCTTCATAGCCCCCGGAGGTATTCTGTCCCCGATAGGCCGGAGGACCCCATGCCCAAACAGGAACGCGCTCGCGCGACGCGACAAGCGATCGTCGAAGCCGCCGGCGTGGTGTTTGCCCGATCGAGCTATGCCAGCGCCAAGCTCAGCGAGATCATCACCGAAGCGGGCGTCACGCAGGGCGCCCTCTACTTCCACTTCGAGTCGAAGCACGCCCTTGCCCTCGAACTCATCCTGCAGCAGCATCAGCTGTGCGTCGACGCCGGCGCTCGCCTGCTGAGCGACGACATGCCGGGCGCCGAGGGTCTCGTGCGGCTCACTCACACGTTCGCCCAGCAGCTGCGCACGCTGCCGATCGTGCAGGCCGGCATCCGACTCAGCACCGAATCGGCCGGCTACTTTCCCGAGCACGCCCGCGCGCCCTACGAGTTCTGGATCGCGCAGAGCGCCGAACACCTGCGCAAGGCCATCGCCGAAGGCGACGTCTCTCCCCGCATCGAGGTCGACAGCATCGCGCGCTTCGTCGTCGAATCGTTCACGGGCACCCAGATGGTGTCGGCCGTCTTCGACGACTGGGCCCGCCTCGACAACCGCATCACCAATATGTGGGACATCATCTTCGCCGCCATCGGCTGCCCCGACAGCCGCGACCACCTGCTGGCCGTCCCGCGGCTCGTGCACGGCGACGGGGCTCCGCCCTCGATCTGAAGACGGGTGCCACCCGGAGCTGCCCAGCGCGGCGTGATCTGCAACTTCCCGGTCTGCAGCGGACCGGCGCAGAGCCGCCGGCACGATCGGTCGCGGGCGGCGGGGCGGACGTCGCAGAATGAACGCCCGCCGCCGTCCCCGAGTCGGAACCCTCCCCCGAGGTTTCCGATCTGGGCCCCCATCAGTGGTTCTCATCGAGAAACCGACTGGGCCGTTTGTTTAACTTATGCGAGCCGTGCGCAAATCGCAAGCGTTCGCGGGCCCAGATCCCTCATGCCCCGTCGGGCTCCCAACGCAACAAATCACCCGGTTGACAGTCCAAGGCCTCGCAGAGCGCCTCCAGCGTGGTGAAACGCACGGCCTTCGCACGGCCGTTCTTCAAAACAGCGAGATTGGCGGGCGTGACCCCCACGAGTTCCGCGAGCGTGCCGACCGCCATCTTGCGACGCGCCAGCATGACGTCGATGTCGACGACGATGGGCATCAGATGACCTCATCCAGTTGCGATTGCAGTTCGCGCGCCTCACCGTCGAGGTCGATGGCCTGGCGAAGCAGGTAACGCAGCACCACGACCACGAGAGTCATACCCGCGAGCACGAGGGCCACGCCGCAGACCAAGCCGACCACACCCGGGGCGACCTGGCCGGGGGCGAGCAACACGGCAACCGTGAACGTCAGCAGCGCCGCCGCCGCAATGCACCCGGCGATGATGTCGACGTAGCGGAACGCCCGGCGGGAAAAGACCTTGCCTCGCCCCACGAGGTTCAGCAGCATCCAGACACACACAGCGCTCGCTTGGAACGCGACGATCTCGAGCACGACGACCGCTGCGAACGTCGAGCGCAAAACGACGCCGACGGACGCTTCGGCGAGGTCGGCCACCAGGAGCGGGACGAGCATCACCTGAACAAGTAACGACCCCGCGAGGGCGGCGGCGATGATCACCCTCAACACGACGATTGCGAACCTGTGCATGACCGACCTCCATCGATGAACAATCTAAAGCTATCGTTAATCAATAGAACTTACACTGTCGCGATGCTGAGAATCAGGCCGTCGCGGGGTAGGTCTCGCCGACCGGAACCTCGACCGGCAGCGTGTTCTCCTGCTGCGCGAGCGGGCACGCCCAGGCGGGGTCGTACGCGCAGGACGGGTTGTAGGCGAAGTTGAGGTCGAGCACGAGGCGACCCGCACCGGCGCCGCTGTCGGGGGCTGCGCCATCCGAGATGCCGGATGCGCCGAGGTGCGCGCCCTTGATGGTGTCGAGCAGGTAGCGGCCGCCGCCGTAGGTGCCGCCCTCGGCACCGGCCAGGCGATCCTTGACGGGGACGAAGAGGCCGCCGCCGTAGCCCGCGTGCTTCCAGACGGCGAGCGAGCCGCGGTCGCCCGGCAGCCCGGCCGTGCCGATGAGCGTGAAGCCGACGACGCCGTCGGTGCCCGTGGGAACGGCGATGTCACGGCCCTCGTCGACGGGCGCGACATCCACCTCGAAGCGCCACGACGAGTCGTAGTCGGCAACGGGCAGACCCGAGAACGTCTCGGCGTCTTCGGGCAAGAGTGGCGAGGCCGGATGCGTGGCGAAGAGCTCGTCGCGGCGATCGCGCCAGATGCGGTGCGCGGCCGCCGGGTCGGTCGCCGCGACGCGACGCACGTCGGCGTAGAGCTCGAAGATGCGGAAACGCCAATCGGCGGTGTCGAGGGCAGTGCCGAGAGTAGCCATCGGGCCACACTACCCCCGTCGTGTGAACGAGCGTTTCACTCGGCCGCACACCGCACTCTGCGCCCGCCTAACCTGGAAGCATGCCCGACGATCTCGCCCCCGCATCCGCCGCCGCTACGCCTGACTCGAGCACGCCGGGCCGCCCGCACGACGCGACGACCGCCGCCACAACAACCGGCGCCTCGCACGCGACGATCGCGAACCTGCTTGACGAGACCCGCGCCTACCCGGCCCCCGCGGCCATCGCGGCGAGCGCCAACGTCGACGCCTCCTGGTGGGCGCGAGCGGATGCCGACGCCGACGCCTTCTGGGCCGAACAGGCCGCGCGGCTCGACTGGCACACCCCGTGGCAGAGCGTGCACACGTGGAAGCCCGCCGCGCCCGACGCATCCGGAACCCTCTCGGTGCCCGAGACCACGTGGTTCGCGGGCGGGCGACTCAACGTTGCCGTCAACTGCGTCGACCGGCACGTGCAGAACGGCCTGGGCGACAAGGTGGCCGTGCACTTCGAAGGCGAGCCCGGCGACCGACGCAGCCTCACCTATGCCGAGTTGCAGCGCGAGGTCTCGAAGGCCGCCAACGCGCTCACCGACCTCGGCATCGGCGTGGGCGACCGCGTGGTCATCTACCTGCCGGTCATTCTCGAGACCATCATCGCGACGCTCGCCGTGGCCCGCATCGGCGCCATCCACTCGCTCGTGTTCGGCGGGTTCTCGGCCGAGGCCCTGCGGTTCCGCGTGGAGGACACGCGCGCCAAGCTGCTCATCACGACCGACGGCCAGTTCCGCCGGGGCAAGGCCGTGGCCGTCAAGGACAACGCCGACCAGGCCGTCGCGGGCGTCGACAGCATCGAACACGTGCTCGTCGTCAAGCGCACGGGGGACGACATCCCCTGGACCGACGGTCGAGACGTCTGGTGGCACGAGACGGTGGATGCCGCGAGCGACGTGCACGACCCCGAATACTTCGACGCCGAGACGCCGCTGTTCATCATCTACACCTCGGGCACCACGGGAAAGCCCAAGGGCCTCGTGCACACCTCGGGCGGATATCTCACCCAGGCATCTTTCACTCACTGGGCCATCTTCGACGCCAAACCCGACGACGTGCACTGGTGCACGGCCGACCTCGCGTGGGTCACGGCGCACACCTACGAGATCTACGGCCCGCTCTCGAACGGCCTCACGCAGGTGATCTATGAGGGCACGCCCAACACGCCGAGCCGCACGCGCCACTTCGAGATCATCGAGCGTTACGGCGTGACGACCTACTACACGGCGCCCACGCTCATCCGCACACTCAGCACGTGGTTCCCCGACGGGCCGCCAGCCGAGTTCGACCTGTCGAGCATCCGCATTCTCGGCACCGTGGGCGAGGCCATCAACCCCGAGGCCTGGATGTGGTTCCACACCCGTATCGGCCGCGGCGAGGCGCCCATCGTGGACACGTGGTGGCAGTCCGAGACGGGGGCCGCGACCATGGCGCCGCTGCCCGGTGTCTCGACCCTAAAACCCGGTTCGGCCAACCGCGCGCTGCCCGGCATCTCGACGCTCATCGTGGACGAGGACGGCGAGCGCGTGCCCTACGGTTCGGGCGGCTATCTCGTCGTCGACCGCCCGGGGCCGGGCCTCGCCCGCACCGTCTGGGGCAACCCCGAGCGCTACCGCGACTCCTATTGGGCCAAGTACTGGAAGCAGGGCTACTTCTTCTCGGGCGACGGCGCCAAATGGGATGCCGACGGCGACATCTGGGTGCTCGGTCGCGTCGATGATGTCATCAACGTGTCGGGACACCGCCTGTCGACCATCGAGATCGAGTCGGCGCTCGTCGCGCATCCGGCCGTCGGCGAAGCCGGAGTGGTGGGGGTCAGCGACCCGATCACGGGGCAGGCGATCGCGGCCTATGTCATCCCGTCGTCACTGCCCCAGGATGCCTCGGGCGCCGACGACACCTACTGGGTGCAACAGGCCGACACCCTGCGCGAGACGTTGCGGGCGTATGTGGCACAGGCCATCGGGCCCATCGCCAAACCGCGGGATGTCGTGATCGTGCCCGACCTGCCCAAGACCCGCTCGGGCAAGATCATGCGCCGGTTGCTGGGAGACATCAGCGACGGCCGGCCGCTCGGGGACACCACCAGCCTGCAGGAGGAGTCGACACCCGCCCGCATCGAAGCGATCGTAGCCGCCACCCGGGCCGCTCGCTAGCGAAAGAACTCCCCATCGACGGCTCTGACAGGATGGACGGATACTCGATAGACAGCCACCGCCTTCGACGATGACAGTGAGGATGCCTCGCATGACGAACCCCGACGGAACCCCCGCCGACCAGCCTCCGTACGCTCCCCCGGTAACCGGTCACGAGCCGCAGCAGTCGCCCTACGGCCCGCCCGTTCCGCCCGCGCAGGGTCAGCCCCCTTACGTTCAGCCCGGATACGAACAGCCCGGTTACGGCCAGCAGCCTTTCGGTCAGCCCGGCTATGGACAGCCGCCTTACGGCCAGCCGGGCTACGGCCAGCCCGCCTTCGGCGCCCCCAACTACGGCGGCCCCGACCGCGGCGCCGACAAGTCCGGCGGTCAGCTCGTCTGGCTCATCGGCCTGGTCTCGCTCTTCGGCTTCTTCTACCTCTCGCCGTTCTTCTCGATCATCGCCACGCTCATCGTCTGGTCGACCGTGCGCCACCGCGGCCCGCTCTCGGCCGGCAACGCGCGCAACGCCATGAACTGGCAGATCACCTACCTCCTCGGCCAGATCGTGGCCTTCGTTGCGCACTTCCTCGTGCTGGCAACCATGGGCGGCGGCGATTTCGTGTCGGCCCCGCTCGTCACCCTCATCCTCATCGTCGCGTGGAACGTTGCCAACCTCGTCGCCCTCATCCTGGGTGGCGTGCGCTCCTCGCGCGGCGAGGTCTACCGCTTCCCGCTCGCGGTGCCGTTCCACATCCTCACGCAGAAGTCCGAGTAGCCCGACAGCGAGTAGCCCGACAGACGGGCGCGGCTGCCGAGAGCCTCCCGCCCGGCATCCGGAATAGTCGCCGCATCCATGCGTTTACATACATAGTCAACGGCGACGCTCAGACACACACCTCCCCAGAACCACGACGAAAGAGCACGGATGACCGACATCACCACCTCTGCCCGCACCGCCGACACGAGCGTTCCCATTCTCGACGTCCTCTCGGACCGCTGGAGCCCGCGCGCCTTCGACGCCACCGCCACCATCGACGAGCAGACACTCACCGCCGCCCTCGAGGCCGCCCGCTGGTCGCCGAGCGCCGCCAACACGCAGCCCTGGCGTTTCATCATCGGCCGCCGCGGCTCCGACACCTTCAACACCATCGCCGCGAGCCTGATGGGCTTCAACAAGGCGTGGGCCGGCAACGCGGGCGCGCTCATCGTGGCCGTCGCCGAGGTCACCGACGCCGACGGCAAGCCGCTGCCCTGGGCCATCTACGACCTGGGCCAGTCCATGGCGCACCTCAGCATCCAGGCCCACCACGACGGCCTGCACGTGCACCAGATGGGCGGCTTCAAGAAGGATGAGCTGGCCGAGGCATTCGACCTCGGACCCAACCACCAGATCCTGACCGTGTCGGCCATCGGCCACGTGGCCAGCCCCGACACGCTCGAGGACAAGCTGCGCGAGCGCGAGGTCGCCCCCCGCGAGCGCAAGGCACTCGACGAGATCGTCCTCGTCAACGAGTAGTCCACTCGTCACCCCGCACGACGCGATGCCCCGACCGGATGATTTCGGCCGGGGCATCCGCGATTTTGAGGGTCCGCGCAGCCGGGGGTAGTCTCCCGACTATGAACACCACCATCGATGCTGTTGTTCGCCCGGTTCGCGACGTCGACGCCGAATCACTCGGGCGTGTGCACGCCACCTGCTGGCACGAAACCTACGACCACCTGATCAGCGACGAAGCGTTGCGGGCCGTCTCTCCGCGCCGCATGGCCGAGCTGTGGACGCACTACTCGTCGCTCGGCGACGGCCGCTGCCTCTACGCCGCCCTCGTCGACGGCGAGATCGTCGGTTTCTCGGGTTCGGGCCCCAGCCGCGACCCGGAGATCACCGACCGCTCCGAGCTGTACTTCACCTATGTGCTGCACGCCTTCCACGGCACGGGCATCGGCCAGCAGCTCTTCGACGCCGTGCTCGGCGAGCAGCCCGCGTTCCTCTGGGTGGCCGAGGACAACCCCCGCGCGCACCGCTTCTACGCCCGCAACGGCTTCACGCCCGACGGCGCCCGCCAGACGCAGCCCTTCCTCGGCGAGGAGATCACCGAGGTCCGCCTCGTCCGCTGACGCGTCACCTTCGCCTGGGCAAGCGAAAGGGGGGCTGCCCGTAGGCGACCCCCCTTTTGTGCTGCGTGGTGAGACTTAGTTGCAGACCTTGCCGAGGTCGGTGAAGGTGGTCTGCACGTCGGTGGCGCTCTCGGTCAGAGCGTTGACGTCGGCCGAGGTCGGGTCGTCAGCGTACTTCTCGAACTCGTCAGACATGGCCGAGATGGCCTTCTCTGCCTTGTCGGCGGTCGGCTTGACCTCGTCGTTGGTGACCTTCTCGGCGTTGTCGCTGAAGGTGTCGGCCAGCTCGCTGATCGCGTCGGACGCGGCGGCGGGGTCGGTGGCGAGGCTCGAGGAGCTCTCGGTCAGCTCGGTCTGCAGCTGCTGAATGCCGCTCTCGAGCTCCTTGCACGCGTCGGCCTTGCTCTGGCCGCCGGCACAGCCGGACAGCAGGAAGCCGGCGATGGCGAAGCCGGCGATGAGTGCGGTGGTCTTGGTGCGTCGTTCCCTCATGGGGTCCCCCTCGGGTGATTCGGATGTTCTTGGCGAGATAACGCTATCGAACGTGAGCGTTGCTCGCGATGGGTACCACTCCCCGAGCGGCGTGGGCTAGAGCTCGTTAGAGCGCGTCGGCTGTGAAGAGCTGCGCCTGTTCGGGCGCGAGGAGGGGCACGGCGAGGCCGATCTCGGCGAGGATGCGGCCCGAGAGAACGACTTCGCCGGCCGCGATCCAGGCGGGCGGGGCATCCTGGATGGCGCGCGGGGCGGCCCCGAGCGTGAGCGGGCGCACCCGGTAGAGGCGGTCGGGTTCGAGGCCCGGGAGGCGGAGCGGTGCCGGCACCGCGGTGCGCGGGGCAGCCAGGGAGACGTGGGCGAAGAGTGCGGACGTCTGGTCGCGGGAGACGACGCCGTGGGCGTGCAACGCGGGGTCTGAGGCATCCGATCGCACGATGGTGCCCGTGTGCAGCAGGCCGCGGTGGCGCTTGTAGGTGTCGATCCAGGCGGCGATGGTGTCGAGCTCGGCGGGTGAGGCCTCGTTCAGGTTCCACTCGATGCCGGCGCTGCCGAAGAGGGCCGTGACCAGCCGGAATTCGAGGTCCGAGGTGCGCCAGGTGGTATGCGATTGCGCCGCCCCCAGGTGCCCGCCGAGGTATTCGGGCGGGATCACGAGCGACGTGTAGCGCTGGATGGCTTGGCGCTCGAGCGGGTCGTTGGTGTCGCTCGTCCACACGCGCTCGACGCGTTCGAGCACCCCCAGGTCGATGCGCGCACCGCCCGACGCGCAGGACTCGATCTCGACGTGCGGGTGGGCCGCGCGCACGGCGTCGAGCAGGCGGTAGAACGCGGCGGTCTGCCGGTGCGCCGAGCCGCCGAGTAGGTCGCGGTTGTGATCCCACTTGAGGAACGCGATGTCGTATTCGCCGAGCAGGGCATCGAGGCGGCCCAGGATGTAGGCGAAGGCCTCGGGGTTCGACAGGTCGAGCACGCGCTGGAAACGCCAGGTGGGCGCATCCGGGCGACCGAGAATCCAGTCGGGATGCTCGCGCGCCACAGTCGAGTCGGGGTTCACCATTTCGGGCTCCACCCACAGGCCGAAGTCCATGCCCTGCGCGCGTACGGCGTCGACGAGCGGCGACAAACCGTCGGGCCAGCGGGCGGCGTCGACGAACCAGTCGCCCAGGGCCCGGCGGTCGTCGGTGCGCCCCTCGAACCAGCCGTCGTCGAGCACGAAACGTTCGACGCCCACGCGCGCGGCCTGGTCGACGAGGGTCAGCAGGGTGGGCAGGTCGTGGTCGAAGTAGACGGCCTCCCACGTGTTCAAGACGACGGGGCGGGGGCGGCGGATGCTGCTCCACGAGCGGATCCACGGGTGCAGGCGGGCCGACACACCGTCGAGACCGGCGGCCGAGTAGACGGCGATGGTCCAGGGGGACTCGTAGTGCTCACCATCCGCGAGCGTGATCTCGCCGGGCGCGAGCAGTTCGCCGCTGCCCGAGACGGATGCCCCGAGCGGCGAGCGTTCGGCCCACAGCGCCTTGTCACCGCTCCACGCCAGGTGGGTGGCCCAGACCTCGCCCGTGCGGAACGTGAAGCCCGGGGTGCCGGCCGCGAAGAGGAACGCGTCGTCGTGGCCGGGGCGGCCGTGGCGGTGTTCGCGGCTCCAGATGCCCTGGCCGAGGGTGTGGCGCTGCGGGGTGCGCTCGTGCGTCCAGAGGCCCGTGAAGTCGAGCAGTTCTCGGGCGCGGTCGGCCAGGGGCAGGGCTGCGGCGACGCTGTCGACGGCAAGAGGTGAGGATGCGTCGTTCCGCACGCGGTGGCGCAGGCGCAGGACGCCCTCGGGGGTGAGCTCGAGCGTGACCGTCACGGTGACGTCGGCTGCGGCATCCGCGAGCGTGAAGACGAGGGTTTGGGACGAGAGCGGGGTCGGCGCGCCAGTCGAGGTAGCGGCATCAGCGGCATCAGCGGCAGCAGAAGCAGCCGAGTAGTCGGTCGCGACGAGGCGCAACGCGAGCGGTCGCGAGACCGACGGCGCGAAAGGCGCGGGAGTCTCAGAAGCTCCGGCGTCAGCGAGTCCGGCGACCCGGTGAACCTCGAGCCCCGGACGCCCGCTCCAGCCGTCGAACAGGGTCGGCACGAGGCTCAGGCGCGGGGGTTCGTCGATCGACGAGGGCGGCACGGCGGCCAGCAGGGCCCCGGACAGACTTTCGAGGGCAGATGAGTCGAGCTCGCCGACATCCGCCCCCCAGTGCAGAATCGAGGGCACCTTCGCGCCGCGGGCATCGACGATCAGGCTGACGCCCGCGGCACGAAGGTGGTGAATCACGGTGCAACTACTCCTTGACGGGGATGGACTGGGCCTTCAGCGCGTCGACGGTCGCCGACTGGCCCTTCTTGAGTGCGTCGAACAGGGTTCCGTCGCCCGAGACGGCGGACTTGAAGCCATCCGACACGTCGTTGTAGGTCTGCGTCATGGTCGGGCCCCAGGCGAAGTCCTTGGCGACCTCGGCGGAGGCGTCGGCAAACACATCGTAGATCGGCTGGTTGCCGTAGAACTCGACGCCCTCTTTCAGGATCGGCAGGTTGAGGCCGTCCTTGGTGGCGGGGTAGATGTTCGCCGACTCGTTCAGCATGGTGAGGGCCTCTTCAGAGGTGTTGAGCCAGAGCGCGAACTTCGCGGCCTCGTAGGGGTGCTCCGAGCCGGTGAAGACGGCGGTCGACGAGCCGCCCCAGTTGCCGGCAGCCTTGTCGCCGGCTTCCCACTGCGGGGCCTGAGCGACGGACCACTTGCCCGCGGTGTCGGGTGCGCCCGAGGCGATGGAGTTGGCGCCCCAGACGGCGGAGTTCCAGCTCCAGGCTGCGCCCGTGTTGTAGGCGTTGTCCCATTCGGTGGTCCAGGCGGGAACGGTGGAGACGAGGTCTTCGTCGATGAGTTCCTGCCAGTAGTCGGCCACCTTCTTGGAGGCGTCGTCGGTCAGGTCGACGGTCCAGTCGGTGCCGTCGTTCTCGAACCAGCTGCCGCCGGCCTGCCACACGAAACCGGCGAACTGGTTGATGTCGCCCTGCGAGAAGTTGGTGATGTAGCTGCCGGTGGCGCGCACCTTCTTGGCGGCTTCCTTGTATTCCTCCCACGTGGTGGGGATGGCGATGCCGTTCTGCTCGAACAGGTCGGCGCGGTAGAACATGGCCATGGGGCCCGAGTCCTGCGGGATCGCGTAGACCGAGTCGGATTCGCCGAGCGAGACCTGACCCCAGGTCCAGTCGACGAACTTGTCCTTCGAGGCCATGACGTCTTCGCAGGCGCCGAGGTCCATGAGGCCGTTCTGCACGCGGAAGTTGGGCAGCGCGTCGTATTCGATCTGGCCGAGGTCGGGCGCGTTGCCGGCCTTCAGCTGGTTGAAGAAGTTCTGGTAGGTGCCGCTGTTGCCGTTGGGGCCCGTCTGCACGGCGACCTGGATGTCGGGGTTCGCCTTGTTCCAGACATCCACGGCGTCTTCGATGCCGGGAATCCAGGAGGTGAAGCTGAGCTCGACTTTTCCGTCGGCCGGCGTGCAGGCTGCAGCGTCGCTGCCCTCACTGCCGGTGGTCGACGAGCAGCCGCTCAAAACGACGGCCGAAAGCACCGCTGCGGCGACCGCTGTTCTCTTGAGGTTCATGCTGTTCCGTTTCTGTGGGTGTGCGTGGATCTGTTGGGGTGAAGGTGAAAGTGAAGGTCATGCGGGGGTGAAGAAGTGGGGATGCCGCGGGCGGGGCGCTACTTGACCGACCCGGCGCCGAGACCCGAGCGCCAGAACCGCTGCAGCAGCAGGAACGTGATGACGAGCGGGATGATCGACAGGAACGCGCCGACCAGCACATAGAGGCGCAACTCGGGAATCTGGTTCACCTGAGAGTTCCAGGCGTAGAGCCCGAGCGTCACGGGGAACAGCGTCTCGTCGCGCAGCATGATGAGCGGCAGGAAGAAGTTGTTCCAGATGGCCACGAACTGGAACAGGAACACGGTCACCAGCGCCGGGAACATGAGCCGCACCGAGATGGTGAAGAAGGTGCGGATCTCGCCGGCGCCATCCAGTCGGGATGCCTCGAGCAACTCGTCGGGCACGCTCGACGCCGCGAAGATGCGGGTCAGGTACACGCCGAACGGGCTGACGAGCGACGGCAGGAACACCGACCAGAACGTGTTGGTGAGCCCCACCTGGCTGAAGATGAGGAACAGCGGCAGCGCCAGAGCGGTCGCGGGCACGAGCACTCCGCCGAGCACGACGTTGAAGATGGCGTCGCGGCCGGGGAAGCGGTATTTGGCGAGCGCGTAGCCGCACATGGCCGCGAACAGCGTTCCGAGCAGGGCGCCGAGGCCCGCGTAGAGCACGGAGTTCAGCATCCATTTGAGGTAGACGCCGTCGCGGTAGGCGATGAGCTGGCCGATGTTCTCGAACAGGTTGAAGTCCGCGAACCACAGGGCGGGCGTATTGCCGAACTGCGGCGCCGACTTGGTCGAGGCGATGAACAGCCACCAGATCGGAATGAGGAAGTAGAGCGTGAAGACGAGCATCACGATCAGGGCTCCGGCGCGCGACAGGGGGCTCTCGCGGGGGCCGCGGGCCCTGGTCGTGTCGGAGCCGGCGGGGCCCTGGTGACCGTGACCGCCACCCGCCTGGCCGCGACCGCCGCGACGGATGCGTGAGGTGGGCGCGACATCCGACGCCTGATTCGAGTCGGGCGAACCGTTGGCCGGGGAAGACAGGATGGCGCTCATTTGTCGTCCTTTCGCTGCGTGAACTTGAGGAAACCGAACGACAGGATGAAGGTGGCCAGCGCCAGCACGACCGAGAACGCGGCCGCGAGGTTGACGTTGGGAATCGCCGACGTCGTGTAGACCGTGAGGTTCGGGGTGAACGTGCTCGACACGGCCGAGCTAAAGGTGCGGAACACCTGCGGTTCGGCGAGCAACTGCAGCGTTCCGATGATCGAGAAGATCGCGGTGAGCACGATGGCGGGCATCACGAGCGGGATCTTGATCGACCAGGCGATGCGCATCTGGCCGGCACCGTCGAGGCGGGCGGCCTCATAGATCTCGGTCGGGATGCTGAGCAGCGACGAGTAGATGATGAGCATGTTGTAGCCCACGAACACCCACGTGACGACGTTGGCGATGGCCCACAGCACGAGGTCGGCCGACAGGAAGTCGATGTTCTGCGTGACTGCGGTAAAGGGCGACAGGTTGGGAGAGTAGAGGAATCCCCACATGATGGCCGCGATGACGCCGGGCACGGCGTAGGGCACGAAGAACGCGAGGCGGAAGAAGCGTTTGCCGCGCAGGATGGGCGAGTCGAGCAGCAGCGCGAACAGCAGGGCGAGGCCCAGCATGACGGGCACCTGCACGGCGCCGAACAGCAGCACGCGGCCGACGGACTGCCAGAAGGGGCCGTTCTGGAACACCTGCACGTATTGCGCGAACCCGCCGAACACCTCGCGTGCCTGGCCGAAGGTGCCGTCGCGCTGGATGACGAGGAGCGACTGGTAGACGGCGTAGCCGATGGGTACGAGGTAGAACATGGCGAACAGCACGGCGAAGGGGGCGATGAAGATCGCGATCGCCTTCTTGTGTTGCACGACCAGTTTGGGCGGGCGCACGCGGCGCCGGGGAGCGCTCACCGCCGCCGTTTCGACACTGACGCTCATCGCGCGGGGTCCTCTCTGATCACGCGCACGGCGCCGGCTGGCACGCGTGCGATGTTGTCGACGGTGTCGCCGGTGACGAGGTCGAGGCCCCGGGCCGGCGTCTCGACGTCGTGCGCCGAGTGGTTGATGAGGAAGAGGTAACTGCGGGGGGTGTCGCTGGCGGCGGCTGTGTCGCCTGCGATGGCGTGGCCGGCGGTGGCGCGGCGGATGACCTCGAGCCCGGGTTCGCGCTCGTCCCCCTGGGGGTGGGCGGATGCCTCGGCCGCGGCGTCGCGCAGCACGGCGTCGAGCGCGTCGGGGTCGAGGCTCGTGGCGAGGTAGCGGGCGACGCCGCGGGTGCTGCTGTTGCTGGCGACGACGTTGCGCGTGATGGCGGGTCTCCCGGCGGACGGCCCGTCGGCGAACGTGTCGAGAACCTCGGCGCCGCGGGCTCGCACGCGCTCGGACCAGGCGGTCGCGGTCATCCCCGAGGCGAGCGTCAGCCGCTGCCCCGGCAGAACCGGTGCGAACTCTTCGACGTTGATGCCGAGCAGCTCACGGAACGCACCCGGGTAGCCGCCGGCGCGCACGCGGTCTTCTTCGTCGACGATTCCGCTGAAGAACGTGATGACGACGTGGCCGCCCGCGGCGACGTAGTTCGAGACGACCTCGGCTTCGGCATCCCGAACCAGGTAGAGCGACGGCACGATGACGAGCTTGTAGGCCGACAGGTCGGCGCCGGGGCGCACCAGGTCGACGGTGTGGCCGAGGCGGCGCAGCGAGGCGTGGGCGGCGTGCACCTGCGAGAGGTAGTCGACGCCGTGACTCGGGCGGCTTTCGCCGTCGGCGGCCCACCAGTTCTCCCAGCTGAACAGCATGGCCACGTCGGCCTGCACGCGTGTGCCGGTGATCTCGTCGAGGCGGTCGAGGGTGTGGCCGAGGTCGACCACTTCGCGCCACAGGTCGCTGTCGGTGCCGGCGTGGGGCAGCAGCGCCGAGTGGAACTTCTCGGAGCCCTGCAGCGACGCGCGCCACTGGAAGAAGCACACCGCGTCGGCGCCCTTCGCCACGTGGGTGAGCGAGTTGCGGGTCATCTCGCCGGGGGCCTTGGCCAGGTTGTGCGGCTGCCAGTTGACGGCGCCGGTCGACTGCTCCATGAGCACCCAGGGGCCGCCCTGTGCGAGGCCGCGCGTCAGGTCGGCGGCGAACGACAGCTCGGCGGTGGGGTCGGCGAGACGGTTATCGAGGTAATGGTCGTTGGCGATGACATCCATCTCGGGGGCCCACTGCCAGTAGTCGAGGTTGCGGATGTGGGCGGTGACCATGAAGTTGGTCGTGACGGGCACGCTGCTGTGGCGGCGCAGCACCTCGAGCTCGGCTCGGTAATAACCGAGCAGTTCGTCAGACGAGAAGCGGTGGAAGTCGATGACCTGGCTCGGGTTGCGGCTCGCCAGCGTCAGGCGCGGGGGAAGGATCTCGGCGAAGTCGCTGTACTGCTGGCTCCAGAACGAGGTGCCCCACGCGGTGTTGAGGCGCTCGATGGTCGTGTAGCGCGCGCGCAGCCAGACGCGGAACGCCTCGGCGCTTTCGTCGTCGTAGCAGAGGGCGTTGTGGCAGCCGAGCTCGTTCGACACGTGCCACAGCTCGACGGCGGGGTGCTGGCCATAGCGCTCGGCGACCTTCTCGACGAGCTCGAGCGCGTAGCGGCGGAAGACGGCGGATGACGGGCACCACGCCTGGCGTCCACCGGGAAAGCGTGTGGTGCCGTCTTCGACCTGCGGCAGGATCTCGGGGTGCCGGGCGGTCAACCACGGCGGGGCCGAGGCGGTGCCCGTGCCCAGGTTCACGCGGATGCCGGCGGCGTGCAACAGGTCGAGAATCTCGTCGAGCCCGTCGAAGTCATACTCCCCCGGGCGCGGTTCGATGTGCGACCAGCCGAAGATGTTGAGGGCCACGAGGTCCACTCCCGCTTCGCGCATCAGGTCGACGTCTTCGCGCCAGACCGACCGGTCCCACTGCTCGGGGTTGTAGTCGCAGCCGAACGCAATGCCGTCGTGCGAGAACACCGGCCGTGCGCCAGATGCTGGATGCTGCGTGCTCATGAATCCTTCCGCCCCGACTCGCGTCGGCGTCCTGTGAACGTGCACAGATTGCGGAGTGACAACTCCTCATTGAGAGTCTGTG
This sequence comes from Leifsonia sp. ALI-44-B, assembly GCF_001984125.1. Classification (GTDB taxonomy): domain Bacteria; phylum Actinomycetota; class Actinomycetes; order Actinomycetales; family Microbacteriaceae; genus Okibacterium. Next base: position 939,675 of record NZ_MTQL01000007.1, on the reverse strand, counting down.
AACGTACACAGAGTACGCAGAACTCCCGGCGGGTGTCAACATTAGAACATTCGAAGAGAGCGCCTGGGGGCGTTCGAAAGACCGACAAGATACTCATACGCGGGGTTGAACATGCCACTCGACGGCTCAATACGCGATTGTTCGCCGAACGACCAAGCCGAGTAGATCTGTCTTGTCAATACATCCATGGCGTTTGCTTGTGGATTGCTCCCTGCGTCCCCATGTATCGATGTCGATCCATCTCAGGCGTCCCACTATGGTCAGAGGCGCCCCATCCAGGGTTAAGTTCCGAGCTGAGATCAGGGTCTCGTCCGTCTCGAAGAGAGTGATCAGGGTGCCGTCCTTCATGATCGCGATCCGGATGCGGCAGCGCTAGCTCTGTCACAGAGGCCGGGGCGGATTGACGGGTTCGCTGATGGGAGAAGGCGGCGTCCGACGAGGCGGTCAGCTTAGGCCGGAGCAGTGGCTTGACAGGTTGCACCGCGCCGGGGCGCCGTGGGAGAGGTCTATGCCGTCCCCTTCCATGCGTCGGAATTTGGACCGGCGTATACGACGGCATCGAGGGCTCGAAAGGAGTCCTCGCGGGGCACGTCGCCGTGTCCGGTCGAGATCTAGTCCGAGCCTCGACAAGGATCCCCCATGGAGGTGCGCCAAGGACGCGGCTCGGCCGTTGCGCGGTCGCAGGCACCGGAAGCTCGGACGAGCGCAACGGGCGGCAAGGTGCGGAAGAGCAGTCACCTGCCGGTTGAGTTGCGATTATCGCGTTCTCCTATCGGGATGTTGACGTCCGTCGCGCTAGCGCATGTCTCATCAAGTCTTAATCCCGCAGAAGGTGAGTCAGCAACTACGCGGTCGCTGCAACACCCCATACACTTTCTCGTGTTGAATCCAATCTTGACTAGACATTGTCCTGAACGTATGGCCCGACACGCGCGGCCATCGTTGCACGATGGGAACGGGCTCCGATGACACGCGTCGCGTGGGAACGATATGAGGGCAACGACATCGAAGCGGTCGTCGCGATGCTCGTCAACCTGGAGCGCCCAAACTCTGTGCGCATCACTCCCTCAAGAGGCGATGGCGGAGTCGACATCCTCGATAGGGGCGCGGCTGCAGATGGCGGAGATGTCGTCTACCAGGTCAAGCGCTACACGGAGTCGCTCTCGACGTCTCAACAGAACAACGTTGAGGAGTCATTGACTAGGCTGCAAAACGACCCCCGATGGGCGACACTCAACGTTCGGGAATGGCATCTTGTCACGCCCTGGGATCCGACGCCTGAAGCTGACGCTTGGCTACAACGCCTTGACGACGGCGGGTGCACTGTCGTTTGGCACGGCCTGACATACATCGAGGCGCTCGCCGCAAAGTACCCGGAAGTCGTCGACTATTACCTGGATGGCGGCAGGAGTCGCATCGAGCAGGCCTACCAATCAGTCGTTGCCTTACTCGCTCCCGCTGACGCGGGACAGGAGTTGGATGTCCCCAGCGTTTCGTCTCGGTTGGCGACAGCACTCACGGTCCTCGACGGCGATCCCCATTACCGGTACGAACTCAGGCTAGGAGAAGGAGAGCTGCCCAGCCTCATCGAACGGCCGATGTTGATGATGACATGGATCCAATCCGACGGGCCCGGTAAGAAGTGGCAGGCCGTCGACGTCATCGCTCGGTGCGCAGCTTCGGCCACTGAACGTCCTATCGTCATATCAGGAACCGTGAGCGCTGAAGGCGGCTCCGATCTGGCCGCGGCTCTTCAAGACTTCTTCGACTACGGCACACCATTTGCGGCACCGGCTGGGGCCTTCGCAGGCAGTATTGACGCGCCCGGCGGACTCGGCGGCTCCTTGACGAACGCAGCTATGCAAGTATTTCCGGTTGGAGAAGAGGTGGGAACTGACCCAGACCTCGTCCTCGCAACTCGCTCCGCCGAAGGCTTAACTATCGCTGAGACCGAGGTGACCCGTGTCGAGCGAAGCGAAGGCACGAAAGGCCTCCGCGTGGTCTTAGAGCAGAAGAACAACGTGTTCACGATCGAAGACCGCTACACAGCGTCGGAGGGTGGGAAACGACAGTTCCGCTTTGGGGACTACTCGAACGAGCCCGCGCAGGATGTACGCGATGCTCTCGCCTTCATCGCCTCAGCATCACCCCCGAACACGGTCCACGTGCGGCGAAACGGTGCCCCTCCCCTGAGCGCGAGCATCGACCCGAACTGGAACATCGACTTCCCTGCTGAAATACGCAAGGTCCTCGACGGCGTCGCGGTTCCCGTTGACGCGCTTGCACGACTGCAATTGCACACTGGCACCATCGTCCGAGTCCCAGACCTAACCGAGACCACCTTCGCTCAGGTCGCGCTGTGGCAGCGCGCCGCCACAGTTCTCGAGGGGAAGGAGGCCATAGCTGCTTACCCCGAGGGCCACGCCCTAGAGGTCGAGCTCCCAGCCGAGGTCGACACGATTCCCGGCCAACTGGCAATCGAAGTCCCTCTCGATGTCACCGTCGGTCACCAGACGATCCATTTCGGAACTGCTCTCATGTGGATCGAACACGCAACCATCCTTGAACGACGCGAAGTCGATGGTCGTTCGGTGCACCGGCTCACGACGCCCAACAGGCATATCCGCTTCTCTTTGCCGAACGACCATTCGGACGACTCAGCAGGTTGAGTCGTCCTGCTAAGGGCTGATGCGGCCTAGCCGCGATCAGTCGAATGAAATGCTCCCGGGGGTCCAGTCAACGATCTTCGCCGTTGTCACACCAGTGTCGGCCCCGGGGATCAACCGGAACGTGTCACCGGGACGGAGGGTCACGGGATCGATCCCTGGCTCGAGCTGTACGGAGTGCGCGGTGCTGGCCAGAGGATGATCGACCGTGTAGGTCCGGTTCCCGAGCTGGAACACGGGCGCTTCCGCCATGACCATGGTGTGGCCATGGGCAGCAGCGTTCACTGCGACTTCCGCGATGCGCGCTGCCTCGGCATCGTCTTCGGGCACCTGGAACGTGACCTCTGTCCAGTTCCATTGATGCGCAGTGCCTCCATAAATCGAAGCTAAGAGCGAGAGATAGCGGAACTGACCGTCGGTGACCTCGGCGATTGAGGGCATGACGAGAACAGATACGGTGTAGGTCTGCAACTGAACGAGGTGCCGCGCAACAGGAAGATGAATCGCTTCCAGCGCCGCCGGCAGGACTGTTCCGTGCGCTCGAATCAGCGACCTGCTGTTGCCGGTCTCCACGGAGATGACATCTTCTTCACTAATGCGCAGCAAGGTTTCGAGCTCATCGCGGACAGCCTCCGGGTTCCGCTCATCGACGTTCCCCATCCGCACTTGTGCGTAAACGTCCTCGCCTTGCTTGAAACGTAACTCGAAGTTGAGTGTCCGCTCGGGGGTGTCTGCAACGAGACGTAACCAGCCGGTATGCGCACCGACAGTGCGTGCGGCAACGAGCAGCGGCAAGCGGAACCGACTCTCGCCGTCGCTTGTGATGCATCGCAGGTAGAGCGACGGCGCATCGTCGCGATCCCTTCCAACGAATGAGACTGTTGATTCGACCGGCCCGTCCTCTGAGAAAGGGCCACCAACAGTTGTGCTTCTGACGTGCGCGCTTTGGAACGGAACACCCCATTCGGACCAGGCTCGCACAGCGTCGTGTTCAGGTGTACCCGGTGCCGCCAGGAACTCGAGATTCAGGCTGATGGGATCGATCTCACCGGCATCCGCGGAGCGCGGCACTATGGACTCGCTCTTCCACCTAGAGTCCCCTAGGTAGGTCATCCTGTGATACACCGCCGGATCATCATCGGGCGGCAGCGGAACCTCATGAGCGTTAGCCGCCGTGCGGGTGCCATGCTCGATGCGGTAGTTCTCGCTCACCGTGTCGCGGATCGCGTCGAGCGCGTCCTGCCGGGTCGCAATTGCATCGAGCATCGTCAGGGATTCACCACGTTCGACTGGCGAAGACGCGAGCATCGCCTTCTGGCTGATGAACTGCTCCAACACCGCCTCACCCTGGACGAACCGTTGCATGGTCTCGGGATAGCGGTCCGCCAGACCAGCGATGAAAGCGTCGCTGTCCCACTGGCACGGGAACGACGCGTCCGCGGTGAGCTCATCGAACGAAGCAATGCGCTCCTCGGTCGGCGTCCAAGGCGTCACGAGGTAGTAGTGGGCGATCCGATATTCGCCCGGTGCAACATGTTCTTCAACAAACCGCTCCCAAGACTTCCTGACCTGGCGAAATTGGCTATCGGTCATCGCTGTCGTAAAGCCTTTGATCTGCCAGATCTCGAGACCACCGGCCGTCGAACGAAGGATGTCGATGCCACCATCACCCTGTGACGGATTGACCTGCCGTGCGCCGGTGTACTCGCGACGCAAGAGGGTCGCGACAAGAGACTCGATCGAGTCTCCGCTTCGCTGCTGAATCAGCGGCCAGTCGTAAGTAGGCACACTCCAAGACTACGAATTGGGCCGGAGGCGTTGGGCGGGACGCGCCGCTACACGACGTTCAAGTCGGCTACCGGTCCGCGTGTGTCGATCACGTCCCAGAGCCCCACCGAGCAATCAGTTCGACCAGCAGCAATCCTGAGGTCAGGCACGCAACTCCAGCGGGTGAGAAGCGGGCTGCATGAATCCGCGGTGCCCTAATCAAAGGGAAGGTAGGGCATATTGGTTAGGACGCCTGTTGTTTGTTGGCCCAGTACTTGCTGACTTCGGGGGCCGGAGCGAGCTTGTTTGGTTTGTCGTCTTCAGCACTCTTCGCTGCCACCATCAGCACTTCAAAGAAGAGCGAGCTCAAGCGGACGAATTTCACCACTGCTATCAACAGAGTGAGTTCAAAAGCCCATCGCACAGCCACCGGTAGCCAACCCTCGGGCGACTTGGACGGATCGAGCAGAAGAGCAATAATCGCGACGAGAGCGGACAACATCGCCGCTCGGAACACGCTTCGCCAGTTCCTGGCCAAAATATCCGCCCCCTGGGACCGAAGCGCGTCGGCGCGATTTCCCTTCGCCGAGCTCAATTGGCCGATGGCTATGCCAGTGAAAGACCCGAGCAGCGACACCACAATTGCTGTGGCGGAGTACACCGACCTACGATCGGCGGGCAGGGCGGCTCCAAGGATATCCACCTGAGACCAGGTACCCACGCATAGCAAATGGATAGTCACCAACGCGCCGGCGATAACCAAGTCAGTCCAGATATGGTCAAGCCAGAAGTCACGAATCCCAGAGGACATAGCCTTTAGCTTTGGCATCCCCATCTCCCTTCATGAGCCGGGTCCGACACTAGCGGCGCCCACTGACGCTACTCACGTTACGTCGACAATCGCCTTCAGCTCTTCCGCGTTCTCCTGCGCAACTTGCAGGATCGCTCGCACAGCCGAGGTGTTCCGGATCGGGCTGCCGTCTTCTGCGGTGGTTGCGATCTTACGCTTAGCGGTGATCTTTTGCTTTGCGAAGTCGACCTCCTGAGAGTGCGAAGTTTCGTCAGGATCGAAGAAGATCAACTTCGCCTTCGCCTTAGCTACTTCATTGTTGTCTGACGCATCCGCGATGATGCCAGCCTCTTTGTGAATAGCCTCTCGACCGTCGGTCTGGTCGCGCGCCTTAGACGCACTCAAGATGACCGTCACTGTCATAGGGCCATACTCTTCTTTTACTGTCCGAAGAATGTCGGAGAGCTTTGAGCCCCGCCGCTGTAGGGCATCCGCTTGGTTGGTGTGCATTTTGACTTCGATCTGAGTTGCTTCAGCCGAGCGCCTGATGAGCTCCTGGGCCTCATGGGAAACGAGCGCCTGGGCTTCAAGAATGACCCCCTCGCCGAATAATCTCAGCCCGCTCATCCATTCCACGAGCGCTGTAGGCGTAGGCGCGGTGGTGGAACCCTGGATGATGCCGAAGATGTTCCCGAAGCTCAGAAAAGCCACGATCGAAGTTTCGACCAGGCGCTCTACGTCGTCCAGATCAAGCTCGGTGAGAGATTGGGCCTCCGGGTTATAGACATCGAGCCAGGCGTCCTCATCGCGAACCAGCATCAGCTTCAGGTGCAGCTCGCCGTCAACAGAAAGGACTTCGCCGATCAGTGTGCGAGTGGGCCCGGTGTGGACGCGCTCTCGGAGCGGCGCCTCCTTAATGGTGCCCAAGATCCCATCCCAATCGGCGTGATCCATGCGCTCGTTCACTGAGGCATTCTCCCAACGAACGAGTTCGTAGAAGTTGATCGTCCTGACACGATCTTTTACCCCGGTCGCTGCCCCCACTTGTGCCACTGATACTCCTATGAATCGATGCGTTTGTAAGTAATCTGGTCGCAACCTACCAGCCGCGAAAGGCCACATCTAAAGAAAACCCCCGTGTCGACGCGACTATGTCCGAGTGCGGCAACAGTCGCCGCTGCATTGACTGACATAGGGCTCCCCGCCAGCGGACCAAAAGGACAAGATCCGCGCCTCGCGAGAACTCTTCGGTTGCGCTCGCAGAATGACAATGAGCGCTCCGGCGATGACGGCAACGGCGGTGAGGCCGAGGAACGCCCAGCGCCAGTCGAAGGTCATCCCCAGCGATGAGCCGAGAGGTGTCCCGAGCGCGAAACCGACGGGAGCTCCGACCGACACGATGGATAAGGAGAGACCTGCATACCGGGCGGGGCTGATTCTCCGGCCGTAAGCGGCGAGCATTCCCCAGATGATTCCGGAGAACGCGCCGGCGATGAATCGTGTGACGAGCGATAAAGTGACGTCGCTCGAGACCGCGGTGACGCTGTTGGCGATGATCAGCCCCGCGATCACGGTCAGAAGAAGCGGTTTGCGGCGCATCCCCCTGGTCAGTGTGATGGCGGGCATGGTGACGATCACGGTGCCCAGCGCATAGGCGCTGACGAACAGCCCCACGGTGCCCTCGGTCGTGTTCATGCCGTCGGCGATGACAGGCAGAAGACCCGCCGGCATCGTCTCCATGGCCACGAGAACGAACCCGATGGACGCCAGCGGCAAGCGGTCGGCGTCGACAGGGCGAGGTGGTGCGGTGGTAGGCGCGGCAGTCATGCGACTCCTAGAACGTGAGGAACAGTCGTTCCAGTGAACGGGACTACCGCCGCGCGTGGGAGTCTCCACGGAAGCGTGTACTGACAAGGCATCCCACATGGACGGTTGCACGGAATGTGGTCGAGAACATGGACAATCAGGCCGAGGTTCGCGAGTTCCTCATGTCCCATCGCGCAAAAGTCCCGAGTTGGTTTCCCGCAGCGCAAGCTGTAACCATTCGCCAGGTAGGGGGAACGTCCGGTCGCGCTGATCGGCGACGAGGCGTTCAGCATCCGCCCGTGAATAGTCGGTGTCCCACGACTGGTACCGCGCCACGTCTGGGTCGCGCCGGTATGCCGTGAAAACGTCGATGTCTCGCGCCGAAAGCGGTTCGATGGTCAGGCGCGGGGTCGTCAGCAAGACGTCGAGGTCAGTCGAGGGCATGAGGCGAGAATAATCGACCGCGAAATCGCTGGCCGTGTCCTATCCGAGATACGACACGGCCAGCGGGTTCGATCGAATCGACGTCAGCGGCACTGGTCTCGGAATACGTCGGCGGTCAGTGGCCGAGCTCGACCACGAACGGGAAACAGCGGCGACTCACCAGGGCAGGACGCCATCGCGGTCGGTCACGGTTCCGGTCGGGGTGTCGGCACCGAGGGTGGCGATTCGGATCGCTGCAGCTGCGCCCTCTTCGACGCTGTGTCCGAGGTGGCCGGTGAACGCGGTTGCGGTCTGGCCGGGGTCGACCGCGTTGAAGCGCACGTCGGGTGTGGTCTTGGCGTATTGCATGGTCAGCATCGTCACCGCTGTCTTCGAGGACCCGTAGGCGGCAAGCGGGTACTTCGACTCGACCCGCTCGGGGTCGTGAATCAAGGTGAATGACCCCAGACCGCTGGTGACGTTGATGACCGACGGCGCCGCCGATTCGCGGAGTAGGGGCAAGAATGCGTTGGTGACGCGAACGACACCGAACACGTTGGTCTCGTAGACGGCGCGGAGCTGGTCGACGGTCATGTCCTCAGGCGAGGTGACGTCGCCGAGAATCCCCGCATTGTTGATGAGGATGTCGAGGCGGCCGGCCTGATCCCGAATCGTGTCGACCGCCGCCGCGACGGAATGGTCGTCGGTCACGTCGATCTGCACGAACGATGCGCCGAGCGTCTCGGCGGCCTGGCGGCCTCGTTCAGGGTCGCGGGCGCCGATCCATACGGTCTGCCCTTCCGCTACGAGGCGCCTGGCTGTTTCGTAGCCGATGCCCTTATTGCCGCCGGTGATGAGGGTGATGGTCATTATTTGTTCCTTGTTCTTGTGTCAGTGGGTGGGGCGGAAGGGGCGGAGTAGCGTGATGCCGTCTTCGATGGACCCGTCGATCAGGTCGAGCATCTGAGGAACGAGCTCTTGCATGCGAGGTGCGCTCAAGTGGGCGTCGAGGTGTTCCCGGGTCTCCCAGCGTTCATAGATGACGAACGCTCCGGCCTGCCCGTCGACCTCGTGGGCCTCATAGTCGATGTTCCCGGCGTCATTCCGCGATGGGGTCACAGCGGCGGCGATGAAAGCCTTGAGGTCGGCTTCTTTCCCGGATTTGGCTGTGGTTTCCCAGATGACAGTGACGTATCCATTCGATGTGGCGGTCATTCTTATCTTCCTTCGTCGGTGGTTATGACTCTCAGCGTGCTCGTCGCGAGCGGGGCTAACCAGAGAAAGATCGTGCTACCCACCGAGGGCAGAGTGACAACGATGGCGCCAGCATGGGAAAGGCGTTCCTAGGCTGAAATTCGACGGGTGGCGCAGAATAGGGGCATGCCAGCCGACGCCGATACTCTCGCCGATCTGTTGCGCGCCTGGCGGGGTCGTTTGCTTCCCGAGGATGTCGGGATGGAGTCCTACGGGCGGCGACGGACAGCGGGGCTGCGCCGGGAAGAACTCGCCCAGCTCGCCGGTGTCAGCGTCGACTACGTGATGCGGCTGGAACAAGGGCGCTCCCGCACGCCATCGGCCCAAATCGTGGCATCCCTCGGCAGGGCCCTTCAACTCGACCGGACCGAGACAGACCTCTTCTACCGCGCCGCAGGTTTGGCAGCACCCGGTGCAGGGGCCGTCTCACATCACATTCCCCCGGGCGTCCAACGGATGCTGGTGCGCATGTCCGATCTCCCGCTCGCGGTGTTCGCTGCCGACTGGACGTTGCTGCACTCCAACTCGCTGTGGCAGATGCTTTTCGGCTCCCCGTCCGTGCTGAGCGCGCCTGGCCAGAACCTCATCGTGCAAACGTTCATCGACGACAGCATCGCCGACATCACCACCGCCCACGGCGGCCCGGATGCCTTCGAACGGGCCCTCGTCGCGGACCTGCGCCGCACCGCCGCGACCGTCAGCGGCGATGTACGCCTCCAGGCCTTCATCGCTCAGATCAGGGAGCGAAGTCCTCGCTTCGAAACTCTCTGGAACGAAGGCCGAGCGGCCGCCCACCAATCGATGGTCAAAACCGTGCACAGCCCCCTCGTCGGTGATATCACTCTCGACTGCGATGTCGTCACCGTGCCCGACACCGACATCAAACTCGTCGTCTACTCCACGACGAAGAGCAGCCCGGATGCGGCGAAGCTCGACTTTCTCCGAGTCGGCGCCCTCCGAACGCCGATCGCCGCCGACGCCTGAGCCAGACGGGGCCATCCGACATCTGAAGCTCGTATCCGGGAGCTTCCGCCCTGCGGGTTCGATCGAATCGACGTCGGCGGGATTGGTCTCGGGATACGTAGACGGTCAGTGGCCGAGTTCGACCAGGAACACGCCGGCGATGATGAGGCCGATGCCCGCGAGCATCGTGCCCGTCAGCGGGTCCTTGAAGAGGACGCGTCCGAGGATTGCGGTCAGCGCGACGCCCGTGGCGGCCCAGATGCCGTAGGCGATGCCGATCGGCAGGCCGAGGGTGAGCGCGACCGCGAGCAGCGAGAAGGCGACGAGATATCCCGAGACGACGGCGATGTACCAGCGTTTGTTGCCGTCGGTCGCGAGTTTGAGGCTGATCGTGGCGAAAACCTCGGTGAGGATCGCGATTGCGAGCAGGAGCCAGCCCATCAGCGTGCCGCCTTTCCGCGCGCCGCGAGAGCCCGCTGTGATCCGATTTCGACGAGAAGCACGCCGGCCGCGATGAGCGCGATGCCGCCGAGCATGACCGGAGTGAGGGCCTGACCGAAGAGAACCGCCGCCATCACGGCGGTCAGCGCAACACCCGACGCGCCCCAGATGCCGTAAGCCACGCCGATCGCCATGCCGGAACGCAGCACCCGGATGAGGAGCGCGAAGGACGCGAGGTATCCGGCGACGACGAGCGCATACCAGCCCGGCTGATCGACGGCGGCCTGCATAGAGAGCGCGGCCGTGACCTCGGACAGGATCGCGGCGCCGAGATAGATCCACTTCATGCTGCGTCCTCCTCTGCCAGGGTGGCTAGCGCATCCGCTGCGACAGCGATCGATTGCTCGGCCGCCGCATCATCCCGGTCGCTGAGCCACGACGAGGTGATGCCCTCGGAAACGGCGATGAACACCCGGGACACCTGAACCACGGGCCTGCGCCACGAGATGCCGTGTGCCGACGACCACGCTTCCACGTTGGCGGTGACCTCTTGGAGGTAGGAATCGTGTTCCCACCGGGCGAGGTCGTGCAGCGCGGGGTCGCGCCGCGCCAACGAGATGAGCTCGGTGAGCGCGAGAGCCGCGTCGGGTCGCGCCCGAACAAGGTCGAGATTCGCTCGGATGCCGGCCGTGATCTTCGCGGTCACAGCCGGCGAGTCGATCTCCACGGCGAAAGCAGCCGCCATCGAGCGGCGAAGCTCTCGCTCGAGAACCGCGCGGAACAGATCCGCCTTCGAGCCGAAGCAATAGTGGAACGCACCGTGCGGCAGGCCGGCGCGAGCCGTCACGGCCCGCGTGGTGACGGCCGGAAGTCCGTCGTCGGTCATCACGGCGAGGGCGGCGTCGACCAGTTGCTCTCGCCGCTCCTCGACGCTTCGGTGTTCCTGGGGTGTCGTCATGCGTCGACCATAACCCAACTTGGCCACATGGCCAAGTCCTGTGAATATCGCTCTGACTCGAATTACTTGACTCTGCCGTTGCGTCAACTGGGATGGTTGCAGATATGGGAGAGAAGGGAGCAGGCATGCAGGAGTGGCCGATCAAGGATGTGGCTCGCGCGACCGGGCTGACCAGCCGACCGCTTCGGCACTATGAGCAGATCGGGTTGCTGCGGCCCTCGCGGGTGGCGAGCAACGGGTATCGGTTCTATGGGGATGCGGAGCTGTCGAGGCTTTATCGCATTCTGTCGTTGCGTGCGCTTGATGTGCCCCTTGCCGACATCCGGATTGCGCTTGATGACGATGCGTCGCTGGCCGAGACGATCCGGGCCCACCTCGCGCTTCTCGAAGAGCGCCGAGAACGAACGAATCAGCAGATCGCCGTCGTCAGGCAAACCCTGGATGCGGTGCAGAAAGGACAAGAGATGAGCATCGAAGAGGTATTCGCGGGCTTCGACCCGAGCCAGTACGAGACCGAAGTGCGACAGCGCTGGGGTGACAACGCGTGGGAGGACAGCGCGCGGCGCCGAGACCGGATGTCGGAGGACGAACGGCGGGCCGACGATGCACGCAGCCTGGATGTGAACGCTGCGTTGCGGGCGGCGGCCGAGGCAGGCACAGACCCGGCGTCGGAGGCATTCCAGGCGCTGGTCGGGAGCCATCACCGGTGGGTGACTGAACAGTGGAACGGGCGGAAGCCTGATCGGGATTCGTACGCGGGGCTCGCCCAGCTTTACGTCACCGACTCACGATTTGCCGCGACATACGGTGGCCAGGCCAACGCAGAAGCAATCCGCGGCGCCATTCAGACGTGGATCGAAACGAACCTGGAGTAGAGGACCAAGACATCCGGAGACCTTCGACATTTGAGACCGTCGCCGGCTTGGTCGAAGGCCCGGCCTCCCACCTCGCACCTGAACCCCTGCACCGCCTCGAACCGACAGTGGTGCTCGCCGCCGCCACGTAACGGCGGCGAGGCCCGAGGCCCTAGGCCCGGTCAGGCGTGCGTTCCACCGTCGATTCGGATCTCCGTTCCCGTGATGAACGCACCGTCCGCGCTCGCCAGCATGGCAACGACACCGGCGACCGCGTCGGGTGCGGCAAAGCCGCTGCCGAGAATGGGCTGCAGTTTCATCATGAGGCTGTAGTCGACGTCGTCCGGCAAGCCCGGGCCCACGCTCTGGCCGCTCTTGCCCGCGCCGCTCGTCATGCCCGACGAAATCGATCCGGGCTGCACCGACGTGAACCGGATGCCGTCCTTGGCGTATTCACCGGCGAGAGCGTGGGTCATCGACTGGATGCCTCCCTTGCTCGCGGCGTAAGCGGCCATATAGGGGTGGGCGAAGCCGGCCGACGTGGAACTGAAGTTCACGACGGCAGCGTCGTTCCCGTACTGGAGTGCCGGAAGGGCCTCGCGGATCATGAGGAAGGTTCCGACGAGGTTGACCCGGATGATCTGCTCGAAGCTGTCCAGGCTGGTGGCCGCCGTGTGGGAGGAACGCAGGATGCCTGCAGCGTTCACGAGGACGTCGAGTCCGCCGAGGATGGCGAGGGCCTCCTTGACGCCTCGCTTGACCGAGCCCTCGTCGCCGATGTCGATGAGCACCGTGTGAAGGCGTTCGCGATCCGCGCCGGCTTGCGCCACGGTGTCGGCCAAGCCCGCCTCGCTGATATCGGCGGCTACGACCACCCCGCCCTCGGCGAGGATGCGCAGGGTCGTCGCCTGCCCGATCCCCGAGCCGGCGCCCGTGATGAGGACTCGTCGCGTGTCATATCTGTTCATGTGTGTCTCCTGTGGCTGGGGTGGTGGGCCGGCGGTCGTTATCGAGAACCCATGGAGGATCTCGAGAGTTGCATCATCTGTTCCAGGGCTTCTTCGGGAATGGCCCCCTGAACGAAAGCGAGGAACTGCTGCATCGGCATGGATTCGACCATCTTGAGCTGGTCGGGGTTGTCGGCCGCCTGCTGGGCCTGCTCCTCCGACATCCCCGCCGACATGCCCTGCATCAGCAGGGGTCCTACCTCGGGATGGCCGAACCACTCGCCGACCGTGGACGACAGCGTGAGTTCCCGCACGATCGTGTCGCCGGCGAGCGAGACGGCCACCTGATGCGTGATGGTCGCCGAATCGGTGCCGACCTGAATCAGGTGCTCACCGGCAGCGACCACCCAACGATCGAGCTCGATGTCCCAGTAGGCGAAGGCACGGTGATCGAGCGTCAGGGTGACGGTGGCGGTCTCCCCCGGTTGGAGATCGACCTTGGCGAAGGCGCGCAGCTCCCGCATCGGTCGGCGGACAGGCGCGATCGCCGGCGCCACGTAAAGCTGCACGACGTGCTTGCCCGCCCGATCACCGGTGTTCGTCACCGTGACATCGACCTCCACGTCGGCGACGCCGACGACCCGCGCGACGATGCTCTGCGTCGAGAAGTCGGTATAGCTGAGTCCGTGACCGAATGGGTATCGCACCGGCACGCCGGCCGAGGTGTAGTACCGATACCCGACGAAGACTCCTTCGCCGTAGCGGACATGGCCTTGCTCGCCGGGGAAGTTCGCCCAGCTGGGGTTGTCCTCCAGGCGCAGAGGAATGGACTCGGCCAGGTGGCCCGACGGGTTGACGTGGCCGAAGAGCACGTCCGACACGGCAGAACCGGTCGCCTGGCCGAGAAGCCACCCTTCCAGGATGGCGTCCACCTCGTCGTGCCAGCCCTCGAGCGAAACGACGCCCCCGTTGGAGAGAACGACGACGGTCTTCGCCGCCGTCTCGGCGACCGCATGGATGAGCTCGACCTGCGCGGTGGGAAGCGCGAGCGTCTCGCGGTCGAAGCCCTCAGATTCGTCGCGATCTCCGAGGCCGACGAAGAGCACGGCGACGTCCGCCCGCGCGGCGACGGCGACCGCTTCGGCGCGGAGCGCGGCCGCGTCGCCGGAATCGTCGACCATGAACCCGGTCGCGTGCTCGACGGTCACACCCTCCGCCCAAGACTGGTCGCGGATCGCGTCGAGTGCGGCGTCGACCCGGGTGGGGTTGATGTGCGAGCTGCCGCCGCCCTGGAAGCGGGGTGCGGTCGCGAAAGCACCGATGACGGCGACGCGGGTGTCCGGGCGGATGGGCAGGGTGGCATCGCCGTTCTTCAGCAAGACGATCGAGTCGGCCGCGACCTGACGCGCGAGGGCGTGGTGCCCGTCGACGTCGAGATCACCGGTTGGCTCGCTCGCAAACTCGGTGAGCGCCACGACGCGACGGACGGATTCGTCGACGAGACGCTCATCGAGCAGTCCGGAGCGCACCGCGTCGACGACCTGTCGGTCGGTGGCTCCGCCGCTGCCGGGCATCTCCAGGTCCATGCCGGCGGCCACACCCGCGACGCGGTCGCTGACGGCACCCCAGTCGGAGACGACGGCACCCTCGAAGCCCCAGTCGGTGCGGAGGACATCGGTGAGCAGCCACCGGTTGTGGGAGGCGTAGACGCCGTTGATCTTGTTGTAGGCACACATCACGGTCGCCGGTTCGGCCTCGCGGACGACTCTTTCGAAGGCCGGGAAGTAGATCTCGCGAAGGGTGCGGTGGTCGACATCGGCGCTGACGCGCATCCGTTCGTGTTCTTGGTTGTTCGCGGCGAAGTGCTTCACCGAGGCCCCGACGCCTGTCTTCTGCAACGCCGAGACGTGAGCAGCGCCGAGCACGCCCGAGAGGTAGGGGTCTTCGGAGTAGTACTCGAAGTTCCGGCCACACAGGGGGCTGCGCTTGATGTTCACGCCCGGCCCGAGCACGACGGAGACGCCGAAGGCGCGAGCCTCCCGACCGACGGCGGCACCCACCGTTGCGGCGAGTTGCGGGTCCCAACTGCTGCCAACGGCAACAGCCAGGGGGAAGCAGGTGGAGGGAAGGCTGTCGTTGATTCCGAGGTGGTCAGCCTCCCCTGCCTGGCGGCGCACCCCGTGGGGGCCGTCGGTGAGAACGATCGAGGGGATGCCTGCATCGGGCAAGCTCTTCGTCGACCAGAAGTCGGCGCCCGAGAGGAGTGAGGCCTTCTGCTCGAGGGTCAGTGAGGATAGATCGAATGTCATGCGGATGCTCCGGTGGTTGCGGCGTCGAGGGACGCTTCGAGATCGGTCTTCAATTCCTCGGACGCGCCGGGGATGTAGTCGAGAAGGGTTCTGATGGACAGGGCCGCCGCTTCCGGGGCGTTGCCGTCCAGCGGCACGCCGGGGACGTGTCGGCCGAACGCGTCGGTGAACAGGCGCCACGCGTTCGGATCGGCGGCGACCTCGCTCAGCGTGGAATCGAGGCTGTACGCGCCACCCTGGTTCGAGGCCTTCACGGGGTAACTCCACTCGTGCGTGCCGGCAGAGATCTCGATGGTCTTCGCATCCGGGTGCAGCGGTAGGGCTACCTCAGCAGAGGTGCCGGCCGGGATGGTGACCAGCACACGAGCCTCGCCGTCGGCGATCCGCCAGTCCACGACGACTTCGCCGTGACCGGTGGTGTGTCTGAGCACGGCGGAGGTGATGTCGCGACCGGGCTGAGGCGCGACGCGCATCCTCGAGTAGCCGGGTTCGACCGCGGTGAGGCCACCGATCGTGCGGTGCATCCAGTCGACGACGGCGCCGAGGGCGTAGTGATTCAGGGATGTCATGCCGGACGGGTTGATCGAGCCGTCGGGTCGGATCGAGTCCCACCGTTCCCAGATCGTCGTGGCACCCATGGTCACCGGGTAGAGGAAGGAGGGACAGCCTGTCTCCAGCAGCAGCAGGTACGCGGCGTCGAGATGCCCCGTCGCGGACAGCGCGTCGGTGACCAACGGGGTTCCGGCGAACCCGGTGGAGATGCGGTAGCCGGCCTGGGCGACGATCGACGCGAGCCTGTCTCCCGCGTGCGCTCTCTGAGACGCGTCGAGGATGTCGAACGCGATCGCGAGGGCGTATGCGGTCGCGGTCTCGTTGACGACTCGTCCGGTCTTGCTGACGTACTCGTCGAGGAAGGCGGTGCGCACGCGCTCGGCGAGCGCACCGAACTCGGCGGCGTCGTCGGATCGGCCGAGGATGGCGGCGGTATCGGCCATCTCGCGAGTGGTGCGGCAGAGGTATGCCGCGGCCACCAGGTGCCGGTCGGTCTTGCCGCCAGCCGGGTTGTCGGCCGGGGCGTCGGGGTCGAGCCAGTCCCCGTACTGGAATCCGGTGCTCCAGAGGCCGTTCTCGTCGAGCAGGCCGGCGACTTGGCGAATGAACCCGACCATCGAGGGATAGGCGTCAGCGAGGATCTGCGGGTCGCCGTACTCACGGTAGAGGGTCCAGGGCAGGCTGACGGCGACGTCACTCCAGAGCGCGGTCGGCGAGGATGGCGTCGACAGGACATCGGGCACGACCCAGGGCACGAAGCCCTTCTCCGCCTGCTCGGCCGCGAGATCGCGCAGCCACGACCCGAGGACGCCGCGGACGTCGTACAGGAAGGCGGCGGTCGGAGCGAAGGCGTTGATGTCACCGGTCCACCCCAGACGTTCGTCGCGCTGAGGGCAGTCCGTGGGGACTCCCACGAAGTTGTCCCGCATCGACCAGACCGCATTGGCGTGGAGCTGGTTGAGAAGGGCGTTGGATGTCTTCAGCCACCCCGTGCGCTCCATGTCGGAATGCACCACGATGGCACGCACGGCATCGGCGGTGAGTTCGCCTGGCCATCCGTCGACCTGCACGTAACGGAACCCGTGGAACGTGAACCGGGGTTCCCAGACCTCGAGACCGGAACCGCGCAGAGTGTATCGGTCGGTGGCCCGCGCGGTGCGGATGGTCTCGTAGTCGGGCTCCCCACCCGTCATGACCTCGGCGTGACGAAGGGTGATGGTCGTGCCGGCCGGACCCGTCACCTGCAGCCGCACCCAACCGGAGACGATCTGGCCGAAGTCCAGCACGGTGAGACCGGACGGCGTGGTGATGATCTGCACGGGGGGCAGCTCTTCGATGCGGCGGATGGGCGGCGCGGTGGGCTCGACCAGGGATTCGTGCGGCCAGTCGAGCAGCGCGACCCTCGTCCATGCGGAATCGTCGAAATCGGGGGCATCCCACCCAGACGGCTCCTGGCGGGCGTCGAATTCCTCACCGTCGTAGATGCTGTCGGACAGCATCCCGCCCGTGCTCGATCGGAAGGTGTCGTCGCTCGCAACCACCTCCGAGCTGCCGTCGGGGTACTCGAGTTCGAGCTGCAGCCAAGCCGCCGCCCGATCGGAGTAATGGTGGCGCTTGCCCTCCCATCCGAGTCGCCCCAGCGCCCATCCCTCGCCCACGATCGCGCCGAGCACATTGCTCCCGATGCGGATGCTGTCGGTGACCTCGTGCTTGCTGACCGCGAGGCGGTGGCGATACGACGTCCAACCGGGCGTGAGCACCTCGTCGCCCACCACCCCGCCGTTCAAATGGGGTTCGATCAGCCCCACGGCGGTGGCCCAGAGGGTGGCGGCGACGGGCGCGCGGGTGACGGTGAACTCCCTGCGGAAGTATGCGGCCGGCCCTTCGGGGTCGGGTGCTGCTGTCGTCGGGGTGATGAAGGCTGCGGTCCAGGTGGGCACGGCGATAGCTCCTAGGCGATGCGGGATGATTTAGCGGACGGATCGGATTCGGAGCACGACCAGGCCACCGACCAGGGTGAACGCGGCGGCGATGACGTAGAGCAACGTGTAGTTCTTGTCGCCCGTGACCGAGGCGCCGATCGTGAGCAGGAGCGGGGCGATGAACGGGGCGACGGCTTGCGGAATCGACACGGCGAAACTGATGATCCCCATGTACCGTCCGGCGTTGGTGTTCTTCTCGGGCAGCACATCGAGGATCAATGCCTGGTCGACGGCGGCGAACATCCCGATGCCGACCGAGGTGATGAGGGACCCGGTGTAGAGCAGCGGGATGTCGGACGCCAGCGCCATCACGATCGCACCGGTCGCGAACAACACGGCGCCGAGGAGAACGAACACGCGCCGCCGGCGCACCCGGTCGGACAAGAAGCCACCGCCGATGGCGCCCAGTGTGGTCGCTCCGATGCCGAACAGTCCGAGCGTGGCGATGATCGGAGCGACATCGGCCACCTCGACACCGAGTCGCGAGGCGAAGAAGAACGCGGTGAAAGTGGTGTTGAGCGTCAGACCGAAGTAGAACAGGAACCGGCCGAGCCAGACGAGCGAGAAGTCCGGGTGGCGACGGGGGTTGAACACATACTTGCTGAACAGCGTCTTCACGGAAAGCTGTTCGTCGAAGCGTGCGCCGCGGGTGTCCGGCTCCCTGGTGAACAGCACGAACAGGGCGACGAGGATCACGCCGACGAGACCCGGCAGGAGGAAGAGGAGAAGCGCATTGCCGGAGAACGAACCGGCGATGACGACGCCGAACACCGGTGCCACTTGGGTCGCGAACCCCGCGAGTCCGGCGACCTTCCCGCGCTGGGTCTCGGACAGTTTGTCGGCCATGGACGTCTGCAGGTTTTGCAGCACCTGACCCCAGCCGAGCTGCGCGAGGATCCAGCCGAGACCGAGCACCAGCACAGACGGCGCGAGAGCCATCACCACGAGGGACACCACTCCCAGCAGGGTGCCCGCGATCATGAACGGCCGGCGACGACCGATCCGGGTGCGCGTTCGGTCGCTGAGTACCCCGAAGAGCGGAGCGGTGAGCATGACGACGAGGGCGCCCGACCCGGTGATGTAGCCGAGGTACTCCTCGTGCCCGGGGGCGAGCTCCGCGAGGCGGATCGCCAGGGAGATCGCCAGCGGGGTGATGAACGCGACGAAGACGCCGAACTGGCCGAGCACCTGGAACCAGATGTAGGAGGTGCTCGCCTTGGTCTCGGGCGGCGTCTGCGCGCTGCCGATGATCTCATCGACGGCGGCCGGAGCAGCCGGGAACGGTTGCGCGGGGGCGGCTGACGCGCTGGGCGTCTCGCTCGGGGAAGGTTCGTGTGTCATAGGGACTCCATTGTCAGATTCGCGTCGGGTAGCGCGCGCTAGTTGTGCACTCTAGCTCGCGTCAACTAGCGCGCGCAAGTGGACCGTCGAAAAGGGAATATGAAGGATGCGCCCGGGCACGCTAGCCCACGCATCCGGCGAGCACAGCGGAAGAGCGCCGGTGCTAGCCTGGAGAACTAGACCGCGCAAGCGGAACGCAGCGAGGGGGGCCCGTGGGCACGCAGTCAGATGCCACCGACGCGAGGCCACGGCGCGTCACCGCGAAAGACATCGCAACGTCGCTCGGAGTCTCACGCGCGACCGTCGGATTCGTCCTGAACAACACGGCAGGGCAAACCATCTCCGAGGCAACCCGGCGTCGGGTCATCGCCGAGGCGAATCGACTCGGCTACCGCCCCCACGCGGCGGCCCGAGCGCTAGCCAGAGGGCGCACGAATACTGTGCTCCTGATCCTGCCCGACTGGCCGATCGACTTCAGCGTGCGGAACAACATCGAAGAAGCATCCAATGCCCTGGACGACGCGGGCTATGCCCTTCTGATCGCGACCCCGCACGACTCAGGACGCGCACGGCCACTCTGGGAGACCGTGGAACTGGACGCGGTCATCGGCTACCTCCCCTTCGCGCCTCGAACGGTTGAGGCCATGAGGGCCGCCGGAGTCACCCGCATCATTCCAGATCCGAACACGTCGGCTCCTCCGTATCGCGAGCCCGGCACGACCTTGCAGGTGGAGCACCTCGCTTCCCTGGGGCATCGCTCGCTGGCCTATGCAGACACCGCCGACCCACGCTTGGCGACTCTCGGGCACGAGCGTTGGGAGGCAGCCCAGCGTGCGTCCGAGGCGATGGGCTGCAGCATCCGCCGCCTGCCCATCGATTTGTACGACGAATCGGCGAACGCTGCGGCGCTAGCCTGGCGGTCGGAGGGAGTGACAGGGGTTCTCGCCTATAACGACGACGTGGCCGCGGCTCTGGCCGGCGCGGCTCTTCGCTCCGGAATCTCCGTTCCCGAGGAACTGTCGGTGATCGGCCACGACGACGCCCCCATCGCGAACCTCTTCGAACCTCGCCTGTCAACCATTCGGCTCGATACAGCCGGCTTCGGTCGGCAGCTCGCATCGCTAGCGATTGCCCGCATCGAAGGCTCGACGAGTGAACCATCCCAACTGGACACCCCGATAGTTCAGCTGATCGAGCGCTCGTCCACCGCGCCACTGGCCGGCCCGACCGCCCTCTAGAGGCACCGGCTGTGCGCTTCGGCCACGGAATTCATGGCGTCGTGATGCGACGGCTCGTCAGACGCTCGGGCGCCCGGCGACCGGCGCCCACACCCAGTTCTTGTCGTCGACGCGCGCGCCGCGGGCAAATGTGACGGAGCCGGTCGAGACGGCGATTCCGGATGCCGCAGCGGCCTGTTCGACGGCCCGCGCGAAGGCCGTCCACTCCTTCGCCCCCTGCGGGAAGCCCAGGTAGTCGCGGAACCGGCTCACGCTCAACACGCTCGCACCCGAGGACGGCTCGGTGGTGAGCTGCGCGACGACGTCATCCTTCTCGACCCACTTGATCGCCCAGCCGCCGCCGACGTGCGCGCCGGCCTTGCGGGGCATCGTCGCCACGGCCGCGTTGACCACGTGATGCGCGGCGGCCTCGTCGGCGTGGATGACGACCGTGCGGCCGAGGGCCTCGAGCACGCCGGGCAGTTTGCCGGCCGCATACTTCTCGCCGGCCTCACGACCGGCCGCATTCGCCCGACGTTTGAGGAACGGGCGAGCGATGGGCCATCCGATCAGCATCACGAGGATGAGGACGGCGAGCAGGATGATTCCGATGTTGTCCATGATGTGTGATCCGTTCTTTCCGGGCGGGTTAGAAGACGAGGACGACGTCGTCGCAGCTGGGTTCCTCGGCGAGTGCGGTGACGACGTCCTGGTCTTCGATCTGGCCGTAGGGAGAGGGCAGGTCGGCGTCCATGCTGTCCTCGTTGACGCTGTGCAGCAGAGGCGAGGCGGCGATCAGAACTCCGTCTTCGTTGCGGCCCCATTCGGGCACCTCGGCGGCGAACTCGTCGAGCTGGGACTGAGCCCAGGCGATCCGGGCATCCCAGTGCTTGCTGAAGTTGGCGACGATCGCATCACCCTCCTCCACCTCGGGCACATTCTTCTCGACGGCAGCTTTCTGCTCGCCGAGAAGGTCGATGAAGCCCTGCACGTTCTGCACCACAAACGCGTGCTGCTCTGCGGCAGACGGCTTCGACTCGATGTCGTCGTAGGTCTTGCGAAGCTGCTCTTCGGCTTCGGACGCTGTCGTCGTCGCGCCGCAGGTGGACTGGGCGAAAGCCACCAACGACTTCTCTTTCTCGGGAGAGTCGCCCGAGCATCCGACAAGCGACAGGGTTGCAACTGCCGCGAGGGCGGCGAAAGCGATTCGACGGGCCATGATGTCCTCACAGGAAGCGGGAAGGGTGGTCGTCGAAACGCTATCGGCGGACCACTCCGCACGCCATGGGCACCTGTGCCCACCCAGCCCTAGGTTGCGGGCCGAGGCAAGAGGGCCGCTCGTTCGAGCTGGAGGTCGGAGTTCAGGTGAGACGTTCGGTCAGATGAACGGTGACCGAATCGCCGAGGTCCTTGCCGAGCTTCTTCCGCAGCTTCGCGCTGATCGAGAGCATGTGCCCACCGACACCGGTTGGCATCAGCCCGGCTGTCAACGGCTCCCCGTCGACGGTCGCGACGACCTTCACCGACTTGCCGGTGCCGAACAGTTCGACCGAGCCTGGGACCTCGACGCAGGACCAGAGATCGCCCTTGACCGTGACCCCGATGGGGGCGGTGAACGTCACATCCATCTTGCCGGGGCTCGTGCTCACGGTGTGCTCCTCTGCTCGGTCGACGGCGACGCTGATCTGCGTCGAGAGTATCGAATGCCGCAGACGAATCCCCCGGCTGAGCCAGCCGGGGGATGTCGCGAATTGCGTGTCGGTTAGAAGTTCACCATGAGACGCCAGCGATACGGGACGCCATTGATGTAGGTATCCACCGTGCAGTACTGCTCGATTGCGGCGCTTTGCGCATAGCGGCCGGCCGCCTGCGAACAGGTGCCCAACGACTCATAGTGATAGACAGCTTGAGCCGCCTGGGCAGGCTGGATGCCCGCGAAAAGCAGTCCCCCGGCGACCGCCGCGACCGCCGCTGCTTTCAGTGATTTACGTTTCATGGTCGTCCCCATCCTGATTCGTGTTCCCCGGCCCCGAACGGTCGAGGCATGCCAACCCCCTTCCACAGACCGCGCACCCTTGTCACCCGTTCGGGGGTCTCTGTAGAGCCGACCGAGTCACGGCAACAACCGGATCTCGTCTACTCGCTCGCCCAAACCAATGGCCCACATTGTCTTGTCGCTTACTGGCCCGGCAGATACCGCGGCGCGACGGCCCCGCCGCGCAATCCCACACGCCATAGTGGACCCATGAGACTCGACATGGTCCACTGGCATAGACGCGTGAGAGTTCATGACCGCTCGTTGCCAGAGCAGAGGAAGTGACGTGGCGAAGCTGCGATATCTGGACACGTACCCGACCAACGGCCGCCAGGATGATCTCTGGCGAAGTGGCTTCCAAGACACCGATGACACCGACGCATACCTTCGAGTCGCGCAGCACATCGGTGAGTCGGTAAGCCTTCATCTACCTCCGGCGAGTATCGAAGCTCGGACATCATCGGTGCGCTTTTTCGTGCAAGGCACCTCAGGCAGTTCCGCGACCAGGTTGGAGGTCCCGGAGGGATCGAACGACAGCTTCGAAGATACCTACGTTTACGTGCCTGACGGATTCGTCGAGCTCGACCTGGGCTCACAAATTCGCATTGCCGGGGCCGTTGTACTGGCCGGGCTCACCCGCCTCTCGGAACTCCGCGATTGGGATGTCGACGCTGTGAAGCAGGCCTTCGCCGAAGCTCAGGATTCGGATTTTCGCGCTGCGATCGAGGGTCCCTGGAAAAGTAACCGGACGCGAAAGCGAAAAGCACGAATTACGGCCGTCGTGGAGACCACCGGGTACTCCACCGTCTCGCTGCACGTTTCCGAGGCAGGTGCAGTGAAAACGATCGGGCGCACCTCGGGGGACGCATCCCTGCTGGACCTCAAGAGAGCGACGAAGAAGTTGCAGTGGCAGGACGATATCCATGTGCAGTTCCCGTCTACTCAGGCGGTTTACGTTCGCAACCATTTTGAATGGATCACCGTCACCGTAGACACCGTCACTGGTCGTTGGACCGAAAGTCATGACCAACCTGAACTTCGCGTCACAACCGGCCTGCGTTCCCTCGAGTCCGAACCCGTGGTTGAGATTGTTCCCCGCAGAATCAAGATCCTGTGACCGTTGCAGGGATCGAACAGATCACCTACCCGGTTCGTCCCGCCGTGGAACAGTCCCACCCTCGAGCGGATCCGCCCCGGCACCGCAACCAATCACAGAGCATTTCCGCCGACCGCGGGGCCTCTGTGTGCGGTCGGCTCGTCCAGCTCCACCTTCAGCTCCGCACGGAGAGTGGCTCGAGCTTTCGATAGCCGTGAGCGCGCCGCGGATGCACTCACTCCGAGCACGATGGCCGCTTCATGAGAGTGGAAGCCATCCCAATAGATCAGCCGGATGAGTTCGGCATCATCTGGTTTGAGCTTGAAAGCTATGCCTCAGTAGATTCGTGCAGACGCTAGCCTGAAGACGTGGATCGCGGGAATCCACGAGAAGAATGGCAGCGCCACACGGCTTACTGCTGCGCTCAGGTTTGGGCCGACGCAAGTTGCCTTGGGCGTTGCAGCATCCACACATGCTTTTTCGACCAGGGAACTATGAAAGACACTCACCCCGAGATGCGGCGGCAGGACATGCCGCCCTGGCACACACGGAGACCCCGCCTCCTGACGGCCATGAACGAGACGCAAGCACGCCTCATCGTGCTGCAGGCGGGACGCGGTTTCGGCAAGTCGATGCTCATCTACGACTGGATGGGCAACCAGAAGGCGGAGCGAGACCTCGTCTGGGTTCCTCTCGACGCCACGATCACGAGCCCGCAACTCTTCTGGGATCTTGTGCTCACCGTCGCCGACTTCGCCGACACCGACACCGACACAGCCGCTGGCACGGATACGGACGCGGGCACGGACACGCCCGCCGCCGAGGAACGCCAGCCGGGGTGGCAACGCGCGTACGGGCACCTGCGGCGGAGCACCCGGCCCATCACCGTGGTCATCGACGGAGGGGAACGCCTCGCGCTGGCCGGCGTGGGCGAAGAGGTGGCCCGGATTCTGCGGCTCGTGCCCGACCTGCGGCTCGTCGTCGCATCCCGCAATCCGGGAATCGTCGAAACACTCGACCCCGATCACTATCTCGACGCCGCCGTCATCACCGAAGAGGCCTTGGCGTTCACGCTCGACGACGTGCGAGCGGCCGCCGCGGCACGACGCCTGTCCTTGACGGATGAACGCGTCCACTCGCTCTTCGACGAGACCGCCGGGTGGCCGCACGCCGTAGGCCTGGTTTTGCGCGAAATCGAGGCGGGCGGCACCGCTCGGGCGACGGGAATCCGCGTTCAAAACAGTCTGCGCTCCGCGCTCCGCGCCGCCTCCGGCACACAGCCCCGGCACGTGTTCATGACCGTCGCGGCGCTGGGGCGCGGCGACGAGGCGCGCGCCCTCGCCGTCGGCGTGCCCGCCGAACAATGGAAGAGCGCCACGGCATCGCTCGAACAGGCGGGCTTCGGATGGTGGTCGAGCACCGAGAACGGTCACTTCCGCGTCGTGCCGATCGTCCAACGCGCAGCACGCGCCGAGCTCGAGGCGACGCACCCCGGCGACCTGAAAGCGATCGATGGCCGCATGTCGCGCCACCTCAGTGATTCGAAAGATCATGCCGGCGCGTTCCTCGCCGCGCTCGACGCCGAGGAATGGGATCTCGCCGAGAGGATCCTCATTCGCAACTACGCCCTCATCGTCGCCGCGTTCATGGAGGGCCAGCCGGTCATGCCCCGCCGGCGCTTCTCGGCGCGGAAGAACCTGTTCCTCGCCGTCTTCGCGGGCGTCGAACAGTACTCGCACGGACGGCACTTCGCGGCCGCCCGCTACTTCGCCACCGTGATCGCGCTGGCCGAGGCGCAACGCTTCACCGACCACGGCCGGACCTCGGCCGAGAGGGTCTTGGCTCAGGGTTTCCTGCTCATCGGCGCCCGGCTTTCGGGTCTCTACGCCGTGGTGCCGCGGGCACTCGATCGATTCCTCGCGCTCCTCGCGCGCGCGGACGACCCCCACCACGATCTCAGCTTCCTCGAGGAGATCATCGGAGTGCAGACGGCGACGACGGCGCTCTACCTCGGTGACACGCAGGCCGCCCGATCGCTCCTCGCCGGCTCTGTGCGGTGGAAGGACGACGGCGAGATCAACAGCACCACTTTCCACTGGCTGTCGCTCCGCGCCCTGGTCGAGGTGGCCGACGGAGACCATGCGGCCGCACGCGCAACGCTCCGACATCTCTGGTCGGTGCCGGCACCCGAGCGCCTGCTGAACAGTTTCTACGCCGTGCCCGCCCACACCGCCGAAGCCATCCTGGCCATCGAGCGCGGCGATCTCGACGCCGCCGGGGTCGAACTCGACGCCACCCGAGCGCACTGGGCGACGATGGAACACTGGCCGATCACCCTGGCGGTGCGCGTGCGCCTGACGTGGAAACAGCACGGCGCCGCGGCCGCGCTGGGTCTGCTCGACGACGACATGCGCCAGAAGAAACACCGCCCGAACATCTCGCCCTTCCTGACCGCCACCCTCACGGCTTTGCGCATGGATCTGCTGCTGGCCGATCTGCGCAACGCCGAAGCAGAAGCGTTGGCGCAAGCCGAGCAGGGGTCGCGATACGCACCTCTCGCCGCCGCCATCCTGCGGGTTCACCTGGTGCAGGGCCGCTCTGCCGAAGCGCTGTCCGGCGCCCGCAAACTGCACCACGGCGGCGATGTGGGTCATTCGGATGCCATCGGCGTACTTCTCCTCGCCGCCTCGGCGTCGCTGCGGCTGGGCGAAGAGTCCACCGCATCCGACTACTTCCAAGCCGCCCTGCGCATCTCGCGTCGCACCGCGCAGATCGACCCCTTCGCCTTCATGGTGCGCGACGACTTCCTGCGGCTGAGCGCGGCTGAGGCCGACGAAGAGGCGAACGCAGCTTGGCTCTCCACCGTCGCCGAAACCGTCGCGAGTCAGCCGGCGTACGTCACGCTCGAGCATCCGCGGGTCGGCCTCACGCGGCGCGAACGGATCGTTTTGTCGCACCTGGCCGGCGATCGCACCCTCGCCGAGATCGCCGCCGAGCTGAACGTGTCGGTGAACACGGTGCGCAATCAGACCGCCTCCATCTATCGCAAGCTGGGTGTGACCCGTCGCGAAGATGCGGTTCCCGCGGCGAGACGGGCACGGATGCTGTGACCGCCACCCGCCCGGCCCGCCGCGCCACCCCACGACTCTCGACCCGCGACCTGCTGGTCTGCGCCGTCTTTGCCACCGCCGGCGCCCTTCTCGTCATCGCCATCTCACCGGTCACGGGCGTTCTGGCGGTCGTCTCGCCGCTCGCGTATGCGGCGGTCGCCAGCGTCTCGGCGACGGGCACATTGCTCGCCGTGCGCTGGACGAGGGCGCCGGGCGCCGCCGTCGTCACCGCCCTGACCGCCGGCCTGATCGCCGCCGCGTTCACGCCGTTCGCCGCGATCACGCTCGGGGCCCTGCTCCTCCCCGCACTGGCGATGGAGCTCGCGTTCGCCGCGTGTCGCTACCGCTTCGAGAGGCGCCGCACCTGGGTGATCGGGCCGGCAGCTGGCGGCCTCGCGATCGGCGTCGCGTCGCTGCCGATCATCAATCCGACTCTCCTGACACCCGGGTTCATTGCCGCCGTCATCGCCATCCGTATCGTCGCCTATATCGGCGCGGGTGCGCTGTCGGCCGTCGTCTTCGCCGGGCTGCAGCGCGCCGGCATCCGCCCGCCGCGGAAATCGCAACCCGGCATCCGGCGTTAGCCCCGAGAAATATTCACGTCGCCGCGTCGCTCGTCGCCGCTGCACCCCTCACGGGGGACAGCCCGCGACGCCATGCACTAAATCGTGTACTACTCCTGCGCCAAAACGGATGGTCCTCCAAAAGGAGGACATAGTCTCGGCCAAGGTTCCGAGTGAACCTCGACTTTTTCCACAACCATCCGGGGGTTTTTCACCGTGCGTCTTTTCCGCCGAACGCCGCGATCGCGCGCCAGACTGGCCGCGTTCACCGCAGCCATCCTCGCGCTGGCCGTGCTCACACCGACCGCCCCGGCCTTCGCCGCCGAGGCCGCGACGGTCAACGTGACCAAGGGCAACGACCTCGGCGGTCAGCCGCTGAAAGCCGGCGACGACGTCACCTACAACCTCTACCTCTCGTGCTCGAGCATCGAGGTCGACTGCGTCGGCTTCACCTTCGTCGACGTGCTCCCCGAGGGTCTCGTGCTGGATGCCGCGAGCCTCCCGTCCTCGACGCCCACGCGTCTGGTCGACTACGCCGAGAGCACCCGCACGCTCACGATCTCCTACCGCCAGGCGCTCGACAACCCGGTGGGCCAGGGCCTGACCGCCGGCATGAACGAGACGCTCGACATCCGCATGACACTGCCGTCGGACACGACCCTCGCCGACGGCGCGCAGCTCGAGAACACCGCGACCGTCGATGCCGAGAACGCCGAGCCCAAGACCGCCAGCAACACGGTTGCCGTCTCGGTGCCGAAGGTCACGAGCCCCGTGGCGACCAAGGCCTGGACGGGGGCATCGGCCGTGGCCGGGTCCCGCTCGGCCAGCTCGGTGCAGCTCGGCATCCGCAACGCGTCGTCGAGCTCAGCCGACGTGCGCGAACTCGCGGTCACCGACCGAGGCGCCGGCACGTTCGACCGGTTCGATGTGGCCGGTGTCACACTCGTGTCGTTCCCGCCGGGCGCCGACACGGCCGAGCTCTTCCTCTGCGCCGACCCCACCATGGCGTGCGGCGATGACGCTTTCGTCGGCGGCAGCACCCTCACCGCGGCGGGCACCTTCGCCATCCCCGCGGGCATCGACCCCGGCACCATCACGGGCGTGCGTGTCGTCTTCTCGAACGCCGACGGCTCGAAGATCCCCACCTCGGCCACGCAGGGACGCGTCGACCTGTCCGTGACGTTGCGCGACACCATCCGCTCGACCGGCGCCGAACAGAAGCCCGTCGACCGCGTCACCGTGAAGAACTGCGCCACCCCCACCGCGCGCGATGCCGCCGGTGCGGTCACGGCGGGCACCGACGTATGCGCCAACAAAGACGTTCTGCCCGACACGCTGATGCTGAACGCGTCGAAAACCTTCTTCCCCGACACGAACCACAACTTCACCCGCGACAACGGTGAGTATGCCGTCGTCGGCCAGGGCTCCGGCGTCTCGGCCATCGTGCAGGCGAAGAACAACTCCCCGTTCCCGATCTCGGAACTCACGATCACCGAACCGGCCGCCACCACGCCCGCCGAATTCGACAAGTTCGATGCCGAATCCGTGCGACTGACCCTCCCGGCCGGCGCCGCCAGCGCCCGCCTCGTGCGCACCTACTCGAACGGGGATGTGCACGACGACACCTACACCGCCAACACCACCGTCACGCTGGCCCCGGCCGCAGGGGTTCGCCTCACCGCCGTCACCGTGACCTACGCGGGACGCGACGGAGGCGCCACCATCGAGGCCGGCTCGACCGCCGCCCTCGGCCTCACCGGTCGACTGAACGGACTCGTCACCGATTCCGACCTTCCGGGCGGCACCAGCCCCGGAGTGGACAACTGCGCGCGCGTCACCGGAAGCGCCGGGCGCGCCGACGGAACCGGCACCGCGACCGCCAACGCCTGCAACACACTCGCCGTCGAGTCGCCCCGATCGAGCGGCACCGGCGTGAAGAACGTCGAGCGCTCGAGCATCCCGGCCGGCGAACCGATCCCCTTCACGCTGCGCTACACCAACAACGGCAACCTGCCGCTCGCCTCTGCCGTCATCACCGACCCGCCCACGGATGCCTCGGGCCGGCCGCTCGCGCAGGGCAACCCCTTCGCGACCCTGCGCATCACGGGCGCGACCGTCAGCAAGACGACCAACACCGGCACCGCCACCATCGAGGTCTTCGACCCGTCCGCCGACGCTTGGGTGCCCTTCGCGGCCTCGAACGCGGCGCTCCTCGAGCGCGCCACCGGCATCCGTGCCACCCTCGCCGGCGACCTCGCTCCTACGCAGTACTTCCAGCTGAACCTCACGACCGAGCGTCGTGACGGCACGGCCGACGGCATCGCGCTGAGCAACTGCTTCATCCTCGGTGCCGACGGATATGTCGGCACCCAGCCCAGTTGCTCGCCCGCGATCAGCACCGGCCCCGCGGCCGACGGCGCGACCGTGAACAAGTCCATCTCGCCCAGCGTTCTGCCCACCCACGTGCCCGGCCTGCCGAAGCAGTACGCGACCGTGAACCTCAGCGTGCGCAACACCGGCAACCTGAGCGCGCGCGAACTCGGCGTGCAAGACGGCGACCCCACGTTCTTCGACTCGGTCGACTTCGTGGACCTGCAGCAGCCCACCTTCCCGGCCACGTCGGGCGGCTCGAACCGGGTTCGCATCGACGCGTTCGTCGCCGGCGCCTGGGTGCTCGGAACGC
This sequence comes from Leifsonia sp. ALI-44-B, assembly GCF_001984125.1. Taxonomy (GTDB): domain Bacteria; phylum Actinomycetota; class Actinomycetes; order Actinomycetales; family Microbacteriaceae; genus Okibacterium. The sequence goes on along the minus strand of NZ_MTQL01000007.1, from coordinate 909,918 downwards.
CCGCCGCGACCGCGAGCCTGCCCGCCACCGTGAAAGCGGCCGATGTGCGCGGCATCCGAGCCGTCTTCAGCAGCACCTCGACCGTCAACGGCGGCAACGTCATCACGCCGTGCGCCACCGACCGCTGCGACGCCAAGATCTCGTTCCGCGTGACGCCTCGCGAAACCCTGCGCAGCGACGCCGACACGGATGTCGTGAGCCCCATCGACAACGCTGCGACGGGTCTCTACGCCACCCGCCTGCAGACCCCCGGCAACTGGGAGACGACCGACACCGTCACGAGCAGCTTCTCGTTGAACGACGGCACGCCGAAGCTCGACGTCGACAAGACGCCCGATGCGGCCATCGCCCCCGGCGAGAGCACGCCGTTCACGTTGAAGGTGACGAACAACGGCACCTCCAGCATCCCGAACCTGCGCGTCGTCGACGCCCTGCCGGCCGGACTCGCCTTCGACGAAACCTTCGTGGGCGACGGCGGTCAGCCGTTCCAGGTGACCGCTACCGACGTCCCCGCCGGGACACCCGCCGTGCCGACACCGACCCTCACGCTGACCCGGGACGGCGAGCACGTCTCGCAAGCCGCCTTCGACTTCGGCGCCTGGGTCTTCGCGCCGGGCGCCACCCTGAGCATCGTCGTGCAGGCCAAGCTCGAACCGGGCGTCGTGGCCGGGCAGCTGCTGACCAACACGATGGCCGCGGGTTCGACCGTGCCCGGGCTGGTCTGCACCACCGGCGACGGCACCTCGACCGACGGAACCTACGGCGCGGGCACCCTGTGCACCGACACGGCCACAGCGCGTACCCGCGCCGGAGCATCGTTCGAAGCGCGCAAGTGGGTGTCGGGCAACCCGGCCCTCGGCTGGTTCAACACCCGCACCGCTCAGCCCGCGGCGATCGGTGACGCCGGTTGCCCCGCCTACACCGAGGGTGGCGTGACCTACACGGCCACCCCCTGCATCGCGCTGGTCAACCCGGGCGACACGTTCGACTACCTCATCCGCGTGCGCAACGCCGGCACCGAACCGGGCACCCAGATGACCATCGTCGACCGTTTCCCCGTCAAGGGCGACACGGGCGTTCTGGGCGCCGACCGCGGCACCCAGTGGGACAACCGGCCCGTTCTGACCCGCGCGCCCGATGTGCGCGGCGGCGGCCCGGCCCTCCAGCTCGGCTACAGCACCGCCAAGACCCTCTGCACCGAGGACCTCGATCTCGGGTCGGCGGCCACGTGCGCTCCGGGCGACTGGGCCAGCGCCTACACGCCGGACGCGACGGCGTTCCAGGCGGTCATGAACTTCCGCCAGGCGCCCCTCGCGCCCGGGGCAGGAGTCACCATCGCCTTCTCGATGACGACACCGCTCGATGTGAGCCGCGTGAGCGACCCCACCATCGCCTGGAACTCCGTCGCCCACGCCGAAACCACGCAGCAGGGCAACGGACGCGACCGCGTGCTCGCCCCCATCGAACCCATCAAGGTCGGTGTGGCGACGAGCTACGGTTCGCTGGAGCTCGAGAAGGCGATCGGCGAGAACCCGGCGAAGGTCGACACCGACGGTGCCGAATTCACGTTCGCCTACGAGTGCACCGTGATCCCGCGCGGCGGCGTCTCAACCGTCGTGACCTCCGGAGAGCGGACCATGCGCGCCGGCGAGAAAGCGACCGTTCGTCAGATTCCGGCCGGTGCCGACTGCGCCGTCTGGGAGAGCGACGCCGACGGTGCCGTGAGTGATCACAGCACCCGTGAGACCGCAGCGCACGTGACCATCGAGCCGCACTTCGGGGCCGGTGAACAGGGGGCCGACCGCATCCCCACCGCGACCGTGTCGAACAGCTACCCGCTGGGCGTGCTCCGCGTCACCAAGACCGTCACGGGCGAGGCAGCCGCGTACGGCGCCGGACCGTTCTCGGTGGACGTGTCCTGCCTCTACAACGGTGCGGCCGTGCCCGGTTTCCCGCGCACCCTCACCTTCGACGCCGCGGGCACGCAGGATGTCGCCGCCCCCGTCGGCGCGCTCTGCACCACCAGCGAGACCGATGCCGGCGGCGCCACCGAGAGCACCGTCACGCCCGCCACCCCGCTGCTCGTGCCGGCCACCACCACCGAAACCGCCGGCGGGTCGATCCACCTGGCGGCGGTCGATGTGACCAACCGTTTCGACGCGGGCGCGCTCGTCATCAACAAGCAGCTGGCCGGCGTCGGGGTGAGCGCGAACCCCGATGGAAAGTACGTGTTCCGCGTGGCCTGTGCGTTCAACGGTGTCGACGACGTATTCGTGAAGGATGTCTCACTCATCGCTCACGACGGCGCGACGGCCCTCACCTCCGACGCCATCACGGGCTTGCCGCTCGGCGCCGTCTGCACGGTCACCGAGACCGACAACGGCGGAGCCGACAGCACCCCGCCGCCCGTCACCGTGACGATCGCGGCCGACACGGCGACCGGCAACACGGCGACCGTCGGTTTCGTCAACGACTACTCGGCCGGTGTCGTCGAGCTCACGAAGAACGTCGAGGGTGCCCTCGCCGACCAGGACTTCGTCACCGAGGCCACCTTCCGCGTGCAGGTCACGTGCCAGGTGCCCATGACGGATGCCGCGGGCGACGATGTGCTCGCCACCCTGTTCGATGGTGATGTCGACATCCGTGCCGGCGAAACCTCGCGCCTCGACGGCGTGCTGTTGCCCGTGGGAGCCCGCTGCTTCGGCGTCGAGACCGAGACCGGAGGCGCCACCACGAGCGTCGTCACCCCGGCCACGTTCGACGACGCGAAGCCGGTGACGGCCGGAACGCCCGACACGGCCCAGGTTCTCGGCATCGTGGCGGTCAACACCTTCGACGCCGCCACCGTGAGCGTCACCAAGCGTGCGGTGAACGCCCCGGATGCGAACGCGGTCTACAGCTTCCACCTGAGCTGTGCGACCGGCCCCCGCCTCGACGAGGACTTCACGTTGCGCGCCGACGAGACCCGCGAATTCACGGTCGTCGCCGGCAGCATCTGCCAGGTCGTCGAAACCCCCGTGCCCACCGGCGCGACGGTGACGATCGCCGACGATGACGCCTCGACGGGCACCACCACCGACGGCATCGTCGCGGCCACGGGTTCGCGGGCGATCACCGTGACCAACACGTTCCCCGCGCCGCTCGCCGGCAGCGACCAGCCGGGACTGTCGGCGACCGGCGCCGGCGGGATCGGGGCAGCGGGCCGCATGGCCCTCTTCCTGCTGATCACGGGCGCGATGCTGCTCGCCCTGCGACGCATTCAGCGCAAACGTCTGGAGTCGCGACCGTAGCCCCCTGAACTGCTGCACCGGTCGACCCCGAACGATCGGCGCAGCACGACGACGCCCCGTCCGACGCACCCTCCCCCGAAGGGCGTGCGTTGCGGCGGGGCGTTGTTTTGTGTGGACGTCCTCTATTGCGGCGGCGGGCTGCTGCTGCTGCGGCTGCTGCTGCGGCGCTCGTTGTAGAGGTAAAGAGGATGTAGGCGACGAGCGAGAGGCCGATCCCCGCGCAGAAGACGAGGGAGGAGGGTGCCGGCTTCAGGTCGTCGGCGCGAATGATGAGGGCGAGGACGATCGCGACGAGGCTGACGATCTGTGCCTGGAAGACCGTGCGGAAGGCGCTCCAGCGGGGGTCGCGCAGGAGCGCGAGGTTGACGATTCCGGGCAGGGTGAGGGCGGCGCCCATGACCTGGGCCGTGAGCGGGGTGAGTGTCCAGGGCCACGCGGCGATGAGGGCATCCGCCTGGAAGAAGAGGGCCAGGCCCGTGGCGAGGGATGCGACGCCGATGGCCGCGAGCACGATGCGGGTGGGGAGAGGGACTCGGTAGTCACGGGGGGCGTCGGTGCCGTCATCCGTGTGTCTGTTGACGATCATCAGGATGACGACGAGCGCCGGGGTCGTGAGGTAAAGGGCGAACCAGACGATGAACGAGATGTGGCCGGGGTGGAATTTGTCGAGGTGGAGGAGGGTCGCGATGAGGAGGAGGGTGGCGAAGACGAGGACCGCGGGGATGCCGCGGTTGACGGCACGCCAGTTGTGGGCGCGCGCCGCGGCGGCGAAGAACCAGATGCCGCCGAGGTAGGCGCTCGCGAGGAACATGGCGGTGAGGGGCGGCTCGATGGTCAAGGCGAAGAGGGCCTCGGTGGTGCCGGGGAGGAGATAGAGGAGGATGAACGCGGCCGCGAGGAACGGGAGGAGGAAGGCGGCGAGGAGGCGGCTGTAGAGCTCGGCGCCGGCGGGGCGGGCGGGAGATCGCGGGTCGGTTGCAGCGGTGTTCGCGGTCATGGACGGGCCGCCTGTTCGAGGTCGGGAGCGGCTTCGGCTTCGAGTGCGGTGGGGGCACCGTCGACAGCCCCGGGTGCCTGGAAAGCTGGGGAGGCACCGGCTGCTTCCGTAACGTCAGCGGCTTCGGCGGCCCCGGATGTCTCGACTTCCGGCTTCTCGACGTCCGGTGCACCTGCGTCCGTCACACGAGGCGACGTCGGCGGGCTGACCGCGAGCGCGACCGCTGCGGCCGGGGGCAGCAAGCGGCCACGCTCTTTGGCCGCGAGGAGTTGCGCCGCGGCGTCGCCCGCCAGGAGCGGCGCGATGGCCTGCTGGTGGAACGAGAACGTGGGGACGTTGTAGAGGCCTGACCGCTCTCGCAGCGCCTCCGATGCCCCGAGCAGGAGGCCGGTGCGCTCGATGTCTCCGTCGGCCGCGGCGACCGCGACGGCGCCCTCGAGACCGTATGCCATGCCCTCGGTGTGGCCGACGAGCGCCGAGGCGCTGAGACTTTCTCGGAACAACACGCGGGCGGTGTCGACATCCCCGAGCATGAGGTGCGCCCAGCCGAGGTGGTTCTCGGCGATCGCTGCGCTGAGGTCGTCGCCCTGGCGGCGCGCGACCTCGAGGCTTTCCTCGAATCGGTTGAGCGCCCGGCGCAGCTTCTGGTCGAAGATGGCCACGCGGCCGAGCGTCACGAGCACGAGCGCCTCGCCCCAGGTGTCGCCCGCCGAGCGCGTGAGGGTGAGGGATCGTTCGAGTTCGTCCTCCGCCTCGACGGGTTCGGGCGGCGTCGTCGTGAGCAGCGCGAGTGCCAGGGAGGTCCGGGCGAGGGCCTCCCCCGAGCGATCATCCGCGGCGTGGAAGAGCGTCGAGCTCTCGGTCAGGCCCGGGATGACCTCGGCGGGCTGCTGCCAGAAGGTGATCGCGCGGCTGTAATAGAGCGCGATGGCCCGGCTCGAGTCGTCGACGGCGTCACCGGATGCGAGCAGCTCATCCATCCAGCCCCGCACCTCGTTGAGCAGCCCGCCCATCCACCAATAGACGTAGAGGTCCCAGGCGAGGCGCGCCAGGCGATCCCATTCGCGGTGCTCGATGAGGTAGTGCACGGCGGCGCGCAGGTTGTCGCGGTCGTCGGCGAGCTGACGCATGGTCGCGTTCTGGGTGCGGCCGCGCAAAAGCGGTACCGACGCGTGGCCCAGCTCGGCGAAGTAGCGGGCGTGCGCGCGATGGGTGGAGGCGCCGGCATCCGACGCTTCGAGGCCGCGGCGGGCATAGTCGCGCACCGAGCCGAACAGGGTGAAGCGCGCATCCTCGCCGTGGTCTTGCTGGCGGATGAGGCTCGAATCGGCGAGCGCGCCCAGGCTGTCGAGCACGTCGACGTCGGCATCCTCACCCACGGCACCTTCACCCACGGCACCTTCACCCGCGACGACGTTGCCTGCGACGACCTCGGCCGCGGTCAGCGAGAAGCCGCCCGAGAACACGCCCAGCCTCTGCAACAGGGTCTTTTCGCGCGGGGGCAGCAGTTGCACGCTCCACTCGATGGTGTCGTCGAGGCTGCGTTGGCGCGCGGGCAGGTGCGGGGTGCCCGAGGCGAGGCCGCGATGCTGTTCGAGGCGCGTGAGAATGACGGATGGGGGCAGCAGACGGATGCTCGCCGCCGCCAGCTCGAGCGCCAAGGGCACTCCGTCGAGCTTGCGGCAGATGCCGACCACGGCCGCCACGTTGTCGTCGGTGACGACGAACTCCGGGGCCACGGAGCGGGCCCGCTGCACGAAGAGTTGCACGGCCGCCGATTCGAGCACCGCCTCGACATCCGTGGCGCCGGCCGCGGGGAGCGCGAGCGGGCCGAGGTCGACGCGGTATTCGCCGAGCACGCGCAGCACCGTGCGACTGGTCACGAGGAACGACAGACCCGGGAGCGCCGCGAGGAGGGCGATCAGGGCGGGCGTGGCGCCCATTACCTGCTCGAAGTTGTCCGTGATGATGAGCACGCGGCGGCCGCGCAGCGCGGTGGTGAGCGTGTCGACGAGGGGTTCGGCGCCCGTATCGCGCACGCCCAGCGCGTCAGCGATGGCCGCGGGCACCTGGTCGGCGTCGTGGGCGGCGGCGAGGGAGACGAAGACGACACCGTCCGGGAATTCCTCACGAACCGACCGGCCCAGCTTGATCGCGAGGCGGCTCTTGCCGACGCCGCCCGGGCCCGTGAGCGTGACGAGGCGCACGTCATCCTGCAGCAGGAGCGAGCGGGCCCGCTCGAATTCGCTCTCGCGCCCGAGCAGCGAGGTCAGCGGGGCGGGGATGGCGCCGGCCCCCGTATCCGAGGGCAGGTATTGCTGCGGCGGCACGATGGCGGCCGCGTCGCTGTCGGCCGAGGAGTTCTGGGAGGCGTCGAAGCGGTCGGCTAACAGCGTGGCGAGGTCGGCCTCGACCAGCTCGCGCAGCTCCTCGACCGTGTCGAAGGATTTATAGGATGCGCGGTCGTCGTTCTTGATGCGCTGCAGCAGCTCGACCAGGCGCGGCTCGAGCACGTCGTCGGTCGACTTGATGTAGATCAGGCGCGGCATCGTGGCCGGGGCGAGGTTGTATTCATCCTCGAGACCCGAGACCGTCTCATCGGGCGCGACCCAGCCGTAGCGGCGCCAATAGATGCCGAGAAAGATTTCGCTGCGCTGCAGGTAGGAGCGATAGAGGTCGCGCGGGGGATGCGGGCGAGCCCCCAGCTCGAACATGACGGGGGCGAGCCGCATCCGCTCGATCGCGCCGCGCACGGCCTGCCGTTCCTCGGCCAGGTCGCGCAATGTGGAGCTCACGAACACGCGGAGGAGTTGGTCGGGGGTTCTGATCGAAACGGGAGTGAGATTCATGAAGCATCCGATGTGAGCGCTCTCTTCACCGCACGAGGGCGGCGTGAAAATGAGGATGTCCGTGGCGGCAGCTTCGGCGAGAGGACCCCGTGAGGCACGTGCGGCCTCGAACGGTTGCAGTCGATCAGGCGCGATCGACCGGGCGGGATGCAGTCACCCTATCCCGCGCTCCCCCCGCGCGGCCATGGTCCTCAAGTACATGAACCCTCGGCTTCGAGGCTGAGGCTGGGACGCCGTCGGCATCCGCGGGGCGTAGTGCGCACACAAATACCTTGACGCGCGGCACCACCGAGATCAGCATGGCCGCATGACCATATTCATCACGTGCCCGGTCGAGAGCGTCGAACGCGCGACCGCCTTCTACACGGCCCTCGGCTGGCATCGCAACGACGAGATGTCGGGGCCCGATGCATCCTGCTTCGCGATCGCGCCCGAGCAGTACATCATGCTCGGCAGCCGGGCCATGTACGCCAGCGTCGGAGCCACCGAGGACCTCATCGGCGGGCCCGAAACCCCCTCCAAAGTCACGGTCTCGTTCGACCTGGACAGCCAGGAGGCCGTCGACGAGCTCATCGAACGTGCAGGGGCCGCGGGCGGCCGCATCGGCGACACGGATGACTACCCCTTCATGTATCAGCGTCAGTTCGACGACCTCGACGGCTACCACTACTCGCCGTTCTGCATGAAGCCGACGGTTGACGCAGGAGTCGACTCAGGAGTCGACACCGCCTCGTAAGCGAAGCCGCGAGCGGGGTCCTGAGCGGCCTAGCGATCCGTCCTTACGACCGCGGCGGGCGGAGGCCGGACATCAGGACGCCGAACAGCGTCCGGCCGCGGGGGTCGTCGGCCGTTGCCCCGAGGGTGCGCGCCGAGTAGGCGAGACCGCACAGCAGCGCCAAGAGGTCGCTCGGCTCCAGGTCCGCGCGAAGGCCGCCACGTGCCGCCTCGCGCTCCATGAAGGACGACAAAGCCTCGATCAACTCGTCGCGCAGCTCTGCGGTGCGCTCGAGGGCGCATTCGGACCGTGAAATCACCGTCTCGAAGAGCTGGTCTCCCAGGAGAAGCGCGAAGTACTTCTCGAGCACCGAGTCGATGGATGCCGCACTCGCCGGTTGGAGCATGGCGCGGAGTTCGTCGAACCGATCCCAGACGAGGGTTTCTTCGAGCGCCTCCACCGAGGCGAAGTGACGGTAGACCGTGGCCACGCCCGTGTCAGCCGCGCGGGCGATCGCGTTGAGCGCCAGGGCCTCGCCGCGCGCGTGGGCGGCCGCCGCGGCATCCAGTATGCGCTGCCGGTTGCGCACGACATCTCTTCGCTGCGTTTCCACCCTTCCACTCTAGCGAAGCGTATAGACTCTCCATTCGGATAGCCTATCCGTTTATAGTTTCACTCGAGTGAAAGGAATGAGATGCCCGCATCTCTTCGTCCCGTTGCCCTGATCACGGGGGCGAGTTCCGGCATCGGACGGCAGTTCGCCCTCGACTACGCCGCGAAGGGATTCGACCTGGTCATCGTCGCGCGATCACGAGACGCCCTCGAATCCCTCGCCGGCGAGTTGTCCGCCACGCACGGAAGCGAGGTCGTCGTGCACGCGGGAGACCTCTCGCAGGCGTGGGATGTCGCCGCGCTCGTCGAGGCGATCGCGAAACTGCCCCGTCTGGACCATGTGATCTTCAGCGCGGGCTCCGCGCCCGAGGGAGACCTGACGCGCATCGACCCTGCCGCCTTGCGCAGCATGATCGACCTCAATATCGCCGCACTGACGCTGGTGAACCAGGCCGCGATCATCCGGATGCGGGTTGCCGGGCGTGGCGTGATCATCAACATCGCGAGCGTCGCGGGTTATCAAGCGACGCCCTACCTCGCCGCCTATGGGGCCTCGAAGTCCTACGTGCGCCTGTTCAGCGAGGCGATCTCTGAGGAGAACCGGAAGCACGGCATCCGCGTTCTGTCGGTGTCCCCCGGCGATACCGTGACGCCCATGAACCCCGGTGCGGCGAAGGGGAAGCGTCAGCCCCAGGATGTCGTCGACACGGCGTGGGCGGCACTCGACGGTTCGGCGCCGTCGGTGGTGGATGGCCGGAGCAACAGGATGCTGGCGGCGCTCGCGCGAGTCCTCCCCACTCGAACGGGACTGCGCATCGCCGAGAGGATGTTCCGCGACAAGGCGTGAGCTGTGACATCCGGAAGCTATTGCTTAACCGGATGGCATGTGAAATGGTTTCCAACATGGAAAGTCACTACGAAGGCTCTCAATTCCCCGCCGATGACCGCAACCGGGAAGCTCGCGAAGCATTGGGCGCGCTCCAGTCCGATCGTTCGGCCCTGGCGGATCGGGTCGCGACGCCGCGCTGGTACTACCCACTGCTCAGCCTGGCGACCGCCGCCATCGTCGGCTCGCCCATCGGCACCGGAACGATGTGGCAATCCCTGCTGGTCACGTTCGCCTCGCTCGGCATCGTCTTCCTCGCGCTGGCCTATCAAAAGAAGACGGGCGTGACGATCACCCACACGGCCGGACCGCGCAGCCTCACCGTCGCCGTCGTCATGGGTGTCGTCATCGTCCTGCTGCTCGGAGTGTCGTTCGCCCTCGCCGCCACCGGCAACGGCGTGTGGATTCCGGCGAGCGCCCTGGCGGCGTTCCTGGTGATGTGGCTGGGCGGCCGCGCCTATGACCGTGCCTTCGACCGGGAGCTGCGGCGTGGCCGATGACGCCCGCTTCTCCGAAGCGATCCATGCACCGAACCGCCTGCGGATATGCGGCCTGCTGCGCCCCGTGGACAGCGCCGAGTTCTCGGTCCTGAAAGACACGCTCAGGTTGTCGGAGGCGAACCTCTCGAAGACGGTCCGCAGCCTGGTCGAGCTCGGCTTCGTCACGGCGAAGAAGTCGACGTCCTCGAGCCGCACCGACAAGCGCCTCACGACCACGCTCAGCCTGACGCCGCTCGGGCAATACACGTTCGACGCTCACATCCTGGCCCTGCAGCGGCTGGCCGCCGAGGCCCTGGGCGACCAGTAATTATCGCGAGGCGCCCGCGGTCGCCCGGCGAGAACTTTCACGGCGTAGGTGACGGCAAAGGGGCGGGAAGCTGATGATTATGCGAGTTCGGACGCCTCACCTCTTGTGTCTCTGAATAGATAGTGGCACTATCGGAGAGTGCGAATATCCGAAGTTGCCCAAGCCGCCTCCGTCCCGTTGACGGCCGTGAAGTATTACCAACGCGAAGGCCTCTTGCCCCCGGGCGAGAAGTCGGCGCCCAACCAGACCACCTACGACACGCGACACGTCGAGCGCGTTCGACTGGTTCGCGCGCTCTTGGAGACCGGCGGCCTGTCGGTGGCCGTGACCAAGCAGGTCCTGGCCGTGCTCGACGCCGACACGGCTCCCCTGGCCGAAGTCTTCGCCGCCGCGCAATATGCGATGACGAGCAGTCGAGCACAGGACAACGGAGCCAGCCAGGAATCACGAGACCGCATCGAGGGGCGCGTGTCGGCGGCCGGCTGGTGCTCGACCTCGGACAACCCCGGCCTCGAGGCGGCCGCCCGGGCGCTAGACGGGCTTCGCACGATCGGATTCGATGCCCCCGACGCCTACCTGGATGCCTACCTGAACGCGGCCGCGACCGCCGCGCGGGCAGATGTCGCCGCGCTGCACGGCCGCCAGGAGCGCGACGCCATCGCGGAGTTGATGGTGGTCGGCACCGTGCTCGGCGATCCGCTGTTCGCGGGGCTCCGCCGCCTCGCGCAGCAGGACGCGATGCACGACCTCTTCCCGGTGAGCGATCATGCTTCACCTGCCGGCGCCGACATCGAAGGCGCCCAATCATGACGATCCACGCCACCCTCACACCAGCGGGCGACGACGCCGGAGTAGGCCCCGGCTCCGGCTCCAACGGCGGTCGCCCCCTCAGCGCGACTCTTCGCCGCGCCTCCGCCTGGCATCCGCCGCTCATGACGGTCGCGGCACTCATGGCCGTCTGCGCCGTCATCGCGCTCGTCGGAATGTGGCTCGACCCGCGCGTCATCCTCGGCGCTCCGGCCTGGGCGAAGCCGCTCAAGTTCTCGCTGTCGATCCTGCTCTACACCGTGACCTGGGCGTGGCTCATCGCCCACTTGCCGCGCTGGCAGAAGTTTGCGCGGCGCCTCGGCACCGTCATCGCCGTCACCCTGGCGATCGAACAGGTGCTCATCGTGTGGGCCGCGGCGACCGGCACGACGAGCCACTTCAACGTGTCGGATGGCGTGCACGTCATCGTCTGGGCCATCATGGCCGTCTCGATCACGATCATGTACCTGGCGACCTTCCTCACCTCGGTGGCGCTCGTCTTCCTTCGCCTGCCGACCCCGGCGCTCACCCTCGCCGTTCGAGCCGGCGCCGCCATAGCGCTCGTGGGCATCGGCGTCGCCTTCCTCATGACGGGTCCGACCCCGAGCCAACTCACCGAGCCCACCGGGATCATCGGCGCCCACGCGGTCGGTATCGCGGACGGCGGGCCCGGCCTACCGATCCTCGGCTGGAGTCTCGTCGGCGGCGACTACCGTGTCGCGCACTTCGTCGGCATGCACGCGCTCCAGATCCTCCCGCTCTTCGCCCTGCTCGTGAGCGTCGTCGGCGCGCGCATCCCCCGCCTGCGCCGATCAGACACGCAGACGCGGATCGTGGCCGTCGCCGCGGCAGCGTATGCGCTGGCAACCGTTTTGCTCACCTATCAGGCTTTCGTCGGCCAGTCTGTCGCTCACCCCGCGGGGGCGGTTCTCGTGGCGGCGGTGGTCGTCACCGTCGCGGCTTTCGTGGGCGCGGCGAGCATCCTGCTCCGCGCGCAGCCTCAGTACCGCACCGTCACGACCGCAGCCTGACCCCCTGCGGTCTGGCCTCCCGGCGAGCGAGCACCTCGAACGCCTGGGAGCCAGTCATCCTCGGCCTTGTCGTGGCCGATGGGTGACCGCACCCGGCCGATCAAGGGCGCAGGATGCGGCGCACGGCCTCGACGACGAGTGCATCATCCGGCCGCGTCACGTCGAGGGCGCGGTGGATGGTGAGCCCCTCGATCAGGGCGTCGAGCAGGCGCGCGGTCGACGGGTCGAAGTGCCGCTCGAGAGCCGCGCGGCTGCGAGCCATCCACGTTTGCGTGATCGTTCGGTATTCGGGCCGGCGGGCCGCGAGCGTGTAGAGCTCGTGGGTGAGGACGAGATCGCGGTCGGTGCCGAAGGTGTCGTGCAAGATGATGTCGACCACGGCGCGTTCGGCGCCCTCGTCGGATGTCGCGCTGTCCAGTCGGCGCGCGAATTGCGTTGCGACCTGATCGGCGAAGAGCGTGAAAGCCTCGCGCAGGAGCTCGTCCATGCCGGTGAAATGGTAGGTCATGGACCCGAGTGGGACGTCGGCCGCGGCGGCCACACGACGGTGGGTCGTGCCGTCGACCCCGACGTCGGCGATGACGTCGAGGCAGGCTTCGATGACGCGCTCCCGTCGGTGCGGGTCGGTGCGGCGCGTGGCCCGCTCAGGGCCTGCCGACGTCACCGCGACTCGTCGATGGCGCGGATGACGCGGGCCGGGTTGCCGACCGCGACCACGCCGGCCGGGATGTCGCGCGTGACGACCGAGCCGGCGCCGATCACGCTGTCCGACCCGATGGTCACGCCCGGGCACACGATGACGCCGCCGCCCAGCCACACGTTGTCGCCGATCGTGATGGGTTTGGCGCCCTCGATCTTGTCGCGGCGGGGCTGCGCCTCGACGGGATGCGTCGGCGTGAGCAGTTGCACGTTCGGGCCGATCTGGCAGTCCTCGCCGATGGTGATGGCGGCGACGTCGAGGGCCGTGAGGTTGTAGTTGACGAACGTGCGCGCGCCGATGCGGATGTGCTCGCCGTAGTCCACGAAGAGAGGCGGCTTGACGACGGCGTCCGGGCCGAGCGAGCCGAGAAGCTCGACGAGCAGGGGACGGGCGGCCGCCTCGTCCGCGAGCGTGGCTCGATAGTAGGCGTCGGCCAGGCGATCCGCACGGCCGGCCCGGCGCGCCATCTCGGGGTCGTCGGCGATGTAGTCGTCACCGGCGAGCATCCGCTCGTAGTTGCTGCGGGAATCTCCGGGGAAGTGGTCGATCGTCATGTGTACAAGTGTACGCTGGGGGCCGTGGCCGGCCGGGCCGCGCTGAGGAGAGGACATCCGCCATGACCGATATCGACTGGAACTCGGGCACCTGGACGACACCGCCGGCGCGCGTGGAGATCGACGACGACGGCATGCGCGTGACCGCGGTCGAGGAGAGCGACGCCTGGCGCATCACGTCCTACGGCTTCATCCACGACACCGAGCACGCGCTGCTCGTTCCGTTCGAGCAAAACTCGGCCATGGAGGTCGCGTTCCACCTCGACTTCTCGGCCCAGTTCGACCAAGCGGGCATCTTCGTCAAGGTCGACGACACCACCTGGATCAAGACCGGCGTCGAACGCAGCGACGGCGAAGACAGCCTCGGCGCGGTCGTGACGCGCGGCATGTCCGACTGGTCACTCTCCCCCATCCCCGGCTGGCACGGCCGGCTCGTCACGGTGCGCGCCAGCAGATCGGGGGATGCCCTCACCATTCGTGCCCGCGTCGACGACGAGGCCTGGCGGCTCGTTCGCGTCGCACCCCTCGACCCCGACGCGACGGTCACGGCGGGCCCCATGTGCTGCGCGCCATCGCGAGCCGACCTCACGGTTCACTTCACGTCGTGGCGCATCGTCGAGGCCGACGCGAACTTGCATCCCGAGCACTGATCCGGAGGCGCCAAATAGCTTCCGGACCCTTGCGGGTCAACCCCTGACGCACGCGCCGGGCCGTCATCTACCGTTTTAGAGAGATCTGGTAGAGGACCGGGGGAAGGCCACACGATGCAAAAACTTTTCTACGCGAGCGGATACGTCATTTTGGGAGACGATATCTGCACGGCCGTCGTCGAGTATGCGCGGGCCCTGGCCAACGTCGGAAAGTCGGATCTGGTGACCGTCCCCGCCTTGTCGGATGAAGCATTGCGCGGCGAAGCCCGGTTGCTTCTCGGGCCCGCGAGCCAACTGTTCTCTTCGCCGGCGCTCGACCGGGCCGTCGACCTCGACGACGAGGCCGCGCTGGAATCAATGCGTGAGAAGACCCGCAACCTGCGCCCCCCGAAGCCGCGCGAAGCCACCGACGGCGCGGACGACGACAACGACACCGCCCCTTCGGATTACGACGGCGACTTCTGACGAGAGCGCGGGCGTTGACGTTGGCGTTGGGGCCCAGCCCGCACTCGAACGACAGGCGAGGCCCGCGGAATCGCTGTAGTCGTAAACGCTGACTGGCGTGCGACCATTGTCGGGGGGATTACATGCGACTAGTCAATATGTCTGTCTTCGCAGTGGCGGCGACCGCGGCGACCTGGCTGGGGCTGGTCGCCTGGAATATCGCTATCGTCGCGGGCGGCTTCGACGAAAGACCGGGGACGTCTCTTTTCGCATCTTTCCTCCTGTTCATCCCCCTGTTCGGTTGGTGCGCGCTCGGCGTACTCTTCTACGCCGGGGGCATGTTCACGATTCCGCTGCTGTTCCCTCGCCCGAGTTGGTTCGCGGGCGCGCTATCCGGCGTGGCGCTCATCCTGCCGTTCGTGCTGTTCATGGCCCTGAATCTGAGCCCGCTCAATGGCGTTCACCAGTCGGCGTCGTCGCTTTTCCTGAGCTTGCGCGACTATGCGGTTTACATCGCTTGGGCGGCACTGTGCGGCGCGTTGTGCTCGCCGCTGATGCGTTCCCGGGCCGAGGCCCCGCTACCGAGAGGCAGCCAAGAGGCCTGAGCCACCGCGGGCGCTGTGCCAGACTCGAAGAGTGACGACCGAGGACCCGGCACAGCCGCCCGCAGACGCGGCGGGGGCTGACGCTTCAGACGAACGCATCCTCGACCCGGCCCCGAAGCACAGCCCGTTGTGGGTCGTGTTGTCGCGGTGGCTGCTGGCGCTCGAGACCTGGTTGCGATCGAGGGGCGGCCCCGGGCTGCGCTACAGCCTGCGCGGGTTCTGGGCGCTCGTGGCGTTTGCCGGCATCGTGCTGCTCGTGGGGCCGGTCATCAACAAACCCCTCACCCTCGACGACATCACCGAGGCGGCCTCCAACGTCACCGACACGTGGATCGCGCGGCAGTTCACCGCCGACTACCGCGTCACGCGCACCGACGACGGCCGCATGGACGTGCAGGTCGAAGAGCGCATCACCGCGCAATTTCCGGATGCCTCGGGCGACGCGGGTGGCGGTGCGGGCGGCGGTGCGGGCGGCGAGCGCGGCATCCAGCGCACTCTCGCGAGCCAGTACCAGGGCCATGCGCTCACACCGGACGCCATCGAGGCGACACTGGATGGCAAGACACTCGACGTGGGCCGATCGGACACGCCCACCCAGGTGCAGCTCACGCTTGAGGGCGACGACACCCTGCAGGGCACCCACGAATTCGTGCTGCGCTATAACCTGCACGACCTGGCCTTTTCGTCGACCGACGCTGACACGGGCCGCCCGGTTGATCTGCTCAAATGGGATGTCTTCGGCCCCTCCTGGCCGCAGGGACTCTCGGGGCTCGACGTCTCGGTCACGATCCCGCGCGACGTGGACGCGCAGCTCATCCGCCAGCCGCGCAGCAGCCTGACGTGGCTCATGGCGGCGGGCGGCGTGTGGCTCGACCCGGAGCCGCGGTCGGCGACGGGTTCACCCGACGACGTCACCTACCGCTTCATCTCGGACGAGAACGTGCCGCCACACGCGCACGCCGGTTTCGTGATGTCGTTCGAGCCCGGCACCTTCGCGATGCCCCCACAGACGCCGCTCTACTGGGTTCAGGTCTATGGCCCGATTGCGCCGCTCGTCTTCCTCGCCCTGACCTTCTTGCTCGCCTTCGCGGCGCGCGCCGTGGCGTGGAGTGACGCGCGCGGTCGGCCCTGGTTCGTGGCGCAGCACGACCCGCCGTCAGGCATCAGCCCACATCTGGCGGCCCAGGTGTTGCGCCGTCCCCGTGCGGCCCAGCTCGCCGCAGCACTCAGCGCCGCCCAACGGCGCGGGCTCGATCCGGATGAGCGCGCCTCACGTTTTGCCGCCGCCGCCCGCGTCGCCCGGGGCACCGGCACCATCGGCGACCTCCCTCTTGCGCTGCTGCGATCGGCCGTCGCCACGGAACGCCGCACCCAGCTGACGATGGGACTGCGCCGCATCCCGCGCGGTTTCGTGCGCGATCTCTTCATCGCGGCCCCGCTCGCGCTCACGGTCCTGCAGTGGGGGTTGCTGCGCCAGCTCTCCTATCAGGCCACGCTTTCGGTGGTGTGGTGGCCCGTGGCCTTCGTCGTTCTGTCCTCCGTTCTCGCGGTGTTCGTGCTGGCCATCGCCCTGTCGGCGCGGCCCCTCACCCGCCGCGGCGCGCTGGTCAAGCAGCACTTGCGCGGCGTGGGCGTGTATTCCGAGCGCACGCAGCTGACCGCGCGCGGTCCCATCGGCGACCGGCTCCTGCCCTACGCCGTGCTGTTCGGGCCGCCCCGCCAGGCGGGCAAGCGCGTGAGCGCGCTCATCGAGGGCAGCATCGGCGAGACGGCGCGCTCGCGCGAATCCCGGGGCGACTTCTCGTCGGCGTCATCCCTCTCGGCGGGAGCCCGCACGGCGATCCGTGGTCTCTCGCTCCTCCTCGTCGCCGGTTCGATCGTTGCCGTCGCCGTGCTGCCCAACCCCTACCCCGGCCCCGCCGAGTACCGCTCCTACAGCGGCGACGTGCCCGGCACGCTTTACACGAAGGTGCAGTCCCTCGAGGCCGCCGCCGAACTCACGCGCGCGGATGACGGGGGCGCCCGGCTCGCGGTCACCGAGGAGGTCTCGGTATCGTTCGGCGACGAGGGCGCCCGCGTGCCCCAATTCGCCCAGCAGTGGCGCGGCAGCATCGACGGCTATGACCTGGGCCTCGAGGTGTCGAGCGTGACCGTCGATGGCGCGCCCGCGAAATTCTCCGTGACCCCGGATGCCGACACCCTCCTGCTCGCCACCGAGCTCTCGCAGGTGCTGACAGGAACTCACGACATCCGCATCGAATACTCCCTCACGTCACCGATCGTGGCTGCCGAAGATTCCTCAGGCATAGCGGTCGATCGGATGGCGTGGGGCGCGCTCTTGACCGGGTGGGCGAACGACGCGAACTGGGGCGGCGACCCCGCTCCCTCTCCGCTGCGGCTCGAGCTGCGCGTGCCCGACGAGCTTGCCGCCGAGCAGACCTCGGGTGGCTGGAACACCTCGGGCAGCGCGTCATCCGACATCTCTGGCGCACCCGGCGACGCGGTCATCCCCTTCGGCGAGTTCGAGGCGACGCCCGGCACGAAGGTTCCCTCTGTCGAGGAATCCTCGGAGGCGGAGGGCATCCAGACGCACGCACTCGACCTGAAGCGAAATGGTGAGTCGGGCTACCCCTCCGAGCTCACGGATGCCGATGCGGGAGCAACCCTCGACTTCCCAGCCGGCACGTTCGACCGCCCGAACACGGAGCAGGCGCGCACACCCGAGCAGCAGACGGCAGCCGCGGTGACGCTCGCCGTGTTCGTGCTCGGCGGCCTCGGCTCCGTGCTCGGTCTCGCCGCCGCCATCGCCGGCGCCCTGCGCAACCCACGCGTGTTCCGCCGCGGCGTCCCCCGCGATCTCGCCCGGTGGCTGCTGCCCGCCGTCGTCCTGTCGGGCGCCATCCTCTTCGGCTGGCTCAGCGCCCAGATGCCCGGCGACGAACCGTCGTTCCTGCCGCTCGCGCTCGTCACGCTCGCCTCCGTCGTGCTCGGCGTGACGGGACTCGTGCTCACCCGGCGGGCACTTCTCCCCATCGCTTCCGACGGCGACCCGACCTAGTCTCGAGACACGACCCGCCCGACTCGAACGACCAGAAGGACTCGCCGTGACCTACCCCGCATACCCCGCCACCACCGCCGGCGCCCACACACCCGGGCCCGCGCCCATCCCGCCGGGACGCCCCGGCGACGCTCCCCGACCCGGCGCATCCCCGGGTGTCGCGATCGGGCGCTTCTTCGCCCGCTATGCCACCTTCGCCGGACGATCGAGCCGCAGCGAGTACTGGTGGATCGCTCTGCTCAACGTGGTCGTCCTGATCGGCGGCCCCATCCTCGCCGTCGTGCTGCAGCGGCTCACGGCCGGCATCGACCAGTACGGCGAGGTCAGCGAGAAGATCACGTTCCCGGCCGGCCTCACGGGCTTCATCGTCGTTCTCTACCTGCTGGGCACCCTCATCCCGAACCTCGCTCTGACCGTGCGCCGACTGCACGACCTCAACCTGTCCGGATGGTTCGTGCTGCTGGGCCTCGTGCCCACGATCGGCGGCCTCGCGCTCCTCGTTTTCGCCGCCTTCCCCGGCAGCCCCTACGCCGCGCGCTACGACCGCCCGGCCCGCTGACGGGCGCGCTGGATCAGGCCTCGTAACCTGCCGGCGAGCCCCGCCGCGGACGACCCGCCCACTCACCGCTCGCGGATGTCCCAGCGGAACAACCGCGCCGCGAGCAGCGTCGCGACGACCGTGGCCGCGGCCATGAGGCCCCACAACACGTAGACACTCGCGAAGGGCGTGTACCCCGACAGGTCGGCACCGGCCGCTTGGATGAACCAGGCGGTGGGGATGGCGTTCAGCACGGGCACCAGCCAGTCGGGAAAGAGCGACGGCGGAAAAACGGTGCCCGACGTCAGCAGCACGATGATGGGGATGAGCCCCGTGAACTGGTTCGCCACCTCGGCATTGCGCAGCCGCGACGCCAGCAGGTAGCCGAACGAGAAGAGCATGACGAGCCCGAGCAGCAGCGTGACACTCAGCCGCAGCGTCTGCAGCGGATCGAGGTAGCCGCGCGCGATGGCGATCGCCAGGATGACGACGGCCTCGGCAGCTCCGAGCGCGAAACGGGCGGGGGTCTGCGCCAGCAGGAACGTGAGCCGCTTGAGGGGTGTGGTGCCGAGCAGGCGCAGGGTTCCGCGTTCGCGCAGGGCGACGAGGGGCACGGTCGTTCCCGTGATGGCGATGGCGAGATAGCCGACGACGATGCAGGTGGCCAGGTTGAGGCGCAGATAGTCGCCGCCCGGAACATCCGGGCTGTCGGCCAGAACCGCGTTGAGCCACACGATCAGCAGCAGGAAGAAGCCGAACATGAACATCATCGACGCCACGATCTTGCCGTTGCGCAGCAGCTCGAGGGCGCTCGCGCGGCTGACCTCGACGAAGGGGGATCGGCGCGCCGGTTCGGCGGCGCGCGGACGGCCGGTGGGCGACGTGACGGCGCTCATGCGGCGCTCCCCTCGGTGTTCGTCGACGAGGTGTTGGACGACGAGGTGTTAGTCGACGAGGTGTTGGTCGACGCGGGCCCGGCAGATCCGTTCTCCGCCAGCTCGACGAACAGATCCTGCAACGAGCTGCGGTGCACCGCGAACTCGCGCGCCTGCAGCCCCGGCGTGAAGGTGATTGCGCGCAACAAGCCGTCCGGGTCATCCGTTTTCACGACGACACGGATGCCGCCCGCCACGTTCTCGGACGACACCGCGTTGGCCCCCTCCATCCGCTCGACCGGGCCCAGGTCGGTGCGCGCCGCCACCACGAAGCGCACCGTGCTCTCGCCCGCGCTCTGACGCACGAGGTCGGCCGGCGAACCCGACGCGACGATCTCGCCGCGCACCAGGATGGCCACCCGATCGCAGAGGGCCGTGGCCTCCTCCATGTCGTGCGTGGTGAGCAGAACCGTGACGCCGCGGTCACGCAGAGCCCGAATGGTCGACCACAGGTGCAGGCGCGCGCTCGGGTCGAGGCCCGCGGCCGGTTCGTCGAGGATGACGAGCTCGGGGTCGCCGATGAGGGCAACGGCCAGCAGTAGCCGGCGCGTCTGACCGCCCGACAGGTGCCTGGCGCGGATGCCCTGATCGGCCGTCAGACCGACCTCGGCGAGGAGGGGCTCGAGGGCGGCCGGGCGCTCATGAAAGGACGCGAACAGGCGCAGCGTCTCGGCGACGGTGAGGTGGTCGAAGAGGCTGGCCGCCTGCGGCTGCACGGCCACGCGAGCGGTGAAGGCGGCCCGGTCGGCGACGGGGTCGAGGCCCAGCACGCGCACGGTGCCCGATGTGGCGGCGCTGAGGCCCGCGAGGCAGTCGATGGTGGTCGTCTTGCCGGCGCCGTTGGGCCCCAGGATGCCGAACACCTCGCCGCGCGCGATCGCCAGGTCCACGCCGCGCACCACCTCGGTGTCGCCGAAACTCTTGGTCAGCGCACGCACCTCGATGGCGGCTTCGTGCCGCGGGTCGTGGCCCGCTCGGTCCTCGTTGATCCCCATACTCGGACGCTACCGACGCGGCGCGCGCGGCACCTCCACCGGCAGGCGGAGCGGCCTCCGCCGAGGGGCATCGTTCTGGCGAAACACGGCCCGCCGCGTGCGCCACACGTTCGTACTCGACGCGTGGCAGGATCGAGGAAGACCAGAGGGGGATGCATGCGTTCAGAGGATGTCGCGGCCAAGAAGTTCGGTATGACGCGGTGGCGCGAGGGCTACGAGCCGCGCGAAGTCGACGAGTTGATGGACCAGGTGCGCGAGACGCTCGCCGGCTATGAACGGCGCCGGTCAGTAGACCCCATCAGGGGGGATGACGTCGTCGTCTCCCGTTTCAGCCCGACGAGGTTCCGTACGGGCTACGACCAGAACGAGGTCGACGATTACCTCGACGAGATCGTGGCGGCGCTGCGGCAGCACGAGGCACGCTGAATGGCCGAGGACTCGCACGCCGACCCGGGCTCGGGCCCTCGTCGAGCGGATGTCTCCGAGCTCGAGCTCGTGGGCGGCCCCGAGGCCCTGCGCGTGGGCCTGCACGATTACGACGAGCGCTGGCCCGAGATCTTCGAGCAGCACCGCCGGCGCATCGCGGATGCCCTCTCCCCCGCATCCGTCGACATCGAACACATCGGCTCGACCTCCGTGCCCGGCCTGGCGGCGAAACCGATCGTCGACATCGTCGTAGCCGTCGCCGACATCACGGCCGACGAGGACTACCTCGACGCCCTGCTCGCGGCCGGTTACGAGCTGCGCGTGCGGGAGCCCGGACATCGCATGGTGCGCACGCCGGAGCGGGACATCCACGTGCACGTCTACGAACGCGGCGACGCGGCCATCGACGAATACCTGCTGCTGCGCAATCACCTGCGCTCCCACACTGCCGATCGCGCGCTGTACGAGAGCACGAAGCGCGCCCTCCTGTCGCAGCAATGGGACGACATGAACGCCTATGCCGACGCGAAGACCGACGTCATTCTCGAGATCAAGGCGCGGGCGCGCGCTCGCACCGCCACACAGCCGGACTGAGGCGAGGCCGCAGCCCCACGCCGGGGACTCTCAGCGCTTCTTCGCGCGCCTTGTTACGACGATCGCGGTGGCAATGCTGATGCCGACGCCGACGGCGGTGAAGACGATCCAGAAAATCATGGGTGCGCTCATGTCTTGAACACTACGGGCGCTCGCGGGCGCCCCTCTTCCCCCGTGAGGCGGAAAAGGTGACGCCCGCGACACGCGCGGGCGCGGACTAGGCCGGCTTCGAGGTGAAGTAGACGTAGAGGATGGCGGCGATGACGTCGTATCCGTGACTGTTGGGGTGGATACCGTCCGACATGAACTCGGTCGTGGCCGAAGCCGCCCCGAAGTACTTCGGGATGTAGGTGCCGAGGTTGAAGAACCCTACCTTGGCCGTGGGATTCGCCGTCACGAAGTCCTTGACCGCGTCGTTTTGCGCCTTCACGTAGTCCGACCAGGGCAGAGTCCGCTTCGCCCCGAACTCGTAAGGCATGATGACGAGTTTCGTGGCGGTGGGCTTCTTGGCGTGCATGAGCGCCAAGTAGTTCATTGTGTGTTGCTTCACATCCGTGGGTGGGATCTGGTTCGCGTAGTCGTTCGTGCCCCACATCGAGGCGATGAGGTCGGGTTCATAGCGCACGAGGCTGTTCGCCCATCCGCTACTTCCCGTCCCCGTGCCGAGCCCTACTGGCGCTCCCGAGGCCGCCGAGAACTGCCACGTCATCGAACCCGATTGACTCGACTCGACGGCGTGGAAACCGGCAGCTTCGTCTCCGTCGTAGATGTCGAATCCCTCGAGGTACACGCCGCTGGTCTCGGCCGTGACCTTCACGGTCCGCACCGCAGAGCTGAAGGGCCCCAGCGTGAGCTGCCCTTCGGCGATCGACGCGGGCGTGACTTTCTGCGGCGCAGCGGATCCGATCTGCACGAAGAAGACGGTGGCCGTCGTTTGCGCCCGGTAGGAGACACGCACGGAGGTGAACTTCTGCGTGAACGACGTCGCCTTGATGATGCCCTTTTCCAACAGCAGCGAGCGTCGCCCGAGGCCCTCCTGCGTGCTGCGCTTCAGGGCATACGTGTTGGCCTGGATGTCGATGACATTGTCGCTGGGCCCGTAATACGTCAGATACGTTGCGGTCACGGGCTTCGGCACAGCCCCCGAGAACTGATACCGCGCGGGCACATAGCCGAGGCCACCCAACGGTTGCTGCTTCGAGCGACGCAACCGGTCGAGGAGCAGGGCGGGGTAACCCTCCTGCGGGTTGGCGGCCCCATAGGCCTCGGTGATGGAGTCACCGTTGAAGACGATGCTCGCCGTCCCCGCGGCCACTTTCTGGAAGAATCCGGCCAGCGGATCGGTGGGCGCATAGGTGAGACTCGCCGGGATGTAGGGCCGCGTGGCGGCGGCAAAAGCCGGCTGCCCGACACCGCCGGCGAGCAGCAGACCGGCCGCTCCGGCCGCCGCGCCCTGGAGGAGCGATCGTCGTGTGAAGGCCCGGCCCGGCGCCTCGGATGGGTGGTTCGTGGACATGTTTTCCCCGCTGTCTGTCGACCCGATGATGGATGCGCGGGATCGACAAGCACCGCCCCCCACGATCATCCGTGGCCCGTCGGCGTCGCTCCACTCCCCCTGCGAAGGCCACCATAGGTCACGATCGCCGCGAGCGGAATAGGGGATTTCGAACGGCCCGCGAGACACGGCCCGCCGGCTCAGCTCGCGACGCGGGCCAGGGTGCGCCCCTCCACGAGCTCGCACGACAGCAGCGATTGGCGCGGATGATCAGCCGGGCTCGACAGCATATCGACGGCCAATCGGCCCATCTCGCGGCGCGGCAGGCGGAAGCCGGTCAGGCCGTCCGGGGCGTCGATCGACCCCGACAGGCTGACGAGGGAGAACACCTCAGGAACCGCCAGACCGCGCTCGTCGAGCGCCGCGACCAGGCGGTGGAGGAAGTCATCCTGCTCGACGAAGACGACCGTCGCGCGCGCGGCCTCGATGGCGCGGATCCACTCGTGCGGGTCGCCTTCGGGCGCCACATGCGTGCCGGCCTGGCCGACGTGCGTGTCGAAACCGGCGGCCCGGTCGACGTAGGACTCGGGGCCCGTTCCGTGACCCAGGTAGACGAACCGTTCGTGCCCGAGCCCGCGCGCCCGCTCGACCAGGCCGCCCACCGCGTTCTCGTAGTCGGCAGCGACGTAGGGCACGGGGCCGCCGACATCGTTGCGGCGACCGATCGACACGAACGGAAAACCGCTGCCCATCAAGAAC
Source organism: Leifsonia sp. ALI-44-B (assembly GCF_001984125.1). Classification (GTDB taxonomy): domain Bacteria; phylum Actinomycetota; class Actinomycetes; order Actinomycetales; family Microbacteriaceae; genus Okibacterium. The sequence continues at coordinate 886,171 of NZ_MTQL01000007.1, read as the reverse complement.
TGCAGCTCCTGCGCCGGCATGTTCTGGCCGAGCAGGATGCAGCAATCCGCGAGCCTCAGCCGAGTCACCCCGGCGCTCAACCCGAGGTTCGAGCCCGTGGCCCGCCCGCTCGTCAGCAGCAGCAGGTCGTGGTCGAGGCGCTGCGCCTCCTCCTCGATGCCCGCCAGGAACGGGTAGAAGAAGTCCTCGCGGTCGGCCGGGAACAGCGCCTCATACGTGTAGACGCCGATCATCCGATTGCCCATCTGCTTCAAGCGCCGGGCGATCGGGTCGGCCACATAGCCGGTCTCCTGGATGATGCGCAGCACCCGCGCACGCGTGGCCTCTGGCACCCGCGCCAGGTTTTCGTCGCGCTCGTTGAGCACGAACGACACGACCGTTTGGCTGACACCCGCGAGCTTGGCGATGTCGCGCTGCGTGACCCGGAAGTTCATGACCACCCTCTTCGTCGAGTAATAGGTATTACATCTTGACGGTACCAGATGGATGCCTCAGGCTCCTCGTAGGCCGCACGCGCCCCCGGACTGAAAGGCTACGACGATGTCAAAGAAGACACCACGCTCGAGCGAGACCACCCACGAGAACGCACCAGCCACGACGGGACAGGGATCGGCACGCCGCAACTTCCTGACCGCCTCGGCGGTGGCCGCGGCCGGAGCCGTCGCCTCGGTCGCGAGCATCGGGTCGCCGGCCAACGCCGCCACCGACACGTCCCTGGCGGGCAAGCCGAAGCCGCCGAAGGGCCCCAAGGCCACCGCCGTCACGGTCAACGAGGGCCCCATCTCGCCCCTCGACCCCGAGTTCGGTTTCGTCGACGTGGCCGGGGCCGACAACACATCCGCCGTGCAGGCCGCCATCAACAAAGCCATGACGGCGCCGGGCGGCGAGGTGTCGCTGCCCGCGGGCCAGATCCACGTGCGTGGTCTGTCGGTCGACTACCGCAACAGCCCCGTGCAACCTGTGAACGGCCAGCCCTACGGCTACGCGGGCCCCAAGATCATCGGCGCGGGCATGCGTCAGACGAAGATCATCCAGATCGCCGGCGCCACCGAGGACATCTTCACCGTCACGGGGCAGGTGGGCGACAAGGCCGGCCCCGCCAACAACAACAAGGCGACGGGCGTCGTGCTGGCCGACTTCGAGATGACGGGCACGACGGGCGGCGGCCACGGGCTCTACCTGCGCTCGCTCGTGAACTGCGAGTTCCGCAACCTCTGGATCCAGAAGACCGGCAAATCGGGCATCTTCCGCGAGCGCGCGACCTTCGTCTCGGGCGTCAACGACGAGTACTCCTACGCCAACGCATTCAACAAGATCAAGATCGTGTCGCCCGGCGGCTGGGGCGTGCAGGACTCGGGCCTGGCGTCGATCGGCGGCTCGATGACCAACGTCGAGGCCATCAGCCCGGGGCTCGGCGGGTTCCTGCTGGCGCCCACCAACATGACGTTGCTCGACTGCCAGGCCATTGGCGGCACGGTCGGTTTGCAGTCGGTGCGCAACCAGAATCGCAAATCCGTGAACTCGGGGCTCACGTTGCTGAACTTCCGCTCCGAGGGGTCGCGCAACGGCTACGAGATCAAGATCGACGCGGGCATCAGCCACATGATCGTCAACCCGAACTTCTTCCCCACCTCGGGCGCGCACTGTCTCGGCGTCGGCGTCGATGGGCAGGGCTCGGACTTCTACGTGCGCAACCTCACGGTCGTGGGCGGCTACTTCGGCGTCATCCGCAGCCAGTTCCCCACCGCCAAGGCCATCGTGCTCGGACCGGATGCGCGTTCCACCCGTTTCATCACGCCGACCATCGAGTTGGGCTCGGGCGTCGACGACGAGGCATCCCTCATCGTGGACAACGGCTACCGGTCATCCTTCGACCTGCCGGGTTACACGAGCATGACGGCCGCCGGCTACACCACGCAGAACCGTTTCGCGGGCTCGGTGCCCACGCCCGCGGCGGGTTCGGTCAACGAGGGCTGGGAGCAGAACGGCAGCGGATGGCGCAAGGTGGCCGTTTTCCCCGACGGACGTCGCGTCACCATCGCATCCTGACCCCGTTTTTCTGCCCCACGTTCTTCCCCGCACATCCTTCTCACCAGAAAGTCCCCCGATGCACTTCAGTCGTTCCCAGGTCGAACTCCGCGTTGCCCGTTTCCGATCCGAGCGGATCCTTCCGGCGCTCTACCGCGAACGGTCGCCGCTGACCATCACCGCCTGGGATGTCCCGGACGAACCCGTTCCCTTCGAGACCATGCGCGAGCACACCGGGGAGTTCCGGCCCTTCTCGATCGGCGAGGCATGGGGCAAACCGTGGGGCACGGTGTGGTTCCGCGTGACGGGCGAGCTTCCGGCGGGCTGGGCCGACGAGGGCCGCAGCGACCCCGAACTCGTCGTCGACCTCGGTTACACGGGTGCGCAGTCGGGCTTCGAGGCCGAGGGCACGGTCTACTCCCCCGACGGGCGCATCGTGAAGGCCGTCGAACCCTTCAACCAGGCCGTCCCGCTCGACGGCGCCACCTCGGTCGACCTCTTCATCGAGGCCGCCTCGAACCCCAACGTGACGGGCGACTGGTCGTTCGCCCCGACGCCCTACGGTGACAAGGCCACGGCCGGCACCGACCCGATCTACCGGCTCGCGCGGCTGGAGATCGGCCTGCGCGACCACGCCGTGTGGGAGCTCGAACAGGACCTGCGCGTGCTCGTGCAGCTCGCGGCCGAACTGCCCGAGGCGTCGCAGCGCGCGGCATCGATTCTGCACGCCCTCGACCGGGCCGTCGACGCGCTCGACCCTGCGAATGTGCGCGGCACGGCCGACGCCGCCCGAGAGATCCTCGCCCCCGCGCTGGCGGCGCCCGCGTCGTCGAGCGCCCACCACCTGCACGCCGTCGGGCACGCCCACATCGACTCGGCCTGGCTGTGGCCGACGCGCGAGACCGTGCGCAAGGTGGCGCGCACGTTCTCGAACGTGTGCGACCTGATCGATCGCAATCCGGACTTCGTGTTCGCCGCGTCATCCGCCCAGCAGTATGCCTGGCTGAAAGCGTCCTACCCCGAGCTCTTCGAGCGCGTGCGCGCGCATGCGACCACGGGCAACTTCGTGCCCGTCGGCGGCATGTGGGTCGAATCGGACACCAACCTGCCGGGCGGCGAGGCGCTCGCGCGGCAGTTCGTGGCCGGCAAGCGATTCTTCCTCGAGGAATTCGGCATCGACACCGAGGAGGTGTGGCTGCCAGACTCGTTCGGCTACTCGGCGGCCCTGCCCCAGATCGCCGCGGCGGCCGGAGCCCGCTGGTTCTTGACGCAGAAGATCTCGTGGAACGAGACCAACGTCATGCCGCACCACACGTTCCGCTGGGAGGGTATCGACGGCACTCAGATCTTCACGCATTTCCCGCCCGTCGACCTCTACAACTCCGACCTCTCGGGCGAGGACCTCGCGCGCGCCGAGCGGCAATACGCCGAGAAGGGCCGCGGCACCATGTCGCTCGTGCCCTTCGGCTATGGCGACGGCGGCGGCGGGCCCACGCGCGAGATGCTCGCCACGGCCGCCCGCACCGAGAGCCTCGAAGGCTCGCCGACCGTCGAGCTGTCGAGCCCCCGACGGTTCTTCGAAGAGGCCGAGGCCGAGTACCCCGCGCCGCCCGTCTGGTCGGGCGAGCTCTACCTCGAGTTCCACCGCGGCACCTACACGTCGCAGGCCCGCACCAAACAGGGCAACCGGCGGTCAGAGCACCTGCTGCGCGAGGCCGAACTCTGGGCAACCACGGCGGCCGTGCGGGCGGGCGCCGCCTACCCCGTCGAGGCGCTGACCGAGGCCTGGCACACCGTGCTGCTGCAGCAGTTTCACGACGTGCTGCCCGGCACCTCGATCGCCTGGGTGCATCAGGAGGCCGAGCGCAACTACGCGCGCGTGGCCGCCGTGCTCGAGGACATCATCGCCGCGTCGATCGCCGCCCTCGCGGGCAGCGGCACCGAAACCGTGCGGGTGAACGCGTCGCCGTTCGCCGTCGACGGCGTGCCCGCGCTCGGGGGCGGCGCGCCGCTCGCTCAGCCGACGGGCACGGCCGCCATCACCCGCCCAGACGGCGTTGTCGGCAGCAACGGCGGTGCCGACACCGCTCAGTACGTGATCGAGAACGAGCACGTACGCGTGGTCTTCGACGGCCGAGGCCTCATCACGTCGATCGTCGACAAGCGCCGGCAGCGCGAGGTCGTGCCCGCCGGGCAGACCGCCAACCTGCTGCAGCTGCACCGCGACACCCCGAACAAATGGGATGCCTGGGACATCGACGACCACTACCGCCGCCACACCGAGAACCTGACCGCGGCGGACTCCGTCGAGATCGTGTCGCTCGATGGCGACTCGGGTCAGGCGCTCAAGATCTCGCGCTCCTTCGGCTCGTCGACGGTCGAGCAGCTGGTGTCGGTGCCCGCCGATGCGGCGACCATCGACATCCGCACCACCATCGACTGGCACGAATCGCAGAAGTTGCTGAAGCTGGCGTTCCCGCTCGACGTGCACGCCGAGCGCGCGGCCTCCGAGATCCAGTTCGGGCACGTCTACCGCCCCACCCACACCAACACGTCGTGGGATGCGGCGCGCTTCGAGACCTCCGCCCACCGCTGGGTGCACGTCGGCGAGCGCGACTTCGGCGTGGTCATCGCCAACGACGCCACCTACGGCCACGACATCGGTCGGACGCGGGGCGAAACCTCCGAGGGCCGTCGCACGCGCTCGGATGCCACGACCGTGCGCCTCTCGCTGCTGCGCGCGCCCGTGTTCCCCGACCCCGCCGCCGACCAGGGCCTGCACACGCTCAACGTCTCGGTGGGCATCGGGGCGACGATCCCGGATGCGGTCGAGGCCGGCTATCAGCGCAACCTCCCGCTGCGCACGCTCACCGGTGTGGCCGAAAAATCCATCGCCCCGCTCGTCGCGTCGTCGAACCCGGCCATCGTGGTCGAGGCCGTCAAGCTCGCCGAGGATGGCAGCGGCGACGTCATCGTGCGGCTGTACGAGTCGACGGGGGCCCGCGCCCGGGGCACGCTCGACGCCGCATTCGACGTGGCGCGCATCGACGAGACCGACCTGCTGGAACGCACCCTCGCAGCCGCGGACGGGCTCGTCGGCACCGACGGGTCATCGGCCGAGCTCGAGGTGCGACCGTTCCAGATCGTGACGCTGCGCTTCGTGCGGCCGTAGTCACCCGGTTCGCGCAGGCGATACGACGAAACGCTTGGACTGTCCCCCGAGAGGGATGGGCCAGGCGTTTCGGCGTTCCGGCGTGCGGTGCGCGGTGTGCGGCCTGCGATGCGCGGTGCGCGAGAAGGCGGTCAGGCCAGAGCCGTCGTGAAAACCTCGAGCGACAGCGCTCGGTCTTCGATGCCGCCGCCCTCGTGGCCGTTATACGGCCACACCGTGATGTGCTTCGGCCCGGCATACTCGTTGAACGAGGCGAAGACCGTCGACGGCGGGCAGATGGGGTCCATGAGAGCGACGGTGTACCAGACGGGCGTCTGCGCGCGGCGGGCGAAGTTCACGCCGTCCACATAGGCGACCGTGGTGGCGACATCCTCGACGCGTGCCCGCTGGTTGGCCAGGAAGTGCGCGATCTCGGCGTAGGGGTTCTCGTTCGTGATGGTCGTGGCGCGCATGACATCCGAGAGGAACGGCACGAACGCCACGGCAGCGCGCAGATCGTCGCACAGGGCCGCAGCCGCGATGGCGAGCGCGCCGCCCTGACTTCCACCCACGACCCCGACGCGCGCGGCGTCGACGATGGGCAGCGCGCGCACCTCATCGACGGCCAGCACGGCATCGGTGATGAGCCGCCGGTAGTAATAGGTAGCGGGATGCTCGATGCCCGCCGTCATCTTGCCGGGGAACGACGGCCCCGCGCCGTGCGGATCGGGCGTGTGGCCGGTGGCCTGCCCGCGCCCGGCACCCTGCCCGCGCGAGTCGACGACGACGTGCACGAACCCCGCCGACGCATATAAGAGGTGCGACAGCGGATTGCCGCGGCCGGCGCCGTAACCCAGATACTCGACGACCGCGGGCAGCGGCGGCCCGTCGGCGGCACCGGCGGGCGCAATCACCCAGGCACGGATGCGGTCACCCCCGAACCCCGAGAACTCGAGGTCGCTGATCTCGACGGCGGTCAGCGGGCTGTGAAAAGGTCGGCTCGTCTGCGGGGCGCGCGCGGCGCGGGACTCGGCCAGCGTGCGCGCCCAGAACGCGTCGAAGTCGTCGGGGCGGGAAACGGCGCTGCGAAACTCTCGCAGCGCCGCCTCGGGCAGATCGGTGAACATGCAGCGATCCTCTCAGCCTTTCAGCCCGGAATGGGCGAGCCCCTCGACGAACTGCCGCTGGGCGATGAGGAACACGATCAGCACGGGCACCACGGTCATGGTCGCCGCCGCGAGCTGCGTGTCCCACATCTCGCCGCCATAGGCATCGGTGAAGCGGGTCAGCGCCTGCGGCAACGTGAAGAGCTCGGGGCTCGTCAGGTAGACCGTGGGCTCGAGGTACATGTTCCACGAGCCCAGGAACGTGAGGATGGCTACCGCCGACAGCGCCGGTTTGGCGAGCGGCAGGCAGATGCGCCACCAGATCGCCACGCGGCCGAGGCCGTCGAGCCGCGCGGCCTCCTCCAGCTCGACGGGCAGCGAGATGAAGAACTGCCGCATGATGAAGGTTCCGAGCACCGCGGGGGCGCCGAACGCGGGGACGAGCAGCAGCGGCAGGTGCGTGTTGATCAGCCCCAGCGTCTTGAAGATCTGGAACAGGGGGATGATCGTCACCTCGCTGGGCACGAGCAACCCCAGCAACACGATCAGGAAGAGCGTGTTCTTGAAGGGGAACGGGATGCGCGCGAATGCGTAGCCCGCCAGGCTCGACACCAGCATCGTGACGACCGTGACCGCGATGGCGATGTAGAGGCTGTTGGCGTATTGCTGCGCGAACGGCTGGAACGTGAAGGCCTCGCCATAGGCAGCCACCGTCGGGTTCGCCGCGAAGAGCGTGGGCGGCGACGCGAAGATCTCGTTGAGCGGCTTGAACGACGACGTGATCATCCAGATGGTCGGCACCGCGAAGGGAATCACCAGCACGATCAACGCGCCGATCAGGATCACCGAACGCCAACGGCTGCGGATGCGGCGCTCCCGCGTGGTCACGAGCGGGTCGGGTTCGATCGGGCGGCGCGACCCGCGGCCTGCACCTGCACCCGGGCCCCGAGCATCCGACCGTGTTCTGAGTGTCGGCTCAGTCTTCATAGAAAACCCACTTTCGTCGGAGCTGCCACTGCACGACCGTGAGCACGAGCACGAAGCTCAGGAGCATCAACGCGAGGGTCGAACCGTAGCCGATGTCGTTGAACTGGAACGCCTGCTGGAAGACGTAGTAGACGAGCACGGTGGTGGACAGGTCGGGGCCGCCCTCGGTGAGCACCGCGACCTGCGCGAACGCCTGCAGCGAGCCGACGATCGTGATGATGGCCGTGAGCAGCAGCGTGGGCGAGATGAGCGGCAGCGTGATGCGGAAGAACACCGCGGCCGGGCTCGCACCATCCACGCGGGCGGCCTCGTACAGCTCGCGCGGCACACCCTGCAGCGCCGACAGGAAGAGGATCATGTTGACGCCCACGCTGCGGATGACCTGCGTGACGATGACGGCGAACATGGCCGTCGGGCCCTGCTGCAACCAGTTGGGGCCGTCGACCCCGAACATGAGCAGCAGGTTGTTGATGGCGCCGTTGTCCTGCAGCAGGAATCCCCACACGAGGGTCCACGCCACGACCGAGATGACGACGGGCGAGAAGAATAGGGTGCGGAACAGTGCGCCGCCGCGGATCTTGCGGTTGAGCAGCACCGCGAGCCCGAGGCCCACGGCCAGGTTCAGGACGACGACGCCGCCCGAGAAGATGGCCGTGGCCCCGAGCACCGCGGGCAGTTGGGGGTCGGCGATCGCGCGGGCGTAGTTGTCGCCCCCGACGAACGTCAGGTTGCCCGTGAAGATGTTCCACTCGTTGAGGCTGAACCAGATGCCGAGGCCCACCGGGATCAACACGAAGGCGATGATCCCGGCGAACTGTGGCGCGATGAAGACGTACCCGGCAACGACGTCACGCCGTTTGGTGGTCCAGAAGCTGCGCTGACGCGTTGTCGGCATGGTCTACTCGGCTGTCAGCAGCGGCTTGAGGGCGACGCACATCTCGTCGAGCACCCCGTCGACATCCGCGTCGGGCGTCCACATGCGGTCGAGCACGGTCTTGCCGGTCTGCGCGATCTTGGCGGGACCCGTGTGCACGGGAGGCGACACGGCCTCGGGCAGTTCGTCGACGACGACGCGCTCGAGCTGTTCGGCCGAGAGCTTCGTGTTCACGGCGGCCAGCTTCTCGCCCGTGAGGAGCGATTCGCGGGGCGGCGGGAAGAACTGGGCGAGCTTGGCCGAGTTGGTCGGGTTGGTCAGGAAGGCGAGGAACTCGGTGGACTCCTGCGGGTGCTTGCTCGAGGCGAGCACGCCCATGCCGGCCTGGCCGAGCACCGAGTACTCGCCGGCGGGTCCGGCCGGCAACGGGTAGATGTCATATTCGAACGAGCCGTCGAGCAGCGAGGCGCGCGACACCTGAGCCGTCGTGAAGGCCGAGTCACCGGCGAAGAAGTCCGCCGTCACGCCCGGGCCGGGCATCGACTTGTCCACGTAGATGGCGTCGTGCAAGAACTGGAACGCGTCGACCATCTCGGGGGTGTTCATCTGGCAGGTGTCGCCCTTGGCGTTCCAGGCCTCGGCGCCCCAGCCGGTCCACACGCTCGGCAGGGTCAACCACGATGAGTAGTCGAAGTCACGGATGACGAAACCGGCCTTGCCCGTCTTCTGGTTGACGGCCGAACCCATGGTCGACACGTCGTCCCACGTCAGGCCCTCGGGATCGAAGGTCTGACCCGCCTCGGCCAGCAGCGTCTTGTTGACGTAGAGGGCGAAGGGCGAGTTGGAGAAGGGGTAGGCGTAGAGCTGCCCGTCCTGCGAGAACGATTTGGCCACGCTCGGGAGGATGTCGTCGAAGTCATAGCCGTCGGTGGCCTTGAAGGGTTCGGTGAGCGGCACGAGGGCATCCGAGACGATGAGGTCCTTGGCGATGTCGCCCACCCACGCCATATCGGGGGCGTTGCCACCGGCGATCTGCGTGGTGAGCGTCGTGTTGTAGTCGGCGAAGGGCAGCGACTCGAACGTGATCGAGCCGATCTCGGGGTGGCTCTTCTTGTATTCGTCGGCGACGGAGTTGAAGAGTTCGAGCTGCTTCGCGTCGGAACTCCACACCGACATGCGCAGGTCGACGCTTCCCGCTGCGGCCGTCGTCGGCGCCGTGGACGGGGAGCCGCCCGAACACGCCGTGATGAGCAACGCGCTCGCCGCCATCGCGGCGATCGTCGTCAGCTTCTTTGCTGTTTTCATTGCCTCTCTCATTTCTCGCTAGTAGCCCAGGATCTCGGGCCAGTGGATCTCGATACCGGCCGCCTGGAGGTGCTCCTGGAAGTCGGACGTCAGGTGGTCGTCGTCGTGCACGGCGCGGGGCGTGGTGCCGGCGTCGAGGCAGAACACCGCCAGGTGGCCGGCGGATTCGCCGATGTTCCACTCGACGGGGTGTAGCCGGTAGGCGCCGTTCGTGATGTGCGTGGTGCCGATGTTCTTCGACGCCGCGATCAGGTTCGACGTCGACGAGGGGATGAGCGCGCCCAACGGAATCTCGAACGGGCTGCACTCGACGTCGATGTAGTTGTCGCCGCCCGTCGAGGGGTGCAGGTCGATGCGGTACATGCCGACGCCCACCGACTTGTCGAACGTCGCGGGGCCGGCCGTGCCGCGGCTCGACACCGAGATGTCTTGCTCGACGATGGTCGTGAGCGCCCGGATGCGGCGCGATTCGCGGATGTAGGGCGCCTGGGCGAGACCGTCGGCGGTGCCGAGCACGTCGCCGCGCAGCCGCAGCCCGGGCCAGCCGGCTCCGCCGTCGGGGCGAGGCGCCTCGGTCTGCAACCAATAGAAGTAGGAGAGCGAGAGCTGGCGGGCGGCCTCGAGGTGGGTGGCGGCATCCGCGTTGTCGAGGATGGACGCCTCGAGGTAGTCGAGCATGGGCCAGTTGGCCACCACGATGTCGCTGTCGTAGGCGCCGGGCGTGAAGTTCGAGCGGGCCAGGATGCGGCGGAACATCCACAGGTCGGTGTCGCCGCCCGAGAGGCTCTGGTCGGAGTCGCGGCCGTCGACGAGCGGCGGGTTCACGACCATGGTGCGCTTTTCGGGCGTGAGCGTGCGCGGGTTCGGCGCCGTGAACGAGAGCAGGCGGTCGCCCCAGAACGGCGGTTCGTAGCTGCGCCAGAAGTCGTAGTCGACCGGGCGCTCGATAGTGTTGTCGTCGTCGGTGTGGTCGAAGGCGAAGCACCACGTGATGGCCTGCACATTGTCGGGTTGGGCGGATGCGGGGGCGCTCGGCTCGTGAGTCTCCGAGCGGGCCTCGGCTCCCGTGACGTAGTCGGTGCCCGTGAGGGGCAGGAGTTCGCCCGTCTCGGTGGCGTCGAGGATGTAGGGGGCTTCGATCGTGATGGTGTCGGCGGCGCCTGTGCCGGTGGCGGTGGTGGGTGTGCCGGTGCTCGTGCCGTCGGCGTGCGAGCCGACCCGGGTCACGGTGACGCTCGTGACGGTTCCGTCGTGGTGCTCGGCGGCGGTCGCCACGTAGGGCTGCAGCACGACGAGCCGGCCGCTCGAACGGTGGGGTGCGAGCATCCGCTCGATGACCGCGGCCGCGACGCGCGGTTCGTGGCATAGCTTGCTCACGAGGCCGGCGCCGGGGTTGAGGCGTGGGTTGAGGCGGGCCTCGGCCGTGAGCGGATAGTTGTCGCGGTAGTAATCGCGGATGCCGTCACGGAGAGCTCGATAGGACGCCGTCACACCGAACTGCTCGACCCATTTGTGCTCGTCGGGCGGAACGGCCTGCGAGGTGAGCTGGCCTCCGAGCCACGCGAACTCGTCGGTGAGAACGGCGCGGCGACCGGAGCGCACGACGGCCAGGGCCGCGGCCACGCCGCCGAGTCCGCCGCCGATGATCACGACATCTGTGGTGATCGTGAGGCTGGTCGCCATATTTCACTGCCCCTTCGCAGGTAATTCGTATTGTGAGCCGATCGGGGTCGGTCCTGTGCGACTCTAACCGCTCGAATACCCGGAGCAAAGCAACCCGCGGAGGTAATCTTCATTGCCCGGCCGGAGCCTCGATCGGGACCCTGCCGCCGGGGCAGCGCGCCGCCTGGCAGTTAGACGGTTGTGCCGGGGCGGCCGGGCCGAGCTCGGGCTGACCGGCGGGCAGAGGCCGACACGCAAGCCGTCGGGGCGTCGGACCGGCCGGCTAGTGACCGCCGCCGAGGTTGCCCGCCAGGCGCGTGCGCAGCGAGGTGCTCGCGTCGTTGAGGCCCGCGATGGTCGCCGTTTTGCCGTGGCGCTCATATTTGCTGATGATGGCGTCGAGCGCGGCGACGGTCGAGGCATCCCAGATGTGCGATCCCGACATGTCGATGATCACGCGCTCGGGGTCGTCGGCGTACTCGAACTGGGTCGTGAGGTCGTTGCTCGAGGCGAAGAAGAGCTCACCCTCGACGCGGTAGTAGGCCGTGGCCTCGCTGCCCGCATCCGAATCGACCTCGCGGATGTCGCGCGTCACGGTTGCGAAGTGAGCCACCCGCCGCGCGAACAACACCATAGCCGCCAGCACGCCCACGATGACGCCGATGGCCAGGTTGTGCGTGATGACGACGACGGCCACCGTCACCACCATGACGAGCGTCTCACTCTTGGGCAGGGCCTTCAGCGTGGACGGCTTGATGCTGTGCCAGTCGAACGTGCCCACCGACACCATGATCATGACGGCCACGAGCGCGGCCATCGGGATGACGGCCACAATGTCGCCGAACACGACGACGAGGATGAGCAGGAACACGCCCGCGAGGAACGTCGAGATGCGCGTGCGGGCGCCCGACGCCTTCACGTTGATCATGGTCTGGCCGATCATGGCGCAGCCGCCCATGCCGCCGAAGACGCCCGACAGCATGTTCGACACACCCTGACCCCAGGCCTCGCGGGTCTTGCGGGAGTGCGTGTCGGTCACGTCATCCACGAGCTTGGCGGTCATGAGCGACTCGAGCAGACCGACGAGGGCCATGGCGAGCGCGTAGGGCGCGATGATCGCGAACGTCTCGCCCGTGAGGGGCACGTTGGGGATGAAGAGCGACGGCAGGCTGCGCGGCAACTCGCCCTGGTCGCCGACGGTCGGAACGTTGAGCGCGGTGACGACCGTGGCCACCGTGAGCAGCACGATCGCGACGAGCGGGGCGGGCACCACCTTGGTCAGGCGCGGCAGGAACACCAGGATGACGAGGCCGATCGCCACGAGCGGGTAGACGAGCCACGGCACGCCGATGAGGTGCGGCACCTGCGCCGTGAAGATGAGGATGGCTAGCGCGTTGACGAAGCCGACCATGACGCTGCGCGGGATGAAGCGCATGAGCTTGGCCACACCGAGCACGGCGAGCAGCACCTGGAAGATGCCGGCCAGGATGACGGTGGCGATGAAGTAGTCCATGCCGTAGTCGCGGGCGACGGGCGCGATGACGAGCGCGACGGCACCTGTGGCCGCCGTGATCATGGCGGGGCGTCCGCCGAGGAACGCGATAGAAACCGCCATGACGAACGAGGAGAAGAGCCCGACGCGCGGGTCGACGCCCGCGATGATCGAGAACGAGATCGCCTCGGGGATGAGAGCCAGCGCGACGACGAGGCCGGCGAGCACCTCGCGGGTCAGGATGCGGGGCGTCTTCAAGGCCGTGAGCACGGACGGCTCGGGCCGATAGCGATTGGCGTCTGACGGGGACTTTTTCTGGGTGATAGCCATAGCGGCTCCTTCATGCTGGGGCACCTCGCGAGGGGCCGTTGTTAACGTGTCGGGGCGCCCCATTGCGCGGCCCACCGGGCCGTTGGCGGCCGATGCGGTGGGGAAAGAAGAGGGTCGTCGAAGAGGTGGTGACGACATCCCCACTCTACGCGGGCGCTAATACTCGCCGGGGCGAAGCGCAAGGCCCGGCACAGCCCGGCGACGAAACCTAGTGTGAAGGTATGACTTCTGGCGATCAGTACACCTTCGGAAACCCCGTCGAACGATACGGCCGCGTCGAGCCGCCGGTGCAGCACCAGCCCGAGCCCGGCGTGCAGGCGCAGATGACGCCCGTGCCCGATCTGGGCGAGAAAACCTATCGCGGCAGCGGCCGCCTCGCGGGTCGCAAAGCGCTCATCACGGGCGGCGACTCGGGCATCGGCGGCGCGGTTGCGATCGCCTTCGCGCGCGAGGGGGCGGATGTCGTGATCGTGCACCTGCCCGCCGAACAGGAAGACGCCGACCACATCCTCGGCCTGATCAAGGAGGCCGGCCAGACCGGTCACGCGATCGCCGCCGACATCAGCGACCCCGCCCGCTGCCGGGCCATTATCGACGAGACCGTGAGCGTGCTCGGTGGCCTCGACATCCTCGTCAACAATGCCGGCAAGCAGGTGGCCGTCGACCGGCTCGAAGACCTGAGCGACGAGCAGTTCGAGCAGACGTTCCGCACCAATGTGTTCGCCAACTTCTGGCTCACCAAGGCGGCACTCCCCCACCTGCCGGCGGGTGCCAGCATCGTCAACACGGCATCGCTCGAGGCCTACAAGCCCGCGCCCGACCGTCTCGACTACGCGGCCACCAAGGCCGCCATCAACAACTTCTCGAAGGGTCTGTCGCAGCAGCTCGCGCCGCGCGGCATCCGCGTGAACGTCGTTGCCCCCGGGCCCGTCTGGACCGCTCTGCAGGTATCGGGTGGCGTGTCGGACGAGCAGATGAAGGCGTTCGACGACGAGAGCACCTACCAGCGTTCCGGCCAGCCGGCCGAGCTCGCGCCCGCCTACGTGTTCCTGGCCTCGGCCGAGTCGAGCTACGTCTCGGGTGAGACGCTGAACGTCAACGGCGGCATGGTCACTCCGTGACCGCGGGCGCGAACGACCTCGACCACGACTGCACCGTCTTCTTCCTTCCCGGCCTGGGTTTCAGCGCGGCCGCTGCTGCACCCCTGGCCGCGGTGCTCGGCGACCGTTTCCGCGTCGTCGGGATCGACCTGCCCGGCCAGGGCTCGGCTGCCGACGCGGCCGACGGATCTGTTGCTGCCCAGGTCGACGCCGCGGTGGCGACCATCGAGGCAGAGATCGACGGCGGGCCCTGGATGCTCGTCGCCCACAGCATGGGCGGCAAGATCGCGGCCCTCGTGGCGGCCCGTGCCCTCGACGGCCGCGCCGAGGTCTTCGGGCTCGCCGGCGCCGTGCTGCTCGCACCGTCGCCTCCGACGCCCGAACCGATGGACGACGACAAGCGCGCCGAGATGCTCGCGTGGGCGGCCGACGGCCCGCTCGACGAGGCCGCTGCCCGCGAGTTCGTTGCGCAGAATGTGGCGACCGGTTTGTCGGGCGTTGACGAGGACCGGGCCATCGAACAGGTGCGCCAGACATCCGCCCTGTCCTGGCGCCGCTGGCTCGACGAGGGCAGCCACGAAGACGTCTCGGCCGAGGTCGGCACGCTCGACCTGCCCGTGACCGTGCTGGGCGGCGAGGATGACGACGACCTGGGTTCGCTCGCGCAGTCGCGCCTCGTCGCACACGTCTACCCGCGGGCACGGTTCGTGTCGCTGCCCGGGACCGGACACCTGCTGCCCTACGAACGGCCCACCGAGGTGGCGGCCGAAGTGGTGCGCCTCTGGGAGGAAGTAGCCGCGGCATCCCCGACGGTTCCTCGCGACTGGGGTCTCGTGATCGCGTCGGGCCGCACGGGCCGCGAAGCCCGCGGACTGCTCGCGCGCCGCATGCTCGCGGACGACCCCGACTACCGGCCGCGCGCCCTCACGCCGCGACAACTCGACACGTTGCGCTCGCTCGCCGACCGGCTGTTGCCGCAGGATGGCACCGGGCACATCGACCTCGCGGCGCGCATCGACCGCGACCTGGCGGACGGCCGCACCGACGGCTGGCGCCCCGCGAAACTGCCCGACGACCCCATTGCCTACCGCTTGGGCCTCAGCGCCCTGGCCGATGTCTGGCCGCACGCCGCAGCCGAGCAGGATGATCTCATCCGCGGCATCATCGACGGCGACGGCATCAGCGGCGGCCCGTGGGAGGGCGACATCGTCAGGCGTTGGTTCGAAGACGTGCGCAACGATCTGACGCGGCTGTGGCTCGCACATCCGGCCTCGCTCGCGCGCGTCGGCTACGACGGTTTCGCGACGAGTGGCGATCATGCCCGGCCCGCCGGCTATGTGGCCCTCGCGGCCGGCCGACGCGACCCGTGGGAACCCGCCGACCTGGGCGAGCTGGGCGCGGTCGGGAACGCCGACACCGACACCGACGCGGACGCCGACGCCGACACCTCAAGGTCGCCGCACGCCGCAGCGACGCCATCCCGCTCGGCCAACACCTCGAATGCATCCGAAACCCCCGATACGGAGAACGCCGCATGAACCTCACCGACATGCGCACGTATGCCGAGGACGACGTCGTCGATGTGGTCGTGGTCGGCACGGGCGCGGGCGGGGCACCCCTGCTGGCCCGCCTGGCCGAGCGCGGCCTGCGCGTCGTGGCGCTGGAGGCCGGGCCCAACTTCGACCCCGACGCCTACACCAACGACGAGGTCGAGGCGCCCCGCATCAACTGGATGTCGGAGCGCCTGAGCGGCGGCGACACCCCGACGGCGTTCGGCCCCAACAACAGCGGTTTCGGCGTCGGCGGCAGCACCCTGCACTGGGGCGCTTTCACGCCGCGCCCCGACCCGCGCGATCTGGCGCTGCACACCGAGACGGGTGAGGGCAAAGACTGGCCCGTCGACCCCGCCGAACTGACCGGTTATCTCGCCGAGGTCGAACGGGTCATCGGCGTCTCCGGCCCCACGCCCTACCCGTGGGATGCCGAGCGCGAATATCTCGAGCCGCCCGTCGACCGCAACGCCTCCGCCGATCTCGTCGCCATCGGCTGCGAGCGACTCGGAATCCTCGCCACCGATGCGCCCGCCGCCATCCTGAGCCGCGAGCGCGACCAGCCGCACTTCGGCGCCCGGGCCGCCAGCAACAACCTGGGGTCGATCCACCAGGGTGAGCGCTACGGCACCAAGGCCACGACGGCCATCACCTATCTGCCGGCCGCCGTCGCGAACGGCGCAGAGATCCGGCCCGATGCCATGGTGCACGGCATCGAACTCGACGCACTCGGCCGCGTGTCGGCCGTCGTCTACCGCCAGGATGGTCGCGAACACCGGCAGCGTTGTGCCACCCTCGTGCTCGCGGGCGGCGGTGTCGAGACCCCGCGGCTGCTGCTGAACACGGGCCTCGCCAACTCGAGCGGGCAGGTGGGGCGCAACTTCCTGGCCCACGGCGCGGTGCAGGTGTGGGGCCGTTTCGAGGAGCAGGTTCGCGGCTATCGCGGCTACCCGTCCGCCCTGATCAGCGAGGACTTCGTGCGCCCGTCCGACGCGGACTTCGCGGGTGGCTACCTCATCCAGAGCCTCGGCGCCATGCCACTCACCTATGCCACCTCGCTCGTGCGCGGCGGCGGTCTGTGGGGCGACGAGCTGGTCGATGCGTTGCATGCCTCCCGTTATTCGGCGGGTATCGGCATCAACGCCGAGTGCCTGCCCTCCGAGGACAACCGCCTCATTTTGTCGGATGAGCGGGATGACTGGGGTGTTCCCCGCGCCATCGTGTCGTTCACGCCGGGTGACAACGAGAAGGCGATCGACAAGCACGCCACGGCGACGATGACCCGCATCCTCGAGGCGGCCGGGGCCCTCGACACGCGGGTTCTCGCCCGCACGGCCCACACGCTCGGAACGTGCCGCATGAGCGTCGACCCCGCCGAGGGTGTCGTCGACGCCAACGGCCGCAGCCACGACATCCCGAACCTCTGGATCTCGGACAACTCCACGTTCCCGAGCGCCCTCAGCGCCAACCCCGGCCTCATCCATATGGCTCTGTCGTTGCGCACGGCCAATCGGATGCTGCGCTGACCGTGTCGGCCAGGCGATTCCACCCCCGCGCTAGGGTGGAGCCGTGAGCACCCCGCCGATTCGCCGCAAACGCGCGACGATTCACGATGTCGCCATCGAGGCGGGGGTATCGCGCGGCACGGTCAGCCGCGTGGTCAACGGCGAGCGCTATGTCTCGGCAGAGGCGCGCGAGGCCATCGAGTCCGCGATCGCCAAGGTCGGCTACGTGCCGAACACGGCGGCCCGCAACCTGGTCATGCAGCGCACGCAGGCCGTCGGTTTCGTGGTGCACGAGCCGCACAGCCTGTTCGTCGACGACCCCAACATCGGCAACATTCTGCTCGGTGCCAACGAGGCCCTGAGCGAGGCCGACCATCAGCTCGTATGCCTGGTCGTCGATTCCGAGCGCGACACCGACCGCATCACGCGCTACCTCTCGGGCGGTTTCGTCGACGGCGTCATCATGGTGTCGGCGCGCGAGAACGACCCGATCACGCGCGTCATCGAGCGCCTGGGTCTGCCCGCCACATTCGTCGGCCACCCGCCCGATCTGCGCGCCCTGCCCTTCGTCGGCATCGACAACCGCAAGGCCGCGGCGGATGTCACGGCCGAACTCGTGGGCCGGGGCCGTCGTCGCATCGGCATGATCGCCGCGGCGCTCGACCGCGACTCGGGCTCTGACCGCCTCGCCGGTTTTCGGGATGCCCTGGGCGACCGTTTCGACGACTCCCTCGTGGTCGACGTCCCCCTCTACTCTTACGACGACGGTTTCGAGGGCATGAGCGTTTTGCTCGGCCGCGACCCGTCGATCGACGGTGTGTTCGCCGCATCGGATGCCGTGGCCGCGGGTGCCTTGGAGGCGCTGCGCGTCTCGGGCCGCCGCGTTCCCGACGACGTGTCGCTCGTCGGTTTCGACGATTCGGCCTGGGCGCTGCGCTGCCATCCGCCTCTCACGACCGTGCACCAGCCGGCCGCCGCGGTGGGCCAGCGCGCCGCCGAGGTGCTGCTCGCCCAGCTGCGCGGTGAGGAAGTCTCGCTCGAGGGCTCGCTCGTGCCCACCTCGGTCGTCCGCCGCGGCACGGTCTGATTCCGGCGAAGTGAACGTCGGCAGACGTGACACCCCTGGGTGCGCGCTGGAAACGTGACGCACCTCGGTTCGCGCCGGAAAGAGACGGCGCCACGAAAAGCGAAACGGCGGCGCCTCCGGGGGATGACGCCGCCGTCGCCCCGACTAGTCGACCGGCTCGGGCGCGACCGCCGAGACGGTGAGGGCGTCGGCGACCGGGTCGAGGTCGACCCGAACGGTGTCGCCGTCGCGGATCTGGCCGGCGAGGATGCCCGTGGCGAGCCGGTCGTCGATCTCGTTCTGCATGAGGCGTCGCAGCGGCCGGGCCCCGTAGATGGGGTCGTAGCCACGCTCGGCCAGCCAGCTGCGGGCGTCGGGGGTGACGGCGAGCTCGAGCCGGCGTTCCCCGAGGCGGCGCTGCAAACGCTCGATGTAGAGCTCGACGATCTGGCCGAGGTCTTCTTCGCTGAGCGTCTGGAACACGACGATGTCGTCGAGTCGGTTGACGAACTCCGGTTTGAACGCCTGGCGCACCATCTGCTGCACGGCCTCCTCTTTCGCGGCCGGGTCGAGCGTCGGGTCGACGAGGAACTGCGAACCGAGGTTCGACGTCAGGATCAGGATGGTGTTGCGGAAGTCGACCGTGCGACCCTGTCCATCGGTGAGCCGCCCATCGTCGAGCACCTGCAGCAGGATGTCGAACACCTCGGGGTGCGCCTTCTCGACCTCGTCGAGCAGCACGACCGAGTAGGGGCGCCGCCGCACGGCCTCGGTGAGTTGACCGCCCGCCTCGTAGCCGATGTATCCCGGAGGGGCACCGACGAGCCGCGAGACCGAGTGTTTCTCGCCGTATTCGGACATGTCGATGCGCACGAGCGCTTTCTCGTCGTCGAAGAGGAACTCGGCGAGCGCCTTGGCCAGCTCGGTCTTGCCCACACCGGTGGGCCCGAGGAACAGGAACGACCCGGTGGGCCGGTCGGGGTCGGAGATGCCGGCGCGCGTGCGGCGCACGGCGTCGGACACCGACCGCACGGCACGCTTCTGCCCGATCAGCCGCTTGGCGAGCTCTTGTTCGAGGTGCAGCAGCTTCTCGGTCTCGCCCTGCAGCAGACGGCCGACGGGGATGCCCGTCCACGCGGCGATGACGGCCGCGATGTCTTCGCTCGTGACCTGGTCGTTGACCATGCGGGGCTCGGTGTTCTCGACCAGCTCGGCTTCGGCCAGCTCGCGCTGGATGACCGGGATCTCGCCATAGAGCAGGCGCGACGCCTGCTCGAGGTTGCCCTCGCGTTGCGCCCGGTCGGCCTTGATGCGCGCGGCGTCGAGCTTCTCTTTCAGCTCGCCCACGCGGTTGAGCTGCGACCGCTCGCGATCCCACCGGGCCTCGAGCTCGAGCAGCTCGGCTTCGCGCGTGCGCAGATCCTCGCGCAGCTTTTCGAGGCGCTGCTTCGATGCCTCGTCTTTCTCCTTCTTGAGCGCGAGTTCTTCGAGCTTCAAGCGGTCGACGCTGCGGCGCAGTTCGTCGATTTCGACGGGGGCAGAGTCGATCTCCATGCGCAGCCGGCTCGCGGCCTCGTCGATGAGGTCGATGGCCTTGTCGGGCAGCTGGCGGGCCGGGATGTATCGGTTGGACAGCGAGGCCGCCGAGATGAGCGCCGAGTCAGCGATCGTCACCTTGTGGTGCGCCTCGTAGCGTTCTTTCAGACCGCGCAGGATGGCGACGGTGTCGATGACCGACGGCTCACCGACGAAGACCTGCTGGAAGCGCCGCTCCATAGCGGCGTCTTTCTCGATGTATTCGCGGTACTCGTCGAGCGTGGTGGCTCCGATGAGGCGCAGCTCGCCGCGAGCCAGCATGGGCTTGAGCATGTTAGCGGCCGCCACCGAACCCTCGCCCGCTCCGGCGCCCATGAGCGTGTGCAGCTCGTCGATGAACGTGATGATCTGGCCGTCGGCGTCGTTGATCTCTTTCAGCACGGCCTTGAGGCGCTCTTCGAACTCGCCGCGGTATTTCGCGCCGGCCACGAGCGCGGCCAGGTCGAGCGAAACGATCTGCTTACCCTTGAGCGAGTCGGCCACGTCACCCGCGACGATGCGCTGCGCGAGCCCCTCGACCACGGCCGTCTTTCCCACGCCAGGCTCACCGATGAGCACGGGGTTGTTCTTGGTGCGTCGCGTGAGAACCTGGCTGACGCGCCGGATCTCGGCGTCTCGCCCGATGACGGGGTCGAGTTTGCCGGATGCCGCAACGTCGGTGAGATTGACGCCGTATTGCTCGAGCGCACTCTTCTGGTCTTCTTGTGGCGGCATCTGCCCAGCTTGCATGTTTGTTGATCTCCTCCCAGAGATAAGTTGAGTCGTTGTGACTCAATTTTACCTCGCGCCGACCGAGAATGGTAGCGCCAACGAAAAAACCTGAGTCCGACAGGCTCAAGTTATCCGGAGGCGGGTCGCCGCGGCATCAGAAAGAGGCGATTTGTGGAGAAATTGCGGGATCAGCGACTGTGGAGAACGGATTCGTAGAGGCGCAGCATCCGGCCCGTCTGGTAGCTCTGGCGAAACTCGACGGCCTCGGCCGGCACGATCGTGGGCCACGAACCCGAGCGGATGTCGCCTGCCACAGCGACCAGCGCATCGGCGAGCGCCCGCACCGAACCATCCTGCGGCTGCCGAAAGACTCCCGGGGGCAGCTCGCCCGCGATGTTGGGGTCGCTCACGATCGAGGGAGTGCCGACGGCCGCGGCCTCGAAGACCGTCATACCCTGCGTCTCGAAACCGATCGACGTCTGCACGAGAGCGTCGGCGGCACGGATGCCCGCGAGCGAATCGGCGTAGGGCACCTTGCCCATGAACCGAACGGTCGAGCGCAGCCCCGCGGCCTCGGCCCGCTCGACGAAGGCGCGCGCTTTCGCCAACAGCAGCCCGCCGCCATAGAGCCGGTACTCGGCATCCGCATCGGCCAGCCGCACGGCCTCGAGAAACTCCATCAAGCGCTTCTCGGCGCTCATGCGCCCGGTCCACAAGAAGATTGGGCGGCGCTCCCGCGGGGAGACGAGCGCCCCGACGACCTCAGCCGTGCCGGAGAGCTCGGGCTCGGATCCGGCCGACCCCGCTGCTTCGCCCTCGACATCCCGCGCCAACACCTGCTCCACGACCTCGTCGTCGACGCCGTTCCAGATCACCTCGACGTGCGGGGCCACACCCTTCTGCTCGAGCAACCGCGCGAAATGGCCGGACGGCGCGGTCACGGCATCCGCTCGCAGCGCCAACTCGTTGAGATAACTCCAGGCCGACGGCGCCAGCGTCGATCGTTTGCGCAACACCCGGTGCTGCCACCACAGCAACCCCCGAATCGCGAGGCGCGGGAACGGCACCACCTGTTCGATGCCGAATTCCATGTGGTTGTGCATGGTGTGCACCACCGGCAGCCCGTGCCGCTCGGCGAAGCGATAGCCGATGAGCGCGCCCCAGAAGTCGCCCTGCACGTGCACGAGATCGACGGGCGCGTGAGCCGGGATGCGCGCATCGATGTATCGATCTGTGCCACGCCCGGGCAACGTGAGCGAATATTCGCGATCCACCGTCACGGGCACCGACGGCAGGTCGAGATAACCCGCATCGCCCGGATGCTGGCGGTGCATGCGCGGCGCCACGACCGTGACGGTGTGCCCCGCCCGCTCGAGAAAACGCTTCTGCAGCCGGATGGAGACCTGCACGCCCCCGAGCGAATCGGCGTGTTGATCGGTGACGATCAGAATGTGCATCGAGAACCTCCGGAAGACCTCGCCAGCCTAGCGGGAACACCCTGCGCGGCATCCGTGTTGCACCCCACATGACTACTCTCGGACTTATCGGCGCAGGCAACATCGGTTCCCAGCTCGCCCGCCTCGCGGCGGCCAACGGCTACGACATCGTGATCAGCAACTCGCGCACCCCCGACACGCTCAGCGACCTCATCCACGAATTGGGCGACAACGCTCGTGCGGCCACCCCGATCGAGGCCGCAGAGGCCGCCGACATCGCCGTGGTCACCATCCCCCTGAAGGCCATCGACCAGGTGCCCGTCGAGCAACTCGAGGGCAAGATCGTGATCGACACCAACAACTACTACCCGCAGCGCGACGGCAACATCGCTGAGCTCGACGACGAGTCGACGACCGTCTCCGAGATGCTGCAGAAGCTCCTGCCGGGCAGCTACGTCGTCAAGGCGTTCAACAACATCGCGGCCGCCGACCTCACCGCCGACGCCCGTCCGGCCGACGCCGACGACCGCCGCGCGCTGCCCATCGCGGGTGACGACGAAGACTCCAAGGCGAGCGTCGTCACGTTCATCGAGAAGCTCGGCTTCGACGTCGTCGACGCCGGACCGCTGGCCGAGGGATGGCGCTTCCAGCGCGACACCCCCTCCTACGGTGTGCCCATGACGGCCGAAGAGGTCCACCCGAAGCTCGCCGAGGCCAAGCGCTACCGCGACATGTAATCGGATGTCTGAGCCGCACGGCTCATGACGCAGCAGGGGTTCGCCGGGCAATAGTGCTCGTCGGGCCCCTGTTTTCGTGGGGCTGAGTCAGGCCGGCAGGCCCTCCGAGAGCGCATTAACCAGCGAGTCCTGCACCCAGCCCAGCCAGTCGTAGATGTCGAAGATCGCCGCGGCATCTTCGTCGGTCGGCTCGGGTTCGTCGCCGTCTTCCTCGATGCCGAGGCGCGCGGCGAGCGTCAGCCGCAGGTCGGTCAGCGAGCGAATCCACGCCTGCACCTGCGCCGGGTTCAGCCGCACGAGCACATCGTCGGCTCCCGAGAGGGTCGCCGCGATGGCCTCCGGGTCGCGCCCGTTCACCAACGACGCGATCAGTTCCTCCACGTTCTGCAGCTTGCGATCGGTCGACGACTCGATCGTGTAACGCCGGAAATCGACGGATGCTTCGGGGTCCTCCGGATAGGCATCCGGAAAGAGCCGCCGCACGGCCGGGTCGTCCCAGACCGGGTCGAGGTCCCCCTCGGACACATCCGCGAAGATGCGACCATCGTCGTCGCCGAATTCGGCGTCGGGTTCGAAATACGTGCCAGAATCCGCGTCGGCGTCAGAATCCGCGCCGAAACCGGATTCCGAATCGAAGTCAGAGTCGCTCGACGATTCGGAGTCGCCGTTTCGGTTCGAACCGTCAGCCGTGTCGGACCTGCGCCGCCCGTCATCCAGGCCGCCAAACCCTTCGCCCGCCGCAAAGCCGTCGTCGGCGCCGCGCGCGGCGTCGCCGCTGACCGAACCATCGACGCCGGCCGCGCCGCTCAGGCCCGCCGAACCGGAACCCCACCCTTGTGACCCCAGGATGCGCGCCGCCTCGTCTTCGTGAAAACCGTCGGCCGAGTCATCCCGAGCCCGTTCACTCACGGCCTCGAGCAGCGACCGGAACTGCATGCCCAGGTCGGCCAGCAACATGACCTCGCCCGGCGTCAACTCGGCCGCGAGCAGCCCGTCGGCGAGGGCACTGAAACCCTTCACTCCTCGACCCGCGACAGCGTCGCCCACAGGCCGAAGTCGTGCAGCGCCTCGACGTGGCGTTCCATCTCTTCGCGGTTGCCCGTGGCCACGACCGCGCGGCCGTCGTTGTGCACGGCCAGCATGAGGGCCTCGGCCTGTTCCCGGCTGTAGCCGAAATAGCTGCGGAACACGTAGGAGACGTAGGACATCAGGTTGACCGGGTCATTCCACACCACGACCTGCCACGGCCGCGAGAGCGCCGAGGCCAGGTCGACACCCTGTTCGGTGTCGAGGTCGGGCGTGGCAATATCCATGTCTTCAGCTTTGCACGGTCGGCGGAACGGCGCGACCGGGTTGCGTTCCCGCCGCCGCATCCGCAGCCGCCTCCGAGTCGACGGGTCTCGCGCGCGCCAACATGGGCAGCGGCAGACCCGGTCGCGTATAGCGCCGGAACAGCTCGAACTCGAAGGCCGCCACGACGAGCACGATGCCGACCACACCGATCCAGCCATAAACGACGGGGATGGATGCATCCGCCCGCAGTCTCTCGATGAGATCGACCTGCTCCCCCGAGATTCCGATGAACATGAGGAACGCGGTGACATAGATAAGGAGGCGCACCTGCCACGCGCGGCCGAGGCCCGCCATGCCGAAGAGCGTGATGAGCCACAGGCCGTACCAGGGGTGTTGCAGCGGCGAGAACAGCACGAGCGCCGAGAAGACGCCGGCGAGCAACCACAGCGGGTCGGAGCGACGCTTCACCGTGACCAGGTAGGCGGCGACGAGGCATCCGAGGAAGAGGAAGATTCGCACCACGGCCGTGCGCGCCACATCGCCGTCGAGCCCCAGGCCCGGGCCGAAGTCGCGCGCGAACAACGACACGATGCGCGGAATCGAGTACCACGAGCCGATCTCGATGGGGGTTCCGAGGCCGGCCACCCAGCCGATGCCCACGCCCAACCCGAGACCCAGCCCCAACAGGCCCACGAGCGCGAGCCCGGCGACGGCGGCCCAACGGCGGATGAGCGCGCCCCACGTTGCCGTCGACCCCGCCCAGATGATGCCGATGATGGGCAGCGCGATCATGGCGATCGGTTTGATGCCGATGGCGGCCGTCACCAACACGGTCGCGAGGATGGGCCGGTCGCGCATCGCCCAGTAGACGCCCGCGGCGATGAGGCCCAGCATGAGCGCGTCGTTGTGCCCCGCGAGCACGAAGTTCATCAGCACGAGCGGGCTGCACGCCACCGCCCACAGCACCGCGGCCTCGTTGAAACCACGCAGCCGGGCGATGCGCCATCCGTAATACGCGATCATGGCCAGGCCAGCCACCGCCAGCAGCCGCACACCGATGAGCGCCGCCTCCATGGGCAGCCAGGATGTCGCGACCACCACGATGCGCGCCAACAACACGAACAGCGGACCATAGGGCGTGACCGTTTCGGCCCACTTGATGTCGACGCCCGCCTCGAACCAGCCCGGCACATCGGCCATGTTGTCGGCGTAGGGGTCGAGGCCCGCCACCAGGATGCGGCCCTGCCCGAGGTAGGCGAACATGTCCCGGCTGAACAGCGGCAGCGCGACGATCAGCGGCGCCGCCCAGACGATGGTGGATGCGACGACCTGGCGGAGGGGGCTGGGCGCATTCGCGCGGGTGCGCGTGCGGGCATTCGGCCGCAGGGCGAGGCCGAGCGACAGCCACGCGAAGAGAAGCAGCAGCAGCCCCGCGGCGAGGAGGAACGTGCAGAGCACAACGGCGGTGCGCGACGTGCGCACGAGATCGAAGAGTGGCAGCGTGCGCAGCACCGACGCGGGAGCGAGCCATCCGACCCCCATCGAGCCCGCAAGAACGGCCAGGGAGCCGGCCAGACCGATCAGCAGGCGCACGCGATGAGAGAGGGGGAACATAGTTGTTCCTACCACGTTCGCCGCCGCGAGGTCATTCTGATATGCCGACGCGGATGCCTCAGTCCCACCCGCGCCGCGGCGAAGGAGCCGCTATGCGGTGACGTGGAACGGCGTGTACATGATCGTGAAGGCGTAATACCCGGACAGCGCGGCGAAGGCGACCAACACGATCGGCACGATGATGCGCGGGCGCCACGTGGTGACTGCGAGGCCGACGAGCACGAAGAGCGGGACGATCGACAGCAGCATGCGGGGCCGGGGGCCGACGTTGCTGTACAGGAAGACCGACCCCAGCAGCACGACCGCGTAGGCGATGACTGGCCAGGGCAACACGCGCCAGAAGCGGATGCCGAGGGCAACGAGCACGACGAAGAGCACGAGACTGGCCAGCATCACGAGGTAGTTGATGCGGTCGGGCTCGGTGCCGACGATGGCTCCGCCGAAGCGGCTGATGAGTTCGACACCGAAGTCGAGGGTCTGGTTCCACTGGCGCTGCGCCTCGAGCCAGATCAAGGGCCGGCCCGTGCGCACGTAGGCGTACCCGAACGACAGTGCGAAGCCGACGGCGCCCGCGGCGAGGGGCAGCGCGGCAAGCCACGGCACGGCACGTCGCGGTTCCGACATCCACCACCGGCGGCCGACGATGACGAGTTGCACGACCACGGCCGCCAGAACCGCGACACCCGTCGAGCGGATGCAGCACGCTCCGAACACGGCGAGGGATGCGATGACCCACCGTTCTCGCACGAGCGCGTCGAGCGCCGCCACCGCGAAGAACAGGAAGGCGGCCTCGGTGTACGGCAGAGAGAGAACGACGGCGCCGGGGAAGAAGAGGAACAGCGCCACGACGACCAGGGCGGTGCGGTCTCCCACGAAACGAGCGGCAAATCGGCGCAGGACGAGTGCGAGTGCGACACCGAAAAGAGAAGCGACGACCAGACCCGCGACCGCGTGGTCCACGTGCAGAACCCGGGACACGACACGGATGATCATGGGCCAGGTGGGGAAGAAGCCCCACGGCCCGTAACTGGGCCGATCGGGCAGGTTGAGGTCGCTCGGATAGCCGAACTCGGCGAGATAGAGATACCACCAGCCATCCCACCGCTGCTGCGCCGCGACGAGGGACGCGGGAACGCCCTCGGCACGCTGGGCGGCGAGAAACCCGATGATGGCGGGCACCCGGCTGAGGACGAAGAGCACGACGACGGCGATCCACGATGTCCAGAGCTCATTCCGTGCCGTCGAGACGGAGACTCGGGAACGAATCAGTGAGCTGCTCTTCACATCCGACGGCATTGACACTTGATGAAGCATACCGATAGGCCTGGTTCTGACACGGGAGGCCGTGATGACAGGCGTTGCCGGCGTTGGCACTGAGCTCCTAGTTCGACACAAGCTCGCCGACCGCGCGCGAGCGCGTGACCGTGAACTTGGTGTTGCGGCCGCACTGCTCGGTGGGGCCGACGAGGCGTTCGAGGGCCGGGCGGTAGCCGAGGTGGGTGTTCCAGACCGTCCAGAGCTCGCCGCCGGGCTTCAGCACACGGGATGCGTCGGCGAAGAGTTTGAGCGCGATGCCTGCGTGCACCGTCGAGCCCACGTGGAACGGCGGGTTCAGCACGATCAGGTCGGCCGAGGCATCGGGTTGAGAGGCGAGGGCGTCGTCGCGCACCACCTCCACGCGGTCCTCGACGCCGTTCAGGCGGGCGGTCTCTCGGGCCGAGCGCACCGCCGCTGCTGACTGGTCCGTGGCGGTCACGCGCAGTTCGGGCCGGGCGCGGGCAAGTGAGGTCGCCAGGATGCCGGTGCCACAACCCAGATCGATGGCGTGATGCGCGTCGGGCGCCATGTCGGGCAGGAACTCGAGGAGGAAGCGCGTGCCGATGTCGACGCGCGTGCCACCGAAAGCGGCGCCGGCCGCGGCGACCCAGAGGTCGAGGGCGGCGTCGTGGCGGGAGGCGAGGGTGAGAGGGGATCGACCCTTGGCGTCCTCGCCTGTGGCCGTTCCGGTCGTGGTCCCGTCGGCGTCGGCACCAGCACCAGCACCAGCACCAGCACCAGCTGTAGCCGCACCCACAACCCGAGGCTTGCTCGCGATCAGCAGGCGCGACTTCTGGCGCGCCCGAGACACGCGCACGTCGCCGAAGTACTTCGAGAGCACCTCGTTCATGGCCAGGCTCATGTGTTTGATGCGTCCGCCGGCGATGACGACGACGTCGGGGTCGGCCGCTCGCGCGATGAGGGCGGCGAGTTCGTCGAGGGCATACAGCTGGCGCGGGAGTTGGAGGAGGACGACGCGGGCGCCGTCGACGAGCGTGGGCTCGACATCCATGGACCGGAATGCGGATGACTCGACGCCCTGCGCTTCAGCATTGCGGCGGAGCGCAAGCTCACCCGAGTAGGCATCCTGGTGCACACGCACCGCGCGTGCGCCGTGCACGGCGATGGCCCCGAGGGCGAGCGCGCCGTAGCGATCATTCGCGACCACGACCGAACCGGCGGGCGCGGCCTCGATCAGCTCGGCGGCCTCGTCGAGGATGAAGCGGTCGGTCGGGTCGACGGCAAAGAGGTTGGGCGCCTCCACATCGGGGGCGCGGCGCAGGGCGTCGAAGTTGAACTCGGGCACACTCCAGGCTAGCCGCCGCACGCCCCCGCAGCAGCCGCGGCCGAACGCCTACTCGCTCAGCACGCGATCAATCGTCGACTTCATCTGCTCATACGTCCACAGGTTGATGCGCTGGCCGTTGAGGAAGATCGTGGGTGTGCCCTCGACGCCCGAGAGCGTGCCGTCGGCCAGGTCCTTCTCCACGACGGCGGCCACCTCGGGCGAGGCGAGATCGGCGGCGTATCGCGTCATGTCGAGACCCAGGTCCGCGGCAAACCCCGCGAAAATGGGCAGCGCCTCGGCTTCGGGCAGGTCCTTCCACGACTGCTGCCCACTGAACAGCGCCGCATACATCTCGGCGAACTTGCCCTGCCGACTCGCCGCCTCGGCCACGCGCGCGGCTGTCACGGCCTTGTCGTGCATCTCGAGCGGAAAGTTGCGCACCACGATCGTGATGCGGCCGTCGTACTCGTTCGCGATGCGCTCGACGAAGCCCGAGATCTGCGCGCACGGCGGGCACTGGTAGTCGGCATATTCCACGAGCGTGACGGTGTCGGCATCCGAGGTGGTGAGCGTGTTGTGCGCGTCGCCCTCGAGCACGGCGCGGTCGACAACGGGTGACGTCGGCGAGGGCACGGTCGTGGGGATGGCGGGAGCCACGGGCTTCACGGCCGCGCATCCGGACACGCTGATGACGGTGGCGAGCAGCAGTGCCGCCGCCGCGATGACCCGACGTCGTGCCACGGCCCGGGCGGCATGGGCCGTGAGGGCGAGCGCGGCGGGGTGCGGGCCCGGCGAGAACTCGGGGGCGGGCGTGGCGGCGGATGTCATGGGCTTCTCCGGTCTCGGTCGGCGCTGCTTTCGCACACGCTAACATTGTGACCTACCGAAGTTTCACCACTTAGGACGTGGGGTGCGAGCCTCCGCGGGGTCGCCAGACCATGAGTTCGGTGCGTCGCTGGGCGCGGGTTCCGCTGCGCAGAGAGACCACGTCGCCTGCGGCTCCGGCGGCGAAGATGCGGCGGCCGGGGGTGCGCAGCAGGGCGTCGGCGAGCGCGTGTTCAAGCTCGCTGACGCGGCCGGTGAGCTCGGTGACTTGGTTCTCGAGCGCGAGAATGCGCGAGATTCCGGTGAGGCTGACACCTTCGGCGCTGAGCCGGGCGATCTCGCGCAGCTGGGCGACGTCGCGCATCGAGTAGCGGCGCGACTTGCCGGCGGTGCGGGTGGGCGAGACCAGCCCGAGGCGGTCGTATTGGCGCAGGGTCTGGGGGTGCATCCCGGCCAGTTCAGCCGCCATCGCGATCGCGAAAACGGGGGAATTCTCGTCCATCGGTGTCCTCTCTCAACGGCGTGTCGTGGATGCGCGAGGGGCGGCGCACCGGGGAACGACGACTCGTGTCGACATCCTCTGGTGCACCGCCCGTTGCAGTGTTGCCTCTAGCCCTTGGCCCGCTGCAGCAGATCTTCGCGCGGGTTCTCGGCGGGTTCGGTGGCGTGGAACTTCTCGAGCGCCTCGCGTGCTTCGGCGCTGAGGTGTGACGGCACGGCCACCTGCACGACGGCCAGCAGATCGCCGGTGCCCTTGGAGGTGGTGACGCCGCGACCCTTGACGCGCAGCACGCGGCCGGACGGCGTGCCCGGCGCGACCCGCAATTTGACGGGGTCGCCACCCAGCGTCGGAACCTCGATCGTGGCACCGAGGGTGGCCTCGACGAACGTGATCGGAACCGTGACGCGCAGGTTGAGCCCGTCGCGCTCGAACACCGGATGCTTGCGCACCGACACCGTGAGCACGATGTCGCCCGGCTCGCCGCCGTCGGGTGACGGCTGACCTTTGCCGCGCAGTTTGATCTTCTGACCGTCGCTCACGCCGGCCGGAATTTTGACCTTGATCGACTTGCCGTCGGCGCCCTGCAGGGTGATGGTGTCGCCCTGCGTGGCGGTGATGAAGTCGATCGTGGTGTGCGCCGTGACGTCGCGGCCGCGGCTGGGCCCGCCGAATCCGCGGTAGCCGCCCGACGGCTGGCCGAAGCCGCCGCCGTTGTTGAACATGCCACCGAGGATGTCTTCGAAGCCGTTCTGCTGGTAGCTGTACCCCTGACGGGCACCCCCACCGAACATGCCGCCGAAGACGTCGTCGAAACCGCCGTTGCCGCCGCCGCCCGAGCCGGGGGCGGTGAAGCGTGCCCCCGAGCCCATGGCGCGGATCTGGTCGTATTCTTTGCGCTGCTCGGCATCGTTGAGAACCGAGTAGGCCTCGCTGATCTCCTTGAAGCGTGACTCCGATTTGGTGTCTCCCGGGTTGGAGTCAGGATGGTACTGCCGGGCCAGCTTGCGATATGTCTTCTTCAGTTCCGCCGGCGTGACGTCTTTCTTCACGCCGAGGACCTTGTAGAAGTCCTTGTCGAACCAGTCTTGACTTGCCATCGCGCCTACCCAGCGGGGACGGCGACGACCACTTTGGCCGCGCGCAACAGGGTGGAGCCGACGTAGTAGCCGGTCTCGACGACATCCGCGATTTGCTCGCTCGTGACGTCGGGGCTCGGCTGCTGGAAGATCGCCTCGTGGATGGTGGGGTCGAAGGCCTCACCGGCGGCACCGAAGGGCGTGACGCCCAGTCGCTCGACGGCCGCACGCAGTTTCTGCGCGATGGTCGTGAACGGGCCGCCCTCTTCGAGGTCGCCGTGCTTCTGCGCCCGGTCGAGGTCGTCGAGCACCGGAAGCAGCGCCTTGACGGTGTCGCCGACGGAGCGCTCGCGCTCCACCTCGCGGTTCGCCTCGGTGCGCTTGCGGTAGTTCGCGTATTCGGCCGTGACCCGCTGCAGGTCGACGAGGCGCTCGTTGGCGAGATCTTCTGCGCTCGACTGACCCGACAGGAAGTCGAGGTCGGCGTCACTCAGAGAGGTCTCGACGTCGGGGCCTTCGGCTTCGATGAGCTCTTCAGCCTCGATGTCGGGGCCCGGCACGTCGGCGACGGCCTGGTCGTCCTGGGCGCCGGGCGTGGTGCCCGACGCCCCGCCAACCTGACCCTCGCCCGGTTCGCGAACCGCCCCGGTCTCGGGGTCGATCTTGCGCTTGTCGTTGACGATGGGGTCGTCAGACCCCTCGTTTTCGGGGGTGGGGTTCTGGTCGGTCATTGCTTACTTCTTCTCGTTCTTGTCGTCCTCGTCGTCGACCACTTCGGCGTCGACGACGTCTTCGTCAGAGGAGGTCTCCTGCTCGGTGGGTGCCGACTCATCGGCGGCCGGAGCGGACTCGTCGGCCTGGGCCTGCGCGTAGATGGCTTCGCCGAGCTTGACCTGCGACTCGTTGAGCTTGTCGTAGGCCGTCTTCACGGCATCTTCATCGTCGCCGGCGAGGGCGGACTTGAGCGCGTCGACATCACCCTGCACGTCGTTCTTGACGTCGGCGGGGAGCTTGTCTTCGTTCTCCTTGATGAGCTTGTCGATCGAGTAGGCGAGCTGCTCGGCCGTGTTGCGCGTCTCGGCCTGCTCGCGGCGCTTCTTGTCTTCGGCCGCGTTCTCTTCGCCTTCGCGAACCATGCGCTCGATGTCTTCCTTCGCGAGCGACGAGCCGCCCGTGATGGTCATCGACTGCTCCTTGCCGGTGCCCTTGTCCTTGGCGGACACGTGCACGATGCCGTTGGCGTCGATGTCGAACGTGACCTCGACCTGCGGAACGCCGCGGGGCGCCGGAGCGATACCCGTGAGCTCGAAGGTGCCGAGGTTCTTGTTGTCGCGCGTGAACTCGCGCTCACCCTGGAAGACCTGGATGGCGACGGACGGCTGGTTATCGTCGGCCGTCGTGAAGGTCTCGCTGCGCTTGGTCGGGATGGCCGTGTTGCGCTCGATGAGCTTCGTCATGATGCCACCCTTGGTCTCGATGCCGAGGGACAGCGGGGTGACGTCGATGAGCAGAACGTCTTTGCGCTCGCCCTTCAGCACGCCGGCCTGCAGGGCGGCACCGACGGCGACGACCTCGTCCGGGTTGACACCCTTGTTGGGCTCCTGGCCGCCCGTGAGCTTCTTGACGAGCTCGGAGACGGCGGGCATACGGGTCGATCCACCGACGAGCACGACGTGCGCGATGTCCTGGACCTTCACGCCGGCCTCTTTGATGACGTCTTCGAACGGCTTCTTGGTGCGGTCGAGGAGGTCGGAGGTCATCTGCTCGAACTGGGCACGCGTGAGCGTCTCGTCGAGGTTGGCGGGGCCGTTCTCGGTGAGCGACAGGTAAGGCAGCTGGATGCTCGTGCTGGTCGAGGAGGAGAGTTCCTTCTTGGCCTGCTCGGCGGCTTCCTTGAGGCGCTGCTTCGCGATCTTGTCGTTCGAGACGTCGACACCGGTCGACTCCTTGAAGCGCTTGATCAGGTGGTCGACGACGCGCTGGTCCCAGTCGTCTCCACCGAGGCGGTTATCACCGGAGGTGGAGCGCACCTGGATGGTGCTGAAGTCTTCGTCCTTGCCGACTTCGAGCAGTGAGACGTCGAACGTTCCACCACCGAGGTCGAAGACGAGGATGAGCTCGTCTTCCTTACCCTTGTCGAGGCCGTAGGCCAGGGCGGCGGCGGTGGGCTCGTTGATGATGCGGAGCACGTTGAGGCCCGCGATCTCGCCGGCCTCCTTCGTGGCCTGACGCTCGGCGTCGTTGAAGTAGGCGGGAACCGTGATGACGGCGTCGGTGACCGTGTCGCCGAGGTACTGCTCGGCGTCGCGCTTCAGCTTGGCCAGGATGCGGGCCGAGATCTCCTGCGGCGTGTACTTCTTGTCGTCGACCGCGAAGGTCCAGTTGGTGCCCATGTGGCGCTTGACCGACGCGATAGTGCGGTCGACGTTGGTGACGGCCTGACGCTTGGCGGTCTCGCCGACGAGGGTCTCGCCATCCTTCGTGTAAGCGACGACCGAGGGGGTGGTGCGCAGACCCTCGGCGTTGGCGATGACGGTGGGTTCTCCACCTTCGAGGACGGCCACCACAGAGTTGGTGGTTCCGAGGTCGATTCCTACTGCTCGAGCCATGTGTGTTTATCTCCTTAGGGGGTGGAACAAAGTTTCTCCGGCTGCTCAGTAGTTGAGCGCCGATGACTCAAGTTTACTCGGATGCCTGCGAGCGTCAAGTTCTCACGGCGAATCTTGAGCCTTGCCGACTCAACTTCGGCGCGGCACCCGGAACGGGACGATTGCCTGCTTGCGCCCGCACGGCCGTGCCCGCTGCGAAACCCAACCCTTTCCTTAGGACGGAACTGCTCTTCGCGCCGTCTCGCTAGGATGACCGCATGAGCGACAACAACCAGACCCCGCAGCACGACCCCGATGGTGCAAACGGTGCCGGTCAGCAGCCGCCCGCCGACGACCAGAACCCGGGCGCGACCGGCTACGGCGCCCCCGCCTATCCGCAGCAGCCCGAGCAGGGTTATGGGTATCCCCCGCAGGGTTACCCGCAGCAGCCCGATCAGCAGGGTTACGGCCAGCCGCAGCAGCCCGACCATCAGGGTTACGGCTACCTCCAGCAGGGCCCGGGGCCGCAGGGTTACCCGCAGGACCCGAACCAGCAGGGTTATGGCTACCCGCAGCAGCAGCCCTACGGCCAGCCTGCCTACCCGCCGGCTTACTACGACCCCGAGGCCAAGAGCCGCCTGGTCGCCGGCCTGCTCGGCATTCTGCTCGGCAGCCTCGGCATCCACCGCTTCTACCTCGGCTATGTGGGAATCGGCATCGCCCAGATTCTGGTCACGCTCTTCACCTTCGGCTTCGGCGCCCTCTGGGGCTTCATCGAGGGCATCATGATCCTCGTGAAGGCGCAGTCGTTCGCCACGGATGCATCGGGTCGCCCTTTGCGCGACAACTAATCTTTTCGCACCAATTCGGCCGCAGTTCGACCCCTCGAACTGCGGCCGTTTTGCTGCCCTAACGTGGAACACGGCACCCGCCGAGGGCCGCGCACCGGGTGGGGACGCCACGTGCGCGGCCCAACCTCTGCCAGGGCTCTTCAAAAAGCTGGCGCTGCCTCAGCTCTTAAAGAATTAGGCCCCGGGGGGGGTTTCCCTAGCCGTAGCTGGTACGCCGTGAATCCCGGGGCTCTCACGTCAATCTTAGAACAGCCGCTCCTGTCGACGTGAAATGTCGACGAAAGTTCGGGTGCAGGGCACCGTGGTGAAACCCGCGCGCAGTAGCCTGTGCTCATGAGCGAACTCGCGGGCAGCGGTGCCCCCACCCTCGTGCCGGCTTTGGCCGAAGCGCCGGCCGCCGTGCCGAAACGAATCGTGTTGGCGTGGGGCCTGTGGGACTGGGGTTCCGCCTCGTTCAACGCCGTCGTCACCACGTTCGTCTTCACCGTCTACCTCACAACCGCCGAGGGGTTCGGCGGCGAGACCGTCGTGTCCGCGCAGCTCGGCTGGGCGCTCGCCGGCGCCGGCCTGCTCATCGCCCTGCTCGCGCCCGTCACCGGGCAGCGCTCCGACAGCTCGGGCCGCCGCAAGTTCTGGCTCGGCGTCAACACCTACATCGTCGTCGCCATCACGGCCGCGCTCTTCTTCGTGCAGCCCGACCAGAACTACCTCTGGCTCGGCCTGCTGCTCGTCGCCGCCGGCAACGTCTTCTTCGAGTTCGCGGGCGTCAACTACAACGCCATGCTCGCGCAGATCTCCACCCCCAAGACCCTCGGCCGCGTCTCGGGCTTCGGCTGGGGCATGGGCTACATCGGCGGCATCGTGCTGCTGCTCGTCGTCTACTTCGGCTTCATCAGCCCCGACGTGGGCCTCTTCGGGGTAACGGGCGACGACGGCATGGATGTCCGCGTCTCCATGCTCATCGCCGCCGCCTGGTTCGGCATCTTCGCGTTGCCGGTGCTCTTCGCCGTCCCCGAATACAAGGGTGTCGGCGCGCGGCGGGAGAAAGTGGGCTTCTTCGCCTCCTACGGACGACTGGTCGGCGACATCCGCCACCTCTGGACAGACAGCCGCACCACCGTCTACTTCCTCTTCGCGAGCGCCGTCTTCCGGGATGGCCTGGCCGGCGTCTTCACATTCGGCGGCGTTCTGGCGGCCGGATCGTTCGGGTTCAGCCCCGGGGAGGTCATCATCTTCGCCATCGCCGCCAACGTGGTCGCCGGGATCTCGACCATCACGGTCGGGTTGCTCGACGACAAGGTCGGGCCCAAGCCCGTCATCGTCGCGGCACTCATCGGCATCGTCGTCGCCGGGTTCGCCGTGTTCTTCCTGCACGACGGCGGGCAGACCGTGTTCTGGATCTTCGGCCTCGCCCTGTGCCTGTTCGTCGGGCCCGCGCAGTCGGCGTCCCGCTCCTACCTCGCGCGCGTCATCCCCGCCGGCCGCGAGGGCGAAGTGTTCGGCCTCTACGCCACCACGGGCCGCGCGGTCTCGTTCCTCGCCCCGACCGCCTTCGCGATCTGCGTGACCATCGGCGGCGCGCAGTACTGGGGAATCCTCGGCATCATCGTCGTCGTCCTGATCGGCCTCGCGCTCCTCATCCCCGTAGGCCGCCGCCTCAAGCGCTGAGGCGTTCAACGCCGGGCGCGCGAAAAGGCGGTCGGCCTCCAGCTAGACCGACCGCCGCACCCGGCACCCCTGCCGGGAGCAACCGCTGCTACCGAGGTCGCACGCGGAGGTGGGTGACACCGCCGTCGACGTCGAGCGCCGTTCCGGTGGTGGATGCTGCAGCCGGCGACGCGAGATAGGCGATCGCGTGCGCGACCTCCTCGGGCGACACCATGCGGCCGATGGCCTGGCGCTCGTCGAGAGCTTTGCGCTCGGCGACGGGGTCGGGGAAGTTCTGCAGCATGCGGTCGACGAACGGCGTCGCGACCGTGCCCGGGCTGACGCAGTTGACGCGCACACCCTCGCGCACGTGGTCGGTGGCCATCGCGAACGTGAGGGCCAGCACGGCTCCCTTGGTTGCGCCGTAGAGCGCACGCTGCGGCATGCCGTTGAGCGCCGCGATCGAGCAGACGTTGACGATGGCCGCGTGCGACGAGGCGCGCAGGAGCGGCAGCGCCGCGGCCGAGACGCGCGCCATGCCGACGACGTTGACGTTGAGCACGCGGGCCCACTCGTCGTCGTCGTTGTCCTCGACCGTGCCGATGGCCGAGATGCCGGCGTTGTTCACGACGATGTCGAGGGCTCCGAAACGCGTCTCGATCTCGCGGATGGCGTCGGTGACCGAGGCCCGGTCGCCCACGTTGCACGCGATGCCCACGAGCGGGGCGGGGGCATCCTGCGGGTTGAGGTCGAGCACGACGACCTGGGCGCCGCGCGAAGCCAGCAGCTGGGCCGTCGCCAGGCCGATGCCCGAGGCGCCGCCCGTGACGGCGGCGACGAGGCCGCTCAGCTCGCCGGGAGTCGACGAGGACGAATCGGAGGGCGAGGCGGAACCGCTGCCGGTCGACACGTCGGTCGCGCCAGTCGCGCCAGTCACGCCGGCCGGGATGGATTCGGTGGTGCTCATCGTGCGGCTCCTTCGAGAGTGGTGGGGGAGGCGGGGGCTGAGGCCGGGCTCGTCGCAGAAGCATCCGCGAAGGTGTTGGTCATGTCGCCGAGGCCGTCGATCGAGAGCTCAACCACGTCGCCCGCGCGCAGGTAGGGCGTGCCCTCGATGCCGAGCGCGACACCCGCGGGCGTGCCCGTGTTGATGAGATCGCCGGGGCGCAGCACCATGAACTGCGACAGGTACCAGACAATGTGTCGGATGCCGAAGATCATGTCAGCGGTCGAGCCATCCTGGCGCTCAACGCCGTTGACGCTCAGGCGCAGACGTAGGTTCTGGGGGTCGCCGACCTCGTCACGCGTGACGAGCACGGGGCCGAGCGGGTTGAAGGTCTCGCAGCTCTTGCCCTTGTCCCACTGGCCGCCGCGCTCGAGCTGGAACTCGCGCTCCGACACGTCGTGCGACACCACGTAGCCGGCGATCACGGCATCCGCGTCGTCGGGCGAGGCGAGGTAGCGGGCGGTCTGGCCGATGACGACGCCCAGCTCGATCTCCCAGTCGGTCTTGGTCGAGTTCAGGGGGATGAGCACCTCATCATCGGGGCCGACGATGGTCGAGGGGTCCTTCATGAAGACGACCGGTTCGGTGGGCACGGCCAGGTTGGATTCTGCGGCATGGTCGGAGTAGTTCACGCCGATGCAGACGATCTTGCCGGGCCGGTCGAGCGGGGCGCCGCGGCGAAGGCCGGCCGCGTCGAAGGCGGGCAGCGTGCCGTCGGCGAGCGCCGTGCGCACGGTGGCGAAGTCGTCGGCCGCGTGCGTGGCGAAGAAGGCCGGGTCGATCGACGGCGTCACCGACGACAGGTCGAAGTGGCGCCCCTCGGATTCGACGACGGGGGTTTCGCTTCTGGGCACTCCGAAACGGGCAAATCTCATATTCTCTCTTCCTCTTCTACGTTCGGGTCTGCGTCCACGTCGAGGCCGGCTTGCGACCCTCCCGCGAGATACGGCGGCCGAATGCCGCCTGCGGCCGACGAGTCATACGCCGCCTCGACGATGGCCATGGTGTCGAACACATCGTCGACGCTGGTCGGCAGCTCGGAGACGTCGCCGCCGACGAAACGCTGCACGGCGCCCATCGAGCCGATGAAGGCATCCGGAAACCAGCTGCCCTCGAACGGGATGGGCTGCCAACCGGCCGCGTGATCGTCGTCGTACTGCACCTCGAGGCGGTCCTCGCCGCCCGTCGGGTAGTCGAGCAGCAGGCCCATCTGAGCGCGGATGGCCCCGCGGGTGCCCTCCCACTTGATGTAGCTCTCCTCGTATTTCTCGCCGTAGTCGTGATCGTGGTTGGTCGAGATGACCACGCGGATCTGCCGGCCGGGGTAGTACAGGATGATGTCGCTACGCGAATTGGCGTGCGCCTTAGCGGGATGCTTCACCGTCACCGCCGCGACCGACTCGGGGTTGCCGAGGAACGACCGCACGAGGTCGATGTAGTGCACGCTGTGCATGTTGATCTCGAGCCGGTCGAGCGTGAGCACGTGCGGGAACATCTGCCACGGCGTGTTCACCTGCACGCGGATCTCGAGGTCGTAGAGCTCGCCGATGTCGCCGCGCGCGATGCGTTCGCGGGCCGCGGCCACATAGGGCGCGAACCGCAGCTGCGTGTTGACCGCCGCGACCAGGTTCTTGCGGCGGCACAGCTCGAGAATGGCGCGCCCATCGGCCAGGTGGTTGCCGAGCGGCTTCTGAATGAGCACGGGCGCGCCGTCGGGCAGCTGCTCGAGCACCTCGAGATATTGCTCGGGCATGAGGGCGATGTCATAGACCGCATCGGATGGCGCGGCCGCCACAGCCTCGGCCACCGACCCGAACACGCGCTCCACGCCGAACTCCGCGGCCAACGCTTCGGCGCGCGCGACCGTGCGGTTGTAGATGCCGAACACCGGGTATCCGGCCTTGCGGTAGGCCGGAAGGTGAGCATCGCGCACGATTCCGCCCGCCCCCAGGATGACGATGGGCCGCGGGTTCGAGGGCAGCGCCAGCGTGTAGGCGGCGGCCGGGTGGAACTCGGCACGATCGGGGGCTGGCACGAACTCGGGCGCGGAAGCGTCCCCGGGGCCAGGCCCGCCCTCGGCCGGGGCGGTGGACGCAGACGCGGGCGCGCCGACGGGATCGGTGTGTGCAGACATCCGCTAGCCCTTCACCGCGCCGACGGTCTGCCCGCGCATCAGGAACCGCTGCGCGCCGATGAACACGATGAGCAACGGGATCATGCTGAGGAACGTGGCGAGCGCCAACTGCGGCATGTAGAGCTTCACGTTGAGGCCGGCCGCGACCGTCGGGTTGAACAGCGGCGACGCCCCGATGAGCTCTTGCAGGCCGATCGAGATGGTCTTGTTGCCCTGCACCGAGCTGAGCAGCGCGAGCGGCAGGAAGTAGTTCGTCCAGTTGGCGACGAATGCGAAGAACGTGACGAGCGCCACGGCCTGCTTCGAGATGGGCGTGGCCACCTGGAAGAAGATGCCGATTTCACTGAGCCCGTCGATGCGCGCCGCCTCGACCAGTTCCTGAGGCATCGTCGTCATGAAGTGGATGTAGGCGAGGTACACGCCGAACGGGAAGAAGCCCATGATGACGGCGACGGGCCACAGCTCGCCCGAGGCGCCGATGGCGTTGACCTCGAGGAACAGCGGGATGACGAGCACCGTGTTGGGCATGACCATGGCGAGCAGCGTGACGAAGAGCACGGTGCGGCGGAAACGGAACCGCAGGCGCGCGAGCGCATATCCGGCGGGGATGGCGGCGACGACCGCGAGGATCGCTCCGATCACGGCGACGAACAGGGAGTTGCCGACCCACTGCATAAAGAGGCCGCCCTCGCCCGGCCCGAAGCCGTTGACCTGCGACCAGCTGTAGACGACGTTGTCCCACGAGACGCCGCCGAGCCCGAGGATGCCGCCCTCGCCGGCCGCGACCTCGTCCTGGTCGCGGAACGCCATGGCGACGAAGCCGATGATGGGCACGATGAAGATGGCAGCGACGAAGAGCATGGTCGCGACGCGGGCGACCCGGCCCACGCTCATCTGGTTGCTGCCGACGGGGCCGGCGAGCGCCTCCTGGTGGGCGGTCTTGGCGCGCTTCTGCGGTTTGGCCTTGACGAGTGACATTATTTCTCCTCCTCGCCGAACAGGCCGCTGCGGAACACGATGAGCAGGCCGATTCCGAGGGTGATGACGAGCAGGATGAGGGACATCGCCGCTGCGGCCGGGAAGTTGTAGTTCGAGAACGCGAAGGCGTAGCCGAGCTGGGTGGGGGTCGTCTGGTCGGGCAGGGCGTTCGACGACACCTGGTCGAGCAGCTGCGGTTCGAGGAACAGCTGGAACCCGTAGGCCAGGTTCATGAGCGCCGCATAACCGATCCAGGGCCGGATGATGGGCAGCTTCACGTGCCAGGCGGTGTGCCACGCATTGGCACCGTCGATCGAGGCCGCCTCGAGCACCTCATCCGGAATGCCGTTGAGGCCGCCGTTGACGACCACGATCCACGTGCCGATGCCCTGGAAGAAGAGCATGCCGGCCAGGATGAAGGGCAGGTTGCCGTCGGTCGCGACGACGGCCTTGATGGTGTCGAGACCCATGACGTTCCAGAGCCCGGCGATGGGCGACTGCGCGGGGTTCAACAGGTAGACCCACAGCACGAGGTTCGCGATACCCGCGAGCGCACCGGGGATGTAATAGAGGAACCGCATGGTGTTGCCGAAGCGCCCCGGGCTGGCGTGCACGAGCAGCGCGAGCCCCACGATGCCGAGCATCATGATGGGCAGCCAGACGATGAGAACGCTGAAGATGTTGCCGAAGGTCTGCCAGAAGCGGAAGTCGGAGAAGACCGTGACGAAGCTCGAGATGCCGCCGAAGCCGCCCTCGGGTTGCACGGGCGTGGCCGGCCGCTGCAGTGCGGTGTACACCGCATAGAAGATGGGGATGATTCCGCCGATGAGCAGC
Source organism: Leifsonia sp. ALI-44-B (assembly GCF_001984125.1). Lineage (GTDB taxonomy): Bacteria > Actinomycetota > Actinomycetes > Actinomycetales > Microbacteriaceae > Okibacterium. The sequence continues at coordinate 845,582 of NZ_MTQL01000007.1, read as the reverse complement.
AGCACCATGTAGGGGCTCAGCAGGGTCCAGGCCCCGCGCACCTCCCGCTGGTGCAGTTTGCGGCGACCGGCCGCGCTCTGGCGTTTGGTGCGCAGGCCGCGGCCGGGCGGCTCGGGCTGGGCCTCCGCGTGCGGCGGGGCGATGGTGCCTTGGCTCATGACATCTTCCTCGATGTGTCGCTGGAAAAGCGGGCTGGAGCAGTGGGGTGTGGGTCGTGCGGTGGTGCGGGCGTTGCGGCGGTGCGGTGTTGCGGGTGGTGCGGGGAGAGCCGCAGCGTCGAGGCATCCGGTCGGGGGAATCCGGATGCCTCGACGCGCGCGTTACTTCTCGGTGATCGTGTAGCCGAACGTCTTCGCCTGGTTGACGAGTTCGTCGCTGAACTTCTTCCACGCGTCGTCGAACGAGTTGCCCGACACGAGCGACGGAGCCATGGTCTCGGTCCAGATGCCACCCGTGTTGTAGAGCATGTAGGAGTGGTCACCGGGCACGGCCGCGGCCGCTTCCTTGAAGGCCGCGAACGTGGTGTCGTTGTCGGCGAAGTAGTTGGCCGACTTCTGCTTCTCGATCCAGGCATCCTGCACCGGGCCGTAGCCGGGAAGACCGGTCGACAGGTCGACCTGCCAGGCCGGGTCGGTGGCCACGAACTTCATGAAGGTCTGCGCGTTCTCGAGCTGCTTGCCCTTGATGTGGCTCGACATGCCCCACAGGCCGCCGCCCTCGTTGCCGGCAGAGGGCTTGGAGTCGCCGTCGAACTTCAGGGGTGCGACGGCCGACATCTCGCCCGCCGGGATCTTCCAGGTCTGGTTGAAGAGGTAGTCGCCCCACCAGAGGGCGCCCGGGCTCATGACCATGTCGGGACCGACGGTCGCGGCATCCGCGTCGAAGATGCCGAGCGTGGAGAGCGCCTTGCCGTCATACATGGTGGCGAGGAGGTCTTGGGCCCTGGTGCACTTCTCGTCACTGAGGTTGATGTGCACCTCGGTCTCGGACTTGCGGTCGTTGGTGGGGCAACCGCTGGCCCACAGGTAGCGGTCGGGGGCGTAGGCGTCGCCCGTGAAGCCCGAGATCTTTCCGGGGTGCTCGGCGGCGATCTTCACGGCCAGCTCGGAGTACTCCTCCCACGTGGCGGGGACGGTGTAGCCGTTCTCGTCGAAGAACTTCTTGTTGTACCAGAACACGTCGGGGGCGGCGTCGTTGCGCAGGCAGCGGATCTTGTCGTCGAAGTTGCACATGGAGAGCACCGCCGGGTCGTAGCCCTCGATGGTGTCGGCCATGATGTCGGTGAGGTCGGCGGCGTAGTTCGACTGCGAGCTCGTGGCCCACGCGATGTCGTCGTTCGAGGGGAAGAAGATGGCGTCGGGCCAGCCCTTGCCGGCCTGGTCGAACTGCGCGAACTGCTGCTGCACGCTCTTGCCGCCGACGGTTCCGTCGATCTGGTTGACCGTGATGTCGATCTCGGGGTGCGCCTTCTTGAAGGCGTCGGCCGCGGGAACGCGGGGCGGGTCGACCCAGACGGTGATGGCTCCGCCCGAGTCGGTCTGCGCGTCGGCGCCGCCGCCTGTCGATCCGCCGCCGCTACACGCGGTGACGGCCAGCATGGTGAGGGCGACGCCGATTCCGGCAGCGCCTTTCAGAACCCGGCGGTGCCGGGAGTTCGAGGTCTTCATTGACGCTCCTTCAGTGTGAACGGGACCGCGGGCACTGCTTCGTGCGCGCGGGGTGAGGGCCGATCTGTGTGGCGTGATCAAACGTTATATCAGCGGGATGCGCGTGGTCAATCGTTTGTTCACATCGGGTGAGGGGCGAAGATCGCGTCCTCGCTGCGAGCATACATCAGATGAATCCGGCCGCAAAGGGTTGATCTTTGTTTCGTGGAGCCCGTTTTGGGGCTTTTCGGCGGCTCCCACCCGTTAGACATTCGACTAATCAGCGGATGCGGCGGCCGCGCGCTCGAGCAACGCGGCGTCGATGCGATAGAACTCGGCCGCCGTGCCCCCGAAGATGCGGTCGCGATCGGTGTCGCCGAGATTCGAGGTGACCTCGCGCAGCCCCTCCCACACGCGCTCGTAGTCGCCCGCGAGCACCGAGATGGGCCAGTCGCCGCCGTACATGAGCCGTTCGGGACCGAAGAGTTCGAGCGCGCGGTCGAAGAAGGGGCGGATGTCGTCGGGCGTCCAGTCCGCCATGCGCCCGGGCACGGCCGAGTACAGCCCCGAGACCTTGGCGTGCACGAGCGGATTCTCGGCGGCGCGCTCGATGAGCGACCACCAGGGCTCGCGATCATCCGCGCCCAGGCCGATGGGCGGCTTCGAGAGGTGGTCGATCACGATCCGCAGGTTCGGATGCCGCTCCCCCAGCGTGGGCACCAGCTCGAGGTGTCGCGGCAGCACCGAAACCAGGTCGAACGTGACATCCGCTCGTTCGAGAACCGAGAGGCCCTCGTCGACATCGGGGCGCAGCAGCCACTCGGGATCGGGCAAGTCGTGGATGAGGTTGCGCACGCCCACGACGTGCGGGTTGCGGCGCACCTCGTCGAGGCGGGCGGCCGCGCGGCGCGGATGCTCGAGCGGAACCGAGACGACGACGGCCGCGACCTCGGGGTTCCGCGCCGCGACATCCAGCATGTAGTCGGTGTCGGCGTCGTTGTCCGCGGATTGCACGAGCACCGTGGCGTCGACGCCGGCCGCGCGCAGGTGCGGGCGCAGTTCGTCGAACTCGATGGAGCGGTTGATGGGCCCGTGTTCCGCGCCGAGCCACGGGTAGCTCGCACGGTCGAGGTTCCAGACGTGCTGGTGGGCGTCGATGATCACCGGGCGCTCCCGTCGGCAGGCGCATCGGGCCCGACAGGCGCAGCGGACGCGGCGGGCGCAGCGGGTTCGACCGGCTCGGCCGGCAGCTGCCACACCTGCGGAATACCGCTATCGCCACCCGAATAATCGTCGGGCACGTCGAGCAACTCCCCCATGCGCGCCTGCCAGGGGATGTTCGCCGGATGCTCCCGCAGGAACGCCCGCATGGCCGCATAGTCCTCGCAGTCCACCACATGGAAGAGGTCGAGCCCCGAGCGCCAGATCCGCCAGTCGAGCACGCCGGCCTCGCGCAGGGCGGCATCGAGTTCGGGCGGGATCACGGCGTGGATGCGGTCGTAGTCCGCCTCCTTGCCGGGGGCGAGTCGGGTGTGCAGGGCGATCGTTTCCACGGGCAACTCCTTCGTTGGGCCGGGCGGCGGGGTGGGGCAGCGGGATAGCGCGGCGGGTCGGGCCTCGCGAGCGGCCGACGGCGAAACATCTGACGTTCACGCCATCCGGATGTCTAATCTAGCCATAGGGCGACCCGATCGCCGAGGTTTCCAGCCCAGCCGACGCCCCCTGGCTAGAATGATCGGATGACAGCACAGGGCGGTTCGGCAGGGCAGGGCGTTTCAGCGACACCGGCCCGCGCGCCACACACCGGCCCCGCGGCGGCGGCTCGCTCGCAGACCGACGTCGTGCTGCACGGCATCAAGAAGATGATCACCGACGGCACGCTGCAGGCCGGATCGCGGCTTCCGGTCGAAAAAGATCTTGCCGCCGAGCTGGGCATCTCGCGCGGATCGCTGCGCGAGGGCGTGCGCGCGCTCTGCATCATGGGCGTGCTCGAGACCCGCCAGGGCGACGGCACCTACGTGACCTCGCTCGACTCGAGCCTGCTGCTCGCGCCCATGAGCTTCATGGTCGACCTGCAGACCCCGGATGGAGCCGAGCACCTGCAATCGGTGCGACGCGTGCTCGAATCCGAGGCCGCGGCCCGAGCCGCGCTGCACGCCCAGCCCGAGGCGCTGGCCGAGGCCGAGACCGTGCTCGCGGGCATCGAGGACATGTCCCTGGGCGACGAACCCGTCGATCACCGCCGCGTGCTCGACGCCGACCTGGCGTTCCACAGCATCATCGCGCGCGCGAGTTCGAACCCCGCGCTGGCGGCGCTCATCGAGGCTCTGTCGTCACGCACCATCCGCGGCCGCATGTGGCGAGCGATCAGCGAGCAGGGCGCCATCCGCGAGACGCACCGCGAGCACCGGGCCATCCTCGCCGCCCTTCTGGCGGGAGACCCCGACCGCGCGCGCCTGGCGATGGGATCGCACCTGCTCGCGGTCGAGGACTTCATGCACACTCACCCGGCCGAGACGAGCGACGCCGCGGCCGACCTCCCCGCCCAGTAGCTGCCCGCCGGGAACGCGAACTCGGCGAGCGAGGCCTCGTGCATCTCGGCGCTGTAGCCGGGAAGCGTGGGCAGGCGGTAGGCGCCGTTCTCAACGATGCACGGGTCGACGAAGTGCTCGTGCAGGTGGTCGACGTATTCGGTGACGCGACCCTCGAGCGAGCCCGAGACGGCCACGTAGTCGAAGATCGACAGGTGCTGCACGAGCTCGCAGAGGCCGACCCCGCCGGCGTGCGGGCACACCGGCACACCGAACTTCTTGGCCATGAGGTAGACCGACAGAATCTCGTTGATGCTCGCGAGGCGGGCCGAGTCGAGCTGGCAGAAGTCGATGGCCTCGGCCTGGAACATCTGCTTGAAGAGCACGCGGTTCATGCCGTGCTCGCCCGTGGCCACGCCGATGGGCGCGACGGCGCGGCGCACGGCCGCGTGGCCGAGGATGTCGTCGGGGCTCGTCGGTTCCTCGATCCACAGCGGCTTGAACTCGGCGAGGGCGTTCACCCACTCGATGGCCTCTGGCACGTCCCACACCTGGTTGGCGTCGATCATCAGGTTGGCGTCGTCGCCCAACACCTCGCGCGCGATGCGGCAGCGGCGGATGTCGTCGTCGAGGTTCGCCCCCACCTTCAACTTCACGTGGCGGTAGCCGGCGTCGACGGCCTCCTGGCAGAGGCGGCGCAGTTTCTCGTCGGAGTAGCCCAGCCATCCGGCACTCGTCGTGTAGCAGGGGTAGCCCGTGGCCTCGAGTTCGGCGATGCGGGCCTCGCGCGTGGGCTGCAGCTCGGTGAGCATGGCGACGGCCTCGGAGCGGGTGAGCGCATCGGACAGGTATTGCAGGTCGGCGACGTCGACGAGCTCTTCGGGGGTCATGTCTGCGAGCAGGCGCCAGAGCGGTTTGCCGGCGACGCGCGCGGCGAGGTCCCAGACGGCGTTCATGACGGCGGCCATGGCCAGGTGCTCGACACCCTTCTCGGGCCCCAGCCAGCGCAGTTGCGAGTCGGATTTGAGCGATCGGTAGGTTCCGCCGAGGTCGCTCACGACATCCTCGACCCTGAGGCCGATGAGCGGCAGCGCGCGTTGCTCGACGGCGAGCACGCAGATGTCGTTGCCGCGACCGATCGTGAAGGTGAAACCGAAGCCCGACAGCTCCGGGTCGTCGGTGCGCAGGATGACGTAGGCCGCCGAATAGTCGCCGTCCTTGTTCATGGCGTCGGAGCCGTCTGCGGTCAACGAGGTGGGAAAGCGCACGTCGACGACCTCGGCGGCAGTGATGGTTGTCATAGGGTTTCTCAGTTCTGTGGGGTGGTTTCGTCGGGAGGCAACAGGCCCTCGTCGGTGAGGTCCTGCCAGAGGTCTTCGGGCACGGGCGCGTCGTAGCGCTCGACGTTGCTCGCCACCTGGCGGGCCGTGCGCGCGCCGATGGGCACCGACACGACGGCCGGGTGTCGCAGCACGAACGCGATGGCGGCCTGGGGCAACGTCACGCCGTGTCGCTCGGCGACGGCGGCGATCGCGTTGGCGCGCTCGATGAGGGATGCGGGCGCCTCGGCGTAGTCGAAGGTGGCGCCCGGTTGCGGATGCTCGGTGGCGAGCAGCCCCGAGTTGTAGACGCCCGCGAGCACGATGCCCACGCCCCGTTCGAGCGCGGCCGGCAAAAGATCGGCCGACGCGCCCTGGTCGAGCAGCGTGTAGCGGCCGGCCAGCATGATGAGGTCGATGTCGGTGCGTCGCACGAATTCGGTGGGCAGCGCCGACTGGTTCATGCCCGCGCCGACCGCGCCGATGACACCCTCGTCGCGCAGTTTCACGAGCGCCGGGATGGCCTCGTCGATGGCCTGCCGGCCATGGTCGTCGGGGTCGTGCAGGTAGACGATGTCGATGCGGTCGAAACCCAGGCGCTCGAGGCTGTCGTCGATCGAGCGACGCACACCGTCGGCGCTGAAGTCCCAGCGGCGGCGCGTGGCGGCGTTCACCTCGAAGATGTCGTCGTCGCGCTGGTTCTCGCCGCCCGGGTTGGGCTCCAACAATCGTCCGACCTTCGTCGACAGGACGTACTCGTCGCGGGGGTGCTGCCGAAGCGCCTCGCCGAGCCGTCGTTCCGACAGCCCGAGGCCATAGTGGGGCGCGGTGTCGAAGTAGCGGATGCCGCGAGCCCAGGCTTCTTCGACCGCTCCTGCCGCCTCAGCATCCGTCGTTTCGCGGTAGAGGTTGCCGAATTGGGCCGTGCCGAGGCCGATCTCGCTGAGCCGGATCCCGCCGCGCGTCGTGCGTTGCTTCACCTCGTGTCTCCTTCGTCTCGGGGTGAGTGCTGCTCCTACAGTACGGGATTCATCGGATGTTTCGCAGCATCCCGTCGTTCTCATCTGCGCAGCCCCCCTGAAAGAGGGATGGCGCGGACTGTCAAGCCCTGCCGATCGGCGGCGCGTCTCGGCACAGTAGAACCATGCAGAACACACTGTCGACCCACGAGGACGACACCCACACCACGACATTCGAACCCCGAGGCCCCCTCAGCTCCGCGCTGCTGCGGTTGTTGCAGGATGCTCCGCCCGAGACCGGCAGCGACGCCGACGACGCGTTGCGCGCGTTCGTGGCCGAAGCCGACACGGTGGCCGCGGCATCCGACGATCTGCTGCGGGACGAAGACGTGCAGTTGACGCTGTTCGTGCTGTACGGCATCCACTACGGCGATGTAGTCGAACGTGACGACGAGTGGGAATGGAACCCCGCGCTCGTGGCGGCGCGCCTGGCGATCGAGAAGCACTTCGAGGCCACCCTGCGCGCGGTCGTGCCCGTGCCCGAGCACGCCGCGCTCGAACCCCGCGCCCAGGCCGTCGCCGACCTGCTGTTCCAGCTGACGGGCGAGGAGGGCGGGCCCAGCCTGTCCCGCTACATCGCCTCGAAAGCCACGCGCGACCAGCTCACCGAGCTCATCGTGCAGCGCTCGATCTACACGCTCAAGGAGGCCGACCCGCACTCCTGGGGCATCCCGCGCCTGAGCGGACGCCCGAAAGCGGCCCTCGTCGAGATCCAGGCCGACGAATACGGCGGTGGGCGCCCCGAGCGCGTGCACGCGAGCATCTTCGCCGCGACCATGCGCGCCCTGGGACTCGACGACACGTATGGGCGCTACGTCGACAACGTGCCCGCCATCACGCTCGCCTCGCTCAACCAGATGTCGATGTTCGGCCTCAACCGTCGGCTGCGCGGCGCCGTCGTCGGGCACCTCGCGGCGTTCGAGATGACATCGTCGATCCCCAACGGCCTCTACGCGCGCGGTTTTCGGCGCAACGGTTTCGGCGATGACGTGACCGACTACTTCGACGAACACGTCGAGGCGGATGCCGTGCACGAGCAGATCGCCGGGCGCGACCTGGCCGGGGCGCTGGCCGAAGATCACCCCGAGCTGCTGCCCGACATCCTGTTCGGCGCCGCCTCCTGCCTGGCGGTCGACGGCTGGGCCGCCGAGCACCTCTACCAATCGTGGACCGCGGGTCGCTCGTCGTTGCGCACGCCGCTGCCCGACGCCGGGTGACATCGTGACGACCCGCCTCGACGCGCAGTATGTTCTGCCCCTGCGCTGGGCAGACGACTCCGGCTGGCCGGAACTCCTCGAATATCTGTCCTGGCTGGCCTCGCGCATCGACGTGATCCTGGTCGACGGGTCGGATGCCGCGCTCTTCGCCCGGCACGCCGCGAGCCTGCCCGCCGACGTTCGGCACGTAGCTCCGGGGCGCTGGCCCGGCCGCAACGGCAAGGTCGCCGGTGTCATGACGGGCATCCTCGCCTCGCCGCACGATCGCGTGGTCGTCGCCGACGATGACGTGCGCTACGACGACCACTCCCTCGAGGCCGTCGTCGCGTCGCTCGAGCGCGCCGACATCGTCCGGCCGCAGAACTACTTCACCGAACCCGTGTGGCACGCGCGGTGGGACACGGCCCGCAGCCTGCTCAACCGCGCGCTCGGCGCCGACTACCCGGGCACGCTCGGGGTGCGCCGATCGCGGCTGCTGCAAGCGGGCGGATATGACGGCGATGTGCTGTTCGAGAACCTCGAGCTGATCCGCACCGTTCGCGCCGCTGGCGGGCGCGAGTTGCGGCGCGACGACGTGTTCGTGGGGCGACGCCCGCCAACGGCTCGCCACTTCCTCGGACAGCGCGTGCGGCAGGCTTACGACGATCTCGCCCAGCCCGCGCGGCTCGTCGCCGAACTGGCACTGTTGCCCGCGGCCGCCGTGGCGCTGCGGCGCAACCCGGTCGCTCTCGCCGCGGGCATACTGGCCGCCGTCGCGCTGGCCGAACGCGGCCGACGCCGCCGCGGCGGCTCCCGCGTCTTCCCCGCCGACGGGGCCGTCTGGGCTCCCGTGTGGTTGCTCGAACGCGGCACCTGCGTGTGGATGGCCGTGCTGCTCACCCTGCGTGGCGGCCCGCACTACTCGGCCGGGCGCATCGCTCGCGCCGCGCACTCCGAACGCGCGCTGCGGCGCCGCCTCTCAGCGCTTCCACCCCAGAAAGTAGAGTCACGATGAGCCCCTCCCCCGACGCGCCCACCCAGATCTTCGCCTGCCCCAACGGGCCCCTGCTCGTGCGCGGCCCGATCGACCTGGTCGACGGGGACGGCGAGCCCATCACGCAGAAGCGCAAGACCGTCGCGCTCTGCCGCTGCGGGGTGTCGGCCATCAAACCGTTCTGCGACGGCACTCACAAGCTCATCGGTTTTCGCACGGAGACGCCCGACGCGGCATCCTGACCCGTGCTCTCGCTCGCGAGGTTTAGTAGAAGTTCTTGGCCTGCGAGTGTGCCCACGCCCCGCACGGGCTGCCGTAGCGGGCGGCGATATAGCCGAGACCCCACGTGATCTGGGTGACGGGGTTGGTCTGCCAATCGGCGCCGACCGTGGCCATCTTGCGGCCGGGCAGCGCCTGAGGGATGCCATAGGCACCAGAGGGGTTGGCGGCCGTGACGCGCCATCCGGACTCTTTGTTCCAGAGCGACACGAGACACGAGAACTGGTCGTCACCCATTCCGCGGGCGGCCAGCATCTCGCGGGCGAGAGCCTTGGCCGAACCGGGGTCGGGAGCGATGACGGGTCCGCCGGCACCCGGCGCCCCCGCGGCGTCGACGGGCGGGGCCGTGATGACGGGCTTGGGCGCGAGCACGACCTCGTAGCCGTCGCGATCAAACGTGGTCTCGTAACCATCCGTCGCCGTCACGGTCTGCGCGGACTCGCCGTCGAACCGGCCAGCGGGCTGGAAGTACGGGGATGCGATGGCGCCCGCAGTGGGGTCGACCACGTTGACGACGCACACGGCACCGACGGCCGCGAAGGCGAACACCGAGAGGACGCTGCGCCCGCGGGACACGGGTCGGCGAAAACGCTGGTGCGTGCGACCGGATGGTCGGACGAGAACCTGCTGAGCCGCGACGTGTTTACCCACGGTCACTCACCCTAGGACCGGGCGACGGGCTCCGCCACCCCTTGCGCGCGCGTCGCTAGGACGCGCGCCGGTAGCCGGGCTCGTCGGAGGCGGGCTCGATGCTCGCATCGACGCGCGTGTCGACCGTTGCCCACAGGTCGTCGAGCGACAGGTGAAGCACGCTCGCAATGGCGGCGATCGTCGAGAACGCGGGGGTCGCAATGCGGCCCGTCTCGATCTTGCGCAGGGTCTCGGGCGAGATGCCGGCGGCCGTGGCGATGCCGACCATCGTGCGCTCGCCCCGGGCGGCGCGCAGAATCGAGCCGATCTCTCGGCCGCGCGCGAGCTCTTCGGGACCCAGCGGAATTCGAACCATACCCCGATTCTAATCACGGGATAGTATTACCGGTATTGTTATTCGAAACGTGAGGGATGCCCTGTGATTGAACTGTTCGACAAGACCGAGCTCGTGCGCGCCGAGGCCAGTGGTCACTTCGTCGGCGAGGTGCTCAGCACCCTGCGCGACCGCGCGACCGTCGGCATGAACCTGCTCGAGATCGACCGTCTCGCCGCGCAGATGATCGCGCAGGCCGGGGCCACCTCCTGCTACGTCGACTACGCGCCGTCCTTCGGCAGCGGCCCCTTCGGCCACTCCATCTGCACCTCGGTCAACGACGCCGTGCTGCACGGCAAACCGCACGACTACCGCCTCGCCGACGGCGACCTCGTCACGCTCGACTTCGCCGCCTCGCTGGGCGGAATCGTCACCGACGCGGCCGTTTCGTTCATCGTGGGCAACACAAAACGGCCCGAGGACGAGAAGCTCATCGCCGCGACATCCGACGCCCTGCAGGCCGCCATCGACATAGCTGGCCCGGGCACGCGCATGGGCGACATCTCGCACACCATCGGCGGCGTGCTCGAGGCCGCCGGCTACCGCGTCAACACCGAATTCGGCGGACACGGCGTGGGCAGCACCATGCACCAGGACCCGTCCGTGCCCAACAACGGCCGGCCGGGACGAGGCTTCACGCTCCGCCCCGGCATGCTGCTCGCCATCGAGCCGTGGGTCATGGCCGACACCGACCGGCTCATCACCGACACGGATGGCTGGACCCTGAAGAGCGCCACCGGTTGCCGCACGGCGCACTCCGAGCACACCATCGCGATCACCGACGACGGCGCGCAGATCCTCACGGTGCCGCGCGGCTAGCGACTGCACCCACAGGGGTCCGTGCGCCAGTTCCTCGTCACCGACCCGGACGGCTACCTGCTCCGCTTCCAGTCGCCCATCGGGCCCCGGTAGCGAAGCGATGCGCTCGGGTCACGCCGGGTAGGGGCGTTCCTTCAGCAGGGCGGCGAGGTGCGCGGCGTTCTGGGCGGCCGTCGACGTGGCGCTGGCGACGGCCTCGGGGGTCTCGTCGAGGTCTTTGTAGTCGGTGGTGTGCATGGCCTCGCCGTTCCAGTAGGTCGCGCCCTGCGCCGGGATGGTGAAGCCGTAGTCGTTGAGGGCCTGGAACGCGTGCGCGACGATTCCGTGCGCACCATCCTCGTTGCCGACGACGCCCACGATGGCGACATGGTTGAACAGGATCGGGCGGCCCGCGGCATCCTGTTCGGACAGCTCGGCGTCGAGTCGCTCGATCACGCTGCGTGCCACGCTCGACATCTGGCCGGCCCACGTGGGTGTCACGAAGACCAGGATGTCCGCCGCCAGAACCTTCTCGCGAATGCCGGGCCAGTCGTCGCCCTCGCCCATGTCCTTCTCGACGCCGGGCGTGACGTTGTAGTCGACGACGCGCAGTTGCGTTCCGGTGACGCCGTGTTCGGCGAGAGCATCGAGCATCTCGGTGGCGAGCTTCTCGGTGCTCGACGCGGCGGGCGACGGCGTGAGGGTGCAGTTGAGGGCGATTGCGGTGAGCATTTCTGTCCTTTCGTGAGGTGTCGGCCACGCTACGGATGTGCTCGGCCGCCCACCAGTGGTTGATTTTTCAGGATGCCGGTTCGAGCAGGGCGCGGTCGAGGACGAGGTCGCGCGACAACACCTTGTAGCCTTCGGTCTCGAAAAAGACGGTGACGCGATCGTCCTCGACGCGCATGACCGTGCCGGTGCCCCATTCGGCGTGCACGACGGCGGCCTGCGGCGTGAAGAGCGGGTCGGATGGTTCGCGCCCCGGGGCGTCTGACGCGCCGCCGTCCGACTCGCCCCGGTCGCGGCGCGGCCCGGTCGCGTCACCCGCTGCGTCGCTCGGCGTCGACGAAGCCTGCGTGTCGGCATCGTCCTCGCTCGACATTTCACCGTTGCGGCGACATCTGTCGCAGTTGCCGCAGGGCTCCGAGTGTTGCTCACCGAAATAGCCGAGCAAAAACAGGCGACGGCAGTCCGTGGTCTCGGCGTAACCCCGCATCATCTCGAGACGCGATGCCTCGATGCGTTCGCGTTCCTCGATGCGTTCGACCGCCCGCGCCGCGGCTTCCTCGGGCGTGATCTCGTCGAGAACGCGGCTGCCCCGGCGGTCGGTGCTGATGACGCCCGCATCCGCCAGCGCGTTCACGTGGCCCGTGACGGCGCGCGTCGAAATTCCCAGTTCGGCCGCGACCTCGGCGGCTCCGACGGGTCTGCCGGCAGCGGTGATCGCGGCGTAGGTTCGCGCGAGGGCGCCAACGGCGGGACGGCGCGCGGCGAAGAATTTGCGCAGCCCCAGGTCCTCGCTGCGATAGTGCAGGTCGGCGGCGGCCGGTTCGCCGTCACGCCCGGCCCGTCCGATCTCCTGGTAGTACGCGTCCACCGATTCGGGCACGGCGGCGTGCACTACGAAACGAACGTTGGGTTTGTCGATACCCATACCGAACGCCGACGTGGCGACCACGACATCCACCTCGTCTTCATGGAAATCGCGGTGCACGGCGCGACGGTCGGCCGCGCGCAAACCCCCGTGATAGGCGGCCGTGCGCAGGCCGCGTTCGGCGAGAAGCGCGGCATAGCGCTCGGTGTCGGCGCGTGTGGACACGTAGAGCAAGCCCGGTTTCGCGAGTTCGACGACGCGCTCGACCACGGCGTGTTCCTTCTCGGCGTCGTCGACGTGGCGGGTCACCTCGAGCCAGAGATTCGGCCGGTCGAATCCGCGCGTGAGCACGAGGGGATCGCGCAGATGCAGCCGCTCGGCGATCTCGCGGCGCACGGGCGACGAACCCGTGGCCGTGAGGGCGACGGTGCGCGGGTGCCCGAGCTGGGAGATGACGTCGCCGAGCCGCAGGTAGTCTGGGCGAAAATCGTGGCCCCACGACGACACGCAGTGCGCCTCATCCACCGCGAAGAGGGTGACGCCGAGCTCGCGCAGCCGATCGACGGTCTCGGGTTTCGCCAATTGCTCGGGCGCCAGAAACACGATGCCGCCGCCCGGCCCGGCCACGCGCTGCCAGGATGCCTCGACCGAGGCCGCGCGCACGCTCGAGTTGATGGCGACCGCTGCCGGGGCATCCGGGGCATCGGCCAGGCCCGCCACCTGATCAGCCTGCAGCGCGATGAGCGGCGAGACCACGACGGTCACGCCACCCAGCGTGGCCGCGGTCAGCTGGTAGATGGCTGATTTGCCGTAACCGGTGGGCATGACGGCGAGCACGTCGCGGCCCCCGACGAGCGCCTCGACGGCCTCCAGCTGGCCGGTCTGCAGGTGCTCCCATCCGAAGCGCCGGGCGGCTATACGCTGCAGGTCGCGGCGCGAGACTTGACGATCATTCACGTGATCAACCCAAGCCCGAGACCCGCGAGAGGCCAAGGGGCTTGCGCGATCCGCATGCGTTTGTCAGAGGAGAAGTGTCAACGGTTTACCCCGGAAGTGTCAACGGACTCGACACCCGGGGGCGTCTTCCGCTGAAATAGACGAACACGCAGAAAGGGACGCCGGTGAGATCCATGGCACGGCGCACGACCGGGGCTGGGGGCGCATTCGCGACCCCGAAAACGGTTTCCCCGTCTCGGAGGATGACGCAGCGTGAGTGACGTGCCCGAGCGGGACGACTACGACGAGCCCCTCGGCATCTGCCAGCGCGGGCCCGACGGCATCGAGACGGTTGCGACCGGTCATGCCGGCTTTGCGGATGCCTTCGCGCACTTCGATCGGGCCGTCGAAATCCACGCGGTGATCCTGCCGGATATGGACGGCGGCGGCGAAGACGGCCACAAGAACGGCGACGGAAGCGGTAACGGCGACGGCGACGAAAACGGCAGCGGCAGCGGCAGCGGCAGCGGCGACGATCTCAGAGAGACGCCGTCGACTCCCGCTCGATGAGCTCGGGCGCCACATCCGCGACCGTCACGTCTGAGACGGCTCCCCCCGACATCCGCGCGAAGACCGCCTCGGCCGCGCGGCGACCCAGCTCGTAAAGCGGCATGCGCACGGTCGTGAGCGGCGGCCACGTGTTCTCTGCGGTCCAGGCGTCGTGCAGGGCGACGACCGAGACGTCGTCGGGCACCGAGATGCCGAGCGACCGGGCCTCGGCGAGCGCCCCGATGGCCGCGTTGACGTTGGCGACCAGAATGGCGGTGGGCGCGTCATCCGCCGTCATGAGTGTGCGGAAGGCCTCGCGACCGGCGCGCGGCTCATAGCCCAAACACGTGATGAGCGCCTCGTCGACATCGATGGATGCCGCGGCCATCGCCAGGCGAAAACCGTCGGCGCGCCGCTGCCCGCTGAACGATTCGGGCACACCCGTGATCAGGCCGAGGCGACGATGCCCGAGCTTCAGCAGGTGTTCGGTGCCGAGTCGCGCGGCACGCTCGTCGTCGAGCACGACCGAACCCGGATGCCCCGCCTCGACCGAGTTGATGAGCACGACGGGCGCGCGGCCCGCCATGAGCCGGTCGACATCGGCCGAGGTGACGTCTTCGGCGAGTTGCACGAGCATGCCATCCACGCGCCCCTCGCCGATCAGGCGCTCGATCATGGCGCCACCCGGCTGCATGTCTTCGGCTCGGCCGAGCAACACCATGTAGTCACGCGCGATGGCCGCGTCCTCGACCCCGCGCATGAGCTCGGTGAAGATGGCGTTCGTCAAGTCGGGCACGACGAGCGCGATCACCTGAGAACGGGATGTCTTCAGCGCGCGCCCGGCGAAATTGGGCCGGTAGTCGAGGGTTTTCGCCGCCGCATGGATGCGCTCGCGAGTGTCGTCGCTCACGCGGGTGGCCGGCGCGTTCGAGAGCACGCGCGAGACCGCCGACACCGATACCCCGGCGAGCGCCGCCACGTCACTCAGTGTTGCCATGTGGTCAGTTTGGCTCAGCGCGAGCGGTTACGCCAGGCGCGCCACGCGCCCGTGCACCACAGCGCCCACAGCACCAGCACGGGCTGGAAGATGAGGCGCAGGCCGCGAGCCGCGTCGCTGTTGAGGCCGAATGCGTCGGTGCGGGTGACGAGCTGCGAGATGTTGCCGGGGAAGATGACGACGAAGAACGCCGCGACGATCCATCCCACGTGCACGCGTTTGCCCGGCAGCGCGAGCAGCGCACCACCCAGCGTGATTTCGACGATGCCGGATGCCACCACGACCGTGTCCTTGTCGATGGGCAGCCACTCGGGCACCTGGGCGCGGAATTCCTCACGCACGAACGTGAGGTGGCCGATGCCGGCGAACAGCAGGAACGACCCCAGCACGAGGCGGCCGAGCAGGCGCGGAACGGTGCGCGGAGGATTGGCGGTCGCGGCCTTTACCGTGGCACCCAACGAGCGGGTCGATTCGCGCGCGGCGACGGCCGCTTTCTTCGAGGTACGTGACATTCCTTCAGTCTCACACCGCGAAGCGTCTGGCGCGCGAGAAACTGGTGGAGTGGAACATATGCGCAACATCCTGATCACGGCCCCCGAACTCGCCACCGCGCTCGACGCCGGCACCCTCGACGGCGCCCCCGTGCGCGTTCTCGACGTGCGTTGGCGACTCGACCGGCCCGACGGCCGCCCGGCTTTCGCGGCGGGGCACATTCCGGGTGCCGTCTATGTCGACCTCGAGAACGAGTTGGCCGCACATGTGCCCGCGGGCCAGGCACCCGTCGACGGTCGCCATCCGCTGCCGTCGATCGAGGCACTGCAGGCATCGGCCCGCGTCTGGGGCGTGGATGACGGGGACGCGATCGTCGTCTATGACGACCTGAAGAACATGTCGTCGGCGCGCGCGTGGTGGCTGCTGCGCTGGGCCGGGGTGGCCGATGTGCGGCTGCTCGACGGGGCGCTGGATGCGTGGACCGCTGCCGGGCTTCCGCTCGAGACCGGGCTCGCGGGCGACGGTGACAACGACACGGATGCCGCGCAGCAGGGCGCGTCGCGTCGCGAGACGTCGCACCGCGAGACTTCGCTCCGCGGTGGCGTGACACTCTCCCCCGGGCACCTGCCCATAATCGACATCGAGGAGGCGTCCCGCTGGCCGTCGTCGGGCACGCTACTGGACGCGCGCGCTACCGAGCGTTATCGCGGAGATGTCGAACCTATCGACCCCCGCGCCGGGCACATCCCCGGGGCGGTCAGCACACCGACCGCGGCCAATGTGGATGCCGAAGGCCACTTCCTCTCGCCCGACGCGCTGCGGGAGCGCTTCGCGGCCGCCGGCATCGCAGAAGACACGCCCGTGGCCACCTATTGCGGCTCGGGCGTCACCGCCGCGCACAATGCGGTCGCCCTCACGCTCGCGGGCTTCAACCCCGCGCTCTACCCCGGCTCGTGGAGCGAATGGTCCAATCATTCGGACCGCGCCGCCGCCACGGGCGACGCGCCCCACTGACGCCGCCGCGGCCGGCTGGCCAGACACGCCGTGGGGCGCGAAACCGAACGAACCGTTTCCGTGGCCCTTCGCGACGAGTTCGGGAGGGCGGCCTCGGCGGCTTTGCGGGGCTCCTCGACCCGGCCGTGAAGACATCCTCATTACCGTCGGTGGCGCCGGCCGCGCTGGGACGATTCCGGCGGCGATGTCACTCGCCGCGCGGGCTACCGTAACGGAGTACGGCAGACACGAAGGCGCTGTCGCAGGCGATGCACGATGGGGGGCGAATGACGACATGGTCGGCGGAGGCACTAGCGACATTCTGGGCGGCGGTACTGGCGAGCATCATCGGAGTCGGTTCGATCGCCGCAACCGCCCTGAGTGGCTCGTCGTCGCGCAAGAGTATCGATCGCTTGACGGCCCGCGAACAGACGTGGACCCGCTGGTCGTGGACCATCGAAAAAGCACTCAGTGACAACGCCGCAGAACGGGAGATGGGCCTCGCGATGATGGATGCACTGGTGGACATGCCCTGGCTGTCCGAGGAAGACAAGCGCATAGCTCTCGCCATCGCAAGCGCTGTTATCGCCCGCAACGAATACGAAGGAGAAGTCGATGAGTAAAGACACAGAAGTGGCTCTGCAGCACGCTCGATCGATCCAGGCGAAGGTGCTGAGAAGCCTGGCCGGGTCCGCTCAGACGACGAGCGGCCGTTTCGTGAGCGCGCTCGGCGAGCCGCGCCACGCGAAACCGAGTCTGCTGCAGAGCGAACGCTACGAGCTCGCTTCCGCGCGGTAGCGCCACGCCAGCTCGAGTCGCTGCTGACGACTCGGTGCTGGCTGCTCGCCGCTGGCTGCCCGCTGGCGCTAGTCCGCGGCGAGCGCGCGCTTGTTGCTGAGGTAGAGGTGCGTGAGCACGAGCACGGTGTCGCCCGTCTGGTTCACGACGCTCACCTTCTCGTGCACATAGCCGAGGGTGTCGGGGCGTTTGGTGTGGTCGGTCTTCTCGGTGATCTCGGCCGTCACCGTGATGGTGTCGCCGATGAAGACGGGGCGGATGAATCGCACGCGGTCGTAGCCATAGCTCATCGCCTGCGGGTTGATGTCTCCCGCGGTCATGCCCACGGCGACAGACATGATCAGCGTTCCGTGGGCGATGCGCTGGCCGAACGGTTGCGTCGCCGTCCACTCGGCGTCCATGTGGTGCGGGAAGAAGTCGCCCGTCTGGCCGGCGTGCAGCACGATGTCGGTTTCGGTGATCGTGCGACCCACCGAGGTGCGCGTCTCGCCGATTTCGTAGTCCTCGAAGTAGCGGTCGACGGTGTTCATCGGGATGCCTCCAGGGGCAGGTCGGTCGGGGCGGGCTGGTCGAGCAGGCTTGGCGAGGCCGCGGCGACGTCGAGCAGTTCGGCGGCGGCCTCGTTGAGGCGACGGGCGAGGGTTGCCTCCGGCGTCCGACCGGCTATCGTTTCGGTGACCCACGGCGAGACGCGGTCTTGGAACTCGATGTAGCCCGGCGTGCGCGGCCGCACGTAGGCGGCTTCGAGGGTGCGGCGCGTGCGGCGGAAGAAGTCGAGCGTCTCGCGGTTGAGTCGGTCGTCGTCCCAGGCCGCGGCGTTGCCCGGTTGCCCGCCGCCGTCGAAGTAGACCGAGCGTTGGGCATGAGCCGAGGCCACCCAGAACGCATAGCGGCGGGCCTCGTCGGGGTGCGAGGTGTGCGCCGATACCGCGATTCCGGCGCCGCCCAGCAGCGATCCGGAGACAGGGCGTGGCGGCGCGTCCGCTCCGTCGGCGACCTGTCCTCCCTCGGCGCCGGCGGTCCCGGCGACATGCGGCGCGATCGTCGGGATGTCCCCGTATTGCAACCGGTGCTGCCGAAACGTCACGCGCGAGTAGTTCGAGTAGCCGAACAGCAGTGGTGAATACGCCGACGGGTCGTCGGAGACCAACATCTCGGCGACCTCGATGGGGTTCTGCCCGAGGTTCACGGCCGGCACGAGCTCGGCGAGCCGCCGCATATCGGCGAGCGCCGCGAGCGTGTCCTCCTCGGCCAAGAAATGACCGGGCCGGGATGTCGGCGCCTCACCGTGTCCCGTCGACGCGCGGTTGCCGGCGATCGTGATGAGGCTCGAATAGGCGTCGATCGGTTTGAGCGGCCAGACGACGCGCCCGTCGGCGGCCAGCTCGAGCACCTCATCCCAGGTCGTGGGCGGTGCGGCGAGCAGGTCGGGGCGGTGCGCCGAGACCTGGGCCGCGGCATCCGAGGCCAGGCCGTATTGGTGTCCGTCGTGCGCATAGCTCTCGTGCGAACGACCCACGCTCTGGTTGGCGAGCGCGGCCAACTCGTCGTCGAACCCGGCGCCGTCGAGGCGCGCGAAGGCACCGGCCGCGGCGGCGAGCGGGATGTGGGGGTGGTCGATCACCAGCAGGTCGTAGCGTTCGGCGAGGTCCTCGATGGGCGCGTCGGCGAAGGCCTGCAGCGAGCGGTACTCCCAGCGCACGACGATGTCCGGGTGCAGCAGCCCGAAAGCCGTCGAGCAGGCGACCTGGCAGTCGTAGCCGCGCGGATGCTCCCACGTGATGCCGCGCAGGATGACCGTCATCGCGCAGCCCCTGCCGGCTGCGGTGCAACTGCGCCTGGGGCGCCGCCGGCGACGGCAGCGGCAGCGGCAGCGCCAGAAGCGTCCGATGAAGCCGGGTTCGCAGCACGGCCACCCCCACCGGTCGCGAACTCGGCGCGCACGGCATCGTTGTGCTGCCCGAGCTTGGGAGCCGGGGTCTTGCTCGTCAAGATGCGGCCGTCGATGCGGATGGGGCTGCGCGTGGTGGTGAGCGAGAGGTCCACGCCCGAGGCGGTGTGCGCGGCATCCCGAACCACGTTCTGCGTCATGCGCACGGCCGCGAACCCGTCGTGCTCAACCAGCTCGTCGAGGGTCAGCACGGGGGCGCACCAGACATCCGCCCGGTCGAGGATGTCGAGCCAATGCTCGGTCGTGTGCGTCGCGAAATGGGCCGCCAGCAGGGCTTCGATCTCTTTCTGCTGCGACCACCACGCGTCGGGGTCCGTGAGCGCCACGAGCTCGTCGATGCCGAGAAGTTCTCCGATCACAGGGATGGGGTTCATGGCGAGCGCGAGGTAGCCGTCGGCCGTGGGGTAGGTGCCATAGGGCGCCGAGAGGAACGCGTGGGCCGAGTGAGCGCCGCCCCGCGTGACGGTGACGGTCGGGTCGTTGAGCCGCGTCGACAGCAGCTCGAACTGTAGGTCGAGCATGGCCTCGAGCAGGCTCGTCTGGGCGTGGCCGCCGCGACCCGTGCGTTCGCGGCGGAACAGCAGCGCCGTCACGCCCTGCGCGATGTGGCAGCTGGTGAGGTGATCGGCGATCGAGAGGCCCACGGGCACGGGGCCGTCGTCGGCCGAGCCGGAGAGCCAGGGCAGGCCCGACACCGATTGGGCGAGCAGGTCCTGGCCGGGGCGGTCCTTCCAGGGGCCGCCGTCGCCGTAGCCGCTGGCCGAGCCATAGACGATGCGCGGGTTGATGGCGGCGACCGAGTCGTAATCGAGGCCGATGCGTTCCATCACGCCGGGGCGGAAGTTCTGGATGATGACGTCTGCCTGCGCGACCAGTTCCTTCACGCGCGCCAGGTCGTCGGGGTTCTTCAGGTCCGCGGTGATGCCCTCTTTGTTGCGGTTCATGGCGTGGAACGAGATGGTGTCGCCGTCGGCCGTGCGACCGGCGAAGGCGAGGGTCCGGCCGATGTCGCCGCCCTTCGGCCGCTCGATCTTGATGACGCGCGCACCCAGGTCGGCGAGGCGCATGGCGGCGACCGGCCCGGCCAGGAACTGGCTGAAGTCGAGCACGAGCACGCCCTCGAGCGGTTTGACGAAATCGTCGGACATGTTCTCTCTTTTCTCGCGACGCTGCGAGCGGTGGATGGCGGTGATCAAACGTTTGTTCACACAGTAGCGCGAGCCCCGGCCCGGCGCAATCGGTCGTCACGCCGGGCGGCTGTCGCGGGCCGCTCCGCCGCCACGAGCGGTCGACTTCTAAGCTGAAGTCGGACCCGTGACGCTCGCAGGCCCGTCCGCGCTCGAGACCGATCCTCGAGCGAATCCCTTCGCACCGCACGCCCCACTATCGAGGAAGACATGACCAGCATCGTCTCGCTCATCCATACCGATCGCCTGTCCGACATGGCCGAATACGCCTACGCGTCGACGGTCCCGGCCGACGCCCGGCTCATCTTCCTCGCCGGCTCCTGCCCGCTCGATGCGGCCGGCGCGACGGTGGCGCCCGGCGATCACGCGGCGCAGGCGGCCCGGGCCTTCGAGAACCTCGTCGTCGCGCTGGATGCAGCGGGCGCGACCCCCGCGGATGTCGTCAGCACCCGCGTTCTCGTCGCCTCCTCACACCAGGCCGACCTCGTCACCGCCTGGCAGGTCGTGCGCGACGCCTTCGCGCCGCACCAGCCGCCGAGCACGCTCATGGGCGTAACGGTTCTCGGCTACGACGACCAGCTGGTCGAGATCGAGGCGACGGCGGCCGTCGCGCGCTGAACTCCGCATCTTCGCGGCGGCGTCAGAGCGACACAGCGACACGGCGTCACGGCGTCACGGCGTGTCGAACCACTCCACGAGAGCACGGATGACCTCGCGTCGTGTTTGATGTAGCCATGGCCGCCACCGATCCACCCGCCGGCATACCCGATCGCGCTGAACACCGCGACCCGGTCGATGCCGCGAGCCGAACGACGGATTCCCTTGAGCCGGCCGGCGGCCCCACGCCGACGGCTGCGGCGGCCCGCCGCCTGCGCCTGCGTTCGCGCTGGCAGAATGCGGCGCGCTGGCCGCTCGTCGCGCTCGGCCTCGCGTTCGTCGTCGGCTATTCGGTGTACGTGCTCGCCGAGGATCTCCCGCCCGAAACGCACGGCGCGATCTTCGCGATCCTCGCGCTCGCCTGGATCTGCTTCTTCGTCGACTACGTCGTGCGCCTCGTGCTCACACCCCTGGGCCACAAATGGATGTTCGTCCGCCACAACGTCGTCGATCTCCTGTCGGTCCTGCTGCCCGTGTTCCGGGCGTTGCGCGTGCTCGACCTGTTGCGCGACATCCCCTATCTGCAGCGCCGCAGCGGGGCCGCCGTGCGCACGCGGATCATCATCGTCGCGGCGGCCTACGCCGTGTTCTACGTGTACTTCCTGTCGCTGTCGACGCTGCAGGCCGAACGCGACGCACCGGGCGCCCGCATCCAGGACTTCGGCGACGCGATCTGGTGGGCCTGCGAAACCCTCTCGACGGTCGGCTACGGCGACATGTACCCCGTGACGACGGCCGGCCGATTCAGCGCCGTGCTGCTCATGATCGGCGGCATCATCATCGTTGGCGTCGTCTCCGGCACGGTCGTGTCCTACCTGTCGGATCGCATCCGCCACGTGCCCGACCCAACGAATGAGGATGACTGATCGTCGCTCCTGTCGAGAAGCGGGCCGCAGTTCCGGCGGCGAGACGTCGGCTCGGCTGTATCCGGTCAGGGCAGCTCGGCGGGCGTGCGCACCATGCGATAGATGACGCTGCGGTTGACCTGAATCACCTGCTGCGGATAAAAGCCCAGGCGCTGAAGCTCGGCGATGTCCTCCAGTGAGCGCCCCTCACGTTCGACGGCCCAGACGGTGTCGTGCTCGAGCAACGCGGGAGCGGCCTCCGGCAGGGGGCGCACGACATCCCACAGCTGGTCGCGCGCCGTGAAAGGGGTCACGAGGGCCACATCGCTCAACCCGGCGAAACGGTCGGGGTAGAGGTCGATCGACAGCCGCGGTTTCTGCGACGGTTTAATGTCCTCGGCGAAGACGACGGCGTCACCCGCGGATGCATTGCGCTGAATGGTGTCGGCAACCTGCCGCAGATCACTGCCGCCGTCCTTGCCATACGGGCCGCGCTGCGCGAGGTAGCCGGGGGCGGCGAGCGCGGCGACGACCAGGATGGCGAGGGCGGGAAGCATCCAGCCCGCCGTGGCCGCGCGGCGAGACGTGGCGACCGACCGCGGAGACGCCCCCGAGACCGAAGCCGCCGCGCCTGCTGAGTCTCGACGCCCGCGAGCGAAGGCCGCCAGCGCCGTGACGCCGAAACCCATCAGCAGGGCCACGGCCGGCGTGCAGAAGGCCACGTAGCGCAGGTTGTACATGGGCGTGATCAGGGCATTGCCGAGAAACAGCAGCGCGGTCGGCGCGATGACCCACACCCCGAGCACGAGGGCTGCCCGCCGCCCCGAGCGGATGGCTGCCACGAGCCCGACGACGATGAGCGCCCACGCCGCGACGGCGAATCCGGCCGAACCGAACCACTGGCCCACGACCGCAGAATCGAGCGTGGCGTAGTTGCGGCGGGCGAGGAAGCCGATCTGTCCGCGCTGGGCCAGGCCGAAGACGACGACGGGGGCGGCGAGCACCGCGGCGAAAACCAGCGAACGAGCCCAGGCACGCCACATCCGCGCGCCCGGTTTGAACGCCACGAACACGGCGACGTGAACGAGGGCGAGGAGCGCCAGGTAGAGGAACAGGTAGAGGCAGGCGGCGACGGCCACCCCGAAGAGTGCCCAGGTGCGGGGGCTGAGTTGCCGGCGGCGCACGAGGGCGACGAGCCAGTTGGTCAGCCAGACCGCGGCGGCCATGCCGAAAGCGTAGGAGCGCGCCTCCTGCCCCATCATGGTGACCTGCGGGATGACGGCGAACAGCAACCCGGCCACGATCGCCGCCCGGCCGCCGAGCAACTGTCGGCCGAGCATGACGGTTCCCGCCGCCGCGACGCCCACCGCCACGGCGCTCGGCAGGCGCACGGCGAATTCGCCCGTGCCCACGAGACCGGTCCAGAAGTGCAGGAACAGGTAGTAGCTGCCGTGCACGGCGTCGATGTTGCCGAGCAGGGCGAAGAGGTTGGGGATGCTGCGCTCGGCCGACATGACGCTCGCGGCCTCGTCGCCCCAATACGACGCGTTGCCCGATCCGGCGGCCGACACGACGGCGGCGAGGAACCCGATCGCCCAGGGGATCAGGGTGCGGCGGGTGAGGACCGTGCGGACCCGAGCGGGTGTGCCGGGATCGCGGAGGCCCAGGCGTCCGCTTGCCGAGCGGGTCGCCCGAGGCGCATCAGCGGCGTCGAGCGGGCGAGCAGCGCTGGATGCACCCACCGTCGTGGTGGGTTCGGTGAGAGGCGACGTGCTCACGACAAACTCCTCCCGACGTTCCCACTGTGCCGGAGCCGGGTGAATCGGGCCGGCGTGCGCGGCAACCGCTCGGCGGATTGCCGGTGAACGTTCGGGGAACGACGCCGAGGCTCACCGCTTCAAGCTCATCGGGATGTGCGGGATGCCGTCCTCGTCGTAGGGCTCGCCGTCGAGGGCGAACCCGAATCGGCCGTACCAGCCCTCGAGGTGCGATTGCGCGCCCAGCAGCACGGTTTCGGCGTCGGCCGTGAGCTCGAGGCCGCGGCGCATCAACACGGCCGCGAGACCCTGGCCCCGGGCATCCGCCGCCGTCGCCACCCGCCCGATGCGCTGCACCGGCGAACCCAGCCCCAGCACGCGGATGGTGGCGAGCACGTGACCCTGTTCGTCTTCGGCCCACACGAGCAGAGTGTCGGATGCCGCATCCAGCCCGTCGAGGTCGGGGTAGGCGCTCTGCTGCTCGACGATGAACACGTCGACCCGCAGTTTGAGGATGGCGTAGAGGGTGGGGGAATCGAGGTCGGCGAGCGCCGCTTCCTTCACGATGACGGTCATCCCTCGATCGTATGCGCCCGGCGCGCGCCTAAACTTCGAGGGTGACTCAGCATGACGACGAGAGGGCCCTCGACGAGAGGGTGATCGACGAGCTGCGCGCGACGATCGCGGCCGCCGTCGAGCGTTTGAGCGCCGCCGACGCCCGCACCGAGGCGCTCGCGCAGTATGTGCCCGAGCACCGCACCATGCTGATCAAGCGCAATGCGGTCATGACGCCCATCGGGCGGGTCTGGCGCCTGGGCGTCTTCCTGCTGGGCGAGGATGGCACGCTCTACCGCACGGGTTCGCTGACGCGCGCCGTCGAGCCGGGTCGACCCGCATACCAGTCGCTCTCGGCCGAGACGCGGCGCGAATACCGGGCGGCCGCCTCCCGCGGCAAGTTCACCGAGGGCGAGAGCGTGAACTACGACGCCGAGGTCATCGAGCTCACGGCCGGGGCGCTGCACGACGCCGGCGGCCCCCTGTTCCTGCACGACGGCGCGGCGCTCGTGCGCTGGAATCCGCGCGCCACCGCCGACACCGCCACCCCCTTTTCGGCCTACCTCGCCGACCGCGTCGAGTTGGCGGTCAATCCGCCGGCCGGCGCCAACTGAGTCGGCTCGCGCGGGCCTCGGACTCGTCTCGAGCAGGCGCAGGCACGTCTCGGCCTCGCCTCGCCTCGCCTCGCCAGGGACTCCAGCAGGCCCGCGCACTCTCCGCAACCCGCAGCGTGATCGAGGCAGCCCCCCTTACCCTGGGTGGATGCTTCTGCCGCGCGTCCTCCGCCCCATCCACGCCCAGCGCCGCGCGCGGGTGCTGCCGGACTGGCTGCTGAGCCTCGACCGCACGATCGGCTCGCGCATCAATGCCCACGCCACCCCCGCGGCGGTCGACACAGCCCTCTCCCGCCTGTCGCAGGCGGCCGACCACAGCAAGCTCTGGTTCGCCATCGGGGGCGTCCTGTTTCTCGTCGGCGGGCGTTCGCGCAGCGGTGCCGTGCGCGGTCTCGCGGGTCTCGCGGTGGCGAGTGCCGTCAGCAACCTCGTCGGCAAGAGCCTCTTCGGCGGCGATCGCCCCCTCCTCTCGGACGTGCCCGTCGGCCGACGCCTGCGCCGCACCCCCACATCCCCGTCGTTCCCGTCGGGCCACTCGGCCAGCGCGGCCGCCTTCGCCACGGGCGTCGCCCTCGAGTCACCCGCCGCCAGCGCCGTCGTCGCGCCCCTGACAGCCGCCGTCGCCTATTCGCGCATCCACACGGGCGCCCACTGGGCCTCGGATGTCGTGGGCGGTCTCGCCATCGGCATCGGGGTCGCCCTCGTCGGCCGCGCCCTCGTGCCGACGCGTCACCAGCTGCGCCGCCGCGACCCGGGCCCGCGCGTCTCGCTGCCCGTGCTCGACGAGGGCGCCGGTCTCTTCGTCGTCGTCAACCCGTCGTCCGGCTCCGGCCGCGCGTCGGCGGCGCTCGACCCCGACCCCGAGCAGCAGATCCGGCGCGCACTCCCCCGCGCCGACATCCACGTGCTCACACCAGGCGACGACCTGGCGGGTCTCTTCCGCGAGGCGGCCAAGCAGCCCGGTGTGCTCGCCCTCGGTATGTCGGGCGGCGACGGTTCGGTCGCGGTGGCGGCGCACGCCGCGCGCACGGCCGACCTCCCCCTCGTGGTCTTCCCGGGCGGAACCCTCAACCACTTCGCGGGCGCCGCGGGCATCGACAGCTTCGCGGACACCATCGAGGCCGTGCAGCGCGGCGAGGGCACGACGGTCGACGTCGCCGAGGCACGCATCGACGGCGACGACCCGATCACGGTGCTCAACACGGCGTCGATCGGCGTCTACCCCGAGCTCGTCGAGGAGCGAGAAAAGCTAGAGGACAAGATCGGCAAATGGCCAGCGGCACTCGTGGCCGGGCACAAGGTGCTGCGGCGCAGCGAGCCGGTCGAGTTCCGTCGCCAGGACGGGCCGGTCCGGTCGTGGACGCTGTTCGTGGGGGTCAACCGCTACCACCCGCGCAACATCATCCCGCTGTCGCGGCGGTCGCTCTCGGACAACCTGCTCGACATCCGGTCGATTCGAGCGGATGTCTCGGCCTCCCGCCTGCGCGTGTTCGCCAACCTCGCGCTCGGCAGCTATCTCTCGTCGTGGCTGCGCTCGGTCCCCGGCGTGGGAACACTGCTCGCCGTGCATACCGAGACGCGCACGACCATGGATTTCCGCGTCGACGCATCGGTGGCGTTCGCGCACGACGGCGAGGTGCGCGAGGCGGCGCCCGCCGGCTTCCCGGTGTCGATCGTCACGGTTCCGGGTCAGCTCCGCATCTACCGCAGCGACCGCAAACGCCGCCGCACCGTGAAGTGACGGTGCGGCGGCGTTCAGCGTGCGGGCGGAACTAGACGGCCGACCAGCCGCCGTCGGAGGGCAGGATCACGCCGTTGAGGTTCACGGCGTCGTCGCTCAGCAGGAACGTGATCGAAGCGGCCAGCGCGTCGGGCTCCACGGCATCCGGCATCGCGGCCATGGCCAGGCGCACACGTTCGGCGCCGAGCTCCGAACCGAAACGCGCCTCGATGTTGGTGATGGTGGGCCCGGGGGCCACGGCGTTCACGCGGATGCCGGTGCCCGTGTACATGAAGGCGCTCGACTTCGTGAGTCCCGCCACCGCGTGCTTCGACGCCGTGTAAGCCGCACCGGCGGCTGATCCGCGGAGCGCCGCCTCGGACGCGACGTTGACGATCGAACCCGTGCCGCGCGGCAGCATGACGGGCACGACGGCGCGCATGAGCTTCATGGTGCCGGTCACGTTGATGGCGAAGACGCGGTTCCAGATGTCGTCCGAGATCTCGTGCACGGGTGTCATGTCGTCCATGATTCCGGCGACGTTGGCGAGGGCGTCGATGCGGTCGCCCGCGGCCTCGACGATCGCAGCGACGGAAGCGTCGTCGGTGATGTCGCCGGCGACCGACACGATGTCGGCGTCGGGCAGGCTCGCGGCGAAGTCATTCAGGCGTTCGGTCGAGATGTCGACGGCGACAACCCGGCCGCCCTCGCGCGCGACCCGCGAGGCCACGGCCCGCCCGATGCCCGAGCCGGCCCCCGTGACGACGACGGTCTTGCCGGTGAAGCGCCCCTCGGTGACCTTCTCGACCCAGTCGACGCGGGGTGCACGGGGGCGTGCGGGCTGAGCGGGCACCGGTGCTGCGGCCGCTGCCCCTTCGGTGCTGGGCAGATCGCCGGCCGCGGCACGGGCCACGAGCACGTCGACCATTTCTTGCGGGAACGCGCCCTGGCTCATGGCCACGAGGCGGCCGAGCGTGAGGTTGCGCACGGGTCGCAGCGAGTCGGGCGTCTGGCCGCCCTGCGCGAGCAGCTCGGCGAAGAGGGCGCCGCCGATCGGGTCGTCGAGCCAGTCGGCGATGGTGGTCTCGGCGGTGAGGTGGGGGGCGTTCTGGGTCACGATCATTCCTTCGTCTCGGTGGAGCGAGTCATACCGGACAGCACTGTCCGGTTGTTATGCTACACCGATGCCCTCCACGCCGAAAGCGAATCGCGGCCCCAGCGCGGGCCCCGAGAATCGCCGCGCGCTCATCGCGGCCGCGCGCGAGGTATTCGCCGAATCGGGCTTCGCGGCACCGCTCTCGGCCATCGCACGCCGGGCCGGCGTCGGTCAGGGCAGCCTCTACCGGCATTTCCCCGATCGCCTGTCGCTCGCGGTGGCGGTCTTCGACGACAACATCGCCGAACTCGAGGTGCTCGTGGCCGACGACGACGCCACGGTCAGCACCCTGTTCGACGCCCTCACCGAACAAGCCCTCGCCTCGACGGCCCTCGTCGAGGTCATGACCACGCATCGCCACGACCCGCTCGCCGAACCGCTGCGCACGCGCGCCACGGCCATCGTCGAGGTGCTCCTCGTGCGCGACCAGGCGGCCGGCCGCATCGCCGACCACGTCGAGACGGAAGACGTCCTCCTCGCCATCGCCATGCTGGCCGTCCTGCTGTCACGCACCGACGAACGCGACCGCCCCGACGTCGCGACGCGCGGCCGCCGCCTGTTCCGCGCCGCCTTCGCCCTCCCCGGCTGACCCGCCCGCGCGTGTGAGCGCTAACAGCAACGAAGCCCTCCCCCGGCCACATCGGCCTCCGTCGCCACATCACGAACAGGTAACTGCTCGAAACTCGCACTTGCCACACGCGTTTTGTGAGCGCTAACATCCGAAGCAGTCAGGATGAACTGGCCCCGGCTCCAAGAGTTCGCACAGCATTTGCGGCGCCGGCTCACTGAACAAGGAGGTTTGGTATGAAGAAAATCATCGGTCTCGCCGCAGCCGGAGCCCTACTGTTGGGCCTTGCCGGATGCGCGGGCGGAGGCGGATCATCCGAGGGCGGCGCCAAGGACCCCGGCGACATCATCGTCGGCTTCTCGCAGGTCGGCGCCGAGTCGGGCTGGCGCACCGCCAACACGAAGGACATCCAGTCAGCCTTCAAGGATGCGGGCATCGAGCTGAAGTTCTCGGACGCGCAGCAGAAGCAGGAGAACCAGATCAAGGCGATCCGCTCCTACATCCAGCAGGGCGTCGACGTCATCGCTTTCTCCCCCGTCGTCGAGTCGGGCTGGGACAGCGTGCTCAAAGAGGCCAAGGATGCGGGCATCCCCGTCGTGCTGACCGACCGCGCGGTCGACTCGGCCGACGAATCGCTCTACGTCTCGTTCCTCGGCTCGGACTTCGTCGAAGAAGGCAAGAAGGCAGGCGAATGGTTGACCGAGGAGTACAAGGACTCCTCCGACCCCGTGAAGATCTATCAGCTCGAGGGCACGACCGGTGCGGCTCCCGCCATCGACCGCGCCGAGGGTTTCGCGGATGTCATCAAGGCCGACGACAAGTTCGAGATCGTCGGCTCTCAGACCGGTGACTTCACGCGCGCCGGCGGCAAGCAGGTCACCGAGGCCATGCTCAAGTCGAACCCCGACGTCGACGTGATCTACGCCCACAACGACGACATGGGTCTCGGCGCCATCGAGGCGATCGAAGCGGCCGGCCTCAAGCCGGGCGTGGACATCAAGATCATCACGGTCGACGCGGTCAAGGACGGCATGCAGGCCCTGGCCGACGGCAAGATCAACTACATCGTCGAGTGCTCGCCGCTCCTCGGTTCGCAGCTGGTCGACATCGTGAAGAGCGTGGTGGCCGGCGACGACGTCGAGAAGCGCATCATCACCGAAGAGACGACCTTCACCCAGGAAGAAGCCGTCGAGGCCCTTCCCGACCGCAAGTACTAACACCCGAGCGCGGCGAGCGGATGTTTCGGTATCCGCTCGCCGCCTCACCCCGGCATCCACCCCTCGCGAGAGAATCAGACATGACAGAGCAGTCACCCGTCGTCGACATGCGCGGCATCTCGATCACCTTTCCCGGAGTCAAAGCCCTCGACGGCGTCGATTTCCGGATGCTTCCTGGCGAAGTCCATTCCCTGATGGGGGAGAACGGCGCCGGCAAGTCCACGCTCATCAAGGCGCTCACGGGCGTCTACCAGATCGACTCCGGCAGCATCCGGGTCGACGGCCGCGAGGTGTCGTTCGCCTCGACCGCCGAAGCCCAGGCGGGTGGCATCAGCACCGTCTATCAAGAGGTCAACCTGCTGCCCAACCTCACGGTCGCCGAGAACGTCATGCTGGGCCGCGAGCCCCGCCGCTTCGGCACCATCGACTGGAGGGCAACGCGGAACCGAGCGGCCGAGCTGCTCGAACGCGTCGGCCTCGACATCGACCCCACGTCGCTGCTCGGCTCGCACTCCCTGGCCGTGCAACAGCTCGTCGCCATCTCCCGCGCCGTCGGCGTGGATGCTCGCGTGCTGATCCTCGACGAACCCACCTCGAGTCTCGACGCCGACGAGGTGCAGGAGCTCTTCCGCATCATTCGTTCGCTGCGCGATTCGGGCACGGCCATCCTGTTCGTCTCGCACTTCCTCGACCAGGTCTACGAGATCTCCGACCGCCTGACGGTGCTGCGCAACGGCACGCTCATCGGCGAATACTTGACCGAAGAGATCCTGCGCATCGACCTCGTGCAGAAGATGATCGGCAAAGAGCTCACGGTGCTCGACGACCTCGAGAAGCGCACCAAGGCGACGACGGATGACGACGGCGACGACGCCCACCGCGGCGACGTGCCGTTCCTCGAGGCCATCGGTCTCGGCCGCAAGGGCACCATCGAACCCGTCGACCTGCGCATCTACGAGGGCGAGGTCGTGGGCCTCGCCGGGCTGCTGGGCTCGGGGCGCTCCGAACTCGCACGCCTCATCTCGGGCGTCGATCGACCCGATTCGGGCGAATACCGCCTGCGCGGGCAGAAGACCCGTTTCCGCACGCCGCGGCAGGCGCTCAAGAACCGGGTCGTCTACTCGAGCGAGAACCGCCGCACCGAGGGCATCGTCGACGAGCTGTCGGTGCGCGACAACATCGCGCTGGCGCTGCAGGCCGACCGCGGATGGTTCCGCCCCATCCCCAAGAAGCGGCAGGACGAGCTGGCCGAGAGCTATATCCAGGCACTCGGCATCCGGCCCGCCAACCCCGACGCGCTCGTGAAGAACCTGTCGGGCGGCAACCAGCAGAAGGTGCTGTTGGCCCGCTGGCTGGCCATCGCCCCGCGGCTGCTCATCCTCGACGAGCCCACGCGCGGCATCGACATCGGCGCCAAGGCCGAGATCCAGAAGCTCGTCTCCGACCTGGCCGAGAACGGCATGAGCGTTGTTTTCATCTCGGCCGAACTCGACGAGGTGCTGCGCCTCAGCCACCGCATCGCCATCATGCGCGACCGCTCGCTCGTGGCCGATATCGAGAACGACGACCTCTCCACCGACAACCTCCTCGCCATCATCGCCGATGGCTCCCGGGAAGGAACCCCCGCATGACCAAGCTCATGTCGAACCGGCTGTTCTGGCCGATCGTGATGTTGGCGGCGCTGCTCGTCGTCAACCTGATCGCCTTCCCCGGCTTCTTCTCCATCCAGATCCGCGACGGCCACCTCTTCGGCAGCCTCGTCGACATCCTGCGCAACGGCGCGCCCACGCTCATCATCGCCGTGGGCATGACGCTCGTCATCGCCACACGCGGCATCGACCTGTCGGTGGGTGCCGTGTGCGCCATCTCGGGGGCGGTCGCGTGCTCGATCATCCTGGGCTCGCCCGACCCCGGCAGTGTGGGGACCGTCGTGGTCGCCATCGGCACGGCCCTGCTCATCTCGCTCGTGCTGGGCGTCTGGAACGGGTTCCTCGTCTCGGTGCTCAAGATCCAGCCCATCATCGCGACCCTCATCCTCATGACCGCCGGCCGCGGCATCGCCATGCTCATCACCGAGGGCCAGATCCTCACGGTGCGCAGCGACCCCTTCAAGGTGCTCGGCTCGGGGTTCATCTTCGGCATCCCGGTCGCCGTGGTGCTCGCCGCCGTCATCCTGGGCCTCGCGGCCCTGCTCACGCGGCGCACGGCACTCGGGCTGCTGATCGAATCGGTCGGCATCAACCCCGAGGCCAGCCGCCTGGCCGGTGTGCGGTCGAAGGGGCTCATCTTCGCGGTGTATGTCTTCACGGCCGTGTGCGCGGCGATCGCGGGCCTCATCCTCACGAGCAACCAGACGTCGGCGGATGCGAACAACACGGGCCTCTTCATCGAGCTCGACGCCATCCTCGCCGTCGTCATCGGCGGCACGTCACTGGCCGGTGGCCGCTTCTCGCTCTTCGGAACCCTGATCGGGGCGCTCGTCATCCAGACCCTCGTCACCACGGTTTACACGGTCGGCATCCCGCCCATCGCCACCATGGTGTTCAAGGCAGCCGTCGTCACGGCCGTGTGCCTGCTGCAATCGCCCCGCTCGGCCGAGATGATCGCGGCCGCTCGCGCCCGGCGGGCTCGGAGAAAACGGCTCGTGGATGACGCAGCCTCAGGTTCCAGCACCGGTTCAGGACCCCTCACCCCCACCCGCTCCGACTCGAAAGAGGTGTCGGTCTGATGTCCACCCTCGACACCGCCCGGCCGTCCGCGCCCGCGCCAGCCCGCCGTTCCGCCCCCGCCCGCTTGGCCTCCGCACTCCGCGGCGGCCTCACGAACCCGAAGTACGGACCCGTCATCGTCACGGCCATCCTGCTCGTCGGCATGTTCATCTTCGGGGCGTCGCAGTACCGCGGCTTCACGAACCCGCAGATCATCTTCAACCTGCTGATCGACAACTCCTACCTCATCGTGCTGGCCGTCGGAATGACCTTCGTCATCCTGACGGGCGGCATCGACCTCTCCGTCGGCGCGGTGCTCGCCATGTCGACCATGATCACGGCGAGCCTGCTGCAGTCCGGCTGGTCCCCCGGCGTGATCATCCCCCTGATTCTGCTGATCACGTCGGGCCTCGGCCTGGCGGTGGGCGCGATGATCCACTTCTTCGACATCCAGCCCTTCATCGCCACGCTGGCGGCCATGTTCCTGGCCCGCGGCCTCTGCTACGTGATCAGCAGCAAAACCATCACCATCACCGACCCGTTCTTCGTGGCGCTGGCCGACGCGCGCATTCCGTTGGGCGGCCGCCTGAGCATCACGTGGAGCGTCGTCATCGCGGCCATCGTGGTCATCGCGGCGGTCGTCGTGCTGCACTACACGCGCCTCGGCCGCACGGTCTACGGCATCGGCGGCAGCGAGGCGTCCGGCCGGCTCATGGGGTTGCCCGTGGCGCGCACCAAGGTGCTCGTCTACGTGATCTCGGGCTTCTGCTCGGGTCTCGCGGGCATCCTCTACACGTTCTACACGCTGTCGGGTTATGCGCTCACGGCCATCGGCACCGAATTGGATGCCATCGCCGCAGTTGTCATCGGTGGCACCCTGCTCACGGGCGGCTACGGTTTCGTGCTCGGTTCGGTGCTCGGAGTCCTCGTGCTCGGCACCATCCAGACCCTCATCACGTTCGACGGCACGCTCACGTCGTGGTGGACGCGCATCTTCATCGGGGCCCTGCTGCTCGTATTCATCATCCTGCAGAAGATCTTGACGGGCCGCCGAACCTAGCGGCGCGGGCGTGCTGCGGGCGCGGCGCGGGCGCGCTGCCGGCCCCGGTCACCGCGCGCCGGCGGCCCACACCCGCGATAATCGTTGCAGCACGTCAAACGCCGTCGCCCCTCTCCGAGCAGAAAGCACTGGTCCCAGATGTCCGACGACACCGAAGACAAGGCGCGGGCTGCCACGATCTTCGATGTCGCGCGACTCGCCGGCGTGTCGCACCAGACGGTCTCGCGTGTGGTCAACGAGTTGCCGAATGTGCGGCCCGCCACGCGTCAACGCGTGGAACACGCCATCCAGCAGCTGCGCTATCGACCGTCGCCGGCGGCGCGCGCCCTCGTGACGCGCCGGTCACGCACGATCGGTTTGATCACATCGGGTGGCGCGGACTTCGGCCCCTCGAGCATCTCGCTCTCGTTCAACCGCGCGGCCCGCGAGGCGCGCTATGCCGTCAGCATCGCCAGCATCGTCGAGCACGATCCGACGTCGATGCGCTCGGCCCTCGAGCTGCTCGTGCGGCAGAACGTCGAGGCCATCGTGTTGATCGCCGCGCGCACCTCGATGATCGACGAAGCCCAGTCGATCGAGGTCGGCGTGCCTCTGGTGGCGACCGCATCGGCCGACCGCTCGGGGCTGCACACCGTGTCGATCGACCACTATTCAGGGGCGCGGCTCGCCGTGCGGCACCTGATCGAGTTGGGCCACCGCGAGATCCGGCACCTGTCCGGCCCCGCCGACTCCATCGACGCCGCCGAGCGCGTGCGCGGGTGGCGCGACGAATTGGCGGCCCACCGCTTGCGCGTCGTCGAACCCGCGGTGGGCGACTGGACGCCGTCGAGCGGCTATCGCTTCGGCCTCGAGCTGGCCGCGGATATCGCGCGCGACGCCTCGGCATCCGTGACCGGCTCAGCGCCCGCGACCAGCCCGACCGGACCGACCGCGCGTTCCGGCGCCTCGGCCCTCGACCGCGCGACGGGCGTCTTCTCGGGCAACGACCAGATGGCCCTGGGCCTCGTGCACGCCATCACCTCGGCGGGACTCACGGCCCCGCGTGACCTCAGCATCGTCGGCTTCGACGACATCCCCGAGGCCGAGCATTTCCTGCCGCCGCTCACCACCCTGCGGCAGGACTTCACGGGTTTCGGCCGCGACCTCATGTCCACCGTGCTGGCGGTCCTCGGCGACACGGATGCCAGCGACCCCGCGCCGCGCGTGCCCGAACTCGTCGTGCGCGCCTCCACGGCGCGTCCGCGCGCCTGAGCCGTTCCGCATCCGCCCGCCCCGCGCCTGAGCGATTCCGTCACCGCGCCTCCGTGCGACCGCGTGCCCGGGCCTGCCCGCATCCCGAGCACGACGAAGCCCCCTGCCGGAGAACCGGAGGGGGCTTCGCGTCAGCGCCGAGGCGTGCGGGCTAGCTAGCTAGCTAGCTAGCTAGCTCACGACCGTCAGCGTGTTGGTCACCGAGATGACCGTCACGACCGAGGCGATGATGAAACCGCCCAGGTAGGGGTTGTTCGTCGCGCGGTAGATCTTGCGCGAGATGACAGCCGCCGCGGCCAGGATCACGATCACGGGGAACAGCCAGATGCCGAAGATGCCGGCGAATCCGGGGATCAGGTCGCCCGTCACGAAGAACGTCCAGTACTGCGCGATGACGAGCACGAGCACGGGCAGCGCGTTGAACAGGGCCAGGATCGCCGTGTTCACCCACTCCTTCTTGCGAATCGTGAAGCGGTTGAAGCTGTTGATGGCCACCGAGTTCGCCACGTAGTAGACGAGGAACAGCGGCAGGTAGAGCACCGCGATCCACACCTTGTCGGGCGTGAACGCCTTGACGGCGAGCACCCAGATGCGGAAGTCCGTCTTGAAGAAGTAGTCCACGAGGAACACGATGCCGAAAGCGGCGACGACGACGACGAGACCGAGACCGATCGACTGCAGGATGGCCTTCCACCCGGGCAGGATGCCGACCTCACGCAGGTTCTGCCCGTTCTTGCGGCCGAACAGCAGGTAGGAGACGACCATGACGACGATGCTGAACACACCGTTGATGGCTGCCCACAGCCCGATGAAGAACGGCGCACCCTGCACGATGAAGGTCGGGGCCGCGTTGTAGATCATGGGCGCCAGCGCGGTCGACTGGCTGAGCGCGATGTAGCTCCAGCCGGAGAACAGCGCCGAGACCACCAGCGCACCCCAGAACCAGTAGAGGCCCTTGCGGGTGGACGGGTTGAGCTGGAACGGCTCGGTGCGGCGCAGGCCCGCGAAGGCGCGCGTGCCGAGCAGGGCCTTGGTGAAGGCCACGAGGAACATGCCGAAGCCGATCAGGCCGATGGCGTTGAAGAACGCCTTGATCTGCCAGGTCTGCGAATCCGCGGCCAGGGGGCTGGGAGCGCCGAGCGTCTTCTCGAAGAAGTCGATGGTGTACTCGGTGGTCTGCTTCGAGAACGGGCCCCACGGGTGGGTCTGCGCGGGCGTGTAGAGCACGCGCACCGCGTCGTCGCCGTCGACGGACTGCTCGTAGTACTCGCCGGCCGTGCGCTTGTCGGTGCTCTCACCCTCGCCGAAGTGCAGGAACGACTGCGCGTTGGGCGTCCCGACGAATTCGCGCGGGGTGGTGATGGCGGCGCCGTCGGCGTCGTAGCTGCGGAAGAAGAACTCGTCGTACTGGTCGGCGACGAGTCCGACATCCCGGGCACCGTAGTTGTTGACGTAGGTGGTGGGGTCTTCGAGGTCCGAGTAGAACGCCTCGTTGTCGACCAGCAGAACAGCCGAGATGAGGGGCGTCTCGGCCTGGTTGTCGGCGATGACCGAGTAGTTCGCCGCGCGGGCGCCGTTGGAGTGACCCTCGATGCCGATCTTCGCGGGGTCGATGTAGGGCAGCTGCGCCGCGAGCTTCACGGCGTCGTACATGCCCGTGCCGTTCTCGGACTCGCCACCGAGGGGCAGCGGGTCGGAGTTGCCGTGGCCGTACATGTCGATCGAGATGACGACGTAGCCGCGCTTGGCCAGCTCGACGTAGTTCGCGTCCTGCATTTCGCGGGAGTTCCACCAGCCGTGGCTGACGACGATGACGGGAGCCTTGTTGTCGGCGGTCGCGGTGTCTGGCTTGAACAGCAGGGCGCTGAGTTCACGGCCCGAGCTGGTCTCCCAGCGCATGTCCTTGACGGCCACGGTGGCGCCGTTGGTCTGCACGAAGAACGCGCCGACGGCCGAGACGAGGCAGAGCAGCAGCGAGAGCGCGAGCCAGAAGCTGTTGCGGCGGATGAATGGGAGCGGCGATGTCGAGCCGGAGCCCGTAGCCGGGGCGTCGTCGTGACGACGCGAGGGGGTGGCCGAACGGCCGGCGGATGAGGTATCCATGAACTGCTGTGCATCTCCTTTGATTCCGAGCGCGCCCATGTTTCCGGCGCCCTGTCGATGCTATCCGCCGGAAAACCGCGGCAAGGCCGCGAGAACTGCACGGTTGTGCGTTTCTTTCGGCCCGGATCGTCGGAGTGTGCGCTGCGGCGACGATCCGGTGCACGGATGCCTCAGCGGCACGTTTTCGCCCTCTTTCCGCG
Source organism: Leifsonia sp. ALI-44-B (assembly GCF_001984125.1). Classification (GTDB taxonomy): domain Bacteria; phylum Actinomycetota; class Actinomycetes; order Actinomycetales; family Microbacteriaceae; genus Okibacterium. The sequence continues at coordinate 808,868 of NZ_MTQL01000007.1, read as the reverse complement.
GTCAGAGCGAGATGTCGGCCACGGCGAGCGCTTCCGCGACGCGGCGCACGCCCTCGGCGTCGAGGGGCCGCACGGGGCGCGGCAGGTTCATGCGCGGGACGAGGCCCAATTGCTCGGTGAGGCCCGCGATCACGCGATAGGTGCCGTAGCGGGCGAACAGCTGCCAGATCGGCTGCAGCCGTGCGGAGGCCGCGCTCGCGTCATCGACCAAGCCGACCTGCGCGGCGCGCACCAGCTCGAGGCATTCGACCGGGAGGGTGCCGCCGAGCACGCTGAACCAGAGGTCGCATCCGGCCGAGAGGCCCGCGGCGGCCGCGTCGTCGCCGCTCACACCGACGGCCACGGTGGCGGGGATGAGCGCGCGCAGCCGGGCGACCCGGGCGGCGAGGACATCCACGCCCGCGGCCGGCAACGGCAGCTTGATAGCGGCGACGGGCCGCAGCTGCGCGACCCGGGCGTGCAATTCGTCGCTGAAGGTCACGCGCGTGGCGACGGGGTTGTCGTAGACGGCGAGGGGAACCGACAGGTTCGCGCACACCTCTTCATAGAGCGCGAAGACCTCGTCGTCGGAGAGGGCCTCATAGGTCATGGGCGCGAGGATGACCGCCGACGCGCCCGCTTTCTGCGCGTCTTCCACATGGTGCAGGATGTCGCGCACACGCAACGCGCCCACCCCCGCGATCACGGGCACCTCGTCGGCGTGCCGCACCGCAACGGCCACGGCTCGCGCCCGTTCTGAGCGATCGAGGTAGGCGTAACTGCCGGTCGAGCCGAGCGCGCCGATCGAGTCGACGCCCGCGCGGGCAAGGCGCGCGATCAGGCGCCCGTACGCCGCTTCGTCGACAGCCGCCTCGGCGAGCGGGGTGGGGGCAAAAGCACTGAGTCCGGTGAACATCGCAGCTCCTTCGATAGGCGGTGACCTTCTGATATGCACATTCTGGTGCGCGAGCATGTTAGCTGATACGGTCTGAGCATCGGCGCGTGCGCTAGGGTTCGCCACCCTCCCGTGTGCGGCCGACTGCCGGTCAACCGAAGGAGCTGCCGTGAAGACGAGATCACCCCTCCCCCGCCGCGTCGCGAGCCTGGTGGCCGCGGGCGCCCTGATCCTCGGCCTCGCCGCCGGGCCGGCTCACGCGCGCAGCAGCGCACTCTCCGACCCGCTTCTCGACGCCACGGCGCGCGACACCTGGTCCTCGCTCGTTGCGATGACCGACGAGCGCACGGGGCTCACGGCCGACGGCATCGCGGGCGATCTCGGGCACGGTTCCCGGTCTGGCTACACGTCCACCACCAATGTGGGCGGCTACCTCTGGTCCACCATCGCGGCGCGCGACCTCGGCATCATCACGCCCGGCGAGGCGAGCGAGCGGTTGGCCGCAACGCTCGGCACCCTCGAGACCATGCCGCGACACGCCGCGAGCGGCATGTTCTGGAACTGGTATCGGCCCGTTGACGGGCAACCGGTGATCGACACGAACCCCGACGGGTCGACGAAACCGCCGTTCGCCAGTTCGGTCGACAACGCCTGGCTGGCCGCCGCCCTGCGCGTGGTCGTGGGCGCCGAGGCTCCCCTGGCCGCGCGCGCAACGGCCCTCTACGACAGCATGGACTTTTCGGTCTTCTACGACCCGCAGGCGGCGAGCGCCCGAGGCACGGGGCTCAACCGCAACGGTTTCTGGCCCACGTCGCCGGCCGAGTGCAGCATCCCCGGCAATTTCCAGAGCGGCCAGACCGAGACGCTCTTCTATAACTGCTCGGCCTACGACACGACCGTCAGCGAGACGCGGATGACGACCTACCTCGGCATCGACAAGGGTGAGGTGCCGACGAGCTCCTTCTACGGCACGTTGCGCACCATGTCGCCGGGCTGCGACGCCGACTGGCAGGAGCACAAACCACACGGCGTCTCGCGCACCTACGACGGCATCACGGTCTTCGAGGGCACCTATCGCTACCGGGGCATGAGCATCGTGCCCGGGTGGGGTGGCAGCATGTTCGAGGCGCTCATGCCCGACCTGTTCGTGCCAGAGGCGTCGTGGGGGCCGCGTTCGTGGGGGCTCAATCATCCGCTGACCGTGCGGGCCCAGAAAGAACACGGCATCGACGAGGCCGGTTACGGTTTCTGGGGCTTCTCGCCCGCGAGCGATCCGTTCGGCGGATACGCCGAATACGGCGTCGACGAGCTGGGCATCAAGGACGACGGCTATCACTCCGATCGCGAGCGCACCAACGTCGACAAGGATCACGCCGACTGCAACACGGGCGCCAACCCCGCCCCGACGTTCGGCGACGGGGTCGTCACGCCGCACGCCAGCTTCTTGGCCCTTGGCTACGACCGCGCGGGCGTGCTCGACAACCTGGGCCGGCTGCGGTCGCAGTTCGAGTCCTACGGTCCGGGCGGTTTCTACGACGCCGTCGCCGTGCGCAGCGGCACCGTGGCGAAGCGCTACCTGTCGCTCGACCAGTCGATGATCATGGGCGCCATCCTCAACGCCGAGCGCGGCGATGCGCTCAAGGGCTACTTCGTCGACGAGCGTTTCGAGAACGCCATCCGACCGCTCATGCAGGCGCAGATCTTCGGCTCGAGTGCCGAACCCGAGGCTCCGGCCTTCACCGCACCGGCTGAGGGGCGTCCTCTCCCGGCCGGGCCCGTCGACTTCGAGGGCACGGGAGAACCGGGCGCGATCGTCTCGGTGGGCGGCACTCCAGAACCCGTCGCCGGGGCGGGCGGCGTGAAACCCGATTCGGATGGCTCGAGCTCCGCGCCCGGAGGTGCCGCGGCCCCGGCCGATGCGCTGTGCCGAGCGGTCGTCGCCCCGAATGGAACGTGGGCGTGCACGGCCGCCGATACCAGCGGGGTGGAAGAGTACGTCGCCCTGAGCTCGCGCGCCGACGACGGTGTCGAGGCCCGCGGCGAGCCGCTGTCGCTCGTCGCGGTCGTCCCCACGGCGACACCCACACCCACACCCACGGCGACACCCACGGCGACCCCGGGGCCGACGCCCACAGCTACCCCGGAGCCCACGCCCACGCCCACGCCCACGCCCACGCCGACTCCAACACCTTCCGCAACGCCGACACCATCGGTCACTCCCGTTCCCAGCCCGACGCCCTCCCCCACCATCACACCGACACCGCCGCCAACGCCGACATCAACACCCACGGCGACATCAACACCCACGGCGACACCCACACCAACTCCCACGGCGACACCGACCACTCCGCCGACCGGCACCCCCACCGCAGAGCCGACGGCTGAGCCGTCACCCGATCCGACGGCAACCCCGTCACCCACCGCGCCTTCGCCCACCACCCCCACACCTCCGGACCCCCACGACCCGACGGCGCCGGCATCCGCACCCACCGGGCCGGGCCCGAACGGCCCATCCACCCCCGGCCTCGTCTCCCCCTGGTCCGGCTCCGCAGACCCCCTTGCCGACCCTTCGAACGTGCACCCGGCCACGGAATGGCCGCACCGGGGGCGGCCGTTCCTCTCCCTGACCGGCCCCTCCGAGATCGTCTTGGCCGTCGCCGCCACACTCGGCGGCCTCGCGCTCACCGTCGGCCTGCTCGCCGCGCGACGAGGCCGCCGCCGTCACGGTGCCACAGGCGATTAACCCCCGCGGCCCCGCCGACGAGAAACCCTTGCGGCACCGCGGGTGAGAGATCCGATCGCCCGCCCACCTGCACATAGAAGCGGCCGCATCCGGGTGGATGCGGCCGCCGATGTGCGTGAGGCCGGGCCTCAGTCGAACGCGATCAGTCGAGACCGCCGCGCTTCGCGACATCCCCGAGCCAGGCGAGGCTGGGCTTCGGCGTGCGCACGAACGTCTCGCGGTCGACGGCGATGAGGCCGAACGTGGGGCGGAAGCCCGAGGCCCACTCATAGTTGTCGAGCGCAGACCAGTGCTGGTAGCCGAGCACCTCGACGCCGTCCTCCATGGCCGCATGCAGGCCGGAGAGGGCACCTTCGGTGTAGGCGATGCGGCGCGTGTCGTCGGCCGTGGCGATACCGTTCTCGGTGACGATGACGGGAGTGTGGTCGCTCTTCTCCCACGCGCTGCGCACGCCCATCTGCAGGGCATCCGGGAAGAATTCCCAGCCCGTGAGCGTGGTCTCGACCTCGTCCGACACCGGCAGGGGGCCTTCCGGCCCGATGAACGTGCGCGTGTAGGCCTGCACGCCGACGAAGTCGTCGCCCGCCGACTGCTCGAGGTACCAGTCATCACGCGGATAGCCGTATTCGTGCAGCTTCTCGTCGGCGCCGGGCTCGCCTGTCGAGTGGAACGCCTGCGTGGCGACCGTCCACCCGCTCTTCACGTGCGACAGCTGCGAAAGCACCTCGCGCGAGCGGTGGTGCGATTCGAGCAGCGTGTCGGCCACGCCGAGGTCGGGGTTCGGCAGGCCGAAGGCGACGAGGTTCGAGGCATCCTCGCCACCGGCCAGCATGGCGGCGATGTTGGGCTCGTTGATGGTGCACACGTAGGTGACGTCGTCGAGGATGGGCAGCACGGCCTCGGTGTAGCGCGCGAACAGGTCGGCGGCGTCATCCGCTCGCCAGAAGCCGTCGTTGAACATCCAGCGCGGCACCGTGAAGTGCATGAGCGTGACGGTGGGGTCGAGGCCCAAGTCACGTGCGGTGTCGACCATGCGGCGGTAGTGGTCGAGCTCGGCGCGCGAGATGAAGCCGCGCTCGGGTTCGATGCGCGCCCACTCGACGCTGAAGCGGTAGGAGTTGAGCCCGGCATCGGCCAGCAGCTTCATGTCTTCGGGGTAGCGGTGGTAGCTGTCCATGGCGTCACCCGAGGGTTCGACCATGTTCGAGTTCTCGGCGTGCTCCATCACCCACCAGTTGCTGTTGATGTTGTTGCCTTCGATCTGGTGCGCGGCGGTCGCCGCGCCCCAGAGGAATCCGTTCGGGAAGCTCTTCACGATTCTCCTTGAGCTGATGGTTGGGGACGAGAGGGGACGTCACGCCGCAGCGTGCGCGCCCCAGAAATCTGCGAGGGCGTCGGCCGTGGCCTCTGGCGCCTCGACCTGCGGCGAGTGCGCGCCGCCGGGAATGACGGCATAACGGGCACCCAGCCGTTCGGCCATGTCGCGCTGCCAGTCGATGGGCCACTTGTCGTCGTGCTCCCCGTGGGCCACGAGCGTCGGGATGCGGGCACGCCGCAGCTCCTCGGTCGTGTCGGGGTCGTTGCGCAGGATGTCGGCGGCCGCGAGCAGGTTGTCGCTCGACGTGCGTGCGGCGCGCAGCCGCAGAAACGCCAGCTCGGGGTCGAGGTCGGCGTCGGACACCCCGAGCGTGTCGGGGTTGTCGCGGTACCAGAGCCCCGTGCTGCCCCCCGCGGCGACGGCGTCGGTCGTATCTTGGTGTCGCCCCGGCCATCCGTTCGGGCCCGAGCACAGCAGCGTCAGGCTGCTGAACACCGCGGGCTGGGCGATGGCCGCCGCGCGCGCGACGCATCCGCCGAAGCTGTGACCGAGCAGGTGCACGGGCTGCCCGTCACCGACGAGCCCGGCCACCTCGACGGCATCCCGCGCGAAGTCGGCGAGCGCATAGTTCTCGACGCCCACGGGCGCCGCCGAATCGGCCTGACCGCGCTGGCTGTAGGCGAAGACCTCGAACCCGCGCTCGGCGAGTAGGGGCACGAAGGTGCGGAAGTCCTCTTTCGAGCCGGTGAACCCGGGCACGATCAGCACTTTCCCGCGCGACGCCCTCGTGGGTTTCACGTGGAACGCCGTCAGCTCGCCGATCGCAGCCGGGAGCGCGACGACGGAGACGCCCACGCCGACCGGGAGCGCCCCGAAGGGAGCGATCTGCCGAAAGCCCGTCACTACGCAGCACCCCGCTTCGCCCGCGCCGGGTTGGGCACGGCATCGAGCAACTCGATCGTGTAGGGATCGGTCGGGTTGCGCAGCACATCGGCCGTCACCCCGCGCTCCACCACGCGGCCCTGGTTCAGCACCATGATGTTGTCGGTCACGAGACGCGCGCTCAGCAGGTCGTGCGTGATGTAGAGCATCGAGACGCCCCACTGTTCGCGCAGGTCTTCGAGCAGGGCCAGCACGCCCGCGCGCAGCGAGACGTCGAGCATCGAGACGGGCTCGTCGGCGATCAGCACCTGGGGGTCGCTCGCGAGCGCCCGGGCGATGACCACGCGCTGCCGCTGCCCGCCCGACAGCTGGTGCGGCAGTTTGGCCGCGAACTGCTCGACGGGCGAGAGCCCCACCGTCTCGAGCAGTTCGAGCACGCGGGCCCGGGCGGCGTCGCCGCGCAGGTCGGTGAAGTTGAGCACGGGTCGCGTGAGCGTGTACTCGACCGTGTGCAGCGGGTTGAGCGCGGCATACGGGTCTTGGAACACCATCTGCACGTTCGAGTGCAGCGAGCGCAGTTGGCGGCGGCCGAGCTTGTCGATCTGCAGGTCGCCGAAGCGCACGGCCCCGGAGGTCGGCTTCTCGACGCCCGTGATGAGCTTGGCGATGGTCGACTTGCCCGAGCCCGACGCACCCACGAGCGCGAGCGACTGCCCGGGTTCGAGCGTGAAGGACACGTTGTCCACCGCCGTCACGGGCTTCTCGCCCCGGCGCGGCGGCGGGTACACCTTCGACACGGCGTCGACCACGATGGGCGAGTCGGCGGAGCGGGCGCCGCGCGTGCGCACCGAGGCGGGCGAGCTGGCCACATCGGCGCGCGTGGTTCCGCGGGCCTTGCGCGTGGCCAGGTCGACGAAACCGGGCAACTCGACGACCTCGGCGCGCGGGTCGGCGTAGTGGCTCAGCAGCATGCGCGTGTAGTCATCCTGCGGGCGTTCGAGGATGTCGATCGACGGCGCGTCCTCGACGATGCGGCCCTCGTGCATGACCAGAACGCGGTCGGTGGCCTCGAGCACGATGCCCAGGTCGTGGCTGATGAGCACGGCCGTGAAGTTCTCGCTCTTCTGCAGCGACATGATCGTGTCCATCACGGCGTGTTGCACGAGCACGTCGAGCGCCGTGGTCGGCTCGTCGAACACCATGAGCTGCGGTTCGAGCGAGAGCGCGAGCGCGATCGACACGCGCTGCCGCATGCCGCCGGACAGCTCACCCGGGTAGCGGTCGAGCACCTCGGGCTTCAGGCCTACCTTGGTCACCAGCTCGACCTCGCGCGTGGCCCAGCGGGCGCGCGGCACATGCCCGTGCGCCTTGAAGATGTCGACGAAGTGGTTGCGAATCGTGCGCACCGGGTTGAGCGCATTCATGCCCGATTGCAACACCATCGCGAAACCGCCCTGGCGCTGTTCGCGCAGCTGCTCGGCACCCAATTCGCGGATGTCGACGCCGCCGAACAAGATCTGCCCGCCGTTGGTGCGTGCCGGCGGTTTCTGCAGCCGCGTGAGCGCGAAGCCCAGCGTCGACTTGCCCGACCCCGACTCCCCCACGAGCCCGACGAACTCGCCACGCTTCAGCTGGAACGACACGTGGTCGACGGCCTGCACGGGCTCGGAGTCGTGCGACTCGTAGACGACCGACAGGTCGCGCACCTCGAGCAGCGGCTCGGAGGATGAGGGGGCGGGGGTGGTCACGGCATCCGTGTTCGTCATTTGGAACCCTCTCGTAGGCGCGGGTTCGAGATCCCGTCGACGCCGAAGTTGATCAAGGTGAGGCTCGTCGCGAGCAGGGCGATGCAGAGGCCGGGCGCGAAGAGCAGCACCCACTGGCCGGTCAGCAGCGCGTTCGAGTTCTGCGCCCAGAAGAGCATGGTGCCCCAGGACACGGTGGTCGAGTCGCCGAGCCCCAGGAATTCGAGGCCGGCCTCGGCGAGGATGGCGGCGGTCGCGGCCCCGAAGAAGCTGCCGACGATGAGCGACGTCATGTTGGGCAGGATCTCGCGGAACACGATGCGGAACGCGCTCTCGCCCGAGAACCGGGCGGCCGTCACGAAGTCGCGCGAACGCAGCGACTGCGTCTGGCTGCGCAGCACGCGCGCACCCCACGCCCAGCCCGTGATCACGATGACCGCGATGATCATCGCGATGCCGCCGTTCTGCAGGTAGGCCGCGATGACGATCATGAGCGGCAGACCCGGGATGACGAGGAACAGGTTGACGATGAAGTTGATGACGTCGGCGATGAAGCCACGCACATAACCCCAGCTCAAACCGATCAGCACGGCGACGACGGTGGAGAAGAACCCGGCGACGAAACCGACGAACACGCTCACACGGGTGCCGTAGATCAGTTGCGACAGCACGTCTTCGCCGGCCGCCGTGGTGCCCAGCCAGTGCGCGCCCGAGGCATCCGACGATCGTTCGAAGCCGTCCTGCGAGGCACCGTACGGCGCGATGAGCGGCGCGAAGATGGCCACCAGGATGAAGATGCCCAGGATGATGAGGCCGAGGCGCGACTTCCAGTTCGACCACAGGGTCGAGCCGATGCGGGCGACGGTCTTCCAGCGACTCGGGCGCCCGACCGGCGCATCCGACACGCTCTTGATCTGCTCTGTGGTGGTCATCGGCGGGTCCTAGGGTCGAGAACGCCGTACAAGATGTCGACGAGGAAGTTGGCGATGAGCACGCTCACGGTGATCATCAGGAAGAGGGCCTGCATGAGCGGGTAGTCCTGGTTGACCACCGAGTTGTAGAGCAGGTAGCCGATGCCCGGGTAGTTGAACACGCGCTCGACCAGGATCGAGCCGCCCACGACACCGCCGAGCGCCAGGCCGAAGCCCGTGAGGTTCGGCAGGATGGCGTTGCGGGCGGCATAGCGCAGGGCGACCGTGCGGCTCTTCAGACCGTTGGCTTCGGCGAACGTCACGTAGTCGTCGCCGAGCGTGTTGATCATGGCGTTGCGCATGCCGAGGATCCAGCCGCCCAGCGAGGTGACGAGAATCGTGAGCGCCGGCAGGGCCGCGTGATAGAGCGCGTCGCTGATGAAGGCCCAGTCGAACGCGGGCGTGGCCGTTGGCCCATAGGCGCCCGACGTCGGGAACCAGTGGAAGACGTAGCCGGCGAAGAAGAGCAACAGCAGGGCGGTCCAGAAGTAGGGAAACGCGCTGGCGAAGGTGCCCGTCAGGGTGGGCAGGGCGTCGAGCCAGGTGCCACGCTTCCAGGCCGCGAGCACACCGGTCAGGGTGCCCAGAACGAAGGCCACGATGGTCACGGTGCCGACGAGGATGATCGTGTAGGGCAGCGCCTGCGTGACGAGCTCCGAGACGGGCTGCGGGTAGAACGTGAACGAGGTGCCGAAGTCGAGGGTGACGACCTGGCGCAGGTAGTCCACGTACTGCTGCCACAGGTTGCCCGTCGGCAGGCCCAGTTGGGCTTCGATGGCCGCGCGTGTGGCCTCCGAGACGGGGCCGTTCTGCGACAGCTTGGCGATGGCGGCGTCGGCCGGGGTGCCCGGCATCAGGCGCGGCAGGAGGAAGTTCAGGGTGACGGCCGCCCACAGGGTGAGCAGCAGCAGCCCGACTTTACGGAGTGCGTAGGCCACGGATCACTCACCGTCTTTCTGGGTTTTCTTCAGCGACGTGAAGATGAGCAAGGGAGTGGATTCGTAGGTCATGAGCGACGCGTAGGGGTTCTCCGCGGTCGGCCATCCGGTGAACTTGGTCGTGTTGTAGAGGCCCCACGAGCCGCCGTAGTACACACCAATGGCGGGCACCTGGTCGTACATGACCTTCTGCAGCTGGTAGCCGTAGTCGAGCTGGTCTTTCTCGTCGATTGCCACGCGGAACTTCGCCAGGATGTCGTCGACGGCCGGGTCGGAGAAGCGTTCGAAGTTGTTGGTCGCCTCCTCACCCGCCGGCACGACGAACTCGCTCGACAGCAGGCCGTTGAAGTCGCGGTAGACGTCACCGGTTCCGCCGATCGCGCCGATGGTCATGTCGTATTCGCCGTTGCGCATGGCGAGCTGGTAAGCGGCGGGCTGCGGCTGCACGACCTTCACGGTGATGCCGATATCGCCGAGCTGCTTCTGGATCTGCTGCACGGCGCGCAGCCAGTCGGTGTAGCCGTTGGCCGTCATGAGCGAGAACTCGAGCGGTTTGCCGGCGGCGTCGACGAGTTTGCCGTCGCGCGGGGTGTAGCCGGCCTTCGCGAAGTATTCGAGCGCCAGGGCGGTGTCCTGCGTGACCTTGCCGTCGTTCGGCAGGTCGGGGCTCAGGTAGTCCTTCTGGTTGGGCAGCAGCAGGTTGTTCTGGCCGGCGCCCTGCATGTAGCCCTCGGTGGCGGCATCCGCGATCTTGTCACGGTCGATGGCGTGCGAGAGGCCCTGGCGGAAGTTGACGTCGTTGAACGGAGCCTTCGTCAGGTTCGGCAGCATGGCGATGGTGCCGCCCGGCGGGAACCAGTACTTGTTGTCCTTATTCGCGGCGCCCCACGTGCCCTCGACGTCGGAGATGTACTGGTAGGCCCAGTCATACCCCTTCGAAACGGTGTCGAGCTGCGTGTTGCTCGCGGGCAGCACGAGGTGCTCGGCGGCGACCTTGTCGGCCTGCCAGTAGCGCTTGTTCTTGTCGAGCGTGTACTGCTGCGGCGCGAAGTTGCCGAGCGTGTAGGGGCCCGTGCCGACGGGCTCCAGGTTGCGGAACGTGCCCGGGTCTTTCACGTCTTTCCAGATGTGCTCGGGCACGATGCGGGTCTGCGCGATGAGGTTGGCCGCGGGCACGTCGGGCTGGCTCAGGTGGATGGTCACGGTTTTGCCGGATGTCTCGACCGTGTCGATGTACTGCCAGGCGCCCAACATGTCGAGCGTCGGGTATTTCTTCAGCAGCTGGAACGTGAAGTCGACGTCCTTGGCCGTGAAGGCCTTGCCGTCCGACCATTTCACGCCTTCGCGCAGCGTGAACACGATGGTCGACGCGTCGGGCTGCTCGGTGGATGCCGCGAGCCACGGCGTTCCCTTGCCGTCGAGATTGTTGATGACCGTGAGCGGCTCATAGATGTAGAACGCGCCGATGCGCTTGTTCGCGAGGTAGGGGTTGAAGTTCTTCTCGAACATGGGCGAGCCGTTGTCGGCGCCGATGAGCATGGTGTCGTCGGGGATCGACGGGTCCGGCTGGCTCTCGATCTGAATGCTGCAGCCGGATGCCACGAGCGCGACGGCCGTGAGCAGTGCGACGGCCGCGGCACGCGCGCGTCGGCGGGGTCGGCGGGGGCCTGACCGGACTGGATGGTCGGCGCGGGATTCGCGCCGGGGTGTGTGCGTCATTGACACCGTTTCGTCCTCATGTCTTCTCTGTCACGAGGCAGTCCGTGGGGGCTGCGCTGTTGTGGGGCTCGACGATCTTTTGTCGGCGGACGCTCGGGGGCGCGTCCGCAAAACTGAGTGTAAGCGCATACATTGACGAAACGCAAGAGCGGATGTCGAGGCGACCTGCACGACCCGTGGGCCCGTCGCATCGCTAGCGGCGTTCGGACGATTCGCGCAGCAGCACCTTCACGGGCAACCGGATCGAGAGCGGTGCCTGCTCGCGATCCTCGAGCCGGCGCGCCATCACCTGGATCGCCGCGCGCCCCAGGTCGTCCATGGGCTGCCGGATCGTGGTGAGCCGCGGCGTGGCGAGGGCCCCCGCCTCGATGCCGTCGAAACCCGTCACGAGAACGTCTTCGGGCACGCGGATGCCGCGGGCCTGCAAAGCCTCCATGAGCCCCAGCGCGGTCTGGTCGTTCGCGCACACGATGGCGCGCGGCATCCGCTCGCTCGCCACCAGTTCGGCCGCCGCCGAGCGGCCCGCTTCGCGCGTGAAATCGCCGCGCAGGATGGGCACGGTCGAAGCGTCGACGCCGCGCGCCTCGAGGGCCTGGCAGAAGCCCTCCCACCGTTCAGCGTCGTCGGGCGAGTCGGCCGGGCCCGAGAGGTAGAGCAGCTCGTCGGGTTCGAGTCCCGCGGCGACATGCTCGGTGAGCGCCCGCATGCCCTCGGTGTTGGCCACCGACACATGGTCGTAGGAGTCGTCGCGCCGCGGGCCGGCCACCACCACGACGGGCACACGGCGGGACAGCCGCGCCAGCACATCGTCGGGCACACTCTGAGCGAGCATCACGAGGCCGTCGACGCGCCCCGCCATATCGCGCACGGTCTGTTCGGCGTTGTCCCCGCGGCCGATTCCGACCATGAGCACGAAACCGCGGCGCCACGCCTCGAGCTCGGCGCCGCGCAGCACCTCGTCGAAGTAGAGGTTCAGGGGGCGCACTTCCGCCGCTCCCCCGATATCGTCCACGAGCTCGGCACCCGTCGCGTGCGGGGCATCCTCGACGCCCGTGAAGATCGCGTCGTCGATCTCGTCCATGGCGTCGAAGCCCGGGAAATAGAGGCCCAGCACACCCGTGCGCCGGGCGGCCAGGCCGCGGGCCGCCCCGGACGGCACGTAACCCAGCTCGCGCACGGAGGCGAGCACCTTCTCGCGCGTCGCGGCGCGCACGTCGTCGGGCCGCGTGAGCACGCGCGAGACCGTGGCGATCGACACCCCGGCGTGCGCGGCAACGTCATAGACGGTGGGTGCCTTGGCCATCCCGCAATCCTAGCGAGAGCGCTCTCCGCTCAGATCAGCCCTTGCCGCCGACGAACGCGAAGTCGTATGGCGTGATGAGGAACCAGTACCAGATCATGAGCATGGTTACGAGGAAACCCGTGAGGTAGTTCAGCGTGAGGAAGCGCCGCCATCCCCGGTTCGCCGTTTCGGCCGTCGCATCCGTGACGTTCCAGAAGACCGCGGCATTGGCCGCATACGGCAGCACGAGCAGCGCGGCGAGCGGCCCGGGCCACATGGTCGGCAGCATAAGCAGGCCGGCCGCAAGGTAGAAGAGCACCGCCATGCGCACGGTGGGCCGCGCCCCGATCACCGTCGCGACCGAGCCGATGCCGGCCTCGCGGTCGGCCAGGATGTCTTGCACCGCCCCGAACGCGTGGCTCGCGATGCCCCACAGGAAGAACCCGGCGAGCAGCGACAACAGCTGCAGGTCGCCGAGATCCGCACCCGCGAGGGCCAGCGCATAGACGGCGGGGCTGACGAAGTGCGTGCTCGACGTGAGCGAGTCGATGAACGGGCGCTCCTTGAACCGCAGCCCCGGCGCGCTGTAGGCGACGACCGCGAAAACGCTCACCGCGAGCACCAGCCACGACAGCGGCGAACCCACGATCACGAGATATACCAGGAACGGTATGTTCGATCCCACGGCGGCCACGAGCGTCACGCGGTGCAGACGCCGGTCGAGCACGGCACCCTCGACCCCGCCCTTCCGCGGGTTGCGCATATCCGACTCGTAGTCGAACACGTCGTTGATGCCATACATCGCGAGGTTGTAGGGAATCAAGAAATAGATCGTGCCCACCCAGAAGGTGACATCGAGTCGCCCCGTCGTCAGCAGATAGGCCGCGGCGAACGGAAAAGCCGTGTTCACCCAGCTGATCGGGCGCGACGACAGCAGCAGCGTTCTAACGGTTTTCATTGCGCCTCCCGAGCAGCACCCACAGCGACGGTAGCAGCAGCCCGGCCGCGATCGCGTAGGCGAAGTCCTCGAGCGGTGCCGCGCCCAGGAACGCCCCGCTGATGCGCGCCGGGTCATAGGCCACGAGCCCGATGCCGATCATCACGTTGTCGAACACCGCGGTGAAGGCCAGCAGGATGATGAGGGCCCCGGCCACGGCGCCCACGAAATGCCCGGCGCCCCCGCGTCGCGCCGCCACCGCGACGGCTGCCACGAACACCAGCGCCGCCGGCACCAAAAACCACAGGTTGAGCAACCAATACGTCATTGCGACCTCTCCGGCCGCGCGGTCACGTCGGCCCCAGAAGCACCTGGAGCGCCTGAAGCCCGACGCCGCTCGGCCGCGGCCGCCAACGCCAGCCCCGCCCCGGCGAACAGATTCATCGCGAAGTAACACAGCAGGCACAGGAAGAACACTTCCTCGAGCGGCAACTCGGGCCCCACCAGAACGCCCGTCATGAAGCTCGTCTCGCCGCGGAAGAAGATGCCCAACGTGATGCCGAAGACATCCCACACCAGGAAGAACGCGACGCCCACCACGAGGATCACGGCCGCGCGCACGGGCCCGCGCCAGAAGAAGAGGTGAAACCGCCGGTCGAGTGTGACCATGCCCGTGAGCGAGACGGCGAGCGCCGCCAGGTAGATGAGCCCCATTCGGTTCAGCGCTGTCGGCGTCGAATCAACGGCTCGGGCAGCGGACCCGTCGAGGTGTCGCCGTGCACGCGCTTCAGCACCAGCTCGGCGCTGATGAGGCACATGGGCAGCCCGATGCCGGGGATCGACGACCCGCCGGCGTAGTACAGCCCGGTCACCTTCTTGCTCACGTTGCCGGCCCGGAAGAAGGCGCTCTGCGACAGGATGTGTGCGGGCCCGAGCACGCCGCCCTTCCACGAGTTCAGGTCCCGCTCGAAATCGGCCGGTCCCACCTCTTCGCGCACGACGATGCGCTCCTCGAGGTCGGGGATGCCCGCCCATTCGGCGATCTGACGGATGGCCGCGTCGCCGATCTGGCGCACCCGGTCATCCCCGGCGCCGCCGATGCTCGGGTCGGCCGGGATCGGGATGAGCACGAAGAGGTTCTCGTGCCCCTCGGGAGCCACGCTGTCGTCGGTCGCGCTCGGGCGGCACACATAGATCGAGGCGGGGTCGGGAACCGAGGTCGGCTCGCCGAAGATGCGTCCGAAGTTGTCGGCCCAGTCCTCGGTGAAGAACAGCGAGTGGTGCAGCAGCTCGGGCAATTCGCCGCGCACGCCCAGATAGAGCAGCACGGCGCCGGGGCCCGAGGTCTTCTTGTTCCAGTACTTCTCGGGGTAGGTCTGCAGGTGCGGCGGCAGCAGCTGCGTCTCGGTGTGGTGCAGATCGGCGGCCGACACGACGATCTCTGCGTTGAGCGTGCGCGCCTCGCCGTCGGCATCCACATAGGCCACACCGGTTGCGGCCGGGCTCTGACCGCCCGCGGTGAGAATGGCCGTGACATCCGCGTTCGTGACGATCTCGACGCCCTCGTCGCGAGCCAGCTCAGCGATCGTCTCGATGAGCCGCACGAAGCCGCCCTGGGGATAGAGGACGCCGTCTTCGAGGTCGAGATGGCTCATGAGGTGATACATGCTGGGTGTGGAATAGGGCGACGAACCGAGGAACACGGCGGGGTAGCCGAGCACCTGGTTCAGGCGCGGATCCTCGACATAGCGCTTCGTGAACGACGACAGCGGTTCGGCCAGCAGCCGCAGCAGCTTGGGTGTGCGCGAGAGCACGTCGGGTCGCAGCAGCGGCAGGAACGACTGGAACGTCGTATAGAGGAACCGCTTCTTCGCCATCTCGTAGGTGTCGGCCGCCGAGTCGAGGTATTCGGCCATACGCTTGCCGGCCCCCGGCTCGATCTCGTCGAACAGGGCCAGGCTCTTCTCCCGATCCGAGCGGATGTCGAGGGTGTCACTCCCCCGCCCTTCGAAGAACACGCGATACCCGGGGTCGAGCGGTGTCAGCTCGAGCTGTTCGGCGCTCGTCGTGCCGAGCAGCTTGTAGAAGTGGTCGAACACCTCGGGCATGAGGTACCAGCTGGGGCCGGCGTCGAAGCGAAAACCGTCGCGTTCGCGCAGCCCGGCGCGGCCGCCAACGTTGTCGCCGCGTTCGAGCAGGGTCACGCGTTTGCCGTCGCGCGCGAGCAGCGCGGCCGTGGCGAGTCCCGTGATGCCGCCTCCGATGACGACGACCCGTTCGTTCTCGGTGATCTCGATCATCGGGGCATCCTTCCGGCCGCGGCGCGCGCGGCGAGCGCGGCCTTGACGGGGTTGGGCACACGCACGCGCGTGCTGGCGAGGGTGGCGGCGGGGGTCGCGCGAATGCGTTCGTTCAGTTCGGCGAAGAGCGATTGCGCGAGCACCACGGCACGGCGACTCGAGTCGGGCAGCTCGGGCAGCACGGCCGCCGAGATGGCCAGGTCGGTATCGATGTCGGCCACGAGCCGGTTCTTGTCGGCGTCGCTGAAGGCGTCGAGGTGCACGCCCGGGAAGTAGTTGCGGCCCAGCACGTCGAAGTCCGCCGACAGGTCGCGCAGGAAGTTGACCTTCTGGAAGGCGGCTCCGAGGTGTTGCGCGCCATCCACGAGCCGTCGTTCCTGCTCGGGCGTGATGCGGTGGCCGTGCAGGAAGGTCTTGAGGCACATGAGCCCGACCACCTCGGCCGAGCCGTAGACGTAGGCGTCGAAGCTCTCGGGCGTGTGCTCGGTCTCGGAGCAATCGGCGCGCATCGACGCGAAGAAGGGTTCCGTCAGCTCGCGCGTGATGCCCACGCGGCGGGCGGTGAGCGCGAAGGCGTGCACGACCAGGTTGGTGCTGTACCCGCGTTCGACGGCCCGGTCGGTCTCGGCCTCGAGCGCGTCGAGTTCGGCCAACACCGCGGCACCGTCGAGGCCCGCATCGGATGCCACGCCATCCACGATCTCGTCGGCCAGACGCACCAGCGCATAAATGTTCTGCACGTGCACGCGCACACTCTTGCCGAGCAAACGCGTGGCCAACCCGAACGATGTGGAGTAGTGCTTGATCACCACGGCGGCCGTCTGCACGGCGACCTCGTCGTAGAGGCGGCGGCCCGTGAGCGGTTGGCCCGAGCGAGGGGCCTTCGGCGGCGTCATCGCGCGCGCTCCAGTACGTTGGCCACGATGGGTCGCAGCTCGTCGCGCGTCGCGGCGGGGATCGACGGGGATGTCAGGGCCTCCCAGGCCCGGTTCGCATAGTCGCGCGCCAGGGCCTCGGTGTAGGTCCGCGCGCCGCACTCCTCGAGCACCGCGCGGATCTTCTCCGCACCGTCTTCCTCGAGCGCCGGCGAGCCGAAGAGTTCGCGCACGCGCATCCATTCTTTGCAGGTCGAGGCGTAGGACACCAGGACGGTGCGCTTGCCCTCGCGCAGATCGCCGATGGTCGATTTGCCGGTCGAGCGCTCGTCGCCGAACACACCGAGCACATCGTCGACGATCTGGTAGGCGATGCCGATGAGTCGGCCGAACTCGCCGAGGGCCGTGACCGTCGCGTCGTCCGCCCCGGCCAGTACGGCGCCCGATTGCAGGGGTGCCTCGAACGAGTAGACGGCGGTCTTCAGCCGTTCCATGTCGACGACCTCGTCGACGGTCGGGGCTTCGGGGCGCAGCGAGAAGTCCACGTCGGCCAGTTCGCCGGCGGCCGAGGCCGACACCGCGCCGTCGAGCAGTTCGCGCAGACGCAAGCGAGTCACATCATCCGCGCCCGTGCGGTCGACGAGGCCATAGGCGCCCGAGAGTGCGAGGTCGCCCGCGATGACGGCCACCGACATGCCGCGGTGTTCGGCGGCGGGGGTGGCGAAACCGGCCGTCGTCGCCTGGTCGCGATAGCTGCCAGAGACATTGGGGATGCCGCGGCGCACGAAGTCCCGGTCGATCACGTCGTCGTGCACGATGAGGGCCGTGTGCAGCATCTCGTAGGCGGCCGCGAGTTGTCCCGCGGCGGGCAGGTCGTCCCCACCCAGCGACACGTACGCGGTCATCACCATGCGGGGTCGAAAGCGCTTACCCCCCGAGGTGTTCTGCTCGATGACGTTCCACAGTTTGAGGTAGCCGTCGCCCCACTGTTCTGCGCGGCGTTTCGCGAGCACGAAGTAGCGTTCCAGCGCCTCTTCCGCGTGCTGCAGTCCGCGAGAGGAGCTCTCGACCAGATCGGGATGGTCCATAGATTTGAGGCTACTTCATGGTTCTGAGAAATTAGTACGCTGGCTGACCATTTGGAGCACCCCGTGCCGTGGCGCAGAATAGGGGTATGACTTCGTCCGTCGAACAAGTGGTGCTCCTCGCAGAGGACGGCGCCCCGATCGGCGTCGCCGACAAGGCCACCGTGCACGATCTCGATACCCGCCTCCACCTGGCCTTCTCGTGCCACGTGTTCGACGAGGCTGGCCGCATCCTGGTCACCCGTCGGGCGCTGTCGAAGCTCACCTGGCCGGGCGTCTGGACGAACTCGTTCTGCGGCCACCCCGGCCCGGGCGAAGACCTCACCGAGGCCGTGCACCGTCGCGCCGAACAGGAGCTCGGCATCCCCGCCGGCGCCCTGCTTTCTCTCGAGGCCGTGCTGCCCGATTTCCGCTACCGCGCGGTCGACGCGTCGGGTGTCGTCGAGAACGAGATCTGCCCCGTCTATCGCGCGATCGTCGACGCGAGCGCGCTGCAGCCGAGCGCCGACGAGGTCGCCGAGTACTTCTGGGCCGAGCCGCACACGCTGCTGTCGGCCGTCGAGGCCACGCCCTTCGCGTTCAGCCCGTGGCTCACACTGCAGCTGCCGGGCGTCATGGCGGCCCTGCACGCGGCTTAGGCTCCCGGCGCTCCCGCGTCGGTCACGCTGACATCGGTGCGGTGGAAGTTGAACGACGAGCGGGATGCCGTGGGCCCGCGCTGCCCCTGATAGCGCGAGCTGTACTCGGCCGAACCATACGGTTTCTCGGTCGGCGACGACAGCTGGAAGAAGCACAGCTGCCCGATCTTCATGCCCGGCCACAGTTTGATGGGCAGCGTCGCCACGTTGCTCAACTCGAGCGTGACGTGGCCCGAGAAACCGGGGTCGATGAAGCCGGCGGTCGAGTGCGTCAGCAAACCGAGCCGACCGAGCGAGCTCTTGCCCTCGAGGCGGGCGGCCACATCATCCGGCAGCGTCACCTGTTCATAGGTCGCGCCCAGCACGAACTCGCCGGGGTGCAAGATGAAGGGCTCGTCGGGTTTCGTCTCGATCAGGCGCGTCAGCTCGGGCTGGTCTTCGGCCGGGTCGATAAACGGGTACTTGTGGTTGTCGAAGAGCCGGAAGTAGCGGTCGAGGCGCACGTCGACGCTGGATGGCTGCACCATCGCGTCGTCCGAGGGCGCGAGCCCGATGCGCCCGGAGGCCAGTTGAGTCTTGATGTCCCTGTCGGATAGCAGCACGCGCACAGTTTATCGACGGCCGGGCCGCCCCCGCTGACACACTTGCTAGGATGTCGGAAGCGCTCACCCCCGTGGCGAGCGCCAACCCGGGCCCCGGCCCGACTCTTCGCGGATGTAGTTCAATGGTAGAACTTCAGCTTCCCAAGCTGATAGCGCGGGTTCGATTCCCGTCATCCGCTCATCTTTCTCGGCCTGCGCAATATCTTCAGCGCGATCTTCTCAGCGCGTCACATCCCACAGGTGATGCACCGGGTCGTGCACGAAGTACCGCGCCAGCGTCTCCACCGTGAAGCGCGAGCCGTCGCTCCTCAGCCCCGTGCGGTCGCGCAGTTCGGCGGGCACGCGCTCGAAGTCGGCCGCCGCGCGCTCGGCCGCCGCGACCAATTCCCGCGCCACCACGGCCGGGTCTTGAGCGGCGTAGTTCTCTTCCACGGCCGTGCGGTCCTGATCCCAGTCCTCGAACTCGGGGGCGTCCTCTTCGAGCATGAGCGCCAGCCGCGTGTCGAACCGGCGAAAAACATCCCGCACGTGCGCCGCATACTCGAGTGCCGACCACGTGGCGTCATCCGGCCGCTCGGCCACATCGGCGCGCTGCAGCACCGCGGGCCAGGCCTGGGCGTTCTCGCGCACGAGGCCGGGCACGTCGTCATAGGGCGTGGCCGACGAGTCGAAACCGCACTCGTCGCACCGCCGCTCCAGCACCCAGGTCCAATTCTTGGTATCAGGCTCGATCGTCATGCGAACACCCTATGAAGGGATGCCGCGTCACCGCCGCCGCACAACCGCCACCCTCCCCCGACATCCCGCCACGGGCTAACATCGCACCCATGACCTTCTCCTTCGAGCCCGCGATCGTCGATGCCGTCCTGAAGCACATGAACGAGGACCACCCCGAAGACAACCTGCTCATCGCACGTGCCTTCGCGACAGAGGCAGCGGATGGCGCCACCATGACGGGTCTCGACGGCGACGGCGGCCTCTGGCAGGTGCGGTCGGGCACGGCCACGGCCGACGTGCGCGTGCCCTGGTCGGGCGCTATCACGGAACGCTCGGAAATCCGTCGAGAGATCGTCGTCCTCTACGACCGTGCATGCGAGAAGCTCGGCGTCGCGCCCCGCCCGCACGACTGAGCAGCGCGCGCGGCGATTGTGCCCGAATCATCCCGTGACCGGGTTTTTCTCAGAGGCCTACCACACGCTACCGCGCGCACGCCAGGCCCCCCGTATTTTGGGACCAAACCTATTCTGTGAGTCCTCCGAATGAATAGCATGTGCAAACAACCGTTGCACTCAGTTATTTGGAGGAACTCAAATGCGCACATCACCTAACCGCCTCGTGGCGACCATCTTCGGTGCCGTCTACCTCGTCGTCGGCCTGCTCGGCTTCGTCGTCGCCGGTGGCGTCGGCTTCATCGCCACCGAGGGTGGCCTGCTGCTCGGCATCTTCGAGGTCAACCCGCTGCACAACATCGCCCACCTGCTCATCGGTGCCGCCCTGTTGATCGCCGGTCTGTCCAACACGGCCGCCGCCAAGTCGGTCAACGTCACCATCGGTGCCGTCTACCTGCTGCTCGGTATCGTCGGGTTCTTCCTCGTCGGCACCAGCCTCAACATCCTCGCCCTGAACACGGCCGACCACTTCCTGCACCTCGCCAGCGCCATCGTGCTGCTCGGTGTCGGTCTCGCCGCCGACAAGGCCACGCCCCGTTCGGTTGCCGTCTAACCGATACACACCATCACGATTCGGCCAGGAATAACGGAGAGAGGAGTCACCGTGTCTCACACGACGCGCATCTGGATGGCATTGGCCAGCTTGGGGGCTGGTCTCGTGCACCTCGCCATCGGCGCGGGCTCCCCTCTCCCCCTGGCGATCTTCCTCATCGGTTTCGGTGTGGCCGAGATCGTGTGGGGCCTGTCGATCATGGCTCGTGCGCACACTGTGTTGCCGCGCACCGTCATGGTGGCCTCACTCATCCCGGTCGCGCTCTGGGCGCTGCTCCTCACGGTTTCGATCGTGGCGGGCAGTTCATCCCTGGCTTCCACCGTTCCCCTCCTCCCGATGGCAGTCGGGTCCCTGTTGAATCTGTATGTGTCGGGGTCGCTCGCCGTGGCCCGCCGACGTTTCGATCGCGAATCGGATGCTGCGGCATCCGTGTCGTCGACGACGTGGGCGGATGCGGCGGCGGGTCAGCCCCAGGCTGGCCGCTACGTTCTCGGCCTGGTGTTCGGCGCTTTGCTCGTCTCGGGCATGGTCACGCCGGCGCTGGCCTCCACGAATGCTGGTCAGTACGCCGTGCCTCACGGCTCGCACGGATTCGACGTGACCGATGGGGGTCATAGCAACCACTAGGCATCCGCGGTTTCGGCCGCGCGGTGTCCGGCACAGCGGGCGTCATCCAGACTTCGGGTCAGGATGGCGCCCGCTTCGTTTTCGCCCGACCACTGGACAACGGCACTTCCCCTCCCACTAAACTAAGCCTTACCTAACTTCGCTTTGTCTCTGGGAGCCGCCATGACACCCGTAATCCCCTTCTCCGCCGCCCTGCGCGAGCGCACCCGCACGGGTCACTCCTCCAGCGAGGGCGCCGACTTCATGGGCGACCTCATGAGCGGCAAGGGCACGCGCGACGACTACGTCTCCCTCGTGGCGCAGCACTACTTCATCTACGAGGCCATCGAGCGTTCGGCCGAACAGATGAAGAACGACCCGGTTGCCGCCCCCTTCATCTCCTCCAAGCTCACGCGCTTGCCCGCCATCGAAGAAGACCTGCGCTTCCTCATCGGCGACGACTGGCTCGAGCGCATCGAACCGCTCGCCACGACCCGCGCCTACGTCGCGCGCATCAACGAGGTCGGCGCCACCTGGGCCGGCGGTTTCGTCGCGCACCACTACACGCGCTACCTCGGCGATCTGTCGGGCGGGCAGATCATCCGCACGCTCATGCAGCGCCAGTTCGGCTTCGACACCAACGGCGTCGGCTTCTACCTCTTCGGCGATATCGCCAAGCCCCGCGAGTTCAAGGACGTCTACCGCGCGCAGCTCGACGCCGTGCCGTGGGACGATGTGGAGCGCGACCGCGTCATCGACGAGGTCATGCTCGCCTACCGCTTCAACACCGAGCTCTTCGTCGACCTGGCCGACCAGAAGGCCGTCCGCGAGGGCACCTCCACCGAAGCCGTCGTCGCCTAGCTGCACTCCCCGCGCCCACTCCCGCAGAGGACGCATGCTCACGGCCGTGGCGCGTGTCGGCCTTGCCGGACGCGCTTGCCTCGAAGGCCACCTCTAGACGGCGCCGAGTGCGCGCTCTTAGCGCTCGATGCCCCGCATGAACCGCTCGACGTCCTTATCGACGATCACATCGGATGGACGCAGCGGCCGCGTCAGGTACAACCCCTCGAGCGCGGTCAAGCGGCTCAGAGCCACATAGGTCTGCCCGGGGCTGAACGCGCGCGCCCCGAGGTCGACGATCGCGCTGTCATACGTCTTGCCCTGCGATTTATGGATGGTCACAGCCCACGCCAGCCGCAACGGGAACTGCGTGAACTCCGCCACGATCTCCTTGCGCAGCTGCTTGGTCGCGGCCGAGTAGGTGTAGCGGTACTTCTCCCAGACCACAGGTTCGACCTCGAACTCGTGCCCCTCGACATCCACCCAGACGTTGGCGTCGATCTTGGTGACCTGCCCGATGGTGCCGTTCACCCAGCGCTGCCCGTCGCCCCCGCCGCCCGCGTCGTTGCGCAGGAACATGACCTGGGCACCGACCTTGAGCTCGAGCGCCTCGTCGGCCGGGTAGGCACCCTTGCCGAAGTCACCCGACACCTCGGCTTTGGCGGTCAGCGCGCGGCCCGGCAACTTGGCGAGCGAGGCGTGGTTGATGCGGTTGACGGCGTCGTTGCGGCTCGCCAACGTGATGGTGCCGTCGTCGGGGGGCGTGCGCGCGCCCGTGCTGTTGAGCACGCCGGCGATCTCGGCCGTCACCTGCCCGTGCCGCACGGCGTTCAGCATGTACTTGAAGTGGTCGTCGGATTGCCGGTGGATCTGCCCCAGCTCGATCACGTTGAGCGGCGTCTCCTGCCACACCTTCGCGTCGAAGAACCAGAACGAGCGGTAGTTGTCGTTGATGTACTCGAGCTCGTCGCCCCGGCCGGGCACGGGCGCCAGCTGGTAGGGGTCGCCGAAGAGCACCACCTGCACGCCCCCGAAGGGTTCGAGGCGGCGCTGCCGGGCCTGGCGCAGGCTGCGGTCGATGCCATCCATGAGGTCGGCGTTGACCATCGAGACCTCGTCGATCACGAGCGTGTCGATGCTGTTCAGCAGTTTGCGCACGTTGTCGGGCTGGTCGAGATCGTGGTCGGCGATCAAACCGATGGGCAGCCGAAACAGCGAATGGATGGTCTGGCCACCCACATTGAGGGCCGCCACCCCGGTCGGCGCGCAGATGACGATCTGCTTCTCGGTGTTCCACGACAGGTGGTTGAGGAGCGTCGATTTACCCGTGCCGGCGCGGCCCGTGATGAACAGATTCTCGCGCGTGCCCTCGATCCGCTCGAAAACCGCCTGCTGTTCGGCGGAGAGGGTGATCTTGTTCTTCACGGCTGCCTTCGTAGTGCGGCGATCGGGCTCCTTTATGATAGCCGGGTGAGCAACGACCGCCCGACTGACCCCGCCTCCGCCGCGCCGACGCCGGCGCCGGGTGCGCCAGCGGGCTCGTACGCCGCCGGCGCGCCCATCCCGCCCCGCCCGGCCATGCCCCCCGCGGGCCCCCCGCAGCCGCCCTACGGCTCCGCGCCCGGCTCGGGCACCCCTGTGTCCGCCCCCTCAGCACCGCAGTTCGGCGGTCCCGGCCTCGCTCAGCCCGCGCCCGCCGCCGCACCGCGCACCCCGGCTTCCCGCCGCCGCACCGTCATCGCCCTCATCGTCGTCTCCGCGCTCCTCCTCGGAGCCGTAGGCGCCACGATCGGCGCCCTCAACCGCGACGTCTACTCGGCCGCCGGTTTCGTGCGCACCTACCTCGGCCACCTCGCCGCGCGGGATGCCGCAGCCGCCCTCGCGGTGCCGGGTGTCGCGGTCTCGGCGAAACAGCTGGCCGCCGACGAGCTGCCCGCCGATGCCTCCGACGCGCTCCTCCGCCGCGCGGCCCTCGGCACCCTCACGGACATCGAGCTCGTCTCCGACACGGATCGCGGCAACGGCCGCCACGAGGTGCGCTACTCCTACAACGCAGGCGGCGTATTCGGCGAGTCGACCTTCGACGTCGAATCGGCCGGAACCCGGTTCCCCCTCATCCCCGCCTGGCGTTTTCACACGAGCCCGCTCTCGGTCGTCAACCTCACGGTCGAGCATTCGACGTCGTTCCGCGCCAACGGCTTCGACGTCGACACGCGTCAGGTCGCCCCGAAGGGCGAGAAGCCGGCCTTCAACAACGTCGTCAACCTGCAGGTCTTCACCCCGGGCCGCTATACCTTCGACCACGAGTCCGACCTGCTGACCGCCTCCCCCGACAAGCTCCTGGTCGAAAAACCGGCCGCCGTCGACGAGGCCACGGTCACGACGACCCCCACTGACGCATTCGTCGACGCCGTGCAGAAGGCTGTGGACGACCAGCTCGACGCCTGCGCCGAACAGACGGTCCTTCTGCCGACCGGTTGCCCCTTCGGCACCACGATCGACGACCGCGTGCAGGGCGATGCCGCCTGGTCCATGACCGAGTACCCCGAGATCGAGATCGAGGCGGGTGAGGATGCCTGGAGCATCCCGTCCACGCCGGGCACCGCGCAGATCGAGGTCACCGTCCAGTCACTCTTCGACGGCTCGGTGAAGCAGCTCGACGACGACGTCGACTTCGACATGGTCGGCTCGGTCTTCGTCACGGGCGATCAGAAGGTCACGGTCGTCACCGAACCGGCCCCCACCTCCCGCCG
Source organism: Leifsonia sp. ALI-44-B (assembly GCF_001984125.1). Taxonomy (GTDB): domain Bacteria; phylum Actinomycetota; class Actinomycetes; order Actinomycetales; family Microbacteriaceae; genus Okibacterium. Next base: position 784,038 of record NZ_MTQL01000007.1, on the reverse strand, counting down.
CAACTAGCCGTCGCTAGCGAGAGTCGCGCGCCGCCATCTTCTCGAGCCGCTGGTTGTATTCCTTGAGCTCGGCGTCGTCGGTGCGGTCGGCGTTGCGGTCGACGCGCTTCTGTTCCTTCGTATCGCTCTTCGCCCACTGAATGGCCACGACGATCGCCAGCGCCACGGTCGGGATCTCGCCGACGCTCCACGCAATGCCACCGCCGGTCTGCTGATCGATCAGCGGCGTGTCACCCCACGTGCGCCCCATGGCCCCGAACCAGTCCGCGAGGAACAACCCCGTGCTCGACATGATCGCGAGCCCGAAGAACGCGTGGAAAGCCATGGTCGCCAGCAGCAGCAACAACCGGAACGCATACGGGAGTCGGTAGGGCACCGGGTCGATGCCGATGAGCGACTGCACGAACAGGAAGCCCACGATGAGGAAGTGGATGATCATCCACTCGTGTCCGAAGTGGTCGGTCATGGCCCAGCGCAGCAGGGGCGTGTAGTAGAACACCCACAGCGAGCCCGCGAACAGCACGGCCGCCACCAGCGGGTTGGCGATCACACCGGCGAACTTGGAGTGCACGGCCAGCAGGATCCACTCACGGGCGCCGCGCGAGCCATCCGACCGCTTCTGGATGGCGCGCATTGCCAGCGTCACGGGGGCACCCGGCACCAGCAACACGGGCACGGCCATCGTCAGGCCCATGTGGCCGAGCATGTGGATGCTGAACAGGTAGTCCTGGTACGCGTTGATGCCACCGTTGGTCAGGTAGAACAGCACGAGCATGCCCAGCACCCACAGCACCGAGCGGTAAACGGGCCAGGCATCCCCACGCTTGCGCAGGCGCCGCACGCCGGCGAGGTAGAAGAAGATGCCGAAGGCGCACACCAGCACCCAGATCAGGTCGAAGTCCCACGTGGTGAAGAGGCGCACGAAGGTCAGCGGCGCGGGCAACGGCTCGTCGGTGAGCAACTGCGCGGGCGTCTGGACGGGCGGAACCTCTTCACCCACGGGCGTCGCCGTGCGCGCCAAGGCGGCGGCAACACCCGAAGCCACACCCATGAAGGCCAGCTCGGCCGTTGCCAGGTACCAGAAACGAGCGGTGATGGATGCTGTCACCGCCGTGCTCGCGGCCGCCATGCGGTCGATCACCCAGTTGCGGTGCAGCGCGCCGAACATGCCCAGCACGATCAGCGCCGCGACCTTGACCAGCACCAGCACGCCGTACGGGGTGAGCAACCGGTCGAGGCTGCCGATGCGCAGTTCGGCGCTCACGTAGCCCGACACCGCCACGACGATGAAGCAGACGAGCGCCAGGGTGGAGTAGCGCCGCAGCACGGCCATGAGCCGCCCCTGCTCGAGGTCTTTGCGAATGAAGACCAGCGTGATCAGCCCGCCCAGCCACACGGCAGCGAACAGCAGGTGCAGCCCCAACGCCGTGATGGCCGCGTTGTGGCCGGAGGTGCCGGCCGCGTGCCCCTGCTGGGCCATGGGGATGAGCGACGCGACGGCGAGCAGCCCCACGAAGAACATGAGCGTCTGCCCACGGATGGCGAAGCACAGCACCGTGACCGTCGCGCCGATGAGCGTGGTGGCGAGCCAGGCCTGGCCCACCTCGACCTGCGTGAAGAACAACCCGAGCTTGGCGCCGAAGGAGTCGTCGAACGACAGCGCCGTGTTCGTGACGCTCAAGAACGTGAAGAAACCCGTCAGACCGGATGCCACGGTGAAGAAACCGGCACCCGCCGCGGCGATGTCGAGCGCATGCCCGTATTCGTCGCGTTTCGGGCTGAGCGCGAAGAGTGCCAGCGCCACCGAACCGATCATCACGGCCGCGCCGATGTTGACGAGCATCTTGGATGCGGGCAGCCCCCAGCGCACGAGAGCGCCCGGGTCGGCGAGCAACTGCGCCGTCGCACCCCCGCCATAGGCGAGTGCGGCGATGAGCGCGAGGAATGCGACCACCAGAAGGGCCGCGGGCGCGGCGATACGGGGTAAACGTGGCACCACACAAGCCTACGCTCTCCACCCGAGCGTCCCCTGCCCGGGCCGCCGCCGCGGGGCCGGCACACGAACCGTTCGTTAACGCCAGAAGGGGCGCCGCTTTCGCGACGCCCCTTCCGAACAGTGCAGGTGAGACTACTTGACGGCAGCCTTGAGCTTCGAACCAGCCGAAACCTTGACCGAGTGGCCGGCCGGGATGGCGATCTCAGCGCCGGTCTGCGGGTTGCGGCCCGTGCGGGCAGCGCGCGAGGTGCGCTCGACGGCGAGCCAGCCCGGGATGGTGACCTTGACGTCGTTCTTCACCGAGTCGGCGAGAACGGAGAAAAGGGAGTCGAGGACGCCACTGACGGCGGCCTGGCTCTGGCCGGACTCGGATGCGACCTTGGCAACCAGTTCGGTCTTGTTAAGCGTCTTATCAGCCATTGAGTTGTCCTCCTCGGACGTGCTGTGTTGCACAGCGAGTTTGTTGTAGACGAATCGATGCGACCTGGGTCACATCCTTACCGGTCTCATCGACCGCCTCGAATGTACCAGGATTCCCCGCGTTTTCGCGGTTCATTGGGCCTAAAAGGCGTTTTCCGTCGGCGTGTCCCAGCAAACGTGGAGGCGCCGGAAAGCCGAAAGGGCGACCGACGTGGTGTCGATCGCCCTTTCGGAACGTGAATGTCTGCTGATTACCAGCTGGACTTGGTGATGCCGGGCAGCTCGCCCTTGTGTGCCATGTCGCGGAAACGAACGCGCGAGATGCCGAAGCGCGAGAGGTGTCCACGGGGACGACCGTCGACCGCGTCGCGGTTGCGCAGACGGATGGGCGAAGCGTCGCGGGGAAGCTTCTGCAGGCCGAGGCGCGCGGCCTCGCGGGACTCGTCGGTGCCGTTCGGGTCGACGAGGGCCTTCTTCAGCTCGAGGCGCTTGGCGGCGTAACGCTCGACGATAACCTTGCGCTGCTCGTTCTTGGCGATTTTGCTCTTCTTAGCCATGTTTAGCGCTCCTCACGGAATTCAACGTGCTTGCGCACTACGGGGTCGTACTTCTTGAGTACGAGACGGTCGGGGTCGTTGCGACGGTTCTTGCGGGTCACGTAGGTGTAACCGGTGCCAGCCGTCGAACGGAGCTTGATGATCGGACGTACGTCCTGGTGCTTTGCCATTAGATCTTCTCCCCACGGGCCAGGAGGTCCTTGACGACGGACTCGATGCCGCGTGCGTCGATGACCTTGATGCCCTTAGCGCTCAACGTGAGAGTCACGTTGCGACGCAGGGACGGCACGTAGTACGTCTTCTTCTGAATGTTCGGGTCGAAACGACGCTTGGTGCGTCGGTGCGAGTGCGAAATGTTGTGCCCGAAGCCGGGAGTGGCGCCGGTCACCTGGCAGTTTGCTGCCATGGTTTCCTCCAATTACCGCAGAGCGAGTGCCCTGCCCAAGATCTCTTGTCGGCACAGTTCATCCCCGATCTGAAAGAAAGGGGGTATATGTGCGGTCTAGGCGGCGGAATCCACCCAGCCAAACATCAAGCTTAGACGCAGACACCCGGATGCCGCAACTCTCGTCGCTGCCCGGTCACTCGAGCATGGTGCGGGATGCGCGCGCAGGTCCAGTCCGCCCGTGACGTCTAATGCGCCGAGGAGTTCGCCACGGCCGCCTTCTGCGAGCAGACCTCGCAGAGCCCGAAGATGTCGACGATGTGCTGCGCCTCGGTGAACCCGTGCTCGCCGGCGACGCGGTGCGCCCACTGTTCCACCTCGGTGGCCTCGATCTCGACCGTCTTTCCGCAGTTGCGGCAGATCAGGTGGTGGTGGTGAGCAGTCGACTCGCACGCGCGGTAGAGGCTCTCGCCCTCGGGCGACTGCAGTGAATCCGCCTCACCTTCGGCCTGCAAGTCGGCCAGGGCGCGGTACACCGTGGCCAGGCCGATGGGCGATCCGGTGTCGCGGAGTGAGGAGTGCAGGCTCTGCGCGCTGATGAAACCCTCGTTCTGGTCGAGCGCGCCGCGGACAGCCTCACGCTGCCACGTGTTCCTCTTCGCAACCATCATGTCTCCTTAGTTCCGCCCCGGAATGGAACGCTTACCGAGTCGCGCATCCGATGCTGGATGCCATCGCCTCATTCGGGCCCCGCTCAGACGCCGACGTTCTGCCGATGCATTCGGCCGGCCCGTGCGCTCGTGCGCACACCGATCAACCGGCAGACCACGTAGATCGTGAACGAGATCGTCGTGATGTAGGGACTGATCGGCAGCGAACCGCCGATGGCCAACAGGATACCGCCGACCGCTGACACAAACCCGAACGTCATGGCCAAAAGTGGCACGACAACGGGCGATGCCGACACGCGCAGGGCCGCGGCAGCCGGTGTCACCAGCAGGGCGAGCACGAGTAGCGCTCCGATGATCTGCACCGACACGGCGACGGTGAGACCGAGCAACACCATGAAGGCGAGCGAGACCACGCGGGTGGGCACGCCACGGGCAGCTGCGACATCCGCATCGAGGCTGTCGAACGTGAGCGGCCGCCACATCAGAAGAAGGGCCACCATGACGACGATGCTGATGGCGATGAGGACGCCCAGCTGCGGGTCGTCGACGGAAATGATCTGCCCGGTCAGCAGCCCGAACTTGTTGGCGCTGCGCCCGGGATACAACGCCAGGAACAGGATGCCGAGCCCCAACCCGAAGGGCATGAGCACGCCGATGATCGAGTTGCGGTCCCGCGCTTTCGCCCCCAGCAGCCCGATCAGGATGGCGGCCACGAGCGAGCCCACAAGCGACCCCGCCACCACGTTCGCCCCGAAGAGCAGAGCAGCGGATGCGCCGGCGAACGACAGCTCGCTGATTCCGTGCACCGCGAACGCCATGTCCCGCTGCATCACGAACACGCCGATCAGACCGCCGACGATGCCGAGCACCGCACCCGCGATGATCGAGTTCTGCACCAAACCCAGAAGCTCGCCGTAGTTCTCGAAGTTGAAGAGACGCCCCCACAGGGAATCATCCATCTTCAGGCCACCGCCCACGGCAGCGACCATGCCGAGAACGCTTACTGCGCCGCTCATCGCCCGCCGCCGTTCTGCACGTCGGGCAGCCGCGGCGGCACGCCACCGAGCCCGACACTGACGTCCGATTCGTGGTGATGCTGAGGCTCACTCTCGGGGATTCCGACCACGACCACGCGTCCGCCCGTGCGGAGCACGTCCACCGGAGTTCCATACAGCTCGGACAGAACGTCCGCGCGCAGCACCTCGTCCGGCGTTCCCTCCCGGAATTGCCCACCGGCCAAGTACAGGATGCGGTCGACCATGCCCAGCACAGGGTTCACGTCGTGCGTGACGAACACGACGGCAGTGTCGTGCTCCCGCCGGCGTCGGTCGATGAGTTCGCTGACCCCTCGCTGGTGCTGCAGGTCCAGGCTGAGCAGGGGTTCGTCGCAGAGCAAGAGCAGGGGATCCCCTGCCAGCGCCTGCCCCACGCGCAGCCTCTGCTGCTCGCCGCCCGACAGCACCCCGACAGGGTCGTTGCCGTATGCCGTGGCACCCACGTCCGCCAACAACCGGTCGACCTCGTCGCGCTCCCGCTTACCCGTGAACGGGATGCCGAAGCGATGCCCGTTCACGCCGAGCGCCACCAGGTCGCGACCGCGCATAGGCGTTCCCGCGGCAATCAACTTCTGCTGCGGAATGTACCCGATCCGCCGGTCCCCACGGCGCGCGGAGTGTCCGCCAACGTGCGCGGTTCCGGCGTCCAGCTGCTGCTGCCCCAGAATCGTCTTCAACAAACTCGTCTTGCCCGAGCCATTCGGCCCCAGCACGGCGAGAAACTCCCCGGGCCGCACGTCGAGATCCAACCCGTCCCAGAGCGTCCGTCCGCCAAACCCGAGCTTCGCCCCACTCAATTGCAGAGCGGATGCCGCGGCCCCCGTTTTCGCGGCCCCGCGAGACTCGACGGCCCCTCGTCGTGGGGCACCTTCGCTCATGCCGCCAAGAGGCCCCCGGCGGCTCGCTCCGTCACCCGCTGAGTCCTGCTCACCGCTACCACGCCGTCGAGAGGAAGTCCCGGCGCCGTCTACTCCCTCTGCACCCGCAGGGCGCGCCAAAGCGCCACCGCCCGTTTCGGCGGTGGCGCCCAGGTCTTCGTTCGGATGGCTCACTACTTGAGCACGTCCGAGACAGCTTCGATGTTTGCGGTCATCCAGCTCACGTAAGTGTCACCTTCTGGCATGGTTTCGGTGAAGGACACGACCGGGATGCCGGCATCTTTCGCCGCCTTCTCGACCTCAGCCGTTTCGGGCCCGCTCGTCTGCTCATTGTAGGCGAGCAGCGCCACCTCGTGATTGCTGAAGATCGCGAGCGTCTCCTGCAGCACAGAGGGAGAGACGTCGGTGCCTTCTTCGATGGCCTCGCTGAATGCGTCGGGCGTCTTGTTCTGCAGCCCGATCTCCTCGAGCAGGTACAGCGGCACCGGCTCCGTGATAGCGGCCCCCTTGCCCTCGGCCTGCGGCTTGAGCGCTTCAGCGGATGCTTCGAGCTCCTTCAGCTGCGCGGAGAAAGCTTCGTAGTTCTTCTCGTAGGTCTCCGCGTTAGCGGCATCCTTCTCACCCAGCTCGTGTGCGAGTTCGTGCGCAACCTCGTCCATCGCCGAGAAGCTGTACCACACGTGCTCGTTGAAGCCCTCGATGTGGTCGTGCCCCTCGTGCTCGTCGGCGGCCTCGGTGCTCTCCGCTTCGGCGGCTGGGCTGGATGTCGATTCCTCATGCTCGTGGTCGTGCTCCTCGCCTTCGTGCCCGGGCATCAGCCCCGACAGCTCCGACGCGTTGATCACGACGACACCCTCGGTCGATCCGGCGTCGAGCAGCGTGTCGACGAAGGGATCGTAACCGCCACCGTTCTCCATGACCACGTCTGCGCGCGACACAGCCAGGCGATCCTGCGCGCTGGCCTCGTAGCTGTGCGGGTCTTGGGCGGCGCTCGTGATGAGGCTTGTCACCTCGACATCATCGCCACCCACCTGCTTGGCGATATCGCCATAGACGTTGGTGGATGCGACGATCTGCACCTTGCCGGAGTCAGCCGTGCTTCCACCCGTCGACGAGCAGCCCGTGAGGATGAGCGCGGCCACGAGTGGAGTGGCGACCATGGCGCCCAGAGCAGTCTTCTTCATACCGAAAACGCTACCTTATTGATAACCGTAATCAAAATCGCTGGCCATACGGCGGGCCAGAGGCGGCTCGAGCTCGTTAACGACGATAAGGCCGCCTTTCGGCGACCTTATCTGGTGGTGTTAAAGCGAAAATGGCCACCCAAACGTTGGGTGGCCATTTTCAATGTTAAGTCCGGCGGTGTCCTACTCTCCCACAGGGTCCCCCCTGCAGTACCATCGGCGCTGAGAGTCTTAGCTTCCGGGTTCGGAATGTGACCGGGCGTTTCCCTCTCGCTATGGCCGCCGAAACATTAGGGATCATACGATCAGTTCATGTTCCGAAGACTTCACCCGTGAACCTGCCACAACACGGGTGTTGTGGGGTTCTGAACGGGTGTAGCTGTTCAGTTATGTTGTGTTGCTTTGTTCTCGACCGTACATCGAGAACCACAGAGTGGACGCGTAGCATCATGTCATTCGATACGAATTTCATGCTTCACCCCTCAAAGGGGGTGGGTGATTATCAAGTTATCGGCTTATTAGTACCGGTCAGCTCCGAGAGTCTTTAGTCCTCTCTTCCACATCCGGCCTATCAACCCAGTCGTCTGGCTGGGAGCCTCTCGCCCGAAGGCATGGAAATCTCATCTTGAGGCCGGCTTCCCGCTTAGATGCTTTCAGCGGTTATCCATCCCGAACGTAGCTAATCAGCGGTGCTCCTGGCGGAACAACTGACACACCAGAGGTTCGTCCAACCCGGTCCTCTCGTACTAGGGTCAGATCCTCTCAAATTTCCTGCGCGCGCAGCGGATAGGGACCGAACTGTCTCACGACGTTCTAAACCCAGCTCGCGTACCGCTTTAATGGGCGAACAGCCCAACCCTTGGGACCTACTCCAGCCCCAGGATGCGACGAGCCGACATCGAGGTGCCAAACCATGCCGTCGATATGGACTCTTGGGCAAGATCAGCCTGTTATCCCCGAGGTACCTTTTATCCGTTGAGCGACAGCGCTTCCACAAGCCACTGCCGGATCACTAGTCCCGACTTTCGTCCCTGCTCGACTTGTCAGTCTCACAGTCAAGCTCCCTTGTGCACTTACACTCGCCACCTGATTGCCAACCAGGTTGAGGGAACCTTTGGGCGCCTCCGTTACTTTTTGGGAGGCAACCGCCCCAGTTAAACTACCCACCAGGCACTGTCCCTGAACCGGATTACGGTTCGAAGTTAGATATCCAGAGTGACCAGAGTGGTATTTCAACGATGACTCCACGAACACTAGCGTGCCCGCTTCACAGTCTCCCACCTATCCTACACAAGCCACACCGAACACCAATACCAAGCTGTAGTAAAGGTCACGGGGTCTTTCCGTCCTGCTGCGCGTAACGAGCATCTTTACTCGTAGTGCAATTTCGCCGAGTTCGCGGTTGAGACAGCTGGGAAGTCGTTACGCCATTCGTGCAGGTCGGAACTTACCCGACAAGGAATTTCGCTACCTTAGGATGGTTATAGTTACCACCGCCGTTTACTGGGGCTTAAATTCTCAGCTTCGCCTTACGGCTAACCGTTCCTCTTAACCTTCCAGCACCGGGCAGGCGTCAGTCCGTATACATCGTCTTGCGACTTAGCACGGACCTGTGTTTTTAGTAAACAGTCGCTTCCCACTGGTCTCTGCGGCCCTGCAGCGCTTACTGGAGCAAGTCCATTCACGCCTTAGGCCCCCCTTCTCCCGAAGTTACGGGGGCATTTTGCCGAGTTCCTTAACCACGATTCTCTCGATCTCCTTAGTATTCTCTACCTGACCACCTGAGTCGGTTTGGGGTACGGGCAGCTAGAACCTCGCGTCGATGCTTTTCTTGGCAGCATAGGATCATCGGATCATGCCCTTACGGGCTCCCCTTAAGTTCTCAGCCTTCATGAGAGACGGATTTGCCTATCTCTCGGCCTACAACCTTGGCCTAGGACAACCATCGCCTAGGACCGACTACCTTCCTGCGTCACACCTGTTAATACGCTAACCGCACCAGCATAGGGTCGAGCGCTAGGCCTTGACCGTCACCCCGAAGGGATCAGTGACAAGGATTCAGACTCTTAGCATCACTGGATTAGTTTGGGCGGTTCTTCGCCGGTACGGGAATATCAACCCGTTGTCCATCGACTACGCCTGTCGGCCTCGCCTTAGGTCCCGACTTACCCAGGGCGGATTAGCCTGGCCCTGGAACCCTTGGTCTTTCGGAGGACGGGTTTCTCACCCGTCTTTCGCTACTCATGCCTGCATTCTCACTCGTGTGGCGTCCACGGCTGGTTCACACCGCCGCTTCACTCGCCACACGACGCTCTCCTACCCATCCATACGCCTGGACCCACAAGTGGGCCGGGCTAAAATATAAATGCCACAACTTCGGTGGCGTGCTTGAGCCCCGTTACATTGTCGGCGCGGAATCACTTGACCAGTGAGCTATTACGCACTCTTTCAAGGGTGGCTGCTTCTAAGCCAACCTCCTGGTTGTCTGTGCAACTCCACATCCTTTCCCACTTAGCACGCGCTTTGGGACCTTAGTTGGTGGTCTGGGTTGTTTCCCTCTCGACTATGAAGCTTATCCCCCACAGTCTCACTGCTGCGCTCTCACTTACCGGCATTCGGAGTTTGGCTGACGTCAGTAAGCTTTTGGGCCCCATCGGCCATCCAGTAGCTCTACCTCCGGCAAGAAACACGCAACGCTGCACCTAAATGCATTTCGGAGAGAACCAGCTATCACGAAGTTTGATTGGCCTTTCACCCCTATCCACAGCTCATCCCCTCCATTTTCAACTGAAGTGGGTTCGGTCCTCCACGACGTCTTACCGTCGCTTCAACCTGGCCATGGATAGATCACTTCGCTTCGGGTCTAGGACATGCGACTGAATCGCCCTATTCAGACTCGCTTTCGCTACGGCTACCCCACACGGGTTAACCTCGCCACATATCGCTAACTCGCAGGCTCATTCTTCAAAAGGCACGCTGTCACCCCTACAAGGAGGCTCCAACGGTTTGTAAGCAAACGGTTTCAGGTACTATTTCACTCCCCTCCCGGGGTACTTTTCACCTTTCCCTCACGGTACTTGTTCACTATCGGTCATCTGGGAGTATTTAGGCTTATCAGGTGGTCCTGACAGATTCACACGGGATTTCTCGGGCCCCGTGCTACTTGGGATACTCTTCGGGCGATAACTGCATTTCGACTACGGGGTTCGCACCCTCTCTGACTGATCATTCAAAATCATTCGTCTATACAGCGCTCTAACCCTTCTCCATCGGCAGACAGAAAAGAAAAGTCCCACAACCCCGACCATGCAACTCCTGCCGGATATCACACATAATCGGTTTAGCCTGTTCCGGTTTCGCTCGCCACTACTCACGGAATCGCTTTTGCTTTCTCTTCCTGAGGGTACTGAGATGTTTCACTTCCCCCCGTTCCCTCTACCCGCCCTATATATTCAGGCGGGAGTCACCAGGTCACCCAAAGGGCCTGGCGGGGTTTCCCCATTCGGAAATCCTCGGATCACAGCTCGTTTATCAGCTTCCCGAGGCTTATCGCAGATTACTACGTCCTTCTTCGGCTCCAGATGCCAAGGCATCCACCGTTTGCTCTTAGAAACTTGAAATCACATGAGTTCGAATCGAATTTCTCGTAAGAAATTGACCAATGGATCACCAACACCGAAGTGTTGGATAAATCATTGTGTTTATCAAGACACGGAACATAAAGTTCCGCATCTAAGATGCTCGCGTCCACTGTGTAGTTCTCAAAGTACGGGCGGTACCTGCCCAACCGGCCAGTAATGCCGATCAACCCAGGTCCCAGACCAAAAAGGTCCGTAAGAGTCAGTCCCGCAAATCCCCCTCAATAGGAGGCCTTCACGTTTCTGGTCCCTCAGGACCCAACAGCGTGCATACACCACCACTCCCCTGCCACAGCTTTCCAATCTCCCGAAGAAGACGTACTCGCCGTAAACACGTTCACGATGATGTCAATGTCAATGTTCCACCCATGAGCACCACGCGAGAACATTCGTCTCGATCGCGGCTCTGGACACCTCAACGAAGAGGCGCCATATGCTCCTTAGAAAGGAGGTGATCCAGCCGCACCTTCCGGTACGGCTACCTTGTTACGACTTAGTCCTAATTACCGATCCCACCTTAGACAGCTCCTTCCACAAGGGTTAGGCCACTGGCTTCGGGTGTTACCGACTTTCATGACTTGACGGGCGGTGTGTACAAGGCCCGGGAACGTATTCACCGCAGCGTTGCTGATCTGCGATTACTAGCGACTCCGACTTCATGAGGTCGAGTTGCAGACCTCAATCCGAACTGGGACCGACTTTTTGGGATTCGCTCCACCTTGCGGTATTGCAGCCCTTTGTATCGGCCATTGTAGCATGCGTGAAGCCCAAGACATAAGGGGCATGATGATTTGACGTCGTCCCCACCTTCCTCCGAGTTGACCCCGGCAGTATCCCATGAGTTCCCACCATTACGTGCTGGCAACATAGAACGAGGGTTGCGCTCGTTGCGGGACTTAACCCAACATCTCACGACACGAGCTGACGACAACCATGCACCACCTGTATACGAGTGTCCAAAGAGTTGACCATTTCTGGCCCGTTCTCGTATATGTCAAGCCTTGGTAAGGTTCTTCGCGTTGCATCGAATTAATCCGCATGCTCCGCCGCTTGTGCGGGCCCCCGTCAATTCCTTTGAGTTTTAGCCTTGCGGCCGTACTCCCCAGGCGGGGAACTTAATGCGTTAGCTGCGACACGGAGACCGTGGAATGGTCCCCACATCTAGTTCCCAACGTTTACGGGGTGGACTACCAGGGTATCTAAGCCTGTTTGCTCCCCACCCTTTCGCTCCTCAGCGTCAGTTACGGCCCAGAGATCTGCCTTCGCCATCGGTGTTCCTCCTGATATCTGCGCATTCCACCGCTACACCAGGAATTCCAATCTCCCCTACCGCACTCTAGTCTGCCCGTACCCACTGCAGACCCGAGGTTGAGCCTCGGGATTTCACAGCAGACGCGACAAACCGCCTACGAGCTCTTTACGCCCAATAATTCCGGACAACGCTTGCACCCTACGTATTACCGCGGCTGCTGGCACGTAGTTAGCCGGTGCTTTTTCTGCAGGTACCGTCACTTTCGCTTCTTCCCTGCTAAAAGAGGTTTACAACCCGAAGGCCGTCGTCCCTCACGCGGCGTTGCTGCATCAGGCTTTCGCCCATTGTGCAATATTCCCCACTGCTGCCTCCCGTAGGAGTCTGGGCCGTGTCTCAGTCCCAGTGTGGCCGGTCACCCTCTCAGGCCGGCTACCCGTCGTCGCCTTGGTGAGCCATTACCTCACCAACAAGCTGATAGGCCGCGAGTCCATCCTTGACCAAAATTCTTTCCACAACCAGACGATGCCGTCGGTTGTCATATCCGGTATTAGACGCCGTTTCCAGCGCTTATCCCAGAGTCAAGGGCAGGTTACTCACGTGTTACTCACCCGTTCGCCACTAATCCACCCAGCAAGCTGGGCTTCATCGTTCGACTTGCATGTGTTAAGCACGCCGCCAGCGTTCGTCCTGAGCCAGGATCAAACTCTCCATAAATGTTTATCTGCCAGCCACCCCGAAGAGCGACGGCACATTCAGATGTGTGAAAAGCCACCGGAATAGGCGAACAATCCACACGAGTTCAATCTGACCAAATCCGAATATCAACTGACATTCATTTTCAATCTCAAAGAAATCTCAAACACCCAAAAAATGGATGCCGAGGTTATTTGGCATTTGACATTGTGCACGCTGTTGAGTTCTCAAAGATCAGACGCACCTCACAAACCCACCCGAAGGCTGTTCATCAGGGCAACTTCTCTAACCTACCACATCTCGAAGTCTTGTCAAATCGAACCGGTTTGTCATTTTCAGGCAGACTGATTCACATCGAAGATTTCGTTGTGTGGGTTTTCCACGCTGACACGATGATCCGTAATCGGATTTTGTGCTTCTCAGCGGGGGTTTTGGTTGACTTCGGTTCTGGGCCTTTCGGCTTCCGTCCCCGGCAACTTGTCTACTGTACGACAGATTCGGAGACCGCAAAAGCGATTTCTGTCGCACGGGCCTTTCCGACGGGCGCGATGGGGGCAGGAATCGTTTGTTTACCGGGGAAAAGTGATTCTGGAAAAACTTCTGAAGAATTTTCGGGATGCCCCGCCTGCCCCGTGTATCCGCGGAATGGCGGGGATGCCACGTGCAACACTGCCGCTCTGGGGAACGAGAAAGGCCGCACTCAGTGAGTACGGCCTTTCAAGCGGGTAGTGAACCCTGGGGGTGTTACGTCTGCGCTACTACTTCGTCAGGGAATCCACGTAGTCGCGGTTGTCCTCGATCCACTTCGCCACGATGGGCTCGTAGTCGTCGCTGGAGTTCTCGTTGAACATGGCGTTCTCCAGGGAGTACAGCTGGTCGCTGTCCATGGTGAAGTTCTTGATCCATCCCTCGAGCGTGGGGAACTTGTCGCCGAACTGCTTGCTGGATACCGAGTGGATGCTCTCGGCATCCCCCAGGGTGCCCTTCGGGTCGGCGAGGTCCTTGAGGGGGAAGGCGTCGTAGGCCCAGTGCGGAGTCCAAAGGGTGACGACGACGTTCTCGCCGGCATCCGTGCGGGACTTCAGTTCAGAGAGCATCGCGGCGGTCGACGACGTGAGGTACTCCATGTCTTCCAGACCGTAGCCGGGGATGACCTTCTCCTGCGTGGCCTCGGTGAGACCGGCGCCCGGTTCGATACCGATGAGGCGGTTGTCGAAGAGGTCTGCGTTGGCGGCCAGTTCGTCGAGGGAGTCGATGGGGGCGTCCTCGTTCACGGCGATGGTGAGCTTGGCGTCGTCGTTCCAGGCACCGAGGTCGGTGACATCCTTGCCGTAGCGGTCCATGTAGGTCTTGTGGGTCTGGGGGAGCCACGTGTCGAGGACGAGGTCGTAGTCGCCCGAGGAGAGTCCCTCATAGACGGGGGCGACGTCGGCATCTTCGAGTTCGACGTCGTAGCCCTTCTCCTCGAGGACGGCTTTCCAGAGGTAGCTGGCGGCCACGCCTTCGTCCCAGCCCTGGAAGACGGCGATCGTGACATCCTTCTGGTCGCCGTTGTCGAGGGTTTCGGCGGTTCCGGACGAACATCCGACGAGGCCGACCATTCCGGCGAGCGCGATCGTGGCGAGGGTTGCTGTGGTGCGGTTCTTCATTGTTTCCTTTCGTCCCGTCAGAGAAGACGGGGGTGGGGGTATGGGGCGCGGCGGGGTCAGCGCGGTGCGAGAAGCGTCACCGGGACGCCCGCGCAGAGGACGAGACCCTCGCGGCGGACGTCACCGGGACGCGGGTGCCGGTGCGGCGGCGTCCGCAGACGTGGTCGCAGCGCGGGCGTCGGAGACGGGGGCCGGGGGGAGAGGGGCGTTCGAGGGGACGGGAGCTGCGGCATCCGCTGCGCGTTCGGTGCGCGAGGGACGGCGAGCGCGGCGCGTGCCGAAGGAGGCCGTGAGGCGGTCGAGGAAGATGGCGAGGATGACGACCGCGAGACCCGCCTCGAAACCGAGACCGACGTCGACGCGGCCGAGGCTCGCGACCACCTCGGCGCCCAGACCGCCGGCGCCGACGAGACCCGCGATGACGACCATCGAGAGCGACAGCATGATGACCTGGTTGATGCCCGCCGAGATGCTGGGCATGGCGAGCGGCAACTGGATCTGGCGGAGGATGCGACCCGGGGAGGCCCCGAACGCCTGACCGGCCTCGACGACCTCTTTGTCGACACCGCGGATGCCGAGCTCGGTGAGCCGCACGCCGGGAGCCATCGCGAAGATGATGGTGGCGACGATGCCGGGCACGACGCCCACGCGGAACAGGATGAGCGCGGGGATCAGGTAGACGAAGGCCGGCATGGTCTGCATGAAGTCGAGGATCGGCTTGATGATCTTGGACGCCGTATCGGAACGCGCCGCCAGGATGCCGACCGGGACGCTGATCGCGATGGCGATGGCGCTAGCCACGAGGACGAGCGCCAAGGTATCCATGGCGTTGTCCCACTGGTCGACGCCCACGATCAGGAGGAATCCGACGGCCGAGCCGAGCGCGAACTTCCAGCCGCGGACGAAGAACGCCAGCGCGACGGCGACGACGATGACGGCCCAGAACGGGGGAGCGGCGAGCACCAGGTCGACCGCTTCGTAGAGGGCGGCGAAGATGGCTCGCAGGACCGCGAAGAAGCCGCCGAAGACATCCGTGATGAAATCGACGACGTTTTCGGCCCACTCGCCGAGGGGAATGCGGAACTCGTTCATACGAGGGTCCCTTCTGTGCTGCTGTTCGGGGCCGTGACGCGCAAGGTCTCGGTGATGGTCTCGACCGAGACGCTGGGGGCCGGGTCGATGGTGTCGAGCTCGGACGTGGTGGTCGGCACGTTTCCGAGGGCGGCGAGCAGGGTGACGCGGGGGATGGCGCCGAGCAGGCGGTTCTCGGCGTCGAGCACGGCGACGGGCAGCGGGCTCTCGACGGCGCTCTCGAACAGGTCGGTCAGGTGGACGTCACCCGTGACCGTTGCGGCGTCGTTGCGGATGACCGTGCTGAGGTCGGTTTCGTTGGCCTTGACCAGACGCAGCACGTCCTTGTCGCGGACCACGCCGAGGAGGCGTCGACCCGGGCCGACGACGAATGCTGCGGAGGTCTGCAGGTCGCGCATGGCACGGAGGGCGGCGCGCGGGCCGGCGGCCACCGAGACGACCGAGCGGGCGGGCTCCATGACACCCGCGGCGGTGAGCACACGGGCGCGGTCGACATCCTGGACGAACTGCGCCACATAGTCATTGGCCGGGTCGGTGAGGATGTCGTTGGGCGTGCCGACCTGCACGATGCGGCCGTCGCGCATCACGGCGATGCGATCGCCGAGGAACATGGCCTCGTTGAGATCGTGTGTGATGAAGATGATGGTCTTGCCGAGCTCGGCCTGCAGTTCGACGAGCTGCTCCTGCATCTCGCGCCGGATGAGCGGGTCGAGAGCCGAGAACGCCTCGTCCATGAGCAGGACGTCGGTGTCGGCGGCGAGCGCGCGGGCCAGACCGACGCGCTGCTGCATACCACCCGACAGCTGCGCGGGGAGCTTGTCGGCCCAACCCTCGAGGCCCACGCGCTGGATGATGCGCTCGGCCCGTTCGCGGCGCTCGGCCAGGGGCATGCCCTGGATCTCGAGGCCGTAGGCGACGTTGTCGCGCACACTGCGATGAGGGAGGAGCGCGAAGTGCTGGAAGACCATCGAGACGTTCTTCTTGCGCACCTCGCGCAACTGGGCGTCCGGGATGCCCGAGATGGGCGAACCCATGACCTCGACCGTCCCCGAGGTGGGCTCGAGCAGACCGTTCAACATGCGGATGAGCGTGGACTTACCCGAACCGCTCAACCCCATGACGACGAAGATCTCGCCCTGCTTCACCTCGAACGAGGCGTCGATGACCGCGGCTGTACCGAGGCCGGTGAGCTCGTCGCGCGCGCTACCCGCTGCGAGACGCTTCACCACCTCCCGCGGTTTTCGACCGAATACCTTGAATAGATTCCGTGCGCTGACGGCAACCATTTCTGACACGTGTACTCCAGCGCGTTACCGACGCCGGGCGCGGGCAACGCATTTCGTTTCTCACGGCCGGGTCTCGGGGCGCGCGTCGGAACCCGCCACATCAAGCGGCGCACGAGTCGTTGCGGAACGGACTCGGCGCGGCGATACGGGTTCGCGGTCTGGCTGCTTCGGAGCCGGCCAGAACGCCCTGGACCATACGACCGTGGCGCGTGGACCCGAAGGCCCTGCACCCCGGTCGCGGACTGGGTGTGTGGTCGTCATGACCGTCGTCCAGCCTAACGACGGGCGGTGGTGTCGCCTATTCGGGGGACATCGATAACGGTCGGATGTCGCGGCGAGCGGGGCTCGATCAACCCTCGAAATGCGTGCTGATCAGCGCAACGTCATTGTTGCCCTACCGTTATCTTCAGGGCGCTCCCGAGCGCGGACGTCGGGCCTCAGTCGAGGAGGAGCGCCGGTTCTTCGATGATCGCCGCGACGTCGGCCAGGAAGCGGCTCGCCACGTCGCCGTCGACGACACGGTGGTCGAACGAGGCGCCCAGGGTCGTGACGAAACGGGGGCGCACCTCGCCATCCACGACCCACGGCTTCTGCTTGATCGTGCCGAGCGCGACGATGGCCACCTCGCCCGGGTTCAGGATGGGCGTGCCCGTGTCCATGCCGAAGACACCGATGTTGGTGATCGTGATCGTGCCCTGCTGCATATCGGAGGGCTGCGTCTTGCCGTCGCGCGCCGTGAGGGTGAGCTGCTCGAGGGCGCGGGCCAGTTCGAGCAACGTCATCGCCTGAGCGTCTTTCACGTTCGGCACGATGAGGCCGCGCGGGGTGGCCGCGGCGACGCCGAGGTTGACGAAGTGGCGCACGATGATTTCTTCGTCGGTCCATGCCGCGTTGACCATGGGGTTGCGGCGCACGGCCCAGATCATGGCCTTGGCCATGATGAGCAACGGCGAGACCTTGACGCCCGCGAAGTCGGTGGATGCCTTCAGCCGCTTCACGAATTCCATGGTGCGGGTGGCATCGACATCCACGAACAGGCTCACGTGCGGAGCCGTGTAGGCCGACTGCACCATGGCGTTGGCGATGGCCTTGCGCACACCCTTCACGGGGATGCGTTCCTCGCGCTCGGGCGCCCACTCGGGCGTCTCGATGTTGCGGAAGACCTTCGGCTGGCTGGCGGCACGCACGACGTCGTCGCGCGTGATCTCGCCCGCGAGACCCGTGCCCTCGAGGGTGTCGAGTGCGACGCCGAGATCCTTGGCGAGCTTGCGGATGGGCGGCTTGACGATGATGGGAACGGCGGCCGCGGCCGGCACCGATGCCAGCACCGAAGCCGGGGGAGTGGGGCGGAGGTTCTGACGCGAGGTGGCCGTGCGGCGGCTGGAGACCTGGCCGCCCGTGCCGTAGCCGACCAGGACGCTGCCCTGTTTGGGCTCCTCGGAGGCGATGGAGTCGCGCGTGTCGGAGACGGACTGCTGGGCCGACGCTGAGGCTTCGGCCTGCGCTTCGGCCTGCGCCAGCGTGGCCGGGACGTCGGCCGTGCCCGCCATGCGGAACTGGGCGCTCTCGGCCGGGCCGGCGGCCGCTGCAGCCGACGGGATGTCGCCGACACCGGCGTCGCCCGCGGAGGAGCTGTCGCTGCCCGAACCGTCGGAGGGGGCGGTGGCAGAGGAAGCGGGGCCGGACGCGGAAGGCGTGGCCGCGGCATCCGCCGGCTCGCCCGACTGGATGGTGACGATGTGGGTGCCCACGTCGACCGTCGTGCCCTCGTCGACGAGGATCTCGCCGACCGTTCCGACGAACGGCGACGGCAGCTCGACGAGCGATTTGGCCGTCTCGATCTCGACCAGCACCTGGTTGAGCGCCACGTGATCGCCGGGCGCGACCTTCCACGACACGATCTCGGCCTCGGTCAGACCCTCGCCCACGTCGGGAAGAGGAAAGCGCATCTCGCTCATGAGTTAGTCCATTCGGTGCGTGCGGTGCCGCTCGGGGCGGTGCGGGTGAAGCGGGGATCGCCGGCGCGAGGCTGGCTGGGTGTTGGCGTGCCGGCTAGTAGGCCAGCGACCGATCGACGGCCTCGAGGATGCGGTCGGCGTCGGGCAGGAACAAACCCTCGAGTTTGGCGGGCGGGAACGGCGTGTCGAAGCCGGAGACCCGCAGGACGGGAGCCTCGAGCGAATAGAACGCACGCTCGGTGATGGTGGCCGCGATCTCGGAGCCGATCGACGCGAAACCGGAGGCCTCCTGCGCGACGACGGCGCGGCCGGTCTTGCGCACGCTCTCGACGACGGGACCGTAGTCGACGGGGGAGAGGGAGCGCAGATCGACGACCTCGACCGAGGTGCCCTCGGCCGCCGCGAGCTCGGCGGCCTGCAACAGCACCGTGACCATGGCGCCGTGGCCGACGAGCGTGACATCGGTGCCCGTGCGCACGACCCGCGACGCGTGTAGCGGAACGGCCGAGGACGAGAAGTCGACCTCACCCTTCGGCCAGTAACGGCTCTTGGGCTCGAAGAACATGACGGGGTCGTTGGAGGCGATGGCCTCTTGAATCATCCAGTAGGCGTCATTGGGCGTCGACGGGCTGACCGCGCGGAGGCCCGGCGTGTGCGCGAAGTAGGCCTCGGGACTCTCCTGGTGGTGCTCGACCGCACCGATGTGCCCGCCGTAAGGAACCCGGATAACGAGGGGCATGCTGAGCTGACCCTCGTGCCGGTTGGTGAGCTTCGCCAGCTGCGATGTGATCTGGTCGAAACCCGGGTAGATGAAGCCGTCGAACTGGATCTCGCACACCGGGCGGAAACCGTGCATGGCGAGGCCGATGGCCGTGCCGATGATGCCCGACTCGGCGAGCGGCGTATCGAGCACGCGGTCGGTGCCGAACTCGGGCTGCAAGCCCTCGGTCACGCGGAAGACGCCGCCGAGGCGACCGATGTCTTCACCCATCATGAGCACGCGCGGGTCGTCGAGCATGGCCTGGCGCAGCCCGGCGTTGAGGGCCTTCACCATGGGCAGGTTCTCGACGCCGCGCGGGGCCTCGGCTCCACCGCCGCCGGTGGCCTGAGTATTGGTCATCGTGTCGCTCATGCGGACTCCCCGCCGTTCATCGAGTTCTCGTACTGGGTGAGCCACGCCTTCTGCTCCTCGAGGAGCGGGTGCGGCTCGGAGTAGACGTGGTCGAACATGAGGCTCATGTCGGGCGTCTCGAGGGCCAGGGTGCGGCGACGGATGTCGGACGCGAAGTCTTTGGCTTCGGCATCCACGTCGTCGAAGAAGGACTGCGGGGCATTCTGCGAGCGCAGGTAGGCCTCGAAGCGCGCGATGGGATCTTTGGCCACCCACGAGTCGAGCTCTTCCTGCGTGCGGTACTTGGTGGGGTCGTCGCTCGTGGTGTGCGCGCCGATGCGGTAGGTGAGCGCCTCGATGAGTTGCGGGCCCTGACCGGAGCGCGCGTCGTCGAGGTGCTTGGCCGTGACCGCGAAGCTCGCGAGGACGTCGTTGCCGTCGACCTGCACGTTGGGCACGCCGAAGCCGTCGCCGCGGCGGTGCAACGGTGTGCGCGACTGCGTCGTGACGGGCACCGAGATGGCCCAGTGGTTGTTCTGCAGGAAGAACACCTGCGGGGTCTGGTAGCTCGACGCGAAGACGAGGGCCTCGCTGACATCCCCCTGGCTCGTGGCGCCGTCGCCGAAGTAGACCATGGTGGCCTCGTCGGTCTCGGGGTTGCCCGTGTTGGTGCGGCCGTCGAGTTTTTGACCGAGCGCGTAGCCCGTGGCGTGCAACGTCTGCGAGCCGATGACGAGCGTGTAGAGGTGGAAGTTGCCGTTCGTCGGGTCCTTCGGGTCCCAGCCGCCGTGCGTGACACCACGCAGCAGGCGCAGCACGTTGAGCAGGTCGATGCCGCGGACGAAGCCCACGGCGTGCTCGCGATAAGAGGGGAAGAGGTGATCTTGCGGCCGGGCAGCGTGGGCCGAACCCACCTGGGCAGCCTCCTGCCCGAAGCTCGGCACCCAGAGCGCGAGCTGACCCTGACGCTGCAGGTTGGCCGACTCGACGTCGAACGCCCGCACGACCGACATGTCGCGGTAGAACCGGCGGTGGTCGGCCTCGGTCAGACGCTCGAGGTAGGGAGCGTACTGCTCGCTCTGCTCGGAGACGCTGAAAACGCCGTCCGTCGACAAGAACTGCACGGCAGGCGAAGCCTGATCATGAAGAGGTACTGTCACCGTTCTAACCTAACGTCGAGAGGGGATGTGCGGCAGGGAGCAGCTGGGCGATCTCGTCGGCCGCGCGGAACAGGCTCACGATCGACTCCTCCTCGCCGATGCTGATGCGCACGCCGGAACCGGGGAAGGCGCGCGCGACGATGCCGTGGGAGAAGAGGACGTCTTGCACGCGGTCGGTCTCGTCGCCCGCGCCCAGCCAGATGAAGTTGCCCTGCGCCTCGGGGACGCGCAGGCCGCGGTCGAGGAAACCGTCGCGGATGACATTGCGGCGAGCCCGGATGTGCGACACGCGCTCGGCCAGCTCGGAGTCGCGCTCGAGCGACGCCAGGGCAGCGACCTGTGAGGGCTCGGTGACCGACAGCGGGATGGCGCTCGCGCGGGCCGCGTTGAGGATGTCGACAGGACCGATCGCCCAGCCGATGCGCAGACCCGCCAGACCGTAGGCCTTGGAGAACGTGTGCAGCACCACGAGGTTGGGGTAGCGACCCGTGAGCGCCAGACCGTCGACGGCGTCTTCGCGGTCGATGAATTCGTAGTAGGCCTCGTCGAGGAGGACGAGCAGATCGTCAGGGATGGATTCCATGAAGTCGGCGAACTCGGCCGCCCCGACAACCGTGCCCGTCGGGTTGTTGGGGGAGCAGACGATCACGACACGCGTGCGCTCGGTCACGGCCTCGGCCATGGCGGGGAGGTCGAGTGAGTCATCCGCTTTCAGGGGCACCTGCACGCTCGTCGCGCCCGCGACCGTGACGAGACCGGGGTAGGCCTCGAACGAGCGCCAGGGGTAGACGACCTCGTCGCCCGCTCCCGCGGCGGCGCTGATGAGCTGGCTGATGATCGACACCGAACCGGCACCGATGTGCACCTCGTCGACCGAAACGCCGTTGCGCTCGGCCAGCACCTCACGCACGGCGAGCGCTGTGGCATCCGGATAGCGGTTGAAGGATGTCGCCCGCACGACCTGCTCGATCACACCGTCTAGGGGAGGGTAAGGGTTCTCGTTGCTCGACAACTTGTAGGCGTCGACGGGAGCCGGTTTGCCCTGCTTATAGGGGGGCAGGGCGACGATTTCCGGGCGCAACTTGACGGGTCGTCGTTCGGCGGAGGTCATTGTGCGATTCTACGGCGCTGAGATTCCGAGCACGGAATACGGCCAGCGGGCGAATAACAGCTTTGTCACGACGGGAGGCCGATGGGATAGTGGGTTCCATGGGCAAATTCTTGATACGGATCGTGATCAACGGCGTGGCGATCTGGCTCACCACCCTCATCGTGGCCGGCGTGCACGTCACCCCCTATGACGACGGCATCCTGCCCACGGTCGTCACCTATCTGGTGGTCGGGCTGGTGTTCGGAATCGTCAACGCGATCATCGGCACACTCATCCGCATCGTCGCGTTCCCCCTCTACATCCTCACGCTCGGGCTCATCTCCTTCATCGTGAACGGCATCCTGCTGCTCATCACCGCCGGCGTCACCTCGTGGTTCGGCTTCGGGCTGACCATCGACGGTTTCTGGTGGGGCGTGCTCGGTGCCCTCGTGCTGGGCATCATCAACTGGATCTTCGGGGCCATCCTGAAGCCCCAGTTGAACGAAGGTCGACGCTGAGTTGACCGGCCAGACGGCCGACCTCGACGCCGAGCCCCCGAAGAAAGAGATCGTCCCCTACCGGGTCAGTTTCGTGTGCGCCGGCAACATCTGCCGCTCGCCCATGGCCGAGGTCGTGTTCCGTTCGCTGGTGCGCGCCGCGCGGCTCGAGGAATACGTGGTCACCACATCGGCCGGCACGGGTGACTGGCATGTGGGCGAACAGGCCGACCACCGCACCGTGGCAGCTCTCGCCCGGCGCGGCTATGACGGCTCGGCGCACCGGGCGAAACAGTTCGACCCCGGCGAGTTCGGCAAGCTCGACCTCGTGGTGGCCCTCGACCGCAGCCATGACCGCATCCTCAAGGCCTGGGCGCCCACCGAGGGCGAGCGCAGCAAGGTGCAGATGCTGCTGAGCTTCGACTCCCGGCAGGCGCACCTCACCGATGTGCCAGACCCTTACTATTCGGACGATGCGATGTTCGACCAGGTTCTTGGGATGATTGAGCAGGCGTGCAAGCACCTCTTCCGCCAACTCGAACCCGCCATCCGACAGGGAGCCCTCCGATGACCTCACTTCCCCCTCAGCCGCTCAGCCCGCTCGACGGCCGCTACAAGGCCTCGGTGCAGCCGCTCGGCGAATACCTGAGCGAGGCCGGTCTCAACCGGGCGCGCGTGCAGGTCGAGGTGGAATGGCTGATCTACCTGACCGACCACAGCATGTTCGGCTCGTCTCCGCTCGAGGCGGCGCAGAAGGAGAGCCTGCGCGCGCTCTACACCGAGTTCTCGCAGGCCGACATCGACTGGCTGGCCGAGAAGGAAGCGGTCACGCGCCACGACGTGAAGGCCGTCGAATACCTCGTGCGGCACCGCCTCGACGAGCTGGGTCTGGCATCCATCGCCGAGTTGACCCACATCGCCTGCACGAGCGAAGACATCAACAACCTCAGCTATGCGCTGACGGTGTCGCTGGCCGTGCGCGAGGTGTGGCTGCCGGCCTACCGCGGCGTGATCGCCGAGTTGACCCGTCAGGCCCAGGCCTTCCGCGCCGACGCCATGCTGAGCCGCACGCACGGGCAGCCCGCGACGCCCACCACCATGGGGCGCGAGTTGGCCGTCACGGCGTGGCGCCTGCGCCGCATCGAGACGCAGATCGAGGGCACCGAGTACCTCGGCAAGTTCTCGGGCGCCACCGGAACGTTCGCCGCTCATGTGGCCGCCGACCCCGAGGCATCCTGGACCACGATCTCTCAGGAGTTCGTCGAATCGCTCGGGCTCACGTGGAACCCGCTGACCACGCAGATCGAATCGCACGACTGGCAGGCCGAGCTGTACAACCGTGTCTCGCACGCCAACCGCGTGCTGCACAACCTGGCGACCGACATCTGGACGTACATCTCGATCGGCTACTTCCGGCAGATCCCCGTCGCCGGCGCCACCGGATCGTCGACGATGCCGCACAAGATCAACCCCATCCGTTTTGAGAACGCCGAGGCCAACCTCGAGCTGTCGAGCGCCCTGCTCGACTCGCTGGCGGCCACGCTCGTCACCTCGCGGCTGCAGCGCGACCTGACCGACTCGACCACGCAGCGCAACATCGGCGTCGGGCTCGGGCACTCGCTGCTCGCGCTCGACAACCTGGCGCGCGGCCTGCGCGAGATCGACCTCGACCGGGATGCCCTGGCCTACGACCTCGACCACAACTGGGAGGTGCTGGCCGAGGCCATCCAGACCGTCATCCGCGCCGAGGTGGTTGCCGGGCGTTCGTCGATCGACGACCCCTACGCCATGCTGAAGGATCTGACCCGGGGTAAGCGCATCGGGCGCGACGACCTGGTTGCGTTCGTCGAGAAGCTCGATATCGGGGATGCTGCGAAGGCACGACTGGTCGCGCTGACGCCCGCGACGTATGTGGGGTTGGCCGACGAGCTGGTGGACCGGTTGCCGCAGGCCTGAGCACTGAACGCTGAATACGAAGAAGCCCTGACCGGATGCGGTCGGGGCTTCTTCTGTATATCGGTGGCTAGTCGCGCCGGGCGCGGCCCGCAGGTGGCTTCTAGTGAGGCCGGTCTTAGCCCGCAGCTGGATTCTAGTGAGGAGAGACCGGGGTCTCGTTGTCTTCATCGTCGATCTCGTGGCGCTCGATGTCGTCGGGTTTGATCGACAGCACGAACATGGCGATGACGACGAGCGTGACGACGAATGCCACGCCGAAGGCGACGAGGGCGATGACGGGCTCGCGCGTGGACATGAGCACGATGACGCCGGTGAAGACGGCCGCGATGGCGGCCATCACGAGAAGTTCGATCGGTTTCAGGATCTCGCGACGGGACGGTTGGCTCATGAGGAGGACTCCACGGGTGTAGCTTCGGTGCGTCGATCGGCCGAGGCGCCCCATTTGAGGGAGAGCCCGCCGATGAGCAGGTAGACGCCGAGCACGGCGGCGTAGGCGCCGAACATGCCGACGGTGACGACCGCGGACGTGAGCGAGCGCTCGACGCCGTCGGGGCCGACGAAGTGTTGGTCGAGGCCGCCGGGCACCAGCAGCACGGCGATCGCGAGGATGAGCCCGAAGGCTCCGGCGGCGAGCCATTCGCGGGCGGCGGCGAGGGTCTTGCGGGCGCGCAGGCCGGCGATGAACTCGGTGGCGCCCGTGATGGCAGCCCAGAGGACGATGAGCCACATGAGGGCGCTCGTGCCGTTGGTGCGCACGACGAGGGCGAAGACGCCGGCCACGGCCGTGAGGGCGCCCGAGATCATGATGAGACGAATGCTCAGAGAATCGACATGGCTGCCCGCTTCGGCGCGACGCGCGAGGAGCGCTGTTGCGATGCCCGAAGGAAGCGCGAACAGGGCGAAGACCGTGAGCCCGAATTCGGGGGAGTGATCGGCCGAGAAGGTCACGACGGCGGCGATGATGAGCGCGAGCACGGCACGGACCACGAGAGCGATCCAGTAACGCGAGCTCGTGGGCTCAGCGACAGCGGATCGTGCCACGTGCGGCGCCTCATTTCTCGTCGGGGGGATGCATCCATCCTACGCGCTCGCGCTGAGCGGGGGCGGTGTGCCGATCGCGTGGGAGACGGCGCCGCCGAGCTACATGCCGGGCGCGAGGTCTGCGAAGCGCGAGTAGTGGCCGTGGAAGGCCACCGTGACGGTGCGCGTGGGGCCGTTACGGTGCTTGGCGACGATGAGGTCGGCCTCGCCCGCGCGCGGGTTGTCTTTCTCGTAGGCGCTCTCGCGGTGCAGCAGGATGACCATGTCGGCGTCCTGCTCGAGCGAACCGGACTCGCGCAGGTCGCTGATGGCGGGCATCTTGTCGGCGCGTTGCTCGGGGCCACGGTTCAGCTGCGACAGCGCGATGACGGGCACCTTGAGTTCTTTGGCGAGCAGCTTGAGCGCACGCGAGAACTCGGAGACCTCCTGCTGGCGGCTCTCGACGCGCTTACCGCTCGTCATGAGCTGCAGGTAGTCGATGACGACCATCTTGAGGCCTACGCGCTGCTTGAGGCGCCGGCACTTGGCGCGGATCTCGACGAGGGTCATGTTGGGGCTGTCGTCGATGTAGAGGGGAGCGTCGTTGATCTTGCCGCGCGTCGACGCGAGCTTCGTCCAGTCGCGCTGGTCGACATTTCCCTTACGCATGCTCTGCAGGGGCACCGATGCCTCGGCCGACAGCAGTCGCATGGCGATCTCGCTGCGGCCCATTTCGAGCGAGAAGACGATGGTGGGCTGGTCGTTGTGAATCGCGGCGGCGCGCGCGAAGTCGAGGGCGAGCGTGGACTTACCCAGTGCCGGCCGGGCGGCGACCAGGATGAGCTGGCCCGGGTGGAAACCGTTGGTGAGGTCATCCATCTCGATGAAGCCCGTCGGCACGCCCGCCATCTGGCCGTCGGTTCCGCTCGCGGCCTCGATCTCGTCGAAGGCCGCGCCCACGGCGTCGCTGAGCGGCACGTAGTCTTCGCTCTCGGTCGACCCGGTGACGCCATAGATCTCGGCCTGAGCGTTGTTGACGAGGTCGAGCACCTCACCCTCACCCGCATAACCCATCTGCACGATGCGCGTGCCCGCTTCGACGAGGCGGCGCAGCAGTGCGCGCTCGGCGACGATGGATGCATAGAACCCGGCGTTGGCGGCCGTGGGCACGAGGCTCGTCAGCGTGTGTAGGTAGTCGGCGCCGCCGGCGCGCGACAGCTCGCCCTGTTTGATGAGCTCGTCGGTGACGGCGATGACGTCGGTGGGCTCGCCCTGCGAGTACAACGCGAGCAGGGCGTCGAAGATGATCTCGTGTTTGGGCACGTAGAAGTCGGGGCCGCGCACGACCTCGACGACGTCGGCGACCGCATCTTTCGAGAGGAGCATGCCGCCCAGAGCGGACTGCTCGGCCAGCAGGTCGTGCGGCGGGGTGCGGTCTGAGCCGTAGGACGGGTTCGAACCCGAGCGATCATCTGCGAGGCCGAGGTGGGCGATTGACACTCTGGTCTCCTTCCCTGGTGCACACGTAGTTTTCGGGGCGCCACAGGCGCGGAACGATCAACGGATGCTGGAGCAGCGTGTCGCTTCGGGTGCGGCGTCGGCTCTAGTAAACCTCCGACCGCTGACAGTGCTGGATCGGTGAATCGTTCTCGCGTCTTCGCTCGGGAACGAGGCGCTGCCCCACACTAGGGACAGGCGTCTCTCCACAGCAAATATGCCTGTGGATAACTTTGTGCATAACCTGGGCGAAACGCCGGGTGCTGTGTGCACAACCTGTGTGGAAAACTGTGGATAACCAGAAACTTAACCGGCGAATTAGACCGCTGATCGGGAACTTACGAATGCACAGGCGGTCGGTGGAAAACTCTTTCGATCACACATTGAATGTTCACAACGTGCCGTTAACCTGTGCATAGATCGACTTGACGCGCAACTCCTCGCAGGTGTACGGCGGCTCACGCGTGCCCACGCGACACCGCCCGGCGGCTCGAACACGAGCGACACCGGGCGGCGACTTTCTCTCGGAATGGGCCGCCGACCGGCCCCTCCCGCTGCGACTTTATTCGCGGACGGCGAGACCCTTCACGGCCGGGCCCTCGAGGAGATAGCCCTGAGCAGTGAAGCGGGAGCCGTGCAACGGGCAGTCCCAGGTCTTCTCCTGGTCGTTCCACGACACGACACCGCCCAGGTGCGGACACACGGCACTGACCGCACAGGTTTTCCCGTCGATCGTTGATGTGCCGACCGGGGCGAGCCCATCGGAAGCACGCGTAACCACCCCATCGCCCTCGGCCGGAGCCTCGGACGGCGCACCCGTGAGCACGTGAGCCCACCCCTTCACGATCTCGACCCCGACCTCGGCGTTGTGCAGGGCGCCCTCCGCGAAATCAGAAGGCGTCGTGATGCGCGTGCCCCAGACCTTCGCCCAACCGGGCTGCTCGGCATCCGTCAATTCGGCCGTCAGACGCAGGGATGCCGCGGCCGCATTCGTCATGCCCCACTTGTCGTATCCGGTGGCCATGTAGACCTTGCCGCGCCCCCGGGGGAGCGCCCCGACGAAGGGGATCTGGTTGTGCGAGCTGTAGTCCTGGGCCGACCACGAGTAGGCGACCTGGGCGCCGGGGAAGTGCTCCTCGGTCCAGTTCACGAGGTCTTCGACCTTTTCGCGCTCGGATCCGCCGCGGCCGACGGGGTGGTCGTTGCCGCCGATGACGAGGTAGTCGACGCCATCCACTCTCGCCTGGCGCACCGAGCGGCTCGGGGTGTCGGCCGAGAGGTACATGCCCTGGGGGATGGTCGAGGCCCCCGTGAAGGCGATGGCATAGGAGCGCGTGGGTGCGACCTTGGCGAAGTAGCCGCCGCGGTCGAGGATCGGGATGCCCGTCGCCAACACGACGTTCTCGGCGTGCACATCGCCGCGCTCGGTCTCGACGAGGGTGGGCGATTCGACGTCGACGCCCGTCACCCGCACACCCGACACGACACGACCTCCGTGCGCCCGGATGTCGGCGATGGCTGCGGGGATGAAGTCCATGGGGTCGAATTGGGCCTGGTCAGGCATCCGCACGGCGCCCTTGATGTCATAGGGCAGCTCGGATGTCTCGACCCACTGGACGCCCAGACCGAGCTTCTCGTTGGCTTCGAACTCCTTGCGCGCCTGTTTGAGCCCCTGGTCGGACACCGCATAGGTATAGGAGTCTCGGATATCGACCGGGACGCCCCATTCGGCGCACAGGGCCAGCAGAAGGGCCTGCCCGTCGGTGTTGGCCTCGACATAAGCGCGGCCGAGCTTCTCCGAGTGGTGAGACAGGATGGTCGACAGCTTCGTGCCCTGCAGGACGCTGATCTTGGCGGTGGTGTTGCCGGATGTCACGGCCCCGGGCGTGCGCGCCTCGAGCACGAGCACATCGACGCCCGCGCGCGCCAGCAGCGTGGCCGTGATGAGGCCCGTGAGGCCCGCACCCACCACGATGACGTCGGCGCGGTCTTCGACCACGAACGGGTCGCTCACAAATTCGGGGGCGTGTGCATTCCACAGCGATACGGGGCTCATCGTCATCCTCCTCGGGCGGCCAGGCGTCGCGGCCACGTCTCCATGATCGGATGACCCGCAAACGACGGTCTATGGCTCGACAGACACCGCGTGATGCGCTAACAACCCCATTGCGCGGCGGCAGGCGGGGCGCTTAGCGTCGAATCGCGCGGCGCCACAGCCGAACACCGCTTTACGACGAGAGGACGACAATGTCTCATCACGACGACGACATCGCTTCGGGCGACTACCTGCGAGAGGACGAGGCGACGGCCCCCGTTGCCGAGGAGGACAACGAGGTCATCAAGAAGGTCGACCCGGATGACTCGGACGACGTGGCCGGCGAACCGACCGACTGAGAAACGCCCGCGGGAACGCAAAAGCGGGGGCCCAGGCGAATGCCCGGACCCCCGCTTTCGTGGTGTTACTTGGCTGCAACCACCTGAAGGGTGATCGTGGCCGAGAGGTCTTCGTGCAGGCGCACCGTAGCGGTGTGCTCGCCGACGACCTTGATCGGGTTGGGGATCTCGACCTTGCGCTTGTCGACCTCGCCGACGCCCGACGCGGAAACCGCGTTGGCGATGTCGGAGGTCTTCACGGAACCGAACAGACGGCCTTCGGCGCCGGCCTTGACCGTGAGCTTGACCTTGTTGTTCTCGAGCTTCTGCTTGAGGTCCTGGGCTTCTTCGAGCGTGGCGAGCTCACGAGCGGCGCGAGCCGCCTTGATCTGCTCGATCTGCTTCTCGCCACCGCGGCTCCACGTGACAGCGAAGCCCTGGGGAACCAGGTAGTTGCGGGCGTAGCCGTTCTTGACGTCGACGACGTCACCCGGCTGACCGAGGCCGGTGACCTCGTGCGTCAGAATCAATTTCGACATGGGGTTGCTCCTTAGCGGCCGGAGCCGGCGTAGGGGAGGAGCGCCATTTCGCGGGCGTTCTTCACGGCACGGGCGATGAGGCGCTGTTCCTGCACGGAGACGCCGGTGATGCGACGAGCACGGATCTTGCCGCGCTCGGAGATGAACTTGCGGAGCGTTGCGACATCTTTGTAGTCGATAACGCCGACGCGGATCGCCTTCGCGGGTGCGACGACCTTTGCGCCCTTACCGCGGGCGGGCTTGCGGCTCGAGCCGCCAGACTTTCCAGCCATAGTAGGTTTCCTTCGTTAAAGTTTTAGAACGGGGTGTCGTCGCCGTACGAGCCGGGAGTGTTCCAGCTGTCGGCGCCTGACGAGGACGACTGAGCGGGGGCGCTTGCGGCCCACGGCTCGTCTTGGACGGCTGCCGGTCCGCGGCCTCCACCGCCGCCGGCGCCACCAGGGGCTCCGGAGGACTGGGCACGCTGAACCTGAGCGGTCGCATAGCGGAGCGAGGGGCCGATCTCGTCGACCTCCAGCTCGATGCTGGTGCGCTTCTCGCCCTCTTTCGTCTCGTACGAGCGCTGCTTCAGGCGACCGGTGGCGATGACACGGCTTCCCTTGGTGAGCGATCCGGCGACGTGCTCGGCGAAGTCACGCCAGACACTTGCACGCAGGAACAGCGCTTCGCCGTCTTTCCACTCGTTGGCCGCGCGGTCGAAGCTGCGCGGGGTGGAAGCGATGGTGAAGTTGGCAACCGCGAGGCCGTTCTGCGTGTAACGCAGCTCGGGATCGCTCGTGAGGTTGCCCACCACGGTGATTACGGTTTCGCCGGCCATGGGGACTAGGCGTCCTTCTTGGCGGCGCTCTGTGCCTTGCGGGCAGCCTTTTCTTCCGAGCGCTTCTGCTCGAAAGCGACCTGAGCGATGGCTTCTTCGGCCCGCAGCACCTTGGTGCGCATGACGGCTTCGGACAGCTTCAGCTGACGGTCGAGCTCCTGCGTGGCTTCGCTGGTGGCCGTGAAGTCGACGACGGCGTAGATGCCTTCGGTCTTCTTGTTGATCTCGTAAGCGAGACGACGACGGCCCCAGATGTCGACCTTGTCGATCGATCCGCCATCGTTGCGGATGACATTGAGGAACTTGTCCAAGCTCGGAGCGACGGTGCGCTCATCGATCTCGGGGTCCAAGATAACCATGAGTTCGTACTGATGCGTCATTAACCCACCTCCTTCGGACTTAACGGTTGCAGACTCTCTGCAACAGGAGGGTTGTGGCATCGTGCCCGGCTGGATGTAGCCCAGGCAACCTGCCTATCGTAGCCGACTCCGGCCCGATTTCCTACTTGTTGATGGCGACGTTGGCCGCGTCCTGAGCTTTCTTCAGGCCGTCGGAGACGGGGGTCTGGCCCGCGAAGATCTGCTTGAAGATGGGGTCGTAGGCGTCGAACCCGGCGGCATAGTTGACGCCCGACGGGGATTCGATGGGCTTCGCGGCCTTCACCGCGTCGAGGAACGGTGTGACGTCGACATCCTGTTTCTTCCAGTAGTCGAGGAAGACCTTCTGGGCCGAATCGACCGCGGGCAGGGCCGCGCCGTCGGTGGCGAGGTAGGTGTCACCCTCGGTCGAGCCGAGCCAGGTGAGCACCTTCTTGGTGGCGTCGAGCTGCTCGCTCTGCGCGTTGCCCGCGGCCACGATTCCGTTGGTGACCGTGACGTTTCCGGCGGGACCGGCGGGCGCGGGTGCGACGCCCCACTCGAAGTCGGCGCCCTCGTCGATGCTCTTGAGGTTGTAGAGGCCGGACTGGAACAGCGCGATCTTGCCCTCGAGGAACGCGTCACGGCTGAAGTCCGAGTTGTCATTGGTGTCGGATGCCGGGGGAGCAACCTTCTTGTCGTTGACGGCCTTCACGACATACTCGACGGCTTCGGTGGTCTTGGCGTCGGCGAAGTCGAAGTTGTCGCCGTCTTGGAACTGGCCGCCGTTGGAGCCGATGTAGGGGAGCAGGATGGCCTGCAGGTCGTAGCCGAGGTTGGTGCCGAAGGAGGCGATCGCATTGGCGTCGAACTCGCCGTTCAGGCGGTCGCGGCCCGACGTGTCTTTCGTGAGCTTCTGGGCGACGGGCAGGAAGGTGTCCTTCGCCTCGTCGGGGTTCCACTCGAGATCCTTGAGCGTCGACGGGTCGATGCCGGCCTCGTCGAGCAGCTTCTTGTTGTAGTAGACGGCGATGCCCGCGTCGTAGGTCTGCGGCACGCCCCACAGGGTCTTGTCCCGCGTGAACTGCTTCACGACGGACGGGGTCCAGTCCTTCTTGGCGTTCTCGCCCAGGGCCGTGTCGACGTCAATGAGGTTGCCGCTGTCGGCGTAGTTGCCGAAGTAGGAGTTGTTCATCCAGAAGACGTCGGCCGCGTTGCCCTCGGCGACATCGGCGCGCAGCTCGGTCCAGTAGTCGGCCCACGGCACGACCTCGACGTCGACCTCGATGCCGGGGTTCTGCTTCTCGAATTCGGCGAACGACTTCTCGTAAGACGCCGCGGCGGTCTCGTCCCACAGGCGGAACGTGACGGTGGTGTCGGCGCTCGAGTCGGCGGAATCGGACGACGTCGACGAGCCGGCCGAGCATCCGGCGAGCGCGAGGGCTGCGGTGAGGGCGACCGCGGCCGACTGGAGGAGTTTGTGACGCATGGGGAGCTTTCTATCGGGTGTATGTCATCGCGGCGCACCCGCCACGAACGATCGGACGTCGTTCTGACGGGCTCGCGGTGGGGTTCCGCGACAGGTCGCAATGCCGGCGGCGCACGTCGTGCACACCGGTCTGCAAAGGGGCGAGGTTATCAGGCGCACCGTAAAGTCGGCTGAAAACCGCCCCAGATCAGCTCAAATCGGTCGGCGTGAAGTTCTTGTCGGCGAGCTGCGTGCGACCGGTCGATCCTTCGCCGGCACCGAGCGCGGGTTCGTCCTCGCCGTCAGCGTCGGTGGGGTGACCGAGCGAGGTGGGGGCGGCATCCGCTGTGCTTCCGGGGCCGATGAGCTCTTCGTCGTTGGGACGATCCGACATCGATGTTCCTCTCCGTTGACCGTTATGACTTCCGTCCACTGTAGGACAGGTGTCTCGGCGGGCGCCAGATAACGAGGAAAGGCCACCCGGGCGGCAGGGGTTTCACGTGAAACGGCGTGCTGCTCGGGTGGCCACACAGGGGGAGGGTCGGGCGTCAGTCCTCGGAGATGGCCGAGTTGTTGCCGGGGGTCGCGTGCGGCACGTGCTTCTCGGCCTCGTGCTGGGCGTCGGCGATGGGGACACCGGGGGTCGCGACATCCGCCCCGCCGTTGTCGTCGTCGTCATCGCGGTGGGGGTTGCCGGGCGTCGTGTACTCGACGTCACCCTCCTGCTGCTCGTGGACGGGGTTGCCCGGGGTCTCGTATTCGACAGCGTCGTCGTTCTTCTCGTGGCTCATGGCATCAAACTACGCCGCAGGGGGAGCGGTGTGAAGAAGATTGCACGAACTTTCACGCGGAACGCTCGGCCCACCACGCGCGCAGGCGGCGGATGGCCTCGTCCTCGCCGAGCGGGCCGTTGTCGAGACGCAATTCGAGCAGCCAGCGGTAGGCCTCGCCGACCTCGCGCCCCGGAGGGATGCCGAGGACCTCTTGGATGCGGTTGCCGTCGAGGTCGGGGCGCACGGCATCCATCTCTTCTTGTTCGCGGAGCTCGGCGATGCGCTGCTCGAGGTCGTCGTAGGCGAAACCCAGTCGGTCGGCCTTGCGGCGGTTGCGCGTGGTGACATCGGCGCGCGTGAGCATGTGCAGGCGCTCGAGCAGCGGCCCGGCATCGCGCACATAGCGGCGCACGGCCGAATCGCTCCAGGCGCCCTCGGAGTAGCCGAAGAAACGCAAGTGCAGCTCGATGAGGCGCGACACGTTCTTGATGGTGTCGTTGTCATAGCGCAGGGCACTGAGACGCTTCTTGGCGAGCTTTGCGCCGACCACGTCGTGGTGGTAGAACGTGACGGTTCCGCCCGACTCGAGTTTCTTGGTGGCAGGCTTTCCGATGTCGTGCAGCAGGGCCGCCATGCGCAGCGTGAGGTCGGGAGGCGTGCCCGGATGCCGCTGCTTCTCGTAGTCGATGGCCTGATCGAGCACGGTCAGCGAGTGTTCGTAGACGTCTTTGTGGTGGTGGTGTTCGTCGACCTCGAGGCGCAGCGCGGGGATCTCGGGCAACACTAGGTCGGCGAGGCCCGTGTCGACGAGCAGCTGGATGCCGGGGCGCGGGGTGTCGGTGCAGAGCAGCTTGGTGAGCTCGCCCTGAACGCGTTCGATGCTGACGATCGACAGGCTGTCGGCGCGGCGGCGCATGGCGTCGACCGTGTCGTCGCTCGGCGTGAAACCCAGCTGAGCCGCGAAGCGCGCGGCCCGCAGCATGCGCAGGGGGTCGTCGCCGAACGAGACGTCGGCCGTGCTCGGGGTGCGTAGGACGCCGGCCAGCAGGTCTTCGACGCCCGTAGAGGGGTCGACGAGGGCCATCTGCGGCAGGCGCAGGGCCATGGCGTTGACCGTGAAGTCGCGGCGGGCGAGGTCGCTCTCGAGGGTGTCGCCGAACGCGACGACCGGTTTGCGCGTGACACCGTCATAGGCGTCGGCGCGGTAGGTGGTGATCTCGACCTGGTCGGTGAGGGTGGCGCCGGAGCTGTCGCGCGCGCTGACCCGGGCGCCGATGGTGCCGAACTCGCGCCCGATGTCCCAGTGCGCGTCGGACAACGGCGCGATGACCGCCAGGATCTCGTCGGGGCTCGCGTTGGTCGTGAAGTCGAGGTCGTGCACCTCGCGGCCGAGCATGGCATCGCGCACGGGGCCGCCGACGAGCGAGAATTCGAACCCCGCCGCATCGAATGCCTCGGCGAGCCGGGCCACGATGGGGGACTGTGCGAGTGCGCCGAGGCGTGCCAAAGAATCCGCCATGCTCACCATGCCCCCAATCGTAGCGGGCGGCGCATGGGCGCGTGGGCTGGTACTCAGCCGAGGGGCTGCACGAATCCGTCGAGGATGAGCTGGCGCAGCCGGGGCAGGAGTTCCTGGCGCAGGGCCGGCACGTCGGCGTCGAGCAGCTGCGCGATGGCCTCGACGATGACACCGACCGGCAGCTCGCCATCCGATGCGCCCACGAGGGCCGCAAGCGCCGTGTCGAGCTTGACGGTGCGGGCGAAACCGCCGCCCTGCTTCAGTGTGATGGTCGAGGGGTCGTCGTTGCCCGGCCAGTAGTTGCGTTCCTCGGTGACGTCGGGTGCCACCTGCAGCGTGGCGCGCCAGAGCGCGTCGTCGTCGTGCGCCGCGATCCAGTCGTGGGCGTCGAGTACGGCGGCGATGTGGGTGCCGAGGCCCGATGAGGCGGCGAGCGCGTCGGGCATGCGCTCGAAGCGACGCAGGGGCTTGGCGGCCTGCGGGTCCTGCTGGTCCTGCTCGGCGCGGCGCAGCGTGAGGTAGCCGAAACCGACCGATTCGACGCCGCGGTCGGCGAAGTCATCCAGCCAGGCGTTATAGAGACGGTCGAAGTCGGGGGTTCCGCTGCGGGTGCCGCCGTCGCGGATCCAGGTTTCGGCGTAGGCGGCCGGGTCTTGGCGTTCGCGTTCGATCAGCCAGGCATCCAAGGGCGCATCGGATGCCTGCACCCACCCGCGCACGCGGTCGAAACCGTCTTCACCCGCCCGGTACTCCCAGTTTCCGAGCATCTGTGCAATGCCACCCGGATTGAGGTGGCGGCCGACGCCCGTGACGACCTCGCGCATGATGCCGTCGCCGATGCGGCCACCGTCGCGGTATTCGTAGGCCGGGACATCCGCTCGTCTGGGAGTGATGACGAAGGGAGGGTTCGTCACGATCTGGTCGAAGCGCTCACCCTCGACGGGTTCGAACATGTCGCCCAGGCGGAACTCGATGTTGTGGACCCCGTTGAGGCGCGCGTTCAGGGCGGCGATCTCGAGCGCGCGGGCTGAGATGTCGGTGGCGACGACGTGCCCGGCGTGGCGCGCGGCGTGCAGGGCCTGGATGCCGCATCCCGTGCCCAGGTCGAGCACGCGTTCGACCGGCCGCGACACCATGAGACCGCTCAAGGTGAGGGATGCTCCACCGACGCCCAGAACATGGTCGGTCGTGAGGGCGCCATCGAGGACCATCTCGCCGAGGTCGGAGACGATCCACCAGCTGCCGGCGCCGGCGGTGTCGACGAAGCTGTAGGGACGCAGGTCGACGAGGGCGCGCGCTTGGCCACCCTCGACGGCTACGAGACCCAGCTCGACGGCGCCATCGAGGCCGAGGGTGGGGACCGCCGCGGCGAGCGCCGACGCGTCAACAGGAACGCCCAAGAGAAAGAGGGAAGCCAGAGTAACCGCCGGCTCCGATTCAGAGGCCGAAGCAAACACCAAGGCGGTCGCGGAAGATGACGTCTCAGCGGAATGCGGCGCCTGCGAGGAGCGGCGAGCGGCGAGCGCCCGCAACGCCGGAACCCGCTCGCCACGGTGCAGGGCCTGCTCGGCCCGCTCGCCCCAGAGTTCGGACAGCGTGCCCACCGAGAAATCGGAGGTCTCGAGGTCGGCGGCGAGGCGGTCGATGAGCGTGTCAGTCACCTCACTATTCAACTGCATGGCCCCGCACTCGACGCACCGAACAGTGCACGTATGATGAGCACAGAGCCCGAACTCGTCCGCGCACCGCATCCCATCGATCGCGCGCCAGACAGGGTGCAGGGCAGCGACGACGACGTCGAGGTGGGGAGAGCCGAAGCTCCGCCGCCGCGGACATCCGACCACCGGTCGGCCCGCCACACAATGACGATGCTCCCGCCGAACGGCGCGCATCGTGAGCACCACTCGTTTACAGCACACGGAACAGGCCTCGCGGCCACCGCAGGCGGACGGACTCGACCCGAGAACCGCTCGCACAACACCCGCACCGGAAGGGGGACGCAGATGACAACAGAAGCCAGCACGCAGTCAAGCGGAGGAGATGGTTCCTCGTTTACCCGCTCGGCCCCGAGCCTGCCGGAATCGCAGATCTCGACCGCCCCCGAACTCGTCCTCATCGCCAACAGCGCCCGCCCGCGCCGCCTCGAGCGCGACGATATCGTGCAGCGCAAGGGCAAGTTCGCCCTGCTCAACGGTCACCTGACGCCGCGCGATTCGATGATCGAAGACCTCATCGCCGTGCGCGAGGCCCTCGAGGCCGCCGGCATCCAGTACCTCTTGGTCCGTGGCGACAACGACCGCCTCGTGATCGCCGTCGACCGCAAAGAGCGCCGCGCGCTGCAGGCCGCCTTCGCCGAGGCCTTCGCGAATGAGCCCTTCTATTCAGAAACCGTCGACCGGGATGCCGGTGAGCCCGTGTTGCTCGCCGACGGAGCCCTCTCCGACACCCGCAAGGCCGCCATCTTCCGCCTCTACCGCCCGCGCGTCGAACCACTCGGCCGCCTGCGCTACGGCCCCGAGACGGCCCTGCAGCTCGAACTCTGGCGTTTCGGCGACGACGAGATCGTCGCGCCCACCGAGAATGCGCTCATGCGCCGTGAACTGCCGCGCTCGGAGGCCGTCGAGGACACCGTCGAGATGTTCGGCCGCACCTGGCCGACGCTCGAGAACATGTTCGCCCCGCTCGCGAGCGACCTGAACTTCGACATCGACATGGTCTTCAGCTGGGTGGATGGCTCGGACATCGAGTTCCAGCGCGCCCGCGCCAAGCGCATGAAGAACTACGTGGTCGGCGACGGCGACGACTCCGAGGCCCGCTACCGCCAGATCGACGAGCTCAAATACGCGCTGCGCAGCGTCTACATGTTCGCGCCGTGGGTGCGCCGCATCTTCATCGCCACCGACTCGCCGCGCCCCGCGTGGCTGGCCGAGCATCCCCTCGTCACCATCGTGCCGAGCGAGACGTTCTTCCCCGACACCTCGGTGCTACCCACGCACAACTCGCACGCCGTCGAATCGCAGTTGCACTACATCGACGGGCTGGCCGAGCACTTCCTCTACTCGAACGACGACATGTTCTTCGGGCGCCCGATCGGCCCGCAGCTGTTCTTCTCGCCCGGCGGCGTCACCAAGTTCGTCGAGGCGCACACGCGCATCGGCCTGGGTGACAGCGACCCGTCGCGCAGTGGTTTCGAGAATGCCGCACGAGTGAACCGTCGACTGCTGCGCGACCGCTTCGGCAAGGTCACCACGCGCCACCTCGAGCATTCGGCCGCTCCGCTCCGCAAGAGCGTCATGCGCGAGCTCGAGAACGAGTTCCCGGCCGAGTTCAAGCAGACCGCGGCGAGCCGCTTCCGCTCGGCCACCGATATCTCGGTGACCAACTCGCTCTACCACTACTACGCGCTCATGACGGGCAAGGCCGTCGTGCAGACCGACGCCAAGGTGAAGTACATCGAGACGACCCTGAAGTCGTCGCTGCGACAGATGGACCGGTTGCTGAAACGCCGCAACCAGGACATGTTCTGCCTCAACGACGGGTCGAAGCCCGAGATCTCGGTCGAGACCCGCACCGAAGCAGTCACCGACTTCCTCGAGCGCTACTTCCCGATCGTGGCGCCGTGGGAGAAGGCGGCGGTCAGCGAAGCACAGGCACCGAAGCCGGCTGAGGCACGGTCAAAGGCTCTTCGCGGGTCGGTGCACGAGTAACGGGTCCGCCGATCGTGACGCCGGCCCGCAACAGGCGGCTGGCGCTCTCGTCGGCATCCACGTAGCCGAGCGTCGGGAATTCTCCGAGGGGAACCACCGAGTGCAGCACGGTGGACGGGTAGACGTGCACGAGGTTGAACGCTCGCGCGCCATCCTGAGGCCGTGTGCCACCGGTCGGGACGGTGAGGTCTTGCGTGTAGCACGTGGCCGACGCGACCGACACGGGGATTCCCGCAAACGTGCCGCTCGACGAGTAGTGCAGGTGACCGGCCAGGATGCTGCGCACATCGGTGCCCTCGAGCACCTCGGCCAGGCCGCCCTGATCGCGCAGCTCGACGCTGACGGCCAGGTCGAGCACGCTGGGCAGCGGCGGGTGGTGCATGGCGAGGATCGTGCCGTGCGGCGCCTTCACCGAGAGTTCTTCGGCCAACCAGTCGAGCTGCTCGTCGGCGATTTCGCCGTGGTGCAGGCCGGGAACGGTGGAGTCGAGCGTGATCACGCGCAGACCGTTGATGTCGTAGACGCGGTCGACCGGGCGCATGGTCGGAACCTCGTCGAAGAGCCCCTCCCGGAAATTTTCGCGGTTGTCGTGGTTGCCCATCACCCAGATGACGCGGGCGCCCATGCGCTCGGCGGCCGGCTCGACGATTTCGCGCAGGCGCTGGTAGGCCTCGGGTTCGCCGCGATCGGCGAGATCACCCGTGAAGACGATGGCCTCGGGGCGGCCGCGCGATGCCTCGAGTTCGACGAAGAGTCGGCGCAAGTACTCGGTGCTGTCGACCTGCCCGTAGAGGCGCTTGGTGCCGGCCAGCAGGTGAGTATCACTCACGTGAAGAATGAAATGGTCCGGCCTCGGGTATTCGGCCGTTCGGAGATCCACAGGATGTCCCATTCGTCGAGCGGCCCAAGCCCACTGCCCAAGCCTTCGTAATACGTAGCTCAGCAGACTATTCCGAACATTCGGTGAACGCCACACAAAAGACGGAAGCGGATGTTCGACGGTTGTTCGACCGATCGGAGTGTCGGATGTCGGGCGTAACATGGCCGCATTGTGAAGATCGCGCCACACCAACTCGAAAAAATGCGCGCCGATGCTCGACTCGAACTCTACGTTCTCTATGAGCACCGGTCGCGTCAGGGTGAAGACCCCGCCGATTTCGTGCACGAACTGCCGAGTGCCGACGAGCTGGTGGTCGCCGCCATCCGCGACGACGAATTGCACGACTCGGGTTTGGCCGCCCAACACGGCATGGCGCGGCTGGCGGGGCTCAGTTCGCTGCCCGACGCTGCACAGCACCGGCAAAACGCGGATGACGTGGAGTACGAGTTGCTGAGACGCATCGCGCTCGAGCATCCGTCACTCATGCGGGCCGCCTGGTCGATGATGGGGCGCATTCGCCGCGGCTGAGCATGCTTCAGGTCACGGTTCGCGCGCCGTGGGGGCGGCGCACAGCGAGTCGCCCTAGAATCGGGAGTTATGTCGGCTCGAACGTCGCTCGCCGGCAGGCAGCCTATGAACCCATTCCGATCAGCAGCACGACTGCGCCAGGTGCTCGCCCTCGCAGTCGGTTCGGCGTCCCTGATCGTCGGCGGCCCGGCCTCGGCCGCCATCGCCGTGGCGAGCCCCGGGGGAGTGGCGTCGGTCTCGGCATCCGCGTCGTCATCCGCGTCGACGTCTGCATCGACGTCTGCGTCGGCCATCGCGCCCTCTGTCACCCAGGCCGACGACATCACGGCCAACCTGCACCTCAGCGGCAGCCCCGTCGCACCGGGTGGCATCATGACCGTCACGGCGTCGGTGACGAACCGCACGGCCGAGACCATCCCGGCCGGCCGGCTCGTGTTGTCATCCGGAACGTCGCGCATCGACGCGACCGACGCCTTCGACGCGTGGATGGGGACGAACCCGGGGGCGGGGGACGAGGGTGCCGCCGAGGCCGAGCAGCTGGTCGCCGGCATCCGCACCGACCACGAGATCACGAGCATCGACGTCGACGAGATCTCGCCCGGAGCATCCTTCTCGACCGAGGCGATCCTCGTGCCCGCCGATTCGCTCGCTCTGCCGGGCGATTACGGCGTCTATCCGATCCGCGCTGCCTACTCGTCCGGCGCCGCGACCGCTGAATCGCGAGACACCTTCATCTTCACTCCCGCGCCGGCGCCCGCCACCGTCGGAGTCGCCGTCGCGGTGCCGCTGACCGTGCCCGCGAGCGCCGACGGCCTCATCCCGGCCGACCTGCTCGAAACCTACACCGGGCCCTCTGGCGTGCTCACACGTCAACTCGACGGGGTGCGCGACCGGCCCGTCGCGATCGGCATCGACCCCCGCATCATCGCGTCCATCCGCGCGCTCGGAACGGCCGCCCCCGAGTCGGCAACGACCTGGCTCGACCGCCTCGAATCGGCGACCAACGAGACGTTCGCGTTGCAGTACGCCGACGCCGACCCGGCCGCCCAGTCACAGATGAACCTCGGTTCGCTGATGCAGCCGACCTCGCTTCTCTACGGCATGAACGCCGCCGACTTCGCGGGTATGACGCCGCCGCCCGCCGCACCTGCCGACCCCGCCGAGCCCTCGGCCGCCGGCACCGACGACGCTCAGAACGCGCCGACGGCGACGCCAACGGCGACCACCCAGCCCGACGGATCGCCCGCCCTTCCTGACCTCGCCCAGCTGGTCGATTGGCCATATACCGATGACGGCATACTGTGGCCAGCCGACACGACCGTCATGCCGGGCGACCTGCCCGTCTTCCAGGCATCCGGTGCCACGCAGACCATTCTGTCGAGCACGAACACGCAACTGGATGCCGCAGCCACGGCATCCGCATCGGCCCGCGTCGGCGACGCCTCCCTGCTCGTTTCGGACGCCCCCGCCTCGGCCGAGTTCCGAGCCGCGACCGTCACGGCCGTGACGCCCGACCAGCAGCAAGATGCCCTGAACGCCCTGTCCTCGCGCCTGGCCGTGCTCTCGAGCAACGCCGCATCCGATGGCACCGTCGTGCTGCTGACGCTCGACCGCGGCGTTCCGCCCACCTCATTCCGGGTCGGTGAAGCCATCGGCTCGCTGCAGAGCCTGGCCGGCACGCGCGTCGCTACCCTCGACGACGCGCGGTCTCAGCCATCCGTCGAAACCGCGATCGTCGATGCCGGCGAACCGACCGATCGACTGTCAGCCCTCGAGGACCGCTGGAAGAACGAATCGCGCCTCGCCGACTTCGCGACCGTGCTCGACCAGCCCGAGCTGCTCACAGGCCGCGAGCGTGCTGAACTACTCGCCCTCACCGCGATCGGATGGCAGGAGACGCCCGACACGTTCGACGCGGCCGTCGACAAGCACCGCGAGCAAAGTTCTCGCACCTTGCAGTCGGTGCAGCTGGCGACGACCAGCCAGATCACCATGATCAGCGGCCAGGCGTCGTTGCCTTTCGCCGTGCGCAACGACCTGGCCTATCCCATCACCGTGCGCCTCGACGCGAGCGCCAGCAACCCGCGCCTCGACATCGACGGCTCGGTCACCAAGAAGGTGCCCGCCAACTCGCGCGAGACCGTCTCGGTGCCCGTCGAGGCCCGCCTCGGAAACGGCGATGTCACGGTGCGCCTGCAGCTCTTCAGCGCCACGGGCGTGCGCGTGGCCTCGGATGCCTTCGTTCCCGTCGTCGTGCGAGCCGACTGGGAGGGCATCGGGGCGATCATCCTGGGCACCTTTGTGTTGCTGTTGTTCGTCGGAGGCCTGGTCCGCACCATCCTGAAGCGCCGGGCGGAACGCCGCGCGACGGAGACGACCGGAGCTCGTGAGACATCCGAAACAGCCGGAAAAGCGGCCAGCAATGACTGACGCCGCCAGCCCCGCGCGCGGAAACCGTTCGTCGAGCATCGGCCGGGCCAGCGCCCTGCTCGCCTCCGGCACGCTGGTATCGCGCCTCTTGGGCTTCGTGAAGGCCATCATCCTCACCGCCACGCTCGGCCAGGTCAGCGTGGGCGGCAACGCCTTCGCCAACGCGAACCAGCTGCCCAACACGGTCTACGCCATCATCGCGGGCGGCGTGCTGGGAGCCATCCTGGTGCCGCAGATCGTGCGGGCCACGCTGCACGCCGACCGCGGCCACGCCTACATCAACAAGCTGTTGACCATCGCCATTGTCGTGCTCGCGGGCGCCACGGTCGTCGCCACCTTCGCCGCGCCCGTGCTCGTGCGTCTGGTGGCCGCCACGCTGCCGCCCGACCAGATGGCACTGACCATCGCGCTGGCGTACTGGTGCATCCCTCAGCTCTTCTTTTATGGCCTCTATACGGTGCTCGGCGAGATCCTCAACGCGCACAAGATCTTCGGCCCGTTCACCTGGTCGCCCGTGCTCAACAACGTCGTCGCCATCGCCGGGCTCGTGGTCTTCCAGATCGTCTATGGCGCAGAGGCCGCGAGCCCGCGTGAGGCCGGCGACTTCACACCCGACATGATCGCCGTGCTGGGCGGATCGGCCACCATCGGCGTCGCCGTGCAAGCCGTCATCCTGTTCGTCTTCTGGCGCCGCGTGGGCCTGCACTTCCGCCCCGACTTCCACTGGCGCGGCGTGGGACTGCGGGCCACCGGTCGACTGGCCGGCTGGACCTTCGCGATGATCATCGCCACTCAACTCGCGGGTCTCGTGCAGTCTCAGACCGCCAACCTCGCCTCCGGTCAGGGGCCATCCGTCCTGGCACTCCAGAACGCCTGGCTCATCTTCATGCTTCCGCACTCGGTCATCACGGTGTCGCTGACCACGGCGTACTTCACGCAGATGTCCGAGCATGCCCGCGAACGCGATTTCGTGGCGCTCAGGGCGGATGTCTCGACCTCCATTCGTCAGGTGTCGTTGCTGATCGTGTTGGCGGCGGCCGGGCTCATCGTCTGCTCCTACCCGTTCGCCAGCCTGTTCTCGAGCTCGTATGCCGAAACCGTCGACTTCGCGCTGCTGATCGTCGGCTATGTGCTCGGCCTCGTGCCGTTCTGCATCCTCTTCGTCGTGCAGCGGGCGTTCTATGCCCTCGGGGACACGCGCACACCCTTCTTCTTCACGGTGTTCCAGGTGGTGTTGTTCTCGGTGCTGGCCTCGGTCGCCCTGCTGCTGCCGGCGGATGCCATCGCCTTCTGGTTGACCCTCACGAGCACGGTCGCGGGCACGCTGCAGATGTTCCTGGCCTTCTTCCTGCTGCGTCGCCGCCTCAACGGGCTCGACGTGCAGCACGTCCTCAACAGCGTCTTGCTGTTCAGCT
Organism: Leifsonia sp. ALI-44-B; assembly: GCF_001984125.1. Taxonomy (GTDB): domain Bacteria; phylum Actinomycetota; class Actinomycetes; order Actinomycetales; family Microbacteriaceae; genus Okibacterium. Next base: position 740,188 of record NZ_MTQL01000007.1, on the reverse strand, counting down.
TCTCGGCCGTTCCGGCAGCCGTCGCCGGCGGTGTCGTCGGCATCGTGCTCGGCATCGATTCACCGGATGGCTTCGCCGTCGGCAGCGCATTCGGGGCACTCGTCTCGATGGGCATCATCGGGGCCGTCATGACCCTCGTGTACGTCCTTTTCCTTGCGATCTTCCGGGTGCCCGAGCTGCGCCAAGCGCTTCGTCCGGTGCTGCGCCGACTCGGCCGCTGAGCCTCGGCGCGGGCGCCCAGCCGGCTCGGAATACTGCGCGGCTAGGATGTGTTTTAGCCGTCACGAGCACAAAAGCGAGGAGCATCCGTCGTGCGTAACGTCATCATCATCGGTTCGGGTCCCGCGGGTTACACCGCGGCCATCTATGCCGCACGTGCCAACCTCAAACCCGTCCTCATCGCGTCGAGCGTCGAGGCGGGCGGCGAGCTCATGAACACGACCGAGGTCGAGAACTTCCCCGGCTTCCCCCAGGGCATCCAGGGCCCCGATCTCATGTTCAAGATGCAGGAGCAGGCCGAGCGTTTCGGCACCGAAGTCATCCTCGACGACGTCACCGAGGTCTCCCTCGACGGCCCCGTCAAGACGGTCACGACCGGTTACAGCGGCACCCTCGAGGCCCGCTCGGTCATCTTCGCCACCGGTTCGGCTTACCGCAAGCTCGGCCTCGCCGACGAGGAGCGTCTGAGCGGCCGCGGCATCTCGTGGTGTGCCACCTGCGACGGTTTCTTCTTCAAGGAGAAGACGATCGCGGTCGTGGGCGGCGGCGACTCGGCCATGGAAGAGGCCACCTTCTTGACGCGTTTCGCGTCGAAGGTCTACGTCATCCACCGCAAGGATTCGCTGCGCGCCTCGAAGATCATGCAGGAGCGCGCCTTCCAGAACGAGAAGATCGAGTTCCTCTGGAACAACGAGGTCGTCGGCATCAACGGCGAGAACGCCGTCGAGTCGGTCACGCTGCGCAACACGGTCGATGGTTCTGAGCAGGTTCTGCCGCTCGGTGGCCTGTTCGTAGCGATCGGCAACGACCCGCGCGTGCACCTCGTGCACCAGCAGCTCGAGCTCACCTCCGATGGCGTCATCGCCGTCGACGGGCGCTCGTCGCGCACGAGCCTCGCGGGCGTCTTCGCCGCGGGCGACGTGATCGACCCGCACTACCGTCAGGCGATCACCGCGGCGGCCTCGGGCACCGTGGCCGCTCTCGATATGGAGAGCTACCTCGCCGAGCTCGAGCAGGCCGAGGCCCACCTCGATGTGCCGGCCGAGCAGGAGGCGGAAGCCGAGGCTGAAGCCGTCGAGAGTGCCAGCGCCCGGGCCGCGGCCAGTGCGAGCGAGGCGGCAACCGTCGGCGCCTAGCCGACCGCCACCGCACTTGCACGCGCCACCCCGGCCCCCTCGCAGGGCCGCCACCATCCCCGGCTCGCACGTCGAGCCGTTCAGACTCACCCGACCACCAACAAGGAGTAGATAACAATGAGCGCACGCGCCGTAACCGAGCAGTCCTTCAACCAGGAAGTGCTGCAGTCCGACAAGCCGGTCCTCGTGGACTTCTGGGCCGCCTGGTGCGGTCCCTGCCGCATGGTCTCGCCGATCCTCGACCAGATCGCCTCTGAGAACACCGACAAGCTCGACATCGTCAAGGTCAACGTCGACGAGAACCCGCAGCTCGCCGTCGACTACCAGATCACGTCCATCCCCGCCCTGAAGGTCTTCAAGGGTGGCGAGGTCGTGCAGTCCATCGTGGGTGCGAAGCCCAAGGCCGCCCTCGAGGCCGACCTGGCCGCCTTCCTGGCATAGCCTGACGCACTCGAGTGACCCGTCCGGCAATCTGCCGGGCGGGTCACTTTTGTTTAAGCACCCGAGAAGCCCCGATAGCATGTGAAGAGATCAGAACGGATTTGACGTGGAAGAACCAGGCACCCCCCGCTCCGTCGGGAACAACCTTGACCCGTGGTATTCGAACTACGCCGAGCGCACCGCCGGCCTGTCCGCCAGCGAGGTTCGAGCCCTCTTCGCCGTGGCCAGTCGCCCCGAGGTGGTTTCGCTGGCCGGCGGCATGCCCAACGTTTCGGCCCTGCCGCACGATGTCATCACCGACTCCATGGCCCGTGTCATGCGAGAGCAGGGTGCCGCGGCGTTGCAGTATGGCTCGGGGGCCGGTCAGCCGGCTCTGCGCGAGCTGATCCTCGACGTCATGGCGCTCGAGGGCATCCGGGGCACAGTCGACAACGTCGTGACCACGGTGGGTTCGCAGCAGGCGCTCGATCTGGTCACCAAACTCTTCATCGACCCGGGCGACGTCATCCTCGCCGAGGCACCCAGCTATGTCGGCGCGATCGGTGTGTTCCGGTCCTACCAGGCGTCGGTCGTGCACGTGGCGATGGACGACGACGGCCTCATCCCCGACGCGCTGCGACAGACGATCGCCCAGCTGCGCGGCCAGGGCCGTCGCATCAAGTTCCTCTACACCATCCCCAATTTCCACAACCCGGCCGGCATCACGCTGAGTGCCGAGCGTCGCCCCGAGATCCTCGAGATCTGCCGCGCCAACGAGATTCTCGTGGTCGAAGACAACCCCTACGGGCTGCTCTACTTCGATCGGCCGGCTCCGGATGCCCTGCGCTCGATCGACGACGAGGGTGTCATCTATCTGGGCTCCTTCTCCAAGACCCTGGCCCCGGGTTTCCGCGTCGGCTGGGTGCTCGCACCGCATGCCATCCGCGAGAAGCTCATCCTCGCCGCCGAATCGGCCATCCTGTCGCCCAGCGCGTTCAGCCAGCTGACGGTCGCCGAATATCTGAAGACGGCGGACTGGAAGGGTCAGATCGACACGTTCCGCGGGGTCTACCACGAGCGAAAGAAGGCCATGGTGTCGGCTCTGGCCGAATACCTGCCCGATCTCTCGTGGACCGACCCGAACGGCGGCTTCTACGTGTGGCTGTCGTTGCCCGATCAACTCGACTCGAAGCAGATGCTTCCGCGCGCGGTCAAGGAACTCGTCGCGTTCACGCCCGGCACGGCGTTCTTCGCCGACGGCCGCGGTCGTCATGCCATGCGGCTGTCGTTCTGTCACCCGACGCCCGAGAACATCCGCGTCGGCATCCGTCGCCTCGCCACCGTGATAAACGGGGAGATCGATCTGCTCGAGACGTTTGCGGGCACGGGCATGCTCGAGTCGCGCTCGAACGATCGCCACGTCAGCACACCCCCGCCGAACCTGAACTGATCCCCGAGAGGCCGATCGATGTCATCCGAGAACTCTTTGTCCGTCGTCGTCCTGGCGGGCGGCATCTCCCACGAACGCGACGTTTCCCTGCGTTCGGGCCGTCGCGTCGCCGACGAGCTCGTGGCCGCCGGTCACCGCGTCACCCTGCTCGACCCCGGCGCGGGAACCTTGTCCACCATCCTCGAGGCGGGGCCCGACCTCGTGTGGCCGGCTCTGCACGGCGCCAGCGGTGAGGATGGAGCGCTTCAGGCCTTGCTCGGTGCCCGAGGCATCCGCTACCTCGGCAGTGGCCCGCACGCGGCCTCGCTGGCCTGGTCGAAGCCCACGGCGAAGATCCTGGTCGACCGTGCGGGCATCAAGACCGCGCCCTGGATCAGCATGCCGCGAGAGACGTTCCGCGAGCTCGGGGCCGGGGGAGTGATCGTCGAACTGGCGGCCGCTATCGGCACGCCATCGGTGGTGAAGCCCGCGCAGGGTGGTTCGGCGCAGGGCGTCACGATCGTGGCGGACGAGTCTGACCTGCCACGTGCGCTCGTCGACGCCTACACCTACTCCGATGTCGCGCTCGTCGAGCAGAAGATCGAGGGCACCGAGCTGGCCATCTCGATCATCGACACGGGAGACGGCCCCGAGGCTCTCCCGGCGGTTGAGATCGAGCCGGTCTCGGGCGTCTACAGTTTCGAGGCACGTTACAACGCGGGCGAGACGACGTTCTACGCGCCCGCGCGCGTCTCCGACGAGGTGGCGGCTCGGGCATCCGCGGTCGCCCTTCAGGTGCACGAGGTCCTGGGTCTGCGCCACGTCTCACGCATCGACGTCATCGTGGATGCATCGGGTGACGTGTGGTTCCTCGAGGCCAACATGATTCCCGGCACGACCGAGACATCGCTCTTCCCCCAGGCAATCGAGGCGGCGGGCCGCTCCCTCGCCGACACGTATGGCGCCCTTGCGGAGTTCGCTGCCCGCGGCTGACGCTTCGACCCTGCTTCACCGCTCAGGCGCCCCCGAATTATCGGCGGGTGCCTGACGTGTTTCACGTGAAACATCCGGATCACCGGTTGACCGGCAAGCGAGAGCACCTGCTGCTCGGTTGGTGTGAACCCACCACACACCGAATCGCGGTGGCCCGTCGCATCTCTATCAACTCTGCGGCCGCCGCCCGTGCCGTGTTCGTCGGGATGTCTCCGCTTCTCCAGTCGTGGGTAAGGAGACAAGTCCTGACGAACGAGCTCAGATCTCCTCCACGCACACAGCGAGAGGCGGCCTGGTTTTCACCAGGCCGCCTCCGATCGTGCCGGTTCTGCTAGTTCTTCTCCGACGATGCTGCAGCGTCGCCGTAACCGGGTTCGCCGAGGATCCCGAGAATACGGTTGAGGTCCCCAATAGTGGCGAAATCGATCGCGATCTGGCCTTTCTTGGCCGAGAGCCCGATGCGAACGCGCGTGTCGAGCCGGTCGCCGAGGCGATCGGCGATGTCATCCAGAACCCCGCGGCGGCTGCCGGCCGACGGCTTGCTCTTCTTCGCCGAGGACTGGCTCACGGCGGCCTCGGCCGCACGAACCGACAGGTCCTCGTTCACGATCTTGTCGGCGAGCTTCTGCATGGCCTCGACGTCACCGGCCGCGAGGACGGCGCGCGCGTGACCGGCGCTCAGCACGCCGGATGCGACCCGGCTCTGCACGGTCGCCGGCAACTTGAGCAGGCGGAGCGTGTTCGAGATCTGCGGACGTGAGCGCCCGATGCGCTCGGCCAGTTGTTCTTGCGTAATACCGAAGTCCTCGAGCAACTGTTGGTAGGCCGAGGCCTCTTCAAGCGGGTTCAGCTGCGACCGGTGCAGGTTCTCGAGAAGGGCATCGCGCAGCATGTCCTCGTCGGCGGTGTCCTTGACGATCGCGGGGATCGTCGCGAGGCCCGCCTCCTGCGAGGCTCGCAGACGACGCTCACCCATGATCAGCTCGTACTTGCCATCCGAACCCGGCAGTGAGCGAACGACGATCGGCTGCAGCACACCCACCTCGCGGATGCTGTGGACGAGCTCCGACATGTGCTCCGGGTCGAAATAGGTCCGCGGCTGCACGGCATTGGGGACGATGTCGGACTGCGCGATGCTTGCGAGGCGTGCACCGGGCACGGCCACGAGGTCGGGGGAGTCGTCGGGCTCGGGGCTCGCGTCCTCATCCACCGTCGGAACGGCGGTCACGGTTTCTGTATCCGCTGCCGGCGCACCCTGTGTGCTGGCGGCCTTGGCCTTTGACGCATCGCTCTGCGGGAAGAACACATCGACCGGCCGCGCGGCAGAGCCTTCGGGAGCCGTCGGGATCAGGGCGCCGATGCCCCGGCCGAGTCCTGTTCGTTTCGTCGCCATGTTTGTTGCGCTCCTTAGTTCTGCGGGGAAATTGTGAGTTTGTCGCCGTACCGGCGCGCCATTTCGTTGGCGGCTTCCAGGTAGGAGATCGCGCCGAGGGATGAGGGGTCGTAGGAGATCACGGTCTGGCCGAAGCTCGGAGCTTCGGAAATGCGAACAGCACGAGGGATGACGGCCTGCAACACCTTGTCGGTGAAGTGACTGCGCACATCATCAGCCACCTGGTTCGCTAGATTCGTGCGCCCGTCGAACATCGTCAACAGGATCGTCTGCAGAGAGAGCGTCGGGTTGAGGTGCTTCTGGATCAGCTCGATGCTGCCCAACAGCTGGCTCAACCCCTCCAACGCGTAGTACTCACACTGAATCGGGATCATCACTTCGGATGCCGCAACGAACGCGTTGATCGTCAACAACCCGAGAGACGGTGGGCAGTCGATGAAAATGTAGTGATAGGGCTGTTCGACGGTGCGCTGCAAGTCTTCGACGGCCGTCCGTAGGCGGTGCTCGCGGGCGACCTGCGAGACGAGTTCGATTTCCGCCCCGGCCAGGTGAATTGTGGACGGCGCACAGAACAGGGTGTCGAACTCGGGGCTCTGTTGGATAACCTCCGTGAGCGGGAAGTCGTCGATAAGCACGTCGTAGACGCTTGGCACATCGGCATGGTGCTGCACCCCGAGGGCGGTCGATGCATTGCCCTGCGGGTCGAGGTCGATCACCAGAACGCGGGCACCCAGTTTGGCCATCGCGGCAGCAACGTTGACCGCCGTCGTCGTCTTGCCGACGCCACCCTTTTGGTTGGACACCGTGATGACTCGCGTCGTGCGGGGGAGCGGTGCCGTCACGTCGGCGACGCGCTTGCGACGCTTGGTGAGGTCGGCCAGCTCGCGCGCCAGCGGGGAGTCCTCGAATGAGCCGAAGCTCATGTCGTCGCCGCTTGGCTCTGTTTGTTTCACGTGAAACCTTCTTGTGTCGGGGTCATATCAACCGTACCGGACCGCACTGACGGCCGTTGCAACTTCAGGCCCCAACCTGCGACGGAGCTCAGGAATCAATGTCGGACGCGTCGATATTCGCGCGAATTAGGACGATTTCCTGTCCGGCCAGTCTAGGCGAGGCGCCCTTAGGATCAATCTCAGACCGATTTTTCTGGGCCAAATGGCCCTCTCCCGGCACCCACGGTGCCCCGCCCATGGCCGCCAAACTACTGTTGAGCCCCCATCATGCAGACCCAGCCCCTGGTACACTTTCGATCGAACGCGAGAGACTCAACGTGTCGGATTGCGGCTCGGTGCCCCTATCCGGGCGGACCTTTTCGCTTGTGCGGCGCACGTCCGGTGGCTGTCCACATCGTCTGAGCCACAACTCTTTTTCTGCCAGGGCCTCTGAGGCGCGAGGAGATGTTTCACGTGAAACAAGCGACAGCAACCGCGCATCTCGCCACGAACAACACGGACTCAGATGCGACCCGCATCTACGTGCAAGCTACCCACTAGTCGTCCTCCGCACTATCTCAGCAGTGCTCGTTCGCGAATCGAACCCGCAGCTCATCGATAGAGAGTCTCTGCTCAATCCAGCCCGGGGCGGTACACGGCATAGAATCCGACCTGGAAGAGCCCAGTACCCCCCATAATTCACCTCAGACCCCGCACTATGCGCACGTCAATATAGATCTTCCCAGGGAGGACTCGACCGCGACTCGCCGCGACAAGCTTCCAGCCCAATGTTTCACGTGAAACAAATGCGCAGCCCTGAGCGTCGCGGCGAAGCTCTAGGACTTGAGTTATCAAACCCTGGGCACGACACCCGAAAGTGTGTGACCATCCGAACCGCCCCGCTAAAGCCTCTGCCCTGGGTTGAGGCACCAGAATCCTACTCGGATGTTTCACGTGAAACATGCCGCCGAGAGCTAGAGATTGGCGATCCAACGAACCTAGAGCCGCAGAGCCGCCGTCTCCAGCCCAACTCCGCGACCGTCCTGCGGCCAAGGGAACCTCGCAACCGGGACTCTCGATTGAAGGCGCCCGCGGCGCCCAGGCTGCGGCTGCTCATCGGGCGCTCCATGCGGCGCGGGTAGTTTGGTGCAGACTGAAGCTAGAAGAGATATTCGCCCATGCGCGCACACGGATAGCGGACTCGAGTGCACTCTTGCAGTACATTCATCAGGCGAGAAAATCCCAGATGAGAGCTAAATACTGCGATCAAATCAGATCCGGTAGTGGCCACGGATCTATGGCGTACTGCATCCAATGCAAATCGACCGCGTCGACGAGGACAGCCGCATCCGAATTAGCGAACGGTACCCAACAGCGCTCGGGTGGGCTCCGCAACAACGCCCTCGCCCAGGAGCTCCACACGGACATCCTTCACACGGTATTTCTTGATCTCCCGTGCCGCGGCGTCGATCTCGGCCTGCGCGTTGGCACCCTTGAGAAGCACGAGCTCACCGCCGTCACGTACGAGGGGAGCGGTCAACGCCAGGAGCTTCTTGAAAGCACTGACCGCGCGCGCGGTCACCTGGTCGAGCTGGCCTTCGAGACCAGACTCCTCGGCACGGGCGCGACGAACTTCGACGTTCTCGAGACCCAGTTCCCGCGCTTGCGACGACAGCCAGTCGGTGCGGCGTTCCATCGGCTCGACCAACACGAATCGCACATCGGGACGCTGCAGCGCCAGCACCAGCCCCGGCAGGCCTGCGCCCGATCCGATGTCGCCCACCAAACCGGGCCGCAGCAGCGGCCCCAACAAAGCCGAGTTGAGGATGTGCCTGGTCCACAGGCGGGGGAGTTCCAGCGGTCCGATAAGGCCGAGTTCCTCGCCATGCTGCGCAAGGTTGTGCGTGAAAGCCCTCACGGCGTCGAGGCGATCGCCGAGGATCATCCCTGCTGCAGCGGGCTCAGGCTCGAGCGCTTCGAGAATCTGGGGAGAGAGTGCCACGTTAGGAGCGCGTGATCACGGTGTGACGGTCGCGGCCTTCACCCTCGGACTCGGATACGAATCCGCGCTCCGACACGACGTCGTGCACGAGCTTGCGCTCATAACTCGACATGGGGGGCAACGCTGCCGACTGCGCGCCGGCCTCGATCTGCTCGATCGCACGCTCGACGAGCTCGGTGAGCTCCTGCTGCCGAGCCTCGCGCGAACCGCCGATGTCGAGAATCAGTCGCGAGAACGCTCCCGTCTTGCTCTGGACGGCAAGGCGTGTGAGCTCCTGCAGGGCGTTCACGACATCCGTCTTGGCCAGGACGCGCAGGCTGCTGTTGTCGGTCGCCGTGACGCCCACGTAGGCCCGTCCGTTGCGGGCGTCGATGTCGAGGTCACCGTCGAAATCGCAGATGTCGAGGAACTCTTCGATGTAGTCGGCCGCGACTTCGCCTTCTTCTTCGAGCTGCGACAGGGTGGGGGCTTCGTCGAGAACGCGTTCCTCGGCGTGGGTGGTGTCAGACATCCGTCTAGCTTCCGTTCTTGATGTTGGGGGAGCCGGGGGCGCCGCCGGTCTTCTTGGCACGGTTCTTGCCCATGGGCTGCTGGCGCTGCGTGGGCTTCTTCTCCTGCACGACGACGGTCTCGGCCGAGGGGGACTCGACGACGAGCTTTCCCTTACGCGCCAAGCGCTCTTCGCGCTGCTTGGCCGCTTCGGTTCCGGGCATCGGCATGTTGCGGATGATAAGGAACTGCTGAACCATCGTCCAAATGTTGGAAGTCAGCCAGTAGAACATAACGCCCAGCGGGAACGTGAAGCCGGAGAACAGGAAGACGAAAGGCAGGATGTAGAGCAGAACCTTCTGCTGACGGAACATCGGGCTGGCCTTGGTTTCGTCCGAGATGTTCTTCGAGACGATCTGCAGCTGCGTGATGAACTGCGAGGCCGTCATCAACACGACCATGATGGCAGCGACGACCATGACGCCGACCTCGGGGCCGCCGACGGCGTTCATGGCACCGGAGAAGCTGAGGTGCAGGGGAGCGAAGCCGAAGAGGGATGCGTCACCGAACTGGTCGGCCAGCGTGGCGTTCAGCGGTCCGACGCCGGCCTTCGAGTGCTGAGCATCGTTCAGCACCGAGAACAGGGCGAAGAAGATCGGCATCTGCACCAGCAGGGGGAGGCAGGAGCCGAGCGGGTTGGTGCCCGTCTTCTTGTAGAGCTCCATGGTCTCGCGGCTCATTGCCTCACGCGAGAACTGGTCCTTCTTGCCCTTGTACTTCTCCTGAATCTTCTTCAGCTGGGGCGCGACCTCCATCATGCGTCGCTGGTTCTTGATCTGCTTCACGAACAACGGGATGAGCGCGGCACGAACCACGAGCACGAGCCCGACGATCGACAGAACCCAGGTCAGACCGGCTGCCGGGTCGAGGCCGATGGCGCTGAACACCCAGTGCCAGGCGACGAGCAACAGCTCGACCACCCATTTGAGTGGCCAGAGGATGGTCGACAGAAGGTCCATTGCGGGGTTACGCCTTTCTCTGGCTGTTCGTAATGACGAACCCGTGCGGGGTCACGTCGTAACGGAAGTTCTTTTTCGCGGGCGCATCGTCGACCCCGCCGGCCGCCCACGGGTGGCATCGTGCAATACGAGCGGCTCCGAGCGCCGACCCGATCACCACACCGTGCTGCTGGATCGCCGCGACTGCATATGCAGAACACGATGGATAATACCTGCACACCTCGCCATAAAGCGGTGAGATCACTGTGCGATAAGCCTTCAGTGCCGCGACCGCCGAGTTGCGGGGGAGGAGGAGCACCGAATCGACGACGGCGTTCATCGCGCATCCTTCGGTGCCATGGCACGAGTGAGTTCGGCGCTCAGATCGCTGAACGACGCATCGGATGCCTGCGGCAAAGCGCGCACGACGACATCCGTTCCCTCGGCAACCGTCGGAACGAGCGCATACGCCGCTGCCTTCAAGCGTCGGCGGACACGATTGCGGTGAACCGCATTACCCACGTTTTTTGCAACAATGAACCCGAACCGCGGGAGTCCGCCATTCGGGTTCATCGTGATGTAGGTGACCGTATTCGCCGCTGCGCGCCTCTTGCCGCGTCGCACTACGCGTCGGTAGTCGTCGCCGCGGGTGATTCGGTGCGAGGAGGCGAGCACGGAGAACCGTAGCTGCGCTGTTACGCGGAGAGCTCGGTGCGCCCCTTGCGGCGACGGGCGCCGAGGATGGCGCGGCCGGCGCGGGTGCGCATACGCAGACGGAAGCCGTGCACCTTGGCGCGACGACGGTTGTTCGGCTGGAAAGTTCGCTTGCTCATAGTTTTCACTCCACTTGGGATCTCACTGCGACATAGGGATCACAGGGAAAGATTTAGCGCCCGGAGGCATACGTCAACTGATTAAAACTACGGCCTCGAAGCCGTGTGGTCAAACCGAGGGCAGACCAATCTACGATTATGGACGAACTCACGGGCAAATCGGATGCTGACACGCGGGGCCTCGTGGAGTAAATTTGGCCGGATCACTCCATGGTGGTTACCGTTGGGGAAGTTATCCCCAGCTTTCTGCGCCGAGTTCCCGATCATTGCGGGCATGTGCGAGCATCGGTGGATAAACCTGTGAATAACTTCCCGAGGATGTATGTCAGACGCTACCGATCCAACCACGCGCATGTGGCAAGACGTGCTCGGCGTACTCGCCACTGACGAACGCATCACCCCGCCACTCCACGGCTTCCTCAATCTGGTGGTGCCCAAGGGCGTCATGGCCGGAACGGTCTACCTTGAGGTGCCCAACGAATTCACCGCCGGCCAGCTGAATATGCGCATGCGCGCTCCGCTGCTGCAGGCGCTGACATCCCTCGAAGATCAATACGGCGCGAGCACCTTCGCGGTGGTCGTGAACCCCGAGATCATCGAGGAAGAGTACGAGGCTTACGCCGAGACCGCCGCCGCGGTGGCCGCTTCCGAGCCGCAGGGCTACATCGACACCCCGCAGTCACAGTTCCCCGGCAATGGCATGGGCGGCATCAACGGTGTGAATGCGGGGGCGGGCGGCATGGCGCCATCCGAACCCGTTCTGCCGCCTCGGCAAAACGACACGCGCCTGAACATGAAGTATTCGTTCGACAACTTCGTGATCGGTCAGTCGAACCGGTTCGCTCACGCGGCAGCGGTCGCGGTGGCAGAGGCGCCCGCCAAGGCATACAACCCGCTGTTCGTCTACGGCGAGTCGGGGCTCGGCAAGACCCACCTCCTGCACGCCATCGGTCACTATGCGATGAGCCTGTATCCCGGAGTGCGTGTGCGCTATGTAAGTAGCGAAGAGTTCACGAACGACTTCATCAACTCCATCGCAAACAACCGAGGTTCGGTGTTCCAGGCGCGCTACCGCGACATCGACATCCTGCTCATCGACGACATCCAGTTCTTGCAGGGTCGTGCCGAGACGCAGGAAGCGTTCTTCCACACCTTCAATACGCTGCACGACCACAACAAGCAGGTGGTCATCACGAGCGACCTGCCCCCCAAGGCCCTGACCGGCTTCGAAGACCGCATGCGTTCGCGCTTCGAGTGGGGGCTCATCACCGATGTGCAGGCACCCGACCTCGAAACGCGTATCGCCATCCTGCGTAAGAAGGCGCAGAGCGAAAAGCTGCAGATTCCGGATGAGGTGCTCGAGTTCATCGCCACGAAGGTGTCGTCGAACATCCGCGAACTAGAAGGAACGCTCATTCGCGTGACCGCTTTCGCGAGCCTCAACCGAACCCCCATCGACATGGTGCTCGTGCAGACGGTCCTGAAGGACCTCGTCACGCTCGACGACGACAATGTGATCGCGCCCGTCGACATCATCAATACGACCGCGGCCTACTTCAAGCTCACGGTCGACGACCTGTATGGTTCCTCGCGCTCGCAAGCCGTCGCCACCGCGCGGCAGATCGCCATGTATCTGTGTCGCGAGCTCACCAACCTGTCGCTGCCCAAGATCGGCCAGCTGTTCGGCAACCGCGACCACACCACCGTCATGTACGCGAACAAGAAGATCGGCGACCTCATGCAGGAGCGTCGTTCCATCTATAATCAGGTCACCGAGCTGACGAGTCGCATCAAGCAGGGTCACCGCTTCAACAACTGATCCGGGACGCCCACGGGCCGCTCGTTCGTTCATATCTGTCCTGTCGCTCACACGCCTCGACGTCCTTCAACCGACTCCTTGCCTCTACCGCCTCGTGGACCTGTCTGTGCATCGTTGACGCCTGCGTGCATCGTTAACGCCTCTGAGCCGCGTTGGCGCCTATCTGCGTTATTGCGCGTCGACGTGCTGACGCGCAAAAGGAGCGTCGACGCCTGCCTAACCAGCTCTGCTGGCCCACTTTCTGTCGCACCATTCCTTTGCGCGATCCCCGGCGCCCGGCCGAAAGCTCGTCAACCCGCCAAAACGTTCTCCAGAAACGATCCTGAGCGCCCGGATGACGACCGCTCGAGAGCATGGGCACGACGCTTCGGGGCCGGATGCCGACGTTTCCCCAGAAAATCCCGAATTCCCTCGAATTTTTTTGGGATGCCGGGCGCTCATGGTCTCTGACCCGTTTCACACAAGCCAGGCTCACGATCGCGTCCGATCAGGTGCCGAAACGCGCCGATTCGCCTCGAGTTATCCACAGGCTACCGAGTAATCCACAGGCTGGGGAGAAGCGAATTACGGCCGTGTTACACAATGTGGACAACCTGTGGATAACTGTGGATTACTCCGGGCGTGTCTGTTGAAACTCGACCACGGCCTGTGAATAGACCCGTGTTTGTGCGGAATTCTTCGGCACCGGCATCCCCACCCGTTTCACACCCTGTCAACAAGTCACACGGTTGTAGTTCCCAGTGTTTGAGCGCTCTCCACCGAGTTATCCACATTATCCACAGGCGTTAACACCATTAACAGTTCTTTAAACATTTCTCTGGCCGACAACCTTTTGCGGCCGGGCCGAACGACGTCCGTTCGTGGAACTACAGCAATCCAGGCATCCGGCTAACATGGTGACGACTCGTACCTCGAAATGACAGGGGAACCACTGTGCGATTTAGCGTCAACAGAGATGTCTTCAGCGAAGCTGTCTCGTTCGCCGTCAAGCTCCTGCCCCAGCGCACGACCCTTCCGATCCTGAGCGGTGTTCTCATCGACGCTCGCGAAGACGGACTCGTGCTCTCGAGCTTCGACTACGAGGTCTCCTCACAAACTCAGATCCAGGCCGATGTCGAAGAAGCAGGAACGGTGCTCGTCTCCGGTCGACTGCTGGCCGACATCGCCAACCGATTGCCCAACGCACCCGTGCAGTTCAGCACCGACGAGAACCGCATCCTCGTCTCGTGTGGGTCGGCCAACTTCACGCTCCTGTCGATGCCCGTCGAGGAGTACCCCAGCGTTCCCCAGGTCGACGAGCAGTCGGGCCTCGTCCCCGCCGAAGAATTCGCCACGGCCGTCGCCCAGGTCGCCGTCGCCGCGTCGCGCGACGATGTGACCCCCGTCATCACGGGTGTGCAGCTCGAAGTCTCGAACAATTCGCTTGGCCTGGTCGCAACCGACCGGTACCGCGTCGCCGTGCGCAACATCGACTGGGACAACGGAACCTCGGAGGGCGGCGACTTCACGGCCCTCGTCCCCGCCAAGACCCTGCAAGAGGTCGGCAAGACGTTCGGCCACTCCGGCACCATCTCGGTCAGCTTCACCAACAAAGACGACCGAGAACTCATCGCCTTCAGCGCCGACAAAAAGACCGTCACCTCGCTGTTGATCAAGGGCTCGTTCCCGCCCGTTCGCCGCCTGTTCCCCGAGAACACGGAGAACTACGCGGTCATCAACACGGCCGAGCTGATCGAGGCCGTGCGCCGCGTCTCCCTCGTTCTCGAGCGCGAAGCTGCGCTCCGTTTCAGTTTCACCATCGACGGACTCATCATGGAAGCCGTCGGCAGCGAACATGCGCAGGCATCCGAGAGCATCGACGCTCTCCTGACCGGCGACGACATCGTGCTCTCACTCAAGCCGCAGTTCCTCATCGACGGCCTGAACGCCGTCCGCAGCGAATTCGTGCGCTTCTCGTTCACCAAGTCGGAGAACACGAACAAGCCGGGACCCATGTTGATCACGAGCCAGAGCTCGAAGGACCAGCCGGGCGCCGACAGCTACAAGTACCTGCTGCAGCCCAACCTGCTGCTGCGCTAAGTCAACAGAAGAAAGCGTGATTGCAATGCACATTGGCCTCATCGGTCTCGGCAAAATGGGAAACAACATGCGCACCCGCCTGCGCGAGGCCGGCGTCGAGGTGACCGGTTTCGACCGTAACCCCGATGTCACCGACGTCCCCACGGTCGAAGCGCTCGTCCAGGCCCTGCCGGCACCCCGCACCGTCTGGGTCATGGTTCCGGCCGGACAGATCACCGATTCGGTCATCGAAGAGCTCAACGGGCACCTCGAGGCCGGCGACCTGGTCATCGACGGCGGCAACAGCCGCTTCACTGAAGACTTCAAGCACGCCGCCCTGCTCGCCGAGAAGGGTATCGACTACATCGACGCCGGTGTCTCGGGTGGCGTCTGGGGTGTCGAGAACGGTTACGGCCTCATGGTCGGCGGCTCGGCCGAACAGGTCGAGCGCGTTATGCCCGTCTTCGACGCTCTGCGCCCCGAAGGCCCCCGCGAAGAAGGCTTCGTGCACGTGGGCGAGGTCGGCGCCGGCCACTACGCCAAGATGGTGCACAACGGCATCGAGTACGCCATGATGCAGGCCTACGCCGAGGGCTACGAGCTGCTCGAGAAGCGCAGCGACCTGATCAAGGACGTCCCCGGAACCTTCGAGGCCTGGCAGCGCGGCACCGTCGTGCGGTCCTGGCTGCTCGAGCTCCTCGTGCGTGCGCTCAAGGAAGACCCGACTCTCGCCAAGATCGAGGGCTACGTCGAGGACTCCGGCGAGGGCCGTTGGACCATCGAAGAAGCCATCGACAACGCCGTTCCCGTTCCGACGATCGCCGCGTCGATCTTCGCGCGCTTCGTGTCGCGCCAGGACGACTCGCCCGCCATGAAGGCGGTCGCGGCCCTGCGCAACCAGTTCGGCGGCCACGCGGTCAAGTCGAACGACTAACACCTCTGCCGCTGGGGCCGAGGCTCCAGTGACGGATGACGAGGGTAAGGTGACGGCGTGATCGTTCGGCACCTTACCCTCTCTGATTTCCGCAACTACGCGGCGGCCGATGTCGAACTCGCGCCCGGCACCAACCTCTTCATCGGTCGCAACGGCCAGGGCAAAACCAACCTGGTCGAGGCCATCGGATATCTGAGCACCCTCGGTTCGCACCGGGTGTCGTCCGATCAAGCCATGATCCGGGCTGGCCGTGACTCCGCGATCATCCGCACCCGCCTCGAGCACAACGGGCGCGACCTGTTGGCCGAGGTGCAGATCAACCGCTCCACTCCCAACCGGGCACAGGTCAACCGCGGCCAGATCAAACCGCGCGAGCTGCCCCGCTACTTCTCGAGCGTGCTGTTCGCACCCGAAGACCTGGGCATCGTGCGCGGCGACCCGTCGGCCAGGCGCAAGTTCGCCGACCAGCTCATCGTCCTGCGCACACCCCGCATGGCGGGGGTCTATGCCGACTACGACCGCACGCTGCGCCAGCGCAACACGCTCCTCAAATCGGCCCGAGGTTCGGGGCTGAAGGAGACGCAACTCTCGACGCTCGAGGTGTGGGACGACAAACTCATTGCGCTGGGCACCGAAATCATCGGCGCGCGCAGCCGCTTGGTGGCTGAGATGGCCGCGCCGCTGCAGGCCGCATACCGCTCCGTCGTCGGTGACGACCACGGGCCGCGCATCAGCCTCATCATGTCGGTCGACGGCGTGGATGCGGACGACGACGGTTTTCCCAACGCTCCGGCTCCGGCATCCGCCCCTGTTTCGACGGCGGCGGATGGCGAGAGTGGCGCTGCATCGACGGGGCCCGGTTCTGCTGCCGCTCTGCCGACAGCGGCCGAGGTGGCCGAGGCATTCCGCCGCCGCATCGCCGAACGTCGTCGCGCAGAACTCGACCGCGGGGTCACGCTCGTCGGGCCGCACCGTGACGACCTGCTCTTCGAATTGAACGGCCTGCCGGTGAAGGGATACGCAAGCCACGGCGAGTCCTGGTCGTTCGCGCTGTCGCTCAAGCTGGCCTCGGCCGAGCTGCTGCGGCGTGAATCCAACTTGGGCGACCCCGTGTTGATCCTCGACGACGTGTTCGCCGAGCTCGATCAGTCGCGCCGCCGCCGCCTGGCCGAGGCCATCTCAGGCTACGAACAGGTGCTCATCACGGCGGCCGTTCTCGACGATGTGCCCGAGCAGCTCACGGCGCGCACCGTGCGGATCGCCGCGGGTGAGATCGTCGGAACGAGCGACGCGGTTGTCTCGAACGATAGCGCGACGGCCAGCGCGGCAGCCTCGAGTGAACCCTCGAGTGAACCCTCGACCGTCGCCGACACGGAACCGGGGGCCGACCGTGGCTGACAACACCGAGGCCGTGCGGGTCTACGAGCACTTCAAAGAGATCTTCGCCGGCGAACGCCCCCGATATAAGGGGCGCAAACGGCGCGAAACCGTCGACGCCGACACGGTGCCCTACGGTAAGGGCCGCGAACCCCGCGGCCTCGGCGACGTCGTCATGTCGCTGACATCCGAACTGGGTTGGGACTCGCCCCTCGCGCAGAGCGAGCTCGTCGATCGATGGGCCGAGTTGGCGGGTGAAGAGACCGCAAACCACTCGACTCCGGTGGGCGTTGAGGAGGGCGTGCTGATCGTGCAGTGCGCCTCCACGGCGTGGGCCACGCAACTGCGCATGATGCGCGTCGAGATCATGACCCACATCGTGAAGCGTTTTCCCGAAGCCGGGGTTCAGAGCATCCGCTTTCTCGGGCCGGACGTCCCATCCTTCAAACGGGGCCTCAGATCGGTTCAAGGGCGCGGCGTGCGCGATACCTACGGATAACCGGACAAAACAGGTCACCCACGCGAAAATAGTGGCTCAGATCGCCAAATACGCCCGTGAACTGGGACTCAGCTGATAGAATCGACTGTCGAGTAACAGACGGTTTGGAGCCCAATTTCATATGTCATCAGAACCGAAAAGCGGTACGACGCAGCACGAATACGGCGCCAACGATATCCAGGTTCTCGAGGGGCTCGAAGCCGTTCGCAAGCGCCCGGGTATGTACATCGGTTCGACGGGCCCCCGCGGTCTGCACCACCTCGTGTACGAGATCGTCGACAACTCCGTCGATGAGGCCCTCGCCGGCTACTGCGACACTATCGACATCACGATCCTCGCCGACGGCGCTGTCCGCGTGATCGACAACGGTCGAGGCATCCCGGTCGACATCCACCCCGTCGAGAAGAAATCGACCGTCGAGGTCGTGCTCACCATCCTGCACGCCGGTGGCAAGTTCGGCGGCGGTGGATATGCCGTCTCGGGTGGCCTGCACGGCGTCGGCAGCTCGGTGGTCAACGCCCTCTCCAAGAAGTTGGATGTCGCGGTGAGCCGCCAGGGCAACGTCTACCGTCAGAGCTTCCAAAACGGTGTGCCCGACGCGCCTCTCGAAAAGGGCGAGGCGACCGACAAGACCGGCACCACCATCACCTTCTGGCCGAACGACGACATCTTCGAGACCGTCGACTTCGACTACGACACGCTGCGCACGCGTTTTCAGCAGATGGCGTTCCTGAACAAGGGCCTCAAGATCGCCCTGCGCGACGAGCGCGCCGGCCAGGTCGTCGTCGAGACCGGCGAAGACGCCGCCACCGAGGGCGAAGACGTCACGGTCGAGGAGAACGCCGAGCGTTCCGACGTGTTCCTGTACGAGCGCGGCCTCGTCGACTACGTCGAATACCTGAACCAGGCCAAGCGTTCCGAGATGGTGCACGACGATGTGATCTCGTTTGAATCCGAAGACACCGAGCGCAAGATCGCGCTCGAGGTGGCCATGCAGTGGACGACGGCATACACCGAGAGCGTCCACACCTACGCCAACACCATCAACACGCACGAGGGTGGCACGCACGAAGAAGGCTTCCGCGCCGCGCTCACCTCGCTCGTGAACAAGTACGCGCGGGAAAAAGGCATCCTCAAAGAGAAGGACGACAACCTCTCGGGTGAAGACGTGCGCGAGGGCCTGACGGCCGTCATCTCGGTCAAGCTCGGCGAGCCTCAGTTCGAGGGCCAGACGAAGACCAAGCTCGGCAACACCGAGGCCAAGGCGTTCGTGCAGAAGGTCGCCGGCGATCAGCTGGGCGACTGGTTCGGCCGCAACCCGCTGCAGGCCAAAGAGATCATCCGCAAGGCCATGCAGGCCAACACGGCGCGCCTCGCGGCCCGCAAGGCGCGCGAGACCGCACGCCGTAAGGGTCTGCTCGAGGGCGGCGGCATGCCCGGCAAGCTCAAGGACTGCCAGTCGAAAGACCCGTCCATCTCCGAGATCTTCATCGTCGAGGGCGACTCGGCCGGCGGCTCGGCGGTGCAGGGGCGCAACCCCGAGACCCAGGCCATCCTGCCGCTGCGTGGCAAGATCCTCAACGTCGAGAAGGCGCGCCTCGACCGCGCCCTCGGCAACGCCGAAGTCCAGGCCATGATCACGGCGTTCGGCGCCGGCATCGGCGAAGACTTCAACCCCGACAAGGCGCGCTACCACAAGATCGTGCTCATGGCCGATGCCGACGTCGACGGCCAGCACATCACCACGCTGCTGCTCACGCTGCTGTTCCGCTACATGCGGCCGCTCATCGACCAGGGCTACGTCTACCTCGCGCAGCCGCCGCTCTACCGTCTCAAGTGGACCAACGCCGAGCACCAGTACGTCTACAGCGACCGGGAGCGCGACGCCCTGCTCGCCGACGGAATCGCCGCCGGCCGCCGCATCCCGAAGGACAACGGCATCCAGCGCTACAAGGGCCTCGGCGAGATGGATTACAAAGAGCTCTGGGAGACCACCATGGACCCCCAGACCCGCACGCTGATGCAGGTCACGCTCGACGATGCGGCCGCCGCCGACGAGATCTTCTCCACCCTCATGGGCGAAGACGTCGAAAGCCGACGCACATTCATTCAGAAGAACGCGAAAGACGTGCGGTTCCTCGACATCTAACGGGTCCGCCCGCACGATGACGACGACCGCGCACTGAGCTAGACGAAGCGAACGAGAAAAGAAGACATGGCTGACGAAACCCCCACGACCGGCGACGCCGACGAGCAGGCCTCCACCCGCGAAGCCGACGCCGCCGCGGCCGAGGCCGCCGAAACGCTGCGCTTCAACCAGCACGGCCGCATCGACCAGGTCGACCTGCAGCTCGAGATGCAGCGCTCCTACCTCGACTACGCCATGAGCGTCATCGTCGGTCGCGCGCTGCCCGAGGTGCGAGACGGCCTCAAGCCCGTGCACCGTCGCGTCATCTACGCCATGTTCGACGGCGGATACCGCCCCGACAAGGCCTTCTCCAAGTGCGCGCGCGTCGTCGGCGACGTCATGGGCCAGTTCCACCCACACGGCGACTCGGCCATCTACGACGCGCTCGTGCGCCTCGTTCAGCCGTGGAGCCTGCGCTACCCGCTCGCGCTCGGCCAGGGCAACTTCGGCTCGCCCGGCAACGACGGCGCCGCCGCCCCGCGATACACCGAAACCAAGATGGCGCCACTCGCCCTCGAGATGGTGCGCGACATCGACGAAGAGACCGTCGACTTCCAGGACAACTACGACGGCCGCACACAAGAGCCCGCCGTCCTGCCCTCGCGGTTCCCCAACCTGCTCGTCAACGGTTCGGTCGGCATCGCGGTCGGCATGGCCACCAACATCCCGCCGCACAACCTGCGCGAGGTCTCCGAGGGTGCGCTATGGCACCTGGCCAACCCCGAAGCGCCCCGCGAAGAGCTGCTCGAAGCGCTCATGCAGCGCGTCAAGGGCCCCGACTTCCCGACCGGCGCGCAGATTCTCGGTGTGAAGGGCATCCACGACGCCTATCGCACGGGTCGCGGCTCGATCACCATGCGCGCCGTCGTCAGCGTCGAAGAGATCCAGGGCCGCACCTGCCTCGTCGTCACCGAGCTGCCCTACCAGGTCAACCCCGACAACCTCGCCATCAAGATCGCCGACATGGTGAAAGACGGCAAGATCGGTGGCATCGCCGACATCCGTGACGAGACCTCGGGTCGCACGGGCCAGCGCCTCGTCATCGTGCTCAAGCGGGATGCCGTCGCCAAGGTCGTGCTCAACAACCTCTACAAGCACACCCAGCTGCAAGAGAACTTCGGCGCCAACATGCTCGCCATCGTCGACGGTGTGCCGCGCACGCTCGCGCTCGACGGCTTCATCACCGCGTGGGTCGCCCACCAGATCGAAGTCATCGTCCGCCGCACCACCTACCGCCTGCGCGAAGCCGAGGCCCGCGCCCACATCCTGCGCGGATACCTGAAGGCGCTCGACGCCCTCGACGACGTGATCGCGCTCATCCGCCGCTCACCCACCGTCGACGACGCACGCAAGGGCCTGATCGACCTGCTCGACGTCGACGAACTGCAGGCCAACGCGATCCTCGAGATGCAGCTGCGTCGCCTCGCTGCCCTCGAGCGCCAGAAGATCATCGACCAGCACGACGAGATCGAACGCCAGATCACCGAGTTCAAGGCCATCCTCGCCAGCCCCGAGCGCCAGCGCGAGATCGTCTCAGAAGAGCTCACCGAGATCGTCGACCGCTTCGGCGACGACCGTCGCACCGAGATCATGTTCGGCTACGACGGCGACATGAGCGTCGAAGACCTCATCCCCGAAGAAGAAATGGTCATCTCCGTCACGCGCGGCGGCTACATCAAGCGCACGCGCAGCGACAACTACCGCCAGCAGCACCGCGGCGGCAAGGGTGTCAAGGGCGCCCAACTGCGAGCGGATGACGTGGTCGACCACTTCTTCGTCACCACCACGCACCACTGGCTGCTGTTCTTCACCAACAAGGGCCGCGTCTACCGCGCCAAGGCCTACGAGGTGCAGGAGGCCGGCCGTGACGCCAAGGGCCAGCACGTCGCCAACCTGCTCGCCATGCAGCCCGACGAAGAGATCGCCGAGATCCTCGACATCCGCGACTACGAGACCGCCAAGTACCTCGTGCTCGCCACGCGCAACGGTCTGGTCAAGAAGACGGCGCTCACCGAATACGACACCAACCGCTCGGGTGGCATCATTGCCATCAACCTGCGCGAGGGTGACGAGCTCGTCGGCGCGCTGCTCGTCGAGGAAGACTCCGACATGCTGCTCGTGTCGCGCCAGGGCATGTCGATCCGCTTCACGGCGTCCGACGAGACCCTGCGCCCCATGGGCCGGTCCACCTCCGGCGTGATCGGGATGAACTTCCGCGGCGACGACGAGCTGCTCTCGGCATCCGTGGTCAGCGACGAAGGATACGTGTTCGTCGTCACCGAAGGCGGCTACGCCAAGCGCACCTCGGTCGACCAGTACCGCCTGCAAAACCGAGGCGGAATCGGCATCAAGGTCGCCAAACTGAGTGAAGACCGCGGAGAACTTGCGGGTGCCCTGATAGTCCAGGAGGACGACGAGGTACTCGTGGTTCTGGCCGGAGGCAAGGTGGTAAGGTCTGCCGTGGCCGAAGTTCCGGCGAAAGGCCGCGACACCATGGGGGTTGTCTTTGCTCGGTTCGCCGAAGAAGACAGAATCATCGCCCTCGCGAAAAACAGTGACCGGAATCTCGACGTAGCGGAAGCAGACGTTCCCGCAGCCGAGATCGAGCCGGTCGCCGAGGCGGAGAAGGAAGAATAACCACATGAGTACTGTTGCCGAGAAGCTGGCCAAGAAATCGACCAAGCGACCCAGCACCAAGCAGGTGCGACTGAAGCTCGTCTACATCGACTTCTGGTCGGCCGTGAAGCTGTCCTTCCTCGTCGCCGTGGCCCTCGCCGTCATCACAATCGTGTTCTTCTTCCTGGTGTACACGGTGCTCGACCGCACCGGCCTGTTCGGCGAGATCGACAAGCTCTACGAAACCGTCGCCGGTGAAGGCATGACCCTCACCGACCTCTTCGGTCTCGGACAGGTCATGGGATTCGCCGTCGTGCTCGCCATCCTGAACCTCGTCGTCATCACCGCGCTCGGCGCGATCACGGCCGCTCTCTACAACCTGAGCGTCAAGATCACGGGCGGTCTGCTGGTCGGATTCACCAACAACTGACCACAAACCGGGCAGGAACGGCGCCGATTTACGAATCCCACGGAAATCCGGTAATGTCTAACCTGCCCAGACGGGGCTATAGCTCAGGCGGTTAGAGCGCTTCGCTGATAACGAAGAGGTCCCAGGTTCAAGTCCTGGTAGCCCCACTCGGGGAACGTCACTGATTCTCACCAATCACAACAATCCCCAACGGGGACGTAGCTCAATTGGCAGAGCACCTGCTTTGCAAGCAGGGGGTTAGGGGTTCGATTCCCCTCGTCTCCACGTGCCTATGGCCCGCCGGCCCCCGTCCGGCGGGCATTAATATTTTCTGAACCCGCCGGTCCCCGCCCGGCGGGTTTCGTCGCTTAACGCGACGATCTGGGTGCGATGCTTCGAGCGCTCGCTTTGCCGGGTGATTTGCTGCGCCGCCATTGGGCGGGAATAGATTTGCGTGGCGGGCGTTGGAGTGTTTGTATGCAAATGCATAGACATGGAAAGAGGCGATGAGCATGCAGTTCGGCATCTTCACGGTGGGCGACGTCACCACCGATCCCACGACCGGGTACACACCGACCGAGGGTGAGCGCATCCAGTCGACCCTGCGCATCGCGCAGAAGGTCGAAGAGGTGGGCCTCGACGTCTTCGCGACCGGTGAACACCACAACCCGCCCTTCGTGCCCTCCTCGCCCACCACCATGCTGGGCTACATCGCGGCGAAGACCGACCGCATCATCCTGTCGACCTCGACGACGCTCATCACGACCAACGACCCCATCAAGATCGCCGAAGACTACGCGATGCTGCAGCACATCGCCGGCGGCCGCGTCGACCTCATCATGGGCCGCGGCAACACGGGGCCCGTCTACCCGTGGTTCGGCAAGGACATTCGCCAAGGCATCCCGCTGGCCATTGAGAACTATGCGCTGTTGCACCGCCTGTGGCGCGAAGACGTGGTCGACTGGGAGGGGCACTTCCGCACGCCCCTGCAGGGCTTCACCTCGACGCCCCGCCCGCTGGACGATGTGCCGCCGTTCGTGTGGCACGGCAGCATCCGCAGCCCCGAGATCGCCGAGCAGGCGGCCTACTACGGCGACGGATTCTTCGCCAACAACATCTTCTGGCCCAAGGAGCACTACATGCGCCTGATCCAGCTCTACCGTCAGCGCTTCGAGCACTACGGCCACGGCCGCGCCGACCAGGCGATCGTGGGCCTCGGCGGCCAGGTGTTCATGCGCAAGAACTCGCAGGACGCCGTGCGCGAATTCCGCCCCTACTTCGACAACGCGCCCGTCTACGGACACGGCCCGTCGCTCGAGGACTTCACCGAACAGACGCCGCTGACCGTCGGCAGCCCGCAGCAGGTCATCGACCGCACGCTCGAGTTCCGCGAATACTTCGGCGACTACCAGCGCCAGTTGTTCCTCATGGACCACGCCGGGCTGCCCGAGAAGATCGTCATGGAACAGCTCGACCTGCTGGGCGAGGAAGTCGTGCCCGTGCTGCGAGCCGAGTTCGCCAAGTTGCGCCCCGCCCACGTTCCCGAGGGTCCGACGCACGAGGCGCTCGTCCTTGCTCGCGACACCGAGCTCGCGGCCGCTGAAGCCTCGAACGACGCCGAAGCCGATGCGGACGCCGCGGGCGCTGCAGGCGCACAGAGCGACGCTGCGGCATCCACCGACACCGACTCACGTTCTAGCGACGCCCAGCGCGTTGTGGCCTAAGGAGGGCCGTCATGACCGAGAAGAAGATCGTCGTCCTGAGCGCCGGGCTGAGCAACCCCTCGTCCACGCGCCTGCTGGCCGACCGGCTCGCGGATGCCACGGTGTCACGCCTGGCCGAGAGCGGCGTCGAGGCATCCGTTCGTGTTATCGAGTTGCGGGACCACGCGCTCGACGTGACCAAGAACCTGTTGACAGGCTTTCCGTCGGCCGAACTGCGTGAGGCGCTGGACGCCCTGTCGGCGGCCGATGGCATCGTCGCCGTGACACCCATCTTCAGCACGAGCTACAGCGGTCTGTTCAAGTCGTTCATCGACATCCTCGACCGCGAGGCGATCGTCGGAACGCCTGTGTTGTTGGGGGCGACCGGCGGCACGTCGCGTCACTCGCTCGCGATCGACTATGCCATCCGCCCGCTGTTCACCTACCTGCATGCTGCGCCCGTGAGCACCGGCGTGTTCGCGGCCAGCTCCGACTGGGGTGACGGTGCCGACACGGTGGCCGATCTGCCCTCTCGCATCTCGCGCACCGCCGGAGAGCTGGCGAACGCCGTGCTCGGTTCGTCGCCGCGTACGCCTCAGGCCGACCCGTTCGCACTCGAGATGTCGTTCGAGGACATGCTGCGGGCACAGGGGCAGTAGTCCTGGTCCGAGTGAGGAATCCCCGCGTATGACCTCGGGATGCCCGCGTAGGCTGTGCGCATGGACATTCGGGTTGCGGCATACGGTGTGATCATCGAGGGCGACAACATCCTGCTCGCCCACTGGAACGAGCGTGGGCACGACGGCTGGACGCTCCCCGGTGGAGGCATCGACCCCGGCGAAGATCCCTCGGATGCCGCGGTGCGCGAGATCTTCGAAGAGACGGGTTATGAAGCCGACCTCGACGGTCTCATCGGCATCGACTCCTATGTCGTGCCGGCGACGCGGCGACTCGACCCCGCGGCGCAGGGCCCGTTGCACGCCATCCGCATCCTCTACCGTGCGCACGTGACGGGCGGCGACCTCACGTTCGAAGAGGATGGCTCGACGGACTACGCCGCCTGGCATCCGCTCTCGGCGCTGCCGACGCTCAAGCGAGTCGGGCTCGTGGATGTCGCGATGCGCATGCTCGACGACACCGTCTGACCGGCACCCCGGAACGACAACGGCACCGACAACGGCACTGATAACGACAAGAAGAGCGCACCCTCACTGAGGATGCGCTCTTCTGACGTTGTGGCCGCGCGCTGGCGGAGCGGCCGAACGGTGTTTACAGGTTCGGCAGAACCGGCTCTTCTTCGGCGACCCAGAGCTCGTCGTCGGCACGGAAGGTCTGCCAGACGGCGTAGGCGACACCGGCAGCAGCGACGACGCCGACACCGATCGCGATGACCGTGCCCGCGCCGGGACCCTTCTTGACGGGCGGCTTGCCCTGCAGACGGTTCAGCGCTGAGCGAACACGGGTGTCCTTGGCGATGTCGCCGACGCTGAGAACCGCGCCGAGCGCCGTGCCCACAGCGGGGAGAACGTTCTTGTTGAATGCACGGTTGGCCTCGTCGGCCACCTTGTGCGTGACCTTGACGCCGCGGTCGACGACCGGGGCGAGACGCTGGTCGTAGGCACCGCGGACCACGGGAGCGACCTGCTCGCGGCTGTAATTTCCCAGTTGACGGCCTGCTTCTCGCGCGACGGCGTTGGCGTGGTCAAGGATTTCCTGCTGCGACTGCCACAGATCGTTGGCGTGGTTCTTGAGCCGTTTCAGCTCCTTCTTGCGCTTGCGTGACAGACTCACTGCTGACCTCCATCGATCATCGATTTCGTGCGGACGAATGCCCCCATCTTGCCATTGAATGCTCGGAGGGGCACATGGGTTGCGCAGGTGGGCATGTGTAAGAATTGGGAACATGTCATCGCACACCGCTGTCGCAACGCTCCACACCAACTATGGCGACATCGTCGTCAACCTGTTCGGCAACCACGCACCGAAGACCGTGAAGAACTTCACCGGCCTCGCAACGGGCGACATCGAGTGGGTCGACCCCACCTCCGGTCAGCCCACCAAGCGTCCCCTCTATGACGGTGTGATCTTCCACCGCATCATCCCCGGCTTCATGATCCAGGGCGGCGACCCGCTCGGCACCGGAACGGGCGGGCCCGGCTTCCAGTTCGACGACGAGATCCACCCTGAACTCGGCTTCACCGAGCCCTACATCCTGGCCATGGCCAACGCCGGCACCATCGGCGGCAAGGGCACCAACGGCTCGCAGTTCTTCATCACCGTCGGCCCGACCACGTGGCTGCAGGGCAAGCACACCATCTTCGGCCAGGTCGCCGACGATGCCAGCCGCAAGATCGTCGACAAGCTCGCCGCCGTCCCCACCGACGCGCGCGACCGCCCGCTCGACGACATCGTCATCCAGAACGTCACCGTCACCGAGGCATAGGCCCCGGCTGGCGCGATCAGCGCTTCCGCGGCCTCGGCGCCGAACCCTTCGTCCATCGGGCGGGGCTTCGGCACCGGGGCCGTTTTTCTTACCGCACGTCGTCGATCCGCCCCGACCCCGAGGAGCTGAAGGTTCGCATGAGCCAGGCCCAACCCGACCGCGACAACTTCTGCTACCGGCATCCCGATCGTCAGAGCTTCGTGCTGTGCCAGCGCTGCGGCCGCACCATCTGCGGTGAATGCCAGACCCCGGCCGCCGTGGGCGTCGTGTGCCCCGAGTGCATGGCCGAGCAGCGGCGATCGGCGCCGCGACAGGTGCGCCCGACCATCCTGACCGCATCGTCTGACGCGCCGGTCGTTACCTACGCCATCATCGCGATTTGCGCCGTGGTGTATGTGCTGCAGCTGGTGACGGGCAACCTGGTCACCGACGTTCTGTCGTATGCGGGTGTCTACTCGATGCCCAACACGGGAGCGCCCTTCGAGCCGTGGCGCATGCTGACGGCAGCCTTCGTGCATGGCAACTTCTTGCACCTGGCGCTGAACCTCTACACGCTGTTCCTCTTCGGTCGCATCCTCGAGCCCATGCTCGGGCGGGTGCGCTACCTCGCGCTGTATCTGTTGTCGGCGCTCGGCGGTTCGCTTGCCGTGATGTTCCTGGCCAACCCATTGCAGGGTGTGGTCGGAGCATCCGGCGCGATCTTCGGCTTGATGGGCGCGTTCCTCGTGATTCAGCGGCGGCTCGGCGGCGATATGACCGGTCTGCTCGTTCTCGTGGGAATCAACCTGGTGATCGGCTTCGTTCCCGGCTTCGGCATCTCGTGGCAGGCGCACCTCGGTGGGCTCGTCGTGGGCGCGATCATAGGACTGATCCTGTTCGAGACACGCCGTCGCAACCAGAAGAATCTGCAGATCGGACTCCTGATAGCGGTCGCCGTCGTGCTCGTCGCGGCGAGCCTGACCTACGTCTTTGTGTAGTCGGCTACAAAGTTATCCACAGGTTTATTAACACTGGGGATAATTACACGCGTGTAATTGCGGTATAGCCGCGCGCGTCACTCACGCAGCGCCGATGGCACGAAAAAGCCGCCGCACCTGGGGTCAGGATGCGGCGGCTGAAGTTCGGCAGCGCGAAAGCGTGGGTGGCGCGGCTTGCTAGCGCCAGCGAGTGGTCATGAGGAAGCCGATGAACGCGATGCCGAAGCCGACCGCGATGTTCCACGACGCAAGCGCGGGAATGGGCAGAACGCCCTGGCTGACGTAGAAGACGATGATCCACGCGAGGCCCACGAGCATGAAGCCGAACATGACCGGCTTGAACCACACAGGGTTCGGGGCCTGCTCGCCCGATCGCTCGGTGTCGGATGCCAGGGGCTTGGTGTTCTGCTTGGTGCGTGCCATGCCGCCCATTGTAGCGGGACGAGCGACCCCTTCGCTGAGTGAACGGTGCTGGTCCGGGCACGCTTCTGTCGGCGGCCGTCGACGCTCCCACGGCACTCGCAGGGTTTGCGTCACGAGCGCTCGATAGAATCGCCACCATGACCACTGCCCACGGCACACCTGTGACCCGCCGCGAGCGTCGCACCCGCAAGACGGCCAAGCGGCCGCCCAAGGTGACGTTCCTCGGCGTGCTCGGCGAGCTCCTCTTCACCGCCGGACTGCTCGTCATGCTGTATCTGGTGTGGCAGCTGTGGTGGAACGACATCGTGGTGCGCGCGGAGCAGGACAGCGCCGCTGCGCAGTTGAGCGAGAGCTGGACTGGCGACCTGGGTGACCTGCCGAGGTCCGACGAGACCGATTTCGGGGCCCCTCCCGTTTCTCCCGAACCCGTCGATGGCGAGACGTTCGCGGTGTTGCAGGTTCCACGTTTCGGTTCGGAGTATCACCAGAACATCGCCGGCGGCGTGAGCAAGGCCCGCACGCTCGACAAGATCGGCATCGGGCACTATCCCGACACGCAGGTGCTCGGAGAAAACGGCAACTTCGCGTTGGCCGGCCACCGCAACACCTACGGCAAACCGCTCAACCAGATTGCCGAGCTGCAGGTGGGCGACTCCATCATCGTGCAGACGAAGGATGGCTGGTACACCTACAAGTTCCGCACCCTCGAGTACGTCACGCCCAAGGCCGTCGACGTCTTGAACCCGGTGCCGCAGACCGAGGTGACCGAGATGACCGATTCGTTCATCACTCTCACAAGCTGCAACCCCAAGCTCTCGACGGCCGAGCGCATCGTCGCCTACGGCGTGTTCGACTCGTGGCGGCCGACCGACGCCGGCCCCCCGGCCGAACTCGCGGCGCAGAAGTAGCCCCACACTCATCGAGTAAGAACCAGTAAGAAGAGGACAAGACATGTACGGAGCGTTCTGGCGCATCCTGCCCGGCCCCTGGTGGATCCGGTTGCTGATCGTGCTCGTGATCGTCGCTATCGTGTTGTATAGCCTCGTCACGTGGGTCTTCCCCTGGGTTCAAGAGCTCACCAACGCGACGGATGTCACCGTAGGAGGTTGACCGCATGACCCGAGTACTCGTCATCGATAACTACGACAGTTTCGTCTACACCCTCAACGGCTACCTGCAGCAGCTGGGCGCCGAGACCGAGGTGTTGCGCAACGACGCCTTCGCCGCCGGCGACGCCGCGGCCAAGCTCTCCGAATACGACGCCGTGCTGGTCTCGCCCGGTCCGGGCAAGCCGTCGGATGCGGGCGTCTCCATCCCCATGGTTCACGCCGCACTTCAAGCGGGCACACCCCTCTTCGGCGTGTGCCTCGGCCACCAGGCGATCGCCGAAGCGTTCGGCGCCACCGTGACGGTCGCCGAAGAACTCATGCACGGCAAGACGTCGCTGGTCCAGCACGACGACAGCGTCATCTACAACGGCGTTCCGCAGCCCTTCACCGCCACGCGTTACCACTCCTTGGCTGTTGTCGACGGCACGACGCCCGCCGAGCTGGCCGTGACCAGCCGCACGCAGGGCGGCGTCATCATGGGCGTGCAGCACGAGAGTGCGCCCATCTACGGTGTGCAGTTCCACCCCGAGAGCGTTCTGACGCAGGGCGGTTACCAGATGCTGGGCAACTGGCTCGCGGCATCCGGTCTGCCGGAGGCCGCCGTGACGGCGCGAGGACTCAGCCCGCTCGTACAGCTCTAAGGCGCCGCTAGCCCTCGTCGGGCGTCGGAGCGGAGGGCGTCGAGGGTGCGCCGCCCGAGCAGTAGCTGAGCTCGATGGTCGAGCCCTGGGGCACGTCTCCGGGAGCCAGCGACTGGTTGGTGACGGGACTGTTCGCCTGCGCGGGGCACGACGGGTCGGGCTTGGGGGTGACCGTGAGGCCGACGGCCGGGTCGGACATCATCTCGGTGGCGACCGACAAGATCTGGCCGCGGACATCCGAAATGGTCACGAGGCCGGACGACACGATCAGGTTGACCGTGCTGCCCTTGCCGACGGGTGTGCCGGCCGCAGGGTCGGAGCGCATGACCGTATCGGCGGGCACGGTGGGTGAGTTCTCTTTGTTCTGCGAGCCCGCGACGAGACCCGCGGCCTGCAGGGCCTGCACCGCGGCATCCGTGCCCTGGCCCGTGACCTCGGGGACCACCGCCTGCTCGGGGCCGGACGAGACGGTCACGCGCACGCTCTGCTCGCGCGGAACCTTGAGGCCGGCGGCAGGGTCGGTGCGGATGACGATGCCGGGGTCGACCGTATCGCTCGCCTCGCGCTGCACGACGGGGACGAGATCGAGCCCGTTCAGGGTGTCGAGCGCGTCTTGTTCGGCCACGTTGACCACGTTGGGCATCGTGCGGGTGTCGGTGGGCAGCGTAGAACCGGTGGGCAGCGTGAGCACCCAGATCATGACGGCGACGAGCATGACGGCCACGGCGGCGATGCCCGCCCAGATCCAGACGACGGGGGGTCGGCGCTGGGTGCGCGTGACCGTGGTGTCGGTGGTGAGCTGACGGAGCGCCTGCTCGGTGCTCGTAGACGTGGGGACGGCCGTGCCGAAGAGCGCCGTGCTGGCATCCTCTTGGCGGCGGTAGAGCGGGACCTTGCCCGAACCGGCGAGCACGAGGTCATCCCGGAACTCGGCGGCCGTCTGGTAGCGGTCGTTGCGGCCCTTGTGCAGGGCGCGCAGCACGACGACGTCGAGGGCCGGCGACACCTGCGGGTTGACCGAGGACGGCTTCACGGGGGTTTCGCTGACGTGCTGGTAGGCGACCGCGACGGCCGTGTCACCACGGAACGGCGCGCGGCCCGTGAGCATCTCGAACAGCACGACGCCCGTGGAGTAGAGGTCGGTGCGGGCGTCGACGGTCTCGCCTTTCGCCTGTTCGGGCGAGAAGTAGGCGGCCGTGCCGAGGATGGCGGTGGTCTGCGCGACCGTGGTCGACGAGTCGGAGACGGCGCGCGCGATGCCGAAGTCCATGACCTTGACGCGGCCGTCGGGCGTGATCATGATGTTGCCGGGCTTGATGTCGCGGTGCACGACACCCGCGCGGTGCGAGTATTCGAGCGCGGTGAGGATGCCCTCGGAGATGCGCACAGCCTCGGACTGCTCGATGGGGCCCTCGGAGATCATGGCCTTGAGCGTGCGGCCCTCGACGTATTCCATGACGATGAAGGGCTCGCGCACCGTGCGGCCGTCGTCGGCCGTGGTCGTCTCTTCGCCCGCGTCGTAGACCCGCACGATGGTGGGGTGCGCCATGCGCGATGCGGCCTGCGCCTCCTGGCGGAAACGGGTGCGGAAGGCGGGGTCGGTGGCGAGCTCGGAGCGCAGGATCTTGATCGCGACCGTGCGCCCCAGGCGCGTGTCTGTGCCCCGGAACACCTCGGCCATGCCCCCGTGACCGATGAGGTCGCCGACGAGATAGCGTCCGGCGAGGACGCGTTGATCGTCAGCCACGCAGGTACTCCTTCTCTTCGACGATCCGGCCTCCCCGCGGGGAGAGGATCGTGGTCGTCTTAGCTTTTGATACTAGGTCAATTAGTCGGCGTAGGCGTCGGTTGCGACGCCGCGGCGATCGTGGCGTTGGCCGACGGCGACTGCGAGCTTTCGCCCTCGTTGCAGAATGCCGAGTAGGAGGCCGTGAAGGCACCGGGGGCGTCGTTGATGAGCACCTGCGCGCTGTTCGACTTGACCGCTCCGCCGGGCGCGTTCTGCACCACGCCACCGGAGGTGGTGAGGCGGTAGCCCGTGAGCTCCTGGCCGGCCGGGCATCCCGTGAAGGTGGGCCACGTGACCGTGACCGTTGACCCGGGCTCGACCGTGCACGCGGCGCCCGAGCATCCCGAAATCGTGGGGCTCGTGGTGGGCGTGGGGATCTGCGCGATGTCGCCGTAGACCGTGACCGTGACGACCGAGCCGCGCGGCAGGTTGCCCTCGGGTTCGATCGAGTAGACCTTGCCCACGTCGTCGCCGGTCGAGGCGGCGCTTCCGACGGCGCGCTTGGACGCGAGGCCCAGCTGCTGCAGGCGCGCGGCGGCCTCGTCGTAGGTCATGCCCACGAACTCGGCCTGGTCGACCGCTATGAGCGACGGTGTCGGCGTAGAGGAGGGCGTTGGCGTCTCGGCCGGCTGCGACTCGGTCACTGACGGGGCCGGCGTGGTGCTGGGGTCGGTGGACGCGTTGTTCTGGTTCATCAGGGCGATGAGCGACAGCACGAGCACGATGACGAGCAGACCGACGAGGGCGATGAGCGGCCACGTCCACGGGCTGCGCTTCTTCTTCTCGGGGTCGATGGGCGTGGGCGCGGTGGTGACGGGCGGCTCGGATGCCGTGAGCAACTGTGTCGCGTCGTCGGCACCACCGGCGGCCAGCAGTGTGGTGGCCGCATCGGACCCGGCGGCGACACCAGCGATGGCGGGAACGGCGATGGTGGCGGCGGTGATGTCTCCGCGACGCAGGGCCTGGGCCGCGCGGGCGACGTTGGCGGCCGTGGACGGACGATCGGCCGGCTTCTTAGCGATCATCGACATGACGAAGCGGCGAACCGGTTCGGAGACGGTGACGGGCAGATCGGGCGGCGTCTCGTTGATCTGAGCCATGGCAATCGCCACCTGCGACTCGCCCGTGAAGGGGCGGCGGCCGGCGAGCGATTCGTAGGCCACGATGCCGAGCGAGTAGATGTCGGTGGTGGGGGATGCGGGGTGACCCGACGCCTGCTCGGGCGACAGGTATTGCACCGTGCCCATGACCTGACCGGTCGCGGTGAGCGGAACCTGGTCGGCGATGCGCGCGATGCCGAAGTCGGTGATCTTGACGCGGCCGTCGGGCGTGATGAGCAGGTTGCCGGGTTTGATGTCTCGGTGCACGAGACCCGCGGCGTGCGCGGCCTGCAGGGCCGCGGCCGTCTGGGCCACGATGTCGAGCACCTTGTCGGCCGGGAGCACATTCTCGCGCTCGAGCAGGCTCGACAGGGCTTCGCCCGGGACGAGTTCCATGACGAGGAAGGCGCTGCCGTCTTCTTCGCCGTAGTCGAAGACGTTGGCGATGCCCTCGTGGTTGACGAGTGCCGCGTGGCGGGCCTCGGCGCGGAAACGCTCGAGGAAGCCCGGGTCACCCAGGTATTCGTCTTTCAAGATCTTGATCGCGACGGTGCGGCCGATCACCTGGTCGGTGGCCTGCCATACCTCTCCCATGCCGCCGATGGCGATCCGGGACTCCAGCTCGTATCGCCCACCGAAGGTGAGCCCTGCTGTGGGTCTCATTTGTTCAGCACCGCCTCCATGACTTTCTTGGCGATCGGAGAAGCCACGATGTTGCCCGAGCTGTGCCGCCCGAGGTTTCCATCGTTCTCCACCACGACCGCCACAGCGACCTCGGGATTCGCAGCCGGCGCGAAACCGGTGAACCACAGCGTGTACGGATCGTCATCACCGTTCTGCGCGGTTCCGGTCTTACCGGCCACGTCGACCCCCTCTATTCTTGCATTGTTGGCCTGGCCGGTATCGACGTTGGCGATCATCATCTGGGTCATCTGCTTGGCCACATCCTCTGAGATCGCGGTTGATTTGACGCTGGGTTCGAACGTTTGCAGGGCCTCGAAGTTGCGGCCGACGACGCGGTCGACGAGGCTCGGGTTCATGACGTCGCCGCCGTTGGCGATGCCGGCCGACACCATGGCCATCTGCATGGGCGTGGCTCGCACATCGGACTGGCCGAAGGCCGACAGGCCGGTCTGCGGCGCGTTGAGGTCGTCGGGGTAGACGCTGCCTTCGACCGTGGTCGGGATGTCGAAGCCGCTGTTGAAGCCGAACTTCTCGGCCTCGGCGCGGATGACGTCGTCGCCCAGCTTGATGCCGAGCTCGGCCATCGGCACGTTGCAGCTCTGGCGCAGCGCCTCGGCGATGGTCACCGTCTCACCCGGGCCGCACGCGCCGCGCGTGAAGTTGAAGACCTCGGTGGAGGTGCCGGGCAGCGTGTAGGACACCGGGTTGGGCAGCTCGGTGTCGGGCGTGTAGTCGCCGGTGGACAGCGCGGCCGACACGACGACCAGCTTGAAGGTCGACCCGGGCGGGTTCATGTTGCCCTGGATGGCGCGGTTGATGAGCGGCTGCAGCGGGTCGGCGTTGAGCGCCCGGTATTGCTCGAGCACCTGCTTCGAGTCGTGCGACGCGAGCGTGTTGGGGTCGTAGTCGGGGCTCGTCACCATGGCGAGGATCTTGCCCGTCTTGGGGTTCATGGCCACGACGGCTCCGCGGCGGTCGCCCAGGGCATCGGATGCGGCCTGCTGCACGACGGGGTCGATCGTCAGTTCGACGGCCGCCCCGCGGGGCGCCTGGCCGGCGACGATGCGGTTGAGCGTGTCGAAGAACTGCGTGTTGCTCGTGCCCGAGAGGTACTCGTTCATTGAGCGCTCGATGCCCGTGGACCCCTGCGTGGGGTTGTAGTAGCCCGTGACGGCCGAGTAGAGATCAGCCTGCGGGTACTGCCGCTGGTACATGAACTCGTCGCCCGTCGGCACCGATTGCGCCACGACGGTGCCGTCGCTCGCCAGGATGGCGCCGCGCTCGACGTCGTAGGAGTCGTAGAGGGCACGCGTGTTGCGGGCATCCTTCGCGAGGGCCTCTGCCTGGATCACCTGGATGACCGTCGTGCTGCCGAAGAGGGCCAGGAACATGGCCAGGACGACGACGCTCAGGCGCCGGAGTTCGCGGTTCATGCCGACACCCCCTGGTTTCGTTTGACGCTGTCGCTGAGGCGCATGAGCAGCGCCACGATGATCCAGTTCGCGACCAGCGACGATCCGCCGGCGGCCAGGAACGGTGTCGTCAGACCCGTGAGGGGGATGACACGCGTCACGCCTCCGACCATGATGAAGACCTGCAGGGCCACCGTGAACGAGAGTCCGACGGCGAGCAGCTTGCCGAAGTCATCCTGGCTCGAGAAGCCGATGGCGATGCCGCGCGAGACCAGCAGCAGGTAGAGCGCGAGGATGGCGAATACGCCCGCGAGGCCCAGCTCTTCGCCCAGGCTCGCGATGATGTAGTCGCTCTCGGCGAGGGGCGTGATCTGCGGGCGACCCTGGCCGAGGCCGGTGCCGAGCAGTCCGCCGTGGGCGAGCCCGAAGATGCCCTGCAACAGTTGGAAGCTTCCGCCCTGCGCGTCGTAGGCCTGCTGGCTGAAGGCATCCAACCAGTTGTTGAACCGGCCGTTGACGTAGGTGAGCGACTGGCTGGCAATGGCCGCACCGCCGAGGAACAGCGTGAGGCCGATGAGCACCCAGCTGAGCCGCGCGGTCGAGATGTAGAGCATGACCGTGAAGAGGCCGAAGTAGAGCAGGGCCGTTCCGAGGTCGCGCTGGAAGACGATGATGGCCATGGACAGCGCCCAGACCACGAGGATGGGGCCGAGGTCGCGCAGGCGGGGGAAGCGCATGCCGAGGAACTTCTTGCCCACCATGGCGAGGCTCTCGCGCGTGCGCACGAGGTAGCCCGCGAAGAAGATGGCGAGGGCGATCTTGGCGATTTCACCCGGCTGGAAGCTGAGGACGCCACCGATGCCAACCCAGACGCGCGCGCCGTTGACTTCGCGGCCGATGCCCGGGATGAGGGGCAACAGCAGCAGGAGGAACGCGAGCAGGCCGAAGACGTAGGTGTAGCGGAAGAGCACGCGGTGGTTGCGCACCACCAGGATGACGACGATGGCGGCGACGATCGCGATGGCACTCCATACGATCTGTCGCGTGGAGAACGCGCTCCAGCCCGCGTATTTCTCGGCGATGTCGAGGCGGTAGATCATGGCGACGCCCAGGCCGTTGAGCACCGTGGCGATGGGCAGCAGCAACGGGTCGGCGTTGGGAGCCACGTAGCGCAGGCACACGTGCAGGGCGAGCACGAGAACGCACAGGCCCGCGCCCAGCATGAGCAGCTCGGGCTCGATGGCACCCAGGGCGCCCAATTGCACGAGCACGAGCGCCGAGAGGTTGATGACGCACGCGAAGACGAGGAGCGCCAGTTCGCGGTTGCGCAGCTTCTTGGGCAGCCGCAGCTTCTTCATGGTGCGGATGACGCCCGTGTCGGCCCGGAACTCATTGGTGCGGTTCTGAACGTCGACAACGGGGCCCGATGCACGGTTCACGCCGACCGTGGGCGTGTTGTCTGCCGCGGTCATTCGGTGCCCCCCGCCGTGGTGCGCAGCCTCGAAACGATGTCCTTCGCGTCCTTCAGCGATTCGGCGCTGATAGTGCCCTCGATCTGCTGCCGGTCGTAGGTTGACAGGAGCGAGAGCGGAACGCCGGTGTCTTCATAGCGGTGCGAGAGTGAGATGGGCCCGAGGTCTTGCTGGATGCCCTGGTAGATCACGACGGTGTCGGTGTCGGATGCGACGTAGAAGCGGGTCTGCGTCCACGCGTAGGCCAGCAGAACGGCGAGGATGATCGCGAGGGCGATGACGATCGACCCGACCAGCCAGGTGAGCCGGCGGCGTCGGGCGCGGCGCGCGTCTTCTTCGATCAGCTCGTCGTAGTAGTCCTCGGCGGCCGACTCGAAGTGGCTGGGGCCCGAGGGTGTGGCACGGCCCGAGTGCAGGCGCAGCGCGGGCAACAGACCCGTGCGCCGCGGCTCGGGCGACTCGAAGGCGAGCGGTTTGGCAGCGGAACCCACGACGACGGGGGAGGTCGCGGCCGGCGTCGGCTCGGCACCGACGTCGTAGATCACGACCGTGACGTTGTCGGGCGCGCCGTGATCGAGGCTGTCCTTGACGAGCTTCTGCGCCACCTGGTGCGCCGGAAGCTCTTCGGCCAGCGCCTTCTTGATCGAGTCGTTGTCGATAACACCCGACAGGCCGTCGGAGCAGATCAACCAGCGATCGCCCGGATGCGTCATGAGCACCTGCGTGTCGATCTCGGGCGCCGAGTCGACGTCGCCCAGCACGCGCATGAGCACAGAGCGCCGCGGATGCACCATTGCCTCTTCGGCCGTGATGCGGCCCGAGTCGACGAGCCGCTGCACGAACGTGTGGTCGACCGTGATCTGCGACAGCTCGCCGTCGCGGTAGAGGTAGATGCGCGAATCGCCGATGTGGGCGAGCGCGATCTCGTCGCCCACCACGACGATGGCGTCGACCGTCGTGCCCATGCCGGTCAGCTCGGGATGCTCGAAAACCGTGTCGGCGAGCTCGCCGTTGGCGGCCGTGATGGCCTCCTGCAGGGCCAGCTCGGCCTCAGCGGCGGTCTCGTAGGGGACATCCGCCTCGATGATGCGCTTGAGGGCTATGGCCGAGGCGACATCGCCACCCGCGTGCCCGCCCATGCCGTCGGCAACCATGAACAACCGGTTTCCGGCATACCCGGAATCCTGGTTGTTCGAGCGGATCTTGCCCACATGGGAGATCGCCGCGCTGTTGCCTGAGGCCATTGTGTTTACCGTCGCAGCTCGAATGTCGTCGCGCCGACCTTGATCGGGGTGCCGAGCGTGATCTGCGTGGGCGAGGCGATGCGCTTGCCGCCCAGATAGGTGCCGTTGGTCGAGTCGAGGTCTTGCACCATCCAGTCTTCGTTCCAGAGCAGGAGACGGGCGTGGTGTGAGGATGTGTAATCGTCGCGGATGACGAGCGTCGAGTCGCTCGACCGCCCGATGGTGAGCGGCTCGCGCCCGAGGGGCACCTCGAGCCCCTCTTTCGGGCCCGCCGTGATGACGAGCCGCGTGGTGTTGTGGATGGTGGCTGCCTCATGTCGCCGGCCGCTCGCGACCGGCGCAGCCGCCTGTTGACGGGGTTTGGGCTTGCTTGCCGTTGCGGCGGCGCTCGCGGCCGCGAGACCCGCTCCGGCACCGGCACCGGCAGCGCCGGCAGCGGCCGGAGAGCCCGCGGCGCGCGCACCCTTGCCGTCGGCGGGTTTGCGCGTGCCCTGCCCGAACATGTCCGAGCGCAGCGCGTAGACCACGCCGAACACGAACAGCCACAGCAGCACCAGGAAGGCGATGCGCAGCACCAGGAAAGTCAGTTCACTCATCGGCCGGGCCCCCAGAAACCGTCGTTCACATCGTTGAGGCGCGTCACGTCGTCGGCACGGCCGGCGCTCGCGCGGCCCGCGTCGTCGGACTGCGGCAGGATGCGGAAGATGATGCGCGTGCGGCCGATCTGAATGGCCGAATCGGGCTCGAGGGCGGCCTGCGTGAATGGGCGACCGTTGAGCTCGGAGCCGTTGGTCGAGCCGAGGTCGCGGGCCTGGGCGTTGGTGCCGTCCCACAGGATCTCGACGTGCTTGCGGCTGGTGCCCGAGTCGTCGATCGTGATGTCGGCGTCGCTGCCGCGCCCGATGACCGTGCGGCTCTGCGTGATCGGATAGCGCTTGCCGTTGACGTCGAGGACCGGCGTCCAGTTGACCTGGCCCTTCACGTTCTGCGAATCGACCTGGACCATGCCCGCCGACAGCGTTTCGTCGGCGGCCAGGTCGATGCGCACGCCGCCCGCGAACTGGTAGCCCTGCTTGGTGGCGTGTGACTGCACGACGTCGACGAGTTCGTCGATGAGGGCCGGGCCGAGGCCCTGCATGCGCGTGAGATCGGTCGTGGCCATGCGCACGCGGAAGCGGTTGGGGGCCAGGATGCGCTCGCGCGTGACGACGGCGGCCCGGGTGTCGAGCTCGCGCTTCAGGGCGGAGCTGATTTCGACGGGCTGCAGCCCCGAGCGGAAGGTCTTTGCGAAGGCGCCATTGACGGCGCGCTCGAGACCTTTCTCGAAGTTGTCCAGTATGCCCACGGGTCTCCCGATCCAATAAAAGCGTGCTCAAACGGCTAGGGACATGTTAGTGGGATGTACTGAGAGACGCGTTCAGAGCAACGGAAACGCGGCGCGACGAGGACTATTTGCGAACCGCCTCGCGGCGGGTCCTGCGCCAAATGGCGCGGAGGAAGTCTACGTGCTAATCTCGCTGAGTTGACACGTTCGCGTGTCGCGATCGCGCGAGTGGCGGAATTGGCAGACGCGCTGGCTTCAGGTGCCAGTGCTCGAAAGGGCGTGGGGGTTCAAGTCCCCCCTCGCGCACAGATCGTACGCAGTGAGTAGAAGGCCCGACCGGGAGACCGGCCGGGCCTTCTGTCATTCACCACGCGGCACATTCATAACCCGGCATGTTCGTACCGCGGAATTCGCCCTCCGCAAGGGCCTGGGGGATGTCGGTGGGGCGATTTAGCATGGGGGCATGACAGACAACAGTGGTGAGACCCTGGGCGGTCGGGGAGCCGACGCCGACACGAGCGCGAGCAAAGATCCGAGCGACTGGGTGACGGGCGACGAGCCGATCACCGAGGCGCAGAAAAGCTACCTCGACACGCTGGCCCGCGAGGCCGACGAAGAGTTGTCGGCCGATATGACGAAGGCCGAGGCATCCGAGCACATCGACCGCCTGCAGAAGAAGACGGGGCGCGGCGAGTAAGACCGCCCCACTCCTTATATAGAGCGCCCGTTCTGCCGAGAAGGCAGGGCGGGCGCTTTTGCGTGCACACCAGGCACGTGGCGGAGCGCCCTGGCGGCGACGGGCCGGACGTTTCACGTGGAACATCGCGTGCGGCGAGCTCGAGCGGTGCGCGGCATTCGGAAGTTGAGAGGGCGGGCGCGGGCATAGGCATCAAGGGCGCCGGGCGCCGGGGCGAGAGGGCGCGCGAAACGGTTTGGAGGAGGCGCGGCGGGGCTCCGTGACGGGCGCGCACTGGGGCCGAGCGTTCTGGTTTCGTGAGGGGCGGGGGAGGGGGCGTGAGGAAATCGTGAGGATCGTTTAGACGGGGTGCGGGCGGGTGTCTGATGGCTCTGGCGCCGAACGGGTGCCCACGTGCCGCGAGGTGCGCGAAGGAAGCCTGGATGGAGTCTTGCCGTGCTCGACGTTCTCTATATCGTCGGCGTGATCGCAGTTTTCGCGGTCGTCGCCCTGGTCGCCCGGGGGGTCGAGAGACTGTGATCGTCTTCAACATCCTCGCGGCCGTGTTGGCCGTCGCCGCCATCGGCTACCTCGTGTGGGCGCTCGTGAAACCGGAGCGCTTCTGATGGACACCTGGTTCGGCATCCTTCAGGTCGCCACGCTCGTGGCGGCACTCGTGCTCGTGTACAAGCCCCTGGGCGAATACATGGCACGCATCTACACCTCCGATCGCGACCTGCGCGTCGAGCGCGGCTTCTACCGCCTCATCGGCGTGAACCCCCGCTCCGAGCAGACGTGGCAGGCCTACCTGCGCGGCGTGCTCGCGTTCTCAGCGGTCGGCGTGTTGTTCGTCTACGTGCTGCAGCGGGCCCAGGCGGTCCTGCCGTATTCGCTGGGGTTCCCTGCCATCCCCGAAGACCTCTCGTTCAACACGGCCGTCTCGTTCGTGACCAACACGAACTGGCAGTC
Organism: Leifsonia sp. ALI-44-B; assembly: GCF_001984125.1. Classification (GTDB taxonomy): domain Bacteria; phylum Actinomycetota; class Actinomycetes; order Actinomycetales; family Microbacteriaceae; genus Okibacterium. The sequence continues at coordinate 699,478 of NZ_MTQL01000007.1, read as the reverse complement.
GTATTCGCCCGACGTGACCATGGGCTACAGCGTGCAGCTGGCCGGTCTCGCGGTGCAGAACTTCGTCTCCGCCGCCGTCGGTATCGCCGTGGCCATCGCCCTGGTGCGCGGTTTCGCGCGCCGCCGCTCGGGCACCATCGGCAACTTCTGGGTCGACCTCAGCCGCGGCATCCTGCGGTTGTTGCTCCCCTTCGCCGCCGTGGCCGCCGTCGTGCTGATCGTGGGCGGAGTCATCCAAAACCTGAACGGGTTCACCGACGTGAACACGCTCGCGGGCAACGCGCAGTCGATCCCGGGCGGGCCGGTTGCCTCACAGGAGGCGATCAAGATGCTGGGCACGAACGGGGGCGGGTTCTTCAACGCGAACTCGTCGCATCCGTTCGAGAATCCGACCGCGTGGACCAGCCTCGTGCAGGTGTTCCTCATGTTGGTGATCCCGTTCAGCCTGCCCCGCACCTTCGGCAGCATGGTGGGCAACAACAAGCAGGGCTACGCGATTCTCGCCGCCATGGCATCCATCTTCCTGGTGTCGTTCACGGCCCTGACGCTGCTCGAGCTCGGGGGAGCCGGCACCGCACCTCAGCTCGCGGGGGGCGCGATGGAGGGTAAGGAGATGCGATTCGGCATCATCGGGTCGACGCTGTTCGGCTCGACATCCACGCTGACGTCGACGGGCGCCGTCAACTCGATGCACGACTCGTACACGAGCGTGGGCGGCATGATGCCCATGATCAACATGATGCTCGGCGAGGTGGCGCCCGGCGGCGTCGGCTCGGGGCTCTACGGCATGCTCATCCTCGCCGTGATCGCGGTCTTCGTGGCCGGCCTGCTGGTGGGCCGCACGCCCGAACTGCTGGGCAAGAAGATCGGTCCCAAGGAGATCAAGCTCGCGAGCCTCTACATCCTCGTCACGCCGACGCTCGTGCTGGCGGGAACGGCGCTCAGCTTCGCCATCCCGGCGGTGCGCGGCAACGTGGAGGGCACGTCGATCTGGAACCCTGGCCTGCACGGCCTCTCCGAGGTGCTCTACGCCTTCACGTCGGCCGCCAACAACAACGGTTCGGCCTTCGCCGGGCTGACGGCCAACACGCCCTGGTTCAACACGGCCCTGGGCGTGGCCATGCTGCTCGGCCGATTCATCCCCATCGTGCTCGTGCTGGCGCTCGCCGGCTCGCTCGCGGCGCAGGACAAGGTGCCCTCGACCGCCGGGACGCTGCCCACGCACCGTCCGCTCTTCGTCGGCATGCTCGTCGGCGTCACGGTCATCGTCACCGCACTCACCTATTTCCCCGTACTCGCGCTGGGTCCCCTGGCGGAAGGGTTGTCATAAACATGTCCAGCTCGAACACGATCGAGAACACCCCGGCCGCCGACGGCGCGCACGACGGCTCCGACGACGACGGCTCGTCCCGCCAGCTCGGTGCCCCGAACCGCAGCGCCAAGAAGGCGTCGGATGGCGCAGCCCCGGCACCCCGCGTCGGTGCCATCTCGCCCGCGCAACTCGTCCAGGCCCTGCCCGGCGCCTTCCGCAAGCTCGACCCGCGCCTCATGTGGAAGAGCCCCGTCATGTTCATCGTCGAGGTGGGCGCGGCTCTGACCACGCTCATCGCGATCGCCGAACCGTTCGTGGGCGGCGCCGGCACCTCGGGCGGCCAGAGCGTTCCCGGCGGATTCACCTGGGCCATAGCCGTGTGGCTGTGGCTGACCGTGCTCTTCGCCAACCTGGCCGAGGCCGTGGCGGAGGGCCGCGGTAAGGCCCAGGCCGACAGCCTGCGCCAGACCCGCACCGACACCGTGGCCGAACGCGTCACGAGCTACGACCCCGACGCGGATGCCGCGGCAGAACACGCGCCCACCGAGAAGGTGTCGTCGGCCGAGCTCACCCTCGGCGACACGGTCATCGTGCGCGCCGGGGAGTCCATCCCGGGCGACGGCGACATCGTCTGGGGCATCGCCTCGGTCGACGAATCGGCCATCACGGGCGAATCTGCCCCCGTCGTGCGCGAATCGGGCGGCGACCGCAGCGCCGTCACGGGCGGAACCCGCGTCCTGAGCGACCGCATCGTCGTACGCATCACCTCGAAACCCGGCGAAACCTTCGTCGACCGCATGATCGGCCTCGTCGAGGGCGCGTCCCGGCAGAAGACGCCCAACGAGATCGCCCTCAACATCTTGCTCGCCAGCCTGTCGATCGTGTTCGTGATCGTGGCGCTCACACTCAACCCGATCGCCTCCTATGTGGGCGCGGCCGTGAGCGTGCCCGTGCTGATCGCTCTGCTCGTCTGCCTCATCCCGACCACGATCGGCGCGCTCCTCTCGGCCATCGGCATCGCCGGCATGGACCGTCTCGTGCAGCGCAACGTGTTGGCGCTCTCGGGTCGGGCCGTCGAGGCCGCGGGTGACGTGACCACGCTGCTGCTCGACAAGACCGGCACCATCACCTATGGCAACCGGCGCGCGACCGAGTTCGTGACGCTCGACGGTGTCACGCTCGGCGATCTGGCGGATGCCGCATCCCTCGCCTCTGACGCCGACCCGACCCCCGAGGGCAAGTCGATCGTCGACCTGGCCCGCAACGAGGGGCTCGGTTCGCGCGAGGAGGGCGCGGCACTCGAGGTGGGAACCGTCGTCGTGCCGTTCACCGCCCAGACCCGCATGTCGGGCGTCGACCTGCCCTCGGGTGAACAGATCCGTAAGGGTGCCGGTTCGGCCGTGCTCGCCTGGGTGCGCGAAACCGGCGAGGTGAACCACGGCGTGGCCGGGCGCCTCGACAAGGAGATCAACCGCATCTCGCAGTCGGGTGGCACGCCGCTCGTCGTCGCCGTGCGCGAGGCCCCGACGGATGCCGCAGCACCCTGCACGCGCATCCTCGGCGTCGTGCACCTCAAGGACGTCGTCAAGGAGGGCATCGCGGAACGGTTCGCCGAGCTGCGCGCCATGGGCATCCGCACCGTCATGGTGACGGGCGACAACCCGCTCACGGCCAAGGCCATCGGTGCCGAAGCCGGCGTCGACGACGTGCTCGCCGAGGCGACGCCCGAACAGAAGCTCGAGCTCATCCGCCGCGAGCAGGAGGGCGGCAACCTCGTCGCCATGACGGGCGACGGCACCAACGACGCCCCCGCGCTCGCGCAGGCCGACGTGGGTGTGGCCATGAACACGGGCACGTCGGCGGCGAAGGAGGCCGGCAACATGGTCGACCTCGACTCCGACCCGACGAAGCTCATCGACGTGGTGCGCATCGGCAAGCAGCTGCTCATCACGCGCGGCGCCCTGACCACGTTCTCGATCGCGAACGACATCGCCAAGTACTTCGCCATCATCCCGGCCATGTTCGCGGGCGTCTTCCCGGGCCTCGCGGTGCTCAACATCATGCAGCTCAGTTCGCCGGCTTCGGCCATCCTGTCGGCCATCGTCTTCAACGCGCTCGTGATCGTCGCGTTGATCCCGTTGGCGTTGCGGGGTGTGAAGTATCGCGCGGCGAGTGCGTCGAGCATCCTCGGCCGCAACCTGCTGATCTACGGCCTCGGCGGCGTGATCGCGCCGTTCATCGGCATCAAGCTGATCGACCTGATCGTGAGCCTGATTCCCGGGTTCTAACCCGGCCGGGCTCGCCACAGACGACACACACAAAAACGAACACTCAGACACAGAACATCCGAGAAAGAAGAAGGAATCATGGGCCAGGCCCGGAACGCAGCGAAACAGTATTGGGTGGCGGTGAAAGCGATGCTCGTCTTCACGGTGGTGCTGGGCCTCGCCTACCCGCTCGTGATCCTCGGCATCGGGCAGGGCGTGCTGCCGGCCCAGGCCAACGGGTCGCTCGAAGAGGTGGGTGGCCGGACGGTCGGTTCGGCGCTCATCGGTCAGTCGTTCAGCGACGCCGACGGCAACCCGCTGCCCGAGTGGTTCCAGCCCCGGCCGAGCGCCGCGGGCGACGGCTATGACGCGGCGGCCTCGTCGGGCTCGAACCTGGGCCCCGAGAACGCCGACCTGATCGCCGCCATCGAGGAGCGTCGCGCGCAGGTCGCCGAATTCAACGGTGTGCCGGCCAGCGAGGTGCCGGTCGACGCGCTGACGGCCTCGTCATCCGGCCTCGACCCGCACGTCAGCCCCGAATACGCGCTGTTGCAGGTGCAACGGGTCGCAACCGAGCGCGGCCTGAGCGCCGACGACGTGCGCGCCCTGGTCGAGTCTAAGATTCAGGCAAGGGATGCCGGCTACCTCGGCGAACCGACCGTGAACGTGCTGCAGCTCAACGCCGCTGTCGCCGAGATGGGTTGATGACCGCATGAAACGTGGGCGGCTGCGGGTGCTGCTCGGCGCCGCTCCCGGCGTGGGCAAGACGTTCGCCATGCTCGAAGAGGGTCACCGGCTGCAGCAGCAGGGCGTCGATGTGGTCGTGGCGATCGTCGAGACCCACGGCCGCACGGCCACCGCGGCACTCGTCGACGGGCTCGAGGTGGTGCCGCGGCGACAGGTCGGGCATCGGGGTGTCGAGCTCGACGAGATGGATACGCAGGCGGTGCTGGCGCGGCATCCGGATGTCGCACTGGTCGACGAATTGGCGCACACCAACGCGCCGGGCGACGACCGCGAGAAGCGCTGGCACGACGTGGAGGTGTTGCTCGACGCCGGGATCGACGTGGTCTCGACCGTCAACATCCAGCACATCGAGTCGCTCAACGACGTGGTGCAGCAGATCACGGGTGTGCCGCAGCGCGAGACGGTTCCGGATGCCGTGCTGCGCGGCGCCGATCAGATCGAGGTCATCGACCTGGCGCCCGAGGCGCTGCGCGATCGCCTGTCGGGCGGGCTCGTCTACCCCGCCGCACGCATCGACGCCGCGCTCTCGAACTATTTTCGGCTCGGCAACCTGACGGCTCTGCGCGAGCTGGCGCTGCTGTGGTTGGCCGACGAGGTCGACAGCGCGCTCAAGCGGTATCGCCGCGAGCACGGCATCGACCACAAGTGGGAGGCGCGCGAGCGCGTTGTGGTGGCGCTGACGGGCGGGCCCGAGGGCGAGACCCTGCTGCGCCGCGGCGCACGCATCGCCGCGCGGTCGTCGGGTGGTGAACTGCTGGCCGTGCACGTCATCAGCCAAGACGGCCTGCGCGACGCACAGCCCGGGGCCCTGGCGGCGCAACGCGCCCTCGTCGACACGCTGGGTGGCACGTATCACCAGGTGATCGGCGAGGATGTGCCGCGCGCGCTCGTCGATTTCGCGAAGGCGTCCAACGCCACGCAACTCGTCATCGGCGTGAGCCGGCGGTCGCGGCTGGCGGCGGCCGTCACGGGGCCGGGCATCGGCCAGACGGTCATCCGCGAATCGGGTGATATCGACGTGCACATCGTGACGCACGGGGCCGCCGGCTCGCGGTTCACGCTGCCGGGGCTCGGCGGATCGCTCAGCCCCAAACGCCGCATCATGGGTGCGCTCGTCGCGCTCGTGGGTGGCCCGTTGCTCACGTGGTTGCTCGTGCAGTTCCGCTCGGACGAGTCGATCACGTCGGATGTCCTGTCCTACCAACTCCTGGTCGTCGTCGTTGCGCTGGTCGGCGGCATCTGGCCGGCCCTCTTCGCCGCGCTGCTCTCGGGGCTGACGCTCGACTACTACTTCGTGCAGCCCCTCTACACCGTGACGGTGGGCGACCCGCTGCATCTGCTCGCCCTGCTGCTCTACATCGTCATAGCCGTGCTCGTGAGCGTGGTGGTCGACCAGGCCGCGCGCCGCAGCCGGTCGGCGCGCCGCTCGGCCGCCGAATCCGAGCTGCTCGCCACGGTCGCCGGCAGCGTCTTACGGGGCCAAGATGCCCTGCAGGCCCTCGTCACCCGCACCCGCGAGGCGTTCTCGTTGACGGGCGTGCGCCTGCTGGATGCCTCGAGCCACACGGTTCTCACCACCGACGGTGAACCGGCCGCCGACGATCGCGTCACCACCATGCCCGTAGGGGACCGCGCCGTCCTCGAGTTGCACGGCCCCGACCTCGCGGCCTCGGAGCGCCGCCTGCTGAGCGTCATCACGACGCAGATCGACCAGGCGCTCGAACACAATGCGCTCGCCGAAACCGCCGACGTCGTGGGCTCGTTGGCCGAGGCCGACCGCATGCGCAGCGCCCTGCTCGCGGCCGTCGGGCACGACCTGCGGCGCCCGCTCACCGCCGCGACCGCCGCCGTGAGCGGACTGCGCTCGACCGAGGTGGCCTGGACGGCGGCCGATCGCGAGGAACTGTTGGCCACGGCATCCGAGAGCCTCGAATCGTTGGCCGTGCTCGTGACCAATCTGCTCGACGTGAGCCGGGTCGAGGCCGGCGTGCTGGCCGTGTCGCTGCAACCGACCGATGTGGCCGAGGCCGTGCTGCCCGCGCTCGACGAACTCGACCTCGGGCCGGGGGACGTCGAACTCGACCTGCCGAGCGGGCTGCCCGCGGCGCTCGCCGACCAGGTGCTGCTCGAGCGCGTGGTCGTGAACCTGCTGTCGAACGCCGTGCGCTATGCGCCAGAGGGAAGCCGCGTGCGGGTGGCGGGGAGCGCTTTCGGGGGGCGCGTCGAGATCCGCGTGAGCGATCAGGGCCCGGGCATTCCCGCCGACCGGCGCGCCGACGTGTTCGTGCCGTTCCAACGACTCGGGGACACCGACAACAGCACGGGGCTCGGGCTGGGACTGGCGCTCTCGAAGGGGTTCGTCGAGGGCATGGGCGGCACCCTCGAGGCCGAGGACACCCCGGGCGGCGGGCTCACCATGATTGTGGCCCTGCCCGCGGCCGAGCTCGGCTGCGAACCGGGTGCCCGCGACGCCAAGCCGGCACCGACGGAGGAGACCCCGTGAAGATTCTGATCGCCGACGATGACCCGCAGATTCTGCGGGCGCTCCGCGTGACCCTGGGCGCCCGCGGCTATGAGATCGTGACGGCCGCCGATGGGCGCGAAGCCCTCAACGCCGCCATCGAGCAGCATCCCGACCTCATCATGCTCGACCTCGGCATGCCGCATTTCGACGGTATCGACGTGATTGAGGGCGTGCGCGGATGGAGCGAGGTGCCCATTCTGGTCGTGTCGGGTCGCACGGGCGCCGCCGACAAGGTCGACGCTCTGGATGCCGGAGCCGACGATTACGTGACCAAACCGTTCTCGATCGACGAATTGCTGGCGCGCATCCGGGCCCTGACCAGGCGTAAGCCCACCGCGGCCGACGAACCCGTCATCGAGTTCGGAGACGTGCGAGTCGACCTCGCGGCCAAACACATCGCGCGGCGCGCTGCGGATGGAACGTCGGCACCCGTTCGCCTGACGCCCACCGAATGGAAGATTTTGGAGCTGCTGCTGCGCAACCCCGGCAAGCTCGTGACGCGCGACGCATTCTTGACCGAGGTGTGGGGGCCGCACCACACCGAGGACACGGGGTATATGCGCCTCTACATGGGGCAGTTGCGCAAGAAGTTGGAGGCGGAGCCCTCCCGGCCCCGGCATTTGCTCACCGAGGCCGGCATGGGTTATCGCTTCGTGCCCGACGGGGGCGTCGAGCCGTAAGCCGTGCCCGGGTGGATGGTGGGGGACGGCGCGGGCGCGGCGGCTGGGGGAGCCTGAGGCGCCGCCGTCGATGATGCGGATGGCTGCGCGGCCGCGGGCGTCTGGACGGGGGGCGGTGCCTGGCTGGTTGCCGGTGCTTGGCGAGGGGCTGAAGCGACGGGCGCTCCGGGGGCGGCGGCAGGGACGGGTGCAGATGCGGCGGGTGCCCCCGAGTTCGACGGCTGTGCGGCTGCGGCTTCGAGCCGGCCGACGGCTGCCGGGCCACCCGGTGCGGTCGTCTCGCGATCGAACAGGGTGGCGTAGACGAAGCCCGCGATGAGCCCGCCGAGGCTCGGGAAGACGAGGAACACCCACAGCTGCACGAGCCACGGCGTTCCGGCGAAGACGGCGGTCGCGAGCGAGCGCGCCGGGTTGAGCGAGGCGTTGTCGATGGGGATGGCGACGAGTAGCAGCACGGTCAGCGTGAGCCCGATGGCGATGGGTGCGAACCCGGCATTTGCGCGGGCGTGCGTGACGCCCAGGATGACGAAGAGGAACAGCGCCGTGGCGACGACCTCGACGATGATGACGGAGAACAGCGAGAACAGGTTGGGGGACAGCTCGCCGTAGCCGTTCGACGCGAAACCGTCGACGAGGGTGCGTTCGAGGTAGCCGAGCGGCCCGCCCGAGGCGATGGCAAGCACGGCTGCCGCTCCCGCGATGGCGCCGACCAGCTGCGCCGCGATGTAGGCAGGCACCTCACGCCAGGCGAATCGACGGGCCGCCGCGAGGCCCAGCGTGACCGCGGGATTGAAGTGGCCGCCCGAGATCGGGCCGAAGGCGTAAGCGCCGATCATGACCGCGAGGCCGAGCGCGAGGGCGACGCCGAGGAACCCGACGCCGAGGGGATTGGAGGGTTCGATGCCGAAGAAGGCGGAGAACGTGGCCGTTCCGGTCAGCGCGAACACGAGGAGGAACGTGCCGGCGGCCTCGGCGAGGAGTTTGGCCGACGTGTGCGGAAGAGGGGGCGCGGGTTGGGGCGCATCAGGGTAGCTCATATTGCCTACTCTAGAATATCAACGTCCTGAAGACGAGAAATGTGCCGAGAACGTCGGCGCGTCGCGCACACCCCCGCATCCGCGTCACTTTCTCACCCCCGGCCACGTGAGCCGTCAGCATGCGGCACCCTCACAACTCCGGCGCGTCCCGCTCCTCCATGCCCCACGGCGAGCCGTAACCCGCCGGTGCCGGCTGGGCCAGCAGTTCGAGGAACGGCCGCGCATCGAATGCCTCGGGCCCGAGCACACCCGCGCCCGACCAGACTCCCCGCGCCAACAGTTCGAGCGCCACCACGGGGTTCACGGCCGTCTGCCAGACCACGGCCTGCGAGGCATATTCGCGCATCGACCACTCGTTGTCGACCACGTGATAGAGGTAGACGGCCCGGGGTGCGCCATCCGTGCCGCGCCCCGTCACGTACAGCCCGGCGCACGTCTTCCCGCGCATCTTGTCGCCCAGGGTTGCGGGGTCGGGCAGCGCCGCGGCCACGACATCCCGCGGCGACACCGACGCGCCCTTCACGGTGAGAGGCTCGGTTTTGTCGAGACCCAGCTTGTTGAGCGTCTTCAGCACGTCGATGAACTCGTCGCCCAGACCGTATTTGAACGTCACCTTGCGGGCGCTCGTCCAGCGCGGCATGAGGATGACCTCCTCGTGCTCGACGTTGACGCACTCGACCGGGCCGATGCCTTCGGGAAACTCGAAGACCTCGGGTTCGGAGAACGGCTCGGTCGTGTACCAGCCGCGCTCGCGCTCGAAGACGACGGGCGGGTTGAGGCACTCCTCGATGGTCGTCCAGATCGAGAACGAGGGGGCGAAGTCGTAGCCCTCGACCGTGAGGTTGGCGCCGTCCCGCACGCCCAGCTCCTCGATGTCGGAGAAGAGCTCGTCTTCGGCATAGCGGGCGAAGACATCAGAGAGGCCGGGCTCGACACCCATGCCCACGAGCGCCAGGCGTCCCGCATCCGACCATTTTTCGGCAGCGGCGAATTGCTCGTCGCCCAACATGACACCCGTCTGCGTGAAGGGGTGCTCGGGATGCCGCACCGACAGGCTCATGGCCATGTCGAGGTAGGTGGCGCCGCCCTGGAAGGCTCCCTCGAAGATGGGCATCACGAAGCGCGGGTCGACCGCGTTGAGCACATGCGTGATGTCGTGTTCGCGAATGAGAGCGGCAACGGCATCCGCGGATGACGCATCGACCTGTGCCGCGCGCAACCGCTCGTCGCCCAGCGCATCGACGAGCAGCTGCGGCCGGGCCGGGTCGTAGTCGGCCACCACGAGCAGCTCGAAGAACTGCCGCCGCACGGCGATGCGCACGGCCGCCGAACCCACGCCTCCCGCTCCGACAATGAGAATGCGCAGGCGTTGCTCGGTCATGGATTACTCCCCTTCGGGACGGGTGGGCCGGGCGGGACGGGCGTTGCGCGCGGGGGTGGCAGGGGGTGCGGTCAGATCGGGGGAGTCCGGCACGAGCACCGGGGTCTCTCGGTTGAGGCTCTCGCCGCGGTAGAAACGCTTCGAACCCGGGAACGCCCACCAGACGATCGCGAGCACCAAGCCCAGCGCGAGCGAGCCGATGCCGACGACGAAGGTTCCGCCGATGCCGAGCAGCGTGCTGTAGCCGTAGTCGACGCTGACCATGTCGATGGCCGACTTCACGAACGCGGCCGTGAGCAGAACGGCACCGAGCAGCGGGAACAGGAAGCGGAAGAAGAAGTTGTGCGCCGAGTCGAACAGGTTGCGGCGGAAGTACCAGACGCACGCGAAACCCGTGATGGCGTAGTAGAACGCGATCGCGAGACCCAGTGACAGGATGGAGTCGGCGAGGATATTGCTCGACACGGCCGTCATGATCACGTAGTAGGCGATCGAGGCCGCGCCCATGACGAGCGTCGAGAACGACGGCGTCTTGAAACGCGGGTGCACCACGCTGAAACGCGCGGGCAGGGCCTGGTAGACCGCCATCGACAGGGTGCCGCGGGCGGTCGGCAGAATGGTGGTCTGCGTCGACGACACGGCCGACACGAGCACGGCCACCACGAGCAGCCACGCCCACGGCCCGAAGAGCGCATCCTTGAGCGCGAAGAAGATGTCGTCAGAGCCGTCGGGGTTCGCCAGGCCCAGCCCCGATTCGCCGACGCCCGCGTACATCATGGCCGCGACCGTGACGCCCACGTAGGTGACCAGCAGGATGACGGTCGAGATGATGGCCGAACGGCCCGGGATGCGGCGAGGATCCTTCGTCTCTTCATTCAACGCGAGGCAGGCATCCCAGCCCCAATAGATGAAGAGCGCGAGCAGGATGGCCTCGGTGAAACCCGTCGCATCGGTGAACGCGAACGGGTTGAACCAGTCGAGCGTCGGCATGGTCGGGTCGGGAGCCGTGCCGTTGACGACGCTCGCGATCGCCAGGATCGCGAACAGCGCGAGGGCCGCGTACTGGATGACGAGCAGCACCACCTGCAGCTTCTCGCCGATCTCGAGCCCGCGGTAGCTGACATACGTCATGGCGGCGATGAAGAAGACGCCTGTCGCCGTGACGAGGAAACCGTTTTCGGCCAGCGAGCCGTCGCCGATCAGCAGCCAGAGGTAGGTGCCCGCGATCTGGGCGAGGTTGGCGAGCACCACGATGCCGGCGACAGCGACGCCCCACCCCGCCATCCAGCCCACCCACGGCCCGAAAGCCTTGGTGGCCCAGGTGAAGGAGGTGCCGCAGTCGGGGATCTCGCGGTTGAGCTCGCGATAGGCGAACGCCACGAAGAGCATGGGGATGAAGGCCAGGATGAACGCGATCGGCGCTTGTGCGCCCACCGCCAGCACGACGAAGCCGAGCGTCGCGGCGAGCGAATAGACGGGGGCCGTGGAGGCGAGCCCGATGACGACCGAACCGGCCGTGCCGAGCGTGCCCGCCGCAAGGCCCTTGCCCGCGCCGTTCTCGGGAGGGACGGGAGGGCGGCCGGGGGTTCGGGTGGACGGTGCATCGGTCATCGTGCGGGCATCCTTGTCTCTGGGCCGCTCGGGGCGGCAGATAACGCCGATGGTGCTGTGGTGCGTTCACACTAGACCCGCGCGGCCCAGGTCGTGAGGGTTTTTCCCGTGACACGCGGAACGGCGGCATCCCGTTCGAAACGAGACGCCGCCGTGGTCGTGCTGTGCGAGGTTTAGGCCTCGACGTCACCGCGCCAGGCGCCGTCGGGGGTGCCCTTCGACTCGATGTACTCCTTGAAGTTCTTCAGGTCCTTCTTGATGGCGTGGTTGTCGACGCCGAGCGTCGAACCGAGCTTCTCGAGCAGGCCCTTGGGCTCCCAGTCGATCTGCACGGTGACACGCGTTTCGGTGTCGGACAGCTTGTGGAACGTGACGACACCGGCGTGGTCGACCTCGCCGCCCGTGCTGTTCCAGGCGACGCGCTCGTCGGGGTGCTGCTCGGTGATGTTCGCCTCGAACTCGCGCTCGACCGTTCCGACCTTGACCTTCCAGACCGTCAGCGTGTCGGTGACCTGGGTGATCGACTCCACCTCCTCGAGGAAGTGCGGGAACTCCTCGAACTGCGTCCACTGGTTGTAGGCGACGGAGAGAGGAACGTTGACGTCGACGGTTTCGATCGTTTGGGTCATGGTGATACTCCTATGCGTTGTGCGGTTTACGAGATCGATATCGACGCTACGCCGGGGCTTCTCTTCGCGCGCGGGGTGTCGAGAATGCGGATGACGTGCTAGAGGACGCGCCGTGATCGGGGGTCGGGTTTGCGGGCCCGTCGGGGGCCGCCGGTAGCATGGCTGACGCGACCTGGGAGGTGCACCATGGCCCGAAACCGAACGACGACCGCGCTCGCCGCGACCGCCCTGGCGGGGCTCGTGGCCCTGACCGGCTGCACGGCATCCAGCCCGACCGGGCCGAAGACGCCGTCCGCCGCACGCACCGTGCTGACGGCTCCCACCGATGCGCTCACGGTCGCCGACGGGGATGCCGCGGCGAACGCGCTCGTGGCCAGTCGGCAGCTGTTCGGCGAAGCATCCGTGGTCGTCGTGGCCGCGAGCGATGATGCCGACGCGCAGGGGGCCGGGGCCGCCGCGGCCGAGAAGTTGGGCGTGCCGATGTTGCTGGGCGCGGCGTCTCGCGATCCGGAGTCGACCTCCTCGGCTTCGTCCGAAGAGGGCTCGGACGAAGATGGCTCGGACGAGCAGCAGGCAAACGCTGTCGATGACGAGCTGGACCGCCTCAAGGCGCACACGGTGGTGACTTACGGGGAGGTCAACCCGCATCAGCTCGATGTTCCGGGCGAAGGTTCCGATGGCGGCAGTGGTGCCGAGCGACGCATCGTCGCCGGGTCCGCGGACTCCGACGACGACGTGCCCCGCCTCGAGCGCGGCGAACCCGCCGGCAAGACCCTCGCCCTCGCGACCGATGATCCCAGCGCGCTTGCCGCCGCCGCGACCGCCCGCGCGGCCGGTGTGCCCGTGCACGCTGTGCCCGCCGCGAACGCAAACCCGCAAGCATCCGCCGACGCCATCACGGCGCTCGCCGCCGCGCCCGACGACGCGGTGCTCGCCCTGGGCGCCCCCTTCGCCGATCAGCAGGCGCTCGACTGGAAGGTGCGTTCGGCCCGCACGGGCTACCAGTTGCCGGGCGGCGGCCAGATCCTCTTTCCCGGCCACCAATTCGTGGCCCTCTACGGCGCCATCGGCACGGGCGCCCTCGGCGTGCTCGGCGAGCAGGATGCCGCCGCCACGGTGCAGCGCGCGAAAGACGTCGCCGCGCCCTACGAGAGCCTCAGCGACAAAACCGTCGTGCCCCTGATGGAGATCATCGCGACGGTTGCGGCGGGGGCGGCCGGCCCCGACGGCGACTACTCCAACGAGATCGACCCCGAAACCATCCGCCCCTGGATTCAGGCCGCCGCGGATGCAGGGCAATACGTCGTGCTGGACCTGCAGCCCGGCCGCAGCGACTTCCTCAGCCAGGCCAAGCGTTACCAGTCGCTGCTCGAACTGCCCAACGTGGGCTTGGCGCTCGACCCCGAGTGGCGGCTGAAGCCCGACCAGGTTCCGCTGCGCCAGATCGGGTCGGTGTCGGCCGCCGAGGTCAACGAGGTATCGGCGTGGCTCGCCCAGCTGACGAACGAGAAGGGCCTGCCGCCGAAGATGTTCGTGCTGCACCAGTTCCGTCTGGCCATGATCCAGGACCGGCAGACGCTCGACATGTCGCACCCCGAATTGGCCATGTTGATCCACGCCGACGGCCAAGGCGGCCAGCCCGACAAGCAGGCCACGTGGCGGGCGCTGCACCAGGGTGCCCCCGAGGGCATGGCCTGGGGCTGGAAGAACTTCTACGACGAAGACAAACCCATGCTCACGCCCGACCAGACGATGCGCGACGTCGCTCCGCTGCCCGACCTGGTCACCTACCAGTAGCGGCAGGCGCGGGGCGAGCGCGCTCCAGGGGCCTCGGCCGCATGTGCAGGGTGCGCGCGGCTAGGCGCTCGCTTCTGCTGGATGAGGCGACGCGAGGGCCGCGAGGCCAGCGATGTCGAGGCGCAGGCCGGCAGGGGAGTGGTGCAGCGTGAAGAGCGTGTGGGTGCAGCCGCGGCAGATGACGATGTCGGATGAGTCATCGCGCTCGACGACGGCCGTGGCGAGCGGGGCCTCGTCGCCGCAGTGGCGGCACGTGACGAGCGTGGTCGTGAGGTCGGCGGCGAACAGGGTCGAGAGCGGCCCAGCGAGGGCGTTGCCGTCGACGTTCTCCACGGTCGAGGTGACACCATCCGCCAGGTGCGGGAACGGGTGAGACGACATCACGAACCTCCGAAGCGTTCGGTGCGAATGCGTTGCGGGTCATGGCCGAGGGCCACGAGAGCCTTCGCCGTGGCCTCGACGAAACCGGTGGGGCCGCACACATACACGGTGGGGGCGTCGGATGCCGGCAGCGTCGTCTCGGCGAGCAACTCGCGCGTGACACGGCCGGCGGGGCGAGGCCATCCGCTCGGGGTTTCGCGCGTGTACACCCAGTCGAGGGCAAACGTTGGATTGGCCAGGGACAACAGCTCGTCGGCGAAGTAGGCGTCGGCCGGGGTGCGCACCGAGTAGAGCAGGCGGAACGGGCTGGCGCTCGCCGCAGCGTGGTGGGCGCGGGCCATGGCGACGAGAGGAACGATTCCGCTGCCGCCCGCGATGAGTTGCACGGGCTCGGGTTGCTCCTCATCCCAGACGAAATAACCGCCGAGCGGGCCGCGCACCTCGAGTTGATCACCCACGAGGACGTCTTCGACGAGGTAGGGCGACACCTCGCCGTCGGGTAGCTGGTCGACGGCGAGCTCGACCGCCTGGCCGTGGCCGAACGATGCGATCGAATAGGAGCGCACGGCCTGGTAGCCGTCTTCGGCGGTGAGTCGCAGGTCGAGGTGCTGGCCGGGGCGGTTGCCCGGCCATCCGGGAACGTCGACGAGCAGGCGTCGACCCGTGCGCGTCAACATCGTCGCCTCGGTCACGGTGCCCACGAACCACTCGGCCCGCGTCACCAATACCGCTGCTCCTGCCACGGGTCACCATAGGTGTGATAGCCGTTCTGCTCCCAGAAACCGGGGTCGTCGTCGCCGTGCATGACGATGCCGCGAACCCACTTGGCGCTCTTCCAGAAGTACAGGTGCGGTACGAGGAGCCGCGCGGGGCCGCCATGCTCGGGGTCGAGCGGCTCCCCGTCGAACTCGGTGGCGATCCAGGCTTTGCCGTCGAGCAGGTCTTCGAGCGGCAGGTTGGTCGTGTAGCCGCCGTAGGAGTGCACCATCGTGAAGTCGTAACTCGTCTCGACCTCGGCGAAGAGCGTGTCGAGCGAGACGCCGCGCCAGGTGGTGCCGAGCTTCGACCAGCGCGTCACGCAGTGGATGTCGGTGTCGATGGTCTCCTGCGGCAGCGCCTGCAGGTCATCCCACGACCACTTCTTCTCGTCGCCCGTCTCGGTGCGGATGAGGAACTCCCACTCCGCGGTGTCGACCTCGGGCGTCGGCCCGGCCGAGAGCACCGGGAAGTCGGTGGTGAGAAACTGCCCGGGCGGCAGATCGGGTGTCGATTCGCGGCGGCGTGCGCCGAACCCGCGTGAGATGACGGCCATGGTCTCGCCCTTCGTTCGGTGCGCGGTGGCGCGGCGGATGGCTCGGCCGCCGCCCGTGCGAACGCGCAACGTGTGCCCTGCGGCTGATTCTGGTGCGTGTGGCCGGGGCCGCGCAACACTTATTTGTCGAAGGATTCCTCGTCGAAGGACGGAAGGGGAGGGGCGGCGGAGCTCAGCGGCGAACTGGGGCTTGCCGCGGCCCGGCGTCATAGCGGGCGAGCGCGTCGGCGTCCTGGGCGAGGCGCGCGGCTCGGCGAGCGATGTCGAGAGCTTCGACCGGATCGGCGGAGGCGCCGGCGAGTACGATCTGGCGCTCCGCTTCGGCGAGTCGCGTGCGCGCCTCCGGGCCGACGCGCGAACGGTTCGACGTGATGAAGTCGGCGGCCACCTCGATGTAGCTGTTGGCCGAGAAGACCGCGCCGCGCAGGGCGGCCTGCGCGTTCTTGATGCGTTCGACGTTGCTGCGGGCCTCGGCCAGCGCCTGGTCGAGCTGCAGGGATGCGTCGCGCAGGCGCCCGATGGCCGGCAACGGGTTGAGAGCGCCGACGGGAACGAGTTCGCGCTCGGCATCGGCCGCCGAGCCGCCGTCGGCCTCGGCCGGTGCCGCGTCGCCGTCATCGGCGCGAGACGGGGGGAGGCTCGCACCGATGGCACCGTTCGCGGCTCCGATTGCTCCAGCCGCAGCTGGGCCCGCGGCGAGGGCGCGAACCTGCGTCTCTGCTTCATCGGCCGCGCGCTGGGCGACGGCGATCGCATCGCCGATCAGGTCCGCCGCATCGGGCAAGGGGTTGGCGTCGCGCGCGGCGCGGGCCTCGGCGATGCCCGCGCGCGTATCGGCGAGGGAGCTTTCGAGTTCGGTCGCGGCACCGTTCAGCGTGTCGGCGATATGCGTTACCTGCGCCAATGTCGTGCGGGCTGTTCCGAGATGGCGCGCGACGGCGTCCAGGTGGGGAGCGGCGAGTGTTCCACGTGAAACGGCGTCGGTCGCGGCATCCGCGGATCGTCGCGCTTCGGCGAGGAGGGCTGCTGCGGCGCGCGGTGCGTCGGCGGCGGCACCGATCGCGGCGGGGGAGAAGCGGCGAGCGAGGGCGTCGAGCGTAGCCCGGGCGGCGGGGAGGGCGGCCTCGGTTTCGGCGAGGCCGGCGGTCAGCTGAGCGAGTCGTTCGGGTGCATCTCGCTCGACGGAGCGCCGCTCGCTGAGCGACGAGTTCTCGGTCTCGACGAGTCGCGTGGCCGTGGCACACAGCTCGATGATGCGTGTATTCCAGCGCGTGCGGTCGGATTCCGTATCGGGAATATGATCGTCGAGCTTCTGTCGAAGGAGGAACGCTTCGCGCAAAGCCTGCCGTGCCGAGCTCACCGCGCGGGCCACCTGCGCCGCATCGGACTTGCCGAACTGCGCCTCGGCGAAACCGACCTCGTCTTCGGCCTGCCGCACGACGTCGTCGGCCTGCACGAGCGCCAGGCCCGCGCGCTGGTCGAGCGCTTCGGGCGTGCGACCCTCGTCCTCGAGCACCCGGCGGCCCCGGGCGCGCAGGCCGCGCACGAGCAGAACGGCCGCAATGGCGGCGCCCCCGAAAACGATGAGCGAGGGAAGCCACCACAGTGCGCCAGACATACGCCGATTCTAGGCAGTGGCGGTGTGTGAACCCTCAGAACCCGGCCGATCCGGGCGGATCTCGTAGCGAAAGGTGCCGCGGTACTCGTACACGAGCCCGACGAGGGGGAGCGAGAGCGTCACATCGACGCGCTGCCGGTCGACCGACTCGTCGAAGGCTTCGCGCAGGGTCACATGGGGAGCGACGACACGAGGGATGCGGAAATGTCGCGAGCCGAGGCACACGGCGACGGCGTTGGAGCGCAGCAGGAGCGCGCCGTCTTCGGCGCGTGCATCGAAGCGAGCCCAGAGGGGCGCTCCGAGACCCAGGCGGTCGACGAGCGAGCCGTCCTCCCCGGCGATGACATCCACCATGTCGCGATCTCGGCGGGCCGACCCGGCGCGCCCGGCCAGCCGAAACGTGCGCGTGGCCGCGACACCGGGGCCCCCGCCCGCATCCGCAACGGGCCTGTTCTGCACCGTGAAGGGCACGTCGCGCTGCCACACGGGAAAGAGGATGCCGCGCCGGGCCAAGACGGCGAGCACGGGCCACATCCATCGGCGCGGCGTTCCGACCGTGTGGAAGACCCCGTCGCCCCGGCCGACCGACCCGTGCGGGATGGCAGAGAAGTAGAGGCGCAGACGAGGATGCAGGTGCGCCAACACCTCGGGGATCGTGGCTTCATAGGGTGACGGCGCCGGCATAAGGGCGACTCTAGCCTGCGCTAGTTCAGCGCGAGGGCCTCGTCGAGCGAGACGGACGGGAGGCCCAGGGCGCGCGCGACCGGGGCGTTGGTGAGCGAACCGGCCTGCGCGTTGAGGCCGAGCGCGAGGGCCGCATCATCCGACACCGCCTTCTTCCAGCCCTTCTCGGCGAGGGCGATGGCGTAGGGCAACGTGGCGTTGGTGAGCGCACGGGTGGATGTCTCGGGCACGGCGCCCGGCATGTTGGCGACGCAGTAGTAGACGCTGTCGTGCACGGCGAAGGTGGGGTCGTCGTGGGTGGTCGGGCGCGAACCCTCGAAGCATCCGCCCTGGTCGATGGCGATGTCGACGAGCACCGAGCCGTGCTTCATAGTCGAGACCATCTCGTGGGTCACGAGCTTCGGCGCCTGCGCCCCCGGGATGAGCACCGAACCGATGACCAGGTCGGCCTCGCGCAGCTGTGCGGCGATCTCGTAGGTCGACGACACGCGCGTTTGGATCTGGCCGCCGAAACGCACCTCGAGCTCGCGCAGTCGCGGGATGGACAGGTCGATGACGGTGACGTCGGCACCCATGCCGAGCGCATTCGCCGCGGCATGTTCGCCCGCGACGCCGCCACCGATGACGACGACTTTGGCCTTCTGGGTTCCGGGCACGCCGCCGAGCAGGATGCCGCGACCGCCCGCCGCGCGCATCAAATGGTAGGCGCCGACCTGGGTCGAGAGGCGCCCGGCAACCTCGCTCATGGGCTGCAGCAGGGGCAGCGACCGGTTCGGCAACTGCACCGTTTCGTAGGCGATGGCCGTGGTGCCCGAGGCGAGCACGGCGTCGGCGCACGGCTTCGAGGCCGCGAGGTGCAGGTAGGTGAAGAGCGTCTGCCCGGCGCGCATGCGCGGGTACTCCTCGGCGATGGGCTCCTTGACCTTGAGGATGAGGTCGCCCGCCGCCCAAACCTCGTCGGCCGTCTCGGCGAGCGTGGCGCCGGCCGTCGTGTAGTCGTCGTCTGAGATCGAGGAGCCGAGTCCCGCGCCGCGCTGGACGACGACGTCGTGCCCGAGTCGCACGAGCTCGTGCACCCCGGCGGGCGTGATGGCCACCCGGTTCTCGTTGTTCTTGATTTCGGTGGGGATGCCGACGCGCATGCGTTTCTCCAATCGAGAGGCCGTCTCAGCGCCGGCGTCGTTGCCGGTCGTTCGCGACAGAACAATGCTCCGGATTCTGCGTTACAGGGACGTAAACTGTGCAGAATCAGCGGTTGGATGCATCCAATTTGCATTTTCATGCGGGGAAGAGGGGCTTCGATGTCGGTGTCACCGAAGAATGTGCGGGATCTGGACGACATCGACCGCGCCATCCTGGCCCAGCTCGCGGGTGATGCGCGACTGCCGAACAACCAGTTGGCCGAGCGCGTGGGCATCGCGCCGTCGACGTGCGTGGCCCGCGTGCGCTCGCTCGTCGACCGTGGGGCGATCCGGGGCTTCCGCGCGGACATCGACCCGGCGGCGGTCGGCCTGGGACTGCAAGCGCTCATCAGCGTCAACATCCGTGCCGGCGCGCGCCAGCAGATCCGCACCTTCACCGAGGAGATGCGCTCGTTGCCGGATGTCGTGCAACTCTTCTTCCTGGGCGGTTCTGAGGACTTCATCGTGCATCTCGCGACGCGCGATTCCGATCACCTGCGCGACTTCGTCGTCACGCACCTCTCGGCTCACCCAGCCGTTGCGTCGACGCGCACGAGCGTGATGTTCGAGCACTACCAAAACAGCCCGGCCCTCGACCCCCGTTAAACGCGAAAACGCATAGCTCCGTGGAGATTCCTGCGGCTGTCGAGCGGCGGCGCCCAGCGCCCTCTGCAAACCGAAACTATAGAGCAAATGGACCTCAAATTTCGCCCCCTTGCGGCTAGATTTCGAGAAGTCCAACGGGGTCCATAAACTCGGAATTCGATCCCCCGATGCCCACCCCCGGAGCCTGGTCGGATCGTTTGATGAGGAGACTGGCACGGCGCGATGGGAAAATTGATCTACGGTGACGGAAGCACCGAAATCGAGTTCGAGGACCGCCTCTTGGCGCACCTCAAGGTGGCCATCGTGACGAAACTCCGTCGCAGCGAGACCTTCACGTTGTCGTGGGATCACGGCCACGATCAGGGCAGCGGCCGCAGCACCATCTGGCTGCACCCCGGCATCCCCCTGCACTTCTTGTTCTTCGGCGGCCGCGAGCCGGTGCTAAACCGCGCGTGGGCCGAGGCAATGCTCATTTCGGCTTCGAGCACCAACGGCATGCAGATCATGCCGGAGCCGCCGCAGCCCTGACCGGCGGCGCAGCTGGACACAAAAAGGGACCGATCGGCTGATCGGTCCCTTTTTCGTTGCCGTTCGGCGTAAAAGCCTCGCCGGCGCTTCGTTGCCTAGTACTTGATCTCGGCCAGAGCGTCGGAGATCGGCGTCTCGCCCGAGACGACCTCGAACTGCGTGCGCACGGCCGTTCCCTCGAGAATGGCGGTCGCCACGATCTCGGCGACATCGGCGCGCGGGATCTCGCCGCGGTCGACAGTCGAGCCGGTCGTGATCTGGCCGGTGCCGTGCTCGTCGGTCAGGGCGCCGGGGCGCACGATCGTCCAGTCGAAGTCGCGCGAGCGGATGTCGGCGTCGGCCTCGCTCTTGGCGCGGCGGTAGACCTCCCACACGGCCGCATCGTCGTTGTCGTCGACGGGCAGCGTGGACTTCTCGACGTCGAAACCATCGACCGACATGGCCGAGATGATCACGTAGCGGTCGACGCCGGCCTTCTCTGCGGCATCCGCCAACAGGATCGCGCCGTCGCGGTCGACCGTCATCTTGCGCTCGGCGCCGCTCTTCGCTCCGCCGCCGGCCGCGAACACCACGGCGTCGGCACCCTGCAGGTGCTGCGCGAGCGTGTCGGCGTCGATCGACTCGAGGTCGAGCACCAGGGCTTTCGCTCCGGCCTTCTCGAGATCGGCGGCGTGGTCGGGGTTGCGGATGATTCCGACGACCTCCTGGCCGGCATCCGCCAGTCGACGCTCCACGAGCTGGGCGATCTTTCCGTGTCCTCCTGCGATGATTACTGTCATCTTCGGTACAACGTCCCTTCGGGGTCAGAATTCCATCGGCGCCGGCCGCTAGCGGGGCTTCGTCAAGAACACCCGCCGCAACGACCGCAGTATCAGGATGAACCCGACGAGCCCGATCGTCGACCCCAGGAACGCGAAAAGTCGCACATCGGGCACGATGTAGGGCCCCGAATCGGTCACCACGAGAACGATTCCGACCACGACGGCCGTGATGGCGATGAGCACGCCGACCGTCTCGGAGACGAGCGTGGACACCCACCAGCGGTCGTCGCCCGTGGCAAAGGAACGCACACGCACGCTGAACGTGCCGTTCTCGATGCGCGACGACACCGATTCGATGCGCCGCGGCAGCTTGCGCAGGGTGGCGAGGGATGTCGCAGCCTGCGCCTGAGCCGACGCGAACAGTCGCTCGGGGCTGAGCAGGTGCCGCATGAAGTGGGGCACGCGTTTGAGGGCGTGATCGACGAGATCGAAATCGGGATCGAGCAGGGTGAGGCATCCGTCGAGCGTGACGATGGTGCGAAAAGCCGAGCTGAGGGATGCCGGCAGCCCCAGGTGGTAGGCGCGGATGACGTCGAGCAGCACGCTGAAGATCGAGCCGTCGCCCTTGCGCCGGTGCCGCATCAACGTGAGCACTTTTCCGATCTCGCGCTGCATGGCCTGCGTGTCGGTGCCCTCGGGAACCGTGACCACGAGCAGTAGCGCATCGGTCGTCGCGACGTCGTCTTCGCTGGCCGCGGCCAGCAGCAGCGTTGCCAGGGCCTCGCGCATGCTGCGCTCGAGCACGCCGATGGCGCCGAAGTCGATCATGCCGAGCGTGCCGTCCTCGCGCAGGATGAGGTTGCCGGGGTGCAGATCCGCGTGGAACACGCCCTCGACGATGACCTGCTGCAGCACGGCATCCAACAACGCCTCGGCCAGCGCCTGGCGGTCGGCCATCGGCATGCTCGCCAGGTGTTTCTGCGCCTTGCCGAGCGGGATGCCGTCGACCCGCTCCTGCGTCAGCACGCGCCGGCTGCTCGCCTCGGCGAACACGCGCGGCACCGACAGGACGTGGGATGCCGTGTGCTCGACGGCGCTGCGGATCATCTCGGTGTTGCCGAACTCGATGCGGTAGTCGAGCTCTTCTTCAAGCGTCTTCGCGAAACCGTTGGCGAGCGAGATGGCTCCGAACTCGGCCCCCCAGGAGGTCTTGGCCTCGATACGGTCGGCGATGCGCAGGATGATGTCGACGTCGGCGCGCACCTGGCGCTCCGCATCCGGCCTCTGCACCTTGAGCACCACGTCGGTGCCGTCGAGCAGGGTCGCGCGATGCACCTGGGCCACGGATGCCGCGGCGAGGGGTTTCTGATCGACCCACGCGAACACCTCGCCGAGGGGGCGGCCCAGCTCGTGTTCGACGACGCGCTCGATATCCGACCACGGCAGCGTCGTGGCGCTCGTCTGCAGCGACGACAACGCCTCGATGAAGCGCGGGGGCAGCAGGTCGCGGCGCGTGGACATGACCTGGCCGAGCTTCACGAAGGTGACCCCGGCGTCGTTGAGGAAGGAGACGATGGCGTCGGGGGAGCGGGAGGTGCCGGAGGGTGACGGCGCGCTGCTGGGGTTGGTCGCCACCGAGGCGCCGGCCGTCGCATCCGCCGACGTGCGCCGGCGCGGGTGGCCGTGGATGGCGTGCCCGACGCCGTGGCGCGAGGCGATCGCGAGGATCTGCAGGTAGCGCTGCGTGCGGCGGCGGCGGTGCACGGCCTCCTGGAACGCGTAGATGGGGTTGGGCACCGAGGCGGTGGGCCAAATGGCTTCGGTGCCGACGAGGAACGCGACGCCGAACGCGAAGGTCCACCCGAAGGCCAGCAGGATGAAGGCGAGCGCGACGACGGGGTGGACATCAAGGCCGCCGCCGTCGTCGAGGAGGCCCGCCTTGCCGGCCGTGTACTGCGTGAACGGCACGCTCGTGGCGAAGACCACGAGGCCCACAACGAAGGTGCGCGGCCATCCGACCGGGGCGCCGAGCAGACGGCGCGTCATGAAGCCGACCCCGAGGGCGTAGACGATCGCGAGGGGAATGGCGATGAACAGATACACGTGTGAACCCCCCCGGTGTCGGTCGCCTGGCGCGTGCGCTCAGCCTAGTGCGGGGCGCGGCCGGGGGCTCAGGAGAAATGTCCGCGGGCGCGCGGAGGGTGTGAGGAGGGCACGTCGAGACGCTTAGTGCCGCCACGTAAATTCCGTGTAAACGGGTCTAGACGAGCCGGGGTCGCGCTGCTACTGTCACCATAACGTTCTATAACGTTTGCAACATGACCAAGCAATACATCCGTGATCGGAAGGATCTCCTTGTCCACCCTTGCCCTGTCCACCGAAACGACCGTCATCGAGGAGCAGCTCGCCGCTGCCCGCGCCGCCATCGCTGAGCGCACCACCGTCACCAACGTGGTCCTGACCGCCTGCGGCGGCTCATACGCCGTGATGATGCCCAACGAGTACTTCCTCTCGACGACCGCCACGACGCTCGAAACGCACGCGTTCAACGCGGCCGAATTCACGGCCCGCTCGTCGAAGCTCGTCGGCGAGAACACCGTCGTCATCCTCTGCTCGCACTCGGGCAACACGCCCGAGACGGTCGCCGCCGCCGAACACGCCCGCTCGCTCGGCGCCCTCACGGTCGCCTTCACCCACGAACTGGAGTCGCCGCTCGCGCAGGCCTCCGAATACGTCATCGGCTATCAGCACGGCCCCGAGAAGAGCGAGAGCTACGTGGCGCCCGCGCTGTTGCTGCGACTTGTCGCCGGACTGCTCGACGACCGTGAAGGGACGACGCTCTCGGCATCCATCGACGACGCCGTCGCGCAGCTGCCCACGCTCGTCGGCGACGTGCGTCACGCCCACACGGCGCCCGCCGACGCCTACGGCGCGCAGTACAAGAACGAGAAGCTCATCTACACGATGGCGGCCGGCTCCAACTACGGCACCGCCTACTCGTTCGCGATCTGCCTGCTGCAGGAGATGCAGTGGATCCACTCCCAGGCCATCCACGCCGGCGAGTACTTCCACGGCCCCTTCGAGGTGACCGACCGCGACGTTCCGTTCATCGCCCTCGTCGGGCTCGACGAGACACGCGCCATCGAACAGCGCGCCGTCGACTTCGTCACGCAGCACTCCGACCGCACGCTCGTGATCGACGCCAACACCTTCGGCCTCGACAGCGTCGACGAATCCGTGCGCGGCATCGTCTCGCACCTCCTCTTCGGACCGGCACTGCGCGCCTACGCCGACGCGCTCGCCGACCACCGAGGCCACCCGCTCAGCGTGCGCCGCTACATGTGGCGCATGGAGTACTAACAGAAACCACCCTGGAGTTCATCATGCGAAAAACCTTCCGTCGGGCTCTCGTCGCCATCGCGGCCGCAGCGCTCGTCGTGCCCCTCGCCGCCTGCGGCAGCTCGTCAGCCGGCAACAGCGACGTGGTCGAGATCGATTTCTTCCACCGGTGGCCGAACGAACCGAAGAA
Organism: Leifsonia sp. ALI-44-B; assembly: GCF_001984125.1. GTDB lineage: Bacteria > Actinomycetota > Actinomycetes > Actinomycetales > Microbacteriaceae > Okibacterium. The sequence goes on along the minus strand of NZ_MTQL01000007.1, from coordinate 674,893 downwards.
CACCTACTTCTCGGAGCTCGTCGAGGAGTTCGAAGCCGAGAACCCCGACATCAAGGTCAACGTCGAGAGCGTGCTCAACGACTCCTACAAAGACAAGGTGAAGGTGGTCGCCGGTTCGTCGAACGCCCCCGACGTCATGTTCTCGTGGAGTGGCACATTCGTCGAAGACCTCGTCGATTCAGGCAGTGTGATGGACCTCACCGACTGGCTGACCGAGAACCCCGACATCCGCGACCGCTATTACGAGTCGCAGCTGAAACCCTTCCAGGTGGATGGTGCGCAGTACGGCCTGCCCGTCGGCATGCACGCCAAGCTGTTCTTCTACAACAAGGACATCTTCGCCGAGCAGGGACTCGAGGTGCCGACGACCTACGCCGAGCTGCTCGACGTGCTGAAGTCGTTGAAGGATGCGGGCATCACGCCGCTCGAATACGCGTCGAAGGAGCCGTGGACGATCGCGCACTACGTCGGCACGCTCAACCAGCGCGTCCTCGATCCGAAGGTGCTCGCCGCCGACCAGGATCCGGCCAAGGGAAAGTTCACGGACCCCGGCTACGTCGGGGCGTTGGACGACTTCGCCGAGCTCAGCGAATACATGAACCCCGACCCCAACGCCGTCGGCCACGAAGACGCGCGAGCGTCGTGGGCCGCAGGTGAGGCCGCCGTCATGTATCTGCAGGGCTCCGAGGTCAACTACCTCACCGACGTCGCCTTCGACTACGGCACGTTCAACTTCCCCGAGGTCGAAGACGGCAAGGGCGACCCGGCGCAGCTGACGGGCGCACCCGAAGGGTTCGTCGTGTCGAAGAACACCAAACACCCGAAAGAAGCGCTGCGGTTCCTCGACTTCATGTTGAACAAGGAGAACGGCATCGCCTACACGGAGAAGACCGGTGAGTTGAGCGCCGTCGTCGGAGCGGTCGAGGAGTCGGACGCCCCCGACATCCTGAAGTCGATCGCCACCGACATCGTCGACGCGTCGGCCATGACCCCATGGCTCGACAACGCCTACGACGCTCAGATCGTGCAGGCCTATCTGAGCGAAACGCAGCTCATGCTGGGCGGCCAGAAATCGGCGAAGGACGTCATGAAGGCCGTGCAAGAGGCTGCGGCTCTCGTGCGCGACGCCTCCTAGCCCGGACGCCACCTACTCCCGGCGGGCCACTGTGCAGGCCCGCCGGGACCTTCTCTCTCGAGGTTCACATGCGCTCAACGTCTCGGCGTCTCGTCAACGCGATCTATCTGCTTCCCGCCCTCGCGCTCATCGGGCTCTTCGTCTACTACCCCCTCGTCGCCAACGTCTCGTTCGGCTTCTTCCGCTTCAACGCGGCCGGCAGCACCATGGAGTTCGTCGGTCTCGACAACTACCTGCGCCTCTTCCGCGACCCCATCATCGCCACGGCGCTCGGCAACAACCTCTTCTACGCCGTCGTGTCGATCGTCTTGCAGGTCGGCGGTGGCCTCGTCGTCGCGGCCTGGCTCACGCATCTGCTCGGGCCGCGCATGGGTGGTTTCCTGCGCAGCGTGTACTTCGTGCCGGCCGTCATCTCGATGACCGTCATCGCGCTGCTCTTCACCTTCATCTACGACGCCCGCAACGGCCTGCTCAATTCGGTGCTCGGCTTCTTCGGCGTCGAGGGCCACGCCTGGTTGGGGGATGCCGCGACCGCCATGGGTTCGGTCATAGCCGTGTCCCAGTGGCAGAGCATCGGCTACGTCACCATGCTCTACGTGGTCTCGCTGCAACAGATCCCCACCGAACTCTATGAGGCCGCCTCGCTCGACGGTGCCGGCCGCATTCGACAGTTCTTCGCCATCACGGTGCCGCAGAGCCGCGAGATGATCTTCGTCGCCATGATCCTCACGGTGTCGGGCGCATTCACGGTCTTCAACGAGCCCTACATCATGACGGGCGGCGGGCCCGGAAACTCGACGCAGGTGCTGGCCACCTACATGTACAACCAGGGCTTCTTCCAGGGGCAGATGGGTTATGCATCCTCGATAGCCAGCCTCATCTTCGTCATCACACTCGTCGTGTCGATCATCCAGATGGTCGTCTTGCGCACCGGAAAGGAAGACTGACATGACGACAAGCACCATCGTGGGCGGGCGCATGAGAACCGCCGACCACCTGCGCCAGACCCCCGTCTATCTCGTTCTCGCCGTCTACGCCGTCGTGGTGGCGGTGCCGCTCGTGTGGATGGTCATGTCGTCGTTCAAGACGTCGGCCGACATCCGCCAGAGCCCGTGGGCCCCGCCCACCACCTGGCTGGTGTCGAACTACGTGAACGCCTGGGACCGCGGCATCTCGGACTACTTCGTGAACTCGGTCATCGTCACCATCGTGTCGACGGTCGGCACGGTGCTCATCGCCGCCCTGTGCGCCTACGGCATGACGCGCATCTCGAACCGGCTGTCGAGCATCGTGTTGGTGCTCGCGATCGGCGGCCTCGTGGTCGCCCCGCAAGTGAGCCTCATTCCGCTGTACCGCCTGCTCGACACGCTCGGCCTGCTGAACACGTTGTGGGCCATGATCTTGCCCTACATCGCGTTCCGGCTGCCCATGGCCATCATCCTCATCCGCTCGGTCTTCATCGGTGTGCCGAAGGAACTCGTCGATGCGGCCATCATCGACGGATGCTCGTCGCTCCAGGTGCTGCGCAACGTCTACCTGCCGATCAGCAAATCGGTGCTCATGACCGCCGGCGTGCTGACCGCGTATTTCGCCTGGAACGAGTTCCTCTTCGCGATCGTCTATGTCGACTCCGACGAGTTGCGCACCATCCCCGCGGGGCTGATGTCGTTCCGCGACGCCTTGTCGACAGACTGGGGTGTGCTCATCGCCGGGCTCGTGATCGCCGCGCTGCCGATCATCGTGCTGTTCATCTTCTTGCAGCGGTATTTCGTGGCCGGCATCACGGCCGGAAGCTGGAAAGGGTAGAACCGTGAAGACCGCCGAAGAGCTGCAGGAGCAGCTGAACACCGTGCCCGCGCCGAGCGTCGTCGGGGTGGGCGACAACGTGCTCGACTGCTACGTCGACGAGGAACTCGCTTTTCCAGGCGGCAACGCGCTGAACATCGCCGTGTATTCGACGCTGTTCTTCGGTGCCCACAGCGGTTTCGTGGGCATCTTCGGCACGGACCGTTTCGCCGACCACCTGCGCTCCACCCTCGACGACGTGGGCGTGGATCACTCGCGCAGCCGCACCGCGATCGGCCAGAACGGGATGGCATTCGTGCGTGTCGACGCCGACGGCGACCGCCGTTTCGTGGGCTCCAACTGGGGTGGGGTGCAGGCCGAGCTGCGGTTGCGCATGACGCCTTTCGACCTCGACTATCTGGCCGGCTTCGGCGTCGTGCACACCTCGGCCTACTCGTCGCTCACCGCCGATCTCGCCGCCATTGCCGAGAACAGCGAGGTCTCCTTCGACTTCTCGACGGTGCGGGATGCCGCGAGCATCGAACAGGTCGCCGCGCACGTCTCGGTGGGCTTCTTGTCGGGCGAGGGCTTGTCGGATGCCGACGTCGACGCCCTCGGCCGCTTCGCCGTCGATGCGGGAATGGACCGCGTGGTCCTCACACAGGGTTCGCGGGGCGCCAAGGCTTTCGACCGCTCGGGGGTGACCACGATCGGGATCCAGCAGACACACGTGGTCGACACGTTGGGGGCCGGCGACGGGTTCATCACCGGTTTCATCGCGGCGCGGTCATCCGGCGCCGAACTCGACGAGTGTTTGCACGTGGCGGCGACGAGTGGCGCGCTCGCCTGCACGCGGAGGGGCGCATTTGGTTACCCTGTTGAAGCGGGCGCGGACGCGCGGCGCCAGATGACGCGCACCTACGAGTCTGTGTAGGGGGAGAGGAACGCGATGCTCGACCGGCCATCCATCCCGCTGCACGAGCAGATCCGGAACATCCTCACCCACGAGATCGAATCGGGGGAGTACGAGGAGACCGGCCGCCTGCCCGTCGAATCCGAATTGGGTGAGCGTTTCGGGGTCAGCCGCATCACGGTTCGTCGCGCGGTTTCCGAGCTCGAAACCGCCGGCCTGGTGCAGCGCAAACAGGGCCGGGGCACGTTCGTCACGCCGCGGCAGGCGACCATGGCGACCATGGCGGTCGGCGGATTCTCGGACCAGTTCCTCGGCGAGGGGCGCAACTCGACGCGCACCATCCTGCTCGCCGAACGGGCCGAAGCGAGCGAACGGGTTGCGTCCTCGCTCGGAATTGACGCCGGTGCGCCCGTCTTCCACCTCATCCGCGCGTTCAGCCTCGAGGGGCTGCCCATCGCCACCGACGAGGCCTACTACTCGCTCGAGCGCTACCCCGACTTCGACACCCTCATCGACGACGCGACCTCCACGTATCAGGTGTTGCGCGAGCGCTACGGAGCCAAGTTCGCCACCGTGCAGCGCGAAATCGGTGTCGGCTACACGAGCCCGCGCAGCGCGCAATGGCTCGAACGCCCCGAAAACGACCCCATCATCGCCATCAACAAGCTGGTCACCGACGTCGACGGCGGGGTCGTTCACACCTCGCGCATCGAATGCGTGCCCGCACGTATGACCCTGACGGTGGTTGCGACGCAACAGCACGACCCGGCCATCGAGCTCGACCAGGTCTGAGGTCGGGTCGGCGCGCTGCTGACAGGGCTGTTCGCTACTGCGGAGCCTTCGTCGCTCGGACGGGTTTGGCCGCGCGCTTGGCGCGGTTGAACTCGATGGCGCGGCGAACGAGGCCCTGCAATCCGGGCACGTCGAGCGTGTCGCCGGCCGCGAGTTCGTAGGAGCGGCGCTGATTGCCGCCTAGCTCGCCGTTGAACAGCCCATCGGGGTCGTCCAACGAGGCGCCGTACATGAAGCCGAGTTTCACCTTGGTCTTGAAGATGTTGCCGACCACGAGGATGCCGTCGATCTCCCAGACGGGAGCGCCCATCCACTTCCACTCTTCGACGATGTCGGGGTCGACCTCGAGGATCGCCTTCCGCGCCTGGGCGAGCACCTCGCCCCGCCAGTCGGGATGCTTCGCGATGAGCGCGTCGATCTCTTCACTCGGTGTCACGTGGTCCTCCATCTGCAGTCGACGGGTTCCGTCGGCCCGACGCTACTCTCTGGTCGGCAGCCGAGCCGAGCGGCGGGGTCAGTGGCTGACGAGTTGTTGCACACGCTGGCGCGACACGCCGAGCGCGACTGCTGCATCGGCCTGCGTGATGCCACTCGCAAGAAGCGCGTTCGCAGCTTCACGGCGCAGGGTCGCGGCTTCCTCGAGCGCTGCTCGGCCTTCAGTCTCGCGCCCACGGGCCTGCTCCACCCAGGCCGCGATGTGCGGCGCTAGTTTTACGCGCACCGAAACCGTCGATCCTTCGGTTTCGGTCCACACATCCGCCAGCTCTCTCGCCTCTCGCTCGACTTGAGACAGATGGCGCGCCTGTCCCATCGCGACGATCGGTTCGCCCCCGTGGGGTGCGGGAGACGTGAGTTCGGGGATCTCGAACGTCCACCACTTGCCATCTTGATATGTGTTCACGTCGTAGTGAGCCATGTCTACCTCCACCCTTCGGGTGCATTCGGAAAAATGCGGACGAGCTGCTTGACGATGCCGGCACTGATCTCACCGTGGGCTGGAATGCTCAACCAGCTGGAACCGTCCGGTTGACCCCAGATGACGTGTGAACCTTTGCCCTGGCGCAGAACAACCCAGCCCTGAGATCGCAGGAACTTGATGACATCGCGGTACTTTTGCGGTCTCGGCATCATCATACGCTAGTCCCCCTGGCAGGTGCCCGCAAGGGGGGCTTGACGATAACTGAGGGTTGGTCATTTTCGCGGGGGTGACGTCAGCGGTGGCGGCGGATGCGGATGGGGCCGCGGGCCGTGGAGGGGTCGACGACCGAGCCGCCCTGCGTGATGTCGACGACGCCCGCGTCGACGAGGCGGCGCGCGGCGCGGCGGGCCGGTTCCATGAGGTCGCGCCAGTCATCCTTCGTGCCGACGGCCCGCGCGGCATCCGACGGGCAGATGGTCGAGGTGGCTGCACGTTTGTCGAGGAGTTCGATGATGGTTTCTTCGAGGCGGCGGTCGACGTCGGTGACGCCGCGGCGTCGGCACGCGTCCGAGCAGTAGCGAACGGCATCCCAGTTGTCGGCCCACTTCGAGCGCCACTGCATCTCCCGGCCGCACGAGGCGCAGACCTTGCTTTCGGGCACCGGGGAGGCCGCCGCGCGTTGTTTGTGAGCCATCCTTCAAGTGTGCGCGACCGGGCACCAGCGTCAAGGGGCTGGCATGCCGCCGCGCTGAGACCTCCTGAGCGACTAGTAGTCGATGCGGCCGTGGCGGCTGTGGAACTCGCCCGTCGGGCCGTCGGCGCCGATGAGGGCCAGGGCGACCGTCGCATCGGTGCCCTCGGTGACGGTCTGGTGGCCGCCGTGGCCGTTGAAGTCCGTGGCGGTGTAGCCCGGGTCGCTCACGTTGACGCGGAAGTCGGGAAGATTCTTCGCATACTGCACCGTCAGCGCGATGACCGCGGCCTTCGAGGAGGCATAGGGCACGGCCTTGACCGGGAACTCGTCGGCCGTCTCGGTCGACAGGAATCGCGGCCAGCCCACGCCCGAGGCGACATTCACGATGACCGGATGCTCGGACGCACGCAGGAGCGGAAGCGCTGCCTGCGTCACCCGCACGATGCCGACGACATTGGTCTCGAGCACGGTGCGCATGGCATCGGCGTCGAGGTCGTCGACCCCGAACGAGGAGCCCAGGATGCCGGCGTTGTTCACCAGCACGTCGAGGTTCGGCAGGGCGGCGACGGCGGCATCCACGCTGGCTTGGTCGGTGACGTCGAGTTGCACGATGTGGGCGCCGAGAGCCCGGGCGGCGTCACCGTTGGCGGGGTCGCGCATGCCGGCATAGACGGTGTGGCCCGCGTCGATCAGGCGGCGGGCGGTTTCGAGGCCGAGGCTCTTGTTGGCCCCGGTGATGAGTGTCGTTGTCATGTTTACAGCCTGCGCTCCGATCACGCCGGCGCCCAGGCCTTGGTCGACGGTAGGACTGCTGATACCACCGACCGGCCACGCGACCGGGGCATGATGGGCACATGAGTGAGTTCGCGAGTGTGCTGAGGTCCTGGCGCGAACGGCTCAGCCCCGCGGATGTCGGGCTGCCGGCCGGTTCGGGGCGACGCGCGGCCGGGCTGCGGCGCGAAGAGCTGGCGGCGCTCGCCGGCGTCAGCGTCGACTACATCGTGCGGCTCGAGCAGGGGCGGGCGCAGCATCCGTCGCCACAACTATTGGGAGCCCTGGCCCTGGCCCTGCGCCTGAGCGCCGATGAGCGCGACCACCTCTACCGTGTCGCGGGCGCCGCGCCGCCCTCGCGCGATCTCGTGCCCCGCCACGTGACGCCCGGGGTGCAACGCCTGGTCGACCGGCTCGGCGACGTGCCGCTTGCGGTGTTCAGCGCGGCCCACGACATCATCATGTGGAACCCGCTGTGGGCGGCCGTCAACGGCGACCCCTCGGCCGAGTCGGCGCTCGAACGCAACCTCGTGTGGCGGCACTTCACGCACGGGCACGACGGCGTCGAGTTCGACGACATCCACGAGGAAGAATTCGCCAGCGACCTCGTGGCCGACCTGCGTGCCGCGGTCGGTCGCTACCCGCGCGACGCGTCTCTGGCCGCGCTCGTGGCACGTCTGAGGTCCACCTCGCCCGAGTTCGAGCGGCGCTGGGGGTCGGCGCGCATCGCCGAACATCGGTCGAGCCGCAAGGTCGTGAGCACGCCCGTCGGGCCCATCGAGATCGACTGCGACGTGCTCGCGGTGCCGGGCGGCGACCTGCGCATCGTCGTCTACACGACCGTTCCCGGCAGCCGGGATGCCGAAGCGCTCGAGCTGCTGCGCGTCACGGGTTTGCAGACCTTCGCCGGGTCTGCGTCAGTCGTCGAGGTGCCGTAGATAGCGCTCGGGCGCGTCGAGGAACGCCCGCCAGTTGCGCACCAGGTCGAGGTCGTCGTAGTCGCACGCGCGGATGCCCCACTCGCCGATCTCGTACAGCTCGGCACCGGGGATGGCCGCCAGCACGGGTGAGTGCGTCGACAGGATGATCTGCGAGCCCCCGGCGACGAGGTCGCGCAGCAGACCGATGAGCGCCAGGCATCCCGGCAGGGAGAGCGCCGATTCGGGCTCGTCGAGGATCCACAGGCCGCTGATGCGCGAACGCTCGACCACGATGTCGAGGAACGACTCGCCGTGGCTGCGCTCGTGGAACACTCCCGAATCGCCGATCGACTCGAGATAGGTGAAGAAGCCGTGCATGGTCTCGGCGCGCAAGAAGAAGCCACGTTTGGATGCGCCGCCGTTGCGCACCAGCTGCAGATGTTCGGCCAGCCCCGACTCGTCGACGCGCGATTGATATCTCGAACTCGTAGACCCGCCCTCGGGGTTCAGGCCGTAGACCGCGGCGATGGCCTCGACCATCGTGGACTTGCCGGCACCGTTGTCGCCGACGAGGACCGTGATCGCGCCGAGGTCGAGACCGTCGTCGAGCAGTTGCCGCACGGGTGCCAGGGTGGCCGGCCAGCGATTGCGCGCCATCGGTTTGACCGACAACTCGCGCACCTGCCGCACGGGCAAGCGACCGAACGCGTCCGCATCATCCTGGGCCATGTGAATACTCTGACAGACCCCACCGACATGGAATAGGGATGCCGCGCGAGCGTTTCAGCGTTGGTACCGATCACTCGAAAGGCTTCATCTATGGACCTGTTCTCGCCCGCCACCTTCGGCGACCTTCACCTTGCCAACCGCATCACCATGGCCCCGCTGACCCGCATGCGCTCGAGCGCCGACGGCGTTCCCGGCGACATCGTCGTCGAGCACTACACGCAGCGCGCCGGCCTGGGCATGATCGTCACCGAGGGTGTCTTCCCCGTGCAGGAGTCGAAGGCCTACTCGGGCCAGCCCGGCATTGAGACCGACGAGCAGGTCGCCGGCTGGAAGGTCGTCACCGATTCGGTGCACGCCGCCGGCGGAACCATCGTGCTGCAGCTCATGCACGGCGGGCGCGTCACCCACACCGACATCACGGGCACCGACCGCATCGTCGCCCCGAGCGCCGTCGCCATCGAGGGCGAGCTCTACACGCCAACGGGCAAGCAGGCCTTCCCCGTGCCGCACGCCCTCACGCTCGACGAGCTCGAGACCACCAAGCAGGCTCTCGTCGCCGGCGCCCGCAACGCCATCCGCGCCGGTTTCGACGGCGTCGAGGTGCACAGCGCCAACGGCTACCTGCTGCACGAATTCCTGTCGCCCGTCGCCAACGTGCGCGAGGACCAGTACGGCGGATCGCCCGAGAACCGCGCCCGTTACGGCATCGAGGTCACCACGGCCATCGCCGAGGCCATCGGTGCCGGCCGCACGGGCATCCGCATCTCGCCGGCTCACAACATCCAGGATGTCTGGGAGAAGGACGAGGCCGACGTGCGCGCCACGTATGAGGCCCTCGTCGACGGCATCGCACCCCTCGGCCTGGCCTACGTGAGCGTGCTGCACGCCGAACCCACGGGCACTCTCGTGCAGGACCTGCGCCACCGCTTCGGCGGCAACTGGATCGCCAACACCGGTTTCGGCGTCGTGACCACGCGCGACGAGGCCCTCGAACTCGTCGGTGGCGACCACGCGGATGCCGTGGCCGTCGGTCGCCTGGCGATCGCGAACCCCGACCTGGCCGAGCGCTGGGCTCAGGATGCCGAGCTCAACGAGCCCGACCCGTCGACGTTCTACTCGCCCGGGCCGCACGGGTACACCGACTACCCGACGCTGGCCGAGGCCAACGGAACCCGTGAGGGCGCGAACGCGTAACCGGCGGAACGCACGAAACGACGCCCGCCCTCGGCCTTGCCGGGGCGGGCGTCGTCATGAGTCGTGAGCGTTACGCCATGCCCGCGAGAACCTCGTCGACCGTCGTGAGTTCTATGAGTGGCGCGTAGAGCGCCATGGCGTCGAGCGCGCGCTGGTGGTCGGCGGCACTGGCGCCCGCGCAGGCGTCGGTGGCCACGCGCACGTGCACTCCGGCATCCGCGGCCGCGAGGGCCGTCGAGAGCACGCAGCAGTCGGTCGACACGCCCGTGAGCACGAGGCTGTCGGGGTTGCCGAGCGCGGTCCGGGTGTCGGCATCCCATTTGCCGAACGTGGTGCGCGTGATGACGGTGGCGTCGTCGACCGGGAACTCGGGCATCAGCTCGTAAAGGTCGGCGTTGGCCGGATCGAGGGCGAACGGCCAGTCCTCGTAGTAGGGCACCCACGCGCCCTGCGGCTCGGCCGGGGCGACGAAGCTGGTGAGGGTGACGCGTGGCCCGAAGGCGGCACGCAGGCGGCGCGAACCCTCCGAGGCGGCCGCGAACTCGGGCGTGAACCATCCGCTGGTCTGCTCACCGAAGATGCGTTGCATGTCGATGATCATGAGCGTGGTTTTCACCGGTTGAGACCTGTCGGCGTCGTGGCCTCGGCGGCTGCCCGACCCGCGATCTGCTCGTTGTTGGTCGGCAGCGACTCCTGGCGGCGCACCGAGGCGCGACCGAAGACGAGCGTGCCCAGATATCCGATCACGAGGGCGAACAGCACGCCCAGGTTGGCGTAGGCCCACTCGCCGTCCTTGCCGCCGACGAGGCCCAGCAGGTAGCCCTCCCACTCGAAACCGGGCGACGAGCTGACGACGAAGCCCCAGCCCACGACCGCGCCGACGACGATGAGCAGGATGGCGCGCACGTTCCAGTTGCCGTAGCGCCCCTTCGGATCGAACAGCTCGGCCAGCGCGTAGTCCTTCTTGCGCAGCTGCAGGTCGGCGATGAAGATGCCGCACCACGCCGCGACGGGAACACCAAGCGTGATCAGGAAGCCCTGGAACGGGCCGAGGAAGTCGGCCGCGAAGAACACCACGTAGATGGCACCCGCGATCATGAGCAGGCCGTCGATCGAGGCGGCGACGTAACGCGGGGCCTTCAAACCGGTGCTCAGCAGCGCGAGGCCCGACGAGTAGATGTCGAGCACGGCGCCGCCGACGAGACCGAGGATGGCGACGAGGGCGAACGGCACGAGGAACCAGATCGGCAGGATGGTCGTCAACGCGCCGATCGGGTCGGAGGCGATGGCGGCGTTGAGCTCGGGGTCGCTGCCCGCGAGCAGCAGGCCGAAGAAGAGCAGCAGCAGGGGCGCGAGCGAGGCGCCGAACGTGGTCCAGAAGACGACGCCGCGGCTCGAGGCCGACTTCGGCAGGTAGCGCGAATAGTCGGCGGCGGCGTTCACCCAGCCGAGGCCGAAACCGGTCATCATGAATACGAGCGCGCCGATGAATGCGGGAGCCGAACCCGCGGGGATGGCCGAGACGGCCGCGAAGTCGATGGTCGGCGCGACGAGCACGATGTAGACGACGGTCAGCACGCCCGTGACGATCGTGATGTACATCTGCAGCTTCATGATGAACTCGAAACCGAGGATGCCTCCGCCCACGATGAGCGCGGCGACCACGATGAGCGCCACCACCTTCGTAACGACGCCGCCCTCCCAGCCGAGCGCCTCGAACACCGTCGCGGTGGCGAGCACGGCCAGGGAGGCGAGCACAGTCTCCCAACCGACCGTCAAGATCCACGAGATCGCCGACGGAACGCGGTTGCCGTTGACGCCGAAGGGCGCGCGGCTGAGCGTCATGGTCGGCGCGTTGCCGCGTTTGCCCGCCAGCGCGATGATGCCGCAGAACAGGAACGACACGACGATGCCGATGAGGCCCACGATGGTCGCCTGCCAGAACGAGATGCCGAAGCCGAGCAGGAACGAGCCGTAGCTCACTCCCAGCACCGACACGTTGGCGGCGAACCACGGCCAGAAGAGGTCGCGCGGGCGCCCCTTGTGCTCGCTCTCGTGCACGACGTTGATGCCGTTGAGCTCGACGCCGAGCGTACGGCTGGCGGCGGCGGCGGTGTCGGCGGTGCTGGTGGCCGACGACGGGCTTCCTGGCGAGGCTGCGCGTGGTGAAGACGAGGCGGATGAGGAGGGCGTGCTGTTCGCGGACATGGCGGTCCCTTCGTCGGCGGCGGCCCGGGCATCGGCCGCGCTCAGTGTGTCAAAGGTAACGGACGCCGCGCGCCCGCTCATTCCCGGCACGAGCAATCGGCCCGGCACCCGCCGAGGTCCGGCCCGGCGGCGACACGCCGTCGCAGCTTGTATCCGGCGGTTTACCCTGGGGGTCATGGATATCGGGGAGATGCAGGCGGCGTTCGATGACGTGTTCGACGAGGCGATCGTCTTCCACGGCTTCGCGACGTACATGAGGGATTACGAGGTCGTGATCGAGACCAGTGCCGCGCCGAGCACCGGCATCCCGACGCGCTTCCTCCGGTTCCTCTTCGTGAACTGCGTTCGCGCCGAGGTCACGACGGCCCTGAGCCCTACCGGCTGGGCGGGTTCGCTCGACGAACGTCTGATCGGCGCGGCGACCGGGATCGACCTCGACGGGTATGTCTGGGGCGTGAAGTGGCAGGCGCTCTACCCCGGTTTCGCGATTGTTCCCGATTCCGAGCTCGCTCGCTCCTGGTCGGCCGACGTCGGGATCCCGTTTCACGAGGTTCGCGTGCAGGCGAACGGCCACACCCTGACGCTCGTATTCTCTGATCTGCGCGTCGAGCCGGCGCCCGCGGGCTACGCGCCCTTCGTCGTGCCCGCGCCCGGTCGTTAGGCTGTGGCGATGGTCGGAATCCGCTACCCACGTCCCCTCGTCGCCGGCGATCTCGTGGGGGTGGCGACACCGTCTTCGGGGGTTCCCGCGTCGCTGCACGATCGGCTCGACGCGGCGCTCGATGCGGTTGCCGCGCACGGTTTCCGCGCGCGCGTCGGCGAGCTGGCCCGCGTCGACGGCGTGACGTCGGGCCCGCCCGAAGCCCGCGCCGCCGAGCTCACCGAGATGATGACCGACCCGTCCGTACGCGCCGTCATCCCGCCGTGGGGTGGCGACCTGGCCGTCGACCTGCTCGACCGGCTCGACTTCGACGCGTTGACCGTCGACCCGACCTGGTTGATCGGCTACTCCGACCTGTCCACGCTCATGACGCCGCTGACCCTCGCAACGGGCGTCGCCACGCTGCACGGAGCAAACCTCATGGACACGCCCTACGAGCTGCCCGTCGAATTCTCCAGCTGGGTGGATGTCGTCACCGCGCCGGCCGGGGCCACCCTCGTGCAATCGGCCGCCCCTCGCCGCCGCATCCGGCCCTGGGGTCCCTGGGCCACCGAACCCCGCACGCGCGACGACGCCTACGAGGAACCCACGCGCTGGCGCCGGCTCGACGGCGACGACCCGGTCACGGTCACGGGCCGACTGATCGGCGGATGCCTCGAAACCGTCGCGCTCCTGCCCGGAACCCCCTACGGCGACCTCGACGGTTTCGCCCGCCGCCACGCCCCCGAGGGCCTGCTCGTCTACCTCGAGGCGGCCGAAGCCGACACGCTCGAGACCGCGCGCTTGCTGCACCGCCTGCGCCTCGCGGGCTGGTTCGATCACGCCAATGCCGTGCTCATCGGCCGCACCCCGGCGCCCGAAAGCCCGGGCTATACGCGGTTGCAGGCGCTCGCCGACACGCTGGGCGGCCTCGGCGTCCCGGTCTTGTACGACGTCGACTTCGGCCACGAACCGCCGCAGCTGCCGCTCGTCAACGGCGCGCTCGCCGAGGTCGAGTGGGATGCCGCATCGGCCCGCATCACGCAACGCCTCGTCCCCTGAGTGGGCCTCCTCGCTGAGAGAACCTCGCGCGCGGCCCGGTGCCCGAACCTCGCGCCAGCCGGCGGCCGACTTTAGGCTGGACGCATGAGCGACAACGGCGACCGCATCCGATTCGGCATCGTAGGCAGCGGATGGCGCAGCGAATTCTTCCTGCGCATCGCCCGCGCCCTGCCCGACCGCTTCGAGGTCACGGGCCTCGTCACGCGCAACCCCCAGACGGCCCGCGCCATCGAAACCGAGTGGAACGTGCGAGCCTTCCCCGACATCGACGCGCTCCTGGATGCCTCCACCCCCGAGTTCGTGGTCGTCTCCGTGCCGCGCGACGCCGCGCCCGCGATCATCGCGCAACTCGCCGAGCACCGCATGCCCGTGCTCACCGAGACGCCGCCGGCACCCGACGTCGCGGCGCTCGAACGGTTGCACGAGCTCGTGCTCGGGGGCGCGATCATCCAGGTCGCCGAGCAGTATCACCTGTCGCCGCTGCTGCGGGCGCAACTCGGGGTCGCGGCATCCGGTCGCCTGGGCACGGTGAGTTCGGCCCTGGTCGCGCAGTGCCACGACTATCACGGCGTCAGCGTGTTGCGGCGGGCACTCGGCATCGGTTTCGAGGATGCCGTGATCACCGCGTCGCTCTTCGAGTCCCCGCTCGTGCAGGGGCCCGACCGCGCCGGCGACCCGCGCGAGGAGTCGCATGTGACCGCCCGGCAGCTCTCGGCCCGCCTCGACTTCGGCGACCGCCTCGGTGTCTACGACTTCGCCGACGAGCAGTACTTCTCGTGGATCCGCGCGAACCGCATCCTCATCCGTGGCGACCGCGGCGAGATCAACAACCTCGACCTCGCCTCCCTCGACGACTTCCGCACGCCCGTGTTCACCGAATTCCGCCGCGTCGCGACGGGCGAGGGCGGCAACCTCGAGGGCATGTTCCTGCGCGGCATCCTCGTGGGCTCGTCGTGGGAGTACGTCAACGAGTTCGCGCCCGCGCGCCTCAACGACGACGAGATCGCCATCGCCAGCTGCCTCGTGCGCATGCGCGACCACATCGCGGGCGGCCCCGCGCTCTACAGCCTCGCCGAGGCGAGTCAGGATCACTACCTAGGGATGCTCATGCACCGGGCCGCCGAGACGGGTGAGCCGATCCGCTCCGAGCGCCAGGTCTGGGCCGACTGAACGCTACGTCTGGGCCGATTGAACGCCGGCCGTCACTCGCCATCCCACTCGGTCTCGGGGGTCGCGCACGAGTTGCGAAAGACATACTGCGAGGGCTTCTTGCGCTCGCGGCTCGACCAGTCGATGGCCGGGCGCACCTGCTCGGCCGGCAGATAGCCGAGACGATAGACGGCCATGAGTTCCAGGTCATCCGGAACCCCCAGCAGGTCGACGATCAGCTGCCACTTGCCCGGCACCTCCATCGGGAACGACACGAACTGGATGCCCATGCCGAGCTCCACCGTGGTCAACCATACGTTCTCCATGGCCGCGCCCATGCTGAACAACGAGTAGAACGAGCTCAGCTCGCCGGGCCGGTATTCGCTGCGGTCGAGCATCACGCCGAGCAGCAGAGGTGAGCCCGCCACCAGTTTGCGGTTCTCCTCGCCGAGGGTCTGCGGCACCCGCAGCCCGTTCATCAGCTTCTGGCCGCGCGACGTGAACACTTGCTTGGTGAAGGGTCGCAACAGGGCGGGCAACTTGTCGAACAGCATGCCGCTGCGCTTCTCGGCCATCTCGTCGGCGCTGAACCGGAAGTACGGCTTGTACCGCTCGAAGAAGGTGCCGTTCGACATGGCTTCGGTCATGCTCTCGCCGCTGATGGAGGCGATGCGGTCGATCGTTGCGCGGTCCTCGACGATCACGAAGCGCCACGGCTGACTGTTCAACTGCGACGGCGCGCGGCCCGCCACCTCCATGAGCAGGCGCTGGTGTTCGCGGCTCACCGGGTCGGGGCGAAACGGCCCGTTCGTGGTCTTGCGGCGACGGACGACGTCGAGAAATTCCATGGTTACCTCCGTGAGAGCAGGACGGCCGCCACGAAGAACGGCGCAGCGGTGAGGGCGAGCAGCGGATGTCGGCGAGACCGGGCGCTGATGCGCGGAATCAGTGCGAGCGGCACGGCCGCGGGCACGAGAGCGGCGGCGGCCACCGGGTTGCCGGCGGGAACCGCGCGCACGACGGCCGCCCCGGCGAGAACCGACGTCGTCACATACAACCCGTGGTGCACCCACCGGATGCGGCGCGTGTCGATCAGGCGCAGGCCCACGGCGGTGCCGAGCGCGCAGTTCGCGGCGTAGCTCAGGGCGGCGGCCCGAAACAGGTGGGTCGAGCTGGCCGTGTCGCCCGCGCGTCTTGCTCGCCCCATGCCATCCCCTGCCTGAACTCGCTCGTACGTGTCGTCACCGAACCGCCCCAATTTTACGCGCGACGCCGCTTTGGGGGCCCCGGATTGACGCCGACGGCTCGAGCACGAGTACTCCCGCCCTCACCCGGCCCCCTCGGGTCGACGCCCGACGAGTTACTCATAAAAGCCCGGGCCAAGATTATGAGTAACTCGGTTACTCATAAGACCGGCTCACGCCGCCCGCTAGGCTGACGGCGTGCATGACCGGGGGAGTTCTGACGATATGAGTGTGACCGCTGCGGGTACCGCTACCGCCACCGCTACGGCGAAGACCTGGAACGTGTGGCTCTACGTGCTGATGGGTGTCGGGGCCGCCGTGGTGGGGCTTCTGCCCTGGATCATCACGGGCATGCGGCTGCCGCTGCAGAACCTGTGGGCCGACGAGGGGGCCGGGCTCGCCGAGCCGATGCCGTTCGTGCTGCTGCCCTTCAGTCAGTACTTCGTGACGTTGCTCATCGGTGTGATCGCGGTGGGTTCGGCGCTCGGCGGCCTCGTCGCGCGCCTGACGAAACGGCACCGGCCGCGATTCGGAACGGCGGCGGTGGCTTTCGGGGTCCTGCTCGTGCAGCTGATCGCTGTCATCCAGACCGCCTCCGTCGTCGAGGACGGTCTGCGCGAGACCAGCGCCACCGAGCTCTACTTCTACGGCCTGACGGGCGGGGCCGTGGCATCCATCGTGGTCGGGATGCTCGTGCTCGGCCTCATCGCCGCCGCCCCCGCCGCGGGCGCCCTGGTCGGCACGAGCCTCGCCGCCGTCGCCCTCGGCCCCTGGCTGAGCGGCCTCATTCTGCCGCACACGCTTCAGCCGGTCCCGCCCGAGTTCCTCGCGTTCCTGCAGTCGGCCTCACTGTGGATCCCCGCCATCGTCGTCGGCCTCACCATCGCGTGGTGCGGGCTCGGGTCGGCGGGCCGCATCGTGGCCGCGCTCTTCGGCCTCCTCGTGCTGTGGATCGGCCCGGTCACCTTCACGGCCGTCGCGTCGTCCATCGGCTCCCGCGGCCTCGCCCGCTACCCCGCAGAAATGCTCGAATACGGGCTGCAGGTCTTCCAGGCCGCTCTTCTCGAGCCCGGCGTCTCGCTGCGCTACGTCGCCCTCGCGATCGTCGTCGCCGCACTCGGCCTCGCCGCCCGAGCGCTGCGAACCCGGCGCCCGAATCACTAGATGTCCTGCGGTCGCGCGCCGGTCTAGCCGACCAATCTGCAATAGATTGATGCTAAGATGCACGTAGAGCCAATTTATTGCAGAGGAGTGCGTGATGGGCCGTCAATCTTTCGCGCCTCGCCAAGAGGCCGCCGACGCGGCGCTCGTTCTGGGAGCAGCCATCCGATCGGCGCGCGTGGATCGCGGTTGGACGCAGGAGCAACTCGGCAACGCGATCGGTGCAAGTGCCCGCACCATCCATTCGCTCGAGCGCGGCATTCACACGGTCTCCATCGGGCACGTCTTCTCGGCAGCTGGCGTGTTGGGGGTTCCCTTGTTCGGTGAAGATCGCGAGGGCCTGGCGCGCGCGGCGGGTTCGGCGCGTTACATCGAGTCGCTCCTGCCGAAGCGGGTCGCGACTTCCCGGCGCCTGGACATTGATGATGATTTCTAATCGGCAGCGCGTCTGGGCCTGGCTTCCGGGCGCGACCGAACCGACCGCCGTCGGCACGGTGCGCGTTGATCCGACCGGTCGGGCGCTTGAATTCGTCTACGCCAGTTCTTACCTTGCCCGGGACGATGCGATTACCCTTTCCCCTGACATGCCGCTGGGGAATGACATCGTTTCGCCCGACGGGGGCATGCTCATGCCGGCCACGCTCCGAGACGCCATGCCAGACGCCTGGGGGCGACGTGTTCTCGCCGCGCGCGCATCGGAAGAACTCGATGCCGAAGCCGACCCTCACGCCCATATGGAACTGGCCTTCATGCGCAGCTCAGGGACGGACCGCTTCGGCGGGCTCGATTTCCAAGACGATCACGTCTCCTGGGTCCCTCGCGAAACCACTGCCACTCTCGATGAACTGCACGAGGCAGCAGATCGCATCGAGGAGGGGCGGCCGCTCTCGCGTGACCTGGAAGCGGCCCTCGAACACGGAACAACCATCGGGGGCGCCCGGCCGAAGGCCCTCATCCGCGACGGAGGCGACCACTACATCGCGAAGTTCTCATCGCTGACCGACACTCTGCCCGTGGTTCAGGCCGAGGGGGCTGCGATGACCCTTGCCCGTTTCGCCGGGCTCCCCGTGGCCGACGTCACGGTCACTCGCTCCTTAGGCAAGCAGGTGCTCCTCGTGCGACGGTTCGACAGAACGCCGAAAGGGGGCAGGCGTCTGATTGTCTCCGCGCTCACACTCGCTCGACTCGACGAGATGTACGCCCGCTACGCAACCTATCCCGGGCTTCTCGAACGGCTTCGCGAACACGGTCCCGACGTCGATCCGGGCCCCGGCCTCTTCGATCGCATTGCATTCAACATGATGATCTCGAACTCCGATGATCACGCCCGCAACCACGCGGCCTTCTGGGATGGTCGAGCCCTCTCACTCACCCCCGCATACGACCTCGCCCCCAACGCCAGGTCGGGGGAAACCGCATCGCAAGCGATGGCCTATTCGGTCGAGGAGGGGCGCCCCGGAGAGAGAACGTCTTCTCTGAAGCGTCTCGAGAAACACTCCGGGAGATACGGGCTCGACCAGAAAACGGCGCGATCGAGAATCGACGGCATGGTCGCTGTGATCAATGACCGTTGGGACGAGGCGCGAGACGTCGCGATGCTCACAAACACCCAGGCGAAAGCGCTGTGGGGCCGGCAATTCCTCAACCCGGGCATCTTCTATGACTGAGGTGTGAGGAGTCACCGGCCCGTTCATGGATCGCTAGGCGGGGGTCGCGTTCGACCCGTCGACGTCGGCGAGCGTGACGGTGTAGCTGAGCGCAGCAGCTGAGGCCGCGTCATCCGGGGCGTCGGCGTCGGGCCAGGTGACCGTGGCCGTGACGATGCCGCAGTTGGGGTAGCCCGAGGGTGGGGCCACATTGGTGGGCACGAGGTGCCGCAGGAGGCTGCCCAGCATGGTGCCGTGCGTGACCACGATGACGTCGCCAGAACCCGAGCGAGCCTCGGCCAGGATGGTCTCGAAGGCCGTCTCGACGCGCGCGCGAACGTGAGCGGATGTCTCGGCCCGACCGAGCGGATCGTGCGCGTGGATCGAGTCGATCACGTGGTCGAAGCTGTCGGTCGTGAGCGCGGGCCAGCTGCCCGAACCCGGTTTGTAGGTGAAACCGTGGTCGGCATAGACGGGCGTCCACATGTCGGGGTTGGGCTGGCCCTCCCATCCGCCGTAGTGCCACTCGCGTAGCGCCGTCATGGGCACGGGCTCGAGGTCGGGGTGGCCGATCAGCGCGCCCGCCATGGTGGTGCGCGTGCGGGTGAGGTCGCTCATGAACGCCGCGGTCAGCGGCACCTCACGCATCCACTCGCCCAGCGCGGCGACCTGGCGTTCACCGCGTTCGGTGAGCGGCGAATCGCACCACCCCTGCAGCTGGCGGTTGACGTTGAACAGCGTCTCGGCGTGCCGGACGAAATGGATGCGCGCGACGGAGGGCACTAGGCGTCGAGGTCCGACTCGAGCAGCGCCTGCAGTTCGTCGGCGACACGCTCGGCGTCGTCACCGGTCACGTCGAGGGTGACCTCGTCGCCGTGGCCGATCGACAGCGCGATGACCGAGAGCAGGCTCCTCGGGTCGATGGTCTTGCCTTTGGCCGTGAGGGTGACCTCGTGGCCGGTCTTGGCGACGGCCTTGGCGAGCACGGCGGCGGGGCGGGCGTGCAGGCCGACGGACGAGGCGACGGTGGTGGTGCGTTGTGCCATGGGTGGTGCCTTTCTTCTGTGATCAAACCTATTCGGATGACGCCCGTGCAATGTGCAGGGCGAGGAACGCGACCTCTTCGTTGGGGAGATCGGCGTCATATTCGTGACGGACGAAGGTGCGCACCCGTTCGGCCGAGGCGACGGCCGCTGGGTAGCGCTCGCTCAGGCTGCGGAACAGGAAGTCGTCCTCGCTCGTGAGCAGCTTGCCGGCGAAGAACCGCTCGGCGAAGTACTGCAGATGCGCGACGAACCGCGAGGAGTGCAGATCGTCGCGGTTCACGCGCACGCCGCTCGTGTGCGACACGATCTGCGTGACCTGGGCGATGAGCTGCACGACGCGCTGGGAGTCGATGCCCACCTTGCCGACCTCGGCGTTGACGAGGTGGAAGGCCACGTTGGCGGCCTCCTCGGCGGGCAGCTCGACCTGCAGCCGCTCGCGCAGCCGATCGACGGCGCGCACCCCGACGGCGTGTTCGGTGGGGTAGACGGTGCGCATCTCCCACGCGAGCCGGTTGGCCACGAACAGCCCCCGACGCTGCCGGTCCACCGCGAAGTGCAGGTGGTCGGTGAGCGTCAGGTAGATGTGCGGGTCGAGTTCGAGACCGGAGGCCTCGGCATCCGCCACGATGGCACGCGTGAGTTCGACGTATTCGGCGGGAATCTGGGCCAGCAGTTCGACGAGGTTGCGGTGGTCGGAGTCGTCGAGCGCCACGAACACCTGGTCCGCGGCGGTCGACGGCAGGGCGGTTCCGGCCTTCTGACCGAAACCGATGCCCTTGCCGAGCAGCACCCGCTCGACGCCGCGCTCGTCTTCGACGAGCACGACGGACGAGTTGAGCACCTTCTTGATGATCTGCATGCGTGACTCCATCGACACCCACCGCACCGGGCGGCGGGGCGACTACTCCAGGTCGGTGCCGTTCGAGGCGATGACCTTCTGGTACCAGAAGAACGAATCCTTGCGCAGCCGGTCGCCGGAACCGTTGCCGAGATCGTCCTGATCGACGTAGATGAAACCGTATCGCTTCGAGATCTGAGAACTCGATGCGCTGATCAGGTCGATGGGAGCCCAGCTCACGTAGCCCATGAGGTCGACACCCTCATCGACGGCCTGGATCATCTGCTCGAAGTGCCGGCGGAAGTAGTCGATGCGGTAGGGGTCGTGCACCTTGCCGTCATCCGTCAGCTCGTCGCGCATGCCCAGGCCGTTCTCGACGATGAACAGCGGTTTGTTGTAACGGTCGTAGAGGTCGATGAGCGAGATGCGCAGGCCGACGGGGTCGATCTGCCAGCCCCACTCGCTCGACTCGAGGAACGGGTTCTTCACGCCCAGGACCGTGTTGCCGGGCGTGCGCTCGGCGTCGGGGTTCACCGACTCGGTCATGGTCATGTAGTAGCTGAACGAGATGAAGTCGACGGGATGCTCGCGCAACAGCTCGACGTCGCCCTCGACGAACGGGATCTCGACGCCCATGCGGCCGAGCGCATTGAGCGCGAGCGTGGGGTAGGCGCCCGCGGCCTGCACGTCGGTGCACAGGTAGAGCAGGCGCTCCTTGGCCTGGGTGGCGGCCACGTCGTCGGGGTGGCAGGTGTTGGGGTAGGTCGTCAACATGGTGAGCATGCATCCGATCTGCGCCTCGGGCCACAGCTCCTTGAGCATGCGGGTGACCGACGCGGATGCCACGAACTGGTGGTGCAGGGCCGTGTACGACGCCTGCAGCGCGCTGCCCTCGACGGTCTCCTCGATAATGCCGCCCGACGTGAACGGGTGACGGATCATGCCGTCGATCTCGTTGAACGTGAGCCACATCTTCACGAGGTGACCGAAGCGCTCGAAGCACGTGCGCGAGAATCGCTCGAACAGTTCGATCGTGCGGCGCTCGACCCAGCCGTTGTGCTTCAGCGCGAGGGCGATGGGCGGGTCGTAGTGCGACAGCGTGACGAGCGGTTCGATGCCGACGCGCTGCATCTCTTCGAACAGCGCGAGGTAGTAGGCGACGCCTTCTTCGTTGGGCTCGAGTTCTTCGCCCGTCGGGTAGAGGCGGGTCCACGCGATCGAGACGCGCAGGGTGGTGAAACCCATCTCGGCGAACAGCGCCAGGTCTTCGGGATAGCGGTGGTAGAAGTCGATGCCGCGGCGCTTGGGGTAGTAGACCGTGTCGTCGTCCTCGAGGGCCGCCGTGATGCTCGCGACCGTGTTGACGTGGTGGAGCGCGTACTCCTTGGGGTCGGCCTTGGGCTTGTAGGTGGCGACATCCGAGACGGCCGGCCCGCGGCCCCCTTCGCGCCACGCGCCCTCGACCTGGTTGGCGGCGAGTGCGCCGCCCCAACGGAAACCTTTAGGCAGCGCCATGGGCGTTCTCCTTCTCTTTCGCTGTGACCGAGACGAGCGGTTCGCCCGCCTGAACGGCCCCGGTCTGGTCGACCGTGACGGTGTAGTCGTCGCTGTTGACGACGACGACCGGTGTGATGGTGTCGTAGCCGGCCGCGCGGATGGCGTCGAGGTCGGCCGTGACGAGCAGCTGGCCCGCGTCGACGCGGTCCCCGATCGAGACGTGCGCGGTGAACGGGGCGCCCTCGAGCTGCACGGTGTCGAGGCCGACGTGCACGAGCACCTCGACGCCGTTGTCGCCGCGGATGCCCACGGCGTGCTTCGAGTCCATGAGCGCTGTGACGGTGCCGCCGAGCGGGGCGCGCACGGCGCCGTCGGTGGGGCGCACCGCCGCGCCCTGGCCCAGGATGCCGGCCGAGAAGACGGCGTCGTCGACGCTGTCGAGGGGCACGACCTCGCCCGTGAGGGGGCTGAGCAGGGCCGTCATGGTGGTGCCGGCAGCTGCGGCAGAGGCGTCGGCCGCAGGGGCTTCAGCTTCGGCGACGGCGGAGGAGGCGGAGGCCGAGGCGGTGTTCGAGACGGCTGCGTCCGAGGCGGCGTGGCGCGGGGCCGCGGCGCCGGCGACGACGGATGCCGCGGGGACGGCTGCGGTCGAGGCGCCCGTGGCTGCGGCATCCCGCCCGCCGTTGGCGTTCTCGAGGGCGCGCACGGTGCCCGAGTCGGAGTCGCGCCACAGGATGGCCGACACCGTGAACGAGACCGCGATGGCGATGACGAGGCCGATGAGCGCGTTGAGGAAGTTCCACGGGTTGGCGCCGTCGATGAACATCGAGATGCTCGCCGCGCCGGGGCTGACCACGGCGAAGGCGGACACCTGCGTGAGGCCGAGGTAGGCGCCGGCGGTCATGCTTCCCGCGACCACCGAGATGAGGGCGCGTCGGTTCTGCAGCGTGACACCGTAGAGGGCGGGCTCGGTGATGCCGAAGAGCGCCGAGACACCGGCCGAGATGGCGGTGGCGCGCAGTGTGCGGTTCTTGGTGCGCAGGGCGACCGCGAAGCTCGAGCCGGCCTCACTCATGTTGTGGGCGAGCGACGCGACGAGGTAGAACGAGTCCTTGCCGGATGCGGCGACCGTGGCGAGCGTCGGCGGGATGAACGCCTTGTGCATGCCGACCGAGATGATGAGTGGCAGCACACCGGCGAGCAGCATCACGGCCACCCATCCGAGCGTGTTGTAGAGGCCCAGCATGGCGCCCGTGAGAAGCGTGCCGAGGCCGTAGCCGAGCGGGCCGAGCACGAAGATCATGAGCGGCGCGACGATGATGAAGCCCATGAGTGGCACGAAGAACGTGCGGATGGGCGCCCACGTGATCTTCGTGAAGAGGCGCTCGACGCCCCACAGCACGACGACCGAGATGATGGCGGGGAACACCTGCGCGTTGTAGTTCACGTTGGGCACGGTGAGGCCGAAGAGCGAGACGCCGCCCTCCTGCGCCACGAGCGCCGTGAATGCCGGGAAGAGCAGCAGGCCGACGAGGCCGAGGGCAACGGGCCGGTTCACGTCGAGCTTCTTGGCGGTCGTGTAGGCCACGAGCAGCGGCAGGAAGCCGAAGACGGCGTCGGGGATGGCACTCAGCAGCTTGAAGTTGTCGGTGGCCGGGTCGAGCCAGCCGAGGGCCGACGCGAGCACGAGCAGGGACTTGAAGATTCCCGCGCCGGCGATCGCGGGGATGATGGGCGTGAAGACGCTGACCACGAAGTCCATGAAGACCGAACCCGTGCGCTTCCACGAGAAGGGCTTGCGGCCGCCGGGGCCACCGGATGCCGCACCGCCCGTCGTGGCCGAGCCGCCCGCGCCCGAGCCATCCGCCGCAGCGCCGGCAGCGGGGCCGCCCGACGTGCGCAGCTTCTCGACCGCCGTGTACATCTCGGCGACCTTGCTGCCGACGATGACCTGCGTTTGCGGGCCCTTGACCACGCCGATGACGCCGGGAACGGCCTTCAACGCGGCCTCGTCGGCCAGGGTGTCGTCGACCAGCGCGAAGCGCAGTCGGGTGGAGCAGTGCTGCAGTTTCGAGATGTTGGCGGCACCGCCGACATTGTCGAAAATCGCTTGCGCGCTCTCTGTGGTCGTCATGGATCCTCCTTGAACCGGGGTTGTCAGGACCGTTCCGGGCACAAAAAAAGGACCCGACCTCGCGCAACGTGCACGAATTGTCGGATCCTGCCTGCATGACCAGTCACATGTCCGCGAGAAAACTAACACGCGGCCGCGGCGGCGCCAAATCGGTCGCCGCTCGGTCGCCCAGTGAGCATCCCTGCTAGCGGTTACGTATGACTTCGGTTGAGTCGACGTCAACCGGGTGACCGTGTGCGTCGGTCGGGCGCAGTCGGCCCACGGGGGTGCCGCTCGCGTCCACGAGAGCGGAATGCGCTTCATCGTCGGCGAACGCGTGTCGCTCGCCCCACTGACGCATTGCCACGATGGTCGTGAAGAGGTCGCGGCCCGCTTCGGTAAGGACGTAGATCTGCCGGCGTCCGGAGATCGCCGTCTCTCGCTCGAGGATGCCGTGGTCGACGAGGCGGCGAAGCCGGTCGGTGAGGATGTTGCGCGCGACCCCGGTGCGCTGCTGGAAGTCCGTGAACGACCGCGCGTTGTCCATCGCGTCGCGAATGATCAGCAGGCTCCACCGGTCTCCGACGAGGTCGAGCGTCCGCGCGACTGGGCACGTGGGGTCAGTCCAGGTCACGTCGTCAATCGATACGACTTGATCCATTACGCCTCCGATAAGTTGCAGAACGAAACCATTCTGCCATAGTGAGAACGGTTGCAAATTGCTACTGATTGGAGATGGTGTGAAACGCTCGCATGGCTCAAGGTTGTTACTCGCGATGGTCTGCTCGGTTGCTGTCGCGACGATCTACGTCGCCCAGCCAGTGCTCGCGCAGATCGGTCAAGACTTAGGAGTGCCCGAGGCCGACCTGGGTTGGATCGTGGCAACTGGACAGATCGGCTATCTGGCGGGTTTGGCTGTCCTCGTCCCCTTGGGAGACATGCTGGATCGGCGCAAGCTCATCGGGGCCCAACTCATTCTCGCTGCCATCGGCATGCTGGTGGCCGCGGTCTCTTCAGACGTGTGGCTATTGCTTATCGGTCTCGCCGCGACGGGGCTCTTCGCGGTCGTCGTGCAAACCGCCGTCGCATTCGCTGTTGATCTGTCGACGCCCGCGGAGCGTGGGCGCACGCTCGGGATCGTTACCTCGGGAGTCATCATCGGAATTCTCGGGGCCCGAGTCTTGGCCGGGGTTCTCACCGACCTGTGGGGGTGGCGAAGCATCTACATCACGCTCATGTTGCTCCTCGTCGTGCTCTCGATCGCCGTACTGAAGCGGCTACCAGCAGACCACCGGTCGAACCGCAGGACCTACGGAGACGTGCTGACCTCATTCGGGCACCTCTTCCGCGAGCCGCTGTTCATCTCGCGCGGGATGATCGCGTTCTTCCTCTTCGCTTCCTTCGGCACGCTCTGGAGCGCGCTGGCGCTGCCACTGGCTGCCGAACCGTGGGAACTGAGCACGGCCCAGATAGGCCTGTTCGGAATCGCCGGGCTCGCTGGCGCACTGGGAGCTGCGCGGGCTGGCGGATGGGCCGATTGCGGCCGAGCCAACTCCGTGACCGGTTTGGCGCTCGCGCTGCTGGCCCTGTCCTGGATCGCATCAGGGCAGGCCACCTGGTCGCTTTGGCTAGTCGTGGTCGGTGTCATCGTCCTAGACTTCGCGGTCCAGGCCGTGCACGTGAGCAATCAGTCCCTACTCACCGCCGTTTACTCGGAACAGACCAGCAGCACCATCGGCGGCTACATGATCTTCTACTCGCTCGGCTCCGCTCTCGGCGCGACCGCCACCACCACGATCTACTCCACCTCGGGGTGGGCAGGATGTGCCGTTCTCGGCGCAAGTTTCGCCCTCTGCGGACTACTAACCTGGACGCTCAGCCGGCGCACGGTCCCGGCCTCGTATCGGCGACCGTCAGTAACGTTACGGTCTCCTACAGCTAGCTGAGGGCGCCCTCGCCACTGCTGGCAAACCCGATGCTTGTGGGGTCGGCCCAGGCTCAGCACGAGCGGACAAAACGGCGGGCCGGGTGCGGGGCTGTTCGCCCAGCATCCGGCCCGCCGATCTTCTCTCAATCGCGTGCCCCGCGCCCGACGCGCTAGGGGAGTGCGACAGTGGGCCCGGCGGTGGCCGTGGCGAGAGAGAAGTAGACGAACCCATTGGTCGGAGCGACCGCGTCGACGAGGCCGATGCGCAGGGCCGAGACCGCGTATTCGGGGCTCTCGAGCGGCGCAGCTCCCGGGTCGAAGGTGCTGCCCGGCAGCGGGTTCGGTTGGTCGGGCTGCACGTTGACGCCCACCGACAGCACGCTCGGCAGGGCGTTGAAGACACCGCCGACGGCCGTCAGGATCGGGTTCACCGCGGTGGCGAGCGTCGATCCGAGCGTCGTGACGAGACCGAAGAGGTTCGTGCTCAACGTGGCAGCGATCGGGGCGAGCAGACCCGTGGTCAGGCCCGAGGTGAGGGTGCTCAGGATGGTCGTGATCGTCGGGAGGCCGAGCCCGCCGAGGATGATGTTGACCACCGTGACGGCGCCCACGACATCCGTATCGATCGTGACGGGGGCCGTGCCGGCGCGGATGGAGGCGATGCTCGCGTTCACGTCGACATCGAGCGTCGCCACCTGCAGCCCGCTGTTCGGGCCCGAGCCCAGGATGCTGATCGCGCCCGAGAGGTCGATGGTGACCGTGGCGTTGTCGAGGGCCGTGGTGAGGGCCTGCGTGACCTGGGTGGTCCAGGCATCCAGCAGGTCGCCGACCCGGTCGACGAGCGGGTTGAGCACGGCGTTGTTGATGAGCAGCTCGGTGTTGGGGGAGAGGTCGTTCAGCCCGTTCGCACCGTCGCCCAGCAGCGACGCGAGATCGACCGACACGGTGCCCGCGCTCAGATCGATCGTGACGGTTCCGTCGGTGAGCGGCGTGGTCAGCAGGTTCTGCACGGCGCCCGTGAGGTTGAGGTTGCTGATGGTCACGTTGCCGCCGAGGTTGACGCCCAGCAGCCCGGGAAGGTTGGCGGCGACCTGGGCGCGCACGAGATTGGCGATGCCGCCGTTCACGCCCGAGAGCGCCGTGACGGCGGTGTTCAGGTCGGTGACGGTGTCGTTGACCTCGGTGACGAGCCCCGAGACGAGGGGGCTGTCGACGACGAGATCGAGGCCGGCGATGCCGTAGTCGCGCGTGACACCCGTGACGCTGCCGTCGCCCCATTCGTCGCTTTCGCGGGCGGCACACCAGTCGAGGGCCGATGACGCCGCGACCGCGCCGACCTCGAGCGAGACATCCCCGACGCCCGTGAGGGGCGCGAGCACGTTCGAGAGCTGCAGTGTGGCGGGTTCGGGCAGCTCGGAGTCCGGCGTGGTCGACGTGACGCCGACGCCGCCCGAGTTGGTCACGAGGCCCGCCGCGCCCGCTGAGGTGCCGAGCGTGGATGACTGGCTGTACTGGTTGACGGCACCCGTCGAACCGGCGGGCAGGCCGACGCTGAGGCCCGTGAGGTCGAGCACCGCCAGGTCGTCGAGCACGCTCACGGCGAGCGGGTTGGCGTAGGTGCTGACCTCGGGGTTGGTGCCACCCAGGTCGACGGCGTTCGGCGGGTCGACGACGACGGGCTGGCCGGGCTCGCGCACGGTGCGGATGTCTCTCAGCTCGGCGATGTCGTCCAGGTCGATGCCGAGCAGCTGGCCGCTCAGGAACGTGCCGGACGACGTGGTGCGGTAGTTCGTGTCGGTGCCGCAGTCGAACGCCGAGGTGCCGACGGCGGGGGCGTGCACCCACTCGCTGCCACCCCACGACGCGACGGTCTGGCCGACGGTGGCGGGCACGGTGGCCACGACGAGGGTGGCGGCGGCCACCCCGGCGAGCGAGCCCAGCAAGCGGTTGTTGTCGGTGACGCTGCGCAGCCGGCCCCGCAGGGAGCGGGGTGCCGGGGCGAGCCCGTGCCGGGACGGTGTCGTGCGGGTCATCGCAGGTCTCCTCGGTCGTCGGTGATGAGGGGGGTGCCGGTGGGGGCAGCGGCGGCGTTACGTCGGCCGGCCGCGCGGGCCGACGAGACCACGAGGCCGAGGCCGATGGCTCCCGCGCCCAGGGCCACGAGGGCGACGATGTCGACGCCCGTTGCCGCGAGGGGCGAGCGGCCGTTGGCGCCGGGCTGGCCGGGCTGCCCCGGCTGGGCGGGTTGTCCGGGTTGGGCCGGGGCGCCGGGAGTCGTGCTCGGCGAGGGGGTCGGAGTCGGCGTGGCCCCGATGCTGTCACCGGTCGCCGTGAGAGCGAACCCGATGTCTCCCGTGAGGTTCATGAGGCTTTCGTCGGCCGCGGCCTCGGGCGAGTCTTCGACGGCCAGCGTCACGAGCAGGTATTTGCCCGAGGCGGCGGTGAGGCCATCCAGATCGAAGACGGGGCTCGTGGACGAGTAGTCGTCGAGCGGTGTGGCTTCGGTGACGAGCACCGGGTTGGCGGCGCACGTGGGAGCATCCGGAAAACCGGTCCACTCGGCATCGCAGCGCTCGACCGTGACCTCGAGGCCGCGCGGGTGGTCGACGAGCTCGCCGTCCTTGCGCATCTCGAGCGTGAGGCGAGCGGTCTCGGCATCCTGCAGGTCGGCGGCGATCTGCCAGCGGGCGGGCGAGCCGGGCGAGAGTTCGAGGAACTGCGCGGGGTAGGGATCCGATCGCAGCGAGAGATAGCCCGGGGTGCCGGTCTCGGGAACGTCGTTCAGCACGGCGAACGCTCGGACCGAGAACAGGCTCGCCCCGGCGACGAGCACGAGGGTGGCGACGCTGGCGAGCACGAGCCGCATTGGGCTCCACGCTCGGTGCAGCTTCGTCGATGCGCCGATGGTGTGCACGAATCCTCCTCAGGATGTACGGACGGGCCAGAAGGCCCAGATGACGAGCAGCATGACCCCGAGGGTGAGGGCGCCGAAGAAGATCGGTGTCTGCATGATGGTGAGCGCGTGACCGATGAACGGAGCCCCGACGATGACGCGGTCGGCGGCGGTGACGATGTAGGTGTCGCGGTCGTTGGTGTCGTTGTCGTCGCCGCGCAGCGTGAGCTCGCGGGCCTCCGGTCCGGCACCCGACAGCGGGTCGACGGGGGAGATGTCGACGATGCGGTGGGTGACGGGCAGCGGCTGGCCCTCGCGGGGGACCGTCACGACGTCGCCGACCTGCAGCTCGGCGGCGGGCACGGCATCCTTCACGATCGCGGCCGCGCCCGTCGGCAGCGTCGGCGACATCGAACCCGTCATGAAGATCACGATCGAGAGGCCGAAGACGAGCGAGGCGACGAGCCAGAGGACCGACAGGATGCCACCGATCCCGGCGATGAGGAGCAGGACTTCTTTGATGAGGCGGGTGGCGCGCGAGCCGTTGGCGCGGGGGCGCCGGGGTGCGCGGCCCGAGAGCGACCGACGGGTCGGGACGGGGGCGGATGCGGTGGCGATGGGGGTTTCGCCGCCCACATCCGACCCGTCACGGTCGTGCGTGGCAGTCGTACTGACCGTGTTCATGGTGTCCGTCCCGCCCGTCTCGTCGTTCTCGTGTGTGATGTGCCTCAGCGGATGATGCGGGTTACTCGGATTCTGCGGCGAACTCCCACGCGGGGGCCACGGTGCGACCCTGCAGGTCGTCGAGCGTGGTGCCGGTCGGCAGGGTGGGCGCGTCGGGCAGCGTCAGCTCGAAGCAGTAGTACTGGGTGTTGCCCGAGTCGGCCGTCAGGGCCTGAGCGGCGTTGCCCTCGGCGTCGGCCAGAGTGCCGTCTGCGATGGTGCTGGTGGCAGTGAAGGCGCCGGCGTCGCAGGTGACCGCTGTCGCGTTCACGGCGACGCGCAGCTCGAGGGCGCCGAAGAGGACGCCGTCGGCGTCGGTCACGGTGATGCCGTCGGCGGCGACGGCCGACTGCAGGTCGATGGTGCCTCCGATGGAACCGTCGACCGTGCGCAGGGCGACGGGCGCGTAGACGGAGTCGCCGGGGCTGAGGCTCAGGGCGTCGAGGCCGAACGTGAGCGGCGAGCCCGGGTTCTCCTCGTCCTGCACGAAGCCGGCGGCGGCGAACGGTGCGGTGACGTTCTGTTCGACTTCGAAGGCGCTGGTGCCGACGCCGGGTCCGTCGCCCGCAGCGTTGCCGCCGAACACCCATTCGGTGTCGGTCCAGGCGGCCAGGGTGGCGGCGGTCGCGAGCCCGATGACGAGGCCGCCGGCCGCGATGGCCATGACCTTTCCTCGACGGGAGCTGCGCGGTGCGGAAACGTGTTGAGCCATGGTTTTCCCCTTGCTGATGCACGGTGACGTGCCCGTCGTCGAGCTGCGTCACATCACGTGTGCCACCCCGGACGGGGTAGCTGAGGAAAGCTTCGGGTTTTGGGGCGCGGCCGACCACACTGTCCCGCCGTTCTCCGTGGTTACCCCCGTGTCTGGGCCTCTCTCCTCCGCAATTCGAGCGACTCAGTCCCGCGGATTCTGAGCATTCGCCACGCACTACTGGGACAACTCAGTGGTCGAACTCAGTACTCCGAGGACGTAAAGGGGATGAATTCTCGGCATACTGGGGGGGAAGAAAGAGGCTCAGGGGCAGCAGCGTCGCCGCACCGGGGCAATACCCGAGTGCGAGTCTTTGGGGGACGAGTGCGATGAATGACGCAGAACGAGGGACGGCTCCGATATCCGTCAGACGGTCGCCGGGGAGACACCGCATGGTGGGCCGCGGCAAGAATCCGAGGTTGCTTTCGGAATGCCTGCTCGCCGGCCGGAGCGTCGTGATCGTCGGCGAATTCGGCTTCGGTAAGAGTTACCTGGCGTCGGCCGTGGCCGAACTGCTGCGCACGGAGGGCATCGAACCCGTCACCCTGCTCGGCCTGCACCGCGACGGCACGACCGCGCTCGATGGATCGCCCCGGGCCGGCGGGCTCGACGACGCGCTGGGCTTCATCACCGAACGCATCGAGGCGGGGCCGCCCGCATCCGCTGCGCCCGTGGTCGTCCACGTCGATGACGCCCAGACGCTGCACCCCCGAATCATGCGCCGCCTTACCGAACTGGCCGAGGCCGGAACGGTGGCGCTCCTGCTGACCTCCACCCCGGTGGCACTCGGGAGCGCGCCCGGAAGTACGCCCGACGGCGATCACCGCTACGACCGCGACACCGTGCGGGCCATCAACGAGCTGTGGATCGAGCGCGGTGCCGAACGCGTCGACGTCGCGCCCCTGACCGCCCGCGAGGCCGACGAGTTGCTGGCACAGGTGATGCCCGACGCCGTATTCGACACGGTGTCGCGCGCGCTGATCTTCGCGAACAGCGGCGGTTCGCCCCAGCTCATCAAAGAACTCGCGGCGGCCGTGCACGCACTCGACCCGACCGAATCGCCCATCGCGGCCTTCTCGAACCTGCCGGCCCAGTCGCCCCGCATCCTGGACCTGCTGCAGCATCAGCTGCGCGTGCTCACCGAGCGGCAGCTGACGGCGCTCGCCGCGTTGCACGTGACCGGGCCGATCCCGCTCGGCGTGCTCGGAGCCGCGGCGACCCGCAGCGACCTGCGCGTGCTGTCACAGCACGGTTTCATCGCCTCCGACTATGCTTCGACGCAGCTCGTCGTGCCAGGAACCTTGTTCGCCGGCGCGGCCTTCGAGATCGCCGATCCCGACCGCGTGCACCAGGTCACGGGCGCTTTCGGTGAATCCATCCTGCGCGACGTCGATCACCTGCCGAGCCCCGCCCAGGCCATCGCCATCGCCGGGCAGTGGGGGTATGACGAAGAGCCCGCGGCGCTCGCCGAGTGGGGCGAGGAGCGTGTGGCCGACGTGCTGCTGGCCGCAGCCTCGGGCTCCAACCGCCAAGGCGAGTATGTGCGTGCCGAGCGATTCGCCCTGCGCAGCCGGCGCTTGCGCGGGTCGGTCCTGGCGGATGTCGAGCGCTCCCGCTCCCTCGCCCAGCGGGGTCGTCAGCGCTCTGCCCTGACCGTGCTGGCCGAGGCGGATGTGCGCGGCGCAACCCATCCCGAGCTCGCCCGTCTCGTAATCTGGTGGTCCGAGCTGGCCGTGTCTCTGCCCGACGCGGAAACCGAACTCGGCCGACTCTTCGACACCGTCACCTTGTGGGTGGATGACGGCCTCGCGGGCCCGTGTCTCGCGACGGGCGTCGCCGTGGTGCGCGCCAACGTGACGGGCGACCAGGAGGCGGCCATCCGCCTCGGCGACCCCCTGCTGCGCGACCCCTCGGCCGATCTCGCGACCCGCATCGTCGCCGGATGCCTCACGGCCCTGTTGCTCTGCCACACCGGCCGTTGCGGGCGGGCGCTCGACGCCATCGACGTGCTCGACACGCTGATCGACGACATCTCGCCCGCGACCGTCGCCTTCGGGTCGGTGGACTATCGCGCGAAAGTGCGGGGCACGGAGGCCGTCATCCGGTGCACGGCCGGTTTCGACGTGGGCCTCGCCACCGACAGCACGGTCGAGCTGCTGTCCCGGCCTGACGCCCTCGACGATCGCTATCTGCTCGCCGCCATCAGCATGGTCGCCGCGCTCGTGGCGCTGCACGAGGGCGACGATGCCCGCGCCACTGTCGAGTTGCGGAGCGCCCAGCAGCGCCTCGATCCGTTCGACATCGCGGGATGGCGACCCTGGATGCTCGTGCAGCTCGCCCTCGTCTCGGCACGTCGGGGCGACGCCTCCGCGACACGCCGCAAATTGGCCGCCTCGATCGGGCGCACCACGCTCGAGGGTCAGCACGCGTGGTTCAACGCCATCCTCGCGTTCGTTCCCGGCGAAGGGGCCGACACGCGCACCGAACGGGATCGCGCAATCACGCTCATGCTCGATCAGGACGACCCGATGGGGAGCGCCGTCGGTGCGTGGGGGGTCTTCGAGCTCTTCCGGTTGGGGGCGCAGAGCGAGCGTGTGGTCGACCGCCTCGAGCGTGTCGCATCGCTCACCGACGCGCCGCTTCTGCACGCCAAGGCCGCCTACGCACGCGCCCTCGTCGAGGTCGATCCGGGCCGACTGGATGCCTCGGCATGTCGATTCGCGCGCATGAACGCGTTCGGGCTCGCCGCCGATGCCTCGCGTCACGCTGCGGTCATCCATGCCTCTCTCGGGGACCATGCGGCCGCCCAGCAGAGCCGCGCGCACGCCGAACGGCAGGAGTGGCGGCGCGCCAGCGACCAGGGTGCCCTGCCGGCGCCGATCGTCGAACCCGAGACCACGGCGACGCTCACGCGCCGCGAACTCGAGGTCGCGACACTCGCGGCCACGGGGCGCAGCGACCGCGAGATCGCGCAGACGCTGTTCCTGTCGGTGCGCACCGTGGAGTCGCACCTCTACCAGGCGCGCCTGAAGCTCGGGGTGGCGTCACGGCGCGGGCTGGCCGCGGCCCTCGGCGTCGAACCCTCGGCTTAGACGCCCGCGGCGCAGGCGCTTTCTCGGCCCAGGCGGTTTCTCGGCGCGGGCGGCTTCTCGGCTCAGACGTCGCGGCGCGCCGAGGCATCCTGACGGTTGCGCGTGAAACGAGCCACGAAGTACAGCACCACACCCACGGCCAGCAGGATCGCCCCGAACAGCCACACCTGCGGGCTCTGCTGCGTGAGCAACAGGATGCACGAGGCGACGCCCAGCACGGGCACGAAGGTCCACACGCGGAAGTGGTCGTGCTCGACCGGGTCGCGGCGCAGCACCAGCACGGCCACATTGGTGCTGATGAACACGAAGAGCAGCAGCAGCACGACGGTCTCGGCGAGGGTGGAGACATCCCCGACGAGCGTCAGCAGCATCGCCACGAGCGTGGTCGAGAGGATGGCGGTCCACGGCGTCTTGCGCTTCGACAGCACCTTGCCCAGAACGCTCGGCAGAAGGCCCTGCTCGGCCATGCCGTAGGTCACGCGGCTCGCCATGATCATGGTGAGGAGCGCGCCGTTCGCGACGGCGACGAGGGCGATGAGGCTGAAGATCCAGCTGGGCACGCCAACGCCCGTCGCGGCCACGACGTCGAGCAACGGACTCGAGGAGCCCTCGAGGTCGGCGGGCGGCAGGGCGATGGCGCTCGCCAGGCCGACGAGGATGTAGACGACACCGGCCGTGGCGAGCGAGCCGAAGAGGGCCCGGGGATAGACCTTGCTCGGGTTCTTGACCTCCTCGGCCACGTTGGCCGACGTCTCGAAGCCCACGAACGAGTAGTAGGCAACGATGGCGGCGCTCAGAGTGGCGAGGGCCGGCACCGAACCCTCGGGGAACTCGCCGACGCGGCTGACGTCGCCATCGCCGCGGCCCAGCATGACGGCCACGACGACGATCACGATGACGAGGCCGCTGAGCTCGATGATCGTCATCACGAGGTTGCTCTTCATCGACTCCGAGATGCCCCGGGCGTTGAGGGCGCCGATGAGCAGCAGGAACACCATGGCCGTGGGGATGGGCGGCAGCTCGATGAAGACCGAGAGGTAGTCGCCCGCGAAGGCGAGAGCGAGACCGGCGGCGGAGACCACGCCGGCGGCCAGCATGCTGAAGCCGACGAGAAACGAGATGAGGGGCTGTTTATAGGCGCGCTCGGCGAAAATGGCGGCTCCGCCGGCCTTCGGGTACTTCGTGACGAGTTCGGCGTAGGAGCCGGCCGTCAGGAGTGCGAGCAGGAGCGCGACGGCGAGCGGGGCCCAGAGCGCGCCCCCGACATCCGCCGACAGGCTGCCCATGAGGGCGTAGATGCCCGCGCCGAGCACATCGCCCAGGATGAAGAGGAAGAGCAGCGGACCCGTGATGCCCTGCTTCAGCTTGGAGCCGGAGTTCGTGCCGGAGCCCGAGCCGGGGTCGGCGGCCGCGCCGGAGGAACCCGGTCCGGTGGCAGGACGTGTCTTGTCGCTCATGATTTTCGTCTTTCGTGTGGGGCGTGGCCTCGAGGCCGGTTAGACGGTACTGCGCGCTCCGCGACCCGCGAAAGGGGGAGAGAAATCCTCGCGGATGGGCTAATGGATGCGCCCCCGTGTCTGTCGAGGCAATTAAAGCCGCCACCGCGGGTTCGTCAAGGGTCTTTCGCTGTCACCCGTTCGGGGGTTTTCTGGTGCTCACCAATCTGTCGATCCGAGGAGGAAACGATGACGGTCAATCCGATCGAACTGCAGAAGCACCTGGGCGGCGTCGACTACCCCGCCAGCCGCGACGACCTGGTGTCGGCAGCCGAGAAGAACGGCGCCGGCGACGAGGTGCTCGACGCGCTGAAGGGCCTGCCCGAGCAGGACTTCGACGCCCCGACCGCCGTCACCCAGGCGGTGAGCGGCGAATGAGCGACGGCCAAGAAAGCGGTGCGGATGCCGGAGCCCCGGTCGAGCGCTCGCCCGAGTTCCGGCCCCGCGTCGCCATCGTGACGGGTGCCGACTCGGGCATCGGCAAGGCCACGGCCGTGGTGCTGGCCGAAGCGGGTCTCGACGTGGGCATCACGTGGCATGAGGACGAGGAGGGCGCGCAGGGCACGGCCGAGGAGGTGCGGGCGCTCGGTCGCACGGCCGCGGTGCGCCACCTCGACACGACGAAACTCGAGTCGGCCGGCTCGGTCATCGACGCTCTCGCCGATGAGCTGGGCGGCGTCGACGTGTTCGTCAACAACGCGGGGACGGGCGACAACGCGCCGTTCCTCGAGATGTCGCTCGCCGATTGGCGGCACACCGTTGCCACCGACCTCGACGGCGCGTTCGTGTGCCTGCAGCGGGCAGCGGCGCGCATGGTGCAAGCGGGCCACGGCGGCCGGATCATCGCCGTGACGAGCGTGCACGAACACCAGCCACGCGTCGGGTCGAGTGCCTACGACGCCGCCAAACACGGTCTCGGCGGCCTCATGAAGACCATCGCGCTCGAACTGGGCCGCTACGGCATCACCGCCAACTCGGTCGCACCGGGCGAGATCGCGACGCCCATGACGGGTCAGACCGACGAGGACCCGCGCCAGACCGAGCGCCCCGGCATCCCGCTCGGCCGCCCCGGCGACGCGCGCGAGATCGCCGCGGCCATCGCCTTCCTGGCGTCGCCGCAGGCCTCGTATGTTACGGGCGCCTCGCTCGTGGTCGACGGCGGCATGCTGCAGATGGGCCCTCAGGCGGGTTCGCACCTCGAGTCCGACGAGTGGCGGAAGGGCTGATCCCGAACGAAAAACGAGGCGGGCTCGCATCCGCATGCAGAGAAGCGCTGGCAATGAAAGGGATTGACCAGCGCTTCTCCGCTGTGGTTGTTAAGAAGTAGTTTCGAAAGAAGTGAGGGACACGTGAAGAAGTCACAGAAGACTCTGCTCGCCGTCGGGGTCGCGACCGCCATGGTCGCACTCGCGGGATGCTCCGGCGGGGGCAACGACACCGCCGCCGCCGATTTCACCACCACGCCGACGGGCACGCTCAACGCCTGGGGCTTCGACAACGCGGATGACGTGGGCACCAGCCGCCTGGACTACGCGAAGGCGCAGCTGAAGGACGTCGACATCAAGATCGACCAGACCGCCTTCGATGCGCAGAAGTTCACCACGCGCGCCGCGAGCGGTTCGGTGCCGGACATCGTGCAGATGGACCGCCAATTCGTGGGCACCTACGCCGCGCAGGGCCTCATCCAGCCCCTCGACAAATGCTTCGCGGCGGGCGACGTCGACGCCGACGAGCGCTGGTATGAGAACGTGGTCGACGATGTCACCTACGACGACCAGATGTGGGGCGTTCCGCAGTTCTACCAGCCGCCCGCAATCATCCTGAACAAGAAGGTCATGGATGCCGCGGGCGTCACGGCCGATCAGATCGACACCTCGAAACCCGATGTCCTCATCGAGGCCGCCAAGAAGATGTACAAGGAGTCGGGCGGCAATCCCACCACCATCGGCTTCGACCCGGTCGCGACCGGCCAAGGCGAATTGTGGATGCTGGGCTACGGCGGCCAGGTCATCGACGACGACGGCAAGCCCACGCTCGACGACCCCAACAACGTCAAGGCCATCGAATTCTTGACCGAGCTGGCCGACGCTCAGGGCGGCTTCGCCAAGATGAAGAGCTTCTCCGACTCCTTCGACACGTTCGGCGACAACAACCAGTTCGTGGCCGACCAGGTCGGCGCGCAGCTGAACGCGCAGTGGTACGTGAACGTGCTCTCGCCCTATGCCGACCAGGTCGAGATCGAGGCCGTGCCCTTCCGCGACCAGGACGGCGAGCCCTTCTCGGTCACCGGCGGCACGGCGTTCGTCATTCCGACGGGCGCCAAGAACCCGTCGGCCGCGTGCCAGTGGGCCCTCGACTTGACGTCGCAGGACGCCTGGATGGCCGCGGGTGAGGCTCGAGCCGACACCATTGCCGCGAAACCCGGCGCCATCAACACGGGCCTCTTCACCGGATCGCCCGAAGCCGACAAGGCCGTGCGCGAGAAGTTCGTCGGGGACAGCGGTAACGCCGGCTTCGACCAGACGATCTCCACGTTCTACGACGTCGCCGCCGAGGGTCGGTCGTTCGGCTCCTCGCCGGCCGGTCAGGCCATCAAGAGCGAGCTGAACAACGCCATCACGTCGGCGCTGCTGGGCGACAAGACGCCCGAGAAGGCGCTCGAAGACGCGCAGGCCGCCGCCATGACGGCCTACACGCAGGCGGGCGGGCAATAGCCGATCACGCTCGATCACGAGGGGTGGGATGGCGCGCGGGCTGCGGCATCCCACCCCTCGTTCGTGTGGGCGCAACCGTGTCGGCGCTCTTGCGCAACCGCGCCGGCGGTGCCGCGCAACTGTGCCGCGTCGGCCGCGCAACCCCTCCCCGCGCGATTCGGGAAACGGGTAACTTCGGGGGATGACTTTCAACGACAACGCGCGCCTCGATACGTCCAAGGTGTCGAAGCGCGGCCGCAACACCGCTATCGCCGGCGGTGGCGGCGCGGTCGTCGTGGTGGGCCTGTTCATCCTGTCGCAGCTGCTGGGCGTCGATCTCACGGGGCTCGTGGGCGGCGGCGGTGTCGGCGGGGGCAGCTCGT
Source organism: Leifsonia sp. ALI-44-B (assembly GCF_001984125.1). Lineage (GTDB taxonomy): Bacteria > Actinomycetota > Actinomycetes > Actinomycetales > Microbacteriaceae > Okibacterium. The sequence goes on along the minus strand of NZ_MTQL01000007.1, from coordinate 636,479 downwards.
CGCAAGAGGTCGCACTCGACTGCGAGACCGGGGCCGACGCCAACGAACGCACCGACTGCCTGGTGGTCGGCGCCTCGAACTCGCTCGACGACTACTGGGCCGAGGCCTCGCCCGCCGTGCTCGGTGCCGCCTATCGGTCGCCCGCCGACGTCAACCTCTTCAGCCAGGGCATCTCCACGGGTTGCGGTCAGGCGTCCAGCGCCACGGGCCCCTTCTACTGCCCGGCCGACGAGCAGATCTACGTCGACCCGTCGTTCTTCGAGCAGCTGCGCACCCAGTTCGGCGCCTCGGGCGGTTCGCTCGCGCAGATGTACGTCATCGCGCACGAGTGGGGCCACCACATCCAGAAGGTCACGGGGGTTTTCGACCGCACCGACCGTGGAGGCTCCGGCCCGGCATCCGATTCGGTGCGCACCGAGCTGCAGGCCGACTGCTATGCGGGCGCCTGGGCCAAGTTCGCGTCGACCACCGAGGACGCTTCGGGTCAGGCCCTGCTCAAACCCTTCACCGACGAGCAGATCGCGGATGCCCTGAATGCGGCGTCCGTCATCGGTGACGACCGCATTCAGGAACAGTCCTCGGGTCAGGTCGACCCCGACACCTGGACGCACGGCTCGAGCGCCTCGCGCCAGAAGTGGTTCACCGCGGGTCTCGACGGCGGCCCGCAGGCGTGCGACACGTTCTCCGTCTCGGCCTCGGAACTGTAGGGCGCGCACGTGTTACTCATCTTCGGCAGTCGCGTGACCGAGAGCATCGTCAACGTCGTCACCTTCGTCTGTGCCGTGTGCAACGTGCGGGCGCCGCAGCAGGTCGTCAAACGCGCGAACCGCTTCACGCTGTTCTTCGTCCCTCTGTTCTCCTTCTCGAAGAAGCACGTCAACCGGTGCACCAACTGCGGCGCCGAGACGCAGCTGAGCGCCGAGCAGGTGCAGCACTCCCTCGAGTGGAGCGCCTCGCAGCGCTGAGCGTTCCGCCACGCCTGGTCCCGACTCGCATCATCGAGCGCGTGGGAGGATGGATCGACCTCGAGGAGACTTCGACCGTGACATCCGGCAGCGAGCACGCAGAACGCGCGGCGACCACCGCGACGGGTTCTTTCTCTCGAACCACCGCAACGGGTTCGCCCTCGCGAACGAGCGCGACGCCGGTGGCCTCGCCGGACCGCGCGCGGCGCGGTTCGCTCTCACGGGTGATCGACGCACTCGCGTGCCCCGTCTGTGGCGAGGCGATCGCGTTCACCGAAGACGAGACGGCGCTGACCTGCGCCGCCGGACACGGTTTCGACGTCGCGAAACAGGGCTACGTGTCGCTGCTTCGCGGCGGCGGAAACGCGGGGACAGGGGATAACGCCGACATGGTCGCGGCGCGCGACGCCCTCCTCAGCCGTGGCCACTACGAGCGCATCGCCGATACCGTGGCCGCCGCTCTCGCGACCGTTCCTTCTTCCGGCGCGGGCGAGGACGTTCACATCGATGCCGAGGCCCCTGCCCGCGCGCCGGCGCCGGCGCCGGCCCCGGTGAGCCGACAGGGGTTCGTCGTCGATCTCGCGGGCGGCACGGGCTACTACCTCGAACGCGTCTTGCGCGCCCATCCCGAAATGCGCGGCATCGACATCGACCTGTCCAAGTTCGCCGCCCGCCGAGCGGCCCGCCGTGGCACGCTCAATGGTGATGTTCCCTCACCGACGCTGGCCGCGGTCGTGGCGGATGTGTGGCAACCGCTGCCCCTGCAAACGGGTGTGGCCGCCGCCATCCTGAGCATTTTCGGGCCGCGCAATCGACCCGAGATCCTGCGCGTGCTGCAGCCCGGCGGACGGCTCATCGTCGTCACGCCCACCTCGCGTCACTTGCGCGAACTCGTCGGGCCGCTGGGCATGATCGGGGTCGACGATCGCAAACAGGAGCGCCTGGCGGCTCAACTCGACGGCTTCGTCGACCTCTCGTCCACCCCCGTCGAATACGAGACCTCTATGAGTCACGCGGATGTCCTGAACGACGTGCTCATGGGGCCGAGCGCCCACCACGTCGACGAGGATGTCCTGGCTGAGCGGGTTGCGCAGCTGCCCGAACCCGTCAGCGTGACCGTTTCGGTGACCGTGACCACCGCGTTCGCGCCGCGCCGAAACCGGCTCCTTGGCGCGGCCCCGACGTTAGAGGGCTGAGCCGAAAAGGAGCCCGGCGGTGGCGAGCAGCACGCAGACCGCGAGCATCCCGATGCCGTTGACGGCGGCCGCGCTGAAACGTCGCTCCTGCAGCAGGCGCACCGTCTCGAAACTGGCCGTGCTGAACGTCGTGTAGCCGCCGAGGAAGCCCGCCCCGACGACCGCCTGCAGCGTTTCGGGAAGGAGCTGCGCCGAGGTGAGCCCGACGACCAGCCCGAGCAAAAGCGAACCCGTTGCGTTGATGACGAAGGTGCCCACCGGGAACGTCGTGCGCGATGCCGTTCGGGCGCGCACGACGCCGTCGAGCACGAACCGGGCGGCGGCACCGAGACCGCCGGCCAAGGCGATGGCGATGAAGAGCAGCGGGGTCACGATTCGCCTGCGCGTTCGCGAGGCGCAGCCGGGCGCGGGCCGCCGGCGGGGGAGTCTGCGGCTGGCAGGCGACTGCCCAGGTGTGGTGCGCCCCGGCTGCCGATCCACATGCCCAGGGCGCTCGCCGCGCCGCCGATGACGATGCTGCCGACCGCGTAGGCGGCGCCGGTGAGTTGCTGCCCCGCCAAGCCGCTCGTGAGCAGCCCAGCGGTGTCGGCGGCCAGGGCGCTGTAGGTGGTGAAACCGCCGAGCACACCCGTGCCGAAGGTCAGGCGCAGTGCGCGGCGGCGCCCGACATCCGGGCCCCGCGCGGCGAGGGCGGCGAGCAGGATGCCGAGCACGAAGGCGCCGCCCACGTTGATGACGCCGACCGTGAGGGGAAGGCCCGGTGCGACGGAGCCGATCGTCCCGTCGGCAGTCGACGTCTGCACGGGAAAGGCCAGCGTCAACGCTTCGCGGGCGGCCGTGCCGACGGCCCCGCCGAGAGCGACGAGTGCGATGAGTGGCCACTGCAGATGCGCGGGGCGGTCAGCGCCGGCAGGCGGCGCCGACGCGGGGGGCGTCGGGCCGGGCGAATCATGGTCACCGAGATCGCTGTCGGTGGGCAGGCCGTGTACACCGGATATCGGTTCCCGCTCGTCCACGTGTCTCCCAACCCACGGCCGCACGCACGCGACCCGTCGATCTTCCCACCTTCGCACGGCGCCGACAATCGGGGCGTCGCCCCCCCGCGCGAGCGCAGCCCGACGGGACTAAACTTCTGGCCCAGCGGTGGCGAGGCCCGCGCCCGATCGCCGCCCGAGACACCGAGGGAGGCGTACCGTGCAGAAGACGATGGATGTCGCGCCGAACGACGGCCGCAACGAGACACCCAACGAGCGTTCCGATCGCAACTGGGACGAGCTCATGCAGGAGTTCCGGGTGCTGCAGACGGGCACGCAGATCCTCGCCGGCTTTCTCGTCACCCTCCCGTTCCAGGCGCGCTTCACGAAGCTCGACGCGTTCGAGGTGACGACCTATCTGGTGCTCGTGTTCCTGGCGGCCGCGGTCACATTGCTGGCCCTCGCGCCGGTCGCGCTGCACCGCCTCCTGTTCCGCCGCGGGGCGAAGGCCGTGCTCGTGACGGCGGCGAGCCGCATCCTGATCGTGTGTCTCGCGCTCGGCTCGTTGCTGTTCGGCGGCGTCGCCATGTTCGTGTGCGATTTCGTGATCGGGCGCACCGCCGGAATCGTCGCGGGTGCCGGCATCCTCGTGGTCGTCGCCATCATCTGGGTGGTCGTCCCGCTCATCCTGCGACGCGCAGACGTACCGGATGGTGATCGCGAGGACGCTCGGCCCTGACCTCGCGGACCCTGACCTCGCGGACCCCGCATCACGTCACTGCCCCTGGCGCACCTCGAGCAATTCGAGACCGAGGTCGCCGATGCGCGCGATCATGCCGTGGAGCTCGGATTGATCGCGGATCTCGCCCGTGAGCATGGTCGTGGCCGGGCCGATCTGCACGGCGTCGAGCTCGGGGAAGGCGGCGGCGAGTGTGTCGGACAGCGCGCAGGGCACTCGGAACTCGTAGCGCTTCATGCCCGATCCTCCCTGCCGGCTTGGGACCATGATGGTCTTCTGGCGATGCCGGGGCCTCACCCGGGAAGGGTGAGGCCGGGGTGGCGGGTCGAGCCGATCAGAGCAGGCCGATGTCGTGAGCGATCGCGATCGCGTGCGCGCGATCGTTCGCGCCCAGCTTCTGGTAGATGCTGCGCAGATGCGTCTTGACCGTATTGACGCTGACGCTGTGACGCTTGGCGATCTCGGCGACCGATTGGTGGGCCGGAAGCTCGCGCAGCACAGCGAACTCTCGGGCGGTCAGCGTTCCGGTCTGCCCGACGGGGTCTCGCGTCCCCGTGAAGCCCGAGCGAACGAGGATGTGTCGCGCGTAACCCTCTGAATGCCCGAGTCGCCCGCGCCGGCTGTGCAGGAGACGGATGCCGGCGGCGTCGAAGAAAGTGAACGCTCGCACGCAATCGATGGCTTGGGCGAGTTCGAGGGCGCGCCGCACAGCCGCATCCGCTTCGACCAGTCGCGAGGCCGCTTCAGCGGTGTGCGCCAACATGATCCACGCGCAGACCTCGGTCGTACCGCGCCAGGCCCGCGCGTGTTCGTGCGAGGGGGCCGAACCACCATCGCCGAGCGCGGCACGCAGGTCGGCGAGAGTGGACGCGCGGTTCTTGGAGTCGGCGGTTGCCGCGCGCATGACGATGTCTTCGAGCGTTCCCGCACCGAGCGTCGCCGACACGAATCGTGCCGTTGCAAGAGCGTCGCTGCGGCCACGCAGGGAGTACACCGCCGAGAACCATGCCAGGGCGGCGGTGGCGACGCTGGCCGGGTGCCCCGGACCGAACTCGACTGCCCAGGCCTCGAAGTCCGTCAGGTCGGCAGAGGGGTCGACTCCCTCGCCCAAGCGCATGACGAGCGACAACGCGTGCTGTGCGGTGCCCAGCTCGCCCGGGCCAGCCGGCCGCACGTCGATGAAGGGCACGGCAGTCGACGCGGGAAGCGGCGCGAAAGCCTCCCAGGCGCGCAGATCTCGGAGGAGATCGATATGGGCGTCGACGGGATCGGCGGACGCGTCGACGCGACGCATCCGGGTGAGTCGGAGTTCGAGTCGCGCGACCTGCCGCCAGTCGTGCGCCTGCCGGGCCGGTTCGCGCGCGAGGTCGTCCGCAATGGCCGCGAGACGCAGGAGCCCGGCCGCGCGCGCCGATTCCGAGGCATGGGCCAGCCGCGCGGCCGCCTCACTCCCGCGGCCTCGCCGCAGTGAGACGAGGCCCTCGGCCGTCAGACACAACAGATCCAGGGAGAGACAGGCGGCCCGGGCCTCGCGGACCTCGGGTGAGCGGAGCGCCAGCTCGGTCTCGGCGGCGGCGTCGCCGTCGTCAGCGGAGAGTGCCCACGCACGCAGGGCCGCGAGCACGGCTGACCAGCGGGCCACCCGCACGGTCGCCGCGTCCCTCGGCGGCTGCCGGGCAGCGGCGAGTGCGGCCTCGACGTCGCGCAGCGCGTGCCGGCTCTCGGGCGTGTGCACGCCGAGAGGCCACTGCATGAGCATCCGCAGTGCCGCGGCGGCGGGGCCCGCGCGCGAACCAACAGTCGTCGTTGCCGCACCGACGGCTTCGATCGGGCCTGTGAGACAGACTTCGAGCCCGAACTCGTCGAGTGCCGCCTCCGCCACCCCGGGCATGCCGGAGAGGGCCGAATGGGTCAGGGTCGACGCGCCGTCTCCCCGTGCGGCGTACCAATCCGCCGCCGCCCGGTGGCGATCGTTGGCGCGCACGAAGTCCCGCCTGCGGTTCTCGGCCTGCAGAAAGGCCAGCAGGATGGGGTGGTAGGTGAAGGTCTCGTCGTGCAGATCTTCGGTGATCAATGCGTTGTGCGCGGCGAGCCGGTGCAAGATTGATCCCGCGTCGACGCGCCCGGTGACGGCGATCGCGAGTCCGAGTGGCACGCACGATTGCACCGCTGCGTCCATCAGCACGGCCCGGTCACCGTCGTCGAGGTCGGCGATGATTTCGCTGGTCAGAAAGTCGGCGATAGCGCGGTGGTTGCCGTCGAACCGGCGGATGGCCCGATCCGGCGTCGGTTCGCGCAGCAACCACGGCATGGCGAGCGCGACACCCGTCATCCACCCGCCCGTGCGCCGCACCAGACGCTCGGCCGAGCCGCTGCTCAGCTCGAGACCATGCAGGTTCGCCAACTCGAGCACCTCTTCGAGCGTGCACGCGAGCTCGGCCTCGCGGATATCGATCAGGGCGCCGGATGCCTCGAGATAGGCGTGTCGGCCCGACGGGTCGAAGCGTCCCGCCAGAATGATGCCCGTTTCTCGCCGCGGCGTATCGAGCAGCCGCTCCGCCAGGTTGCGCGCCCGCGGCCCGAGTCGGTGTAGGTCGTCGACGATGACCAACGCCTCGGCCGGGGGCCTGGCGAGGTATGCGAGCAGGGTCTCGATGTCGGCGTCGAGCCGCAGTTCCGTCGCGGAGACCCAGAGCACGGTCTGGTCGGCCTCCTGTGCGCGGCGGGCCCACGCCGCGAGCAGGGTCGTCTTGCCCGAGCCCGCTGCTCCCCACACGCCGAGAAGTCGCGCCGGGCCTTCGCTCAGCGACGCCACGTGGGCGTCGAAGCGATTTCGCACGAGAGTGCGTGGGCCGGCAGAGGGGATGCGCGCGCCGGAATCGCGCGAACCGGCCCGAAGCTCCGCCTCCTGCACCACGTCGCCTCCTCCCGCCGCCGCCGATTTCCCCTGAACAGCGCCAGGTTAGCTCAGCAGGGAGATGCCGGGCCACGAATTCGTTCAGCGAATTCACCCGCTTGGGGTGGTGAAGGAGCCGCCGGGGTCGCCCACACTGGCAGAACTCGGTTCGGCGGGGACGGCAGGAACAGGATGGTGACGCTCGTGACGGCAGCTTGGCTCTTTCCGACGCTTCGAGGGTATCGACGGGCGTGGGCCCTGCCCGACGCCATCGCTGGCCTGTCTGCGGGCGCCGTCGTCATTCCGCAAGCCATGGCCTACGCAACCATCGCCGAGCTGCCCGTGCAGGTCGGGCTCTACACGTGCATCGTGCCGCTCGTCGTTTATGCCGCCGTCGGCGGTTCGCGGGCTATGAGCGTGACGACGACATCGACGATCGCAACATTGACCGCGACGACTTTCGTCTCCGCCGGCGTGGCGGCGAGTTCATCCGACCCGCTGCGCGCCCTGACCACCCTTACCTTGCTCGTCGGCGTCATCCTGATTCTTGCCCGCGTTCTGCGCCTCGGCAGCCTGGTCGAGAACATCAATCACGCGACCCTCGTCGGCATCAAGGTGGGTCTGGGGGCGACGGTCGCGCTCGGACAGGTGCCGAAGCTTCTGGGCGTCGACGTCGAACCGACCGGGCGTGGGTTCGCGGCCACGTTAGCCGCCACGCTCGCCGCTGTGCCGGGAACGCACCTCGCGACCCTGCTGCTCTCGGTGGGTTCGATCGTGCTCTTGGTGGCCCTGCGGCGATTCGCGCCGCGCGTGCCGGGCCCGCTCGTCGTGGTGGCCGCTGGAATCCTTCTCGTGACGTTCACCGCACTGAGCGACAACGGCCTGCGCCTCATCGACCCGGTGCCGACGGGTTTGCCCGTCCCGATGCTGCCGCAATTCGACCTGATCGGTGCGCTCCTTCCGGGGGCACTTGCGATCGCCGTCATGGCCTTCCTCGAATCCGCCTCGGTCGCTCGCGGAATCCGTGTGGCGGGCGATCCGCAGATCCGAAGCAACCGCGAGCTGCTCGCAACCGGCGTGACGAGCGCGATCGGGGCGTTCTTCCAGTCGCTTCCAGCGGCCGGCGGTTTCTCTCAGAGCGCCGTGAATCAGCGCGCCGGGGCGAAATCGCAGGTCGCCTCCCTCGTCACGGCCGGGCTCGCCGTCCTCGTCGCCGTTCTCCTGGCCCCCGTCCTCAGCCAGCTGCCCCAGGCCACCCTGGCGGCGCTCGTCTTCGTCGCGGTCGTCGGTCTCATCGACATCCAGGGCCTCGTTCGCCTCTGGCGCATCAGCCGCGCCGAGTTCTGGATCGCGGCCCTCACCGCCGTGATCGGGCTCGCGGCGGGCCTGATACCCGCGGTGGCGGCGGGCGTGCTCTTCACGCTGTTGCTGGTGCTCCGCGAGCTCAACCGGCCTCGCATCGCGGTGACGGAGCCGCGGCCGGGGGTTCTCGTCGTCGTGCTCGAGTCGCCGCTCTACACAGCCAACGTCTTGGGCACCACGGCCGCGGTGCAGGAGGCTGTCGGGCGAGAGCGTCCCCGCGTGGTCATTCTCGATGCCTCGATCCTGCAGATCACGTCGGTCACGGTTCTCGACACGCTCGCCGATCTCGACGCCGAGTTGCGCGGCACGGGCGTGCGGCTCGAGGTGGCCGGCATGCCGACCGGCGCGCTCCGTCTGGCCGAGCGGACGGCGTGGTGGCGCGCGCTCGACGAATCGGGTCGAGTGCACTCCTCGGCGCGAGAGGCGCTGGCGGCCGACGCCCGACCCACAGCTGAAACACGTGGCGATGTCGACGGCGCATAGGCATGGCGGGCGCAGCTCGTCGGCGCGAATACGGTGAGCCCGCCCGCGGGCGAGCGACTAGATGGAGCGGGCGCAGCGAAAGCCGATATGTGTGGTGGCGGAATCATCCGATTGAGGTGAACGTGCCGCCGGCCGATAGCGCAGACAGTACTCGGGGGCGCACAGGTGCGAGCCGCCCTTGAGCGCCCGACGTTCGTCGCCGGTGGGCTCCTCAGGCCCGAGTAGATCGGCTCGGGCGCCGCGTAAGACGCGTTTCTGCTCGATCTCGGGGACGACATGCCCGAATGTGTAGCGCGTCGTGGTCCATTCCCAGACGTTGCCGATCATGTCGACCAACCCGAAATCGTTCGCGGGGAAGGACCCGACGGGCGAGGTGCCGACCCAGCCCTGGGCGCCGCTGTTGGCATAGGGGAAGCGGCCCTGCCAGGTATTCGCCATGATGCGGTCACCGGGGCGCAGATCGTCGCCCCAGGCGTACCGCGCACCCGACTGGTGTCCCCGAGCGGCACGTTCCCACTCCGCCTCGGTGGGCAGGCGTTTCCCCGCCCATTCGGCAAAGGCGCTCGCATCGTCGAACGACACCGACACCACCGGATGATCGAGCCTGTCGTCGACGGAGCTGCCCGGACCGAACGGTCGACGCCAGTGCGCACCGGGCACCCAATCCCACCACGCGCGCCAATCCGCGAGATTCACCGGCCCGGCGGTGGGGCGGAAGACCAGGGCGCCCGGCACGAGGTCGGCTGGGTCGGCGCCCGGAAAATCGGCGGGGTCGAGTTCGCGCTCAGCGACCGTCACATAACCCGTATCGGCCACGAAAGCTGCGAAATCCCGATTCGTGACCGGGCGCACATCGAGCTCGAAAGCGTCGACACGGCGATCGTGCACGGGCATCTCGTCGGCATAGAACTCGGCGGAGCCCATGCTGAACGTCCCCGCCTCGATGTGCTTCATATCGCTCAATTCCACGACCGCCACAGATGTTCCTCCTCTGTAGACATCCAATCGTGTCGACCCTCCGGACTCAATGGCGTCGCCCAACCTCACCTCTTTCGGGTGTGGAAGGGCGGCACCGGGCGCACTTCACTGAAGGCATCGCGGATCAGACATCCACCGCGCCGATGAAGGGGCACGCATGACCACCAACGACGACAATCTGCAGCGATCGAGTCTGCCGATTCCGGACCTCGCGTACACCGGAACAGTCACGTATGACGCCACGTCACCCGACACGCACTTTCCGCCCATCGCCGATGTGCGCCCGCCGGAGGGTGCGCCCAATGTGCTCGTCGTCCTCATCGACGATTGCGGCTTCGGCGCGACGAGCGCTTTCGGAGGCCCCGTCAACACGCCCACGTTCGAGCGCATCGCCGCACTCGGCGTGAAATACTCGCGCTTTCACACGACGGCGCTGTGCTCGCCGACGCGTGCCGCCCTGCTCTCGGGTCGCAATCACCACACTGTCGGCATGGGGGGCATCACCGAGATCGCGACGAGTGCCCCCGGGTACAACTCCCTACGGCCGAACAATTGCGCCCCTCTTCCCGAGACGCTGAAGCTCAATGGCTACAGCACCGCCCAGTTCGGCAAATGCCACGAGGTGCCCGTGTGGCAGACGAGCGCGGTCGGGCCGTTCGATCACTGGCCCCACCCCGGCGGAGGATTCGAGTACTTCTACGGCTTCATCGGTGGCGAGACGAACCAGTGGTATCCGGCCATCTACGAGAACACCTCACCGGTCGAACCCTGGGGCACGCCCGAAGAGGGCTACCACTTCATGGCCGACATGACCGATAAGGCCATCGACTGGACGAAGCAGCAGAAGTCCCTGGCCCCCGACAAGCCTTTCTTCACGTACTTCGCCCCCGGTGCGACCCACGCGCCCCACCACGTTCCCGAGGAATGGGCCGACAAGTACCGCGGTCGGTTCGACACGGGGTGGGATGCCGTGCGCGCCGACACCTTCGAGGCGCAGAAGAAGCTCGGTGTGATCCCTGACGACGCCGAGCTGACGAAGCGGAGCCCCGGCATCCCGGCCTGGGACGAGATGAGTGAGGACATCAAACCAACGCTGGCGCGCCAGATGGAGGTATATGCCGGGTACCTCGAGTACACCGACCACCACGTGGGTCTGCTGCTCGATGCGCTCGAAGAACTCGACGAGCTCGACAACACGCTCATCTACCTGATCATCGGCGACAATGGCGCCAGCGCAGAGGGCACCATGACGGGCACCACGAACGAGGGCTTCACGATCAACCATATGGAAGACGTCGAGACCGACGAATACAAGATCGCCCACACGGCCGACCTGGGCACGCCGCGCTCCTACAACCACTACGCCATCGGCTGGGCGCATGCGATGGACACGCCTTATCAGTGGACGAAGCAAGTCGCCAGCCACTGGGGCGGAACGCGCAATGGAACGATCGTCGCGTGGCCCAAGGGAATCGCGGCGCGCGGTGAAGTTCGCGACCAGTTCGCGCATGTGATCGACGTGGCGCCGACCGTGTTGCAGGCGGCCGGCATCCCAGAACCCCACACCGTAAACGGCGTTACGCAGCGACCCTACGAGGGCACCGCGATGAACTACAGCTTCGACGACGCTGATGCGCCCGAACGGCACACCACGCAGTACTTCGAGATGTTCGGGAACCGAGCCATCTTCCACCTCGGTTGGACGGCCGTGGCAAAACACAAAGACCCGTGGCTCAGCTCCTCGCACGGGCTCGACGACGACGTCTGGGAGCTGTACAACGTCGAAGAGGACTGGACTCAATCGCACGACCTCGCCGCCGAGTTCCCCGAGAAGCTGGCCGAGCTTCAGAGGCTCTTCCTGATCCAGGCTGCGCGCTTCAACGTGCTCCCCATGGACACGCGGTCCGCTGAGCGCTTCAACGGTGAGCTCGTCGGTCGCCCGGAGCTCGTCAAGGGCTCGAGCCAGACGTTCTACTCGGGCATGAAGCGCATGAGTGAAAACTCGGTCGTGAATGTGAAGAACAAGTCCTTCACCGTGACGGCCAAAATCGAGGTGCCCCGTGGTGGGGCAGCGGGCGTGCTCATCGCCCAGGGCGGTGCGTACGGCGGGTGGAGCTTGTACCTTCTCGATGGCAAGCCCGCGTTCGCCTACAACTTGGGAGGCGTCCACACCGACTACGTGAGGAGCGAGACGGCGGTCAGCGAGGGGGCAGTCGAACTGCGGGCGCACTTCGCCTACGACGGCGGCGGTCTCGGCAAAGGCGGTACGGTCACGCTCTTCGAGGGTGAGACCGTGCTCGCGGAGGGGCGCATCGAGCGCACCCTTCCGTTCTTCTTCTCGATGGACGAAACGGTAGATATCGGCTCAGACCTGGCCTCACCCGTCTCCGACGACTACGGGCCGACGGGAAACCAGTTCACGGGCAAGATCGCATGGCTGCGCCTCGACGCCGGCGACGACGATCACAGCCATCTGGCCGATCCGCACCACCTCATGCAGATCGCCATGACGAGGCAATAAGTTTCGCGTGCGGCGGATACCGGACTGACGCGGGTTGACTCCTGCGGCTAACGCTGTTAGTTTCTAGCTAACGGCGTTAGCCGCAATCGACAGGAGTTCATCATGACCGAGTACCTCGCACTCGACGAAGGCACCCTCGCCTACGACATCGCCGGCTCCGGCCCGCTCGTCGTGCTCGCTCACGGCATGGGCGACAGCCGCGAAGCCTTCCGCTTCATCGCCCCCGCGCTCGTGTCGGCCGGCTACCGCGTCGCCTCGGTCGATCTGCGCGGCTGCGGCGAATCGAGCGTCGACTGGCCCACCTACACCCGCGCGGCCATCGCGGGCGATCTGCTCGCCCTCGTGCGTCACCTCGGGGGCCCGGCGGTCCTGGTCGGCCACTCCATCGCGGGCGGCGCCGTCACCATCGCCGCCGCCGACGCACCCGAACTCGTCACCGCGGTCGTCGAGCTCGGCCCGTTCACGCGCAAGCAGAAGATCCGCCTCGGCGACTTCGGTGTGGCTCGTTACCGCCGTGGCGCGCTGCATCTCATCGGCACCACGATGCTCGGCAGCACGCGCCAGTGGGCGAAGTACCTCGACGTCGCCTACCCGGGCGCGAAGCCCGCCGACTGGTCCGCGCGCCTCGCCGAGATCACGGACTCGCTCGAGCAGCCCGGCCGCATGAAGGTTTTGCAGAAGATGGGCTCGCTGCCGCCCGTCGACGCCGGCGAGGCCCTGCCGCGCGTCACGCAACCCGTGCTCGTCATTCAGGGCTCCGCCGATCCCGACTGGGTGTCGCCCCGTGCCGAAGGCGAAGCGATCCTCGCCGACCTGCCAGCGGGTCTCGGTCAGCTGACCGTGATCGAGGGCGCCGGGCACTACCCGCACGTCGAGGCACCGCATGAGACACTCGAGGCGATGCTCCCCTTCCTCAGCACGATCGCCCCCACCCGCAACGGTTCGCATGCCTAGGGCGGGCCTCGATCGCGCATCCGTCATCGCCGCGGGCGCCGACCTGGCCGACGAGATCGGCTTCGCGGCGCTCAGCATGGGAGCGCTCGCCCAGCGCGTCGGGGTGCGCACGCCGTCGCTCTACAAACACGTCGAGAACCAGGCCGACCTCAACCGTGCGATCGCGACGTTGGCGCTCACCGAAGCGGGCGAGGCGATGGGTGCCGCCATCCAGGGGCTCGCGGGTCGCGATGCGCTCGCCGCCGCGGCCCACGCGCTGCGGGACTTCGCGCTCACGCATCCGGGTCGCTATGCCGCCACCGTCAGTTTCGAGCCCCTCGGCCCCGGCGACCCGCTCGCGCTCGCGGCGGCCGAGGGCCTGCGCCCGCTGCGGGCCGTGCTGCGGGGATACGATGTGGCGCCCGAGCAGTCCACCCACGCGCTGCGCGCCGTTCGCAGCATGTTCCACGGGTTCGCGAGCATCCAATCGACGGGTGGCTTTCGCTGGGCCGAAGACATCGACGACAGCTTCGAGTGGCTCATCGATCTCGTCGACCGCGGTTTGCGCGCGCAGCCCGGTCGCTGACAAACCCGGGCAACACAAACGGGGTGAGGAGCACGCTCCCCACCCCGCCCGCATGCGCGACCTAGTTGCGGCCGCCCTCTGCCTTCGCCTCGGTCGGCTGGGCTTCTGCGCCCTTCTTGCCGGCCTCGCTGGGGTCTGCGGAATTCTCGCTGCCGAAGCTGCCGGAGCTCGCCTGGCCGCCCTTGCTAGCCTGCTCTTCGGTGTCCTCGCGGTTGCCGAACTGACCCGGGTTACTCTGATCTGCCATGATGATTTCTCCCTTCGTCATGCGTCACGAACGTTTGCTCGCGGACCCCACGTTAGGAAGAAGCGGCGCCCCTGAGGAGGGGATTCACAAGACCGAGAAGCGCTTCTACACTTCTCCCCCTTTTGGGGGACAAGTGCTCGCGGCGGCCCCCGCATCCTGCACTGGTTCGCCGATCTGTCAATCCTCGTGACACCCGTTGGGGGTACGCCGTACCGTCGTCACACGAGCACGGAACGCCGTGACGATCAGGGACGGGAGGGACATCATGACCACTGTGGAGACCAGGACACGTGCCGAGGCCCAGGCCGAAGCCGAGACCGAGACGCGGGCGCGCGCGCTGACGCAGACGCACGCCAATTCGCTCGACATCGTGCGCCTCACCGAGACGCAGTGGCGGGTCACCGACCACGTCGACGTCACCGAGGACTTCCAGGTGCTCTGCTACGTCGACGAATGCGGCTCGCACGTCGAGCTGACCTGGATGCGGCCACAGGCACGCATCAGCCGGCACCCCGACTTCACCGAGGCGATGCGCACCATCCGGGGCACGTGCCTGCACTGACGGCATGACGCTCGCGGGCCTCGCTCAGTGCTCGGACGAACCCGGCATGAGGCGCAGGATGAGGCGCGTGAGCAGGCCGGGGCGACGGTTCCGGATCTCGGCCCGATTCTTGCGCACGACGGCCGCTCGCACGATGTTCGCGCCGATGAAGCGGATGGGCTCCGGCGGCAACGTCGGCGATGTCTGGTCGATGAGCTTGCTCCCGCTCCACTCGTCGTCGCGCTTCAACACCATCGAGGCGATGATGCGCGAGCATGCCGGAATCTGCGCCAGAGCGGTGCCGTTCCATCCGACGGCATAGAACACGCTGCGCTGGTCGTCGAGGGCACCGAAGATCGGAACGTGTTCGGGCACGCAGTCGATGCCGCCCGTCCAGTCGTAGTCGATGCGCACATCGCTCAACTCCGGGAAGACGCGGTGCAATTCGGCCACGGTGTCGGTGCGCTCTCCGGAGCGGCGGTTGAGCGAGGCCCCCACGCGATCGGCGAAGATGGTGCGCCCGCTGCCGCGCCCGAAGACGATGCGGCCGTCGGCGGTGCGTTGGTAGTACAGGACCTGCTGCTGAGCGTCGCAGATGGCCTCGCCACCCGTCCACCCGAGGGCGTCCAGCCGCTCGGGAATGGGTTCCGTGGCGATGACCTCGCTGTCGACGATGAACATGCGGCGTCGGAGTTCTGGGATGGAGGAGGCCCACACGTTGGTCGCGACGAGAACGGCGTCGGCCGTCACAGTGCCCGTCGGGGTGACGACAGAGGGCCGGGGTCCGATGCGGATGGTGTCGACGGGCGTGTGCTCGTGGATCACGACACCGCGTCGCTCGGCGAGAGCGCGCAGCCCGCGCATGAGCTTGCCCGGGTGCAGGCTTCCCGCGTGCGTCTCTCGTACGCCGACATAGGACGCCGTCGAGCCTGTCGACCGAGCGATTGTGTCGGCATCCTGCGGCGTGTAAGCGTCGACGCCGAGCGCCGAACTCGCGCGCACCGCGTCATCCCACGCGCCCTCTTGAGCGCGAGAGGATGCGGTCCACAACCAGCCGTCCAGGCGCAGGCCCATGTCCAGTTCGCCCGAGCTCTGCAGGTCGTGCAACTCGTCGATCGCCTCGGAGGTCGCTCGAGCCAACCGCTCGGCCTCGGCAGCATCCGTCACGTGGGTGAGGCGGTCAAGGCTCTCGTACCAGGAGTGCACCTGGCCGCCATTGCGTCCCGACGCACCCGAGCCGCACGTGAGCGCCTCGAGCACGACGACACGTTTCTCCGGGGCCGCCTCGCGGATGCGCAGCGCGGTCCACAGCCCGGTGAGGCCACCGCCGACGATGACGACATCCGCCGTGGTGTCGCCGGCGAGGCTTGGAAGGGCGGGGCCCGCGGGCGCATCCTGCAACCAGAACGAACGGTCGGCGGCGGGTGCATCGACGGGACGGCGCAGATGCCACTCGGTGCGGTGGGAACGGCGGGAACGGCGACGGGATGACGAGGTGCGAGTCGTGGTGTCGGTGCTGGCCATGGTCCTGGTCCTTCACTGGTCGGTGGGTCGGTGGGTCGGTGGGTCAGTGGATCGATGAGTCGGTCGGTGGTGCGATTCCGGGTACGCCGATGAGCGGCGTCGGAGGTGCTGACGCCGACTGCCCGGGCCCGGGGTCGTGAGAGGTCGTGCTGCGGTCAGCGCCGCAGCACGTTGAAGCTGAACATGTCCCCGCGGTGATAGTCCTGGGCATACAGGACGGCCTCGCCGGTCGTGGAGAACGCCGTCTCGGTGATGAGCAGCCAGGGATCGTGCCCGGTGAGCGAGAACCGGTCTGCGGCCTCGTCGGGCAGATTGACGGCCTGGATGCGAGCGGTGGAGAACGTCATCTCCTTGCCCTGGTCGCGCATGAGCGCGCTCAGCGAACCGTTCCAGTCGACGTGCTTGATCGGCCCGGGCAGGTGCGAGCGGACGATGGTGTCGATGCTGTACATGAGTGGTTCGTCGTGGTCGCTGCGCAACCGCGTCACGCGCACGACCGCATCTTCGGCCGTCAGGCCCAACGCGGTCGCCTCGACGTCGGTGGGTGCCGACTCTTCGACCGACAGGGTGAGCGTTCGACTCGAATAACCCATGCCGGCGAGCATCTGCGACACCGACTCGAAACGCGTGATGGGGCGATCGACGGTGGCCGCGAACAGCGACGACAGGTACCGACCGAGACCCGGGCGCACTTCGACGAGCCCGTCGTGCTCGAGCAACTTCACGGCTTCTCGAGCGGTGCTGCGGCCCACCTTGAACAGCTCGACGATCTCGGGCTCGCTGAGAATGCGGTCGCCCGGTTTGACGCCGTGCTCGCGGAAGTACTCGATCAGGGCATCCCTGACCTGTACGGACATGAGCTCACGCCCCACGATGGTGGTCTCCATCAGATGCTCCCCTCATCGTGCATCACGGCCGGCTCGTGCCCTTGCGCTCGATCTCTCAATGTACCGCGGGGCGAGGTGATGTCGAGCGGTTCCGGCTGCTGCGCAAACCCCCCGGGGTGCCCGCACGCTCGGGCGGCGTTGCGAGCCCCAGAGGCCAGGGCGGCCGGGACATCGGCGGACCGCGCCCACTCGTGCAGGAAACCCGCGATGAAGGCATCCCCGGCACCCGTGGTGTCCACCACCTCGGCCGGTTCGGCGGCCTGTTCGAACCAGCTCTCGCCGTCGAACCCGATACTCCCCGCTGCACCCATCGTGACGATGGCGAGTGCCGCACCGCCCGCGAGAGCCTCGATGGCCTGGATGCGGGCGGCCTCGACATTCTCGCCGGCCGATCCGAACGCGATGTCGAGGTGGTCGAAACCCGCCGTGACCGCGCAGTCCTGGCTGATCGCTACGCCGCGGGAGCTGAGTTCGCGGCGGATCTCTCCGCCGAAGGGGGTCCACCCGAGGTGCACGATCGCGGCGTCGGCCACCGCGTCGTACGCCGCAGCCGATGGGCGGTAGTCGGCGCAGACGGCGAAGTCCTCGAAACCGATGCGCCGGTCGCCGTCTCTCTGCACCTGGATCTGGGAGATCGACGTCACCCCGGGAAGGTCGACGAGAAGTTCGACGCCGACGCCGCGCTGGTGCAAGGCCGACCGCACGCGCTGTCCGTCGCGATCGGCGCCGACCGCCCCCGCGTAGCGGACGTCGTCGCCGAGAGCCGCCAACTGCACGGCCACGTTGACGGCGTTGCCGCCGACGAAGCTTTCGTTCGTCGCGCCGAAGTACTGGTCGATCGTGTTGTCGCCGAGCGTCGCGAACCGCGGTCCCGTCATGCCGTTCTCCTCCCTGAGCGGCGCCCCTCCGCCGCTCACATCATCTCGTGCTTCCGGTGCGGGGTGCCCGACCGTCATTTGCCGATCCCGTCGGCGAGGCCCCGGATGAAGTACTTCTGGCAGACGAAGAACAACACGATCATGGGCACGGCCGCTATCGTCATCCCCGCGAAGACGGCCGGGAAATCGGTGACCGAGCGCGAGGAGAGGGTGGCGAGACCGACGGGCAGGGTTTTCAGCGCGTCATCCCCGACGAAGATGAGCGCGAAGAGGTATTCGTTCCACGCGAACAGGATCTGCAGGATGACCGCCGACGTGATGATCGGCGCCGACATCGGCAGGGTGATGCGCCAGAAGATCTGGCTGTTGCGGGCGCCGTCGAGCACGGCGGCCTCATCGACCTCGACGGGCAGGTCGACCATGTACGAGCGGATGAGGAACGTCGTGAACGGAATGCGGAACGCCGTATAGAGCACGATGAGCGCCCAGTAGGAGTCGTAGATTCCCCACGACTGCAGCAACCGCACGAGGGGGATGACCGCGACGGTCGGCGCGAGCATCAGCCCGCCCACGATCACGAACAGGATCGTGCGGCTGAACGGAATGGTGATGCGCGTCAGGCCATACGCCGCCCACGCGCTGAGCAGGGTGGTGCTCACTACGCTCGCCGCGGTGACGATGACGCTGTTGAGCAGATAGGTTCCGACTCCGCTGTCGAGCGCGCGGCCGTAGCTGTCGGCGTTGAGGGCGGACGGCCAGCCGAACGGGTTCTGCAGGATCTCGCCGTTGGTCTTGAACGATGAGAGAACCATCCAGAGGATCGGGTAGATCACGACGATGGCGAGGCCGGCGAGGAACCCGACGAGCAGGAGGCGCCCGATGAGGCGCAATGCGTCGGTTCGGTTCGCCGTGACCGCGCGTCGCGGGTCGCGGTCACGTCGCGCACCCTGCGTGACGATGGCGACGGTGGATGTCTCGGCCATCAGACCCTCTTCTTGTTGGCGTACTGGACTTGGACGATGGCGAGCGCCAGGGTGATGACGAACATCACGACGGCTATCGCGGCCGCATAACCGAAGTCGTTCTTCACGAATCCGCTGCGGTAGAGCCAGGTGCCGAGCACCTGCGTGGAGTTATCAGGGCCGCCAGAGGTCATCACCATGACCTCGTTGAACACCTGGAATGCGCCCGATATCGTGACGATCATCATGAGCGCCGTCATCTCGCGCACGAGCGGCACCGTGATGGTGAAGATCTGGCGGATCGGTCCCACCCCGTCGATCGCCGCGGCCTCGAAGAGTTCGCGCGGGATGCGTTGAATGGCGACGGCGAAGAGAAGCGCCGTGTAGCCGAACCCCTGCCACTGGCTCATCATGATGATCGCCGTCATAGCGGTCTGCGAGTTGCCGAGCCACGCGCGCTGCAGGTCATCCGCGCCGACCGCGTCGAGGATGCCGTTCAGCAGGCCACCATCCGGCTGATAGATGAAGCTGAACAGCAGGCCCGTCACGGTGAGCGACATCGCCGCGGGCACGAAGTAGATCGACCGCAGGACGGCTCGCCACCGGGCGCTGCGCAGACCCTCGATGATCGCCGCCAACACGAGCGCGAAGCCCACCTGGAAGACGATCGAGATGACCGCGTAGAGCACGTTGTTGCCGAGGGCCCGCCAGAAGATCGGGTCGGCGAACATCTTGACGTAGTTGTCCGCGCCGACGAACGATTGCTCGCCCGTGAAGATGTTCGATGATTCGACGCTGTAACGGAAGTTCAGCACGAGCGGGTAGTAGACGAAGAGGAACAGGACGGCGAGGCCGGGGACGACCCAGACCAGACCCTTCCAGCGGGCGGGGCGGCGGCGCGTCGGCCGGCCGGTGCGCAGCGGGGCGGAAGTCCCCGTCGCGAGGGCGGAATCCTTCCTGGCCACGGGGACCTCCTTCAGCATGGGTCGCTCAGCCCTTCGCCTGCTCGGAGGCTGCCTTCACGGCATCCATCACCTGTTCTGGCGTCTTGTCGCCGGCGATGAGGCCCTCGACCCCCGAGAGGTAGGCGTCGGCGACGTCGGGCACCGTGACGGTGTCGAGCCAGATCGACAGGCTGCTCGCATCCTGCAGCTGATCGATGCTTTCGCGCAGTTGCGGGGTGGAGTTGCTCTCGGTGAGCGAACCCACCACGGGGCTCGGGATGTTGAGCATGGTGGTCAGCGTCTCGGCGTTCTTCTTGTCGGTGACGAAGCGCATGAACTCGACCGCGAGCGGCAGGTTCTCGGCTTTCGGGTTGACGAGGAAGCCGTCCGGGGCGCCCGTGAGTGCGCCGGTGTCTCCCGCGGCGTCGGCCGGCACGGGCAGCTTGAAGATGTTCCAGCCGTCCTGTTCGGCCTGGCTGCCTTCCGGCACGGTCGCGCCGAACTCGAGGTTCTCGACATAGAACATGGCGGATGCTCCCGCCCCGAACGCGTCGCGCTGCGAGTAGTAGTCCGAGCCGTTCGCCGATGCGCCCGTCGTGGTGCACTGGTCGACGATCTCGGAGAACTGGTCGAGCGAGTCGACGTAACCCGGGTTCTCGAAGGTCGCCGTATCGGGTTTGTAATCGTCGGCCAGGGTCTTGGCCGGCACGTTGTAGCTGTTCAACTGGGTGATGAAGTGCAGGGCCGGCCAGCCGTCGACGTTTCCGAACGACATGGGCGTCAGCCCGGCGGCCGAAAGGGTCGAACACGTTTCGAGCAGGCTGTCGAGGTCGGTGGGGACGGTGGCGCCCGCATCCGCGAACATCTTCTCGTTGTAGACCATGAACTTGGCGTCGAGGCCGAAGGGGATGCCGTAGGTCTTTCCGTCCTTGGTGAAGGCGCCCACTGCGCTGGGAGCCAATGTGTCACCCCATTCGGTGCCCGACCCGATGACGCTGGTCAGGTCTTGCACGACCCCGTTGTCGTAGAACTGTTCGGCATAGTTGCCGGCCCAGGAGAAGTACACATCGGGGAGGCTCTGCGATGCCGTGAGCGTCTTGATCTTGTCTTTATAGCCCTGGTCGGATTCTTGCTGCAGCTCGATGGTCACATCGGGGTGCTCGGCCTCGAAGTCGGCCTTCATCTGCTGGAAGAACCCCTCGTAGGCGCCGGCGTAACGCGTGATGACGCTGACGGTGCCGGAGTAGTCCACGTCGGAGAGGTCGACGTCTTTTTGCGCGGTGGTGCCGGTGCCGCCCGAGCTACAGGCGGTCAGCGCCAGAGCGACGAGACCGCCGATCACGAGCGCATGTGGTGTTTTCTTCACGGTACGTACCTTTCGAGAGCGGAGATCCGGATCGGGCGTTGCGGATGAAATGCGGTGCTGGTGGTTCGGGTGGGGCGGGTTCGGGTGGGGCGGGACGGAAAGGGGCCGCCGAGTGGCGGCCCCTTCGGCTCAGTAGACGAGCTTCTTGTAGTAGCGGCGGGTGGTCAGGGGGTGGTCGCGCAGCACCTCGAGGTGGGCGCTGACGCGCTCGAGCACCGTGGCGAGCAGAACGGGCGAGATGAGGCTGCGCGTGCGGTCCGAGATGCCCGGCAGGAAGAGCGTCGCCGCATCGAGAACGAGGAGGCGCTCGGTGAAGCGCGGGGCGAATTCCTGCACGCGCGTGGTGAGGCCGCGGGTGGCGTCTTCGCCGGCGAACACGACGACGCTCACGTTTTCTTCCACGAGTTCGAGCGCGCCGTGGAAGAAGTCAGAGGCGTGCACGGGGCGCGTGCGAATCCACTGCATCTCTTCGAGGATGCACATGCCGTAGTAGTGCGCCTCGGGCCACGTCGAGCCGGCGCCCGTGATCAGGTGGTAGTCGCTGTCGGCGAGGGCCTGGGCAAAGGCGGGGGCCTTCGACTCGAAGTCGTTCTTCGTCTCGATGAGCAGGGCCGGCAGCTGCTGCAGCTCGGCGACGATCGAGGAGTAGTCGGTGATCTCGCCGCGGTGGTCGAGGATCGTCAGCGCGACGAGCAGGGTCTGCAGGTAGAACATCTCCGACGAGGTGTCGTCCTCGGCGAAGGTGGTGAAGTTGATGTCGGCGTTCTGTGCGAGCGGGGTGTCGGCATGGCCCGTGAACGTGATGATGGTGGCGCCCTTCGAGCGGGCATAGTCGAGAGCCGTGATCGCTTCCTTCGTCGTGCCCGAGAGCGAGGGCATGACGACGATGGATGTCGGGCCGAGGTTCACATTGCCGCGCTCGACGAGTTCGGCGCCCATCTCATAGAAGGTGGGGAACGTGGACGACGTCTGCAGCAGCTGCAGTGCGGGTTGGGTGAGGAACATGACCCCGCCGGCGCCGAGGAAGAAGAGGTTCTCCGCGCCGCCGTCGAGCAGGCGACGGAGTTCGGCGTCGAGCCGGGGAGCGATGGCGACAGCGTCGCTCTGAATGGTGAGGAAGCGGTCGGGGTCGAAGTTGAGCATCGCGGTCTTTCTGTCGAAGGGTCATAGGCGCAGGCTGTCAGACATCTGACGGCACCTGACTGCTGTCCCATAATCTAGGGCGCGATCTCTCCGCGGTCAATGCTTTTCTCACGAGCGGAACGAGCTGTTTACACGGGCGCAACACAGAGGGGCGGCACCGGATGATCCGGTACCGCCCCTGTGGGCTCGTGCGGGCGCTACGACGTGGGCGCGTCGTCCTGCGTCGTCGCGACGAAAACCGTGCCCGAGCCCGAGAAGCGCAGGCGCGCCTCATCCGGTGTGACGAAGGCGTATCGCCCGCGGTCGAGAGTGGTTAATCCGTGTGCGCCCGTGATCGTCACCTGGCCGTCGGTGACGATCGCGATGGCCGGGCCGGGCAGTTCGAACTCAGGAGTCGACGCGGCGTCGGCATCGCTCACATCGGCGCGCAGCAGCTCGAAGTCGGGCACATCCCACGGCACGAAGAGGCTGAGGCCCTCGGCCAGGACGGCCGGTTCGAGGCGTGGCACGGGCCGGGGCTCGAAGTCGAGCACGTCGAGCAACTCGGGCACGTCGACGTGCTTCGGGGTCAGGCCGCCGCGCAGCACGTTGTCGCTCGCGGCCATGAGCTCGATGCCGATGCCATCCAAATACGCATGGATGTTTCCGGCGGGCAGGTAGAGCGCTTCGCCTTCACTCAGCGTCACCAGGTTGACGAGCGTCGCGACGACGATGCCCGGGTCGCCCGGGTACTCCTCGGCCAGGCGCGTCACGAGGGCCCGCTCCGCGGCGAAATCGGAGGATGCGTCGCCGCCCGCTGCCGCAGCCACGACCGCGCTCACGAGATCCTGCGCCGGCTCGCCGAGCACGCGCGCAACCGTCGCGCGCAGACCATCCGGGGCGGCCAGGCTCTCGCGCAGCCCCTCGATCTGGGCGCGATGATCGGCCGCGGGCGCGGTCGACGCGAGATCCGCCAGCAGGGCGTCGGTGCCCGCGAGTTCGCGAAAACCGCACAGCGCCTGGAACCCGTCGCGCAACGCGACGATGAGCTCGGGTTTGTGCAGACGATCCTTGTAGTTGCGGTGGGCGGCATCGATCGGGATGCCGCGTCGCTCCTCGTCGTCGAACCCTTCACCGGCACGCGCCAACGACGGGTGCGCCTGCAACGAGAGCGGGTGCGCCGCGGCCAGGATCTTCAGCAGGAACGGAAGCTCCTCGAGGTCGCCGAGCGCGGTGCGGGGATCGCTCGCGAACCAGTCGGCGAGGTCGGCGTGTTCGCTCACGGGGGCGCCCTGCGCGATGGGCGTGGGCCGGCCGTCATGAGCACCCAACCACAGTTCGGCCTCGGGCCCCCCGGATGGCGTCGTGCCCAGCAGCTCGGACATCAAAGTGGTCGACCCCCACGCATAGTCGCGGGGTGTGGCGTCGAGGGGGACGAACATGTTTTGCGGTCCTCTCAGGGGAGCTTCGCTCGCGCGGACACCGCAACGGTCGCTGCCCGTGACGGGGCGATCCACTGCGGCCAATTCTCAGCACGATACAGGACTGGCCCGACGCGGCGCCGAGCACACGGGAGGCGGAGCGACAGGCAGTCGCTCCGCCTCCCGGCGTCGCCAACTCGGCCAGGACGCGGATGATTTATCGACACGGCATGCGGCGACGCCACGACGTCCGCCAGCAACGCGCGAGCGGTTCGCTGCCCGGACCGCCGCAGACGTGCGCGCACGCACAGAGGTGCTGCGGGGTCATCCGGCCGTTGCGGTCGTCAGTTGAGCGCCGGCGTGTCGGTGGGGATGACGCCGCCGCCGTAGAGGTCGCTCGCGAGGTTCTGCAGCGCCCGCAGTGCCACGCGCTGCGTGAACGGGCCGTAGGAAACGCGGGCCACGCCGAGCGCCTCAAGTTCCGGCGCCGGCAGGGCGCCGGGCGCACCGATGACGGACAGCTTGCCCGCTCCGAGCCCCTCGACGAGTCGTTCGATGGCCTCGCGGTCGAGCGCGCCGGGCACGAAGACGAGGGCCGCGCCCTGGTCGAGGAACGCCTTGCCGCGCGCGATCGCATCCTCGATGCTCTCGTGGGCCGGTCGGTCGCCGCCGCGCACGATGGCGTCGGTGCGGGCGTTCAGCTGGAAGGCGATACCCTCCTGCTCGGCCGCCCGCATGATGGCGCTGACGCGCTGCACCGACTCGTCGAAGGGGCGCAGCCGGTCTTCGACGTTGGCGCCGACGACGCCCAGCGCGATGGCGCGGCGAATGGTCTCGGCGGGGTCGGAGTAGCCGTCGTCGAGGTCGGCGGTGACGGGGAGGTCCACGGCATCCACCACGGTCTTCACGCCAGCGAGGGCCACGTCGAGCGGCATGCCGCCGTCTTCATAGCCGTAGCTCGCGGCGATCGAGTGCCCCGCGGTGGCGATGGCGGATGTCTGGGGCAGCGCCGCGACGGCCTTCGCGCTCACGGCATCCCACACGTTCACGACGCTCAGAATCTTCGCGTCCTGGTGCAGCGCCTGCAACGCGAGCGCACGGTCTTTGGTCACCTGTTCAGTAGTCATGCTCCAGCGTTACACCCGGATGCCTCGGCGGGCAACGGGCTGAACAACCTTCAGCTTCCTGGGCTATGACAGAGGTGGTGCACATCGCGGCGCTCGGAATTGTGACCGGGCGTGCCGCGTTGCCGACACTGACGGGCCCGTCGCCCGCCCATCGTTTCGTTGAGGAGGAAGACGTGAAGGCTGTTCAATACCGACGCACGGGAGACTCGAGCGTCCTCGAGCTGGTCGACAGGCCGGTGCCGGAGGTCTCGAAGGGCGAGGTGCGCGTGCGCATCGTCGTCTCGGGCGTGAACCCCACCGACTGGAAGTCCCGCGCCGGCTCGGGTTCGAGCGACGAGTTCGACACCCCGAAGGTGCCCAATCAAGACGGGGCCGGCTTCGTCGACGCGATCGGCGACGATGTCGAACACGTGCGCGTGGGCGACCCCGTGTGGGTGTGGGACGCCGCCTGGCAGCGCGACGACGGCACCGCCCAGGAGTATGTGGTGCTGCCCGAATACCAGGTGGTTCCGCTGCCGGACGAAGCCCTGCTCGACGTGGGCGCCTCGGTCGGGATCCCCGCACTGACCGCCCACCGTGCGCTCACGGCATCCGAAACCCTGCCCGACCGCCTCGCCCCCGCGAGCCTGCACGGCCGCACGATTCTGGTCACGGGAGGCGCGGGGGCCGTCGGTCACGCCGCCATCCAGCTGGCCGCCTGGGCCGGGGCCACCGTCATCACCACGGTCTCGAGCGACGAGAAGGCCGCCCTGGCGCGTGCGGCCGGCGCTCACCACATCATCAACTACCGCACCGAGGATGTCGCAGCCCGCGTGCGTGACATCGCCGCGGGAGGCGTCGACGTCATCGTCGACGTGAACCCCTACGCCAACCTCGAGGCCGACCTCGCGGTCATCGCGCCCTCCGGCACCATCTCCCTCTATGCCACCGACTCGAGCGAACCGCTCGCGGTGCCGTTCCGGGAAAGCATGGTCAAGAACATCCGCTTCCAATTCATCCTCACCTACACGACGACGAGCACGCAGAAGCAGAACGCGGTCGACGCCGTTTCGGATGCCATCGCCGACGGCGCGCTCGCGGTGGGCGAGGAGGCCGGGCTGCCGTTGCACCGCTTCGCGCTCGCCGAGACCGCCCAGGCGCACGACGCCGTCGAGAACAACACGGTCGGCAAGGTGCTGATCGACGTGACCCAGAAGGAGAACCGATGACCGACACCACCACCGACACCACGAGCTCCGAACGCCCCGCCGAGGCATCCGGCACCTTCACCCTGGGCGGCGACCTCACGGTCAACCGCCTCGGCTACGGCACCATGCAGCTCACGGGCGACGGCGTCTGGGGTGAACCCCGCGACCGCGACGAGGCCATCCGCGTGCTGCGTCGCGCCGTCGAACTCGGCGTGAACCTCATCGACACGGCCGACGCCTACGGCCCTTACGTGACGGATGCTCTCATCCGAGAGGCCCTGCACCCCTACACCGACGACCTCGTCATCGCCACGAAGGTGGGCTTCACGCGCCAGGGCCCGGGCGAGTGGATCCCCGTCGGCCGCCCCGAGTACCTGCGCCAGCAGACCGAACTCAACCTGCGCCACCTGGGCGTCGAGCGCATCGACCTGCTGCAGCTGCACCGCATCGACCCGAAGGTTCCGCTCGAGGAGCAGCTCGGCGAACTGAAGAAGCTTCAGGACGAGGGCAAGGTGCGCCACATCGGCCTGTCCGAGGTGAGTGTCGACGAGCTGCAGGCGGCCCAGAAGGTCGTCGACATCGTGTCGGTGCAGAACCTGTTCAACCTGACCAACCGCAAGTCCGAAGCGCTGCTCGACTACGCCACCGAGAACGGTATCGGGTTCATCCCCTGGTTCCCGCTGGCCACGGGCGAGCTCACCAAGGAAGGCGGTCCGCTCACCGAGATCGCCGCCTCGCACGGCTCGACCCCGAGCCAGCTGGCCCTCGCCTGGCTGCTGCGCCGCTCGCCCGCCATGCTGCCCATTCCTGGAACGTCGAGCGTGGCCCACCTCGAGGACAACCTGCAGGGCGCCCTCATCGAGCTGAGCGACGACGAATACGAGACGCTGGATGCCGTCGTCTAAACGCTGACACGTCGGCAGACGCAGAGAGAGCGGGCCCGCCTCCCCAGGCGATCCCGCTCTCTCTGTGCTCAACGACAAAGTCGGAGCTGTTCCGGCACATCGGAGGCTCCCCCCATCGATTCCCCATCGATAGATCTCCGACGGCCGGCGCCGTCTCGCGCCCGATCGGGGCCGGGGCGGTGCTAGCGCTCGAAACATAACACCGCGTCTGCTTCTTTCGGGAGCAGAATGTCCCGCTTCGGCGGCGTTTCGGCCTAAAAGTAGGGCGTTCGTCTCACAAAATGTGACTTTAGATGTAGTCCACCCCGCCGCTCGATGTGCACTTCTCCCGGGACTGAGACATCATCGAAGCAGGGGGACGGTGTCGTTCCCCACGGATCACGACCGGGGGAGGCGAGATGAGCGAAGCGGAACACGGTGCGCGCGCCGCCGGTGATTCGCCCGCAAAACCCGCTTCTGCGTCGACATCGAGCAGCCACCCGCCGCACCGCGAGACGATCGACCGTATCGTCGGCGACCTGATCCGGGCCCTCGAGGAGCGTGGCAGCTCGCTCGCCACGAGCGGCGCCCTCGACCCGATCTTCGAGGAGCAGGCGCGCTCGATCCTGACCGAATCGTTGGTGCTCACGCATCCGGATGACGGCACGCCCGTCACCTCACCCGTGGCCGTCGACTATGCCAGCCCCGCCGACTTCGACCGCGTGGGCCGCCTGCGGGCGCGTCAGAACGCCGACCCCGCCGAGAACCTCATGGCGGCCGAGGTCATCTACTTCGTCGCGCTGCCCGTGCTCGTCGAGCTCTACGTCGATACATCCGCCCCCGCCGCGGATGCCGTCGCCCTCACCCAGCGCATCGCCAACACGTTGCATCACGCCTTGTGGCGTCGTTTTCCGCCGGGCGCCATCGCCTACGTCGAGGGTTTGCGCGTGCAGCTGGCGCAGGCCGACCAGGACTCGCGCAAACGCATCTCGCGCGCGCTGCATGACCGGGTGGCCCACGGCATCGCGGCGGGCTTGCAGCGCGTCGAACTGAGCTCGATCGCGGGCGACGTCGGCCGCCTCGACGACGCCGTCGAGATCTTGCGCACGACACTCGAAGACGTGCAGGGCATGGCGTTCGACATCCGTCAGCTCGTGGGCACGGCCTTCCTCGACGAGGCCATCAAGAACTACCTCGACCACTCGCGGTCGATCCCTCCGGCGCCCGAGTTCACCACCGCGGGCACTCCCGTGCGGCTCGCCCCCGACGTGGGCGAAGAGACCTTCACGATCGTGCTCGAGGCGATCCGCAACGTGCGCAAACACGCGCGCGGCGCCTCCCGCATGCACGTGTCGACCGAGTGGCTCGACGAGAGCGTGGTCGTGCGCGTGACCGACAACGGTCCGGGTTTCGACCCCGCCGTGCGCCGCGGCGGGTCCCTGGGGCTCGTCGGCATGCAAGAACGCGCGGATGCCATCGGCGCGACGCTCGAAATCGACAGCTGTTCGGCCGGCACCCGCATTCGCATCGACGTTCCGACTGTGCCGTCGGCGCCGCCGGCCCGGGCGGCTTCGCCCGAACCGGCCGCCCCCGAGTCGTCGCGCTGCACGCGGCCGCGTGAGCCGGGGTCACCGACCGGCCCCGCGCCCGATGGGCACCCCGATGTCGACGACCGCCCCGGCTTCGATGGTGACCCGGTCTCGGCCCCGAGGAATGACGTCCGATGACGAAGCCCGCCGCCCCCGTCATCCGGCTCGCCATCGCCGACGACCACGACCTGTTCCGCGACGGCATCGTCGCCATCCTCGGCCATGACCCCCTGGTCGACGTGGTCGCCGAGGCCTCGGACGGCCACGATGCGCTGCGCGTGGCCATCGCCCACCGCCCGGATGTGCTGCTGCTCGACGTCGAGATGCCGGGCCCCGGCGCGGCAACTACGGTGCGCCGCATCCGCCGGCACGCGCCCGAAACCCGCATCGTCGTGCTCACGATGCACCGCGACGCCATGCTCACCGAGTCGCTGCGCCAGGCCGGCGCGGCCGCCTACCTGACGAAGACCATGCCGAGCGCCGACCTGCTGCGCGCCGTTCACGCCGTCGCCGCGCGCACCGACCAGACCGCCGTGGGCGTCGATGTGGGGCTCGTGTCGCCGCGCGAATACGAGGTGCTGCGCCTCATCGCGCTGGCACGCTCCAACGCCGAGATCGCGCGCGAGCTGTCGATCACCGAGGGCACGGTCAAGCGGCACACCAGCAACCTCTACGCCAAGCTGGGCGCCACCTCGCGCATCGACGCCGTGCGCCGGGCCCTGCTGCTGGGCGTGCTCGGCCACGACGACTAGGCGTCCACCCGGCGTCGGCTCAGCGTCGGCCCGTCCTCGGCCGTGGGTGCAGCGGATGCCACGGCGTCGCACCCGGCGCAAGCCCCAGGCAGCGAGCATCCGGCGCCCAGGGAAACGTGGGAAAATGAGCGGATGCCCGAGTAATCCCCCATTCCTCTCGGTGCATGGGAAATACGGAACAATTGACCGGTGGCGTGTGTTTTCACCCGCGACCAGACCAATAACTCGATAGGACTACCCGTTGGACGGAAACGCAACGACGACTCACAGCAACGTCGCATTGCTGTCGGTGGCGACCACGATCGCCCCCCGCATCACGACGAGTGAAGACATCGACAGTCGGTTGCAGCCGGTTCTGAAGAAGCTGAAGCTGCCTCAGGGTCTGTTGCAGCGGGTCGCCGGAGTGCTCGAGCGCCGCAACTGGGACGAGGGTCAGAACTTCGACGACGCCGCGGTCGCCGCGGGCAAGAAGGCGCTCGCCGAGGCGGGCATCGAGCCGTCGCAGATCGGCCTCATCATCAACACGTCCGTCACGCGCAAGCACCTCGAGCCGTCGGTCGCCGTGCGCATCCACAACGGGCTCGGCCTGCCGTCGTCGGCCATCAACTTCGATATCGCCAACGCGTGCCTCGGCTTCGTCAACGGCATGTCGCTGGCCGCACAGCTCATCGAGTCCGGTCAGATCAAATACGCCATGATCGTCGACGGCGAAGACGCCGACGAGATCCAGGTCAACACGATCGAGCGCCTCAGCAAGGGCGGCATCGGCCGCAAAGAGTTCATGAGCGAATTCGCCAGCCTCACGCTCGGTTCGGGTGCCGCGGCCGCCGTCATCGGCCCCGCCGATCTGCACCCTGAGGGTCACCGCATCCTCGGCGGCGTCACGCGCGCGGCGACCCAGTTCAACGAGCTGTGCGTGGGCAGCGTCGACGGCATGTTCACCGACGCCAAGGCCCTGCTCAAGGGCGGCATGGAACTCGTCGTCTCGGCGTGGAAAGAAGCGAAGCGCGACTGGAACTGGTCGAGCATGGACCGCTACATCCTGCATCAGGTCAGCGAGGTGCACACCAACGCCATCGTCAAGGCCGCGCACATCGACCGCAGCAAGGTGCCCGTCACCTATCCGCACTACGGCAACGTCGGGCCCGCCTCCATCCCCATCACGCTCGAGGCCGAGAAAGACACCCTGAAGAAGGGCGACCGCGTTCTGCTCATGGGCGTGGGTTCTGGCCTCAACACCGCCATGATGGAAATCGCGTGGTGACAGACCGGATGCCGGGTGCCGCACGCACCCCGGCGCCCGCGTCGATGCCACCCCAGGGCCTGCCGGGGCTCGACTCCCGCTTCTCTCGCATCGTCCTCGTTCCCGATTCGGGCGACGCCATCGGCACCACGCGCGGATGGCATGCGCTCGACAACGGCGCCGAGCTCGAGCGCCTGGGCGTCACGCCCGTCGGCACCATCCTGTGCGTGCACGGCAACCCCACCTGGTCCTACCTGTGGCGCGAACTCGTGCAGCAGGCCACGGATGCCGCGGCCACGGGCTCGGGCGACGCCTGGCGCGTCATCGCCGTCGACCAGCTCGACATGGGCTTCTCGGAGCGCGCCGGCGTGCACCGTCCGCTCGCGCAGCGCGTGCGCGACCTCGCCGACTTCACGCACGCGATCGGGCTCGAGGGCCCCGTCGTCACGCTCGGCCACGACTGGGGCGGCGTCGTCTCGATGGGCTGGGCCGTCGATCATCCCGAGCTGCTCAGCGGCCTGATGCTGCTGAACACCGCTATCCACCAGCCGTCCGATGCGCCCATTCCCGCTCCGCTCCGCCTCGCATTGGCGCGCGGCGTGCTGGGGCAGGCAACGGTAGCGACCCCCGCCTTCCTCGAGACCACGTTGGCGCTCGGGCATCCGGCGGTTTCCCGTGCCGTGAAGGATGCCTATCGCGCTCCGTATCGCGGCGCCGCTCGACGCGGCGGCATCGGTGGTTTCGTCGCCGACATCCCCGTGGATGCCTCACACCAGAGCTTCGCCGAGCTGAGCCGCATCTCGACGGCCCTGCGCCGCCTCACGGTGCCCGCCGTCATGCTGTGGGGCCCGCGCGACCCGATCTTCAGCGACCGCTACCTCGACGACCTGATCGACCGCCTGCCGCACGCCGATGTGCACCGCTTCGAGGGTGCCGGGCACCTGATCGCCGAGGACGTCGACTATGCCGGGGCCCTGCTCACGTGGCTCGGCGACAACGCGTCGCGCGTGACGGCTGGCGATTCTCGCGAGGGCTCGGCCGACAAGTCTGCCGCGACGGTTGCACCGGGCTCGAACTCAAGTCAGGTCGAAAAAGCCCAGGATCACGCCGAATCGGATGCTGCGACATCCGCCCGGCCCTTGTGGCACTATCTCGACGAGTTGAGCGAGAGCGACGAGACCGCGCTGGTCGAGATGAACCCCGGTAACGGGGCCGAGCCGCGCGTCGTCAGCTGGAAATTGCTGTCGCGGCGCGTGCGTGAGATCGCCGCCGGCCTGGCCGGTGTGGGCGTGAAGAGGGGCGACCGGGTTTCGCTGCTCGTGCAGCCCGGCGCCGACCTGACGGCCGTTCTGTATGCCTGCCTGCGCCTCGGCGCGGTCGTCGTCGTCGCTGACGCGGGTCTCGGCCTGCCCGGTCTGACGCGCGCCGTGCGGGGCGCCCAGGCCGACCACGTGATCGGCGCGGCCCCCGGGCTCGCCGCCGCGCGGGCCCTGGGCTGGCCCGGCCAGAAGATCTCGGTCGCGACGTTCCCGCGCGCGGTCGCCCGGGCGCTCGGCATTTCGCACACGCTCGCCGAGCTGGTGCGCGACGGGCGCGGCAAGACGCTGCCCGAGCCGCCCGCCGCGAGCGACACCGCCGCCATCCTTTTCACTTCGGGTTCGACGGGCCCCGCAAAGGGCGTCGTCTACAGCCACGCCCAGCTCGGGGCCATCCGTGACACCCTGGCCGCCCAATACGGCGTCGGGGTCGGCACGGGCTTGGTCGCCGGATTCGCGCCGTTCGCCCTGCTCGGCCCGGCCCTCGGCGCCCGCTCGGTCACGCCCGACATGGACGTCACCTCACCCAAGACCCTCACCGCCACGGCCGTCGCCCAGGCCGCCGCGGCCGTCGATGCGACCGTCGTCTTCCTGTCGCCCGCCGCCGTCACCAATGTCGTCGCCACGGCGGATGCCTTGACCGACGCCCAGCGCGACGCCCTCGCCGGCGTGCAGACGTTCTTGTCGGCCGGGGCCCCCGTCTCGGAGTCGCTCCTCGCCGCGGCTGCCGACCTTATGCCGAACGCCAGCGCGCACACGCCCTACGGGATGACCGAGGGCCTCCTCATGACCGACATCTCGCTCGACGGCATCCGCGAGGCCGCCGCATCTCGAGCGGTCGGCGGAGTATGCGTGGGAACGCCCGCGGCATCCGTGCAGGTGCGCATCAGCGCCCTCGACGACCTCGGGCAGCCCGTCGGCGAGCCCTCGACCGAGGCCGGTGTCACGGGTGAGATCGTCGTCTCGGCGCCGCACCTGAAGAGCAACTACGACCGACTCTGGATGACGGATCGCGCCTCGCGCGTGGGCACCGACTCCGCGTTCGCCGACCATCGTGACGCCGACCGCGGCGACGCCGATGAGGATGCCTCACCCGGGGCCCTCTCGGCCGCCGCCGCCGCGGCATCCACCAGCACCCGCTGGCACCGCACGGGCGATGTCGGACATCTCGACGAGGCCGGCCGCCTGTGGGTCGAGGGCCGCATGCCCCACGTCATCGCCACACCGGACGGCGTCGTCACCCCGGTGGCGCCCGAGCAGCGCGTCGAATCGCTCGACCGCGTCGCCCGCGCCGCCGTCGTCGGTGTCGGACCGCGCGGCACGCAGCAGATCGTCGTGATCGTCGAGACGGCCTCGCCCGCGCGACGGGTGGCTCTGGCCGATCGTGAGCTCACCTCATCCATTCGCGCGGTTGCGGGTGTGCCCGTGGCGGCCGTGCTCGAGGTGCCGCGCCTGCCCACCGACATCCGCCACAACTCGAAGATCGACCGCAGCGGACTGTCGCGCTGGGCCGCCGATGTGCTCGCGGGCGGACGGATGCGTCAGCCGTGAAGGTTCTCGTCACGGGAGCGTCCGGCCTGCTCGGCTCGGCCACGGCGCGCGCGATCGCCGCTCAGGGCCACACGGTGCGCACGTTCCAACGCCGCCCCTCGGGCCTGGCGGGTGAGCCCGGTTTCGAAGACCACCTCGGTTCGGTGACGGATGCCGCAGCCACCGCCCGCGCCGTCGACGGTGTCGATGCCATCGTGCACCTGGCGGCCAAGGTCTCGCTCGCGGGCGACCCCGCCGACTTCCGCCGCGTCAACGTGGGCGGAACGGGCATGCTCCTGAACGCCGCCCGCATCGCCGGTGTCGAGCGTTTCGTCTTCGTGTCGTCGCCGTCGGTCGCGCACTCCGGCTCGTCGATCGTGGGGGACGACGCCTTGCCCGCCGACCCCGAGCGTGCGCACGGCGACTATGCACGCACGAAGGCCGAGGCCGAACTGCTCGCTCTCTCCCGCGACTCGGATGCCTTGCGCGTCGTCGTCGTGCGGCCGCACCTCGTGTGGGGCCCGGGCGACACGCAGCTCATCGAGCGGGTCGTCGACCGCGCGCGCTCGGGTCGTCTGCCCATCCTCGACAACGGCGCCGCGCTCATCGACAGCGTCTACGTCGACAACGCCGCCTCCGCCATCGCCGCCGCCCTGCGCCGCGTCGATGCCGTGCACGGCAACTCCTACGTGGTGACCAACGGCGAGCCCCGGCCGGTCGCCGACATCCTGGCGTCGATTTGCGAGGCCGCGGGTGTGCCGGTTCCCGCCTGGCGCGTACCCGCCTCGGTGGCGCGCGCGGCGGGTTCGGCCGTCGAGGCGGTGTGGTCGGTCAAACCCGGCGTCGACGAGCCGCCCATGACACGCTTCCTCGCCGAGCAGCTCTCGACGGCGCACTGGTTCGACCAGCGGCGCACGCGTCGCGATCTGGAGTGGACGCCCGAGGTGTCGCTCGACGAGGGTTTCCGGCGACTCGCCGCGTATTACCGGTAGAGGAGCGGTGCCCGGACGTCTCGCGAGCACCGGTGTCGGCGGCCTGTTGTAACATTCTGGGATCCCCACACTGCACCCTCGGAACATTTTGATGGTGCATCGCGCCCCGCGGGGGGAGAATGATACGGCCCGGCTGGCAGCCTCCCGGCTGCACGCCCGGCCGACACCCTCGAAGGAGCACAGGTGGCTCTCCTAGCCCTCACATGGCGCACGGCCAAACCCTATAAGGGCTGGTTGGTCGCGGTTTTCGCGCTGCAACTCATCTCGACCATCGCCGCGCTCTACCTGCCGAGCCTCAACGCCCAGATCATCGACGAGGGCGTCTCGACGGGCAACACCGACTTCATCTGGGCCACGGGCATGACCATGCTCACGGTCTGCCTCGTGCAGGTGGCCGCGGCCATCGGTGGCGTCTACTTCGGGGCCAAGACCGCCATGGCCATCGGCCGAGACCTGCGCCGCGAGGTCTACCGCAAGGTCGATTCGCTCGGCGCCCTCGAGGTGGGCGGCTTCGGCAGCGCCACCCTCATCACGCGCGGCACCAACGATGTGCAGCAGGTGCAGATGCTCGTGCTCATGGCGCTCAACTTCATGGTGTCGGCGCCCATCATGTGCGTAGGCGGCATCATCATGGCGCTGCGCGAAGACGCCGGTCTGTCGTGGCTCGTGTGGGTGAGCGTTCCGCTGCTCTTCATCATCGTCGGGTTCCTGGTCTACCTGCTGCTGCCCCTCTTCCGCCTCATGCAAGACCGCATCGACGGCATCAACAGCGTGCTGCGCGAGCAGATCGTGGGCATCCGCGTGGTGCGGGCCTTCGTGCGCGAGCCGTTCGAGTCCGAGCGCTACGACCGCGCCAACGAGGCGCTCACGCGCGTGTCGGTCAAGGTCGGCAACATCTTCGTGCTCATGTTCCCCGTCATCATGATGGTGCTGCACCTGGCCACCGCGGCCGTGCTGTGGTTCGGCGGCCAGCGCGTCGAGGCCGGCGAGATGCAGGTCGGCTCGCTGACGGCGTTCCTGCAGTACCTGCTGCAAATCCTCACGGCCGTCATGATGGGCGTGTTCATGGCCATGATGATTCCGCGCGCCGTGGTCTGCGCCGAGCGCATCACCGAGGTGCTCGAGACCTCGCCCAGCCTCGAGGTGCCCACGAATGCGGATGTACGCATCCCCACGGCCGGTCGCGTCGAGTTCAGCCACGTCACGTTCGGCTACCCGGGCGCCGAGCGCCCCGTGCTCGACGACGTCACGTTCACGGCCGCGCCGGGCAAGACCACCGCGATCGTCGGCTCGACGGGGTCGGGCAAGACCACGTTGCTGTCGCTCATCCCGCGCCTCTACGACCCGCAGCAGGGTCAGGTCACCATCGACGGCGTGCCCGTCTCGGCGCTTACCCGCCAGCAGATGGCCGGCGTCGTGGGCATCGTGCCGCAGAAGCCCTATCTGTTCTCGGGCACCATCGGGTCGAACCTGCGCTTCGGGCGGCCCGATGCCGACGAGAACGAGATCTGGGCCGCACTGCACACGGCCCAGGCCGACGACTTCGTGCGCGCCAAGCCCAAACAGCTCGACGACCGAGTGGCCCAGGGCGGCACCAACGTGTCGGGCGGCCAGCGGCAGCGGCTGTGCATCGCGCGTGCGCTTGTGGCCCGCCCGCGCGTCTACCTCTTCGACGACTCCTTCTCGGCCTTGGATGTCGCGACCGACGCCCGGCTGCGTGCAGCGCTCGCGCAAGACACGAGTGACGCGACCGTCATCATCGTCGCCCAACGCATCGCCACTATTCGCGAAGCCGACCACATCCTCGTGCTCGACAACGGTGCCATCGTGGGCCGCGGCACGCACGACGAACTGCTCGAGACCAACGACACCTACCGCGAGATCGTCGAATCGCAGCTGACTACGGAAGGGGTGGCATGATGGCCCGTTCACCACGCAAAGAACGTCGCGGCGCCGCATCCGATGCCGCCGATACGAAGCAGGCGCCCGAGATCACGGCCGCGGAAGACGAGCTGCTCGAGCCCGAGTTCGTGCCGAGCGAGGCCGACGGCGACATGTTCGGCGGCGCCCCGGCCAAGAAGGCGCAACAGTTCTGGCCATCGGCCAAGCGGCTGATCGGGCTGCTCGGGCCCGAGAAGGCGAAGATGACGCTCGTCGTGGCGCTCGTCGTCGTGTCGGTCGTGCTCACCGTGATCGCGCCCAAGATTCTGGGCCAGGCCATGGACACCATCTTCAAGGGTGTGCTCGGCGCGCAGTTGCCCGCGGGCGCCTCGCTCGACGAGGTCGCGGCGGGTGCCCGCGCGAGCGGTAACGGCCAATACGCCGACATGATTGAGGCATCCGGTGTCGTGCCGGGTCAGGGCATCGACTTCATGGTGCTCGGCCGCCTCATCATCATCGTGCTGGGCATGTATGTCATCGCCTCGACACTGAACTGGGCGCAGGGCTACGTGCTCAACGGGCTGGTCATGCGCGTGGTCTACAAGCTGCGCAAAGACATCGAGACGAAGCTCAACCGCCTGCCGCTCAGCTACTTCGACACCCGCCAGCGCGGTGACCTCATGTCGCGCGTGACGAACGACGTCGACAACATCCAGACCGCGCTGCAGCAGGCGTTCTCGCAGCTCGTGCAATCGGCTCTCACCGTGATCGGCATCATCGCCATGATGTTCATCGTGTCGTGGCAGCTGGCCCTGATCGCGCTCATCGCCCTGCCGCTCTCGGCGCTCGTGGCCGGTGTGATCGGTTCGCGCTCGCAGAAGCTGTTCTCGGCGCAGTGGAAGAACACGGGTTCGCTCAACGGGCACATCGAGGAGTCCTTCTCGGGGCTCGAGCTCGTGCGCGTGTTCGGCCGCGACAAAGAGATGCTGAAGGAGTTCGACGAGCGCAACGACAAGCTCTACAACGCCGCGTTCGGCGCCCAGTTCGTCTCGGGCATGATCATGCCGGCCATGACCTTCGTGTCCTACCTGTCCTACGTGCTCATCGCCGTGGTCGGCGGGCTGCGCGTGGCCTCGGGCCAGATGACGCTCGGCGACGCGACGGCGTTCATCCAGTACTCCCGCGAGTTCTCGCAGCCGCTCGGCCAGATCGCCGGCATGGCCAACCAGCTGCAGTCCGGCGTGGCCTCGGCCGAGCGCACGTTCGAGCTGCTCGACGCCGACGAACAAGAGCCCGACGCCGTCACGGCGCACCTGCCTGAGAGCGCCGACGGGCACGTCGAGTTCGACGGTGTCTCGTTCAGCTACACGCCCGAGAAGCCGCTCATCGAGAACCTGTCGTTCTCGGCCAAACCGGGCGAGACGGTTGCCATCGTGGGGCCGACAGGCGCGGGCAAGACCACGCTCGTCAACCTGGTCATGCGGTTCTACGAGCTGACGGGTGGCCGCATCCTGCTCGACGGTGTCGACGTGACGGCCCTGTCGCGGGCCGAGCTGCGCTCGCAGGTGGGCATGGTGCTGCAAGACGCGTGGCTGTTCGAAGGGTCGATTCGCGAGAACATCCGTTATGGGCGCCTCGACGCCACCGACGACGAGGTGACGGCGGCCGCCGAGGCCACCATGGTCGACCGGTTCGTGCGCCAGCTGCCCGACGGCTACGACACCATCATCGATGCCGACGGTGGCAGCATCTCGGCCGGTGAGCGACAGCTCATCACGATTGCGCGCGCGTTCATCGCGCAACCCAAGCTGCTGATCCTCGACGAGGCGACATCGTCGGTCGACACGCGCACCGAGCTGCTCGTGCAGCACGCCATGGCCGCGCTGCGCACCGACCGCACATCGTTCGTGATCGCGCACCGGTTGTCGACCATCCGCGATGCCGACACCATCCTCGTGATGGAGAACGGGCGCATCGTCGAGCAGGGGTCGCACGACGTGCTGCTCGCCGCGAACGGGTCCTATGCCGAGCTCTACCGCACGCAGTTCCGCGGCGGGCAGGATGAGCTCGTGGCCGATGCCGAGGCGGCGGGGTTGCACAGCTGACGCGAGACGCGGCGGGGGTCAGAGGATCGTGACCTCGTCGTTGAAGGTCGAGAGCAGCTGGGCGAAGCGCACGACGTCGTCGTCCGACCAGGCGTCGAGGGCGCGGCCGAAGCGTTCGTGCGTGGCCGAGCGGATGGCGGTGAGCCGGGCCTCGGCCTCGGGGGTGGCGCTGAACGCGCGCACGCGGCCATCCGAATCGTTGGCGACGCTGACGACGAAACCCGCCTCCGCGAGCAGCTTCAGCTGGCGGCTGACGAAACTCTTGTCCATGCCGGTTTCAGTCGCGATATCGGCCGGGCGCACCGGCTGCCGCCGGACGATCGTGCGCAGAACCAGGTAGGTGGTCGGCTGCATGCCGGGGTCGAAGGCGTCGGCGTTCTTGGCCACGACCCGGCGCGCCGTGCGCACGAGGCGCCCGACATCCTGTTCGAGCGAACTGATGGCGTCTTGCCGGCTGGGCGTGGCGTCGGTCATGGGTTAAGGATGCCCGATCGGGCTGTGCGCCGGGCGCGCCCGGCCGGTCGTGTCGGCTTCGGGTTGGCCGCGGTCACAGTGACGGGCCCGGGTCAGGGCCCGATCCCGATTCAGGAGCGGGTGCGGTGCTGCGCGGCCGGGGTGACAGGGGTGACGCGGTTGTTGACGGCCAGGCGGATGAGCGAGACGCCCGTCGCCGTGAGTGCGCCGCCCGTCCAGGTGAGGGCGTGCAGCCACGACGGCCCGCCCTCCATATCGGCGATGAGGCAGCCGACGAGCGTGGCGATGCTGATGACGAGGAGTGCGATGGCGAGCGTGAGGCGGATGGCGAAGTTCATGCGGTGAGTCTAGAAACGGGGTCGCAGGACGGCGTAGGGCGAATGTCCCGATGGCGGCGGCTCACCACGTGGCGTAAACGGCACATCGTCGCCATCGCGGGCGTTGTGTGCGTCATTCTTGAAAGTTAGAGATCTAACTGTTAGAGTTCTAACCATGAGCGAAGAGTGGACCGGCCCCGGCGGAACGTTGGGGCTCGTGAGGTGGATCGGGTTGGCGCAGCGCAAGGCTGCCGAAGACTGGATCCGCACCCGCGGGCTCAGTCACGAGCAGGGTTTCGTGCTGGGTTATCTGGTGCAGAACCCCGGTTCGATCCAGCGCGACATCGCCCAGGTGAGTCGCACGGCCCCGGCCAGTGTCTCGAGCCTTCTGCAGGGTCTCGAGCGACGCGAGCTCATCGAGCGGCGCACCGAGAACGGTGACGAACGCCGCAAACGGGTCTATGCCACCCCGGCCGGCGCCGAACTCGTCGCCGGTTTCGAAGACGCGGTCAACGCGGTCGATGAAACCATCCTCGAACCGCTGACCGCCGACGAACGCGCCGCGCTCGACGCGCTCCTGCTCAAGATCATCGCGAAACTGCCCCAACCGACCCGGCCGTAGCCGGCGATACGCGGCCCTGGCCGTGTAGCTCGAACATCCGCTCGCTGTCGGAGAAGCGCCACCGACAGCTCGACCATCGGCATGCCCATCAGGGGGCACGCATCGCGCAGGCGACCGCCGTCTCAAGGCGGTGTTCGGCGCGCCCACCACACCCATCCTCGCCGTGCCGGCGTTCGTCGGCGCGCGCTCTGACCTGCCCAGAAAGGAGCAGTCATGAGCATTCAGAACCCGTCCAACCCGTCCGCCGATACCGTCGGCTCCAACCGCTGGTACCTCTCCTCGGCGCCCATCGTGCGCGCCCTCATCCACCTCTGCATCCCGATGGCCGCCGCCATGATCGTCGGCGCCGTCTACAACGTCATCAACGCGGGGTTCATCGGTTCGCTGCACGACACCACACTGCTCGCGGCCGTCACCCTCGGTTCGCCCCTTCTCGCGCTCGTCATGGCGGTCGGCGGCGTCTTCGGAACGGGCGGCGGAGCGCTCATCTCGCGGTTGCTCGGGGCCGCCGAACACGACCCCGCGAAAGCATCCGAGATCAAACACGTTTCTGCCTTCTCGGTGTGGGGCGCCGCGATCGTCGGGGCCGTGCTGGGCGGCATCGGGCTGCTGCTGCTCAACCCGCTCGTCGCGCTGCTCGGCGCGGATGCCGCATCCGCCCCCGCCACGGCCGGATTCGTCGCCGTCACCCTGGCGTTCGTGCCCGTTCTCGCCGCCGCATTCTGTCTCGAACAGCTCGTGCGAGCCGAGGGTGCCTCGCGTCAGGTGATGATGGGGCTCATCGCATCCACGATTGCCAATGTCGTCTTCGACGTGCTGTTCATCCTGGTGCTGCACTGGGGCGTTGCGGGGGCGGCGCTCGCCGTGGGGCTCGCCAACCTGGTCGTGATCGGCTACTTTGCCGTGTGGCTGCACCGCAACAGCGAGCACCTGAGCCTGGCGCCGCGCTGGTTCACGTTGTCGCCCGCCGTGGTGAAGCCCGTTTTCGCGGTGGGGGTGAGCGAGCTGTTCCAGGCGTCGTTCCTCATCGTGACGGCGCTCGTGCTCAACAACCTCGCCGCGAACTACGGCGACGGCGCGCTCGCGGCCATGGGGGTCGCGGTGCGCATCGCCCAGGTGCCCGAGTTCCTGCTGATGGGCGTCACCCTGGGTGTGCTGCCGCTGCTCGCCTATTCCTACGGCAAGGGGGACCGCGCGCGGTTCGTCTCCGCGGTGCGCACCTCGGCCGTGACGGTGGGGATGATCGGGCTGGTTGCGGCGGTCCTGGCTTACGTGTTCCGCGAGCAGCTCTTCGGCGCGTTCGTGTCGGATGCCTCGGTTCTCGCCCTCGGCGCCACCGTCCTCACCGCGCAGCTCGTGGCCATGGTCGCGAACGGGTTCACCGGGTTGCTGACCTCGACGTTCCAGGCGACGGGTCGAGCAGTGGCCGCGACGACCATGTCGCTGACGCAGGGCCTGCTCTTCATCCCCGTCGTGCTGCTCGGCAACCTGTGGTTCGGTCTGCCCGGCATCATCTGGGCGCTCACCGTGACCGAGGGTGTGATGCTGCTGGTCGGCATCGGGCTGCTCGTGGGCTCGCGCCGGTCCATCGACCGCGGGCTCGCCGAGGGCAGCGCCGATCGCGCCGAGCGGATGCTGGAGGAAGCGCACCCCTGACGCCGGGTGAGGACGAGGGCCGCGGCCAGGAGGGCCACGCTGATCAGGGCCGTGACGGGCGTGATGCCGACGACGAGCAGCGAGACGACGCCGACGATGCCGAGCGCATTGGCTGAGACCATCCGGGCCGTCGAGAAATGCTGCGCCGGGCGGTGGGCGGGAGAGGCCTGCCGCCCGGCTTTCCGCACCGCCCCGCGTTCGAAGCGCCCCAGGGCGCGCACCACCGGTGTGAGGAGGAGCGCCGCGGCGATCAGCCAGAGGGGGCGCGTCGCCCACCACTCGCCGGTGCCGGGCGCGGGCAGCGGAAGGGGGAGGAGCAGCAGGGCGCCCGCCAGGACGATGAGCACGGTCATGTGCCAGAGATAGATGGTCATGGCGTTCGGCCCGACGGTGCGGATGAGGGCGCGAGAGGCCACGCGGCCGGCCAGTCGCTCGAGGGCGGGGCGGGCGAGCGAGAAGAGCGCGAGCTGCGCCACGGCGAGCAGGGCCAGG
This sequence comes from Leifsonia sp. ALI-44-B, assembly GCF_001984125.1. Lineage (GTDB taxonomy): Bacteria > Actinomycetota > Actinomycetes > Actinomycetales > Microbacteriaceae > Okibacterium. The sequence continues at coordinate 594,787 of NZ_MTQL01000007.1, read as the reverse complement.
CAGACGGTGGGCGGGTTGAGGTTCGTGAACATGTTGGCCGAGTAGAGGCCGGATGCCGTGAGGCCGACGAGTGCGGCGAAGGAACCCGCCGCCAGGGCCGAGCGCTGCAGCCGCGACATCCGCCCGACGTGGCCGTCGGCCAGCCAGAAGCCGAGTTGCTGCGCGAACAGCCACACGAACGCCAGGTTGAGCAGCCCGAAGGCCGGGATGTCGGTGGCCGCCCGCAACACGTCGACCGCCACGATGCCCGCCCCCAAGCCGGCGAGCGTCGCCGCGGGGGCCCGCCGATGCGCGCGCACCAGCAGCGGGACGAGCGCCGAGCAGCCGAGGTAGACGGCCAGGAACCACAGCGGTTGGCTGATGCGGAACCCCGCGATGCCCACGATCTCGGTGGGAACGCCGGCCACGAGCAGCCCCACCAGGCCGAGGCCGACGGTGCCGACGAGCACGATCGACGGTTTCAGCAGCCTCACGGTGCGCTCGCGCACGTAGTCGGCGGGGCGCTGGCCGGTGGCTCGCAGACGCTCCCAGTGCCGCAGCGACGAGAAGCCGCCCAGGATGAAGAAAAGCGGCATGACCTGCACGACCCAGCTGGCGGGGGTGAACCAGGCCTGGGCGTCGAGGGCGTTCTCGAGGATCGGCCCGTCGGCGCCCATGCTGACGCCCACCATGAGGGCGTGCAGCGCCACGATGACGACGAGGCAGGCTGCGCGAACGAGGTCGACGGCGCCGTCGCGACCGCTTCTTGTTGTTCCAATGCTCATGTTTCGACGCTATGAGCGGCCGGTTCCGCGCGGCATGGTGCGGGCGCCCGTCCCGGTGGGGGACAGCCCCCAAGCGACTGCGGGGGAAGGCCGAGGCGGCGGGGGAATGGCGAATGCGGCGACGCGCGTTAGCCTTCCCACACGGCTTTGTTCGTGCTCCACATCCACGGAAAGGTGTCACCGTGCTCGCACTCGAGATGGTCGTCATCCTGGGCGTCACCATTTTGATCTGCACCGTCGTGGCCCGCCGCGCCCGTGTCGCGCCGCCCATCCTGCTGCTCGTCTGCGGAGTTCTGCTCGGCTTCATCCCGGCCCTGCGCGGCGTGCAGCTGCCGCCTGAGGCCGTGCTCCTGCTCTTCCTGCCGGCGCTGCTCTACTGGGAGAGCATCACCACGTCGTTGCGTGAGATCCGCAAGAACCTGCGCGGCATCATGCTCATGTCCACGCTGCTCGTGATCGTCACGGCCGCGGCGGTCGCCGTCGTGGCCCACCAGCTCGGGCTCGCGTGGGGTCCGGCCTGGGTGCTCGGTGCGGCCGTCGCGCCCACGGATGCCACGGCCGTCGCCGCGCTCACCAAATCGTTGCCGCGCCGCAACGTCACACTCTTGCGCGCCGAGAGTCTCGTCAACGACGGCACGGCACTCGTGCTCTATTCGATCGCCGTGGCCGTGACGGTCGGCGAGATCACGCTGTCGCCCGGCTATCTCGCAGGGTCGCTCGCCCTCTCCTACGGCGGTGGCGCGCTCGCCGGGGCGCTCGTCGCGGGCCTCGTGATCCTGCTGCGCCGACGCACGGGGGATGCCCTCACCGAGAACATCGTGATCGTGCTCACGCCCTTCGCGGCCTTCCTCGTCGCCGACCTGATCGGGGCATCGGGCGTGCTGGCGGTTGTCGTCGCGGGGCTCATCATGAGCCAGGCGGGGCCGCGCGTGGGTCGCGCCGACAGCCGGCAAATCTCCGAGTCGTTCTGGGGATTGTCGACCTTCCTCCTGAACGCGTCCCTCTTCGTGCTCGTTGGCATCGAGGTGCAGGCGGCCGTGCGCGGCCTCAGCATGTCTCAGCTCGGCGACGGGCTTCTGGCGGTCGGCGCCGTGTCGGTGCTGCTCGTGGCCGTGCGGTTCGCGTTCCTCTTCGGCAGCGCCTACCTCATCCGGCTCGTCGACCGCCGGCCCTCGCAGCGCGCTCGCCGACAGACGCACGGCGCCCGCGTGATCAGCGGTATGTCGGGTTTCCGCGGCGCCGTGTCGCTGGCCGCCGCGCTGGCCGTCCCGCGCACGGTCGCGTCGGGTGCACCGTTCCCCGACCGCGACATGATCGTCTTCGTCACGACGGGCGTCATCGTCGTGCTGCTCGTCATCCCCGGCCTGCTGCTGCCGGCCATCGTGCGCTGGGCGAACCTACCGACAGACACCGGCGTCGACACCGAGCGCCGGCTCGCCGAGGTCTACGCCAACGAGAAGGCCCTCGAAGCTCTGCCTGACCTCGGTCGAGAAAGCGGGGCGACGGATGATGTGATCGAACGCCTGCGCACCGAATACGCCGACCACCTCGACGTGCTGCGCGCCGAACCCGACGAGGCCGAGGGCACCGAGACGCTCGCCCGCCACGACCATTACAGCCAGTTGCGCCTCGCCCTCATCGGACGCAAACGAGCGGCCGTCGTGCAGCTGCGCGACGAGGGCCGCATCGACGACATCGTGTTGCGCGACATCCAGGACCGCCTCGACATCGAAGAGGTCCGCATCGTCGGCCGCGGGCACGCGGAGTAGTACAGACGGATCGTCGGCACTCGAGAGGTTGTGCGCCGATCGGGGCCAATTTGGGTGGTGCGCATTCGGCGACGGGCACAGTGTTTGTCGAGGAGGGGGCTTTAGGTTGGGGGCATGACGCTCGTTCAGAACCCGCGCCCTTCTCGTTTTCGTGTCAGTGGTCGGCTGGCGGCCACTCTGGCAGGCGGGATGCTGGCGGCTGGTGCCCTGACCGGGTGCTCGACCGTCGAGGGCATCGTCGCCGAGCAGGTCGATAACGCCACGTGCGCGATCGGATCGGGAGTCATCGACCAGGTATCGACGAACGTCTCCGACGCGATCGCGCAGATCCAGGTCGACCCGTCGGGCGCGTTGAACACTCTCGAGACTGCGCGCACGGCCCTTGCGGCTGCCGGCGCCACCGCGGTCGAAGGGTCCGAGACAGCCGACGCCATCGCCGGTCTACAGTCCACGGTCGACGACCTGATCGCCCTGGCCAACGACGCCGTGGACGGCACGTCGGTCGACCCGCAGGCCCTGGCAGATCTGCAAGAGCAGAGCGAGGCTCAGATCAAGCAGCTCGTCGGCATTTGCTGAGCTAACTGCACGAGCGCAACCGCTAACCCGGTCTAGACCTGCGCCGTCACGCCTGCTACGGTCGTATCTCATATACGATCCGATGAAGGGCGGTGAGCGATGGCGCTCCCCACGGCGGCACCCCCGTCACGAACGACGTTCGTGCTCGAACTCCTACGCTCCGGCATCCTGAACGGCGATTTTCCCGCTGGGCGCGCGCTCGTCGAAAGCGAGCTCGCGGTCGAACTCGGAGTGTCCAAGACTCCCGTGCGCGAGGCGCTCAAGACCCTCGAGGGCGCCGGGCTCGTCGTCATCCGCCCCTACGCCGGTGCATCCGTGCGCTCGCTCACCGAGGCCGAAGTCGAGGCGATCTATGACATGCGGCTCTTGATCGAGCCCGAGGCGGTGCGCCGCAGCATCCGAAACGGCGTGGATGTCGCAGCCGCACGAGCCGCCCTCGACCGCGCAGCTTCGGCACCGGATGCCTCGGGCCGCAGCACGGCCAACCGCGACTTTCACCGCATCCTGTTCGCGGCCTGCGGCAACCCGATCCTCACGAAGACGCTCGACGACCTGCGCGACCAGATCGCACTCGTCTCGGTGTCGGCGTGGGCGCGCACGGCCTCGTGGCAGAAGGAGGCCGACGAGCACGCGCGCATCCTCGAGGCCGCCGAAGCGGGCCGGGCCGATGACGCAGCCGCGCTCGTGGCCGCGCATATCGACGACTTCTCACGTCGGCAGAGCCGAGAGGAGCCGTAGCGAAAGCCCCAGCCCCAGCCCACAAGACCCCCGCGCGCGAGCGCGGTCAGCACGACCAGCAACACACGCACACGCGTCAGGATGCGGCCCGGTCACCGGCAAGTAAGCGGGCCGCACCCCTTCACCACGTTCCCTGACGGGAGCGCTCACCGTTACTAGCTAGGAGCAACGATGCTTCATCATGACACACGGCCTCAGGCCACCGACCGGCCTTCGCGGCCCCGCCCGCAGCGCAGCAATATGCGCTGGACGATCGTCGGATTCTCGGCCCTCGGCCTCGCCATCGCCTACCTCGACCGGGCCGCCCTCAGCGTGGCCCTGCCCTTCATGTCGAAGGAATTCGAGATCAGCCCCGCCATCCAGGGTCTGCTCCTCTCCTCCTTCTTCTGGACCTACGCCCTCTTCCAGATTCCCTCGGGATGGCTGCTCGACAAGTTCGGCCCGCGCGTGATCTATCCGATCGCGGTCGGGTGGTGGTCGATCTGGACCGCGCTCACCGTCTTCTCGACCGGGGTCGTGAGCGTCATCGTGTTCCGCCTGGGCCTCGGCATCGGTGAGGCGCCCGTGCAGCCCGCCAACGTCAAGGTCGTCTCGAAGTGGTTCCCGCGCAAGGAGCGCGCCTTCGCCTCGAGCCTGTTCGACATGGGGCAGCAGATCGGCACGGCGGTGTCTGTTCCGCTCGTCACGTTCTTCGCCATCACGTTCGGCTGGCGGTTCGCCTTCGTGCTCATCGCTGCGGTCGGTGTGCTGTGGATCATCGGCTGGGTGGCCGTCTATCGCGCCCCCGAGAACCACCCGCGCGTGTCGCAGGCGGAGCTCGATTACATCCGCTCGGATCAGGGCGAGATGGTCGAGAAGGAGCTGTCGGGCGAGAAGAAGCCGTGGCGCGACCTGCTGAAGAACAACCAGGTGTGGGCGCTCACGTTCGGCTACATCTTCCGCTCGCTGGCTGGGGCGTTCTTCCTCACCTGGTATCCGAGCTATCTTCTGAACGATCGCAACTTCAGCGAGGAGGACTTCGGTCTGGTGGGCGCGATTCCGGCGCTCATCGCCATCGGCGCCACGGTGCTGGGCGGCATCGTCTCCGACCGCATGCTGGCCGCGGGGCTCTCGACCAACGTGGCGCGCAAGGTGCCCATCATCTCGGGCCTCGTGCTGAGCGCGTGCATCGGCTTCAGCCCCTTCATCGATAGCAACCTGGTGCTCATGATCGTGCTCACGGTGTCCAGCGCCGCACACTCATTCGCGGGCGCGGCCATCCTGAGCCTGCCCGGCGAGGTCGCCGACTCGCCCGACACGGTGGGTTCGATCGCGGGCTTCCAGAACTTCGGCTCGCAGGTGGGAAACCTCATCAGCCCCATCGCAATCGGATTGTTCCTCACCTTCAGCAACAATTCCTACCTGGGCCCGATGATCTTCGCCGCCGTGAGCTGCCTGATCAGCGCGTCGATCTATGCCTTCTGGGTGCGCATCAAACCCGTCAAGACGCTCGACGAGGTCGCCGCGCTGCGACCCGAGAACACGGAGAATCACGCATGACCCCGACGAACGCCAGCCCCGACCTCGCCGACCTGCGACGGCGCCTCAACACCGTGATCGGCATCCCCGTCGTGCCCTATGACGAGGAGGGAGCTGTCGACCTCGACCTCACGGCCGCTCTCACGCGACGTCTCGTGCAGAACGGCGTCACGGCCCTCACCCCGAACGGCAACACGGGCGAGTTCTATGCCCTGTCGCCGCGCGAACGCCGAGACGTGCTCGCGGTCGTCGTCGGGGCGGCGCAACCCGAGACGGTCATCATCGCGGGTGTCGGCTTCGACCTCGACACCGCCGTCTCGGACGCCCGGTTCGCCCGCGATGCCGGCGCTCACGCGATCATGGTGCACCAGCCCGTGCTGCCCTACCTGTCGCCCGGCGGCTGGGTCGACTACGTGGCCACGGTCGCCCAGGCGGTGCCCGAGCTGGGCGTGCTTCCCTACGTAAGCTCGACACTCATCACGGGGGCGGATGTCGCAAGCCTCGTCGAGCGCGCCCCCAACGTCATCGGGCTGAAGTATTCGGTGCCCGACCCGGCCTTCTTCGCCACCACCCGCTTCCACGCGGGCGGCGACCTCCTGTGGATCGCGGGCCTCGCCGAGTCCTACGCCCCCGCCTACTGGTCGGCCGGCGCCCGGGCCTTCACGTCCGGCCTCGTGAACGTGTCGCCGCGCGTCTCGCTCGACATGTTCGACGCCCTGGCCCGCGGCGACGCCGAGGCGGCCAACGACGTGTGGCGCGACATCCGCCTCTTCGAGGAGCTGCGCGCGCGCAACCGCTCGGCCGACAATGTGTCGGTGGTGAAAGAGGCCATGCATCAGCTGGGTCTCTGCCTGCCCAGCGTCAGGCCGCCGAGCCGGGCCCTCACGACTGAAGGCGCCGCCGAGGTCGCCCGGTCGATCGCCGCCTGGCCCGCCCTCGCGGGGGTGCGCGCATGAGCCTGCGCATCGATCGCCTGCAAACCTTCCTGCAGCGCGTGGGCAACCGGCCGCGCGTGCTCGTCAAGGTCACGACCGACGGCGGTCTCGAGGGCTGGTCCGAGGTCTACAACCACGGCCCCGACCTGGCGTTCCCGCCCATGCTCGACTACCTCTTCGCTCAGATCAGGGGCATGGATGCGTCGCGCACGAGCTTCATCAACCAATACCTGCTGCAGTCCTCGCGTTTCCCTCCGGGCGCCATGGGTCTTGCGGCCATCGCGGCCATCGACCACGCGCTCTGGGACATTGCGGGCAAGGCGGCGGGGTTGCCCGTCTACCGCATGCTCGGCGGGGCGGTTCGCGACCGCGTGCGCGTGTACGCCGGCCTGTATTCGGCGCCCGACCTGCCCGACCTGCAGGATCAAACGGCGGCGCTCAACGAGCGGAACGGGTTCACGGCGTTCAAGCTCAGCCCGTATCGCAGCGACATCCACCGCACGCGTTTCGGGCTGGCGGTGCGCGAATTGGGCGACTATTTCGCGAGCGTGCGGGGCGGGCATCCGGACGCCTGGGAGTTCGCGTTCGACGCGCACGCCTGCCTGTGGGAGCCGCGCCAGGCCGTCGAACTCGGGGCCGCGCTGGCACCCTCGCAGCCGCTGTTCCTCGAGGAGCCGATTCGTCCCGAGTACATTCCGGCGTGGGCGCGCATTCGCCAGGAGTTGGCCGTGCCGCTGGCCACCGGCGAATCGCTCTACTCGCCCAACGAGTTCCTGACGTTGCTGACGGCGCAGGGGGCCGACATCATCCAGCCCGACATCTGTGTCGTCGGCGGACTCACCCAGATGGTGAAGATCGCGGCGCTCGCCGAGGCGCATTACGTGCCCGTGTCGCCGCACAACCCGCTCGGGCCGCTAGCGACCGCCGCCAATGTGCATTTCGCAGCGGCGACGGTGAACTTCGGGATTCTCGAGTACAAACCCGACCCCGTGTCGTGGTGCCACGACCCCTATGAGCCCGTCGACGGGCACCTCGAGTTGCGGCCCGACCGGCCGGGCTGGGGGATCGAAATCGACGAGAGCGCGCTCGTCGAGGACGACTGGGTGCACTGGCAGCGCGTGGTGCCAACGAAGACGGATGGATCGACGGCATGGATGTGAGTCGGGACAAGGATGCGGAGGCGACCGCGATGAGCGGCACGGAGACGGAGACAGAGGCAGCAACTGCGAGAGCGACGGCGGTGGACGACGAGCGGGGCGACACCTCTGGCGCAGAACTCGACGTGATCATGGCGCGCGCCGTTGCTGCTGCGCGGGTGGCCGAGGGTGTGCCCGCTGTTGAGCGCCGGCGCTGGCTAGCCGCGGCGGCCGACGCGATGGATGCCGACGCCGCCGAGTTGGTGCGGATCGCGATGCGCGAGAGCCACCTGCCCGAGGCGCGGCTGACGGGGGAACTCGCGCGCACGACCGCGCAGCTGCGGCTGTTCGACCGCGTGCTCGACGAGGGCTCTTATCTCGAGGCGACGATCGACCACCCCGACCCGTCGGCCACGCCGCCCGTGCCCGACCTGCGGCGCATGCTCGTGCCGCTCGGAGTTGTCGCGGTGTTCTCGGCCTCGAACTTCCCGTTCGCGTTCTCGGTGGCGGGCGGCGACACGGCGTCGGCACTCGCGGCCGGTAATGCCGTGGTCGTGAAGGCGCACCCCGGGCATCCCGAGCTGTCGGCGCGCACGGCTCGCACGGTAACCGCGGCCCTTGCCGAGGCGGGTGCCCCCGACGGACTGTTCGCGCTCGTCAGCGGTTTCGATGTGGGCCCCCTGTTGGTCGAGCATCCGGACACGGCGGCCGTCGGCTTCACGGGGTCCGTTCCGGGCGGCCGGGCGCTGTTCGACATCGCGGCTCGTCGGCCCTCGCCCATCCCGTTCTATGGCGAGCTGGGCAGCCTAAACCCCGTCGTCGTCACGCCAGACGCCTTGCGCCAGCGCGGTGCGGAACTCGCGCGTGGGCTCTCCGAATCGGTCACCCTGGGCGCCGGGCAGTTCTGCACCAAACCGGGTGTCGTCTTCGTACCCGGGGGTGAACAGGCTTCGGATGCCTTCGCCGCTGCGGTCGCTCAGGCGCTGCCCGACACGACCTGGACGCTGCTGACGCCGTCGATTGCCGAGGGTTTCACCCGGCGCACGGTCGAGCAGCTCGCCGCGGGCGCTATCGCGGTCGGCGGTTCGGCTGGCGCTTCGGCCGGATCCTCCAGCGCGAAATCGGGCCCAGCGGAGGACGCGATTGCCGGCTCGGACGTCGGGATTCCAGGCGCGGGTGCTGGCGCAGGCGCGAGCGCAGATGGACAGGTCGCCCCCGTCATCCTGAGCGCGGATGTGTCGACCGTTCTGGCACACGCCGACACGCTGCTCGAGGAGAGCTTCGGCCCCTCGACGCTGCTCGTGCGCTATGCCGACGACGACGAGCTCGCCCGCGCCCTCACGGCGCTCGACGGCAGCCTGACGGCCACGATCCATGCCGAACCGGACGAGGAGATCGGGGACCTGGTGGCTTTGCTGCGACCGCGCGCCGGCCGCATCCTCTTCGGTGGATGGCCGACGGGCGTGGCCGTGTCGTGGGCTCAACACCACGGCGGGCCCTACCCCTCGACCACGTCGGTGCACACCTCCGTCGGCGCGACCGCCATCCGCCGCTGGCTGCGCCCCGTGACCTACCAGACGGCGCCCGAGGCGGCACTTCCGCCCGAACTGTGCGAGGGCAACCCGCTCGGCATCGTGCGCCGGGTCGACGGGGTTCTCGGCCGATCGTGAGCGACTCGGCGGCGGACTAGCGCCTCAGTGCGAGCTGCTGCGGCCGTCGGCATCATCCGGGCCGTAGAGCTCGCGCGCCAGCTCGACCAGCGCCTCGACCTCGGGTCCGGCCTCGCCCCTCCGCCAAGCGAGCGACACCGGAATGCGCGGCGCACCCGTGAGCGGCCGGTAGGTCACGCCGCGGCGGGGGTGCCGCGCGACCGTCGCCTCGGCCGTAGTGCCGACGGCCCCGCCCGTGGCGATCTCGTCGAGCCACTCCTCGGTGCCCCAGATGCGGCGCATGGTGACCGCGCCCTCAGGCCAGAGCGCCGCCGTCGTAGTGCTCCACTCGGGGTTGCCCACGACGACGTGGCCGACGAGGTCGTCGAGCGTGAGCGTGCGGCGCCGGGCCAATGGATCGCCCGACGGCACGGCGGCGAAACGGCGCTCGCTGCCGATCGACGCGGTTTCGAACCGGTCGTCCACCTCGACCCGCAGTACGGCCACGTCGACCAGGTTCTCGGCCAGCCCCGCGGTGCGCGAGTTCACGTTCATGAGTTCGAGGCGCCGGGCCGGATGCGTGACCCCCCACCGCCGGCGCAGCTCATCCGTGTGCTCGCCGAACGCGGCCCAGGCATAGCCCACCCGCAGCGGAGACGTATGGCCGTCGGCCAGCGCGCGCACGGCATCGAGTTCGGAGAGCACCTTGCGGGCCTGCGCGACCACGGCGATTCCGAGCGCGGTCAGTTCGACTCCGCGCGGCCGACGCACGAGCAGTTGCGCGCCTAGCTCTCGTTCGAGCGACGCGATCGTGCGCGAGGCGGCGGCCTGCGAGAGTCCGACGGCTATGGCCGCATCCGTGATCGTTCCGGCGTCATCGCAGGCCACGAGAACGCGCAGCGAGCGGATGTCGAGAGCCATGCACTCAGCGTATGGCAGCGCGTCCTCGCGCATTACGTTCGCCGCCAAACCCGAGGCAGTCTTCCTGTGTGGAGAATCAACCCGCTAAAGAACCCGCTCAGCAACCCGCGCCGCCAGCCCGCCGCCTCACGGGTGTGGCGATGATGCTCGCCTCGGCGGCCAGCAACCAATTCGGTGCCGCGGTCGGGGCCGGGGCCTTCGCCACCATCGGGCCGCTCGGTGTCGTCGCCGTGCGGCAGTTCGTGGGCGCGGCCGTGCTCATGACGACGGTGCGGCCGCCGCTCCGTCGTTTCACCCGGCGGCAGTGGTGGCCCGTGATCGTGCTCGGCGGAGTCTTCGTCGTCATGAACCTGAGCCTGTATACGGCCGTCGATCGCATCGGCCTGGGACTGGCGGTGACGCTCGAGTTCCTCGGACCGCTGGGCGTGGCGCTCGCCGCATCCCGTCGGCTCGTCGACGTCGGTGCCGCTATCGCCGCACTCGTCGGCGTCTATGTGTTGGTGCTGCCAGGTCCGTCGAGCGATGTGTGGGGCATCGCGAGCGGCCTCCTCGCCGGGGCATGCTGGGCTTCGTACATTCTGCTGAGCCGGCTGATCGGCCAGCGGACGGAGGGTTTACAGGGGGCCGCCGCGTCGAGCGCGGTGGCAGCCGCCATGTCTCTGCCGGTGATCGTAATCTTCGCGGTGCAGGGGCTATTCACGGTGCCGGCCCTCCTGGCCGCAGCCGTCGCGGGACTGCTCTGCACCGTCGTGCCCTATGCCCTCGACCTGTTGGCCCTGCGTTTCGTGCCAGCTGCCGCCTTCGGCGTGTTCATGAGCGTGAACCCGGTGCTGGCGGCCGTGGCCGGTTTCGTCGTGCTCGCGCAGGTTCCGGCGGCGCACGAGTGGCTGGGTGTCGCGATCGTGGTCGCCGTGAACGTCTGGGTGACTGTGCGACGCTCTAGAGGGGCGGCGGCGGTGTGAGTGGCTCGACAGGTTTCTCGCTGGTCACGACGGCATCGACACCCGCGTCGGTCAGTGCCGCGCCGAGGGCCGCGACGACCCGGCTCGTTGCCGCGACGTCGTCGGCGGGTGCATGCCAGAACTGCACCGCGATGCTGATGCGTTCGGGTTCGATTGTGCGCACGATGACGGCGGGCGGATGCTCGGGCCGCAGCCCGGCCACCGTGCCCAGTGCGGTGAGCGCGACATCCGTGACCGCCGCGAGCGGTGTCGTCGAGCGAAAGCGCACCTGCACCTCGGAGCGCCGCCGGCCCCACTCGGAGTGGTTGACGAGCGGCTCTTCGAGCAGCAGCGAGTTGGGCACGTGCACGGTGCGCCCGTCGCGCGTGGTGATCACGACGCTGCGGCCATTCAGCTCTTGCACCCGGCCGATGTAGTCGGCCGCCTCGATCTCGTCGCCCACCTTGAGCGGGTGGCGCGTCTGCAGCACGATGCCCGCGGCGAAGTTGGCCGAGATGCCGCGCAGCGCGAGGAAGATGACGGCCGCGACGATGAGCCCCACGGCGAGCAGCGGTTGGATGGAGGCGCCGAGGAAGGCGAACGCCGTTCCGATGCCGAGGAGCAGCACGGCGTAGCGGACGATGCGCGCCGCGAGAATCGCCGCCCCTTCGCTAATCCCTTGCAGCCGCCGGAGCGCCGCAAGCACCCCTTTGCGCGCATAGATGGAGAGGATCCAGCCGATGAGTACGCTTCCGGCAGCCAGGCCCAGGTCCCAGCCGCTGATGGTCGCCGGCGTGAAGTACTGGTCGAGGTCGGGCGGGGTCGCTGCGTCTATGCCAGGAATGCCGATACCGCCTTCTGCAATTGGAGGAGCGCGATCACGAGCACGAGGGCTGCGTTGAGCACGCTCGTGTGCGAGGCGATCCAGGTGCGGATGGCAGCAAGCACGGGTGTGGCCTGCTCACCGCGCACGAGCACGAGTAGGACGGGGATGAGGATCGGCAGAATGCCGACGACGCCGAAGACGATCAGGATGACCGCGTCGGTGGCGCCGCCGAATCCCGCCAGTCGCACATCGAGCGCGGCGATGATCGCGCAGGACAGGTCGACGGGATTCAGGATGAAGATGCCGACGCCGAGCAGCAGGCTGCGGGTGGGCGTGAAGGTCTCGACCGACCGCAGCCATCCGGGCAGCTGCGGGGCCGCCTCGGTCACGTCGGTCGGTGTGCGCGCGTGGGCCATGGCGACCGCCCGCGCATGACCCTTGCGATAGATGTAGACGGCGCCGAGTATCAGCACGAGCGCGAAGACGAGCCGCACGGTCGACACCCAATCGGGCGGAGTGCTGCGCGGCTGTAGGTCGAACAACCCCAGAACGGCATAGCTCGCCCCCAACCCGATCGCGATTCCGAGCGCCCACCCCAGCGCGAAGAACACGCCCGTCACGCGGGCCCGCCGGGACAGCAGAACGGCCACGAGCGCCATGATGGCGAGCGGGCTCATAACGATGCCGAGCGCCAGCGGCAGCAACGACAGAACGAGGTCGCCCATGCCCTCTCCTCCCGTCGGTGGTCCCAGTGTGGCCCTCTAGGCCGCCTTCCGCCACCAAAAATTCGACACGTCGAACGGGCTCGCTCTCAGATCAATTCGTCGCCCGTGACAGACCAGTACGTAACGGCCATCTTGGTTAACGTCTCGCGCCACTCTGCCTCTGGCGTGGAATCGGAAACAATGCCCGCCGACGCTCGGATCCTGTATTCGCCCCCCGTATGAACGGCCATTCGGATGCCGAGGGCTAGGACGCTCCACCCGCCGAACCCGATCACGCCGAAGGCTCCGGCGTAGAGACCGCGGCGACTTTCCTCCAGCGTTTCGATGATTTCCATGGCACGGACCTTTGGCGCGCCCGTCATGGTGCCGGCCGGAAACCCTGCACGAATAACGTCGAACACGTCGACATCCGCAGCCATCGTTGCGCGAACATTCGACACGAGATGGTGCAGGTGCGAGTAGCTTTCGACTTTCATGAGTTCGTCGACGTTGATGCTCTGTGGCTCTGCGACTCGACCAAGGTCGTTCCGACACAGGTCTACGAGCATGATGTGCTCCGCCCGCTCCTTTTCGTTGAGCCGCAAGTCTCGAATAACTGTGTCGTCATTATCGCGAGCAGCAATTCGAGCAGTTCCCGCGATGGGCCGCATGACCGCTTCCCGCCCGATTGTCCGCACGAAGAGCTCGGGACTTGCGCCGATTGTCGTGCTGCCGGGTAAGGGAACTAAGCACATGTACGGCGAAGGGTTGCGCCAGCGGAGGCGTCGATAGACCTCGATCGGCCGGGCCTCGCTCTCGATCGTCATCTCGTGTCCGAGCTGTATCTGAAAGACGTCACCTAGTTCGATGTGACGCAGACAGACGGCGGCTTTATCGATGTAGTCGTCATGTGTGAGCTCATCGCGAACTGCAGTTGGACGCGGCACGGGACCGGGCTGCTCGTCGAATTGCCGCGCAGCATCCGCGCCCCCGAGGTTCGTGCAAATGCCTTCGAGATCCAGACGGGGCCACAACTCACATTCAGCAATGGTGACCGATGTCTGTTCCGTTTCGGGCGCGATCGAGAACAGGGCATGGATAAGGCTGAAAGCTGCGTCGGGAAGCGGGTAATCGGGGTCACGAATCGTCCGGGGTAGGCGTTCGATGTATCGCACGGCGTCGTAACCGAAGAAGGCACGGACGCCGAAGTCGTACACCTCGGAGTTGCGCTCGAAGGAGAAGACTCTCGAAAGCGTGCGTCCCAGCTGCCACAGGGAGTCCGATTCGGCCAAAACGTCACGACCGTCTCGGTTGACAATGACTCCCTCTTCCGCCAGTGCTTGACGGGCCGCATCGACAAGAGCCGGCTGCCCGGACATCTCCACTGTGCCGCGATAGATCGCCACCTCGAGCAAGCCTGAAATGCCGACCATCGAAGAGCGTGTATCCGCCGCCGGCCCGGACAGCGACTCCAGGAGGAAAACGTTGGCGGTGCCCTCCTGCTGGGCCGCAGCCTTGTACCAAGTGACAGCGCTGCCCGTAGTCACGTGAGCCTGGCGTAATTCGACATCGATCATGGGCCGCTGCTTTCCTGAGGGAGACGGGATGCTTGTTCTCCCCGAATGTAGGAGCCCCCCTCCGCCCGAGAGAGTGACTGTCCAGGCTCATTCCCAGGATCGACCGGACATTCGCTACGAGTGCGACGCGCGGCCGCGGCCAACACGCCCGCCGCGGAGTTGCAATCTATTTCGAGAAACTCTCGGGGGACGGCGTGTCGGCGGGCGGCCTCCGGGTGCGCTCGCTGAACAGGGGGTCGGCAGATGCGCGGGCAGCACCAGCTACGCCGGAGTGTTCGAAAGGCCGTCACGCGGCCGGGTATTACCTATGCCGAGGCGGGGACGGCGGAGATGAGTCGGAGGGCGAAGTCGACGGCGCCGTCGAGTTCGTCTCGGGATGCGCCCAGCTCGGCGCGCGTGGAGAGGCCCTGCCAGACGGTTTGAGTGAATTCAGCGAGTTCGGCGGCGGTTGCGCCGCCCGGGAGTGGGCCGTCGGTGGATTCTTGCTCGAGGCGAGCGCGTAGGCGAGCCTCGTCGGAGCGTTGCAGGTCGGCGATGTAGGTGCGCACGTCGAGCGTCGAGGAGGCGTCGGACATGACCGCGCTGCTGGTGAGGCATCCGGGGTGGCCTTCGTCCGAGCGCGTGAATTCGGCCACCGATTCGCGCAGGAGGCGCTCGATGACGGCCGCCGCAGACGCCTCCTGCAGGGCCTGGTCGTAGATCGCGCTGTAGCGCAGGGCATAAACGCGAACGGCTTCGGCGAAGAGCTCGGCTTTCGTGCCGAAGGCGGCGTAGAGGCTGGAACTCGAGATTCCGAGGGCACTCGTGAGATGGCGAGTCGAGGTGCCCGAGAACCCGTGCTGCCAAAACAGGTGTGCGGCTTGGCGCAGAGCGGCGTCGCGGTCGAATTCGCGCGGGCGGCCTGCGGGTCTGGATGCCATGTTGACGATTCTAGATCAATTGCCCCAGAATGGAGTTATGGAGCAAACGATTCAGAAACAGATTCAGGTCGATGGCAGCTGGGTGGCCGTGGATGTCTATGGCGAGGAGGACGGGCCCGCGATCATCCTGGTGCCCGGAGTGATGGCCGACGCGGCGGGGTGGGCCGAGGTCGCCCGGCAGCTGAGCGCGTGGAAGACCGTTGCCGTCGTGAACCGGCGGGGGCGCCAACCGTCCGGTCCGCTGGGCGATGGATACGACATCCAGACCGAAGTCGACGACGCCGCTGCGGTTCTGCGCGAATTCTCCGACGTGCGCACGCTGTTCGGCTGGAGTTACGGCGGCCTGATCGCGCTACACCTGGCGAACGAGGTGCCCGTGCCGCATCTCATCGCCTATGAGCCGATCACGGCGCCTTTCGGGGCCGGAGCGCTGCCCGCGCTCGAAAGGGCCCACGGTGACGGCGATCTGGACCGCACCGTCGAGGTCGCGCTCGGCGAGGTGAGTGGTCTGCCCGCCGCGGTCGTCGAATCCCTGCGGGCCGATTCCGCCGTCTGGGCCGGGCTGACGGCCGTGAGTTCGCCGATCTTCTCCGAGACGGTGGCGATCAACTCCGCCCCGCAGCCCGCCGAGCTGGGCCAGCGGGCCGAGAGCATCGGCCTCATCGTGGGCGAGCGCAACCGCGGGCAGGCGCCCTATGGCACGAGCTTCGAGGATGTCGCATCCCGCACCCCGCGCGGTGTCGTGCACGAATTGGCGGGGCAAGGCCACCTGGCGCATCTCGAGGCGCCTGGTCACCTCGCCGATCTGATCGAGCGGCTGTCGAACTAGGCGGTATGGCCGGGGTGCTGCGATGAGCGCCCCGGCCACTGCTCGCTCGCGGCTGGCGGTCAGCTGCGCAGGTGGGAGGCGCCGTTGAGGTCGAGGATGGTGCCAGAGGCCCAGGTGGCGTCGGGCGACGACAGGTAGAGTACGGCGGCGGCGATCTCGTGCGGCGCCGCGACGCGGCCGAAGGGGCTCTGGGCTCGGATGCTGTCGCCCGCCGGGCCCGAGAGCTTTTCGGATTGGCGGTCGGTGGAGACGAAGCCGGGGGCGATGGTCGAGACGGCGATGTCGTGCGGGGCCAGGGCGACCGCCATCGACTGAGCGAAGGCGTGCAGGGCGCCCTTCGTCGCCGCGTAGGCGGGGTAGTCGGGCTCGCCCACGAAGACGCCGCGCGAGCCGATGTTCACGATCGTGCCGCCGCCGCCCGCGCCGATGCGGTGGTTGGCGAAGCCGTAGGTGAGGTTGGCGGCGCCGCGCAGGTTGACGTCGATCATGTCGGTCCAGACGCGCTGCCAGTCGGCGTAGGACACCTCGTCGACGCGGTGACCGTTGGTTGCCGAGGGGCCGACGGCGGCGTTGTTCACGAGCGTGTGGATGTCGCCCAGGGCGTCGCTCGCGGCATCCATCAGGGCGCGCACGTGGTCGGCATCGGCGAGGTCGCCCGAGACGAGGACGTGACCGTCGCCGGCCAGGAGCGCGAGGGTTTCTTCGCCGTCGGCGCGGCTCGAACCGTAGTGCACGGCCACGCGGTCACCGCGCGCGGCCAAGGCGATCGCGATCGCTCGACCGATGCCGCGGGAGGCGCCCGTGACGAGGGCGGCGGGGCGGTCGACGGCGGCGTCGGAACGGCCGGAGAGATTGTCGGCGGTCGCGCCGCCGAAGAGCTCGCGTGAGTAGTTGGCGGGCTCGGCGGCGGGCGGCGACGGCGTGGATGTCATTCCCTCACGCTACGGTGCCGGAACCGCCTTGCGCAGCAGATCGGCGATGAACGCTTCTTCGTCGGGGCCCAGTTTCGTCACGGCGAACGCGGTCGGCCACATCGTGCCCTCGTCGAGCGTGGCCGTGTCATTGAAGCCGATGGTCGCGTAGCGCACCTTGAACTTGGCGGCAGCCTGGAAGAAGACGAGGACCTTGCCGTCGAGCGCATAGCCCGGCATGCCGTACCAGGTCTTCGGCGTCAGGGTCGGTGCGTGCTCGGCGACGAGGGCATGCAGCCGCTCGGCGATGGCCCGGTCGTCGTCGGTCATCTCGGCGATCTTCTCGAGCAGGTCTTTCTCGGGGTCGGCTTTGGCCCCCTTTCTCGCCTGTTTGCGCACCTCGGCGGCGCGCTCCTTCATGGCTGCGCGTTCCTCGGGCGTGAAGTTCTCGGTCATGGCGCTCCTTCGTCGATGTCAGATGGCTTGCCACGACCATACGACCGCGGCGCCGTCTCCCGCTCGGTTTCTTCTGTGCCGCGTCGTTCCCAGCGCACTCCCCGGTGCGCTCCCAGCCGCCGGGTGGGAGAAATAACCGTGGGCCCGCGCCGGATGTTTCCGGACGCGAGCCCACGTTTGTTGCCGAAGCGGTTGCTCAAGCAGTTACCGAAGCGCCTGCCGAGGCTGCGCGAGGATCTCCCCGCGCAGTGCCGGGCCTACGGCGTCTCAGACCCGGGGATGCCGGAGCCCGACGCTGGCGCCGACGCCGACGCCGACGCCGACGCTGCGGCATCCGATCGGCGTCGACGCAGGGCCACGAGGCCGACGACCGCGGCGCCCAACAGCACGGTGCCGGTCGCGAGGCCGGCCATCATCAGCGGGTTGTCGGCACCCGTCGCGGCCAAGCCGGGCGGGGTGACGCGCGGTGCCGGGGGAGTCGCCGATGGTGTGGTCGGCGGAACCGTGGGCGGGGTCACGGGCGGAGTCGCCGGGGTCGGCGGCACGGGCGGCGTGAACGGCACGGTGGCGCACGGGTTCTCGTCGGTGCCGTATTCCGAGGCCGACGGGCGGTGTGGCGCCGAGGCGACGCACGCGGTATTCACGATGTCGGCCTGCGCCGGATCGTCATTGGGCAACACGGTCACGCTGAATGTGAGGGTCGAAGTTGCTCCCACGGGCAGCGCGCCCGCGTTCCAGACGATGCGGCCCTGCGCGTCGATCGTGGCCGTGCCGGTCGTGGTCGCGATGCTGCCTTCGACGAGCGTGGCCTGGTCGAGTACGCCCTGGTCGAGGTGGTCGATCGCCTCGGCGGGGTTGGACTCCGTGAAGTCGCCCGTGCCGTCGCTCGTCAGGATGACCGTGTAATCGATCGTGCTCCCCGCGACGAGTGGCGATGAACTGGCAGTGCCGTGCTTCTCGATGCTGAGGTGCGGTGTCAGCGGGTCGATGGCGACGGATGCGACAGCGCTATCGGCGCCGAAGGTCCAATCGTCGATGCTGCGTTGATCGCCCCAGCTGCCCGTCGTGCCCGTGTTGGCGTTGGGGGAGCGGTTCGCCGACGTGTCGTCGCCCGCCCAGCGGTGCACGCCGCCCGTGCTGTCGATGCCGCCCGGGCCCGACGCGAGGAGCGACGTGTTCGAGTAGCGCTCGGCCGAGGTGTCGGTGAAACGCGAGTCGTCGAAGTAGACGACGCTCGGGTTCGTGCTCCCGCCCGTGAGTCGCAGCAGCTCGATGCCACCGCGCGAGACCTCGGAGTCGGTGCGCAGGAAGTGCGCCTCATTGGTGTGGGCGAGTGTTGCGCGGAAGGCGCTGGCCACCGAGGCGTCGACCGGTTCGCCGGCGGCGTTCTTACCGTCCCAGTCGAACGAGAACGGCCCGGTCTGAGGCGCGATCACGGTCTGCGTGACGTCGGCCGGCCCGTCGAAGACACCGTCGCCGTCGGCGTCGATCTCGAGCTTCACGGTGCCGGGCTGCGTGTCGAGCGTTCCCGTCAGGGTGCCCGCGTTGCCGGCCGTGCCCGAGCGGGCGAAGCTCAGGCCAGAGATGCTGGGCGGCGTGTAAGTGGCGCCGACCCAGGTCTCGGTGGTGCGGCCATCCGCCCAGTTGGTGCTGGAGGAGGGCAGATCCGCGGCCGGCTGATCGAGGAACAACCGGTAACGCTCGAGGCCTGCGCACGTGGCTGAGGACGTGGGCTGCTCATATGCCGCGCCCGAACCGCCGGACTCCGAGGACCCGGGCATCGGCACCGAGAGGTAGGCCGGGTCGCAGGCCGCGTCATCGGCGAGCACGTTGCCCTTGTTGGTGACCTGGATGGTGGAGTCGACCCCGTTGTAATCGCGCAGGGTCTCGCGGTAGAGGCCGCCGGTCTTGGTGAGCGCGAACAGGCTGAGGGTGGTCTCGGTCGGCGTGTTGAACGCGAGCGATTCGCTGAAGACGCGGCCGGGGATGGCGACACCGTTCTTCTCGGCGGCGATGCTCCACGTCACACCGGGAAACTGGGGGCGGTTTGTGGCGATGTCGGCGGGGTCTTCGATCGTGACCGCCCAGACGCCGTCGACGTCGGACACGATCTGCGTGTCGATGGCTACCGGGCCACCCGGTGCGCTCGTCTGCCGCACCTTTCCGAGCGGATCGATGATCGTCGCGGTCATGCGCGAGTTCATGCCCGGGTACTCGCCGAACGTGGCGACGAACGCTTCGCCCGCCTTCACATAGGCGAACACCGTGGTCTTGTGGTTGTTCGTCGCGCCGCCGTGCAGAATCGTGCCGGGCAGCGTGGTGGCGGCTTCGCCGGCGGCGTGCGCGGCGGGCATGGTTGCCAGCAGCGAGACCGAGGCGAGGCAGGCGGCGGTCGCGAGCGCGGTGAACCGCGCGATTCGTGGGCGGTGGGCCCGTGGGTGTGTTCGTTGCGGTGTGTTCATGTCGTCCTCCGTGGTGGCCTGTGGCGCCCGCCGTGGCTGTTGGGCCAGCTGGTCGGGAACGCCGTGCGAGTCCTGCCACAGTATGCAAGCCCTATGCATCCGTGCCCTGTATTAATACAAAGCAAGCACGGGGATGCCTCGCCTGCGCCGGGTTCGCGCGGAATCGGCACGCCGAAGTCGTCCCGACTTTCTGCCCGGCGCGCGGCGTGTCGGAGTCCGTTGGTGCGGTCGAAACGCGGGACGAAACGACGGATGCCGCCGCCCAACGTGGGGCGACGGCATCCGGTGCGCTGTGCGAAATCAGTTGTACTTGTAGAAACCCTCACCCGTGGCGGTGCCGAGCTTGCCCTGGTCGATGAAGTTCTCTTTGAGCAGGCGGGCGAACTCGGCCTGCTTGCCGCCGTGCGTCGAGGCGATGTTGTAGGCCGTGGTGAGACCGACGATGTCGTAGATCTGGAACGGTCCGAGCGGCGCGCCCGTGCCGATGCGCCAGGTCTTGTCGACCGTCTCGGGGTCGGCGATACCGTCGACGTAGAGCTCGGCGGCGGCGTCGAGCAGCGGCACCAGAAGCGAGTTCAGCACGTATCCGGCCTTCTCCTTCTTGATCTCGATGGGGACCATGCCGATCTGCCCGGCGAACTCGACGACCTGCTGGAAGACCGCGGGGTCGGTCTGGTCGGTGCCCATGACCTCGGCCGTGTTCTGCGCCCACACGTGGTTGGCGAAGTGCAGCGCCAGGAACTTCTCGGGGCGGCCCGTGAACTGCCGCAGATCGCTCGGCAGCAGCGTGCTCGAGTTGGTCGCGAAGATGGTCTTCTCGGGGGCCGCGGCGGCCAACTTCTGGTAGGTGTCGCGCTTGATGTCGAGGCTCTCGGGCACGGCCTCGATCACGAGGTCGGCGTCGGCCACGGCGGCCGCCAGGTCGGAGCTGTAGGAGATGCGGCCGAGTGCCTCGGTCGTGCTGGCCTCGGTGGCGCCCGTGACCTCGTGCGTGTAGACCTGCGCGAGGCCGGCCGTGCGGGTGCGGGCGCCCTCGAGCACCTCGTCGCTGATGTCGTAGGCCACGACATCGAAGCCGTGATAGGCCGTCTGGTAGATGATCTGAGAGCCGAGAACGCCGGTTCCCAGCACGGTGACGCGCTGAAGCTTCGTCATGAGTTGTCCTCTTTCGTGGGTGATTCTGTGAGGGATGCATCCGGGGTGAGCGGATGCCGGGAGCGGAGGTAGCCGCTCGAGATCAGGTCGACCTGCCGCGCGATCGTGGCGGTCAGGTCGTCGGGGGAAGCGCCCTCGAGCGCGGCGCGCGCGATTTCGAGGTGCAGAACGTTGCTGATCGCGCGGGCGGCGAGCGTGGCGTCGTCGTCGACAGCCGCTTCGCCCACCGGCGGGGCATCGGCGCGTGCGGGCTGGTTGTTGGTGTCGGCGTTCCCGGGGCGGCCCGAGACGCGCCCGCTGAGGAGATCTGCGATCTCCCGCTGCAGTGTCTCGGTCAACGCCAGGCCCTCGGCGCGATAGCGCTCGGTCGGCTCGCCGAAAAGCAGCTCGCGTTGGTAGTGGGTCGTGTTCTCGTGGGGATCGCGGCTGCCGCGGGCGATGGGGGCGAGCAGCGCCACTATGCGCGTGGCGGGCTCGGCTGCCGGCTCGGATGCGATTGCCTCACGCCCCTCGGCGATGCGCGCGGCGAACTCGCTGTTCATGACCATGAGCAGCAGCTCGGCCTTATTGGCGGCGTAGCGGAACAGTGTGCCGTTCGTCACGCCGGCGCGCTCGGCGATGCGCTGTGTGGTCACTCCCTCGTAGCCGTCGGCGCCGAAGAGTTCGGAGGCAGCCGCGAAGATGCGCTCCTGTTTGTCGAGCTTGTTGCGCTCGCGCCGGCCTTGTTCTGGCGACATGCCACACCTCCCCGATTCGATTCGATCCGATCAACCGATCCTAAAAGGGAGTGTACTCCGTTTTATCAGCGCAGGGAACGCACGCTCAATGTTCCGGCGCAGGGGATCGCCAGCAGATCACCCTCGGCGAGGTCGGCCGGCAGCGCGACGAGAGCGTCGGTCGCGCAGGGCCCGCGGTGGTGAACCGGATCGGCCGCCACCTGTGCTGTGCGGACAGCTGCTGTCGACGGCCGTCCGATCAGGCGCGTTTCACGCCACGTCGCGGCGAGGTCATCCAGGCACGCGTCGACGAGCACGTCGAGTGAACCGTCGGGGCGCCGCATGACGGAGGTCACCGAGACCACCACGACGGCGGCCTGATGCACGGGCGACGGGCGCCCGTGGGTTCCCGGGATGACGGCGGCCGCGGTGTGCACACACGGCGTCTCGCAGAGTTCGACGAGTCGGCAGAGCGATACGCCGGCTACGGCCACGTCGTCGATGGTCGCGACGGTCGCCTCTGGCCAGGCGTTCACATCGAGCGGGTCCGGGATGCTGCGCCGCAGCGACGGCATGATGGTCGTGAGGGTCATCGGGCGGCCCGTCCGCAGTGTGACGCGAAGATGCTGTCGGCGGGTTCGTCTCCCGCGCGGGGGTCGGCGGTGGGGTCGTAGCCCGCGCCGGTTCGTGCTGATGTCATAGGGCGAGTCAACGCTCGTCGACGAGCGGATGCAGCATCCCTCACGACCCTCGAACGGAACCCGCCGACATCCTCACGAAACCGAAACGCCCTCAGGCCTGCACGTGGTGCTTGCCGATGGGCAGCATGAGCGGCGCGCCCGACGTGGGGTCGACGATCACGCGGCTGTCCAGGCCGAAGACCGCGCGCACGCAATCCTCGGTGAGAACCTCGGCGGCGGGCCCGGCGGCGTGCACCGCGCCATCCGCGATCGCCACGAGGTTGTCGGCATAGCGCGCCGCGAGGTTGAGGTCGTGCAGCACCATCACGACGGTCGTGCCGCGCGCGCGATTGAGATCGGTCAGGAGGTCGAGCACCTCGACCTGGTGGTTCACATCGAGAAACGTCGTCGGCTCGTCGAGCAGCAGCAGGTCGGTCTGTTGCGCCAGGGCCATGGCGATCCAGACGCGCTGGCGCTGGCCGCCCGAGAGCTCGTCCACCGAACGCTCGGCGAGATCGAGGATGCCCGTGGCCTCGAGTGCGGCCGCAACGGCCGCATCGTCGTCGGTGCTCCACCGCGAGAAGATGCCCTGGTGCGGATGCCGGCCGCGCCCCACGAGATCCGACACCGTGATGCCCTCGGGCGCGATGGGCGACTGCGGCAGCAGGCCGAGCGTCTGCGCCAGCTGCTTGGGCGGCATCTTGTGGATCTGCTTGCCGTCGAGCAGCACCGAGCCGCCGCGGGGCGTGAGCAACCGCGACATCGAGCGCAGCAGCGTCGACTTGCCGCACGCGTTGGCACCGACGATCGCGGTGATGCGGCCGGTCGGGATGACGAGGTCGAGGCCGTCGATCACGACGCGGTCGCCGTAGCCCAACACGAGCCGTTCGACGACGAGCGTGTGCTGTTCGGTCACAGGGAGCCTCCGGAGCGGTTCGAGCGGATGATGAGCCAGATCAGGTAGGGCGCCCCGAGCACGCCCGTCACGACGCCGACGGGAAAACGCGAGCCGAAGGCATACTGCCCGGCGAAGTCGGCGACCAGCACGAGCAGCGCGCCCACGAGGGCCGAGGGGATGAGCAGCGAGCCGCCCGGCCCCACGAGTCGCGCCGCGATGGGGCCCGACAGGAAGGCTACGAAGGCGATGGGCCCGGCAGCCGCCGTGGCGAAGGAGATGAGTCCGACCGCCGTGACGATGACCGCCAGGCGCGTGACGTTGACGCGCACGCCCAGGGCCGCGGCCGTGTCGTCGCCGAGCTGCGTGGTCGACAGGTCGCGCGACCGGGCGAGCAGCACGGGGCCGAGCACGGCGAGAGCGATGAGCACGGGGATGATCTGAGGCCAGCTCGCTCCGTTGAGGCTGCCCGTTAACCAGCGCGTCGCCTCCTGCAGGTCCCACTGTGCCGCGCCCGACAGCACCCAGGTCGTCAGGCTCTCGAGCATGGCGGCCACGCCGATGCCGATGAGGATGAGGCGCGTGCCGGCCACGCCGCCGCGATAGGACAGCGCGTAGACGAGCAGCGCGACCGCCAGGCCGGCGACGATGGCGAAGGCCGAGACCTGGGCGTCGTCGAGCGAGAGCGTGACGATGGCGAAGGCCGCCGCGGCGCTCGCACCGGCGCTGATGCCGATGATGTCGGGGCTGGCCAGCGGGTTGCGCAGCATGGTCTGGAACGTGACGCCGCCCAGGCCGAAGCACAGCCCGGCCGCGATCGCGAGGGTGGCCCGCGGCAGGCGCAGGCGACCGACCGTGAAGCTGGCGCCGGGAACCTGTTCGCCGATCAGCACGTGCCACACGTCGAGGGGTGTGTAGAAGGTCTGGCCGACCATGAGGCTGAGGACGAAGACGGCCACGACGGCCAGGGCCAGCACGATCATCACGGTGCGGCGACGGCGGCCACGGCGGATGCGGTTTCGCGCGACCTCGTCGACGAGACGGCGGCCCGCGGCATCCGAGGTCAGATCAGAGGTCGGCGAGGAGGGGCGCAGGGCATTCGACGTCATAGCTGCCTGATCTTCTGGCGGCGCACGATCCAGATGAAGAACGGCGCCCCGATGAGGGCGGTCAAGATTCCCACGTCGATCTCGGTGGGGCGCGCGATGATGCGGCCCACGACATCCGCGACCGTCAGCAGGATGGCGCCGGCGACGGCCGAGAACGGGATGAGCCAGCGGTGGTCGACACCCACGATGAGACGCACGGCGTGGGGCACGACGAGGCCCACGAACGCGATCGGACCCGTGATGGCCGTCGTGGCCCCGCACAGGATGACGGCACCGAGGGCCGCCGAACCGCGCGCCAGGGCGACCCGTTCGCCGAGACCGGCGGCCAGATCGTCCCCGAGCGCGAGGGAGTTGAGGCCGCGTGCCGACAGGATGCAGATGGCGAAACCGACGAGCAGGAACGGCGCCACCTGTTCGAGGCTCGCGAACGTGCCGCCGCCGACGCCGCCGATCTGCCACGAGCGGATGCTGGCCGACACGTCGCCGCGCGGGATGACGATGGCGCTCACGAACGAGGCGAGGGCGGCCGACGTAGCGGCACCCGCGAGGGCCAGCTTGAGCGGGGTGGCTCCGTCGCGGCCGAGCGAGCCGATCGTATAGACGAAGACCGCGGCGATCGCGGCACCGGCAAGGGCGAGCCAGATGTAGCCGCTCGCGGCCGTGAGGCCGAAGAAGGAGATGCCGATGACGACGGCGAGCGAGGCACCCATGTTGACGCCCAGGATGCCGGGGTCGGCGAGCGGGTTGCGCGTCACGCCCTGCATCACGGCGCCCGAGACCGCGAGGGCGGCTCCCGCGACGACCGCGAGCAACGTGCGGGGGATGCGCTTGGCCACCGACGCCTCGGCGAACCCGTCGGTGCCTCCTCCGAGCGCTGCGAGGACATCCGACACATCGACATCGCGCGAGCCGATCGTGAGCGACGCGAACATGGCCAGGGCCAAGACGCCGAGCGCGACCAGCAGCCAGACACCACGAAGACGCCGAGGACGCCGCACGATGGCGGCATCCTCGGCGCGTTCAGGCGTCGTCAGGACCACTACTGCTTGTCTGCGGCCTGCGCGAGCAGCTCGGTGTATTCGCCGAGAACGTAGGAGATGGACAGCGGCGTCGGGTTGGCCGCGGTGCCGAGCGGGCCCGTGCTCGGCAGGGCGACGATGGCCTTGTTCTTCACGGCGGGCATCTGCGAGAGCACGGGGTCGGCCTCGAGGGCCGCGACGAGCGTGTCGTCGCCGTAGGTCACGATGACGTCGACGTCGTTGAAGGCATCCGCCTGCTCGGCGCTCTGCGTGAGCGAGAAGAGGTCGGTCGTGGCCGAGGCATCCTCGATGCTCTTCGGCTGGCTGAGGCCCAGGTCGTCGAAGAAGGCGACGCGCGTGTCGTGGGTCGTGTAGAAGCTGACCTCGCTCAGGTCGGTGCTGTCGACGTGCGTGAGGAACATGGCGGTCGTGCCCTCGAGCTGCGGGAACTTGGCCGCGGTGTCGGCGATCTCCTTCTCGAGCTTGCCCACGAGCTCTTCGCCCTCGGCCTTCATGCCCATGGCCTCGCTGTTGATCTCGATCATCTCGCGCCACGGCGTGCCCCACGCGGTCTCGGGGTAGGCGACGGTGGGGGCGATCTCGCTGAGCGTGTCGTAGTCCTCCTGCGTCAGGCCCGAATAGGCGGCGAGGATGACGTCGGGGTTGGTGTCGGCCACGGCCTCGAAGTCGATGCCGTCGGTCTCGTCGAAGAGCACGGGGGCCTCGGCGTCGAGATCCTTCAGCTTGTCCTCGACCCAGGGCAGCATGCCGTTGTCGTCGTCGTCGCCGAACGTGGCGGCGGCCATGCCGACGGGCACGACGCCGAGCGCCAGCGGCACTTCCTGGTTGGCCCAGTTGACCGTGGCAACGCGCTCGGGCTTGGCGTCGATGGTCGTCGTGCCGAGGGCGTGCTTGATGGTGATGGTCTCGAAGTCACCGCCGTCCGACGAGGAGCCGGTGGTGGCGCCGCCGGAGCTGCAGGCGCTGAGGCCGACGGCGAGGACTGCCGTGGCGGAGATGGTCAGAAAGCGGGACGCGCGAGACATGGGTTCCTCTCGAAGAGCCCGCATCCCCGCTCGGCGCCGGCGTCGCACGGAAGGGCGCGAGCGGCTGAACGGGCCTCGGATGCGGCGCCTCAGGGTGGGGATGGAAGGTGCAGTAAGGATTGCCTAACCAAAGTTACGTAATCCCGGGGCTTCGTGCAAGTCGAGGGGTCGTGCACGTCGAGGGGCCCTACGCGTCGAGGGGTCGTACGCGTCGACGGGTCAGTGGCTCGGGCGGGCCGGCCGCAGCCGCGTTTCCTCGAGGTCGAGCATGGACTGGGCCTCGCGCAGAACCCGTGACGGGTAGGCCCCGCGGCTGGCGGCCTCGAGCAGGCGTTCGCGTTCGGCATCCACGACGGCCAAGCGCAGCGTGCGATAGAGGTGATGGGGCGTGGAGCGCAGACTCGTCTCGTCGGGGGAGTCGAGCTCGTGCGTGCGCTCCCACACCGATTCGGCCCGCAGAAAAGACGCCTGCCGCACGCGCTCGATCACGTCGGGGTCGATCTCTTCGGTGCTGCCGAGCGTCTCGTTCGGGTCGTCGAGCACCGCCAGCCCCGCATAGCTGATCTCGTCGAGCAGCTCGGCCAGCTCGCGGTGGTCCTGCGCCTGATCGATGCCCTCGATGCGCAACAACCGGATGAGCGCGGGTAGGGTTCCGCCCTGAATGACGAGTGTCAGCACCGCCACGGTGAAGGCGATCAGGATGAGCTGCTCCCGATAGGGCGTGTCCTCGGGCAGCGACTGCGCGGCCGCCAGTGTGACCACGCCGCGCATGCCCGACCAGCTCAGCACGAGCCCGCCACGCCAGTCGATGCTCTCGCGCCGCAGCTGCTCGAGGTCGGATCGCCGCCGGTCGTACTGCCGCTCGGCCCGCCTCAGGCGCCGCGCCTCGAACGAACTCCGCAGGGGCACGGTGCGGAAATACATGAGCGCGAGCGACATCTGATAGGTCTGCTTCTCGGCCCGTTGCGCGCGGCGTTGCAGGCTCATGACGAGCGGCCCCATCCACAGGAAACGGATGCCGACGAGCGCGACCGTGGCGATGGCGCCGATGCCCACGGCATCCCACACGCCCAGAATCGTGGGGTCGACGTGTTCGATGAGCGTGCGGATCTCGAGGCCGATGAGCAGGAACACGGCATTCTCGAGCAGGAACTGCACGGTGCGCCAGTTGATGCGGTCGCTGATGCGCGTCTGCGCCGAGAACGAGCGCGGCGACGCGTGGCCGGTGTAGAGGCCCGCGACGACGACGGCCAAGACGCCCGAGGCGTTGAGGTATTCGGTGGGCATGAACGCCGCGAACGGCACGGCGAACGAGATCGCGGTGTCGAAGACGGGGTCGTGCAGCTTGGTGCGCACCCACACCGTGACGAAACCGACCACGAGGCCCACGACGATGGCGATGACGACGGCGTAGAGGAAGTCGGCGACCGTGGCCCAGGGGGTGAGTAGTCCGCCCGCCGCGGCGGCGGTGGCCGAGCGCAGCAGCACCAGGGCGGTGGCGTCGTTGACGAGTCCCTCGCCCTCGAGCATCGTCAGGATGCGTGGGGGAAGACCCAGGCGGCGGCCGATCGAGGTGGCGGCCACGGCATCCGGCGGGCTGATGATGGCGCCCAATCCGATGGCGGCCGCGAGGTTGAGGTCGGGCAGCAGCGAGTAGAGCAGGAAACCCGTGGCGAAGGCCGTGACGATGACGAGCACGACCGACAAACTCGTGATCGTGCCGAGGTTGCGTCGAAAGTCGACGACGGGAACGCTGATGGCGGCCGCATAGAGGATGGGCGGCAAGACGCCGTCGAGCACGATCTCGTGCGGCACCTCGATGAAGGGCACGCCCGGCAGATAGGACAGCACGACGCCCACGATGACGAGGATGATGGGGGCGGCCACGCCGAGGCGACGCGAGAAGTACGCGACCCCCACGATGACGGCGATGCCGACCACCGCGTAGACGCCGAGTTCCATGGAACAAGCCTAATCGCGCGCGTCGGGGCGGGGCGGGTGCGGTGTCGCGGATTGACACACGGGAGGGGCGGGCCTACACCCGCGGCGCCGGACCATCCGCGATCCTCCGTGTCGGCTCAGACGGTCGAGCGCCCCGGGTTGATCGCACCGAGCGCCGACGACCCGGCGGCAGGCTTCAGGCCGAGCGCCCGCACGATCTCGGCGGCCTCCTCGGCGGGTTTGCGACCCGCGTCGATCAGGATGCCGCGCTCGTCGGGCTGCAGGGCTTCGAGCGTGTTCATCTGCGAGTCGAGCAGCGTCGTTGGCATGAAGTGGTCGATGCGTTTCGTCAGGCGCGTCCCGATGAGCTCCTTCGACCCCAACAGGTGCACGAAGATGACGTTGTCTTCGCTCAGCACGTCGCGGTAGACACGCTTCAGCGCCGAGCACGTGATGATGCCGGGAACATCCGCCATGGTGTGTTCGATGATCCACGACGAGACGGTGTCGAGCCACGGCCACCGGTCGTCGTCGGTGAGGGGCGTGCCGGCGGCCATCTTCTCGACGTTGGCGTCGGGGTGCAGGTCATCGCCCTCCTCGAAGTCCCAGCCCAGCTGCCCCGCGAGCAGCGCCGCCACGGTCGACTTGCCCGACCCGGAGACACCCATCACCACCAGCACGGGCTGCCGACCGTTCAGGTCGATGTTCTGCGTGATGGGTTCCATGGATGCCTCCGAGTCTGACGTGTGGCGGTGCTGCGGGTCTGTGCGTGCCGGCGTGTGAGCCGGCGTGTGAGCCGGCGCGTGCGGGCTAGACGAAGATGTCGAGGATGAGCACGCCGCCCAGGCCGACGACCGAGATGATGCACTCCATCACGGTCCAGGTCTTCAGGTTCTGACCGACGGTCGTGCCCAAGTATTCCTTGACCAGCCAGAAGCCCGCATCGTTGACGTGCGACAGGAACAGCGATCCGGCGCCGATCGCGAGCACAAGCAGCGACACCTCGGCGCCCTGCAGGTTGGCGGCGACGGGGGCCAGGATGCCGGCGGCGGTCACGGTCGCGACGGTGGCCGAACCGGTGGCCACACGGATGAGGGCCGCGACCACCCAGGCCAGCAGCACGACCGAGATGCCCGTGTCGTTGATGGCGTTGGCGATGACGGTTCCGATGCCGGTGTCGATCAAGACCTGCTTGAAACCACCACCCGCACCCACGATGAGCAGGATGCCCGCGACATCCGGAAGCGAGGAGGCCATCGACTTCTGCACGCCCGCGCGGCCCATGCTGCGGCCGAAGAAGATCATGGCGTAGACGAGCGCGATCGACAGGGCGACCATCGGGGTGCCGAGGAAGTCGAGGAATGCCTTGAACGAGCCCTCGTCTCCGGGGGCGACGGAGTCGGCGATGCTGCGCGCGAGCATGAGCACGACGGGCAGCAGGATTCCGCCGACGGCCACGGCGAAGCTCGGGCGACGGCGCTTCTCGTCCTCATCCTTCGCGGCGACGAACAGGTCGGGCACGGGCACGTCCACCCAGCGGGCGGCGATGTTTCCGAAGACGGGGCCGGCGATGATGACGGTGGGGATGGCGACGAGGATGCCGAAGGCGAGCGTCAGGCCGAGGTCGGCGCCGAGCGTCGAGACGGCCACGAGGGGTCCGGGGTGCGGGGGAACGAGGCCGTGCATGACCGAGAGGCCGGCCAGCGCGGGGATGGCCACCTTGATGAGCGAGATGCCGCTGCGGCGGGCCACCAGGATGACGATGGGGATGAGGAGCACGAGGCCCACCTCGAAGAACATCGGCAGGCCGACGAGGGCGCCGATGAGGCCCATGATCCACGGCAGCGACTTGGGGCCGGCGCGTTTGATCAGGGTGTCGACGATGCGGTCGGCTCCGCCCGAGTCGGCGAGCAGCTTGCCGAACATGGCGCCGAGGCCGATGAGCACGCCGACGCCGCCCATGGTCGAGCCAAAGCCCGTGGTGTAGCTGGTGACGGCCACGCCCGGGGCGAGACCCGCCCCGATGCCCACGCCCACGGCGCCCACGGTGAGGGCGAAGAACGGATGCACCTTCAACCAGGTGATCAGCGTGATGATGATGGCAATGCCGACGAGCGCCGCAATGATGAGCTGCGGTTCACTGCTGGCCGGCTGGATGGCGTCGTCGGCCATCGGTGCAATGAAGGGGTACATCTTCGTCCTCCCGCGGGGACGCTTCGATGCGACCCCATTGTCAGGGCAGTCTCACATGTCGACCGAGGTCGGGCATAGTAGAAACTGAAAAGGTTGATCCTATTTATCTGATTAATCAGACTCAGGAAGTGTTACACGCCGAACGCGGTGCGTCAAGACGCGCGCCCGATCGGCCGACGGCAAAGGAATGGCGATGGCACTGAACACGGGCGGCGCGGCCCCCACCGAGCGCGGCCTGCACGCGCAGGTGCTCGCGGCCGTGGGCGAAGACATCGTCGACGGCATCTATCCCATCGGCTCGGTGCTCAACCAAGACGAACTGACGGCCCGTTTCGGCGTCTCCCGTTCGGTGCTGCGCGAAGCCCTGCGTGTGCTCCAATCGCTCGGGATGGTCGAGCCCCGGCAGCGCGTCGGCACCCTCGTTCAGCCCCGCCACGCCTGGAACCTGATGGACCCCCAGATCATTTCGTGGCGCGGACGCGGGCGCGAATACTTCGTGCAGCAGCGCGAACTGCTCGAGCTGCGGCTGGGTATCGAACCGGTGGCCGCGCGGCTGTGCGCGGCCCGCATCACGGATGCTGAGGCATCCGCCATCGTGGCCGCCGCCGACACCATGGTCGACGCCAACGCCGCGGGCGACGAACGCCGCTTCCTGCAGGCCGATATCGCGTTTCACTCGCTGATCTTGCGGGGGTCGGGCAACGCCGTCATGGGCCACTTCTCGGGCACGGTCGAGGCGCTCCTGCGCACGCGCCCGCGCGAACGTCGCGGCACGATCACGGAATACACGTCGCCGTCGGCGCACCGCCACAACGAGCTCGCCGCCGCCCTGGGCCGCCGCGAACCCGAGGCTGCCTACCGCTGGTCGTTCGAACTCCTCTCGGCCACGCTCGAGGAGTTCATCGCCGAAGGGTGAGCTCGGTCAGGCGCTTTTGTCGGCGGGCGCGGCCGAGGAGAGGCGTTCGAGCCAGTCGAGGAGGAGCGCGCGCTCGTTGGTGCTGAGGATCCTTCCCGTTCCGGTGCCCGCCGCCGTGATCGAGCCCGTGCGAGCTCGCCGGGCGGTGGGGTCGTCTGTGTCGGTCGGGGTCGCGAACAGGGCGGGCGTGAGGTCTTCGGCCGCGGGGGAGCTGTCGTGCAGGAGTGCCGCCAGGGTGGAGGCGACGGCCGCGAGTCGAGCCTCGGTGTCGGCGGCCGTGCGCGCGGCGTTGGCGCCCGTCGGTGTGGTGAAGACCGAATCGCCGAAGACCTGGGCGTGGATGGCGTCGCGCAGTCGGCCGGAGAGTGACGGGTCGTCGAACTCGGCGCTCCGGTTGATGATCATGAGGCAGGCCCCGACGTTGGCCGAGAGGATCATCTGCGCGGCGACCGAGGCCGACGCTGTCAGGAGGCCCACGGCCGCAGCTCGTTCGAGGTCGCGCTGCAGGAACGCGTGCGCGTCGGCCGCTGCCCGGCTGCCCGACACGAACGGCGAGAAAATGAGGCGGTAGAACACGGGATGTTCGAGGGCCCAGGCGGTGTGCGCATCCCAGTCGTCGCGCACGATCTGCACAGGGTCGGCGTCCGGCGCTGGCACGCGCTTGGGGTCGAGGTGTCGCGAGAACGCCTCGTCGACCACCGTCGCGATGAGCCGATCCTTATCGCCGAACTGCCTATAGAGCGTCGGCGCCTGGATGCCGGCGCGCTCGCAGATCTCGCGGGTCGAGACATCCCCCGTCTCTGACGCCGCCAAGAGCTCGGCCGTTGCCCGGATGATCTGTTCGCGCGTCGCCACCCTCAAACGCTAACGCACGCGGGTTAGCGCTACTAACACGGGAGACGACGGTGAGGCCAGTTAACGGCCCCGCCACTTCGCGAGCGTCCGAATTCCGGAACGCACAGTACCGAAATGTTAGAGTTGCGTATGCACGAAAAGCAGAAATCTCTCCCTGATCGCCTCGGGACGATAGCGCTCTTTGTCGTCATAACCGGTGCCAGCATCGCGTTGGCCGCCTGGACCGATCTGCACTTCATCATCCGCATCCTGATCGCCGTGGTCAGCGGCGTCGCGGCGGCCGTAGCCACCCACGCGATTGCAAGCTCCGTCGTGCGCCGCAGTGGACGCGACCGCGTCGAGTGACTAGACGTCTGACCTACTGAAACGCACCCAACTCGCCAGACCTGCGAGGGCGGCCCAGGTCGCCAAACCGAGTTGCGCCAGCGCGAGCGGGCCGAGCACAAATGGCGCAGCGGCGGTGATCGTGGTCGCGGCGGAGTAGAGCGTGGTCGGCAGGATGGCGTTGAGGCCACCGGCTACCGCGTTCAGGCCGGGAATCCCTTGAGCGATGCCGAGGACGAGCGGCGCCCCGACGAGTACCGCGACCGTCACCAGGCTCGATGCGGCGACATTTTTCGCCAGCGACGCGCCGAAGAAGACGAGCGAAATCACGGATGCCGCAGCGAGCGTCGAGGTGACGACACCGATCGCGGCAATCAGGCCAGAGTGTGGCTGCATCCCGAGAACCAGGCCGGAGAGCAGGTAACCTGTCGTCGAGCTGGCCGCGGCGGAGAGAGCTCCGATGATCGCGATCGCCAGCCAGCGGGCCCCGAACAGACGACCGCGCCGGGGCACGAGGACCAGCGCCGTCGCGACGAGTCCGGACGTGTTCTCCCGAGCAACCGAGACCGATATCGCGATCGCGAAGGCCACGGCGGCAAACGATGCCCCCACCTCGGCCGGCAGCGTGTGACCGAGGTCGCGCGTCACCTGAGGCCCGAGCGCCGTCAGAATCAGGAGACTCACCCCGGCCCCGGTCAAGCCCAGGAGGCACGCGCTGATCACAGCGGCGCGATGACCACCGGCCCGCAGCGCTCGCCGCAGTTCGGCGGCAAGAATGTGACCGAATGTTTGAGCATCGGTGTTCTCGGCGAGTGGCGAGGAGTCGGGCGCGAGGGCTGTCACGATGGTCCGTTCGATGGGTCGCGGGTCGAGAGGGTTTCGAAGTAGGTCTGCTCGAGCGTCTTCGACAGCGCCGACAGGTGGCTGAGGCCGATCCCCGCGCCGAAGACGATGCGCCCGACCTCGTCGGGACGGGCGCCGCGCACGACCGCACCCCTTCCCTGCGCCACGATGGCGTGGCCGGCGCGCTCGAGAGCTGACAGAGCGCCCGCGAGTTGGTCGGACTCGATGTAGACATCGAGTTGCGTCGCCGTGACAAAGGAAGACGTCGACCCATGGCGAACGATCGACCCGTCTTGCAGCACGGCTATGCGGTCGGCGACGAGTGCGAGCTCGGCCATGTGGTGCGACGACAGAAGGATGGCCCGCCCCCGTCTCGCCTCGTCGACGAGGAATTGCCGCAGCCACTGGATCGCCTCGGGATCGAGACCGTTGATGGGCTCGTCCAGGATGAGGTTGCGCGGGTCGGCGACGAGGGCCGCCGCTATGCCGAGCCGTTGCCTCATGCCGAGCGAATAGGTGCGCACGCGGCGGTTCTGGGCGGGCAACAGATCGACGACCTGGAGCAGCGCCTGCGCACGCTCGGCCGGGACGTGTGCAAGATCGCAAACGAACCGGAGGAAGGCTCGCCCCGTGAGATGAGGCGGTATGGCCTCGGCCGAGAGAAATGCGCCGAGTTGCCGTGGCGGACGCGGGGAGGACGCGCGCGACATCCCGTCGATGAGCACACTGCCCGCGTCGGGAATCGACACCCCCGCGATGGCCTTCAAGAGGGTCGATTTGCCGGCACCATTCGGCCCGACGAGACCCGTCACGCAGCCGTCGGGAGCCTCCAGCGAGACGGCGTCGAGAACTTGTCGTCCACCGTAGGTCTTCGAGACGTCTTTCACCTCGATCATCGATCGGTTCCTTTCTGGGCGGGCGGGTCATTCGGAAGGTGATCGGGCGCGTCAGGCGGGCCGAGTATCGCTCGGATGTCTGCCGCGCCGCAGCCGAGGAGCCGAAAGGTGCGGGGTCCTCCCGCATAGATGTTTATGCGCGACAGGGTGAGGCGGCCCGCGATGCGCCTGTCGTCGACGACGTGCACCGCCGAGAGACGGATCGTGTCCGTGCGCGTGGTGAGGTGCCGGGTCGTCACCCCGATGGTTCGAGGGCCGGGGTGCAGGGTGTAGCGCCGACCGACGAGGCGGCTCGCGAGGACGATCAGTGCGGCAAGAGCGGCAGCCGCGCCGAGTGCGGGAAGGAGCGGCCACTCGTACGCCCCAACCAGGACGAAACCGAGGAGGACGGGAGGGACGGCCGTGAGCGCTGCGACCGATGCCATGCGCGCTGCCGTCTGGCGGCCGGCGCCCGCGCCTTCGGAATCCTCGAAGCCCGGGAAAGCGGTCGCGCGCACGCGTGCGACCACGGCTGTGGGAAGGGAGGGAAGTAGGAGATTCGTCCCCAGGTGCTGCGACGAATCAGAGGTGACGATCGCCAGCCGGGTGCGCCCGAGCAGAACCTCCATCGGGTTTCGCTTCACCGTTACCCCGAGGATCGCGGCGGCATCGACGCGACGGCTTCGGTGCGAGAACAGCCCGTATCGGAGAACCGTCGCCCCCTCCGGTGTTGCCCATACGGTGAAACCGCCGAATCGGATGATGGTGGTCAGCACTGCCCCCGCGGCGATCAGCGCGATCGACGTAGCGATAGCGAAAACGAAGGCGATCCTCCCTAGTGAGAGCGCGTCGCGAGCGAGCCCCACGGTATCCAGTGCATCGAAGGTGGAGAGGGCAACGGCTGCGCCGCCCGCGATGAGGTGCCCGTTAATCGCGCTCGCGATGACCAGATCGAGGACGCTCGCTCGATAGACGAGAGTGTCGCCGGAAGTCAGTGTCGTGGGTTCGGGCGTGAGATCCGCTGGCGTGTCGCGGTGCCGCTGCCACTCAGCGAAGAACGCATCGGCTTGCTCCGTCGTGACCGCAGGGATCGTGACATGCGTTTCCTCCTCGCCGGCTTGGAGGAGATCGACCTCGACGAGACCGAACTGGGCGAAAGCCCACGGAGAATGCGTGTTGATGGCGGTGACGGAGGACCACCGCAGCTCACGCAGGCGGACGGCTAACAAACCCGATTCGACGAGGACTCCAGAATCTGAGAGGGCAAAGCTGAAAGTCCGGCGCCGGTAAAAAGGCTCGGCAACGCGAAAGGCGAGGAGGGGTGCGATGACGATCCAGACCGCGGTGCCCGGCCAGGATTCCGGGCGAGAGCTGGAGATGAGGCCACCCACGACGAGTCCGCCCATGGTGGGCAGGTGCCGAAGGAGTTCGGCCCCCACATAGGTGAGGGGCATTCGCGTCTTTCCCCCGAGCACGGTCATCTCGTCCCGCCTGCACCGTCGTGACGTGCGTGAGAGGCCAACACGAAGCGGCGGATTGCTTCGGCGTCCTGCGCCGAGAGGGGGCCGAGGCGCTCGACATCCGTGATGCTGACGAATCTGACAGTCATCAGGCCGAAAGCTCGGAGGAGCGGGCCCTGAGTGCACTCGACATTGAGGATCTGGGCCGTCGGGATGAACGTCGTTCGCCGGAAGAAGCGCCCGCGGCCGATCAGAACGACATCGGCCGAGACGCTATAGGTCGTGTAGGTCATGCGCATCTGGTTGATGACGCGGAAATCGACGGTGAAGCCTCCCGCGGCAGCGGCGGCGAGGAGGCCCACGGCGGGGGCAAGCCAGGCAGGCGGCAGGAATGCGATGAGTGCCGAGACACCGATGAGCAGGGCCGCTGCCAGCTCGATCGCCGAGCGGGTCGTGAGGTAGCGAAGGGCAACCGAAGGAAGGTGCTTGTCGAGCAGATCCCTGGCAGCAGGGGGCACAGGCGTCATCGAATCATCCATCTGGAGTGGGCTAGAGTTGCACACCGCGTGCGGCCCATGTAGAAGATGGGCCGCACGCTTTGCGCTTCGGTCACTGAATTCCCAGTGCCTGAAGGATCCAGATGAGGATTGTGCCGTAGTTCACGCCGCGCTCGATCCAGCGCTGAACGGTTTTCGCGTTGCGCCGTGCCCAGGCGATGACCCGGTTGATCGTGCGTGCCGTGAATCGGCCGATCTGCGCTCCCAGCCAGATGATGAATCTCAGTACCGCGCCCATATGGGCTCCTCTCGTTGTGGTGGACGACTCCTGAATCGGATGTTGGAATATCAGAAGTCGCTCACGACGCTAGGTGGCCCTCGTTGTGGTCACAACGTTCGAATGGAGCGGGGGTCGTCATCCTTTTGGCTATATCGGTGGTTCCTGGCGAATGGCGTGCGGCAGGCGGGCGGGTGCGGGACTGTCGAGGCGCGGCGAAGGATTTCGACACGCCGTCGAGCTGGCGGTATTCGTAACTTTTCTGGGGCTCCAGATCGTTCTTCTGAGCCTCAGTAAGAGGCCGGAGCTGCCTGCGAGGGCGCGAACGGTAGCGGCCGATCTGGGTCGGGGCACCTGCGATCAGGCACACGAAGCGCTTGGCACGCGCCCGAGAGGGTGAGCGCCTCTAGTAGCTTCGAGTCGTCGAGGAGGGGCTATGTCTGACGCCGGAGTCACGGTTCTCGTGGCGGAGCGAGAAACTCTTCTGCGACGCGCTCTGCGAGAGCTCGTGAACAGCGACTCCGCGTCGACCGTCGTCGGAGAGGCACGCGATGTGCAAGCTGTCGTTCGTCAGGCCGCAGCGCTTCGCCCCGACATCATCGTCCTCGGCCAGTGTCTGGCCGAAACAAACGGCGCTGAAGTTGCAAAACAGATGCTCGACAACGATCCGGACGCTCGGATCGTTGCGATCTTCTCGAGGGGTGCTTCCGCGGTCGCGCTGTTGCGTGCGGGCGTGGCCGGAGTGGTGTGGGCCGACGGAGAACCGGAGGAACTCACGACAGCCATCCGTAGTGTCGCCTCCGGGTGTGAGGTTCTATCGGCTCGAGCGTCTCGCGAGGTCATCCGGTTCGTTCGAGAGCAGCCGGCCCGCAAGCCCGCTCCCGATCCGCGCCGGCACGGACTTTCGGGGCGCGAGATGCAGGTCGTGGTCTCCCTGGCGGGTGGCCGTTCGAACAGCGAGATCTCCCGCGATCTGCGGCTGTCGGAACCGACCGTGAAAAGTCATCTCAGTAGGGTCATGGCCAAGTGGCAGGTGCGCGATCGCACCCAGGTGCTTCTTCTGGCCGCTCGATACGACCTCGTTGACATCTCGTCCGGCCTCGGCAGCGTCGACCTTGCCGGGACTCGCGGGCGTGGGTCGACGGTGTCAGAAGTCTCCTAGAGCGCTGGCCGGAGAGCGTCTGGCCGGTCGCGCGCGATCCGCCGCTGGCCGAGGTTGCCGATCCAGCGGACGGCGAAGGCGGTCAGCTCACGCTGGCGATTCCGAGACACGGAACCGTGTCGCCCGGTGTGGTGCGGCAGATCATCAAGGTCGTGCCGAGTGCGCCCGAGAGCTGGAGGTAACTGGTGGCAGGAATGACGAGCTCGAATTCGAAGCCGAAGCGTCGCTTCGAGGCGACCGCGCGGCGCGAGGGCCGGTGGTGGATCGTGACCGTCGACGAACTGCAGGCCGTCACGCAAGCGCGTTCGGTGCGCGAAATCGACGACATGGCGACAGGTCTGGTGTCGGCGTTGCTCGATCTCGAGCCCGACGACATCGAAGTCCGCGTCGAGGTCCAGCTCCCCAGCGAGGTTGCCGAGGCGTGGCGTGAGGCGGGCCGGCTGCGCGAACAGGCCGACGAAGCATCCCGGCAGGCCGCCGAGCTCAGCAGGAGGGCCGTGCGCTCGCTCGTCTCGGAGCAACGCGTCACGCAGGTCGATGCCGCAGCGCTTCTCGGCATCTCGCAGCAGCGCGTGCACCAGCTCGCGCACTGAGTTCGGCGGCCCAGGGGTTCGGGCTCGAGCGTTCGGTCGGGACGGGCGGTTCTCGAGAGAGGGCCCGTCCCGCGTCTCTCGTCGCTAGGAGACGATGGCGTAGGCGCGCACCGGGAACGTGCCGAAACCCTCGACCGAAGGCGGGGCCGCCGTGAAGCGGGCGCCCGTCGTCGGCACCGAGCCGAGGTTGGTGAGGTGCTCGACCACGTGGATGCCCGCCGCCAGAAGCTTCGAGTGCACGGGCCGTTCGCCGCCCGATTCGGTGTCGTCGATGTTGAGCGAGTCGATGCCCACGAGCGCCACCCCCGCCTCGATGAGGTAGTCGACGGCGTCCTCGGCCAGGAACGGCGCGCCCGAACCATACTCGGGGCTGCCGAAGCGCGTGTCCCAACCCGTGTGCACGAGCAACGCGTAACCCGCGAGGTCGAGGTTGCAATTGGCGACGAGGCGGGCGACATCTGAGGCCGGGATGCCTCGGCTCGCGGCATCCGGAACGTGCAGCACGGCCGTGGGCAGGTCGACGAGGGTCGAGAGATCGAGGGCGGCCAGGTCGGGGCCGTCGCCGTAGCGGTGGAAGGGGCTGTCGAGGTAAGTGCCCGTGTTGCCGATCATGGTGATGATGTCCATGGCGAACTCGGTGCCGGGGGCATAGACCGTGCGCGAGTGCTCGCGCGTGAGGTGCGGGGTGAACGTCGGCACGGGCAGCCCCGGGTAGGTGACGAGGCCCTCTCGGATGACATGGCTCAGGTCGATGACCCGACGCGCGCTTGTGGTGGGCCCGTCCTTGTGGTCGTCGGAGTGGTGCGAGATCGGGGTGGTGCCGTCGTAGTCGCTCATGGGCTCATTATTCAGGAGGACGGCGCGCGCGGGGATGCGCCGGGAGAAGCTGGCGGAAAAGCGTCCGAGCGCGACCGTTCTTCGCTCCCGCGAGGCTGCGGTGACCGGCGGGGCCGCTGGCGTTCGTGATTGTTGGCGATTCTTCGCGCTAGGCTCGCCCGCTATGAGCGACGTCGTCAGCCTCGAACTCCTCCTCGACCAGGCAACCGAGGATGCGGTGCGTGCGGAGTGGGCGGCGCTCGCCGATGCGCGCATGTCGAGCCTCGCGCCGCACGCCTCCCCGAGCAACCGGCCGCACGTGACGCTGCTCGTGCGGCCGACTCTCGCGCCGCTGGATGCCGCGCTGCTCGCCCGCATCGCCGCCACCCTGCCGCTCGCGGTGACGTTGGGCGAGCCCATCCTGTTCGGCGAGGGCGATCGTCGCGTCTTCGTGCGCCCGGTCGCGCTCACGCCCGAGCTGGAGGAACTGCATCGGATGCTGCACGCCGGCGTTGCGGTCGGGGAGGGCCCGGATCGGCGTGAGGTCGCCGGTGCGCGCGGCAGCCAAGATGTGCCGCTCCGGGCCTCTGATCGCACTGGCGCTCTTGAGGGCGACGATACGCCTATGGATGAGGATGCCCCGCACACGCGGCCGGGGGAGTGGACGCCGCACGTGACGCTCGCGCGACGACTGCGGGTGTCAGACATTCCCGCGGCACGGGCGCTTGTTGCCGGTGAGCTGCACGGACAGGTGACGGCGCTGCGACGGTGGGATGCGGCATCCAAGACCGTCACTCAGCTCGTCGGCTAGCGCGACCAGATCAGATCGGCGCGACTTCAGAAGCAGGTGTGCCTTCAAGACCCATTCGCTCGTGCCGGCGCGCTCTGGCCATGCTCGGCTTCGTCGGAGATGCCTTGCGCGGCGTCGTCGAATCGGCGGCGGTGGTCGGATATCTGGTGCTGATTGTCACTCACCCACTCGGCGAGGGAGAGTGCGAGCGTCTGCAGGGAACGCCCGATGTCGGTGAGTTCGTATTCGACCCGGGGCGGCACCTCGGCGTAGACCGTGCGGGTGATGAGGCCGTCGCGTTCGAGCGCGCGCAGGGTGACGGTGAGCATGCGGCGGGAGATGCCCGGGATCATTTCGGCGATCTCGGTGAACCGCCGGCGGTCCGTTCCGAGGATGCCGATGACGAGCAGCGTCCACTTGTCGCCGATGCGAGACAGGAGTGATCGGAACAGCTCTGGTGACTCGCCGGTGCAGAGCCGCGCCATGGCGGGCATCGTGTCGCCGAGCCGCTCGTTCATGGCGCTGATGAGGGTCAGGTCGCGCTCGGTCAGATCGGTCACGCCGTGCCTCTCGGTTACCCCGCGGTAACAGGGCCTCAGTTGCCGTAACGGGCAACGGTGCTGAATAGTCACTAATCGTAACCCATGCCGGATCACGAGTCCGGCAGACCGAGAAGGAGAACCATGTCTTTGTTCCGTCTGGACGCCAGCATCCGCATCGAGGGCTCCACGAGCCGCGCGCTCGGCGACGTCGTAGAGGCTGAGTGGACCGCCGCCCACCCCGACGCCGCGATCACGCGCCGTCACATCGGCGTCGACCCGATCCCCGCCACCGCCTGGGCCGATGCCGTCGCCGCGTCGATGACCCCGGAAACCGATCGCACCCCCCAGCAGGTCGCCGCCGTGCAGCTGGCCGCGACCCTGGCCGACGAGCTGATCGGCGCCGACACCCTGCTCTTCGCGGTGCCCCTCTACAACTTCGGGGTTTCGCAGCACTTCAAGGCCTACGTCGACCTTCTCATCACCGATCCGCGCCTCGCCCCCGGCGCCCCCGACGCG
Source organism: Leifsonia sp. ALI-44-B (assembly GCF_001984125.1). Lineage (GTDB taxonomy): Bacteria > Actinomycetota > Actinomycetes > Actinomycetales > Microbacteriaceae > Okibacterium. The sequence continues at coordinate 553,935 of NZ_MTQL01000007.1, read as the reverse complement.
CTCGCCGGCAAACCCGCCGTGCTCGTCACCGTTCAAGGCGGCAACTACGCCGCCGGAACTCCGCGCGAGGGCTGGGACCACGCCACCTCCTGGATGCGCCGCATCCTCGAGGATGTGTGGAAGCTCGACCTCGAGGTCGTCACCCGCGCGTTCACCCTCGTGGGCGTGAACCCGGCCCTCGACCAGTTCACCGACATCGCCGACGAGCTCAGAGACCTGGCCGAGCGGAACGCCGCCGACAGCGGTCGCAAACTCGCCGCGCGCCGAGCGGCCGCCTAGCCGCGAACTCGCGGGGCTGCGGCGGGGCGGAAATGCCGCAACCCCGCAGCAGCCCTGTGGTCAAAGTCTGAGCAACTTTCCGGCGTCGCGCACCTGAGCTGAAGACATCCGCGGTGTGAATCGCTGGGAGCAGTGGGGTTGAGCGGGAACTAGGGTCGGGGTATGACACGCACCGATCGGCTCTACGCGCTCGTGGAGGAGCTGCGGGCCGTGGCGCCACGACCGAGAAGCGCTCGGTGGCTTGCCGAGCGATTCGAGGTGAGCTCGCGCACCATCGAGCGAGACCTGTCGGTGCTGCAGCAGAGCGGGGTGCCGATCTGGGCAGAACCCGGCCGCACAGGCGGATACTGCCTCGACACAACGCACACCCTCGCACCGCTCGGGTTCACGGTCGACGAGGCGCTCGCCATGATGGTTGCCCTGGGCACCCTGGCCGCGAGCCCGTTTCGGGATTCGGCGACGTCGGCTCTGCGCAAGATCGTCGCCGTCACGGACGATCGCAGATTGAGGGAAACGGCCGACCTGGCTTCGCGCATCCATCTGCTCGGCGACGACAAGCCGACCGAAGCGCCCAGTGGTCTCGCTGCAGCATTGCGCACGGGGCACGTTCTTCGCATCTCGTACACCGACCGGGATGGCGGCACCACCGAGCGGGATGTCGAACCGATGGGGTTCGTCGGCAAAGGTGACAATTGGTACCTGATCGCATGGTGTCGGCTGCGCGACGGTCTTCGCGCGTTCCGGGGCGACCGGATCGCCGACGCCGAGCCTCTGAGTGAGCGGGCACCGCGTCGAACCCTGCGCGCCGAGGATCTCGGCATCGTCGAGGGACGGCTCCGAGCGATTGGGCCGGGCCAAGATACGGCCTAAACACCGACACGACGTTGTCGCTCGGGGCCCGCACACTGATGAGGTCGGGCCGGATGGCGCGGCTGGAAGGATAATCATGGACCTCGCATCAATCCGCATCATCACGCACGACGTCGACCGCCTCACCCGCTTCTACGAGGCGGTGACGGGAGTCACAGCCACGCGGCCTGCCCCGGTATTCGCCGAACTTCGAACGACCTCGGGCACCGTGGCGATAGCCAGCACGGCGACGGTTGCCATGCTCGGCGACAGCGCCCCGCAGCCGGCCAGCAATAACTCGATCATCATCGAATTCCTCGTCACAGACGTCGACGCCGAATTCGCTCGCCTCCACGACGTGCTCGACGACGTGGCATTGCCGCCGACGACCATGCCGTGGGGCAACAGGTCCACGCTCTTCCGCGACCCGGACGGCAACCTCGTCAACCTCTTCTCACGCCCGGCGCTGTGATCAGCGGGGGAGGCGGGCAGTAGTCACGCCTCCACGTCGCCTCTGAGGTGTCGCTTCTCGGGTCAGCGGAATGCGCGGCTGATCGCGCCGCCCGTCTGGAACAGGGTGATCCACACGAGGAACTTTTGAATGGGGCGCAGGGGTAAAGCGACGAGCCTTCTCCACCCCGGGCGTCGCGCCCATGACTTGATGATCTTCACCTGGGTGCCGCCAGTCGTGGCCTCCAAGGTGAACTCCGTCAGAACAGCATTGCTGTGCGGGGCATCGGGGTAGGCGAAGCTCCACGCGATCCTCCCCGGATGGTGCGCTGTGACGAGTTCGATGCTGCGGCGGCGGAACCCGGGCTTCACCTTCACCGGCTTGCCATCCGGGCGGCTTGCGGGAGCGACGCCGTGCCACACCGTACCGGGCGTGACGTCCTGGGCTGCATCGTCGATGGAGCCGACACTCATCTCCCAATCGGGGATGCGTGCCGGGTCCGCGAGCAACTTCCACACGTCGTCGATCGGCGCTGAAACGAATGCCTCGATCGACCCTGACGCCCGTCCCTTCACCTGTGTGGGCTTGGTCGCCGTTCTTTCGGCAGTCGCGTCGAACTGTTCGAGGTGTTCGAGGTGTTCGAGCACAGCCTGAGGTGTCGTGCCGAGGCGGTTGAGGATGTCGGCGATCAGTCCGCTGGGCTCGGAGACGAGTTCTCGCAGCACGGCGGCGGCGTCGCCGTTCCTGTCCTTCTCGACGGAGCGCGCGAAGAGGTCGGAAGCGCGCTTGCTCCACTCATATCCGTCTGTCTCGTGAAACACGATCCGTCCGGCCTCGGGGAATGAAGCCTCGATGCCGAGTGATGCCAGCTGGGCCGCATGCGCCTCCTCGACGGCACGGCGGGCGCCCTCGATGTCGATGCCCATGCTGCGCAGTGAGGCTCCAGCGGGTTGATCGCTGATGACGAGGGCGAGGAACAGGTGCTCGAGGTCCGCTACGCGAAGCCCTGCTCGGGATGCTTCCTCCATAGCGGCGAGGGACAGAGATTGACTGGTCTGAGCGGCGCGAACGAACTTGCTCATGCGTTCCTCCTGGGGATCGGGATCGTGGGGTCGACTCGTTTGGAGTGCTTCTTATGGGCCGCCTGCCGCGTCACCCCGAGCGCGTCAGCGATGTCCTGCCAGGTCATCCCCGCCCGCAGTGCGGCCTCGACTTGCCGAAGCTCCAACGTGTCGGCGAGAACCCGCAACGATGCCACGGCCCGCAACCCTGCTTTCGGGTCGCTGGTGTCGGCTGCCACGGCCGCAATCTGTGAGGACTCCATGCCGTCAACCTATGTTGCTAAGAACCGGTTTGTCAACCTGGGTTGCTCTGGGGTTGTCGGGCCGAGCCTCGACCGGAAGTACCCGCTCTCGATCCAACGTGCGACGGAGTAGCCGCCGGCTGTGCCAACATCGATATGGGATGCTTCGCCACATCGAACTGCTACACAAGACCGGTGGCGGGTCGGAGGCGGCTCGATGGCGGCTCGCTGGCGGCCGATTGGCGGCCCGGTGACGTGGCGCTGACATGAAGGGCCAAGCAATGGTTGAACTATGAATCAAACACGAATAATCGAACTCCGACAGGCTAAGGGGTGGACCCAAGAACGGCTCGCAAACGAGAGCGGCGTCGGCCTTCGGACCGTTCAAAGACTCGAGGCAGGGCAGGACGCGAGCCTGGAAACACTTTCCCTCGTCGCAGATGCCCTGATGGTTCCAGTGCGAAGTCTCTTCTCTACGATCGATAGTGAAGACCTCAGTAACCGGGTCGACTCAATGCAAAGCCGCGTCGATGAACAGCAAGCGGCACGCGACCGGATCACAACTGCCTGGCGCTGGCTCTATGTCGGAATCGGCATTGTGCTGACTTTGCTCAGCTTCACATTTGCTCAGGGCTTTGTTCTGTTCCTGAGCTACTGGACCGGCGGCTATCTCATCCTGGCCGCAATACGGAGGATCTACCTCGAACCCCATCTGGACGCGAAGTATCCCCTGTCCCGACGCCAGGAAACACGACGAGAGCGACGTCAAAAGGCGCGAGGCGATGACTCGGCGCACGCTGAGACAATCCGCTCCACAGAGGACTGAGGCCACCCAACAAAGCGGGGTTGCTTGTCGCGTTTTTCTCGGTCACTGAGACGGTTTCGCCCGGGTTTGTCATGTTCTTGATGAGTGATCATGGTGAAGGGACCAGCGATGAAAGAACGTGACATGTCCGACCTCGAGTCGGCAAACCCGGTCGCAGCCGACGGCGACGACAAGCTTCATGAGCTGGTGGGGCAGATGGCGCGTGCCGCTCGGCTCCAGGCCGGGGAGGAAAGGTCCGTGGAGGCGGCGACCTGGTGGAAGCGGCCCCGTGCCCTTCTGCCGATCAGTGTCGTGAGCATCGTCGCGCTCACGGGCGGGGCGATACTCATCCCGCTCACCCTGTCGGTCAGCGGCGTGGAGGTCGAACCCGACGTTGAGATCCCAATCGTCTATACAACGGACACCGGCGTAGACGTGAGTTGTCGCGAACAGATCTTCTTCGGCGAACCGAGCGGACGCGACGAGGCGGATGTCCGCATCGCTGAATTCATGCGCACCCATGACTGGACGGGTATCGGCCAACGGATCTACGAAGACGCCCTCGCCACTCCGATCATCCCGGAACGCGACGGTGGCACGGAACCGGGTTTCGACCAAGCATCCTTCTCGGCCGCCGCGAGCCGGCTGATCGAGGCGGAAATCCCCGCCTCTCTCCGAGGGGCGGGGGAAGAAGAGGGCACGGTCTACAGTTCGGCGACAGATTGCACGGGAGAGCTGCACCGATGACTCGACCCGCCGCCCCAGACCCCGACAGCTGGGCCGAAATGGTCATCATTACCAACGCCGACGACCTTCTTCGCTATTTTCGTCGTCGCGTCGATGAGCCGGAGGATGCCGCCGACCTTTTGGGGCGAACGTTGCTCGCATTGTGGGAAAGCGCGCGAAAGGTGCCTGCGGCTGACGAGGCGGCACGGATGTGGTGCTTCGGGATCGCACGCAACCTGCTTCGCGAGCATTACCGGAGTGCAACGAAACGCACGTCGATTGCGAATGCTCTGCGGGATTACCTTTCCGATTCTGCGTCAGTGGGCGAATCCGCTGACACGGTTCTCGACTCGGACCTGCAGGCACAGTCGGTGCGGCGAGCCGTTCGGCGACTTGATGAGCGCTCTCGGGAGCTCGTCATCCTGATCCATTGGGATGGTTTCAGCATTGCGCAGGCGGCACGGCTTCTGTCGATGAATGCATCCACGGCGCGCACCCGATACGGCCGCGCGCTCCACCGGCTCCGCAACGAGCTGGACGGCCTTTCCTTCGCGGACGACGCAGGCGAAACGCCATTGGGAGGCGGTGCAGGCCAAATCGATCGCCTACACGCTCGATCCGCCGGCGTTACTGACCGATAGAACCAACGAAAAATCAGATGTCCCCGATAGGGGATGCTTCACCGGACGCCCGGAGCGTGAAACACCCGGACGTCCGGCTCAGACCCGCTCACCCGCCAGCGGTTACTCGTATGTGTCGGCGTGTGTGATCCCGCGTATTACTTGCTGTCGGCTCGACCGACAGACTCGCCGCTGCTGTTGAAAGCGGCGCGGGCTGCGGACCAGCTGTTCTCGTCGACATGCAGAGCGGACTGAAGGTAGGCGGTACTCATTCGCTGGATGACGGCCACCCGCTCAGGGTTCTCGTCGGTGGTCTCGGCCACTTCGTAGCCGACGATCCCGCCCAGGGCGTGTTCCGCGCCATAGAAGGTGAGGAGGTCGGTGGCGCCGGGGCTGTACGTGTACGCGTCGGTGAACCAGTCGGGTCCGCGGCTAGACATCTTGGACTGGTCGTGGTCGCCTGCGATGACGAGGGTGGGTGTCGTGAGCTGCTGGAAAGAGGGACGCATGAACGGGAAATTCGCTCGCGCGAACGGGTGAAGGTCATCGCCGCCGATACCCGTAGCGGCCAACAAGATGCCCGCAGTGACACGGCTGTCGGACAGGTCCTCGCCGACCTGGCCTGCTTCGGTGAAGATCCGGGCGCCCAGGAGCGACTGCGCCGTTTGTCCGCCCCAGGAGTGACCGGTAGCAGCGATCCGGCTGCGGTCGATGCGTCCAGCAAGCCCTGGGATGGCATCCTCGACGGTGTCGAGCTGGTCGAGGATTCGTGTGAGATCTGCGATCCGCTCGGTCCAGATCGTCGGAAATACCGGAGAGTCGAACCCGAAGCCGTTTCGGCGCGAATCGAGATGGGTGGGCTGAATCACGACAAATCCTCGCGAGGCCCAGAACGCGGTGAGCGGGGCATAGCCGTCGAGATTCCAGCCATTGCCATGCGAGAAAAGCACCACCGGGAGGTTCGTACCGGTCGCCGGCGCGGATACGCGCACCTCGAGTGGGACAGCCCGGCCGGGCGCCGACAGGGTGACGGGGGCGACGGAGACCACCGGCGCGCCCGTTCCGATGATGTCGTCTAGAGCGTCAATAAGAAGCGAGGTCATAGCAATTCCTTTTCGAAGTGCGCTCTGCAATACTGGTTATCGGAGCGTCGTTCCGTAACGTTACGGAACGATGCTCCGAAAGGCAAGCTTGTGTTAGAAAATGGAGAGGACGGGCAGATGTCAGAGATGCACAGCGACCAATCGCATCCTGCGCAGACCCAGCACGTTGGCCGCCCTCGTCGAAGCCAGCAAGCACTCCTTGATGCTGCGGCAGCGGTATTCGTGACCTCTGGTGTCGAGGCGCCGGTGCGTGAGATTGCAGCGAAGGCCGGCGTTGGTGTGGGAACGATCTACCGTCATTTCCCGACGCGCTCAGAGCTGGTGGTGGCGGTCTATCGGCATCAGGTCGAGGCGTGTGCGGACGCCGGCCCGCGGCTCCTCGCCGAGCGCCCAACGCCCGAAGAGGCTCTGCGGGCATGGGTGGCCCTCTTTGTAGAGTTCCTCGTCACTAAACATGGGCTCGCCGGTGCGCTGCAGGGGGACAGTGCCGGCTCCGACGCTCTTCATGCCTACTTCGTTGGCCGTCTCGTCCCAGTGTGCGGCGAGCTTCTCGAAGCAGCGCTCCAAGCCGCGGGTTCCGCTCCGCCCGTCGATGCCTACAACGTTCTCAAGGGCATCGGGAATCTGTGCATCGGTACTGCAAACGATGCGCGGTACGACGCTTCTGGTCTCGTGCAATTGCTCATCTCCGGCGTGCTCTCGGGGCAGCCCCGCGGCATTACCATCGGAGGGTGTTCAACGTAGGCCAGCGCACCGCCGTAGAGGGCGCGTTCGCTCTCGCCGGCTACGAAGGGGCGATTCGAACGCTGCCCGTCACCAGCGAGGACGAACGCATATTCGTGCTCGGGCGAGACGACTTGGGACGGCTTCGCGACATCCGGACGCTGGAGCAGGTCGTTGGCCAACTCCTCGGGCGCAAGGTCGCAATCATCGATGTGGGGCCCGATTCCCCTGCTTCTGTCCCGTTCACGTAGTGTCCGGTAGCGGATGCTTGGCCGGGTGCGACCTCCTGTGATTACTTTGTGGCCCATCGACGGCGCCCGCGCCGGGCGATACCGGTGTTGTACAGGCGCGGTGACGCTCGTTCGGGGGGATCTATCTGGTCCGGCGGGCAAAACAAACCTGCCAGTATGAATTGTGTCGATCTTCCGCCGCCTGCCCCGCATCCGACGTTCCTCTGACCGGCCCCTCGGCCGCCGTGCGCTCACGGCGCTGTTGGCCAGCGCGGTGATCGTCGTCATTCCGCTGGGATCGGCCGGTGTCGGCGCGACTGCCGGAACGGTCGCTCACGCATCCGGAAGCGCCATCGAGGGGCAACATTCGGGCATGACGTCGACGGCGATAGCTGCCGCGGCGCCCCGCGAGGCAGGGATCGACAGCCGCGCACCCGAACTGACGACCGCGGATGCCGAGGCCTGGCTCGACGGCCTGCTTCCCTCGATGCTGCAGCGCGAGGGCATCACGGGTGCGGTGGTCTCGGTGGTGTCGCACGGTGAGGTCGTGACGCAGCAGGGTTACGGCTCGTCCGAAGCCGGGACCTCGACTACCGAACCGCGGCCGGTCGACGCCGACACGACGCTCTTCCGCATCGGTTCGGTGTCGAAGCTCGTCACCGCGACGGCCGTCATGCAGCTCGTCGACCAGGGACGCGTCGACCTCGACGAGCCCGTGCAGAACTACGTCGACATCGAGGTGCCGAACCGGTTCGACCGGCCGATCACCTTGCGACACCTGCTGTCGCACACCGCGGGTCTGGAGGACGAGATCGGCGGCCTCATCACGGGCGACGCGAACGGCCGCCCCACGCTGCGCGAAGCACTCGCCTCCGAACCGCCGGAGCAGATCTTCGAACCGGGCACGACGCCCGCCTACTCCAACTACTCGAACGGGCTCGCCGCTTACGTGGTCGAGCAGGTGACGGGCCAGGACTTCGAGGCCTACGCCACCGAGAACATCCTCGAGCCGGCCGGCATGGCAACGGCAACCTACGCACAGCCGCTCTCCGCCGAGCAGCAGAGGGACATGTCCCGGGGCTATGACTTCCGCGGTTCGGAGGAAGTGCCCTTCGAGGTCGTCACCCCCTCACCCGCGGGCGCGATCTCGGCGACCGCGACCGATATGAGTCGCTTCATGCTCGCTCAGCTCGGACACTCCCCGGTGCTCTCGCCCGGCATGCTCGAGCTCATGCACGAGCCGGCTCTCGGCGCCGACACGTTGGGCGGCCTGGCCGAAGGGCCGCGCATGACGCTCGGCTTCTTCGAACGCGACCGCAACGGTCACCGCATCCTGAGTCACGCGGGCGACCTCACAGCGTTCCACGCGCAACTCGAGATCTTCCCCGCCGACGACGCGGGAATCTTCATCTCGCTCAACAGCACGGGTGTGAACGGTGACGCCACCACCGCCATCCGCGATGCCGTGACGACCGGTTTCGCCGACCGTTACTTCCCCGACACGCGCCCGGCGCCCGCCCCGATCGATACCGCGGCCGCGCACGCCGAGACCCTGGCCGGCACCTACGAATTCTCGCGGCGCGGCGAGTCCACCTTCATCCGCCTCTTCTTCATCCTGTCGTCGGCGGAGGTCGTGCCTCAGCCCGACGGCTCCCTGACCGTTTCGGCCATCGTGGATGCCGCGGGTCAGCCCCTCACCTTCGTCGAGGTCGAGCCGTGGGTGTGGCAGGAGCGCGACGGTCAGCGGCGCATTGCCGCGGACGTGGTCGGGGGAGAGGTGCGCGCCATCTCGTTCGACCCCGCGTTCACGCTGCAGCCGATGTCGAGTGACCGGGCCGCCGTTCCCCTGATCGCGGCGTTCACCCTGGTGGTGCTGGCGATCGCGCTCGTGTCGTGGCCCGTCGGTGCCGGCATCCGACGGTATGCACGCCGACCTTCGACATCGCGTGCGCTCGTGCGGCGGCTGCGTCTGGCCGTGCACGTGGCCTTGCTCGCGCTCGTGGCCGCCGTCCCGCTGTGGATGATGGTGGCCGAAGCGCTCCTGACCGACTCGGGTTCGCCGGGTCCCGTCGTCATCCGCGGCGCGCAGGTGCTCACGGCGGTTGCGGCGCTGGGCGTCGTTCCGTCAGCCTGGCTGGTCGTCGAGACCGTGCGGTCGCGTGACCCTCGCCGGGCGTCGTGGTGGCTGCTGCTCGTCGGGCGCGTCATCGTCACGCTGGCCTTCCTCGGCCTCGGATACCTCTGCCTCGTCGGCGGTATCTTGCAGCCGAGCCTCAGCTACTAACGAGAAGTTATTCAGCGCGGCAGCTTCAGTAACTGGGCCGGAAGCTACACGACCACTTGATCGCGGAGTAACGCGCGGCGGCCCAAGGTTGCACTTCCGATAGGGGGAGAGAAGCGCAGAGACCCTAAGCGCGGTCGCCGCGAGAATTGGGCGTACTGATCACGAGGAAACGCACGTCCCGCGGTCCCGGATTCGTGAACTGATGCCCGACGCCTGGCGCGATTTCTATGCCGGACCTAGCCTCCAGCGGCACATCGCCGTTGTCGGTCCGCATGACTGCCGTTCCTTCCAGTACGTAGAAGAACTGCCGAGCATGCACGTGAGCGTGCCACTCTTCCTCGCCGCCAGCGGGAACCCGCTCCTCGATTACCGAGAGATCATCCCCGTCGAGCAGGCGCCAGCCGTCGCTGATTTCCCCCCACACGTAGTGTTCGGCGTTGGTCGTGTTGATAGGGCGAATCATCCCTCGATGCTACTGAGGTTGCTGTTGCCGTCGTCCCGCATCAGGCTCATGTGCTTTATGTCTGTCCGATAGGGGATCGTTGAAAGAACGCGTCGACACCAGCCCCGATCGCAGTCTGGGTGTCTACTAGTGTCGGTTGAATGCTGACAAGTTCGATTCGAGGGTCCCGATCGCTTGGCTTTTGGGTGGTGATCGCTGGCGCTGTTCTCTGGGTTGTCAGTTTTGCAACTTTGCTTGTAGTTTCACCCTTGGGTACAGCGGTGTCCTCGGATCCGGGCGCGGAGGCAGTCGCGTACTGGGTGGCACTGCTTCCATCGGTAGTGGGAATTGCGTTGGTTCTTCTGATCCCACGGCGTTCGAGTCCGCGCACCGCGGTCGTGAGAGAACGACGCCCATTTGCCATCACGACGGTGGTTCTGCTGGTGCTGGCCGTGCTCTTCCCGTTAGTTTGCGCGCTGATTCCGCTTCGAGGTGAGCTGTACATTCTCGGCAAGCTCGTCTTGCTCATCATGCTTCCGGCTGTGGTCCTGCTTCTGGTCCGCCGAGGGGTGCAAATCGACTTTCGCAAGAGTGCTGCGCGGTGGTGGGCTCCGGCGATCGTCATCGTGATCTGGACAGTTTTATCGCAGGTCGCTCCGTGGAATCCAAACTTCACGATCGAGGGCCTGGATCCCGTTTTCGTTGTCACTGCTGCGGTCGCTACTGCGCTGACAGCGGGAGTGGGGGAGGAACTCTTCTACCGGCGGTGGCTTCAAACTCGGCTGGAAGCTGGACTGGGGGCATGGTCGGGAATTGTGATCGCATCCCTCGCCTTCGCGCTCATGCATCTCGGTTCGCACGGGACAGGCGACTTCCTCATCGATGTCGCAAGAGTCATAGTCATTCAAGGCTCGTTCGGGCTATTTCTTGGCATCATGTGGTGGCGGTACCGGAATCTGACGGCCAACGTCATCGTTCACGTCTTCGCGAACGGATGGGCAGTAGGGGCCGCTCTCCTGGCTGGGTAGCTTTGCGCGCTCCTTAAGTGAGCGCTGCAAGGATCATACGGACTGACGGTGTGATTCCTGTCTCCCATGGCGCCGGGCGTCCGGTAGGGGATGCTGCACCGGACGCTTTTCACGTGAAATGGGGGCAAGCGGGGATTCACGCAGAGTGGGCACTTACTGCGATAGTTCCAGAGGATTTTGGGCGCCGATCGCGACGAGCGAAAGAGCCGCGAGGCCTGAGATGCAGCCGCGTAAACGGGAATTCCCGTGGCACGCCTCCGTGTGGAGTTAAGTCGGGATTACGCAGGCTAGTCGGCGAAGCCCGGCGCGGTCAGCGATACCTGGCCAACAGCTACAAGCGTTGGTATAGGCGAAAATCGACGTATGAGAATTGGAGAACTGTCTGCCCGAAGCGGGGTGAGCGCTCGGTCGCTGCGGTACTACGAAACCCAGCGCCTGCTGAGCCCGGAGCGCACTACGGGAGGCCAACGTGTCTACTCAGAAGAACAGCTCGGTTTCGTGATTCAGATCCAAGAGTTGTTCCGAGCCGGATTCTGCAGCTCAGTGATTCAGGAGCTATTGCCGGTTCTCGGCTCGTCCCGCCGAGACGCCGAGGAACTTCGCTCTGCATTTGATGCGGCCGCGGCCCGGCTCGAGAGCGAGAAAGAGTCGATTGAGGCCGAGCTTCTCGCGCTGAACGATATGCGGTTGCGGCTGGGGCTTGCACCTGACACCCGTGTCAGCCTGCAGGGTAGTGGTCATGACTCTTCACCAGCCGCCGCGCCAGCTCCGTTTGATCATCGAGACCGACGACTTCGATGAGGCTGTTCGCTACTATCGCGATGTTCTAGGGATGCCGGAGCAGCCGGCGTTCGCCACCCAGGGAGATGATCGTGTGTCGATCTTGCAGGTAGGCGCTGCCACGATTGAACTGGCCACGCCTACCCACGTGCGTGCGATCGACGCGATTGAGAAAGCTCCTACGTCTGATGGAGCGACGCTGCGTATTGCGCTCGAAGTGGCAGACACGGCGCTGGCGGTAGCGGCCTCGGAGGAGTCAGGCGCGGAGGTTCTTGCGCGACCCACGGATACCCCGTTCCAAACAATCAACGCACGGGTGCAGGGACCCGCCGGTTGGCAGGTCACGTTCTTTCAGGAAATCGAATCGCTTGAACAACGGGAAACACGAGAAGGCTTCACGACGGATGATAGACGCGTCCGATAGGGGATCCTCTACCGCACGGTTTCACTGTGAAACACGGTCGTGCGGAGTATTTCCCGGTTCGATGTGAAGGGCCTGCCCGGTCCTGACTCAGCTACGCTCGCGGTTGTGATTGCTGAAGAGGAGACGGTCATCCACGTGACACCGGATGCTTCGTGGCTTCCCCGCCACGGCCGGGCCGAAGTGGTTCGTCGAAGTATCCCGCCCACGCCCATGTGCGTCGCGAGGCTCCTGCTCCGCCAAGCCGACCAGATCTTCTGTGTGCCCCGGTCGGAAACGGGACGGCTCGATCTTCCAATGCGCGTGGTTGAGCCGAATGATCCCACCGGCTTGATCGGAATCACTGAACTTGCCGAGCAGGTAACCGGCCACGGGACTGGCCTCGTCTTTGCTGGGGCAGTAAGGAACGTCGTCGAATCACGCCAAGACGACTACGCCTGGCCGACGCCGCACGCACACTTCGGCGTATGGGTCTCGGAGAACATGCCTACCGTCGAAGGCGCCTGGGTGAATATCAGCGATGACCCTCAACTTCGCGATCGACACTGGTTCCCCCTCGTAATGTGATGCCACCGTGGGGCTGGGTGGCGTCCGATAAGGGATGCTTCATAGGGGTCGCTGTTGCCGTCGTCCCGCATTAGACGCAGGCGCTTATGGCTGTCCGGTTGGGGATCGTTGACCGGACGCCATTCTCGTGGTGCGAGATCCGCGGACTGGCGTGTCCGTATGACCCGTCCACTGGTCTGTTCCGCAAGGAAGCATGTATCGGTACAGACAAACCGGCGCCAGTGCTCGGCAGGTCTGCAGGACCTCCCGATCAGCCCCGCAGGGCGAACTGTTCGCTGCGCCAGAGCGCGTAGAGCTGCCACGGGTCGTCGACGCCCCGGCGCAGAGTGTCGATGTGTGCCAGGAGTTCGGGGTGGGCCGCGAACCATTCCGAGCGACCCAGGCGGTGGGCCGCGAACTGCGCGTGGCGTCGCTGTTCGAGCGACCGGTTGCCGCGCTCGAACGCCAGCAGCTCGTCGTGGCGGATGGCCGCGAGCCGATGCCACGGTGTGGCCGACGTGCCGATCTTGATCTGGTCACGGAAGCGCAGGTAGTAGACGACATCGACGCGCACGGCGACGACATCGGCCTGGTCGACGACGGCACCGACCCGCCACTCGCAGATCGCGCACATCCACCCAGAGGGGTAGCGGACGCCGAGGCGTGAACCGCACGCGAGGCAGGGTGACGGCAGCAGGTCGGTCACACCCGCGTCGCCGGCCACCCAGTCGTGGGCGACCAGTAGGTGGTCGTGGCACAGGTCGAGCGGCGCGCCCGGCGCTACCGGTTCACCACACGCGAGGCCCGTCGAGAGCGGGATGACGCAACCGTCCATGCCCGAAGGCTACGCGCCACGGCCGACATCCGTGCTCGGCGGCTGCGCGGGCGGGGCCTGTCCGGACGGGGGACGCGCGATGACCCGATCACCCCGCGTGCTTCGGCGACCCCCGCTGGCTATAACGTTGCAGGGTGCAACCCGACAGCAACGCGAGCGATCCTCGCCAGCCGCTGGCCCCCCGCCAGCCCCGAACCCCGCGCACCTCTCGCCCACCCCGCGAGCGCCAGGTCAAACACAGCCGCCTCGAAGACGCCTTCGGTCTCTTCACGGGGGCCTTCGTCGTCTCCTTTGGCCTCTTCCTGCTGAAGGCGTCCGGCGCCGTGACCGGTGGAACCGCCGGGCTCGCCCTCCTCCTCAGCTATTCGACGCCCGTCTCGTTCAGCATCTGGTTCGTGCTCGTGAACGCGCCCTTCATCGCCCTCGCGTTCTGGAAGAAGGGCGTCGTCTTCACGGTGCGCACCATCATCGCCGTGGTCATCGTCTCGTTGCTGGCCTACCTGCATCCCACCCAGCTGGATGTCTCGAGCATCGGCCCGGTCTATGGCACGCTCACGGGCAACCTGCTCGTCGGCATCGGCCTGCTCATCATCTTCCGTCACCGCGCCAGCCTGGGCGGCATCAACATCGTCGCGCTGCTCGTGCAGGACAAGACGGGCTTCAAGGCCGGCTACGTGCAGATGATCTTCGACGTCATCATCGTGGCTTCGGCCTTCGCCGTCGTCTCGCCGCTGACCGTGCTGCTGTCGGCGCTGGGCGCAGTGCTGCTCAACCTGGTCCTCGCGATCAACCACCGGCCCGACCGCTACATCGGGCACTAGCGCTTCGACTACGGTCGGCGGGCAAGCCAGAGGCTGCGCGTGCCACTGACGGTGAGGTCGCTTCGGTTGAGCAGGCTGTGGGGGCCGTCCTCGGCGAGCAGGATGTCGAGGGTGTCTCGGTCCTCCGGGTTCAGGCCCGGCCACGCGGCGTCGCGCAGTCGCAGCAACGACGTGTGCGCGTAGCGGGCGAGAACCGAGGCGCGCTCGCCGGACGTCGGGCCGGAAGCGAAGCGGGCGAGGGCCTGCGGGGACGGTGCGATCTCGAAACGGTGGCGCGCGACATCCGTGAATTCGGCGCGCACCAGGGCGTCGGTCCAGTCGGGGTGCAGGTTCATGGGGGCGCGGGCGGGCGCGACGGCGGTGTGGATGCGCGCTTCGAGCCCGGGGGCGCCGAGGCCGAGGTCGTCGGGCAGCACGAAAGGTCGCGTGTCCATCTCGACGACCGCGAGCACGCCGCCGGGCGCAAGGGCCGCGAGGATGCTGTCGAACACACGATCGGGGTCGGCCACCTCGTGCAGCGACAACGACGCCCAGGCCACGTCGAACGGTTCGAATGCGGGCCACACGTCGTCGAGGTCGGCCCGCACGGTGTGAACGCGCTCGGGGATGCCGCGGAAGAACGCCTTGCTGCGCACCAGGTCGAGCATCTGCTCCGAGCGGTCGAGCGCGTAGACGTCGGCGCGCGGAAAACGCTCGGCGAGGGCCATCGTGCCCGTTCCCGTGCCGGCGCCGAGGTCGAGAACCCGGCGCGTGCGCTGCCCGTCGCGTGCCGAGCGCACGGCGTTCGTGATCGCGAACAGTGCCTCGTGCAGAACCTCGGCGTCGAGATCGAGCAGCGGCGCGATCCCCGTGTGATCGTGGCCGTGGCCGTGCGCTCTCTTGAGGCCTGTCGCCTGCTCATGCCGGGCCTCCTGCTCGGCCTGCTCGGCGTCGGCGGGAACCTGCTGCGTGCGGTGGGCGTGTGGCTGCGTCATCCCTCAACCGTAGACGCCACATGCGCCAACGACATAGACTCTTGCGCATGAAGCAAGAAGAGCCTGACCTCGACGCCGTCATCCGCCAACGCATCCGTGCCCTGCGGGTGGCGCGCGGCTGGTCGCTCGACACGCTCGCCGCGCGCTGCTTCCTGAGCCCCTCCACGCTGAGCCGCATCGAGACGGGTCACCGCCGCATCGCGCTCGACCAGCTCGTGCCCATCGCGCGCGCCCTCGAGACCACGCTCGACCTGCTCGTCGAAACCGAAGACGAGGATGTCGTCATCCGCCCCCAGCGCAACGAGATGCGCGGCCGCACCGTGTGGACGCTCGCCAAGGAGCGCGCTCCGCACAACATGACGGTCGCCAAGATGCTCATCGAGGAGCGCCTGGCGCCGCGCGACTCCGAGGAGTTCGCGTCGCAGGGCGGCGTGCATCCGGGGCGCGACTGGTTCATGGTGTTGTCGGGAACGTTGCACCTGCGGTTGGGGGAGCGCGACATCCTGGTCGAGGCGGGGTCGGCGGCCGAGTTCTCGTGCATGACGCCGCACGCCGTCGGCGCCCACAACGGCCCCGTCGAGATCCTGTCGATCTTCACGCAGGAGGGCGAACGCGCGCACCTCGACGACTGAGGTTTTATTCGCCCAACCGGTGCGCCCCCGCGCCCAGCTGCCCGAGCGCGTCGTCGGGGTTGAGCAGGCCGCACGCCTTCATCGACAGGCAGCCGCAGCCGATGCATCCGGTCAGCTCGCGCTCGAGCCGCTCGATGCCCAGCCGCCGCTCTTCGAGCTGCTTCTTCCACCGCACGGATGCACGCTGCCAATCCTCTTGGCTCGGCGTCTCGTCGTGCGGCAACGCGTCGAACGCGGACTGCACATCGCTGAGTGGAATGCCCAGCCGCTTCGCCACCGAGATGAGCGACACTCGCCTGATCATGTGCCGGGGATAACGCCGCTGATTGCCGACGGTGCGACGCGACGCGATGAGCCCGAGATCTTCGTAGAAGCGCAGGGCGGAGGCGGCTACCCCGGTGCGCCGACACATCTCGGCGACCGTGAGCAATTCTTCGGATGCCTGTGACATCGCCTCACCTTTCGCCAGCCCTTGACCTCAACCATACTTGAGGTTTTAGAGTGAGGACATGCACGAAACCGAATCGTTGGCCTCCCAGGCGGCCACGGCCCAATCCTTCAAGAACGCCTTCCGCGAGCATCCGGCTGGCGTGGCCGTCATCACCGCCATCACGCCAGAGGGTCCCGTCGGCCTGACGGCGTCGAGCGTCGCCTCGGTAGCCGTCGACCCGCCCGCGCTCTCGTTCTCGGTCACGCGCGCCACCGGTTCGGCCGGCGCGCTCCTCTCAGCCGACACCTACGTCGTGCACCTGCTCGGCACGCAGCACGTCGACGTGGCCGAGGCCTTCGCCCGCTCGGGCGCCCCCCGCTTCACGCCTGAACAGGGTTTCACCGCCCTGCCAACGGGCGAGCCGCTCCTCGCCGACGCCCGCCAAGCCCTGCGCTGCCGCACCATCCAGGTCGTCCCCGTTGGCAGCTCGCTGCTCGTCGTCGCCGAAGTGCTCGACGTCATCACGGGCCCCGCATCCGAACCGCTCGTCTACCACGACCGCCGGTTCCTGCGCCTCAGTCACGACTGATCAGCCTCCCTCCATCCCACAACAGAAAGAGAACATCGGATGCCCAGCTACACCCTGCCCGACCTGCCCTACGACTACTCGGCCCTCGCCCCGCACATCTCCGCGCAGATCATGGAGTTGCACCACTCGAAGCACCACCAGACCTACGTCACGGGCGCCAACACGGCCCTCGAGCAGCTGGCCGAGGCCCGCGACTCCGGCAACCTCGCCGCCGTCAACAAGCTCGAAAAGGACCTCGCCTTCAACCTGGGCGGTCACATCAACCACAGCGTGTTCTGGCAGAACCTGTCGCCCGAGGGCGGCGGAGAGCCCACGGGCGACCTGGCCGAGGCGATCGGCGCCAACTTCGGCTCGTTCGAGAAGTTCCAGGCCCACTTCACGGCCACGGCGCTCGGTGTTCAGGGCTCCGGCTGGTCGGTCCTCGGCTGGGACAGCATCGGCGCGCGTCCCGTCATCTTCCAGCTGTTCGACCAGCAGGGCAATGTGCCCGTCGGCATCACGCCGCTGCTGCAGCTCGACGTGTGGGAGCACGCTTACTACCTCGACTACCAGAACGTGCGCGCCGACTACGTGAAGGCGTTCTGGAACATCGTCAACTGGGCGGATGTCGAGGCGCGCCTCACCCGCGCCCGCACCGCGACGAACGGGCTCATCGTTCCGTCGGCCGTCTAGCTGACCCCGCCGCGCCTTCCCCCTCGCGTCCCGTCCCTCCCTCGTCGGAGGAACGAGCGTCACCGTCCGTCGATGTCCGACGCGAGGGGGAGGCCCGGCAATCCGGCCGTCTCTAGGCTGGAAGTATGACGAACCACACGCCGAACCACGGATGGGCTGTTCCGGATCAGCCGCCCGTGCCCCCGTTCTCGACGGGGCAGGCCCGGCCTGCCAATGTCGATCCGTCAGGCCAATGGCCGCAGCAGGCGACAACGCCCGCGTTCGCATCGCCCACTTCGGCCGAGCAGGCCGTCCCGCCCGCCCCGCGACCCGTCGTGACGCACGACCAGGGCTTACGGGTGAAGCCCCAATGGTGGCGCGGAACGCTCGCGATCGTCGCCCTCGTCGTCCTCTTCTTCGTGCTGTCGACCATCCTGAGCCTCGCCGGCGTCTTCTTCGACGTCGCCACCGGCCAATACACGTTCGACGAATGGGCCGAGAACCCGCTGCGCCTGACGCCCGCCGTTATGCTCGCCAACAACCTGGCGCTCGGGGCCATGTGGCCCGTGTCGATGCTGCTGCAGTGGCTGCTGTTCGGCGTGCGGCCGGGCAACCTGTCGTCGGTGACGGGTCGCTTCCGGTGGCGCTGGATGGGGCGGCTCGCGCTCGTCATCGTGCCCGTCTGGCTCATCTATGTGGCCATCTCGTTCATCGGAACGCCGCCCGACGAGCTGCAGTTCACCGCCACCACCATCTCGATGCTCGTCATCGTGCTGCTCACCACGCCGCTGCAGTCGGCCGGCGAAGAATACGGTGCGCGCGGCCTCATTCAGCGGTCGGTGGGCTCGTGGTTCGGGCATCCCACGGCGGCGTTCGTGTCGGCGACGTTCATCTCGTCGTTCGTGTTCATGCTGGCGCACGCGGCGTCCGACCCGTGGCTGTTGGCCTACTACTTCGTCTTCGGTGTGTCGATGGCTCTGGCGGCGCGCGGCACCGGCGGGCTCGAGGCCCCCGTGCTCATCCACGCCACCAACAACGTGCTGCTCTTCATCCCCACCGCCCTGCTCGACCAGACCGACCAGGTCTTCGAACGCGAGGCGGGCGTCGCCGACGCCTGGATGCTGATTCCCATGGCCATCGTGCTCGCCGCGGGTCTCTTCAGCATCTGGTGGGGCCGCCGCTACGGCCTCGTCACGCGCGCGCCACTGCCCCACTCCTCCTACGAGAAGCGCCCGCAGCTGTCGCAGTACCCGCAGCCGTTGCAGCCCTGGCCGCTTCCGCAGCAGACTTCGCAGCCGGGATATGAGCAGTCGTCGCCGCCCTGGCCGCCGCAGCCGAACGCTTCGCAGGCTGGATCTCCGGCATACCCCCAGGTGGGTCAGCAGCAGACAGAACCGCCCTTCCCGCAGGGGCCCGAGCAGCCGCCGCGGGTCTAGCCGCACGCGCCTACAGGCGAGGGTCGATAGGCTCCGACTCCATGGCGAGCACACCGAAGACGGCCTGGTGCACGCGCCAGGTGGGTTCGCCGGCCACGAAGCGCTCGATGGCCTCGACGCCCAGCGCGTATTCGCGCAGCGCCATCGAGCGTTTGTGGCCGATGTCGCGGTCGCGCAGCCGGGTCAGGTTGCGCGGCTCGGTGTAGTCGGGGCCGTAGATGATGCGCAGGTATTCGCGGCCGCGCACCTTGATGCCCGGCTGCACGAGCGACTTCGTGCCGCGCGTGAGCCCGGCGACGGGTTTCACGACCATGCCCTCGCCGCCCGCGCCCGTCAGCTCCTCCCACCAGTGGGTCGCGGCATCCTCAGAGGCGGGGTCGGTGAGGTCGACCGAGATCGAGCGGGTGGCGCGGATGAAGGCGGGGTCGGCGTCGACAAGTCGCAGCGCGATGTCGAGGTGCCACGCGTGCTCGCGGCCCAGGTGGCTGGCGCCCTCGGATGCGAGCAACTGGAACGGCGCCAACTGCACGCCCTCGAGACCGTTCGACGGTGCAGCATAACGACGGTAGGCGTCGACGTAGGCCGAGGCATCCTCAGATCGTCGGCGGGTGCGGTCGAGCAGGTCGCCGACGTCGATTCCGGCTGCTGCCGCGCGCTCGAGCACCGACACCGCGGCGGGCAGCGAGGCCGTTGCGGCAGCCCCCACCGACGCATATTGCTCGCGGATGATGGGGCCAGCCTTGAGTGACCACGGCAGCAACTCGGCATCGAACAGCAGCCACGAGGTGTCGAGCTCGTCCCACAACCCGGCCGCCGAGACGGCCGCGTCGAGCCGCGTGAGGAACGCGTCGGTCAGGGCGTCGTCGAAGAAGGGCCGCCCGGTGCGCGTGTGCACCACGCCGCGCCATCCGTCGGGCGCGTCGAACCGGCCGGGGTCGCGCGTCAGCAGCACGACGGCTCGCGAACCCATGTGCTTCTCCTCGCAGATCACCTGGCTGAGCCCCTCCCGGCGGTAGGCCTCGAACGCTTCGGCGGGGTGTTCCAGCAGGTCGTCGCGCTTCGACGTGGCTGGCGGGCTCATGGTCGGCGGCAGGTAGACGAGGTGCCGCGGGTCGGTGGCAAAACGGCTCATGACCTCGAGGGCGCCGGCCGCGGCATCCTCGCGAATGCCGACCTTGCCGAAGACGCGCGTTTCGACGATCTGTTTGCCGAGCACGTCGTCGATGCGCAGCAGGCCGGGGTCGCGCTCGTCGACGGATGTCTGGGCGGCGCGTCCGAGCGGCGCGGCCGGTTCATACCAAACCTGCTCGGCGGGCACGTCGACGACCTCGCGTTCGGGCCACCGCAGTGCGCTGAGCTTGCCGCCGAACACGCAGCCCGTGTCGAGGCACATGGTGTTGTTCACCCATTCGGCCTCGAGCGTGGGCACATGGCCGTAGAGCACAGTGGCGTCGCCGCGGTATTCGTTGGCCCACGGCAGGCGCACGGGCAGGCCGTATTCGTCGGTCTCGCCCGTCGTGTCGCCGTAGAGCGCGAAGGAGCGCACGCGCCCGGATGCCCGCCCCTGGTACTTCTCGATCAGGCCGGCGTGCGCCACGACGAGGGCGCCGTCGTCGAGCACGAGGTGGGAGACCAATTCGCGGCAGAAGCGTTCGACCTCGCCGCGGAACTCGTCGGTTTCGCCGGCCAGCTGCGAGAGCGTCTCGGCGAGTCCGTGGCTGGTCTGCACCTTCTTGCCCTGCAGGGCGCGCACCAGTTTGGCCTCGTGGTTGCCCGGCACGGCGAGGGCGTGCCCCGCGCGCACCATGCCCATCGCGAGGCGCAGCACGCCGGGGGCATCGGGTCCGCGGTCGACGAGGTCGCCGAGGAAGATCACGCGGCGGCCGTCGGGGTGAATGGCGTCGACGGGTCGGCCCTCGGCGTCACGCACGAGCTCATAACCGAGTTTTCCGAGCAGGGTTTCGAGTTCGGAGCGACAGCCGTGCACATCTCCAATGGCGTCGAAGGGTCCGCGTTCCTCGCGCCGGTCGTTGAGCAGGGGCTCGCGCACGAACCGCGCCTCGGCCACCTCCTCCTCGCTCGACAGCAGGTGCACCTTGCGGAACCCCTCCTTGCCCAGGTGTTTCAGCGACCGCCGCAGCTGGTCGTGCTGCCGCTTGATCACCGAGGCGCCGAACGTGCGGTCGGTGCGCTGGGCGTTGCGCTCGACGCACACGCTCTCGGGGATGTCGAGCACGATCGCCACGGGCAGCACATCGTGTTCGCGGGCCAGCTCCACGAGGGACCGCCGCGATTCGGGTTGCACGTTGGTCGCATCGATCACGGTGAGCAGGCCCTTGCGCAGCCGTTGGCCGGCCACGTGCTTGAGCGCCTCGAAGGCAGCCACGGTGGCCGACTGGTCATTCTCGTCGTTGGAGACGAGGCCGCGGAAGAAGTCGCTCGACAGGGTCTCGAAGCGGCCGAAGTGTTTCGCGGCGAACGTCGACTTGCCCGAGCCGCTGGGGCCGACGAGCAGCACGAGCGACATGTCGGGCAGCGCCAGCGGCGGCTTCGCGGCGTTCGGTTCGGTGTGCTGGCTCATCGCTGGCCGCCCTTTCGGAAGAGTGCGAGCTGGGTGGGCGACCCGAGGGCCGCATCGACGTCGCCGACCGTGCGGAATTCGACCGTGTAGCCGAACCGTTCGCACACGCTCGCGGCCCACGCCTCGAACTCCGCCCGGCTCCACTCGAACCGGTGGTCGGTGTGCCGGAACTCGCCCGCGGGCAGCGACGGGTACAACGCGTTGTAGTCACTGTTCGGTGTGGTCACGATGACGGCGGCGGGGGCGGCGGCGCCGAAAACGGATGCTTCGAGCGCACCGTGGCGTGCGGCATCCACGTGTTCGATGACCTCCATGAGCACGATCGCGTCGAGCCCCGCGAGCCGGGAGTCCTGGTAGGTCACCGACGACTGCAGCAGCTGGATGCGGTCGCGCACCCGGTCGCTGGCCTCGCGCAGGTTCAGGCGGCGGGCCGCCTCCTCGAGCGCGCGCGCCGACACGTCGGTGCCGATGACGCGCGAGAACGCGGGCTCGGCCATGAGGTGCACGAGCAGCGCGCCCGGGCCGCAGCCCACGTCGGCGACGCTGTGGGCGCGGACATCCGAGAGCGCCTGCAGGACGGCCGCGGCTCGCAGGCGGGCGAGCGACGGGGAACGTTCTTGAACGGCTCGCGCGCGGCCGTCGGCCGCAACATCTTCCGCTGCGCCATCCGAGCTCGCTGACGCATCCGTGGCGCTCGCGTCGCCGTCGAGCAACGCCTCAGCGTCCCCGACCATGCCGCGCTGATGCGCCAGATAGCGCCGTGTGATGAGGTCGCGCTCGGGGTGTTCGGCCAGCCATCCCTCGCCGGCGCGCATGAGCTTGCCGATCTCGTCGTCGGACACCCAATAGTGTTTGGCGTCGTCGAGCACGGGCAGCAGCACATAGAGGTGCCTCAGGGCATCCGACAACCGGATGTCGCCCGTCAACGTGAGGTCGACGTAGCGCGAGTCGCCCCACTCGGGATACTCGCGATCGAGCGCGATCGGACGCGCACCGACCTGCCAGCCGAGCGGCTCGAAAAGCTGCCGGACGAGGTCGGCGCCACCGCGAGCCGAGACCGCGGCGACGGTCACGGTCAGGGGCAGCGTGCCGGCGGCCAGCTCGGGGAACGCGTCGCTGCGCCCGCCCATCGCGGTGCGGAACACCTGCCCGATGGCCACGGCGACCATCGACGAGGAGGCATACGGTCGGTCGTTCACGTACTGCGCGAGGGTCGAGGCATCGCCGCCGCGGAAGCGTTTGTCGCGCACCAGGCCGACGGGGTCGACTTCGAGCATCATCGCCACGGTGCAGCGCTCGTCGTTCGCCTCCGGGTAGAACACGTGCGCCTGCCCGACCGACAGGTCGAACACCTGCGCCTTGCCCGGATGCTTGCGCAAAAGGTGGCTCAGGTTCGAAGCCTCCGGCGCGGTCGACGTCAACGTCACGAGCACAGTGTCCCTCTTCCCCTCGATAACACTCCCCTCACCGTAACAACCCGCCCGCCGCGCCCGCGCCGCGCCCACCCCGCGCGGCACCCCCACTCCGGGAGTCGCGCCGCCTTCGCGAGCTACCGCGAGGGCGAGGCCATCCGTAGGATTCCGACATGGGCGATGTGTTGGATGACGGGCCGTTCTTTCACGGGACGAAAGCCGATCTGCGAGCTGGGGACCTGCTGACGCCAGGGTTCCGATCGAACTACCGGCCCGAGATCGTCATGAACCACATCTACTTCACGGCGCTGCGCGACGGGGCCGGCCTCGCCGCCGAGCTCGCCGCGGGTGATGCCGAGCCGCGCGTGTACGAGGTCGAGCCCCTGGGCGCGTTCGAGAACGACCCCAACGTGACCGACAAGAAGTTTCCTGGCAACCCGACCCGCTCCTACCGCAGCGGTGAGCCGCTTCGCGTGGTCGCCGAAGTCTTCGACTGGACGCGCCTCACTCCCGAGGCACTTCACGCCTGGCGCGAACGCCTCGCCGAACTCCGCGCTGACGAGCGCGGCGAGATCATCAACTGAGGTCGCGACGGACTCTTCAAACTCGTCCAACAGGGGGAACGATGATCTTGCTCGGTGTTGCATTCATGGTGTTCGTGATCATGGGTATCGGCTACCTCTTTACCCATTCGGGGCGAGGCGGTCGTATCGCTCTGGGCATCGCCTGCGGCGTGGTCGTCCTGTTGTTCCTGGCGTACGTCGCCCTTGCGAGCATCTTCGCCGGGTCGGGCGTTTAGCGGCGGAACGGTTCGTAGTTGGTGCGGCGCCCCCAGCGGCGCCAGAACGGCAGCGGGATGAGCGCGGGGAGGCATCCGGCGTACCCGGTTTCGTGCGTTGACATCCCGTCGGCGAGCGTGACGTCGACGCGAGATCGCCCGAGTGCGCGCGTCTCCGAGATGCGTCCTGCAATGACGGCTTCGACGATGCGTTTCGCGAGCGCGATGTCCGCGTCGGTGTAGCCGAGTTCGAAGTGGCCGCCGAGATCGCCGACCTCGACGTGAAGAAATTGCTCGACGGCGATGCTGAATGTTCGGCTCGCCGGATTGTGGGGCGTCACCGTGATTTCGGTGATGGAAGCGGTCACGAAGTCTTCGCGACTGAAGGTGGCCGAGTCGCCCGCGCAGAGGCGCGCGTAGCCCTCCAGCTCGGCGAGCACCCGTAGTTCGGCCTCGTCGGCGCCGTTGTGTTGTCCGGGTGCAGTCGGCTCACTCACGTGTGCGCGCCGTCGGCATCGAGGGATGCGAGGTAGTCGGCGTTGCCGCGCATGGCGGGTTTGTAGCGTTCGAGCTCGTCGGCGTGCACGTTCTCCGCGAGGAGTGTCAGCAGGCTGCCGAGGGCCGTGTTCGCGCGGCCGGCGGCGTGGAGGGTGAGTGCCTCGAAGGCGCCGAGGGCGACCGAGTCGGGGAACTCATCGCGGGCTCGCGCGAAGACGTCGAGGGACTCGTCGAGCCGCCCGAGGTTGCGCAGGGTGCTGCCGTATTGCAGATAACAGCGGCGGCGGATGTCTCCCGACAGCCCTGCGGCCATGGCGCGTTCATAGAACCCGACGGCGGTTTCTTCCTCGCCCGCCGTGTCATAGGCGCCGCCGACCTCGTAGAGCACGCGAGGCTCGGACGGGTGCGCTTCGTAGATCGGCAGGAGCGCTGCGATCGTGGGCCCCATGTCGTCGCGGTTGCGCGCGTCGAAGATGCGGTCCAATTGGGCGTCGAGGGCGGAAGGCGTCATGCCCCTATCCTGGCCGACGAGCCGACGAGCCGACGAGCCGACGAGCCGACGAGCTGTCGGGTGTCAGTGCTCGTCTGAGTGCAGCCCACTGACGAAGGCCGTGAGCTCGGCCGCCACGAGCTGCGGCGTCTGCCAGGCCGTGAAGTGACCGCCGCGGTCGAGGTCCGTCCACCGGCGGATGTCGCGATAGGTGCGCGCCGCATAGCTGCGCGGCAGCCCGCGCTCCCCGTGCTGCACCGCCACCCCGGCGGGCACCGTGATCTCGGGCAACTCGGCTTGCAGTCGGTGGTCGCGGTAGGGCGCGAACGACGTGCCGATGCTGCGCGTGAACCAGTAGAGGGACACCGTGGTCAGGAGTTCGTCGTCATTCCACCACTCGCCCTCGCCCGACCAGGCGAGCAGCTTCTCGACGATCCACGCCGCCAGACCCGCGGGCGAGTCGCTGAGCGCGACGGCGAGCGTCTCGGGTCGCGTCGACTGCATGGCCGCGTAGGCGAGTGAGCGCTTCCAAGCGGTACCGTGGTCGGCCACCCAGCCGGCCTCCTCCGCCGTGAGGTTGTGGGCGCGCGATTCCGCCGGGAACGCGGCGTGCGTGGCGAAGAGGCCGAGCACGGATTCGGGGTGGAGCGCCGCCATCCAGTCGCTCGTGGTCGACCCGACGTCTTCGCCGTAACAGATGTAGCGGTCGTAGCCGAGCGTGTCGACCATGAGCGAGTGCATGAGTTCGGCGACGACGGGGCCGGTGAAGGGGCGGTCGACGAGCGCGGGGGACGGCCCATAGCCGGGCAGCGAGGCGACGACCACATCGAAGACGACGTCGGCGTCACCATCCGCGGTCAGCAGGCGTGCCAACGGCAGCATCTCGATGAACGAATAGGGCCACCCGTGAAAGACGATGACGGGCACTCGGTGCCCGCGAGCCTCGGCCGGCGCCTGCACATGGGCGAAGTGGATGAGCTGACCGTCGATGGTCGCCGTGAACTGCGGCACCGCCGCCAGCTCGCGCTCGACCCGCCGCCAGTCGAATCCTTCCCTCCAGTGATCGAGCAACCCGCCCAGGCGCTCGAGCCTCAAACCGCTCTCCACCGCCGCATCACCGATCGGCTGCGGAAGCGCCGTGCGCTCGAGCCGGGTGCGCAGGTCGGAGAGCGCGTCGTCGTCGATCGTCAGGCGATAAGGCTGCATATCAGCAGGCTAGGGCAGACCACCGACGCCGAGTCGCAGTGCCACCACTGGGTAGCCCAGTGTGCCCCCAACGCATTGCCATGCTCGCTTGATCGTGCCTGGCCGCATGATCGGCGTTGCAAATGATGGGTAGCGGGGCCGCCTAACTGATGAGACGATGGACGCATCACCGATGGATCTCAGTCCTCTGGCCCGTCTCGGGTTAGGCACCACTCGGCTTCAGAAACGCAGTTGGGCCCGTCATTGGCGGGCCCAACTGGTTTTACCCAGGCATGCGCGCGGCAGTGCGCTCAGGCAGACCACCGACGGCGGCCGGGCGGCGCCGCAAGCCCCCTGCGCGATGCGCTGATCGGTGCTGGGATGAAGGCATGACTACTCTTGCTATCGTCGGGGCCGGCCGTGGCCTCGGTGCCGCCGTCGCCCGCCGTTTCGCCCGCGAAGGTTTCGCCGTCGCCCTCATCTCGCGCAACCGCGAACACGTGGATGCCCTCGCATCCGACCTGGCCGCAGAAGGCATCAGCGCCGCCGGTTTCGTCGCCAACGTGCGCGAGCCCGCCAGCATCGCGGCCGCCCTCGAGGCCGCGACCGAAAAGCTCGGACCCATCGAGGTGCTGCAGTACAGCCCGCTACCCCAGAAGGACTTCATGCGCCCAGTGCTCGAGACCACACCCGCCGACCTCGTCGGACCGGTCGAGTTCTCGATCTTCGGGCCCGTCGCCGCGGTGCACCAGGTCGTGCCGGGGATGCGTTTCCTGGGTGGCGGAAGCATCCTGTTCGTCAACGGCGGCACGGCCGTGAAACCCGTCGGGCGGCTCGCGGGCACCTCGATCGCATTTGCGGGACAGAGTGCCTTCGCGACGATGCTGCACGACGAACTCGCGGGTGACGACATCCATGTCGCGCAGCTCATCATCCCGGGATCGATCGACGAGAACCACCCGCAGAAGAACCCGGCGGCGCTCGCCGACCTGCTCTGGAAGATGCACAAGGAACGCAGCGAGTTCCGCACCTACGCCACCGAGCTCGACGCCGACTGACGGGCAGTCAAACGCCCGCCGACCGCCCTCAGGCAGCCGGCGGGCGTCTCGAACTAACTAACCTGCGACCTTCGTGCGCATCGCCGACCGGAAGTCGGGGAACGCGGGCGCCACGAGGTCGTTGCCCTTCGCCACCGACATGCGGTAGGCGAACACCTGGTAGACGGGGATGAGCGCGAGCGGCGACAACACCTCGGCCACATCGAGGTCGAGCGCCAGTTCGCGCGGCCACCCGGTCGGGGCCCCGAGCGTCACGATGTGCACGAAGTCGCAGTAGCGCGACGCGAACTCCGCGAACTGGCGCAACCGCGCGGCCGAGCTCACGCCGGGAACCTCGGTGAGGAACAGCGTGTAGTCGCGCTTGAGCTCGAACAGCGGGCCGTGCATGTAGGCCTCGAGCTCCATGCCCTGCACGGGCACGCGCACGGTCTCGATGATCTTCGTCTCCGCCTCCACGGCCGTGCCGATGTTGGGGCCGTAGCCGAGAACCGAGATGCGGCTGACCGCGTCGAGTTCGGCCGCATTCCCGGCGTAGTAGCGTTCGGCATCCTCGATGATGCGGGGCAGCTGGGCGACGGCCGCGGCCATCCCCTCGCGCCCGTCGCGCGGTTCGACCACGCGCCCCTGGCGCTCGGCCAGGCGCACCGACAGCAGCAGCAGCGTGAGCACGGTCGAGGTGACGCCCTTGGTCGAGTAGCGCACGGCCTCGTCCCCGCACCGGATGTTGACGGATGCGTCGACGTGCTCGGTGAGAGGAGAGTTCACGTCACCCGTGATGGCCACGATGGGCGCATCGATGCGGGCACGGGCGGCCGCGACGGCGTCGATCGTGGACGTGCTCGTGCCGCGCTGCGAGACGGCGACGACGAGGTCGAAAGCGGTGTCGATGGTCTCGTACTCCGAGAACGTGTAGGGCTCGATGGTCACGGTGCTGACGCCGGCCACGGCCGCGAAGTGCCGTTCGGTGGCGCGCACGGCGTTCATCGAGGAGCCCGTGGCGAGCACGAGCACACGCGTGACCGTGCGGCCATCCAGCAGCCGGTCGAGGTCGCCGAAGCTGTGGGCCTCGTCGCGCAGGATGGTTTCGCAGATCGCGGGTTGTTCGGTGATGCAGTCGAGCATTGTCGTCATGTCAGTCCTTGCTGTGATGCGGTGAGAAGAGAGAGCGGATGCGCGGTGGCTCAGGATGCGACGCCCAGCACGCCCGTGAACGCGCCGACCAGGCCGACGCCGAAGATCGCGAGCAGCAGCCATGTCGTCTTCCAGCCCTTGCCGAGCAGCCAGTAGATGAGCCAGAAGGCGCCGAGGGCGAGGATGCCGGGCATGATTCCGTCGAGGACATCCGTCTGGATCGAGCTCGTGCCCTCGCCCACCTCGAATTCGATGGGCACGTGAATCGAGACGAGGGATGCCGTGAGCCCGCCGATCACCATGAGACCGACGATGCCCGCACCATAGGTCAGGCTCGCCATCCCATCGCTGCCCGAGATGCGGGCGAGCAGTTTGGTGCCGAACCGGTAGCCCGAGCGCAGGTAGAGGTAGGAGAGCACCTGGACAGGGATGTTGAACCCGAGGAAGAAGATGATCGGCCCGAGGATGTTTCCCGCCATGGCCAGCGAGACGCCGATGCCGGTGACGAGCAGGCGGATGGTGCCCCAATAGAGGGAGTCGCCGATGCCCGCGAGCGGGCCCATGAGGGCGGCCTTCACGCTGTTGGCGGTCGCGGGGTCGAGCGTGCGGTCGCGGCTCAGCTGCTCCTCGACGGCCGTCGAGACACCCACGATGGCCGTGGCCACGTAGGGCGTGGTGTTGAAGAACTCGAGGTGCTTCTTGAGCGCCGCGGCCTGCTCGGCCTCCTTGGCGTAGAGCGCCTTGACCGCGGGGATCATCGAGTAGGCGAAGCCCAGACCCTGCTGGCGCTCGTAGTTGAAGGATGCTTCGACACTCAGGGCGCGCACGTACATGCGGTTGAGCACGGCCGTGCTGATCGCGCCGGGAGCGTTCGTCGCGCCCGGAGCGTCGGTCGCGCCGGCGGGCGATTCGGGGCTGTCGGGACCGGTGGTCGAGAGATCAGAAGTCATCGTCTGCTGCTCCGTTCAGGGCGAGGGCGGGGTTCTGCGCGGGGGTGCGGCGGCGTTCGATGTCCACGAGGATCCAGGCGACCATGGCCGCGACGGCCGCGAGTCCGACGATCGGGAACCCGCTGTAGGTGACGATCAGGAAGCCCAGGAAGAAGAAGGGCATGACGCGTTTGCCCATGAGCATCCGGCCGAGAAGCGCGAAACCGAGGGCGGGCAGGATGCCGGTGGCCACCTGCAGGCCCACCGTGACGGGCTCGGGGATGGCGGCGACCACGGCCCCGATGGCATCGCTGCCCACGGCGTAGGAGATGCCCACGACGAGCGCCAACCAGAACACCCAGAGGAACCCGGACAGGATGTGCATGGCGCTGACCCCGCGGATGGAACCGCGTTGCACGAACGTGTCGGCCCGATGCAACAGCGCGGGCGCCACGAAGACGAAGTGAAGATTCTTCACGATGAGGCCCAGGGCCGCGATGGGGAAGGCAAGGACGAGAGCCGTTTCGGCCCCCGCATCCGCCGTGATGGCCAGCGCCGTGGCGAGCATGCCACCCGTCAAGATCTCGGGAGGCATGGCGCCGCCCACCGTGAATAGGCCGATGAACGCGAGCTCGAGCGTGGCGCCGATAGCCATGCCCTTCACGGGGTCGCCCAGGATGAAGCCCACGACCGTGCCCGTCACGAGCGGTCGGATGGCCAGGTTGCGGCCGAAGAAGAGGTCGATCAGGCCGAGAGTCAGGGCCGCGCAGAACAGGATGAGTGCGGTGATCATGACCCCACCACGCTGTCCGCGGTCACGACCGTCTTGCGATCGGTGGCGACGGCGCGCGCTTCGACCTCGACGCCCGTGGCTGCGAGTTCGCGCAGTGCGCTGACCTCGTCGGCCGTGAGATTGACGGTGTTGGTGAGCGGTGTCGTGCCCGGCAGGCGCTTCGTGCCGCCGAGGTTGATGTGGCGGATGGCGGGGCACTCCCGGGCCAGGCGCACAGCATCCTCGACGCTCTCGGTCAGGATGAACAGCTTGTAGGAGTCGGTCTTGCCCGAGTTGATGGCCTCGATCGAGTCGGCCACGGTCTTGATGACCAGTTTCACGTCGGTGGGCTTGGCCATTTTGAGCGTGCTCTTGCGCAGCTCGTCGTTCGGCACGCTGTCGTTGGCCACGAGGATCGCCGTGGGCTCGAGGCTGCGCATCCAGGACATCACGACCTGGCCGTGTATGAGTCGGTGATCGACTCGCAGCAATTGGATCATCAGAAGTCTTCCTCTTCGGTGGGGGACTGACCGGAGTTGGCGGGCGACTCGATCGGCCGGGGGAGGGGTGTGACGGTCGAGCGGATGCGCTCGGTGAAAGCGCTGTCGAAGGTGCCGCCACCGGCGAGGGGGTCGTCGGCCAGCAGCTCGATCACGAGCGAGAGGGTCATGCCCGCGAACTGGAGCACGCGGGGGTCGTCGCGGTAGGCGAGCAGCGTATTGCTCGGGCTGCCGCCGGCCAAGTCAGTCACGAGGATGAGTGAGCCGTCGTCGCCGATCTCGTCGAGCAGGCCGTCGACGAAGCGCCGCAGCTCGTCGACATCTCCCGTGTAGGAGGGGGCGGCGCGCAACTCGTCGGAATCACCCATGATGAGGGTCGCCGCGCTGGCGACTCCCGCCGCGATATCCGCATGGCCCGCGAGGCAGATCAACCGTTTCGCCATTGATGGTCCTTTCCCAGCGTTGGTCTGTTTTGGTCTTGAACTAGCTCGGAGTTTATGCACTTCTCGGGCCTTGCCGCAGAGAGCGCACGAAAAATAGGCCAATTGGACTGCACTGGTCTGTAGGGTTGCCCTATGTATCCCGCCGATGAAGGCCTGCCGAACACCGCGACGATCAGCGTGTCGAATGCCGCGCCCAGCGGCGCAACGAATGCCGGAGCGAACGGCTCGAATCCTTCACGCCTCGCGGAGGCGGTGGCCGAGCGTCTGCTGCTCTTTATCCAAACCGAAGACCTGGGGTCGGCGGGCCGCCTGCCGCCCGAGCGCGTGCTGTGCGAACGGTTCGACGTGAGCCGCTCGACGCTGCGCAAGGCGCTGACCCACCTGGCCGCCGAGGGTCATGTCACGTCGGCGCCGCAATCGGGATGGTTCATCAGCGCCGTGCCCTACGGCCCGCCGCCCCGGCAGCTGCTCAGCTTCACCGAGATGGCCCGGCGGCGCGGGCTGTCGGTGCAGACGCGCGTCACGCGCTCGGTGACGCGTCTGGCCAGCCACGAGGAGCGTCAACGCCTGCAGCCCAAACGCACCGATCTCGTGCTCGAGCTCGAGCGCATCCGCTCACTCGAGGGCGAACCGATCTGCGTCGAGCGCTCGGTCATCGCGCTCTGGCAGGCGCCCGGAATCGAGGACGAGGACTTCACCGACCGTTCGCTCTATGCGGCCCTCGAGGCGCACGGCACGGCACCCTCGCGCAGCGACTTCGTCATCTCGGCGGCGCTCGCGGGCAGCGTCGGCGAGCTCCTCGGTATCGCGGCCGAGGAGCCCGTCCTCGTCGGTGAGGAGCTGAGCTACAACCAACACGGGTCGCCGTTCATGCTCAGCACGGCCAACTACAAGGCGAACGCCTACCGGTTCCTCGCCACCCTGACGGCGCCGCGGGCCGCCGGCGAGCGTCACTCCATGACGTAGGCCTGCGCGGTCGCGCGCGACAGGTCGAGTTCCATGCCGATGCCGGGCTCGTCGTTCGGCGTCAGCAGCCCGCGCACGGGCGTGACGGGGTTGCGCAGGAACAGCTGGTGCACGGCGTTCCACTTGATCAGGTCTTCCTGCATGGGCGTGGATGATGGCGACTGCGCCAGCGAGAAGTGCAACGTGGCCGCGGCCGAATGCCCGTGCGGGATCACCATGACATCGTGCGCGCTCGCGGCCGCAGCGATCTTGAGCGTCTCGCTCAGGCCTCCGCACCAGTAGATGTCGGGCTGCAGAACGTCGACCGCTCCGGCATCCAGGAATCGTTGGAAGCCCCACCGCGTGTACTCGTGCTCCCCGCCGGCGATGGGGATGTCGAGCCGATCGCGCAGCCGCGCATACCCGTCGATGCGGTCGGGCATGAGCGGTTCTTCGAGCCACCGCGGCTGGTAGGGCGCGATGCGGCGGGCCAGCTCGGCCGTGTAGGTCGGATCGAAGGACTGCCAGCAGTCGAACATGAGGTCGTAGTCGGGCCCGACGGCTTCGCGCAGCGTGCGGACCAGTTGCACGTTGGCGCGCATCCCCTCGTAACCGCTCGACGGGCCGTTGGCGAAGAACCACTTCTGGGCCACGTAACCGGCGTCGCGATAGGCGGTGGCGCGCGCGGCGACCAGGTCGGGATCGCTCACCGAGAAGCCCAGCATCGAGGCATAAGCCGGGATGGATGGCCGGGTGGGCCCGCCCAGCAGACGGTAGACGGGCTGATCCATCCACTTTCCGCGCAGGTCCCACAGGGCGGCGTCGACGGCCGAGATGGCGAGCATCGTCTGGCCCTGGCGGCCGTGCACCTGCGTGCGGTGCATGACATCCCACAGCTTCTCGCCCGCGATGCCGTCGGCGCCGACGAGGAGCGGGCGCAGGTCGGAGGCGATGATCTGCGCGATGCCCGCCGTGATGGGGCCGCCGCGGCCGACCGCCCCCGAGCGCGTCGCGATCTCGACGAAGTAGGTCTGCACGGCGAACCCGTCGGGGCCCTGCTCGCCGCCCTCGGCGTAGTGCGCGTCGCGGATCTCGGGGTAGATGTGCGCCGGGCGCACCAGCCAGTCCTCCCAGAGGTCGCCCTCGGTGGGCAGCGTTCCGGCGAGGCTCAGGATGCGGACGGATGCGATCGCGGTGTCGGTGTCAGTGTCGATGCGCGCCTCGGGGGGCGTCTCGGCGTGGTCGGTCATCGGAGCTCCTTCGAGGGGCGGAACGCGGTTCCGCTGGCCTGGGCGATGCCGCCGGCCTGCTTCGCCGCGAGGCGGATGGCGAACGTGAGGGCGACGGCCGCGAGCACGCCCATGAGCGCCAGCCACAGCAGGCCGCCCTGGAACGTTCCGGTCGACTCCTTGATGGCGCCGATGACGGCCGGGTTGACGACGCTCGAGATGTTGCCGAAGGCGTTGATGAACGCGATGCTTCCGGCCGCGGCGGCGCCACCGAGCAGCGCGGTCGGCACGCCCCAGTAGGCGGGCAGCACGCCGAAGACGCCGATCGCGGCGATGCACAGGGCCACGAACTGGATGATCGGGGTGGGGGCCAGGGCGGCACCCACGAGCCCGACGACCGCGATGCCGAGCGCGAGGTAGACGGCATCCGATCGACGCTTGGCCCGGTCGGCGTAGCGGCCGAGCAGGATCATGCCGAGCAGCCCGAAGGCGTAGGGCACGGCGGCGACGAACGTGGTGCCCGTGTTGTCGAGGCCGAGCGGTCCGAGAATCTGGGGCAGGAACGTGCTGATGGCGCCGTTGAGGTTGGTGAGGCCGTAGTAGGCCAGGGCGAAGACGAGGATGCGGGGGTTCAGCAGCATCCGAAGAATGCTCTGGTGCTTCTTCTCGCCGGGGGCTTCGGCGCGCTCACGCTCGAGGGTGGTGGTGAGCCAGCTGCGCTCGGACTCGTTGAGGAACTTCGCCGTTTCGAGGTTCTTGGGCAGCATGAAGAAGAGCATGAACGCGATCACGACGGCGGGCAGGCCCTCGATGATGAACAGCCACTGCCAGCCGTGCAGGCCCAGGATGCCGTCCATGTGCAGCAGCAGGCCCGAGAGGGGCGTGCCGATGACGAGGGCGATGGGGATGCCCATGGTGAAGATGGCCATCATGCGCCCGCGGTATTCGCGCGGGAACCACTGCGTGAGCAGGAAGATGACGCCCGGGAAGAAGCCTGCCTCGGCGGCACCGAGGAACGCGCGCATGACGAGGAAGCTCGTGCCATCCCACACGATGGCGTGCAGCGCCGAGAAGATGCCCCACGTGACCATGATGCGGGCGAGCCAGACGCGCGCGCTGAAGCGGGCGAGAGCCAGGTTGGACGGGATTTCGAGCAGTACGTAGGGGATGAAGAAGACACCGGCGGCCAGGCCGAAGATGGCGGGTGTGATGCCCAGGTCGGCGTTCATCGTGAGGGCCGCGACGCCGATGTTGGCGCGGTCGATGATGGCGATGAAATAGCCGGCCACGAGCAGCGGCATGACGCGCCAGGCGAGTTTGCGGATGACCGCTTTTTCTTGGGTGGGGGTCGTAATGGCCACGTGTCCTCCTTTGGACGTTGCTTGCCGACACGTTACCGGAAACGTTTCCGTTAAGTCGAGCCCCGCGTATGGCATTCTTGGATGACCTCGAAAGGAGTCCACATGGCGCAGGTCGGCATACGCGATGTCGCCGAGGCGCTCGGGCTCTCCATTTCCACGGTCTCGCGGGCCATGAGCGGGCATCCAGAGGCCAGCCCGCAGACGGTTGCGCGCGTGCGCGAGGCCGCGTCGCGCCTCGGCTATCGGCCCAACCAGGCGGGGCGCGCGCTGCGGCGCGGTTCCACGGGTTCGGTCGCCCTGTTCGTTCCCGTCGACACGGCTCGAACCTCGCTCGGTGAGACCTTTTACTTCTCGCTCGTGGGCGGGCTGCAAGACATCCTGCACGACAGCGGCCTGGATGTCGTGATGGTGCCCACGAGATCGGACGGCGACGGCCTGCGGCAGGTGCGCGGCATGGTCGAGCGCTCGATCGCCGATGCCTACGTGCTGACGAACACGAGCTGGATCGATGCGCGCGTCGACTATCTGCAGAACGCGGCGGTGCCGTTCGTGACGCTGGGGCGCACCGAGCGCCGCGACCACCCGGCGATCGACCTCGACTTCGCGGGTGTGGCGCGCCAGGCGGTCGAGCGACTCGCGGGGGAGGGGCGGCGACATCTCGCGCTGGCCAGCGACGACCGCGACATCACGGGCACCAACATCTTCATCGAGGCGTGGCACGACGCCGTGCGCGCCGCCGGGCTGGCCGAATCGACCGTCATCCGCGTGCGAGACTCGGCGGCTGGCGGCAATGAGCTGGCATCACGATTGCTGTCGGCAGCGGGTGAGCGGCCCGACGGGTTGATGCTGCTGCAAGAGACGCTGGCGCTCGGCCTCTATCCGGAGCTCGAGCGGGCCCGCGTGGCCATCGGCTCAGAGCTCGCGGTCATCGGTTTTCGCGACAACCCCGTCTGCTCGATGCTGCAGCCGCACCTCTCGACGTTCCACCTCGACCTGCACGCGCTCGGCACGCGCCTCGGCCAGCTCGTCATCGAAGCCGCGTCGGGCGCCCCCGCGAGCCCTGCCGAAGAGGTGTGGCCGCTCACCTTCGCGGAGGAACCCGCCGGGGCGCCTTCGTCGATGTCGGCTGCATTCTGATGGTGCCGGTCGTCGTTCTGATCGTCGTAACGGTGGCGGCTCGGCTGGCCGGCGCGGGGGTGCCGTACCTCGCGTCGTGGCCCGCCGCGACCGCTTGTGGGCTCGCGGCCGCGTTCTTGATCGCGTCGACGGCCCATTTCTTGCAACCGCGGCGGGCGGGGCTGATAGCGATCGTGCCGCCCTGGATGCCGCATCCGAGCCTCGTAGTGACGATCTCGGGAATCCTGGAGGTTGCCGGCGCCGTCGGTCTCATTTTCGAGCCCACCCGCGTCGTCGCGGCAGCCTGTTTGGGCCTCCTGCTCATCCTGATCTTCCCGGCGAATATCAGGGCCGCGAGGACGCGTCTTCACCCCGCGGCCCCCACCACGCCGCTCCTGCTCCGATCCGTCATCCAGGTCGTCTTCCTGGCCGCGTGTGTCGTGAGCGCCCTCTGAAATAAAGATGGCCCGATGGCCCGATGGCCTGCCGCTAGTCAGTTCAGGTCGAGCTCCGTCACGAGCAGGGCGATACGGGATCGAGCCTGTGCGGATGCAGCTCGTCAACATCCGGGTGACTGCGCGCGTGACTGCGGTCATGGCCGATGCCGATGCCGATGCCGGTGCCGGCGACCGCGATCGAGTGAGGGCCGCCCTGCTCGAGTTCCTTCCGCTCGACCCGGGCCGTCGTGCCGAGATGGAGGTGAACGTCGCGTTGTTCGCCGAGGCGCACGTGGAGGCGATCCGCGAGGTTCGCGATGAATCGGCTGAGAAGCTGCGACGGGCGTGCCGTCACTTCCTCCAGCGCCTGGGCGCGAACGGGCCCGAAGGGGAGCTGGACGACTCGGCGGCCGCGCTCCACGCGCTCGTCGACGGGTTGGCACTCCACCTGCTCATCGACGACAGCCCCTCGGCTCGCAAACGCACGGAGCGCATTCTCGACGCCCACCTCAACGCCGACGTTCGCGGCTGACATCGGCCGCGCTCCTACGATGGGTGCATGGAGACGGCGCTGGGCATGACGAGGAGAACGCATGGTGCCGCGTCGGGTCGTGCCGCTCGGCCGCCGCGCGCGTGGCGAGCACCGGTGCTGAGATTCGCGTTCGGGGTCGCGGTCGTCGCCGGGTTGTGGATCACCGTGGCGCCCACGGACGGGGAGGGACGTTGGGTTCAACTGGCGCTCGCGGCGCTTGCTGTGGCGGGCCTCGTGGCGAGTGGCCGCTGGCCAGTGCTCGCCGTCGCCGTCACGGGCACCGCCACCGGCGTTGCCGTGCTGCTCGGCCTGACCGCCGATCCTTTCGTGCTGACGGGCTTCACCGTTTTCGCGCTCGCGGAACAGCGCGGTTCCCGCCGGTTCCCCTGGTGGATGGTTGCGGGTGTGGCAGTTCTGCTCATCTCGTCCGCAGGGCTCAGCGCCGAGGGCGTCGAGGAGAGGTTTCGCGGGCTGCTACTGAGCGCGGTAGTGCTCTCGGCATCCTGGGTCCTGGGGGTGCGCACACGCCAAGCGCGGGTCGAGGCGGCTGCTCGATCTCGAGCAGAGGAGCGCTTCCGTCTCGCGCGCGACGTGCACGACGTGCTCTCCCATTCTCTCGGCACCATCGGGGTGCGTGCCGGTGTTGCCGCGCACGTGACCTCGCTCGACGAAGCCGACCTGCGTGTCGCCCTCCGGGACATCGAGCAAGGCGCACGGGAGTCACTGGCCGAGCTGAAAACA
Organism: Leifsonia sp. ALI-44-B; assembly: GCF_001984125.1. Lineage (GTDB taxonomy): Bacteria > Actinomycetota > Actinomycetes > Actinomycetales > Microbacteriaceae > Okibacterium. The sequence continues at coordinate 516,839 of NZ_MTQL01000007.1, read as the reverse complement.
CTCCTGCACCGCGAGCGCGCCGGCAGCTCCGACGCGCCCGAAGGCCTGACGCCACCCTCGGCACAGCTGACAACCTTTCTTGCCCACGCCGTCGAGCACGCAGAGCGCGCGGGGCTTCGAACCCGTCTCGATCTCTTCGGCGCGATCGATGATCTTCCCGCCCCCGTGCGCGTCACCGTGCACCGGGTCACGCAGGAGGCCGTGACCAATGCGCTCCGTCATGCCGCGGCTTCGTCGCTGGTCGTCAGCGTGCGAATATCCGCCGACCGCGTGGATGTCGAGGTGCAGGACGACGGCCGCGGCGCGCCGACGGGTGTCCGCGAGGGGCACGGCTTGACCGGTATGCGCGAGAGGGTCGCGCTCGTCGGGGGTGTACTCGATATCGCAGCCGACGCGCGCGGTTTTACGGTCACGGTCTCCCTGCCGCTCAACGGCACACGGGCAGGCGGCGGGTCGTGACCAACATTCGGGTGTTGATCGCTGACGACGAGCCCGACATTCGAGCATCCTTGAGCGTTCTCGTCGAGCACGAGCCGGAGATGTCGGTCGTCGCGGTGGCGGGTGACGGCGACGAAGTGGTTCGGCTCTCGAGCGCACACAGTCCGGATGTCGTGCTGATGGACGTTCAGATGCCGCGGATGAACGGGCTCGAAGCGACCCGCCTGCTCTGCGGGCGTGCGGACGGCCCGCGAGTTCTCGTTCTGACGACGTTCGATTGGGACGACTATGTGTACGACGCCCTGCGCGCGGGGGCCTCGGGGTTCCTGCTGAAGAACAGCCCGCCGGGTGAGATCCTGCGCGCAATCCGTGTCGCGCACGAGGGCAACGCTCTACTCGCCCCCGAGGTGACCCGGCGGCTGATTGCGCGTTTCGCTCCGAGGGGAGGAGATGCGCGGGTCGAGCACCTCACCGCCCGGGAACGCGAAACGCTCGTGCTGATCGGGCGAGGGCTGTCGAATGCCGAGATCGCGGCCGCACTATTCGTGACCTCGACGACTGTCCGCACTTATGTGAGCCGCATCCTGACGAAACTTCAGGCCCGAGACCGGGCGCAACTGGTGGTCGCCGCGTATGAGAGCGGACTCGTCGGCGCCGATCCGCACGCCTGATCCCTCTGAGGTTGTCGACTCTCGCAGACTGACGGATGCCGTGGCGCTTGCTTGAGTGAAGGGATGATCGAAGTCAGCCATCTCGTCAAACGTCACGGCCGCCGCACGGTCGTCGACGACGTCAGTTTTACCGCCCTGCCCGGCCGGGTGACGGGGTTTCTCGGCCCGAATGGCGCGGGCAAGAGTTCCACCCTCCGCATCCTGCTTGGCCTCGACCGGGTGACCTCCGGCGTCGCAACAATCGACGGCAGTCCGTATCGTTCGCTGTCTCGCCCGCTGCTGAGTGTCGGCGCGATGCTCGGCGGCCCCGGCGCCCACGCCGGTCGCACCGCGCGCGCCCATCTGACCTGGGTGGCCCAGTCGAACGCGATCCCCGAGCGGCGAGTCGACGAGGTGTTGGAGTACACCGGTCTGAGGGATGCTGCGCGCCAACGCATCGGCGGTTTCTCCCTCGGCATGAGCCAACGTCTGGGCATTGCGGCCGCGCTGCTGGGCGACCCGCGGGTGCTCGTGCTCGATGAACCGACGAACGGTCTCGACCCCGACGGCATCCGGTGGACGCGCCGACTGCTGCGTTCCCTCGCCGATGAGGGCAAGGTGGTGCTCGTCTCCAGCCATCTCATGACCGAGATGGAAGACACGGCGGATGATTTCGTGGTCATCGCCCGCGGCCGGGTCGTCGCCTCCGGCGCTGCGGCCGACGTCACAGGCAGCCATCGCACGCTCGAGGACGCCTTCTTTGCCCTCACCGACGAGCGCGCCGATTTCCGCTCCACCGGTCCGGATGGCGGGAAACGGTGACCGGCTTCGCACTCATTCGTTCGGAGCTGACCAAGTCGGTCACGTCTCGACCGGCGTTGATTCTCGCTCTGGTCACGATCCTTGGGACGTGGGCGATGGCCTGGACCAACGCCGCCTCGGCCGTCGGCATCGCGCCCGACGACCCGCGGTTGTTCGCCGCCGAGCCCATCCCGCTGGAGTATCAGGGCTTCGAGATGGCCGGTTTCGGCTACGTTCTCGTCGTCGCCCTCGCGGCCCTGTCGGCCGGCAGCGAATACGGGGCGGGCCAGCAGATCCGGGTCACGCTGCTGGCTACTCCTCAGCGACCGCGGGTGTTCTTCGTGAAAGTCCTGCTCCTCGCGACCACGGTCGCGGGGGTCGGGTTTCTGACCATGGCCGGCACCGTCGTCATCACTCACGCCGCAGGATCCACGGGGCTCGATCCGCTGGCGCTGACACCCGCTATCTGGGCGAATATCGGTGGCGTTGCGCTTGCCTGGACCTTCACGGCCCTTATCGCCTTCGCTCTCGGCAGCCTCGCCCGGAGCGCGATCCTGCCCCTCATCCTCATCACGCCGCTCGTGATCGGCGTCGGCGATTTCCTCACCGGATTCTGGGATGGCGCGAAGTATCTCCCCATCGCTGCCGGGGCCGCCCTTTACAGCGATCCCGCTGCCGGCCTTCTCGCCCCCCTGTCCGGCGGACTCGTACAGGCCGCCTGGGCACTCGTCCTGCTCGTGATCGCGGGGATCGTCTTCGCCTGTCGGGATCTGTGAAGCTCGATGACCCCTCCGACCCCTCAGCCCCACCTGGCTCACTCGATCCGTGCGGAACTGACCAAGGCGGTCACACTGCGCGGTATTCAAGTCACTTTTCTCGCCGCGCTCGTTGCACCGCCGGCCCTAGCCCTCGCTGCGGGACTCGCGTTCGACCCGTCTGCCCCCTTCTCGGCGGGGTTTCTCCGTGAGACGCACGGGTTCGAGACCGCCGGGTTTGGGCAGCCTCTCGTCATCCTGCTTGCCGCGCTGATCGCCGGCACGGAGTACGTAGACGGTCAACTACGCACCACCGCTCTCGCCACCCCTCGCCGCGGTCGTGTGCTTGCCGCGAAGCTCATCGTGATCGCGGCCCTCGCCATTCTTATCGGGCTGGTCTCCACGACCGGGGCCGTGCTGCTCAAACACGCTGCCCTCGGAGAGCACGGCCTGAGGATCGACCAATTCACGCCCGGTATGGGCTGGAATCTGCTCGGCGTCGCCCTCAACTACCTGCTCATCGCGATCATCGCCGCATCGATCACCGTCCTCGCCCGCACTGTCGTCGTCACCCTCGTCGTGCTCGTCCCATCAGTGCTCGGCCTGACCATATCCCTGCTGGGGTTTCTCCCGGCGGTGAGGTACCTTCCCGACCTCGCCGGGATCCAACTCCTCACCCGCTACCCGGGCGTCGGGCTGCTCGAGCCGGTCGCGGGCGCTTCGGTGATGGCGGGCTGGGCCGCTCTCCTGGGCGGGGCGGCGTGGTTCACATTCCGCATGCGCGACATCGCGTCTTAGCGGTATCGAGCTCGTGAGCCGTGGAGGCTGGTGGTCGACTATTACGCGGGATCAGGCGCCTCGGGGAAGAACAGTTCCTCGATTGGCCGCTCGAAGACCGCGGACAGGCGAAAAGCGAGGGGGAGGGATGGGTCGAACTTCCCGCGCTCGATGGAGATGATCGTCTGACGCGAGACGCCGAGCTCATCGGCGAGTCGCTGCTGTGACCACTCTCGGGACCTGCGTGTGTCAGCGATGATGTTGCGCACCTCAGGCCTTCCGGCGGAGCAGCTGGTAGCGGAGGGAGAAGCTGAGGAATGAGGCGGCGATCACCCCGAGCAGCACCAAGCGGGCATCGATCTGGCCGCTCCCCGGCATCAACGTGAGAACGAAAGCTCCGAGGGACGCCGCAAGAATGACATCCGTCTGGGCGCCAGCTGCTGCCTGCGTGTACCAGCGGGATTCGATCGACTCCTCGGGATCCTTCGCCGCCCCCTGCAATGTGGACCGGTCGACGATGATCACCCACACCAGCAAGACGACGGGCACGGCCAAGCACAGCGCGAACACCGCGGCCCCCAGCCATGGTGCGGGCCCGGTCAGGCCGCTCATCGCGCCGACAACCCCCATGGCGATGCCCACGAGGAGCCCGCACGGTATCGCGATTGCCATTGCCGATCGTCGACCCGACCCAAACTTCGTGCGGCCCCATTTTGTGCGCTCGGTGTTTTCGCTCATGTCACGACTCCTCGATGTACAGTGTGCTTTACGTGTCAAGTTCACTGTACATGGGTGCTGGGTGTGGATCAATGCCCGATAGTGGGGCGGTGCCGCACGGCCCCGGCATCCGCTGCTCAGGCGCCGGCGGGGAAGGTTTGCATGCCGTCCTGGGTGAACACGATGATGTCCCTGAGCTTCCAGGCGTCGTTGAGGTTGTCGGTCTGGATCGTCTGGCCGGCGGTGCGCGCCGTTTCGGCGGTCAGGTCGAGGGGGAGGAGCGTGCCGTCGGGCGCCAGCTTGGGCAGCACGTAGATGTCGACGATGGTGTCGTCGGGGATGAAATAGAGCACCGAGCCGTAGTTCGGGCCGGCCGCGGGCTTGAGCGTGAGGAAGATGCGGGCGAAGCGGGTGCCCTGCACATACTTTTCCTTGCCGCCGACCGTGTTGACCGCCTCGGGGGCGGTGATGATCCCGGTGATCGTGGATGCCGCGGGGTCGTAGCCGCTGTCGGCGAGGATCTGGTGCAGCTGTGGTGTGACCGCCGTCGGCCGCACGCCGGCGAGTAGGCCCTCGAAGTCGACCGCATAGGTCATCTCGAAGGCGCCGGCGTCGAAGTTGCTCGTCTGCAGCTCGACGCCCTCGACCTGGCCCATTCGGCTCCAGGTGGCGACGGCGTCGGCAAGGGCCTGTTTGTCGGCGTCCAGGGGCATCGGCAGGTCGAGGTGTGGCCCCCCGCCCTTCGACCCGGTCTCGATGATGCTGAGCTGGAAGCGGGCCGTGGAGTCGTAGGTGTCCGCGACGTCTTGCGTGATGGCCTCGGGAACACCCGAAGAGTAGAACAGGTCGAGCGCCTCGAGGGTCGCCTCCTCGGCGCGGTCGGGGTCGTCGATGGCAAATTCCAGCGTGTAGTCGGGGTAGCTGCGCGACTGACTCGGGTCGGACAGGCCATCGACCTGCAGGAGCTTCTCCCGCAGCGCGGAGCTCGAGGTCTCCACCGGGTTCGGGGTCGATTGTGGCTCGGGCGTCGTGCACGCGCTCAGCGCGATCGCCCCGGCCAGCGCGAGTGCCGCCAAAGCGCTGCCCTTTGTACGCATCCGCATCTCCGGATTGCTCGAACCATGTGCCCCGCTTGCCGTGCGCATATCGCCCCCTCCTGGTCCTCCCGCCGACTTTCGACGATCGACCAGGTCCGTGCCCGACCCTATCGGCATGCGCGGGGCCGGGGCGATGGGGAGTGGTCCCCCCTCGACCCTTAACGATAAACGTTCTCATTATCAGATAGAGTTCGATCGCAGCCGGGCGGCACCGACGCGCCCGCTGCCTTCACTCGCCCCTCATCTAGCAAGGAACTTCATGCGCTCACGCGTTCCCTTGGGGATCTTCGCCCTCGGAGCCGTTCTGGTCTCCACAGGCGTCATCGCCACCCACAGCACCCCGATAGACCCGAACCGGGTGGCCCTGCCCGGTTCTGTGCCCAGCTGGTCGGACGATCGGACCGGAACGCCCGTGGCGGCCGCCGATCGCGAGCTCGACATCCGATTCAGCGTCATCATCGACGAGAAGCGCGCCGACGATGTGCGCGAGGTCGCCCGGTGGCTGACCCAGAACGGGCTCGAGCCGGGCGACTACCGCGCCTCGGCCGGCATTCTGCCCGCGACCGGCACCGTCGATGCCGTCAGCGCAGCCTTCGCGACCTCGTTCCAGGCGTATGAGGTGGGCGGCACCGGCGCCATCGCACCGCGCAGCGTGCTCTCGGTGCCCTCCGAGTTGCCCGCCGTCGTCGGTGTCTCCGGGCTCATCCAGGCGGATACCTTCCGCCCTACGCTGTCGTCGCCGCGTTCCGACGCTGAGCGCTCGCTCGCGCAGGCGCCGTCCGCCGCATTCGCAGCACCGGCCGCACCCCGCGCCGCCGCACCCGTCGTCAGCCCCGACTGCGCCACCTACTGGGGCGAGAAGCTGAGCGACCGGTGGCCGACAGGCCTCGACATCGAGAAGCGCTCGAACTCCCTCTGCGGCTACACGCCCGCCCAGCTGCGCGACGTGCAGCAGGTTCCCGCCGACGTCACGGGAGCCGGCGCGACCATCGCCATCGTTGCTGCCTACGACGATCTCGACGTCGAGGCGAACACCAACACGTACTTCACGGCACAGGGGGAGCAGCCCTTCGCGCCCGGCCAATACGTGAGTCACTCGCCATCCAACCCCGACCCCACGCGCTGCGGCGGCCCGTCCTCGTGGACCGAGGAGCAACACCTCGACGTGCAGGCCGTTCACGCCATGGCACCCGACGCCCGGGTGATCTACTGGGGGTCGGATGATTGCACCACCACGTCGATGTTCACGCGCATCCTCGACGCCGTCGAAAACGGCGACCCGGATGTCATCTCCCTCTCGTTCGGAGCCCTCGAAGAGCTCGACACGGCCGACGACCGCACCCTGCTGAACCGCGTTCTCGTCGAGGCCGCCGCCCGTAACATCTCGGTCTTCTCGTCGGCCGGAAACGACGGCGACTACAGCGACTTCGGCGACCACGCGGGTGGCGCCGAGGTCACGTCGCCCGCATCGAGCCCCTACATCACGGCCGTCGGCGGCACGAGCACGGGCCTGAACCAGGACGGCTCGCTCGCGGTCGAGGCCGGCTGGGAGACGCAGACGCGTTTCGCGCGCAACGGCGCCATCATCCCGCCCGGTTTCGTCTTCGGGTCGGGCGGCGGCGAATCCGTCGTCTACGACCGGCCGAGCTGGCAGCTGGACCTGCCCGGGCAGACGGGCACCGGGCGTCTGCTTCCGGATGTCGCCTCGCTCGCCGACCCCAACACCGGGTTCACGGTCTATGGCCCCCACGCCGGGAGCACGCAATACGTGAGCCACGGCGGCACGAGCCTCGCGACACCCATGGTCGCGTCGATGGTGGCGCTCGCCAAGGCGAAGACCGGCGTCGAAGTCGGCCTGGCCACTCCCTTCCTCTATTCGCTCGCCGGCACGGATGCCCTGCGCGACGTGACCCCGGCCTCGGCCGCCACGTGGTCGCCGAACGGCACCGAGAAGGATGCGCTCTACCCCGAGACGATCTTCGTCTGGGACACCAAACCGCAGTCGCTGCAATCGGCGCGCGGCTGGGACAACGTGACGGGCCTCGGCGTGCCGACCGGCTCCTCCTTCATCGAGAACTTTGGACAGCTCAAATGACGACCCTGACCCCCTCCTCGGAACCACAACCGAACACCCGCCCGCAATCCGGCTCCGGCCTCGGATCCGGATCCGGCTCTGGCTCCGGCTCGAGCGTACGATCGTTGCGACCGAGCGCCCGCGGAATCGTCGCGGGCGCGCTCGCGGTGTTCCTCGCCGGTGGCGCCGTTATCGGGGGCGCCCTCTCGGCGACCGCCGACACCGCACCCCTGACCCAGGCATCCGGTGTCGAGATCTTCGACATCGACGGCGGCACGCTTCAAGCCAAGAAACCCCTCGCGACCTGGTCGTCGGGCGCGAGCGTGCGGCAGACCGCCGACAGCACGGGTGACGTGTTGAAGATCAACACCACGCGCACGAGCGGCCTCGTGGCCGAGGCGCGCGCCGACGGAGCCTCCGCCACGATCGCCTCGGGTGAGTTCACGCTGCGCAACCGCGTGCCCGTCGTCTTCACGGGGCTGTCGGCCACGTGCGACACGAGCGGTGGCTCGGCGGTCGACTTCTCGAAACTGACCGTCGACGGCGTCGACATCACGGCATCCGCCCTGGCAACCCCGGGCTTCAGCTACGCGCTCCCCGATTCGATCTATGGCCCCACGCGCATCATCGTGGGCGAGCGGACGGTCGCGGCCGACGGACGACAGACCACGACGGCCCTGCGGGTCGAGGGCGAATCGGGTGCGTCGGAGATCTGGCGGGTTCGTGCGGGACAGGTGACCTGCGGGGTCGCGCCCGCCGCCACTCCGGCCCCAGAGCCGACACCGGGGCCGACTCCCGCGCCGGTGCCCACGCCCGCCCCGACGCCCGGCTACCCGAGTGACCCCGTGGCGACCTCGCCCCAGGTGAGCGGTGTGCGCGTCACGGCTCCCGACGGCACCGAGCTCATCGACGGCAAGCCGAGCGTGACTCGCGCCGGCGCGACCGAGAAGGCCGACCTGCTGCAGGCCGACGGCGGCTTCCCGGCAACGGCCCGCGACGTGACGGTCACGACCGGAACGGATGGCTCGGCCACCGCGTCCGTCGGCGAATTCACGCAGGTTCCCGACCGCACCGAGCTCGGCGAGTACCGCTGGAACGCCCTGCGCGTCTACGGCCTCGAGCTGGCCGTGAAGGCCGACGGCACATCATCCGTGTCGTTCGCCAACCCCTCGAGCGCCGTCTTCGTCAACGGCGTCTGGATCAACACCGCCACCGACCTCTACACGGGTGTCGATGCGGCCGGCGCCGAACGCGTGCGCGTGCACCTCAACGAACGTGTGCAGAACGCCGACGGATCCACCACGATCACGGCCCTGCGCTACGAGGACCTGACGCACGCCAACCCCGACGTCCGCCTCGGCTCGGTCGTGCTTCCGGCGCCCGACCCGGTGGTCGTTCCGCCGTCGACCGGCGTGGGCATCGCCAGCACCGTCGGCGTTCTCGTGACCTCGCCGACGGGTGAGGCCCTCATCGACGGCCAACCGCGCGTGGATGCCGCGGGCGGCTCGGTCACGTCGGCGCTCGTCGCCGCGTCCCAGGCGTTCCCGGCTCGGGCCAAGAACGTCACGGTCACGGCCGACAAGACAGGTGCCGCGGTCTCGCTGGACGAGTTCACGCAGGTGCCCGACACCTCGGCGATCGGCGAATACGTGTGGAGCGCCCTGCGCGTCTACGGCCTCAATCTGGCCGTGGCCCCGGATGGTTCCTCCACCGTCACCTTCGACAACGTGTCGAGCGCCGTCTTCGTCAACGGCGTCTGGATCAACACCGCGACCGACCTCTACACGGGCGTCGATGCGGCCGGCGCCGAGCGTGTGCGCGTGCACCTCAACGAGCGCGTGCAGAACGCCGACGGCAGCACCACGATCACGGCCCTGCATTACGAGGATCTGACGGGCACCTACCCGGATGTCCGCCTCGGCATCGTCACGGTCACGCCCGCGTCGACCGAGCCCACGCCCGACCCGACGCCCGAACCCACGCCTCCGCCCGGACACGGGGGCACCGAGCTGCCCGCGCGCCACGCGTATGGCGTGCAGGCGACGGGCCCGAGCGTCATCGACGCGGCGCCGCTCGCATCCGCCGACCCTGTGTCGGTCGAGCGCGCGAAACTCGCCATTGCCGATACTCAGGCTCCGGTTGCCGTCGCGGCTGCCGCGGATGCCGGTAACGCTGCTGCGGCTGCCGCCGACGGGCTCGTGGTCGGGGACGGCGCCGCCGGTCAGGTGAGCGTCGTGGCCCCGAGCGCGCGCGTCGACGCGACTCGCTCCGAGGTGACGACGGGACCGATCTCGCTCTACCCGGGCACGACCATCGCGGTCGACCTGGCGGGTCTGACGGTCGTGACGACCCCCTCGTCGATCGAGGTCTCGTCGCTCGGAGGAACCATCGGCGACACGGCCATCGCCGCCGGGCCCATCGCTCCCAACACGATCGTCGCCCTCCCGGGTTCGAACGTGCGCGTGGTCTTGAATGAGCAGATCCTCACGGCCGACGAGGCCACCGTGATCGGCGTGCACGTGAGCGACGCGGCCGGCCTCGGCGCCGACGTGCGCGTGGGCGCGATCACCTCAGCGGCCATCGAGGTCGCCCCGGCGCCCGACCCGTCGCCGAGCCCCGACCCGTCGACGCCCGGCACGCCCGCAAACCCGGGCACCCCGGGTTCCGGCCTCATGCCCGGCGCCCTCACGCCCGACGGCAACAGCCCGGCGGGCACGAGCGGCACGAACAACCGCGGTCTCGCGGCGACCGGTGCCGAGAGCGGCATCGCCATCGGCTGGGCGGCGGCGGGCCTGATCGTTGCGGGCTTCGGCGCGCTCGCCCTCGCGAAGCGCCGACGCGGCACCGCGGCCTCGAGGAAGTAACCCCGGGCGGATAAAAGAGGAAGGGGACGAGCGCGACAGCTCGTCCCCTTCCTCTATTTCTCTGCGCGCACGCGTCAGCGATCCTCGAAGTCGTCGAGCGACCACTCGTCGTGCCAGTCGATGACGGGCCTGTCGCCCTCGAAGCGCAGCGGCAGCCACACATAGTCGGCGCGCGACGTGTTCACCTCGGCGAACTCCTCCATGCGCACGTCGCCGTCGCGGCCGGGAGCGAAGTGCTCCTCGAACGCCCGGTGGGCGCGATCCCCGTCGTCGAGATAGGTGGGCAGCCAGCGGTCGCCGAGCGCGATGTACAGATCCTTCTTGAGCGGATGCTCGAAGACCGACGAGATCTGGGTGTGGAACGACGTGCGCGAGGCATCCGTCGGGTGCAGATCGCCCAGCACCGTGTAGGGCCCGTGGATGGTGGGCGAGACGGCCGCCTCGGACGGGTTGGGGTAGTAGCCCGTGGTGCCCGAGGTCAACAGGTAGTGCTTGCGGTCGCGGTAGAAGTGCGCGGGCGCCTCGCGCACGAACGGCGGCTGCGGCTGCGGAAAGTGCGTCGAGTAGTAGCCCGTCACGTTGGTGTAGTCGTCGGTGAGATCGGCCACGATCAACTCGGAGTGCACGCGTTCAAACACGTAATACCCCTTGCCATCGTGCGGGTCGACGACCAGATCGAAGTCGCCCGCGCTCATGCTCAGCGGCCGCAACCAGGTCTGCACGATCTCATACGGCCCGAGGATGTCGTCGGCCACGAGCACCGTCGACCGCTGCAACGATCCCTTGCTCATCACCTTGATCCAGCAGACGAACTTGCCGGTCTGCTCGTTGTAGATGATGTGCGGGCGGTCGACGGCCTGGCCGGGGTGCAGCGGATGCTCGGGGTCGTCCTCGACGGGCGGCACGATCAGGCCGCGGTCCTCCCAGTTGTAGAGGTCGGTCGACGAGTAGCAGCGCACGCCCCAGTGCCAGATGCTCGACCCGGGAACGGTGAACTCCTTGTTCTCGCCGTACCAGTAGTACACGCCGTCGACCGTGATGATCGAGCCGCCGTGGGCCTGGATGCGGTTGCCACTGGTGTCGTTCCAGACCTGGCCGGGGTGAAAAGAGGTGAGCGTCATTGGCTTCTTTCTCGAGGATGTTGTCACAGTAGTGGTCGCGTTCGGGCCCGCGCTCATCGCAGCACCTGAATCTCGGCGATGGACCACCAGTGCCCGCCGTCGGTGCCGGTCTGGTGCACGTTGATGTAGCGCGCGTTCTGGGCGGGCAGCGTGATGTCGAGCACGTTGCCGGTTCCGCTGCCCGCCGCCACGAGTGTCCAGCCCGAGCCGTTCGAGGTGTAGACCTCATAGCCGCGCGGGTAGTCGCCGTTGTTGTTGTCGAGGTTTCCCGCGGCGATGAGCTGCACCTTAGTGAACGCCTGCGCGCTGCCCAGGTCGAGCTGGAACCACTCGGTGCCGTTCTGCGCCGCGCCGTCGCTCCAGCGGGTGTCGAGCAGCCCGTCGGTGGCGTTGGCCGTGGCCGACCCGGTCGCGGTGGCCGACGCGGTGGTGCTCCATCCGGTGCGGGGGAGCGGCACGCCGAACGGCTGCGTCGACGGCGTGCCCCACACGGTCAGTTCGGCCGCCGACCAGTAGGCGTTCGCGAACGGGGTCGTCAGGGTGACGCGCAGGTAGCGGGCGTCGGTGCTGAGCCACTGCGCCCGCACGTCGGCCGCCACACCCGTGGCCTGGGCGACGGGCGTCCAGGTGCTGCCATCCATCGATGCGCTGACGGTGTAGCCGCGCGGGAAGTCGCCCGTGGAGGCGGCGGCGTCGAGGTCGATGCCCGTGGTCTGCGTGATGCGGCCGAGGTCGACCTGCAGATACTGACCGGATGCCTGGGCGGCGCCCGTGCTCCAGCGCGTGGCGGTGTTGCCGTCGAGAATGTTGGCGGCCGACGTTCCCGCCTCGGTCGAGGAGGCCGATGCCGACCATCCCGTGCGGGGAAGCACGACCGGCGCCAGGTTGTAGGCGCGCAGCTCGGCGATGCTCCAGTAGTTGCCGGCCGCCGCTCCTGTCTGGGTGATGCGCACATAACGCGCATTCGTGGTGGGGAATGCGATCTTGGTGGTCGGCGAAGCCCCGTTCGCGGTGGCCGCTGCGGGCGAGGCCGCACCGCTGCCGACGGCGACGGGCGAGCTCCACGTGGTGCCGTTCGTCGACGTCGACACGCTGTAGCCGCGCGGCTGATCGCCGGGACTGCGCGCGTTGTCGAGCTCGAGCGCGTTCACGCTGCGCGCCTGCCCGAGGTCGAGCGTGAAGGTCTGCCCGGCCGTCTGCGCGGCGCCGCTCGACCAGCGCGTCGACTCGATGCCGTCGATGGCCCGTGCCGCGACGTCGGTGCCCGAAGTGGGCGCGCCCGAAACGCTCGCGCCGGCGAGCGGCAACAGCCCTTGCGCGCTGTTGTAGAGCGACAGGTTGGCGATGCTCCACCAGCGGCCGGCGCTGCCGGTCTGCGTGATGCGCAGATAGCGCGCGGATGTCGTGGGCACCGTGATGTTGGTCAACGACGAGGTGCCGGCGCCCGATGCCACGGCCGCGCTCCACGTGCTGCCGTTCGCCGAGGTCTGCACCTGGTAGCCCGCGGGCGCGTCGCCGCCGAGCGATCCGCCGTTGAGCGTGATCTGGTCGAACGTCTTGGCCTGGCCGAGGTCCACCGTGAAGGTCTGCCCCGCAGCCTGGTTCGTGCCCGAGGTCCAGGCGGTCGCGCTCGAGCCGTCGATCGCCTGCGTGGCGGTGAAGGCCCCGCTGGTCGCCGAAGCCGAAGCGACAGCCCCCGCTGTCGACACCGTGTCGCCCGTGGTGGGCGTGTAGATATACGTCGCGACGGTGTCGCCCGGGATGGTGTCGGTGAACTGCCCGTCGGGCGTGGCCACGCGGATGGCGGCGGCGGGCGTGTTTTGAACGGCGCTGTTGGTCGACGTGGGGATGCGGTTCACGACCACCGTGACGATGGTGCCGTCGGGGTTCTCGAACGCCACGTTCGTGAGGTTGCCGTTCACGCGGTCGGTGCTGTCGATGCGCACGGCGCCGGGCTGCACGTAGCGCGAGAACTGGCCGAACGAGTAGTACCAGCCGTTCAATTGATAGTTGCTCGTGTCGCCTTGGTTGGTGGTGCTGCTGCCCGCGAACGACACGACGGATGGCGTGTAGAAGTCGGGGTTGGTGTTCGACGTGCCCTGCCAATATCCGGGTCCCGGACCGGGCATGAACTGGTACTGCGTGATCCAGTAGGAGTAGCTCGACACGTTGTTGCGGAAGTACTCGACCAGCCGGTCGGCGCCGTTCGTGATCTCGGTGATGTGGGCCGTCTTACCGGGGTGCAGGGCCTCGACCGCGCTCGGCTGCCACACCTGCGTGCCGGCGTAGTTGTGCCAGCCGAGCCCGTCGACGGCCGCGTTGGCCGCCGCGTTGCCGAGCAGGGCGTCGGCGTAGGGGAACGAGTTCTGCTCGTTGTCGTCGAGTCCCCAGATCTTGGTGGCGATGCCCGCGGTCGTGAAGGCGCTCTTCAGCACCACGGCGAACTCGGCGAGCTGCGTCGGGCTGAAGCACGTTGCCGGGTAGGGCATGGTGATGTTGGGCTCGTTCTGCAGCGTGACCGCATACACCGGGATGCCCTGGGCCTTGTAGGCCTGGATGTATTTCACGTAATACTGCGCGAGCACCGGGTAGTAGTCGACGCTCGAACCGGTCGACGCGCCGTGGTGCACGCGCGGAGCGGAACCGTCAGTGGGGCACGTGCCGCCGGACGCCGGGCCCGTGATGCTCGACGTGGTCTTCATCCACGCGGGCGGCGACCACATCGACGAGTAGAACTTGGCCTGCGGGTTGATCTCGAGGATGCGCTTCAGCATCGTGATGAGCCCGTTGTCGATGTCCTTCTGGATCGAGAACGTGGCGAGCGACGGGTCGGGCGTGCCGCCGTTGTCGGCATAGGTCCAGTAGTTGGGCGCGTCGCGGCAGAAGTCCGCGCAGCCGATGGGCAGGCGCATGAGGTTGAAGTTGTTGCCCGTGGTCGGGTTGAACAGGTCGTTGAGCGCGCGCTCGCGGTTGGCGGGGGCCAGCAGGCCCAGGTTGTAGACGCTCGTGTCCTCGAGGGAGCCCCCGAAGCCCTCCCAGGTTTGATAGGTGATCGACGGGTCGACGGCGATGGTCGAGGTCCCGGCCGCTGCGTTCGCGAGCGGTGCGAGCGTCTTGGGTGCCTGCGTGGTCAACCGGTTCGTGGTCGAGGCGTCGTTGTAGCCGCTGTAGACCACCTCGACTTTTCCTCCCGAGCCGGTCGACGCCTGGGCGGTCTCGATGATCGATATCGTTCCCACCCCCGTCGCGACGAGGGCGACGGCCGCGGCCGAGGCGAGTAGTGAACGCATTCGATGTGTTCTGAGCATGGCGACCCTCCATTAGATCAACGGCTGCCAGTGTGCCGTGAAGCGCTTCACCATGTCAACACCAGTTTTGATGTGTGTCCACACTGTTTCGCGAAAGGCAAGCCGGAAATTGGTTTGACAACGGCCCGCCATGCCCGTACATTCACGATGAAACGCTTCACCAGGTTTGTCACATTCAAGGAGGAATAGTGTCTACAGCAATCAAGCGGGGCCGGCGGGTCATCCCCCTCGTCGCACTCGTCAGTGCCGGCGTGCTCGCCATGACCGCGTGCAGCGGCGACGGAGGGGGCGGGGCTTCGGGCTCCGGCACCTTCACCTATCTCGGACAGAACGAGAACACCACCATCGTCGACACGCTGAAGACGCTCTCGGGCGATCAGTGCAAGACCGAGAACGCGGCCGCAAAACTCACGCCCGACGCCATCCCCGGCACCACGTGGGACCAGCAATTGCAGCTGCTCGCCGGTCAGGGCGGTCTCTCGAACTTCAGCATGGCCGCGGGCACGCCCTCGCTCATGAAGCAGTTCATCGAGGGCGACCAGGTGAAAGACCTGAGCACCGAGCTCAAAGATCTCGACCTCGAAGACAAGATCCTGCCCGCCGCGGCATCCACCATCAAGGCCCTGCACGGCACCGACGACCTCTATGCGCTGCCCACCGAGTTCAACATCGAGGGCTTCTGGTTCAACAAGAAGATGCTCGAAGACAACGGCATCACGCCGCCCAAGACGTGGGACGAGCTGGTCGATGCGGCCGCCACGTTCCAGGCCGCCGGCATCCAGCCCTTCTCGGCCTCGGGCGAACAGGGATGGCCCATCACGCGACTCGTCGGCAACTACCTGTTCCGCGAGCTCGGCCCCGACGCCCTGCAGAAAGTGGCGGATGGCGACGCCAAGCTCACCGATCCCGAATACGTGAAGGCCGCCAACGAGGTCGCCAAGCTCGGATCGGCCGGCTACTTCGGCGACGCCCCCACGTCGATCGACTACGACACCTCGATCAACCTGTTCCTCACGGGCAAGGCCGCGTTCCTCTACATGGGCAGCTGGGCCATCACGGCGTTCAACGACGAGGCGCAGAACCAGATCGGCGTCGACAACGTGGGCTTCGTGCCGTTCCCCGACGTCGAGGGCGGCAAGGGAAGCAGCGATCAGGTGCCCGCCAACGTCGGCATCCCGACCATGTTCGCGAGCAACGGCTTCACCGACGACACCAAGGCGTGGCTCGGATGCATCGTCGAGAACTACGGCGACACCGTGCTGAAGGACAACGGCGTGGTCTCGGGCTTCAAGATCGACAACCCGCCCGCCGACCTGCCCGCCACCACGAAGCTCGTGCAGGAGCAGATCGAGAAGGCCCCGTCGAGCGTGCTGTGGTTCGAGGCGCTCATGTCGGCCCAGGCCACGACGGTCAGCCAGTCGAACGGCGGCGGCCTGGCCAACGGGTCCATCACGGGCGAGCAGTTCATGAAGCTCGTGCAGGACGCCAACCAGGGCTAGACCCGAATCGGCCGCCCCCCGCCGCTCCCTCCCCGGGCGGCGCCGGGTGCCGGCCCTCACGGTGATCGCGTCGACCGGCCGAGGCCTGGCCGGTCGACGCGACCCTCCTTCGAACGTGAAAGCAGATCATGAACAAAGTCCTCGGAGATCGTCGGGCGATCTTCCTCCTCCTCGGGCCGGCGCTGCTGGTCTACACCGTCGTCATGCTCGTGCCGATCTTCTGGTCGATGGGCTACACGGTGTTCGACGGCAACGCGCTCACGGGCTTCACGTTCGTGGGGCTCGACAACTTCGCGAAGTTCTTCGGTGACCCGACGGCTCTGAGCGCCACGTGGTTCACCATTCGGTACGCCATCATCCTCACCGTTTTGCAGGTCGGTTTCGGCTACCTGCTGGCGCTGCTGTACACGTTCCGCATCAAGCGCGCGTCGAGCCTCATCCGCACCATCTTCTTCTTCCCCGTGGTGCTGCCGACCGTGGGCGTCGGCCTGCTCTTCCAGAAGTTGTTCGAGGCGGCGCCGACCACGGGACCGGTCAACGGTTTCCTCAACTTCCTGGGCGCGCCCTCGGTCGACTGGTTCGGTTATGCCGACTCGTCGTTCTGGGTCGT
Source organism: Leifsonia sp. ALI-44-B (assembly GCF_001984125.1). Classification (GTDB taxonomy): domain Bacteria; phylum Actinomycetota; class Actinomycetes; order Actinomycetales; family Microbacteriaceae; genus Okibacterium. The sequence continues at coordinate 500,128 of NZ_MTQL01000007.1, read as the reverse complement.
GATCCTGCTCGACCTGTGGCGCTCGATGGGGTTCTACGCGATCCTGCTCTACGCCGGGCTCGTCGACATCCCCGAAGAGTTGCTCGAATCGGCGCGCATCGACGGGGCATCCGGATGGAAGCTCGTGCGCTCGATCGTGCTGCCGCTCTCGCTGCCCGTGCTGCTGTCATCGCTCATCTTCAGCATCAACGGCACGCTCAAGGTGTTCGACACCATCGTTGCGCTGACCAACGGCGGGCCGGGCAACACGACCACGCCGCTGACGCTCTACATGTTCCAGACCTCGTTCAGCTACGGCGAATACGGCTACGGCAGCACCATCGCGATGATGCTGACGATTCTGTGCCTGCTCGTCACGCTGCTGATCTTCCGCTCCACCCGACGCGACCTCACCAAGGGGTGACCATGACGACCGCATCCGGATCCTCCTCCGCCCCGTCCGCCGCATCCACGCTCGCCTCCGGGCCCGCGAGGGGCAACGCGCCGACCTCGCCCAGCTCGTCGACCTCCGCTGATCGCGGCGGATCGCCCGCCCGACGCCCCGACCGCTCGCGCCGTGCCCGCAAGGTGCGCCGCTTCTTCGGCCGGCTACCGCTCAACATCGTGATCGTGCTGCTGCTCGTGGCCGTCATCTATCCGATCCTGTGGCTGATTCTCAGCTCGTTCAAAACGCAGCTCGAGTTCCTCAACGAACCGTTCTGGTCGCTGCCCGCATCGTGGTCGTTCGACAACTACACGACCGCTTTCGTCGACGGCGGCCTCGGCCGATACATCCTCAACAGCGTCATCGTCGTGTTCCCCTCGCTCGCCGTCATCCTGATTCTCGGCACGGCGGCCGGGTTCGTGCTCGAGGTGATGGTCTGGAAGGGCCGCAGCATCGTGCTGCTGGGGTTCCTCGCGGGCGTCATGGTGCCCGCCCAGATGATCCTGCTGCCGCTGTTCACGATCTACTTCAAGCTGCACCTGACGGGCACGCTCTGGCCGCTGTTCTTCACCTACATCGGCATCGGCATGCCCCTCACGGTGTTCATGATGGCAACGTTCTTCCGGGCCATCCCGCGGGATGTCTTCGAAGCGGCCACCATCGACGGCGCCAACATCTTCCGGCTCTTCTGGCAGATCGGCCTGCCGCTCGTGCGCAACGCCCTGTTCACGATCGGGCTCGTGCAGTTCTTCTTCCTCTGGAACGACCTGCTCATCGCGTTGACGTTCACGAACTCGCAGAACCTGCGCACGATCCAGGCCGGGCTGCTCAACTTCACCGGCCAATACGGTGCGGTGCAATACGGCCCCACGTTCGCCGGCATTGCCGTGAGCGTGGTCGGCACGTTGGTCATCTACCTCTTCCTCAACCAGCAGATCATGAAGGGCCTGACCGCAGGCTCCGTGAAAGGATGACGATGTTCGTCACCACCCCCACCGCCGAGTACCGCCCCGACGGGTTCGGGATCGGTCAGGCGGCCCCCCGTCTGTCGTGGCGCGTCGAGTCCGAGCGGCCCGAGAGCGTGCAGGTCGCGTATGAGATTCGTCGCGAGAGCCTGCGCCCGTCGGCATCGGATGGGTCGGCCCCGAGTGGTTCGGCCGCGGTTCGCATCGACACCGACACCAGCCGCGCTGCCGAGACGACCGGCCGGGTCGAGAGCCGCGAGCAGATCTTCGTCGACTGGCCGTTCGCGCCCCTGGCATCCCGAGAGCGTGTCAGCGTGAGCGTGCGGGTCTGGATGTCAGACGAATCGCCCTCGGAATGGAGCGAGCCGCTGGTGCTCGAGGCCGCGCTGCTCGAGCCCGGCGACTGGGTGAGCGACTTCGTGTGCGTCTCGGAGAGTGCGCCCGCGGAGGGTGTGCGGCCCGGGTATCTGTTGCGGACGGAGTTCGAGGCGAGGAGAGCCTCCGCGGGCGACAGGTCGGCCAGCCTCGAATCGGCCCGTCTCGAATCGGCCCGCATCTACGCGACCGCGCACGGCATCTACACGCTGCGGCTCAACGGCCAGCGGGTCGGCGACGAAGAACTCGCGCCCGGCTGGACGAGCTACGAGCACCGCCTGCGTTACCAGACCTACGACGTCACGGCGCTGCTGCGCGAGGGGGCAAACGCGCTCGCGGCCGAGCTCAGCGACGGCTGGTATCGAGGCCGTATCGGTTTTCACGGCGGCATCTGGGACAACTACGGCGCCGACCTGTCCCTGCTGCTGCAGCTCGAGCTGCGCTACTCCGACGGCTCGCTCGTCGTCGTGCCGCTCGACGACGCGTGGCGGCAGTCATCCGGGCCGGTCACCGCGGCGAGTCTCTACGACGGCGAACGCTACGACGCGCGCCTCGAGCCGAGCGGATGGGACGAGCCCGGGTTCGACGACAGCGCCTGGGCCCGGCCGACCCTCCTCCCGCGCGAGCGTTTCCCCGCCGCCCTCGAGGCCCCGATCGGCGTGCCCGTCCGCGAGACCGAGACGCTCGCGCCGCAGAGTGTGGAGCGCCGCCCGAACGGCCGCATCCGCCTCGACTTCGGGCAGAACATCGCCGGCCGCCTGCGCATCCGCGTGGCGGGACCGGCCGGCCGGACCGTCACGCTGCACCACGCCGAGGTGCTCGAGGACGACGAGTTGGCGATCCGCCCGCTACGCTCGGCGCCGTCGGTCGACTCCTACACGTTGCGCGGCAGCGACGGCAGCGACGGCAGCGACGGCAGCGGCGACAGGGTCGAGACGTGGAGCCCGCGCTTCACCATCCATGGCTTCCGCTTTGCCGAGCTCGAGGGCTGGCCGGGCGAGTTCGACCCCGCCGACGCCGTGGCCGTGGTCATCCATTCGGATATGGAACGCACGGGATGGTTCGAATCGAGCGACGCCCTGGTGAACAAACTTCATGAGAACACCGTGTGGAGCATGCGCGACAACTTCGTCGACCTGCCCACCGACTGCCCGCAGCGCGACGAGCGGCTCGGCTGGACGGGCGACATCCAGGTGTTCGCGCCCGCCGCCAGCTTCCTCTATGCGAGCGGTGGCGTGCTGGCCAGCTGGTTGCGCGATGTGGAGGCCGAGCAGTCGCCCGAGGGAGCCGTGCCCAACTTCGTGCCGTGGATCGCGTGCGGTTTTCCCGAGGCATCCTCGGCGGCGTGGGGGGATGCGGCCGTCATCGTGCCGTGGACCATGTACCTGCGCAACGGCGACCGCGGCGTGCTCGACCGCCAGTTCGCGAGCATGACCGGCTGGGTCGACCACCTCGCGGGCATGGCCGACGCGTCGGGGCTCATCCGCGAGGGAATGCAGCTGGGTGATTGGCTCGACCCCGCGGCGCCGCCCGAGGACCCGGGTGCCGGCGTGACCGACAAGTACCTCGTGGCGTCGGCCTATCTCGCTCATTCGGCCCGGCTCACGGCGCGCGCGGCCGAGGTGTTGGGGCGGGCCGAGGCGGCCGAGCGGTATGGGCGCCTGGCCGATGACACGGCTTCCGCGTTCCGGTTCGAGTTCGTGGCGCCATCCGGTCGTCTCGTCGGTGAAACCGCCACGTCGCTGGCCGTGGCTCTGGTGTTCGACCTGATCGAGGATGCCGAGCAGCGCGCCCGCGCCGGTGCACGTCTGGCCGACCTCGTCCGTGAGGGCGACTATCGGGTGCAGACCGGTTTCGTGGGTACGCCGCTCATCTGCGACGCGCTCGCCGTGACCGGAAACACCGAGGCCGCCTATCGTCTGCTGCTCGAGCAGGGCTGCCCGTCGTGGCTCTACCCCGTCACCATGGGCGCCACCACGATCTGGGAGCGCTGGGACAGCATGCTGCCCGACGGCACCGTGAACCCGGGCGAGATGACGTCGTTCAACCACTACGCCCTGGGTGCCGTGGTCGACTTCCTGCACCGCGTGCTCGCGGGTCTGGCCCCGGCCGCGCCCGGTTATCGGGCGCTGCGCATCGCACCCCAGCCAGGAGCATCTTTCACATCGGCGCGGGCGGCTCTGACGACGCCGTATGGTGCGGCATCCGTCGCCTGGACCGTCGACGCGGGCGAATTCATGCTCGATGTCGTCGTGCCGGTGGGCGTGACGGCCGAGGTCGTGCTGCCGGGCGCCCCCGCGGATGTCGCGCACATCGGCTCGGGCACGCACCGCTTCACGCGCCGCCTGCATGGACCCGCCCTCGCTCCGGCGACCGGCGACGAAACCGCCCCCGCCGACCTGACCACCACCCTGGTCGGCTAGTTCGCGGCGGTCGGTGGTGCGGTCGGGGTGGCCGCACCACCGGAACGACCCACCGAGCTCTCGCGCACCGTGAGCTGTGGCGGGATGACCACCGTGCGGTGCAGGTGGTGTTCGCCGTTGTCGAGCTCGTCGAGCAGCAGCTGCATGCCCGAGCGCCCCATCTCGAAGCCCGGCAGGTCGACGGTCGAGATCGGCACGGCGCTGCCATAGGCGGATTTGTTGTCGTCACACGCGACGATCGCGACATCCGAGGGGATGTGGATGCCGGCGTCGAGCAGGCGCTGCATCAGACCGAACGCGACGAGGTCGGCCGCCGTTACGACACCATCCGGGCGCTCGGATGCCTCGGCCGCTACGAGTCGCTCGCCGATGAGATGCCCGTCGTCGACGCGCACGTCGGGGGAGTCGTAGTGCACGAGGCTGACGCCGTCTCCCGCCTCGGCAACGGCCCGCTGCACGCCGCGCCACCGGCCGCCGACCGCGTAACCGTCGATGGGGCCGCCCGCGAAGGCGATGCGGCGGCGGCCGAGTTCGATCAGGTGCGTGGCGGCCAGATATCCGGCGGCCTCGTAGTCGGTCACGACCGTGCAGCTGTCGTCGACGGCGCGCGGGTCGATGTCGAGCAGGACGACGTGTTGGCCGGCGCGGCGGGCGTCCGAGAGGCCCGAGACGTCGTTACCCACGGCCGTGAGCAGGGTGCCCGCGACCTGTTCCTGCGCGAAGTGGTCGAGATAGGCGCGCTGCTTCTCGGCGCGCACATCGGAGTTCGCGATCACCAGGTAGAAGCCCGCGCGCTCGGCCTCGGCCTCTGCGCCCCGCGCCATATCGGCGAAGAGCGAGTTGGCGAGGTCGACGAGCACGAAGCCGACCGAGCTGCTGCTTCCCGCCGCGAGCGACCGGGCGGCCGAGTTGCGCACGTAGCCCAGCTCGCTGATGGCGGCCTGCACCTTGCGCACCATGTCGGCGTCGACGTGGTTGGGGCGGTTCAACACGTTCGACACCGTGCCCGTCGACACCCCGGCCCGCGCGGCGACGTCGCTGATCGTCACCGAGGAGCGACGGCGGGGCCCCCGGATCGACCCACGCGCCGGATGATGAAGCGATTCATGAACCATCCCGCCATGCTACTCTCCAGCTCAAGTTCGGGGGACGCGGGCCGAGCGCGGCGGGTCGAATCGCGCGCCCTCCGGGTCGGGGCGCGTCACCGTGAGCACGAAGAGGGCCACCCAGCCGAGGATCGGGATGAAGCCGATGAAGAACCAAGCGCCACTGTGGTCGGTGTCGTGGATGCGCCGCCACAGGAGCGCCAGGCTCGGAACGATGGTCAGCGCCCAGAACGTGAAGGCGATCGGGTTGGGCGCCGTGATCGAGAGGCCGAAGGGCAGGGACTCGAGGAAGGGGTCGACAGCGTCGCTGCGCCCGGTGAAGTTGCCGACGTTGTTGAGGATGCCGGTGACGATCCACGACGTCAGCATCCACCACCAGTATTCGCTGCGGCTGGCGCGGCCGCGGAAGACGCCGTACTTCAGGAAGAAGCGCTTGATGGCGGCGAAGTAGGGCGCGCGGTAGTACGGAAATGCGAGGGCGGGCTCAGGTCTCCGAGATGGGCTCATGCTTCGATACTGGCGTCTTCGAGGGTGATGAGCCAACCGTCGAAACGTTCGTCACCTTCCTGGATGTCGTCGTAGCCGGCCGAATATGACACGCCTTCGGCATCCGGCTGGGTCGTCTGGGTCCACCGGATGCGGGGCTCCGGGCGCACGGTGTCGGCGGTTGACGGGATGGCCTGTCGCCTCGTCTGTCCGGCAATCGGACGCCAGCCGTCGCCGCCCTGCAGCGTCACACGTATGAACAGCGCCTCGATCTGGACGATGCGGCCGGTCAGCACGACAGCCCCCTCCGACGGCCCACCTTCGGCATAGAGGTCGAACAGCCACTCGGATGTATCGAGCGCGTCGCCGAAGAAGGCGCCCGGGTTGGGCACGGCCCAGCGGCTGACGGTCTGGCCGACTCGCAGCACGATGCCATCCTCGTCGAGTTCGGATGCGGGGCAGATGACGCGAACCATGCTCACCAGTCTCGCATCTCACCCCCAAAGACACATTTGACGGTGACGGCTCGGCGGGCGACGATTGCGGGATGTCTTCCCTCGACGAATTGCGCGCGACCGCCCACCCCATCCGCCTGCGTTTGTTGTCGTTGCTCACGGGCGCGGCGATGAGCGCGGCGGAAGCGGGACGCGAGCTCGGCTACTCGCAGGCCACCGCGAGCTATCACCTGCGCGTCCTCGAGCGCGCCGGGCTCGTGCGGGTGGTCGAGACCGTGCGGTTGCGGGGCGGGGAGGCGAAACGGTATCGCCACGAATCCTCGGCCGAACGCTTCCGGTTCGACGACGCTCAGGCGAGCGCAAGCGCGAGCGCGGGTGCGGGTGACGGCACGAGCGGCGCGATCGATGCAGCCCGGGCGCAGGTCGTCGCGCCAAAACCCACCGCTTCGAGTGCTGAGGACCGCGCCGAGTATGTCGAGGCCCTCATTCACGAACTGCGTCGCCGCAACGCTCGCCGCGGCGACGGCCCGCAGGTCTCGACCGACGCCGAGCTCTGGGTCGACCCCGAAACCTGGCGTCGCGTCGTTCGTCACGTTGGGGATGCTTCCGCCCTCCTTCACGCGGCCGCGAAACCCCCGCGCACCCCGGGCACGCGGCCCGTGTCGATGACGGCGGCACTCTTCCCGCTCAAACGACCATGACGAACGAACCCCCGGCCGGGACCGGCACGAATTCGACGCACCGGTCCGCCGTATCGGGCAAGGGTAGCCGCTGCCCGAGCGGCGACCCGAGCGACTCGAGCCCTATCGAGGCGCCGGCGGGCCGCCCCGACACCGCGGGCGACGGCCGCGCCACGACGAACCCGCTCCGTCACGCCCCGTTCCGCTGGCTCCTCGCGGCTCGCACGACGAGCATCCTGGGCAACGCCATCGCGCCGATCGCTCTCGCGTTCGCCGTGCTCGACCTGACGGGTTCGGCCGCCGATCTCGGCCTCGTCGTGGCGGCGCGTTCCCTCGCCAACGTCGCGGTGCTGCTCTTCGGGGGCGTCATCGCCGACCGGCTTCCTCGTGACGTCGTGCTCGTCGGCACCTCCCTGGCCGCCGCCGCGACGCAGGGGGTGATCGCGGCCCTGGTCATCACGGGCTCGGCGACCATCGCGTTGCTTGTGCTGCTCAGCGTGTTGAACGGAGCGGTCGCCGCCGTGAGCCTGCCGGCCTCGGCCGCCCTGGTGCCCGAGACGGTTCCGACCGACCTCTTGCGGCCGGCCAACGCCCTGCTCCGCCTCGGCCTCAACGGCGGCAGCATCGTGGGCGCCTCGGCCGGTGCGGGCCTCGTCGCCGTCGTGGGCCCCGGTTGGGGTCTCGCCATCGACGCGGCCGGTTTCGCCGTCGCCGGCCTGCTGTTCTCGCGGATGCGCCTGCCGCGCCGGCCTCGCGAAAAGGTTGCCGGTCGCCGCCCCTCGATGCTCGCCGACCTGCGCGAGGGCTGGCGCGAGTTCTCGAGCCGCCGCTGGGTGTGGATCGTCGTCGCTCAGTTCGCAATACTCAACGCCGCGTTCGTCGGGGCGACGACCATCCTCGGCCCGGTCGTCGCGGATGCCTCGTTCGGTCGCGCGGCCTGGGGTCTCGTCATAGCCGCGCAAACGGTCGGCCTGGCGGTGGGTGCCGTGATCGCCCTGCGCTGGCGGCCGCGCCGAGCCCTCGCGATCGGGGTCGCGCTCATGACCGTCACGGCCGTGCCCGTCGCAGCGCTCGGCATCCTGCCGCACCTGCCCGTCCTGCTCGGCGCGTTCTTCCTGGGTGGCGTGGCCCTCGAAATCTTCGCCATCGCCTGGGACCAGTCCCTGCAAACCCAGATCCCGCGCGATGCCCTCTCCCGCGTGTACTCCTACGACATGGTCGGATCATTCGTCGCGATCCCGCTCGGCGAGGTTCTCGTCGGGCCGCTCGCGCATCTCGCCGGCACCGGCCCCACCCTGCTCGGCTGCGCGGCGATCACCGCGGCGGTCTCTGTGCTCGCCGCATCCAGTCGGAGCGTGCGCGGGGTGAGGGTCGAGAGAGGTCGTGCGGTGTAGGCCGCGATCGTCAGCGGGCGTTCCGTTGCCTGGACTGGTGGCGGGCCACGCGGTTGCGGTTGCCGCATCCGGCCGCCGTGCACCACACCCGGTTGTGCCGCGGCGAGGTGTCGAGATAGACCCAGCCGCAGGCGTCGTCGGCGCACTGCCGGGCCGTCGAGAGATCGCCCGTCAGCAGCTCGGCGGCGAGCAAGGCGATGCGTGCTCGGGGCGTCGCGAGCGTGAGGTCGAGTCGCCACTCCCAACGGTTGTCGGGTGAATCGGCTTCGCGTTCCAGCCGAGCGGATGCGATAGCCCCGGCATATTCGGTGGACAGAAGCTCGGCGGCGGCCTCTGACTGCTCGAATACGGCCGCGAAGATCGCCTCACGCATCTCCTGGATGGCGCGGTGCTCGTGCGCGGCCACGTCGGGTTCGTGCGCGGCCGATCGCCGCAGCGCCGCGCAATCGTCGGGCGACAGCAGCTCCATCTGCTCGCACCAGTCCACAACGTGATCGTAGGAGCGCAGGGTGTCGATGCGTTTGGTCTCGCTCAAACGCCAATGCACCGTGTCGACGAGATCGAGGGCGTGGTGACCTGCGACCTGAGGGTAGCTGAACTCGGCGGCGGACGACATGCCTCCAATGTAATGCCTTTCCGGGCCTTGTGGCATTAGGTTTCGATCTGCCAGAGTCTAATGCATGCAACCCGTTCCACCCATTAGCCGAGACCGGGCGGTGTCTCGCCCGACCCCGGCCGCCCCTCGCCGGCTCGGCCGCGACTTTTCCCGCTTCTGGACGGCGCAGGCGACCTCGGCCTTCGGCGCCCAGATCGGAGACCTGGCCCTCCCTCTTCTCGCCGTGCTCACCCTGGGGGCGAGCGCCGGCGAGGTCGGACTGCTCGCGGTGCTGCGCTGGCTCCCGTTCCTCCTACTCGCCCTGCCGCTCGGCGTACTGGTCGACCGGCGTCGGCGCCGCCCGCTTCTCGTGGGCGCAGACATGGCTCGCGCCATCCTGACCGGGATGATCGTTGTGCTCGCGGTGTGCGGGGTGCTCAACCTGGTGCTACTCGGTGTGGTCGTGTTCTGTGTCGGCATCTTCACGGTGCTCTTCGAGGTGAGCTATCAGTCCTACCTGCCGGCTGTGGTCGGGCGACCCGCGCTCGAGCGAGCCAACGGGCGTCTGCAGGCCACGGCGTCGGCCGCGCAGGTGGGCGGGCCAGGGCTGGCGGGTCTGCTCGTGCAGGCGCTCGGCGCGCCCTGGGCCGTGCTCGCTCACGCGCTCACCTACGGCGCCTCGGCGCTGGCACTCATCGGCATCCGCACGCGGGAAGAGTCACCGACACCGACCGGCCGACGGTTCTGGCGCGACCTGGTCGACGGCTTGAACGTGGTCCGCGCCGACCCGATCCTCGTCTCGCTCGCCGGTTTCAGCGGCATCTACAACCTCTTCGCCCAGTGGATCATGGTGCTCTTCACAGTGCACGCCGTGCGCGATCTCGGGATGGATGCCGGCGGCGTCGGCCTCGTGCTCAGCCTCGGTGCGGTGGGCGCCGTGCTGGGGGCGCTTGCCGCACCCCGTGCCGTGCGGCACTGCGGTGCGGGCGTCGTGCTCGTCTCGTGCGCGGTCGCCGAATGCCTCGCGCTCGCGGTCCTCCCGATCCTCGACCCGACCGTGCCGCAGCTCGTCATCATGAGCGCGCTCGTCGCGGCGTTCGCGGTCAATGGCGCGGGCACGGCCCTCTCGAGCGTCGTGGCCCTCACCATCCGCCAGCTGCGCACACCCGACCGGGTGCTCGGCCGTGTCAACGCGACCCTGCGCTGGCTCACCTACGGCACGGTCGCGGTGGGTGCGGGCCTCGGCGGTCTCGCGGGTGAACTGTGGGGCACACGGTTCGGCATCGCCATCGGATGCTCGGGGCTGCTGCTCGTGGTCCTCTGGGTCGCCCTCTCGCCACTTCGTTCGGTGCGTGACCCCCAGAGCCTCGACGTGACCGAGGCGCCGGCCGCGACATCCGCCACCCCTCATGGGTAGGGCTCCCCATCGCCGGGCCACGGGCAGCCCGATAGGTTGAAGGACATGATGAAACTGCGACCCCTTGCCCTCACCGTGGCCGCGTGCGCCTCCCTCACGGCCCTCGTCGGCTGCTCGTCCAGCTCGGCGCCGAGCGACGACACCTCGGCCGCGTCGTCGGCTCCCGAAACCTCCGCGGCCGCCGCGGGCGGCGACTTCTGCACCGAATACGCCGACGCGGGCGGCACCCTCGCCACCCCCAGCAACTTCCAGGTCGGCCTGCCCGCCGACGAAACCATTTCCGACCTCTCCGGTCGCGTCGCCGTCATGGATGCCGTCACCCCGCCCTCCGAGATCGAGTCGGCCTGGCAGTCCGCCCGCGGCCTCTACGCCGAGGGCGTCGAGATCGCCGAGGCCGTCCCCGACAAGAGCTCGCCCGTCCTGGACTCCCGCATCTTCGCCATCGTCAAGGAACTTTCGGGCCCGACAGGCGACATCCGCGACTACCTCGACGCCACCTGCTGATCGACGTCATCATGAACCGCTCTGCCACACTGATGCCATGAGCGGACAGCGCAAGAGCGGCTACTTTCGGCAGCAGATCATCCTGAACTCCGTGCTCGGAGTGCTGTTCAGCGTGTTCGGGATGACCTTTATGCTGCTCAGCCCCGTCGATCAGGGGTATGGGCTGATCTGCTTCTTGGCCGGGTTGGGGTTCTTCGTCGCACTGATCTCTGTGGTTCGTAAGTACCGGCGCATGTCGAAAGAGCAGCGGGCGGTTTATGCGTGGGCGATCGCGCAGCAGATGTCAGGCACCGGCTTTCGCAGCCCCGGTGGTGATATGGAGATGATGGCAATCGCAACCCAAGCTCAGAAGGGCGCTCTGTCGGCTGCTCAACTTCAGCACCTGCAGGACCTCAACCCGCGCAACCCCTACCCGATACGTCCGCCTGCTCCGCCCACCCCCACCTGGTCTGGCCCCACGCTCTAAGCCCGACACAGCCGTGGCGCATCGTGGCCGCAGCTAGGCCGAGGGGCCCGACTCGGTGATGTTGCGGGGCAGGCCGCGCGCGAGGCGCAGCTTCTGGGCGCGGCGTTCCTTGATGTAGTAGCCCCAGGATGCGACGGGGGCTAGGAACATGAGGAAAAAGAAGAACCACATCACGGGGGTGAACTCGGTGTCGCCCTCGACGACGGGCACGAGGCCCATGCTTTGCATGACGATGATGACGGCGCCGTACGCGACGCCGATCGAGATCAGTGTCAGCACGATCGACATGATCAGCAGGCCGCTGGCCGAATTCACGGGCTGAACCGTGCTGCCCACGCTTCCCTTGTAGACGCCGTACTCCTCGGGGGTGAGCCCCTGTCGCTCGGCATCCAGCTCGGCCTTGCGCGCGTAGAACTTCTCGCGCCGCGCTGCGTTGTCGGGCATGGCGATTCCCCTCGAGCGATGGTGACAGGGCCCCGCCCGTCATGCGACAGGCGGGACCCTCCACGATGTGGCTACAGCATATGCCGCTACAGCACCTTCGACAGGAACGCCTTGGTGCGCTGGTGCTGCGGGTTGCCGAGAACCTCGCGCGGGTCGCCGCTCTCGACGACGACGCCGCCGTCCATGAAGATGAGCGTGTCGGCGACTTCGCGCGCGAAGCCCATCTCGTGGGTGACGACGATCATGGTCATGCCATCCGCCGCGAGCTGCTTCATCACGTCGAGCACCTCACCCACGAGCTCGGGGTCGAGAGCCGAGGTCGGCTCGTCGAACAGCATGAGCTTCGGGTCCATGGCCAGGGCCCGGGCAATGGCGACACGCTGCTGCTGACCGCCCGACAGGGATGCCGGGTAGGCCTTCGCCTTCTCGGCCAGCCCGACACGCGTCAGCAGTTCCAAGGCACGCTTCGAGGCGTCCGCCTTCGACTGGCGCTTGACCTGCTGCGGCGCCTCGATGATGTTCTCGAGCACCGTCAGGTGCGGGAACAGGTTGAAGCGCTGGAACACCATGCCGATGTCCTTGCGCTGCTCGGCGGCCTCCCGCGGCTTCATCTCATAGATCTTGTCGCCGCGTTGGCGATAACCGATGAGGGTTCCGTCGACGGTGAGGCGGCCGCCATCCACTTTTTCGAGGTGGTTGATGCAGCGCAGGAACGTGCTCTTGCCCGAACCCGAGGGCCCGACCACGCACAGCACCTCGCCGCGCTTCACGGTGAGCGAGATGTCGCGCAGCACGGTGTGGGAGCCGAACGATTTCACGACGCGGTCGGCGACCACCATGGGCGTTTCCGTGGATGCGGAGCCGGCAGCAGAACCGCCGGCAGGGCGACCGGATGCGGCGGGCGAGGGGTGTGCAGTCGTGGCGCTCATGCTGAGCCTCCGTCTCGTTTTCCGCCGGGGATGGTGCTCGTGACGCCGGTGGGCGTGGCGTCGGATCCTTCGGCACCCGGTGTGGCTGCGGCATCCGCACCCGGCCCCACGTCGACGAAACGGGTGCCGCGGGCGAAGCGGCGCTCGAGGAAGTACTGGCCGACCATGAGGATGCTGGTGAAGAAGAGGTACCAGATCGACGCGACGATGAGCAGCGGGATCGGGTTGAACGTCTCGGCCGAGATGTCGCGCGTGCGCGTGTAGAGGTCGAGCGAGAACGGCACGGCCGTGACGAGCGACGTGGTCTTGAGCATCGAGATGACCTCGTTGCCCGTCGGCGGGATGATGATGCGCATGGCCTGCGGCAGGATGATGCGGCGCATGGTCTTCGACCACGACATGCCGAGCGCGGTGGCCGCCTCTGACTGTCCTTCGTCGACCGACAACAGTCCGGCGCGCACGATCTCGGCCATGTAGGCGGCCTCGTTGAGGGCCAGACCGATGACGGCCAGCCAGAAGAGGCTGATGACATCCTGCGTGGTCCATTCGGCCCACACCACGTCGGTGAACGGGATGCCCACCTGGATCTGCCGGTAGATGGTGGCGATGAGGCCCCAGAACACGAGCTGCACGTAGACGGGTGTGCCGCGGAAGATCCAGAGGTAGATCCACGCGATGCCTTTGAGCACCGGGTTGGGCGAGAGGCGCATGACGGCGAGTAGCACGCCCAGCAGGATGGCGATGATCATCGACAGCACGGTCAGCTGGATGGTGACGAACGCCGCCTGCGAGACGCGCACGTCGAAGATATATTTGCCGACCGCTGGCCAGTCATAGGCGGGGCGGTTGGTGGCGGCATCCCAGATGAACGCCGCGACGGCGAGCACCAGGATGACGGCGACGACGTTGCGGATCGGATGCTTGAGCGGGATCGCCTTGATGGGTTCGGGCTGCGACCCGCCCGCGCTGGGCGCCCCCTCGGAGCGCCCAGCGGTGGTGGTGGAGGTCATGTTTACTCCGTGGCTCCGTTGATGTCGATGGCGTCGATGGCGCCCTTCTCAACACCCCACTTTTTGAGGATTTCTTCGTAGGTGCCGTCTTCGAGCAGCGACTGCAGCGCGGCCTGCAGGGCCTCGCCGACGCCCGAGTCCTTGGCGATGGGCATGCCGTAGAGGAACACCGAGTAGATGTCGCCCGAGAGTTCGAGCTTCCCGTCGGACTGGGCGACCGCGTACTGCGTGACGGGCGAGTCGGCCGAGAGGGCGTCGGCGCGGCCGAGCGTGACGGCGGCGGTGGCGTCGTCCTGCGTGTCGTAGCCGAGCAGCTCGATGGCGGGCTTGCCGGCGGCGACGCAGGCCTCCGACTTGGCGGGGCCGTCTTCGAGCGCCTGGGTGGTGCCGTTCTGCACGGCGACCTTCAGGCCGCAGGCATCGTCGGGGTTGACGGACTTGCCGGCGGGAACGGCCCACTGGATGCCGGCCGTGTAGTAGTCGACCATGTCGACCTGCTGCTGGCGCTCGACCGTGTCGAAGAAGGAGGAGACGCCCACGTCGTACTTGCCACCCGTGATGCCCGGGATGATGTTGTCGAACTTGGAGATCGTGTATTCGGTCTTCAGTCCGAGCTTGGCGGCCATGGCGTCGGCCAGCTCGATCTCCCAGCCCGTGGGGTTGCCGTCGGCGTCTTTGAATTCGTTGGGGGCGTAGCTCGCGTCGGTGCCGATGACGAGTTTGCCCGACGAGGCAACATCTTCGGGCAGCAGCTTCGCGGCGGCGTCGTCTTTTTCGACGCTCGCGGCGGCGGCCGAACCGGTGGAGCCGGGGCTGGGGGTTTCGTTGTTCACACAACCGGTGAGCAGCAGGGCCGCGCTGGCGAGCAGGGCGAGCGGTGCAAGGGATTTCGCTGTCATGTTGGTTCTTTCGTCGGGCCGTGGTGGCGGTGCGGGTGGAACGGGTGAAGCGGTGCGGTGCTGTGGTGTGGAGCGGGTGGTGCGGTGGAGCGGGTGGTGCGGTCGGTGCGTCAGGTTAGCGAAGTCGATGAGGTGAGGTCGAATTCGCGGTCGGGGGCCGGCGCGTCGTATATGCGTCGGCCGCGCACCCAGGTCTGGCGGGTGCGGGTCAGGTGGATCTCGTCGGCGGGCGCGGCGAACGGGTCGCGGTCGAGCACGACGAGGTCGGCGGCGAAACCGGGGGCGAGACATCCGGCGTCGTCTTGGCCGTTGAGGTGGGCCGAGCCGGAGGTGTAGGCGGCGAGGGCCGTTTCGAGCGTCAACGCCTGCTCGGCGAAGAACGCGCGCGGGTTGAAATCGGGGTCGGATGCGGGCAGCCGCCGGTTCACGGCCACGTGCAACGCCTGCCACGGGTCGGGTGTCGTGACGGGCCAGTCCGAGCCGGCGCCGAGGCGGGCCCCCGCGCGTTCGAGCGCCGCGAACGGGTACTGCCACGCGGCGCGTTCGTCGCCCAGGATCGGCAGGTTCAGGTCGACCATCTGCGGGTCGAAGGTGGCCCACAGCGCCTGCATGTTTACGGCGGCGTCGACCAGGGCGAAGCGCGGCACGTCTTCGGGATGCACGATCTGCACGTGCGCGATGTGGTGCCGGTTGCTCGGGCCCCCGTCTGCGCGGCCGTTCTCGGTGCGGGCCGCCTCGAGCGCGTCGAGGGCCTCGCGCACCGCCCGGTCGCCGATCGCGTGGACGTGCACTTGGAAGTCGGCGGCGTCGAGGGCCGTGACGTAGCGCCGCAGGTCGGCGGGGTCGATGTAGGAGTGGCCCGTGCTGGGCGTGCCGCACCGGCATCCCGTCGGGTCGAGGTAGGGGGCGATCATCGCGGCGGTCTGGTTCTCGGGAATGCCGTCTTGCATGACCTTGACGGATGCGGCGCTGAAGCGCGGGTTGCCGTGCAGGGCGGCGCGGCGGGCGACGAGTTCGTCGAGCTGGTCGAGGCCGCGCTCGCGGTCCCACCAGAGGGCTGCCCGCACGGTGGCGGTGAGGTCGCCGTTGTCGGCCGCGCGTCGGTAGACGTCGCCCGTGTCGGTGTGGCTGCCGTAGTTGCCGACGATGGCGTCCTGCCAGCCGGTGACGCCGAGCGAGTGGAGGTAGGCCTGGGCCGAGAGCAGCGCGGCGTATTCGTCGTCGGCGGTGTCGGCGGGCATGAACGTGGTGACGAGTTCTCGGGCGCCCTCCTGCAGCACGCCGTTGGGGCGGCCGTCGGCGAAGCGTTCGATGCGGCCGTCGGCGGGGTCGGGCGTGTGCGCGTCGATGCCGGCAAGCTCGAGGGCGCGGCTGTTCACCCAGGCGCCGTGGTGGTCGCGGTTGGCGAGAAAGACGGGTCGGTCGGGCACGGCTGCGTCGAGCGCATCGAGCGGAGGGATGCCGCCGGGAAAAGCCGCGAGCTGCCACCCGCCGCCGCGAATCCACTGCTCGTCGGGGTGCGAGGCCGCATAGTCGCGAATGATGCTCAAATAGTCGTCGGATGTCGCACCCACCGACAGATCGCAGCGCATGCGTTCGAGCCCGCCCTCGATGGGGTGGATGTGGGCGTCGACGAACCCGGGCTGCAGCAGGCCGCCGTCGAGGTCGACGACCTCGGTGTGCGCGTCACGGAGGCTGAGGGCGTCCGGGCCGACCGCGACGATCGTCTCGCCCCGCACGGCGACGTCGGTGCCGGGCGCGAGCAGGCGTCGACCGTCGAATACCGTGCCATTGACGAAAATGACGTCGGCGCGTGCTGTCATCTGGTGCCTGTTTCCTGTCACCGCCACGAAGCGGATCACTCCGTTGCGGTTCCCAGATAGTATCCCGGCGACTCTGCCCGGATGGCCTGCGTAATCAAGTATTTACATTATCCCTACGGGGCGCCTGGCAGGGCCCGCTGATCTGACGCTTGTCGAATCAGCCCCTCATGCGGTCGTGAAGCGGGCGCGGTAGCGCGAGGGGGTGGTGCCGAACTCGGCGAGGAAGAGTTGGCGAAAGGTGACGGCGCTTCCGAAGCCGCAGTCGCGGGCGATGTGTTCGATGGGCAGGGTGCCCGTTTCGAGCAGGCGGCGGGCCTCGTCGAGGCGGCGTGCGCGCACCCAGGCGGCGGGCGTGGTGCCGGTGCCCGCGCGGAACGCCCGGATGAAGGTGCGGCGGCTCTGGTGGGCGCGGGCCGCGAGCGTTTCGATGGTTAGAGGCTCGGCGAGGTGCGCGAGCGCCCAGTCCAGCACGGTGGCGATCGCGTCGTCGGAACGGTCGTGCGCGATGGGCCGCTCGATGTACTGCGCCTGACCGCCCTCCCGGTGCGGCGCGATGACGAGGTTGCGGGCGACCTGATTCGCGGCATCCGCACCGAGGCGTGTGCGCACGACGTGGAGGCAGGCGTCGAGACCCGAGGCGGTGCCCGCCGACGTGAGGATGTCTCCATGATCGATGTAGAGCACGCCCTCGTCGAGCGCGATATCGGGGTGCAGGCTCGTGAGCAGGCCGAACTCGCGCCAGTGCGTGACGGCGCTGCGGCCCGCGAGCAGACCGGCCTCGGCGAGGGGGAACGTTCCGAGGCACAACCCGGCGATGGGCGCGCGGCGGGCGGATGCGTCGGCGAGAACTCGTTGCAGCGCGGGGGTGGATGGACGGCCGTCGTCGTGCCAGGACGGGACCACGACGAGATCGGCGTCGGCTGCGGCTTCGGGGCCCGCCACGCCGCCGATCGTGAGCCCCTCGGCGCTGCGCACCGAACCGGGGTGGTCGGAGAAGACGACGGTGCTCCAGTCGGCGAGGCCCAGGCGGCGCACCTCGTCGAAGACCATCTGCGGCACCGAGAGGTGAAACAGGGTGATGTCGTCGAATGCGTAGATGGCGATGCGCATGCTGCACTCCGTTCGTGGGGCCGGTTCGCGCCGAGTTACCGCGCTGGCCCGAATCCATTGTAAGGCGGCATGCGTGCCACTCACGCGGGGGAGTGCGGCCGGGCGACGATAGTGAGGTGCCGTTGCCGCGGCGAGAGAACCGTGGCTCCGGCATCCCGACAACTTGGAGGAAACCTCATGACGAACCCGCGCCGCGCCCTGATCCTGATCGATGTTCAGCAGCAATACTTCGATGGAACCCTCGAGATCCACTACCCGCCGCACGCCGACTCGCAGCCGCGCATTCTCGCGGCCATCGATGCGGCCGAGGCCTCGGGCATCCCCATCGTCGCCTTCCAGCACAGCGGCGGCGAGGGTGCACCCCTCTTCGCGCCCGGCACGCCCGAATTCGAGCTGCACCCCGAGATCGAGGCGCGCGCCACCGACGAATGGACGCGCATCACCAAGTCCTACAGCTCCGTCTATGCCGGCACGGGCCTGGCCGAGTGGCTGCGCGAACGCGACCTCGACACCGTGACGCTCGTCGGCTACATGACCAACAACTGCGTTCTGGCGTCATCGGTCGAGGCCGAGTTCCTGGGCTTCACTACAGAAGTTCTCTCGGATGCCACGGGCGCCATCAACATCGCCAACTCGGCAGGTTTCGCCAGCGCCCAGACCGTGCACACCACGCTCATGGCTCTGCTCAACTCCAACCTCGCCACCGTCGCGACGACCGAAGCGTGGACGGCGGCGCTCGCCGACGGCCAACCCCTCGAGGCGAGCAACCTCATCGAGTCGGCGACGACGGGTGCGAGCCGCGCCGTCTGAGGCACTCGCGCGTCGCGACATCGGCCGAGCATGAGCGCTTCGTGTCCGACGCTCACTGCGTGTTCTGCGGAGAGGAGCAACCCCCTGCAGACGCCGCCACGCGGGTAGTAACGTGAATGCCAGAAATGCCCCCGCTCTCATTAGCGGGGGCATTTCTCAGCGGAAGGTGCGGGATTCGAACCCGCGATGAGTCGCCTCAACCGCGAGACGCGCTCGCGGACATTAGGCCAACTCTGTCAACCTCGTCGCCAGGCTACGTCTGGTGCAGCCCGCAGCCTACGGTTCTCGCAAACAAAACTCGGACGGGGGGTGCCGCGCGGCGACGCGCTCACGCCGAACGCGCGAGCCGTCCGGGTCGCTAGCGAGCCAGGCGCGCCTTCAAGACATCCTCGACGGTCGTCCACTCGTGCGCACCGTAGCGGTCGTTGTCGACGTGGTGCAGCTGCGCCTGCCCGCTGAACATGCTCACGAAGTACTGCATTCCCTGCCAGGCGGGGAAGGGCTCGTCCGACGAGCGTGAGGCCAGCTTCATAGCCTTGCTCATGGCCAGCAGGGTTCCGGCGGTTCCGGCCCATTGCAGCTTGAACGGCGTGCCCGTCAGCCGCGTCATGGTGCGGGCGACCTCACGGGCCGACACCTGCGAACCGGCGACCTCGACCACGCGCGGGGCGTTGTCGTCGAGGGCGGCGAGAGCCGTCACACGGGCGGCGTCATCCTTGGTCGTGAAGTCGAGGATCTGATCGGCGGATGACCAGAACAGCACGCGCTTGCGGTCCCACAAGATCATGGGTGCGTCGCCCGCGAGCAGGTCGGTGAACATGCCGTTCAGGATCGAGGTGGCCTGCACGGGTGCCGCGTCGACGTCGGCCGCGAATTCGCGCCGCAGCTCGAAGTTGCGGTTGCTGTCGGGCGCGATGCGGCGGTAGTCGGCCGAGTAGTCCGACGGGATGAAGCGGGGCACACCGGCCGCGACGGTCGCCTTCAGGAGGGCGCGCTGGGCGTCGACGATCACGGAACGCAGGCCGTTCACGGCCGACACGACGACATCCACGCCCGTCATCGCCTGGGTCAGCGCGGCGTGGTCGGTGTAGGCGGCGGTGACGATCTCGATGCGCTCTTCGTGGCCGAAGAGCGTGGTGGCGGTCTGGCTGCCGGGGCGGGTGAGCACGCGCAGCTGCACGTCGTGCGTCAGCAGCTCGCGCACGATGCGCTGGCCGAGGTCGCCGGTGGCGCCCGCGAGGAGGATTGTGCTGGTCATGGGTGGTCTCAATCTGTTGGGGTCTGGGGCGCTGTTCTGCGGGACCGTTCGGGCGCGGCGCGGGGATGCTCGAAGGGGGGCTGGATATCGGGTCGGGGCTCGGAGTCGGCTTGGGTTTGCGTGGGCGTCGGTTCGTCGATCGCGCAGGTCGCCATGTCAGCGGTGCCGAGCGCCACGCGGGCGAGAAGCTGGCGCAGGGTCGTCTGTTCGTCGTCGCTGAGGTGGCGCATGAGCACGCCCTCGACTTGGCGCAGGGCGATGCGGGCCTTCGTGAGCAGGGATCGGCCGGCCCGGGTGGGAAGGACCTGCCGGATGCGGCGATCGGAGGGGTCGGGGCGGCGTTCGACGAAACCGCCGTCCTCGAGCGCGTCGATGACATAAGTCATCTGGGTCTTGTCGATGCCGAGGCGCTGGGCGAGCGCGAGCTGCGACGAGGGCTGCTCGGTCGTGACCGCGACGAGCACCTGGTATCCGCGCGGACCGCCGGGCACGTCGGCCACGGCTCCCGTCGCCGAGCGCGAGAACCCCTGATACATGGCGGGCAGGGCCCAGCCGAGCTCGGTTTCGATGCCGCCGGCGCCCCAGTCGATCTCGGGCACCGAGGTGAGGGTCGGTGAAGCATCCATAGCGAGATCGTATGCCGAAAAGATCGTCTCAGCGAAAGACGATTGACCCTTGACAGGAGCTCCGCGGGCTGCTCGAGCTGCGCGGATCGCGGCGCGTGGCAGAGCTATAAGCTTCGAGCGTGCACCCGCAGACGACACTGCTCTATGACCCCACGCGCACCTGCTGGGGTGGTGACGGGCCTCGACCCCTCCGCATCCGGGTATGGCCTCGCACGCAACCGGGCCCGGCGGCCACCGTCCTCCTCTCGCACGGGACCGGGGGAGCGGGCGAGGACCTCGACTGGCTGGCGCAGCCGCTGAACGACGCAGGTTTTCTCGTAGCCTCCGTCGACCATCACGGCAACAGCTACCAGGACGAGTATCTGGTCGAAGGCTTCACCCTGGTCTCCGAGCGGCCGAGGGATATGAGCTTCCTTCTTGATCACCTCGTCGCCACATACGACGTCGACCTCGATCGCGTCGGTGGCGCCGGCTTCTCCCTGGGTGGTTACACGGTGGCCGCGCTGCTGGGCGCGCAGGTAGATGCTCGCGTCGTCGCGGCCCTCTTCGCCGGCCACGTGCCGGCGCCCGCGGTGCCCGAGTTCCCCGACATGATCGCGGCGCTACGTTCGTCGTACTCGGATGCGCAGCTGGCGGGCCTCGCCGAATCGACCGCCCTGCCCGTCGCCGACCCACGCCTTCGGGCAGGCGTCCTTCTCGCCCCCGGAATCGGAGAACTCCTCACGCCAGACTCGCTTGCGCGCATCGATGCGCCGGTCTTGATCCGCTGGGGCGATCAGGATGACATCACCCCGCCCGCCGGCAACGCCCAGCTCTACGCGGCTGCCCTCCCTCGGTCGCAGGCGCGCAGCGTCGGCTCGGATGTCGGCCACTACGTCTTCCTCGGCGACCGAGAAGACCCGACCGGCGTGCGCGACGCGGTGGCGCGGGATGTGATTGCCTTCTTCGACGAGAACCTGTGACACGCTACGCGAAGTCAGCCCCGTCGCTCGCCAGCTCCAAGTGGGGAGGCAGAAAAGCATGTGCGGTAAGGATGTCTTTGGAAGGATAGGTGCGCGCGCCGGTTCACGGTGGGTGGCGGGTTTTGGAGTGCGGCGGTCGAGCGGGGGGAAATATGGCGTTTTCTGGTGATCTGCCTCGACGAGAGGATGTCCTCAGCGGGGCCTCGTCGCGACCCTTCGGTGAGACGGTTCGGTATCTTCAGGCGTGGCGGGAACGAGCCGGCGATTATGGGTTCCTGGAAGATCTAGCCGACTCCTTCCTGCGCTACGACGGAGTGCATCCGGGAACGGACTTCGAGAAGTGGCAGTCGGTGGGGATGAGTGAGGACCTTGTCGATGGTCTGCTGAACTTGGGGATTACCCTGTGGGATCTCGACGACACGAGTCCCGCGATCCGCTGTCTGCGCGAAGCGGTAGAAGTCGGCTCCGAAGCAGCCATTCTGGTTCTTGCCTCGTCGTATCTCTGGGAAGAGAAATACGAGGAGGCCTACCGTTTGGCCCGTACCTATCGGGTCGGAACGGATGAGGCGGATGACTTGGACGTCTCGTCGACGCTGGGTCAGGCCTCACTTCACTTACACGGGCTCACTGATCAGAACCGGCGCTGGCTCGAGGCGGCGGCTGAGAGCGATCCCGCGGCGCTGGTCGCCCTTGTCGACGCGCTCGTCGAAGCCGAAGAACTCGTTGACGCGGAGAATGTGTTGCGCCGAGCGGCCGAAGCGGGAAGTGTTGCCGCGCCGATCATGCTCGGCAACCTTTATCAGGACCATCTCGCTTCCCCGGACCGGGCGGCGTCTGCATACCGGCTCGGAATCGCGCGGGGCGATGCCTTCAGTGCCTACAACCTCGGTCTACTCCTCGAGATCCAGGGCCAACGAGAAGAGGCTGTGCAGTGGATTGGGTACGCGGCTGACCGCAGTGACGAGTTGGCGGCAGCCTGGATGGCCGATCACGGGAACGAGTAGCCCTCCGAGGCCGCGGAAGTGTAAGTAAGAATCGGCCTTACTAACACTTTGGGGCGAAAGTGTTAGTAAGGACCCGTCTTACTAACACTTTCTCGAACCACCGGACGGAGTGACGGGACCGCGCCAGATGACGTTTGATCTCACGCGGCTCAGTCGACGTAGCTCTTCACCGAGTCACGGATGGTTGCCGCGTGGAGGTAGATCTCGTCTAGTGACTCAATCGCATGACGAGTCTCGTTCTTGTCCTCGTCGAAGACTCCGAGATACTTCTGCTTCTTGCCGTTGAAGTGCAGGCGCGCGATTGGCTTGCGATTGTTGTCGTCGAGCAGAACGGCGAAGTAGGACTTCGCATCTCGGTGCACGACGCGCTGGGGTTTGACCTCGCTGCAAGCGATCGCCTTGACGATCTGGTATCCCTCGAGCTCCTCGAGGGTTGTTTCGATCTCGGTGTCTCGGTCGAGATCCGCTTCGACAGCGCTCTCGCTGCTGATCGCTTCAGCGGGGGCGACGACAGCGGCTGAGGGGAAGGTCGGCGATCCGAGGGCTGTCTTGAGGCGATCGTTGACCTGCTCGTTCAAGAACTGCTTCGAGGCCTTTGTGACGAGCGACGTGAACTGCTCGCGCACCTTCTGCGTGAACGCACCCTCGTAGACGCGCGTTGTGAAAAAGCGGACCCAGTCGTCGCCGGGCTCCTTGAATTGCCCAGCGATCGTTCGCTTGATCTGCCCGATGTATTTCAGCTCCTCGGCCGCGTTGATCACAGAGTCGAGGTCGAAGACATCCTTGGTCAGCTTGAGCAGTTCCGGGATGAGCGTCTCATCGATATCCGAGAGGTCGAGCACCAGGAACGGTTTGTCGTCCATGCGGTTAGGGGCGTCGAGGTCGGTGTAGAAGTGATAGGTCTCACCGTTTGTGAGAACCGCAATGCGGGCGTTTGTGACTGCGAAATAGCGGAAGAGCTGAGAGGCATGTTCGATCTTCAGCGGCTCAGTCGACTTCTTGCACTCGATAAGAATTTGAACCTCGCCGTCGCGCATGATGGCGTAGTCGATCTTCTCGCCGCGCTTCACGCCGACATCGGCCGTGAACTCCGGTACGACCTCCAGCGGGTTGAAGACGTCGTAACCGAGAATCGTCGAGATGAACGGCATGATGAAGGCGTTCTTGGTCGCCTCTTCTGTCTGAATGGCGTCGCGTTGGTTCTGCACCTTGAGTGCGAGAGCAGCGAGTCGTTCCGTGAACTCCATTGTTTCCCCCAGGAAGTATCGATTATCTGGAGGCTATCCGAACGGCCCCTCACCTTCATGAGACGTTTGTCCCCCCAGACCGGGGGTAATGGGGAGGTGAATGTTGGTGCTCCGTGGCGGATGACGAGCTTCTACCCTTCGATTGCGCAAATCGGACACCTGCAGCGTTCGGTCGCTTTCGCTGTAACCTGAGCCAACCTCGGCAAGGGTGCTCGGGTATGGGGATGGGGACAGCGGTGTTGGATCGGAACGAATTTCGCAAGAAGCTCTCAACCGAACAAGGGCGGAGTGACCTAGGGCTGGACCTCACGGATGGTCAGGCTGCGGCGATTCTTGCTGATGATGCACTCATCGACTCCTGGCATCGAAAAGTGTCTGCTCCCCAGCCAGATATGAGGCTGCTGGTTAGGCCCGCACCATCATCGTCGAGCACCACAAAGAGCGTCGAGCCCGACGACCATCTATCGGATCTGCTCGCGAAGCTCGGTGTGCTGTGGATCGGACTTAAACTCCGTGTGCGGAAAGTTTCACAGCGGCGATGGATGGCGGTACTGGCTGGTGTCGTGTTGGTGGCTACCGTCTCTGTTGCCGGAGTAGTCATCGCCGACAACAACCGCGCGCAACGTGACCTCGCCCTTGCTAATGCTGAAACGGCCCGGGAAGCGAAAGCGGCGAAAGCGGACGATGAACGCGCAGCTGAAGCTGAAAAGGAACGAGCGGCGGAGAAACGAGAACGGGAAGCCCTCGCGCTCCAAGAAGCGCCGGCGAAGATAGCGGATGCAGAACGCGCAATCGCTTCGTCGCCGTGGGCGAGCCCGGAAGCACTGGCCTCACTGACGACGTTGAAAGACAAACTGGCGTCCGCGGTCGAACTCAAAGATGCATCCAACGCCTGGCTCTTCACCACGCAACTTCCACAGGCCATCGATGGTCTCGGCACGCTGGAACAAAGCCAAGACCGAAAATACACAGAAGCGCTGAAAGCCGAAGGCCGGACACTCGAGTCGGCCGCTCCTGATCAAGAGTTGCGGTTCAGCGCTGGCCGCGAGTGGTGCGCAACCAATGCTCCTGGCTGGGCTTCCGATATCAACAGCGATGAGCGCGTCTCGACAGTCTTCGCGCTCCGGTTGGCGGACCCATATGCGAAAGCCGCGATCGCGGGATACTGCCCGGAATTAGGCGCGGCGAAAGCTGAAGCTGACGCATATCTTGAGGATGGCGACTACCGAGTCGGTGGTGACGGCATTGCTCCGGGGACCTACGTCACGACAAAGAATCGCAAAGACTGCTATTGGGAGCGGCACACGCTCAACGGAGACATCCTCGCAAATGACTTCATTACGGCTGCTCCTGACGGAGTCTCCGTGACAGTTCGAAGCGGGGAAGGCTTCTCGGTCAGCGGTTGCGGGCTGTGGCGCAAAGCGGGTTGATCAGCTTCCAAAGGCAGCAAGCCGCTCTGAGAAGATGAGTGGATGTCTGAGAGAAACGCCGCCGTCACGATTCGCCCGCTGGGGCTTGAGCAGAGCGCGGCGGCGACGCGGTTGTGGGAGGAGGCCGGGCTGACGCGGCCGTGGAATCCGCCCGCCGAAGATTTTGCGCGCGCGGTGAGTGGCGAGACATCCGCCGTGTTGGGGGCCTTCGACGGCGACGAGCTGGTGGGCACCGCGATGGTTGGGCATGACGGTCATCGCGGATGGATCTACTACCTGGCCGTGGCCGAAACGCGGCGAGGGAGCGGGCTCGGTCGGCAGCTGAACGACGCCGCCGAAGAGTGGATACGTGAGCGCGACGTACCCAAGGTGCAACTCATGGTGCGCTCGACCAATGCGGGTGTCGTCGACTTCTACGAGCGACTCGGCTACGAAGACGGCGAGGTCGTCGTCCTCGGAAAGTGGGTGCGCTAAGAGCCCAAGCCCCGCGGCGCTCAGGGGATGAGGCGGCGGTCGCGCAGGTCCTGGAAGATGCTGAGGAACATGGCTTCGGTGTCGACGTAGTCGTGGAAGCCGGCGCGGCGCGACTTCGAGGTGTCCGCGATGACGTCGTAGTCCCAGGAGAAGACGAAGTCGCCGAAGGGCCACGATGAGACGTCGGAGTAGGGAGTGGACTCGAGGTCGTGTTGCTCGATCATCCGCTGCCAGAGGTCGGCCTTGTCGGCCATGACGTCGGTGAGGCTGAGGGGCAGCGGCGGCGCGACCTCGAGGTCGAAGAATGCCGCGATCTTGGGCCACATGCTCGACCAGCGGAACATGTCGCCGTTGGTGATGTTGAACGCCTCGTTGCGCGTGCCCGGTGACGTCGCCGCCCACGTGGTGGCGCGTGCGAGCAGGTCGGCGTCGGTCATCTCGATGAGGCTCGTGTAGGCGCCGGGCGCGCCGGGGAAGCGCAGGGGCACGCCCAACTCCTTGCTCATCGAGGCATAGATGGCGATGACCATGGCCAGGTTCATGGGGTTGCCGAGGCCCACCCCGGCCACGACAGACGGGCGGATGGCCGACCACGACCAGGTGGCGCCGCGCTGACGTCGCTCGAGAAACTGCTGCTGATCGACGTTGAACTCAGGAGGCATGTGCGGAGGATCGCTCTCCTTCGCGGGTGTGGCGAACGGCCCGAGGTGGGCGCCGTAGACCTTGTAGCCCTGCATCAGGCTGATGTGTTCGAGGTGCGGCGCGACGGGTTCGAGGGCGTCGACCACGTTGGTGAGCATGGCGAGGTTGGGCGGCACGAGCTCGGCCCAGGTCGGCCGGTCTTGGTAGGCCGCGTAGAAGATGTGGGTCGTCTGCGTAAGGGCGGCGAGCTTCTCGGCGGTTTGCTCGCGGTCGAGCAGGTCGACGGCTAGGTGGCGGGTGGTGGCCGTGTCGACGCGGCCGCGCCGCGAGAGCCCCACGATGTCCCAGTCGCCCTCGCGTTCGAGGTGCGCGATGAGGTTGCCCCCGATCACGCCCCGGGCTCCGACGACAACCGCCGTCTTCGGGTCTGCCGCTTTGTTTGTTTTCGTCATACTCAACCATCTCCATCGTTAAATCGTGATTTGCCGATCTAAGGTTTAGCACATCATCGGTAAATCGCGATACGACGATGTAAGATGGATGTCATGAGCGAATTGACGGACGACGAGGTGGTGGCCGCCTTCAAGGCGCTCGGGCATCCGACCCGCTTGGCGATACTCGGATGGTTGGAAGACCCCGAGTCGTTCCCGCCGCAAGATCGCCCGGCGCAAGAAGTCGGCGTGTGTCTCAAGCACATTCAGGCGCGGGCCGACGTCTCACAGTCGACGGCATCTCAGTTCATGGCCACGCTGCAACGCGCCGGGCTCGTCACCTGCCAGCGCGTCGGCCAGTTCTCGCACTACAGCCGCAACGAAGAAACGATCGCGGCCCTCGGCAAGAAGGTCTCGCTGGCGATTTAGTGTCCGTCGACTAGCCCTGGGGGAGGCGGGTGCGCAGGTAGGGTGCCGTGCGGCTGTCGGGCGAGGCCGCGACGGTGGCCGGGGTGCCGGTCGCGAGGATGCGGCCGCCCGCGTCGCCGCCCGACGGTCCGAGGTCGATGACCCAGTCGGCCGAGGCGACGACCGACATGTCGTGTTCGACGATGACGACCGTGTTGTCCTGGTCGACGAGCCGGTTCAGTTGCGCGAGCAGCAGCTCGACGTCGGCCGGGTGCAGGCCCGTTGTCGGCTCGTCGAGCACATAAAGGGTGTGGCCGCGGCGGGCGCGCTGCAGTTCGGTGGCCAGTTTGATGCGCTGGGCTTCGCCGCCCGAGAGTTCGGTGGCGGGCTGTCCGAGCCTCAGATAGCCGAGGCCCACCTGGCGCAGGGTGTCGAGCGCGCGCGCAGCCGAGGGAACCTCGCGCCAGAAGTCGGCGGCGTCGTCGACCGTCATGGCCAAGACATCCGCGATGGATGCCCCGGCATACGTCACCTCGAGGGTCTCGGCTTTGTAGCGCGCGCCGTGACAGGTGGGGCAGGGCGCATAGCTGCCCGGCAGGAACAGCAGCTCGACCGACACGAAACCCTCGCCGAGGCAGGTCTCGCAGCGGCCGCCGTCGACGTTGAACGAGAACCGGCCGGCGGTGTAGCTGCGGGCGCGCGCCTCGTCGGTGGCCGCGAACACCGAGCGCACGGTGTCGAAGAGGCCCGTGTACGTGGCCAGGTTGGAGCGCGGCGTGCGGCCTATGGGGCGCTGGTCGACGCGCACCAGGCGGTCGACGGCGTCGAGGCCCGTAATGCGGTCGACGGTCGTCGTGGCGGGGGCGGTTCCGGTGGCCGCTTCGGCGGCTGCGGCATCCGCGTCGGGTTCACCGTCGGCGGCTGAGCGAGAGGCGCCGTCGGCATCGGCCTCGGCCGTGAGGTCGGTGAAGGATGCGAGCTCGCCTCCGTGTTTCAACCCGACCCGCACGGCGTCGGCCAGCACGCGGCTGACGAGCGTTGACTTGCCCGAACCGGACACGCCCGTGACCGCCGTGAGCACGCCCAGCGGGAAGTCGGCGTCGAGGTCGCGCAGGTTGTGGCGCGAGACGCCGCGCAATCCGAGCCACGATCGGGGTTCGCGGGGCTGACGGTCGCCCGGCGCTGACGAGTCCGTGCCCGAGCCCGCGTTCGACCGGCCGCCCGTCGAGCGCTCGCCGAGCAGATACGGCCGCGTCACCGACTCCGCGACATCCGCGAGCCCCTCGACGGGCCCACTGTAGAGCACGTCGCCGCCACCGGCGCCGGCGGCCGGGCCCACGTCGACGAGCCAATCGGCCTGGCGCACGACATCCATGTTGTGTTCGACGACGAAGACGGTGTTGCCGGATGCCTTGAGCTGCGAGAGCACGTCGAGCAGGGGTTCGGCGTCGGCGGGGTGCAGGCCGGCGGACGGCTCGTCGAGCACGTAGACCACGCCGAACAGGCCCGACCGCAGCTGCGTGGCGATGCGCAGCCGCTGCATTTCGCCGGGGGAGAGCGTGGTGGTGACGCGACCGAGGCTCAGATATCCGAGGCCCAGACCGATGAGCACGTCGGCGCGCGTGACGAGGTCGGCGGCGATGCGCACGGCCACCTCGGTGGTCTCGCCCGAGGAGGCGTTCGACACGGCCGTCGTGGTTTCGGCCAGCTGGGCGGTGGGGCGCAGGGCGTCGGCGAGGCCGGCGAGCGGCAGGGCGTTGAGCTCGGCGATGGTGTGGCCCGCGAAGGTCACGTCGAGCGCGGCGCGGGTGAGGCCCGTACCGCCGCACAGGTCGCACGGCCCCGACTCGACGAAGCGCTGCGCCCGCTTGCGCGCCATCTCGCTGCCCGAGTCGGCGAGCGTGTGCATGACGTAGGCCTTGGCGCTCCAGAATTTGCCCTTGTAGGGCTTGGCCACGCGGTCGCGCTGCGGCATGACCTCGACCACGGGCTGCTCGTCGGTGAACAGCAGCCAGTCGCGGTCCTTGCGCGGCAGCGTGTTCCAGGGGGCGTCGATGTCGTAGCCGAGCTTGGCGGTCACGTCGCGCAGGTTCTTGCCCTGCCAAGCGCCCGGCCACGCGGCGATGGCCCCGTCGCGGATGCTGAGCGTGGCGTCGTGCACGGCCGACCGCTCGGTCACGGTGTGCGCGATGCCGAGCCCGTGGCAGCGGGGGCACGCGCCGGCCGCCGTGTTGGGCGAAAACGAGTCGGACTCGAGTCGGGTGGCGCCCGCGGGGTAGGTTCCGGCGCGCGAATAGAGCATGCGCAGCGAGTTGGACAGGGTGGTGAGCGTGCCCACGGTCGAGCGCGAGCTGGGGGCGCCGCGCCTCTGCTGCAGCGCCACGGCGGGCGGCAGACCCGTGATCTCGTCGACGTGCGGGGTGTTGCCCTGCGCAATCAGGCGGCGCGCGTAGGGCGCCACCGACTCGAGAAACCGGCGCTGGGCCTCGGCGAAGATGGTGCCGAATGCAAGCGACGACTTGCCCGAGCCCGAGACGCCCGTGAAGGCGACGATGCTGTCGCGCGGCACGTCGACGTCCACGTTGCGCAGGTTGTTCTCGCGCGCCCCGCGCACCCGCACGAAGCCGCCCGCGGTGGGGTCGGCCGGGTCGAGGGGGATGTCGTGCGGCTGGGTTTCTCGGCGGGAAGACACCTGCTCAAGCCTAGGCGCTGGGCGTGAGCAGGGCTCGGCCTTGCGCTCGAGCATCCGATGTCCATTACCATGATGTGGCTCGCTCGTCACCGCTGAAGCAGCAATTCGCGGCAAATGCAAGGGGTACGTCCTGGCTTGCCGTTTCGGTGCACGGGGTAGAGCATCGTTACCGACGAGTCATGCGCCAGACCCCGGCGCGCACTCGCTAAACCGTTTAGAAGGGACACATCATGGGATTCTTCGGTTTCCTCATCCTCGGCCTCGCAGCCGGTGCCATCGCAAAGCTCATCCTCCCCGGCAAACAGGGCGGCGGATGGCTCATCACCCTGCTTCTCGGCGTCGTCGGCGCACTGCTCGGCGGCTGGCTCGGTGGCCTCTTGTTCAACGCCCCCCTCGAGGACTTCTTCTCGATCCAGACGTGGCTCCTCGCCATCGCCGGCTCGATCATCGTCCTCCTCATCTACGGCCTGATCGTCGGACGCCGCAAGGCCTAACGATCGGCTGTTCCTGACCGCCCCTTCGGCGGCTTGTGCACGGGAAACGCCCGCTCAACCTTCACGGTTGGCGGGCGTTTCCTCGTTAACCGGCGCCAGCCGTCGGCGCCCGGCTAGCGGTCGGATGTCTCGACGGCCCGCACCTTCGACGGCCACCAGAAGCGATCCCCCGTCAGGAACACGAGCGCGGGCACGAGGATGGTGCGCACGAGCAACGTGTCGAGCAGCACGCCGATGCACACGATCACGCCGATCTGCGTGAGCGCGACGACGGGCAGCACGCCCAGCACGGCGAACACGGCCGCGAGCAGGATTCCGGCGCTCGTGATGACCGCACCGGTGGAGGCCAGGGCCCGGATCATGCCCTCGCGCGTGCCGTGCAGCATCCGCTCTTCTCGAGCCCTCGTGGTGAGGAAGATGTTGTAATCGACGCCCAGCGCCACGAGGAACAGGAACGCGAAGAGCACGACGTTGGTGTCGAACGCGGGAAAGCCGAGCACGTTCTGGAACAGCAGGTTCGAGGCGCCCAGGCTCGCGAAGAACGTGGCGAGCACGCTCAGCAGCAACAGCACGGGGGCCACGAGCGAGCGCAGCAGCACGGCCAGAATGACGAAGACGATCACCAGGATGAGCGGGATGATGAGGTTCTGGTCGCGTTCCGAGACGGTCCGCTCGTCGAGCGCCGTCGCATCCGTGCCGCCCACGATCGTCTCGGAGACGTCGCCCGAGGCGTCGGCATAGTTCGCGCGCAGGGCCGTGACGGTGTCGAAGGCCTCGTCGCTGTCGGGCGCGGCCGTGAGCGACACCGAGAGCTGCGCCAGGCCGTTGGCCGTTTCGCCGGGGCGCACGCTGTCCACGCCATCCGTGTCTTCCGCGATTTGGGATGCCTCGGCCACGGCGTCTTCGGGGGCGAGCACGATCGTCTGCCCGGTCAGGCCCGCCGAGAACGAGTCGTCGACGATTTTCTGCGCCGTCACGGACTCGGGTTCGCCGAGCAGCTGCTCGGTCTGCGACAGGCCGACGCTCGCGCCGACGAGCCCCACCGAGAGGGCGCCGAGGCCCAGCACCGACACCACGAGAATCGTGACGGGTTTGCGCGAGACGCCGCGCCCGAGCTTGGTCCACAGGCTCGTCTTGGTTGCGGCGTGCTCGCCGACGTGGCGAGGGATGAACGGCCAGAACAGTCCGCGGCCGCACACCACGAGCGCCGCGGGCAGCACGATCAGGGCGAACAGCACGGCGATCACGACACCGATGGCGCACGCGAAGCCGAGCGCGCGGTTGCCACTCAGCTCGGCGAAGAGCAGGGTGATGAGGCTGAGCGCCACGGTTCCGCCCGAGGCGGCGATGGCGGGGCCTGCGCTCGTCACGGCCGTGAACATGGCGGCCGAGCGGTCCTCCTGTTTCAGCAGCTCCTCGCGATAGCGGGCCACGAGCAGCAGGGCGTAGTTGGTGCCCGCACCGAAGACGAGCACCGACAGGATGCCCGAGATCGACGCGTCGACGGTCACCCCGAACGACTCTGCCGCGGCCTTCGCCACCTTGCCGGCCAGACCGTCGGCGAGACCCACGACGGCGAGCGGAACGATCCACAGCACGGGGCTGCGGTAGGTGACGATGAGCAGCACGGCCACCACGATGACGGTCACGAGCAGCAGGCGCACGTCGGCCCCCGCGAACGCGTTGCTGATGTCGGCCTGAAAACCGACGCCGCCCGTCAAATAGCTGTCGAGCCCGTCGGGCAGGTCTTCGGATGCGGTGGCGCGCAGTGCGTCGGCCGTGCCCGCGAGGTCGTCCTCGGCCGTGGCCTTGTCGAGCGGAACGACGACGAGCGCGGCATCCCCGTCGTCGCTGAACTGCGGGCGCACGGCCTCGGGTGCGGTCGAATCGGTGGCCAGGGCGGTCGCGCGCTCCTGGATGGCGGCGCGATCGTCGTCGGTCAGCGAGCTGCCCTCACGGTTCCACACGAGAATTGCGGCGGTCTGCTCGGCCGAGGGAAAGTCTTCGAGCGCCGCGGCGACCTGCGCGCTCTGCGTGCTGTCGGGCAGACCGGATGCGGGGTAGGCATCCGTCTCGGGCGTGGGGAGGAACGCGAACAGCAGCCCCACGGCCACGACCGTGGCGCCCAGAACCGCCCACGCGGTGCGCTTCCCGCTGATGAACCGCCACAGAGCCCGCATATTTTTCCTCCAGGAACTTAATAGTTAAGCAACTTAACGACCTACTGCATTAGCATGACGTTCATGGAAGACGAGCGCAAGTCGGAGGGACCGCGTCGGGTGAAGACCGCGGGGCACGAGCATCCGACCGCCGGCGCCATCGGCAATCAGTTGCGCTCGATCGGCGCGCTGTCGAAGGCTTTCGAGCAGCACCTCGGGCGCACGCTGGCGGTCAACGACACCGACCTCGAGGCCATGGAGCACCTGATTCTGTCGGGTCCCATGACGCCCAGCGAGCTCGCGCCGAAGCTCGGCATCTCGAATGCCGCCACGACGTTCTCGGTCGATCGCCTCGTGGCCTCGGGTCACGCGCGCCGCGAACCTCACCCCACCGACCGCCGCAAGACCGTGATCGTGCCGTCGCCGCCGTCGGTGGCCCGCGCCTTCGACGCGCTCATGCCCGTGCTCAACGGCGTCGCGGATGCTGCGGCCGATCTCCCCGCCGAGCACCGGGACATCGTGGGTGCGTTCCTCGCCTCGGTCATCGACGTGTACGAGGGCGCGCTCGAAGACGGCGCCGCCGAGGGTGCCGCGCAGGGGTAGTCAGGGCCGGCTCTAGAGCGCCGAGGCGGCGCTGGCCAGCAGGCTGTAGAGAACGTTGCCGATGGCGCCGAGCAGGAAGGTTGCTCCGATTCCGAGCCCGAGCGCGGCGAACGTCTTGGATGCCCCCGGCCGGTTGAGCGCGGCGAGTCCCAGAACGACCGCCAGCACGCCGAGGATGAAGGAGAGAACGGTTCGTGCCAGTGCGATCACGCTGAGCATGGCGAAGGCCTGCGTGCCGATGAAACCCGCCTGCACAAGCTGGAAGACGAGGCCGACGGCGATGCCGGCAATGCCCGCGAAGAACGCGTAGAGGCCCAGCTGGTTCGGCGCCCCGCCGTCGTCGAAGAGTCTGTTGCGCTTGCGCGGCGCGGGCGTCGAGGCCGGGTAGGCGCCCTGCTGCCCCGAGGGGTAACCCTGTTGCCCCGACTGGTAGCCCTGCTGCGCGCTCGGCTGGTGGCCGGGGTAGCCGGGCTGGGTGCTCGAGGAGTAGCCCTGCTGGCCGCCGGAATGCTGGCCGTGCTGGGGGTAGCCGCCCTGCCCGAAACCGCCGTCGTTGCGAGCGTTCCCGGGCTCGTTGCCATCGTTGTTGGTGGACGGCGGGCCGTACGGACTGTCGCTCATGCTGATTCCCCTCGTGGCGGCATCCGCTCATCGGTGCCACCTCTATTCTGGCGCGTCAGCGTTGTGTGGCACCAGCGACTTGTGCTGCCTTGGACTTCTTCGGCCACAGGGTGTAACTGACCGCCCACACCGTGTCGATGCCGATCACGATGAGCAGGATGCCGAACCAGTTCTGCAGCTCGGCCGTGCGCGCGGCGTCGCCCACCCACCACGTGAGGCCGAGCAGGATGCCCGCGGCGATGGCGACTCCGAGCAGGGTGCGCGCGACATCCCCCCAGCATTTGCGCGTGTAGGCCCGGCCGGTGAGCGGCGCCGGGATGCTGCCGCCCGCGAACCGTCTGGCGAAACGCGCGTCGGCCCAGGCGATGAGGCGGTGACCGTAGGCGACCGAGAACCCGATGTAGACGGCGGCGAGGCCGTGCTCCCAGGATGCATTCGCTCCGCTTTTGAGGTGCAGGCCCGTGGCGATGAGCAAAACCAGGTCGATGACGGGTGCGAGCGCCAGCAGTACGACGCCCAGGCGCGGCGCCTTGAGCAGGTAGCGGGCCGCGAGCCCCGCCCCGATCGCCACCCAGAAGCCGATCTCGCACGCCACGATGATGCCGAGGATCATGCACCCCTCCTTGTTTACACGATTGTACTAACAAAGCGATGCTAGCACGACTGTATAAACTCGGACCATGCCCAAGTTGATCGACCACGACGCCCGCGAGATCGAGGTCGCCGAAGCTGCCTGGCGCGTTCTGCTGCGCGACGGCATCACCAAGATCTCGGTGCGCAACGTCGCCGCCGAGGCCGGTCTGGCCACGGGTTCACTGCGCCGGTCATTCCCGACACAGGACTCGTTGCTCATCTTCTCGCTGCAGCTCGTGCAGCGCCGGGCCCGTGATCGCATCCTCGCCCTCGAGCCCGGCCCCACGCCGCGCGCCACGGCCGAGGCCTGCCTCATGCAGCTGCTGCCCCTCGACGCCGACCGTCGCGTCGAAATGGAGGTCTACCACGCCATGGGCTCGCTCGCCCTGACCTCCTCGGCCCTCCGTCCCGCCTATGACCAGATCCTGGCCGATACACGCGCGGCCTGCCGGGTCTTCCTCGAGCGCCTGATGCGGGCGGGCGATCTGGATGCCGCCAGCCTCGACCTCGACCGCGAATCCGCCGCCCTGCACGCCCTCGTCGACGGCCTCGCGCTCCACCTCCTCGCCGCCGACCCGCACGACGGCGGCACGGATGCTTCGCGCATCCTCTCTGACTACCTCGACCGTCTCCCGGGCGAGACCGGCCACTAATCTGCGCCCCGGCACGACAAAGCCCCGCGCATACGGAATCGCGCGGGGCTTTGTGTTGTGCTGTGTTGTGCTGTGCTGTGCTGGGAGTGAACCCGGCGGTGTGTTATTCGGCGCTGGCAGTCATGCGACGGCGGGCGAACAACAGTGCGCCGCCACCGAGGACGAGCAGGGCACCCATGCCGGCGATGATTCCGGCGTCGGAGCCGGTCTCGGGCAGGGTGCCGTTGCCGGCGGGGGAGGTGCCGGGCAGGGCGACGGGTGCGGGCAGCACGGCGGCGACGCTGAAGTCGACCGTGGCCGATACTTCCGAGATGCCGATGAAGGTCGGGGTGTTCAAGACCTGCATGGCACCGACGCGGTAGGCGCCGATCTCGAGGGGCAGCACGACGCTCCAGTTACCGTTCTCGTCGACGATGATCGGGTCTTCGGGGTTGCTCGGCTCGGGTTCGGCGGCCAGGGCCTGCACGCGGGCGCCGGCCGCGGGGTCGGTGGAGCCCAATGCGCCCTCGATCAGTGCGAGCTGTTCGGCGACGTACTGGTCGAAGTAGCTCGGCGTGGCGACGAACACGGCGACGTTGGCACCGGGGCGACCGGTTCCCGAGATCGTGACGTTCTGTGCACGAACAACTTCACCGGCGGTGGGAGTCGTCACGACCGGAGCGTCGGTCACGCCGACGATCGGGGATCCGGTGGCAATGAAGGTCGATGGGACTGCCCAGTCCGACGTCGCGGTCACAGTGCCCGAGGCGTCGACGGTATAAGCGAACCCGCCGACCTTGATGTCTCCGCGCATCGGCGACGGGAAGGTGTAACTCCAGCGCCCATCCACGATCGGGACGGCGTCTTCGTCGTTGGCGAGATACCCCGCGATAGTGGCCGGGTCGGCCGTCGCGACGTCGTCGTATTGCTCGGGGCTGGACATCAGGATGAAGATGAAGTCACCTTCGGCGGCCGTGCCCGTGATGGTGACGGAGTCTCCGGGAACGCTCGAACCGTTGGCGGGCGAGGCGACGACAGGCAGCGCGAGCGTCTGGGGGATCACTGCCAGAGGGGCGATGGCGCTCTCGGGGGCACCGGGCGTAGGCGCTGCGAGAGGCGAGGTGATCGGCGCGGGGGTCGGCGTCTCGGCGACGGGCTCCTGAGCGGGCTCCGTCGTGGGTTCGGCCGTGGGGGCGGGCGTGCTCGTCGGCTCCGCCGTCGGGCTGTCGGTCGCAGGCGCGGTGGGCGCGGCTGTCTCGCTGGTCGCGGGCGCATCGGGCGTTCCGACGGCGTGAGCCGGTGCGATGGTCAGCAGTGCGCCGCCGAGGCCGATGGACAGGGCGGCCGGAACGGCCAGCACCTTCTGCCAGGTCTTGTTCTTCACGTTTTTCCCCCTACTCGACGCGACATCGGCGTCAAGGACATGACGAACTCGTCGGCCATGACGGCGGGCGGGTTCGCGTGCGATTTCGATGGGGCGCTTCACCGCGCCCATCCTGAACCTAGCGCGCGGTTTGTTTCGAAAGTGAGTGAATATTTGCTTCTCAGATAACGATTTGGGACGCCCGCTCGCGGTGCGCCCGGGCGCAACACAGCCCCGCGCAGTTTGGGGTTGCGCGGGGCTGTGAGCGGTGGCTCTGACGAGCCGTCTGGGGAGGGTTATTCGGCGCTGGCGGTCATGCGACGGCGGGCGAACAACAGTGCGCCGCCACCGAGGACGAGCAGGGCACCCATGCCGGCGATGATTCCGGCGTCGGAGCCGGTCTCGGGCAGGGTGCCGTTGCCGGCGGGGGAGGTGCCGGGCAGGGCGACGGGTGCGGGCAGCACGGCGGCGACGCTGAAGTCGACCGTGGCCGACAGCTCGGACAGGCCGAGCGCGGTGTCGTCGTTAGCGGCCTGAACGGCACCGACGCGGTAGGCGCCGATCTCGAGGGGCAGCACGACGGTCCAGTTGCCGGCGGCGTCGACGATGATCGGGTCTTCGGGGTTGCTCGGCTCGGGCTCGGCGGCCAGGGCCTGCACGCGGGCGCCGGCAGCGGGAGCTGCGGCGGGGTCCTCGAGCAGCGCGAGCTGTTCGGCGACGTACTGATCGAAGTAGCTCGGCGTGGCGACGAACACGGCGACGTTGGCGCCGGGCTTGCCGGTTCCCGAGATCGTGACGTTCTTGGCGCGGACGACCTCACCGGCGGTGGGGGCGGTGACGACCGGGGCGGCGGGGGCGGCGACGGTCACCGAGACGGGGGTGCCGCTGGTCGGGACCGATGCGCCCGTGATGGCGCCATTGGCGTCGACCGAGTACTCGACGGCGACGAGGATGTAGTCGCCGGACGTGAGGACCTTCGTGCTGAAGGTCCAGGTGCCGTCGGCACGAACCAGCGAACCACCGAAGTAGGGGTCGGGGTCGACGGGGGCCGCGGCGCGCGAGGTGGGCTTGGGCAGGGCGGCGAACTCTTCGGCGGTCATGGCCTCGACGAGCACGTAGTTGCCGGCGGTGCCGGTTCCGGTCGCGGTGACCTTCGGGCCCTGGAGGGCGGCACCGGTGGTGGGCGTCTGCACGACGGGCGTGGGCAGCAGACCGACGACGGGCTCTTCAGCTGCGGAATCGTCTGCACTCGACTCGACAGGAGCCTGGGTCTCGGTGGGAGCGGGCGTCTCGGTGGGCGCGGCGGACTCGACGGGAGCCGGCGTCTCGGTCGGAGCCGAGGTCTCGGCGGGAGCCGGGGTCTCGGTCACGGCCGGCGTGGGCACGTCGGTCGGAGCGACCTCTGCGGTGTTCGAAGTGCCGTCGATCACGACGGCGTGGGCGGGCGCGACGGCGAGCAGGGCGCCGCCGAGGCCGATCGAGAGCGTGGCCGGAACGGCCAGCACTTTCTGCCAAGTGTTTTTCTTCACGAAGGTCCCCCTAGACGACGCCTCTTCGGCGCCGAAGACATGACGAACCCGTCGGCCGGATGCGGTCGGCGGGAAACGTGTGGTGATTGCAAGGAGCGCGACACCGCGCCCACCCAAGAACCTAGCGCATGGTTTGTTTCTTAAGCGAGCATTGTTTTCGCTTCTAACCTCGTCTTTTTTGAGGGGTGCGGGAATGGCCCCCGCATGGGGGTCGCGGCGACGGGCGGCCTTCAAGAAAAAACCCCGATCTGTCGAAACAGTTCGGGGCGGGGTGTCGCTGGCGAAAAAGCGCCGGGCGTCAGGATGCGGCGAGCACCACGGCGCGGATGGCGACGAGCAGCGAGCGGTGCTGCGAGATCTCTTCTGCCCAGGGGTAGACGAGACCGGAGAGGGCGACGAACACGGGGCCCTCGACATCCACGAAGCCGACGGTTTCGCCGTCCTTGGCGATCGAGTAGCGCGTGGAGGACACCAGCGAGACGACGACATCGTCTCCGCCGAGTGAGGGGTGCGCCGGCAGGGCGAACGTCTCTTCAATGGCCAAACTCATGTGCTTTTCTCCCATCACTTCGGTGTTCTGGTCTGCTGTTCTTCGAATGTATTTCAGGGAGGGCGCTGTCACCTATTCGAGGGGTGGCCCTTGCGGTTAATGCATGTGCACGCTACGCATCTGTGCCACATGCAAACCCGCAAACGCTTGCAGTCAGACATCCATCACGAGGGATTTTTCTTGACACGGACAAAAACGTTTATGTAGAGTCACCTCCGACGGAACAAAAACGTTTTGGGAGAGAAGTTCAACGATGAGCAAACGAGTGGGAATCAGAGACGTCGCGGCAGCCGCGGGCGTTTCCCTCACCACCGTCTCCCATGCCCTGAGCGGAGCCGGCCAGCTGAGCGACGCCACCCGCGAGCGGGTTCGCTCCGTGGCCGCCGACCTCAACTACGCGCCCAACCGGCTCGCGAGCGGCCTGCGCAGCAAGCGCTCCCAGATCATCGGCTTCGTGAGTGACGAAATTTCGACGACTCCGTATGCCGGACGCGTGCTGCTCGGGGCCCAAGAGGCCGCCGCGAAGAACGACTGGGTGCTCATGATCGTGAACACGAGCGCCGACCCGCGCTTCGAGGGCCGCAGCATCGAGGCCCTGCTGCAGCACCGCGTCGACGGCATCATCTATGCCCGCATGTACCACCAGACCGTCGCGGTGCCCGAGGCTCTGGCCGGCGTGCCCACCGTCTTGCTCGATGCATCAACCGGGAACGACCACATCTCGAGCGTCGTGCCCGACGAAGAGGGCGCGGCCCGCACGGCCGTCGAACACCTCATCGCCGCCGGGCACCGGCGCATCGGCTACCTGTCGAATGTCGACGACATCCCGGCCACGCGCGGCCGCCTCGACGGCTATCGTGCCACGCTCCGGGCGCACGGCCTCGAGGTCGACGAGACGCTCATCACCGCGAGTGATTCGACTACCGCGTCGGCGCGCGCCGCCGCGGCCCTCCTGCTCGACCGAAGCGACCGGCCCACAGCGCTGTTCTGCTTCAACGACCGCATCGCCATGGGCGCTTACCAGGCCGCCCAGACGAGAGGTCTGCGCATTCCGGACGATCTCTCGATCGTCAGCATCGACAACTTCGAGATCCTCGCCGACGCGATGCTCCCCGGGCTCGACTCGGTCGCCCTGCCGCACTACGAGATGGGGCAGTGGGCCATCGAACGCCTCGCGCTCGAACTCCAGGCCGACGGCGACGACGACGAAGCGCCCGCTCCCCAACAGATCCGCATGCATTGCCCGCTCGTCACGCGGCAGTCGGTCGGTCCGCCGCCGCACTAGGCGACGACGGACCGCCAGACCCCTCGACCGCTGCAACGGTCGCGGTGATCGGCGCTGCGCCGACGAGCATCCCACCCCAACGATGAAGAAGGAAACAAGAATGCGACACGCAAAGAAGCGCCTGATCGTAGCGAGTGTACTCGCCGCCAGTCTCGTGGCATCGCTCGCCGGCTGCGCGAGTGCCGGCACGGGCACCGACGGCAAGAACGGCGAACTCACGCTGTGGACCCACAACGGTGGCAACACCGAGGAGCTCGCGGCCGTGCAGGCCGTGGTCGACAAGTACAACGCCAGCCAGGACAAGACGACCGTCAAGGTGCAAGCCTTCCCGCAGTCCTCCTACAACGACTCGGTCGTGGCGGCCGCCGCGTCGGGCAAGCTGCCGTGCATCGTCGACATCGACGGCCCGAACGTGCCGAACTGGGCGTGGGCGAAATACCTGACGCCCCTCGACCTCAGCGTCGACCTCGACGAGAACCTGCCCAGCACGCTCGGAAAGTGGAACGGCGACACCTACTCGGTCGGCTACTACGACGTGGCCCTGGCCCTGTTCGCCCGCACGTCGGTGCTCGAGAAGGCCGGCATCCGCGTGGCCACGATCGACGAACCCTGGACGAAGGACGAATTCGACGCCGCCCTCAAGGCCTTGAAGGCCGACGGCACGTGGGACAAACCGCTCGACCTCGGCACGGCCGACGTGGGCGAGTGGTACCCCTACGCCTACTCGCCCCTGCTGCAGTCCTTCGGCGGTGACCTCATCAACCGCGACGACATGCAGAGCGCCGACGGCGCCCTCAACGGCAAGAAAGCCGTCGAATGGGCCGAGTGGATGCAAAGCCTCGTGACCGACGGCTACGTGGCCCCGAAGAGCGGCGCCGACGCGGCCCTCGACCTCGAGAACAACGTGAGCGCCATCATGCTCGGCGGCAGCTGGGCCGCGGGCAAGCTGTCCACCGCGCTCGGCGACGACCTCTCGGTGCTGCCTCTGCCCGACCTGGGCGAGGGCGTGAAGATCGGCGGCGGTTCGTGGCAGTGGGGCGTGACCTCCGGCTGCGCCGACCCCGAGGCCGCCATGGACTACCTGTCCTTCTCCCTGTCGCCCGAGAACATCGCCGACGTCGCCAAGGCCACGGCCACCATCCCCGCGACGGATGCCGCCGCGGCCCTCGTGCCCGGATTCGAGGAGGGCGGCGACCTCGCCCTGTTCCGCGAATTCTCGAAGCAGTTCGCCGAGCTGCGCCCTGAAACCCCCGCCTACCCGTTCATCTCGAGCGAGTTCACGAAGGCCACGCAGGACATCCTGAACGGCGGCGATCCCCAGGCCACGCTCGACAAGGCGGTCAAGGCCATCGACGGCAACATCAAGTCCAACGGCGGCTACACGCAGAAATAGCCGTGGGCGTGGATGCGGCGGCCACCGCGAGTGCCGGGGCCGCCGCATCCCACCCCCGACGGGAGGAACACCCATGACCACCCTCGAACGATCGGCCCGCGCGGACGCCCGCACGGCCACCCGTGCCGCCAAGGCCACCCGCCCCGCCCGCACCCCGCGGCAGCCGCTCTCGCGGTCGGGCAAGAAGGAGCAGCGCACCGGCTGGGCCATGCTCGCCCCCGCCGTGATTCTGCTCGGCCTCTTCATCCTGATCCCCGCCGTGCTGGCCTTCGTGTTGGCCTTCACCAACGCGCGGCTCATCTCGCCCTACCCCGCCACCTTCGTGGGGCTCGACAACTTCGCGCGGCTCTTCACCGACCCCACGTTCTTCCGTGCGCTGCTCAACGTGGCCTACTTCGCGGTGATCGTGGTGCCCGTGCAGGCGGGTGTGGCGCTCGTGCTCGCGCTGCTGATCAACAAGCAGGTGTGCGGCACCACGTTCTTCCGCACCGTCTACTTCCTGCCCGTCGTCACCTCGATGGTGGTCGTCTCGCTGCTGTGGCTGTTCATGTACCGCCAGGACGGCCTCATCAACGTGCTCATCGACCGCGTCACGTTCGGCCTGGTGCAGGGGCCCGACTGGTTGAACGACCCGTCGACGTCGATGCCCGCCATCATCCTCATGTCGGTGTGGCAGGGCGTGGGGTTCCACATGGTCATCTGGCTCTCGGGCCTGCAGACCATTCCCGCAGACCTCTATGAGGCGGCCGACCTCGACGGGGCCGCGGGCTGGCAGCGCTTCCGCTACATCACGTGGCCGGGGCTGTCGGCCACGCGCAGCCTCATTCTCGTGACCATCACCATCCAGGCGCTCAGCCTGTTCACGCAGATCAGCGTCATGACGCAGGGCGGGCCGCTCGATTCGACCACGACGGTCGTCTACGAGGCCGTGCAGTCCGGCTTCGTGCAGCAGGAGACCGGCTATGCGTCGGCGATCTCGCTCGTGTTCTTCGTGCTCGTGCTGCTCATCTCGTTCGTTCAACGGTTCCTCACCAGAGAGAAGAACTGATCATGGCTCTCACACAACTTCCGGATGCCGCGGCGTCATCGCCCGAGCAACCCGCCGTCGTCACGGTGGCGAATTCCGGCCGGCGCGGCAGCCGTTCCCGTCGAGGCGGCACGTCCGGCGGGGGACGGGCCGACGGTCTCTCGTCGCGCTGGTCGGGTCGCCGACGCGCGGGCCTCGGCGGATGGCTGCTGCGCCTCGCGCTCGCGGTGGTCTTCGCCTTCCCGCTGCTCTTCATGTTCGTGTCGTCGCTCAAACCCGATCAGCAGATCTTCGGCGACCTGTCCTCGGTCGCGGCGTTCCTGCCCATCGGCAACATCTCGTTCGACAACTACGCGGCCGTGTTCGATCGCGTCCCGGCGGCACGGTTTCTGATCAACTCGATCGGCATCTCTGCCATCACGGTGCTGCTCGGCATCCTCGTCAACAGCCTGGCCGCGTTCGCCCTGTCGCGCATGAGCATGCGGGGCAAGTCGATCATCCTCACGCTCATCATCGCCACGCTCATCGTGCCGTTCGAAACGCTGGCCCTGCCGCTCGTGTGGTGGGTCAACCAGCTGCCCTCGCTCACGCTCGACGGTTTCAGCCTGGGCTTCAGCAAGGGATGGATCGACACCTATCAGGTGCAGATCATCCCGTTCATCGCCAACGCGTTCTCGATCTACCTCTTCCACCAGTACTTCGAGTCGATCCCCAAGGAGCTCGACGAGGCGGCGCGCATGGACGGGGCCGGATGGTTCCGCATCTACCGTCAGGTCGTCATGCCGTTGTCGGGTCCCGCCGTCGCGACCGTCGCCATCCTCACGTTCCTGCCCGCGTGGAACTCCTATCTGTGGCCACTCATGGTGGTGCAGACCGAGGAGTTGCGGCCCGTGATGGTCGGCGTGCAGTACTTCTTCCAGCTGAACGTGTCGTGGGGTGAGGTGATGGCGTATGCGTCGCTCATCACGCTGCCCGTCGTGGCCCTGTTCATCGCGTTCCAACGTTCGTTCGTCAACAGCATCGCGTCCAGCGGTGTGAAAGGTTAGGCCCCCCGATGACTCTGCAGCTTCCCGACAAGTGGATCTGGGACTCCTGGTATGTGCAGGAGGGCGGCGTGACGCACGCGTTCTATCTGCACGCGAGCAAGGCGCTGGGTGATCCCGATCGCCGGCACCGGCATCCGATCGTCGGCCACGCCGTGAGCCACGATCTGACCACCTGGACCGTGGTCGAGGATGCGCTCATCGTGTCGGAACCCGGCGCGTTCGACGACGGAACCACCTGGACCGGTTCGGTGGTGCGCGACGACGACGGCCTGTGGTG
Source organism: Leifsonia sp. ALI-44-B (assembly GCF_001984125.1). GTDB lineage: Bacteria > Actinomycetota > Actinomycetes > Actinomycetales > Microbacteriaceae > Okibacterium. The sequence goes on along the minus strand of NZ_MTQL01000007.1, from coordinate 457,027 downwards.
GATGTTCTACACGGGCACGTCTCGCGCCGAGGACACCATGGTGCAGCGCGTCGGCGCCGCCACCTCGCCCGACCTGATGACGTGGTCGAAGGTGTCGAGCGCACCGCTCGTCGAGGCCGACCCGCGCTGGTACGAACTACTCGACCGCTCGCTCTGGCACGACCAGGCGTGGCGCGACCCGTGGGTCTTCCGCTTCCCGGGCGAGGCTACGTGGCACATGCTCATCACGGCGCGGGCGAACCACGGCGATGCGCGCGTGCGCGGTGTGCTCGGTCACGCCACGAGCGGGAACCTCGTCGACTGGGCCGTGCAGCCGCCGCTGAGCGAGCCGGGGCAGGGTTTCGGGCAGCTCGAGGTGTTCCAGTTCGAGATCGTCGACGGCGTGCCCGTGCTGCTGTTCTGCTGCGGCTGGGCCGAGCTGTCGCCCGAGCGGCAGGCCGCGGGGGAGGCGGGCGGCGTGTACAGCGTCGTCGTCGACGAGCGGCTCGCCGAGGTCGACTTCTCGCGGGCGCAGCTGTTCGAACGCACCGATCTGTATGCCTCGCGCCTGGTGCGCGCCGCGGATGGCGGGTGGGCGCTGCTCGGGTTCGTGAATATGGTCGACGGCGAGTTCGTGGGGGCGCTGAGCGACCCCATGCTGGTGACGGCCGATCCCGTGCGCGGGTTGGTGCCGCGGGCTGTCGCCGGGGCCGAGGTCGAGGGCGAGGTGTCGGATGCCGGCGAGTCGGATGTCCGTGACCGGGATGATGTCGACAACGACGCCGACCTGTCGGTGAGCGCCGCGCGATGAGCGGGGCGGCGTCGCCCGGGCAGCCGCGTATCGTCGTCGTGGGTGAGGCCCTGATCGACCGCGTGCTGCGCGCGAACGGCGAGTCCGAGGACGCTCCCGGCGGGAGCCCGGCCAACGTGGCGTTGACGCTCGGCCGGTGGGCGCGGCATCCCGAGCTCGTCACGATGCTCGGCGCGGATGCGGCGGGCGACACCGTGCGCGCCTGGCTCGCCCAGTCGGGGGTCGCCGTCGTGTCGTCAGTGGAAGGGCCCGGCGAGTCTGTCGTGACCTCGGTCGCCACGGCTCGCCTCGACACCTCGGGTGCCGCCAGCTATGAGTTCGACCTGCGCTGGCAGCTCGACCGACGGTCGGTCGGCCGCAGCGACATCCTGCATGTGGGGTCGGTGGGCGCATTCCTGCTCCCCGGCGCCGAGGATGTCTCAGCTCTCGTCGCCGAGCGCTCGCCGCAGTCGCTCATCACGTTCGACCCCAACATCCGCCCGGCCTTGATCGCCGACGCGGATGCCGGCGCCGTGCGTGCCCGCGTAGACGATCTCATCCGAGCGGCCGACGTCGTCAAGCTCAGCGACGAAGACCTCGAGTGGCTGCGGCCCGGAGCCGACCCCCTCCACGCCGCCCGCGACTGGCAGCGCTCGGGCCCCGCGCTCGTCGTCGTCACGCGCGGCGCCTCGGGGGCCACGGCCGCCACATCGCACGGCGACCTCACGGTGCCGTCGGAACGCACGGCCGTCGTCGACACGATCGGCGCCGGCGACACCTTCATGGCGGGCCTCGTCGAGGGCCTCGTGCGCGCCGACCTCGCAACCGCCTCGGCCCGCGCGCGCCTGCACGACATCTCTCTCGCAACGGTCGACCGGATGCTGCGCCTCAGCGCCCGCGCCGCCGCCATCACCGTCTCACGCCGCGGCGCCAACCCGCCGTGGCTGCACGAACTGGGCGGCCCGCCCGCCCCCTGATCAACCCACCCATCACAAGGAGTCAACGATGACTGAACCGAACACCCGACCGAGCGCGTCGAACCGGCGCAGCGCCGCACGCCGATGGGGCGCCGTGCTCGCCGCCGCCACGCTCACCCTGGGCCTCGCCCTGCCCGCCTCGGCCACAGCGAACCCGGCGAACCCGGCGACCGGCGCCGCGACAACCGGCACCTCCGCGCTCGCCGCCGTCGCCACATCCGGCACCGCCATCGCCGCCGTCAGCTATCGAGCGCAGTACCACTTCACGGTGCCCGACCACTGGAAGAACGACCCGCAGCGCCCCGTCTTCATCAACGGCCAGTTCAACTACTACTACCTCTATAACGCGGACTACGACCAGAAGGTCGGCACCGCCTGGCGGCTCGCCACCACGACCGACAACGTGGCTTTCGCCGACCAGGGCGTCGCCGCGCAGAAGGGGACGAACCCCAACTACGACCTGTGGTCCGGTTCGGCGGTCGTCGACACGGCCAACACGGCCGGCTTCGGGGCCAACGCCGTCGTCATGATGGTCACGCAGATGGACCATCCGACGCCCGCCCAGATCGCCAACGCGTCGGGCCCGCAAGCGCAGTTCCTCTGGTATTCGACCGACGGTGGCCGCAACTTCACGCCCTCGGGCGAGCAACCGGTGATCGCCAACGGGGGCCGCGCCGACTTCCGCGATCCGAAGGTGGTGTGGGATGCCGCGCGCTCCCGCTGGGTCGCCCTCATCGCCGAAGGGCAGAAAATCGGCTTCTACACGTCGCCCGACCTGAAGACGTGGACGCACGCATCCGATTATGTGAACACCAACCTGGGCACGCTCGAATGCCCCGACCTGTTCCAGATCACGGCGAGCGACGGCACCTCGAAGTGGGTGCTGGGCATCAGCGCCAACGGTTATGCCACCAACGAGCCCAACACCTACGCCTATTGGACGGGTTCGTTCGACGGCAGCGCCTTCACGCCCGACCCGGGCACCGCGCCGCAGTGGCTCGACCACGGCTTCGACTGGTACGGCGCCGTCACCTGGGCCGACCCCGCCGCAACGGCCAACGACCGCCGGTTCGCGATCGGCTGGATGAACAACTGGTCTTACCCGCACACGACGCCCACCTGGGCCGCCGACGGTTTCAACGGCACCGACTCGATCACACGCGAGATCCGGTTGGCGAAGAAGGGCGCGGGTTACAGCCTGCTGTCGCAGCCCGTGGCCGCGCTCGCCAACCATGCCACCTCGGTGCAGAACCTCGGCACGTTCGCGGTGAACGGAAGCACGACCCTGCCCTACACGGGCACCGCCTATCAGCTCGAGACCGACATCAGCTGGTCGCAGCTGAACAACGTCGGCCTGCAGCTGCGCACCTCGGCCGATGGCACGCGTCACGCCGATGTGGGCGTCTTCTCGAATTTCGTCTACTCCAACCGTGGGCCGACGGGCAATCCGGATGCCTCGGGCCAGAAGCTCGAGAGCCGCACCCCCTTCGACCCCGCCGCAAAGAAAGTGCACCTGCGGATTCTCGTGGATCGCACGACCATCGAGGTCTTCGTGGATGACGGACGCTACGTGCACTCGAGTCAGGTGTTCGCGAACCCGGCCGACGGGGGCATCCGCCTCTTCACCGACGGCGGCGCGGCCACGTTCTCGAACCTGACGATCACCGAGTTCGGCAACCTCGCGCAGCGCCCGGCTCGCACGATCGCCGACTTCGAGGGCACCACGTTCGGCACCGGATGGTCGGCGACGGGCAGTTTCGTGGGCGCCGCGCCCGCGGCGGCGGCCCTGCGCGGCCAGGTCGGCACGAAGGTGCTCGACACGTACCTCGCCTCGGCCGGCGGTGACGCGGCGACGGGCACCATCACGTCGCCGAGCTTCACGATCGACCGCAAGAACCTGCACTTCTTGGTCGGTGGCGGCAATCATGCGCTCGGGGTCGAGCCCGCGACATCCGTGAATCTCCTGGTCGATGGGCAGCCCGTGCGCACCGCGACGGGGGACAATACGGCGGCTCTGCGCAGCGTGACCTGGAACCTCGACGACCTGCAGGGGCGCACGGCCCAGCTGCAGATCCTGGATGACGCGACCGGCGCCTGGGGCCACCTTATGCTCGACCAGGTGGTGCTGAGCGACTGACGTCGTGGCGTGCGCTTCGAGGAAGAATCACCCATCGAAGCGCGCGCCACCCTAGAATGGGTGACTTCGGAACTTTTGCCCCGGAAGGTCACCGTGCGTTCACGCTCCACCCGTTCGACGTCGTCGCGTTCTTCGCGCACCGCCGTGCAGAAAGCCGACGCTACGCGGGCCATCAACCGGGAGCCGTGGCGCACGCCGCAGAGCCGCCGTTTCTGGCAGAGCTTTCGCCGTTCGGCGATGTTGCTGCTGGCCGTTCCCGGTCTGATCGGAACGCTGGCCCTGCCGGCCTTCGCCTTCACCGAGTCGAACCTGCCGCCGGCCAGCAACTTCTCGCAGCTCGAGGCCCAGAGCCTCAACGTGAACGAGAAGGCGCTGCCGATTCTCGTCAACCGCGACACCTACTCCGCGACCACCACGGCCGAGCTCACGGCGTCTCGTGCCGCCGCGGCCGCCGCCGCCAAGAAGGCCTCCGATGAGGCCGCGCGTCTCGCCGCCCAGGCCGCCGCCGGCACCGCCGCCCGCGCGTTCGACCCCAACCGCTCGTCCTCGGCCTCGACCGACGCCGACCTCAGCGGATACCTCGACACCGTCTCCACGGTCTGGCAACGCCCCGTGGCCGGCCCGATCTCGTCGCCCTACGGCCCCCGCGGCCTCATCTGCAACGGCGCCGGCTGCTCGAACAGCTTCCACGACGGCATGGACTTCAGCGCCGACTGCGGCACCCCCATCAAGGCCGTTTCGGCCGGCCGCGTCACCTTCACGGGCAGCGGCGGGTCTTACGGCCAGCGCGTGATCGTCGACCACGGCGGCGGAGTCGAAACCATTTACGGTCACGTGCAGACCGGCTCGTTCAAGGTCGCCGTCGGTGACCTCATCGAGGGCGGCACGATCGTCGCGCTCGTCGGCGCGACCGGGGTCGTCAGCGGCTGCCACCTCGATCTCAAGGTGCAGCTCGACGGCAAGTTCACCAACCCGCAGACCTACCTCGAGGCGCGCGGCGCGCTCTAGCCCGCCGCCCGGCCTAGTCGCCCGCGTCGCGAAGGTTCTAGCCGCGAGCCGTCCGGCCTAGACGCCCGCGTCGCGCAGTGCCAGCATGGGCCTGAGGGCCCGATGGCTCGTACACCTCGACAAGGGAGTTTCGGTGGACACGAACGCGCACGCACGAATCGTTGTCGGACACGACGGATCGGCGGGGGCCGATCACGCTCTCGAGGTGTCGATCTCGTTGGCCGAGCGGCTGAAGGCGTCGCTCGACATCGTCCGCACGTGGAGCCTCGACACCCACCTGCCCGCCGTCACGCAGATCCTCGGCCGCTCACAGAGTGATGAGGATGTCTCGGCCACGGTGCGTCGCGACCTCGAGTCGGACACGGCCCGCGTGCGCGACCAGCATCCCGCCGTGCCCGTCGAGCTCGAGGTGCACCGGGGTTCTCCCGCCGAGGTGCTGGTCGAGAATTCGGACGGGGCGCGCCTGCTCGTCGTGGGGGCGCGGGGCCACGGCGGGTTCCGGGGGCTCACGCTCGGGTCGGTGACGATCCACCTGTTGCAGCGGTCGCGCGGGCCCGTGCTCATCGTCCCGTCGCCCGAGCACGCGGCCAAGACGGCGGCGGATGTTCTGCACGACGTTCCCGCGGGCACCGAAGCTGCGGCATCCTCACGGCCCGCCCCCGCCGGGTCGATCGTCGTCGGGCATGACGGCTCGCCCGAGGCCGACCGCGCGCTGCTCGAAGCGCTCTCGCTCGCCGACGACCTGGCGGTGCCCCTGACGGTGGTGCGCGCGTGGAACATCGAGACGGCGCCGCGCGGTTCGGTGTGGGGCGAGGGCGGGGTATCTCCGCACCACGAGATCTCCCGGGCGGTGTGCGAGGTGCTCGGAACGCAGGTCGCACCGCACGCGGCATCCCACCCGTCGGTGTCGATCGAATATCGAGCGATGCTCGGTCACCCGGCCGAGGTTTTGACGCGCCTCTCACGAGAAGCGCTCATGTTGGTGGTCGGGCGGCACGGGCGAGGACGGCTCGCGGGCCTCGTCGTCGGATCGGTCAGCGCCCAGAGCGTGCACCGCGCCACGTGCCCCACCCTGGTGGTGCCGCACCACGAGAAGTGATGGACTGGGGTCATGGACTTTCGCAGTTTCGTGGCCGTGGGCGACAGCTTTACCGAGGGCGTGGGCGACGAACTGCCCGACGGTCGCGTGCGCGGCTGGGCCGACCTGGTGGCGCAGGGCCTCGCCCTTTCGGCGGCTCCCGAAACCGTCACCTATGCCAACCTCGCCATCCGAGGCCGCCTGCTGGCTCCGATCGTCGGGCCCCAGATGGATGCCGCGATCGAGCTGCGCCCCCAGCTGATCAGCATCAACGGCGGCGGCAACGACATCATGCGGCCCAAGGTGTCGATCGACGACGTGGCGTCGCAGCTCGTGGCGGCGGCCGACCGGGCGGTGGCTGAGGGCATCCACGTGCTCGTGATCAGCGGCGCCAACCCGACGAAACACCTGCCGATGGGGGCTCGCATCGAGGCGCGAGGCGACCTGCTGGCCGAGGCGGTGCGGGCGCAACTGCCGCGCGAGGGCATGACGTTCGTCGACAATTGGGCGGACGCCGAACTCGCCGACCTGCGCTACTGGTCGCGCGATCGGCTGCACCTGGCCCCGCGCGGGCACCGGCGGGTGGCGTCGAACATCCTGGTGGCGCTCGACGTGCCGGCCCCCGAATTCGGCCCCGATCATGAGGATGTCTCGCGCCCGGCTACGGCGGCGTACTGGCGGGAGTATGTGCTGCCCTGGATCGGGCGCCGGCTGACCGGGCGGTCGTCGGGGGACAATCGGGAGCCGAAGTTCGCCACGTTGCAGCCGGTCGAGCTGCCGGGCGCGGTGGCGAACGGTTAAGAGGAGTGGGCCGGGGGAGCGGCCGCGGTTTCGCTGAGTGAATGCGCCGAGCGTTAGTTCGATGGACAGGGGTCGCGTGGCCCCGCGCGCTGCGAGCCGTTAGTCGCGCCGCCACGTCCGGCCAGCGTCAGCGCTCACTCGCCTCGCCGAAAGTCGCCCGCGTGATGGCGAGATGTTCGCGCATGAGGTCGAGCAGCGTGCGCGAGCCGCCGAGGTCGAGCCAGCGGTCGAGCGAGACGTTGAAGACGACGGCCGCCATGCGACCCACGAGACTCGAGGTCGCCTCGTCGACCCCGCGGGCGAGGAAGCCCTGCTCGATCGCCTCGGCCAACACCTCTTGTTTACGCAGTTCGCGCTCGCGCAGCCCCGCATCCGATCGGATGACGGCCCGGCGCGCAATCAAGTAGTCGAGCAGCCCGTCGAAGCGCGTTGCGGCCACCGTCTCGAGGCTGTGCGTGAGCGTGTCGTAGGGGCCGAGTTCGGCGGGCGCCTCAGCCATGAGCTGCGCGATGAACGGGGGCAGCCCGGCCTCGGCTGCGAAGAGAACCTCGCGTTTATCGGCGAAGTGCCGGAAGAAGGTGCGCGTGGTGAGCCCCGCCTCGGCCGTGATCTCGGGAACCGTCGTCTCGGCGAACCCCTGCCGCGCGAACAGCTCGAGGGCCGCGCGCTCCAGGCGCCCGCGCGCATCCGGTTGCCATCGACTCATGCAATCAAGTGTAGGCGATGACATCGGATGTCATGAAGTGTTACAGTCATGACATTCGATGTCATCACGGCATCCGACCCCTATACGCAGCACGCACCGGGCGCTCGGTCACCGGCCCACCGCTGCCCCGACGTCGATCCACAGAGGACATCGCATGCCCACCAATCAGGCCGCCTGGCTTCCGCCGAAACATGCTCGCCTCAGCGTCGAGCCCGCCCCCTACACGCACCCCGAGGCCGACGAGATCGTGGTCGAGAACCGGGCGGTCGCCATCAACCCCCTCGACTGGATCCTGCAAGAGGTCGGCACGATCATCTACCCGTGGGTGAAGTACCCGGCCATCATCGGCACGGATGTCGCGGGCGTCGTCGTCGAGGTCGGCTCGGCTGTCACGCGTTTCGCCGTCGGTGACCGGGTGCTCGGCATGACGGTCGGCACCGACAAGGACAGCAATTCGTCGGCGCGCGGAGCCTTCCAGCGCTACAGCGTCGTCTTCGAGCGCCTGGCCTCGCCCATCCCCGACGACCTGCCCTTCGAGAACGCCGCCGTCCTGCCGCTCGGCCTCTCGACCGCCGCGTGCGCCCTCTTCGAGGCCGACCAGCTGGCCCTCGACTACCCGAAGCCGCGTCTCGCCCCGGCGGATGCATCGAGCGGCGAATCCTCGGCACGCCCCTCACATCCGGCCGCCGCTTCGGCCGCGCCCGCGAGCAAGGGCACGATCCTCGTCTGGGGCGCGTCGACGAGCGTCGGCAGCAACGCCGTGCAGCTCGCGGTCGCAGCCGGCTATAACGTCGTCGCCACGGCATCCCCGCGCAACTTCGACTACGTGCGCTCGCTCGGCGCCTCGCAGTTGTTCGACTACTCGAGCGCCTCGGTGGTCGGCGACATCGTCGCGGCCTTGCGCGGTACAACCTTCATGGGCGCGGCAGCGATCGGAGCCGGCTCCTCCGAACGCTGTTCCGACATCGTCCGCCAGGTCGACGGCCGCAAACGCATCGCCCTGCTCAGCACGCCCGTCTCCTTCAACAACGTCGTCGAACCCGGCCGCCGCAAACGACTTCCCCTCACATTCATGCGCATCGGGATGTCGCAAGCGGCCTACTTCGCCAAGGCGAGCGTGCGCGGCATCCGCTCGAAGTTCGTCATCGGCAGCTCGCTCAAGAACACCCCCGTCAGCACGGCCATCTACGCCGACTTCCTGCCCCAGGCCCTCGCGGCGAAAACCTTCGCGGTCGCCCCCGAACCCCTCGTCATCGGCCATGGCCTCGACCAGGTGCAGGCCGCCTTCGACGCCAACCGCCGCGGCGTCTCGGCCCGCAAGGCGGTCGTCACCCTCTGATCAGGCGGCGACTTGTCGCCCCGTCTGGGATACGTTGGCCGGATGCAGTTCAGCGCTTTCAACGCCTACGCGGCCGAGTTCGGGGTCGTGGCCTCCATCGCCCCCGAAACGCAGAACAGCGACTACGAATCAGGTATCGCGCGTTTCGGCGACGAGGCCTGGCACATCCGAACCGGGCGTAACACCCCCACGAAGCCGGGTGCATTCGTCGCCTTCTGGCGGCGCGACGCCGACGGTGAGACGGCGCCTTTCGGCGACGACGACTCGGCGGCGGGCCTCCTCGTCTTCGTCGAGCAACAGGACCGCCGTGGCGTCTTCCGTTTCACCGCTCCGCATCTCGCCGAACTCGGAATCACCTCAGGCCGCCGGGCGGGCAAACGCGGTTTCCGCGTTTACCCGAGCTGGTGCGCGGCCCTGAACCAGCAGGCTGCGCGCACGCAACGAGCCCAGGCATCCGCCTTCCAGGAGTATTGAGTTCTTGCGCGCGCCGGCTGCTGACCGGCGGCTGCTGCGGCCCAATGCGGTCCGCGCGGTTGTCACGCTCGGGCTGATTGGGGCGTTGCGGCGTTCAACCGTCGGAGGGAACGTTCCGGCCCCCAGCCTCGGCGAAGAGCGCGGCATAGAACTCGCACTGCGCTGGGTGGTAATCGCGCTCGAAGTCGATGGCCGAGACATCCTCACCTGCGAGGTAGGCGGCCAACCGATCGAGGTAGTACTCCCACCCGGGCGCCACATCCGAAACGGGGATGCTCCCACCCACCGACTGAGCAAACGTCAGCGTCGTGACCCCTGCCGTCTGGGTCAGCGTGATCTCCCAGTGCCATTCGTCGCCCGGGCCGGTCGCGTCGGGCCCGCTCTCGCCAGGCCCGTTCTCGTCGCCGTCGGGTCCGCCGCCCATGTAGATCCGCGCCCGCAACCGTGACGGTGCCGAGCATTCATCGAGATAAACGGTCTCGGCCGGGACATCGTCACCCTCGGCAGTCATCCGAAATTTCACCGAGCCGCTGCCGGGATCGCCCGTCCACTCGCCGACCCACTGCTGCAGCTGGGCCGACTCGGTGATCGACCCCCACACCTCGTCGATTCCCGCCTCGAACCGCCGGTCGAACACGACCGCCTCGCCAAAATCCCTCGCCTCTCGACGCCCCGTCGGCACTGCGGCCATCGCCACCCCTTTCGCTCACCCCAGCGTCCTCCTCGCGTGGGCCGAAGGGAAGAGCGGCAGCTATACCAACCGAGCCGCGGTTCGTCGCTCTGGGCCAAGCTGATCATGAGCCGCCGCCTCAATACCTCCCGCGAAGTGCCGGGTGTCGCCGCTGATTCGGAATTCCGCCGGACTCCGACCAGGGGAGGGGGCCGGCCGTGGCTCGCTGATGCGACACGAGGCCGCCGGCGCCTCAAGGGGCAACGGCGGCCTCGCAGGCGCTTCGTGAAACGGAGCTAGCCCGTGGTGTTCCAGTGGTAATGGCCGTTGGCGTCGGGGCCCTTGCCGCCGCAGACGTAGGTGCGTCCGTTGTCGGCGACGCCCGGGCTGCCGACCGCGGCGTCGGGGCAGAAGGCGCCCGGGATCACGCCGCCCGGCGCAGGGGCCGGTGCGGGAGCGGGGGCAGGTGCGGGAGCCGGAGCAGGCGCGGGCGCAGGGGCAGGCGCCGGAGCGGGAGCGGGAGCGGGCTTGGGCGCGGGAGCCGGTTTCGGAGCGGGCGCGGGCACTGGAGCGGGAGCAGGAGCCGGCGCCGGAGCGGCAACCGTGATCGTCACGGTCTCCCCCTTCTCGAGCGCGCTACCGGCCGAGGGCGTCTGCGAGACGACGTTCCACGAAGCGCGGGTCGCCGCATCGACACCATCCGCGCCGGCGTAGGCGATCACATAGCCAGCCGTTTCGAGGGTCGTGGCGGCGTCGGTGGCACTCTTGCCCACGACATCCGCGATCGGGAACGCCTCGGGGGTCGGTGTGGGGGTGGGAGTCGGCGTCGGAGTGCGCGTCGGGGTGGCCGAAGCGCTAGCGCTGGGGGATGTCTCGGCCACAGACGTCTGCGCTCCGGCCGGCAGCAACGCGCCACCGGCAATAAGCGCGGCCACGGCGACACCGGCCGTGATGCCGCCCGCCCCGCGCGAACGCAGCAACATGGCCCACGAGGCGCGCCCGGTGATGGCGACGTAAACGCCCGTGAGCAGCCCGGCGATGCCGAGCATGATGAGGAATCCTCCGAGGCCGCCCGACACGAGCCCGATCAAGGCGAACGCCAGGACGACTGCGCCGACGATCCACGTCGAGGCGCCGATCTTGCGCTGAGGCGTCGCGCCGTGAGGCCCGGTCACACCCCGCGCCCCTGCGGCCCGATTCTGAGCGGATGTCGGAATGACGACGGTCGGAGCCGACGACCCGCTGCGCGCATCAAACCCTTGCGTCTTCTCGGTCCAGCGCATGCCGTCCCACCACCGCAGCTGACCGTTGTTGTCGCGGAACCATCCCGCGGGCGTCTTGCCTGATTCATCCATGAATCCATCCCCACTTAGGCGCCTCATAGCGCGCCCAAAGAGTATGAGCGTCCTACTTTGTCGCGCTATCCCTCATTCGGGGTGACCCTCGACGAATCCTCGCAATCCCGCGGCCCGCCCGCGCGGCGTTCACCGCCTAACAGGGGCAACCCCCTCAGCGCCGCGTGCGTTTACCGGCCAACTTGCTCGATCAACCCCTGAATAAAAGGGATGACCTCTCCCGCCTGCCCCACGGCCGCAAACGCCGTCGCCACCAACGGCCACAACGACACCACCAGCGTGGAAATCACCGCGGCCACCGCCAAAACCCACGCCACCGCACCACTACGGGTTGCAACGATCAGCGCCAGCAACACGAGCGCGAGCCCCAGCCCGGTCACCAGCGCCACCGCGATCGACCCGACGGGAACATCGAGCGCACCCACGGTGCTGCCATCCGCCGCACCGATCAGTCCGAGCACCGGCAGCAGCACGAACACCACGGTCGAGACGCAGAGAACGGCCCCGGTCACAAGAGCGGCCCACACCGCTGCGGGCCGCGGGCGACGAGCCCCCGAGGTCGAAACGCGCGAAAAGAGTGGCACGGTCGTGATCTCCCGTCTGATCATCCTGTCGTCGGGCGCCAATGCGCCCTCCCCTAAGACGGTCTCGAACGAGGTTTCGTCACGATCTTCCGAATGCGGTCCCGCAACAGCCGCTCAACATCAGCCGCAACCCCCTCCCCGCCCACCGAACATCCCTCACATTGCGGATACCCTGGACTCGACGAACTTTTCGAAGGAGCACAACATGGCGGAATTCCTACTCCCCTTCATCGGCCTCATCACCCTCGTCGGCGGTGGCCTCGGCGCGGCAGCCCTCCTCGCCCTCGCGCGCAGCAGCCGCTACTAAGCCTCACCCCTCGGCGCCCCGCCCACCAACCCAGCGGATGCCATGAGCGAAGACGACCTCGCCCGCGACAAGCCGACGGCGATGAACCGCGCCGTCTTTTGCGGCCTCATCACTTTGGTCGCAATCGCAGGCGCCATCTTTATCCCAGACACAGCCCTATCACGCGTCCTCGATATCCCGCTTCGCTGGCTCAGCCTCGTCGCCGCCCTGATCTTCCTCTGGATGACGATCTCGGCCATGCGCGCCTTTCGTCGCCTCAACTAGTGCCGCACGGAGAGAGCCCCGGTTCCTTTGGTGGGAAAACGAATTGATCATGTGACGCATTTCTTCGGACTGGGGACTACCTCCTAGCTAGCTGGTGAGGCGGAGGAAAGACGGGGCATATGCAACTAACTAGTCAGTAGTGTTCACACGTGACTATCACAGAGAACGCGATTCGGGACCAGCTAGCAACGCGCCTTTCGATCATCGAGCCCGGTCTTGTCAAAGTGGCAAATAACTATCACTTGCGCAACCCACACGGTGCGGACGGCTTCGTCGATATTTTGGCCCGCGACTCGACCGGTGCCTTTGTTGTGATTGAGTTGAAGAAGGCAAGTTCCACGTCCCGCCAGGCGGTGCACGAGATTGGAAAGTATGTAGATCTCTTGGGACGGGACAAGGGCCTCCCGCCGGAAATGGTCCGCGCAATCATTGTGTCCACTGACTGGCATGAGTTGCTCGTTCCATTCAGCTATTACGTTCATCACAGCGACTTCGACCTCGGAGGATTTCAGCTCAACCTGGAGATGGATGGCCTGACTCCAAGCTCCGCTCGCAAGGTGGAGGCCTTGAAAACAGCCACGCCTCGTAGCCTCACTGTTTCTCAGCGACGAATTGAAGCGACACCAACGCGGGACCTGGCGCTAGCTTGGGAGGACGTGAAGGCTCGTCTCCGGGCGCTGCACGTCGATGACTTCGTCGGCTTGCATCTGTCTATGGGTGAATCTCGCATCGTGGTCCTCGCGCTCGGCACAATTCTGTCCATGGATCCTCGCCAGCCTATGAGCGATGTGTTAATGAAGCGGGGAGACTTCGATCGCGACGACCTCGAAGATTTGTCCACGGAAGACCTTGTCCTGCTTGGACTAGAGCACGATGGTCTACCGCTTGCTGTCTGCTATCCAGAAAAGGTCGGCGCGCTAATTGATGGCCATGGTTGGGCGATCGATCTCGTTGAGCGCTCGGGTGTGTTCAATGATGTTGATCTTTTCCCGGAAGCAGACCTCTTGAAAGCATGCCAAGGATGGAGTGGAGGTCTCTCAACCCACACTTTCAACGGTCGGGCGCGCACGTCGAACGACACACAGTGGGCTGTCTTTCGAGGGTCGATCTCGATGGTGATTGCCGATTCCCTCGGTTGGGTTGGACCGGCCCGATTGTGGCTGGATCAACTGCAGTCAAGTTCACCGCGATGGGACGTCAGCACCAACGTTTACGATAACCACGACTTTCTGCAGTCCCTTGTGCATGGATACAGGGACGATCGCTGGCTTGAGTTAGTGCCTAGTTTGGGTCTCGCCGTTGAAGCCCTCGATGGAAATGCCGTTGGATTGTGGGGGTACTTGCACTGGGATGGCACGGTTGTTCGTCTCGTTGAGGGCCTCCGTAAAGCGTATAAAAACATTGGAGAATGGAGCACGCTCCGTGCTCTGGATGCACAGGCCGAGGCTAACCTCAGACTTCTCGACGCCTGGCATCTGACATACGAACTCTCCGAAAAGAGCGCGGCCCTCCGGGAACCCAAAATTCTTACTGAAGAACGCGGAGAGTTGGTGAGGCACCCCGTGAAAAAGGGGGACCGCCAAAGCAACCCGTTGATGACGTTGGCAGTTGCGGATTTTCTCGATGCGCACGCGGATCAGCTAGATGAGCTCGTCGCTTACCTTCGGGGTCACATAACGATCGATCCCACATCAGCGAGCCAAATGATCCTATTCGATGCCCGTGTGGATTCAGACTGGTATTGAGATGAAGGTGCGAGTGCCGGAGGGATGAGAAAAGATGGTGCTTGAGTGATGTGTATTTCGCGTGATATATTTCACATATGGCACATTTTCAGAGTGACCTTGCGACATACGTAAATGACGCCCGCGGCGGACTGACTTCGTTGGCTCGCATTATCGACGGCTCAATTCGGGCTGTCACCCAGGAACGCGAAGAGAAGGTGCAGGGGCGAATAAATCCCCAGCTCTTCCACGCAATGGTGCGTGAGCGTGTGGCGATGACCGCGGAAGGCGCTCCAAGTTTGATCGAGACGGGCATGTCGGTTCGTGTTCGGGAGGCTGACTCAATGCAGGTTTGCATTGAAGGGAGCCCACTCCGCCCGAAGATCCTGCACCGCCCTGCTCATGGACACCTGGCTGCATCCGGGGTCTTTGACTTCGAAAATGCGGAATTGTTCGACCAGCCGGGAAAGCCGTACATCTTCTATTCGGTGCGTGAGGGTCGGCTTGCTCGACTAATCGTTGCCCAAGTCATAACTAGCGAAGCGAAGTTTGGCTGGGCGTGCGAATGGATTGACGAAGTCGCAATCTATGATGGTTCGGCGGAAAGGGTGACGGGCAAGTCTCCGGAGCTAGACACGATGGGGCCGGTTAAGCGAATCCTTCCTCTCGTCCTTGACCTCAACGATGAGGATGCTCTCGATGGTGTCGTCGAACCACGCAACGAGGCTTCTTCCCACGAACTAGTAACTGAAATCAATGATATTGAGGGTGAAGAAAGTGCAGAGTCAGGAACTTCGTCCGCGTGAATTGGACGTCTTTTCCGCTCGAGTCCGTGATGCACGGCTGTTGGCCGGTCTCCGCTCTAGCGAAGCCGCTGATCATCTAGGCATCACCCGCGTGAGGTATTCGCGGCTCGAAACGTCGTCGTCGACAGTGAGTATCGATGAGAATCTCCTCAGACAACTTGGTACCTTGTACGGATTCGAGTCGCGTTTTTTCACGGTGGCGCCGAGTGCCAATGCCGTCTCGAATGGTCTTCGTTTTCGCGCCCAACGAAGTATGACGAAATTCGATGAAGAAGCGATCGAAGTGTGGTCGCGCGTGGCTAGCGAGTTGCTCGAGGTGGTTTCCCTTCACATCAAGCCAATCCCGCTTCTTGTTCCGACATTCGAGGTAACGCCGGGCCCAGAGCAATCCGCGGACGAGGTACGGCGTTTGCTTGGAATTGATGTCGATGAGCCTGTGGTTCACGTGATTCGCGCGATTGAGCGAGCCGGGGTGCCCGTGCTTTGTGCGCCATTCGACGTTCGTGGTGCGGCTAAGCACGACGCTGTGTCGTTATGGACAGGAGTGCAGTTCGATCGCCCCCTTGTGCTTCTTAGGCAAACAAACTCGTGGGAGCGAATACGAATGTCTGCGGCACACGAACTTGGGCATTTAGTGCTGCACCGTTGGCACGTCCCAGAAAACGCCGAGGACGAAGCTTTTGCGTTTGGATCTGCCTTCCTTATGCCAGCGAGGGGGTTCCGGATGGATTGGCCCGGAAGGGTGACTCTGGCGAACCTGATGCCGCTGAAGCGAAAATGGGGGGTTTCGCTCGCGGCTCTGATTGAGCGCGCGTACCGTCTGGGCTTGGTGGGCGCTGAGTTGCGGTCGGGTCTATATAAGCAACTGTCGGCGAGGCGAAATTCGGAGACCGGAAAGACTTGGCGCGTTGAGGAACCGGGAAGCACTGAACGCGAGCCTGAAGCTCCGTGGCTTGTCGGGAAGATGATTGAAACGGCATATGGGCCCGAGGGCTCGGCTTCAGCCCTCAGCGACGAAATCGGCTATTGGCCGCCAAAGTTCGTTTCTCCGCTGTTACAAGGGCAGCGCAAGCCGAAGCGCCGCCTGCAAAGCCTGGGCCTGGCTGAAAGGGCGGAGCCCACCTCGAATGTCACGCCAATCTTCGGACGGTGAAATCAGGCGGAGCTAGCGGTCGTACTCCAGCGTCCTTAGATAGAGATACACGGCACCGTGATACTCAGAGCCGTCCACGACATTGTCTAGAATCTTCTGCTTGAGAAGAAAGCCATGGTCGAAGAAGTGGTTGCGAACGCTCTCGGAGAAGGAAGCAGTCCACTGCACGTAGCGCCTCGGCAGGAAGCCAAGGGCTATAGTTCCGACTATTGACGTGGGGGGCGGGGTTAGGAACGAATTGATCCGGTAGATCACCAAAGCCTCCCACCATCGAAGAGCGTTACTCGCACTAACGAGCCGCTGGCTATATCGGTCGATACAAAGAAGGAGGAACACTAGGCGCTGCGATCTGGTAAATCTCTGCGCAAAGCGAAAGCGTTCGAACCCGCTTTGCATGTACGAATCGTCGTATCCCAGCGCAACGACTGTCATAGCGAGATCTTTGTCGCGAATATTGCCGACGTTCCAGCTGTGAAGTGTCGAGCCGATCCTGGTCAGATCATCGAGAAGTCCCGATTCGTCGAACGGCGTCGAAGTGGAGTAGCGGCTTTCAAGATCAGCAAATCTGAGCTTTAGCCATTCGGTTACGACGAAGGCCCGGCTCGGAAGGCTCACTGCCAATACTCCGAGATCTAAATGCGCACGGTTAGATGGCGATGAGGCACGCTCGCGGGCCCACGCGTATGCGGTGCGCATGATCGATTCGAAGCCAAGTCTCTGGGTTTCTATTCGGGCACTTCGAGCTCGGAATACGGATTGAACGAAGAAGGCTAAGAGGCTAAGGGTTGCAGTTACAACCGCTACCAAAATGGCGGCTAGCAGTTCGGTGGTCGGATCGGTTGGTGTGTTCACATTCCTCCTATCGGCTCGCTGCCTTTAGCCTGAAAGGGCTCTGCTGATGATCAGACTGCAAGTTTGACACGACACGCTCGTCCAATATCGGGCGTCCACGAAGACGGCATTGCCAATGACGTTGAATATTCGGCCAAGTGACTGAGGAAATCGAGTGAGAGCGGTCCTTGATAGCGGTGAAGCAATGACACATTCGCGGAAGTTACATATCGATGGCAGTCGAAGGCGGCTGCTCCTGGGGTGAATATAACCGACCTGCGAGAGAGGGCTGTCTTTCGGCCCTCGTGCGGGGTGCCTACGCGCAGTCGTGTAGATCAGCTGATTCGCGCGCCGTTTCGTCGATAATGCGTGTGAGGTCGACGGCACGGCTCCACATCGGCCAGTGGCCGGTCGGTAGGTCAATGACGTCGACGATTGCGAGATGCGCGACCTCGGCGAACATGGGGTGACCGGCGCGCGCCATTTCCAGCACCTGCGTGCTTGAGATCGAGCAGCACACCAGCGTGGTCGGGACGGCGTGGCGGGCGTCGTTCGTGAGCTCAACGATCTGGTGCAGCACCGGCGCCGGTTCGGGCACCGCCCGCGAGCGGAAACGGTCGAGCATCTCGGGGGTCAGGCCTTCCAGGCTCGCCTGCTGGGCCAGGACGTCGAACGGTGGGAGCGGAAGCTCGGTCAGCTCCTCCGGGAAGTCGGGCGCGAAGGCGGTGCCGTTGGCCATCGGGCCCGAGTCGACCCAGATCATCCGGCCGATGAGTTCGGGGTGGCGGTCGAGCACGAGGCTGACGGGACCGTTCGCCCCGCTGTGAGCGACGAGCGTCGCTGGCTGGTCGGTCGAGACCTCAAGGTGGGCGAGGGTGTGTTCGATCGCTGCGGCCTGGTCGTCGAGGGTTCGGGTGGCGCGGTCGGGGTCGTCGGGGTCGAGGCCGGGCAGGGTGAGGGCGACCACGCGAGACGTGTCGGTGCGCAGGTGTTCGAGCACGTCATCCCAAGCCCACGCGCCCAGCCAGTGGCCGGCAATGAGGATGATGGCCGGGGTGCTGTTCTGTGTTGTCATGACACCATCCTCCGGCTCGCTCCGGGCAGGTGTGTGTCACTATTTCTGTCATGAACTCGAACATTTCTCGGCGTCAGCGCCAGCGGCAGCGACGGCAGCGGCGATGAAGCGCGCCGAGCGGTTGCACGCGCTGTCCGAGATGCTGCGCCGCAACGGAACGCGCGGCAGCTCCGCCGAACGGTTGGCGCGCGAGTTCGACGTGTCCGTGCGCACCGTCAAACGGGACCTCGCCGCCCTCGAACGCAGCGGCTCGCCCATCTGGTCGCGACCCGGGCCCGGCGGTGGTTACGGGCTGGCGGTGGGTGCATCTCTGCCGCCGGTCAGCTTGTCGGCAGAGCAGGCGGTGGCGCTCATGGCTGCTGTGTCGGCCGCGCGCGATGCCCCCTACTCAGATCTGGCGGCAGCGGGCATCCAGAAGATCGTGGATGTCCTCGACCCCCGCACCCGCGCCCGCGCCGAGCAGCTCGCCGGCCGCGTCTGGGTCGATGCGCCACCGTCGCCCTCGCGTGCGATCCGTTCGGCGCTGGAGGAGGGGATGGCCGAGCAGCGCGTCGTCCGCCTGCGCTACACCGCGCAGTCCGGGGTCACGACCACGCGCGACGTCGAGCCCGTGCTGTTCGCATCCACGAACGGCCAGTGGTACCTCGTCGGGTGGTGCCGGATGCGCGACGCGATGCGCTGGTTCACAGTGTCGCGCATCAAGCGGGCTAGCGTGACCAAGATGGCGTGCACCGGCCACACCGTGGATGAGGTTGGCGAGCCGCCGACGAACGCCAGACCAGTGCATGGCCGGGGCGACGGACCGACGGCGAGATGAGGTTCCAGTGATGATCGAAGTGGTCGCGCAGGTCGGCGGCTGTGCGCGAGCCGCCTAGACTCGGGTGTCATGGTGAAGGCATGGCGCATCGTTGCGGCGATCCTCGTCGGGGTGCCGACGCTCATCGCCGCGGGGGTGCTCATCGCGTGGATGCCTCTGCCGAGCGCCCTCGATGTGCAATGGTCGGGCACAGAGGTGACCAACACGCAGCCTCTCTGGGCCTTCTTCATCCCGGTCGTCCTGCTGACCGCCGTGGGCCTCGTTCTGGCCGTCACGGCGGCGATCGATAGGGATCGAGGAGCCGCACATAAGGGCACCTTGTTCACCGCGGCCCTCCTGACGGCAGTTAGCGCAGGGGTGGGGGTCGCGCTGATCGCCATCAATCTGGGGCATGCCGAGCCGACGGGTCCGGCCATTCTCGGTGCGATCGCGTTCGCTCCGATCTATGCGTTGCTCCCGCTCTACGTCGTGGCGCTCGCCGCGCGGCGCGACGGTCAGGTTACCCCGGCCCCTACTTCGCCGCGCCGCTGAAGATGCCGTTGACGTAGTAGCGCTGCAGCAGGAAGAAGATGAGCAGGCAGGGGATCATCGAGACGACGACACCCGCGTCGAGCAGGCCCCAGTCGACCTTGCCGAATTGACCGATCTGCTTGGTCTGCAGGACGACGGGAAGCGTGAAGAGAGCCTGGTCCGACAGGAGGACGAGGGCGCCGAGGAACTCGTTCCACGCGTTGAGGAACGCGAAGATCGCGGCCGTGACGATGCCCGGCACGACGAGGGGCACGAACATGCGCAACAGGACAATGCGGCGCGAGCATCCATCGATCATGGCCGCCTCTTCGATCTCGTCGGGGATGGCCGCGAAGGCGTTGCGCATGATGAAGATGCAGAACGGCAACTGGTAGGTCGTGTAGACGAGCACCAGGCCGAGCAGGGAGTTGCTGACGCCGAGGGTGCGCAACACCACGCTGATCGGGGTGAGGAGCACGCTGAACGGGATCATCATGCCCGCGAGCACGACGCCGAACAGGAGGGTGCTTCCACGAAAACGGAAGCGGCCGAAACCGTAGCCCGCGAGGGTCGACAACACCACGGTGAGTGCGACGGTGCCGATCGCGACGACCAGGCTGTTCGCCAGACCCGTGAGGGTGCCCTGCGAGGGGTCGAACAGGCGAGACCAGGCGTCGCCGCTCAGCGTCTGCGGAAAGAACGTGGCCGGGCGTTGCTGCAATTCGGCGGGGGACTTGAGGCTGCCCGTGACTGCAGAAAGCAGCGGCAACGCGAAGAGCGACACGAGCACGATGCCGCCCACCCACCACCAGACGCCGACGGCTCCGCGACCCCGCTTGCGACGCAGGGACGCGGCCGGAGTCGGGCTGATGGCCGCGATGGCCGCAGCCGGGGGAGCGACCACAGCGGTGGACGACGAGGCCGGAGCTGACGCATCCGATCGGGGCTCAGCCATTCTTGGGTCCTCTCAGAAGGCGGATCTGCGCGGCCGCGACGATGAGCAACAGGACGAGCATGATGACCGACAATGCGGCGCCATAGCCCAGTTCGAACTTGGTGAAGGAGACGTTGTAGATCCAATAGACGGCCGTGACCGTCTCGTTGTCGGGGCGACCCTTCGTGATGAGGAAGAACTGCTCGAAGGCGAGCAGTGAGCCGCTGATCGAGAACACCAACACCAGGATGATCGTGGGCTTCATGAGCGGCAGGATGATTCCGGTGAGGCGCCTCCACCACCCGGCCCCGTCGATCTGCGCCGCCTCGAGCACATCCTCCGGAACGCTGTTGAGGCCACCGAGCAGCAGGATCATCTGAAAGCCGACGACCTTCCACGTGACCATGACGATGACGTTGATGAGGGCGGGCCACTGCTCCACGAACCAGGAGGTTTGATCGACCTCGGTGCCGAGGCTCGTGAGGATGGCATTCACCGAACCGGCGCTCGGGTCGGTGAACCACAGCCACAGGAAGCTGGCCGCCGCGAAACCGATCACATAGGGCGTGAAGAAGATGGTGCGGAAGAACGTGCTCGCGCGAGACGGCCGCCGCACGAAGAACGCGAGGGCGAGACCCGCCACGAACAGGATCGGCGTGATGACGACCGTATAGATCAGGGTGAAGCCGATCGAACGCAAAAACGTGTCGTCGGCTGTGAAGGCGCGCACGTAGTTGTCGAGGCCGATGAACGTGCTGCGGCCGAGAAGAGGCCACTTGTGCAGGCTCATCCAGGCCATGAGCGCGACGGGCACGACGAAGAACACGGCCGTGAGGAGTAGCGCGGGTGTCACCGCCAGCAGGCCGGTGCGCGAGAGCCGGCGCTCCCGGAGGGACGGACCGGCCGCCCCTCCGGGTCGAGGCCCACGAGAGATGGAGCGGACACGCGAAGACGCGCGGCGCGACGTGTCCGGCGACGGCGTCACCGGCGTGCTGAGGGTCTCGGTCATGTCTGCTCCATCAACTCGTCGTCGGCTATTCCGTGGCGTTCTGCGTGACGATCTGCTCGGCGGTCTTCTGCGCGGCGGCGGATGCGGCATCCACATCGTCACCGAACACACCGGCCTGCATCAGGCTCACCATGGGGCCGTTCGGGTCGCTGAACAGCGCGTTGAACGACACCGTGTACGGCACCTGACCCTGCAGCGCGGCCTCGACGAGTGCGGCCTGCTCCGGTCCCTTCGAGCTGTAGTCCGACTCGTAGAGGTCGGTGCGCACCGGGGTGAAACCACTCTCGGCCAGGGACTTCTGCGCGTCATCCCCGGTCGCCCACTTCACGAAGTCCCAGGCGGCGTCACCGTTCTTGGCGCCCTCGGGAATGGCGAGCACATCGCCACCGACCATGGATGAGATCTCGCCGGCATTCTTGCCGGGCAACGGCGTGACACCCATCTCGAACGGCAGATCGGACGACTGCAGCGTGTTCAGGTAGAACGAACCACTCGCGACCATGCCGAGCTTGCCGTTCTCGAACGCGCCGCCATAGTTCTCGCCGCCGTCGGTCTGGCTGGCCGTTGTGATGCCGCCATCCGCCACCATGCCGTTGAGCAGTTCGATGAACTCGGTGACGACCGGGTCGGTGAACGTGGCGTCGGGGTTCAACGCGCCGCTGTCGGCGTCGATGAAGTCGCCGCCGGACGCCCACACCATGGGGGCGAGGGCGAACGCGGCACACCCGCCGCAGCCCGCGGAGTAGTGGTAGCCGGTGATGTCGTCGCCGAGACCGCCGATGCTGTCGGCCGCGGTGGCGAACTCCTGCCAGGTGGTCGGAGGCGCCTCAGGGTCGAGCCCCGCCTGACGGAACAGATCCTTGTTGTAGTAGAGCACCGAGGTGTCGGCGGTGAACGGCGACGTGTACTTCTTGTCCTCGAAGGTGCCGGCATCGACCTGGGCTGGCAGGAGGTCGTCGGCGTAGTCGAGTCCGTCGATGCGCTCGGTCAGGTCCTGGAAGGCGCCCGCGTTGATGAAGTAGGGCGCCTTCACGACGTCGATGGCCACGACATCCGGCGGGTTGCCCGAGCTGATCGCCGAGCCCAGCTTCTGCTGCACATCGGAGTTCGGCAGCACGGTCACATCGACCGTGAGACCGGGGTTGGCCTTCTCGTACATCTCGGCGAGCTGCTTGGTGTAGACCTCGCCGTCGGAACGGGTCCAGACGGTCAGGGTGTCGGCGTCGCCACCACCCGAACTGCAGGCGGACAACGAGAACGCGGCAGCCGTTGCGGTGCCGAGCGCGATCAGGCGAAACAGCGTTGTTCTTGAGTGCCTCATGGTGCGTCACTTCTCCTTCTGAAAGGTGGGAGCGGCCCGGCGGGGGTCGGGTCGTCGTGCGGTGGAGCGGGAGTCGTCGTGCGGGGTGTCGTGGTGCAGGAAATAGTCGTGCGGGGTTATGCGGTGGTGCGGTCTGTGGGGATCGGGCGTGCGGGGACCGAGGCGCGGGGCATCCATACGCGCATGGCGGCGGGTGCCGGCCCGTTGCCCCAGAGGGCATAGGGGCGCAAGATCAGGCGCGCCTTCTCAGCGTGCGACGGGAGGATTGAGCCGGATGAGCCGGATGAGCCGGATGAGCCGGATGAGCCGGATGCAGCGGCTTCGGGGGATGCCCCGGCAATCGGCTCCGGGGTGTTCGAATACAGGCTCACGGCCGCCGGATCGGGCAGGGTGCGCAGCGCGTCGATGCCGAGGAAGGGCCCGAAGCCGCCGACGATCTCGCTGCCCGAGACCTCGACGACCGACGCGTCGGTTGTGACATCCACGGTCTCGATGTCGACGGCGTTGTCGGTCTGGTCGACGCAGTAGACGAGCGGCCCGCGTCGGACCGCGACGCTTCCGCGCAGGCCGTCGATGCGCGGATGCGGGAACACGAGGCTCGGGCTCACGTCGAGCTCCAGCCGGATCGCGGTGTCGGCCGCGAAGGGCCCCTCCACGCGGAGCCACCCCGAGTCGACGGGGGCGTTCGCTGAGGCGGAGTCACGAGGCTCGCCATCGACGGTGAGCCGCGCTCGCCGCCCCCCGGTGCGGGACCACTCGGGCACCCGCAGCTCCAGCGTTCCCGCCCAGGCCTCGTCGAAGCGCAGCGTCACCGAACCCGAGGCCGGGTAATCGGTGTCGATGTGCAGCACGGCGGCTGCGGCATCCGAGGATTCATCGGTTGAGGTCGCCCCAGGGGCGTCGATGCGCGGCAGACGGATGCTGCTCGCGGCGTAGTTGGCCACCTGCACGGTGTCGCCGCCCGAGGTCGCGAGCAGGTTCTGCAGCGACGCAAACGTGCGCATGAGGTTGGGCGGGCAGCATGCGCAGCTATACCAAGCCAGGCGGCGACCGCTCGATTCCTCCTGGCTGGCGCCGTGGTCGGGCCGCCTCTGCAGCGGGTTGCTATAGAAGTAGGACAGGCCGTCGACCGAGATGCCGGCCGACACCACGTTGTAGAGCGCGTTCTCGGCGGCATCGAGGTAGCGGGACTCGCCCGTGGCGACGTGCATACGCCACGCCCAGTTGATGAGGGCGATTCCAGCGCAGGTCTCGGCATAGGCGCGTTCGCTTGGCAGCTCGTAGGCGTCGCCGAACGACTCGTCGCGGTGCCGCGAGCCCGTGCCGCCCGTGAGGTAGAGGCGTTTTCCGACCAGGTCATCCCACTGCGTCTTCATGGCGTTGAGCAGGGCTTCGTCGCCGCGTTCGAGGTAGAGGTCGGTGACCCCGGCGTTCAGGTAGAGCGCGCGCACGGCGTGGCCGCGCATGATGTCGGTGTCGAGAACACTCGTGTCGTCCTGGTAATACTGCGCGCCATAGACGCCTTCGCCGATGAAACCGCTTCCCCGGCGGCGGATGAACGCTTCGGCCAGATCGAGGTGACGCTCGTCACCCGTCGTGCGATACAGCTCAACGAGGGCCGTCTCGATTTCGGGATGTCCGCAGTACACGTCCGATTCGGGCCCGCCATAAAGGTCGATCACGAGGTCGACGAAGCGGATGCCGACGCCGAGCAACCGGTCGTCGCCCAGAGCTCGATACCCCGCGATGCCCGCCTGCAGCAGGTGCCCGAGGCAGTAGAGCTCGTGGCCGTGGGTGAAGTTCGTCCAGGGCCCGGCGTCGCCCTCGCCGAGCTGGTAGGCCGAGTCGAGATAGCCGTCGTCGCGCTGGGCGCGTTCGAGCAGGCCGACGGTGTCGCGGTAGAACCGCATGAGTTCGGGATGCTGCGCCTCGGCGTCGCCCACCTGCCACGCGATCGCCTCCAACGTCTTGTACACGTCGCTGTCGGCGAAGAGCTGCCCGCGGAACGGAGCATCGGACTCACCGGCGAGGCGCCTCAGGTTGTCGAGGTTGCCGGCGGTTTCGAGCATCGCGATGCCGTGGGGGAGGGAGGCGTCGACGTTGCGACGCAGCCAGGATGCGTGCAGGCCCGACGTGAAGCTCGCAGCGTCGGCATCGAGGGGCCGGCGGCGCGCTCGGCGCGGTGTGGCGAGGGGGCCGGTTGATCGTGCACTGGTCAGGGTCACCGCGCATCCTTTCGTTCGTTCATTCGCAGCGATGCGATGAGTCGAACGACCCACGGCGACCGCACGCTCTTGTGCTATGTCACATATCGAAGCCCACCACAGTGTCGGCAATGAGTCGATCTGGTTACCGTAATGTAAAACGAAAGCGGTTTCAAGAGTTGAGATTTTGCGGATGGTTCTTCGGTGCTCGCGAGAGGTCCGCTACTCTGGAAACCCCACGGGGCTGGCGGGGATGTGGCGCCGTCGAACGGCGACAAAACATTTTCGAGGAGTTTTGGATGCGGCGCAGCAAAGCGGTCACGCTGGTCGATGTGGCGCGTCTGGCCGGGGTGTCGGTGGCGACGGCCTCGAAGGCACTGAACAACCGCTCCGAGGTCCGCGAAGCGACCAAGACGCGCGTCCACGAGGCGGCGCGATCGCTGTCTTTCGAGCACAACGCGATGGCCCGCAGTCTCTCCCGCGGGCGCAGCGGAACCGTCGGCCTGCTGACATCCGACCTCGAAGGTCGTTTCAGCCTGCCCATCCTCATGGCCGCCGAAGACGCTTTCGGGGCCGACGAGATTTCGGTGCTGCTGAGCGATGCTCGGGGCGACGCCATCCGCGAGCAGCGACACGTGCGCACGCTCGCCGCCAAACAGGTCGACGCGCTCATGGTCGTTGGCAGCCTCACCGACGCCCGTCGCTCGCTCGGATCGGCACTTCCGTTCCCCGTCGCCTACGTCTACACGCCCTCAGACGATCCGACCGACTTTTCGCTCACGCCCGACAATGTGCAGGGCGGGCGCATCGCCGCCGAACACCTCCTCTCGACCGGCCGGCGCCGCATCGCGCACGTGCGCGGCCTGCCGACGGCGCAAGCGGCGCGCGACCGGGCTCTCGGCATCGATGCCGCGCTGACGGCTTCGGGGGTGCCGCTCGCGCACCGCACCGACTACGGGGAGTGGACTGAACGCTGGGGCCGCAGCGCCACCCTCATGCTGCTCGACACCCATCCCGAGATCGACGCCGTCATCTGCGACTCCGACCAGATCGCGCGCGGCGCCCTCGACGCCCTGCACGCGCGAGGCAGACGGGTGCCGACGGATGTCGCCCTCATCGGCTTCGACAACTGGGAGTTGATCACGGCCGATACCAATCCGCCCATCTCGAGTGTCGACATGAACCTCGACCTGTTGGGCCGCCGCGCATCCGAGCTGCTGTTCGCCGCGATCGACGGGTCGCCGCTGCCGACTGGTATCGAGCGCACGGACTGCCGGCTCGTCGCGCGCGGCACGACGATCCCTTAGGGCGAGGCGAGTCGCTACTTTTGCTCGGGCTCGACGTTGTCCTGGGCCGCAGCCGCAGCCGCAGCCGCAGCCGCAGCCTCAACGGATAGCGCAGCCGGGCGCACGCGCGGCGGGCGGCCCGAGTGCCAAACGTAGGCGGTGGCCGTGAGGAGCACGCCCGCGGCGATCAGGGCCCACCAGGGGAACGAGGGGATGTCGGGGCGTTGGCCCGCGCCGTCGAGGTCTGATTGGGGGGTGGGGATGACGCGCTCGCCCGTGACCAGGATGCGGTGGCTGTTGACGCCGAGGGGCGTGCAGGTGACGAGCGTGACCAGGTCTTGGCCGTCGACCGGGAAGAGGCTCTGGCCGTCGGTCGGTTCGACGATGCGGGTGTCGATGACGCGGTAGACGAGCACCTCGCCGAAGACCTCGATGGTGAAGGTGTCGTCCTCTGTGACGCGGTCGAGGTGGGTGAAGAGTTCGGCGGTGGCGAGGCCGCGGTGGGCCGTGAACACCGAGCGGGTCGACGCGCCGCCAACGGGGAAAGCGGTGCCCTCGAGGTGGCCGACGCCGTGTTCGAGCACATCGGGGCCGGTTCCGTGCGAGACGGGGAGGTCGACGTTGATGGCCGGGATCTTGAGGCGGGCCATCAGGCCGGCCTTGTCGGCCTTGAGGATGTCGTCGTATTGGCCGGTCTGGTCGGGTGCGTCCGCGACCGGTAGGCGCTCGTTGGCGAGGAGGTTGGCGCCTCCGCCGACGAGGTTCTCGTTGTACTCGCGGGCGCGCTGGAGTTGTTGTTGCAGGGTGGCCGTGCCGAGGTCCGAGACATCCTGCGTCAGGCCGTTGATGCGTTGGGATTGCTCGTATTGGCTGAACCACGAGACGACGGTGGGGAACAGGAGAAGGCCTGCGCCCAGCACCGAGATCAGGGCGATGACGAGGGAGACCCACGACATCCGCCAGCGGCCGGGACGGCGACTCGCGCGTCGGGCCGCCCGCAGGCTGCGTCGCGTGGCCAGAGGGGCACCGGAAGACGCGTCGAGCGACGCATCCGGGGCTGTATTTGGGGACGACGAAGGCGGGGGCCCCGAAGGACTCCCCGCCTTCGTGTGCATCACGTCAGACTACGCGGACGTCGTTGTTGCGACGGGCGTCTGCTCGGCGACGGCACCGGCTTCGGCGCGGCGACGAGACACGATGACCGCGGCGCCGAGGGCGATCGCGAGGAGCGCGCCGCCGCCGATGCCGAACCAGACGCCACCGTCACCACCGGTGAAGGGCAGCAGGAAGTTCGCTGCCGACACCTGGGTGTGGTTGAACTCGACGTAGTTCTGCACGGGAGGTGCCGTCGAGGTCGGGCCCGCGACGACCACGGCCTGGACCGGGTTGCTCTGCGGCAGGTTGTAACCGGCCGGCGGGGTGATCTCACGCACGTAGTAGTTGCCGGGCGTGATGATCGGGATGGCGACGAAACCGGTTGCATCGGTCGTCCAGTTGGTGCTGCCGTTGATCGAGATCGGGTTCTGCTGGTTGTTGGCGTCGTTCTGGTTCAGGTAGACCTGGTAGACCGCGCCGGCCAGCGGGGTGCGCGGGCCGCCGTTGTTGCTTTCGAACGCCGACACCGTCAGCTGGCCGATCGGGGTGGTGCCCGAGATGGTCTCGGTGGCGCCGTTGATGTTGGCCGTTGCGGTGTTGGTGATGAGGCCGTTCGGCGGGATCGACACGGCGCGCGTGAGCACGTTGAACGACACGAGGCCGCCCTGCAGCGTGGTCAGACGCGTGAGACCGGATGCCGTGAACGTGAGCACCGAGGTGCCCTCGGCCGTCGGCGTGGCCGCGGTGTTGGTGATCGTGTAGTCGGTTCCGAGGGCGAAGTTCTGCGCGACGCCCGCGGGGCTCGTGACCGTCACGGTCGTCGGCGAGACGCCCGTGGGAGGCGTCGTCGGGAACACGAGCGCTTCCGGCACCGAGTCGGTCAGCGAGAACGCGGTGATCGCGTCGCCGGCAGCCAGGGTGGGGATGCTCGCGGCGATCGCCCAGCGGATGAGGTCGGGGTTGCGAGCCTCAGCCGAGTTGGCCGGAGCCGGGACGCGCGTCTTGGTGGTCTCGGTGACGGCGTTCTTGGGGTAGACGTGCACGTCGTAGATCCACTGGTTCGCCGGGGCGCCGGACGGGCCGGTGGGCAGCGGCAGCGACACGAGGAACGGTGCCGTCGGGTTGGTGGCGTCGGCGGGCAGCACGGTCTCCTGCACGTAGAACAGGCCGAGCGGCATGGTCGTCGGGAAGGTGGCGGTGCCGTTCGCGGCGGAGGGCGTCGACGTGTACGGCGTGCCGGTGAGGCGCGTCGAAGCCGACTGCGGGCTCAGGCTGTTGGCGATCGCCCAGCCTTCGGGCGTGGTGAGGTCGACACCGGCGACCTGCGTCGCCGTGAAGACGGCGCCCGACAACGGCGTGCCGAGGTTGGTCGTGGAGGGCAGCTCCTGGCCGGTGCCCGCGTTCTGGCCGTTGTTGGGGCCGAGCGCGAACTTGTGCACCGTGAGGCTGCGGGGCTGGTCGGGGTTGATGTTTCCGGGCTGCGTGACAGCCTGGGCGGGGGCCGTGGCCACGAACGCCGCGCCGGCCGCCAAGACGAGGGCGCCGATCGCGGCGGTGACCCGCCGGGTGATGGACCTGGACATTGTTGCTCCTGTCAGAGATGAGAGTGACTTGTAAAAGCTTGAAAATCGGAAAGCAAATTGCGTGAGGTGAAATTGAAAGTCAGGGACGAAGGCGTCGAGGCAGTGTGATCAATGCTTCACATCGCACTCCTTCGCGTGCGGCGGCGTCGTTGCCAGACCGCGAGAGCCAGGGCGAGCGTCAAAACGGCTATGCCGCCGATGACGAACGCGTCCGTGCTGGGGCCCCCGGCGAGGGGCAGTATGGGGGGCGAGACGGGCGCGTTGACGTAGCGATAGGTCGCCGTCTGCCCGGCCGCCGGGGCCGTGATGGTCTGCGAGGTCACGGGGGTCCACGTGCCGTTCGGCTGCCGCAGCTCGAGGCGCAGCTGCTGGTAGGCGAGGCGCGTGCCGCTCTGCGCGAGGGCCTCGCTGAGCGTGTAGCTGTGCCCCGGCCGCACGGCGAACGTGCTCGCCGCGTTGCCGTTCGCCGCCGAGTAGTCGGCGCCCGGAACGGTGGTCGCGCCGAGCCCCGTCAGGGCGGCGGGCGTGGCCGTCAGGTTCCAGGTGGAGGGCTGGAATCCGGTCGACGGGTTCTGCACGTTCTTCAGCAGCGTGATGGCGGCCGTCGCATTCGTCACGGTGCACGTGACATCCGAGGCCCGGATCAGGGTCACATCGCCGGCCGCGGTGACGGGAACGGCTGTGCCGGTCGCGGTGACGCACGCCCAGTTGCCCACCTGCACGTAGGTGGCGGGTCCACCCGCTTCGGACAGGCGATACGGGGTGTCGGCCGAGACGGGGACGGCGTTGAGGGTGCCGCTTCCGCCCGCCCCGGTCGGTCCGGCCAGGGCCGTGGCCTGGCTGCGCGTGGCGCTCAGCTGCCAGGCCGAGGGTGCCGCCGCGCCGAACGACACGTTCTTGACGAGCGTGAGCGTGGCGGTCGGTCGGTTGGTGTACGTGCAGTCGACGGCCGCGCCGGGTGCGACATCCACGTTCACGGCGCCGCGCACCTGCGTGCCCACGGTCGTCACGGTGGTGGCCGCGGCGGCGCCGTTCACGGTGCACACCAGGCTCTGGTAGCGGAAACCGGTCTGCGTCGTCTCGGCCACGGTCACGCGCCCGCGCTGGGATGCCGCGCCGAACAGCACCTGCCACGTGGCCGAACCGTCGGCTCCCGTCTGCTGCGAGGGGTTGCGCGACGGCAGCACGCTGACGGTGCTTCCGGTGTTCGCCACCGCCGTCGTCGTCATGGTCCATCCGGCCGTGGGTGTGCGGTTGGCGCCGTTCCAGTCCTCGACCACCTTCGTCACGCGCACGGTGGCAAACGGCGCCGGCGAGTTCGAGAACGTGCAGGCCACGCCCACACTCAGACGGTTCGGGATGGTGATGGCCGCCGATTTGTCGGTGCCCGTGAAGATGCGCACGCCGTCGGCCCAGCATTCATAGACCGACGTATAGGCGGTCAGCGGCGAGACCGAACCCGTCGCCATGGTCTCGGAGATCGTGACCGACGTGTTGATCTGCACGGGTGTCGGGCCGATGCGCGCGCTCTGCACACCGGTCGCGGTGCCGGTCGTCGTGGCCACGGTCGATTCGGTGAGGGGCGACCCGGCCGACAGGGCGATGCGGAACTGGTCGGCCGCGTTCACGCGCCCGACCACGTTCTTCTCGAGCGAGATCGTCGACGGCGACGTGCAGGCGGCGAGGTCGGTGGCGGTGTTCGGCGCGGTCGTGCCGATGGTCGCGCGCGGGCTGTTCGGCACGCGGGTCCAGGTGAGCGGGTCGAATTGGTAGGCCGTGGTGCCGTTGCCGAGGTAGACGGTTCCCGTGGGCGAGAAGGCCACACCGTTCACGGCGGTCAGCGCGTTGCCCGTGTCGGTGCCACTCAGCGCACGGCGCGTGGTGGCGCTCGAGGGGATGGTTCCACCCGATGCCGCGAGCAACGACTCCCGCGTGACGCTGAACATGCCCACGTTGCTCGAGTCGGCCGCCGTCTGCACGATGTGCAGGTTGCCCTGCGCATCGAACGAGATGTCGCCGTTCTCGCCGGCCGCCGTGCCCGTCGAGACTTGCCCGAGGTAGAGGAAGCGGCTGCCGTTGTTGAGCGCGTTGGGCGTGTACTCCCACAGGCGCACGGACCCGACCGCCGATTTGCCGACGACGAATCGTCCGTTCAGCGGGTCGACGGCGCCCGCGATGATGGTGCCGTCGAGCGCGGCGCCCGAGCGGTCGAGGAACGACCCCTGCGTGCCCGTGAACGCCGTACGGTTTCCTTGCAGCGCGCCGCTGACGATCGTGTAGTTGACGACGCCGCTGGCATTGACCGCGTTCGTTCCCGTGCGGTCGATCGCGATGGCGCTCGTGCCGTCGCCGTTCACGCCCAGGGCGTTGATGTCGGTCGCACCCGTCACGGCTCCGTAGAGCTGCGTCGGCGCGGCCGAGCTCGTGGCGTTGACCTGGGCGATCGAGCCGTTGGTGCGCACCGCGTAGTAATAGGTGCCGTCGCAATAAAGGGATGCGGCCTGGGGCGTGTTGGTGAACGTGCAGACGATCTCGGCACCGGCCTCGTTGGGGATGGTGATGGGCCCCGAGATCGAGGTGCCGGTGGCGATCGTGGTGGTGCCGCGCAGGCATTGATAGCCCGTCGTATAGGTGTTAAGCGTGGCCGTCGAGACGATGGATTCGGAGATCGTGTAGACGCTGCCGCGCGTCACGTTGATGGGCCCGATCTGGGCCGATTGCAGCCCCGTGTTGGCGCCCGTCGTGGTGACGCTGGCGACCTCGGTGGCGCCGAGGCTCAGGGCGAGGCGGAACTGGTCGCCCACGACGGCGCGGCCCGCGACGTTCTTCTGGATGGTGATGCGGGCCGGGGCCTCGGCGACGAGGGTGGCGGCCTCGGGGGCGTTCAGCACGGTCGCGACGTTGGCGGGGCCGTTGGTGAACGTTCCGGGGGCGGTGGCGACGACATCCACGGTGATGGTGCAGCTGGCGGCGTTGGTGGCGAGGTCGCCGCCCGTGACGACGATCGAGCTGGCGCCGGCCGCGGCTTGCACGCCGAATGCCGTGCCCGTGACGTTGGTGCACGTGCCACCGACCGCGGGGGTGGGGGCGACGACGAGGCCCTGCGGCAGGGTGTCGGTGAAGTTCCAGTCGTTCTTGGCCGCCAGCTCGGACGTGTTCGTCACGGTGAAGGTGAGCGTGGTCGGCGTGCCCGTGGTGGTCAGGTCGGTCGAGAACGCCTTGTCGAGGCTCGGGGTCGCGTCGACGATGCGCAGGTTGTCGACCGCGAAGTCGTTGCCGGCCGACGCCGAGATCTCATTGCTGACCCGGATGCGTGCCTGTGCGGCTTGCGCGGGGGTGAGACGCACGGCCGTGTCGGTGAAGAACCGGCCGGCGCGCACCGCGGTCTCCGAGCCGAAACCGCCGGTCAGCGCGGGGGAGGTGTATCGGCCGGCGGGCGTGTTGCACGCGATGATGGGCGCCGTGGTGAGGTTCGTCGCCGTCGCGCCGACGACGAGTGCGACATCCAGCCGGGAGTTGTTGTTGGCACCGAGCGGGCGCGTGGAGCAGGAGTCCTCGGCGACGTCGATGGATGCCGCGTAGTAGCGCTCGGCGGTGGCCGACAGTCCGACGGGCGCGACCGATTCGATGAGCGTCTGGTTGGCCGTCGTGGTGCCGCCCAGCGTGGTGAGCTCGACGAGCGCGCGGTTGGCCTGGGACCCCGCGGTGCCGGTGGTCGAACCGTTGACGGGCGCGGTGTTGCTCGTGCTGCCGACGACGCCGAGGCGGAACTGGCCGAGGACGTCGGCCAGGCGGCGCACCTGGTTGCGTGTGACGACCTCGACGGCCGTTCCGCAGTATCCGGTGGCGGGGAACGTGACCGTGTAGTTGAGGAGCACGCCGTTGCAGTTGGAGTAGTTCAGCCAGAACGCGGCCGCCGTGTAGCGGTTCGCGGCGTAGGTGCCGAGCTGCGCGGGCGGCGTGCTCGCCTCGAAGTCCTCGAGCCACAGCTGCGCGGGCGCCTCGGGCACACCCGCGGCCAGGAGCGAAACGGTGGATGCCGCGCGCGCCAGCGCCGTCTGCTGCGATGCCGTGCTCGGCGCGAGTGCCTGGGCGACGGTGGCGTCAGCGGATGCGTTGAGGGTCGTCGACGGCGCTGCGGGCCGCGCCTGTGCGGTGGCTGACACGGTGGCGGCCGACGCCCCAGGGGCGATGAGGCCCAGGGTCAGCGCAACGACGGCGGATGTCGCGGCGGCGGCCGTGCCGATTCGGCGCAGACGTGAGACCCGCTTGTCTGGAGCGCGACGAACGCCGCTCATGCGTCGGAAAGCCACCTGCGGCCCCCTGGATCGCACGGTCAGATAGATCGGGGCGCATTACAGAGGCACCACGCGATCCACGAGATCGGGACATGCGCACTTCGGCGAGAAAGCCGACTGCCTGCGTGGAGTGAAACCCTCTTTTCACCCCTGTCTGAGTTACAGAGTAGAAATGAAGCATCCTCACGAGCAATGCTGAGGAGTACTTAAGTTTTCGGCACGACTACTGGGATTGGGATGTCGTTCCTGTGTCGGGCGAGCTGTGAATGCGAAATACGCACGCGCGGGCTGGCGTCGCTGGAAAGCCAATATGACGCGCTGGCGGCCTCCCGTCAAGAGCCTTCCCCTGACCGGAAATGGCTGATAAACCGGAGAAATGACAACGGGGGCGTCACGGCGCATTGCGGGGATCGTTTTGGTGGGAAGCATCATCGGGGGCGGTGCCGCGGCGGCCCTGGCGGCCGGTGATCCGGCGGCGTGGGCGGCACCCGTCGCTGTCGGGCCCGTGAATCCCGTGCGCGTGCCCGTGAGCGGTCATCCGGCCAACAGCGGCTTCACGGTCTTCGTCGAGGGGGATATCGCGCTGAACGCCGACGAAGCCGAGGGCACGGTAGCCGCGGGCGGCGACCTCAGCTTCGCCTCGACCTACAACGTCGCGGCGGCCGGCCGGTTCCCCAACACGTTCACGGCGCCCGGGGATGCAGCACCCACCTACCTCTACGTCGAGGGCGGCGTGGACTTCTCGACGGCGGGCGGCAACATCCTGCGCATCCTCAACGGTGGATACGCGAAGATCGGCGACACCGCCTCGTATTCGGCGTATGACCGCGACCAGAACAATGCCGTCGTGAACTACAACATCGTGAGCCCGGGTGCGTCCTATGGCAGTGTGCCTCGTATCGAGGGCACCGTGACCGAGAGCCCCGCGCAGATCGCCGCTCCCGTCGACGCGGGACTCATCGACATCGCCGGGGCTTTCGACGCATACCGCAGCCTCACGGCGCAGCTCGGGCAATGCGCGGCGACCGTTGCGCTGACCGACGATTCAGGCGCGGCTCTCGGGACCCCGATCGCGCCCGGCACGCGAGGGCGCCTCACCCTGACGCCCGGCCAGACGAACGTGCTCAACATCCCGGCCGCAGACCTGGCGTCGCTCACCGAAATCTCGTTTCAGAACCAGCCCACCCTGACCACCCCGCTGCTCGTCAACGTGCTCGGCGACAGCTTCGAGGGAACGGTGCCGAACCTGGCGGGGATCAGCTCGGATCAGGCGCCGTTCATCCTCTGGAACTTCCCTGAGTCGAGCGCCGTGACCGTCACCGGCGGCGACAGCATCGAGGGAACGCTCTACGCGCCCAACGCCCACCTCAACTGGCAGGTCACGCAGAACATTGAGGGCAATGTGATCGCGGCGCGGTTCACGCACGGAACGCCGGCGCCGCCCGGCCCCGTGACGCGTGAGGTGCACAGCTTCCCGTTCGCGTCGCTTGTGAGTTGCACCGCGGATGACGGGTCCTCGCCGACACCATCGCCGTCGGCGACGTCCACGCCGACCGTCGCTCCGTCACCCACGTCCACGCCCACCGCGACGCCCAGGCCCACCGCCACGCCGACGACAACGGCTGCACCCACCCCGACTGCTGCTCCGACCTCATCCGCCCCGGCCGCGCTCCCTTCCTCCCCGCCGGCGAGCGACCCCGGGGGCGGCGGGGCCGACATCCCGCCGCGGCCGTCAGCGGACGACCGACTGCCTGCAACAGGTAGCGCAGCGCCATTCTCCGCGGCCCTGGCCGTCTTTGCCGCGAGTGCGGTCATAGCCGGCGCGTTCCTGTTGCGAGGGTCGTCGTCAGGACGCGCGCGCCGGTGACCTAGCGCAACGGCACATGCACCCCGCTGACACGGCGCAACGACGCCGGGCGGGCCTAGAGTGAGCGCATGGTGGCATCGGATGTCTTCGAAGGCGAGCGCGGCCGGCTGACCAACATCGCCAGCCGCATCCTCGGCGATCCGCACGAGGCCGAGGATGTCGTGCAGCTCGCCTGGATCCGCCTGCACGAGAACACCGCCCAGCTCGACAGCGCCGCTGCCTGGCTGACGACCGTCACGACCCGGTTGTGCCTCGACCGATTGCGCGCGCGCATCCCCGAGCCCGTCGATACGGCCGACGTGCGTGACGTCGCCGCTTCGGCCGAGCCCGGCCCGGAGGACGCGGCCCTGCACCGGGAGTCGGTGGGGCAGGCCCTGCACGTAGTGGTCGACCGCCTCACGTCGAACGAACGGGTCGCGTGGGTGCTGCACGAATCGTTCGGGTTCGAGTTCGACGCGATCGGCGAGATCCTCGACCGCACGCCGTCGGCGGCCCGCAAACTCGCCTCGCGGGCGCGCGCGAAAGTCGCGGACGCCGAGCGGGGTGGCCCCGAGACCGACCGACAGGTCGTCGACGCGTTCATGGCCGCGGCCCGGGGGAGCGACCTGATGGGGCTTCTGGCCCTTCTCGCCCCGGGCGCGACCGTGAGCGCCGACGCGGCCGCGATCGCCGCGGGAACGCCGACGCGCATCGAAGGTCCCGAGGCCGTGGCCGGTTTCTTCAACGGCAGCGCGCACGCTGCCCTACCCGCGCTCGTGGACGGGCGCCCGGGGGCGGCCTGGTTCAACCGCGGGCAGGCGATGGTCGCCTTCGACTTCACGGTCGCCGACGGCGTGGTCACAGCCATCGTCTTCCGCGCCGAACCCGAGGTGTTGGCCGCGATCGTTCGACGCCCGGTCGTGCGCGACACGCCCGGGGCGACCGAGGAATGATGCGGATGGTCACATCCCACGTCGCCCGTTCGTCAACCTGGTGAGAGCCGCAGCAGACGCGACGGCGAGAACGGAGACACGATGAAAACCATGACCTGCACCGACCTAGGCGGACCCTGCGGCCTCGAGCACCGGGCCGAGACCGCCGACGAGATCATCCAGGCCCAGGATCGGCACCTCAAGGAGGCGGTCAAGGCCGGCGACGAGGCTCACGTTCCGGCGCGCGAGGACATGAAGGGCCGCTGGCGCCACCCGAAGAAGTCCCTCGACTGGTACAACGGCGTGAAGCGCGCTTTTGCCGAGCTGCCCGCGTCGTAGCCGACGCATCCGGATGTTCGCCTAGCCTGTGATCGTTTGGCGCAGGCGGCCAATCACCGGGGCGATCGAGGGCGCCTGCCTGCCCGGGGTGGATCGGCCGCTTGTCGGCCTGGGATCGCCTAGCGCAGGCGGCCGCCCGTTAAGGCTGTCGAGGCCGCGATGACGGTGTCGAGCGGGCAGTCGATGGCGACCTCGCCGAGCTGGAAGCCGAGTTTGCTCAGGGTGGCGAACGACTTGGCGGGCAGCGTCGAGTGGATGCCGGGCGACTGCGCGGTCACGCCGGGGGCGAGGTGGAACGTGAGGATGCGGTACTTGCCGCGGCGGCGCACCGAGAGGCGCTCGATGGCGGGCCAGGGGAGGAAGACATCCCCCTGTTCGATGCTGCTGTGCAGGCCCGCCGTGTCGAGCGTGAGAACAGTGCCCGGGCGTGATCGCGCGCCGCGGACCGACGCCACCTGCGCGACCGGGAACAGGGTGAACCACGACACGAGCAGCAGCGGCAGAGCCGACACGAATCCCATCGCGAAGCCGCTCGACGACGCGATGAGAGCCGCGACGGTCACCGCCAAAACCGGGACGAGCGCCGCGGCCACCAGGGTGAGAACGAACGAGGGTCGCGTGGCCCGCTCGGTGCGAACGGGGTCGGAGCCGACGACGAGCGGCGGAAGGGGTGCCTGCGGGTAGTCGGTCATGGTGTCAGTATGTCGCGCATCGGGACACGCCGTGGGGCCGTGGGAGTCCGCCCTGAATATTCACTGGCCTTCTGCGCGGCTCGGCCCTATGGTCGGGATCAGATGGAATCCGGGGGGTTCCGCACCGCAGCGTCACCTCTCCGCCGTCGCCCGATCGCCGAGAAAGGCTCCGCCATGACATCCAGCACGCCCGCTCTGCCCGGCCCGCTCGCCCACGTCGCAATGGATGGCGAGCTGCCCGCGCGCTCCGCCATCCCCACCATCTTCGACGAACTCGACTACCAGATGGCGTGCCAGGCTTACCTCTGGGCGCTGCCGATCGTGTCCTATGCGCAGTGGAAGGGCCAGCACTACGACGTGTTCGGCGCGACGAGCAGCGACCTCGTGCGCTATGTCACCTACCGCGACCGTCTCGGCATCATCACGGCGAATGCGACGACGCCCTACATCCTGAACTTCTTCGCCCTGGCCGAAACCGGGCCGCTCGTGATCGAACTGCCGGCGGGCCCGACAGCTGGCGGGGTGTCCGACTTCTGGCAGCGCGAGATCGGCGCGATGGGCGAGATGGGCCCCGACCGCGGCCAGGGAGGCAAGTACGTGGTCGTGCCTCCCGGCGAGAGTGCTCCGGATGACCTGAGCCCCGACTATCGCACGCTGCAGCCATCCGGTTTCAACATCATGTTCGGTTTTCGCACGCTCGATCCCGACCCCGCCCGTGCCGAGGCCCTCGTGGATGCCGTGCGCATCTACCCCTACTCGGAGCGCGAAAACCCGACGCCCACGCGCATCGTGTCGCCCGACGGCCGCGAATGGACGGGCGACCAACCCCGCGGCCTCGACTATTGGCGTGTGCTGCACGGCGTCTACCAGACCGAGGTCGTCGATGAACGCGACCGGTTCTATCTGGCCATGCTGAAGCAGTTGGGCATCGAGAAGGGCAAACCGTTCGAGCCCGACGAGCGCCTACGCCGCATCCTCGAGCAGGGTGCCGCCGCGGGTGAACTGATGGCGCAGGCGAACACGTTCGCGAAGCGGTTCGAGCAGGGCAGCTATTGGCCCGACCGCCGGTGGGAGCAGGCCATCGTGATTGACAACCCGGCGCAGCGGGGCAACGGCTATGACGAGCTGCTCGAGCGTGCATCCTGGTTCTACGAGGCGGTCACCTTCTCCGAGGCCATGAAGAGCACCACCCCGGGCGTCGGGCAGGCCTACCTCGGGTCATACACGGATGCCGCGGGCGAGTGGCTCGACGGCGGCGCCTATACGCTGCACGTGCCCGCCGACGTGCCCGCGAAGCTCTTCTGGTCGGCCACGGTCTACGACGTCGCCACCCGGTGCCTGATCGACAACCCGCAGCAGCGCGGAGACCGCGGCTCGCGCGACCCCGAGCTCGTCGTCAACGAGGACGGCTCGGTGGACCTGTACTTCGGCCCCGAGGCCCCGGCCGCCGGAGAGGCGAACTGGGTGCAGACCATCCCGGGTAAGCACTGGTTCTCTTATTTCCGTCTCTATGGCCCGCTCGAGCCCTACTTCGACCGCAGTTGGAAACTCGGGGACATCACCCCCGCGTAAGGGCGGGGGCGACGGGCGCCCGCGCGCGCGACACGCCCTGCGTTGTGGGTAGGCTTCCGGTGAAACCGCCGTCCTCTCGGCGCAGGGGGAGGACGACGTGAACAAACGGGGGCGCCGTGTCGCGCTCGCGG
Organism: Leifsonia sp. ALI-44-B; assembly: GCF_001984125.1. Lineage (GTDB taxonomy): Bacteria > Actinomycetota > Actinomycetes > Actinomycetales > Microbacteriaceae > Okibacterium. The sequence continues at coordinate 418,400 of NZ_MTQL01000007.1, read as the reverse complement.
CGCTGCTGACCGCGGTCGTGCTCGCGGTCAGCGGGTGCTTTCCCGTGATCGGCGCGCCTACGTCGTCGCCCGACCGGTTCCCGCGCAACGAATACGGGGTCGTGCACTCGGGGCCAGAGCCCACCGCCATGACATATGAGGATGGCGTGGAAGTCTGGGATCTGACGGTCGAACCGAGTGTCGAAGCATTCGGCATCGAGACCGATGTGCGCGCCACGGTGGGGACCTTCGTGGGAGCCTACAGTTCGACCTCGGTGGGGCCCCGGCCCGTGCGCCTGCTGCTGCCCGAGGGGAAGACCGTGCAAGTCGACGCGACCGAGGTCATCTTCGATATGACCGACAACGCCGAAGCGATCACTGGCTCGACATCCGATGACGTGCTCGTTCCCGCCGGTCGGCTCTTCGGCTTGCAGGTCAATGCCGTCATCGAGCACGGCCCCGATGACGGTCGAGCCGGCTATCGCGACGTGCTCGAGCAGCTGGATCTGCCGCTCGACAGCCTCGGCGAACTGGATGCGAAGATCGCTGCCGCCGAGAACGCCGACCCGGTCGTGGACTCACAGCCCGTCGGCGTGGGCGAGTCGCTTCCCGCGGCGGGTGGACTGCAACTCGGCGTGGGCACATCCTTCCGCCCCACCGAAGCCGACAAGCTCTTCCATTTGCGGGTCTCCGCGAGCTGGGAGCCGATCCCCATTCCGTGATTTCCCCGCCGCTGTCACGTTTCGGGGCGCTCGTTCGTCAGAGTGTCACACGATGAAGGAGCGCAATGGGTAATCAAGTGGTGGTCGTCGGCGGCGGGTATGCCGGCGTGATGGCGGCGAACAGGCTAGCAGGGCGGGGTGACGCGACGGTCGTGCTCGTCAACGAGCGAGATTACTTCGTCGAACGCATCCGGTTGCACGAGGTTGCGAGCGGTGTGCGCGAATCTTGTCGCCTGTCATTCGACGAGGTGCTGCACGCGTCGGTTCGCCGCGTGACCGCGCGCGTCGCGTCGATCGATGCGGGGATGTCGCGCTTGCTCTTCGCCGATCGCGACGCGTTGGCCTACGACTATCTCGTCTACGCGGCGGGATCGACGGCGCGTCCGATGCCTTCCGACTCAGACGACGAGCCGGGGATGCCTCACCTCTCGGTGTCGACCGACGAAGATGCCGCGCGGGCCCGGCAAGCCGTGCGGAACGCGGCACCGGGTTCGGCGGTCGTGGTGCGCGGAGCCGGACACACCGGCATCGAACTCGCGTCGGAGCTGCGGGCGGCGCGCCCCGACATCCACGTGCATCTGGTGTCGCGGGGGCCCGTCGGCCGGTCTCTGGGCGCGGCGGGTGGCAAGGAGGCTGAACGGGCGCTGACTCGCCTCGGTGTTCGCATCCACCGCGGGGATGGCGCGGTGCCGGCGCCTGCCCTCGTGCTGCACACGGACGGGTTCGTCGGCGCGTCACTGGCTGCCGAGAGCGGCCTGCCGGTCAACGATCGGGGGCAGCTCGAGGTGGGGGCCGATCTGCGGGTTCGCGAGCATCCGAACATCGTCGGCGCAGGGGACGGGTGCCACATCGGCGGCGCGCAGAACACGCACCTCAGAATGGGGTGTGCCAGCGCCCTTCCGCAGGGGGCGCACGTCGCGGATGTCGTCGGCGCCCTGATCGACGGTGCTGCGCCCGCCGCCCACAGTGCCGGCTTCGTTGCCCAGTGCGTGAGCCTCGGCCGCACACGTGGCCTGATCCAGGCCGTGCACCCCGACGACACCCCGCGCCGGATTCGGCTGCGAGGCCGACCGGCCGCCGTCTTCAAGGAGCTCATCTGCCGGCAAACGGTGCGGTGGATGCGTCAGGAGGCCCGCCGCCCCGGCACGTATCGCTGGCCGGCCGGGCCCGCCGCTAGGGTGAACGAGTGACCGACGCCTCCGACACGTTTCTGCGCCATCGGGGGCTGATCTTCACGCTCGCCTACGACCTGCTCGGGTCGGTCGCCGACGCCGAGGATGTCGTCCAAGACGTCTACGAGCGCTGGCTGGCCGTCGACCACGACGTCGAGCATGCGCGCGCCTACCTCGCCCGCGTGACCACGAACCTGTGCCTCGACGTTCTACGTTCGGCGGAGCGTCGCCGCGTGGACTACGTCGGGCCGTGGCTGCCCGAACCGCTGCCCGCCGATGGTGGAGTTCCGGGTCCGGAGGAGCAGTTCGCGCGACATGAGGCTGTGTCGGCTGCGTTCCTCGTTATCCTGCACGCGCTGGGGGATCGCGAACGCGCGGGTTTCGTCCTTCGAGAAATCTTCGCCTTCTCCTATGTCGAGGTTGCACACATCCTCGACATGGAGGTCGATGGCGCGCGGCAGATGATCCACCGCGCGCGCGACCGCGTGCAGACCCGGCGGCAGCGGTTCGCGGTCACGACGGAGCAGCACGACCGGGTCGTCGCGCGTTTCATCGCGGCGGTCGAGGCGGGGGACATCACGGGCTTGATCTCGACCCTGGCTCCGGATGCCGTGCTCACCGTCGACGGCGGCGGCAAGGTTTCGGCGGCGCGCCGCCCGGTCACCGGCGCCGAAGCCATCGTGCGCTTCCTCTTCGGCCTGCAGGCCAAGGTCGGCCCGGCGGGCACTATCAGGGGCGACGAACTCAACGGGGGTTTGAGCGTACTGTCGCTCAACTCCGGAACGGTTGACGCATCCTTCCAGTTCGCCATCGCGGGCGCGGCCATCGAGGAGATCTACGTCATGCGCAATCCCGACAAGCTCCAGCGCCTGCAGCCGGGCGGCTGAGCGTCTCGGCTCAGTAGGGGCGAGGCGCCGTCAGGACGGGGCGCGGTCAGGATGAGGCGCGGTCATGGCGAACCTCGACGTCATGCGGCCGCGCCGCCTCTTCTGGAGTGCTCGCGCGCGTCGCGGCGAGGGAACGCGCCCGGTCGGTCGGGCGGCGCACGATGAAGGTGACGAGACACGAGAGGGCACCGGCCATCAGGGCCGCGGCAACGATCCAAGCGACGGTGCTCCACTCGCTCGACGCCAGCAGGGCCACCACGATGATCGCGGCGGCGGCCAAAGTCACGCCGAGGGCCAGGACACCGGTCGACAGGCTGATGGGCTGAGGGGCCTCGTCGTCCGGCCGCACGGGAGCCGGTTTCCAGACGACGATGAGCAGGGTGGCGATCGGTCCGAGGAAGATCGAGACGAGGAACCAATTGAGGCGCGATCGGTTCTTCTGTTCCGCCAGGCCCGCGTTGACCAAGGCTAAAGCGAACCATCCCCAGGAATTCACTGCTGCTGGATCCATCGCACCAGCCTATTCGGTCGATAAGAATCCTCAAGCTTGGGCCTGTTCGCGGGCGTCGGCGGCTGCCACACTGGGGCCCATGACTGACAGCGCCTTAAGCATCCCTCGCGTGACCTACCTCGAGGCCGCGGCCAGCGCCGTCGACCTCATCGGCGATGAGCGGGTTGCGAGCAGGTGGCACGAGGAATCCGTGCTGCCCGGCATGACCGTGGGAGTTTTGGCGGCTCATCTCGGGCGCAGTCTGACGCAGGTCGAGTTCCTCCTCGACCTCGAGGTTGACTCCGGCGTCGGCTCTGGCCCCGACTCGGACGGCGGTCGTGAGGCGGGCGGCGGGCCCGGGGGCACCGACATCGCCGTTATCGATGCATCCACCTATTTTGGAACCTTCGAGGGCATTGCCGATCGCGAGTCAGACGTCAGTCGCGGCGTCATCCGACGTGGAACGGAATCAGCGGAGAAGGGTGTTCTGGCTGTGGTCGCGCAGTGCCGTGAGACCCTCGATCGCTTGCGATCGCGCCTCGCTTCGGAACCAGCCGGCCGTCGCCTGGGCGTTGCGCACCGGCCGGGCGAGATCATCTCGCTCGACGACTACCTGCGCACCCGTCTGGTCGAATTCGCCGTGCACACGGATGACCTGTCCCTCAGCATCGGCGCCGCCGTCACGAGTCCTCCCGCCGCCCTGGCCGCTGCCGTCGACGTTCTCGTGGGTGCGGCGCGTGTGCGCCACGGTGACCTCGCGGTGCTGCGCGCGTTGAGCCGGCGCGAGCGCGACGAGTCCGACGCGCTGCACGTCTTGTGACCGAAGAACCCGAAAGGCGAGGATCAGTGACCGAGAGTATGAGAAGCCATCACGTCAGTCGGGTCATCTCGGCTTCGCCGGACGCCGTGTATGAGTATGCGTCGAATGTCGACAACCTTCCGCGGTGGGCGGCGGGTCTCGCGAAGTCTGACGTGGTTCGCGAGGGCGATGTCCTCGTCGTCGAGTCGCCCATGGGTCGGGTGACCGTTCGATTCGTCGAGCGGAACGACCTGGGAGTCCTCGACCACGATGTGACCCTGCCATCCGGGACCGTCGTCACGAATCCCGTGCGCGTGCTCGCGCATCCGAACGGTGCCGAGATCGTCTTCACGGTGCGCCAAATCGAGCTCACCGACGACGAGTTCGCGCGCGATATCGACCTGGTCGCCGCCGACCTCAAGCGCCTGGAGCACGAGGTTCTGCGACAAGCCGCGGCGGCCGAAAACCGAGACGGTCTGGTCGTGTCAGTCGATACGGCCGTGACGGCGGACGCGGTCTGGCGGGCGCTCACCGAAGAGCGCAGCGCCTGGTGGCCCGACATGCAGTTCGATACCATCGTCGGCTCGCCGCTGCGCGAGGTGTGGATCGAAGAGGGGGCCGAGCGCGAAGCCGTGGGGCAGGTCATCGAGGTTACGGATGGCCGGGCACTCACATTCGTGTGGTCCGAAACCGAGTGGCCCTCCCCGCTCCAGGTGGCCTTCGTGCTCGAGTTGACGGCGACGGGCACCCGCGTCTCGGTATCGGAGACGGGTTTCCTCGGCGTTCCCGACGGGAACCATCTGCGCGAAGAACACGCGGAGGGATGGCGGTTCCACCTGTCACAGCTGCTCGAGCACGCCGAGAGGTGAGGCCGCGAGCGTGAACGTCGGGGGAAGGGCGCATACGCGCATCCCATACTTGCTTTGAATAATCAGGGCGACGAGTCATTGAGCGGATGCGCGAGGTAACCTCAACAGAGGACCTGCGTTCGTTCGGGTCCCTATAGAAAGGTCCACTGTGACCGTCATTGTTGTTCTCCTCATTGTCTGGGCGATTCTCGCCGTCGTCGGCTTCGCCATCGAGGGCCTGTTCTGGCTCGGCATCATCGGCATCATCCTCGTCGTCGGCACGATCGTCTTCGGCTTCGTCCGTCGCGGCGCCAACAAGGCGAAGAAAGCTCTCTAAGCTCTTCGAATCCCGGGTCGCGTCGTCGGGCTAGCCATTCGGCGGGCCCGGCGCTGGGACTCATAGGGCCGACGTGCGCCAGACTATGCACGTGAATAATCCAGCGCTCCTCGACAGGGCCGATGAGTTGTGGGCGGAAGGCCGCCATCAGCGGGCCCTGCAGCAGCTCAGAGCCCTCATCGACGGCGACCCCTCGCAACTCGACGTTCGAGGGCGGCTGGCGGAGCGTTACCGCGAGCTCGGCAATCCCGACCACGCCGGTCGCTGGGGTATCTCCATCGAGGGCTGGACGACCGAACTCGAGCGAGACCGCCTTGCGCGGCTCATTGCAGCCCGACGCGTGCCGTCATCAGGCATCCGAGAGTTCCTCAGGGTGACCCCGGATCAGGTCTCCGACGACGCGATCGCCGAGATCGAAACGGCAGCGGAGACGTACCGGAACCGCCCGCGCCGCACGAAGGTAACCCCGCCCGTCGAACCCGACACGTCGAGCGAAGCTCCGCTCAACTTCACGTTGCTCGCAATCCTCGCCAGCCTGCTCGGCGCCTACCTCGTCTCGGCCCTGGCCACCTTCTGGGAGGCCCCGCCGGTCCTGGCACGCATCACTCTGCTCGTTCCCGTCATCCTCGTGGCCTGTGCCATCCTCAGTTGCGCGATCATCGAGGCCGCGAAGAGAAGATTCCTCGTCATGTCGGGATGGCTCGCTTTCGCCGTCCTCCCGCTCGGAATCGTCGCCGCGGCCTGCGTCACCGGCTGGGTCGTCGCGGCCTGAAGCTTGATGCGGCCTGAAGGGTGAAGGCTGAAGGCTGAAGGCTAGCGGCGGAGGGGCCGTCGGGCGCGCTAGCTGCGCGGAGCTCGCGTTTGGTCGATACGCAGACCGAGCGGATGCGGCCCCATGAACAGCCAGACGAAACCGGCCATGAGCGGGAAGAAGATGACCGCCAGGATCCATAGGGCGCGTTCCGAGCTGTTCAGTGTCGGTTCGCGTCGGATCTGAGTGATGGCGTAGACGATGACCGCCACGTAAGCGCCGACGAAGACTACGCCGAGAATGATCGCGATTGGGGCATCCATGATTTCCCCCATCCGCCGACCCCGGCCGGTCCGTGCGCCCAGCCTAATGATCGGTCTGTGAGACGCCTAGAGCTATAGCGCTGTGCACGGCGGCGGAGTGCGTCAGGGCGCCGGCGTGAGCGGGGGGAGGCCCTCGGTGGAGAAGACGCGGTCGAGGAACATGCGGGCCGCGCCGCGCAGGCCGCCCGTGCCCTGGTGGCGCGTGACCTCGACGGTGAGCTGCTCGGTGGCCATGGGTAGGCAGTCGGCGTAGAGGGTGGAGCGCACGCCCGCGACGAAGACGGCCGAATCGGCGAGCACGCCGCCCAGCACGAGGCGGTCGGGGTTGAAGAAGTTGACGATGGTGGCGAGTACGCCGCCCGTCATGACGCCCGCGTTGCGCAAGAGGCGTGTGGCGAGGGGGTGGGAGTCGCGGGCCAGCGCGATCATCGCCTCGACGGTGTGCACGTCGTGGCCGGCGAGTTGCATCTCGCGCACCAGGGCGTTGCCCGAGGCTAGGGCGTCGAGGCATCCGGTGCGCCCGCACGAGCAGGGAACCGCCGCGGCCCCGGGTACCGAGACGTGGCTGATGTCGCCCGCCCAGCCGTTGCTGCCCGTGTAGAGCTCGCCGCCCGACACGATGCCGCAGCCGATTCCCGAGCCCACCTTCACGAACACCTGATTGGCGAACGCGGCGGCCTCGTCGGCGTCGAGCAGTTCGCCCGCGGCCATCAGGTTGGCGTCGTTGTTGACGACGACGGGCAGCTGGATGTCGCGCTGCACGACCTCGGCCACCGACACGCCGTTCCAGCCGGGCATGCGCGACGGCGCGACGATGCGGGATGTGGTCGACGACACGGGCCCGGGCACCCCGACCGAGATGCCGCGCAGGCGCGTGTGGCTCGGAACATCCGCCTGCTCGACCATGTCGACGAGCTGCGCGACGGCAAATGAGAGGACCTCGTGCGGGCCGGCCGCGATGTCGAGGTCGAGGTGGCGCTCGCCGACGAGGTTTCCGGCGAAATCGATGAGGCCGAAGGTGGCACGGTCGACGCCCAGGTCGATGCAGCCGACGAGACCGGCGTCGCCGCGGATCTCGAGGTGGCGGGGGCGCCGGCCGCCGCGCGACTCGCCGTGCCCGACCTCGACGATGTGGCCCTGCGCGATGAGGTCCTCGACGCGCGACGCGACGGTCGAGGGGGAGAGGCCCGTGGCCTTGGCGAGGGCCGCGCGCGACGTGGCCCGGCCCGAGCGCAGTGGCCCGAGGATCTCGACGTTCTGGGGCGCGTGGCGGGGCGGTGTGCGGAACAACTCGCTCGTGCTCATCGGGGCTCTTCCGGTCGCGTCGGGGTGGCGGATGCCTCCGCAGTTGCTCCAGTATTGCATAAAGTTTATCGAAATCTACGTGTAACAATCAGTTGTTAGGTTGATCCCGTCATCATGGATGGGGATCCGACCGAGGATGGCGATGCGGCCCCCGAAGGCCGCATTTCACGAGAAGGCGGCACTATGGCACACGCACCCGGAACCCCCGCGGCATCCCCCGCGGCACGCAGCGCATCGACCGACATGGTCGTCATGACCGACGTGCAGAAGCACTTCGGCGACCACCACGTGCTGAAAGACGTGTCGCTCAGCATTGCGCCGCAAGAGGTCGTCGTCGTGGTCGGGCCGTCCGGCTCGGGCAAATCCACGCTGTGCCGCTGCATCAACCGGCTCGAGACGATCACGAGCGGCGACATCCGCATCGATGGAGTCACGCTGCCTCAAGAAGGCAAGGCGCTGGCCCAACTGCGGGCCGACGTGGGCATGGTGTTCCAGTCGTTCAACCTCTTCGCGCACCGAACCATCCTCGAGAACGTGACGCTCGCCCCCATCAAGGTGCGCGGCGAGAAGAAGAAGGAGGCCGAGAAGCACGGCCTCGAACTGCTCGACCGCGTGGGCATCGCCGACAAGGCCGACAGCTTCCCCGCCCAGCTCTCGGGCGGCCAGCAGCAGCGCGCCGCCATCGCCCGCGCGCTCGCCATGCGCCCCAAGGTCATGCTGTTCGACGAGCCCACCTCGGCTCTCGACCCCGAAATGGTCACCGAGGTGCTCGACGTGATGGTCTCGCTCGCCAAGGAGGGCATGACCATGGTCGTCGTCACGCACGAGATGGGTTTCGCCCGCCGCGCCGCCGACCGCGTCGTCTTCATGGACGACGGCCGCATCGTCGAACAGAACACGCCCGCCGAGTTCTTCGACCACCCCGAGTCGGAACGCGCCCGCGCCTTTCTCTCCAAGATCTTGACCCACTGACCCGCAGCCCTACAGTCACACAGCCCTAGAACCCCACCGAGAAAGGCACCACCTTGCGCGTTTCACGTTCACCCCTTCGCCGGGCCATCCCCGTCGCAGCCGTCGCCCTCACCGCCATGCTCGGCCTCGCGGCCTGCTCGGGCGGAGACGCCGCCGTTCCCGGCGCCGACCCCACGGCTTCGTCGGCCGCCTCCTCGCTCGACGAGGTCTACAAGAACGCCGTCGTCGCCGAGGCCGCAGATATCCTGCCCGACTCGACCATGGCCAAGATCAAGGAGCGCGGCAAGCTCATCGTGGGCGAGGCCCTCGACGCTCCGCTGCTCTCGCAGCAGGACCCCTCGAACCCCGACGACGTCGAGGGCTTCGACGCCGACCTGGCCAAGCTGCTCGCGATCTACATCCTGGGCGAGCCCAACGTCGAGATCATCCCGCCGGCCTCGGAAACCCGTGAGGCGCTGCTGCAGAACGGCACCGTCGACGTGGTCTTCAACACCTACACGATCACCGAGGAGCGCGCCGCGCAGGTCTCGTTCGCCGGCCCCTACCTCGAGTCCGGTCTGGCCGTCGCCGTCAAGAGCGACAACGACGACATCAAGGGCATCGAAGACCTCGCCGACAAGACCGTCATCGTGGGCGCAAACACGCCGGCCGTGACCGCGGTTCCCGAAGAGCAGCCCACCGCCACGCTCGTCTCCTTCGCCACCGACCCGCAGGCCATGCAGGCCCTCAAGCAGGGTCGCGGCGACGCCTACGTGCAGGACTTCACGTTGCTCGCCTCGAACGCCGCATCGGATGACTCGATCAAGGTCGTCGGCCAGCCCTTCACCACCGAGGCTTACGGCATCGGCCTGAAGCACGACGATGACGACTTCAAGACGTTCATCAACGAGTGGCTCGTCAAGATCCAGGAAGACGGCACCTGGGCCAAGGTCTGGGACGCCACGCTCGGCGCGGCCGTCGAGTCCGAGACGCCCGACGCTCCGAAGATCGGTTCGGTCCCCGGCTCCTAAGCCGCATTAGACGCCGGATGCCGGTTGCCTCGCGTTTCTGAGAGACAACCGGTTCCGGCGGCTCGCGCCCGTTCACCCGCCCCACCCGAACCGCCCCGAAACCGCCCGAAGGAAGTTATGGATATCTTCGTCGACAGCGCCGGCCCGCTCCTCGCCGCGCTCGGAACGACGGTCGTGATGGCGGTGGTCGCCGGTATCGGCTCGCTCATCGTCGGAACGCTCATCGCGGCGGCCCGCATCAGCCCCATCCCGGTGCTGCGCGGAGCGGCCTTCGCCTACGTGCAGTTCTTCGTCAACGTGCCGCTGCTCGTGCTGCTCATCCTCGCGGTCTTCGCGCTTCCGGATGCCGGCATCCTCATGCCCCTGGCGCCCACCACCGTCGTCGTGCTGACGCTCTATGAGGCTGCGTATGTGGCCGAGGCGATCCGCAGCGGTGTGAACACCGTGGGCAACGGGCAGATCGAGGCCAGCCGCGCGCTGGGCTTCACGCTCGGCCAGACCCTCAGCCTGGTGGTGCTGCCGCAATCGCTGCGCGCCGCCGTGCAACCCATCGGCAACGTCATGATCGCGCTGACCATGAACACGGCCCTCGCCGCGGCCGTAGGCGTCGTCGAGCTCACCTCGGCGGCCAACAAGCTCAACCTCGTCGAGGCGCAACCCATCCTCATCTTCACGGCGGCGGGCCTCGTCTATATGCTGCTCGCCCTCATCATCGGCCTGAGTGCCGGCCGCATCGAGCGAAAGGTGGCGATCGTCCGATGAGCGCTGCAACGCAAACGACCGGCGCCGGCGCGGGTGCTGGCGCGGGCAAGGGTGCCGCGACGCAGAAGGTGTCGCTGTACGACGAGCCCGGGCCCAAGACCCGCCGCAATATTCGCATCTGGTCGGCCGTCGTCATCCTGATTCTGATCGGGATCGTCGTGGCCGGGCTCATCCAGTTCGGCTCGAAGGGGCAGCTGGATGCCGACAAGTGGACGCCGTTCCTGTCGTGGCCCGTGTGGGAGTACCTGCTCGTCGGCCTGTGGGGAACGATCCAGGCGGCCGCGCTCGTGGCCGTTCTCGGAGGGTTCCTCGGCTTGTTCCTGGCGCTCGGACGCCTGAGCCGGGTGCGCATCATCCGCTGGCTGTCGACCGGCTACATCGAGATCGCGCGCACGGTTCCCGTGCTGCTGCTCATCTACCTGATGCTGTTCGGCCTGCCGCAGCTGGGCCTGAACTTCCCGCTCATCTGGAAGCTCGTGATCCCGCTGACGGTGGCCAACTCGGCCGCGTTCGCCGAAATCATCCGCGCCGGCATCCTGGGTCTGCCCCGCGGTCAGCGCGAAGCCGGCCTGAGCCTCGGCATGTCGGAGGCGCAGACCTCGCGACTCGTCGTGCTGCCGCAGGCGCTGCGGTTCGCCACGCCCTCGCTTGTAACGCAGCTCGTGAGCCTCGTGAAAGACACCTCGCTCGGCTACATCGTGGCCTTCACCGAGCTGCTCTATCGCGGCCAGGTGCTGTCGTCGTTCAACCACCTGCTGATTCAGACGTTCGTCGTCGTCACGCTCATCTACCTGGTCTTCAACGGCGCGCTCTCGACGCTCGCCGCCCGCCTGCGCACGCGACCCTCGAAGCGCAGCCTGCGCAAACCGGATGCCGCGGCGCCCGTGCCCATCGTGGGCGCGCCCGTGCTCGACTGACCTGTCGTCCCGTTCTTCTCTCACGTACTACCGATCGACTGTCGCCCCCGCGACGAAGGAGCAACACCGTGGCAACCCTTCCCTCCTCTGACCTCGACGCCTCGTCCGCGCCCGCCGCCGCCTCCGAGCTGGCCGAGCTCGCCGTCATCGTGCGCTCGGGCGTCATCGAGAGCCGCCACTTCGGCTGGCTCGTCGCGCTCGACGCCGACGGAACCGTGGTCGCCGACCTCGGTCGCGGGTCCACGCAGGTGCTGCCACGCTCCACCACGAAACCCCTGCAGGCCCTTGCCTGTCTCCTCGCCGGCGCCGACCTCAGCGGCGAAGAGCTGGCGATCGCGGCCGGCAGCCACACGGGCGAGGACGCCCACGTCGACGCCGTGCGCCGCATCCTCGGCCGTGCGGGTCTCGACGAATCGGCGCTCGGCTGCCCCGTCGACTGGCCCGAGGACGAGCCCACGCGCGAACGCCTCATCCGCGACGGCGAGACCCGTTCGCGCGTGCGCATGAACTGTTCGGGCAAACACGCCGCCATGCTGCTGGCGTGCGCCGCCAACGGCTGGGACACGGCCACCTACCTCGACCCCGAGCACCCGCTGCAGCAGCTCGTGCGGCAGACGGTCGAGCGCGTGGCGGGCACTGCCGTCGAATACACGGCCATCGACGGATGCGGGGCGCCCCTCTTCAGCACCACGGTCGAGGGTCTGGCGCGCTCGTTCCGCGCCCTCGTGACGGCACCCGAGGGAACCCCCGAGCGCCTCGTCGCCGACGCCATGCGCGCGCACCCCTTCTTCGTGGGCGGTGACAACCACGCCAACAGCGACACCATGACGCGCGTGCCCGGGGTGCTCGCCAAGGGTGGCGCCGAGGGCGTCATCGGCATGGCCGCGGCCACGGGTCAGGCGGTCGCCATGAAGATCGTCGACGGCAACCCCCGCGCGACGACCCTGCTCGCGCTCGAGGTGCTGGGCGCGCTGGGCGTGGATGTCGCGGCCGCCGGTTCGCTCGTCGACCTGCCGGTCCTGGGCGGCGGCGTGCCCGTCGGCGAGATCGCGGCCGGTGCCGATGTGACCGCCTGGATCGCCGCGCGCGGTGACGTGCAGTGAGCGCATCCGATTCTGCGCAGACGAACCGCGTGCTCGTGGAGCTGTGTGTCGACGACCTCGACGGTGCGCTCGTCGCCGACCGTGAGGGCGCCGACCGAATCGAGTTGTGCGCCGACCTGCTCGAGGGCGGCACGACGCCGAGCATGGGCACGATCCTGGCGGTGCTCGACGCCGTTAAACGCGTCGGCGTGCAGATCATCGTGCGGCCGCGCGGGGGCGACTTCGTCTATAGCGGGGCCGAGGTCGACGTCATGTGCCGCGATCTGCGGGCCATCGCGGCTGCCGCAGCCGGCGCGCGCACTCCCGTCGGCGTCGTCGTCGGCGCTCTGACGGCCGGGGGCGAGGTGGATGCCGTCGCGCTCCGCCGCCTGATCGACGCCGCCGCGCCGCTGCCCGTCACTTTTCACAAAGCCTTCGATGCGACATCCGATCTGCTGGCCGCCTATGACGTGTTGGCCGCGGCCGGTGTCGAGCGCGTGCTGACCTCGGGTGGGCCGCATCCCGCGCTGCAGGGTGTCGACGTGCTGGCTGAACTCGTGCGCTGGTCGCGCGCGGAGCCCGCAGCCCCGACCGTGCTCGTCGGCGGATCGGTGCGCCCCGCCAATGTGCGAGAAATCCTCGACGCGACGGGGGCGACCGAGGTGCACCTGCGCGCGCAGACCGCTTCGCCTCGCGGGGACGGGACGCTGCGGACCGATCCCGACGTCGTGCGCGAATTGTTTGCGGCACTCGAGGACTCCTCGCTTGCACCGTCGTCGTCCGCGCCCGCCTCGGAGTCGGCCGCTGCGGCTGCGGCTGCGGCTGCGGCTGTGGACCCGGCATCAGCCTTTCTCTCCGACGCATCCGTCGTCATCGCCGTCGACATCGGCGGCACGAACCTCAAGGGCGCCATCGTGGATGCCTCGGGCCGCACCATCGCGTCGCGCTCCGTGGGCGTCGGCGCTACCGGTGACGAGTCCATCGCCCGCATCATCGAGCTGCTGCAGGGTTTGCGCGCCCACACCGAACAGTCGGGGCATCACGTGGTCGGCATCGGCGTCGTCACGCCCGGCATGGTCGAGGCCGAGAACGGCATCGTGCGCTACGCCTCGACGCTCGACTGGACCGACGTTCCCCTCGGCCCCATCCTCTCGGCCGAACTGGGCGTGCCCGTCGAGATCGGCCACGACGTGCGGTCGAGCGGGCTCGCCGAGAGCCTCTTCGGCGCCTCGAAGGGTGTGGCCAACTCGGTGCTCGTGGCCATCGGCACGGGGGTCGCGGCCTCGATCTTGAGTGGCGGGCATCCGGTCGTCGGCGCGGTCACCACGGCCGGCGAACTCGGGCACATCCCCGCCATCCCCGACGGCGAACCGTGCACGTGCGGCCAACACGGATGTCTCGAGGTCTATCTGTCGGGCGCCGGAATCGCGCGCCGCTACGCCGCCGCCGGGGGAGAGCCGGGCCTCGACGCCGCCGCCATCTCGGCGCGCCTCGGGCATGACCCGGTCGCCGACCGCGTGTGGGCCGACGGTGTGCACGCGCTCGCGCTGGGCCTCAAATCGGTCACGCTGCTCATCGACCCGGCCGTCATCGTGCTCGCCGGCGGAGTATCGCGCGCCGGCGGCCTGCTGCTCGACCCGTTGCGTGCCGAACTCGCGCAGTCGCTCGTGTGGCGGGAGGCCCCCGAGATCCGCGTCTCCGAACTGGGCACAGCGGGCGGCCGCATCGGCGCCGCGGTCCTCGCGTTCCGCGCCAGCGGCCACGGCGAGGTCGTCGACCGCTGGACGACCGCCGACGTCTTGGCAGAAATGCCGGCCGACACTCGCGCTGACGCATCCGCCGACCTCGTGGCCGACGTTTTGCCCGCCGGGCCCCGCGCCTGAGCGGCGTGCACCCCACATCATCCCCGTATCGAAAGGCACGTGACATGGCCGAAGTCGTCATCCTCCCCACGAAAGAAGCCGCCGGCGACCTGGTGGCTGACGCCATCGTGCGTCTCATCACGAGCACACCGGATGCCGTGCTCGGCGTAGCGACGGGCTCGACCCCATTGCCCGTCTACCGTTCCCTGGCCGCACGCTCGGCCGGCCTCGACCTCTCGCGCGTGCGCGCCTTCGCCCTCGACGAGTACGTGGGGCTGCCCGCCGAGCATCCCGAGTCGTATCGTTCGGTCATCACGCGCGAGGTCGTCGAACCGCTCGGCCTCGACCCGCGGCTCGTGCACACGCCCAACGGGGATGTCGACACCATCCAGCACGCGGGCGGCGACTACGAGGCCGCCATCGAGGCTGCCGGCGGCGTCGACCTGCAGATCCTGGGCATCGGCACCGACGGCCACATCGGCTTCAACGAGCCGGGCTCATCGTTTGCGTCGCTCACGCGCGTGAAGACGCTCACCGAGCAGACCCGCCGCGACAACGCGCGCTTCTTCGACAGCGTCGACGACGTGCCCCGCCACTGCATCACGCAGGGTCTCGGCACCATCCTGCGGGCGCGCCACCTCGTGCTGCTCGCGTTCGGCGAGGCCAAGGCCGAGGCGCTGGCGGCCGCGCTCGAAGGGCCCCTCACGGCTTCCGTTCCGGGCTCGGCCGTGCAATTACACGGACACGTGACGGTCGTGGTCGACGAGGCTGCCGCCTCGCGCCTGGCCCACGCCGACTACTACCGCTACACCTATGACAACAAGCCGGACTGGCAGCTGGTGTAACCCAGCGAGAGAACCTCAGCGAGAGGGCCTCAGCGAACGGGGATGGCCGAGATCATGCCGAGTCCGACGCTGATGCGGTCGGCGACCTCGACGAGTTCCTCGGACAGGGCGTCGAGGTCGTGGTCGTTCATCACGGTGAGGCGGCCCGAGATGGAGATCGCCGCGACCACCGAGCCCGTGGCGTCGCGGATGGGCGCCGCGACGCAGAGGCGGCCGAGCGCGAGTTCCTGGTCTTCGAGGGCCGTGCCGCGTTCGGCGATGCGCGCCAGGTCGGCGTTCAGCGCATCGAACGTGGCCAGCGTGTTCTTCGTGTAGCGCGGGTAGGGTTCGTCGCCGAGCAGCTCGCGGCGCTCGTCGTCGCCGAGGCCCGAGAGCAGGCATTTGCCGAGCGCCGAGGCGTGCAGCGGTTGATGCAACCCGACCATGGTGTGCGACTTGGGCGCGAGCGAGCCCTCGAAGTGGCAGAGGTAGACCGAGCTCGCCCCGTCGCGCACGGCGACGTTGACGCTGAGACCCGTGCGGTGGGCCAGCTCTTGCGCGGCGCTGCGGGCCTCGCGGTGCACGGCGTTCTGGTTGAGCCCGGCGCTCGCCAGAGCCAGGATGGCGGGGCCGATCGTGTAGGCGGGGCCGGCCGCGAGCTTGCTCACATAACCGAGCTCCTCGAGCGTGCCGAGCAGCCGGGCGGTCGTCGAGGCGCCGAGCCCCGTCGCGCGGGCGATATCGGATGCCCGCAGCGGACCGCTCGTCGACGCACCGAGAGCCTCGAGCACCGAGGCGGCGCGGCCGATGCCTTGCTGGATTTCGCCGGGCACGGTGACCTCTTTCGCTCGGGACGGACGGGGACTCAGCTGTCAGCCTACCCAGGCATCTCCGGCCCGGCCGCTCGGCGCCGAGTACGCCTTCAGCGCGACGACCGTGACATACGGCGAACCGTTGGTGCCCCGCACGACCAGCCGCAGACCGTCGGTCGTGACGGCATCGATGTCGTGCACGCGGTGGCGGTGGCGGTTGCCCGAGACCTCGGCCACCGGCATCCATTCGCCCGTCGCGGTGCGCGCCTCGACGGCGTAGTCGGACACCAGTTCGGGGATGACCTCGAACTCCGTGCGGTGGTGGTGCAGGTTCACCAGATCCTCGTCGACGTCGTCGTTGAACACGATGCGCACCGAACGGATGGTCACGGGTTCGGGCCACGCCGCCTCGACGATTTCCGGGTAGGCGGCGAGGTCGCGGGACGGGTCGAGCGGGGCCGACGACCAGAGGTGGGGTCCGCCGAAGGGGCGCTGCAGGCCGTCCGAGAGGTGGGCGGGGGCGTAGGCGGTGGTCGCGGGCGACACGGTCGCGACGAAGCTGCGGCGGCGCAGCATCCGGGCCGTCCAGTCGGTGACGGGCTGGTCGCCCTCTTCGGGGATGTGGTCGTCGAGCGACTCGTCCGAGGCGTGCTTGGCGGTGAGGGCCAGCACGCCATAGGGGCGCTCCTCGGCCAGGTGCAGCGCGAGGTCGGGGTTGGCGCGCACGACGATGACGGCATTCTGAGGTTCGTCGGGCAACCAGTCGAAACGAGCGGTGATCGGGATGCCGCGGCCCGCCGTCACGGCGACCGTGCGGGTGTCGAGCGGCACGATGGGGGCGTAGTTCTGCGCTTTGCCCGTGCCCCAGAGCTCGACCGTCACGGTGGTGTCGGCGCTCGCGTCGGCGCGGAAGGTGATGTCGTCGAGGCGGGGCTCGACCGGGATGACGAGCGCCACGTCGCGGTCGAGGGGGAGTGTGGCGGTGGCGCTGCCGGTGTCGGTATGGGCTGACCCCGCGTGCGGCACCGTCGACAGGTGGGTCAGGGTGCTCGATGCAGTGAGCGTCGCGCCCCGAACCAGGTCCTCCGGATCATCAGCCCGCACGCCGATGACGGGTGCGTCTTCCCGCAGGAGCGTGCCCTGCAAGACGTCGAGGTGCCGCGAACCGAGCTCACGCGGGGTCACGCCAAGGCGCGCGGCGAGGGCCGCGGCGGTTCCGACCGCCTGACCCTGCGTGCTGCACGTGGCCATGACGCGCGTCGACCCGAAGGCCACGTGCGAGGCCGAGATGTTGCGCCCGGCGAACAGCAGATTCGAGACATCCCGCGAGTAGAGGCTGCGGAACGGGATGTCGTAGGTGCCGTCGCTGAAACGCTGCTGGGCCCCCGGTTTGTCGGCATAGACGCCCTCGACGGGGTGCAGGTCGATCGACCAGCCGCCGAACGCGACGGCGTCGTCGAAGCGCACCTGGTCGAGGATGTCGTGCTGGGTGAGCGTGTGATCGCCCACGAAACGGCGGTATTCGCGCTTGCCCGGGATGGCACCGACCCATTCGAGCGTGAGCGTGTCGGCGTCGAATTCGCCCGAGTTCTTGATGTGGTTCCAGATGCCGAAGACGACGCCCCAGAGCTCGTCGCGGATGCGTTCGTTGTCGCCGACGGTGTCGAGTTCGCCGCCCCATTCGATCCACCAGTAGTTGCAGCCGTTGTCGCCCGTGCGGATGATGCGGTTGGCCAGGATGGGGGTCCGGGCGATGTCGATGGCGATGCTCGGCGGCACGAAACGCTCGGGGCGGCCCGCATCCTTCGTGTAGAAGAAGATGGAGCTGCCGAGGAGTTCGTCGTCGGCCTCGAGGGGTGCCCATGGCTCGTTGTATTCCGAGCGCGCCTCGCGGCCGATGCGGTAGGTGGCGCCGGCTTGGGCGCCGATCAGGCCGTCGCCCGTGCAGTCGATGAAGATCGGGGCCTCGAAGCGCGTCTCGATCTCGCTGCCCATGGTCCAGCCGACGACGGCTTCGATGGCGGGGGCAGCATCGGCTGAGGCGTCGGGCGTGGCGTCGCGCATGACAGTGGTGCGGACATCCGTATTGAGATGCAGGCGGATGTTGGGTTCGGCGCGCACGAGGTCGAGCACCGTTTGATCCCAGTAGTAGGGGTTGCCCTCGGCGTTGCGGTATTGGTTCTCGAGGAAGAGCTCGCCCATGATGCCGGTTTCGCGCGCGAATCGCTGATGGCCGTGCGCGGTGGCGCCGACCACCCACACGCGGATCTCGCTCGACGAGTTGCCGCCCAGCACGGGACGATTGGTTATGAGCGAGACGCGCGAACCGAGTCGGGCGGCGGCAACGGCGGCTGAGACGCCGGCGAGGCCTCCGCCGATGACGACGACATCGCTGGACTCTGTTCGACTCTGCATGGGGCTGGGCTCCTTTGACCGGGGATGACGAGCCCAAACTATCACTGAATGGGATTAACTTTCCGCTCAGTGGGATTAAACGATCGCTTGGTGGTATGTTGATCGTCGCCAGCTTCAACAATGACGTGAGGATTCCCGATGAGCGAGACAGTGAACCAGCCGCAGGCCGGCCTCGACGAGGCCGCCGCCCGCACGAGCCTGACCCCGTTAGACGATGCGGAACGCCGCCGGCGCATGCGCAAGGTCATCGGCGCCGCGGGCGCCGGGCACTTCGTCGAGTGGTTCGACTTCGGCCTCTACGGCACCCTCGCCACCGTCATCAGCGTGCAGTTCTTCCAGCAGGGCAACACGCAGGCCGCCCTCCTCTCGGCCTTCGCCGTCTTCGGCGCCGGCTTCGTCATGCGGCCCCTCGGTGGCCTCTTCTGGGGCTCGATCGGCGACCGGCTCGGCCGCAAGACCACGCTCGCCACCGTCATCCTCGTCACCTCGGGCGCCACGGTGGTGATGGGTCTGCTGCCCACCTTCGACATGGTGGGGCTATGGGCGCCGTTCTTGCTCGTGATCGTGCGGCTCGTGCAGGGCTTCGCGGCCGGTGGCGAGAGCTCGGGCGCGACCACGTTGCTCGCCGAATACGCGCCCTCCAACCGCCGCGGCTTCGTCACGAGCTTCATCGACGTCTTCGGCTTCGCGGCCTTCGTCGTGAGCGCCGGCCTGGTGCTGCTGTTCACCACGACGCTCGGCGAAGAGGCCCTCACCGACTGGGGATGGCGCGTGCTCTTCCTGCTGGCGTTGCCGCTCGGCCTCGTGGGCCTCTACCTGCGGAACAAGCTCGAGGACACCCCCGAATTCCAGGCCGTGAAGGCCGCCGGCGAGGTGTCCGCCTCTCCGCTGCGCGACTCGTTCCGCACGTCGTGGCGCGCGCTGCTGTTCTGCGTCGGCTTCGTGGTGCTCAAGGCTGTTGGTCACTGGATTCTGCAGACCTTCATGCCGTCCTACCTGCAAACCGACCTGGGCTACAGCAAGACCCTCAGCTACGGCGCCACCGTCGTGGGCCTGCTCGCCATCGCCACGCTCGTTCCTTTCATGGGTCTGCTCAGTGACAAGATCGGCCGCAAACCGGTCATGATCGCCGGATGCCTGGGCTTCCTCGTGCTCACCTACCCCACGCTCATGCTCATGAACGCCGGCAACTTCTGGGCCGCCGCCGGGGCTATGGTCATCCTGGGTGTCTTCATGGCCGCGTTCGACGGTGCCGCCAGCGCCGCCATGGCCGAACTCTTCCCCACCCGCATCCGCTACGGCAGCATGTCGATCGCCTACAACATGTCGGTGGCCGTCTTCGGCGGCATCACGCCCTACTTCGCCACCTTCCTCATCGCCTCGACGGGCAACAAGTTCGCCCCCGCCTTCTACGTGATGGCCGCCGCCCTCATCAGCCTCATCGTGGTGCTGCGCGCTCGTGAGACCGCGAAGGCCCCGCTGCCGTCCTAGGCCTTCTCCCGCTGCGCGGGTCGTGCACGTGACGCGCGACCCGCGCGGCTGACAAGAACGTGGGGTCGACGAATACCCGGTGTGGCACGTCGCAAGGATAGGGACCGGGCGCGTCGACGGGTGCTCAGTTCTGGGCGTCGATGATGTCGTCGAGGCGTCGGAGGTCGGCAATTGCCCGAGCGCGCTTCGTTCGTCGCTGATCCCGCAGGGCGAGAACATCCGCGGTTCTCAGGCGGGTATGTGAGCCCACCTTCGTTGCGGGTAGCTCGCCGTCGGCGATGAACTTCATGAGGGTGGGGCGAGAAACGCCGACGATTTCGGCTGCGGAGATCGTCGACAACTCCTCCGGCAAAGTCTTCACCGATGCGGTTCCATGCCGGAGGTGCGTCATGAGGTCGAAAAGAAGTGAGCCGAACTCGGGGGACGGAGTGACAGTTTCGCCGTTGCTGAGGGTGATCGATGTGATCGACGTCGGTGTCGTCGGCGACGACGCGGCGATATCGTCGGCCTCGCGGGTGAGGGCGGGATCTATAAAGATCGTGCTCTTCGAGAGGATCGTGGCGGGCATGGGTGCTCCTCGAAAGACGTGCCGAAAGCTTCGGCCGAAACTGGCGTGGCGGTGACACTGATCCTACCTGACTTGCACTTATAAGTGAAAGGTGCGCAGTGGGGGCGGCTGGCTCAACCGTTTGCCCGTGCCTAGCTAGGATGGCGTCAGCATCGGTGCGACGGAGAGGGGCGTGATGGCGGCAACATTGCGGGATGTCGCGGCGCTCGCCGGGGTCTCGGTGAAGACGGTCTCGAACGTGGTCAACGGCTACGAGTTCGTGAAGCCGGCGACGCGCGAGAAGGTGTCTGCGGCCGTGACGGAGCTCGGTTATCAACCGAATATCGCCGCCCGCAACCTGCGCACGGGCCGCACGGGCGTCATCGGCCTCGCCGTTCCCGAGCTGAGCTTCAGCTATTTTGCCGACCTGGCCGACCTCGTGCTGACGGCCGCGCGCGCCCAGGACTTCACGGTCCTCATCGAGCAGACCGGCGGCGAGCGTCACCGCGAGATCGACGTGCTCGAGAGCCCCCGCATCGCCATGCTCGACGGCCTCCTCTTCAGCCCGCTGGGCATGTCCAACGAGGATGCCTCGCATCTCGACGTGCCCTACCCGCTGGTGTTGCTCGGCGAGCGCATCTTCGGCGGCCCCACCGATCACGTGACGATTCAGAACGTCGAGGCGGCGCGCGCGGCGACCGAATACCTCATCCGGTCGGGTCGGCGCGACATTGCGGCAATCGGCGCGCACGCGCGCGAGACCGTCGGTTCGGCGGCGTTGCGACTGCAGGGCTATCGCGAGGCACTGGCGGCTCACGGCATCCCCTTCGATGAGAGCCTTGTGGTCTATCGCGAGGGCTGGCACCGCATGGACGGCGCGGGATCGATGCAGGAGTTGCTGGCGCGGGGCATCCAGTTCGATGCGGTTTTCGCGCTCAACGACGAGTTGGCCCTGGGTGCCATGCGCGTGTTGCAGCAGGAGGGCGTGCGCGTGCCGACCGATGTGGCGGTGGTGGGTTTCGACAACCTGACCGAGGGGCAGTTCTCGTTGCCGAGCTTGACGACCATCGACCCGGGGCGGCGGCAGATCGCCGAGGCTGCGGTGTCGGCGCTGATCGAGCGCATCTCCGACCGGGGCGGTGTGATCGGGCAGCCGCGGCGCATCAACGCGCCGTTCGCGGTGGTCGAGCGTGAATCGGCGGCCGTGCGCCAGACGGCGTGACGCGTGACGGCGTGACGGCGTGATGCCGTGATGCCGTGAGGCTGTGAGGCTGTGAGGCTTTGAGGCTGTGAGGGCGGCGAGGTGCCCATTTCGGCGCATTCTTGACGGTGCGCGCTGATACGCAGAGGGCTCGGGGCCGGGACTGGCGGGTGCCCGTCTGAAGCGATGCGCTCAGGCATCCGTCGTGTCACTCGTTTTGGGCGTGAGGTATCGGCGCAAATGAATTGACAGCCTCATGAGCTCGTGCCTATCATCACTTTTACAACGTTGTAATTGCAGCGTTGCAGAGATCTCGCCCGACACGGATGTCGGCGAGCTAAGAGAGGCATTCAATGAGGAAGCTCTTGGCGACACTCGCTGTCGCGGTCACGGCCACGGCGGCCCTGGCCGGTTGCTCCACGTCTTCGTCGTCGACCGACAGCAACGGTCACATCGACCTCACCTTCTGGCACGGCTACACCGAGGCAGACGGCAAAGTCCTCGACGGCATCGTCGACGACTACAACAAGTCCCAAGACAAGGTGACGATCAAGACGCAGGTGAAGACGTGGGATGTCATCGACGACACCCTGCTCACGGCGCTCTCGGCCAACAAGGGCCCTCAGATCGTGGCCATGCCCGCCGAGCGCCTGCCCGTCTACGCCTCGAAGAAGGCGCTCGTGAACCTCGACGACTTCTACGCCGACGACAAGAACGCGGCCGAGATCTCGGAACAGGCCGCGGCCATGGAAACGGTCGACGGTGCCAAATACGGCGTGCCGACGGGCTTCGTGCCGCTCTCGGTCTTCTACAACAAGGCGCTCTTCGAGGCGGCCGGCGTCACCGAATTCCCCGAGACCTGGGACGAATGGGTCGACGCGGCCAAGAAGCTCACGGTCGACCAGGACGGCGACGGCACGCCCGAGCAGTACGGTCTGGCGCTCGCCGACCACGCAACGGTCGGCAACGGCGTCTGGCCCTCGCTCTTCGCGGGCAACGGCGGCGAGATCGTCGACGACTCGAAGTCGGTCATCGACTCTCCCGAGAACGTCGAGACGCTCGAGTACTGGTCGAAGGCGCTGAACGACGACAAGATCAGCCCAACGGGCCTGGATGGCGTCGCCACCGACAAGCTGTTCTCGTCGGGCAAAGCGGCCATGACGATCGGCGGACCCTGGATGGCCAGCGTCTCGACCGAGAACAAGATCGACTACGGCATCGCAGCCATCCCGGCCGGGCCCGTCGCCCAGGCATCCTCGGGTATCGGCGTGTCGATGGCCGTCACGGCTCAGGCCTCGACCGAGGAACAGAAGGCCGCTCAGGACTTCTTCTCCTACTTCTTCTCGAAGGATGTTGCCACCGAATGGTCGCTCGGCTCGGGCTGGCCGCCCCTGCGCACGGATGTCGCGGCCGCGGACGTCTCGTCCAACCCCGTCGTCGCCTCGCTCACCGACATCTCGTCGACCACCAAGGCGCTCTTGCCCGGTGTGATCAACAGCACGGATGTCCTGAGCGCGATGGACGAGGCCACCCAGAAGGCCATGGCGGGCGGTGACCCGAAGGAGCTCCTCGGATCGGCGTCAACCGCCATCGAGAAGGCCCTGAAGGACTAAAGCTTCGGGGGCGGCGACACACGGCGTCGCCCCCGGACTCTTTCTCCACAACTCAATTCGCACGAGTTTCTCCACAGTGCCGCCGCCACGAGGCGTCGGTTCCGCTTCAGCACACAAGGTTGAGACATGACCAGCACCACGAGGGAGCGCCCGCGCAAGCGGCTCCGCACCCCTGCCCCCTTGGGCGGGCGAGGCCCCATGCCGGGCGGCACGCAACGCCGCCTCACGGCCGCCGCGTTCCTCATCCCCGGCCTCACGATCCTCGTGGTCTTCGTGGGGTGGCCGATGGTGTCGGCGCTGCGGCTGTCGTTCACCGACGCCTCGGGGTTCGGGGCCGAGAACTTCGTGGGGCTCGCCAACTACGCGCGGGTCTTCACCGATCCCGACATCCTGCAGTCGATCGGCAACACGGCGCTCTACTCGGTGCTGTTCACGCCGCTCGCGGTCATCGTGGCCCTGCTGCTCGCCGTTGCGCTCAACAACCCGCTGCTGCCGTGGCGGGGGTTCTTCCGCACCACGCTGTTCCTGCCGTTCATCGTCTCGCTGGCGGTTGCCGCCTTCGCGTGGCAATACCTGCTCGACCCGCAGATCGGCCTGCTCAACTATTGGCTGCGCGGCGCCGGCATCAGCCTGGGCAACGTGCTGCAAGACCCGGCCCTCGCCATGCCCACCGTGGTGCTCGTGGCGGTGTGGAAGAACTTCGGCTTCTACATGGTGATCTTCCTGGCCGGCCTGCAAGACATCCCGGGCAGCCTCTATGAAGCGGCCAAGATGGATGGCGCCAACGCCTGGCGTCGCTTCACCAACATCACCCTGCCGCAGCTGTCCAACACGCTCGCATTCGTCGGCATCGTGGCGCTCATCGCCGCGCTGCAGGCCTTCGACCAGATCTACGTGCTCACGGGCGGTGGCCCCTACCGCAGCACCCAGACGGTCGTCATGGAGATCTACGAGTCCGGCTTCAAGGACCTCGACCTCGGCTTCGCGTCGGCGCTCTCCTATGTGCTGCTGATCGCGACGCTCATTCTCTCGCTCGTACAGTTCGGCTTCGCCGGCCGCCGCGAAAAGGACGCCAGCTGATGTCACACACCCTCGAAACCACGGCCGACGCCTCATCCGGCCGCTCGCCCCGCCCCGTGCGCCCCGCCCGCTCCGTGCGCGGCGGCTCGCGCTCCACCCGCCAGACGGGTGCGGCATCGGGCCGCGTCGAGACCCCCGCCCGCAAGAAAGCCCGTCAGCGCAGCCTGGTTCTCCGCGGCGTCTCGCTCGTGGTGTTCCTCGCGGCCACATTCTTCCTGCTGTTGCCGATCATCATCATCGTGTTCACGGCCTTCAAACCCACGAGCGAGGTCAACGCGTTCCCGCCCACGCTCGTGCCCACCGAGTGGACGTTCGACAACTTCACGCGCATCTTCACCGAGCTGCCCTTCGCGCGGCTCATCGCCAACAGCTTCGTCTTCGCCGGCGGCGTCACGATCTGCGCGCTGGTCTTCGATTCCCTCGTGGCCTATGCGCTCGCCCGCATCGACTTCCGCGGCAAGAACGTGCTCCTCATCGCGATCATCGCCAGCCTCATGATCCCGTTCCAGGCCACGCTCATCCCCGTTTACCAGCTCGTGAGCGACCTGGGCTGGGTCAACACGTTCGCGGCGCTCATCATCCCGAGGGCCGCGGATGCCTTCGGCATCTTCTTCCTGCGCCAGTTCTTCGTCTCGCTGCCGCGCGACCTCGACAGCGCCGCCCGCATCGACGGAGCCTCCGAGTGGCGGGTGTTCCGCAGCGTCGTGCTGCCGAACGCCGTTCCCGCCCTGCTCACGCTCGCCATCTTCACCTTCGTGAACAACTGGAACGACCTGCTGTGGCCGCTCGTGTTCACGACCGACAGCGAGATGGGCACCATCACGTCGGGGCTCACGCTGCTGACGGGCCCCGGCGGCATCATCCCCTACGGCGTCATGATGGCCGGCTCGCTCATCGCCGTGCTGCCGCTGGCCATCATGTTCCTGTTCGTCCAACGACGCTTCATCGAGAGCGTCGCCACCACCGGTCTGAAATGAGTCCCGTGTCTGACCCGACCGCGCCCAGCGCTGCTCCCGCTTCTGTCGCCACCCCCGGTGCTGCCGCCACCCCGTGGTTCGCCGACGGTGCGCTGCACTTCGCCCTCGGCATCGAGGACACCTTCGTGCCCCAGACGCGCGAGGGTGAACGAGCCATCGACGAATACGAGTTGACCGAGCACTACGAGCAGTACGACACCGACTTCGCGCTCGCCTCCTCGGTGGGCGCCGAGATGCTGCGCTGGGGTGTGCCGTGGTACCGGGTGGCGCCCGAGCCCGGTGTCTGGGACTGGAGCTTCGTCGACCGCGCGGTCGAGAACATGCAGGCGAACGGCATCCGGCCGCTCGTGGACCTGTTGCACTACGGCACGCCCGCGTGGCTCGAGCGGCAGTTCGCCCACCCCGACTACCCGCAACACGTCGCCGAATACGCCGAGCGTTTCGCCGATCGATACGGGTCGTTCGTCACCGACTACACACCCGTCAACGAGCCCGTCATCCATGCGCTCTTCTCGGGTGAATACGGCTACTGGCCTCCCTACCTCACGGGCGCCGACGGGTTCGTGCAGATGTCGTTGGCCCTGTCGAAGGGGTTCGTCCTCACACAGCAGGCCATCGCCCGCTCGATCGGCGAGCGCGCCACGTTCGTGCACGTCGACGCGGGCATGCGTTACACGGGCGACGCCGAGGCGACCGAACACGCCGAGCTCGCCACCCGCCTGCGGCATCAGAGCTTCCTCGTCGAAGACCTCGTCACGGGTGGTGTCGGCCCCGACCACGCCCTGATCGACACCCTGCGGCAGAAGGGTTGCACGGATGCCGAGCTGACCTGGTTCCTCGACAACGCCGTGCGCCCCGACGTCATGGGCGTCAACTACTACCCGCGGCACTCCACCGAGGTCTTCGAGCCGGGGGTGCACCACGGCGGGGGATTCGCCGACCCGCGTCCCTCGTTCGACGCCGGCACCGACGGGCTCCGCGAGGTGCTCGAGACGTATGCGGCGCGTTACGGCGCACCCGTCATGGTGACCGAGACGTGCGTCACGGGCACGGTGGCCGAGCGCATCGAGTGGCTCGACGCATCCGTCGAACTCGTGCACGCGATGCGCGCCGAGGGGCAGCAGATCGTCGGGTACACGTGGTGGCCGCTCTTCGACATGTACGAGTGGACCTACCGCCACACCGAGAACCCGCGCATCGACCACCTGCTCACCATGGGGCTCTACGACCTCGTGGAGAGCCCGTCGGGTTTGCTGCGGCAGAAGAACCCCGTCGCCGACCGGTACCGGCAGCACGCCGAGGCGGCCCGCCGCGCAGAAGACACGCACAACGCCCCATCCGCCCGCGCTTTCGGCGCCCCCCACGTTCAGGAACACCATGCTTAACGCCCGCATCACCGTCAACCCGCGCCAGACCATCGGCGCCGTCAACCGTCGACTCTTCGGCTCGTTCGTCGAGCACCTCGGACGTTCCGTGTACGACGGCATCTACGAGCCCGGGCACCCCAACGCCGACGCCGACGGTTTTCGCACCGATGTGATCGAGCTCGTGAAGGAGCTCGGGGTGTCGGCCATCCGTTACCCCGGCGGCAACTTCGTCTCGGGATTCCGCTGGGAGGACAGCGTCGGGCCTGTGGCCGACCGCCCGCGCCGCCTCGACCTCGCGTGGCACTCCACCGAGACCAACGAGATCGGGTTGCACGAATTTCAGACGTGGCTCGACAAGGTGGGCAGCGAGCTGATGCTGGCCGTGAACCTCGGCACGCGGGGCACGCTCGAAGCGCTCGACCTGCTCGAATACGCCAACCTGCCGGATGGAACAGCCCTCGCCGACCGACGCGCGCAGAACGGCCGGCCGTCGGCCTTCGGCGTGAAGATGTGGTGCCTCGGCAACGAGATGGACGGGCCCTGGCAGCTCGGTCACCGCTCGGCCGACGACTACGGCAAGCTCGCCGCCCAAACCGCGCGCGCCATGCGCTCGTTCGACCCCGACCTCGAACTCGTGGTGTGCGGCTCGTCCAGCGCCACCATGCCAACCTTCGGCGAGTGGGAACGTGTCGTGCTCACCCACACCTACGACGATGTCGACTACATCTCGTGCCACGCCTACTACGAGGACAAGGGCGACCTGCCGAGTTACCTCGCCTCTGGCGTGAACATGGACCACTTCATCGACTCGGTCGTCGCCACTGCCGACCACGTCAAAGCCGTGCGCGGCAGCGACAAGACCATCAACATCTCGTTCGACGAGTGGAACATTTGGTACAACACGCGGTTCGAGAACGTCGACAAGATCCAGGGCGTCGACAACTGGCCCACGGCGCCGCGCCTGCTCGAAGACCAATATTCGGTGGCTGACGCCGTCGTGTTCGGCAGCCTGCTCATCGCGTTGCTGAAGCACGCCGACCGCGTGACGAGCGCCTCGCTCGCTCAGCTCGTGAACGTCATCGCGCCCATCATGACCGAGCCCGGTGGGCCCGCGTGGAAGCAGACCACGTTCTTCCCGTTCGCCGCCACGTCGCAGCACGCCGTGGGCACGGCGCTCGACGTTGCCGTCGAAAGCCCGACCTACGACACGACGGATTACGGAACGGTGCCCGTGGTCGACGCGGTTGCGACGCACGACGAGACGACCGGCGCGGCATCCGTCTACTTGGTGAACCGGTCGACCGACGACGAGGTAACCGTGACGATCGACCTCGCGCCGTATCGCCGCAACGGCGCCAATGTGCACGCGACGGCCCGCACGCTCGCCGATGACGACATCCACGCCGCCAACACGCTGCAGCAGCCCGAGCGCGTGCAACTGAATGCGAACGACAGCGTCCAGCGCGACGGCGACACGATCACGATCGTGCTGCCCGCCGTCTCATGGACCGAAATCCTTCTCGCGCC
The DNA here is from genome assembly GCF_001984125.1 of Leifsonia sp. ALI-44-B. GTDB lineage: Bacteria > Actinomycetota > Actinomycetes > Actinomycetales > Microbacteriaceae > Okibacterium. Next base: position 390,328 of record NZ_MTQL01000007.1, on the reverse strand, counting down.
GACCGACTGAATACTGCCGGGGGTGGGGGAACGCCGGGGCGGGACATCCGCACCGGTTCAGTGACAAATATCGGAGGAAAGATGAGCACAGTCTCTTCGGGTGTGGACGACGTCGTTCGCACCCCGCGCCGAGCGAAACGGCGGTTCACCATCGCCGGTCTCGGCACCATCGCGCTGCTCCTGCTCGGGCAGCTCGCCGGGGCAGCCCCCGCCCAGGCGGTCACCACCGGCAACGGTGCCCTCGTTTACTCGCCCCCCGCGGGCAGCTCCTTCAACCCCGAAGGCGGCCGCGCGGCCGGCACCACCTATGCCAAGAACCTCGTGCTGAAGAACAGCGGCACGGCCAACGGCACCCAGATCGCCACCTTCGACCAGCTCGTTTTGGTCAACGGCAAACAGGTCTACCCGATCTATCGCAGCACCAACGACGGTGCCAGCTGGACCAAGGTGGCCGACATCAACCCCAGCGTGCAGTTCCCCACTCTCACGCGCACCGCCCAGCCGTTCCTCTACGAGGTGCCCACCCAAGTGGGCAGCCTGCCCGCCGGCACCCTGCTATTGAGCGGCATGATCATGCCCGAAGACCGCTCGAGCAGCCGACTCGTCGTCTACAAGAGCCTCGACCACGGCGTGACCTGGAGCTACCAGAGCACCATCGACTCGGGTGGCCCCGCCGTCTATGACCCCAGCCCCACGTCCACGACGACGACCGTGTGGGAGCCCTCCCTCGCCGTCGACGCCAACGGCGGGCTCGTCGCGTACTTCTCCGACGAACGGCAGAAGGCCAACGGCGTGCTGCAGGCCGTTTCCTACCGGCGCTCCACCGACGGGGGTCTCTCCTGGGGTCCGCTCGTCAACGTGTCCGCGCCCACCAACCAGAGCGACCGACCCGGCATGATCACGGTCACGCGCCTGCCCGACGGTCGCTACATGGCCACGTTCGAGGTCGTCAACCGACCGAGTCAGACGCAGAACACCGCGCCCGTCTACTACAAGTACTCGCCCGACGGCCTCACCTGGTCGCCCGAGACGAGCATCGGCACCCAGGTGAAACTGGCCAACGGCCGCGGCATCGGATCGTCCCCGTTCGTGCGCTGGGTTCCGACCGGTGGCCCGAAAGGCATGGTCGTGATCGCCTCGAAGTGGGCGCTCAATTCATCCAACGCCATCGACGGCGGGCAGAACTTCTACGTGAACTACAACCTGGGCGAAGGCCCCTGGGAGCGTCTGCCGTTCGGCGTCACCTACGACGCCGCCGATGTCCAGGGCGGCACCTTCACGGGGTTCGCGCAGAGCTTCGACACGAGTGTCGACGGGCGCACGCTCTACCACGCCACCAACGTCGAAAACCTTGCCACCACATATAACGACGTGCGCGTGGGGTCCATGCCGCTCGACGCCCAACAGTACGAAGCCGAGAAGGCGGCGCTCGTCGACGCCACCCTGGTGACCCACGCCGACGCGGCCAACGGGTCGAAGGTGGGCAACATCAACAACGCCGGGAGCAAGGTGACCTTCACCGTGCGGGCGCCGGCCGCCAGCACCTACACCGTCAACGTGCGCTACGACAATGGAACCGGGGCGACGAGCACCCACAACGTGTCCGTCAACGGCGGCACCGCGTCGAGCATCTCCTACCCGGCGACGTTCGACTGGGGTCGCTACCTGTGGGCGCAGAAGACCGTCACCCTGAACGCGGGCGTCAACACCATCGCGTTCGCCAAGGGGACCGGTTTCGCCGAGCTCGACCAGATCCAGGTCTACCGGCCGGCGACCGCGACCGACCCTCAGTTCCGCATCAGCAACCGCAACAGCTCCAAACTGCTCGAGATCGCCGGAGCATCGACGGCCGACGGCGCGCTCGCCAGCCAGTGGGGTGACACCGGCAACGCTACCCAGGTATGGAACGCCCGGCCCGTCACGGGTGGAACGCAGCTGATCAACAACAACAGCGGCAAGCTGCTCGAAATCCCGGGGGCCGCCACCGGCGACGCCGTGCAGGCCGCGCAATGGGGCCCGACCGGCAACGCCACCCAGGTGTGGACGCTCGCAACCGCATCGGGCTGGTGGACCATCAAGAACAACAACAGCAACAAGTTGCTCGAAATCGCCGGCGCCTCCACCGCCGACGGTGCGGCCGCGCAGCAGCGCACCGCCAACGGGAGTGCTACGCAGCAGTGGCGCCTCGTGAAAGAGGGCATCCAGTAGGTTCCGCGGGGAAGAACCGCGGAAAAAGTGCGAGGGGTCGAACGGGTTGCAGGTCCGTCCGGCCCCTCGCTTGTCGGCGGCACGGAGCAATATATTAGTGATGCGGTCGGGCCGGATGCCGAGCCGTGTGTCCGTTTCATCCGTGGGGGGAAGCATGGTCACGTACCGCGTCACCGCTGGCACCGTAGAAGGGCTGCCGGTCGAGACGCCCAACGGCCCGGCGGTCGCCGTGCTGGGCGTGCCCGTCGCGGCCGTCACCCGACGGTTCGCCGCGGCCGAACCCGCGACGCCTTGGAAGGGAATCCGAGCAAGCGCCCTCGGTGCCCGCGCCTGGCAGAGGAACGACCCGCACGACCCCGATGCCGGCCGGCCCCGAGACGAACGCGACTGCCTCAACGCCAACATCTGGATCCCGGCCGAACCCGCCTCGACTCCGCGACCCGTGCTCGTCTGGGTGCACGGCGGCGCGCACGTCTTCGGCTCGAACGCGCACCCTCTCTGCGATGGCGCCCGGTTTGCCGCTGCACACGGCGTCATCGTCGTCGCGCTCAACTACCGCCTAGGCGCATTCGGATATCTGCGCCTCGAGCACCTTTTGGGTGCGGACTACGCGGATGCCGACAACCTCGCGCTCACCGACATCCTGGCCGGCCTCGAATGGATACGACACGACATCGTCGCGTTTGGGGGAGACCCGACCGCGGTGACACTCATGGGGCAGTCGGCGGGCGGTGTCGCCGTCGCCACCCTCCTCGCCGAAAGTGCCGCCGGAGCGCCGTTCCAGCGCGTGATCGTGCAGAGTGCAACGGCCGAACGCGTGCACACGCGGGATGAGGCCGCCGGCGTGACCGACGAGCTGCTGCGCGCCCTCCCTGGCGGCAGCACCGACCCCGAGCAGCTGATCGATATCCCGCCGCAGACCCTCGCCGACGCTCAGACCGGGGTCATCGAAAAGCATGCGAGGCTCAGCCGGGGGCCCAGCGTGCCTTTTCGGCCGATCGTCGACGGCCGCGTTGTGCGCGACACACCGCTTCGATCGATCGCGGCCGGGGGAGGGGTCGGTATCGACGCCATCTTCGGCACGAACCTGAACGAGGCGTCGGCCTACGTCGACCTCGGCGGGATGACCGACGAGGAGGCCCGTCGCGCGCTGCGTGACGAGATCGCCGCGCGCCGCGAAACGTTCACCCCCGACGAATATGTCGAGGCGTGGGCGTCGCGTGGCGTCACCGAAGCCGGCGCCGCAGGGGCACTCGAGGCGTATCTCACCGATGTGCTCTATCGGCAACCCATGCAGCGGATGCTCGACGCGCGGGTGGTGGCAGCCGCCCGTGCGCCAGGCCCAGCGGAGCCGGTCGCGTCGCGACGGGGTTCGACCCGCTCCTACCTCTTCGAGTGGACGCGCAGCGTCGGCGAAACCTGGGCGCGAGGCGCCGGACACTCGCTCGAACTCCCCTTCGTCTTCGGGCATGTGGATGACACGGCGTGGGCGCGGGCGGAACTCGGAGAGCATGCTCCGGTCGAACTCGCGTCGTCGATGGGTTCCGCATGGTCGAGCTTCGCTCGGACCGGCGATCCCGCGGCGATATCGGTGCCCGCCGCCGACGTGCCCGCCACCGACCGCCCCGCGGACACGGGCCCCGCCGACCTTGTCTGGCCCGAGTACGTCGCCGCGCGGGACACGCTGCTCTTCGGCGACCGGGTGCGCGTGGTCCGCGACCCGCTCGCCGAGGAGCGCCGGCTGTTCGTGCGCTGAGGCTCGATCGGCGCGCGACGCGTCAGCCCAGGGCTACCTCGCCCTGATTCAGGACGCGACCGTTGAAGTACGTGCTCTGAATCTGCGCATTCGTGTTGTTGGCCCGCAGCTGCTCCGACCACATCATGAAGTAACTCCACCGGGTCTGGGAGGTCAAGAACGCGGCATCCGGAACCTTGCCCATCTCGGCGATCGCGATAGGTTTCGTGCCCGCGATGCTCTGCAGCTGTTGGTAGTCACCCGCCGACGGGTAGGACTTGTACCAGGCGTCGAGCGATACGACGTCGACATAGGTGCTGCCGGGGTAGTAGTTCGCCCAACCGCCAGCCGGGTTGTCTTGCACGTTCCAGACCCAGATCAGGTTGTCGAGGCCCTGCGCGTCGAAGTAGTCGCGCATCTGCTGGAAGATCTTCGACCCACCGTTCGCGCCCGGGCGCCCGCCCCACCAGTTCCAGGTCTCGTTCATCTCGTGGAAGGGCCGGAACAACACCGGCACGCCGGCATCCTTCAGCTGCTTCAAATAGGGCACCACGGCGGCCATCCGCTGGCGCCAGGTTTGGTTGAGGGCCGTGCCGCCCGTGACGATCTGAGTGAACTGGTCGTTCGAAATCGTCGTCTTCACCCCGCCCTCGAACTCGCACGTGGCACCGACGGTCGGCGAGCAGGCATGCCACGTGAGTGCCACGAGCGAACCGTTCCTCCATTCGGTCTTCGCCTGGTCGATCACCCGTTGGCGGTTCGCCGCATCGTCGGCTCGGAACATGAGGTCGCCTCCCCACAGCCCCGGGTATTGCCCCGTGATGTCCTTGACCTGCTGCGTGTACTGGCCGGGCGCGGATGCCGGTTCCTTGTTGTGCTGCCCCGACACGATGTTCGTGCCGGTGATGCTGCGCAGGTAGGTCAGAACCTGCGCCTTATTCGTGGCCCCGAAAGCGGATGCGTCGGCGATCGGCGCCACGGTGGCACCCGCTCCCGCACTCAGCCCGGCAAGCACGGCGGTAGCGGCCGCGGCCGCGAGCAGTCGTTTTCTCAACGTCATTGTTGTTCCCCGAATCTGTCTCATCGAGGGGCGACGGTGCCCCTCGACGCCAGAATCGCGGATGTCGCGCCGCAAATCAAGACTTAATTAATTAAATGATTTAAGCCGCCGGGGTGAGTGAAGGGCCGTGCCCCGGCGCGATCGAACCCTGCAACACGAGGGCCGCCGCCCCGATAGCGGCAGCGTCGCGCGGATTCGACGACAGCTCGACCGCGATCGAATGCGCATTCCGCGCGAAGAAACTTTGCTCCAAACGCTCGCGAATTGCCCGCGCATACATCGACCCCGCCACGGCCATGCCCGGCCCCGCGAGCACGATCCGATCGAGATCGAACAGATTCGCCAGCGTGACGGTTGCCGCAGCGATCTGGTCGGCCGAGCCCTGAAGCAACTCGGCCGCAATCGTCTGGCCGCCCACCGCCGCGCGCGCCAGTTGGTCGAAGTCCCGCGACAGGGAGGCTGGATCGAAAGTGAGATTCACGTCGCCGAGTTCTTCTCGCGCGACCCGGGCCGCCGCGATCGTGGGGCCGGGCGCGGCATACCGCTCGAGACATCCGCGATTGCCGCAGTAGCAGGGCTCGCCATCGATCTGGATGGTGACGTGCCCGAGCTCGCCCGCATTCGAACTCGCGCCGCGCAGCAGGGCACCGTCGAGCACGACGCCCGCCCCGATACCCGTTCCGAGGTAGACGCACGCGAAGGCTTCGTTCCGGCTCACCTGGCGACTCCAGAATTCGCCGATGGTGGCGGCCGCGGCATCGTTGCCGATGATCACGGGAACGCCGAGTGCGTCGGCGAGCACATCTCGAAGGGGGTAGCCGTCCCAGAGCGGCAGGCTCGGCGCCGCGAGAATGGCGCCCTCGGCGAGGGCGATCGGCCCGGGCGTCACGACGGCGACGCCAGCGACCGATGCCGCGTCGAGACCCAGACCCGCGAGGAAGGCTCGATAGAGGTCGACGATGCGCTCCGCGGTCTCGTCGGGTTGGCCGGCACCTGCGCCGTCGACGAGTTGGCGACCGACGACCCCACCGCGCACATCCGTGGCGACGATGGTGATGGATTCGAAACCGAGCTGCACGCCGATGCCGTAGCGGGCCCGCGCATTGATCTCGAGCAGCGTGCGTGGTTTGCCGCCCTGCGAGGGGGTGCGACCCGATTCGCGCACGATTCCGTCGTCGATCAGGCGGCGGACGATGTTGGAGATCGATGGCTGCGTGAGGCCCGTGGCGGCCGTCAGCTCGGTGCGACTGATGGGCCCGGACGAGCGGATGAGATCGACGATCAGGGCCTGGCTGCCCGGTCCGGTGAGGATGGATTCGCGGCGGGCCATCTTTCCTCCTCGTCGGGTGGTCATCGGGGGACGCGCTCCGGCGCATGCGGCGGCAGGGCCTTCGCCTGTCGAGGGCATAACGTGTACCCGTAGAGCGTGAAACGCACGCGCAGACCCGACAAGAAAGGCCGCCAGCCGATGGGCCTCGATTTCGACCACACTACCGCCAACCACCGCCCGGTTGGGCTCACCCTCGTTCGCGCCTCCGAGGTCTACGGCGCCGAACCGTTCTACCACGAGGTCATCGCCGGCATCGATCGCATTGTGCGCCCGCAGGGGCTCTCGGTGCTGATCCGCGTTCTGCCGACCCGTGAGCAAGAGCTGGAGACGATCGAGCGGTGGGTGCGCGAGCAGACGGTGAGCGCCATCATCCTGGTCGACCTGGTCGCGCGGGACGAGCGGTTGTCGGCGGTCGCGCGCGCCGGGGTGCCCGCGGTCGTGCTCGGTTCGCCGACGGTCGCGCGGGGTCTTCCCGCGATCTGGACGAACGACGCCGAGACCATGGACCAGGCCGTGCAGCACCTCGTCGCGCTCGGTCACCGGCGTCTGGCGCATGTCACGGGCCCGTCCGAGCTCGCGCACACGGCATCCCGCAAGGAGGCGTTCGAGCGCGCGGGAGGCGAGCGCGAGTTGACGCTGCAGAGCATCGAGGGGGACTACTCGCTCGAGTCGGGCGCGCGGGCGATGTCGGCCCTGCTGGCAGGTGCGGAACCGCCGACCGCCGTCGTCTTCGACAGCGACCAGATGGCGCTTGGCGGCCTGCGCGCCACGCAGCAGGCAGGCTTGGCCGCCCCGCGCGATGTCTCGATCGTGGCCTGGGATGATTCCGCGCAATGTCAGTTGTCTGAGCCGGCCCTCTCGGCGCTCAGCCACGACGTGCAGCGCATCGGCGAGCTGGCGGGGGAATCGCTGCTCGCGCTCCTGAGTGGTGCCCCAGCCGCCGACCGGGAGGCGCCGCGCGCGACGCTCGTTCGGCGGGCGACCACCGGGCCGGTGCCGCAGCCGTAGCGGTCGTCGCTGCAACTCGTCGGCAGGCTTGAAGGCCCCGACGACCCAATCTTTCGTTATCCGCTCGTAACATAAATTACTAATGTATGTATTGCGAGAGCGCCGATTCCCCTCCATACTCGATCACAGCGGCGGCGCATCCACCCCACCCGTCGCACCGAACGAAGGAGTTCACGTGACCATCAGACCGAGCCTCGGCGTGGCAGCAACCGCCGCCATCGCCGCACTCCTCCTCAGCGGCTGCGCCGGTGGCGCCGCCAACGACGACGGCGAGCCGGCCGGCACCATCACGGTTCTGACGAACAGGACCGACCTCGTCGATACGACGTTCAAGAACTACGCCGCCGAGTTCACCAAGAAATACCCGGGCACCGAGGTCAAGTTCGAAGCGCTCACCGATTATGAGGGCGACGCGAAGATCCGGCTCAACTCCCGCGACTACGGCGACGTCCTCCTCATCCCGTCGTCCAATGTGACCAAAGACAAGTACGCCGACTACTTCGAGCCCATGGGCAGCACCGAAGAGCTGTCCGAGAAGTACCGGTTCACCAATGAGGGCTCGTTCGACGGCACCGCCTACGGCGTCTCGACGTTCGGTTCGGCCATGGGCTACGTCTTCAACAAGGATGTCTGGACGAAAGCCGGCATCACGACGCCGCCCGCCACGGAGGAGGAGTACCTCGACGCGCTGGAGAAGATCAAGGCGACGGGTTCCATCCCCTATTACACGAACTACAAAGACGGATGGCCGCTCGCAACGATCGAGGGCAACCTCGGCACCGTGCAGGGCGACACCGTGCGCACGCAGATGATCGAGGACGACGCGCCCTGGACGGAGGGCAACGACCAGTACAACATCGACGGTCTGCTCTTCGACACGGTCGCGGCCGGTCTGAGCGAACCCGACCCGACAACCACCAACTGGGAAGAGTCGAAGAACCTGCTCGCATCGGGTGAAGTCAGCTCGATGATCCTCGGCTCGTGGGCCGTGAGCCAGATGCAGGACGCCGCCGAAGCGGCCGGCGAATCCCGCGACGTCATCGGCTTCTGGCCCATGCCCTGGAAGACCGACACCGGTTTCACGTCGGTGACCGCCTCGGACAAGTTCCTGGCGATCAGCAAATACTCGAAGAACAAGGCCACGGCGAAGGCCTGGGTCGACTGGTTCACGAACGAATCCGGATACGCCGCCAGCCAGGGCGCCATCAGCCCCGTCGTGAGCGACCCCGCCCCCGACACGCTGAAGGACTTCCAGGAGCTCGGCGTGAACTACATCGAGCTCGCCGCCGACCCGGTGGGCAAGGAAGCCGTGATCAACGACATCGCGAACGAGGCCGAGATCGACCTGTTCGGCAACATCTATCGGCAGAAACTGATCGACGTGGCGCGTGGCGCCGCGGATGGTGACAAGGAGAGCGTCTTCGCGGACCTCAACGACCGGTGGGCCGCTGCTCGCGCCACCGTCGACGCGAAGTAGCGCCCTCCACACGAAGCGCCGTGGCCCCGCAGCGTGGCGGGGCCACGGCGTCAACCATCGAACGAATCGAAGGTAGACGCATGTCCACACTCAAGGGCGATCTTGCCCTGACCGCCCGCGCGCTCGCTCCGATCTCGTCGCGCCGCCGCAACCGGCTGACCGGCTCGGGCACGACACCCTGGCTGTTCCTCATCATCCCGTTGGCCTTCCTCATCGTGCTGACTTATATCCCCGTCGGCAACATGTTCTGGTACAGCCTCACGTCGTGGGACGGCCTCGACCCCGAGAAGGAGTTCGTCGGTTTCGGCAACTTCGTCCAGATCTTCACCCAGCCCGAGATCTTCCAGGTCTTCTTCGTGAGCCTGTACTACCTGGCGGGCGCCGTCGCGCAGCTCGTGCTGGCGCTGTACTTCGCCACCCTTCTGAGCTTCAAGACCCGCTTCCGCAACCTTTTCAAGGGCGTGATCTTCTTCCCCTACCTCATCAATGGTGTGGCGATCGGCCTGGTCTTCCTCTACTTCTTCCGGCCGGGCGGAACCCTCGACGCGCTGCTCGCGGCCGTCGGCATCCACGACCCGGGCCAGTGGCTGGGCGACCCGTCGCTCGTGAACATCTCGCTGGCCGGCACGTCGGTGTGGCGCTACATGGGCCTCAACTTCGTGCTCTTCCTGGGGGCCATCCAGTCCGTTCCGGCCGAACAGTACGAGGCGGCCGATCTCGACGGAGCTAACTCGTGGCACAAGTTCCGGTTCATCATCCTGCCGAGCATCCGACGCATCCTCGGGTTGTCGTTCATCCTCGCCATCGCCGGTGCCCTCTCGGCCTTCGAGATGCCCTACATCATGACGGGCGGCGCCAACGGCTCCGAGACGTTCGTGATTCAAACGGTGAATACGGCGTTCAAGTTCTCGAAGGTCGGCCTCGCCTCGGCCATGGCCGTGGTCCTGCTCATCATCGTCCTCGTCATCACGGCGGTCCAGCGTCGGGTGTTCCCCGATGAGAGAGGGGATGAATCGTGAAGAGCGCCGTCGCCACGACCCTCAAGTACCTATCGCTCATCGTCGCCAGCCTGTTCGCGATCGTGCCCCTCGTCACGATCTTCATGCTGGCCTTCAAGACCGACCAGGAGCAGCGCACCACCGGCCCGCTCACCCCGCCGTCGAACTGGCTCAACTTCGAGAACTTCGCAACCGCGTTCTCGCAGGGTGGCATGGTGATGGGATTCATCAACACCGGTATCATCCTGGTGGTATCGGTGGCCGGCACCATCTTGATCGGCACGATGGCGGCCTACGCGGTCGACCGCTTCCGGTTCCGCGGCCGCAAGCTCGTGCTCGGACTGTTCCTTCTGGCCACCCTCGTGCCGTCCGTGACCACCCAGGTGGCCACGTTCCAGGTGATCTCGGCGCTCGACCTCTTTAACACGCGCGGCGCCGCCATCCTGTTGTTCGCCGGCACCGACATCGTGGCGATCTACATCTTCCTGCAGTTCATGTCGTCCATCCCCGTCTCACTCGACGAGGCGGCCATGCTCGACGGCGCGAACCGTTTCACCATCTATTGGCGCGTCATCCTGCCGCTCTTGAAGCCCGCGATCGCCACCGTGATCATCATCAAGGGCATCGCCATCTACAACGAGTTCTACATCCCGTTCCTCTATATGCCGTCGCAGGAGCTCGGGGTGATCTCGACCTCGCTCTTCCGCTTCATGGGCCCGTTCGGCTCGCAGTGGCAGGTCATCGCCGCCGGAACGATCCTCGTCATCATCCCCACCCTCTTGGCCTTCCTCTTTCTTCAGCGCTACATCTACAACGGCCTCACCTCAGGAGCAACGAAATGACCCTCACCACCGCCGACCTGTCCACCGTGACCACGCGCACCCTGCATGACGGTTGGTCGCTGCGGGCTTTGCGGGGCCCGGTGCCCGCCGACCTGAGGGATGTCTCGGTCCCCGCGCGCGTTCCGGGTCTCGTGCACACCGATCTGCTCGAGGCCGGGCTCATCCCCGACCCCTATCTCGACCGCAACGAGCAGAAGGTCACGTGGATCGGCGAATGCGATTGGGAGTACCGCACCACGTTCGAGTGGCATGCTGACGGCCGCGACCGCCACGATCTGGTTTTCGAGGGCCTCGACACGGTCGCAACGGTGCTGCTCAACGGCCAGAAGGTCGCGTCGACGCGCAACCAGCACCGCACCTACCGTCTGCCGGTCGCGGACCTGCTGGTCGAGGGCGACAACGAGTTGGTCGTGCGCTTCGGGTCGCCCGTCGCCTTCGCCGATCAGGCCAGCCTCGACATCGGCTACCGCCCGCACACGTACTTTCACCCGTTCAACGCCATCCGCAAGGCCGCCTGCAATTTCGGGTGGGACTGGGGGCTGGATGCTGCGTCGGCCGGCATCTGGAAGGCCGTGACGTTGCAGTCGTGGCAGGGCGCGCGTCTGGGGGCCGTGCGCCCGATCGTGACGGTCGATGCGCCCGCGCGTGGTCACGTGTCGGTGCAGGTCGATGTCGAACGGTCGGATGATCGCGCCGTGACGGTCGTCGCCGAGGTGGCGGGAGTCCGCGCCGAGGTGCCGATCACCGGAGCGGTCCCCGAGGGTGGTGTGTCGTCGGTTGCCGTCGAGCTCGTGGTGGATGACGTCGACCTGTGGTGGCCGCGGGGCTTCGGCGAGCAGCCGCTCTACGACCTGACCGTGCGGGTTGTCGACGGGGCGCTGGCCGACGGCACGGAGCTCGACATCCGCGCCCTGCGCATCGGTTTTCGCACCGTCGTCGTCGAACTCGAACCGGATGCCGAAGGAACCTCATTCCGCTTCATCGTGAACGGCCAGCCGGTCTGGGTGCGTGGTGCGAACTGGATTCCCGACGACGCGTTCGTGACGCGCGTCGACCGCGCGCGCCTGAGCGCCCGCCTCGATCAGGCCGAGACCGCCAATATGAACCTGCTTCGGATCTGGGGCGGTGGCTACTACGAAAGCGACGACTTCTACGAGCTGTGCGACGAGCGCGGCATCATGGTGTGGCAAGACTTCCTGTTCGCCTGCGCGAGCTACGCCGAGGAGGAGCCGCTCTGGAGTGAGGTCGAGGCCGAGGCGCGCGACAACATCACCCGATTGATGCCGCATCCGAGCCTCGTGCTCTGGAACGGCAATAACGAGAACATCTGGGGCTTCGAGGAGTGGGGTTGGGGCAAACGTCTGCAGGGTCGCACGTGGGGGCTCGGCTATTACCTCGACCTCCTCCCGCGGCTGGTCTCCGAACTCGACCCGGGCCGCGCCTACACGGCGGGGTCACCCTGGTCGGGCAGCATCGACATTCCCGCCAACGACCCCGACCACGGCTCGGTGCACCTGTGGGAGCACTGGAACCGCGTGGACTATCCGGCGTACCGCGACGTCTCGCCGAGGTTCGTCGCCGAATTCGGCTGGCAGGGGCCGGCCACGTGGTCGACGATCGAACGAGCAATCTCGGACATTCCGCTCACCCCCGAATCGCCCGGCATGATCGCGCACCAGAAGGCGACCGACGGCAACGACAAGCTCACCGACGGTCTCGTCGCGCACCTGCCGTTGCCCGACGACACGGAGGATTGGCACTGGGCCATGTCGCTGAACCAGGCCAACGCGGTCACCTACGCCATCGAACACTTCCGGTCGCTCAGTCCTCGGTGCATGGGCACGGTGGTCTGGCAACTGAACGACTGCTGGCCTGTGACGTCGTGGGCTGCGGTGGACGGCTACGGCCGCGCTAAACCGTTGCTCTATGCCCTGAAGCATGTCTACGCCGACCGGCTCGTCACCATCCAGCCGCGTGACGGTAGCTCGCTTGTCGTCTCGGTGGTCAACGACGGGCCGGATGCCTGGGTGGACACGGTCGAGATCACCCGTTTCGCTTTCGACGGCACCGTGCTGGCCACCTCGACCGCTGCCCTGGCCCTCGAACCGCGCTCCTCGACGTCGATCGAGGTGCCGACGGATGTCGCGCAGGCCACCGACCCCGCGGGCGAGGTGCTCATGGCGACGGTCGGCGGCGACCGCGCATTCTGGTTCTACACCGAATGCCGGGACTCGTCGATCGAGGCATCCAGCCCGCGTGTCGAGGTCGAGCGCGTATCGGACGGCTACGCCGTGACGGTGACCGCCGATGTGTTGCTGCGCGACCTGGCCCTGCTCGTCGACAAGGTGTCGCCCGAGGCTGTGGTCGACGACATGCTCGTCACGCTACTGCCCGGCGAGACGCACACGTTCCATGTGCTGCTCGACGCCGAGGTGGATGCTTCGGCGCTCGCCTCGCCACGCGTCGTGCGCACGGCCAACCAGCTCGTCGCCGACTGGCGCTGAGCCCCGACGTTTTCACCGCTGGACGAAGGAGCCCACGATGACACCACCCACCCTGACAACCAGAGCGATCGCCGCGGTCGCGACCGGCGCGATCGCCCTGACATCGCTCACGGCGCTGACCCTTGCGGGGGCGCCCGCGTCCCCTGCAAGCGCGGCGACCGGCGACTGGACGTCCCAGAACACGGAATTCGTCACGCGCGACGGCGCCGCCCTGCGGCTCGGCGGCCAACCGTTCCGGTTCAACGGGGCGAACGCTTACTGGTTGGGACTCGACGAGAACGTTGGCGGGGTCGACTATCCGACCTTCTTCCGCATCAAGGACGCCATCGATACGGCCGACGAGATGGGGCTGACGGTTCTGCGGTCGCACATGATGACGTCCACGGGTCAGAACGGCGCCAACCCGCTCGCCATCATGCCGTCCCTCGGCGATTACAACGAAGAAGCGTTCGCGACCATAGACTTCGCGATCGCCTATGCGGGGGAGCGCGGCATCCGGCTCATTCTGCCTCTGACCGATGAATGGGAGTACTACCACGGCGGGCACCGGGATTTCACGACGCCCCTGGGCCTGAAATCGGCCGACTTCTACACAGATCGTGCAGCTATCGACGCTTATCAGGAGTACGTCGACCGTATCGTCGGCCGCACCAACGCCCTGACCGGCGTGCCGTATTCGGCTGACCCGACCATCCTGGCCTGGGAGCTCGGCAACGAACTCGAGGGGATGACGCTGCCCTGGATCGACGAACAGGTCGCCTTCATTCGCGAGCGCGCGCCCGAACAACTGGTGTCGGCCGGCCGCCGCTTCGACATCGATCCCGATACGTTGGCCTCGGCCGACCTCGACATCGTCGATGTGCACTACTACCCGCCGACCGCCCAGAAGGTGGCAGCGGATGCGGCAGCGGTCGTGGCAGCGGGAAAGGTCTACATCGCGGGCGAATACGGCTCGAACTCGGCGTCGCCTGCGCTGCTCGACCCGCTCGTTGCGAACGACGACGTCTCGGGAATGATGCTGTGGTCCCTCTTCGGCCACGACGACCGCGGCGGGTTCGTGCCCCACGATGACGGCTTCACACTGCATTACCCGGGAACGACGGGGAAGATGCGTGAGCAGGTCTCCGCCATCACGGGCTTCAGCCGCGCGCTCGGCTCCGAGACGGGCACGCTGGCCCTTGGGCAGGCCCACATCACATCGGTCGACAACGTCAACGGGGTGAACGAGATCGCGTGGCGCGGGACGGCAGGGGCCGCCACCTACCGTGTCGAGGTGTCGACGGACGGGATCACGTGGACGTCTCTCGGAGCGGGAGCCGTCCCGGCCGAAGCCTCACCCGTGACCGACCTCGCGCCGGCTCCGGGTTCGCGCTACCGGGTCGTTCCCGTGAAGCCCGACGGCTCTGTCGGGCCGGCTTCCGAGACCGCGCAGCCGGGGGCCGACGCCAACCTGCTCGCGGATCCGCTGCAGAGTTTCTCGCTCGCGTCCGCACACTCCGGCGTGGTGCTCGAGGGAACGCCGCGGGGCGCGATCGCCCGCGCCGGCGGATCGGGCGGCAGTATCACCTGGGCCGGAGAGCGGATCAACCGCGTGCAGGTGCGTTCCGCGGCCGGAGCCGCCCCTGCCGGCGGCATCTCGCTCGAGGTTCGTCGCGGTGACGCGGGTTGGCAGCGCGTCCAGGGTGCAAGCGTGGGCGACGTTGTGGACACCGGAGTGTTCGAGGATGCATCCGCCGTTCGCGTCGCGCTGATGCCCGGAGTGGCTCTGGCATCCGTCACGGTGCACTCGGCCGCCGCGGTGCCGACGTCGGCACCGGGAGTCTTCGCGTTGAGTGCTCCCGCCGACGGCGCCGAGGGTGTGCGTGCGACCCCACGCTTCGTCTGGACGGAGGCCCCCGATGCGGCGTACTACCGCTTCACGTTGAGCGCCGAAGGTGCCGCCGAACCGCTCGTCGCCCTGACCGGTTTGCGGGGCACGACGCTCGATCCCGCAGTGGAACTCGCGCCGGGAACCACGTATGTCTGGACGGTCGTAGCCGTGAACGGCGCGGGCGAGACGGTCTCCGACCCTCGATCGGCGACGTTCGAGGCGGCTCCGCTGCCCGATACCGATCGCGTCATCGAGGACTTCGAGTCCTATGCCGACGCCGCGTCGGTGAACGCGGCCTACGTGCGCAACACGGGTGGCGGCGCCATCGCCGGTGCGCTGGTAGAAGCTCCCGCGGGTGATGCCTCCAGCCCGGACGGGCAGACTGCGGAGTTCACCTACGACCTGGCGGGCCCCGGCTATGCCGGCGTCACACACAAACTCGCGGCGGCCGATGATTGGTGGGGATACGACTCGCTCGCCTTCACGGCGCGCGGAGGCAGCTCCGACCAGGACCTGAGCGTGCAATTCGTGGCCGGTGGCGCGTTCTGGGAGGCGACGGTGCCCATGCCGGGCGCCGACTGGACCGAGATCGAGATCCCCTTCGACGACTTCGCGCCGCCGAGTTGGGCCGGTGAGGGCGTGCTCGATCCGACCCAGGTGACCGAGTTCTCGTTCTACCTCGGCGGGGCGGGCGCGGGGACCTTGTCGGTGGACGATGTGCGACTGGCCGCACCGGCGGCCGTGGTGCCACCCGTGACCGAGCCCACTCCGTCTCCCTCTCCGACGCCTCCTCCGTCGACGGAATCGCCCGTCCTCGTCGATCCCGGCGTTGCCGGGGCCGAAGGCGCAGCGCCCAACGCTGGCAAGGGTCTTGACGCGCGGCTCGCGAACTCCGGTGCGGACGGGGGAGTGTTGGGGGTCCTCGCACTAGCCCTTCTCGGAGCGGGCCTCGTTATCGCCGCCTCTCGACGACGCCGGGGCCGGACGGGCTGACACATGGTCGGGACTCATCCCTCGCACCACGGCAGTCCTCTCGCGCTCGCCGTCGACATCGGTGGCACGAAGGTGGCTGCGGCATTGGTCGACGACCAGGGCTTCCTCGTGCCGGGCAGCACCGCGCGGGCCGCCACGGGTGGAGTCGGTAATGCCGCCGGGCTGACACGCAACATCGTCGGGGTGGTGGTCGACGTGCTGCGGACGGCGCCGCGCGGCGCCCGGATCGTCGGTGTCGGCATCGGATCCGCCGGCCCTGTCGACCTGGCGCGGGGTGCCGTTTCCCCTAAGAATCTGGCCGCTCTGGATCGGTTCCCGGTCGTCGACGTGGTCGCGCGGGCGGTCCGGGCAGAGCTGGGTGACGACAGCCGCGACGTGCCGGTGGTGTTGCGTCTCGACGGTACCTGCATCGCGCTGGCGGAACGGTGGCGGGGCGCCAACCGCGGTGCCCGCCATTCGATGGCGATCGTCGTGTCCACCGGCGTCGGCGGCGGCATCATCCTCGATGGGAACATGGTTTCGGGTGCGTCGGGCAATGCGGGCCACATCGGCCAGCTGCGTCTGCGCCCCGCGGACGCAGGCGGCCCGAGCGACTCTGGAACCCTCGAGGGCATCGCGGCCGGGCCACGCACGGTGGCATGGGCTCAGAGCCGAGGTTGGCTCGGGCGGACGGGCGAGCAGCTCGCCGCGTCGTACGCAGACGGCGACCCCATAGCGAGAGCCGCCGTGCGGCGGTCGGCCGAAGCCGTCGGGTTGGCGATCAGTAATGTGACAACCCTGCTCGATCTCGAGGCGGTCGCCATCGGTGGCGGGTTCGCGAATGTGGCGCCCGACTACATCGACTTGGTGCGGGCGGCGGCGGCAGAGAGCGCGCTGTTCCCCTACGCCTCCGCCGTCACGATCCGACCGACGGGTCTTGCGGGAGACGGCCCATTGGTCGGTGCCGCGGCCCTGGTGCACCGGGCGTGCGACGTGGCACCCCGGGGTGCGGCCGAGCTGCAGTCGGCGCAGCCCGATCTAGCCGAGGGTGTCCGTGAGGAAGGCGACGACGTCGGCGTTCATGCGGGCGTGGAAAGCCTCGCGGTCGAAGCCTGACGGGTCTTGGGAGGGCGGGAAACTCGCGTTCTGCATCACCTCGGGGAACGGGGTGAGGAACGAGAAGTGGCCGCCGTTCTCGACGATCTCGTGCCGCACGAGCGCACGGTCGGGCACGCCGTCGAGCACAATATCGCCCTGCCACGCGGGGGTGTGCTTGTCGTGTTCGCCCGACATCAGCAGAATCGGCACCTCCACATTGCGCAGCGCCGTCTCCTCCTGGAACCACGGCGTCGCGGGCGCGAGCAACACCAGCGCCCCGACGCGACGACTCGTGCGCGGGTGCAGCTTCTCGGGTTCGCCCGACTCGGTTTCGCGCGCGAAAGCCGTCGGCACGGCGCCCGCGGCGGCCAGCACCGAGTAGCCGCCCATCGAATGCCCGATGAGGCCGACATCCGTGGGGCGCACCACCGGCGCGAAACGAGGGTCGCTCAGCATGAACTGAATGACCTCGACCACATGTCGCGGCCGGTCGACCAGGTTCGCCACCCGCCCATAGGAGGCGTTGTCGCCGATACTGTTGCCCGGATGCGTGGGCGCCGCGACGACGAAACCGGCGCGAGCCAGCGCCGCAGCGAGGTCACGGTAGAGCAGGGGCGAGCCGCCGTTGCCGTGCGACAGGACGACGAGCGGATACCGCGAACCATCGGCGGGCGGGGCGACCTCGGCGTCGAGGGCGACGCTCTCCGTGTAGGGGCCTAGCTGGGTCGGCTGCTCGCGCGAATCGGTCGGATACATGACCAACACCGGGAAGGGCGCCCCGGTCTCGTCGTCGTGAACCTCGACCCACCGGCATCCCGCGTTCTTCTGCATTCTGTTAAGGGTAGCCGGGGTCGAATGCGGCGCCGTCATAGGCTGAGCGGATGGGGGAACACAGCATCGAGGTCACCGACAGTGTCGTGCCGGGGCCGCACGGCGGCGTCCCGATTCGGCAATACGTCGACCCCGGGCATCCGCGCCCGGCCGCGCACGTGGTGTGGGTGCACGGTGGAGGTTTCATCCGGGGCAGCCTGGAGCTGCCGGAGTCGGATCAGGTGGCGCGGGCGCTCGCCGCCGAGGGGATCGCGACGACCGCGGTGGGCTATCGACTCGTTCGCCCCTCGCTGAGCCGCGCCGCCCACACCGCCGACAACCGGCGGGCGCGATCGCGCAACCGCTTCCCGGTGCCGCTCGACGACGTCGTCGCGGTCGTGCGGCAGGTCCAGGAGCAGCACCCCGAGGGCGTCATCCTGGGCGGTGCGAGCGCCGGCGCGTGCCTCTCGGCCGGTGCCGTCATGCGGCTCGTGGCCGACGGTGACGCTCCGCTTCTCGGCACTTTCTTCACCTACGGGTTCTTCCACGCGCGCCTTCCGAAGGGCCCGTGCGAGGACCGGCCTCGGTCGCGGGGCCATCGCCGATACTCGCACTCGGCGGCGCTGCTCGACATCCTGAACCGCATCTATGTCGGCGATCCCGCCGTTCTCCGTGATCCGACGGCGTTCGCGGGCGGGCACGACTTGAGCGGCTTCCCGCCGTCCCTCCTGCTGGATGCCGACCGCGACACCATGCGCGCGTCGGGCGGGCAGTTCGGGCGCGAGCTCGTGGCCGCCGGTGTCGAGACCGATTACAGCGTGATGGCCGGGACGGCGCACGCCTTCCTCAACCGGCCACTCGACCCGGCGTTTCGCCCGGCGATCGATCACATTTCTGAGTGGGTGCGCGCGCGAAGCCTCATTGACCCGCAATGAGAAATGCTTCGGCTGCACTCGGGGTGTCTGACCGGCCGTGGCATAGGGTCAACCGTGTGAACACATTCGAGGCGACCCGGCCCGGCCACCCGCCGCGGTGCGCCGCATGATCGACCTCCTGCGCGACCGCCGCCGGCTCATCCTCGTCGATGTCGCCACCGGTCTGGTCGTCGCGCTGCTGGCCGTGTTCCCGCCGCTCGAGGTCAACGCCGCCGGCATCCTCACCGCCCTGCTCGCTTTCCTGGCGATCGGATGCCGCAACGTCTCGCCCCTCGCCAGCCTCGCGCTAGTGTGGCTGCTCGCCATCGCCCAGCTCGTCCTGAGCGAGCGCCCGGGTTTCGCCGACCTCGCGCTCCTCCTCGTCCTCTACGCGTGCGCCCGCCGCGGAACCCGCTGGGAGTTGGGCGCCGCAGCCGTCTCCGCGCTGGCCGGCGGCATCATGGCCTCCTCCTACCTGACGCAGACGGGAACGCGCTACGCCCAGATGGCCTACGGCTCGACCGAGGGGCAGATCGCCGCGTCGGTCGCACCCGTCGTCGTGCTCGCATCCGCCTGGCTGTTGGGGTTCGCCGTGCGGGCCCTGCGCTCGCAGCGCATCGAGGCCGGCCGCCGCGTCGAGGCCGAGACCGAGATGGTGAAGGCGCTCGACAGCGCCGAGTTCGAGCGGTTGCGGGCCACGATGGCGCGCGACGTGCACGACGTGGTGGGGCATTCGCTCGCCGTGATCATCGCGCAGGCCGACTCGACCGAGTTCATCCACGACGAGGCTCGGTTGCGGCAGGTTTCGGCGACCATCGCGGCAACGGCCCGGCGGTCGCTGCTCGAGGTGCGGCAGGTGCTGAACGGCGACCCGGCCGCGGGCATCGACGACGAGACCATCGACCTGGATGCCCTGATCGAGCAGGTTCGCGAGTCGGGCGTCGCCATCGAGCGCGTCGTCCGGGGCCAGCCGCGGCTGCACGATGCGGGCCTGCGCCTCGTCATCCGTCGCGTGGCTCAGGAGATGCTGACGAACGCCATCCGACACGGGGATGCCCGTCAGCCCGTGGCCTTTCGCGAGACCTGGCGCGCTCACGACGTCGTCATCGAGGTAGAGAATCGAGTGGGACTCACCCGCAACCCCGGCTCGGGGTCGGGAGTCCGAGGAATGCGCGCACGCGTCGAAGGGATGGGCGGCATGTTGGAGGCCGAGGCCGTTGACGGCGTCTATACCGCGCGGGCCCGCATTCCGGTGACGGCGGCCGAGTCGGTGTCTTCGCCGGCATCCGGGTCGGCTCCGAGGTCGGCACCCGCGGCGGCGTCTGTGACCGCGTCGCCCTCTTCCCCGGCGCCGGCGACGGGGGTGGTTCGTCATGACTGACAGCGCGCCCATCCGCATCCTGCTGGTCGACGATCAGGAGCTGTTCCGCGGCGGTGTGCGTGTGGCGCTCGAAGCGCAGCCCGATTTCGCGGTCGTGGGTGAGGCGGCGAACGGGCGCGAGGCGTTACGCCTGATCGACGAACTCGGGCCCGAGGTGGTGCTGCTCGACATCCGGATGCCTGTGCTCGACGGCGTCGAGACGGTGCGCGCGATCTTCGGGGCGGATGCTGGGAGTGAAAGCCCCTCGAAACCGCGCGTCATCATGCTCACCACCTTCGCGCTCGATCGCGCTGCGGCAACCGCGATACGGCTGGGCGCGAGCGGCTTCCTGCTCAAGGATGCGACGCCGAGCTTCCTGGCCGAGGCCATCCGCACGGTGCACGCGGGCAACACCGTCCTGGCACCCGACGAGCTGTCGCAGCTGTTCTCGGCCGATGTGCAGCGCGCCGCCCCGACGCCGGCGCCCGAGATCTTCCGCCAGCTGAGCGTGCGCGAGCGGGCGGTCTTCTTCGCGGTCGCCCAAGGTGCAACTAACGCCGAGGTGGCCGAGCGGCAGTTCATCAGCGAGTCGACGGTCAAGGGCCACGTCTCCAGCATCCTGAGCAAGCTTCAGCTGCGTGACCGCGTGCAGCTCGTCGTCTTCGCGCACGACCACCGGCTGACCGAAGACCGGGTCTGACGTACCGGCGAAACGCGTCGATGGGATGATCCGACGCGGTACCGCCCGCCGTTCCCCGCCCCCAGCTGCCGCGAAAAGCTGAGGGTATGAACAAGAACACCCTGTCTCCGCCGCTACTTTCGCCGGTGCTGTCACCGTCGCATTCGCCCCGCCGTGCCGCCGGCGCCCTGCTCCTCGCCGCGCTCGTGCTCGTGTCGGCCACGGGCTGCGGGGCCGCCCGCAATGCGCTCGACAACCCCGGGCACACGCTCGTCGACGGTCTCCGGGGCGGCGACTCTGCCGCGGCGCCGGGCGAGGGGGATGGTTCGGGCGACGGTACCTGGGGTGACGACTCGTCCGGTGGGTCGGCCGATAACGGATCGGCGGAGGGTGACATCGACTCGTCCGAGCTCACGGCCGACGACGGCTACCCGGTCTACGGCGAGCGGTTCGGGCTGAGCGACGACGTCCCCGCCGTCACCAACCTCGACCCCACCCTCCTCGACGCCCTGCGCCGCGCCGCCTCGGCCGCCCGCGCCGACAACGGCACCGAGATCACGCTCACGGCGGGATGGCGCAGCGAGCGTTACCAGCGCTACCTGTTCCAGCAGGCCGTCCATAGATACGGCAGCGTGCAGGAGGCGTCGCGCTGGGTTATGCCGGGCACGACGTCGAAGCACCTCGCGGGCCAGGCCGCCGATGTCGCGACGGTCGACGCCATGGAGTGGCTGACATCATCCGGCGCCCGTTTCGGCCTCTGCCAGGTCTACTCCAACGAGAACTGGC
The DNA here is from genome assembly GCF_001984125.1 of Leifsonia sp. ALI-44-B. GTDB lineage: Bacteria > Actinomycetota > Actinomycetes > Actinomycetales > Microbacteriaceae > Okibacterium. Next base: position 368,677 of record NZ_MTQL01000007.1, on the reverse strand, counting down.
ACTTCGAACTCACGGCCCACAAGGGCGTCTGCCCGCCCCTCCTCACGGACTCCTCCGGCTCCTGACGGGTCTAGACATCGGGGTGAGCGCGGAGCACCATGGGGGCATGACCGAGACTCGCACTTCTTCGCCGACCCCGCGCTTGCGCCAGTTCGTGCTCGACGCCGAAGATTCGCGGGCGCTCGCCGAGTTCTACCACCACCTCACGGGGCTTCCCTATATCGAGGGGGATGAGCCGCGCACCGACGGCGCACCCGAAGGTTCTAATGCAAACTTCCTCGTCTTGACTGACGCGGATGGTGTGCGGCGCCTCGCATTCCAGAAGGTGCCCAGCATGCCTCCACCCACCTGGCCCGAGGGTCCGCGCCCCCAGATGATGCACCTCGATTTCGAGGTCGCCTCAGATGCTGAGCTGCAGGCCGTGCGGCAGCGCGCCCTCGATCTGGGTGCCACGGTTCTCGACGACCGTGCGGATGACGCCGACGAACGTCTCATCGTCTTCGCCGACCCGGCGGGCCACCCGTTCTGCGTCTTCATCCCGGCCGGCTGAATGGACCGCGGCGCCGGCATCCGATCGACCCGAGCCGCCGGTTAACCCTGGCCGCTAGTCGACTTTCAGCCCGCGGATGATGAGAGCCGCGACCGCACGCGCTTCGGCCACCCACTCGGGCCGGTCGGTGGCGCCGCCGATGCCGTGTAACGCGATCATGACGGATGCCGGGGTGACGTCATCTCGGATCACCCCGTCTGCAGCGGCCCGACCCATGAGGTCGGCGAGCGTGCGTTCGAGTTCGTTCCCGCCCTCGGCTTGGGTGGCGGGGTCGACGACCGTGGCGAGTGTGCGCGCGAGGGCGGCGTGCTCGACCACGTAGTCGACGAAAGCGCGCAGGAACGCGTCTAGGCTCTCGGCGGCCGGTCCCGTCGAGTCGCGGGCCTGCTCGCACAGCGCGACCACTTCGCCGCGATAGACCGCGGCCGCCAGCGCCTCGCGCGTGGGGAAGTGTCGGTAGAGGGTTCCGACTCCGACGCCGGCCCGGGCCGCGAAGTCGTCGAAGCGCAGCTGCTCGTCGTGTTCGAAGACGGACCGCGCAGCCGCGATGATCGCGTCCCGGTTGCGGCGGGCGTCGGCTCTCAGCGGTTTTTCCTCAGGCATGGCACTTTCCGTTGACATGTGGAGACAGTCTCCATATAGTCCTAAGTGGAGACAACCTCCACACTATCGGATGGGTACGTCGTGAAAATTCTCATGTTCGGTCGCGGAGTCATCGCGACGATTTACGGTCGGGCGTTTCAGGCGGCGGGCCATGAGGTCGATTTCTACGTGCGCCCCGGGCGGGCCGCCGACTATTCAACCGATGTGCAGATGGAGATCATCGATGGTCGCCTCGCACCCCTCGGTCGAGAGACCAGCGCCACTTTCGCGCCGCGACTGCGCGAGTCGATCGACCCGGGGGATGAGTTCGACCTCGTCGTGCTCAGTGTCGGGCATCATCGCCTGAGCGAGGCGGCCGCCTTTCTCGCCCCGCGAATCGGCGCTGCGCCCGTGCTGGTCTTCGGCAACATCTGGCAAGAGCCCCTCGACGCCATAGCGCCGCTCCCGGCCGACCAGGTCGTCTTCGGTTTCCCGCAGGCGGGCGGCGGCTTCGACGAAAACGGCGTCCTGCGGGGCGCGCTGGTCGGCTCGGTCATCCTGGGTGCATCTAATACGGCGGCCACAAAACCTCATCGGGTGGCGCGAGCGGCCTTCGCGCAAGCCGGCATCGGTGGGAGGGAGGAAGAGGACATGCGCGGATGGCTGATGCTGCACGTCGCCCTCGACGCCGGTATGTTTTCGCAGGCTCTGCGCGTCGGCGGGCTGGCGAAGATGGTGGGTGACCCCCGGGCGCTCCGTGGTGCCTTTCTCACAAGCCGAGAATTGCTCCCCGTGCTGGCCGCGCGGGGCGTCGATCTCCGGAGGCACCGCGCGGCGGCGATCCCCACGCGTTTCCCTCTGCTGATCGGCGCGCTGACGGCCGCGGCCAGTGCGGCCCTCCCGATCGCGCGGGCCAGCCTGGCGGCGCACACTGACCCCAACGCGGCCGAACCCCGAGCGGTCCTCGACGACACCCTGCGCACCGCCCGCGAGCTCGGCATCGCGGTTCCGCGCCTCGAGCACGCGCTGCGCGGCGCGTAACCACCCCGCCGCACCGCGCGCGCCCTGCGGGTCCATCTTCGCGGTCAGAGACCCGCGCGGCTCACGTCGTAGGTCACGCGCACGAGCCCGTCGCCCTCGCTGCTGTGGTGGCCACGCAGCGTGAGGTGCACATCCTCGGTCAGCTCACCGAAGAGCCGGGCGCCCTGTCCGATCAGGATCGGCGCAATCGACACGGTCAGCTCGTCGACGAGCCCGGCCGCGAGGAACGACTGGATCGTTCTTCCCCCATCGATATAGACCCGTGCGGCAGCTTCGGCGTCGAGGAGCCCACGCGCCTCGTCCACCGTGCGCGCCACGGCGACGCGGTCATCCGCCTGGAGGGTCGTGCTGAGCACGATCACACGCTTGCCCCCGAACGGCCACTCCTCGAACCCGAGCACCGTCTCATAGGTCGACCGCCCCATGACGAGCGTGTCGACCGTCGGGAAGAAGGTCTCCCACTCGAGCGCAGGGTGGGCGGTCGACTCGGCCGTGTGTGGCCGCACCGCCGGGTCGGTCAACCAGTCGAGGTCGCCGTCGGGCCGCGCGATGAAGCCATCCAGGCTCATGCCGATGAAAACGCAGCCGGTCCATGTGCGGGGGTCTGTCATGTCGTGCCTTTCGAAGGGTAGCGGCGGCAGGGGGGAGGTCTTGACGATCGTAGGGATGGCCACCGACATCCGTTCCGCATTCTCGATTGGACTGGCGGCGAAGCGATGCATTGGTCTGCGCCCGTCGCCTGTTGTACGTACAGACTGGACTATACGTACTGGCCGGGCTAGAGTACGAGGGGCGGCGCGCCCCGCGCCGCACAACGAAGCGAAGGATGTTCGGCGCGACGAAGCGCGTTTCGACGGCTCGGCCCACTGAGCCAGCCGCCCGGGCCGCAGGTCGAGGGCGCGCGCGTCCGAACTCGAAAGGAATGTCATGCCTTTGGTCAGCGGTCTCGACGTCATCACCGAGTGTGGGGAGCGCGGCCTCGTCGCCGGTGCCTTCAACACCACCAACCTCGAGACGACGATGGGCATCGTGGCGGCCATCGACCGCGTGAAGGTGCCGACCTTCATTCAGGTCGCGCCCACCAACGTGGCGCTGTCGGGCTACGCCTACATCTACGACATGGTCGCCCGCCGCCTCGAAGACACCGACGTGCCCGTGGCGCTACACCTCGACCACGGCAAGAACCTGCAGGCCGTCGAAGACGCCCTGGCCGCTGACTTCACCTCGATCATGATCGACGCATCCGAGGAGCCCTACGACGAGAACGTGCGCATCTCGGCGATCGCCCGCGGGCTGACTCCCGCCACGCTCGCGCTCGAGGCCGAGCTCGGCAGCATCGGGGGCAAGGAAGACGACCACGGTCCCGAGATCGAGTCGACCACGAACCCGGCCCAGGTCGAGGACTTCGTGCGCGCCGTGAACCCCGACATGCTCGCTGTGTCGGTGGGCAATGTGCACGGGTATTCGCCGACCGCGGCCATTGATTTTGATCTCCTGGCCCAGGTGCGCGACGCGAGCGCCGTCCCCCTGGTCGTGCACGGAGGCTCGGGTCTGCCCGCCGAGCAGCTGAGTCGCCTGGCCGAGTTCAACGTGGTCAAGGTGAACGTGGCCAGCGACCTGCGCAACGCCATGATCCGCACGTTCGGCGAATCGTTCAACGCCAATCCCAACGAGGTGTCGCTCATCCGCGTCTCGACCGAGGCCGTGACCGCGATCGCCGATGTGGTCGAGCGCCGCATCCGCACGCTGAACCCGTCGGTCGCCTGACGACTCGGCCCCGCGCATGCACATGCTGCCCACCATCACGATCGACATCGGCACGACGAGCGTCAAGCTGCGCGCGTTCGACGCCTCGAGCATCCCCCTCGCCTCGGAGACTCACGCGACACCTACCGTGCGCGACGCCTGGGGCGAGATCTACGACCTGGATGCTTTGACCGGCTACATCGAGCGATTCATCCGGGGGCTCGAGGATGCCGACCGCGCGAGCATGCAGCGCGTCGCCGTCACGGGCGTGGGCGAATCGGGTGGACTCGTACGCGCGGACGGCAGCCTCGCCTCGCCCATGATCCTGTGGCACGACCATCGTGGGGCCGATCTGCTCGCGCCTCTCGATGACGCCGAACGCTTGCGCATCTACGAGATCACGGGCCTGCCGGTGAACGCGAACTACGGCCTGTCGAAGGCCGCCTGGGCCGTCGCGCACGCCGACGACGCCTCGGATGCGCAGTGGCTCAACGTGGCCGAATATGTGGCGGCACGCCTGACGGGCGTGCGCTGGTCGGAGTACTCGCTCGCCAGTCGCACCATGGCGCTCGATCTGACGACCCGCACCTGGTCGGCCGAGGCATCCGCCCTGCTCGGCCTCGACGTCGCACTCTTCCCCGAACTGCGCCCGGCCCGGGTCGGCGAGCCGCTCAGCCCGTCGGTCGCCGCGCGCCTCGGGCTCTCTGATGGCGTGCGCGTGCACGTGGCCGGTCACGACCACATTGTCGGCGGCGTCGGTGCCGACCTGCGCGCGGGCGAGCTGCTCAACTCGACGGGCACCACCGAGGGGCTCCTCTTCTTGCGCGACGCACCCCGCCTCGACGCGCAGACCGCCCGCACCAAGCTCGCCAACGGCATCGCGTGCACGGGCGACGATTTCACGCTCTTCGCGTCGATCCCCACGGGTGGTTCGGCCTTCGCCACGCTGCAATCGCTGCTGTCGCTGACCCCAGAGCAGCTGTCGGGCCACGTGGCCCAGCTGTCCGAACGGTATGCCGCCGGCGATATCGACCTCGACGCCATGCCGCTCGTGCTGCCGCAGTTCCGGGGCAGCCCGCCGCCCACCAAGCGCGCATCGGCCCGCGGCGTGATGTCGGGCATCCGCACCGACACGACGGCCGCGGACCTGATCTTCGGATGCTTCCTCGGGCTCGCTCTGCAGTTCCGAGACGTGCTCGACCTCTTCGGGCAACAGGCCGAGGTCATCAAGGTCATCGGCCCCGCCAGCGCGAACCCCCTGTGGCTGCAGCTCAAGGCCGACCTTTTGGGAGTTCCGCTGAGCGTGTCTCAGGTCTCCGAGGTCGTCTCCCGGGGCGCCCAGGCGCTTGCGTCAGGTGCCCCGAGCTCGTGGCTCGACTGCGACCCCCGCGATGTCGAGGTCGACGACCGTCGCCGCGATCGGCTCGCGGAATGGGACGCCGACATCCGCCCCCAGTGGGATGACCTGAAGGGCCTGGAGCGATGACGCTTGTCGCAGGAATCGATTCATCGACGCAGGCCTGCAAGGTCACGGTGCGAGACGTCGCAACGGGTGTGCGCGTGCGCGAGGGCAAGGCGAGCCATCCGCCCGACAGCATCGTCGACCCCGAGGTGTGGTGGCGCGCCCTGCTCGAGGCCGTGCGCCATGCGGGTGGGCTCGACGATGTTGCCGCGATCTCGGTCAGCGGGCAGCAACACACGCCCATCTTCTTGGATGCCGGGGGCACACCGGTCGCCCCGTCGCCGCTCTGGAACGACACCGGGTCACACCCGCATATGCTCGCCCTCAACGAGGAGCTCGGCCGCGACGAGTGGATCCGCCGCACGGGTCTGCCGCTCACGCTCTCCGACACGGCGCCCAAACTGCGGTGGCTGCGCGACACCGACCCCGAGGCCGCGCGACGCACCGACGCCGTCGCCATCGTGCACGACTGGCTCACGTGGCGGTTGATGGGCTTCGGCCCCGGTACGGGCGGAATCGATCAGCTGACGACGGACCGGTCGGAGGCCTCGGGCACCGGGTATTGGTCGGGCGTCACGGGCGAGTACACCCTCGACCTGTTCGAGCACGCGCTGGGCAGGAGCGCCGTGCTGCCCGAGGTGCTCGATCCACTCGGACGCGCGGGTGTCACCGGCGAGGGCATCCCGGGCATCCCCGCCGGCATCCCCCTCGGCGTGGGCAGTGGCGACAACGCGGCCGCGGCCCTCGCGCTCGGCCTCGAGGAGGGTGACGCCGTGCTGAGCCTCGGCACATCGGGCGTGGTCTATGCCCGAACCGCCGACCCGGTGCAGGACTACGCCGGCTACGTGTGCAGCTATGCCGACGCGACGGGAGACCACCTGCCGCTCGTGGCGACGCTGAACGCCGCGCGCAATCTGCACCTCGGGGCCGGTCTGCTCGGCTGCACGTATGCCGAACTCTCGGATCTCGCGCTCGACGCCCCCGCAGGCTCGGAGGGTCTGACCCTGCTGCCGTACTTCGAGGGTGAACGCACACCCGATCTGCCGCATGCCCGCGGTTCGCTGCACGGGGCGACGCTGACGAACTTCACGCGCGCCAATTTCGCGCGGGCCGTGGTGGAGGGCACGCTGGCCAGCCAGGTGGCCATGCTCGATGCGCTGCACGCGTGCGGTGTCGAGACCAACCGGCTGTTGCTCATCGGCGGCGCCGCGAAGAACCCGGCCGTGCAGAAGGTGCTCGCACAGATGGTCGCGCCACCGCTCTTGGTTCCCGAGTTCGACGAATACGTGACGAAGGGCACTGCCATGCAGGCCGTGGCCGCGCTCGACGGGGGTTTTCCCTCGTGGCCCGTCACCATGACGGAGTTGCCGCAGACGCCCCTGCAACCGCAGATCGCGGAGCAGCATCACGCGGCGCAGGCGGCGCTCGGCTACATCGATCCCGCCGACGCCCGGGCCTGAGGCGGCGCGGGCGCTATCGTCGTGTGCGGGCGCGGTGCCGAGCGGCCCTCATAACCCACACGGAGGAGGTGTCGAGCTGACCCGCACATTGCGCATCCCCGTCGCCTGCGGCGTCGACCTCGGCAGCACCAACACCAAGGTCGTGGCGCTCGACCGCTCGGGGGCCGTGGTCGCCCGCGCGAGCCGTCCGACGCCGCGCGACGCCGAGCTCTCGGTCAAGGCTGAGGCCCTCTTCGCGGTCGTCGAGGAGATGCTCATCGAGGTCTGCGGCGACGTCTACTCCATCCACGCCGTCTGCGTGGCCGGCGTGGGGGAGGACGGCGTCCTCGTCGACGACGACCTGCGGGTGCTGACGCCGCCGCTCACCTGGTTCGACCCGCGTCGGCGCGACATCTTCCGCGGGCTACGTGACCGTTTGCACGACGACGAGTCGTATGACGCCGAGACCGACGCCGTGCGCACGCTCGTCGGATGGTCGTGGGCGCGCGAACAGCGCGCGGCTGGGTCGGCCCGACACTGGCTCGCGCTGACCGATCTGGCGGCCGTTCGGTGGACGCGGCGCCCCTTCTTCAGCGACACCCTCGCCGCGCGCACTTCGGCGTGGCGCTCGACGGACCGGCGCTGGGCGTCGGAGCGCGTCGAGGTCACGCTCGGCTCGGCCGATCTGCTGCCCGAGGTGCTGACGACCGGCGAGATTGCCGGGCCGCTCGATTCGGCCACGTTGCGTGCGGCCGACGTCGTCGCCCCGGATGCGATCACCGTGGCGGGTGGGCACGACCACCCGATCGCCGGATGGGGTGTGCGGCAGATGATCCCGAACACGGTGCTCGACTCGATGGGCACGGCCGAGGTGGTCGTGGCCGAGGCGTCCGCGCCCGCGCCGCGCGGGGCGCACGTCGACGTCGGGCCGGGCATCCGTTCGAGCGGTTTCACGCTGCTGCGCGTCGAGGAACTGGCGCGCAACGTGCAGTGGGCGTCGCAGGATGCCGCCGTCGCGGATCAGATCCGCGCGATCCTCGTGGGCCGCGTCGAACCGCTGCCGCTCTGGGATTCGGGCATCTTCCTGCCGGGCGAGCGGGGTGGCGGCACGCCCGCGTTCGCCCCCGATGCACCGCGAGACCCTCTGGCGCTCGCGTCGGCCGTGCTCGGCGCGCTCGCTCGGGCGGGCCGCGACGCGGTCGATGCCGTCGGTGTGCCGGGTGGCGGGGTGCGGCTGGCGGGCGGCTGGGTGCGCTCGCCCGGGTGGATCGAGATCAAGTCGGCGGTGCACGGAACCCGGGCGGCCCCCATCCTCGAACCCGAGGTCACGGCCGTCGGTGCCGCTCTGCTCGCGGCCGCCGCGCGCGGGTGGGCCCCCGATGCCACGCTCGCCCTGGGCGGTTTCAGCACCGAGATGCTCGGCTGAGGTGACGTGTGCCTCAGCTCGCGGAAACGCTCACCTCGAGCGGGATCACGTCGGTGAGCACCCACGTCTCGTAGTAGTCGAACTTCGTGCCGCGGTCGTCCCACGACAGCGAGCGCACGCGCAGCACGGGCTCATCGGTGCCGACCTGCAGGTGCGCGGCAACGGTGTCGGGGGCGCGCAGGGCGTGGATGACGCGTTTCGCGCCGCTCGTGACGAAACCGGCGGCGCGCAGGCGCTCGTTCACCGAGGCGGATCCGTCGAGCACCTCGGAAGCGGTCGACATCGACTGTCCCGAGGCATCCGGGAACCAGTTCGTGCTGAACATGGCGATGCGCCCCTCGAGCGAGCGCACGCGTTCGAGGGCGAAGACGTCGTCGCCGGCGCCGACCTGCAGCGCGTCGGCCACATGCCGGGGCGGGCGGGTGAAGCGCGCATCGATGACGCGCGTTTCGATGCCCACGCGGCCGTGCCGGATCTGGGATTCGAGAAAACCTTCTTGCACGGTCCACCCGGATGTCTCGACGGGCGTGCTCGCGAACACACCGCGGCGGGGCACCCGGCGCGCGAACCCGTCGGTCTCGAGCTTCTGCAGCGTCTGTCGCACGGTCGCGCGCGACAGGCCGTATTCGCGGCAGAGCTCGGATTCGCTGGGCAGTCGCTCATCCGGCGGGATGGCTCCGTCGAGGATCTGCGCGCGCAAGATCTCGGCGAGCTGCTCGTAGTAGGGCACGGGTGAGGTGCGTTCGATGGTCTGCGACATTTCCACACTCCTTCGAGCGCCATCGTATAGCCCGATACCGGCACGCCGGTCGATTCGTATTGTCGAGACCCTCTGGTCAGGCCGCCTGTCCGGGTGGTACTGTCTGTACGTACAAGATCGAACGATCAGCAAGGTCGCTGACCCACCGGGCACCACTCGGGCCGCCACGACCGTGAGAGAGAACGGGCGCCCCGCCCGGCTCGCGACAAGTATTCGCAGCGCTGCGCTGCGTGACACGAGGGAAAATCAATGTCAGTGACGACGAGTATCCACTCCGATGGCCCGAAGGCCCAGGGGTTCATCGAAAAGATCGGAATTCCGAAACCCCTCGTCTGGGGTTTCGTCGGCCTGCTGCTGTTCATGATCGGCGACGGGGTCGAATCGGGCTACATCGCCCCGTTCCTCGCGGATAACGGCGCGGGCGGCGAGACCAACGCCGCCGTCATCATCACGGTTTACGGCCTCATGGTCACGCTCGGTTCCTGGTTGTCCGGCGCCCTCTCCGATGTGTGGGGCCCGCGCCGGGTCATGATCATCGGCCTCACTCTGTGGGCCGTGCTGCAGGTGCTCTTCCTCGCCGTGGCCCTGCCCACCGAGAACTTCACGCTCATGCTCGTGATCTACGGCCTGCGCGGCGTCGCCTACCCGCTCTTCGCCTACGGTTTCCTCGTGTGGGTGCTGGGTGCCAGCCCGGCCAACCGCCTCGGCAGCGCGGTCGGGTGGTTCTACTTCGCCTTCACGGGCGGTCTCCCCACGCTCGGCTCGCTCGTCGCCAGCGGCACCGTGCCATTCATCGGCCCCTATTGGACCTTCTGGGTGGCCCTCTCGCTCGTCGTCCTCGGCGGCGTTTTCGCCCTCGTCGGGTTGCGCAACGCGCAGGGCGGCGGCCGTCAGGCGGCGCCGCACATCACGACGGGTCGCAGCCTCATCGATAGCGTGGCCATCGCGTTTACCAACCCCCGCGTGGGGCTCGGCTGCCTCGTGCGCGTCATCAACACGGCGCCGCAATTCGGCCTCTTCGTCTTCTTCCCGACGATCTTCGCGGTCGATCTGGGCTTCGGGACGTCCGGATGGCTGCAGCTCGTCTTCATCCTCGGCGCCTCGAATATCTTCGCCAACCTGTTCTTCGGTGTGTTGAGCGACCGCCTCGGCTGGCACCGCACGCTGCGGTGGTTCGGCTGCATCGGTTCGGCCGTGGCCGTGCTCGCCTTCTACTTCCTGCCGCAGTATGTCGGCGACCAGTACTGGGTCTCGGCCCTCTGCGCCGCGTTCTTCGGCATCACGCTCGCCGGTTTCACGCCCATCTCGGTGCTCATGTCGCTCATGGCCCCCGCGCAGAAGGGCAACTCGATCGCCGTATTGAACCTCGGCGCCGGTGCGGCCACGTTCGTCGGCCCCGGTATCGTTGCACTCTTCCTCGCGCCTCTCGGCGCCGGTGGCGTCACGATCATCTTCGCCGTGCTGTACGTGCTCGCGGGCATCTCGGTGCGCTGGCTCCAGGTTCCCGACGAGGCCCAGCGCGTGGTCGAAGAGGGCGGAACCCTGCAGGCCTTCGCGGGCGACCCGGCCGCGGCGACGCGTTCGGCCAAGACCCGGGGCTGACGGTTCCCGCCGCGGGCCCGCAACGCCCCTCACCTATCGAACACCTTTGTGGAGTGAAAACATGACCGATCGAACAATGCGCGCCGCCGTCCTCGACGGAACGGGTGGAATCGACATCCGCAACCTGCCCGTGCCCCGCCCGGCGGCCGACGAGGTCGTCATCGCCCCGGTCGGAACGGGTGTGTGCGGAACCGATCTGCACCTGGCCTCGGGGGAGTACCCGCACGGGCGCTTCCCCGTCGTGCCCGGACACGAGTTCGCCGGCTACGTCACGGCGGTCGGGTCGGATGTCTCGACCTTCGCCGAGGGCGACTACGTGGGCGTCAACCCCAACATCTCCTGCGGCGTGTGCACGTGGTGCCGGCGCGGGGCCACGAACCTGTGCGTCAACATCCTGCCGGTCGGCGTGGCCGTGGATGGTTCGGTGGCCGAGTTCGTGGCCGTGCCCGCGCGCATCACGTTCCCCCTCGACGAGCGCATCACGCACCGCGCGGCGCCGCTCATCGAACCGTTCGCGTGCGTCCTGCACGCCCTCGAACGGGTGCCCGACTGGAAAGACCAGGAGCTCGTGATCTTCGGGGCCGGCTCGATCGGGCTCATGGCCGTCATCCTCGGTAATGCCGAAGGGGCCACGGGCATCCGCGTGGTCGAGCCCAACCCCGCGCGTCGCGAGGCCGCAGCCCAGCTCGGTGCGCTGCAGGCCGTCTCGTCGGTCGATGAGCTCGACCGGGACGTGTTCGATCTCGCGCTCGACGCCAGCGGGCATCCCGTGGCGATCGAGAACGCGATCTCGGTGCTCGGCCCGCGGGGACGCCTCGTGCAGATGGGGGTCGCGGCGCCGACGGCCAGCGTGCCCCTGCTGCCGTATGAGGTCTTCGCCAAGGAGCTCAGCATCATCGGTTCGAACTCGCTCGCCGAGAAGTACGGCGAATCGGCCGAGCGCATGGTCGAGTTGCAGGGCGAGCTCGAGGGCCTCGTCACGTCGACCTTCGGTATCGAGGACTACGCGGAGGCCATGGCTGCCGCCACACGCCCCGACCAGATCAAGGTGCAGATCGTCAACTGATCGGTCGGGCGCGCAGGCCGCGTGCCGAGAGCCCGTGCCCGGGCGTCGCCCCCGCTAGACGTGGTGGCGACGCTCGAGCGCCGCGCCCTCGACATCCACGTTGGGCAGGATGCGGTCGAGCCAGCGCGGGATCCACCAGGCTGAGCGCCCCAGCAGGTGCATGAGCGCCGGCATGAGCAGCATGCGCACCACGAACGCGTCGAGCAGCACGCCGAAGGCCAGGCCGAAACCGATCGAGCGGATGATGGTGGCCTCGGAGAAGATGAACCCGCCGAACACCGACACCATGATGAGCGCCGCGGCCGTGACGACCGCGCGCCCCGCCCGGAAGCCCTGCATGACGGCGAGCCGTGCGGGCGCCCCGTGCACATACGCCTCGCGCATGCCGGATGCCAGGAACAGCTGGTAGTCCATGGCGAGTCCGAACAGGATTCCGACCAGGATGACCGGAAGGAAGCTCAGGATCGGGCCCGTGCTGTGCAGGCCGATGACGTCGGCGAACCATCCCCACTGGAACACCGCGACGACCGCGCCGTAGGTGGCGAAGAGCGACAGGATGAACCCGCCCGTCGCGATCAGCGGCACCAGCAGCGAACGGAACACGAGGATCATGATGAGCAGCGACAGGCCAACGACCACCGCGAGGTAGAGCGGCAGCACGGCGGCCAGGCTCTCCGAGATGTCGATGTTGATGGCGGCCTGGCCCGCTACGCCCAGCTGGATGTCGCCGTCGATGGCGGGCAGGAGCCGCAGGTCGCGCACGAGCTGTTCGGTCGACACGCTGTTGGGGCCCTCGGCCGGGATGACCTGGAAAGCGGCGAGCTCGTTGTCATCCGAAACGGCGATGGGCGCGACCGAGACGACATCCTCCTGGTCGGCGATCTTCTCGGCGACGAGCACCTGCTTCTCGAGCACCTGGTCGTCGTCGAGGCCGGCGGGCAGCTGCGCCGTGACGAGCAGCGTGCTGTTGGTGCCGGCGCCGAACTCGTCCTGCGTGAGCGTGTAGGCGCGGTAGGACGCGGAATCTTCGGGCTCGGAGGAGCCGTCGGGCAGGCCAACGCGCATCGACAGCGACGGGATCGCTACGACGAGCAGCGCCACGATGCTCACGAGAACCGTGACGACGGCGCGCACGGTCGACATGGGTTTCACGGGCTTCTCGACCCGGGCGTGGTGGGCGGCACCCGCGGCCGTGCGCGCCTGGGCGGCGCGGGCGCGGGGCTTCTTCGCGAGCACGCGCTCGCCGACGAGACCCAGCAGCGCGGGCGTCAGCGTGACGGCGATGAGCACGGCCACGGCCACGCACACGGCGCCCGCGGTGCCCATGAGGCCGAGGAACGGCACGCCCGTCACGTTGAGGGCCAGGAGCGCCACGATGACGGTGGCCCCGGCGAAGATCACGGCATTACCGGCGGTGCCGTTGGCGAGCCCGATCGACTCGCGCACCTCGGCGCCCTGCAGCAGTTGCTTGCGGTGGCGGTTGATGATGAAGAGCGAGTAGTCGATGCCCACGGCGAGCCCCAGCATGACGCCGAGCACGGGCGTGACCGACGCCATCTGCACGACGCCCGAGAACGACAGCGTGGACAGCACGCCGATGCCGACACCCACGATGGCGGTCACGAGCGGCAGGCCCGCGGCGATGACCGAGCCCAGCAGCACGAGCAGCACGATGGCCGCGATGACGAGGCCGATCACCTCGCCCACGCCGAAGATCTGGGGAACGCCCTGCGCGATATCGGTCGAGAAGCTCACGTCGACGCCGTCGATGGGCTCGGACTCGAAGTGTGAGATCACGCCCTGCTTGGCCTCTTCCGAGAGCTCGAGGCGCGGTTCGGTGAAGGCGACGTTGACGAGCGCGGTCGAGCCGTCCTCCGAGACGAAGCGGATGCCGTCGGCCAGGTCGAGCAGACGTGCGCCGAGTTCGAGCTTCGACGTCTGGGTCTCGAGTTCGTCGCGGCCATCCGTGAGCGTCTGCTGCTGCGCGTCGAGCTGCGCCTTCGAGGCGTCGAGCTGCTGCTGTTGCGCGTCGATCTGGGCGGTCGGGAACCCGGCGGCCTCGGCCTGCGCGCGGGCCTGGTCGAGCTGTGTCTGGGCGGCCTCGAGCTGGGCGGCCCCGGCATCCAACTGGGTCTGACCGGCGTCGAGTTGCGCGGCGCCGTCGGTGATCTGCTGGCGGCCGTCGACGAGCTGCTGGGCCTGGTCGGCGCGCTGCTGCTCCGTGTCGAAGGGGTCGATCACATCCGAGACATCCTCGAGGTCACCCGAGTCGGCGATGAGCGCGCTGATGTCCGCGCGCTGCTCGTCGGTGAGCGCGCTGCCGTCCTCGGTCGAGAAGACGACGGTTCCGGATGCTCCGCCGAAGTCGGGCAGCTTTTCCTGCAACTCGTCGGTCACGGCGCCCGATGCGGTGCCGGGGATGTCGAAGCTCGACGTCAGGCCCTTCGACCCGATCAGGTAGCCACCCACCGCGAGCGCGAAGATCACGGCCCAGGCGGCGATGACGAGCCAGGCGCGTCGTGCCGAGAGTTTGCCCAGGCGGTAGAGGAGTTCAGCCATGCGGAGTGTGCCTTTCGGAACCGGGAAGTTTGCAATACGCACCGTCTCGTATTGTCGTCAACGCTAGCATGGCGGCATGGAACATCAGCGCGGACGGGCCCGCAGCGAGGCGGCACGCGTGGCCATTCTGCAGGCCACCGCGCGGCTCTTCGCCGACCGTGGGTACGAGCAGCTCACCATGGAGGGCATCGCACACGAGGCCGGCGTCGGCAAGCAGACGATCTACCGCTGGTGGACGTCGAAGGGCGCGCTTGTGGCCGACTGCCTGCTCGAAGGGCTGCTGCTGCCCGAGGGAATAGCGCCAGACGATACGGGCGACATCCGCACCGATCTGGTCACCTGGCTGCACAAGATCTTCGTGCTGCTCGAGAGCAAGGGTGGGCCGGCGCTCATGCGCTCGCTCATCGCGGCCGGTGCCGAAAGCGACGACGTCGGCGGGCGACTCGGCGACACGTTCGGCACCAGCTCGTTCCTCGTCGAACGCTTCGAGAAGGCGGTAGCGGTGGGGCAGCTGCCGCCCGACGCACCCCTGCAGCAGATGGGCGAGGCGCTGCTCGGAGCGGTGATCTTCCGCACCCTCACGCGCGCCCCCGCCGACGCCGACGTGGCCGCGCGCCTGGTGGACGTCGCGCTGGGACCACGCGTCTCACCTGACGGAATTCGTCACGACGACGTCTCCGAGTGACGCAATCCTATGAAATAACACAGAGACTTCTCTGAAACACGATCGATACACGGCGCCCGTAGATTTCGGGGGATGCCCACCTCAGGGCAGATTCCCTTGCAGAAAAAGGACGCATGTCACACGACGATCGTTCCACCCCCTCATCCCCTGCCCGCTCCTCGAGACGAACGCTCCGCCGCTCCGGCGCCACCCTCGCCGTCGGCATCCTCGCCGCCGGTGTCATCATCCCCGCGACGGGCGCCACCGCCGTCTCGAGCACCACGGCCGCCAACGGTGCGGTGTGGCAGATTCACGACGCCGCCCCTCCCGGACTCGACACGGGAAGCATCCGCACCGTGAGCCAGTCACGCGTCGACGGCTTCGGCAACATCTTCGTCACGGTGACGGGCGCCTCCAACCCGCGCTTCAACGGCGAGATGATGCGCGGCTTCGGGCTCACCGCCACGGCCGACGGCGCCGCCTACGACACCACGCAGTCGGTCGACCTCGGCGGCATCGACATCACGCGCGACATCACCATGGGCAACGCCGACAGCACGGCGCGCTACTTCGACACCTTCACCAACACGACGAACGCCCCGGTCACGGTGGATGTCTCGTTCGGTGGTTCGCTCGGCTACGGCACCACGACCAACCAGGGTCTCGTGCGGGCGACGGCCGACGGCGACACCACGGTCGCCCCGACCGACTCGTGGGCGCTCGTCGCCAACACCCAGGCCACCCAGCGTCCCGTCGGCGTCGTGCTCGGCAGCCCCGCCCCGTTCGCCGGCGCCATGAACCGCACGGGCAACCAGCAGCGCAGCCCGTTCACCAACCCCATGGCCACCGCGGGCAACGAGGCCAACTTCTACGGTTTCATCAACACCATCACGGTGAAGCCCGGCGAGACCCGTTCGTTGGCGCGCTTCGTGCACGTCGGCGCCGCCGGTCCGGATGCCGCGACATCCCAGGCCTCGGCCACCACCACGCTGCAGACGCTCGCCGCTACGCCGAACTTCGCGGGCCTCACGCCCGCCGAGATCTGCACGGTCAGCAACTGGGATCTCACCACCATCCAGGGCTTCGACGCCGCCGCGTGCGCGCCCTCGACGAAGCTCGACGTGCCCGCCTCGCCCGCCGCCGTGAAGCCCACCACCACGTCGCGCTACGACGTCGTCAACAAGACGATCACCGAGATGCAGGCCGATATGACGGCGGGTCGCACCACATCCGTCGCCATCGTGCAGGCCTACCTCGACCGCATCAACGTCTACGACGACGGGCAGTTCGGCTTCAACGCGTTCCTGCACGTGGCCGCCGACGCGCTCGATCAGGCCAAGGCCGCGGATGCCGCACGAGCCGCCGGCGCGACCGGTGACCTGCTCGGCGTGCCCATCGCCCTGAAGGACCTCTACGACACCAAGGACCAGCCGACCACGGGCGGAACCCGCGCCCTCGAGGGCTGGCAGCCCGACAGCGACGCGTTCCAGGTGGAGAAGCTGCGCGCCGCCGGCGCCGTGCTCATCGGCAAGACCAACCTCTCCGAGTTCGCCAACTCGGGCAGCTTCAGCGAGTCCGGCTGGGGCCAGGTCTGGAACGGTCTCTACGGCTCGAAGACATCCTTCGGTTCGTCGGGTGGTTCGGCCGTCGCCGTCGCCACCAGCATGGCCGCGGGCGCCATGGGCACCCAGACCGGTGTCTCGCTCTACGCGCCCACCACGGGTTCGAGCCTCACGACGTTCCGCGGAACCGACGGCATGGCCTCGACCCGTGGTGTCATGCCGCTCACGTGGGGTCAGGACTACGCGGGCCCCATCGCCCGCACCGTCAGCGACCTCGCCGTGCTGCTGAACGCCACCACGGGAACCGACCCGCTCGACATGCTCACGGCCCAGGCCGACGCGCGCAAGCCCGCCGACTGGAAGACCGCGCTGAGCACGCAGGCCCTGCAGGGCAAGCGCATCGGCTACCTGCCCACGTCGTTCGTGTCGTCCTACGCCGATGACGGAACCGGCGAGGCGGCCCTCGCGCACCTCGCCGATCTGCGCGCCGCGGGTGCAACGGTCGTCGAGATGCCCGCACCGCCGTCGGGTGGCTCGAACCCCGCCCGCAACGTCTCGCAGGAGGGTTGGG
This sequence comes from Leifsonia sp. ALI-44-B, assembly GCF_001984125.1. Classification (GTDB taxonomy): domain Bacteria; phylum Actinomycetota; class Actinomycetes; order Actinomycetales; family Microbacteriaceae; genus Okibacterium. The sequence continues at coordinate 351,647 of NZ_MTQL01000007.1, read as the reverse complement.
CGCTCTACATCGAAGAGCAGACCGGCTTCCCCTACGCCGACGGCAACGCGCTCCTCGCATCGCCCAAGGTGCTGCCCTACAACCAGCGTTCGCTCTCGACCGCTCCCCGCATGACGCCCGAGAACGTGCAGGCCTACATCGACTACCGCACCAACTACAAGCGCATCATCGATGCGTGGATGGCGGAGCAGGGCGTCGATGCGGTCGTCTACCCGGGCTTCATCAGCGACGTGTTCAACAACGACGCCTCGAGCTCGCAGCTGTCGTCGGACCGCGCCACGGGCGTTCTCACTTCCACCGTCGGCCTGCCGACCGTGGTCGTGCCCGTCGGCCTCAACCCGCACGGTTACTCGATGTCGATGCAGCTCGTCGGCCCCTCGTGGAGCGACGCGTCGGTGCTCGGCATGGGTTACGCACTCGAGCAGCAGACGAAGGCTCAGGTTCTCTCGACCCTGGCGCCGGCCCTGGCTCTCGATCCCTCCGTTCCTGTCGAGCCGACCGAGCCGCCCGTTCCGCCGGTCGACCCGACCACGCCTCCCGTCGACCCGACCACGCCTCCGGTCGAGCCGCAGCCGAGCGCGACGGCCGTGCCCATCCCGAACATCCCGGCCGACGCCGGCTCGACGCCGAAGCCCGGCGCCTCGGGTTCGCTGTCGACCACGGGTAGTGAGATCGGTCCCTGGTTCGTGGCCGCGTTTGCGCTGATGTTCGCGGGTGCCGCGGCGACGTTCATCCGTCGCCGACGTCGCTCCGCGTCGGAGTAGTCAGGGCGCGTTAGTTCGAAGGGGACGGGCTCGCCAGCCCGTCCCCTTCTCGCGTGTTAGGAGGCCCTAACTTCTGCGAGACAATGGACCTATGACAATTGCTTCCCCGCGCCCGCCCAAACCGCAATGCGTGCTGCAGGTGCAGCGCAGCGAGTGGGTGTCGCCGCACCTCGTGCGCGTCGTCCTGGGTGGCGAGAACTTCGACGATTTCGTGGACAACGGTTTCGCCGACAAGTACGTGAAGATCGTCTTCGTCAAACCCGAGCTCGGCCTCGAACCGCCCTACGATTTGGCCGAGTTGCGCACGACGCTCGAGCCGGCCGACCGCCCGGTCACGCGCACCTACACGGTGCATTGGGTCGACCAGGCGGCGCGCGAGCTCGCCATCGACTTCGTGGTGCACGGCGACGCCGGTCTCGCGGGCCCCTGGGCCGCGGCGGCCCAGCCCGGCGACACGCTCGTCTTCGCGGGCCCGGGCGGTCTGTTCAACCCCGACGCCACGGCCGAGTGGCACCTCCTCGCGGGGGACGACTCCGCCATTCCCGCCATCAGCGCCGTGCTCGAGGCCATGCCCGCGGATGCCGTGGGCCACGCCTTCATCGAGGTCGACACCGATCGCGACATCCTGCCCCTCACGGCACCTGTCGGCATCGAGCTGCACTGGTTGCTGCGCGGGGGAGTGCCGGCCGGTGAATCGACGGCCCTCGTCGACGCCGTCGCCGCGCTCGACTGGCCGACCGGTCGCGTCAGTGTCTTCGCGCACGGTGAGCGCGAGGCCATGAAGGGCCTGCGGCGGGTATTCGCGGCCCGCGAGGTGCCCCGCGCGGACATGTCGCTCTCGGGTTACTGGGCCTACGGCCGCACCGAAGACCGTTTCCAGGCCGAGAAACGCGAACCCGTCGGCGTGATCTTCGACGAGGATGCCGCGCCGACACCCCGGTGACGGTGGCGCGTGGTGGAATGGTCGCAGGGAGGCGATCGATGTCGCGCAGTCAGTCCGGCGATGCCGTGAGCGGTGACGACCGCGCCGTTTCCCGTGCCTACAACTTTCCGGGCTTCCCCACCTTCGCCGGTGTGGTGCCGAGCGGCTACCGCGAGACCGTGCGCAGCCGCGAGATCGGGCGGGGCCGGGCCGTCTTCGAGGCCGCCGTCGGTCTCGTGCTGCACTGGCAGGTGCACTACGGTTCGGGTTTCGTCGCGCTCGAGGTGCCGGATGCCGTCGCCGACGATGCCGAGTCGGTCTGGGGCATCCCGTTCGGCCCGTTCCGACCGCGCGTGGCCTGCCGCGTGTTCGGCGTGATCGACGAGCCGACCATCGGCGGTTTCGGCCACGGAGCGCTCGAGGGTCATCCGCAGAGCGGCTGGGAGAGCTACCTCGTCCGTCTCGACGATGATGGCCGGGTCTTCCTCGACATCCGGGTGGTGTGGAAGCCGGCGGCCTGGTGGATGCGTGCGGCAGGCCCGTTCGGCGCGCTCGGCCTCAGCATCCTGCTGAGCAAGAACCTGCGTGCGCTCGACGGCCTGCTCCCCGCGTCGGACTGAGGTCCGCCGGCTGCCTGTCGCGATCGACGCGCTTGACGGCCTGATCCCCGCGCCGGACTGACATCCGCCTGCCCGGCGGTTGCGATCGTTTTCGGCCGCGCTGTCGGCCGCGTCGGCGTCTCGAGTTCAGGACGCGGCGAACCGGGCGTGCACGCGGGCCGCGACGACGATGTCTTCGGGTTTGAGTTCGAGGGTGGGTGCGTTCGAGGTGGCGGCCGCGGCGCGCATGAGGGGCGCGGCGGTGACGCCGGATGACGGCTGCGTCTGGTCTCCCAGCATCCCCGGTTCGGCGAGGGCCGTGGGCCTCACATTCGTCAGCCCCAGGCTGGTTGCGTAGGCGTTCGCCTTCTCGACGGCGTCGCGCACCGCCCGATCGCGGGCGTCGTCGGTGAGTCGCTTCTTCGTGATCACGGTGAGCGCCCATTCGATGCTGGTCACGGTGACGCCGTCGACGGGTGAGACCGCTTCGACCCAGCCGGCGAGGCGCCCGAGGTCGCTAAATTTCACGTCGAAGCCGATGGCGGCGTGGTGCACGAGGGGCAGCTGTTTGCCCTCGTTATTCCAGGGTCGTTCGTTCCACACGCGCAGGCGGTCGGTCGACCACCAGGTGACGGGGCCGTTCGCGCCGTCGTGCAGGCCGCGGATGTCACCGCTCAGCCGCGCGTGCAGTTCGGTGGTGCGGGCGACGACGGCGGCCTGGTCGGGGCCCTGGAAGCCGACGCGCATTTTCACGGTTCCGCGTTCGGCGGGGTGGTGGTGCTCGAAGACACCCTCGACGGTGATGATCGTTTCGGTCATGCGGCGATGCTAGTCGCTAGCGCAGGGCGACGGCGTCGTGGGTGGCGATGCCGACGGTGACGCCCGGCTGGCGCAGCGTGCCGATGGTCTGGTTGGTGTGGGCGACGATCTGCTCGCCCGTGGTGACGACGCCGTCGTAGTCGCTGTCGCTCGTGGTGTGGGCGTCGCTGACGAGCACGGTGTCGTAGCCGCGGCCCGAGGCGCTGAGCGTGGTCGTGACGACGCAATAGTCGGTCTGCGCGCCCGTGATGACGAGTCGTTCGGTTCCGAGTTCGTCGAGAATGTTGGTGAGTTCGGTGTCGGCGAAGGAGTCCCGGTAGGTCTTGTAGACGCGGGGTTCGCCGTCGAGCGGCTCGATGGCGGGGTCGAATTGCCATTCGTGGCTGTCGCGGGGCATGCCGGCGTCTTCGTGTTGCACGAACACGACGGGGGTTCCTTCGGCGCGTGCCCGTTCGATGAGCGTGCGCGTGTTGCGCAGGACGCGTTCGGTGTCGAAGCATCCGGGCAGCACGTCGTTTTGCAGGTCGATGACGAGCAGGGCTGTCGTCGAGGGGATGGTCTCGGTCATGAGCTCATTCTCCCGCTGCATGCGCGCCGGGGGTAGTGCTTCGGGGTGTCAGCCGAGCAGCAGTTGGCGCAGCGCGTCGACGGAGTGGACGACGGCGATGGCGCCGTCGGCTTCGGCGGGTGAGCCGTAGCCCCATTCGACGAGCACGGTGGGGATGCCGTGGGCGGCGGCCCCGGTGACGTCGTGGTGTCGGTCGCCGACCATGATGGTCTGGCTGAGGTCGATGCCTTTGTCGGTGAGGCGGCGCACGGCTTCGGCGACGACGTCGGCTTTGGCGCTGCGCACTTCGTCTTCGCTGGCGCCGGTGATGACGTCGAATTTGTCGGTGAGTCCGTAGTGTTCGAGGATCACGAGGGCTTGCGATTCGGGTTTGCTGGTGGCGAGGGCCAGGGGGATGCCGGCGTTCTTCAGGCTGGTGAGCAACCCGCTGATGCCGGGGAAGATGGCGCTGTCGTGGGCGGCGCCGACTTCGGCGACCTGACGGCGGTAGATGGTGAGCGCTTCTTGCGATTGTTCGGGGTCGAGCCCGGCGAAGTCGCGGAAGGAGTCGAGTATGGGCGGGCCCACGTAGCGCAGCAGTTCTTGCTGGCTGGGCACGGGCAGGCCGAGCTCAGTGAGCGTGCTGGCGAGTCGTCCGGTGATGCCGGGTGCGGAGTCGACGATGGTGCCGTCGAGGTCGAACAGGATGCATGTCCAGTTTCGGGTCAGGACCGGGGATTCGATTGTCACGTCATCCATGCTAGCCCGCTCTGGTGAACAGTCGTTGCCACGCGGGAGAACGGTGAGAGCGTGGTCATAGGGCCCGTGCTTCACCGGCGATCTGTCAGCGGTCGGCCCGTGATCGCCTAGAACAGGCGGCTGTGGCCGTCGTCGATCCCGCGCATGGCGTCGTAGTCGAGCACGAGGCAGCGGATGCCGCGGTCTTCGGCCAGGGTGCGCGCCTGCGGTTTGATCTCCTGTGCCGCGAACACGCCCGTGACGGGGGCGAGGTGCGGGTCGCGGTTCATGAGCTCCAGGTAACGCGTGAGCTGTTCAACGCCGTCGATGTCGCCGCGCCGCTTCAGCTCGACGGCCACCGACTTGCCGCCAGCGTCTCGGGCCAGGATGTCGACGGGCCCGATGGCGGTCATGTATTCGCGGCGCACGAGGGTGTGCCCGTCGCCCAGTAGCTCGACCTGCTCGGCGAGCAGCTTCTGCAGGTGCGCTTCGACGCCGTCCTTCTGCAGCCCGGGGTCAACGCCCAAGTCGTGCGCGGAGTCGTGCAGCACGTCGTAGATCGACACCACGAGCAGGTCGGCGGTCTTGGCGTGCGTCACTTTCCACACCTGCGTGATACCGGCCTCGGCCTGTTCGGGCTCGGGTTCGGCAACGGTCAGGGTGCACGGCGGGCTCATCCAGTTGAGCGGTTTGTAGCTGCCGCCGTCGGAGTGGATGAGGACGCTCCCGTCGCTCTTCAACATGAGCAGCCGGGTTGCCAGAGGCAGGTGGGCCGAGAGTCGGCCGGCGTAGTCCACGGAGCATTTCGCAATAACCAGTCGCACCCATCGAGAGTAGCCGATGCCGACCGTGCCCTGGCTGCGCCGGCGGACTCGGGTTGCAGCCCGGCCGGGTGCGGGGCCGACGGGTTGTCCCGCCGCCCCCGCACACCCTGCCCGCACGTCTCGCTCGCGCGGCCTGCCCGTACCCGTATGTTTCAAGCGGGTCGCGGGTGACCGGCAGAGATGTTCACGCGTTCGCGGACCGACTATGCGCCCGCCGTCGGGGGAGTCGTTTTATCGGACGATGCCCGGCGATTGCGTCGCCTGAGGAGGAAAGCCGCCGCGCCGAGCGCCACGGCTCCGGCCGCTCCGATTCCGATCGCAATGGACTCCGACCCGGTGTTCGCGAGGGATGAACTCGCTGTGCGCAAGGGAGGAGTGGGCGCTCCCGGTCGGCCCGTCACCGGCGAGGGCGGCGGCGTCGGGATGCCTGCCGGTTCCGGCGCCGGCGGGGGAGTCGCACGGTCCGAGGGGCTATCGCTCGGCGCGGGAGTCGGTGTGGGGCTCGGGCCAGGGGTAAGCGTGGGCGCGGGCGTCGGGGTCGAGCTCGGCGCCGGAGTGGGGACGGGCACCGGAGTGGGCGTGGCTGTCGGCGTTGTAACGGTCGATGGTGTGGGAGTCGGAAGATCGGCCGGGCTCAGCACGAGATTCGCGCTGGCGCGATCGGCACCGAATGCCCAGTCGTCGATCGAGCGCAGATCGCCCCATGACCCGGTCGACCCGCTGTTCATATTCGGATTGCGGTCGGCCGCCGTGTCGTCGGGAGCCCACCGGTGCAGGCCTCCGAGAGAGTCCAAGCCGCCGACCGGGGAGGTCGACGGCGTCGACGCCGAGTACCGGGCTGCCGAGCTGGCGGCGAACAGCGAGTCGTCGAAGTGCACCGATCGTGGCTCTGTCGTTCCGCCGGTCAACCGCTCGATCTCGATCCCTCCGATCGACCGTTCGGCGTCGATCCGAAGGAAGTGAGCTTCGTTGGTGCGCGACAAGGTGGCGCGCATCGACACCGGCACCGTGACGGGCGTCGCGACGCCCGCACCGTTCTTTCCATCCCAATCGAACGTGAACGCCCCTGTGCGCGGGACCGTGCGACTCAGGCGAACGTCGGCCGGGCCGTCGAAACGCCCGTCGCCGTCGGCATCGATCTGAATGTCGACGGTGCCGGGCTGCGTGGGCAGGGTTCCCGTGAGGACGCCGGCATTCGCGCCCGCGGTTCGGCGAGCGAACGTCAGGCCCGTGACCTGCGGAGCCGAGTAGCGCGCGCCGAGCCAGGTGTCGGAGGTGCGGCCATCCGCCCACCGGGCTGCCGTCGTCGGGAGGTCGGCAGCGGGGGCCTCGAAGAACAAGCGATAGCGCTCGAGGCCCGCACAGTCCGTCGCGTCTGATGGCTGCCGGAACGTGCGCCCGATGCCGTTCCCCTCGGGCGATGTCGGCATCGGGACGGAGCGGTAGGTCGGCGCGCACTGCGGATCGCCGACCGCCGTGTTGCCCTTATTGGTCACCTGGAGGGTGGAGTCGATTCCGTCGTACGCCCGAAGCACCTGCCGATAGAGCCCGCCCGTGCGCGTCAGCGCGAAGAGTGTGATGTCGGCGGGAGGGCCCGTGTGCACGCCCAGCGATTCGGTGAAGACACGACCAGCCACGCGTGCGCCGTCGCGGTGGATGCCCACCTCCCACGTGAGATTCGCGCCGCGGATCTCGGGCGCGGGCGGGCGGTCTTCGACCGCGATCGACCAGACGCCCTCCTCCGTCGATACGCGCTCCGAGCCCACGATGGTCGTCACCGGAGTGGATGCATCGAGCGCGAGCCGGTCGGTGACCACACCGGACGGCGACGTGATCGTCACCGTCGACGGCGCCCACGAGTCTTGCGGCGCCGAACTGCGGCGGAAAGCAGCGCGCACCGTATCGCCGGGCTTCGTATAGGCGAAGAGGGTCGTCTTCAGCCGATTGGTCATGCCTCCTTGCACGAGCACCCCCGGCAGCGTCTCGGTCAACGTCGTCGGGGTGGCCGTCCTCGTGCTGCCCGTGGGCGGCGATGCGGAGAGGCTGTGCGCCGCGGCCGCCGGGGAGGCAGCCGTGGTGGTGGCCAGGGCGACGAGCCCCAGGCATCCGACCACGCGCCTGCCCCGTTTGAAGCGCCGGGGAGGCAAGGGTTCGCCACGAAAGCTTTCGGATGCGGGGGGACGAAGGAGTGGCCGCAGCGCGGGTAGGGGGCGGGACGGGGCGGTCATGAGATCGGAGGGCATGTGCTGCTCGCTTTCGAGACGGTCTGGCGCGACATCCGGGTGATGTCGTCTGTCAGGCCATCCAATGACGAACGGGCGTCAGGCGGCGGGGGTTCGAGCGAACGGTGGAGAGACCGCGCGAAACCTGCCTGTGCAGAACTTTCCGAGCCCCTATGAACGCGGGTTCTGCTCGCGCGCGGCCGGCGACGCGAGGCCCGCCATGACCACGAGCCCGAGCACCACGAAGAGCGCGTTCAGCAGACCGATGTGCTCGCCCAGGAGCCCGATCACGGGCGGCCCGACCAGGAACGCGAAGTAGCCGATCATGGCGACGGCACTCACGCGGGCCGCGGCGTTGCGCGAGTCATCCGCAGCCGCCGACATGCCCACCGGGAACCCGAGCGCCGAGCCCAGACCCCACAGCACCGTGCCGAAGACCGCCAGCCACAACACGGGGCTCAGGATGAACAGCGCCAGCCCCACCACCGCGCTGAGCGCGGACACCCGCAGCACGGGAACGCGCCCGAACCGGTCGATGAGCGGACCGCCGACCACACGACCCACCGTCATGGCCACCACGAAAACGCTGAACACCAACGCCCCCGTGGCATTCGTCGTGTCATAGCCGTCGACTACCGCCAGGGTCAGCCAGTCGTTCGCGCTTCCCTCGGCAAAAGCCATGCCCAGCATGATGACGCCGATCATGATCAGGCGCCCGTCCTTCCACACCACCAGGCCGGCACGCAGGCGCTCGCCGAGAGAGATACGGTCAGCGGATGTCGCAGCTCCCGCACCCGCCCCACCCGTGTCCCCCAGCTCATCGCTGACCGGCACGTATCGCACCGCGAACACGATGACCACGGCTATGAGCACCGCCATGCCGAGCGTGTGCCACAGCACCGAGACGCCGAGCGCCGCCATGCCCGCACCGATCCCGGCGCCGATGACCGTGCCCAGGCTGAAGCTGGCGTGCATGAGGGGCAGGACGGTTTTGCCGATCTCCTTCTCGGCGGCCGCGCCCTCGACGTTCATCATGACGTCGACCGAACCGTTGCCGAAACCGAAGAGGATGAGGCCGACGAGCACCACGGCGGGGGCCTCGAAGAGCACGGCGCCCGATCCGATGAGCGCCAGGCCGACCGACACCGTGACGAGCGAGAACACCATGCCGCGGCGGGGCCCGAAACGGCCCATGATGAGCTGCGCGGCGATCAAACCGACGATGGAGCCGGCCGACATGCCGAGGATGAGCAGGCCGATCTCGCCCGTCGAGAGGCCGAGTCCATCTCGGATCGCGGGCAGGCGCGCGACCCACGTCGACACGCTCAGGCCACTGAGCGCGAAGACCACGAAGATCGCGTTCCTCCACGCCGAGAGTTCGCGGCGCGGGCGGGTTTTCAGGGTTGTCTGCTCTGACATCGTCTCTCGCATCTGGTGGCGGTTCCGTCTCAATCGAATCGATTCGATCGTGCACTAAGCTAGCAGACCATGGAGCCGGAATCACGGGCGCGACCCACCCTCGCCGCCGTCGCGCAGCGGGCGGGAGTCTCGCCGTCGACGGCCTCGCTCGCGTTCAGCGGCACGGGCCCCGTGTCCGACGCCACGCGTGACAAAGTGCTGCAGGCCGCCCGGGATTTGGGTTACGCCGGGCCCGACCCGCGCGCCCGGTCCCTGCGGCGCGGGCGCAGCGGCATCATCGCGGCCGTCATCCCCGACAGCATCCGCATCTCGTTCCTCGACCCCGTGCTGATCCAGACGCTCGACGGGCTCGCCGACGAACTCACCACCATCGGCGCGAGCCTGCTCCTCATCCCCGACACGGGTGATGGCGAAGAATCCGTGGCCCAAGCCCCCGTCGACGCCGTCGTGCTCATGGGGTGCAGCGATTCGTCGGCCACCATGATCGAGGCGCTCGGCCGCCGCGGCATCCCCGTCGTCTCGATCGAGGGCGTCGAGGCGCCCGGTTTCGTGGCCGTCAACGTCGACAACCGCGACGGCGAGCGCATGGCCGCCGAATACGTGCGCTCACTCGGCCACACGCGCGTGGCGCAGGTCGCGCTGCAAACCACGCGGGGTGGCGAGCGCGGTTTCGTCGGCGACGAGTGGCGCTCGCTCGTCACCGTGCAGAGCACCCGCGAGCGGTGGATCGGGGCCGATGAGATCTTCCCCGGCATCCGCACCTGGGCCACGCGCGGCTCGCGCATCGAAGAAGGACACCGCGGGGGGATGGCGCTGCTCGACGTCCCCGCCGACGAACGACCCACGGCCATCCTGGCGCAGAGCGACCTGCTCGCGGCCGGTGTGATCGGAGCGGCCGAGGAGTTGGGGCTCAGCGTGCCGGGCGATCTCAGCGTGATCGGGTTCGATGGCATCCGGGTCGAGGGTCTGGGACACGACCTCAGCACGGTCGTGCAGCCGTCTCGGCCGAAGGGGGTTGCCGCGGGTCGCATCTTGCGCAGTATGCTCGCCGGAGAAGCCGCCGAAGAAGTCAACTTCCCGGTGCGGCTGCACCCGGGCGGAACGGTCGCGAAGCCGTAAGCAGCAGCGCAAACGCGAGAGGAATTCGATGTCGAACCCTGAAACGGTCCTGCCGGAGGCGGCGCGCATCGCCGCCGAGCTGGCCCCCACCTACCGCGATCTGCACAAGCATCCCGAGTTGGCGTTCCAAGAGTTCCGCACGGCCGGGCTTGCCGCGCGCACGCTCATGGACCTGGGCTTCGAGGTCACCGAGGGCATCGGCCAGACGGGCGTCGTCGGCGTGCTGACGAACGGCGAGGGGCCGACCGTGTTGCTGCGCGCCGACATGGACGCCCTGCCGGTCGAAGAGCGCACGGGCCTCGACTACGCCTCCACCGATCGGGTGACGGATGCCTCGGGAGCCGACGTGCCCGTCATGCACGCGTGCGGCCACGACGTGCACGTGACCGCGCTTCTCGGCGCCGCAGAGTTGCTCGTCGGATGCCGCGACGACTGGTCCGGCACCCTGATCGCGCTCTTCCAGCCGGCCGAGGAGGGCGGTGGGGGAGCGCAGGCCATGATCGACGACGCGCTGTTCGACAAGGTTCCGCGCCCCGATGTGGTGCTCGGCCAGCACGTCGCCCCGCTCGGCGCCGGCCTGATCGGCCTGCACCCCGGACCGGCCTTCGCCGCGACGGATGCCTTCGAGATCACGCTGCACGGCCGCGGGGGCCACGGTTCGCGCCCCGAGCTGACCGTCGATCCGGTCGTGCTCGCCGCCGCCACGGTCATGCGCCTCCAGACGGTGGTCTCGCGCGAGATCGCGGGCACCGAGACGGCGGTCCTCACCGTCGGCACCCTGCACGCCGGCACAAAGAACAACATCATCGCCGACCACGCCACCCTCGGCGTCAACGTGCGCAGCTACGACACGGTCACGCGCGATCGGGTCGTCGAGGCCATGACCCGCATCGTGCACGCCGAGGCGCAGGCTTCTGACGCGCCCCGCGAGCCCGAGATCGTCGCCACCGAGTCGTTCCCGGTTCTGGTCAACGACCCGGATGCCTCGGCCCGCACGCGCGCCGCCTTCGCCCGCGTGTTCGGAGACGAGCAGGTCATCGACCCGGGAGTCGTCACGGGCAGCGAGGATGTCGGCCTGCTCGCGACCGAGGCGGGTGTGCCGCTCGTCTACTGGCTGCTCGGAGGAGCTGAACTCGAAGCGTTCCAGGCCGCTTATGCCACGGGCCGCCTCGACGCCCTGCCCTCCAACCATTCGCCGCTCTTCGCCCCCGTCATCGAGCCCACCCTCACGATGGGTGTTGCGGCCCTCGCCACGGCCGCGCTCGAGTGGCTCGACGAGCGGGCGCTACCGGGGGTGTGACGGCCATGTCCTGTCGGGGCCAGGCCTTCTCGTCACATGGCGGAGCGGTTTCTGGCCGTTACCGTGCGGTCAACCGGTCCCGGGTGCCGTCGGTTGCGGTGTCCCCGTGCGGTCGAGCTCCTGGCCCTCTTCGTAGCGAAGCTTCTTATAATCGGTGGGGACGCAGGCACCACCGCCGATGAGCACGGTGCTCGTGCTCTCGCGTGTGTAGGACAGCTCTGCGCCGAACGCGTCGGCCCCCATGACGATGCGATTGTCGGGCGTGTAAGCGGCGCGTCTGACATGGAAGCCCTGGCTGCGCAAGCGCGCCGCGATGGCATCTGCGACAGCTCCGAAGTTGTCGGCTGAGACCGCGTCCGTCAGTCGCAAGACACCCTCGTATCGGGCTCCTTCGTCGCCGCCGGCCGTGGTGCAGCGGTAAGGGATGGGACTGAACTCGAGTTTCCACTGCCCGCCGATGAGGTTGGCCGTGTTCCAGAGCTCATCCTGCATAAGACGCTTGCTGTCGGGCGGTGTCAAGGTGGTGATCTCGGTTCCGAGCCGACTTTCTGCGGGTTGCACGAACGGCATGCTCGAGCAGCCGGCGAGTATAGGGGAACCTGCGCACAGGACGAGGCCCACGAGCCTCGCACGGCTCTTGCTTCGCGAGTTTGAATTCGTATTCCGGTGCATACGCTGCTACTCCGTCCGGCCTGTGGCGACTGGGGTTCGTGGTGGCTCAACCGGCTGCGGAGGTTGGCCCCAAGCGGGACTGGGGAACGTTGCAGATCCAGGAGTGACACGTTGGGACCTCCCAGCCAGGATCGCCTGGAGATTGTGGGCGCTTTCGGTTCCCGGGAGAGTGTAAGAGCGCTGGCCTTCTCGTTCTGCTCCCTCGACGAAACCATGTTCGGTGGTGGATGTCAGAACGGTTCCGTCATCGAGGGTGACGCCGTCGGTACCGAACCGCATTGCGCCCCAATCGTCCAGAGTGGGGTTGACCCGGCCAGACCAGATCTGACCTGACGACGCCCACGGGTCGGCCTTCGAAATGGCGACGAACACCTCCGATGAGGGGATCTTCAGGTCGGCGATGGTGGTCCCCGCCAAGAGGCCGGCCGGGCCCACGGCGACGATTGTGTCGACGCCGTGGGATTCCCCGCTGAGTGCAGCGGCACCCGTCGTCGCGCCATATGAGTGACCGATTAGCACCGAGCGGGCGCCGTCAACCGTGCTCTGGACCGCGCGAAGTCCGTCGAGCTCAGCGGCGAGGCGGCGGGCGCCCGCCAGGGCGTGTTCGGGTGCCAGCACCGACAGGTCCTGACTCGGTGCCGGGTAGTTGAACGACAACATCACCGCAGAGTTGCCCGCCCCCCGGACCATTTCCTTGAAGTTGGCTCGGTAGGTCCCGATGTCTCCCGAACCTGAGCCCATTCCCGAAACGACGGTTCCGGTGTTGACGGCCGTGCTGGGGTCGCCGATCGTCACAACGACGTAGGGTGCCCCCGCGGGTGCTGTATCCAGATGGACCAACAGTTCGGGTGGGTCGTTGGCAGCCGCCCGGCCATCCCCGTACGTCTCGATGAGGTAGTCGAGCACCGCGAGACGCTCCTTCAGTAGGGCGGCGCCGCCGACCTCGCGTCGCTCAGCGATCTGCCGGACGGTGGCATCGCGTTCGCCGGTCAGGCGAGCGACATTGGCCGTGTTCCGGTCGCGGTAGCGGGCGCCCTCGAGGTTGCCGATGGCGGCCGGTTTGCGCGAGATGAGCGTGGCGATGAAGGCTGCCGGGAGGGTCGCCCAGACACCCGCGACGACGTCGGGGGTGGCGGTCTCGAGCGCGCGGATGGCGGCATCCGGGTCGGTGGCGTAGGTGGCTGTGAATAGTGCCGGTGACAGAGCCAGCCAGGATGCCACGCCGGCCTCCTCGCTCACGGGCGGGGCTCCCGCGCGGGCCGCCGTCACGGCCGCATTGAGTGGCGTGTTCTCGAGGGCGGCCGCGCATATGTCGTTGGCCGAGGCGCGCGTGTCGGACAGCGCCGCATACGAAGCGCGGCAGGTGTCGATGGTGCCGAGAATGGCGCTCCAGCGTCGAACTCCCGCGTACAGGGCGGTCACATCGGCGGCGGTCAGCGTGCCATCTATGACGGCCTGATCGATCAGGTAAGCCGGAAGAAGTGGGGGTCCGGCGGGCCAGTCGTACAGGCTGGAAGACGGGTGGAGTTCGGTCAGGTAGGGCAAGCGTCCGCCGCCCAGATCGCCGAGCGCCTCACGTGTGCGCGCAATATCGGCCAGCGAGGAGTCGACATCGGCTCGCAGTCGACCGCTCCGCCCCGCGATGTCGTCGATAGCCGCGGCGAACACCTCGAGCGCCGCCGCGGCGGAAGAGTGCGTGTCGGACAGGGTCTGAAGCGGCGGCGCGAGATGCGTCGCCTGCGCTTCTACCGCGTCGACGGCTTCGGCTTGGTCGTCGTCGAACCAGACCTCCGCTGCCGCGAAGGCGTGGGCGTTGGCATTCCACCGCGCGGCGGAAGCACGGTGCAGCCCAGCGATCTCGCGGATGGTCGCGGGGTCGCCCGCCGCGGGGTCGTCGAGGTCGCCGAAGGGATCGCTCGGGCTGGCACCGAAACCGGGAACCGTCGTCATGAGCGCATCACCGCGCAGCTTCGGCGAGCTCGCGGTCGGTCGCGGCGAACCCGGACTCGACCGCGGTGATGGCATCGCGAATGCCCGTCGCTGCGGTGGCGCAGAGGTCGGCAGCGGCCCGGGTCAGAGACTGCGCCGACGCGTATCGGCCGGCTACGCCAGGAGCCGCGAAGGCCCCGGATGCGCCGAGCGCCGCAACGGCCAGGACGCCATCACCGGCCAGCGTCAGCGCGAGGTCAGAGGCAGCGCCGTTCGCGGTCGTGGCCGCTGCCCCCAGCCCGCCCGCCGATATCGTGATCCCGTCCATGCAGAAACTGTGCCAGGGCGGACGCTGATCTGCGGGCCGGTAAATCAGCGGATATGAGCGAACCTCAGTTGCATCGACGCGCATCGCCGGACGCGCCCGGAACTGCGTTCGGCAGTCGTTCGCCCCCTGCGCAAATCACGTCCCAAAATGTTGGCCCGCCTCGGCGTGTCCCACCCGTGGGGTAGCGTGAAAGCACCCATGCCAAGCCGCTACACCCGCCCCCGAACCCCCTCCCGTCGACGCCGCACGCGCCTCCCGCTCGCGGCCCTCATCCTCGTCCTCGCGATTGCCGCAGCTGTCGCACTGTGGCCGAAACTCTTCCCCCACGCATCCGACCCGTTGTCGCCCGGAGCGTCTAACGCGGGTTTGCGCGAGGCCGGTCTCGTCGTCTCGGTCGAGGGCGTCGAGCGCATCGACGCGGATGCCGCGCGAACGTTGCTGGGCGGCATCCCCTCGAGCGACGGGTCGTCGGGTGATGCGCGCTACGACCGCGACCTGTTCGGACAGCGCTGGGCCGACCTCGACCGCAACGGCTGCGATCAGCGCAACGACGTGCTGCGGCGCGATCTGGCCACCTTCGTCGTGCAGCCGGGCACCCAGAACTGCGTCGTCGCGTCGGGCGTGCTCGACGACCTCTACAGCGGTGACAGCATCCGATTCGTGAAGGGTGAGCAGTCGAGTGCCGACGTGCAGATCGACCACGTCGTGCCGCTGTCGTGGGCGTGGCGGCACGGCGCCTTCGCGTGGCCGGCCGACGAGCGCGAGCGGTTCGCCAACGACTTCGACAACCTCTTGGCGGTCGACGGTCCGACGAATACGTCGAAATCCGATTCGGGTCCGGCCGAATGGATGCCGCCCCGCCGCGAGTTCGCGTGCGAATACGTGGCCCGCTTCACGGTGGTCCTGGCGGAATACGACCTCGGCCTCGACCGCGCCGACCGCTCGGCCATCGAATCGGCCCTCGACACCTGCCCGTAGGGCAACCGCGACCCCCAGAAACGCCGCCGCCCCGAGAACACGTGCCGGGACCCACGCCGAGAAAACGCGCCCCCAGAAACGACGAGGGCGAGACATCCTCTCGGAATGCCTCGCCCTCATCGATGCGCGATGTGACTAGCCCAGGTGCACGGCCTTCTCGTCACCCGTGGGCAGCAGGCTCTCTTTCGAGCCACGAATGAAGACGACGGCCAGGATGGATGCCACCACGAGCGCCACGGCCGTCGCGATGAACGCCGCCGAATAACCCGTCGTGAACGCCGTGAACTGCGAGGCCTTGTCGACGACCTCGACTCCCGCGACCGCACCGGCGTACACCGTGGTGAACACCGACAGGCCGATCGAGCCGCCGATCTGCATGGCGGCGTTGGCGGTCGCCGAAGCAGCGCCCGCGTCGTGCGGGGCGACGCCCGACAGCGCCAGGTTCTGGATGGGGACGAACAGCATGGCCATGCCGACGCCGAGGATCAGCAGCGCGGGCAGAACCTGCACGAGGTAGGAGCCGTCGGGCGTGATGCGGCTGAGGTAGACGAGGCCGACGGCCGCGATGAGCGGTCCAACGATGAGCAGCACGCGCGGGCCGATCTTGGGCAGCAGCTTGGTGGCGATGGGCGCCGTGACCATGATGGCGAGCGTCATGGGCAGCGTGGCCAGACCCGCCTCGAGGGGCGGGAAGCCGAGCACGATCTGCAGGTGGAAGGTGAGGTAGAGCATGGCGCCGATCATGACGCTGCCGACGATCATTTGGATCAGGAACGCACCGCCGCGCACGCGGTCGGTGACGACGCGCAGGGGCAGCAGCGGCTGGGCCACGCGCGATTCGATGAACACGAACAGCGCGAGCAGGCCGGCGCCGAGCGCCAGGAAGCCGATGGTCTCGGCCGACCCCCAGCCCTCTTCGGCGCGCGTGAAGCCGTAAACGAGCGAGCCCAGTCCGAGCGCCACCGTGAGCGCGCCCCAGAGGTCGTACTTGTTGTCGCCCTCGGCCTTGCTCTCGGTGACGAGGATCATGCCCGCGACGAGGCCCACGAGCACGAACGGCACGTTGACGAGCAGGCACCAGCGCCAGTCGGCGAACTCGGTGAGCACACCGCCCAGCACGAGGCCAACCGCGGCACCCGCGCCCGCGACGGTTCCGAACACGGCGAAAGCGGTGTTGCGGTCACGGCCGTGCGTGAAGGTGACGGTCAACAGCGCCAGGGCCGCAGGGGCCATGAGCGCGGCGAAGACACCCTGAAGGCCGCGCGCGATGATGAGCTCGGTGCCCGACTGGGCGAGACCACCGAAAGCGGATGCCGCGCCGAAACCGACCATGCCGACGAGATAGGTGCGCTTGCGACCCCAGTAGTCGGCGATGCGCCCGCCGAGCAACAGCAGGGCACCGAACGCCAGCGCGTAGGCCGTGATGACCCACTGGCGCTGCGTGTCGGTCAGCCCGAGCTCCTGCTGCGCGGCGGGCAGGGCGATGTTGACGATGGTGCCGTCGAGCACGACGATGAGCTGCGTCAGCGCGAGGACGACGAGCACCCACCAGCGGCGGGAGCCGGAACCCGTGCGCGAACCCGCGGCGGAGCCGGTGGCCGAGGCGGACGGAGACGTGTGTGTAGACAAAGAAATACCCTTCGATCGGATCAGGCGCTGGGGGTTTTCAGCCCCAGATCGATACTCCGGTCACAACACGGGCATCAACCACCCCGACCGATCGGTCGGGCAGATCTTCTATCTTATCAGCCGCGGGGGCTCGCGTAAGCCCCGCCCAAGAAACCTAGAAGCCCTCCGAAGCGCGCACGACGTAGGGCTCTTCGAGACGCGCGAGCTCGGCATCCGTCAGCGTGATCGAGACGGAGGCGACGGCATCCTCGAGGTGGCTCATCTTGGTCGCTCCCACGATGGGCGAGGTCACCGCATCCTGTTGGCGCACCCACGCGAGCGCCACCTGGGCCCGCGGAATCCCGCGCTCGGCGGCGACGGCGGCCACGGCATCCGAGATGGCCCTGTCGCCCTCTTCGCGCTGCGTGTAGAGGGTCTGGCCGAACGTGTCGGTCTCGCTGCGGTCGGTCGTCTCGTCCCAATCCCGCGTGAGCTTGCCGCGCGCGAGCGGCGACCACGGCAGCACACCGACGCCCTGATCGAGACAGAACGGATGCATCTCCCGCTCCTCTTCGCGGTTGATCAGGTTGTACTGATCCTGCATCGAGACGAATCGAGTCCAGCCGCCGAGATCGGCCGTGTACTGCGCCTTCGCGAACTGCCACGCGAACATCGACGACGCCCCGATGTAGCGCGCCTTGCCCGCCTTGACGACGTCGTGCAGCGCCTCCATGGTCTCTTCGATGGGCGTCTCCGGGTCCCAGCGGTGGATCTGGTAGAGGTCGACGTAGTCGGTGCCGAGGCGCCGCAGGCTGTCGTCGATCGACGACATGATGTGCCCGCGCGACAGGCCGGCGCCGTTGGGGTCGGGCCGCATGCGCCCGTGCACCTTGGTGGCGAGCACGATCTCTTCGCGCGTGGCGTAGTCGGCCAGTGCGCGCCCCACGTACTCCTCGCTCGTGCCGGCCGAATAGACGTCGGCCGTGTCGAACGTGGTGATGCCGAGCTCGAGGGCGCGGCGGATGAAGGGACGGCTCTCGTCTTCGCTCAGCGTCCACGCGTGCGCGCCCTGGGCCGACGCGCCGTAGCTCATGCATCCGAGTGTGACGGCCGAAACCCGCAGTCCGCTCGTGCCGAGGCGAACGTAGTCCATGTCTTCTCCTAGTCGGCCGTGCGCGTGACGGCGTCGCTGACGCTTCCGGTGCCCAATTCCATCACGAAACCGTCGGTCGGTGACGAGGGAAATCGACGCAAACTGACACGCAGGTCTTGATCGGGAACGGTGTAGACGGTGTCGCGCGTGAGCAGCTTGATGGTCTCGACCATCAGGTCGACCGTCACGGGTTCGCCCGGGCACCGGTGTCCGCCGGGTGCGCTGCCGCCGCCCTGCGGGATGAGCGTGTTCGGTTCGATGTTCACTCCCGCGAAACGGTCGGGGTCGAAACGGCCGGGAGCCTCCCACACGGCGGGCGAGTGGTTGGTGCCATACAGATCGAGCATCATCCACTGCCCACGGCGGATGCGGCTGCCGTCCCACTCGAGGTCGCGCGTCGCCGTGCCACCGATCACGGGGAAGAACGGGTAGAACCGGCGCACCTCGTTGGCGAAATCGCGCAGCCGGTCGTCGTTGCCGTTCTCCAAGCGTTCGCGCCACGCGGGGTGCCGATGCAGGGCGAGCGCGCAGAACACCACGAAGCGGGCCACGGCGACGGTCGGTCGCAGCAGATTCAGGAGCTCCACCGTCGCGACCTCGGTCGGTAGCCGCTCACCCGTCGTGGGGTCGCGATAGAGGGCGACCTTCTCGAGGGGCGTGGTGGCGGCATCCGCGCGGGAGTCGTTCGCATCGACACGCGAGCGCACGCCCTCGATGAGCCCGTTCGACCACTCTTCGCTGCGCCGGCGGATGGCTCGGGCCCGCCAGTTCACGGGGCCGAACGTGCCCGCGCGCGCCACCATCTCGCCGAACTCCTCGGTGCGCAGGTCGATGGATGCGTCATCCGCCTCGATGCCCGCCCAGTCGAGCACGGCCCGCGTCAGCACGCGCGTGGATGCGTCGAGCAACGTCACGCGCCCGCTCGCCGTCCACTCGCCCAACGACCTGAGCCAGGCGCGGCGGTACGCGGCCACGAGCGCGTCGCGGCTGTCATCCGACGACGAGACATCGATGAAGAACGCCTTGCGATCGCGGTGCGCCTCGCCCTCGAGCGACTGTACGCTGCCCTCGTCCTGCAGCAGGTGCATGACCGAGCGCGGCATGGCGTTCTTGCGTCCGAAGCGCCCGCCCTCGTAGAAGAATCGCGCGGCGTCGACGCCCTGGCCGAAGACGACGGGCCGGCCCATGAGGCGGCCGCGGAAGGCGTTTCCGCCCACCCGGTCGAGGCGGCGGCGCCCGAAGAGGTAGCCGTCCTTCAGGAAGCCGATGGTGGAGTCGAGTTCTCGCGTGCGGGGGATCATGGGGTCCTTTCGCGGGTGGGCAGACGAAAACGGCCGGCGGTGCCCGCCGCGCGTCGAAACGCGCCGCGAGACATCCGCCGGCCGATCGTTGCTACGGGGTGGGCATACCGCCGTTGACGTTGAGCGTCTCGCCGACGACGAAGCTCGACTCGCCCGACGCGAGGAACACGTAGGCGGGCGCCAGCTCGGCCGGCTGCCCGGCACGACCCAGAGGTGTGGACTTGCCGAACTCGGGCAGATCCTCGGTCGGCTGACCGTCGGAGGTCTGCAGCGCGGTCCACACGGGGCCAGGGGCGACCGTGTTCACGCGGATGCCGCGGGGCGCCAGCTGCTGCGCGAGCGACTTCGAGAAGGTGTTGATCGATGCCTTGGTGGTGGCGTAGTCGACCAGGATCGGCGCGGGGCTGTAGGCCTCGACCGACGTCGTGTTGATGATGGTCGACCCGGGCTTCAGGTGCGGCAGCGCGGCCTTCGTGATCCAGAACATGGCGTACACGTTGGTCTTGAAGGTGTGATCGAACTGCTCGTCGGTCAGGTCTTCGAGGTTCTCCTGGTAGACCTGCTTGCCGCCGTTGTTGACGACGATGTCGAGGCCGCCGAGCTCCGAGACGGCGGTGGAGACGAGTTCGCGGCAGTACTCCGGGTCTTTCAGATCGCCCGGCACGGTGACGGCCTTACGACCGGCCGCCTCGATGAGCGCCACGATCTTCTGCGCGTCGGCCTCTTCTTCGGGCAGGTACGACAGCACCACATCGGCGCCCTCGCGGGCATAGGCGATGGCCGTCGCCGCGCCGATGCCCGAGTCGCCGCCCGTGATGAGCGCCTTGCGGCCCTCGAGGCGGCCCGTGCCGCGGTAGCTGTCCTCGCCCAGGTCGGGTTTCGGTTCGATGTCCTTCTCGAGGCCGGGCTCGGGTTTTTCCTGCTCGGGCGGCTCGATGGTGGGGTAACGGGTGGTCGGGTCGTCGAATGCGTACTGGTCTTTCGTCATCGTTCTACCTTCCATAAGTTGGCGGGTCGGTGGGTCGCACCGACGTCTTCCACGCTATAAACCGGGCCCCGCACGCATCCAGGGGTTGACAGATTTCGCGGATGCCTCGACGCGCGTCCCCCGCACGAGGGGTGTCGTATAACACTCCCGCGGGCCGCGCAGAAGGGGGGTTCCGAAGCCCGAGGCGCTCGCTAGCGTGGATGCATGGACAAGCTCACGAACCGACTCTGTGCCCCCACGCTCGCCTCGGCCGCGATCCTGACGCTTGCGCTCACCGGCTGCGCCACGGGCAACACCGACTTCGCCGGCAACGACACCCCGTCGGCTGCGGCGACCGCACCGTCGACCAACGGCAACGCGTCGACGAACATCCCCGACGACGAAGAGGGTGATCGGGAGGCCAACGGCGAGATCCTCGAGTGGGCCGAAGGCGTGCTCGACTACGACGACGGCGAGGGCATGGTCGCGGGTTCGCAGGGCCGCCTCGAGGCCTCCGAATCGCGCAACGAGTCCTACACCTCGCAGGCCGCGGGTGGCTACACGCTCAACGCCGTGTGCCGGGATGGCGGCCCCGTGACGTTCGTCGTCACGAGCAACGACGCCGAGATCGCTCGCCAGGAGGTCACGTGTGACGAGACCGTCGTGCCGATCTCGTTCTCCTCGTCTGCCGAGGGGGTCGAGGTCATGATGACCGCGGGCTCCGACGCCGCCGACTGGGCCTACGCGCTGCGCGAGGGCGCCGGCTCCTAAGCTGCCGCCCCCTGCAGGCTCTCGGGCTGCGCTTTCTCAGAACAGCTTGCTCGCCGCGATCTCGGGCGGCTCCTCGAGCTCCAGCAGGAAGAGCTTGCGCTCGAGGCCGCCCGCATAGCCGGTGAGCGAGCCATCTGCGCCCACGACCCGGTGGCACGGGATGACGATCGACACCGGGTTGCGCCCGACCGCCTGCCCCACCATCTGGGCCACCGTGCGCCCGCCGATCTCGACCGCGATCTGCCCATAGGTCACGGTCTGGCCGAACGGGATGCGCTCGAGCACCGCCCACACACGCTGCTGGAACTCGCTGCCGACGGGCGCGACGGGCAGGTCGAAGGTCGTGCGCTCGCCGTCGAAGTATTGCTCGAGTTGCGTGCGTGTCGAAGTGAAAACGGGGTCGCCGCCGGCTTCCACGCGCTCGCCCCACGTCGTGTCGTCCGGTTTCGTCCAGTGGCCCGGAAAATAGATGCCCGTGAGGGCGGCATCGTCGGCGACGAGCGTGAGGTCGCCGATGCGCGTGTCGATGACGGCGTGCCGGGCGGTCACAGCATCCCCCACTCTTGCGCGCGCGTCACGGCTCGCGTGCGGCTCGACACCTCGAGCTTCTCGAACACGTGGATGAGGTGTGTTTTCACGGTGGCCTCACTGATGAACAGCGCCGTGGCGATCTGCGCGTTGCCCAGGCCGTCGGCCACGAGGCGCAACACCTGGGTCTCGCGAGCGCTCAAAGACGGGGCCGCGGATGTCTGGGGCTCACGCATGCGCCGCACCAACGTCGCCGCGATGGCGGGTGCGAGAGCGGTCTGCCCCGCCACGACCGAGCGCACCCCCGCCACGATCTCCTCGGGCGGCGCCGCCTTCAGCAGGTCGCCGCTCGCCCCCGCCTCGATGGCGCCGAGAATGTGGTCGTCGGTCTCGTACGTGGTGAGGATGAGAACGCGCGTGTCCGGCTGCGCCTCGACGATGCGCGCCGTGGCCTGGCTGCCGTCGAGCTGTTCGCCCGCGGGCGCCGCGGGGTCGGGCATGCGCAGGTCCATGAGCACGAGGTCGGGCCGCTCGGCGCGCGCGAGGTCGACGGCGGCGCGACCCGTCGCGGCCTGACCGACGACCTCGATGCCGTCGGTGGCGCTCAGCAGGGCGACGATTCCGGCGCGCACGATGGGATGGTCGTCAGCCACCACGACGCGGATGGGCTCGGTCATGAGGTCCTCTCGGCGTGGGGGTTGCGCGAAGCGGCGGGGGAGTCGGCGGTCGTGTGTGCCGACGCGGAAGCGGCTGCAGGATGTGGCGCAGGTGTCGGCGAGACAGTGACCGCGGACACGGGCGCAGACGGAGGAGCAGGAGTAGGAGCAGACGCTGGCGCTCGCGTGGGCAGCGGCGCCCGCGCGGTCAGGCTCGCGCCGACGGGTTCGCCGCCCGGCGTCCGCAGCGTGCGGATGCTCAGGGTTCCGTTCGCCAGAGCGAGACGCTCGCGCATCCCGGCCAAGCCGAAGCCGCGCGCGGACAGGGCGTCGATGTCAGTATCGGTTCCGGTTCCGGTTCTGGCCCCGGCCCCGGTCTCGGTTCCGTTCTCTGGTTCTGCCGCGCTCCGCGTCTCGGCCTCGGCCGGATACCCGCGCCCGTCGTCATCCACGCGCAACTCGACGAAGCCGTCCTCGACGCGCAGCGACACGACCGCCGCGGTTGCCCGTGCATGTTTGCGCACATTGGCGAGCCCCTCTTGAGCGCACCGCAGCAGCATGACCTCGAGCTCGCGGGGGAGCGGCGGCAGGGCATCGGTTTCGACATCCACCCTGAGCGCGGTCTCGCGCCCGAATCGCTCGGCCACGCGCCGCAACGCCTGCTCGAGCGTGGCATCGCTGTCGGGCAGTTTGGCGAGCGTGGCCACGAGCGCGCGGGCCTCTTCGAGCGCCTCGCGGCCCATCGACTCGATCATCTCGAACGTCTCGGCGGCCGCCCCCTGCGCAGGTCGGTCGCCACTGCCGCCACTGCTCGCGTCGCCGCTGCTTCGCTCGCCGCTGCTTCGCTCGCCGCTGCTTCGCTCACCGCTGCTTCGCTCGCCGCTGTCGCCATCGCAGGCGTCATCCCGCGAGACCTCGTCGAGTTCGCGCCGCCCGCGCTGCGCCAACATCACGATCCCGGTCACGCTCTGCGCGATGGTGTCGTGGATGTCGCGTGCGATCCGTTCCCGCTCGGCCGCCGCCCCGGCATCCCGACTCAGGCCGGCCAGCTGGTCTTGCGCGGCCGCCAACTCGTCATAGAGCTGCGACTTCTGGCGGCCCAGCTCGGCGATGTTGTTGATCCACAACCCGAGCACGATGCTGAAACCGAGCGAGAGCCCCTCGATGAAGAAAGCCTCGACCCACAGGTGCCCGCTGCCGCCCAGACCCGTGGCATAGGCCACCACGAACAGGGGCGCGGCCACGACGTTGAGCATGATCGCGTGCCGGATGCTGCTCGACAGCACCCAGATCAAGGGGAACAGCAGGCACTGCATGATGAGCAGGTTCGGCTCGGCGAACACTCCGACCGCGACGACCAGGATGCTGGCGCCCAGGTATGCCGTCGCCCGCGGGCAGTCCTGCCGCAACAGGCGTTGCCCCCACACGGCATAGAGCACGGCGAAGGCGACGAGCGCCCCCGCGGCCAGCAGGCGCATCTCGGGCGCGAGGCGCGGCATCCACCCGACGAGGCCGAGCAGCAGCACGACGAGCGTGCCCGTGCCCACATGCCACCACTTCATCGCCGTCTCCGATCGCCGCGAGCGTCGCACGCCCTGTCAGCTATCTTTGCGGATCCAGCGGAAGGTGACACGCGCCAGCACCATTCCGATGACGGCCCAGACGAGCAGCGCGATGGCGACGCCGACCAGATTCCACTCGCCGCCCTGTTCGGCGGCCTCGAAGGACTCGGGCAGGAACACCGAACGCATGCCCTGCGCCATCCATTTCAGCGGGAAGAGGCTCGCCACGTTCTGCAACCATTCGGGCAGCATCGTGAAGGACAGGTAGACGCCCGAGATGAACTGCAGCACGAGCACCACCGGGATGACGACGGCCGTGGCGCTCTTGCCCGTGCGGGGCACGGCCGACAGCGCGATACCGAGAACGGCCGCCGTCACGATGCCGAGCAGGTACACCCAGGCGAAGGTGAGCCAGCGTAACGGTTCCGTGGGCAGGGCGACGTTGAACAGGAACCGCGCGCACAGCAGCAACAGGATGACCTGCATCATCGACGTCACGAGCACCTGGCCCGCCTTGCCGAGGAAATAGCTGATCACAGGCAACGGCGAGCCGCTCAACCGTTTGAGGGTGCCGTCGCTCTTTTCGGTGGCGATGTCGACCGCGAGGTTCTGAACGCCCGAAAGCAGGATGCCGGCCGCCATCATGCCCGGCAGGTAGAACGCAGCCTGCGAGATGCCGCCCGAGCCATCCGGATTCGTGCCGATGTTGCCCGTGCCGCTGAACGCGACGGAGAAGATGGCCAGCATGACGACGGGGAAGAGGAAGGTGAAGAACACCTGGTCGCCCGCGCGGAAGTACTGCTTGACCTCGTAGCCGATGCGGCGCGCGCCGAGTCGCAGGCCGCGGCCCCGGGCGAGTTTCGGCACCCCCGTGTCGGGCGGAACCGAGGCGACGGCGGCCAAGGCGGCCGTGCGGGCGGGGTCGAGGTCGATGTCCGTCGCTGCGGCAGTGCCGGTGACCGCTCCGGTTTCGAGGCTCATGCGCGTTCTCCTGTCGCCGGTGTGGCGGTGTCGTTCGATGAGTGGGTCGAGGCGCCGATCGCGTGGGCCTCGTTCTGGGTTTCGGTGGCCGCTCGGGCGCGGGCGTCGCTCTCGACCAGGTCGAGGTAGATGTCTTCGAGGCTCGGTCGCACGATCTCGACCTCGGTCGGCTCGCCCAGCTGGGCATAGAGCGCGGCGACTCGTTCGGCCGGCCGCGTGGTGCGCTCCTCGTGCTCGACCCCCGCGGCATCGCGCCACCGCACGGTCGGAACGCGCGCCTCGGCGCCGCCGATCTCGTCCACGGTGCCGATGTCGATCAAGGTTCCGCCGGCGATCACGGCCACGCGGTCGCTCAGGTGTGCGGCCTCGTCGAGGTAGTGGGTGGTGAGCAGGATGCTCGTGCCGTCGGCCTTGAGCCCCTCGATGAGGCTCCAGAACTGACGCCGTGCCTCCGGGTCGAAACCGGTGGTCGGTTCGTCGAGGAAGAGGAGCTGGGGGCGGCCGATGACGCCGAGGGCGACATCCACGCGGCGGCGTTGCCCGCCCGACAGCTGGCCGATGCGCGTCTTCGCCTTCGCCGTGAGGCCCACCGCCTCGATCACCTCGTCGACGTCGCGCGGGCGTGAGTAATACCCGGCAAACTGCGAGACCTGCTCACGAACCGTGACGTTGGCCGCCTCGGCGCTCGACTGCAGGACGATGCCCAGCTGGGCCTTCCAGTCGAGACCGGCGTCGTCGGGGTCGAGCCCCAGGACGCGCGCCTGCCCGCCCGAACGCTTGCGAAAGCCCTCGAGAATCTCGATCGTGGTCGACTTGCCGGCGCCGTTCGGGCCCAACAGGGCGAAGGTTTCACCGCGGCGGATGTCGAACGACACCCCGTTCAGTGCGTGGAACGATCCGTAATGCTTCTGGAGGTCGGTGACCTCGACGACGGTCTCAGATGTGCTCATGGTGCAATGCTCCGCGTTCCGGGCGCCGCGCGACAGAGCCCGAACGGTGGAAAGCCCCATCAACCGATCGGTGGATGGCGGCGCTGGGGCCAGTAAACCTGAGAACCCCCTGTATGGGGGACATTCATCCCAATCCGGTTTCGGGGAGGCCCCCGAAGCTCTCGTGTCGGCCGGGAAATTCCAGCCGACGGAACAACGAATAGGAGTTCACCTGATGAATAGCTTCACGAAGAAGATCGGTACCGCTGGCGCGATCGGCGTCGCAGCATCCGCTCTGGTGGTCGGCGGAATCGTCGCCCCCGCGAACGCGGCTCAGAACGACGAGCCGAGCAACAGCCAGGACAGCTACTCGTTCGACAGCACCAGCACCACGCTGAACGACCTTCTCAACGGCATCCTCGGCGGCAACACCGCTTCGGGGATCGTCGGCAACGACACCGGATTGATCGACGGCGGCCTCATCAACGGCCCCATCGTCGAGACCGGGGACATCGGCTCGGGTAACGAGGCCGGCAACGGCAACGAGGTGGGCTCGGGCAACGAGACCGGCTCGGGTAACGACGTCCAGGCGCCCATCGGCTCCGGCAACGACGTTCCGGTCGGCTCGGGCAACGACGTCGACGCACCCGTCGATGTCCCGATCGAGGCTCCCGTCGACGCCCCCGTCGGTTCGGGCAACGACACGAGCGTGGACGCTCCCGTCGACGCCCCCGTGGGCAACGGCACCGAAACCGGTGTCGAGACCGGCGACGCCAACACCGACACCGACCTCGGCACCTCCGTGTCGAACTCGGTCGACGCCCTCCTCAACGACACCCTCGGTGGGTTGGGACTCGGTCGCTAAAGCGGCCTGAGCGTGCGCGCCCTGTCTGGGCTGCGCGCACCCTCTCGAAGGGGCGGTCCCATGGGGGCCGCCCCTTTCTTCGCGTCCGACGCCACCTCGCCACGTGTCCGCTCGGCTCGGACGGTCGCCCGGCGCCCGACGGTTCGGTCACACCGAACGGTCGCCGCGGCAAATGCAAGCCCTCTCGCCCGTTGGGGTGCACCGGGTAGTGTGCCGACATGAGTGTTCTCGTCTCGCGCCTGGCCGAATGGATTGCTGACCAACGTTGGTATGCGACCAAGGGCAGGCAGCCCCGCATTCGCGTGATCGGAGCCCTCGAGGGGGTCGTGCCAGACGGCCACCCGCACGCCGAGGGGGCCACCGTCGTCAGCTATCTGCTCATCGACGAGGCGCACGAGAAGCCCGTGCTCTACCAGGTGCCCATCGTGCACCGCGATGCGCCGCTCGAGGGTGGCGAGGCCTTCCTCATCGGCGAGGTCGACGGACGTCACCTCTATGACGGCCCGCACGATCCGGCCTATGCCGCCTCTCTGCTGCACCAGATCACGCACGCGCTCGACACCTCGGGCGAGGGTGCGACGGCATCCGGCCACAAGCTTCTCGACCCCGGTGTGCGCGTCGAGTCGCGCGTGTTGCGCGGCGAGCAGTCGAACACGTCGATCATCTACGACGTCGAGGGCGGCCCCGTTCCCCACGTCATCGCCAAGGTCTTCCGCGTTCTCCACCACGGCGAGAATCCGGATGTCACCACGCAGGCTGCCCTCACGAGCGGCGGGTCGCGTCGCGTGCCCACTTCCTTCGGCTCGCTGACGGCCACCTGGCCCGACCCGGGTCGCGAGAGCGGCACCGCCACGGGACACCTCGCGTTCGTGCAGGAGTTCCTGCCGGGTCTCGAGGATGCTTGGCGCGTCGCCCTGCGTGCCGCCGAGGCCGGCGAAGACTTCTCCGAGCAGGCCTTCGAACTCGGGCGCACGGTTGCAGAGGTGCATCAGGTGCTTGCCGAAACCCTCGAGACCGTCGAGGCGGGCCCCAACGAGATCGCGGGCGCGCTCGAGAGTATGCGGCGGCGCGTGCGCATCGCGTCGGCCGAAGCCCCGGCGGTCGCCCCGTTCGGCGAACGCATCCTCGCGCTCTATGACCGCACGGCCGAGGTCGAGTGGCCGCGGCTGCAGCGCATCCACGGCGACCTGCACCTGGGCCAGGCCCTCTACTCGCCCGAGCGCGGGTGGGTTCTCCTCGACTTCGAGGGCGAACCCCTGCGCCCCATGCCCGAGCGTTCGCGCCCGGATGTCACGCTGCGCGACGTCGCCGGCATGCTGCGCTCCTTCGACTATGTGGCGGGTTCTCTCGCCCACAGCGACCCGCCCGTGGATGCATCCGCCTGGGCGTCGACGGCCCGTCGCTCGTTCGTCGACGGCTACATCGCCGCTTCGGGCACGGATGTCCGCGCGCAACGTGCCCTGCTCGACGCGTTCGAGATCGACAAGGCCGTCTACGAGGCAGTCTATGAGGCGCGCAACCGCCCCGACTGGGTGAGCATCCCCACCTCGGCGGTCGAGCGACTCGTCGCGCGATCCGCCCCGCCTGTCGCCGAATAGGGCACGGCGGCGCAGCGGTCAGCTGTTCTGTACAGCTGTTCAGCGGTGACGCCGTTCGGCGGTTGAGTGGTGACGCGAGTCGGCGGTTGAGCGGTGACGCGGGTCAGCGGCGACGCCGCTCAGCGGTGCCGCGTCGTGCTCGGCGGCTCGCCGAAACGTTCGCGATACTGGGCGGCGAACCGCCCGAGGTGCACGAACCCCCAGCTGTGCGCGACCGACGACACGGTCGCCTCGTCATCCCGTTCGAGCGCGCGCAGCTCTTTGCGCACGGCCTCGAGGCGCACCATCCGCAGGTAGCTCAGCGGCGACATGTCGAATGTGCGCCGGAACGCCGCCTGGATGCCGCGCACGCTCAGCCCCGAGGCTTCGGCGATACCCCGGATGTCGACCGCGCCGTGCGCATTGTCCTCGATGTACTGGACCGCCCGTCTGACGGACGCGGGTGCCGCGCCGACATCCGGCCGTCGCGGACTCTCCATCGTGCTGTTCGGGAACGTGCGCAGAAGCGCCAGGATGAGCGTGTGGCGGGCCTCGTCCCGCACGAGCGGGTTCGCCACGAATTCGGGATTACCGAGGACGTCGCGGTTGGCGTGCTGCACGGCCGCCTGCCAGAGGCTGGCGCTCTCGGAATCGACGGGGTTGTTGCCGGTGAACGCGAACCGGGGTCCGGCGCCCAGTAGGCGGGCCACCTCGATGACCTCGTCGGGGGCGATCGTGACGACGCCGAGCTGCAGGTCGTGCCACGTGTTCTCGACCTCGCGGTGCGGGTAGAGCACGGGCGTACGCACGTCAATGTTCTGTTGCCCGGAGCTCAGGCTCCAGCGGCCGCCCAGCAGGTGACCGACGACGAATGCCGGCGTGACATCCATGGTCGCGGTCACGCGAGCCTGGAACGTGAGGCGTTCGATCGTGAAATTATCGTCACCGAGGGCCGTGTGTTCGAACGCGAAGGCGCGGGGGTCGGCCGCCTGGATTCGAAAGCGCGAGTACCGTTTCGTGAGGTGCGCAGACGCCTCGTCGGGACTTGCGGTTTTGAACCGAAAATTGACCACCCTTCGGTCCATTCGGCCAAATTATCCGCTCGCTTCTCGCGGACAAAGCGGGTTATCCGGAAAGCGCAGTCGGCTCCGTCGTGCAGCGTTCGGCGGCATAGCCAGGCACGCCCGGGATGCGCAGAGCCCGGTCCCTGAGGAGTGTGCTGCTCGGTCGGCGCGGGTCGGCGCACACCGCGGCGAAGTCGGTGGTGCGATCGGTGTATTCGAGGCCGATGACACGGGTTCCGTAGACATCCGTGTAGGCCGAGCAGTTCTGGTCGGCCAGGCAGTCTTCGGCGACCGCGAAGTCGAAGCCGATCTCATCCGAACCCGCCCAACCCAGCTCGGGGGTGTTCTTCTGGCCGATGGGCATGCCGAGCGCGTGGGCCTTGGCGGTCAACAGCGCGGCGAAGGCCGAGGCGGCGCCGAGGTCGAAGGCGCCCGCCGACTGCTTGTAGGAATCGAGGTTGTCGAGCTCGACCGCCTGGAACCCGCGCGCGGCGCAGTCGCGCAACTCGCGCGTCTGGATTTCGGCGATGCGCCCGCGCTTGGCAGACGTCGAAATATCGAGGATGTATTCCCCCGGCGCCTCGGGGTCGGCGAGGGGTGCGCCCGAGGCATCCCACAGCAGGAGGTCGCGGTTGTTGCTCAACCAGAAGTCAACGTCGGCGCGTTGCGTCTGGAACGCGTTGACGGCGCACACGTTGTAGAGCCCGCGCTCGGGGAATGCCTTCGCGGTGCGCACGACGAGGTTCACGCCCGGGGCCGGATCGTAGGCGCCACCGACCTGATAGTCGGCGACGGGCGATTCGGGGAACGGCGTGATGCCGGCAGCCAAAGCCTCGTCGGATTCGGCGGCGGGTCGGGAGGCGCTCGGGCTGGGGGTCGATTTGCTACCGCCCGCGGCCAGGGGTTCGGCGCTGGCGCCCGTGCCGGCGGGCTGCCCTACGCCGTCTGTGTCCCCGGCGTCGTCGGCCGGCGCGTCGCCGAGCGGGCTGGTTCCCGCGGCGGCCTGCGCCGTAGCGCTCACGCTCGGGACGTCGCTCGACGTTGCAAGCTGGCTGGCCGACGGCGCGACATGCGTGGTGGCGAACCCGGCGAGGGCGATGGTGGCGACCGCCCCGATGACCAGGGCGGTGCCGAGGCGGGGTGAGAGGGGGCGGCGGATGCGTGACACGTCAGGAAAGTAACAGCCGAAACTGGACCGCGGGAGGCCGCTTCTCTCAGGAAGGGCCAGGGTTATGGATTCGTGATCGCCTTGTCACCATCCGTTCAGTTTCGCGCCGCCGAACATTCCCTCTGCGGGATTCTCGGCGCCGGCAGGCCGGGGTCAGACGCCTGTGCGCATCCACGTGTCGCCGCGCGCCCGCATCCACAATGTGACGCCGCGCGCGCCGAGATAGCCGAACATGAAGGCGGCCGTCAGCGTCGCGAGCCCGGCCGCACCCGAACCGCCCCAGGCGCCGGCCGCGAGAGCGAGCGGCACGAAGACGACCAGGTTGACGAGCCCCGTGAGCGCGAGGTAGCGCGCATCGCCCGCCCCGATGAGCACGCCGTCGAGCACGAACACCACGCCGCCGAGCGGTGCAGCCACACCGGTTATGACGAGGCTGAGCTGGATGAGTTGGGCGAGACGTGGGTCGCCCGTGAACAGCAGCCCGATGGCCCCGCTCAGAAGCGCGACGACGAGCCCCAGCACGACGCCCGAGAGGAGGCCCCACTGCAGGCAGCGTTTCAGGACCTGTTTGACGCCGGCGATGTCGGCCGCGCCGAGCCCTTTGCCGATGAGCGCCTGTGCCGCGATGGCCAGGGCGTCGAGCGCGAACGCCAACGTGGCGAAAATCGTCATGACAACCTGGAAACCGGCCAATTCGTCGGTGCCGAGCGATGTGGCGATGGCGACGGCCAGCAGCATGGCTGCTCGCAGGCTCGCGGTGCGCACGAGCAACCAGCCGCCCGATTTCGCCGACCCGCCGATGCCGCCGAGGTGCGGGCGAACGCGCGCCTGCGTGCGCCGCGCGTGCCGCCCCACCACCACGGCGTAGGCCGCGAACATGCCCCACTGGGCGATCACGGTGCCGACGGCCGAGCCGGCGATACCCCACCCCGCGCCATAGATAAGGAGGAAGTTGAGCAGGATGTTGGCGCCGAAGCCGGCCCCCGCGACGACGAGCGGTGTGGTGGTGTCTTGCAAACCGCGCAGGAGCCCCGTGCCGGCGAAGATGGCGAGCATGGCCGGGATGCCGAGCATCGAGATGGCCAGGTAGGTGTGCGCTTGTTCGGCCACAGCGGGCGACGCGCCGAACAACGACACGACGGATGGTGCGAAAATCAGCCCGGCGACCGTGAGCCCGACTCCGAGCAGCAGCGCCAGCCACACGCCGTCGATGCCCACCGACACGGCGCCCCGCTCGTCTCCGGCGCCCCACCGTCGCGCGGCGGCCGGGGTGGTGGCGTAGGCCAGGAAAACCATGAGGCCGATGATCGTCTGCAGCACGGCGCTGGCGATTCCGAGGCCCGCGAGAGGTTCGACGCCGAGGTGCCCGACCATGGCCGAATCGGCCAGAAGGAAGAGCGGCTCGGCGATGAGCGCCCCGAGCGCAGGAACAGCCAGGCGCACGATCTGGCGATCGACCTTTGGAGGCGCTGGCGGGGTCATGTTCCGACCCTAGCGGCGGCCACCGACGGTGTGGATTCGACCCTGCCGAGCGTCGGTGGAGGCGTCTAGGGTGGAGGGATGACTGACGCTCCGCTCTCCTCCGGCATCGCCCTCGACGAACTCGATCCCGCGGTTCGCCCGCAAGACGACCTGTTCCGGCACGTCAACGGAAAATGGATCGATCGCACCGAGATCCCGGGCGACAAGGCGCGTTGGGGCTCGTTCCATCAGCTCGCCGAGGCCGCCGAGAAGAACGTGCAGCAGATCATCTTCGACGCGCAGAACGCCGCCGAGGGCACCGTCGAGCGCAAGATCGGTGACCTCTACACGAGCTTCATGAACGACGAGGCCATCGAGCAATTGGGCATCGAGCCTGTGCTCGGGCATTTGGCCCAGGCATCCGCGGTCGATTCGGTGCCGGCGCTGCTGCGCACCATCGGCGAGCTGCAACGGCAGGGAATCGGCGGCGTCTTCCAGCCCTTCGTCGACAACGACCCGGGCAACCCAGAGCGCTACCTCGTCTTCCTCGAGCAGGGCGGCATCACGCTGCCCGACGAGAGCTACTTCCGCGACGAGAAGTTCGAGGGCGTGCGCGCGGCCTACCTCGCCCACCTGCAGACCATGTTCGAGCTCGCCGCCGGGGCCGGTGCGCCGGCATCCGACGACGATGCGGCCGAGCGGGCCCAGCGCGTGTTCCAGCTCGAGACCGATATTGCGGCCCTGCACTGGGACAACGTGAAGACGCGGGACAGCCAGGCCACATACAACCTGCGCACCTGGGACGAGTTCGCGTCCGCTGCGGGCGGGTCTGGCGCCGACGCCGACCCCGACGCCCACTCCTCGATCGATCTCGACGTGTGGCGCTCCGCTCTCCTGGGTGAGCACGAGCACGCCTTCGACGAGGTCGTCGTGCGCGAGCCCAGCTTCTTCGAGCAGGTCGGCGGCCTCTTCACCGACGACCGCCTCCCCGCCTGGCGCGATTGGTTGGCGTGGAAGATCGTCCACTCCGCGGCCCCTTACCTGCCGGCCGCCTTCGTCGAGGCCAACTTCGACTTCTACGCCCGCACGCTCACCGGCACGCCCGATATGCGCGACCGATGGAAGCGCGCCGTCTCCCTCGTCGAGGGTGCTCTGGGCGAGGCCGTCGGCCAGGTCTACGTCGCGCGCCACTTCCCGCCGCAGGCCAAAGACAGCATGGATGTCCTGGTCGCCAACCTGGTAGAGGCCTACCGCCAGTCCATCGAGGCCCTCGAGTGGATGAGCGAGGAGACCCGACTCAAGGCACTCGACAAGTTGTCGAAATTCACGCCCAAGATCGGTTTCCCCGTGAAGTGGCGTGACTACTCCGAGCTCGTCATCGACCCTGACGACCTGTTCGGCAATGTGCGCCGTTCGAACCTGTTCGACCTGAACCGCGAGCTCGGCAAGATCGGTCAGCCGCTCGACCGCGACGAGTGGTTCATGACGCCGCAGACGATCAACGCGTACTACAACCCCGGCTTCAACGAGATCGTCTTCCCGGCCGCCATCCTGCAGTACCCGTTCTTCGACGAGACGCGCGATGCGGCCGCCAACTACGGAGCCATCGGCGCCGTCATCGGGCACGAGATCGGTCACGGCTTCGACGACCAGGGTTCGCAGTACGACGGCGACGGCCGCCTCACCAATTGGTGGACGGATGCCGACCGCCAGGCCTTCGAGCAGCGCACGGCGTCGCTCATCGCGCAGTTCGACGCCCTCGCGCCCGCCCAGGTGCCCGACCAGCACGTCAACGGCTCGCTCACCATCGGCGAGAACATCGGCGACCTCGGCGGCCTGGCGATCGCGTGGAAGGCCTACGTCATCTCGCTCGACGGCGCCGAGCCGCCCGTCATCGACGGCCTGACGGGCGCCGAGCGCTTCTTCCTGTCGTGGGCCCAAGCGTGGCAGCAGAAGGGGCGCGATGCCGAGGTCATCCGCCTCTTGTCCATCGACCCGCACTCGCCCAACGAGTTCCGCTGCAACCAAATTGTCAGAAACATCGACGAGTTCTACGCTACTTTTGGCGTCACCGAAAAAGACGCCCTCTGGCTGCCGCCCGAGCAGCGCGTCTCCATCTGGTAGCCGAAAGAGTTTCGTGACGTCAACACCTCCGCCTTCCCCCGGTCGCGCCCGACGGCGGCAGCGGCCGCGAGCTCGGCACCGGTCGGTCGAGCACGCCGAGAGCTTTTCGCGCAGCCTCAAGGCGCTCGATTTCCTGGCGCGCAACGGCGTGCAGGTGTCGGCGCGCATCAGCGACCTCACGACGGGTGAAGAGCTGCTCTCGGTCGACGACTACGTCATCATGCCCACGGCGGGCATCGGCACCACGCTGCTGCTCGTCGATGTCGCCGCCAAACTGAACGACACCGAATTCGCGGCGCTCACCATCCTCGATCGCGAGTCGACCGACTTCGTGTCGCAGAGCGGCATCTGGCAGCACCTGCAAGCGCCCTCGCTGCCGGTGGCCGATGTGGCTGCGCTCATCGGGGCCACGGGGGACAACCTCGCCACCAACGTGCTGCTGCGCAAGGTGGGGCTCGACGCCGTGCGGCTGCGCACGGAAGATCTCGGCCTGCGGCGCATGGCGCTGCTCGACCTAGCGCGCGACAAACGGGGCCCCGACGACGCGCCGCACCTCTCGGTCGGCTCGATGAAAGAGGTCAACTGGCTCTTCGCGTCGCTCGCGCGCGGCACGGTCGTCGACCAGGCCACGAGCCAGCGCGTCGTCTCGTGGCTCAGCCTCGGCCATGACCTCTCACTCGTCGCCTCGGCGTTCGGCCTCGACCCCGGTTCGCACCGCTCGGGCGATCACGGCCTGCGGCTCTTCAACCGCACCGGTGTGGCCCCGGGCCTGCGCGCCGAGGCGGGTGTGCTCACGGGCACCCGGGCCGGCGTCTCCTATGCCGTCGGCGTCACCTTCACCGACGACAGCCTGCAGGCGCGCCTCGCCGTCATCGACGCGCTGCGCACCATCGGCTACGACCTCGTCGAATACGTGCAGGACTAGCGGCTCGGTTCACACCGGTTCACGGCCGTCGGCCGCGCGCTTCGCTTGTCGCGCGAGCACGCCACGCGTTCAGGCCGTGAGCGATTCCTTCACGGCCGCAAGCGTCTCGGGCGCCCGCAGCACTTTGAAGTGCCCGTGCACGGGAACCTGCACGTTGCGTGCCTCCGCGAGCACGCTGCCGTCGGGCACCTGAGCGTCGAACGTGCCGAAGATCGACGTGATGCGCGGGTTCACCGACGCATCCGCCCCGAGCTGCACGATGGTTTCGTCGGCCGGGTCGAAGATGCGCAGGCGCGGGTCGAGCATGTATTTGGCCCGCCGCGAGCCGGCGAAGGGCGTCGCGATGGCCGTCAGTTTCTCGATCCCCAACTCGGCGCCGTGCGCACGCAGCAGGTATTTGCCGATCAGGCCGCCTTTGCTGTGCGCCAGAATGGCCCGCCCGCCCGACGGCACGGGCAGTGCGCGCAGGGCCCGCGTCAGCCGCGTGGCCGTCTCGGCGATGGGCAGCAGGTTGTAGCCGAGCCCGCCGACGGCCGCGATGCGATAGCCGTCGTCGTTGAGGGCATCGGCGATGACGCGCAAGAAGTTCCACGTCTCATAGACTCCCGGCAGCAGCAGCACGGTCGGCTTCGACGGGTCGCCGTGCCGATACCGCTCCGGCGGTTCCGGATGCAGCGCCGCCTCCGCGTGCAGGCGTGCCGACTCGATGAAGTCCGCCGTCGTCCACACGGCCTCCTGAACCAGCGACGGCCTCGCCCGCTGAATCGCGTTCGTGTTCGTGTCGGTGTCCGTGTCCGCGCCTACGCGGCCGGACGCCTGCTCGCCCGCGTGCGCCGGGCCACCTCGGCCGCCGAGTGGTCCGAATTCGTGTTCGCTCACCGCATCCTCGTCGCTCATCGGTGACTCCCCGCCCGCACGTGCTTCAGGATCAACTCGCCCACGCGGCGATACCCCGTGATCATGGTCTCGTGCCCTCGCCCCGGCACCTCGGCCAGATGCGCGTGCGGCATGATCGTCGCCACGCGCACGGCCCAGTCGTGCGGGCACACCGGGTCCTTTTCGCCGCGAATCACGAGCGTGCGTGCCTGCACCCGCGGCAGGGTCGCCTCCACCCGGTGGTTCATCATGCTGCCGAGTTTCTCGATGTACCACCGCGGCCCGGCCTTCAGGTAATACCATGCCCCCAGCCACAGAACGCGCGGATGTGTCGTCGACAGGTCCTGCACCAACCGCAGTGCCTGCTTCGGCACGGTGCGTTCGGCCGGGTTCACGGTCGGCGCGATCAATACGACCGTGTCGAAAAGTTCGGGATGTCGCGCCGCCGCCTCGGCCACGATCTGCGTGCCCATCGAATGCCCGACGAGCACGGGCCGCTCGATGCGCCACCGCTCGACCAGCTCGGCGAGCAGCTCGCCCGAGGCCACCATGTCGAGCGGCCGGGCGGGTTCGGGGGCATCGCCGAACCCCGGCAGGTCGAGCGCAAACACGCGCCCCACCTTCTCCAAAATCTGCGACAGCCCCGACCAGTAGCGGTGCCCCATGCCGATGCCGTGCACGAGCACGAAACTCGGCCCCGTGTGCAGTCCCGATTCGGTCACGAGCGTCACGCGCTGTTCCGAATGAAACTCACGCGTCGAGCTCGTCCTGTGCGGCTCGGCAATCGGCCGCCGTCGTTTCATCCGGTCGAGCACGCTCAATCGATCGCTCCCGCGGCGGCGAGCAACCGCAGCACTTCACGTCCGGCGGGCGGGCAGCGGTCGGCATCTCGTGTGTCGCACCAGTGCAGGGCGCTGACCTCGCTCGAGGGATCCGGCTGCTCGCTCGTGTCGGTGCCGAAAACCGTCATGCGCACCATCCGCCCCTCGGCCTGCCCGTGGGCCAAGGTCTCGACGACGAACAACTCGGTCAGATCGGATGCCTCGAGCGCCAGTCGCACCTCTTCGAATGCTTCGCGCGCCGCCGCCTCGGCCGGTGTCTCACCCGCATCGACCTTGCCGCCGGGCATGTAGTGCACGTCCCGCCCCCGCGCCGTCACCATGAGCACGCGCCGGTCGCGGACCAGCGCAATCGCGGCCACATCGAGCGGTGGCGGGGGCGTCGAAGTCACCCCTCCAGACTATCCGCGGGTCGTCTGCCCGCGTTCGCCCTGCTCGGAACGACGTCGGGCGATCAGCATGCCCGCGGTTCCCGCGCCCAGCAGGAGCAGTGACAGCGTGGGAAGGGCCGCCGACTCAGCACCTGTTTCGGGAAGGGTCGCGCCGGACGGAGTGGATGACGTCACATACAGGTCGCGGTACTCGACACCCCAATCGAAGCCGAGGTAAGGGAAGTAGGGGCTGGATGCCGGGGCATCCAGCATCTGGCGAGCCTTGAAGGAGTACGCGCCGGGCTCGAGCTGCAGGGTGGTGGCCCACGTTCCGTCAGAGCCGACGACCGTTTCGTGAACGATCTCGGGCGCGTAGTCCCCGTCGAGGTCCGCATCCCGGATGCCGGCGAACGGATAGCCCAACACCACGACGCGAGCTCCCACCACTCCCGTGCCGGTGAATGGTACGTCGATCAGCGAACCCGGTCCGGTAACGGTCTGGCCGGCAGCGGGCGACGACAAGCCGACCATCTCCATCGTCGGCGGCGTCAGGTTGAAGGAGGTCTGCACCGAAGAAATCAGGTCGCCTTCGAAGCTTGATGTGACGGTGACAGTTTGCTTGGTGTAGGCGTCTTGCGGGTAGGTGAGAGTGAGGTAGAAAGTGCCGGTCGTATCGGAATAGTCGAACGCGATCAGATTGCCGGCCGGGTCCAAGGCGCGGATCTCGGTGAGCGGCGCAGCTTCACCGACGATGAAGAAGCGTTCCCGGGTCTCGTACCGCTCCGGGTCGTCGATGCTCCGCAGGGTGATCTGCGTTTCATCGGGGTTGGGCGGGTCGGTCGGGTCCGGTGCGGGAACGACCTCCGGCACGGGTGCGGGCGCGGGGCCGGCGTCCGCGCGAGCCGCAGGCGCTACGGTCGCGGAGGAGGATGACTCGCGGGGAACGTTTTCGACGTCTCCCGAACCGTCCGCCGGGACGTCGGTGGGGACGGGCGCGTCCGGAGTCACCGTCGGCACGGGCGATGCCGGTGCGACAGGGGTAATCGGCGAAATCGGCGTGGTCGGCGCGACCGGCTCGTCGGTCGACGGAGCATCCGGGCCGGCGGTTCCCGCGTCGGGAGTACCGGCGGCTGGCGCATCCGTTGCTGCAGGCGTAGCGACCGGCGAAGTGGCCCCCCATGCCGGCGCCGCGAGCGTCAGAGCGCTCCCCGCGACAAGAAGAAACGCCGCGCCGGTGGCGAAGGTGGTGCGTGTGAAAGGCGTCATCGCCTGGTCCCCGATTCTGACGCCTGCTGCGCCCCCAAAAAAGCTTGCTCGGCGCAGAGGCCCCGAACGAGTTATGTCTACCATTCGCCCGTTCCTTTTTAACGGGCTGAACCTGGCCGGATTGCCTTTCGTTATCGATCTGTTGCTGGCATGGATTTGCGGGGCGGGCGTCCGCCGCGGCGGCTGCCCCCAAAACGCCTTCCGTTAGGATGGTTCGCAACCAGGCAGCCAGCCTGGGTTCTGTTTTTATTGGGAGTATCGTGGCCGCACCGACCCGTCTTGATTCCGTCATCGCCCTGGCCCGCCACCGCGGGTTCGTCTTCCAGGCGGGTGAAATCTACGGGGGTTCTCGCTCCGCCTGGGACTACGGTCCCTTGGGCGTCGAGCTCAAAGAGAACATCAAGCGCCAGTGGTGGAAGACCATGGTGCAGTCGCGCGACGACGTGGTCGGGCTCGACTCGAGCGTCATCCTGCCGAAGCAGGTGTGGGAGGCATCCGGTCACGTCGAGGTGTTCACCGACCCGCTCGTCGAGTCCACGATCACGCACAAGCGTTACCGCGCCGACCACCTGTGGGAGGCCTTCGAGGCGAAGCACGGCCGCGAGCCGTCGAGCTGGGACGAAGTTCCAGACCCCGACACCGGAAACCGCGGCAACTGGACCGAGCCGCGCGCATTCTCGGGCCTGCTGAAGACCAACCTGGGCCCCGTCGACGACGAGAGCGGCCTGCACTACCTGCGCCCCGAGACCGCGCAGGGCATCTTCGTGAACTTCGCCAACGTGCTGCAGGCCGCGCGCATCAAGCCCCCGTTCGGTATCGGCCAGATCGGCAAGTCGTTCCGCAACGAGATCACGCCCGGAAACTTCATCTTCCGCACGCGCGAGTTCGAGCAGATGGAGATGGAATTCTTCGTCGAGCCCGGCACCGACGAGACCTGGCACCAGTACTGGATCGACGAGCGCCTGCGCTGGTACACCGACCTCGGCATCAACCCCGACAACCTGCGCCTCTACGAGCACGCACAGGAGAAGCTGTCGCACTACTCCAAGCGCACCGTCGACATCGAATACCGTTTCGGTTTCACGGGCGGCGAGTTCGGTGAGCTCGAGGGTGTGGCCAACCGCACCGACTACGACCTGACGACGCACTCGAAGGCATCCGGCAAGGATCTTTCGTACTTCGACCAGGCCAAGAACGAGCGCTGGACCCCGTATGTCATCGAGCCCGCGGCCGGCCTGACCCGCTCGTTGATGGCGTTCCTCGTCGACGCCTATCACGAAGAAGAGGTGCCCAACGCGAAGGGCGGCACCGACAAGCGCACCGTGCTGAAGCTCGACCCCCGCCTCGCGCCCATCAAGGCCGCCGTGCTGCCGCTGTCACGCAACGAGGCCCTGTCGCCTCTCGCGCGCCAGGTGGCCAAGACGCTGCGTGAGCAGTGGAACGTCGACTTCGATGACGCGGGTGCCATCGGCCGTCGCTACCGTCGCCAGGATGAGATCGGCACTCCGTTCTGCATCACGGTCGACTTCGATTCGCTCGAGGACAACGCCGTGACCGTGCGCGACCGCGACACCATGCAGCAGGAGCGCGTCTCCATCGACGAGCTCTACCTCTACCTCGCCGAGCGGCTGCGCGGCGCCTAACCCGCAGCCGCCCCGCGCACATCGCGCAACGCACGTCGCGCAGAGCGGCCAGGCCATGTGTCATGTGATTGACACGGTTCGGGCCGCGCTGCCAGCATGAGAACGCCCACGTCTAGAAGGAGCCCCATGTCGGACAACAACTCGAACAACGACCCCTCGCCCTACGGCGACCAGAACGCGCACAACTCCGGTCAGCAGCCGGGTGGCTCCGACCAGGGTCAGGGCTACGGCCAGCAGCCCTCCTACGACCAGCAGCAGTACGGCCAGCAGCCCTCTTACGACCAGCAGCAGCCCTATGGTCAGCAGCCGGTTTACGGTCAGCAGGGTTCCGACCAGCCCTACGGTCAGCAGCCCGCCTACGGCCAGCAGCAGTACGACGCGCAGCAGTACGGCGGCTACGGTCAGCAGCCCCAGAAGTACAACGTGCTGTCGATCATCTCGCTCGTGGGCGCGATCATCGGTTTCAACGTGATCGCCGTCATCCTCGGCTTCATCGCCCTCTCGCAGATCAAAAAGACGGGCGAGCAGGGTCGCGGCTTGGCCATCGCGGGCATCGTGATTGGTTTCATCTACCTCGCGCTCATCATCTTGATCACCATTTTTGTGATCATCGTCAGCATCGCGGCGGCCTCGTCGGGCGACTACTCGTCCTCCTACTAACGCTTGACACGGAACGCCCCGCCGACTCGAACGGCGGGGCGTTCCGCGTTAACGATGCGAGCGTCGGAGAGATCGCCGGGCGAGCGAAGAAGCCGAACCAGCGACGAAGAAGTCCTGACGAAGCCCGAGCTGCGGGAGCGCCGGAGCCGCGAGCGGCCAGTCGGGAAGCGGCGCGCCGGTCGGGCTAGGCCGTGGCTTCGCCGCGAGCAGCGTCGTCGGCGACCGCGCGGTCTTCGGCGGCCGAGGCCAGGCCGTCGACCGAGATGCCGAACAGCGTCTCGATGGCGTCGCGGTATTTCTGCGCTTCACCGGCGCGCGCGAAGTCCTTGGCGCGCGTGGTGGGCGTGTGCAGCAGGACGCCCGTGAGATGGCGCAAGGCGCGGGCGGTCTCGCCGTCGTCGCCGCGACCCGCCGCGCGCTGGATCTCGTCCTCGAGCAGGTCGAAGACGTGGCTGCGCAGGGCGACGACCGCGTCGGACACGCTCTGTTCATCGGTCACATCGGAGAACTTGCGGGCCGCACGCGACACGATCTTGCGCGCCTCGTCGGTGGCCTGCAGCTCTTCGAGGGGCGCGTGGATGCGGATGGTCTCGAGGTCGAGCAGTTCGACGCCGCGCACGGTTTGCACATCGGGGTCG
Organism: Leifsonia sp. ALI-44-B; assembly: GCF_001984125.1. GTDB lineage: Bacteria > Actinomycetota > Actinomycetes > Actinomycetales > Microbacteriaceae > Okibacterium. The sequence goes on along the minus strand of NZ_MTQL01000007.1, from coordinate 310,534 downwards.
ACGTTGCGGGGCAGGCCCATGTCGATGACCAGCTGCGCGCGCGCATCGTGGTCGACCGGGCAGCCGTTGGCGGCTTCGAGGGTCGCGCCGTCGAGTCCCGTTCCCGCGATCAGGCCGGCCGTGGCAGCGGAGTGGGCAGCAGCGGGGGCTGCGGCGACGGCGCCGATCGGGGTGACGGTGGCTGCGGCATCCGCGCCCGCCGAGTGTGCCTCGAGGCGGCCGCGCTGCAAAAGCTCGGCGTCGATGACGTGCCCGTTGGCCGTGGTGCAGGTGACGATGACGTCGACGGATGCTGCGAGCCGCGCGAAGTCGGTCGACGACACGTTGTCCATATCGTGCTTGGTGGCGAAGCGCGCTCCGCGGCCCGAGGGGGAGTAGACGCTCACGTCGGTGACGCCGCGGTCGCGCAGGGCGGCGAGGCTGGCGCCCGCATAGGCGCCCGTGCCGACGAGGAGGACCTTGGTGGTCGACCAGTCGCTGATGCGGCTCTCGGCCAGGTCGAGCGCGAGGCGCACGATGGAGCGCCCGGCGCGGCCGAGCGGGGTGCGGTTCTTGATGCCGCGGGACGTCTGAGAGGCGCGCTGGAACAAACGCTCGAGGTCGCTCGACGTGGTGCCCTCTTCGCGAGCACGCTCGAGCGAGCGGCGCACCTGGCCGGCGATCTCGCCCTCGCCCACGACGACGGATTCGAGCCCGGCGGCGACGGCGAACAGGTGCTCGGCGGCGTCTTGACCCGAGTGAACCTCGAGGCTCTGGCGCAGAATGGCGGCGTCGATGCCACTCGCGGCCGCGACGGCGTCTGCGGTGGCCTCGAGGGCGACGGCCTGGGCGCTCGTGAGCGGCTCGTCGAAGTCGATGTAGGCCTCGAAGCGGTTGCAGGTGGCGACGACCACGGCGCCCGAGACGCATTCGGTGTGTTCGGTGATGCGGCGCGCGACCGAGTCGGTGCGTACGCTCAAGGCCTCGAGGAGGTCGAAGCTGGCGTTTTTGTGACTCGCCGTCAAACACATGAGCACCCGATTATTCTACGCGCTCGCCGCTGTGCTCGGGGCCGCACGGTTTCGCCCTGCACGAACGTGCGGGTCACGGCAGGGTTCCGGGGCCCGCCGAGCACGCGGGGTTTGAGAGAATGGGGGAGTGAAACTCTCCCCGCAGCATCCGCTCGCCTCTGGCCGCACCACCGATTCGCGTCTCGTGCGCACCTACCAGGGCGTTCGGCAGGCGGTCACGCCCGTGTGGTTCATGCGTCAGGCGGGCCGCTCGCTGCCCGAGTACCGCGATCTGCGCATCGGCACGGCCATGCTCGACGCGTGCCTCAAACCCGAGATGGCCTCGGAGATCACGCTGCAGCCCATCCGCCGGCACGGGGTCGACGCGGGCATCTTCTTCAGCGATATCGTCGTGCCGCTCAAGCAGGTCGGTGTCGATGTCGACATCGTGCCGGGCAAGGGGCCCGTGCTTGGCAAGGCCGTTCGCACGGCGGCGGATGTCGACGAGCTCATCTCCCTCGACCCCGCCGTCCTCGACGAAACGCTCGCCCCCGTGCGCGAGGCCGTCGCCATGACGGTCGCCGAGCTGGGCGAGAAGCACGGCGACACGCCGTTGATCGGTTTCGCGGGGGCCCCCTTCACGCTGGCGGCCTATCTCGTCGAGGGCGGTCCGTCGAAAGACCACATCCGCGCGCGCACGCTCATGCACGCCGATCCCGAGTCGTGGGCCAAGCTCATGGCCTGGTCGGCCGAGGTCACGGGGCGTTTCCTGCGGGCCCAGGTGCTCGCCGGTGCCTCCGCCGCACAGCTGTTCGACTCGTGGGCGGGCGCGCTGTCGCTCGACGACTACGTGCGGCACGTGGCACCGGCTTCGTCGAAGGCCCTCGAACATGTCCGCGACCTCAACTACGACGTGACGACATCCGAGTTGGATGCCGAGGGCGCGGCTCAGGAGACCACGCACGCCCGCAACGTTCCCATCGTGCACTTCGGCGTGGGCACGGGTGAGCTGCTGAAGGCCATGCACGACATCGGCGCCGACGTGGTGGGCGTCGACTACCGTGTGCCGCTCGACGAGGCGTCGCGCCGGCTCGGGGGTGTCGTCACGCTCCAGGGCAACGTCGACCCCGCCATCCTGTCGGCGCCGTGGCCCGTGCTCGAGGCTCATGTCGTCGACGTGCTCGAGCGCGGCAAGGTTGCGCCGGCCCATGTGCTGAACCTCGGCCACGGCGTGCCGCCCGAGACCGACCCGACCGTGCTCACGCGTCTCGTCGAATTCGTGCACGACTACCGCTAATGAGCGAGCGTCACGTTCCCGAGCGCCATGTCTCCGAGCTGCATGCGGTCGTCGTAGGCGGCGGGGTCGCGGGTCTCGTAGCCGCGCGCGAGATCGCCAAGATCGGCGTGCGCGTCACCATCCTCGAGGCCACGGATGCCGCGGGCGGCGCCCTCGCGCAGGTGCAGGTCGCGGGCCTCACCGTCGACAGCGGCGCCGAGAGCTATGCCACGCGCGGCGGTCACGTGGCGACCCTCGTGCGCGACCTCGGACTCCACGACGAGATCGTGAAACCCAACCCCCAGGGTGCGTGGTTGCGCCTGCCCGATGCGGCCGGCGGCGAGCTGACCATCCCCATGCCCAAGGGCGGCGTGCTCGGCATCCCCTCTAATCCTTTTGCCGACGATGTGCGCCGGGCGCTCGGCTGGGGCGGCGCCTGGCGGGCCTACCTCGACCGCGTCATGCCCGTGCTGGCGATCGGCCGCGTGCACAACCTTGGCCGGCTCGTCGAGAAGCGCATGGGCCGCAAGGTGCTCGAGCGCCTCGTGTGGCCCGTCGCCGGCGGCGTCTACTCGGCCAGCCCCTACGACCTCGAGGTCGACCTCGCGGCGCCCGGCCTCAACAAGGCACTGACGCGGGCCGGCTCCCTCTCGGGCGCCATCGCACTTCTGCGCGGTGACGCCAAACCCGGTTCGGCAGTCTCGGGTCTGCGCGGCGGCATGTACCGCCTCGTCGAGGCGCTCGTAGAGAGTGTCGAAACCTTGGGTGGCGAGTTGCGCACGGGCGCGCGTGTAGCCACGATCGAGTCGTTGCGGGCTGACGAAGCCGCGCAGTCCGAGACATCGTCTCCCTCGTCGGCCGCGCTCTCGGGTCCGGGCGATACCGCGCGCTCTGCCGAAGCCGATCGCCTTGCCCACGCTGACGCCACCTCTCTCGCGGCTCCCCGCTGGCGCACGGTCCTCGCCGACGGCGAAACCCTCGACAGCGACTTCCTCGTCCTCGCGGCGCCCGAGAGCGTCACGCGCGCCCTGCTATCCGAGCTGCCGGGTTCCGAGCCGCTCCGCGATGCGCTCGACCAGGTTCCGGATGGCCCAGCCCCCATCGAGCTGGTAACCCTCGTGCTCGACGCCCCCGCGCTCGACACCTACCCGCGCGGCACCGGAATCCTGGTCGCCCCGGGCTCCTCGGTGCGCGCCAAGGCCATGACGCACTCCGACGCCAAGTGGTCGTGGCTGGCCGAACGCGCCGCCGAGGACGGCCCGCACCGCCACGTCATCCGCCTCTCTTACGGGCGGCAGGGCGACACGGATTCGACGGCAGCTTTGAGCGACGACGAACTGGTCGCGCAGGCGCTCGCCGACGCATCCACGCTCTTCGGCACCCCGCTCACGGCCGAGCAGGTCGTCGACGCGGCGCGAACGCCCTGGCGCGGCACGGTTCCCGTCGCGACGATCGGTCACCGCCAGGCCGTCGAGCGGGTGCGCGAGGCCGTCGAACTCTTTGAGGGACTCGAGGTGGCGGGCGCCTGGCTGAGCGGAACGGGGCTGGCGTCGGTGGTTCCGGATGCCGCGGCCGCCGCATCCCGAGTGCGACACGCTGTCGTCGCCGAAACCTCTATGCCCTGAGACGAATACGCGCGCAACCCCTGGGCGGCGACAGTCGCAACAGGGCTACGCTGGGGTAATTGACCGCAACCTGAACGGAGTCCCATGAAAGGCAAAGTACTTTTCGTCGCCGGACTGGCCACTGGTTACGTGCTCGGCACGCGAGCCGGCCGAGAGCGTTACCGCCAGATCCAGACGAGCTGGGCGAAGGTGTGGAACGCCAAGCCCGTGCAGAAGCAGGTCGGCAAGGTCGAAGACTTCGCCAAGGCCCGCGCGAGCGAGGTTCCCGGTGTGCTGTTGAGCGGCGCCAAGAAGGTCGTCAACGTCGTCACTAGCGACCAGTCGAAAGAGCAGAAGGTCGAGAGCGCCAAGAAGGCTGCCGTCGACACCGCGAGCGAAATCGGCAAGTCGGTGAAGGCGGGAACGAAGCGCTCCGCGTCGGCCACCGCCGCTGCGTCCGCCGACACCTCGGCAGACTCCTCCGACAAGACCGAGTAAGGACGATTCGCCGTGAAACCCGACTCCAAAGAAGAGGCGCGCAAGTCGCTCTTCACCCTCATCGGTGAGCTGCCCGAGCTCGTCACCAACCTGATCAAGGCCGAGATCGAGCAGCTCAAGCAGCAGCTCACGCACAAGGTCAAGTTCGCCGGCATCGGCATCGGGCTCTTCGTCGCGGCGGCCGTCCTCCTGTTCTTCGCGGTGGGCGTGCTCATCGCCGCGGCCATCCTCGGCCTCGCCGTCGTGCTGCCGCCGTGGCTCGCAGCCCTCATCGTCTTCGCCTTCTTCGTGATCGTGGCGGCGGTGCTGGCCTTCCTGGGCCTCAGATTCTTCAAGAAGATGGGGCAGGAGCCCAGCACGGGCGAGAGCCTGAAGAAAGACGTCGACGCAGTGAAGGGGTTGGGCGAATATGGCGAACACTGAATCCGGCGTTCCGAAGCCTGAGCAGGCGCGCGCCGATCTCGCAGCCGCCCTCAACGCGATCGAAGAGAAGCTCAACGTCCCGAAGCAGATCGACCGAGCCGCCGAGCGCGCCAAGCGCCGCGTCGTCGAGGTCAGCCGCACCAAGCCCGTCGCCCTCGGCGTGGGCGTGGCGGGCACCGCTGCTCTCGTCGGCCTGGGCGTCTTCTCCATCGTGCGTTCGATCGTGAAGCACTGACCACGACGACCGCCTGACACCACCGCCGACGACGGCCCGCACCTCTCCGAGGGCGGGCCGTCGTCGCGTTTCGGCTCCACTCGGAGCCGCCCGAACCGACACGCTGAGAACCCCGTGTGTCGCGCATCCGTTCGCTTTGCTGTATGCGCCGACCTGAGCGAGGATAGAGACATGACCCACCAGGCCGAGGCCTTGACGACCCCCACTGATACCCCCTCCGAGCACAGCCCCCAAGACGGTTTCACCCTCTGGGCCGTGTTCCGTCGAAACACCGACGCCCACGCATCCGCAACCGCCCACGCGGGCTCCGACGAGTTCGGCATCACGTCGAGCGAAGACGCCCAGGTCGCTCAACTCGACAAGTTCATCGCCCAGCAGGCCGAGAAGAACGTCGTCGTGCGCGGCTTCTACGACGTGTCCGGGCTGCGCGCCGACGCCGACCTCATGGTCTGGCTGCACGGCAACAGCGCCGAAGAGTTGCAGGCCGCCCTGCGCGAGCTGCGACGCACCTCGCTCATCGCCCCGCTCCTGCCCACCTGGAACGCCATGGGGGTGCACCGCGACGCCGAGTTCAACCGCAACCACGTGCCCGGCTTCCTGCGCGGCAAGGAAGCACGCGGATGGCTGTGCCTCTACCCGTTCGTGCGCAGCTACGAGTGGTACCTGTTGCCCGAAGAAGAGCGACGCGCCATGCTCGCGGAACACGGCCGAAAGGGCGCCGCGTTCCGCGATGTGCTGGCCAACACGGTCGCCTCGTTCGCCCTCGGCGACTACGAGTGGCTGCTGCCGCTCGAAGCCGACAACCTGGTCGACCTGGTCGACCTCATGCGCGATCTGCGCCAGACCGAGGCGCGCCGTCACGTTCGCGAAGAGGTCCCGTTCTTCACGGGACGCCGAATCGAGTCCCGAGAAGTACCGGAGGTACTGCGATGACCGACACCATCAGCACGAGCGCGGCCGACGCCACAGAGCCGCTCGTCCGCGACGCCACGCCCGCCGCGGCGACCGGCAAACCGCACATCGAAGAGCCCGTCGCCTACGACGCCATCCTGCTGGCATCGTTCGGTGGGCCCGAGGGGCAAGATGACGTCATCCCGTTCCTGCGCAATGTGACGCGCGGCCGCGGCATCCCCGAGGAGCGTCTCGAAGAGGTGGCCCACCACTACCGTCACTTCGGAGGCGTGAGCCCCATCAACGACCAGAACCGCGAGCTCAAGGCCGCCCTCGAGGCCGAACTCGAGCGCCGCGGCATCGACCTGCCTGTTCTCTGGGGCAACCGCAACTGGGACCCGTACCTGCGCGACGCCGTGCTCGAGGCCAAGGAGCGCGGTTTCACCAAGCTCATCGCCATCGCCACGAGCGCCTACTCCTCGTTCTCGAGCTGCCGCCAGTACCGCGAGGACTTCTGGATCGCGCTCGAAGAGACCAATCTGCACGGCGAGATCCAGATCGACAAGGTGCGTCAGTTCTTCGACCACCCCGGTTTCGTCACGCCGTTCGTCGACGGTGTGCGCGATGCTTACCGTCAGCTCGCCACCGACCGCCCTGACATCGACCTGGCCACCGAGGTCGAGGTGCTCTTCACGACGCACTCGATCCCCTCGGCCGACGCCCGCAAGTCGGGTCCTGCCGAGCGCGGTTTCGGCGAGGGTGGCGCCTACCAGGCGCAGCACCTCGCGGTCGCCGAGGTCGTCATGGAATCCGCCAAGCGCGAGGCCGGCATCGACGTCGACGTGCCCTGGAAGCTCGTCTTCCAGTCGCGCTCCGGCCCGCCCAGCGTGCCGTGGCTCGAGCCCGACATCAACGACGCCATGGGCGAGCTGCCCGCCGCCGGTCGCAAGGCCGTCGTCATCGTGCCGCTCGGCTTCGTGAGCGACCACATGGAGGTCATGTGGGACCTCGACAACGAGGCCATGGAGACGGCCGACGAGCTGTCGCTGCTCGCCATCCGTGTTCCCACCCCCGGTGTGCACCGCGACTACGTGTCCGGCCTCATCGACCTCGTCCTGGAGCGCCGCGACGGCGTGCCCGCCGACAGCCGTCCCTCGGTGACGGCCCTCGGCCCGTGGTACGACGTGTGCCGCCCCGGATGCTGTGAGAACGCGCGCCTCGGCTTCAAACCGGCGGCCGCCGGGTTGGTGCCGTGACCCTTCGCATCGGAACCCGCGGTAGCGCACTTGCGCTGGCGCAAACCGGAGACGTCGCACGCGATATCACGGCGGCCGTCGGCACCCCTGTCGACCTGGTCACCGTGATCTCGCACGGCGACGTCTCGCGGGCTTCACTCTCGTCACTCGGCGGAACGGGCGTCTTCGCTTCGGCACTGCGCGAGGCGCTCGTCGCCGATGAATGCGATCTGCTCGTGCACTCGCTGAAAGACCTGCCGACGCAGCCCTATGACGGACTCGTCGTTGCCGGCATCCCGCAGCGGGCGGATGCGCGCGACGCCCTGTGCGCGCGCGACAACCTGTCGCTCGGCGAACTGCCCCGCGGGGCCAAGGTCGGCACGGGTTCGCCCCGTCGCGTCGCCCAGCTGTTGGCCGCACGCCCCGATCTGCAGATCGTCGACATCCGCGGCAACATCGACTCGCGTCTGGCCCGCGTCAACCCCGACGACCTCGACGCCATCGTGCTCGCGGCCGCGGGCCTCGATCGCATCGGCCGCAGCGACGCCATCACCGATCTGTTCGACCTCGACCGGTGGCCGACGGCCCCGGGCCAAGGAGCGCTCGCACTCGAGGTGCGGTCGAGCGATATCGGCGGCGGTTTCGAAGCCGCGTCCCGCGACGACGCCGCGGGAATCGGCGAGCAGATCGCCGCAGCGGTCGGCGCCCTCAACGATCGCGACGCCGCCCTGACGGCCACGGCCGAGCGCGGCGTTCTCGCCACGCTCGAGGCCGGTTGCGCCGCCCCCGTGGGAGCCACGGCCGTGGTGCAAGACGGAACCCTCTTCTTATCGGCTACCGTGTACAGCACCGACGGACTCCGTTCGGTGACGGAACGCGCCGACGCGGAGATCGACGAGCAACTCTCACCAGAGATGCTCGGTGCCCGCGTGGCCGAACGTCTTCTCGAGGCGGGCGCCGCCTCATTTGCACCCGTAGGAGCTTTCTCGTGACCACCGGCGACCCGAAGCCGCTCAAGGGCTGGCGCATCCTCGTTCCGCGCGGCGGACCGTGGGGCGACGGCGTCGCCGCCGACCTGCGTGTGCGCGGAGCGACCCCCGTCGTGGCACCGCTCATCAACTTTGCTCCGACGCAAGATCCCGAGGCTCTCACGGCCGCGTTGGGTGCGCTCGAACGCGGCGAGTTCCACTGGCTGACGGTCACGAGCGCCACCACGGTGGACGTGCTCTATTCGCAGAACGTGCGGGTGCCGGCATCCACCAAGATCGCGGCCGTCGGCGAGACGACGGCGGCGGCGCTGCAAGCCGTCGGCTACCAGGTCGACCTAGTGCCCGAAAAGGACAACTCGGCGCGCGGCATGGTCGACGAGCTCACAGCACTCGAAACAGAACCGCGACGTTTTCTCACGTTGCGATCCGAGATCGCCAAACCGCTCCTCACGCAGGGGCTTATCGAGGCCGGGCACAACGTGCAGTCGGTCGTGGCCTACCGCACGGTGGGCGAGCCCGCCCTGCCCAAGGTCGTGGAGGACGTCACGTCGGGGCGCATCAACGCCATCCTGGTGACCTCGGGCAGCGTTGCCGATCAGGTCGTCGAGCAGTTCGGCACTCTTCCCGAGACGACGCTCGTGGCTGCCATCGGTCCGCGCACGGCGAAGGATGCCGAGGCGGCCGGGCTGACCGTGCACGTCGTGTCGCGCGAGCAGACCGTGACGGCCTTGCTCGACGCCGTCGTGCGTGCGGTCACCGACGGGCATCCCGTAGCCACCGACGGTCACGGCAACTGATCCCGAGCGCGTTCAGCGCTGAGCGGAAAGACGCCGCCCGAGCATCCGCTCTCAGCCTTCGCGCGTAGGCTTGAGGGGTGAGTTTTCCGAGCATTCGTCCCCGTCGTCTTCGCAGCACACCGGCTATGCGCCGGCTCACCACCGAGCTGCGCCTGCACCCGAACGAGTTGGTGTTGCCGCTCTTCATCCGCGAGGGTCTCGACGAGGCCGTGCCGCTCGGTTCGATGCCGGGTGTGATGCAGCATTCGATGGATTCGCTGCGACGTGCCACGGCGGATGCGGTCGCCGCCGGTGTCGGCGGCGTCATGCTGTTCGGCGTGCCCGAGGTGCGCGACGCGGTGGGCTCGCAGGCGAGTGACCCCGACGGCATCCTCAATCGCGCCACGCGCGTGCTGGTCGACGAGTTCGGCTCGGACATCGTGGTGCAGACCGACCTGTGCCTCGACGAGTTCACCGACCACGGCCACTGCGGTGTGCTCGACGAGAAGGGTGCGGTCGACAACGATGCGACGCTCGAACGCTACGTCGAGATGGCGCTGGCCCAGGCGCGCGCGGGTTCGGCCATCCTGGGCCTCAGCGGCATGATGGACGGCCAGGTCGCCGTCGTGCGCCAGGCGCTCGACGCCGAGGGCTTCACCGACACCGCCATCCTCGCCTACTCGGCGAAGTACGCATCGGCCTTCTACGGGCCGTTCCGCGAGGCCGTCGATTCTCAGCTGCAGGGCGACCGCCGCACCTACCAGCTCGACCCCGCCAACCGCCGCGAGGGCATGCGCGAGGCCATCCTCGACGAGGCCGAGGGCGCCGACATCGTCATGGTGAAGCCGGCTATGAGCTACCTCGACGTGCTGGCCGATGTGGCCGCCGAGAGCACCATCCCCGTGTGGGCCTACCAGGTGTCGGGCGAGTACGCCATGATCGAGGCCGCCGCGGCCAATGGATGGATCGACCGCCGCCGCGCCATCGAAGAGTCCGTTCTGGGCATCAAGCGTGCCGGCGCGGACGTCGTTCTCACCTACTGGGCCACCGAACTCGCCGGATGGCTGCGATGAGCAGCGACTCTGCGCATGCCAGCCGTGCCGCCGCCGACCGCGCCGACGATAACGGTGCCGGCGATAACCGGGCCGCAGACGGCGTGACCGGCAGCATCCCCGAATCATCCTCGACAGGAGCCCCCGTGCAGCACAACGCCGAATTGTTCGAACGCGCCAAACACTCCATCCCGGGCGGCGTGAACTCGCCCGTGCGCGCGTATGGATCGGTCGGCGGAACGCCCCGTTTCCTCGTCGAAGCCCACGGTGCCTACGTCACGGATGCCGACGGCCACGAGTACGTCGACCTGGTCGCGTCGTGGGGCCCCGCCATCCTGGGCCACGCGCACCCCGACGTCGTTCGCGCGGTGCAAGACGCTGCCGCCCGCGGGCTTTCGTTCGGCGCCACGACCCCGTCCGAAACCGAGCTCGCCGAGCTGATCCGCGAGCGCATGACCGCCGAATCGGCGGACGGTGTGCTGGCGCCGGTCGAGAAGGTGCGGCTCGTGTCGACGGGCACCGAGGCCACCATGACGGCCATCCGCCTGGCCCGTGGCTTCACGGGTCGCGACCTGCTCATCAAGTTCTCGGGGCATTACCACGGGCACTCCGACGGCCTTCTGGCCGAGGCCGGCTCTGGTCTGGCGACGCTGGCCATGCCCGGTTCGGCGGGCGTCCCGGCGCCGATCGCCGCGCAGACCCTCGTGCTGCCCTACAACGATCTCGATGCCGTGCGCACGGCCTTCGCGACCCACGGCGACCGCATCGCCGCCGTCATCGTCGAGTCGGCGGCCTGCAATATGGGTGTCGTTCCGCCCGAGCCCGGTTATAACGCCGCTCTCACCGAGATCGTGCACGAGGCGGGTGCGCTGCTCATCGTCGACGAGGTCCTCACCGGCTTCCGCGTCGGCTCGGCCGGTTACTGGGGTGCGTCTCTCGCCGACGGCCCGGCCTATGCTCCCGACCTGTTCACGTTCGGCAAGGTCGTCGGCGGGGGCATGCCCCTAGCGGCACTGGGTGGACGAGCCGAAGTCATGGATCATCTCGCACCGCTCGGACCGGTCTATCAGGCGGGCACGCTGTCGGGTAACCCGGTGGCCGTCGCCGCGGGTCTCGCCACGTTGCGTCTCGCCGATCTCGACGTCTATGCCACGCTCGACGCGGTCTCGGCGCGCTTGCAGTCCGCCGTCTCCCAGGCGCTCGCCGCCGAAGGCGTCGCGCACACGATCCAGCGCGCGGGCAACCTGTTCAGCGTGCTGTTCTCCGACACGCCGGCCACGAACTACGCCGAGGTGCAGGCCCAGGATGCGTTCCGCTATCCGCCGTTCTTCCACGCCATGCTCGAGGCGGGGGTGTCTCTGCCGCCCAGCGTCTTCGAGGCGTGGTTCGTCACGGCGGCTCACGACGATGTCGCTCTCGAGCGCATCATCGACGCCCTGCCCGCAGCGGCTAAGGCGGCGGCCGCCGCGCAGCCCGCCTAGTCGACGGGCGTCCTGACCTGCGTGGTTCCGATGCGCGTCGCACCCGGGGAGGTTCTGTCGGATGCGACGCGCCCGCGCCGCGAAAGGCGCATCGTCCTCGCGCGTCGGCGTGTCTGCCTTGCGCCTCTCCGTCAACGCGGCCGTTATGTCTTTGTGAACTGTCACCATCCCATTCGCGGCATATAACCGGCAGACTGGAAGCATGTCGACCCTTCACCTTCACCCGGACCGTCTCGAGATCACTCTGTCGGCTGCCGAGAAGGCCTTGTCGCTGAGGCGCGAGAACCTCGCGGTGAAGCGTTCGCAGATCCGGTCGGCCATCATCACGGATGATCCGTGGATCTGGGTTCGCGGCATCCGCGCGCCCGGTGCCGCCATCCCTTTGACCTTGGCCGTCGGTCAGTGGAAGTTCCACGGCGGCAAGGATTTCTTGGTGCTGAAGGGTGGGCGCCCGGCGGTCGTCCTCGAACTCGACGACCACGAGTTCGCGCGCATCGTCGTCACGACGAAGCATGCGAGCGAGCTGGTGGCGGCGTTGCGGGTGGATGCCGCGGTGCCCGACGAGATCGCCCCGCCCGCGCAGAAGGCCGCCGCGAAGAAGGCTGCCGCGGCGAGAAAGCCGTCTGCCGTGAAGGCGGCCGCGAAGTCGGCCTCTCGCGCTTCCGCAAAGCCGTCGTCGTCTCGTGCCGCTGCGCCGAAGTCGACCGCGGCGAAGCCGGCTGCATCGAAATCTCCCGGTACGAAGACCGCGGGGTCGAAGCCGTCCACGTCAAAGTCGTCGACGCCAAAGCCGTCAACGACGAAGCCGGCGACCACGAAGTCGCCGACGGTGAAGGCCGCCACGAAGGGGTCGTCGTCGGCTGCGGCTGAGCGCACAGGGAACTCGAACCCGGTGCCCGAGAAGCCTGTCATTCCCCAGGCGAGCACGGTCGCTTCCCCGTCGAAAACTCAGCCTCGGGCGTCGTCGCGCAAGCCGGCTGCCGGTGCGAGCGCGAGTGCGACCACGTCGGACGACAAGCCGAGCTCAAAGGAAGGGGCTCCCAAGCCGAGCGCGAAGGAGCCGGGCGCGCCGACGAGCGCGAACGTCGCCGGTGTGAAGTCCAACTCGAAGGATGCGGGCGTGAACTCTGGCTCGAAGCGTTCGGGCGTCGATGCCGCTGCGACCGAGAAGTCGACGGCGCCCACCCCGAAGGACGTTCTGGCTTCCCGGGACTCCTCTGCCGCCGAGGTGAGCGACGCGCCGTCGCGGACATCGGCATCTGAGGCTGTCGCGGCCGCGCCAGGCGCGGATGCGGGCGCCTCTGAGCGTGATGCCGGTGACGACCAGCGCAACTAGCCCCTGGTGCCCGTGAGGGTGTTGCCCGAAGCGACCAGAGTTAGGCGGTGACGTCGACGATGGTTCGGCCGCGGACGCGCCCGGCGAGGACGTCGTCGGCGGTCTTTCTGGCTTCGGCGAGCGGGATGGTGTGACTGATGGCGTCGACGTGTCGGGGGTCGAGGTCGACGGCGAGCCTGTTCCAGGCTTCTTGGCGCAGCGGCTGGGGTGTTTCGACGGAGTTGATTCCGGCGAGGGTGACGCCGCGCAGGATGAACGGCATGACGGTGAGTGGCAGGTCGGAGCCTTGCGCGAGGCCGCAGGCGGTGGCGATTCCGCCGTATTTCAGGCCGGCGATGGCGTTGGCGAGTGTGTGACTTCCGACGGCGTCGACAACTCCGGCCCAGCGCTGGCTGACGAGCGGTTTTCCGGCGTCGCTGAGTTCTGCGCGATCGATGATGGTGGCGGCGCCGAGCTGGGTGAGGTACTCGGCGTGCTCGTCGGCTCTGCCGGTGCTGGCGGTGACGGTGTAGCCGAGGCGGGCGAGGAGGGCAATCGCGATGCTACCGACGCCTCCGGCGGCTCCGGTGACGAGGATTTCGCCGTCGGTCGCGGTGACGCCGTGTCGCTCGACCGCGAGGACGGACAGCATGGCGGTGTAGCCGGCGGTGCCGATGGCGGCGGCGCGGCGTTCGCCAAGGCTGCCGGGCACTCGGACGAGGTGGCGTGCGTCGACTCGTGCCCGTTCTGCCAGCCCGCCATGACGCTTCTCGCCAATGCCTGTGCCGTTGAGGAGTACCAGGTCTCCGGCCCGGTAGTCGGGGGAGGTGGTCGACGTGATTTCGCCGACTAGGTCGATGCCGGGGATGAGTGGGGAGTTTTTGATGATGCCGGGCTGGCCGGCGAGGGCCATCGCGTCTTTGTAATTGACGCCGGAGTAGTGGACGGCGATGGTGGTGTCCCCGTCGCCGAGGTCGCTCTCAGTCGCGGTACCGAGGTGGGATGGGCGCGAGGGATTGTCGTTTTCGGCCCACCAGGCGCGGAAGGGGGTCTCGTTGGGTTCCGTCGTTGAAGCCATGTCTTCACTCTACGCAGGGGGCACTCGCCGTGGCCCATGTTGATCGAACGGACGACCGGCAGATGTGTCGCCCTTCGGTGAAAAGCTCCTGCCCCGACGGCGCTTTTGGGGGACGCGCGGCCGGGGCAGGAGGTCTAGGACACGCGCTGAACGTGGCCGAGGGCGGCGCGGGCGCCGGCTCGGACGGTGATCAGCACGGGAATCTTCTTGCCGAGGATGGTTTGGGCTTCCTCGACGGCGGTGTTGGTCTCGGCGGCGATGCGGGCGGGTGAGGCACCTCGACGCGTCGTGATGCGCACGCGCACGCCGGTCCCCGTGCGGCCTGTCGGAACGCTGCGCACAGTGGATGAGATGATGCCGGGTTCGTCGGCGAGGCGAGCTTCGACGATCTGCTCGAAGGCCCGATTGTCGATGACGATCTCGCCCAAACCGTTGGCGCCTTCGGCGCGAGCGGCAGTCCGACGAACGCGCTGACGTTGCGCGATCATCCATGAAATCAACAGTGCGGCGACGATGACGCCGAGGAGCACGGCGGCTGCCGCGACCCAGTGCGTCTGCGTGCCCGGGATGGCGGTCGCCTGAACGGCACCGGCGAGGGTGTCGACGCTGTCACCGGCAACTGAGCGCCACGTCTTCTCGGCGGCCGGAGCGAAGCCGAGGTATGCGATGGCGGCCCCGATGGCGGCGAGGACGAGCCCGATGAGGAAGAGGAAGAAGCGGTTGAGTGCCGCATGTTTTCCGGTCATCAGCCCACCATTCCTTTCTTGTCGATGTCCACGCTGACCCTCAGCGGGGGCGTGAGCGCATATGATTCGGCAACGCGCTGCGCTTCCGTCTGGACGGTTTCTCGGTCGACGGGCACGCCCGTTGTGGGCCGGACGTGCGCCGTGGCGCGGCGCCGACCGACGCTGACGGACACCTGTTCTTCGCGCAGGTTCGCCGAGTCTCGGATGACCTTGGCCAGTGCCGCCGCCACGACGGTGTCGTCGATGACCGTGGGGTTGGCCGCATCGGGCGTGTGGTGCAGGCCGCGGATGCCGGGCAGGAGAGCGCGGACCATCAGCACGAGGCCCAGCACGACGAGCACGCCGCCGATTGCATAAAGCGCGGGCTGTCCGAGGGAACCGACCTGCGTTGCGCCGAGTGTGAGCGCACCGGGGGTGGCCAGGAGCGGAGCGTGACCGAGCATGTTGAGGACGACTTCGGTGATGAGATAGGCCAGCACGAGAAGGGCGATGATGCCCACGACCAGCGTCGTGCCCGATCGAGTCGATCGGAGCTCTTGCCGAACGGCTCGCCGCCCGATCTTGTCGGTGGTGCTCATAGGACCCTCCGGTTGTTGATGAACTCGCATCCGGTGACACGCACACGCACACGGCCGACGAGGGAACCGCTGAGCGCTGTCGTCTGCTCGGCGATGCGGCTCTGGGCGGTGGTCGCGGCCTCGATGACGGAGGGGCCGGAGGCGAGGGAGTTTTCGAGATCGATGGCGACGGGCCCTGCCACCTCGATGGCCAGCTTGCCGTCGAGGTCGGACAGATTCACCGAGACCGCAGACGCGCGGACACCCAGCGCTTCGCCGGCAACCGCGCGAACGAGGCCGGTCAGGGCCTTCGATGCGATGCGCGTGCTGCCGACCTGGCGCTCGGCGGGCACGGGATTCGTGCCCGCCCGAAGGGTATCGACGCCGGACGGGGCGGTGACCGTTGTCATGACGAGGACCGCTTGCCCCTCAGCGCGTCGGCGACCGCACCGAGATCGAGCTTGCCCTCGAGGATGCGACCGACGAGAGCGCCGATGGCCATGAGGACGACCGCGAGGAGGAAGCCCCAGAAGCCGAACCACAGGGCGACGACCGCCAGGATCGCGCCGACGAAAATACCTACTGTCGTGTTGCTCACTGAACTCGCGACTCCTCGGCCTCGGCGTTGTCGTCGTCAGAGGGGATGTGGACGTCGTTGATCGAGATGTTGACCTCGGACACCTCCATGCCGACGAGGTTGTGGATGGCGCGGTAGACGGCGTCGCGAACCTGGTCGGCGACATCCTGCAGCGCGACGGGGTATTCGACGACGAGCGTGAGGTCGACGGCGACCTGCTTCTCGCCAACCTCGACGTTGACACCCTGGGCGTGATCGGTTGCGCCGACGGCACCGCGGATAGCGCCGAATGCGCGGGCTGCCCCGCCGCCGAGTGCGTAGACGCCGGGGATATCGCGGGCGGCCAGGCCGACGATCTTGCCGATCACCTCGGGGGCGATGACGGTCTTACCCGAGTCGATCGCGCTGTCGAGGGAGTTGGCACCGGTGCCGGTGGTGCTGATGGTCGCGGGGGTAACTTTCTCAGCCATGTTCTGCCTTTCGTGGGGGCCCGAGTGGACCCGTTTCGTTGTCTACGGAGATAAGACGGGACGTGCGGCGGAATCGTCACGGATGACGTAGAAAAACTTTGACAGATCGCGGTTTGGCCGTTTTGGGTGTTGCTTTTTTCTCCACTCCTACGTTTGTCCACAGATTGGCGCAAGGCCCGAAATGGCTCAGGATGCGGGGATAGGCTGCGGGAACGCACATGAGATCGAACGACACGGAAGGGTGGATGATGTCCGCTCGCGACGACGCCAGAGTCCCCCTGGCCGACCTGGGTGACCGGGTTCTCGTCGACCGTGCGGCGGATGGCGACGGGCGAGCCTTCGAGGTGATCGTCCGCCGGCACGGGCCTCTCATGCGCGCTTACGCGATTCGGCTCATGAGCTCGACTGCCGAGGCAGATGACGTGGTCCAAGAGGCCTTCATCACGGCCTGGCAGCAGCTGTACACACTGACCGACGGGTCCGCGGTAAAGAGCTGGCTGATGCGTATCGTCAGTCGAAAAGGTGTCGACCGCTTGCGGTCACGGCGTCGATACGATGACATTGACACGGTAGAGGTTGCGGCGCCCGAAGCATCGGGCCCCGAGAGTTCCGCTCAGGTGAGTTCGCAGATGGATGCGCTCAGGAAGGCGCTCGCGAACCTGCCGGAGCAACAGCGTGAATGCTGGGTACTCAGGGAGGTCGGCGGTCTCAGCTATGACGACATCGCTGAGCAGCTGTCGGTTCCCGTGCCCACCGTGCGAGGCCGCATTGCTCGGGCCAGAGAGACGCTGACGCGAGAGTTGGAGGGATGGCGATGAGTAACACCGATCCCCGCTCCGACCGCGCATTCGACGACATCCGCCCACTCGCCGAAAACGGTTCGACCCCGAGAACTCGAGACGACGGCGTCCTGGATTGCGGTCGCTCTGTGGATGAGCTGGAGGATTACCTCGACGCGGGCGAGCCGCGCGACGCGCACATCGATCAGTGCCCCGAATGCCAGCAAGCCCTCGATTCCCTGAAACGCATGCGCCGGGTCACGGCGGAACTCGTCCAGAATGATGCCGATAACGCGCCCGACGAGGTCGTCGAGGGGTGGCTCAAGGGCCTCGTGGGGCAGTTGGCACTCGAGGTGCGTGCGGGCCGGCAGATTCCGCTGCACCACGACGACGAGCGCGCTCGGTTGAGCATCACCGAGGGCGCGGTGCGGGCCCTGATCCGCGATGCCGGCGACCGGGTTCCCGGCATCGTCGTGGGCCGGAGCTCCTTCGAGGGAGACGTCACCGAGCCCGGTGCGCCGGTGTCCGTTCTCGTCACGGCGAGTGCGAGACACGGTGTGAACCTCGTGCAGATCGCTGCAGATCTCAGGAGCGCGATCCTCGCCGATCTCGCCCGGCATACCGAGCTCAACGTCACGGCGGTAGATGTGCGTGTGGACGACCTATACGGCTCAGGCCGACCGGGAGAGGACCTGTGATGGCGCAGGAAACTGACGTGCTGGCCCGAGTGATTGCGCAGGCAGTGGAGGGCGTTCCCGGGGTCGTCGAGGTGTATCCCTCCGTGGCGGCTCGGATCAGCCGTGGCATTCTCGGCACGGTCGAAAACGTCGCAGCCGGACTACGAGGCAAAAGTGGCTCGTCGTCGGTCGAGCCCCCGCGAGTTTCCGTGAGTGGCGAGGGTGCCGACCAGACAATCGACGTACACATCGGCACCGACGCCGCGATCGCGACACCCGGCGTCGCCCGTGCGGTCTATGACGTGGTCGCCGCTCTCGCCCACGCCGAGGCCACGATCGAGATACAGGTGAGCCGGGTCGAATGGCCGATTCCCGGTCACACGGATATCCCGAAGCGCGCAGCGTCGGTCGACGTCGCCGAATCGGTGGCGAGTTCGACCACCATCAGCGCCGACCGGTCGGGGGCCGCGCATGTGCCGGCGGCCATCGACTCCGGCGCGCAGACCGAGGCGTGACACTCGTCGCTCTTCCCACCGAACGCGACCCACACCAACGAGGAGTTCGAATGTATCGAGTACCCGACCAGACCGGCCGAACGATCGTTGTCACGGGCGCGAGCGGCGGCATCGGAAAAGAAGCCGCCACTCGATTGGCCGGTGCCGGCGCAAACGTCATCTTGGCTGTCCGCAACCCTGAAAAGGGCGAGCAAGCGCTCGCCGACATCCGTTCCGAGCACCACGACGCCCAGGTCGAGATGCGACTCATCGATACGGCCGACCTGGCATCTGTGCGTCGTTTCGCCGCCGGGATCGACGACGACTACGACCACATCGACGCGCTGGTCAACAACGCGGGTGTCATGGCGCCACCGAAGTGGATGGTCACGGTCGACGGTTTCGAGATGCAGATGGGCACGAACTTCCTCGGGCCCTTCGCGCTCACCAACCTGCTGCTGCCCGCGTTGCTGCGCTCGGAGGCTCCCCGGGTGTCCACCATGTCGAGCGTCGCGGCCTGGATGGGTGTCATGCGCTTCGACGATCTTGATTCGGTGGGCCACTACATCCCCATGGTCGCCTACGGGCAGACCAAGTTGGCCGACTACTACCTCGCCAGCCACCTGGCCGAGACGTCGCGCCGACTGGGCTGGCGGTTGATCAGCAACGCCGCGCACCCCGGACTGTCCAACACCAACATCACGCGCACCGGGCGCTACCTCGGCAAGTCCATGCCCAACAAGAGCTACATGGGTTCTGTGCCGTTCCTGCCGATTCAGGAAGTCGACCGCGGTGCCGAGCCGATGCTGTTCGCCGTCGCCGATCCGGCGGCCGAAAACGGCGGCTACTACGGTCCGAACGGAAAACTCGAGCTCACGGGCATCGTCTCGCCGGCGCGCGTGACCAAGCGCATGGCCGACAGTGACGCGGCCGCCCGCCTGTGGGCCATCGCCGAAAAGCTGACGGGCACCGCGCTGCCGCAACCCACGCCGGCAAGCTGACGGGCACGGGCACGGGCGCGGCGGGCACTGGCACGCGCCGCACTGCTGCGAACCGCCCCCACGAGAGGGCGGCCGCCGGTCAGTACCCCAGAGTCTTGATTGTGTGGGAGAGGGCGTCGGCCGAGCGCTGCAACAGCTCCTGCTCGCCATCATCCATGGGCACATCGAGCACGCGCTCGACGCCGCGCGAACCCACGATCGACGGCACGCTCAGCGCCACCCCATCGATCCCGCGATAGCCCGACAGCACCGAACTGACCGGCAAGACGGCCCGCTCGTCGCGCAACACCGACTCGACGATGCGCGCACCCGACAGTCCGATGGCATAGTTCGTGGCGCCCTTGCCCGCGATCACGCGGTACGCCGCCGTGACGACATCGTCGCGCAGGGCGTCGAGAACGTCACGCGTGAAGACCTGGGTGCCCGAGGCATCCGTCCACTCGCGCAGCGGCGTCAAACCGATGGATGCCTGCGACCACAGCGGGAACTCGCTATCGCCATGCTCGCCCACAATCGACGCGTGGACGCTCTGTGCCGCGACGCCCGCGCGTTCCGCCAACAGCCACCGCAGACGACCCGAATCGAGCACGGTGCCCGACGAGAAGACCTTGCCGGCGGGCAGACCCGAGATCTGCTGGGCGATCACCGTCAGCACATCGCACGGGTTCGTCACCAGAATGTAGACGGCCTTCGGTGCGCGCTCGACCAGCTGCGGCATGATCTTTTCGAGAATGCGCGCGTTCGTGCCCGCCAGATCGATGCGCGTCTGGCCGGGCTCCTGCTTGGCACCCGCCGTGATGACCACCACGTTGGCACCCGCGATGACATCCATATCGCCGCCGCCCGTGATGCGAGACGCACCCGTGAAAGGCGTGCCGTGCGCCAGATCGAGAACCTCGGCCTCGGCCTTCGCGGTGTTCACATCGTAGAGCGCCACCTCGCGCGCACTATTGCGGATCAGCGACGCGTAGGCGAGCGAGCTGCCCACGCTTCCCGCACCGATGATGGCCAGTTTCGTGTTCTCGACGACGCTCATACCTCCATCCTGCCGTGCCGCGGGCCGATGCGGGCGGCCCCGAGCCCGCCCGCAGCTGAGAGTTTGTGCAAGCTTCAGCCCTGACGGCCCTTCCAGCGCGGGTTGAGCTTGTTGATCACGAACACCCGGCCGCGACGGCGCACCACCTGCGAACCCGGCTGATTCTTCAGCGATTTGATCGACGCACGAACCTTCATGATCACTCCTTTATTGATAACAGTTATCAATAAAGGTAGCGTAGACCCATGCACGATGACAGAGACGCACACGACCCATCCGGCGCGGCATCGAGCCACGGCAGGGGCGCGCGGGCCGGTCGCACCGACGTAGTCCTCGTTTTCGGCCGGTGCACCAACCACCGGCACGAGCAGGCTGCCGCCCTCGCGCAAAGCCGCGATGTCAGCGTTCGCGTGGCTCCGCGCACGAGCGGCGGCCCGCTGGAGACGAGACTCGCGGATGCCTTAGACGCGGCAGCGAAAGATGGCGCACCACCGGTGCGCGTGATCCTCGACCTGCCCGACGACACCCGCCCCGAGGAGGCCATCGGCGCTCTGGCCGGCCCCGACGCATCGGAGGACATCGTGATCGTGGGCATCGTCACCGTCGTCGACGCCGGCCGGTTCCGCGCCGACCTCGGCGATGACGGTTATCTCGTCGAACCCGCTGGCGACGACCATGACGCACGCTACGACGCGCCTCACGGCGCACACGGTGTGGATGCTGAGACGTACACCGCCCGGGCGCTCCTCACGGTGACGCAGATCGAGTTCGCGAGCACTGTCATCCTCGTGGACTGGGCGCATATCGACCACGCCGAGCTGTCGATCCTGATGGCCGTCATCGGTCACCTCGCGCCCGACGCTCGGATGCGCCTCGCTCGTGGTGCGAAAAACGGGCGCGGCAGCAGCGCCGCAGATACCGCGGGCACCCGCCCGCGCGCCAAGCGAACGACCGGCGCCGAGACCGCCGACCACCCGCCGGGCGGGGGCTTCGGGCGACCGTCGACGGGCGCACGCGCGATCGACGCGACGACGCAGCAGCCCGGCTGGGTGCACGCCATGAACGGGGAGCACCGCCCGCACGTGACCGACCGCGCCGTGAGCACCTTTCGGTATCAGCAACTGCGGCCCTTCCATCCGAACCGGATCGTGCGCCTGCTGGACGGTGAGATCGAGGCGGGCGCGTTCGGCGCGGTGGTGCGCTCGGCCGGTTTCTGCTCGTTTGCGACGCGCCCCGGCATCCCGGCGCGTTGGGACCATATCGGGCGCATGATCTCGTTTCACCCGATGGCGGTTTCGGCGGGCAGCGAATTGCTCGCGGTGGGACAGGACCTCGTGTTCCAGGGGATCTACCTCGATGAGCCCGGCCTGGGTCGGGCGTTGGATGCGTGCGCGCTGACCGACGCCGAATTTTTGGCGGGGCCGGCGTTGTGGCGGCGACTGCCCGATCCGCTTCCCCGCTGGGAGGATGGCGCCGAGCGTCGGTTGTAGTGGGTCGGGGCGCGGTCAGTGCTGCGGGCGCTCGCGGATGGTCGTCACGACGTCGGCGAGTTGCGGCTCGGGCGGGGCCGATCCGAAACCGAAGGAGACGGGCGGGTCGAGGCGCGCGAGGGATCCGAGATCGGCGGCGTTCCAGCATCCCGAGACCGCCGTGATGGCTCGCAGGGCTGTGACGCCGTAGAACTCGGTGCGGCCGTTGCCCGCGCTGCCCGCCGTGTGCACGCCGGGCACGAGAACCGCCGCGAGGGGGTCGATGAGGCGCAGCCAAGCCGGGCGCGTGGCCAGAAAACCGGGCACGGCGCGCAGCAGGCGGCCGAGCGGCGTGAGGGGCCCGATGGTGATCGTGACTTCTAGTTCGTCGGCCGCGACCACGTGCAGGCCACCCGCCACCCGAGTCGTGTGCACGGGCACAATGCGGGTTTCGTCGAACGTGTAGGTGCTCGAGACGAAGTCCGCGACGGCCTGTGACGGGGCGAAGAGGATGCGGTGGCCGCCGGCCTCTTCGAGGAAGATGTCCGTGAACGAGCCGAGCGGCGACCGCTGCCACATGCCCACGACGAGCCGCACACCCGACGTGGTGCCGAAACCTGCGATGCGCCCCTCGAAACGGTATTCGTCGCTCGCCATCATGGCTCCTCCGTCGCCAGGGGAGCCGTCGCCGAACCGGGCTCCACCGTGGGCCGTGCCGGTTTCGCCGTCGTCGCTGTCGCCGGTCGCGCCACCGCCAGCACCCGATGCGTGCCGCCCGACCGCAGCGCCGAACGTTCGAGCACCACCACGATGCCCGCCACGGCCAGCGCCGCCACCACGAGCGCCAGCGGCACGAGCGCACTCGCGAAGATCACCGCGATCAGCACCACGATGGTCGCATTGGCCGCACGCGACAGGGTGGGGCGGATGCTGAGCGCCCAGATTCCGGCCACGAACAGGCCCACGGGCACGGTTGTGGTGAGGGCGGCCGCGATCGCACCGAGCTCGGACGTGTCGGTGATTACATCCACGGCCACCTCGATGCCCGAGGACAGGGCGCCCGCGGCCGCGAAAATGATGCCGTGCAGATAGCCGAAGGCGAGCGTGCGCCGGAACGAGGCGATGTGCACGGTCTGGTCGGGCGAGAAGTAGATCCACCACATGCCCGCCACGATGACGAGCGCCGCGGCCGCGAGCACCACGAGCGGCGCGATGTGGTCGGCCTCGTTGATGGCCTGGATGATCGCGTTCGCCGACGCCAGCAGGCTCTCGCCGAGCAGGATGAGCGTGAACAGCCCGTAGCGCTCGGTGATGTGATGCGGATGCGACGGGGTGCGCACGCGCAACTGCGCCCACACGGGCACAGCCATCTCGAGCGCCGCCAGCACGAAGAACAGCGGAGCGGCGAAGCCCGACGGAGCCAGGAAGAGCCAGAGCACCCAGAGCGCCTGCACGAGCGTGATGGCCGTGGCATACCGGAACGCCGTGCCGCGCAGCGCGTGATCGCCGGCCGCCGCGCGCAACCACTGTCCGACCATTGCGAGGCGCATGACGATGTAACCCGCCACCACCACGCCGTAGTCTCCCTCGACCATGACGCGCTCGACACCCGCCGCCAGCACGAGCACGCCCGCCATCTGCAACACCGTCATGACGCGGTAGAGCCAGTCGTCGGTGTCGAACGAGGAGGCGAACCAGGTGAAATTCATCCAGGCCCACCAGATGGCGAAGAACACCATGACGTAGGACAGCACGCCCGACGCGACGTGGCCCTCCGACTCGATGTGGTGCAAGGTGGTGGACGCGATCGAGACGGCGACGACGAACACCAGGTCGAAGAAGAGCTCGAGCGGGCTGGCGACGCGGTGCGCCTCGTGCGGGTCCCGCGGGCGCATGGGGATGAGGCCGAACCGGCCGGGGCGTGTGGCCGTCATGGGGCGTCCGTTCGGGGAGCGTCGGGGTGGGTGCCCGGGCGGGCGGATGGCCGAGCGCGCCGAACCTGCCACAGCGAGGTCAGCCAGAGCGCGGCATCCACGCCGAAGATGAGGGCCGCAAGCGCGATCGCGCCCGCGCCGATGGTGGACCAGAGCAACACGACACCCGCGACGACGAGCAGGATGTTGAGCGTGCGGGCGATGACCTCGGGCAGGCGCGGGTGGGGGATGTCCGAACCCGGCGCCCGCGCGTCCACGATGCCCTGCCGAACGAGCGGCCCGGTGCCGAGGCGGCGCGCGATGGTGCGGCGCACCGAATAGCCGCCGAGCGCTGAACCGACGAAGAGGCAGAGGAGACCGAGGCCGAACACACCTGACGGTCGCACGGAACGGGGCGTCGGCGCAACACGGGCCGCTTTTCCGCTGTATTAGTGTGAGGAGGTGAGCACGTCCATCCCCGCCCCCGCCTCCTTCACCCTCGAGAACGTCGACTGGAACGACCCCCGCGCGGTCGCCCTGCGAACCGAGATGGAGGCCGAGATGGACGAGCGGTACGGGTCGTCGCACGGAGACGAGCCTGTCGAGGTCACCGAGGCTCGGATGCGCGCGCTCGCCGTCGATCCCGCGGGCGTTGTGCGCACCATCCTGGCTCTGGATGCCGGGGGCACGCCTATCGGCCACGTGGGCGTGCGCTGGCTCAACGGCGTGCTCGAGGTCAAACGCCTCATCGTCACGGGCGGGCAGCGTGGGCAGGGTCTCGGCCGCGCCCTCATGCAGGCCGTCGAAGACGTTGCGCGCGCCGAGAACGAGACCCACATCATCCTGCAGACGGGCACGAAGCAGCCCGAGGCAGTCGCACTCTACGAGCGCATCGGATACCGCGCGATCCCCGTTTATGAGCCCTACCGCGAGACCATGCCGTGGTCGCTCTGCTACGAGAAGTTCCTCGACGCGGTCTAGACCGACTCGCGGCTAGGCCGGCTCTGAGGCGAGCCCAGCGACCTCGATCGACGGTTCGACGGCGGGCGCTGCATCCGCATCGGTCGCCGTCAGGCCATAGATGGCGAGCCAGGAAAGCGCGATCGTCATGGCCGTGAATTCGAGCAGGCCTCCGATATCGGTGCCGAGCTGAGCCACCGAGAGCAGGCCGCCCACGCTCGCCACGAGGAGCATGCCGATGCCGGCCACGGCCGAGATGCGGGCCAGACGGCGGCGGTGGCGCAGGAACGCCACCTGGATGCAGGCATAGCCGCCGGCCGCGAACCCGAGCACGGCACTCGACGTGTGCACGAGGTCTTGCACGGTGCTTCCCGCGGTGAAGGGCACGGGGCAGCCGGGCGTGCACGTGACTTGCGACGCGAGCGCGAACATGACGCACGCGAAGACGAGCGTGGCGGCGACGGGCCAGGCGCTCAACCAACGGGTCGTCGAGCGCACCGAACGGGTTCCCAACGCGATGAGCGTGCCACCGAGGGCGATGCCGAGCAGCGACGCATTGAACCAGGGGGCCGTTGCGGCGCCGGTCTCGCCGAGCTCGCTGACATAGACGGGCCGACCGGCCATGACCCGCAGCGACCACACGGTCACGATGGCCGCGATGATGAGAATTGCTCCGGTCACGCGCAAGCGATGCGGATGCCGGGGCGCTTCCCGCTGCAGATCGTTCGCCACCGACATCCCCGTTCTCGCGCGGCAGGGCCGGCGTCTCGCGCCCACCGAGCGGTCGACCGTCCGTCGATCGTACTCACTGGGCCCGGCTCGGCAGAACCCCCGGCGGGCGAAACCTCCCGGCTGGTGCGGGCGAATCCGGCGGCACGGGACCCGCCGAGGCGAGGCGCGCGCCGAGCGGCTCAGCCGACCGGCGACACCGCTCTTGCGGCACTCTTCTCACGCGTCCGTTGTTGCCGTCGTCGTGGCCGCCGCCGCGTGCGCCCCGCAGAACACCGACGCGGGGTCGTGCAGCTCGCACACGACCAACTGCTCGCGGCAGGAGGCATCCGCGCAGTTCTGCATGCGTTTCGTCGACGCCCCGCACACCGCGCACGCACCGATGACGGCCGCGTGGTCGCTGAACTCGAGCGACATGCGCTTGTCGAACACGTAGAGCGACCCCTGCCAGAGGCCGTCGTCGCCGAACTGTTCGCCGTAGCGCACGATGCCGCCGTCGAGCTGGTAGACCTCGCCGAATCCGCGCGACGTCATGAGGCTCGACAGCACTTCGCAGCGGATGCCGCCCGTGCAGTACGTGACGACGGGCTTGCCCTTGAGGTGGTCGTATTCGCCCGAGTCGAGGGCGGCGACGAACTCGCGCGTGTTCGAGACGTCGGGCACGACGGCATCCTTGAAGCGGCCGATCTCGGCCTCGAACTTGTTGCGGCCGTCGAAGAACACGACGTCGTCTCGGTTCTGCACGAGCTCGTGCAGCTCTTCGGGCTGCAGATGGATGCCGCCACCCACCACGCCGCCCTCGTCGACGACCAGCTCATCGGGCGCCCCGAACGACACGATCTCGTCGCGCACCTTGACGGTCAGCTTGGGGAAGTCGAGGCTGCGGCCCTCGGCGTCGAGACCTGAGCCGTCTGACCACTTCACGTCGAGGTTCTTGAACGGCGCGAACTCTTGTGTGCCCCGCAGGTAGCGTTTCACGGCATCGATCTCGCCGCCCACCGTGCCGTTGATGCCGTGCTTCGACAGCAGGATGCGGCCACGCACACCCCAGCGATCGCCAGCTCGCGTTGCCACAGGCGCACCGCTTCGGGGTCGGCGAGCGGCGTGAACGCGTAGTAGAGCAGGATCTTGGAGAGGGCCACCCGACGATTTTACGCGCGGTCGGGCGGCGTCACTCCGACACCCAGTTCTCGCCGTTCAGGGGAAAACCGTCGCGTCCGCCCCGGCCGGCGCCACGGATGGCCCAGGGGAGGCCGGTCGCGAGCGTGACGCCCGAGCGGTCCTGACGTTGGAGGTGCAGATGCGGCTCGGACGAGTTGCCGCTGTTGCCGCACGCCGCGAGCACATCGCCCGCGCGCATCCGGTCGCCCACGTTCACGCGCACCGAACCGTGTTGCAGATGCCCGTAGGTGAAGAACGTGCCGTCGTCGAGCCGCAGCACCACGTGATTGCCGAGCATCTTGCGGGGGCCGCCGACGCTGCGCGCCAAGCCCTCGATGACGGTCATATAGAGGATGGCGTCCCACGAGTAGCGCGTCTTGTGGTCGACCTCGGAGTCGTGTCGCGCGACGACGGTTGCGTCGGCGACGGCGTGCACCGGCAGGCCGAAGCCCGGAAAATCGCTGGGCGGCAGGTAGCCCGTGACGGTGCGTCCATAGACGGGTCGGTGCCGGTCGTCGGGGATGCCGATGAGGTCGATGGCCCAGGTCTGCCCGAGCGTGTGCAGGCCGTGGCTGGGCGTGGCGGAGGCCGGAGAGTTGACGGCCTGCCAGCGGCCGCGCACGGGCGAGTCGACGACGATCGACCCCTCGCGCTCGATCGGGGAGGCGCTGCCGAAATAGGCGCCCGCGGCGATGAGGAGAGCGCCGACCATGCCGAGGACGGCGGGAACGAGTCGCGCATCGAGACCCGAGGCGACGATGACGACCTGCAGGAGGAGCGCGAAGCCGATGACGATGAGACCCGCGGTGGGGGCGAATCCGCGCAACCAAGCATGCGGGCGCGGGCGCGGCTCGGGGGCGGCGGCGGGCGGGATGCTGGGCGAGGCGGGAGGAGACATCCCGTCTAGCCTAGGGGCGTCGTGCCGTGACGGGGCGGGCGCGCACGCAGGAAGAGGGGCCGCCCGCCGAAGCGGCCGACCCCTCAGATGTGAGCTGGAGCGGGCCCGAAGAAGCCCGGTCCAGCAGCCTCACCGTTACGGCTTCGCCTGGTCCTGCACCGCGCCGCGAGCGTCCTGAGCGCTGCTCTTGACGTTCTCGGCCTCGTCGGTCGCCGTGCCCTTCACGTTCTGGGCGGCCTCCTGGGCGGTCTCCTGAACGGCGTGCGCGGCCTCCTGGGCCGGCTCCTTGAGGTCCTCGGCGATGCCCTTGGCGACATCCTGGACTTCCTGCAGGGCGGGTGCCGCGGCATCCTTGGCCTGCGAGGCCAGTTCCTTCTCCTTGTCGCTCGCGGGAATGAGGGATGCGGCGAGCAACCCCACACCGAAGGCGATCAGTCCGACGGCCAAGGGATTGCCCTCGGCCTTGTGGACGGCCTTGTGCGAGGCGTCGGACAGGCTGCTGCCCGCACCCGACACCGAGCCGACGGCGGAGTCCTTGGCGCCGAGGACCGAGTCGCGGGCGTCGGTGGCGACACCGAACACGCGGTCCTTCACGCCATCCACGCGGCCGCGCAGCTTCTCCTTCTCGCGGTCGACGATCTTCGAGGGGGTGACCTTGTCGGCGAGGGCGTCGACGTCGCTCCCCAGTTCGGAACGGGTGCGCTCGATGTTGGCCCGAATCTGGTCGGGATCAGAGGCGTCGTAGTGCATGCTCATCGGTTTTCCTCATTCTTCTTCAGGGTGTCCGGAATCTTCTTCAGCGAGTCGGCGGTCTGCGGCATGCCCTGTACGTCCTTGAGCTTCTTGCGGCCCTGGAGGTAGAGGATGCCCGCGATGATCGCCCAGATGAGGGCGACGACCACGGCAGACCATCCGTTGTCGATCAGGTGACCGAGGCCCCACCACAGTGCAATGGAGAGGAAGAGCACGGCCATGAGTCCTGCGTAGCCGGCGCCTCCGAGTAGTCCAGCGCCCTTGCCGGCACGCGTCGCGGACTGCTTCAGTTCGGCCTTGGCGAGGTCGACTTCCTGGCGCATGAGCGCCGAGATGTCGCGCGACACCTCACCGAGCAGATCGCCGAGCGAGGTGTTCGCCGCTTTCTCTTCCGAGGGGGTGTGCTGCGGATCCGTCATAGCCGGCGCCCGTCGTCGATGGTCGGGTCGTAGGCGGGCGCCGAGACGGGCGGGAAGTCGCCGTCGAGCGTGGGCGTGCCATCGGTGTAGGCGGGGGATGCCTCGCCGTAGACGTCGTCGGGCGACGCGGGCACGGGCGGCACCGGGGGAACCGGCGTCACGGGCACGGCCGGAGCGGCGTGCGCGGGGGCGCTCGTCGAGGCGCCCGCTGTGCCGGTGGTGCTCGACGCGCTCGACGCCGCGGCCTCCTTCTCGTCCTTCGCTTCGCTCGTCAGGCTGCGCACGAGGCGACCGGCCACGAGGCCCGCGACGGCCGAGACGGCGATGAAGGTGCCGGGCTTGCGGCGGGCGTAGTTCTTCACCTCGGTGAGTAGCGAACCCGGGTCGCGCTCGTCGAGCCAGGAGGCAATGCCGCTGGTGCGCGAGGCCACCTGCGAGACGAGGTCCGTGGCGACGCCGGGCTGATCGGATGCCTGAGCCATGCGGTTCAGCTCATCGCCGATGCTGCGCAACCCCTCGGCGACGCGGCCCTGCTGCACGCCGGCCTGCTCGTGCAGCTGCGTGCGAGCCTCCTCGTAGAGCGCCTGCGCCTGCTTTTTGGTCTCACCCGCGACCTTGGATGCTTCCTCCTTGGCCGTGCCGGCCACGTTCTTGGCGGAGTCTGCGGCGTCGTGCCCGACCTGGCTCGCCTGTTCCTTGGCGGTACCGGCGACTTCTTTGGCCGTGTCGGTGACACCGCTCGTGGAGTTGTGGTCCTCCGGCGGGTTCGTCGGAGTGTATACGTCGGTCATGGTTATCCTTCCGTGACGTCTGATGCATGGCCCCCGACTGGGGGTCGAGGGCAACGTGTGATGACGATTCTGGAAGGTGCCGACGGGGTCTGGCAATCCCCTTTACTGGACGGGTTTTTCATCCCTAACATGTTCCGTTTCATGCCAACGGATGGCTTCGGCGCAGGCCCTTGCCTGGCGGTGTTGCACGAGGTGCCGACCGCGTCGAACGTGCACTAGCGTGGCCCGGGAATTGCTGATGAGAAGCCGTTTACACCAGTCGCCTCTGCCGACGGGATCATGCTCCCCCCGCAAGACCAGGCTAGGCACCGAAACCCCTTCGAGCCGATCGCGCAAGGGGTAGGCGAGCATTTCTTTCAATTCCATGGCATACCAGCGGGGGCCGGCTCGCAGATAGTCGGTGAAGACGAGCACGTTTCCGTCGAGCGGTTCGAGCAGGGTGTCGCGCGCGAGGTCGAGGCCCTGCTGCCAGGCCGTGCGGCGGCGGTCGTTGACGACCGGTCCGATCAGCACGAGGGTGCGGGCGAGGTCGGGTCGGCGGCGGGCGATCTCGGTGGCGATCTGGGTGCCCATGGAGTGGCCGACGAGGAGCGAGGGGCGCAGCATCCGCCGGTCGAAGAGGTCGATCAGCATGGTCGCGAGGTCGTCGACCGACAGAGGCCGCGGCGGACGGGGCAGGCCGCCGTAGCCGGGCAGGTCGAGCGAGACGACCGTGTGAGTGCTCGAGAGCTCGCGGTGCAGCCGTCGGAAGTAGCGGTGCGTGACTCCGAGGCCGTGGATGAGGACGGCGACGGGTGCAGCGGCTGTGACGGCTCCGTCGTGCCTGCCCAAAATGAGTTGCGAGCCCGCCGAAGATGCCGGTGTCGGTGCCGGTGTCGTGGGCCTCGGCGGCGCTGCGGTCGTGTGCAGCGCTATCGACTGCCCCCACACCTCGACGATCTCGACCGTGGGCCGGGCTGCCCGCCGAGCAGACACACCCCGCCGAGCGAATGCTGCCAGCTCAGGCATCCTTTCGGCGCGAGATCGCGGGCAGGTGCGAACCGGGAACGTCGTTCTCGTTCCACGTCTTGATGATCGCCCACGCCACGGCCGCGATGGGCACCGACAGAATGGCGCCGATGATGCCGCCCAGGATGGTGCCGGCGGCCAGAGCGATCAGGATGACGAGCGGGTGCAGCTTGAGCGATTTGCCCATCACGATGGGCTGCAGGAAGTTGCCCTCGAGCTGGTTCACGCCGACGACGGCGACGACGACCCAGACGGCGGCCCAGAGCCCGTTGGTGACGAGCGCCACGAGTGCCGCGAGGATTCCGGCGACGGTCGCACCCACGATGGGGATGAACGCGCCGATGAAGACGATGACGGCCAGCGGGATGGCGAGCGGGATCTGCAGGATCGACAGCACGATGCCGATACCCACGGCGTCGACGAGGGCCACGATCGCGGTGCCGCGCACATAGCCGCCGAAGACCGATACCGAGCGGCTGCCGATGCGCTCGAAGCGCTGGTGGTTGTGCGGCGACAACGGCTTGATGAGGAAGGCCCACATCTCGGGGCCATCCTTGAGGAAGAAGAAGAGGACCACGACACCGAGGGCGACGGCCGTGGCGATCTCGCCCACGACCGTGACGCCGGCGAGGGCGCCGGAACCGAACTGGCTCGACGTGAGGAAGTCGGTGGCGGTCTTCTGCAGGTCTTGCAGATGCGCCTGATCGATGGGCAGGTTCGTGGTCTGCAACCAGTTCTGCACCTGGTTCACGCCGTCCTCCGCACTCTTCACGAGCGAGGGCCACTGGTTCTGCACCGCGAAGACGATGAGCGTGACGACGCCGCCGATGACGACGATGGCGAGCACGAGCGCCACCCACGTGGCCACGATCGAGGGCACGCCACGTTTGCGCATGAACGCGATGAGCGGGTGCAGCGCCGAGGCCAGGATCAAGGCGATGATCACCGGGATGACGACGACCTTCAGGTTGATGAGGGCGTAGACCAGGGCGACGGCGAGCAGCAGAACCGCGATGATCTGGATGCTGCGGGTCGCGGTGCGACCGAGGTTGTCGGTCCACATGGTGCGCAGGCCCGGCTTGGGGTCGCTCGGAATGGGCGCGACGGGAACGCTCGGCTGCGCGCTCTTCACGGTCTTCTTGCGGATCATCGGGTCCTCGTTCATGCGTCGTGGCGTCGGCGTGCGGCGTCGGCCATCCTGGTCCGGTCACGGCCAGCCTATGCCGCGCGTGTCGTGACGGCTCGAAAACGGCCGGGGGTTGCGCTCCCCGACAAACTCTCGGAGTCGACGGATGGCGGCGGCGTAGGGTGTCTCTACCGACGCACGATCCCTGGAACGGAGTAGTCAATGTACGATTACGATCCCTACGCCCGGCTCGACGAAGTGCCCTCGTTCACGCTCACGTCGACCGATGTCACCGACGGCGAACCGCTCGCCCTGGCCCAGTATGCGGCCGATTCGGGCGGCGAAGAGGTCTCGCCGCAGCTCAGCTGGTCGGGGTTCCCGGCCGACACCAAGAGCTTCGCCGTGACGGTCTATGACCCCGATGCCCCGACGGGTTCCGGTTTCTGGCACTGGGCCGTCTTCAACATCCCGGCCGACGTCACCGAGCTGCCGCGCGGAGCCGGCGCGCCGGACAGCGACGCATTGCCCGAAACCGCCATCACGCTGCCCAACGAGCTGCGCCTGACGAGCTTCGCGGGTGCCGCCCCGCCCGAGGGAACGGGCGAGCACCGCTACTACGTGGTCGTGCACGCCGTCGACGTGCCGGAGCTCGACATCGACCGCGAGTCGACGCCCGCCGTGCTGGGATTCAACCTGCACTTCCACACGCTGGCGCGCGCCATCCTGGTCGGCACGGGTTCGTTCGGTCAGGGCAGCGGGGAGTAGCCATGCCGCACGCAGTCATCGTCGACGCCGTGCGCACCCCCTCCGGCCGGGGAAAACCGGGCGGAGCGCTGTCACAGGTGCACCCCGTCGACCTGTTCGCGGGCACCCTGCGCGGCCTCGTGTCGCGCAACGATCTCGACCCGGCCCTGGTCGACGACGTCATCGGCGGATGCGTCACGCAGTCGGGTCGGCAATCGGTCAACGTCACGCGCAACGCCGTGTTGGCCGCGGGTTTCCCCGTCGAGGTGCCCGCCACGACCGTCGACCGGCAGTGTGGTTCGAGCCAGCAGGCCGTCGCGTTCGCTGCCCAGGGCGTGATCGCGGGCGCCTACGACATCGTCATCGCGGGCGGCGTCGAGTCCATGTCATCCACGCCCATCGGCCAGGCGCAGGGCGGGGCGGATGCCTCGGGCCCCCTGTTGCACGAACGCTACCCCGACGGCCTGGTGCACCAGGGCATCTCGGCCGAGCTCGTCGCCGCGCGCTGGGGTTTCAGTCGCCGCCAGCTCGACGAGTACGCGGCCCGCTCGCACGAACGTGCCGCCCGGGCGCGGGACTCCGGCAGTTTCGACCGCGAGATCGTGCCCGTGCAGGTGCCGGGCGGCCCCCTCGTCGACCGCGACGAGACGGTGCGCGCCGCGACCACCGCCGACGGCCTCGCCTCCCTGCCGGCCGCCTTTCGCGACGCCCAGTTCTGCGCGCGCTTTCCCGAGATCCGCTGGAGCATCACGGCCGGCAACGCGTCGCCGCTCACCGACGGCGCCTCGGCCGTGCTCATCATGAGCGAAGAGGCCGCGGCTCGGCACGGGTTCACGCCGCGCGCACGCTTCCACGCCTCGCGCGTGGTGGGCAGCGATCCCATCGAGATGCTCACGGGCATCATTCCGGCCACGCGACAGATCCTCGAGCGCTCGGGGCTGGCCCTCGACGATATCGACGCCTTCGAGGTGAACGAGGCCTTCGCGCCCGTGCCCCTGGCCTGGCAGCGCGACCTCGGCGCCTCGGACGAGCGACTGAACCCCAAGGGCGGGGCGATCGCGCTCGGACATCCGCTCGGCGCCTCGGGCACCAAACTGCTGGCCACGCTGATCGGCCAGCTCGAAGACACGGGCGGTCGCTGGGGCCTGCAGACCATGTGCGAGGGCGGCGGCATGGCCAACGCCACCATCATCGAAAGGCTGTGAGCATGAGGTACGCGAAGATGTCGGCGATCGTCACGGGGGCCGCTTCCGGGCTCGGGCGCGCGACGGCGACACGGCTCGCGGCGGCCGGCATGCACGTGGTGCTCGTCGACCTGCCGTCGTCCGATGGCGCTGCGGTTGCCGAGGAGTTGCGCTCGAATCGGCCCGGGGCCTCGGCGGCGGGTGGGGCGGATGTCGCGGCGGGCGGTTCCGGCGCAGGCTCGGCCTCCTCGGCGGCATCCGCTCAGGCCGCTCAGACCAGCGCACGCACCTCCCGTCGCCGCACCGACCGTCGCACCGACAAGCACCTGCCCCGCATCGAATTCGCGCCCGCCGACGTCACCGACGACAAGCAGGTCGCGGCGGCCGTCGGGCTCGCCACCGAACTCGCTCCGCTCCGTGTGGTCGTCAACTGCGCGGGCATTGCGACACCCGCCAAGCTGCTCGGCAAGGACGGGCCGCTCGATCTCGCGGCGTTCGACCGCGTCCTGCGCGTCAACGTGCTGGGCACCGTGAACGTCACGCGCCTCGCGGCGCAGGCCATGGCCGACGGCCCCGCCGACGGCGGCGTCCCCGACCGCGGCGTCATCATCAACACAGCCTCCGTCGCCGCGTTCGACGGGCAGATCGGCCAACCGGCCTATGCCGCGTCGAAGGGCGCCATCCACTCGCTCACGCTTCCCCTGGCCCGCGAACTCGCGCGCTACGGCATCCGCGTGAACACCATCGCGCCGGGCATCTTCGAGACGCCGCTCATGATGGGGCTGCCCGAACGTGCCCGGGCGTCGCTCGGCGAACAGGTGCCCTACCCGCAGCGGCTCGGCCTGCCCGACGAGTTCGCGCAGCTCGTCGAGGCGATCGCCGAGAACGCCTATCTCAACGGCGAGACCATCCGCCTCGACGGCGCGATCCGCATGGCGCCGCGCTAGGTAGGCTGGATGGGTCGACACCGCGGTCGCCCGCGGGCGGCACCGCTCCTCCCACGAAAGGCTTCACCCGATGTCTACGACCACCGTTCGCACCCACCCGAGCGACGACAACCTCGAGCGCTCCGAGCAGTTGGCCTGGAAGATCGCCCAGGTCGCCGTCGACGATGTGGCGGTGAGCGACGAGGTCACCGAGATGGTGATCAACCGCGTGATCGACAATGCGGCGGTGGCTGCAGCATCCCTCACGCGCTCGCCCGTCGTCTCGGCCCGGTCGCAGGCGCTCGCGCACCCCGTTTCGGTGGGCGGCCAGGGTGCGACCGTATTCGGCCCGGCCGCCTCGCGCCGCGTGTCGCCCGAGTGGGCCGCGTGGGCCAACGGCGTCGCGGTGCGCGAACTCGACTACCACGACACGTTCCTGGCGGCCGAGTATTCGCACCCGGGCGACAACATCCCGCCCATCGTCGCGGTCGCCCAGCACGTGGGCGCCACGGGGCACGATCTCGTGCGCGGCATCGCCACGGGCTACGAGATCCAGATCGACCTCGTGCGCTCCATCAGCCTGCACGCCCACAAGATCGACCACGTCGCGCACCTGGGCCCCTCGGCCGCCGCGGGCATCGGCACGCTGCTCGGCCTGCCCGCCGAGACGATCTTCCAGGCCGTCGGCCAGGCGCTGCACACCACCACGGCAACGCGCCAATCGCGCAAGGGCGAGATCTCGACGTGGAAGGCACACGCCCCCGCCTTCGCCGGCAAGATGGCCATCGAGGCCGTCGACCGGGCCATGCGTGGGCAGACGTCGCCCGTGCCCATCTACGAGGGCGAAGACGGTGTCATCGCCTGGCTGCTGGGCGGGCCCGAGGCGTCCTACGAGGTATGGCTGCCCGATGCGGGCGAGCAGAAGCGCAGCATCCTCGACAGCTACACGAAGGAGCACTCGGCCGAATACCAGGCGCAGGCGCTCATCGACCTGGCCCGCCGGTTGCACGGCAGCCACCCCGAACTCGCCGACCCCGCCAACGTCGAGCGCATCGTCATCCACACCTCGCACCACACGCACAACGTGATCGGGTCGGGTGCGGGCGACCCGCAGAAGTACGACCCCCGGGCCACGCGCGAGACGCTCGACCATTCGGTGCCCTACATCTTCGCCGTCGCGCTGCAAGACGGCGCGTGGCACCACGTCGACTCCTACACGCCGGCCCGCGCGGCGCGCCCCGACACCGTCGAACTGTGGCACAAGATCACGACGGCCGAAGACCCCGAGTGGACGCGCCGCTACCACTCGACCGACCGCGCCGAGAAGGCATTCGGCGGCCGCGTCGAGATCGAGCTGACCGACGGCACACGCATCGTCGACGAGATCGCCGTGGCCGACGCGCACCCCCTCGGTGCCCGCCCGTTCGGTCGCGCCGACTACATCGCCAAATTCCGGATGCTCGCCGCCCCCGTGCTCGAGGAGAGCGAGATCGAGCGTTTCCTCGCGCTCGCCGAGCGGCTGCCCGAACTCACGGCCGACGAGGTGGGTCAGCTCACCATCCAGGCCGCCCCCGGCGTGCTCGCGTCGATCGAACCGCCGCACGGCCTCTTCTAGACGGCCTCGAAGGAGAACAATGCTCTACGCCACCACATCGCCCGCCGAGAAGCGCCGACTGTTCCGCGAGCGACTCGCCACGGGTGAGTTGCTGCGGTTCCCCGGCGCATTCAACCCTCTGACCGCGCGCCTGATCGAACGCAAAGGCTTCGACGGCGTCTACATCTCGGGCGCGGTTCTGAGCGCCGACCTCGGCCTGCCCGACATCGGGCTCACGACGCTGAGTGAGGTGGCCGGGCGCTCGAAACAGATCGC
Source organism: Leifsonia sp. ALI-44-B (assembly GCF_001984125.1). GTDB lineage: Bacteria > Actinomycetota > Actinomycetes > Actinomycetales > Microbacteriaceae > Okibacterium. The sequence continues at coordinate 274,404 of NZ_MTQL01000007.1, read as the reverse complement.
CCGCATGACCGAGCTGCCCGCCATCGTCGATGCCGACACCGGATTCGGTGAGCCCATGAACGTGGCGCGCACCATCCAAGAGCTGGAAGACGCGGGCCTGGCCGGAACGCACATCGAAGACCAGGTCAACCCGAAACGCTGCGGGCACCTCGACGGCAAACAGGTGGTCGACGAGCAGACGGCGCTCAAGCGCATCCGGGCCGCCGTCGATGCGCGCCGCGACCCCAACTTCCTCATCATGGCGCGCACCGACATCCGCGCCGTCGACGGTCTCGATGCCGCCATCGACCGCGCCAAAGCGTTGGTGGATGCCGGAGCCGACGCCATCTTCCCCGAGGCCATGCGCGACCTCGCCGAGTTCGAGGCCGTGCGCCGGGCCGTCGACGTGCCGATCCTCGCCAACATGACCGAGTTCGGCAAGAGCGAGCTGTTCACGACCGAGCAGCTCGCGTCGGTGGGCGTCAACATCGTCATCTGGCCTGTGTCGCTGCTGCGCATGGCCGTCGGCGCGGCCGAACGCGCGCTCGACACGCTCAACGACGTGGGCGCCTTGACGTCGCAGCTCGGCCAGATGCAGCACCGCGCCGACCTCTACGACCTCATCGACTATGAGGGCTACAACCACTTCGACAACTCGGTCTACACGTTCCGCATCGAGAAGTAGCCGGCCGCCTCACCTCTGGCCGCTGCACGCAGAAACGCCCGCCCCCGGATGCTCGGGGCGGGCGTTTCGACGTTGTGCGGGTGCTGCTAGCTGCCGCAGGTGTAGGTCACGCCATCTTCGACGAACGTGCCGTTACCGTGCTCGGCGCAGTATTCGACGACGTGCGCGATGGCGCCACCGATCGCGATGAAGCCGATGATCACGAGGATCGTGACGATCGAACCCACGATGATGCCCGCGAGGGCGACGCCGTTCTTGCGGCCCGCCTTCTTGGACTGCACGAAGGCGATAATGCTCAGGATCAGGCCGATGATCGAGAACGCGCCGAGGAACGAGACGATGAGGCCGACGATGCCGAGGACCTTGCCCGGGTAAGACGAGGACTGGACCTGGTTCTGGCCGGGGCCGGGGTAACCGCCCTGCTGCGGGTACTGCGGAGCGTTGGGCTGGCCGCCGTACTGCTGCGGCTGCTGGCCGTACGCGGGCTGCTGACCATATTGGGGCTGCTGGCCGTACTGCTCGCCGTGCTGCCCCTGACCGGGCTGGCCGTACTGGCCCTGGCCCTGCTGGTCGCCTTGCGGGTAGGCGGGAGGCTGCGAATTGTGGCCCTCGTTCGAAGGCGTGCCGTTCGGGTCGTTCTGTGACATGGATTCCCCTTTCTGTGTGCGACCTTAGCGTGCGTTCGGCTACACAGCAGGGTTCCCCGCGCTGGGTCGTGTCGTCAGGACTCGAAGTGCTCGGTGTAGCTCGTGTCCGGGCCGTCGTCCGGCTGGGCGCGGTTCGCCGCCGTCAACCGACGGATCTCCCGGCGCATATGCTCGAGGGCCTTCTCGTTGGCGGGCTCGTTCAGCGACGTGTGCGTGGATTCGACCATGATCGGCGCCCCGGCGCTCAGCAGCAGGGTGGCTTCCACCTCATCGCCGTCCGCGCCGAAGGCGTGCACATCGACGCTGTCCGCTTTGTCGTGGTTGACCAGCAGGGCCGCATATTCAACCAGGGTGTCCGCGGTCTCATCGTCGATCAAGAGGGACTTGTCAGAGAAGGTCAGATGCTTCATGCTCACACGTTAGGCACTATCCCCGGAACGCAGAAGGCCCTTGACGTCTCGCAGCCTGGGCTGGCAAGGGCGGCGGCGGGTAGCATGCAGGGGTGGGTGGGCATCCACCCGGTCGAATGCAAGGGAGCAGACATGGCCGAGCCCGAGATCAAGAAGGGTTTGGCGGGGGTCGTCGTCGACTACACCGCCGTCTCGAAGGTGAATCCCGAGACGAATTCGCTGCTCTATCGGGGCTACCCCGTGCAGGAGCTGGCCGCGTCCTGCAGCGTCGAGCAGGTCGCCTATCTGCTGTGGCACGGTGAGCTTCCCTCGCTCGAACAGCTGGCCGATTTCGAAGAGAGCGAGCGCACGCAGAGGGCCCTCGACAATCGCGTGCGGGCCGTCATCGACCTGCTGCCGACGAGCGCCCACCCCATGGATGTCGTGCGCACGGCCGTGAGTGCCATCGGGGCGACAGACGCGAGCGCCGAGGACCTAAGCGACGCCAACACGTTGCGCCAGGCCATCCGCCTGTTCGCTCAGCTGCCCGCCATCGTGGCCTATGACCAGCGCCGCCGGCGGGGCGACTCGCTGATCGAGCCGCGCGACGACCTCGGCTACAGCGAGAACTTCCTCTTCATGACCTTCGGCGAGGTGCCGTCGCGCGAGATCGTCGACGCCTTCACGGTGTCGATGATTCTGTATGCCGAGCATTCCTTCAACGCGTCGACGTTCACGGCGCGCGTCGTCACGTCCACGCTCGCCGACCTCTACTCGGCGGTCACGGCCGCGGTCGGCGCGCTCAAGGGCCCGCTGCACGGGGGTGCCAACGAGGCCGTCATGCACGTCTTCGACGAGATCGGGGATGCCGCATCCGCCCCGGCCTGGCTCGACGAGGCGCTCGCGGCCAAACGCAAGATCATGGGCTTCGGCCACCGGGTCTACAAGAACGGCGACTCGCGCGTTCCCACCATGCGAGCCTCACTCGAGACGTTGGTCGAGGCGTCGGGGGAGCGTGACCTGATGGACCTCTACGAGACGCTCGAGACGGCCATGCAGGAACGCAAGAACATCAAGCCGAACCTCGACTACCCCTCGGGTCCGGCCTATCGCTTGATGGGTTTCGACACGGGCACGTTCACGCCGCTCTTCGTGGCCGCGCGCGTGGTCGGGTGGACGGCTCATATTCGCGAGCAACTCGCGTCGAACGCCCTCATCCGCCCCCTGTCGGAGTACAACGGGCCCGACGAGCGGCACCTCTAGGGCTCGGCCCGGCATCATGATGGCCGCGTCAGACGCCGAACCGCTGTTCCTCGAACCGGGCACGCGTTTCGCGCCCGCCGACATCGTGCGCTGGGCCGGCAAGGACACCGGCTCGACGCTCGACGAGGCGATCGCGCGCGCGGATGTGCTCGTCAGCGCGCCGCACGCCGGTTCGCTCATCCCGGGCGAATTGCGAGAGTTTCTCGCGCCCGAACTCACGCGACGGCTGCAATTCGATTTCACCGACCAGTCGACGAGCCCGGTGGTGCGCCGCTGGGCCGAGATCGACGAGAGCATCGTGGTGGTCGAGAATCCGCATCCGCGGCTGGTGCGCGACCCCAACCGTGCGCGGCCCGCCGATCTGCGCGCCTCCCTCGCCGAAGCGTTGGCGCGGGTGCGCGCCGCGGGGCCGTTCGAACGCGTCGATCTCACGGGCGTGGATGCCATCCGTCCCGTTACGTTCTCGTTCTTTCCTCTGCTGCGGGTCTCGGCCGATGAAACCGAGGCCGAGATCGAGCGCTTGACGCGCGCCTTCGAGGACGCCGGCACCCGGGGCGTCGACGTCTATGAGCGCACCCGCGACGACCTGCTCGAACGTTTCGCCGCGCGCGCGATCGACGCGGGCACGCGCTTCACGACGCTGTCCTTCCACGACACCATGAATACGACGACGACGCGGGACGGTGCGGTGAACGTTCCGCGCGCCGAGGCCGACCGGTTGCCGGCCGTCGTGGCGCTCTCGAACCGGGGCGACGAGCGGGGGGAGCGGCGCGGTGAGGACGCCTCGATGAGTGTGACGATGCATCCCGATCGCGTTCGCACTCTGGCCGAGGCCCATCGCGCGGCCTTCGGGGTGCGGGCGGCGAGCGATGTCGCCCTGAACAAGCCCTATCTCGGCAGCCAGGAGATCATTCGCGCGGGGGCCCGTTTCGGCGAGCTCGCCGGGGCCGCCTCAGCTACCGGTGCCCAACTGGATGCGGTGCAGGCCGAGTTCTTGCGCGAGTATCTGCTCGGTGAGGCCAACGCCGAGATCCTGCGGCGGCCGGGCGTCGGATGGGTCGAACCCGACCTCGACCACGTGGACCGGCTGGCGCACGCCTGTCGCGACGCCTGGGCCCTCTACAGGCAGAACTAGCCCGCGGCGGCGACGCTGGGCCGACGACGCTGGCCCGACGGCGCTCGCCCGATCGTGCCCGGTGAAGACCGCGAACTCGTCGTTGAGCACGCCCATCATCCGCCCCACAGCACGCCGAACAGGGCCCCGAAGGCGATCGTCGTGACCGCGAGGATGAGCGTGGGCAGGAAGAACGCGTGGTCGACGAGCTTCGTGCCGAGTCGGGTGCTGCCCGACACGTCGAAGTTGGCGGCGGCGATCTGCGAACCGTTGGTCGGCAGCAGATAGATGCCCGCAAAGGCTCCCGCCCACATGCCCGACAGCAGACCGAGCGGGATGCCGGCCGCCAGCCCGATGGGCACGATGGTGCGGGTGGCGGTCGACTGGCTCGTCGTCAGCACGCACACGAGGAACACGCCCAGCGCGAAGATCGCCGGGACGGCCTGCACGAGCGATCCGACGCTGCCCGCGATCTCTTCCGTGTGGGCGCTCAGGAACGTGTCGGTCAGCCACGCGAGGCCGAACAGCGCCACGGCCGACACCATGCCGGCGCGGAACACGGTCGTCGTGGGCACCTCGGACACGCGCGGGCGCGAGACGAGCAGGATGATGGTCGCCGCCACGAACATGACGATCTCGATGATGGGCGTCATCGAAACCGGTTCACCCTCGCCATCGAGGGGGCGCAGACCTTTGAAGAGCCCGAACGCGACGATGGCGAGAACGCCCGTGAAGAAGATGAGGGCGGCGTTGCGACCGGCCGCGGTGACGGTGACGGCCGGCTGTAGCGGCGCCGAGCCGGGACCGCGCACGACGGCCGGGCCCGCGGCGGGCGTGACGCTGTGCGCACCGACGGCCGCGATGCCCGTCGTCGGCGGGTTGTGGTCGGTCGCCGCCCGAGTGGACGCCGCGCCCGGTGCGGGGTTCGCGCCGACCTCGGGCGGGGGGATCGTTCCCGCCGCGATGCGCGCCTGGATCTCGGGGTCGTCGGCGATGTTCTTCCCGAGCCGCGCGACCACGAAACTCGACACGACGATGCCGAGGATCGCGGCCGGGATCGTCACCTTCAGGATGTCGATGAGCTCGAAGTCGTAGGGTGCGACATCCGTGAGCGTCACCATGGCGGCCATGGCCGCTGAAACGGGGCTGCACGCCAGCGCGACGCCCGTCGAGACGACCGCCAACGATAGCGGGCGCGAGGGGCGGATGCCGTTGCGATAAGACAGATCCTGGATGACGGGCAGCAGCGGGTAGAGGATGTTCGAGGTGCCGGCGCCCACCGAAAACAGGAAAGCCACGAGCGGAGCGACGAGCGTGATCTGCTTGGGGTTGCGCGCGATGAGCTTGGCGGCGACCGACACCATCCAGTCGATGCCACCCGCCACCTGCATGACGGACGACGCGACGACGACCGAGATGACGATCAGGAGCGCATCGACGGGCGGCGAGCCGGGCGGCAGGCGGAAGACGAAGACGAGCACGGCGACGCCCGCGCCGCCCCAGAGGCCGAGGCCCACACCCGACGATCGCGTGCCCATGACGATGGCGCCGAGCACCACGAGCAATTGCAGGATGAAGAGTGCGGTGTCCACGGCTGCCCCCAACCGATCCGGGCGAAGCCGTCGGTGGTTTCGCCGCTACCTCAGAACATAGACCCGCGGCCGTTTCGGCGCACCCAGTGGGTGGTCGAAACGGCCGCGTGGTTCTGAAACCCGTCGTCAGGGGGACGGGGTCGGTGCTGTGCTCGCTAGTCGGCGGAGCGCGTCTCGGCGATGAAGGCCTCGAGCAGCTCGCGACCCTCGTCGTCGGGGTGCTGGATGGCCGGCGACTTCATGAAGTAGGCCGATGCCGACTCGATGGGGCCACCCTGGCCGGCGTCGAGCGCGAGCTTGGCGGCGCGGACGGCGTCGATGATGATGCCGGCCGAGTTGGGCGAATCCCACACCTCGAGCTTGTATTCGAGCGACACGGGTGCGTCGCCGAAGCCGCGGCCCTCGATGCGCACGTAGGCGAATTTGCGGTCGTCGAGCCACGGCACGTGGTCGCTCGGCCCGATGTGCACATCGTTGGCCGGCAGGTTCTCGACGATGTTGGAGGTCACGGCTTGCGTCTTCGAAATCTTCTTGGACTGCAGGCGGCGGCGCTCGAGCATGTTCTTGAAGTCCATGTTGCCGCCCACGTTGAGCTGGTAGGTGCGGTCGATCTTCAGGCCGCGGCTCTCGAACAGGCGGGCCATGACGCGGTGCGTGATGGTGGCGCCCAGCTGGCTCTTGATGTCGTCGCCGACGATGGGCACGCCCGCATCAACGAACTTCTGCGCCCACGCGGGGTCGCTGGCGATGAACACGGGGATGGCGTTGACGAAGGCGACACCCGCGTCGAGGGCGGCCTGCGCGTAGAATTTCGCGGCCTCCTCGGAACCCACGGGCAGGTAGCAGACGAGCACGTCGGCACCCGAGTCGCGCAGCTCTTGCACCACGTCGACGGGCTCGGCCTCGGACTCGTCGACCAGCTCGCGGTAGTACTCGCCCAGGCCGTCGAGCGTGGGGCCGCGTTTGACGGGAACACCGGTGGTCGCGACATCCGTGAACTTCATGGTGTTGTTCTCGCTGGCCCAGATGGCCTCGGCGAGGTCGAGGCCGACCTTCTTGGCGTCGACGTCGAAGGCGGCCACGAACTCGAGGTCGCGCACGTGATACTGCCCGAAACGGACGTGCATGAGGCCGGGGACGGTCTCGTCGTCTGCGGCGTTGGCGTAATAGGTGACGCCCTGGATGAGTGAGTTCGCACAGTTTCCGACGCCGGCGATTGCAACACGAATACCCATGTGGTTCTGATCCTTAAACGGCCGACTCGCGGCCTGAACTCTCGTTAACGTTCTGTGATGCGGCTTCGTCGCCGACTTCCCACTCTAGAACAATGGGCTGGGCGCGGGCGGGCCCACGACGGGGCTTGTGGATAACTCCGCTGCGCCCTAGGCCGCGGCGAAGAGATTCAGCGCGGCCCACTGCAGCAGGATGACGGTCTTCCCGTCGGCGATGCGCCCGTCGGATGTCATGCGCAACGCCTCGTCGAACGGAATCGTGAGCGCCTCGATCTCTTCACCCTCGTCGGCGACCCCGCCGCCCGGGCCCGTCACATCGGCCGAGGTCCACGGCGCGACGAAGAAGTGCACGCGTTCCGTGACCGAACCGGGGCTCATGTAGAGCTCGAAGACGGGCCGCACGGGGCCGACGGTCACGCCCAGCTCCTCTGCTACCTCCCGCCGGATTGCCGTCTCGGGCGAATCGCCGTCGAGCAGCCCCGCGGCCGTCTCGATGAGCATGCCGTCGGGGTGGTCGTTGACGTAGGCGGGGAAGCGGAACTGCCGCGTGAGCAGGACGGTGCGCGCCTCGAGGTCATAGAGCAGGATGGTGGCGCCATTGCCCCGGTCGTAGGTTTCACGTTGCTGGGTGGCCCAGGCTCCGTCGCGCCCGCGATAGTCGAGTGTCGTGCGGCGCAGCACGTGCCAGCCATCCGAGACGACCTCGACGTTGCGCACGCGCACATCGGGGTTGCGGTCGAGGTCGGCGCCCGTCAGGTGCAGTCCCGTTCGGCCGCGGCTATCGGGCGTCAGCACCCCGGGTGAGGCGGCGTCGGTGGATGCGGTCGCGGAGTCGTCGTGCGGGGTAGAAGCCATGCCGCCATCGTATGCGCGGGTCAGCGCACGAGGCGCAGCGTCTCGACGCTCGGCACGTGCTGGCGCTGGCCACCCGAGTGCACCACGTCGTCGCCCTCCACACGCAGCTGGCTCTGGTGCGCGCCGAGCGCCGCCATGACGCGGGGATGCTGGGCCGCGAAGTCCCGGCGAAAGAGGCGGGTGTCCGTCTCGGTCTCAGGCGCCGCGTCGAAGTGGAACGCCTCCGCCTCGGCGGGGCTCTCGACGACCTCGGCGAAGGGCAGTTCGAGCCGGCGGGCTGCCGCGAACCCGGCCTCACGCATCCGAACATGATCGGGGTGACCGTAGCCCCCGCGCTCGTCATAGCCGACGACGAGATCGGGCCGGATGCGGTCCAGCGCGGCGACGAGGTCTGCCGTCACTTCGTCGAGGGGGGCGAGGCTCAAGGAGCGGGCGTCTGCGGTTCCGTCGGCCTCGGCGAAACCGTCGGAACCCCAGCGCATGCCCGAGTCGAGGTAGCGCCGCGCGGGCAGGCCGTCGGCGCGAGCACCGGATGCTCCGAGAAAGACGTGGTGCAGGGCGGCGCTGTCGCCGGTCAAAGCGGTGAGGGCTCGTTCGAGTTCGTGCTCGCGTTCGTCGACCAGGGCTGGCGTTCCTTCGAGGGCCGAGAGGGGGCCGGGAACGACCTCGCCGCGTTCGCCGCGGCTGCCCGTGACGATGTGCACCTCGCATCCGTTCTCGGTCAGCCACGCGATCAGGTGGCCGGTCGCGAGCGTCTCGTCGTCGGGATGGGCGTGCAGGAAAGCGACACGGGTGGGGCGGATGCCGAGCAACTCGACGGGTTCTGAGGTCACCGGGCGATGTTACCCGAGGTCGGGCACGCGACATGGCTGGCGGCGGTTGCGGCCGTTACCGGAAGACGAGGCCGAGCAAAGGGTCGAGCAGCAGGGCATAGGCCGAGGCGACGAGCGCAGCCGTGGCCGCGAGGAGGAGCGTGGGGCGCCAGGCTCGCAGCAGCACGACGGCCGTGACCACGAGGAAGGCGAGGGCGCCGCTCGCAACGATCACCCAGGAGCCCCAACCGGCGGGCGTCGCGACGAAACCGTGCACGGCATCGCCCAGGATGACGCCACCGAGCACGCCCGCGGCGATCGCCACGATGCGTCGGCTCTCGTGACGGAGCAGGGCCGTCGCGGCGCCCAGCACCGGCCCGGCGACCAAGCCAATGAGCGCCCACCGAATGCCCTGGTCCGGATAGCCCCGCAGCGTCGAGACGAGCGCATACCCCTGCGACATCGCCACGAAAACCAGCCCGCCCGTGATGGCCGAGCGCAACACGCCGCCGCGCGCCCACGCCACCAGCAGGACCATGGGGATGCTCCATCCGGCAACCGAATTGGCCAGCCAGTTGAGCGTGCCGGGCAGCAGCTGCCCGAACGACGTGATGCCGCCGACGACGAGACCGCCCGCGATGGCGGCCGCTGAGAGGAGCAGCGCGCGAGAGAGCGGGCGGGGCCCGGGGAGACGGCTGACCCGAGGCAGTGACGGCGTTGGCGTTGGCGTCGACGTAACGGTCGCTTCGTCCGCACGCGCGCCAGGCTGGGTGACGTCGGCCGACTCGACCGACGAGGGCGTCTCGACCGTGCGTCGTGCCGGACGTGCAGGGGCCTGATAGGTCAGGCTTCCGCGCGCGATGGTGGGGTGGGCCGTGGTCGGCGCTGCCACCGACGGAACGTGCGGAGTGGGGGAGGTCATCCTCCCAGTCAAGCCAGGATGCGGCCCGCGCACATCGGCCCTGCGGCGCATGCGCATAGACCTGAGGATGTATTCGGGTCAGAGGTGCGAGCGGTAGATGTCGCCGACGCGGTGGGCGACGGCATCCCAGCGGAAGGGTGCGGCGTGGGCGAGGGCTCGGGCCCGCAGGCGGGTGCGACCGGCGGCATCGTGCGCCTCGGCGAGGACCGCGTCGATGGCGGCCGCCCACGATTCGGCTCGGCGGTCGTCGAGCAGGATGCCGTTGTCGCCCACGGCTTCGGGCAGGCCGCCGACGCGCGAGGCGATCACGGGGATGCCGCTGGCCGCCGCCTCGAGCGCCACGAGCCCGAATGTCTCGGAGTGCGAGGGGATGAGGAGGGCCGAGGCTCTGCGCAGCGTCTCGGCGAGTTGCTCGCGATCGAGCGGCCCGACGAAGAGGACGTCGGCATCGGCATCGCCAGCCATCGAGCGCAACTCTGATTCCTCAATGAGTTCGTGCAACTCGGCGACGTAGGCGGCGTGACTGGCCGTGGCGTCGCCGGCGAGGACGAGTTGCGGCCGACGATCCCGGGGGAGCGCCGCGATCGCTCGAATGGCGAGGTCTTGCCCCTTCAACGGCTGAACGCGCGCCGCTACGACGACCGTCGGACGGTGGATGTTCGTGTCACGACGTGCTTCGTCCTCGCCCGCGGCGGGGGGCCCAAACAGTTGCGTGTCGACTCCGGGCAGAACCACGCGCACGCGCTGGTGTTCGGCCCCGGCCAGGCGGACGGCCGCGTCGGCTTCGGCCTGGGAAACGGCGATGACGGCGCGGGCGCTTTCGAGGAGCGCGCGCTCGGCTGCGACGCGCGCCTCGGGCTCGGGGGTATCGCCCTCGGCCAGGAGCTCGTTCTTCAGGGCCGCGAGCGTGTGCAGCGTGACGAGGTGCGGGGCCCCGGATGCGGCGGCGAGGCGCTCTCCGGCTAGGCCCGAGAGCCAGTAGTGGGAGTGCACGAGATCGTAGGGACCGGCGGCGAGGGCGCTTTCCGTGAACGCGTCGACCAACCCGGGCAGGTCTTCCTTCGCCACCGGCTCAGCGGGCCCGGCGTCGAGGAACAGGACGCGGGCGCCGCCCGGTGTGGTGACAGGTCGTTGATCGGCGGAGGTGCGGCGCGTGAGGACATCCACCTCGAAACCGTCGGCGACGAGACCGTCGGCCAAGGCGCGCAGATAGACGTTCATGCCGCCCGCATCGCCCGAACCGGCGGTTGCCAGCGGGGATGTGTGCAGTGACACGAGGGCGACGCGGGGCCGGGAGGCCGAACCCACGTCTAGCCGACTTCGATGCAGCGCACGCCCGGCAGGTCGCCGAAGTGGGCGGCGCGATCGGTGGTCACAACGGTTCGACGCGTGGAAGCCGCCGTAGCCGCGACCATCAAATGATGAGCCGAGCGCTTCTTCCCCGCGCGGCGCGTGTGGGCGAGCAACTGCGCATGGGTTTCGGCCACGTCGTCGTCGTAGTCCTCGATGGGGATCTCGCGGATGATCGATTCGACGAACCGCTCGCGCCGAGGCCGCCGCTCGTCGGTCGCGAGTTCGACGCCGAACAGCAGCTCGGCAACGGTTACGGCGGCTATGACGAGGTCGTCATCGTCGGTGACGACCCCGTCGAGGAACGAGCCGTCGCGTTCGGCCTGCACGAGCACGCCCGTATCGATGATCAGTCGGCGGGCCATGCGTCACCCTCCTCGGCCAGGACCTCGTCGACCGACGCGACGTCGGCGGCGAAATCGGGATCGACGTTGTGATCTTTCAGCAGGGCGAGGAAAGCCGCGCCGTTACTTGCGGATGCCGGACCGATCGTGGCGATTCGCCGGCCGCCACGAGTGATGACGATCGTTTCGCCGTGCTCGGCATCGTCGAGCACGGCGGCGAACGACCGACTGGCCTCGGTTGCGCTGAGCATGTGCATGGAATCAGATTATCTGATTCGGCGGATTTATGCCAGGCGCTTCTCCGGGGACTTCGTCTGCGACGGGTCGGTTTCGGGCAACGACCCGAGCGCCTCGTCGACGGCCTGCTTGACGTCGGCGTCGAGCTTCACGCCCGAGGCGGCGGCGTTCGACTCGATCTGCTCGGGGCGCGACGCTCCGACGATGGCTCCCGCGACGTTGTCGTTCGAGAGCACCCAGGCCACGGCGAGTTGCGCCATCGTGATGCCCAGGCCATCCGCCACGGGTTGCAGCTTCTGTACGGCCGTCAGCGTCTCGTCGTTGAGGAAGCGCTTGATCATGTCGGCGCCGCCCTTCTCGTCGGTCGCGCGGCTGCCCTCGGGCAGGTCGGCTCCCGGCTTGTACTTGCCCGTCAGCACGCCCTGGGCGATGGGCGACCACACGATCTGCGAGATGCCGAGCTCGGCCGAGGTGGGCACGACCTCCTCCTCGATCACACGCCACAGCATCGAGTACTGCGGCTGGTTCGAGATGAGCTGGATGCCGAGATCGGTGGCGAGTTCGTGGCCGGCGCGCAGCTGCTCGGCGTTCCACTCGGACACGCCGATGTAGAGCGCCTTACCCTGGCGGACGACATCCGCGAACGCCTGCATGGTCTCTTCGAGCGGGGTCTCGTGGTCGAAACGGTGCGCCTGATAGAGGTCGACGTAGTCGGTGCCGAGGCGCTCGAGCGAGGCGTCGATCGACTCGAGGATGTGCTTGCGCGAGAGGCCCGTGTCGTTGGGGCCCTTGGGGCCGGTCGGGAAGTACACCTTGGTGAAGATCTCGAGGGATGCTCGGCGCTCGTCCTTCAGTGCCTGGCCGAGCACGGTCTCGGCCGCGCCGTTGGCGTACGTGTCCGCGGTGTCGAACGTCGTAATGCCGGCATCCAGAGCGGCCCGCACGCATTTGAGCGAGGTCTCGTTCTCGACCTGCGACCCGTGGGTGAGCCAGTTTCCATAGATGATTTCGGAGATTTTCAGGCCGCTGCGGCCGAGGTAACGGAATTCCATGTTCCGATCCTTCTCCTCGGTGGAGGGAGCGGCAAAGGGGTTGCGCGAACGAGCCGGGCGCGCGACAGGGCGTGCCGGGCGGGGCATCCGGCAACACGAATGCCCCGGGCCCGCACAGGATGCGCGAGCCCGAGGCATTCGGGAAAACCGAGGCTGTTCGCCTCAGCGGTGTTTGCTACGCCGAGGCGGGGATCGTGGCCGTGTCGATCACGAAGCGGTAGCGCACATCGCTCTTCACGACGCGGTCATAGGCCTCGTCGACCTGGTCGGCCGAAATGACCTCGACCGTGGCGCCGATGCCGTGCTCGGCGCAGAAGTCGAGCATCTCCTGCGTCTCGCGGATGCCGCCGATGTTCGAGCCGGCGAGGCTGCGACGCCCGCCGATGAGCGAGAACGCGCGGAACGACTGCGGCTTCTCGGGCGCACCCACGAAGACCATCGAGCCGTTCAGGGCCAGCGTGGAGAGGTAGGCGTCGACATCGATATCGGCCGAGACCGTGTTGATGATGAGGTCGAACTCGCCGCGCAGCTTCTTGAAGGTCTCGGCATCCTTCGTGGCGTAGTAGTGGTGTGCACCAAAGGCCTTGCCGTCCTCTTCCTTCGAGAGCGACTGGCTGAGCACGGTGACCTCGGCGCCCAGGGCCGCCGCGATCTTCACGCCCATGTGGCCGAGGCCGCCCATGCCGACGATGGCGACCTTCTTGCCGGGGCCGGCACCCCAGTGCTTGAGGGGCGAGTAGGTGGTGATGCCGGCGCACAAAAGCGGCGCCGCAATGTCGAGGTCGATGCCCTCGGGAATTCCGAGCACGTAGTTCTCGTCGACCACGACGGTGTCGCTGTAGCCGCCGTAGGTCTCTTCGCCCGAGTACTGGCGGCCGTTGTAGGTGGCCACGTTGCCCTTCGTGCAGAACTGCTCTTCGCCGGCCTTGCAGTTCTCGCACTCGCGGCACGAGTCGACGAAGCATCCGACGCCCACGCGGTCGCCGACCTTGTATTTGGTGACACCCGAGCCGACCTCGGTGACGATGCCGGCGATTTCGTGGCCGGGAACCATCGGGAAGATGGCCTTGCCCCATTCTTCGCGGGCCTGGTGGATGTCGCTGTGGCAGATGCCCGCGAACTTGATGTCGATGACGACGTCGTGTTCGAGCGGGTCGCGGCGTTCGATGGTGCCGAATTCGAAGGGAGCCTCGGCGTTGGGCTTCTTGATTGCGTTGATTGTGGTCGTCATGAGGATCCTCACTAAGTCGACGGTCACCCGCCAGCCGGGCTTCAGCCGGGGGCAGAGAGCGGCCGGCCGTGCGGGGTGGGGGAGTGTGGCGATGTGCCTTGGTCAGGATACTCGCGCATTCTGTGGCATCCGCTCAAGGGGTGGGGGCCTTGCGCTCGGGCCGGTTGTGGGTTCGGCACAGACATGCAGAGGCGCGGATGCCGCGGGCGTAGCATCCCTCGAATGCATCTCTTCTTCCGCACCCTGTTCACGTTCCTGCGGTCGCACCGGGGACTGCGCCGGGGCCGCACCATCGGCCACTACGACGTGGGGCACCTGCGCGTGCGCACCCTGCCCACCGATCTCGACGTCATCGGCCACATGAACAACGGCGTCTACCTGTCGATCTTCGACCTGGGTCGTTACGACCTGCTCGTGCGGTCGGGGCTGTGGGCCGAGTTCTCGAAACGCGGCTGGTATCCCGTGGTGTCGAGTGAGACGATCACGTTTCGACGCTCGTTGCGGTTGTGGCAGCCGTTCGTGATCGAGTCCCGCGTCATCGGCTACGACCACAAGGCCATCTTCATCGAGCACCGCGTGGTGGTCGACGGCGAGATCTATACGCAGGCTTTCGTGCGCGGGCGGCTGAAGAAGAAGTCCGGCGGTACGGTGTCGAACTCCGAGCTGCACGAGGTCATCGGCGAGCCACCCGCGGGCCTCGAGGTGCCCGAATTCCTGCTGCAATGGGGCTCGGATGTCGCGCTACCGAACACGCACACCCCCGCACCGAGCGTATGGTCGAAGAGGTAAGACGCGCGGCGATCCCGCGCTGAACAGAAGGAACCCCATGACTGATACCTCCTCCCGCAACCCGGCCGAGGACGTGCTGGCCTCCCAGGCTTTCAGCGTGTTCATCGGCGCCGAAATGACCGACTTCGGCGACGGAAACGCGTCGATGGCCATCGATATCCTGCCCCACCACCTGCAGCAGAACGGCTATGTGCACGGCGGCGTGATCGCTTATCTCGCCGACAACACGGCCACGTTCGCGGGCGCCACGGTGTTGGGGCCGCGCGTTGTCACGTCGGCTTTGACCATCACGTACTTGCGTCCCGGCATCGGAGACAAGCTGGTGGCCCGCGCCCACGTCGTCGACTCGACCCGGCGTCAGGCCGTGGTGCACGTCGACGTCTTCGCGGCGACGACGGCGGCTCCGGCATCCGCTGCGCCTGATGCGCCGACGAGCCCGGATGCCGCCGCGCCGACCGAACGCCGGTGCGCGTCGGCTCAGGCCACGATCGTCATGCTGCCCGAAGGGCGCTAGCGGCGCCCGAAAGGCAAGGGGTTCTCCGCGCGCGTCAGCGGGTGCATAGTGAGGGGATGTCGGGCATTTCGCCCACATATCTGCACCCTCGCAACGACGCGACGGAGGAGGACCTCCCGATGGACGATGACCGCGAACGCGCTCAGCTCCGAGACCGGCGCGAGCGATTGCAGGCCCTGGTGTTCGGAGCGGCGTCTCCGAGCGCTTCCGAATCCGACCGTGCGCGTGCTGCCGAGGAATTGCGCCGCATTGACGCCCAACTCGGCGGCACCCAACGCGGCGGCACCCGCTCGCCGAAGAGAGCAGAGGCCACGGAACCGACGTCGAGCTTCCCCTCCCCGACTGCGCCCGCATCGACCGGGAGTAGTGCGACCTGGCTGGCCGCGGTCGCCGAAGCCAAACTAGCCACCTGGACGGAGCGGTCGGAAGCGGCGGAACGCCAGGCCGCGAATACGCGCGCGCGTCGTGCCGAGGAGGCGTCCGCGCCTCTCGCCGGCGAGTTCCAGTTCGCGCCCTTCGGCGGCGGCGACGGTGACGGCGGCGAAGGTGATGACGGCGACAAAGTCCCGCTCGATCGGACGACGCGTGCGCACCATTTTCGGGATGTGCGTTCCCGCCTGACACCGTGGACGGCCGGGCTCGCGCTCGCCGTCGTGGTCATCGCGGCCGGCGCGGGCTTCGGCATCGGCGCCAACGTGGCGAGCGAACGCGATCGGGCAGCGAGCGACATCCGCGCCTCCGATGTCGCCACACCCGCCGCGGACGACGATGCGGCGGATTGGCGTGCGCTGGCCTCGCAGCAGGCGCTCGCCGAGTTCAGCCGTAATCAGTTGTCGGGCGATCTGCCGCCCGATTCGGTGAGCGACGATCACTTTCGTGCGGACTCGTTCCGTCTGCTCCTGACGGGATCGATAGCCGATTGGACCGGCCGGGTCTACGCCGCCAAGGACATCGAGGGCGAGATCTGCGTCGTGCTCGTGCAACCCGATTCGAGCTACTCGGCCGGATGCGCGACGCCCGACCAGTTTGCGCGAGGCGGCGTTCAGGTGACCACGAACGTGAGCATCACCATCCGTGCCGATGAGGATGGCTCGGAATCGACCATCACCGGGGTGACTGCGACCTGGCCCGCGAACGGCATGACGGGTCTGCGTTTCTCGTCGGCGAGATCGGCGGGCTGAAGCCGGACGGGGCCGGCGCCTGTCCGAAGGCCACAACCCGGCCCGACCGAATGTCGGTGGTCGCGACGTAAGGTGGCCTCATCATGTTCGACACCCTCGCCGCCGACTGCGTGCGCACCGTCTACACGCCGACCGAACCGGTCGCGCTGCTCGACGCCGTGTGGCTCATGGCCCGCGGGGGAGACGGCCCCTGCTTCCGGCGCATCCCCGGGGGAGTCTGGCTCACGATGCGCACGCCGCACGGTCCGGCGTCGCTGCGGTTGACGCAGGGTGCCCGGGGCACCACGGGCGTCGCGCAGATCGACGCGGCCGCGTGGGGCCCGGGCGCCGAGTGGGCCATCGACGGCGTGCCCGAGTTGCTCGGCCGCGACGACGACTGGTCGGCCCTCGACGTGTCGGCCAGCCCCCTGCTCAGCGAGGTGCGCCGCCGCAACCCTGGCCTGCGCATCGGCCGCAACCGGCTCGTCTTCGAGATGTTCGTGCCCGCCGTGATGGAACAGAAAGTGACGGCTTTCGAGGCGTGGCGCGCGTGGCGCCTGCTGGTGCGCCGCTACGGCGAGCCCGCGCCGGGCCCGGTCCCCGCGGGCATGATGGTGGCGCCGAGTGCCGAGGGGTGGCGCCTCATCCCCAGCTGGGACTGGCATAAGGCCGGTGTCGGGCCGCAGCGCTCGCAGACCGTCGTGCGGTCGGCGCGCCTCGCCGAAGCGCTCGAACGCACTCTCGACACCGACCACGCCGAGGCGGAGCGCCGACTCATGAGCCTGCCGGGCGTCGGCGTCTGGACGGCGGCCGAGGTCACGCTGCGCGCCCACGGCAACCCCGATGCGGTCAGCGTGGGCGACTACCACCTGGCCTCGACGGTCGGCGTGGCGCTCACAGGGTCACCGGTCGACGACGACGGGATGCTCGAGCTGCTCGAACCCTGGCGCGGGCACCGTCAGCGCGTCCTCCGCCTCATCCTGCGGAGCGGCATCCACAAGGAACGTCATGGTCCGAAGATGACCGTGCAGGATCACCGCGGGCACTAGCCGCGAGGTTGCTCGGCTCCGGCCGCTCTCAGCCGACCACGATGAGGTCGTTGGGGTTGTCGGCCAGCACGCGCACCGACAGTTGCGAACCGGGTTTCCACGAGCCGAGGGAGGCGTCGGCGATGAGCTGGCGGTGCAGGAATTGATAGGGCTCGCGGTCGGGCAGTTCGACGCTGAGCAGCAGGTCGTAGACGCGCGCGCCGTCGAGGTCGGGCCCGGACGGCGTCAGGCGGGCGACGGTCGCGGTACCGCGCAGCGCGGGGTCCCGGGGCGCCTCCTCGGCATCCAGACCCGAGCGGATGAGGGCATGCGGGGTATCCGCGGGCGGCACGTCCGGCGAGAGCGCGGCGGTGCGGGGATCGACGTCCTCGTCGACCTGCTCGCCGGGGTTTTCGGTGGGCGTCGTGGATTCGACACGCCGTGCAGCAGCGTTTCGGCGCGGGTCTTTTCGGCGTGAGAACCGACGAAAAATCTGCATACCTTTTCAGCCTTCTTCCGACGGACGCGGTCGGGGCACCGGAGCCGTCTGGCCATAACGCTAGTGGCAGGCGTCAACCGGCGTCGAGGGGTTGCGAGCGGCGATGAAATAACCGTGGCGGGTGGCGAAGGCATCCCAGTATGCTCGCCGCATGAGCACCAAGAGCCGACAGAGTCCGCGCGACGCCGAGACGCTCGACGTCTATACCGGGAAAGAGGGGATGTGGGGTCTGCTGGCGGGTGTCGTGACGGGTGTGCTCATCGCGCTGCCCCTCTCGGCGTCGTTTGCGTTCGCCACGCACCCCTTCAGCCAGAGGCTCTTCGGCGGCGAACTGGCCGACGCCTCGCGCGGCGGGTTCTCGGCGTTCTGGTGGCTGCTTACGCTGCTGTTCGCGGCGCTGCCGTTCGTCGTCGGTTTCGGGGTGGCCAAGCTGCACGGCCGATCGCTGGCGGTCCTGGCGGGTGCCGTGGCCGTGCTCGTGATCGTTCTGGTGGTGCTCGGGCAGCTGTACGTGTTCTAGCGGCGCCCGACTTTCGGGTGCACGTCGCGGCTCAACCGAAAACCTGCCGACAGGCCCGACATTCCGGGGCGTGCCGCCCCGATGGTGAGGCGCTCTCGGCGTAGTCTCTGCACTATGCCGCAGACCTCGCCGGGCACCGATTCGAGTGCCGATCAACTCACCGCCGAAGCGATCGTCCTCGCACGCCGGTGGCTCGACGAATCCGCCGACGCCCCGGCCGATCCCGCGGCCGAACGCCTGGCCGGTGTGCTGAAAGACCCCAACGGGCTCGCCTTCGCGGTGGGCTTCGTCGACGGCGTCATGCGGCCTGAGGATTTGTTCGTGGCGGGCTACAACCTGCAGCGCGTGGCGAAGCTCGCGCCCGGGTTCCTGCCCGTGCCCCTGCGCGCCATGATCGCGGCCGGCGGAACACTGGGCCCCGTCATCCCACCCGTCGTCATCCCGCTCGCGCGCAAGATGCTGCGCCAGATGGTCGGCCACCTCGTGGTCGATGCCACCCCCGCGAAGCTCGGCCCCGCCATCGCCCGGCTGCGCGGCGACGGCTCGCGGCTCAACCTGAACCTGCTGGGCGAGGCCGTTCTGGGCGACCACGAGGCCGACCGGCGCCTCGAGGGCACGCGCACCCTGCTGGCACGCGACGACGTCGACTACGTCTCGATCAAGGTGTCGGCGATCGCCGCTCAGCTCTCGATGTGGGCCTTCGATGACGCCGTCGAGCGCGTGGTCGAGCGCCTGACGCCGCTCTACGAACTGGCCCTCGCGGGAGGACCCGACGGCCCCAAGTTCATCAACCTCGACATGGAGGAGTACCGCGATCTCGACCTAACGATCGCCGTGTTCCAGCGCCTCCTCGACCAGCCGCAGCTGAAGGCCCTCGAGGCCGGCATCGTGCTGCAGGCCTATCTGCCCGATGCCTTCGCGGCCATGCAGCGGCTGCAGGACTGGGCGGCCGCCCGGGTCGCCGAGGGCGGTGCGCCCATCAAGGTGCGTCTCGTCAAGGGCGCCAACCTCGCCATGGAACACGTCGACGCCACCGTGCACGGCTGGCCGCTCGCCACCTTCGACCGCAAACAGGACACCGACGCCAACTACAAGCGCATCCTCGACTGGTCGCTCACACGCGAGCGCACGGCCGCCGTGAAGCTCGGCATCGCCGGCCACAACCTCTTCGACATCGCCTGGGCGCATCTGCTCGCCAAGAAGCGCAAGGTGCAGGACCGCGTCGACGTCGAGATGCTGCTGGGCATGGCGACCGGCCAGGCGCAGGCCGTGGCGCGCGATGTCGGGCAACTGCTGCTCTACACGCCCGTCGTCGACCCCAAAGAGTTCGACGTCGCCATCTCCTACCTGATCCGGCGGCTCGAAGAAAACGCCTCGAACGAGAACTTCCTGTCGGCCGTGTTCGAGCTGGGCACCGATGCGACGTTGTTCGAGCGCGAGAAGTCGCGGTTCGAGGCATCCGTGGCGCAGTTGGCCGCCGTGGCCGAAGCCGACGCGAACGGGGATGACGCGGCCACCGTGTCGCTCACGCCCGAGCCGCGCCGCCGCCAGAACCGCGAGACCGAGTGGACCCTCGAGGCTGCCCCGGCGCCCGGCAAGGCGTCGTCGACCGCCCTGTATCGCGAACCCGCGGGCGATCAGCCGGTCGAACTCGGCATGACCGAGCAGGTCCTCGGCCTCTCGAAACGGCACCAAACCGAGTCGCCCTTCGACACCGTGCGCGTCTACACGACCGACACCGAGATCCGCCTGCCCAAGACCGAGTTGGGCGCCCCCGGTTTCGTCAACGCGCTCGACACCGACCCGTCGCTGCCCGCCAACCGCGAGTGGGCCGCGCGCCTGCTGGCCCGCGTGCCCGACAGCACCATCGGCAGCGACACCATCGAGGCCGCGCGGGTGCTCGACGCCTTCCACCTCGAAGACCTGGTCGAGAAGGCTCGGGATGCCGGGGCCACCTGGGGTGCGCGTCCCGCCGCCGTGCGCGCCGCCATCCTCGACCGTGCGGGGCTCGCCCTCGCCGCCAACCGCGACCGTCTGCTCGAGGTGATGGCGTCCGAAACGGGTAAGACCATCGGCGAGGCCGACCCCGAGGTGTCGGAGGCCATCGACTTCGCGCACTACTACGCCGCGCGGGCGCGTGAGCTCGACGCCGTGCGCGGGGCGCGGTTCGTGTCGCCGCGGCTCATCGTCGTCGCGCCACCGTGGAACTTCCCGGTCGCCATCCCGACCGGTTCGGTGCTGGCGTCGCTCGCCGTCGGTGCCGGTGTCATTCTGAAGCCCGCGCCGCAGGCCCGTCGCACGGCGGCCGTGCTGTGCGAGGCGCTGTGGGAGGCCGGCATTCCGCGCGACCTGCTCGTGCTGGCCGACGTCGACGAGGCCGAGCTCGGGCAGCGTTTGATCGCCCACGAGGCCGTTGACCGAGTCATCCTCACCGGTGCCTGGCAGACGGCGGCGCTGTTCCGCTCCTGGCGGCCCGACCTGCCGTTGCTCGCCGAGACGAGCGGCAAGAACGCCATCGTGGTCACGCCGAGCGCCGACTTCGACCTGGCTGTGGCCGATATCGTCAAGAGCGCCTTCGGGCACGCGGGGCAGAAATGCTCGGCCGCCTCGCTCGTGATCCTGGTGGGTTCGGTCGCCAAGAGCGAGCGATTCCGTCGGCAGCTCATCGACGCCGTGTCGAGCCTGCGCGTCGGATACCCGAGCGACCCGGCGTCGCAGATGGGGCCGTTCATCGAGCAGCCATCCGAGAAGCTACTCTGGGCGCTGACCGAGCTGGATGCGGGCGAGCAGTGGCTCGTCAAGCCCAAACAGCTCGACGAGACCGGTGTGCTGTGGTCGCCCGGCGTGCGCACGGGCGTGGCCGCGGGTTCGCGTTTCCACCGCACCGAGTTCTTCGGGCCGTCGCTCGGCATCATGACCGCCAAAAACCTCGACGACGCCATCGCGCTCGTCAACGACGTCGACTACGGGCTGACGTCGGGCCTCTTCACGCAAGACCCCGAAGACCTGCGCGTGTGGGCGGCCACCGTCGAAGCGGGCAACCTCTACGTCAACCGCGGCATCACGGGCGCCATCGTGCAGCGCCAACCGTTCGGCGGCTGGAAGCGTTCTGCCGTGGGCGCCGGAGCCAAGGCGGGTGGCCCCAACTATCTCGCGGCGCTCGGTTCGTGGCAGCCCGACAGCGGTTCGGCGTCGACCACGTTGCATCTGCGCGGGCTCGACCCCAAGATCGTGCAGCTCATCGAGGCGGCCCAGCCGGCCCTCGACTACCGCGCCTTCGACGTGTTGCGGCGGTCGGCTTTGTCCGACGCCATCGTCTGGGGCACCGATTTCGGCGAGACCACGGATGTCTCGGGCCTCGGTATCGAGCGCAACCTGCTGCGTTATCGCCCCGTCCCGGTGTCCATCCGGTCGACGCGCGACGCCGAGCTGGGCGACGTGCTGCGCGTCGTCATCGCGGCCATGCGTTCGCGCAGTGCGTTCACGCTGAGCCTGGCGCTCGGCATCCCCACGTCGGTGCGACGCGTGCTCGGCGAGATCGGCGTGCAGGTGGCGGTCGAGACGGATGCGGAGTGGCTCGCGCGGTTTGCGCCGGCTGCCGAGCCCGGAGCGGGCGCGAGCGCTGCCGCTGGGGCAGATTCGGATGCCGGCGAAAACGCCGCCGCTGTTCGTGCCGCGGCTGCCGTTGTCGCCGAGGTGACCCCCGAACCCGACAAGCCCTCGCCCATCGACATCCCGCTCGACGACGACGACTCCGCGACGCGTCCCAGCGAGTTCCAGGCCGGGACCGAGGCGGCCGAGGCGGCCGAGGTCGGTGAAACAGAGGCCGGCGCGACTGCCGATCCCGATCCCGACCCCGCTCCCGGCGCCCCCGCCGTCGCGACGACAGACGCCGCTCGGACGGATGCCGACACGGAGGCCGCTCCCGCCGCATCCCCGCTGATCGTCACCGGCGAACCGGCCGTCACGCGCCCCCCGCGCGTGCGCATCGTCGGCACCGAACCCGAACGAACCGCCCTGCACCGGGCGCTCGCCGTGATCGTCGATGGCGACCCCGACCTCGCGGTCTACTCGGGTGCCGTCACGGCGGCGGGACGCGTCGAACTCCTGCCGTTCCTGCGCGAGCAGTCGATCACCATCACGGCGCACCGTTTCGGCAACCCCGACACGTGGTCGGAGGACGTGCTCTAACGGCGCTGCGTGGTCACTCGTCGGTCGCTTCCCAAGACGTCACGTGGCGCCAGGGCATGTCGTTCCACCAGTGCCCCGACCAGTCGGCGCGGAACTCGAAGAGCGTGTACCAACGGGCCACGAAGGACGTCGGCGCGGTGATCGGCAGGCCGGCGATGAATTCGCCGACCTCGTCGCTCAAACGGTTGTCGACAGCCAGCTCGAAGCTCGCCAGGCCCAGGTGGCCCGCAAAGTAGTAGTCCTGCACGTTGGGTGCCAAGTAGTCGTCGTGCCGCACGTGCAGCGGCAGCACGGCATCCTTCACCGAGGCCGCGACGGCCCGAAGTGCGCGATTGGGCTGTTGGCCCGCAGCATCCAGGTCGATGTTGTATTCGTACGTGCCCTTGGGTGTGCGCTGGACGCCGCTGTTGTAGACGGGGAGCGGTCGAACGGCCGAGAACAGCGGGTCGAGAGTCGCGACGAGCTCCTCCTCGGAGACGCCCGACTGCATATTGCCGATGAGCGTTGCATGCGGGGCGAAGGCAGCGGCGGCGACGAAACCGTACTGCTGCCGCAGCGCGAGGGTGATCTGCGTGATCGCCCAGCAGGTCTCCGGGTCCGGTCGGAGAAAAATGCCATATCGGATGTCGGTCATGAGAGTTCCTTCACATAGATCGGATGAACGAGGGAGACGACGATTGCTGGGGGCACGGCGGCGGGGCCCCTAACCCCGCAGGGCGCCGTTGACGAGCCCCGACACGTAATAGCGCTGCAAGAAGAGGTAGAGGACGAGTACGGGAACGATCGTGACGACGATGCCCGCCTGCAGTGCCCCGTAGTCGACCTCGCCGTATTGACCGCTGCTGAGGTTCACGAGCATGACGGGAAGCGTGTAGGAATTCTCGCCACTGAGAAAGATCAGGGGCGCGAGGAATTCGTTCCAGGACGCGATGAAGCCGAAGAGCGCCACCGTCACGATGCCGGGCACCACCAGTGGCAGCGAGATGTGCCGGAACGAGCTGAACGTTCCGCATCCGTCGACGAGTGCGGCCTCCTCGATCTCCCTCGGGATGCTGTCGAAACTGTTGCGCATGAGGAAGGTGCTGAACGGCAGGTGGAACATGATCTGGACGAGCGCGAGGCCGATCGTGGTGTTCGCGAGGCCGAGCCAGCTCATGACCATGAAGAGTGGGATCAGGATGGTCGCGTATGGCACCATCAGCACCAGGAGCGTCGAGCCGAAGAGCAGGCCCTTGCCGCGGAATGTGTAGCGCGCGAACCCGTAGCCGGCCAGAACCGTGACGATCACCGTGCCGACGACGACGAGCACGGACAGGCTCAGGCTGTTCCACAGGTAGATGCCGATGCCGCTGCCGAAGTCCGAGAGCTTGAGATAGTTGTCGAGCGACCACGTCTGGGGAAACCACGTGGGAGGGCTCTGATTCGCCTCGCCGCTGCTCTTGAAGGAGTTGAGCGTGACCCAGACGATGGGCAGGAGGAAGACGATGGCGAGCACACTGCTGAACAGGTGATAAGCCGTTCCCTGGACGATCTTGCGCGGGCGCCGGCGGCGGCGCGGTGCGGGTTCGGGCGCGGGCGCGGCGCGCTGGCGATCGCGGCTGACGGTGCCGGGCGTGGCGGTGGTTGTCATGAATCTTCCTTGCGTCGCAGGACGAACATCTGGAACCCGTTGAGCAGCACGAGCGCGAGCAACAGCACGACGGACAGGGCGGCGGCCTTGCCGAGGCTGAACTCTCGGAACGCGGTGTCATAGATCGCCATCACGAGCGTGATCGTCGAGCGGTCGGGGCCTCCCTTCGTCAGTACCTGGAACTGGTCGAACGCGAGGAGGGAACCCGTGATCGACAGGATGAAGAGCAGGCCGAGGGTCGGGCGCAGGAACGGCAAAGTGATGTAGCGCAGGCGCTGCCACGTGCGGGCGCCATCCATGCGGGCTGCCTCGTACAACTCCACCGGCACGGACTGCAAACCCACCAAGAGCACGATCACTTGAAAACCGATGAACTTCCACACCACGAGGGTGAGCGTCGTCAGAAGGGCTTTTTCTCCGGTGTCGAGAAAACCGAAAGGTCCGTCGGTCAGGCCGACCGCCTGCAGAACCGCGTTGGCGATCCCGTTCGAGTCGTTGACGGCCGCAAGCCAGATCAGTGCCGCGGATGCCGTGCCCACCACATACGGCAAGAAGAACGCGGTGCGGTAGAACTTCGCACCCCGACGCTCGGTGTTCGAGATCGCGACCAGGACGAACGAGACGCCGAAGATCAGGATGGTCGTCAGGGCCGTGTAGATGAGTGTGAACGAGATCGCGCCGAGAAACAGCTGGTTGTCCGCGATGGCCGTGAAGTTGTCGAGCCCGCTCGGCGTGGGCTTCCCCAGCAGGGGCCAGTCCTGTGTCGCCATGAAGAACAAGATGCCGAGCGGCACGAGGAAGAGCACGATCACGATGATCGCGAGCGGGGCGACGAAGAGCTGGCCGGCGAATCGGAACCCCTGCCGCGTCGACCCGGTGGGGCGTCGACGCGGCAGGATGGCGGGGTCGGGCGAGGCGGTCATGTGGTCAGCTCCCAGGACGTGACGTGGCGAGATCGCATGTCGTGCCACCAGGGCCCGGACCAATCGGCGCGGAACTCGAAGAGGGAGAACCAGCGTGCGACGAAGGAAGCGGGCGGGGTCAGCGGCAGGCCGCGCGTGAATTCCGCGACCTCGCCCAGGAGCCGCGGTTCGACGTCGAGGTCGAACCCCGCGAGCGTGAGATGCGCGCCGAACCGGTAGTCCTCGACGTTCGGTGCGAGAACATCCTCGTGGTTCACGTGCAGGGGAGCGACGATCTGTCGGATCGCCCCGGCGAGATCGTGCAGACGGGTGTTCGGGCGTCGCCCCCGCTCGTCGAGATTGATGTCGAAGCGGACCGAATGGCCCGCCGTGCGGACACCGGCGTTGTAGACGGGAAAGGGAGGGGTGTCGCGAAAGGCGGGCCCGAGGGCGGCGACCAGGTCGTTCTCAGGAATCGTCACTTTGAGGTTGCCGATCAGTGTGGCGTGCGGCACAAATGCGCTGGCCGCGACGATGCCGAATTGCTGACGCAGGGCGAGCGTCACTCGGGTGACGGCCCAGCATGTTGCGGGGTCTGGTCGGAGGAAGATCCCGTATCTGATGTCGTCCATTACTGGCTCCGCGTGGTAGTAAGTCGGATGGATGAGGGGGAGGTGGGCCGCCAGAGACGCCTGGCGGCCCACCATCGACCTACTGGGCCTCGTCGATCTCGTCTTGGATGGCCTTCTGTCCGTCCTCGAGTGCGGAGGCATCGTTCTCGAAGATGTAGTCGCGGATCATCTTCAACCAGGGGCCGTTGGCGTTGTTGATCGCGTTTCCGTAGACCGTCGTCGACGGGGTGTAACCCGTCTCGGAGCCCTTGATCGCCGTCACGAGGCGAGGATCGGCGGCGCTGTACTCGTTCTCGGCCAGGTCGATGCGCGAGGGGAGGCTGCCGTTCTTGGCGACGACGTCGACCTGGTTCTCGTCGCCGAGGGACCACTCGATGAAGTTCCACGCCTCATCCGGATGCTTCGACGTGGCCGTGATGCTCGCGATGTCTCCTCCGATGAAGGCCGACGTGCCCGAGCCATCCGGGGCGGGCAGCGGGGCGACGCCCCAGTCGAACGTGGCGTCCTTCAGGTTGGCGAAGTTGCCGGTGCCGCGCGGGAGGATTCCGATCTTGCCCTCGTTGAAGAGGGTGTTCCAGTTCACGCCGTCTTCGGTCTGCGCGCTGGGCGCAACCAGCCCTTCGTCCCAGAGCTGCTTATAGAGGTCGAGTGTCTCCTTGAGGGCGGGGGTGTCGATGTTCGCGGTGGCACCGTCGTCGGTGAAGGGTTGTTCACCCGCGGCGGCGAGGTTTCCGAACATCGTGTACGCGTTGCAGCCGGGGCAGTTTCCGCCGAAGTAGAAGCCGTACACATCGCCGCCGATGTTCTGGCGAATGGCTCGGGAGTCTTCGAGGATCTCGGCGTAGTTCTGGGGCGGAGACTCGGGGTCGAGGCCGGCCTGCGCGAAAAGCGACTTGTTGTACAGGATGATCGAGCTGTCGACGATGAACGGGGCGCCATAGATCTTGTCGTCGAGCGTCGCCGCGTCGATGTGCGCTTTTCCGAGGTCGTCGTAGAAGGGGAGCGATGTGACCTTGTCGGTCATGTCGGCGAAGAGCCCCTGTTTGAGGTAGTTGGGAGCGTAGACGACGTCAGAGGCGAGGATGTCGGGAAGCCCGCCCGAAGCAGCGGCCGCCCCCACCTTCTGCTGGATCGACTCGTTCGGGATGATCGTGAGGTCGATCTGGTTCTCGTGGGTGGCGTTGTACTGATCGACGATCGTCTGCGCGATGTTGTTGCTGGTGTTGCGAGCCCACATCGTGAGCTGTGTGCCGTTGTCGGGGTTGCCGCTCGGCGCGGGTTCTGCGGTGCCGGTACTGCAGCCGGCCAAGACGGCGACGGCCGCCGTGACGGCCACGAGCGTCGATGCGCTACGACGCCAGCGCGTTCCAACCATGAAGTTCTCCTAGAGATGTGGCGGCAGCGACAAAGTGGCCTCCGCGAAGATAACCGGGCACGTTCCCGGTCATTTGCGACGCTAGCAGACGCCCTGTGCGCGCAACAATGATCGAAAAGATGAACAAATCATTGCGAACAGATGGCCAGACAGTGCAGTTGCCACGTGGCAGGTCGGGCGGATAGTGTCAGGCAAAACGGGAGCGTTCCCGGTTATTCTTCCTCGCGTTCTCTGCCCGAAAGGGGCCTCATGCCACTCGCGATTCCCGGCAAAGTCATCGTCTTCGATTACGGAGAGGTCATCTCGATCGACCCCGCTGCGGCGGACAAGGCCGCGCTCGTCGAGTTGGCCGGCGCCGAGACCGAGTCGTTTTGGGCGGCGTACTGGCGGCACCGCGACAAGATCGACCAAGCCACGGTTTCGGTGCGCGAGTATTGGCAGTTGATCGCGACGGACCTGGGCCTGTCGTGGGACACCGTCGAGCTGCATCGACTCTGGTTGGCGGACTTTCGCAGCTGGCTCGCCATCGACCCCGACACCCTTGACGTGCTCATCGACTTACAGCGCGGCGGAACGAGGATGGCCCTTCTCTCGAACGCCGGCCTCGACTTCTCCTCGTATTTTCGCAATGGATTGCTCGGCGAATTCTTTGACCAGGTGTTCACGAGCGGCGAACTCGGCGTGCTGAAACCCGACGCCAAGATCTTCCGGGCCCTCCTCGCGGGTTTGGATGTCGCCCCGTCCGACGTCGTCTTCATCGACAACCGGCGGGACAACATCGCCGGGGCCGCTGAACTCGGAATCACGGGGCATGTCTACACCGGGGCCATCTCGCTGCGCTCCTACTTGGAGGGCCTCGCGGTAACGACCGGGCACGACGGCACGGTTCTGTCTTATAGTTCTGACGGGTAATGAGTGCGACGAGGGGCCGCGGAATGGTGCGATCGAGGACACCGACGATAGTCGATATCGCGGTCGAGGCCGGAGTGTCGAAGTCCGCCGTGTCCCGCGCGCTGCTCGGGCAGGGAGACGTGAGCGCCGAGAAGCGCGCGCGCATCGAAGACGCCGCCGCGCGATTGGGCTACGTCGCCAACGCGATGGCACGAAGCCTCGTCCGGTCGCAGACCCGGACGATCGGCGTCGTCCTGCGCGACGTGAAGAAGCCCTATTACGCCTTCCTCCAAGCGGGCATGCAGGCGCAGGCCGAGAAACGCGATTACCGCATCGTCGCAACCACCAACGCGGGAGAATTCGAGGTCGAAGACGCGCTCCGGGAGATCAAGAACCTCATCTCCCTCCAGGTAGACGGGCTGGTGATCGCGCCCGCGCGGTTGCCGACGGACCAGTTCGCGCCATTCCTCGAGCGCACGCCCATCGTCGTCGCGGGGCGATGGGAAGAGGCGCCCGGGTTGAGCAGTGTCGCGTGCGACGATGCCGACGGGGGGCACGCGCTCGCCGATCACCTGCTCGGCCTCGGCCACCGTCGCATCGCGGTCGTGCAGGTCGACGAGAATTACTCGTTGCGGTACAAGACGCGCGGCGCGGCGATGATCGACAGCATCACCGCGGCCGGTGCTGAGGCCGTGGTCGTCGAGTCCCCGACGGATCTCGAATCGGCGGCGGCCGTCGCATCGCTGCTCGGCGACTCGGGGGTCACCGCGGTGATGTGCCCCACGGATGCCGCGGCGCTCGACGTGCTCGATGTCATCCGTTTGCGGGGAGGGGACGCGCTCGAACGGTACTCGGTCACGGGATATGACGGATACGGCCCGCTCGCGTCCCCCTACATCGGCCTCACCACGTTCAAGACGCCGCAGGAGGAGATCGGTCGCACGGCCATCGACCTGTTGATCGACCAGCTCGAGGGGCGATCGGGCCACGACCGGTTCGTGGCACTTCGGGGCGAGGTCGTGCCCGGGCGAACTGCGCGTCCCCCGCTCTAGCGAGCGCATTCCGGCGGCCCGGGGGATACTGGGCAGATGAGTGAAGAACGCGCCCCGGCATCCGAGAGTCGATCGCTGTGATGTCTGCGACGGGGGCGGCGGGTGCCAACGCGGCGGGGGCGTCTTCCGGCGGCATGACGCGTGAGCGGCGCGTGCTCATCATCGCGATTCTCGCGTCTTTTGTGGCGTTCCTCGACGGCTCGATCGTCAACGTGGCGCTGCCCTCCATCGATCGTGACCTGGGTGGTGGCCTGGCCACTCAGCAGTGGGTGGTCGACGCCTACCTCCTCACCCTGGGCGCCCTCATCCTCTTGGCGGGGTCGTTGTCGGATGTTTTCGGGCGCGTGCGCGTGATGAGCGTCGGGCTCGTGGGGTTCGGCGTCACATCGGTGCTCTGCGCGATCGCCCCGACCGCCGAGATCCTGATCGGTGCGCGTGCCGCCCAGGGCGCCGCCGGGGCTCTGCTCGTGCCGAGTTCGCTCGCGCTCATCATCTCGACCTTCCACGGTGTGCCGCAGGCGAAGGCCATCGGCAGCTGGACGGCGTGGACCGGAACGGCCATGATCATCGGCCCGCTGCTCGGCGGGTTCCTCATCGACACCGTCTCGTGGCGCCTCATCTTCGCCATCAACGTTCTGCCCATCGCGTTCACGCTCGTGCTGCTGCACCGCCTGCGCGGCCAGGGTCGGCCCGAGCATCCGGCCCGCATCGACTGGGTGGGTGCTGTCTTGGGCGCGCTGGGCCTGGCGGGACCGGTCTTCGCCCTCATCGAGCAGGGCCGCTTGGGATGGTCGAGCCCCGTGGTCTGGCTGCCCCTCGTGCTGGGCCTCGCGTGTCTGGCGGCGTTCATCGCGTGGGAGCGTCGAGCGCCGGCCCCCATGATGCCCCTCGGCCTCTTCGGCTCGCGCAACTTCTCGGCCGGCAACATCGCCACGCTGTTCATTTATGGCGCGCTGTCGTTCGGGTTCTTCATCGTCGCCATCTACCTGCAGCAGGTGGCGGGTGTTTCGGCGTTCCTCACGGGCCTCGCGCTCATGCCGCCGACGCTCGTCATGCTGTTCCTGTCGAGCCGTTTCGGCGCCCTGTCGGGCCGCTTCGGGCCGCGCCTCTTCATGACCGTCGGACCCATCGTCGCGGGCGTCGGCTTCCTGCTGCTGATCGGCGTGTCGCCCGAACTCAACTATTGGACGCAGATCTTGCCGGGCCTGCTCCTCTTCGGCCTGGGGCTCTCGGCCACCGTTGCGCCGCTGACGAGCGCCATCCTCGGGGCCATCGCCGACTCGCAGGCGGGCATCGGTTCGGCCGTCAACAACGCCGTGTCGCGCATCGCCGGCCTCATCACCATCGCGTGCGCGTCACTCATCATCGGTGAGAGTCTCGACCTCGACGGCCTGCACCGGGCCATGATCGCCACGGCGGCCATGCTGGTGCTGGGCGGGCTGGTGTCGTGGTTCGGCATCCGCAACCCCCGCGCCGCGGCCACGGATGGGAGCCCCGCAGATAACGGTGCGGCGCCGATCGGCTAAGCCGCCGACGGGCCACAGAGAAAGCGCCGCGAGGTTAGGCGGGGTGCTGCGCGCCGTCGCGGGGTTCGGCAACGACCTGCAGGCCGCCCGTGCTGTTAGCCGACATCATGAGCTGTTCGATCCAGTCGCGGTTCAGTGTGGCCTCGCGGCTGCCCGAGAAGATGAACTGCAGCGGGATGGACGGGTGGATCCATACGGTGCTGCGGCCGCCGCCGCCGTCGATGCCGTGGTCCCACGACAGCGTGAACTTCTCATCGCGGCGCAGCTTCGTCACGATGGCCACTTTGAGGTGCGCGAGCAGACGATCCTCGAATTCGATTTCGGCGGAGTCGTAGCCGTAGATGATTCTTCCCACAGGGGTTCCCTACTTCGTTCGTCGGTCCATCGACCGTCGAAAACACGAAGGCTCCTCGGGTCGAGATGATTCTAAATCACGGATGCACGCGAGGCTGCGTGCCGTGCAGGGCGGCCGTCACAATCGCCAACGCTTCGGCAGGTGTCAGACCCAGTTGTACGGTGCGTTCGGCATAGGCGATGGCTGCTTGCTGAGCGTGCCTCTGATCGGCGTCCCCCGTCGATGAGACGAATGTGCCGTTGCGCCCGCGGGTCTCGATCACGTCGTCGTGTTCGAGTTCGCGATAGGCGCGCGCGATGGTGTTGGGCGCGAGGCCCAGTTCGTCGGCCAGATTGCGCACCGTCGGCAGCTTCGTGCCGGGAACGAGAGTGCCGTCCTTGACCCCCGAGATGACTTGCGTGCGCAGCTGTTCGAACGGCGCGGTGACCGATGCGGGATCGATACGGAACGGACTCGGCACGCGCTCTCCCTCGGTGGATGCTGGGTGCCTTCAATGTAGCGACACAAAACGTGCGGCGGCAAGAGGCGGTAGGCACCCATCACCCGCGGGGGAAGGGGATAGCGCCCGACGAACGGGCCGCCCTATAGTGGCCGTTCCCGGCACCGACCCGTCACGATAGAAGGAGCCTCATGTCCAACTCACCCCGCGCCGTTCTCTTCGACATCGACGGGACGCTCGTCGACTCGAACTACCTGCACGTGCAGGCGTGGGAGAAGGCCGTCGCCGGGGTGGGACGGTCGGTCGACTCCTGGCGCATCCACGCCGCGATCGGCAAGGACTCGTCGCTTCTGATGGAGGCGATCCTGCCCGGGGCGGATGACGAGACGGCGGAGAAAGCATCCGATCTGCACTCGCTGTATTACAAGGAACTGGCCGAACGGCTCGAACCCCTGTCTGGTGCGCGCGACCTGATCCGCGCGGTCGCCGAAGCGGGCATTCGCGTCGTGCTCGCCACGTCCGCTCCCGAGGACGAGCTGAAGATGCTGCGAGAGATCCTCGACGTGGAGGACCAGCTGTTCGCCGTGACCTCGTCGGAGGATGTCGAAACGGCCAAGCCGCGGCCCGACATCGTGCAGGTCGCCCTCGAGCGGGCCGGGGTCGACGCCGATCACGCGGTCTTCGTCGGCGACACGGTGTGGGATGTCGAGGCGGCCGCGAAGGCCGGCGTCTCGACGATCGGCGTGCGCTCGGGCGGCATCGGTTCGGCCGAACTGCGCGAAGCGGGTGCCGTCGAGGTCTACGACGACGCCGCCGACATCCTCGCCAACCTCGATTCGAGCGCGATCGCGGCCCTCGCCACCGACTGACCCTGACCTCTGACACGCAGAGGGCGGGCCACCCTCGGGTGACCCGCCCTTTCGTTTTCGGCAGAGCAGACACTGGTGCCGCGGCGGACGTTCAGGGCTCGCCGGGCGCCAGGGACGCGGCTAGCTCGCCGCCGCCGCCGCTGACGGCGTGGCGTTGAGTCGCGGCTGCTCGGTGTTCGAACCCCTCTCGGTGATCTGGATCTTGCGGGGCTTTGCCCGCTCGCTCACCGGGATGAGGATGCTGAGCACACCGTTTTCGTAGCTCGCGGTGATGCGTTCGACATCCACGCCCTCGCCCAGGCTGAATTGGCGCAGGTAGGAGCCGTAGGGCCGCTCCCGCGACAACCAGGTGACGCCGGATGTCTCGGGCGCCGTGCGTTCGGCGCGGATCGTCAGCACCTGACCGTCGACGTCGACGTCGACGGAACCCGGGTCGACGCCCGGCAGGTCGGCGTTCACCACGTAGTGATCGCCGCTGCGGTGCAGATCGACGGGCATGAATCGCGGCGACGCCTTGGCGTCGAGAACGCTCGCGGCGAAGCGGTCGAGCTGGCTGAAAGGATCGAAAGACATTGCCATAATGAGTGACTCTCCTCTCGGTCTAAACCGTCTAGACCGGGTCCGGGTGACCCGGCAGATATAGAAATACCATGACGGAAAAGTCGCTTCAAGTCGGCTCAGCAACTTTTCAGATAGGACTCTGGTCGGGGGTTTTCGGGCACTCGGATTTTTCGATCCGGCGCAACCGGTAGTCGTGGGGGACCGGCGCGCACTAACATCGAGTCCCCGGTGTGTTCCCTCTGGACGCATCGGACCGGCATCCCCGACACGCCGGATGGAGAAGCGAATGACCCTCGACTCTGCGCGGCCTCCCCGAGCCGCCGGCGACGGTGACGGCGACAGTGACGGTGGCAACGACATCGTGGCCGGGCGATATCGCGTCGACACCCTCATCGGCCGCGGCGGCATGGCGGCGGTCTACCGCGCGCAGGACCTGTCGCTCGGCCGCACGGTCGCCCTCAAACTCTTCGCCGCAACCGGGGAGTCGGACAAGGATGAGGGGCGCAAGACATCCGAGATCCGCTTGCTCGCCTCGCTGAAACACCACGCCCTCGTCACGCTCTATGACGCCAGCGACGGGTCGGCGCTTGACGGGGAACCCGCTTTCATGGCCATGGAACTGGTCGAGGGGCCGACGCTTTCTCAGCTTCTCGATGCCGGCCCGCTCGATCGCCGCGAGGTCGCGCGCATGGGTGTCGACCTGGCCGAGGCCCTGCACGTGGTGCATGCGGCGGGCATCGTGCACCGGGACCTCAAACCGTCGAACGTACTGCTCGAAGAGTCGACCTCGCCCGACCGCACGTTTCGCGTGAAGCTCGCCGACTTCGGCATCGCCTACGTGGTCGATTCGACGCGGCTCACGCTGCCGGGCACCCTCGTGGGCACAGCTGCCTATCTCAGCCCCGAGCAGGCGAAGGGCGAACCGCCGACGCCCGCGAGCGACGTCTACTCGCTCGGGCTCGTCTTGCTCGAGGCCCTCACGGGGGTGCGGGCGTTCCCCGGTTCGATGATCGAGGCCGCGACCGCGCGCCTACTGCGCGACCCGGTCGTGCCCGAGAGTGTGGGGGCCGACTGGGCCGCACTCCTCGTCGCGATGACCAACCGCGACCCCGAACAGCGGCCGGATGCCTTGGCCGTGGCGCGCACCATCCACGAGTTCTCGACGACCGGCACGCAGCCAGCTCACGCCGCCGTGCCGGACGCGACCGCCATGTCGACCGTGGCCGCACCGGCACCCGCTTCGGCGCTCGGGGCGGACCCGTCTGGCAGTGCTGTCGGTACTTCAGCCGACGCGCCGACCACGGCGCAGGCAGCCACGGATCGCCCGAACGACGACGCGCCCACCGTTGTGGCGCCCGCTGCGCCTGTTTCTGGGCAGCCTCGCAGCGCGGGGCGGGCCGACGCACCGGAGAAGCGCTCGGGCCGCCGGGCGGTCGTCATCATCGTGGTGTTCGCCGTGCTGCTGCTCGCGGCCATCGCGATTGCCATAGCCGTGGCTTCGTCGAACGGATCGACCCCCGATCAGACGCCTCTGCCCGAGGTCACCGGGCCGCTGGGCGTGCATCTGCAGCAGCTGCGAGACGAGGTGAACCAGTGAGCGTTCGTGTGGTGAACGGGACCGCGGGCCGAAATCGCGCAGTTCGACGCGGCGGGTTCGCGGCGGGAAGTGCCGTGGTGCTCGCACTCGCCGGGCCGGTGCTGCTGTCGGGCTGCTCGCCGACCGATCCGTCCGATGCGGCGACCGAGAAGCTCGACGCATCGGTCGTGCAGACAGCCGAGCGGGCGGCATCCGGAGATTATGCGGGCGCGGCCGCCAGCCTCGACGTCTTGCAAGCGCGCCTCACCGAGTACGTCGAGGCCGGGGATGTCGCGAACGATCGCTCTATTGAGATCCAGGCAGCCATCGACGTGGTGCGCGCCGACCTGACGGCTCTGATCGCCGCGCAGACGACGCCCACCCCCGAGCCGACGGAGTCGGCCGTGACCGATCCTGCCCCGGTCGAGACGGTGCCCGGCACAGTGGAAAGCCCGCCGGTCGATGACGATGTCCCAGAGGACGAGGGCGATTCACCCGGGAAGGGCACTCCGGGGAGCGGGAACTCGGGCAACGGCAACACCGGGAATGGCAATCCGGACAAGGGCAAGAACGATAAGGATTGACGGGCGCCCGAGCGTGGAGGGGCGTCTGACGGCGACGCTGGGCAATCGGGCCACGGCCCGTCAGGCACCCACATAGTGCTTGAGGTGCTGGCCCGTGAGCGTGGTCGCGTCGGCGACGATCTCGGCGGGCGTTCCCTCGAACACGATGCGCCCGCCGTCGTGCCCGGCACCGGGCCCGATGTCGATGATCCAGTCGGCGTGCGCCATGACGGCTTGGTGGTGTTCGATGACGATGACGGTCTTGCCGCTGTCGACGAGCCGGTCGAACAGCCCCAGCATGTGCTCCACATCGGCGAGATGCAGCCCGGTCGTGGGCTCGTCGAGCACGTAGATGCCACCCTTGTCGGCCATGTGGATGGCGAGCTTCAGGCGTTGGCGCTCGCCACCCGACAGCGTCGTGAGCGGCTGACCGAGCCCCAGATATCCGAGCCCCACATCGGAGAGGCGCTGAAGGATGGCGCGCGCCGGGCCGGAACCGAAGTAGTCGAGCGCCTCGGCCACGGACATGCCCAGCACCTCGGCGATGTTCTTGCCGTCGAGCGTGTACTCGAGCACGGATGCCTGGAACCGCTTGCCCTCACACATCTCGCACATGGTCGCCACGCCGGCCATCATGGCGAGGTCGGTGTAGATGACGCCGTTGCCGTTGCAGTTCGGGCAAGCACCCGCCGAGTTCGCGCTGAAGAGTGCGGGCTTCACTCCGTTCGCCTTGGCGAAGGCCGTGCGGATGGGATCGAGCAGACCCGTATAGGTGGCGGGGTTGCTGCGACGCGAACCCTTGATGGGAGCCTGATCGACCGTCACCACATCGGCCCCGCGCGGAATGGAGCCGTGGATGAGGGAGCTCTTGCCCGAACCCGCCACACCCGTGACGACCGTCAGCACGCCGAGCGGGATGTCGACGTCGACGTTCTTCAGGTTGTGTCTCGTCGCGCCGCGAATCTCGAGGATTCCCGTGCGCTGCCGGGGCTTCTCGCGCAATTGGACGCGGTCGCCGAGGTGTCGCCCGGTGAGCGTGTCGCTTGCCCGCAGCTCGTCGACGGTGCCCTCGAACTGGATGCGCCCGCCGTTGATGCCGGCGCGCGGCCCGAGATCGACGACGTGGTCGGCGATGGCGATGGTCTCGGGCTTGTGCTCGACGACGAGCACCGTGTTGCCTTTGTCGCGCAGCCGCAGTAGGAGCGCGTTCATGCGCTCGATGTCGTGCGGGTGCAGGCCGACGGTGGGCTCATCGAAGATGTAGCTGACGTCGGTGAGGCTCGAGCCCAGGTGCCTGACCATTTTGACGCGCTGAGCCTCGCCGCCCGACAGGGATGCCGCGGTGCGGTCGAGGCTCAGATAGCCGAGGCCGATTTCGACCAACGAGTCGAGGGTCTGCTGCAGTGTGGAGATGAGCGGGGCCACTTCGTCGTCGACGACGTTTCGAACGAAGGCCGCGAGATCGCTGATCTGCATGCGTGAGCAGTCGGCGATGCTCTTGCCCTCGATCAGGGATGAGCGCGCGGCCTCGTTGAGCCGCGTGCCGTCGCAGTCGGGGCAGGTCTGAAAGGTGACGGCGCGGTCGATGAAGGCGCGCACATGCGGCTGGACCGCGTCTTTGTCTTTCGACAGGATGCTTCTCTGCACCTTCGGCACGAGACCCTCGTAGGTGAGGTTCATGCCGTTGATCGCGACCTTGACGGGCTCCTTGTAGAGGAAGTCTTGTCGCTGTTGCTCGGTGAATCGGCCGATGGGCACGTCGCCCGGGACGATGCCCGATTCGGCGAACGTGCGCACCATCCATCCATCGGCGCTGTAGCCCGGAATGGTGATGGCGCCCTCGTTCAGACTCTTGGTGCTGTCGAAGAGTTCGTCGAGGTCGATGTCGGTGACGTGCCCGAGGCCCTCGCAGCGCAGACACATGCCCTCTGGGGCGTTGAACCCGAAGCGGAACGACGGCCCGATGTGGGGTTGACCGAGGCGGGAGAAGACGATGCGCAGCATGGCGTTGACGTCGGTGGCGGTGCCCAGCGTCGAGCGCGAGTTGGCGCCCATGCGCTCCTGGTCGACGATGATGGCGGCGCTCAGGTTGTGCAGCGCGTCGACGTCGGGGCGGCCGAGGCTGGGCATGAACGATTGCAGAAAAGCCGAATAGGTCTCGTTGATGAGCCGCTGCGATTCGGCCGCGATGGTGCCGAAAACGAGGCTCGACTTGCCCGAACCCGAGACGCCCGTGAACACCGTGAGGCGCCGCTTCGGGATGTCGAGCGACACGTTCTGCAGGTTGTTCTCGCGCGCGCCGCGCACGTGGATGAGGTCATGCGAATCAGCGGGTGGTCGGGGATTGTTCATGCTGGCCTCACTCGGATCGTTGAGGCGAGACTAGCGCGAACCACCGACGCTCAGAGGGGGCGATGCATGACGTGCAGGCCGACCGGGCCGAGCCGGCGGTGGTCGTAGGCCGCTGGCACGGTGCCGATGATCTCGAAACCCAGTTTCTGCCAGAGCGCGACGGCCGGCGTGTTGCTCTCGACGACGGCGTTGAACTGCATGGCGCGGTAGCCCGCATCCGTGGCCCAGGCGATCGCCCATTCGCCGAGTGCGCGGCCCACACCGCGGCCGTGCTGGGCCGGGTCGACCATGAAACTGGCGGTGGCAACGTGCGCGCCCCGTCCGGGCCGGTTGGGCAAGACCTTGGCGGTGCCCAGCACGGCGTCGCGGTCGCCAGGGCGCGTCGACACTGCGACGACCACGATGCCGGGCTGCTCGATCATCCACAGCTCTCGCGCTTCGTCTGAGGTCAAGCCCTCGGGCAGGGCGTAGGTTTCGCCGGCCTCGACGATGTCGCGGAAGATCGGCCAAATGGCGGGCCAGTCAGCCGCCGTGGCGGGGCGGATGTCGAAACCGCTCATGCCGCGCCCTGCGACTGGTGTTCCATCACGCGGCCCGCGTTGGTGCCGACCCAGCGCAGCAGGGGCACGAGGTGTGCCGCGAGCTCGTGGCCGAGCGGCGTGAGGCTGTAGTCGACGCGCGGGGGGATGACGGGCTGGGCCGCGCGGTGCACGAACCCGTCGGCCTCGAGCAGTTTGAGCGTCTGCGCGAGCATCTTCTCGCTGATGCCGTCGATCGACCGCCGCAGTTCGCCCCAGCGCAGCGACTCGGTCTCGAGCGCCACGAGCACGAGCACACCCCATTTGCTGGTGACGTGGTCGAGGATGGCGCGGCTCGGGCATTGCGCGTCGAAGACGTTGCCCAGCAGCTGTTGTTCAGCGGTCATGCCGCCCGCGGGGGAGTCGGGCCACACGGTCTGTCGGATGCGCTCGCGGACGTCGTTTTCGATCATGCAACCAACTTACCAAAAAGTGGGTACCTGCGTTTGGGAAGCTTCTGACCTAGCCTCGGTTGTAGCACTCAGAGGCTTCCGCACGGAGGCCGGGAAAGGACACTATGACCATCGTCGTTACCGGAGCAACCGGGCACCTCGGAAAATCCATCGTCGAGCACCTCGTCGCGCGCGGCGTCGCGCCCGCAGACATCGTCGCCGGGGGTCGCAGCACCGAGAAGCTGCAGGCGCTCGCCGATTCCGGTGTGCGCACGGCCGTCATCGACTACACGCGGCCCGAGACCCTGACCGAGGCGCTCACGGGTGCCGACACGCTCATTCTGGTGTCGAGCAGCGAGGTGGGCCAGCGCGTCGAGCAGCACCGCAACGCGATCGATGCGGCCGTTGCTGCCGGCGTCACGCACCTCGTCTACACCAGTGCGCCGAAGGCGGACACGTCGGAGCTCGTCCTGGCGCCCGAGCACAAGGCGACCGAGGAGCTCATTCGCGCCTCCGGAATCCCGGCGACGATCCTGCGCAACGGCTGGTACACCGAGAACTACGTCGGCGCCCTGCAGCAGGCGGATGCCACGGGCATTCTGCTCACGAGCGCCGGCGACGGCCTGGTCTCGAGCGCGTCCCGCACCGACTACGCCGAGGCGGCCGCGGTCGTTGTCGCCGAAGACGGTCACGCCGGCTCGGTGTATGAACTGAGCGGGGATGTCGCCTGGAACCAGCAGCAGCTGGCCGACACGTTCGCCGAGATCCTCGGCAAGCCGGTCGAACTGAAGTCCGTTTCGTCGGAAGAGCACCTCGCGATTCTCAAGGACGCCGGGTTGGATGACGGCACCGCGGGCTTCGTCGTGGCGCTCGACGCCAACACGCGCGACGGTTTGTTGGGCGAGACCTCAGGTGACCTCAGCCGCCTGATCGGTCACCCGACGACGCCGCTGATCGACGGCCTGCGCGCGGCGCTCTAAGCGGTCGCGGCGCCCTGCCGCTCTGCGGGCCCGTCGCTCTGCGGCTCTGCGGCTCTCCGGTTGTGCGGTTCTGCCGAGCGCTGGGCCGCAAGCGGAAGCCGCGGTGCTGCGGCGTAGAACCACGATTTACGGCCCCGGTGCTCATGCACCGGGGCCGCTCGTCTGGAATCGCCTCTGGTTGAGGCGGCTCTTCGGCTTAGGCCTGGGGTGCCGCCACGCGGACGACCATCTTGCCCGTGTTGGCGCCCTGCATCAGCTGCAGGAAGGCGTCGAAGGTGTTCTCGATGCCGTCGACGACGGTCTCGTCGAAAACGACGTCGCCGTTCTGTAGCCAGGTGCTCATCTGTGAGATGAACTCGGGGAAGTGGCGCGTGTAGTTGCCGACCGTGAAGCCCTTGAGGGTGAGGCCGCGCGTGACGATGTTGGCCATGTTCTTGGGGCCGACGGGCGTCTCGGTGCTGTTGTAGTCGGCAATGGCGCCGCACAGGGCGCCCCGGCCGCCATCGTTGAAGGCGCCGAGGGCGGCCTCGAGGTGCTCGCCGCCGACGTTGTCGAAGTAGACGTCGATGCCCTGAGGGGCCGCCTCGGCCAGCTGCTCGGCCACGGGGCCGTCTTTGTAGTTGAAGGCCGCATCGAAGCCGTACTTCTCGGTGAGCAGGGTGACCTTCTCGGCCGAACCGGCCGAACCGATAACGCGCGACGCGCCCGTGAGGCGGGCGATCTGACCCACCATGGAACCCACGGCACCGGCAGCGCCCGACACGAAGACGGCGTCCCCCTGTATCAGCTGGGCGATCTCCTTCAGGCCGACGAATGCCGTGAAGGCCGTCATGCCGAGCACGCTCAGGTAGGCGGAGTTGGGCACGCCGGGGATCTCTTCGACGACGCGGAAGCCCGCGGCATCGCCCTGTGTCAGGTCGCGCCAGCCCTCCTGGTGCACCACGACGGCGCCCACGGGCACATCGTCCGATCGGGATTCAACGACGCGGCCGACCGCGCCGCCCGTCATGGTCTCGCCGAGGGCGTAGGGCGGGGTGTAGGACTTGACGTCGTTCATGCGGCCGCGCATGTAGGGGTCGACCGAGAGGAACTCGTTTGCGACGCGCACCTGGCCGTCTTCGAGGTCGGGCAGCTCGACGGTGACGGTGCGCACATCGTCGGTCGTCGGCCAGCCGCTCGGGCGGCGGACGAGCTGGATCTGGGTGGATGTGCGGGGTGAAGCCATCGGTATTCCTTCGCTACGGGGGTGGTGTGCGGCGTGAACCGCTAGTACGATAGTGAACCGATCGGTACAAAAAAGCAAGAGCGAGAAATGAGGCGGCATGGGCCGGCAACAAGCTTTCGACACGGTGCACGCCGTCGAGGCCGCGCGCGATCTCTTCTGGCAGCTCGGCTACGACGCCGTGTCCCTGAGCGATCTCGAGCGCGCCACTGGGCTCAACCGCTCGAGCATCTACAACGCCTTCGGCAGCAAGCGCGGCCTGTTCGACGTGGCCGTCGAGAACTACCTCGCGACCATCATCCGCCCACGCATTGCACCCCTGCTCGACCCGTCGAACTCGCCGAGCGAGGCGGCCGACGCCCTCATCCGCTACTTCACCGCTCTGGCCGAGACGGTGGCCGGCCTGCCGGCCGATTCACCGCGCCAGGGCTGCCTGCTCGTCACGGCCGCACCGGGCATAGCGGGCCACG
The DNA here is from genome assembly GCF_001984125.1 of Leifsonia sp. ALI-44-B. GTDB lineage: Bacteria > Actinomycetota > Actinomycetes > Actinomycetales > Microbacteriaceae > Okibacterium. The sequence goes on along the minus strand of NZ_MTQL01000007.1, from coordinate 233,634 downwards.
ACGAGACCGTCCGCCAGGTCGTCGCCGACTACCACGCCGAACTCGTTGCTGCGTTCACCGCGGCGATCGAGCGCGCCACCGGTGTCTTCTCCGTGGCCCGCGAGCGCGCCGGCGCGTCAGCCGCCGACGAAGCTCAGGTCGCCGCCGCGCAGAGCCTTCCGACGAATGCCGAGAACTCGGTCGACCCGAAGTCCGTGTCGCGGGCGCGATTGCTAGCGTCGCTCTCCGTATCGGCGTTCGCCCTGGCAAAGGTCGACCGTGGCGAATCCGTCGTGCTGCTGCATACGGGTGCCGATTTCGCGACCGAGTGGACCGAGCCGGCCCACCTGCAGCGCTTCTAGAGCGCCGTGCGCCGCGGTGTCGGTTGGACGCGTGTCGGTTTGCACGAGTGTCGGTTGAGAGGCGTGCCTGTCTAGAGCGCCTTGCGCATCTGTAGGGACGTGGTCTCGAAGCCCATCGACTCATAGAGCGATCGCGCCACCGTGTTGAAGCCGAAAACGTTGAGGGCCAACGACGCATAGCCGGCGTCGCGCGCCCAGTCCTCGGCCGCGCGCATGGTGTCCCGGCCGAAACCCTTCCCGCGCTGCGCGGCATCGATCTCGATGTCCCATACCCAGGCCACACCGTCGAGGCCGTCAGGATGTGGCCCCACCCAGAGCACGCCGATACGTTCGCCGGCCTCCAGCACCGCGAAAACTTCGTGCCCCGCGGCGGGCCGGCCGCCCGCGAAGTAGGTCGTCTGCGAATCGTCCGCTCGGCGGGTGGCAGCCTCTTCGTCGTCCCCCGCTTCGATGCGGTGTGCGCGATACTCGGCTCGCTGGTTCTCGAGCCAACCCGGCAGATCCTCAGCGGGGAACGTCACCAATTCGATCGTCATGCGCCCAGTCTGGCATCGCCGGCATCCTGAGCCCCAGCTGTGCGGCCACATCGAATGGTCCGCTCGGACGATCCGGATGGACCGTGCGACCGGTCCGCTCGCGCGCCGAGTTTCTTAGCGTGGAGTCATGACCCACACCGGAACCCTCGCCTACCCGTCGCCGTCGCACACGCCCGCTCGAGGCGTGCCGCAGGGTGCATCCGGGCGTCGGATTGCGACTTCCCCAGCAGAACCGCGACCGACAGCGGGCGGTCCTCGGCGAACAGCCGGCCGTTCCCGGGGCAAGCGCGTCGCCCGCGGTGTGGTCGCCATCCTGGCCGTGATCTACCTGGCGGTGGTCGGGTTCATCACGCTCACGCCGGCGGGGCACGGGGATGCCGTGAGCCAACTGTCAGGGCGTGCGTTCAACATCATCGGCAGTCTGCCCCTGCCGGCCGGTTTCACGACCGCCGACGCCGAGTTCGCCCTCAACGTGCTCATGTTCGCGCCGCTCGGAGTCTTCGCCGTGCTGCTCTTCGGCGCACGCGGTTTCTGGATCGCCGCCCTCGCGGGACTCACGCTGAGCGTGGGCATCGAGTGGGTGCAGGAATTCGTGCCGTCGCGCGTCAGCGACCCGCGGGACCTGCTGGCGAACGGTGCCGGCGCGATCGTGGGAGCGCTGCTGGCCCTGCCCTTCGCCCCGCTCTTCCGCACCCGCCGCTGAGGCCCGCGGCCGTCGACTCGGCCTCGGCCATGGCCGCATCGAGATGACGGAGCGCGCCGCCGCTACATGCGCGTGGCGTGCGCCTGGTTTTCGGCCTTGATTCCCTCGTAGTCGCCGAACAGGGCGTGCTTGGTCATATCGGGGCTCATGACGCTTCCGTCGGGTGTGCGACCGATCGACTCAGCCAGCGCGCGGATGTGGTGCGGCCCGGCGCCGCAACAGAGTCCGACGTAGTCGACCCCGGCGGCCACCGCGGCGCGGCCCCAGTCGGCGACCTCGTAGCGGTTGACGGTGAACGGGTCGAGCGCGGTGGGGAACGCGCGGCCATTGCCGGCCGCTGCGGCCAGCGGGTCTTCGAGGGCCTGGAACGTCTTGTGCTCGTCGGTCGTGCGGTATGGCACGGGCAGCGCGGCCACGGGCACCGACACGGCGGCGCGGATCTCTTCGATGAGCGGCATGATCGTCCACAGCCCGCGGTGGCAGTTGAGCCCGATGACGCTCGCGCCCGCGTCTTCGATGCGGCGCGCGGCGTCGGCGAACGACCAGCCTTCGCGCGTGAGATCGGTCTGGTGGGGAGCGAGGGTGACAACGGCCGTGAGTCCCGCGTCGACGATCGCCTTCGTGGCGATGAGGGCCTCTCCCGCGTAGGCCATGGTCTCGGCCACGATGTAGTCGACGCCCGCGTCGGCGGCCCAGCCGATCTGCTCGTCGAAGATGGCGCGGATGAAGCGATCTTCGGCGTCGTCGCCGCCGACATAGAGGTTCGTGTTGCAGATGTTGCCCGCCGCGATGGTGCCCGTCTCGGCGGCGATGGCGGTGGCGATGCGCAGGGCGTCGCGGTTGAGCGGCTCGAGCAGGTGTTCTTTGCCGATGACGCGCATCTTCTCGCGGTGACCGTAATAAGTGAACGCTTCGACCACGTCGGACCCCGCGCGCACGAACTCGCGGTGCAGCTCGGCCACCTTCTCGGGATGCTCGAGCACCACCTCGGGCACATAGGCGCCCGCCTGCACATAGCCGCGCCGCTCGAGCTCGAAGAGGTAGCCCTCGGCGACGACGACGGGGCCGTCGGCAAGCTTCTGCAGGAGTTTCGATGTGGGTGCCATGGTGCCTCGATCGGTCGGTGAATCGTGGTGATGCCGGGCCCGCACACGCACGCCCGGAAGGTGCCGGTCAGTCTGGCAGAACGGCCACCGCGCAGGTCTTGTGTTGCGTTGCATGACGCGAACCCGAGCCGGGCCGGGCACGAGAAAGCGCCGACATCCCCATGATGGGTGATGCCGGCGCTCGCCCGTTCGACGGGTCGAAAACGGCGGAAAAGGGTCGAAAAAACCCGAATCAGGCCGCGGCGGCCTGCGGTTTCAGGACGACCTTGATGCAGCCATCCTTCTTCTCCTTGAAGATGTCGTACATCTCGGCGGCGCGGTCGAGCGGCACGCGGTGGGTCACGAGGTCTTCGACGCCCAGCGGGTCGGCCGGGTCTTCGACGAGGGGCAGGAGGTCGTCGATCCACGCCTGCACGTTGCACTGGCCCATGCGCAGCGCGATCTGCTTGTCGAACATGTTCATGAGCGGCATGGGGTCGGCGACACCGGCATAGACGCCGCTGAGCGAGACCGTTCCGCCGCGGCGCACGGCGTCGAGCGCGAGGTTGAGAGCGCCCAGACGGTCGACACCCGCGGTGGTCATGACCTTCTGCGCGATCTTGTCGGGCAGGATGCCGGCGGCGTTCTGCGCGAAGGCGGCCACGGGGTTTCCGTGCGCCTCCATGCCGACGGCGTCGACGACCGAATCGGGTCCGCGGCCATCGGTCAGCTCGCGCAGCTTGTCGAGCACGTCATCCGTGAGATCGAGGGTCTCGACGCCATAACGCTCGGCCATGAGCCGACGCTCGGGCACGGGGTCCACTGCGATGACGCGGTGGCCGAGGTGTCGACCGATGCGGGCGGCGAACTGGCCGACGGGTCCGAGGCCGATCACCGCGAGCACACCGCCCTCGGGCAGGTCGGCGTACTTCACGCCCTGCCACGCGGTCGGAAGGATGTCGCTCAAGAAGAGGTAGCGCTCATCGGGCAGGTCGTGGCCCACTTTGATGGCGTTGAAGTCGGCGAGGCGCACGCGCAGGCGTTCGGCCTGGCCGCCGGGCACGCGACCGTAGAGGTCGGTGTAGCCGTAGAGGTCCGCACCCGTCTCGGTGTCGGTGTTCTGGGTCGTCTCACACTGCGTGGTGAGCCCCTTCTGACACATGTAGCAATGCCCGCACGCGATCACGAACGGCACGACGATGCGGTCGCCGACGGACAGGTTCGAGACGTCGGAACCCACCTCTTCTACAACACCCATGGTCTCGTGACCGAGGACGTCATCCTTGTGCAGGAATGGCCCGAGCACGTCGTAGAGGTGCAGATCCGATCCGCAGATGGCGGCCGACGTGACGCGGATGACCACGTCGGTGGGCTCTTCGATCCGGGGGTCGGCCACATCGGTGACGGCGACTTTCTTGTTTGCTTGCCAGGTGAGAGCTTTCATACCCTCTTGTCTACGCGCGTCGGATGCCGCACAACACCGGGTTGCGCGAGCGGATGTCTGGAGTTACCGTCCGCCCGCCGCGCCGCTTGACGAGCATTCGGGGGCTACCGATCGGCGTCCGCGTCGTCCTTCGTCTCGTCGCTCTCACCGGGACGAACCGCGGCATCGTCGCGGATGTCGATGCGCGTCGGCTTACCGGGCTCCTCGGTCACATCGATGCGGGGGTCGGCATCCGCTTCGACGGCGTTCGGCGCGGTGGTCAGTTGGTCGTGTCGCTTCTCGGCGGCGTCCTTGTCCATGGGGTTCCTTCGGGGATCGTGCGCAATCTGTCAACGGTCACAGGGCGTGCGCTGGGGGTGCGAAGATCGGAGGGAAGATTGCGAGATTCCATACCGATGCATGCGTTACGTGCTACTTCGATTGTTTCGCTCGGGCGTCCGGGCGACAACCCCCTTGCCGCTGCGACGGATGCTTCCGGAGCATCCCCTGCACTCGACGACCTGGCTCGCGCCGCGGATGATGCCGCCGGCGATGTGTCGGCGTCGCTCGATCTGGCCCGCGAGGTCGGCAACGAAATGCCGATACCGGGGGATGGCGGCACGCTCGCGCTCTGGGAGGCGCTCGCCACTCTGGCCGCCGCGGATGTAACGACGGCTCGAGTTGTCGAACCGCATATCGACGCGCTGGGCATTCTCGCCGAGGCGCGTGCCGCCGGCATCGACGTGCCGGAAGGATTCGCCCCCGCCGATGCGACCTGGGGGGTCTTCGCTGCAGAGGGCCCCGGCGTGAAACTCGAGGTGACGCCCGATGGGCAGGGCGGATGGCGCCTCTCGGGCACGAAGCCGTGGTGCTCCCTGGCCGACCGGCTTTCGCATGCCCTGGTCACGGCGTGGCTGCCGTCGGGCGAGCGCGGACTCTTCGCGGTTCCGCTCACACGTGGAGGAGTACATGCGCAGGATGGCGTGTGGCACGCCGTCGGGCTCGCGGATGTCGCATCCGGCCCGGTCGATTTCGACGACGTCCCCGCGGCTACCATCGGTGACGCCGGGTGGTATCTGCGCCGCCCGGGCTTCGCGTGGGGCGGCATCGGCGTGGCCGCCTGCTGGTTCGGGGGAGCGGTGGGCGTGGCCCGGGCCGTGCTCGAGGCAGCCAGCCGTCGCGAACCCGACCAGATCGGCCTCATGCACGTGGGTCGCCTCGAATCCGCGCTCACGACGGGACGCCTGGCGCTGCGGGATGCGGCAGAACTCGTCGATGCGCGGGCGGGGCTCGCGGCATCCGACCCGCAGCTCTTGGCCGGCCGAACCCGCATGATCATCGCGGATGTCGTGGAACTCGTGTTGAGCGAGGTGGCTCGTGCCCTGGGGCCCGCGCCTCTCGCCCTCGATGCCCGGCATGCCCGCCGCGTCGCGGACCTCTCGCTCTACGTGCGCCAACACCACGCCGAACGGGACGAAGCCGCCATCGGGCGGGCCGTGCTCGCGGGAGGGGCCGACTGGTGACCTTCACTCATCTCGACGCCGGCACGCCCGAAAGCGCCTGGCTCGACGCCTCCCCCTGGCAGCACACTCCGGCGTGGTCGCTCGACGGTGTCACGCAGCTCTTCGTGACGGCGGCCCACCCCGACGACGAGACGTTGGGGGCGGGCGGCGTCATGGCGCAGGCGAGCGCCCGCGGCATCCCGGTCACCGTGATCATTGCCAGTGACGGCGAGGCGTCGCATCCCGACTCTCCTACGACGACGCGCGAGGCCCTGGCCGCCTGGAGGCGCGACGAGGTCGCTCAGGCGCTCGATATCGTGGCGCCCGGCTCGCGTCGACACTTCCTCGGGTTGCCTGATGGCGGGCTCGCCGAGAGCGGTGACCTGGCGGAGCTCATCGAGGATGTCGTGATCGACGTTCTCGGCTCGACTGCGGTTGCTGACTCCGCGGTCGACGCCGCCGCTGACGCTGACGCTGACGCTGACGCTGACGCCGACGCCGATGTCCACGCCCCTGCCGATGCCGTCATCCTGAGCCCGTGGCTCGGCGACCGCCACCCCGACCACGAGGCGGTTGCGGCGGCCAGCGCTCACGTTGCCGAGCGGCACGGACTGCGCGCCGCCGCCTACCCGATCTGGGGCTGGCTCTGGTCGGATGTCGCGGGCGACGACATCCCCTGGAACGACGCGCTCGTGCTGCCCCTCTCCGAGGACGACCGTGAGCGCAAACGTCAGGCCATGGCGAGCCACACGTCGCAGACCGCTCCGCTGTCCGAACATCCGGGGGATGAGGCCATCCTGTCGGAGTCGTTCCAGGAGCACTTCCGCCGCGACGTCGAGATCTTCCTTCCCGCCTCACATCTCGTGGCTGCCGCGGAAATGCCGGGCGGGGTCGACGGCTCGTTGGGCGCGGACTTCTTCACCGAGTTCTACGCGGGCGAACGCGACCCGTGGGGTTTCGAGACCCGCTGGTACGAGGAGCGCAAACGCGCCATCACCCTGGCTTCCCTGCCCGCCGCGCGATACGCGAACGTGCTCGAGCTCGGCAGCTCGATCGGTGTGACGACGGCGCTGCTCGCCGACCGGGCCGACGCGCTTCTCGCCACCGATATCGCCGAATCGGCGCTCGAGGTGGCCCGCGAACGCCTGGCCGGCCGGGACAATGTGGCTTTCGAGCGGCGCACCCTGCCCAGCGACTGGCCCCCCGGCCGCTTCGATCTCATCGTCGTCTCAGAGGTCGGCTACTACCTGTCGAACGTCGAACTTGACGTGCTGATTGATCGCATCCTCGGTTCGCTCGCCGCCGATGCGACGGTCGTGACGTGTCACTGGCGGCACCCCGTCGAGGAGTACCCGCTCGACGGAGATACCGTCACCGGGCGTTTTCGCGAGAAGTTGAGCCCGGCCCTCGACCTCCTGGTGACACACACCGAACGCGACTTCGTGCTCGACGTCTTCCGCACCGCACCCGGCCGCTCCGTCGCCCAGGAGACGGGGTTGGCAGAGTGACCGAACCGCGACGCGCCGATGTGCCGGATCGCGTGACAGACGTGCGGCGCGTCGACGAGCTGCCGGCGCATGATTTCTCGCCCGAGCGCACAGGCATCGACGAGGTCTACGTCGTCGTGCCCGCCCGCAACGAGGAGACGACCATCGCCGCGAGCCTGGCGGCCATCGACCGGGCCATCGAAGCTCTCGGCGACGAAGCGCCTCCCGTGCGCGTGATCGTCGTGCTCGATCGGTGCACCGACGGCACCGAGGACCTCGCGCGCGCATCCGGAGCCGAGTGCGTCATATCGACCATCGGGCGGGTCGGAGGCGCCCGGCGTCTAGGAATCGAGCGCGCGCTCGCCGCGTCGGCGGCCGGCCGCCACATCCCGCTCGACCGCGTGTGGATCGCCAACACCGATGCCGACTCCGCGGTGCCGACGACCTGGTTGCGGCACCACCTGCACCGCGCGCGCTCGGGCTGCGACGCGCTCGTCGGCATCGTCTCGCCGCGCGCCGAGGATCTGACCTCGGGCGAACTCGTGGTCTGGAAGGCCCGCCATCCCTTCGGCCGCGACCATGAGCACGTGTTCGGCGCCAACCTCGGCGTGCGCGCGAGCGCTTATCGATCCGTCGGCGGTTTCGAAGACATCGCCACGGGAGAGGACGTGCGCCTGGTCGAGGCGCTGGATGCCTCGGGCGCTAACGTACACCGGGGTCAGACGCAGCCTGTGCACACGTCGGGCCGCCGCCTGGGCCGCGCGCCCGAGGGCTTCGCCGACTACCTGTCCACGCTCGACGATGTGGCCTGCGAGGCGCGCTGAGGCTGAACTGCAACTGCAACTGCAACTGCCGCTACAGCTGCTCCTGTCGCGACGTCCTCCGCTAGGGCGCCAGCCGCGCACAATCGATGCAGAGATCGGCGGCGGGCCGCGCCTCGAGCCGGTCGAAACCGATCGGTCGGCCGCAGCGGCTGCAGGTTCCGTACGTGCCGTCGGCGATCCGTTCGAGCGCCGCCGCCGTCGCCGTGAGCTGGCCGCGGAAGGATGCGTCGAGTCCCGACATCCGCGACCATTCCGACGACAGCGTCGGGCCCTCGGGGTCGTGTTCGTCGTCGGCATCCCCGCCCGATCGAGCATCCCTCAGGTCGTGCAGCGAGCGGTCGAGCGTGCCGAGTTGCGCGAGAAGTTCGCGGTGCTGCGCGTCGAGGGCATCGTGCAGCGCGCGCACCTCGTCGGGTGTCAGGGGCGCAGTCAGAGCTTGTCCGCCCCGGACACCCCGCCCGCGCCGCCCTCGGCCAAGTAGGCGAGCCGGCGCAGGGCCTCGATATTGCGCAGGTGCAGCGGCGGATCCATGATGAACGCCGGCACGAATTTGCCCGGGCCGCGTACGGCCTTCTCGGTGATGCGCACGACGCAACCGTCGCCGCGCCGCTTCACGTCGAGCGTGACCTCGGCCTCGCCCATGGGCCATCCGCGGGCACGCAGCTTGGCGCGGCGGGGCGGGTCCCACTCCATCATCGAGGTGCTGTCGTCGATGAGCACGGGCCAGACCCCGAACGAGTGCTGCAGCTTCGATTCGACGGCGGGCCAGTTGTCGTCGACGTCGCGCATGCGGGATGCACCGACCACCCACGAGGGAAAGAGCCAGCCGTCGGCGAGTACTTCGAAGACGCGTTCCGGCGAGCACGCGAGGCGGCGATACGTGGTTGACATGCGACTATTTTGGCGCAGACGCGGGTGGTAATTCGAGGGATTGCGCTCACAGCATCCGAGGATCATGTGAATGTGCTGCGTGAGAGCGCGGTATGGACGCAAGCCCCTGCACGCGACCCGGCCCACCGCATAACGTTTTCAGGGTGAGTGATTCTTCATCTTCGATCGATCAGCTGGACGGGCTCGTCGGCTGGGCCGCGCAGCTCATCGACACGCTGGGAGCGTGGGGTGTCGGGCTGTTCACGCTGCTCGAGACGGTGTTCCCGCCCATCCCCAGCGAGGTGATCCTGCCGCTCGCGGGCTTTATCTCGCAGCAGGGCGAGATGAACATCGTGCTCGTCATCATCACGTCGACCCTCGGCGCCTACGTCGGTGCCCTGCTGCTCTACTGGTTGGGCGCGGCGCTCGGCCTCGAACGCTCGATCCGCTGGTTGTCGAAGCTGCCGCTCGTCGATCGCGAAGACTTCGAGAAGGCGGCCGGATGGTTCGACCGCCACGGTCGCTCGGCGGTCTTCTTCGGCCGCCTCATCCCCGGCGTGCGCAGCCTCATCTCGCTGCCCGCGGGTGCCGAACGCATGAACCTCGTCACCTTCAGCCTCTTCACGGTGCTGGGCAGCGGCCTGTGGAATACGCTCCTGATCAGCCTGGGGGCGTTGCTCGGAACGCAGTACCACCTCATCGACCAGTACTCGTCGATTCTCAACTATCTGGTGATCGCGGCCGTGGCGGGCGTGGTCGTGTGGCTCGTCATCCGTCGCATTCGTCGCGGGCGAGCCGAGCGTTCTTCGGGTTAACCCCCATACGGTCGGGGGAGGGCCTCGCTGTCCGTGTGGCCGGCGACGGGAACCATGGAAACCGTCGCCCGACAGGTGAGCCAGCGATAGGCTCGCCGTGAGGACGGCTTCCCGTCCGCCTCACAGAAATCACTCCATGACCTCCTCGCCCGTGCTCCGTTTTCTCACCGCCGCCTTCCGCCCCTCGACGTGGAGCGAGTTCGCCTACCTCTGGGGCCTGTTCGGGGTGGCCTGCTTCGGCTGGGTCGTCTTCGTGGCCGTCTTCGCCGCGGGCGCGCCGCTCGCCGTCACGGTCATCGGCCTGTTCGGCACGGCATTCATCCTGAGCGGCTCGCGGGCCGTCGGCGCTGCCTCCCGCGGTTTGTCGCGCGCCCTGGCCGGCGTCGACGTGCCCGCCCCCGCGCCCTACCCGCGCGGTACGGGTTTCTTCGGCTGGGCTTTCACCCGCTTGTCGGATGCCGCCACGTGGCGCGCCTTCGCCTTCCTCCCCATCGCGTTCATCACGACGATGTTCGCGACCATCGTCTCGACCGTGTTCCTCGTCACGTCGCTCTCGCTCGTCACGGCCGCGCTCTGGGCGCCGTTCATCCCGAACGAGCGCGACGGGCAGCCGGCGCCCAACGGCATCCAGTTCGTGGACGGCTGGGTGGACACGCCCGGCGAATACGCGCTCATCGGCGTCGTGGGGCTCGTTGTTTTCCTCTTCGTGTGGCCCGCCATGAACCACGGTTTCGCGCGGCTGCACACGCTGCTGGTGCGCGCGCTTCTCGGCCGCAGCAACCGCGAGCGCCTGCGCGAGGTGACGACGTCGCGCACCGTGAGCGTCGCGACGGCCGACGCCCGCCTGCGCCAGATCGAGCGCGACCTGCACGACGGCACGCAGGCCCGTTTGGTGGGTCTGGCCATGACGCTGGGCGACGCTCGGGACCGGTTGGCGTCCGGGCAGGATGCCGCATCCGTCGCCACGCTCGTCGACAACGCGCACGCCGCCACCAAACAGGCACTCGTCGAGTTGCGCGATCTGGCGGCCGGCATCCACCCGCCGGCGTTGGACGCGGGACTCGAGACGGCGCTCGAGACCGTGGCCGCGACATCCGCTCTGCCCGTCACTTTTCACAGCAGCCTGCGCGAACGGCCGTCGTCGGTGGTCGAATCGATCGTCTACTTCAGCGTGCTCGAGCTGCTGACGAATGCCGCCAAGCACGCCGAGGCATCGTCGGCGTCGATCATGCTGAGCCAGCGCGACGATCGTCTCGAGGTCGTCGTGGCCGATGACGGGCGCGGGGGTGCCTACATCGGCTTCGGTGAGGATGCCTCGGCCACGGGTCGCGGATCGGGCCTCCGTGGCCTGCGCGAACGCGTCGGAACCGTTGATGGCACGCTGCTCATCGACAGCCCCGACGGCGGCCCCACCCGCATCATGCTCGACCTGCCCCTGGCGGCGCTGTGAGCGGGAACGCAGCCTTGTCGTCGTCGTCGTCGTCGACCGGTCCCACCGCGAGACCTGCGTCCGCGCCGTCGGCCCTGATGCGCCTGTCCCGGTCGTCCTGCTCCTTCTATCTCCCGGAGAACATCTGATGCGTATCGTCATCGCCGAAGACTCGACCATCGTGCGCGAGGGGCTCGTCGCCCTGCTGACTGGTCGCGGCATCAATGTGGTCGCGGCCGTCGGCGATGGCGTGGCAGCGGTCGACGCCACACTCGAGCTGCGCCCCGACGTGCTCGTGACGGATGTGCGCATGCCCCCGACCTTCACCGACGAGGGCCTGCGCGTGGCCCTCGAGGTCACCGACAAGGCACCCGACGTGGGTGTGCTCGTCTTCTCGCAATACGTCGAAACGCGGTATGCACGCGAACTCTTCGCGGCCGGGCACGGCGGCGTCGGCTACCTGCTCAAGGACCGGGTGGCGGATGTCGCGGCCTTCGTCGACGCTCTGCGCAGCATCGCGGCCGGCAACACCGTGCTCGACCCCGAGGTCGTGACGCAGCTGTTCGCGCCGCCACGTGCGGTCGACGCGCTCGCCGCCGTAAGCGATCGCGAGCGCGACGTTCTGCGCCTCATGGCCGAGGGACGCACCAACCAGGCCATCGCGGATGCCCTCTTCCTCACGCCCGGCACCATCGAGAAGCACATCGCCTCGGTGTTCCAGAAACTCGGGCTGCAGCCATCCGCCGGTGACCACCGCCGCGTCCTGGCGGTGCTGAAGTACCTGTCCGCCTGAGCGGTTCGTTCTCCCCAAGCCTCTTCGACGCCCTTCTCTCCACAGGGCAGAGGTGCCCATTCCGTCTGTGCGCGACCGCCGGTAGCGTTCGATGCGAAGGGGGATTCCGATGGCTGATCTACTGATTGATTACGACTCGCTCGACCAGGCGCGGGGGCAGGTGACGCTGGGCGTTACGGGCTATGCGTCGAGCTTCGTCTTCGCGGGGTTGGGGTCTGCGGGCGAGATGTCCGAGAGCTCGGTGGGATCAGCCGCGGTGGCGCAGGCTGCGGCCAGCGCGCGTGATGTCTGCGGCCAGGCCGATACGGCGCTCGGTGATTCGGCCACGGCCGTAGCGTCGGCCCTGGCCGCAGCCATCGATGCGCTCAAGGCCACCGATGCTGCTTTGGCCGCGGGCGCCGGCTCGGGTTCGGGTTCGGGTTCGACGCCGGTGGCCGCACAATGAGCGCCCTCTCCGACCTCGACGAACCCGACAAGGGGGATGTCGCCACCATCCGCTCGGCCGCCGAGCAGCACACCGCCGATGCCCAGACGGGTCGCACGCTGCAGACCGTCGTGCGCGCCGCGGGTTCGACGGTCGGCTCGTCCAACACGTCCGAGGTCACGGCCCAGACGGCCCTCATGCTCACGGCGCTCGGCGACAAGCTCGACACTACGGCAGCAAGTCACGAGGCGTGCGCCGCCGCGCTCGGCGCCTATGCCACCGAGGTCGAGTCGATCAAGCTCGAGGCGGGTCTCCTGCGCGCGGCGTGCAGCGAGGCCGAACGCGGTATCGGTTCGCTGCGGGGCACGTTGTCTGAGCTGTCGCCCTCCACCTCCCTGCTGTTCACGGGGTGGGATGACCCGCCGGCGCGCATTCCCGAGTCCGACACCACGAGCCTGTTGCGCGGCATGAGCGAGACCGATGTGAGCGACTTCAACAGCGGTGTCAGTCGCTGGGGCACGCTGGCCGCCGAGATCGAGGGTCACCGCGAATCCTATGCGGCGCTCCTGGAGCGGCGGCTTGAGGCCGATGGCGTCGCCGTTGCCGCCCTCAGCGGAACGCCCGTGTCGACGATCGTGTCCGGCGCGCAGGTCGACGGCGCCACCGCCATCGCGGCCTGGGCCACTGTCGACGGGGCCACGTTCGCAGCCGCTTACGCCGACGACCCCCAGGCGGCGGCCGACGCTCTCTCGAAGATGAGCCCCGCCGAAGTGGCCGGGCTGTGGCAGAACCTGCCGCCCGAGTTCGTGGCGGCGCTCATCGCCGCTGCACCTGCCGTGGTCGGCAACCTCGAGGGTGCGAGCTACACCGACCGCGATCGGGCCAACGTTTCACGCCTACAACAGCTCTACGACGAGGCGAAAGCCGATTACGAGGCGATCGTCAACGCCGATGGGCCCTACAGCTACGACGGGGCGCCGGGCGGCGGCGAAGCCTTTGACAAGATGCAGGGCCTGAAGTATCTGCTCGATCGGTATGGCGATGGCCTGGGCCCCACCCGCGTTCCCCCGCTCTACCTCATCTCCCTCGACAACTCGGCGCCCGGTGTGCCCCTTGCCGCCATCTCGGTGGGCGATCTCGACACGGCGAAATTCGCCACGTTCTTCGTGCCCGGCATGGAAAGCAGCGTCTCGTCGAGCGACGACTACGTTCGCGCGGCCACGAGAATGCAACAAGAAAATGCCGAGAGCGCGGTCGTGGTGTGGGTGGACTACGACAGCCCCAACGCTCTAGAGGTGCCGTCCAATGCTCGAGCCGAGGCGGGGGCCGAGCGCTTGAGCCGCACGCTCGACGGCTACAACGCCTACCGCGAGGCCGCCAACCTTCCCTCGCAACTGAACCTCGTCGGGCATTCCTACGGCACGACAACGATCTCGATCGCGCTCGCCGATAAGGAGCACCACGTCGACACGGTCACGTTCCTCGGGTCCGCCGGCATCCCCGACGACATCTCGATCGATGATCTGCACGTCGACCCCGAGAAGGTCTTCGTCACCGATGCCGAGCAGGATCACCTCGCCGACTTCGGTCGCTTCGTATCCGGGCGCCAGGACCCGGAGCGCACCGGCTGGGGAGCGACCCTCTTCGGCTCGGACGGCACCGTCCTCGCCGACGGAACGGAGCTCGACCCGGCGGAGATGCACAACGCCGTCGGCGGCAATAGAGACGATGACGACCGCAAGTATCTCGGCGAGGGTTCTGAGAGTCTGTACAACGTGCGAAAGATCATCACCGGACAAGACGAACTCATCACCGAGGGGCGCGCCCCCGTCGAATACGACGCCTCGCAGACGGAGGGGGGGTCGCTGTGACCGGCCGCTCAGCGCGCGCGTGGTCGCCCCGACGGGGAACCAGGGTCTCCGTGACGGCCCTCGGTATTGCGGTCGCCCTGCTCGCCCTCTCGTCATGTTCATCCCCCACACCTGAGCCCACGCCCACCGCGAAGGAACCCTCCATGACACCCACCGAAGCACGCGCCGACCTCCTCGCCCGACTCGACGCCGCCCAGCACGTACTAGGCGGAGAGTGGGTGGCGCAGGATGATACCTTGCCCGATCCGTGCAATGACGAAGCCGGTTACACGTACCATGCCTCGCGCACCAGCGATCGGCCCGCCGAAGACCTCGACGCCGTGACTGCCGCCTTGAAGCAGGCGTGGGAGGCCGACGGCATGACCGTGGGAACCTCTCAGTTCGACGAGGGCCACCGTGGATTGATGGGCGTATCGCCCGAGGGTGGAACCCTCAGCTACACCCACTCGGTCGACCGCATCCTGTTGAGCGCCGACGGCCCGTGCCGCGACGGCGACTGGCTCAAGATCTACAAAGAGGAGGGCGCGAAACTTCTCGACACGCCGGCGCCGTAGGCATTCGCCGAGACTTTTTCGGGTCGAACCTGGGAGAGGCTCAGTCGAGTCTCGTCCGGTCGGGACAACTTGGGGCCGGATGGCTCAGGTCCGAGCAGGCGGCTAGTCGCCTGAGCGGTTGACGAGCTTCGACAGGATGATCGCGCTGCGCGTGTGGTCCACGTTCGGGGCGATGCGCACTTTTTCGAGGGCCGCCTCGAGGCTCGGGATGTCGCGCGAACGGATGCGCACGATGGCATCGGCACTGCCCGTCACGGTGCCGGCATCCACCACCTCGGGAACACCCTGCAAGATGCGGCGCAGCTCGTCGGGCGCCACCGTGCCGCGGCAGAACAACTCCACATAGGCCTCGGTCTGCATGCCGTCGACGTTCGGGTCGACCTGCACCGTGAAACCGCGGATAACCTTGTCGGCCACCAGGCGGTCCACCCGGCGCTTCACCGCCGAAGCCGACAGGCCCACCTCGACGCCGATATCGCCATAACTGGCACGAGCGTTCTGGCGGAGAAGGTCGATGATGCCGCGGTCGAGATTGTCCATCAGGCCAGCCTACGCGGAAATCTTGCGCCAGCGCGACAGATTTTGCTCACATGTTGCGCGGAATGAGCCCCATCGGCGCAAGCGTGCGTGACAGACTGGGGTTCACGGCGTGCCTGGAGCGAGAGCGAACGGGCCTCGAGGACAGTGTCCGCCCCCGATAGGGTAGCCCCGCCCGGATCGCACCGACGAACCGGCGCTGCCCCGCTTGCACCAGGAGCATCACGTGACCGACACCACGACCACCCCCGACACGGACGCCCAGGCATCCGACACCCGCGCCGGCGCCACCCGCACGCCCACGCCCCGCACCTACCTGATGTGCCGCCCCGAGCACTTCACCGTGAGCTACAAGATCAACCCGTGGATGGAACCGTCCAACCCCACCGACACGCAGAAAGCCGTCGACCAGTGGCAGACGCTGTACGACACCTACGTGGGTCTCGGCCACACCGTCGAACTCATCGACCCCGTCGAAGGCCTGCCCGACATGGTCTACACGGCCAACGGCGGCTTCGTAATCGACGGCACCGCCTACGGCGCCAAGTTCACGTTCGAACAGCGCCAGCCCGAAGGCCCCGCCTTCATGGACTGGTTCGGCGACAACGGCTTCACCGTGGCCCGCCCCGAAGAGATCAACGAAGGGGAAGGCGACTTCCTGTTCGTCGGCGGCGTCATCCTCGCCGGCACCGGATTCCGCAGCGCCAGCGACAGCCACCGCGAGGTCGGCGAGATCTTCGGCCGCGAGGTCATCACACTGACCCTGACCGACCCGAGCTTCTACCACCTCGACACCGCCATCGCCGTGCTCGACCCGCGCGACGACGACGCCAATGCCAACATCGCCTACCTGCCGAGCGCCTTCGACGAACGCAGCCTCGCCATCCTGCAGACCCGGTTCCCCGACGCCATCATCGCCGACCCGCGCGACCAGCAGTTCCTCGGCCTCAACTCGATCTCCGACGGCTACAACGTGGTCATCGCCGCCAAGGCCGAACACTTCGCTCGCCAGCTGCGCGAGCGCGGCTACAACCCGATCGGCGTCGACCTCTCCGAGCTGCTGCTCGGCGGTGGCGGCGTCAAGTGCTGCACGCTCGAGCTGCGCCGCTGAGTCGCACCGCACCCGCACGAACGAACGAACGGCCCATCCTCCTGAGCGAGGTCGGGCCGTTCGTGTGCGCGCTCGCGTGCGCGGCGGTGGGTGCGGGCGGCGGGTGAGAGCCGGCGTCCGGCCCTGGCGCTAGGACAGCTCCTTGCGGGGCATCACGAGCTCGCGAATGATGAGGATGACTCCAGCTGAGATCGGGATGGCGATGAGCGCACCCGCCAGCCCGAATAGCGTGCCGCCCGCGAGGGCCGAGATCAGCACGACCGAGCCCGGAACCTGAACGGCCTTGCTCATGACTTTCGGCGTGAACAGGTAAGCCTCGACCTGCATGTAGACGAGCATGACGAGCAACACGATGAGCGCCGAAACGGGTGACTGGAAGAACGCCACGATCGTCATGATGCACGTCGTGATGATCGTGCCGACGAGCGGGATGAGCGTGATGAAGAAGGCCGCGATGCCGATGAAGAACGCGCCGGGCACGCCCACGATGGTGAGCAGGATGGTGCTGAAGATCGAGTTGATGAACGCCAGGATCACCATGCCGCTGAGGTATTTTCCGACGTTCTCGAGGATGCGGTTCGTGTAGCTGGCGAACGTGGCTCGGTGGGACTTCGCCACCATGCGGAAGGCGGCCTCCTTGGTCGAGTCATACGTCGCGATGAAGTAGATCGTGAGGATGACCGTGAAGATGCCCGTCGAGACGGCGTCGGCGATGGCCGCTCCGAAGCCCACGACACCCGAGCCGACGGCCGCCCACGTCTTCGGGTCGGCGATGATGTCGTTGATCGACGAGAGGGTTTGGCCGAGCAGGCCGTTGGTGGCCGCGTCGACGGTGTCGAACCATCCGGATGCCTGCAGCGCCTCGATCTGCGACGGGATCGACACCGCCAGGCTCGAGATCTGCTCGACCGCGATGGGCACGATCAGCCAGATGACCGCGACGATCGCGGCGACGACGAGCAGGATGACCGTGAACAACGCCCAGCCGCGCGCGAAGTGTCGGCGCTGCAGCCACCGGATGAGCGGGTCGAGCCCCACCGTGATGAAACCGGCGAAGAAGATCGAGAAGACGATGGAGCGCAGGTTGTAGAGCGCCAGCCCCGTGACGATGGCCGCGAGCACGCCGAGCGTGACAACGTAGCCCCACGCGAAACCACCGCGGCGGGGCATCTCGCCGCCGCGGAGGAGGCCGGCGGGGCCTGATCCAGCTGGGGTCGCGGGCGAGAGTGGCCCACCCGTTTGGACGGTGCCGACGGCTGCTCTCGGCCCGACGGTTCCCGCAGGCGACGTTGACGCAGACGCTGAATGATCGGTGGTCGCGGCGGTTGCGGTGGTCGCTGCGGCTGCGGCCCCGGCGGCTTCCGCTGCCCGCAGCGCCGCGTCACGCGACGACGTGCGTTCGATGCTGATACGTAGGCGCCTCATGGGAGCTCCGTTCCTGGCGGTGCAGCGGCATCCGACATCCGAAAGCCCGCCCCGCGCTCGTTGGGATCACAGTAGCGCCGAACGGTTCGTCGGTGTCCAAAACAGACTCGATCCTCGGCGCGTCGCAACGGCCGGTGAGGCTGGCAAGGGCCAGGCCAGCGTCAGGGCCAGCAGCCGTCGGAGGCGGCACGCCGGTGCTCGCGGTAGTCAGCGGTGTTCGGCGCGCACGCTGAACGTCTGCACGAGAGGCGGGCTCTGCGGCGTGAGACGGATCTCAACGCGCAGTGCGCCCCGGTTGCCGGGCAGGCGCCAGACGAGGTGCGAGGGCGTGGCCGAGGCCTCGCGGGCCATACCGGCCGTGGCCTGCTGGACCTCGGGCGTCAGGGGGAGGAGTCCGTCGATGGCGGCGATGGCGCGCGCGATGGCGGCCCGGCGGTTTTCATACGGCTCGTCGAGGGGAACGTTCTCGGCGAAGAGGCGGGCGGCTGCGGCATCCGACCAGTCGTGGATGAGGGCCGAGACGGCCTGTTGCGCGGCGCGGGTTTCGGGCCACAGGCGGCCGTCGAGTGAGAGAACCTCGGGAATGGAGTCGGCCAGGAGATCGAGGGCTGCGGTCGCGGCCGCCGATACCCGCGAGTAGGTGGCGTTCTCGAAGGCGACGACGCCGATTCCGCGGCTGGGCATCCAGCGCATGTGCGCCGAGAAGCCGGGGTAGCCGCCCGAGTGCGAGACGACGGTTCCGAAGCGCGGGTGCTGCTCCACCACGAGGCCGAAACCGTAGCCGGCCGGCAGCGCGCTGAAGCCGGGCGCGTAGCGCTGCAACTGCTGCATCTCGCGGCGGGAAGCGCGCGAGAGAGGGGTCGAACGCGGCCCGGGTGCCGCATCGAGCGCATCGAGCGCATCGAACGCGCGCGGCTCGGACGTGACGGGTGGCGAATCGACAGTCCCGTGCGCTGCCGCGCCGCCCGACACATCTTCGGGCAACATCGCCTCGGCCAGCCAGACGGCCCAGCGGGACAGATCGGCGACCGTGGAGAACAGCCCGCCGATGGGCGAGAACGCGCCCGGCCCGGTGAACGGAAGCTCCTGCCAGGCGCCGTCGAGGAAACGGTTTCCGATCGCCACGCCCGACACGTCGTCGCTGTTGCCGATCGACACGTCGAACCCGGTGCCGGTCAGGCCGAGCGGTTCGAGAAAACGCTCGCGCACGACGTCGCGGTAGGTGCGGCCCGAAGCCTCCTCGATCACGCGGCCGAGCAGCGCATAGCCCAGGTTCGAATAGGCGAACGTCGTGCCCGGGATGCTGTCGAAGCTGAGCCCGTCGGCGATCAACCGGTCGAGCTGCTCGTTCGTGATCGACTCCTGCCGATCGCCCCACGGATCGTCGGTTGGCAGCCCGGCCGACATGGTCATGAGCATGCGCACGGTGGGCACGGGCGCGTCGGCACTGGGCAGCGGAACGGCCGCGAAACCCGGCAGGAAGCGCGTGATCGGATCGTCGAGCGCCAGAGCGCCCTCGTCGCGCAGTGCCAACAGGGCGGCGGCCGTGAAGCTCTTGGTGCACGAGGCGATGCGGTAAGCGGTGTGAGCATCGGGGACCCCGTCGACCACAGACCCGTGGCCGCCCGCGTGCACGAGTCCGTCCGGCCCGAAGACGCCCCACACGCCGCTCGGCGCGGTGCGCTGCAGGGCCCGCGCGGCGAAGAGCGCGTCGACCGAATCGAGGAGGTGCGGGGCCGGGGCGGTGTGCGAGGTCATCCCCC
Source organism: Leifsonia sp. ALI-44-B (assembly GCF_001984125.1). GTDB lineage: Bacteria > Actinomycetota > Actinomycetes > Actinomycetales > Microbacteriaceae > Okibacterium. The sequence continues at coordinate 214,141 of NZ_MTQL01000007.1, read as the reverse complement.
CATTCTGGCCGACTCAGTCGTCGTGCAGAATGCGCTGGAACAGGATGTGGTCTTGCCAGCGCCCGGCGATCTTGATGTATTTCGGCGCCATGCCGATGCGCTTGAAACCGTTGTGCTCGAGCACCTTCTGCGAACCCTGGTTGTGCAGCAGCGTCTCGGCCTGGATGCGGTGCAGCCGCAGGTCGTCGGTGGCCACGCGGGTGACCTGGGCGACGGCTTCGCTCATGATGCCGTGCCCGGCGAATGCCTCGTCGATCCAGTAGCCCATGCCGCCCGACTGCAGCACGCCGCGCGTGATGCCCGCCAGGGTCACTCGGCCGATGATCTGCGTGTCGGTGGCCAACACGAGGGGCAGCCCCGTGCCCGCCGCGACGGTCTCGAGCAGCGAGGGAATCTGAGCCGCCTGCCACGTCTTCGTGAAGAAGGCCTCACTACGGGCGGGCTCCCACGGCTCGAGGTAGCGGCGGTTGCGCGAGTAGGCCTCGGCGAGTTGCTCGGCGTCGTCGGTGCGGAGCAGGCGCAGAGTGACGCCGGCACGGAGGGGGATGGGCTGCAGCACGCGCTCGACGATACCCGGTGGGCGCGGCCACGTCACGAACGGGGACCGCGGGGTTGCGCCAGCCGAGGCGGGGTGCTCACGCTGATGCTGGGGCACACGCTGGGGCTGGGGCTGGGGGCGGGGCTGGTGCTGGTGCGGGGGCTCGCTCGTGCCGGTCACCGCTCGAGGACGAGGGTGTCGCCCGCCGAGACGAGCCGCGCGTCGAGGATGTAGACATACGTGTCGTCGAGCTGTTCGAGCCGCACGCCCGGCTGCGCCTGATCGACGAACGACTGGATGCGGGGGTCGATGCCGAATCGCGGCGAATGCTTGACGACGATGGCTCGGATGTCGGCCGCGTCGACGAGTGCCAGATCACCCACGATCTCGTCCTCCTCGATATAGGGCTCGTACTCCCACGGCGCCATGCCCGCCACGAGCACGTCCCCGTCGGGTGCCGGGTCCTCGTCGAGCGCGTCCTCGACGAGCGCCATACCCGCGGCCCGCTCCTGCCAGGTGTGCACCGACAGGCGCGCCGCGATCACGACGACGAGCAGCAGCGCCAGGATGCCGACCACGCGCCCGGCGACGACGAGCACGCCGCGGGGCCCGGGGCGCAGCAGGCCCGCCAGGCCGAGACCCGCGAGCACCGCCAGCATCCAGAACCACGCGTAGTAGTAGTGGGGCAGCGCCACGTTCGACCCGAAGAGGTGGAAGACGAGCAGTGCGCCGAGGGCCGTGCCGATGAAGACCACGAGGCGCCGCGGGCGCCCGACGACGACAGCGGCGACGAGGCCGACGGCGAGTACGGCGGCCGTCGGAACGCCGACCCCGACCACTGTGAACCACAGGTTGGCCCACCACGGCGGGAACGGCCCCGTGATGCCCGCGACCGTGATGAGGTGCCCGGCGGCGTTGTGCTCGGCCTGCATCTGCAGCATGTAGCCGACCGCATCGGTCATGCCCATGGGCAGGTAGAGCGCCACGGCCGTGACGACGAGCGCGACCACGAAAAGCGCGACATCGCGCAGCACGCGGGCGAGGGGCCGGCGGGCGACGAGCAGCACGAGGAAGCCGACGAGGATGACGGCCGCCGACACCTTTGCCGTGATGGCGAGGCCCATGAACACGCCCGAGGCGACGATCCACGTCCAGCGCTCGGTGCGGAACCACATCCAGGCTGCAGCCATCGCGAAGACCGTGAACGCGACCATGACGGGTTCGAGCAGGGCGAATCGGTCGAGACGCTCGGCGCCGCCCGTGACTCCGCGCGGCAGCAGCAGCCACAGGGCCGCGGGAATGAGGGCGAGGGTGAAACCGATCTCGCGCCGCAGCCACAGCCAGATGACCACGCCGACGGCCAAGGTGAGCAGCCCTATGAAGATGCGGGGCGCGAGCAGGCCCTCGCCGAAGATCAATTGGACGACGCCGAAGAGGTACTTGGCGGTGGGCGGATGCTCGCGGTTGGCCGCGAAGTCGCCGTGCACGTAGTCCCAGCCCGCCTCGACGTAGATGCCCTCGTCGGCGTTCTGATTGGCCGAGCCGATATTCCAGAGGCACAGGTAGGCGCCCCAGAGGAAGACGACGGCGACGGGAAGCCAGCGGGCCCAGCGAGATGATGACGAAAGTTCGGGGGCCGGCACAGTCGGACGATACCAGAGGGTTTAGTTAAAACCCGTCTCGCAAACCGCTCTCACGATCGCGATGCGCGGCCCGCGGAACCGCCCCACCGCGTCGACTCTCCGCGACCGCCCCGAGGCCTGCGCGGGCGCCGTTCCCGCGCACGAACGACGGATGCCGCCGAGAACGTGTCTCGGCGGCATCCGCTGGGTCGTGCTGGTCGCCGCCCGCAACACCCCCGAGGGGGCGCGGCGAAACGGCGTGTCGCGCTACACCCGATCGCCCGCCTGCAGCGGCTGCAGCGTGGTGAAGCGGCTCAGCTGCGTGACGTGCCCGGGCTCGAGCTCCTCGAGCGACGACACCCCGAGCAACTTCATGGTGCGCGTGATCTCGGAGGTGAGGATCTGGATGGTGCGGTCCACGCCCTCGCGCCCGCCCGCCATGAGGCCGTAGAGGTAGGCGCGGCCGATGAGCGTGAAACGCGCGCCCATGGCGACCGAGGCCACGATGTCGGCACCGTTCATGATGCCCGTGTCGAGGTGCACCTCGGTGTGCGCTCCGACCTCTTTCACCACGCTGGGCAGCAGGTGGAAGGGGATGGGCGCACGGTCGAGCTGGCGGCCGCCGTGGTTCGACAGGATGATGGCGTCGGCGCCGAGATCGACGGCGAGCTGAGCATCCTTCACCGACTGGATGCCCTTGACGACGAGCTTGCCCTTCCACTGCGAGCGGATGAACTTGACCTCTTCGGGCCCGACGGTCGGGTCGAACATGGTGTCGATGAGGGCCGCGACGGTGCCGGACCAGCGGTCGAGCGACGCGAACGCGAGCGGCTCGGTGGTCAAGAAGTTGATCCACCAGGCCGGGCGGGGCAGGGCGTCGATCACGGTCTTGGGTGTGAGCGACGGCGGGATGGTCATGCCGTTGCGCACATCGCGCAGGCGCGCGCCGCCGACAGGTGTGTCGACCGTGACCACGAGCGTGTCGTAGCCGGCCTTGGCGGCCCGGTCGACGAGCGCCATCGAGCGGTCCCGGTCGGTCCACATGTAGAGCTGGAACCAGTTTCGGCCGTCGGGCGCGGCGGCCTTGACGTCCTCGATCGACGTCGTGCCCATGGTCGACAGTGTGAAGGGAATGCCGGCGGCGGCCGCGGCGCTCGCACCGGCGCGCTCGCCCTCGGTCTGCATCATGCGTGTGAAACCGGTGGGCGCGATGCCGAACGGGAGGGCGACGTGCTGGCCGAGGACATCCCAGCCGGTGGAAACCTGCGAGACGTTCTTCAAGACGGAGGGGTGGAACTCGATGTCCTGGAACGCCTGGCGCGCGCGGGCCAGCGAGATCTCGCCCTCGGCGGCGCCATCCGTGTAGTCGAACGGGGCCGTCGGCGTGATGCGCTTGGCGATGGCGCGCAGGTCGTAGATGGTGTTGGCCGACTTCAGGCGACGCTTGCGCGCGTTGAGCTCGGGTTTCTTGAACTGCATGAGGGGGAGGAGGTCGTGCGGTTTGGGCAGACGGCGTTCAACCACGGGGTGTCCTTTCGAGGGGTTTGGTCGGTTCGCGGCCCACGGGTGTGCGCGGCGACAGGGGGAAAGTCAGGATGCGGCGGGGGCGGCAACAGGTTCGGGTTCGGGCGTCGACGCCGCAGCAGGTGCGGATGCCGGGGCTGCTGCGGTCGCGTGATCGCCGTGGGATGAGGACGCGCGCGCCGCGGCATCCTCGTCGGGGCGCGCGACAGGGGTGCGCCCCGCCAACCCGGTCTCGGCGTAGTAGCCCGTGATGTGGTCGCGCACGAGGGTGCGGGCGGATGCGGCATCCCCCTCTTCGATGGCGGCCACGATGTGGCGGTGCTCGACGGCCAGGCGTTCGGACGTCTCGGCCCACGACGGCAGGTTGGGCACACCCGCGAGCACGTAGTTCTCGATCGATCCGCGCAGGCCCGCCATGGTCGCCGTGATGACTTGGTTGCCGGCCGCCTCGGCAAGCGAGAGGTGGAACTGCGCGTCGAGGGCCAGGAATTCGGCCTCGGAGAGCTGACGCGATTCCATGGCGTCGAGCAGTTCGACGGGGCGCGTGAGATTGCGCTGCCCGTCACCCGCGAGGTCGTGGACGACGGCGGTCTCGAGCACGAGACGCGTGGCCACGACATCCTGAACCGCGAAGCCGTTGGCGGCGACCTGTAAGCGCATGAGCGCCGTCATGCCGCCCGTCGGCAGGGCCACGATGATGGCGCCAGCGGTGGGCCCCGAACCCGAGGCCGTGCGGATGAGCCCCAGCACCTCGAGCACGCGGAAGGCCTCGCGCACGCTCGAGCGGCCGACGCCCAGGTCGGTGGCCAGGGCGCGCTCGCCGGGCAGGCGGTCTCCGGGGCGCAGACGACCCTGCAGAAGGTCGGATTCGATGTGCTCGAGCACCTGCTGCCAGGCTCGGCGTTCTTCGGTCACGGGGTGTGCCTCTCGTCGTTGATGTGGCGGGCCGTGTGGTAGGACCACATTGTATACAGAGGCGCGCCCCCACGCGCAAGCCCCCTCATGTGCGCAGAACCACGTTCTCGGGCTCGTCGCCGGCCAGCAGGTGATCGATCTGGCGGCGCAGCAGCTTCTCCATGCGCGGCATCATGGCGTCGGTCGCGCCGCCCACGTGGGGGCTGATGAGCACGTTGGGCAGGGCGAAGAGCGGATGCCCGTCGGGCAGCGGTTCGGGGTCGGTCACGTCGAGCGCCGCATTCAGGCGACCGTTCGACGTGTGCGCGAGCAGCGCCTCGGTGTCGGCCACGGGGCCGCGAGCGATGTTCACGAACAGCGCGCCGTCGTGCATGCGCGAGAAGAACGCGTCGTCGGCCAGGTGCCGGGTGTCGTCGGTCAGGGGGACGCCGAGCACCACGACATCCGCGTCGGGCAGCAGCTCGTCGAGGCTCGACAGGGCATACACGTGCCCGCGGTCGTCGTCGCGTTCGCGGCTCGCCACGCGCGTGATGGTGACCTCGAACGGGTCGAGGCGGTCGGCGATGGCGGCACCCACTCCGCCGTAGCCGACGAGCAGCACGCGCTTGTCGGCGAGGCCGGTCGCTCGGGCCGGATCCCACTGGCCGCGCGAGGCACCGCGCACGAAGCGGGGGATCTCGCGCAGCGCCGCGAGAATCAAGGCCACTGTGAGCTCAGCCGTCGCGGTCTCGTGCACCGTCGCCGCGTTCGCGAACGTGATGCCGGCTGGCAGGATGTCGGCCACGCCGTCATAGCCGATCGACTGGCTCTGCACGATCTGCGAGGTGACGTGCGCGAGCGGCGCGAGGCTGTCGACCGAACCCATGTAGGGCGGCACGATGATGTCGATGTGGTCGCGCGGCGGAGTGCCCGAGACATCCCACACGATGACGTCGACGCCCTCGGGCGCCGGGGTGAGCCGATTGAGCAACGTGTCGCCGGGCACACTCACGACGAGGCGGGCGGGGGCGGCGGAAGACGAGGTGTTGTCAGACATCTTTCGACCCTAGACCCGGGCCGCGGTCGGGCGCGATTGGTTGACACGCGGGCTGAACGTGCGGGGCGACACCGTCTGTGCCACGAGCGCCCGCAGCGTTTCGAGGTCGCCGTCGATGATGCCGGCGGCCCGCGCCTGCACGAGAACGTTGCCGAGCGCGGTCGCCTCGACGGGGCCGGCCTCGACGGGCAGCCCGGCGCGATCGGCCGTGAGTTGGCACAGCAGCGCGTTCTGCGAGCCGCCGCCGACCACGTGGATGACCCCGACGCGCTTGCCCGAGAGCTCGCTCGCCGCGTGCACCGCGCGTGCGAACGCCTCGGCCAGGGACTCGAGGATCGAGCGCACGAACTCCGCGCGGCTGGCTGGCACGCGCAGGCCGCGCTCGCCGAGATAGGACGCGATGCGACCGGGCATGTCGCCGGGCGTCAGGAAGCGCGGGTCGTCGGCGTCGAAGACCGATATCTCGCCCGAGACATCCGCCGCCTGCGCGAGCAGGGAGGGCAGGTCGATGGTCTCGCCGTCACGTTCCCACCAGCGCACCGATTCGCTCAGCAGCCACAGGCCCATCACGTTGTGCAAGAAACGCGTGCGGCCGTCGACGCCGCCCTCGTTCGTGAAATTGGCGGCGCGGCTGGCGTCGGTGAGCACCGGATGCTCGAGCTCCACGCCCACGAGCCCCCAGGTTCCGCAGCTGATGTAGGCGGCGTCGTCGGTCAGCATGGGCACGGCGACCACGGCGGACGCGGTGTCGTGCGACCCGATGGCCGTGACGGGAACGTGCGCCCCGATGCCCGTATCGGCCTGCACGGCGGGCAGCAGCGACCCGATGCGCTCGCCGGGGGAAACGAGCGGCGGCAGGATGTCGCGGGGCAGGCCGAGCGTGGCGATGAGATCGTCGTTCCAGACCGGCCGCGCAAGCGGAGCCGCCGCGGCACTCGAGGAGGCGGGACGCCCAGCACGAGCGGCCCCCTCGAGTGCCGTGGCCGCACCCGCGGGCCGGAGGAGGCCCGTGGTCGACGCGTTGGTGGCCTCGGCCACCTTCTCGCCCGTCAGCCAGTACGCGATGAGGTCGGGGATGAGCAGCAGGTCGTCGGCGAGCGGCAGGGTTCCGGCGCGCTGTTCCGCGGCGAGCTGGTAGACGGTGTTGAAGGGCAAGAACTGCAACCCGTTCTGCCGATAGAGCTCGTCGAAGGGAACGACGGCGTGCACGTCATCCACGCCCTGCTGGTTGCGCTCGTCGCGGTAGTGATAGGGGATGCCGAGCAACCGGCCGCCCCGCAATAGCCCGTAGTCGACCGCCCAGGAGTCGATGCCGATGCTCTCGACTTCGGGTGCCTCACGCGCCGCATGCGTCAAACCGGCCGTGATCGACCGATAGAGCTCGAGGATGTTCCAGTGGTAGCCGTCGGGCGTGCGCACGGGCGTGTTGGGAAACCGGGCCACCGGGATGAGCGTCAACTCGCCCGCCCCGATGTGCCCGAGCATGACGCGCCCGCTCGTGGCGCCGAGGTCGACGGCCGCGACCGTGCCCCGCCTCGCCGTGTGTGTCGTCATCGAGCTGCTCCTAGCGCAGGAAGGCGGCCGCGACACCCGCGTCGACCGGGATGTGCAAACCGGTCGTGTGCGAGAGGTCGCTCGTGCACAAAACGTACACCGCGTTGGCCACGTTCTCGGGCACGACCTCGCGCTTCAGGATGGTGCGCTGGGCGTAGAACTTGCCCAGGTCCTCCTCTTCGATGCCGTAGGTCTTGGCCCGGTTGGCGCCCCAGCCCGAGGCGAAGATGCCCGAACCGCGCACCACACCATCCGGGTTGATGCCGTTGACCTTGATGCCGTATTCGCCGAGCTCGGCGGCCAAGAGGCGCACCTGGTGGGCCTGGTCGGCCTTGGTGGCCGAGTAGGCGACGTTGTTGGGGCCCGCGAAGACCGAGTTCTTCGACGAGATGTACACGATGTCGCCGCCGAGTTTCTGCGCGATGAGCACGCGCGCGGCGGCCTTCGACACGAGGAACGAGCCCTTGGCCATGACGTTGTGCTGCAGGTCCCAATCGGCGACGGTCGTCTCGAGCAGGGGGCGCGAGAGCGACAGGCCGGCGTTGTTGACCACGAGGTCGAGCCCGCCGAAGGCCAAGAGCGTTTCGTTGATGGATGCTTCGACGGCGGCCTCGTCCGAGACATCCGCCTGCACGCCCACCGCGACATCGGTGTTGCCGATCTCGGCGGCCGCGGCCTGCGCCTTCTCGAGCGATAGGTCGGCGATGACGACGACGGCTCCCTCGGCGGCGAGACGCGTGGCGATGGCCTTGCCGATGCCCGACGCGGCGCCCGTGACGAGCGCGATGCGCGTGGCGAGCGGCTTGGGCTTGGGCATGCGCTGCAGCTTGGCCTCTTCGAGCGACCAGTACTCGATGTTGAACTTTTCGGCCTCGTCGATGGGGGCGTAGGTCGAGAGGCCCTCGGCTCCGCGCATGACGTTGATGGCGTTGATGTAGAACTCGCCGGCCACGCGCGCGGTCTGCTTGTCCTTGCCGTAGCTGAACATGCCGACGCCCGGGATCAGGACGATGAGGGGGTCGGCGCCGCGGATGGCGGGCGATCCGTCCTTCTTGTTCCTGTCGTAATAGGCCTGGTAGTCGGCGCGGTACTGCTCGTGCAGCTCCTCGAGGCGCGCGATGCTGTCCTCGATGCTGGCGTCTGACGGCAGGTCGAGCACGAGCGGCTTGACCTTGGTGCGCAGGAAGTGGTCGGGGCAGCTGGTGCCCAGGGCGGCGAGGCGCGGGTGCTCGCTGCTGGCCAAGAAGTCGAGCACGACATCCGCGTCGGTGAAGTGGCCGACCTGGGGCTTGTCGGTCGAGGCGATGCCGCGGATGACGGGGGCCAGGGCGGCCGCCTTGGCGCGACGTTCGGCGGGGCTGAGGGCCGCATAGCCCTTGAGGGGGGCGCCGAACGGCTCGGCCTTGGAGTTCTCGGCGATGTAGGCGGCGGCCGTGTCGATGATCCACAGCGAGTTCTTCTCGGACTCTTCGCTCGTCTCGCCCCAGGCCGTGATGCCGTGGCCGCCGAGGATGCAGCCGATGGCCTGCGGGTTCTCGCGCTTCAGGGCCGCGATGTCGAGGCCGAGCTGGAAACCGGGGCGGCGCCAGGGCACCCAGACGACCTTGTCGCCGAAGATCGTGCGGGTGAGTTCTTCGCCGTCGGCCGCCGTCGCGATGGCGATGCCGGAGTCGGGGTGCAAGTGGTCGACGTGCTTCGCGTCGACGAGGCCGTGCATGGGGGTGTCGATCGAGGGGGCCGCGCCGCCCTTGCCGTGCAGCGTGTAGTCGAAGGCGGCGACCATCTCGTCTTCGCGCTCGACGCCCGGGTAGGTGTTCTGCATGGCGCGCAGGCGGTCGAGGCGCAGCACCGCGAGGCCCTTCTCGGTGAGCGTGCCGAGGTCTCCGCCCGAACCCTTCACCCAGAGCAGCTCGACCTCTTCGCCCGTGACGGGGTCGATGGCCGTGCCCTTGGCCGATGTGTTGCCGCCCGCGTAGTTGGTGTTCTTGGGGTCGGCGCCCAGGCGGTTGCTGCGAGCGATGAGCTCGGCGGCGGCCGGGTTGGTGGGCTCGGTGGTGCTGTGCGACATGCAAACTCCCTTGTTGGCGCGCGCGGCGCTCAGTGTGCGAACGTGTTAAGTATCACAGCACTTAACAACGGGCGCAAGTGTGGATGTGATTACACATCGGTAATGACGGGATGCTCTATACCTTTACGGTAATAACAGTTAGGCTTATTACAGATACGTAATAGGAGGGGTATGAGAGCCCGGATCAGATCTGCCGCCGACCTCGGCGACCTCGTGCGTCGAATTCGGTCGCAGAACGGGATGTCGCAGGCCCAGCTCGCGGATGCCCTGGGCTCCACGCAGCGCTACATCTCTGAACTCGAGAGTGGCAAGGCAAAACGCGCCGACGAGCGCTACTTCGACCTCCTGGCGCGCCTCGGCATCGACCTCACGGCCCAGACCCGCGATGAGCCTACCGATGGACGGTGACGAGCAAGGCCTGGTGGTCCGGCTCTACGGCACTCGAATCGGAACGCTGCGCGTCGACGAAGCCGGGGCCGTCCGGCTGGCATGGACCGATGATGCATCCGAGCGGTGGCGGTTGCGGGATACCCCGCTCTCGAAGTCTCTTCCGGTCGGCGTGGACGCGGCCGACGCCGCTCCCTTCTTCGGTGGGCTGCTTCCCGAGGGGCTCTGGCTGGAACGCTTGGCCGCCGAGGTTCACGTCGCGAGCAACAACGTCGTGGGCATGTTGGCCGAGGTCGGTGCTGACCTCGCCGGTGCGCTCAGCGTGGGGCGCGCTCGGGAACCCGAAGAGCCCCGGCGCCTAGATGCCGCCGAACTCGATGCGATCCTGTCGCGGGCATCCGGCTTCTTGCTCGGAGGTGGCGGTTCTGCGCTTCCCGGGTTCCAGCGCAAGGTGACGCTCACGCGACGCGATGGAGCCTGGTTCGCCGGGCGAGGCAGCATCCCGTCGACGCATATTCTGAAACCGGTTGACGCCGAGAACGTGGCCTTGGCGGATGGAGAGAACTTCGTCCTCGCTCTTGCTCGCGAGATGGGGCTTCTCACCTATGAGTCGTGGGTCGAGACCATCGGCGCCCGAACGGTCTTGGTGATCGAGCGTTACGATCGCCGCGCGGTGCCGGGCGGGACGGAGCGGATCCATCAAGAAGACTTCGCGCAAGCCTTAGCCCTGCCCTGGGGAGGGGACGACAAATTCGAGCGTCAGAATCCTGGTGCCAATCTGCGCGCGATCGCTGCGATCCTCGATCGGGACCGCACGATTTTCTCGGCAAGTGAGCCTGACCGCGAGAGGCTTTTGCGCTACACCGTGCTGAACGTGGCCTCGGGCAACACCGACGCGCACATGAAGAACTTCTCGCTCATGCATCCTGAGGATGGGAGCGCCATGCTGGCCCCGTTCTATGACGCCTCACCGCTCGCCCTCGCCTATGAAGCACCGCAGGGTATGGCGCTGTCGATAGCTGGTGAGTCTCAGATCGGCGCCATCACAAGGGATCACCTCATCGACGAGGCGAAGAGCTGGGGCGTTCGCGCGGCGCGCGCACGAGAGGTCATCGACGAGTCGCTCGAACAGATCATCGAAGCGACCCGGCGCGTCGTGGCACCCGCTTCGATCGAGAAGCACGTGCCGGGGTACATCCGCAGCCAGGCGCAGAACCTCCTCGACGGTCAGCCGGCCCGGCTGCGCACATCCCTGCCCTACATGCTCATGCCGCGCCTCTGACGCCCACCCGCGGGTGGCGGTGTCGTCAGGATCGATGCGGCCGGCAGCGAATCTGGCTACGCTCGCCGGAAGGGGGTTCGATGATGAGAAAGCACAGTGGTTTTCGCGCGAGTGGGTGGGTGGCTGGGGCCGTTGTGCTCGGGGTGGCGCTAGCGGGATGTTCGGCACCGGCCGTGCAGGTGTCGGATCTCGAGCGTGCGGCTTCCGCGGATGATGCGCTTCCCGCGGCGGTGACATCCGACATGACCGAGAGGGTCGATGTCGAGACGGTTCGATTCGTCGGAGAAAGGGCTGGCTTCCGTGTCTACCTCGGCGAGTCGACGGACGATGGGTATTGCATCCTGTTGACCGGGCCGGACGGCACAGACGGTCGTGTCGGATGCGGCGGGGGAGGCGGCGGGGCTGTCTACAACGAGTTGCAGGTTGAGCAAGACGCCTTCCGGTCGGCCGCGGATGGCGTGTCGCCCGGGGAGGACTGGGAGGCGATCAGCGAGAACGTCTACTACCGCGAGGTTCCGGTCGAGACGCCGACGGACGATTAGCGGGGTTGCCCGAGCGCCGACGTTCAAGCGTGACCGCGTGACTCCGTCAGGGCGCTTGTCCGTTCGCTCAGCGACGCGGCGCGAGGGCGGCCAGAGCCGCCTCGGCGGGGGAGCCCGTCGGCACGACGCAGACAATGGATGCCTGGCCCACCGCAAGGGTGACGGTCGAGGCGCCGACGAAGCCCGGGTGCGGGGCGACCGACACGGCCGCGAGGCGGTCGAGCGGCACGATGCGGCGCGACTCCGAGAGGGCGGGGCGTTTGCCGGGGACGACCCAGTCGCGGCGTGACACGATCGAGAGTTCGGTGTCGCTGATGCTCACGATGGCGCCCTGCAGGGTGGCGCGCCGCACCCAGAGCGCGAGCTGGTCGACGATGCCGCCGGATGTCTCGAGGCGCCGGTTGGCGTGCGCGGCCACGACACGCAGCCACGGCTCTTTCGCCGCGATCTCGCGGTAGGCCGCCACGAGACCGTTGCCGTCGCGCCCGAGTTCGCCGCGTTCGAGGGGCGCACGCGACGCGATCTCGGGATGCGGCACCAGCGTGGGCGCAACGAGGCGGCGCAGCTCGTCGGTGAGGGACGCGATGGTCGCGCGCGACGAGCCGTTGTAGGGAACCCGCACGCTGTCGCCATCCATCGTGTGCACGATGAAGAGGCCGTCGAGCAGTTCGACGCTGTCCTCGAATGCGGCGACGTCGGAGTAGCGGATGACGCGCGTGGTGAACGACGCATCCTCTCGCCGCAGCACGGTGAAGGAATGGGGTTCGACGATGAGCAGCAGGTCGTAGAGGTCCATCGCTGGGTTGGCATCGCGCCGCGCGATGTTGCGAGGAACCTTCAGAACGACGATCGCGGCGTTCAGGTCGAAACGGTGGCCGCGGAACAGCCGGGGGATGGCCGATTCGGAGGCGACCTGGTCGATCCAGGGCCCGAAGGCGTCGAACTCGGTCGTGTCTGCGAGTGTCATGGTCGTGTTCCTCTGCGGCGCTGGAGAAGGGGCCGACGGGTCGCAGCTCGAGCGCGACAACAGGCCTGACCGAAGCCTAACCCCCGTTTCGGTGCGTCAGTCGCGGGGCGGGGCCGCCGTCGACCCGCGCACGATGAGCTGTGAGTCGAGGCTCGCGACGAGCGGATGCGGCGTCTCGCCCGCCATGAGCTGCAGCAGTATCTCGACGGCCAGCGAACCCGAGCGGTCGATAGCCAGCTTGAGAGTGGTGAGCCCGGGCTGGCGCACGGCGGCCAGCTCGATGTCGTCGAAGCCGATGAGGCTGATGTCGGCGGGGCAGCTCTTGCCGAGGTGCGTGATGCCGGCGTCGATTCCGAGCGCGACGAGGTCGTTATAGGCGATGGCGGCCGTCGCGCCGCTCGCCACGACGGGTGCGGCTGCGGCCAACCCGCCCTGGATCGACGCGGCCTGGTTGTTGAGGCTCGTGAAGCGGATGTCGAGCGCGACGCACGCCCTCTCGATGGCCTCGTGCCGCCGCATGTCGGCCCACGACAGGCGTGGCCCGGCGGCATAGGCGATGTGACGGTGGCCGAGCGCCGCGAGGTGCTCGACGGCCTGGCGCGGACCGTTCTCGGTGTCCATGACGACGCACGGGATGCCGTCGATGATGCGGTTGATGACCACGACGGGGGTGTCGCCCACTAGCTCGCGGATCTCGTCATCCGGCAACCGCGGTGAGCACAGCAGCATGCCGTCGAGTTTGCCGGCCAGCGCGATCTGTTCGCGTTCGCGCCGCAGGTCTTCGTTGGTGTCGAAGAGCACGGGGCGGTGGCGGCCGTGCCAGGACTGCGCGTGGATGCCCTTGAGCTGCGTGGCATAGACGGGGCTCGCGACGTCGGGCACGAGCACGCCGAAGGTGCGTTCGGCCGTGCCGGCGGCGGAGTTGTTGGCCGTGTAGCCGAGCTCGGCGGCGGCGCTCAGGACGCGCTGCAGGGTGCCGGCGGCCAGGCGATCCGGTTCGCCGAACGCGCGCGAAGCGGTCGCGAGGGAGACGCCCGCGTGGCGAGCGACGTCGGTCAGGGTGGCGGTCACGGTCGTCCTTCGATGGAGTGTTCTCTTTCATGATGGTGCATGGAGAGGGGATGAGAATAGTTGACAAGCTTGTACAAACCATTCAGAATCATTCTCATGCTGATCAATGCAGATCTTTTCTCACCGGCGACGCCGCACTCCGCCGGCATCCTGCACCTCGGGCTGGGCAACTTCCACCGGGCGCACCAGGCGGTCTACACGGCGGCCGCCATCCGAGCCGGCGGGGATAACTGGGGCATTGTCGGTGTCGCCTCCCGCTCGCACAGCGTCGTCGATGCCATGCGCGCCCAGGGTCTGCAGTACACGGTCGCCGAGATCTCGCCCTCCGGCACCTCGCTCAGCGTTCCCGGATCGCACACCGACGTCTTCGTGGCGGCCGACGAACCCGGCCGCGTCGTCACGCACCTGGCCGACCCCGCCATCCGCGTCGTCACGTTGACCGTGACCGAGAACGGCTACAGCTATTCGCCCTCGACGGGGCACCTCGACCTGGCCGACCCGCGCGTCGCCGCCGACCTTCGGGGCGGATATCCGAGCACCGCGATCGGCCAGCTCGCCCGCGGCCTGCAGCAGCGCGCCGCCGGAAGCGCCCAGCCCGTGACGATCCTCAGCTGCGACAACCTCAGCGAGAACGGTGCGCACACCGAACGCCTCGTGCGAGAGTTCCTCGGCCAGCTGCCCGGTGCCGAGGGTGACGAAGCGCTCGCCTTTCTCGACGCCTCGGTCGCTTTCCCCTCGAGCATGGTCGACCGCATCGTTCCCGCCACGACCGACGAGCTGCGCGCCGCCGTCGCCGCCCAGCTCGGGGGCCCGGACGCCTCACCCGTTCCCGCCGAACCGTTCACCATGTGGGCCATCGAAGACGCCTTCGCCGCCGGCCGCCCCGCGTGGGAAGAGGGCGGCGCGGTCTTCACCGACGAGGTCGGCCGCTACGAGCAGATGAAGGTGCGCCTGCTGAACGGCACGCACTCGCTCATCGCCTATCTGGGCGCCCTGCGCGGCGCCGCCACGATTCCCGAGGCCATCGCGCTGCCCGAGATCGCCCGCGCCGCCCGCGGTGTGCTCGAGCGCGAGTTCGAACCCTCCGTGCAGGTGCCGACCGGTGTCGACATCCGCGCCTACGAAGCGCAGCTGTTCGAGCGCTGGGGCAACACGGCGCTCGGCCACCGCACGGCGCAGGTGGGCACGGATGGTTCGGTCAAACTGCGTCAGCGCATCCCCGAGCCCGTCCTCCTCAGCCTCTCGAACGGTCGGATGCCGCACCTCATCGCGCTCGCCGTGGCCGGGTATCTGTCCTGCATCGCCCCGCTGCCCGGCTTCGAGCCCGGCGACCACGCCCGCGCCATGACCGACCCCGCGCGCGAACGCCTGGCCGAGGTCGCCGCGTCCGCCGCGAGCGGCACGGAGCTCGCGCAACGCGCCTTCGCTGAGCTGCACCTCTTCGGCCAGGAACTCGCCGAGGCCCCCGCGTTCATCGCGCGCGTCGGCGAACTCGTCGATACCATCGCGCGACACGGCGTCGACGCGGCGCTGCGCGACAGCCTGGCGGCCTCCGAAGCCGACGCATCCTCTGAAACCACATCCGACACCACCACGACTCTGACAGGGGCCCATCGATGATGAAGTTGGCCATTCACGGCGCAGAAGACATCCGTTGGGAAGACGTTGCCCAGCCCGAACCCGCCGCGGGCGAGGTGCGCCTGCGCGTGAAGTTCGTGGGCATCTGCGGCTCCGACCTGCACTACTACTTCCACGGCGCGAACGGCGAATACACGATTCGCGAACCGCTCACGCCCGGGCACGAGCTGTCGGCCGTCGTCGACCTCGACCCGTCGGGCCGCCTCGCGCCCGGCACGCCCGTCACGGTGCACCCCGCGCGCTTCGGCGGCGATGTGGCCGGGCTCGAACAGCGCCCGCATCTGCGCCCCGGTGGCGACTACCTGGGCAGCGCGGCCGCCGCGCCGCACCGCCAGGGTGGGGCCGCCGAATACCTGATCGTCGAAGAGGGGATGGTGCGTGTGCTGCCCGAGGGCCTGCCTCTCGAGCGCGCCGCCCTGGCCGAGCCCCTCGCCGTCGCCTTGCACGCCGTCAGCCTGGCCGGCGACCTCACGGGCAAGCGCGTTCTCGTCATCGGCGCCGGACCCATCGGCCTGCTCGTGCTGGCCGCCGCGGCCCGCGCGGGAGCAGCCACCATCGGCGCCAGCGATGTGCGGCCCGAAGCGCTCGAACGCGCCGAGGCCCTCGGCGCCGCCGAAACCCACCTCGTGCCGCGTGACGCCATCGCCGACGAATCCTACGACGTCGTCTTCGAATGCTCGGGCGTCGCGGTCGCTCTCACGCAGGCCGTGCGCGCCGCCCGCCGTGCCGGCACGCTCGTGCAGGTCGGCATGCTGCCGAACGCCGATATCGCGGTCAACCTCGCGCCCCTGCTGGCCAAGGAGCTGACCATCCACGGGGCGTTCCGGTTCGCCGACGAGATCGACGAGGCCATCCGCATGCTCGCCGAATCCGATGTGCTCGCGGCCGTCGTCACGCACGTGATCGCCGCGACCGACGCCGCCGAAGCGTTTGCCGTCGCACGCGATTCATCCGTCTCGTCGAAGGTTCTGCTCGCGCTCTGACGCACCCACCCGCTTACCCGCTACATCGCACGCCCCCAACACGGCACGACCCCCCCGCAACACCGCAAGACCCCCCATCCCCGGTCCGAAGGAGTACCACATGTCACACTCGCAGACGGCGCCCACAGCCGTTGACCCGACCGCGAAACGGTCGACGCGCGACCTCGTGCGCGCCGCCATCTCGGGCTGGCTCGGCACGGCGCTCGAGTTCATGGACTACCAGCTCTATTCGCTGGCCGCCGCGCTCGTGTTCGCCGACCTCTTCTTCTCGAACGACGACCCCGCCATGGCCGTCGTCGCCGCCATGGCCACCTACGGCGTCGGCTACGTGGCCCGCCCGGTCGGCGCCTTCTTCTTCGCGCGCCTCGGCGACAAGACCGGCCGCACGAAGGTGCTCTTCTACACGATCCTGTTGATGGGCCTCTCGACCACGCTCATCGGCGTGCTGCCCACCTACTCGCAGGTCGGCATCCTCGCGCCCATTCTGCTCGTCATCCTGCGCCTGCTGCAGGGCTTCGGGGCCGGCGCCGAGATCTCGGGTGCCGGCGTCATGCTCGCCGAGTACGCACCCGCCAAGCGCCGCGGCATCATCGCGTCGCTCGTGGCCCTCGGAACCAACTGCGGAACCCTGCTGGCATCCGGTCTGTGGGCCATCCTGCTGGTCGCGTTCAGTGAGCAAGAGGTCATTGACTGGGCGTGGCGCATCCCCTTCATCGGCAGCGCCGTCATCATGCTCTTCGCCGTGTGGGTGCGCTTCAACCTCAAGGAGAGCCCCGTCTTCGAGGAGCGCGACGACGTCGTCGAGGGCAAGGCGCTCACCAAGCAGGAGACCCTCGAGCAGGCCCAGCTGGCCGGCGACACGCGCACCATCGAGGCGCTGAATCGCAAGCCCATCAAGGCGTTCATCATCGCGCTCATGCTGCGCTTCGGCCAGGCCGGCAACTCGGGCCTCATTCAGACCTACCTCATCAGCTACATCACGGTCGTGCTGCTGCTCGACCGCTCCATCGGTGTCAACGCCGTCATCGTGTCGTCGCTCGTGGCCTTCATCACGGTGCCGCTGTCCGGATGGCTGGGCGACCGTTTCGGCCGCAAACGCATGTACATGGTGTGGGCCATCATCGCGCTCATCGTCATCGTGCCGACCATGCTCATGATCAACAGCAAGGACACCGTGCAGGTGTTCGTCGGCTACGTCGTGCTGCACAACCTGGCCGTCATGAGCTTCGCGTCGCTCGAGAACCTGACCCTGCCCGAGCTGTTCGGTTCGCGCAACCGCTACACCTACACGGCCATGGCGCGCGAGATCGCCGCCATCGTCGCGACCGGCGCCGGCCCCGTGTTGGCCGCCGCCTGGGTCTCGGCCGCGACCGGTTCGTTCATCCCGATCGTCATCATGCTCGGCTTCTTCACGCTGTGCGCCCTCGTGGCCTCGATCATCATGCCCGAGGTCGCCGGGCGTGACCTGACCGACCCCCGCGACGCCGTCTGATCGCCGGACGCCGCGCGCAGCATCCCCTCGTCATCTGTGAAAGGAACCACCCGTGAGTATCGAAAGCGTCGACGTCTCGGTCACGAGCCCCGGCCGAAACTTCGTCACCCTGAAGATCACCACGTCAGACGGGGTGGTCGGATGGGGTGACGCCACTCTCAACGGCCGCGAACTGGCCGTCGCGTCCTATCTCTCCGACCACATTGCCTCGACGCTCATCGGGCGCGACGAGGACCGCATCGAGGACACCTGGCAGTACCTCTACCGCGGACCGTATTGGCGCCGCGGCCCCGTGACCATGGCGGCCATCGCCGCGGTCGACATGGCGCTGTGGGACATCAAGGCCAAGAAGGCGGGGATGCCGCTCTATCAGCTGCTCGGCGGCGCGAGTCGCTCGGGCGTGCGGGTCTATGCCCACGCGTCCGGAACCGACTATCAGGCACTCGCGAACGCCATCACGGGCTATCAGGAGCTCGGTTTCACGGCCGTGCGCGTGCAGACGGGGGTGCCCGGCCTCGGCCAGATCTACGGCGTCTCGGCCGCCGGCCCGGGTGTGCGCTACGACTACGAACCCGCCAAACGCGCCGCGGATGGTCGAGCCGCCACGGCCCCGACCGAGGAGACGTGGGACACCAACGCCTACCTCGCGCACATGCCGGGCGTTTTCGACCGCATCCGTCAGGACTTCGGCACCGACCTGCGCATTCTGCACGACGGGCACCACCGTATGTCGCCCATCGAGGCCGCGCGCTTCGCGAAGGACATCGAGCCCTACAAGCTGTTCTGGCTCGAGGACTGCACGCCGGGCGAGGACCAGACGGCGCTACGCCTCGTGCGCCAGCACTCGACGACCCCGCTGGCGATCGGCGAGGTGTTCAACACGGTGTACGACTACCAGACGCTCATCACCGAGCGCTTGATCGACTACGTGCGCTCGGCCGTGACGCACACGGGCGGCATCACGGCCATGAAGAAGTTGCTCGACTTCGCCGCGATCTATGGCATCCGCTCGGGTATTCACGGGCCGACCGACATTTCGCCCATCGGCATGGCGGCGGCGCTGCACCTCGACATGGCTATTCACAACTTCGGAATTCAGGAGTACATGCCGCACAACGAGGCGACGCTGAATGTCTTCCAGACGTCGTACACGCTCGACAACGGGTTCCTGCACCCGGGCGACGAGCCGGGTCTCGGCGTCTCGCTCGACGAGGAGGCCGCCGCTGGGCACGAATACACGAAGGCCTACCTGCCGGTGAACCGGCTGATCGATGGGACCGTTCATGACTGGTGAGACGAGCGCCGCGGCGGTGCCTGTGCCTGCGTCCGTGTTCGAGACGCGCGAGGCGGATGCCGCGCCCTCCCTCTTCGACTTCCGGGTCGTGCCGCTGGCCTCCATCGCGGACGAGGCTCACGTGGATGCGATCGGCGACGGTCTCGTGGCGGGCGGGCTGCCCGTGGTCGAGGTCGCCCTGCGCGGCGAACACGGCCTCGGCGCGGTGCGTCGACTCGCGGCGCGCGGCGACCTGCTCGTGGGTGCCGGGACCGTGCTCTCGGTCGATCAGGCCCGCGAGGCGATCGAAGCCGGCGCGCAATTCATCGTGACGCCAGGGCTCGACCCCGACGTGGTGCGCTTCGTGCAGCAGGAGGGCCTGCCCATCGTGCCGGGCGTGCTCACGCCCTCCGAGGTGCAAACGGCCATCGGCCTCGGCCTCACGCGGCTCAAGCTGTTCCCCGCCGGCGTGTTCGGCGGGCTCACGGTGTTGAGCGCCTACGCCGACGTCTACCGCTCGGTGAAATTCATGCCCTCGGGCGGCATCAAGCTGGCCAACCTCGCCGAGCATCTCGCCCACCCCGCGGTCTTCGCGGCCTCGGGCAGCTGGATCACGGGCGTCGCCGGGCGCGGGGCGGCCGCGGTTGCCGAGGCAGCCCGATCGGCCGGCGCGGTCGCGAACGGTGGCGACGCCGGATGACCTCGCTCGACGTCGTCGCGATCGGCGAAAGCCTGGGCCTGCTCGTTCCCGACCGCCCCGGCCGCCTCGCCCATGTGCCGCACCTGCGCCTCGGTTTCGGCGGTGCCGAGAGCAACGTCGCCATCGGCGTGGCCCGTCTCGGCGGCCGTTCCGCGTGGGTGGGACGCGTCGGCGGCGATGGTCTCGGCGAACTCATCACGCGGGGCATCCGCGCCGAGGGCGTCGAGGTGCACGCCTCCGTCGACCCGGATGCCGCCACCGCCCTCATGATCAAGGAACGGCCCCGGCCGGGCTCCTCGCGCGTGACCTATTACCGCAGCGTTCAGGCGGGCAGCAGGCTCACGGCGGCCGACATCCCGGATGGTGTCGTCGAACGCGCGGCCATCTTGCACGTCACGGGCATCTCGGCCGGTCTTGGCGAGGGTCCGCTCGCGGCCGTGCACGCGGCCATCGACCGCGCGAAGGCGGCGGGCGTGACGGTGTCGTTCGACGTCAATCACCGCAGCGCGCTGTGGCGGAACGGTAACGGTCGCGATGCCGGAGCCGCCTACCGCGAGCTGGCGGCACGCTCCGACATCCTCTTCGCGGGCGACGACGAGGCCGCACTCTTCACGGGCCGCAGCGATCCGCGCGAGCAACTCGAGGTGATCCGCGCACTCGGGGTCGCCTGCGCCGTCATCAAGCTGGGCGAGAACGGCGCCATCGCCTCAGAGGGCCACGCGGTCAGCGCGCGCGATGCCGTGCGCGTCGACGTCGTCGACACGGTGGGCGCGGGGGATGCCTTCGTCGCCGGCTGGCTGGCCGAGACCGCCGCTGGCGCCTCGCTCGAGCGCCGCCTCGATACGGCCGTTGAGTGCGGCGCGCTGGCGTGCACGGTGGATGGCGACTGGGAGGCGGCACCCACTCGCGCCGACGTGGCGGCACTGGCGCTGCCCGGCGCGGACCCGGTCCAGCGCTAGCAACGTCCGGCGCTGATCCTGCTCAGCGCTAGGCCGCCGCGCGGCAGGGCCAGGGGAGCCCGCATCCGACAAAAGCCGAAAGTTGTGCACGGGTGGTCATCGCAGGGCCTTTTTGGTCGGAGTCCCGCAAGTGGCATGAGAAAGTGTCATAACCACCGCTGACCGCACGAAAACGAGAACGCATGCCCTTCCGGAGTAAGTCCACGCTCGAGTCCTGGCTCGAAGAGTTTCGTTCCGTGCGCAACGACGGCGACCTCATCCGCGTCATCATCCAGGACGGTGCCGACGGGGCCGACACAGGTCTCGTCATGGTTCCGCTCGCCAACGTGAGCACCGCTATCGTCATGGAACCCGTCAGCGCGGGCGACCCGCACTGGATCATCCGGTTCGAGGCCCGCTCGGATGCGTTCGACCTCACCGCCCAGAACCTGCACGGGCTGTCGGCCGAACTCGCGGTTGCAGCGGCGCTCTGCGACTTCTTCGAACGCAAGTCCATCGGCCACCTCGAAGACTGACCTTATCCCGCAGCCGTCTCGGCATTGCGGGCGGCCAGTGTGCCGAAGGCCGCCGTGAGGTCGGGCGGGTCGACCACATCGATGCGCGTGTCGAACCGGCCCAACGCGGCGGCGAGGGCCACCCATGACCACGAGCCGGAGACGAGCGTGCAGCGGCCGTCGCCGAGGTCCGTGACGATGCCGTCGGCCGCGAAGGGCGCCACCTCGGAGGCGGGGAGGTGCACCACGACGGTGCCGGTGCACGGCCACTCGTCGCGCTCGGCCGACCCCTTGAAACGCGCCGAGACGAAGGCCGCGGCATCACCACCGGGCACCTCGCGCGGCGAGAAGCGAGGCCCGGTCGGGATGCGCGGGGTCACGCGGTCGGCCCGGAAGATGCGCCAGGCCTCCCGGTCGAGATCCCAAGCGACGAGGTACCAGCGACCGTTGGAGGCGACGAGGTGGTGTGGCTCGACGCGGCGCGGGGTGGCCGTGCCGTAGTCGAAACGCAGCACCTCGTGGGCGCGCGCGGCGCTCGAGAGCGCGATGAGGACATCCGGTGTGACGCTGTCGGTGCCGGGGCTCGCGTTCGAGCGTGTGTTGGATGTCGAGGCGCGCGGGCCGAGTGTCGTGAAGTCGAGGGCGTCCACGCGGTGTCGCAGTCGGGAGGGCATGACCTGCCTGATCGTCGTGAGCGCCCGCAGCGCGGCCTCTTCGGTGCCCGCGCCGAGCAGGGGTGCCGAGCGCAAGGCCACAGCCAAAGCGATCACCTGGTCGTCATCGAAGAGCAGCGGAGGAAGCTGTTCGTCCGCGTCGAGCCGGTAGCCGCCGTCGGGACCCATAGTGGCTTCGATGCGATAGCCCATCTCGCGTAGCCGGTCGATGTCGCGCCGCACCGTACGGTGGCTGATGTCGAGGCGTTCGGCCAGGAGGGCGCCCGGCCAGTCGCGTCGCGCCTGCAACAGCGAGAGCAACGTGAGCAGTCGCGAGGTGGGGGTGGCCATGCGTCGATATTACGTCGAGTGTAGGACCGAATCTGTCCTAGACGCCTGTCAGAGTGACGGGTGTCGGAGCGAATCCGGCGTCACCTAAGGAGCAGACATGAGTATCACCACCACGACCCACCTCAACTTCCGCGGCGAAGCCCGAGCGGCCCTCGAGTTCTATGGTTCGGTTTTCGGCGGCCAGCCCACCATCGCCACCTACGGCGATTTCGGCATGCCGAAGGATGTCCCCGGGGCCGACAACGTGGTCTTCGGCCAGGTCGAGACGGCGGACGGCTTCCGCGTCATGGCATACGACATCCCCAACATCCGCGGCGCCGCCGACGCCTCCCCGACGAGCGGCTCCACCCGCCGGGAAAACGGGGTCACGCTCACCGACCAGTCGTTCTTCGTGTCGGTTCGGGGCGAGACCCTCGGCGAGATCGAGCGCTACTGGAATGCGCTCTCGGCCGACGCCACGGTCGTCGAGGCGCTCGCCGCATCGGCGTGGAGCCCGGGCTTCGGCATGCTGACCGACCGCTTCGGCGTCACCTGGATCCTCGACGTGGCCGCCGCCTACTCCGCCGAGTAACCGCCGGGCCGCCCTCGGCGGCCACGCGCGAGATGTCGCATCGCATGCCAGCTACCCGGCGCTACATTGTGAGGATGAGTGCGACATCCGCGGGAAGCCGCTACTGGGCGATTCAATTCGGCGTGGCCGTCGCCGGGCTCGTGCTGCTGCCCGTCTTCGGCATCGCGTTGAGCATCTCGTCGCGCGAGTACCGCGGACTCGGAGTCATCATGGTGCTGTGCGCACTGCCCTTCGTGGCGCTGCTCGTGTGGGTAGGCCGCCAATATCGCGCCTATCCGCCCGAGCAGCGCCTCATCTACGGGTGGGCGGTCATGCAGCAGACGCGTCCCGTCTGGTGGGTGAGAGCCCGGCCCCAGCTGCGCATCATGGCGACCGCCCGCCGGGCGCGCGACGGCAAGATGTCGCGGCAGGAACTGCTCTGGCTGCAGTCGCTGAAGCCGAAGAACCCCTATCCGGGAATCCTGCCGCCCGTCTGAATCGGGCGCTGGTTCACGACGCGCTCGCTGCCGCGCTCGCTGACGCCCTCGCTGCTGGCGTCGAAGCGCACCGCAACGATGCCCGCAACGATGAGCGCGCCGCCCAGCAGTTGCAGCGTCGAGAGCTGTTCGCCGAGGAGGAGCCAGGCCCAGGCGGCGGCCGCGGCCACCTCGAGCAGGCCCGCGAAGGAGGCGAGCCGCGAGCCGAGCATGGCGCTCGCCGTGATGCTCGTGGCATAGGCGACCGCGGTGGCCACGACGCCGATCACGAGCATGGGCACCCACCAGGGCACCACGTTGCCGAGCACCGTGACGTCGGCGGCGGATGCGGTGAAGGGCACGAGTCCGGTGAGCCCGAGCAGCGTGAGCAGAAGCGAGCCGACGAGCAGGCCGGATGCGGCGAGGGCGACGGGCGGCAGATCATCCGACTCTTGTGCGGCGATGACGAAATAGACGGCGCAGCACACCATGGCGCCGAGGCCGAAGAGCAGCCCTAAGAAGTCGAGAGGCCCGCCGTCGGCCGGCGAGACCACGAGCACGAGGCCCCCCGCGGCGACGACCGAGCCGATGAGCACGGGCACGGCGGGGCGGCGGCGCGTCATGACCCAGGCCACGGCGACGAGCAGCAGGGGCGCCAGGTATTCGAGCAGGATGGCGGTTCCGACGGGGATGCGCTGAACGGCCGAGAAGTAGAAGACCTGGGCCCCGGCGACGCCCACGCTGCCCATGCCGAGCACGCGCCAGCGCGAGCGCCAGAGGGGGCGCAGGTTGCCGCGCAGCATGACGAGCGCTACGGGGGCGAGCAGGATTCCGCCGATGAAGGCGCGCAGGGCGACGGCGGCCACGGGGCTCCAGCCGGCCTGCAGCAGCGGCTTGACGAAGGGGCCGGACACCCCGAAGGAGACGGCCGCGACGACGGCGATGATGAGGCCGGTCGTGAGGTGTCGACGGTGCACGCTGGGCTCGATTCGTCAGGAGCGAATGTTCTTACGCTCCTGACGTTAGACTCGTCAGAGATAAGGAGTCAAATTGCTTTTTGCCCCTGACACCGAGGATGTCCTCGAGTTCAACGCCGCCATCCTCAACACGGTCGCCGGCGCGAGCCGATCGGGCGAGGACGAGCTGTCCACGCGCGAGCAACTCAGCGCCCTGATGGCCGAATCCGGCTTCTCGGGGCGATTCGACCGCGACGACGCCGAGCTCGACGCTATGCGCGCGGCCCGGGCCCGGCTGCGCGAGATCTGGACCCTCGACCGCGACGACATGATCGTGCCCATCAACGAACTGCTGGCCCGCCTCAACGCCGTGCCCCGGCTCGAACGGCACGACGGCATCGACTGGCATGTGCACGCGACCTCGCAAGAGGCGCCGCTCGCCGACCGCTTCCTCGTCGAGGCCGCCATGGCGCTCATCGACGTGGTGCGGTCGAACGAGACGAGCCGCCTGCGGCACTGCGCGGCCTTCGACTGCGAAGGCATGCTGGTCGACCTGTCGCGCAACGGGTCGAAACGCTTCTGCAGCGTGCGCTGCGGCAACCGCATGAACATGGTGGCGTTCCGGGAGCGCCGCGCCGCGGACCCCGTCGGCTGAACAGACCAGCCGACGGAGCCGGCGGATCCGCGGTGCCGCGGTGTCGTCATGCGCGAGTTGTCCCGCGCCACAGCTCCAGTCAGCGGGGGAGGACCGCGGCGGTGACGCCCGAAACGACGAGGTCGGCGCGCGGCATGGTCGATTCGATGAGGATCGCATTCTTGCCATCCACTGATTCGGCCCACGCTTTGGCGGCCTCGGGCGTGCGGCCGTGGCGCTCGTGCCGGTCGACGAGGCGCCGCACGCGCTCGTCGTCCGTGGTCTCGCAGAACCAGGCCTCGGCGAGCAAGCCTTTCACGTCGGCCCACGGCGTCTCGTCGACGAGCAGGTAGTTGCCCTCGACGATCACGAGCTTCGTGTCGGGCAGGACCGCGATCTCGCCCGCGATGGGCTCCTCGACCGTGCGGTCGAAGCTCGGCGCATAGACGGTGTGGGATGTCTCGGCGTGCAACCGGCGCAGCAGGGCGACGAAGCCCCAGCCGTCGAAGGTGTCGATGGCGCCCTTGCGGTCACGGCGGCCGAGGCTGTCGAGCGTCGAATTGGCGAGGTGATAGCCATCCATGGGGAGGTGCGCGGCGAAGTGTGGCGATGCCGCAGCTGAGGCCGCCTCAGAAGCCGACGCCGACGAAGATGCCGAGGACGACCCGGAAGCCGAGGAGGCCTCAGCAGCGACGATCGCGTTCACCCGAGCCGCGAGCTGCACCGCGAGCGTGGTTTTGCCCGCTCCCGGGCTGCCGGCGATGCCCACGACGGCCCGGCCGCCGCCCGCCGGAACCAGTGCGAGCGCGCGGCGGGCGAGGGCGTCGAGAGCGTCGGCCGCGGCATCCGAGCGTTCGTCGGCTTCTGCGGGGCTCGGCGCATCTGACGGGCCGGATGCATCCGAGTGGTCTGAAACGAGATTAGACACGGGTCCCCTCGAGCATGTTGGTGAGGTAAGCGTGGGAGTGGGCGGCCAGCGCGGGGCCGTCGTTCCAGAGGTTACGCCAGATCGCCAGGTCGTTCGAGAGCGTGGGCGAGACCACGGCCGAGGAGAACGACTCGAACGTGATGGGGCCGTCGTAGGAGATGTCGGCGAGGGCGTGGAAAAACGACGTGAAGTCGAGGTGGCCCGAGCCGAGGTAGCCGCGGTGGTTCTCGCCGATGTGCACGTAGCCGAGGCGGTCGCCCACGAGGTGAACGGGGCGAACGAGATCATCTTCCTCGATGTTCATGTGGTAGGTGTCGAGGTGGATGAGCACGTTGTCGTGACCGATGTCGTCGGCCAGGCGCAGGGCGTCGGCGGCCGTGTTGATGACGTTGGTCTCGTAGCGGTTGCAGATCTCGAGGCCGAGCGTCATGCCGCGACCCTGAGCCTCGACCGCGAGGTCCTTGAGGGTGGCGACGACGTTGGCGCGGCCCGCCGTGGTCAGCGCGTGGCCGTACTTGCCGAGGGCGCTGTAGAGCGCGCCCGTGAAGTGGGTTCCGCCGAGGTCGTGCGTGACGCCCAGCGAGTACTGCAGCAGGTCGGCGCCGCGGCTGACGGTGGCGGGGTCGTCGCTCGAGACATCCGCGTCGAAGGCGAGGCCGCGGGAGCACACGATGCCGAGGCCCGCGGCGTCGAGGGCGGCGCGCGCGGCGGGAACGTCGAGGTTGCCCGCGTCGTGCAGCGACAGCTCGAGCAGGTCGAAGCCGGCCTTCTTGGTCTCGGCGATGATGAGGTCGACCTCGGACGGTGTGGTGCCGCCCGAGAAGACGAGGGCGTGGACTCCGAGTTTGTTGTTCGACATGGGTTTCCTTAGGTGAGTTGCGGTGAGTGGATCGCGAGCTGGGCTCGCAGGAAAGAGTTCGCGTGGCCGGCGGCTTCGACGGGGTCGTGCCACAGGCTGCGCCAGAGGCCGATGTCGTCGCGTGTTTCGGGCGAGACGACGGCCCCCGAGAAGGACTCGAAGGTGAGTGGGCCTCGATAGTCGGCGGCTGCCAGTGCCCCGAAGAGGCCCGCCCAGTCGATCGAGCCCGTGCCCAGCAGGCCACGGTGGTTTTCGGCGATGTGCAGATAGCCGAGGTGGGGTCCCGCGTCGCGCACGGCGGCGGCCTGCGAGACTTCCTCGTTGTTGGCGTGATAGGTGTCGATGTGCAGCAGCAGGTTTTCGGCTCCGCGGTCGTTCAAGGCGCGGATGAACTCTGCGGTCTGCGCCGCCGTGTTCAACAGGTTGCTCTCATAGCGGTTCACATATTCGAGGCCGACGACCACGCCGAGGGGGCCAGCGTGCTGGGCGACGCGTGTGAGCACCGAGAGCGAGTTCTCGCGGGAGGCGGCGCTCGCCGGGTGGCTGTATTTCGTCATGGCCGAGAACGTGACGCCCCCGACATACCCCGCCCCGATGGACGCGGCGAAGTCGACGGCGTCGAGCAGCTTGCGTTCGCCGCGGGCCGACAACTCCGCATCATCCGTGTTGATATCGGTCGACGGGTCGAGGGCCAGCGAGACGACGGCATCCAGCCCGGCCTCATCGAGCAGGGCCACGGTTGCGGAACCATCACGCTGATCAGCACCGGGCAGCGGAATCTCGATCAGATCGTAGCCGGATGCCGCGGCGCCCTCGATGGCGAACCGGGATGCCTCGGGCGTCCAGGTGTTCACGAACGTTCCGGCGTGCACGCCCAAAGGGGTGTCGAGCTGCGCCGCCCGCCGCGAGAAGGCGATCACCTCAGGACGCCTTCGCGCCGGTGATCAGCGCCACGAGCTCGGCGCCGTTCGTCTCGCTCGTGCGGCGCTCGGCCACGGCGGTGCCCGCGCGCATGACCCAGATGTGGTCAGAAAGCCGCATCACCTGGTCGAAGTTGTGGCTGATGAGCAACACTGCCACGCCCGAGTCGCGCAGTGTGTTGATGACACCCTCCACGCGCGCGGTCTCTTGCACGCCCAGGGCGGCGGTCGGCTCGTCCATGATGACGATCTTCGAACCCCAGCCGGCGGCGCGCGCGATGGCCACGGCCTGGCGCTGACCGCCCGAGAGGCGGCGCACCTTGCTCGAGACGGGCGGCACGTTGACGGCCAGATCCTTCAGCATGCCCTCGGCGGTCGAGCGCATGACGCGGCGGTCGAGCGTGCGGAACGGGCCGAAGCCGTGTGTCTTCTCGCGGCCGAGGAAGAAGTTCTGCCACACCGTGAGGTCTTCGACGAGCGCCAGGTTCTGCTGCACGGTCTCGATGCCGTGGTTGCGGGCGGCGTTCGGGTTGTCGAACGACACGATCTTGCCGTCGAGCGTGATCTCGCCCGAATCGGGTTTGTGAATGCCCGACAGCGAGCGAACCATGGTGCTCTTGCCGGCACCGTTGTCGCCGATGAGGGCCGTGATCTCGCCGCGACGCATGGTCATCGACGCGCCCTTCAGGGCGTGCACGCCGCCGAACGACTTCTTGATGTCGGTCGCGGTGAGGATGAAATCGCCCGCCGGGGTCGTGCCCGTGTGCGGAGAAGGCTGAGTGTTGGTCATTTCTTCTGGAACCTCGTGAGTAGGGCGGCCAGAACTACGACGAGTCCGACGGCGAGCGGCTGGTAGAACTGCGAGACGCCGAGCAGCGTCAATCCGTTGGTGAGGGCCGTGAGCAGCAGGGCGCCGATCACGGGTCCGACGATCTTGGCCTTGCCGCCCGTGAGGCTGACGCCGCCGAGCACGACGGCCGCGATCGAGTTGAGCAGGAACTGCGTGTTGATGGCGGGCTCGGCGGCACCGACGCGCGCGACGAGCAGCAGGGCGGCGAGACCGGCCAGGCCCGCGGCGATCAGGTAGACGGCGAGGCGCACCTTGGTGGCGCTGATGCCGTTGGCCACGGCGCTCTCTTCGCTGCCGCCGACGGCCTGCACGTGCAGACCGAAACGCGTGCGGAACATGACGAACCACGCGGCGGCGGCCACGATGGCGGCGAGGATGATCGGGTACCCGAAGATTCCGAGCGACCCCGACGTGAGCGTCAGCAGTTCGGGGCTGTTCACGTTGATGGGCTTGCCGTTCGAGATGATGAGCGCGAGGCCCGTCGCGACCGACAGGGTTCCGAGCGTGGCGATGAAGTCCGTCACCTTCCCCTTGGCGATCAGCAACCCGTTGATCAGGCCGATCAGCATGGCCGAGAGGATGGCGACGAGCGCCGATGCCCAGAACCCGAACCCGTTGCTGAACGCCAGGCCGAAGCCGATGGCGCCGAGCGTCATGGTGGCCGAGATGGACAGGTCGATGCCGCCCGTCGTGATGACGAATGCCTGACCGATCGCCAGGATCACGAGGATCGCGGCGGCAACGAGCATGGCGCGGATGTTGCCGAGGGTGAGGAAGGTGGGGCTGAGGATCGAGAACACGATCACCAGGGCGACGAGCCCGATGGGTGCCGCGTTCTCGGCCCAGAAGCTCAGCTGGCGGGTCTGCGCGGCGACCGCCTGCATCCTTCCGGGTCGGGCTTCGGTTGTTGTACTCATGGGGAGTGGGGGTTCCGTTCTAACTCGGGCGATGTCGATGAGTCGGTGAGCCCGTCGAGGGCAGCGGGAAGCAGGCAGCAGGCAGCGGGCAGCGGATGGTGGGCTGCCCCACGTGCCGCGGGCCGGGGGAGGGCCCGCGACACGCGATCGGTTACTTCTTGAGCAGGTCCTCGAGCGGGTTCTCGAAGGGCGCGAAGGGCTGCGGGAACGCGTCGAGCGCCTGGTCGGCTTCGGCCGAGGTGACGAGCGCCGTGGGGGACTCGATGTTCTTCGGCAAGTCGCCACCGGATGTCGCGACCTCGCAGGCCTGCACGCCGAGCTGTCCGACAGCGAAGGGGTACTGGGCGACCGTGGCCGAGAGCCCGCCGGCCTTGACCGATTCAAGCGCGTCTTCGTTGCCGTCGACGCTCACGACCGTGATCTCACCGGTCTTGCCGGCGTTCTCGACGGCCTTGACGATGCCGAGGCCCATGTCGTCGTTCGCGGCGAAGAACGCCTTGACGTCGGGGTTGGCGGCGATGATGTCGGTGGCCTGCGTGAGGGCCATCTCGCGCTTCCAGTCGGCGGCGGTTTCCTGGATGACGTCGACGTCACTGCCGACCGCGGCCTTGAAGCCGTCGATGCGTGCGGCGCTCGTCACGTCTCCCGCGATGCCGCCGATGATGGCGACCTCTGAACCGGGGTCGATCTGTCCGAGTACGAAGTCGCCGGCCTTGCCGCCAGCGGCCTCGTTGTCGGTGCCGATGTAGGTGGCGATGTCGAGGTTCGCGGTCTTGGCGGCATCCGCGTCGATGGGCTGGTCGATGTTGACGATGGTCTTGCCGGCCGTCGAAACCTGGCTGAGCGCCTGCACGAGGTTGGTGCCCGAGATGGGGTTCACGATGTAGCAGCCGAAGTCCTGGCCGACGAGGGCCGTGAGCTTGTCGGCCTGACCCGTGGTGTCGCCGATGTCGGCGGCCGCCTGCACCTGCACGCTGACGTCATCGCTCTTGGCGGTGTCGTTGATGCCGGTCTCCATGTACTGGAAGAAGGGGTTGTCGAGGCCCTTGATCACGGCCGCGACCTTGGTCGAGGAGGTTCCGTCGCCGCCGGTGGCCCCGCCACCCGAGCAGCCGGTGAGCACGAGCGCCGCTACGCCGAGGGGGACGGCGATGCGGGCGGTCCTGAGCCATGTTGCGTCTTTGCTGAACATTGTCATCCTTGGGGATAGGAGCACTACTGTGTGCCTTCCTGAGAGAAACTACGCTCACTTTTGAGTTTTTGCAACACAAAAGTTGCCTAACTTAACGATGTTGCCGTTAGTCTGGGAAAAGACGGCCACGGACAGCGACGGAGCTCTGCGTAAAGTGAAAGACATGCGAACCCATATCGGCGAGATACTGGCGCTCTTTCGCGAGCACGGTGAACTCAGCCGGGTCGACGTCATCGAGACGTCCGGGCTGTCGCGCTCGACCGTCAACCACCGCCTGGGCGCCCTGCACGAAGCCGGGCTGATCGCGGCGATGGAGGGTGGGGAGTCGACCGGGGGGCGGCCATCCAGCCGTTTCGTGCTCAACCGCGACCGCGCCGTCATCGCCACAGCGGATATCGGGGCGACCGGTCTCGTCGTCGCCGTCTGCGATCTCGGGGGCGAACCCCTGCGGCACACGCGCGTCACGGTGAACGTGTGGGACGGCCCCGAACGCGTGCTGGGCGAGGTCGATGCTGCGCTCGCCGAGCTGCTGATCGACCCGGCCACACGGGCGCCAGCCGAGGTCTGGGGCGTCGGCATCGCCGTGCCGGGACCCGTCGAATTCGCCGCCGGGCGCGTGGTCAACCCGCCCATCATGACGGGGTGGGATGGCTTCGACATCGCCGGGTGGTTCTCGGGCTATGGCGTGCCCGTCATCGTCGAGAACGACGCCAACTCGCGCGCCGTCGCCGAAGCGCGGCCGCACCACCACGACAACCTCATCAGCCTGAAGGTGGGCACGGGCATCGGCTCGGGTCTCGTCTTCAACGGCCAGATCATCCGCGGCAGCGAGGGGGCGGCGGGGGATATCGGCCATACACGTGCCGCCATTGCGGAGTCCTCCGAGCAGCTGCCGTGCCGCTGCGGCAACGTGGGCTGCGTCGAGGCGTATGCGGGGGGCTGGGCGCTCATCCGCGACCTGCACGCCGCGGGGGTCGAGGTCGACGACGTGGCGGGCGTCGTGTCGCTGGTCAAACAGGGCAACCTCGACGCGGTGCGCCTCATGCGCCGGGCCGGGCGCGTTCTCGGTGACGCCGTTGCCGACCTCGTCAGCATCCTCAACCCCGAATCGATCGTGGTGTCGGGGCAGCTGTCGGAGTGCGGCGAGATCCTGCTGTCGGGTGTGCGCGAGCGCGTCTATCAGCGCTCGATGCCGCTCGCCACGCGCAACCTGACCGTCGCCGTGTCGCACCTGGGCGAATTCGGCGGCGTCGTCGGCCTCGCGCTCATCACGGCCGACCGCATCTTCGCGGCCGACCACATCGACGACCTGCTCGAACGCATCGCCGGCCGCCCGCTCGACATCGAGGCCGCGACCGTCTCCTGAGCATGCTGCCCAAGGCCGTCGGTTGTGGTGCGCGGGTTGGGCGATGATGAACGGGTGACCCTCTGGCTTTCGCGACATCAGGTGCTGCTCTACCTCGCAGCGATCGTTGCCGCCGTGGTGGTCGGGCTGCTCGTGCCGGCCGCCCGCGCGCTGGATGTCCTCGTCACACCGGTTCTCGCGCTGCTGCTTCTCGCGACCTTCCTCGCCGTGCCGTTTCGGATGCTGGGGCGCGCCGCCCGCGACATCCGCTTCGTCTCGGTGCTCGGCGTGCTGAACTTCGTCGTCGTGCCCGGGGTCGTGTTCGGGCTCAGCCGGTTCGTCGCTTCTGATGATGCGCTGCTCGTCGGGGTGCTGCTGGTGCTTCTGACGCCGTGTGTGGATTATGTGATCGTGTTCGCCGGGCTGGCGGGCGGGGCATCCGATCGTCTGTTGGCCGCGGCGCCGTTGCTCGTGCTCGCGCAGTTGTTGCTTCTGCCGCTCTACCTGCTGGCCTTCGCGGGGCCCGAGGCGGTGTCGGTCATCGAGCCGGGGCCGTTCGTCGAGGCGTTCGTGTGGCTCATCGTGGTGCCGCTGATCGTCGCCGCGATCGTGCAGTGGCTTGCGGGGTCGGGGGAGAGCGTGAGTGTCCAGACGGGTGCTGTCGACACGGCGAGATCGGCGGATGCGTCGGTCAGCGCGTCCGCCGCAGCGGTCGTGAGCATCGGCGCCCCTCGTCCTTCGCAAACGTTCGCTCGCGGCATCCTCTCGGTTTTCGAGGCGGCGATGGTGCCGCTCATGATGCTCACGCTCTTCGTGGTGGTGGCGTCGCAGATCGGGCCGGTCGCGGCCAACCTGGGTCGGCTCGCCGGGCTCATCCCGCTCTACGCCGCGTTCGTCGTGGTGATGGCGCCGCTCGGATGCCTGGCCGCCCGTCTCGCCCGACTCGACGTCCCCTCGGCCCGCGCCCTCACGTTCAGCGGGGTCACCCGCAATTCGCTCGTCGTCCTCCCGCTGGCGCTGGCGCTTCCCGCCGCGTTCGATCTCGCCCCGCTCGCCGTGGTCACGCAGACCCTCGTCGAACTCATCGCCATGGTCGTGCTCGTGCGCCTCGTGCCGCGCCTGGTGCGGGCGCGCCAGGTCGAGCCGCCGAGCCGGGATCGGGACACGCACGGCGGATGACGCTGGAGCGCTGACCGTGGGTGTGACAGGGTGACCGAGTGACCGATACCCGAACCTCTTTCCGGCAACGATCCCTGACCGACCGAGTCCTCCTGCCACGACGGCGGGCGGCGGGTCGAGTGAGCGGCGGCGTCCTCCGTCCCGCGGCTCTGGGCCTGGGAGGAGTCGTGCTCGTACTCACGGCCGCGGGTTGCGGAGTAGTCCCGCAAGGCCCGAGTTTCGAATCCACGAAAGCGGATGCCCTCGAGCTACGCAGTGAATTCGAAGAGATGCTGCCCGCAGCCGATGTGGCGGCAGGAACGGTGAAGGACCACATCCTCCCTTGTGACGGGAGTGACACTGCCCAGTTCGATGGCGTCCTGATCGTCAGCGTCGCCGAAGATTTCGATCGCACGGCGTGGTTGGATGAGGCGGCCGCGATGTACGAGGATCGCCCCGGTTGGCGGGTTGAGAAGAAGGTCGCTGCTGACGGATCTTCCGATGCGACCTCGGGAGTCGCCTTCGCCTCGGAAGGCGGCTACTACTTGCGCGTCGACGGAGTCGCGGACACCTCCGAAGGGGGGCCGGTCATGGTCTTGTCCGTCTCGGGCCCCTGCAGTTATCTCTGAATCCGCTAATGCCATTCCGGCAACGATGACGGCCGATAATGACTCTATGACTGCTCTTTCTGGGATAGACGTGGCTGCCGAACTGCGAGAGGTTCATGCGCACTGGACGCCACGGGTGGTCGGCCGTGTGAACGACCAATACGTGAAGGTCGCGAAGCTGCTGGGTGAGCTGGTGTGGCATGCCCACGAGGCAGAGGATGAAATGTTCCTCGTCGTATCGGGCCGCCTCCGCATCCAGCTCCCCGACGATCAGGAGGTCGTCCTCACGCCCGGACAGTTCTACGTCGTCCCGCGCGGCGTGCAGCATAACCCCGTCGCCGAAGAGGAGGTCGAGATCGTCCTGATCGAGACCGTCACCACCGCCCACACCGGCGACGTCGTGGTCGAGCGCACCGTGCCGCTCGAGCGCCAGGTGGGTGATTTTCGCTGATGCGACCGATTGATGAGGGGGCCGGCATCCTGCGTCGAGCAGCTGCCGGGGCGATCGGTGCCGCCGTCGTGCTCGGGCTCGCGGGCTGCGGAATCTTCCAGAGCGCGCCCAGTCTCGAATCCACGAAGGCGGAAGCCCTCGAATTGCGGAGCGAAATGGCCGAGACGTTGCCCGCCACTTATCTCTCGACGGCCACGGAGGACTACACGCTCATCCACTGCGAAAGTGAGGATGTCGTTCAGTTCGATGGCGTCCTGAGCGTCCATGTTCCCGAGGATTTCGATCGCAGTGCCTGGTTGGATGACGCGGCCGCCATGTATGCCGATCGTGACGGATGGCGCGTCGAGAAGAAGGTCGCTGCCGACGGTTCGTCGGATGCAACGACAGCGGTCGCCTTCTTCTCGGACGACTACTACATGCGTCTGGGCGAGTTCGCGACCACGCCCGAGGGCGGACCGGTCATCATCCTGTCCGCCTCGGGCCCGTGCAGCGCCCAGTGATTTTCGGCCGGTGGCTCGCTGAAGCGTGTTGCGAGACCAGCCGGGGGTCCGAAACCGCGGAGGGCGCGGGGAGTCGGTCTAGCTCGCGCTGGCGAGCCGCGATTCGGACAGCGCGATCTCGAGGGCATCGACGTATTGCGAGAGAGCGTCGCGGTTCTTGATGAGGAATTCGATCTTCTGCGACATCCGGTCGCGTTCGTCGGACAAGAGGTCGAGCAGGCCGGGTTCCGGATTGCGCACCACGATCGTTTGCGGCTGGTCAAGGCAGGGCAGGATGTCGAGGATGATGCGCGAGGGGATGCCCGTGTCGGCCAGGCCCCTGATCTTGTTCACGCGGTCGACCAGGTAGTCCGCGTAATCCCGGTACCCGTTGTCGAGTCGGTCGGGTGCGATCAGACCCTGTTCTTCGTAGTAGCGGAGCATGCGCGGCGGCACGCCCGTCTTCTTCGCAAGCTCTCCGATGCGCATGCTCTTCCTTCCTCTGTTGTTGACCCTCACATTATTGTCAACGTAGTTTCCTCGGGGGCGGACTCTCCCGCCTTCGCCGTCTCAGCCGGTCGGCGCCGACCGATGAACAGTGTGCCGATGAGGCCGAGGATGGCGATGATCCCCGCGGTGACGAGGGCCGTGTGGCCCGCCGAAACGGTCTCGGCGACGGTCAACCTGCTCGCATCGGCCGCATGAGAGCCGATCGTGTAGGCCGAGATGAGGATTGCGCCGCCCGCGGCACCCGCCAGTTGCTGCACCGTGGAGAACGCGGCGCTCCCGTGCGGGTAGAGATCGGAGCGGAGCGACGATAGGGCCAGAGTCGTGACCGGCGCCCAAATCATCGCCTGACCTGCCGTCATCACCAGGTAGCCGGCCAGGTACACCCAGACGCTGCTGTCGCCGTTCAGGGTGCTGAGGAACCAGATGCTCGCCGCCCAGATCACAGCACCGGGGATGGCGAGGGGCAGAGGGCCCCACCGGTCGTACACGCGACCGCCCAGCGCAGAAACCGCCGATATGATCACGCCTCCGGGGAGGAGGAAGAGTCCGATGGCGAGAGTATCGAGCCCGAGCGCGCCGGTCAGGATGAACGGGAGGACGAGCGCCACCCCGAAGCCGTTCATGGCGACGAAGAGCATGACGAGGATGGCGACGGTGAACGTTCGGCTCTGGAAAATGCGCATGTCGAGGAACGGGTCGCCGTGCCGACGGAGCGCTACCTGACGCCACACGAATGCGGCCACACCGATCGTGCCGATCAGGATGGGGATCACCGGCGGCAGCGGGGCGTGACCCGACGTGGACTCGCCGATGAGAGACAGGCCGAGAACGAGCGCGCCGAAACCGATGGCCGACAATGCCAGCGACAACAGGTCGAGCGACGCGTGCTCGGGCGTCGCGATGTTTCGGAGCTTCAGGGCCCCTGCGATCAGGGCGATCACGGCGAGGGGGAGAACCAGGATGAACAGGAACCGCCAGGGCAGATAGGTCAAGATCAGGCCCGACACGGCGGGTCCGACGGCGGGGGCAATGGCCGGAACCGCGGTCACCAGTGCCATCACGCGGCCTCGCCGAGCTTCTGGGATCAATCGAATGGCCGTGGTCATGAGCAGGGGCACGAAGACTGCTGTGCCGACCGCCTGGATGATTCGGCCGGTCAGGAGAACTTCGAACCCGGGAGCTGCTGCGGCAATCACCGTTCCGAGGATGAAGACCGAGAGCGCGGTCAAGAAGATCGCCCGCAGGTGAAAGCGCCGCATGATGAAGCCGGTTGCCGGGATCAGCACGGCCAAGGTGAGCAAATATCCGGTCGTCAACCACTGACCCGCCGATGGGGTGATGTCGAGGTCGGCGATGAGTGTGGGCAGGGCGACGCCCAGAAGCATCTCGTTGAGGAGGACGAGGAATGTCGACGCCATGAGGAGGCTGATCACGAGGGCGTCTCCGGGGCCCAATCGATCTGCCGTCGCCAGGGGCTCGCGGGTGCGTGGTGAAGAGGTCATCCCTCCATCGTCAACATTGACACTAATGTCAATGTCAAATTGGCTAGGGCGCCTCGTCGGGCACTCCCTCGCCGTGGATCCTCACGGTCGCGGAAGGGGTTCCCTGTCGGTGGTCGCACTGATGGTCATGGCGTCCAGGTTGGGGAGCGCATGCCGGAGGTGGTGTCGAGCGTCGTCGACGACGATCTCGGTGCGGGAAAGTGGTGCGTCAGGCACGACGATGGTCGCCGCCCCTTGGAGCCTGTGGCCCACCCAGCGCAGTTGCACGCTGTGAGCCGCGAGAACGCCGGGCGTCTCGTCGAGGGCTCGCTGCGCGTTCTCGACGAGTTCGGGTTCGATGCCATCCATGAGCCGGCGGCCGAGGCTTTTGACGGTGCCCCAGAGCAGAACCATGATGGCCGCCGAGATGATCAAGCCGATGATGGGGTCGGCGAGGGGGAAGCCCAGCATCACGCCGACGGCTCCGACGACGACGGCGAGTGAGGTGAAACCGTCGGTGCGGGCGTGCACCCCGTCGGCAACGAGCGCGGCCGATCCGATGCGCTGGCCCACGCGGATGCGGTAGATGGCGACGGCCTCGTTGCCCGCAAAGCCGATCACGCCGGCCGCGACCACCCACCAGAGGTTCTGCAGGGGCTGCGGGTTGATGAGCCGCTCGATCGATTGCCACGCCGCCACGACCGCTGAGAGTGCGACGACAGCGATGATGAATAACCCGGCCAGGTCTTCTGCGCGACCGTAGCCGTAGGTATACCGGCGGCTCGCGGCCCGACGCCCGAGAATAAACGCCACCCACAACGGGATGGCCGTGAGGGCGTCAGAAAAATTGTGGATGGTGTCGGCGAACAGCGCCACCGAACCCGAGATGAACACGACGGCCAGCTGCAACACGGTCGTGCCGAGCAGGATGAACAAGCTGATTTTCAACGCGCGGATGCCCTGGGTGCTCGCCTCGAGTGCATCGTCGATGGAGTCGGCGGCGTCATGGCTGTGTGGCATGAAGACGCCGGCGAGGATGCCCTTCACTCCGGTCGGATGCGCATGCGTGTGCCCGGATGGGCCGTGATCGTGGCCGTGGCCACCCTCGCTCGAGCCGTCCCCGTGCTCGTGAGCATCCACGTCGTGCCCGTGTGAGTGATGCGAGCGCTCGGTCACGCGAGTGTCTCACTTTCGGGCGAAGCGTCGGCGTGGTGGTGACGGGGCGTGCCGCCGAGCGAGTGCTCGGCTTGGAAGATGGCGTCGGAGACGAGCTGGCTCGCGTGCTCGTTCTCGAGGCGATAGATCACGCGTGTGCCGTCCTGACGAGTGGCCACGAAACGCGCCAGGCGCAGTTTTGCCAGATGCTGCGACACGGATGCTGGCGTCTTCCCGACGATCTCGGCGAGCTCGTTCACCGATCGTTCGCCGTCGCGGAGAGCGAGGATCATGCGCACTCGCGTCGCGTCGGCGAGCATCGCGAAGACCTCGACTGCGAGCTCGACGAATTGACTGTCGGGATTGCGCCCACAAACCTGCTTATCTGCATCCATACGCAGATAGTATCACTCGGGCGCGGATGTGCCTGAGTGCGTGAAAGCGGCGAGTGCCCGAAAGGGAGAGAATGGAACGTGTTCGATGGTCCTGCGCTCGCCGAATGGCTTCCCGTTTCAGCGGCGGCTCTCGCTTTTCTGCTGATCGCGGCCGGCCTCGCCGGGTGGGTGGATGCCGTGGTCGGGGGCGGTGGGTTGATTCAACTGCCGGCCCTCGTGATTGCCGTGCCCGCCGACATCCCGACGCCGTATGTGCTCGGCACCAATAAGCTCTCGTCATTTTTCGGAACGCTGTCGGCGAGCTGGGTGTACTTGAGGCGGGTGCGCGTGCAGTTGCCGCTCCTGATTCCGCTGATCGTCGGCGCGTTCGCCGGTTCGGCCGTCGGGGCATCTTTGTCGCGCTTCGTTCCGCGCGAGGTGTTGACGCCCGTGGTGCTCGTGGCCGTGGTCGCCGTCGCCATCTATACGCTGCTCAAGCCGAAGATGGGCCTGCATCACGAGCCGAAACACACGGCCGCCGCGTCCATCGCGTGGCGTTCCGCGGCCATCGGCATGCTGGTGGGCTTCTATGACGGCTTGCTCGGGCCGGGAACCGGATCGTTCTTCGTCATCCTGCTCGTCGCCGTGCTCGGCTACGGCTTTCTGCAGGCCAGCGTCAACGCCAAGATCGCCAACCTGACCACGAACCTCGCCGCCCTCGCTGTCTATGGGACGCACGGCGAGATCCTGCTCGCCCTGGGTATCGCAATGGCCGCACTAAATATGGCTGGCGGCTTCATCGGCGCGCGGATGGCGACGCGCAACGGAAGCGGCTTCGTGCGCCGGGTTTTCCTCGTCGTTCTGTCGCTGCTCATCGTCAAGCTCGCGTGGGACACCGTGGTGCAGTTCACCTCGCTGTAGCGCGAGGGAGTAGAGCGGCGGGGCACGCCTTCCCGGGAACACCCCACCACTCGTAGACGCCCCCGAACCCCAATAACTTGGAGGCCAGCGCCACAGAGCGAGTTCTCCTCAGAGTCTTCGCATCTCTCACACTGTAGTGGTCTTCAACAGGCGTTGAGGAGCGGGTGGCCGAGCTGAGGGATCCGTGATGCAGATGTGATGTGGCGCTGCGTTAACCGGCTTGCTCGCGTTTGCCTCAACACGCACCCACCGTGCAGGCAATCTCGGACGGGCTCAAGAGATGAGGCACATTCGTGTACACATTTGGTGACGCATGCGCGGTATAGTGGGCCCATGTCCCTTCTCGAGCCGCCGACCGTGCACACAAGCCGTGAGGCGCGCGAGCTGCTCGGCAAGACCGTCGACTCGTTTCGGGCAAGCGATAATGCTCAGCCGCTGATTTTCGGATCGCACCGTAAACCCGAAGCTGTTGTCATCCCGTATGGCCTCTACCGCGAGATGCTTCCTCTGCTCGAAGACCTCGAGATTGCTCGCACCGCTCGCGCCCGCATCGACGCGGGCGACAGTGAGCCTCTCGCCGACATCGCCGCCCGTCTCGGCCTGCAGGTTCCTGGCGAGTGAGGCTGGGGCTTCGGGCGCTTCGAGGATTCGAAGCCGACCTGCACAAGCTGCCCACCCGGAAACTCCAGCTCGTCGTACTCGAGCTTCTCTCACATATTGCGGACGGGCGTCTGCAGGGCAGGCCGCTCGACAAGCGGGTGGGCATCGGCGATCTCAGCGATTGCCGAAAGGTCTACTTCGATGAGCGCCCGGACCACCCTCGGCCGAACTATCGCTTGGTTTATCGGCTGCTCCCCACCGAGGTCGACGCGATCACTGTCGAAGCCGTGTCAACGGGTGAGCGCTACAGCTTGGACGCCTACATCCGAGCGGTGAACAATCTCGAGCGTTCGTGAGCGATCGGTCCGGGCGGTTCTGGGCGAGGCGCTTGGCGTGAGGCAAGCGGAGCGCTGAAAGCTAGCGGCCCTGGCGCTTAGGGTAGGGCTTGGGCTGGCCCTTGACGATGGGGGCGCGACCGCGGCCCTTCGAGGCCTTGGCCTTGCCGCCAGCCTTCGGTGTGGGTGCCGGGGCTGCCGCAACGCGGGCGCGGGCCGGGCCGCGGAAAGCGAGCGCGGGGGCGGTGAGAGTCAGGGCGCCGTTCTCGTCCTCGACGACGAGTTTCTCGTCGAGCTCGGCCTCGAGGGACGCGACAGAGGCCTGGATGGTTGCTCGCGAAACGTGTTCGGCGTTGGCGGCGCGTGACCAGTCGCCCTCGTCGGCGACCGCGAGAAAGTGCCGGAGAGCGTTGGTGTCCATCTGCCCAGGGTAGCCGAGGCCGGGCGCGGGGCCGCTGTCGAAGCCGTCCGAGCGGCTCAGATCAGAGCACGTCCTCGATCATCTGGAACGTGCCATCCGGGTTTTCGAGCTGCATGTCGTGGTGCACGCGGGGCAGGCGGCGGATGTCCCAGCCCAGGCCTTCGAGCTCGGCGGCGAGTGTGTCGGGCAGGACGGCGGGGGAGTCATCCGACAGCACGATCGTCGAGGGAACCTCGGGTGCGGCGGGCGCGAGGGGGTGGAACGCGACATCCCGGAACACCCCGATCGCCATGCCCCGGTCGAACTCACGCTGGGCCCGGGCGATCGATTCCCGCACGGCGGGTTTGTAGAGGGCCTTCGCGGCGGCACTCTGGCGGGACTGTCGCAGCTGCGCGAAGCCGAGCGTCACGAGCGGCGCGGCCCAGAAGAGACGGCCGCGCAGACCGGTCGTCGGCAGCGTGAGGTGAAAACCGGGGTCGAGGTAGATGGCCCGCGCGGGGGCGAGCCGGCCGACCGCGCGCACGAGCACCGAGCCGCCGAGCGAATGCCCGACCACGCTGTCGAGGCCGTGCGGCAGGTTCTCGACCAGGTCGTCGGCCAGCTCGTCGAGGGCGTAACTGGGGGCGCGATCGCTGCTGCCGTGGCCGCGCAGATCGACGGTCGTCACGGTGTACCGGCCGGTCGCGGTCATCCGCTCGATCAGGGGTGCCCACGTGGCGCCGTTGCCGCCGAGGCCGTGCACGAGGGCGACGTGGCGAGGGCCTGTGCCCGTGGTCGAGGTGGTCAGGTGCATGGGGCCATTATGTCGCGGCGGCTGTGGAGCCGGCCGGGTTCACAGGAGTTCGACGCGCCCGCGGTAGGGGTCGAGCAACGGGTCGGACGGGTCGAGTTCGGTGACGAGCAGGTCGATGTCATCCAGGCCGAACCCGACCGCCAAGGCGCGCTGGCCGAGCTTTGACGAGGCGACGAGCAGCACTGTCTCGTCGCTGGCCCGGGCGAACGCCTGCTTGACCTGCGCTTCCTCCAGCGTGACCTCTGAGGTGCCGAGCTCGGGGTCGACCGCAGCCGACGAGAGGAAGAACCGGCGATAGAGAACGGATGCCGCGGCCTGACAGGCGATGGGCCCGACGAAGCTGTCGGTGCGCACCTCGGCCGTGCCGCCGACCAGGATGGCCGTGACATCCGGGTTCTGCCGCGCCGTGAGGAAGTTGTCATAGGAGTTCGTCGCCACCGTGAGTGGCCCGTTCTCGAGTCGTCGCCCCATGCCGCCCGCCGTCGTGGACGCGTCGATGGCTATGGCGCCGTCGCTCGGCAGCAGAGTGCGGGCCTTCTCGACGATGAGCGCCTTCTCGCGTGCCCCGGTAGCGGTGCGCTCGCGGAACGTGCGCGGCTGCAGCGTCGGAATCGCGCCTCCCCGCACGCGGCGCAGGAGCCCGAGGGCCTCGAGATCGGCGAGGTCGCGCCGGACCGTCATGGCCGAGACATCCAGCTCGGATGCCGCGGCCTCCAGCCGGATCTGCCCGTCACGTTCGAGGATCGCCGTGAGGTGGGCTCGACGTTCTTCGGCGCCGAGCGTTCCTGTGGTGGCCATGTTCTTCCTCTGCAGCGGATGCGCGGGGCGCGGTGTCGACGGCCGGGACCGTTCGTGTGATCCCCCACAGAATGACACACCGCGCGGAGGTTCCACAGCGCATGCCCGCGCCAGAGTGATTCAGCGGGACAAGCCACACTCCAGCTGATCCGCAGCGGCTAGCGCCAGAACGCCACGATGACGCAAACGGCGAAGAGGCCGAGGGAGCAGGAGATGAGGATGTTGTCGACGCTGGGCCTCGTTTTGAGGCGGCGGCCAGGGGTGGCGACCGCGCGGGCCGCTATCGCGTCGGCCTCCGAGACGGGACGGGTCTCGCGCCAGGAAGCCCAGCGCTCGACGCGGTCGTCGACGGCGTCGACAGCGGCTGCGATGGCGGCCCAGTCGGCGGGGTCGGTCGTGACGAGGTCACGGGGAGTCGAGAGGATCATCCAGTCGTCGACGATCTCGACGTCGAGGTCACGGACGTGGTCGATGAGACGCGCCATGACGTCGGGTGTGAAGAGGTAGAGGGCATCCGCTTCGTAACCTTGCGGGCAGAACAGCGCGAAGTGGCGGTCGAAGTCGCCCTCGAGGCTGAGGTGCTGCAGGTCGCGCGGGGCGCCCGCCGAGCTCATGCCCGGGCGGCGACCGCCCCGCGCGCGCAACATGATGTGGGGCAGCGGAGTGGGAAGCCGAAGCGCGCAGAATCCGCCGAACTGTGCGGCGAGGTTCTGCGAGTTGCCCTGGATCTCGTAGTCGGCGATCTCGATGCCGCGCTCCTCGCGGCTGCGCAGCACGCGGTGGAGGTTGAGCGAACCGCGTCGGCGCCACGGCATCTCCCGCTGTGCGGCCACGGGGCCGGCGAGGTAGTCGAACCCGTTGGCTTCAGCGAAGTTCGCCAGGCGAATGTGTGTCCGACGCATCGTGCGGCGCGCCCAGACCCGCACGGCCACTCGCACGAGGACGACGGCGAGCAGAGCCGTCATGACGACCATCGATGCGAGACCGATGGCGATCCGCGCGCCCTCCTCGTCGCCCTCGCCGAACGCCAGGATGGCGATGAGGCCCATCAGGGGCACGCCGGCGAGGCCGCCCAGAGCGCCGATCGTGGCCGTGAGTCGGCGCATGCGGCCGATGGTGTCGCGCATCTTGGGCTGCTCGGCGACGAGTTCGCGCCAGCGCCGCGTGCGTTCCTGCCGGGGGAGCGGAGTGGTCAGAGCGGTCGTGTCGAGCGGTTTCGGCAACGCACTCACGCGCCAGGGGGATGCGCCGGCGGGACGATCGAGGGACATGCCAGGGCCTTTCGGGCATCCGTGCGAAATGAGACGCCCTCAACAATATCCGCGGATCGGCGGCGGGACGGCGGGCGCTGTTCCGGTCGTCGGGTTGAGCAAGCCCGTTAGTGTGTCGGCATGGTGGCAGGCGAAGCAACGGTCGAGCATTGGTTGGCGGCGCACGGTGGGGTCGCCCGGAGCGAAGCCCTCGGGGCGGGCACGGCGAACGCCGTCGAGCGTGTGTGGCTGGCGGCCACGGAGATCCAGCCGGCGCGGTCGGTGGTGACCAAACGTGCCCCCGACGACGCGACGGCCCTGACCTATGAGCGCGCCCTTCTCGCCACGGAAGCGCTCGCCC
The DNA here is from genome assembly GCF_001984125.1 of Leifsonia sp. ALI-44-B. Classification (GTDB taxonomy): domain Bacteria; phylum Actinomycetota; class Actinomycetes; order Actinomycetales; family Microbacteriaceae; genus Okibacterium. The sequence continues at coordinate 170,770 of NZ_MTQL01000007.1, read as the reverse complement.
TCGACGCGTTCGGGGCGGCGGGCCTTCCTGTTCCGAGCGTCCTGCATCGCGAGTTCGCCGCGGTCGAAACGAGCGACGAGACGGTCCTGGGTGGCCCGCCGCCCGGTCGAGTGCCGAACACGGATGTCCTGGCCCTCGTCCTCTCGCACGAACCGGGCGTTCCCCTCAGCGAGGTCGAGCATGCCTCAGAGCGACCGAGCCCCGCCGAGCACGGGACGCTCCTCGCGCGCTTGCATCTGGCCGGCACGGCGGCGAGGGCGTCCGAGCGCGACGAGCTCTCGCTGTTCGGCTACCCGTTTCGGGCGTCGACCAGATCGTCGAGCCTGCGCGAAACGTTCGGCAAGCTCATCCGCAACGTGGTCGCCGATGCCGAGCGTTGGCGGGTCGACCTCGGCGGCTTCGGCGGCCCCGCGCGGGACGGTGTGGGCAGCGAAACATCCGATGCCCTCGCCCTGGTCGACGAACTCGCCCTGTTCGCGGCTGCCTTCGACGAGGTGACCCAGCCGACCCTCGTCCACTTCGACCTCTGGCCGGGCAATCTGCTCGTCTCGGGCGGCCACTTCACCGCCGTCATCGACGCCGAACGTGCGCTCGTCGCCGACCCGACGGCCGACCTCGCCTCCGTCGCGCTGCTCGAGGACGTCGAGACCTGGGTGGCTGACAACGCCGCGTTCGTGAACGCCTATGAGAAGACGGCTGGCTGCCCCCTTCTGCCCGACGCCGCGGCCATCGCCCGCGCTCGCCTCTGGTCGATCTACCTCGGCCTCATCATGTTCATCGAGACCGTGCCGCGCGCCTACGAGGGTGATTGGGTCGAACCGCATCGCGAACGCGTCGCCGCCTGGATTTCGCTCAACCTCGAAGCGCTCCGAACAGGGGCTCGAGAGGGCCTGCCGGAATGACGTCGCCGAGCCACGGGGCCCGGTCAGGCCCGGCCCACTACTTCGGCAGCACCACCTTGTTCTGATACGCCCACACAACCGCCTGCAAACGCGAGCGCACGCCCAACTTCGGCAGGATGCGCGCCAGATGCGACTTCACGGTCGTTACCTCGACGGTGAGCGCCGCAGCGATCTCGTCGTTCGACATGCCCTGCGCCAGCAGTTGCAGAATCTCTCGTTCGCGCGGCGTGAGCTGGCCGGCCGCCTCGCTCGTCGTCGACACGGCCTGCAGCGTGCGGCGCCGCGTGAACTCTTGCAGCACGCGCCGCGTCACGGCCAGGTCGAGGGTGCCGTTTCCCGCTGCCACGTGCCGCACGGCGCGGATGATCTCGTCGGGTTCGGCATCCTTCAACAGAAAACCGGATGCCCCGGCCTCCAGTGCATTGAACACGTAGTCGTCGATGTCGAAGGTCGTCAGAATCAGCACGGGCACCGGATGGTCGGCGGTGAGCGCCGTGAGCGAGCGCGTGACGTCGATGCCCGTCTGGCCCGGCATCCGGATGTCGAGGCAGGCCACGTCGGGGCGCAATTCGAGGGCCAGCGCCAGCGCCTCGTCGCCGTCGGCGGCCGTCGCGACGACGTCGATATCGGGTTCGGCGGCGAGCAGCGCGGCGAGCCCGGCGCGGGCCAGCGGTTGATCGTCGGCGACGAGCACTCGGATCATGCGGGGTCCTTTCGGGAGTCGGCGGGCGGCTCCGAGGGGAGGATGAGACGCACGGTCCAGCCGTCGTCGGGGTCGGCGCCGGCGTCGAGGGTGCCGCCGACGAGGGCAGCTCGCTCGCGCATGCCAAGCAGGCCGAAACCCTCGCGCGTGGGCGTGGCCGGCGAGGCGGGCGGGGTGTTGCGCACGGTCACCACGAACAGGTCGGATGCGCTGCCGTCGAGCTCGACAGCGCAGGCGGCATCCGGGGCATGTCGGGCCGCGTTGGCCAGCGCCTCTTGCACCATGCGATAGGCGACCAGTTGCGCGAGCGGGCCGATGTCGCCGCCGCCACCCGAGACACGCAGGTCGACCTCGCGGCCGGTCGAGCGGGCGGTGTCGACGAGGGCGGGGATGGTCTCCAGCGTCTCGATGGCATCGGGGGCGTCGGCATCCCGGCGCAGCAGGCCCACGAGGCGGCGCAGGTCGTCGAGCAGCACGCGACTCTGCTCACGCACCTGCCGCACCTGGCGTTTCGCGAGCGCGGGGTCGGTGTCGATCTGTCGCTCGATGGCCGCCGACATGAGCGCGATGCTCGACACGTGGTGCGCCGCGATGTCGTGCAGTTCGCGAGCCATGCCGGTGCGTTCCTGGGCCACGGCGGCCTGCACGAGGGCGTCGCGTTCCCGCTGGATGGCTGCAGACTCGCCGGTGCGGGCGCGCTGGGCGTCGCGGCGGGCCGTGACCGCGAGCACGCCAACGGAGGGCAGTCCGACGATCGCGATGGCCTGCAGAATGGCGGCGCCGATCACGGTCGGCAGGGGCACCGCACTCGAGCCGACGATATCGCCGCCCTGCCCGACGGCGACGGAGAGGGCCGCGATCGGCAGCAGCACGCGCAACTCGCGGGCCGGCACGAGGAGCGCGGCACGCACAACCGCGACGAGCACGGCGGCATCGGTGATGTTGGCGATGCCCGTCGGCGCGAAGACTCCGACGAGCAAGGCGAGGGCTGCCGTCACGAGCAGCACCGAGCGCGGGTAGGGGCGGGCGAAGCACAGTGCGACGGCCTGCAGGACGAGGGCCGCGCCCGTCACCCACCACGAGACCGGGTCGACGACGACGAGATGGTCGGGCGCGAGCAGTTCGGGTGCGGCCGCGACGGCGGCAACCGTCGCGACGCCCGTGCCGAGCGCCACGAGGACATCCGTGACGCTCGGCCGACGCGGCGATGGGCTCATACCGCTATCTTCTCGGATTCGACGGCCGTGTGCCCGAAGGCCGGCGTCGTGCGCGGCAGGCCCAGGCGGCCGCGCGTGAGGATGATCGTGACGGTCGCGGCCACGGCCGCCCCGGCGAGCAGCACGTGCTGCAGCTGGTCGCCGCCCACGGTGGGGAACATCTCGGCCCAGAACACGGAAACCGTGTTGTTCAGGCTCACGTGGAACAGCATGACGATCGGCAGGCTCTGACCCGACCGGTTGAACAGCCACATGATGACGATGTTGAAGAGCGCGCTGAAGGCGATGAACTCGACCACGTTGAGCCACGTGACCGCGGGCCACGAACCCCATTCGGTGAAGAACAGCGGCACGTGCCACAGGCCCCACAGCGGTCCCAGGATGGCGGCGGCCCCGAGCGGCCCGAAACGCTCCTGCAGGGGCGGCAAGGCGAAGTCGCGCCAGCCCGGCTCCTCGGCGAGTCCCGTCGTGAGCATCTGCAACAGCAGCGCGGGCACGTAGAGACCCACGGCGAGGAGGCTCGGCGCGTGCACCTGCCCGCCCGAGGCGAGGGTTCCGAGCAGCAGCACGGCGGCGGGCACGGCGAAGAGCGCGACCAGATACCACCGCGGTGCCACACGCCAGCGCAGCAGCCGGCCGACCCACACGCGGAGCCCTGCTCGGCCGCCCGTAATCGATGTGACGATGAAGGCGGCGCCGAGCGGCCCGAGATAGGCGCCGAACAGCATGCCCGTGAACTGCGTCGTGCCGAGGATGCTGGGGAACGAGAAGTCGAGCACGCCGAGCCCGTTGTTCGACAGGATCCAGGGCGTCCACGCGATCCAGCTGAGGCCTAGGGCGAGCACGAAGAACGAGACGAGCGGATGCCGGCGGATCAGCCCGGCGATACCGCCCGGCGGGTTCGGGGTGGGGCGTTCTGTGGTGGTCATGCGCGGTTCCTTCCGAGGGGACGGATATCGAAGATTTGGGTCGTTATCGACACTAGGAAGACGCCGCCACGGGCTCGACGTCCGAACGGTCGAACTCTCAGACCTCATCCGAAAGGTGCAGGCGGGCCCGCGGAGGGGTGAGGTGGAGGGCGACGCATCCACATGATCGCGTGCTCAAACGAGCGACCTATAAAATCACGTGAGCGGAATCCATATAGTGAAGCCATGTCAAAGATGATGGAGCCCGCGCTGGCGGGACGAACGGCCGTGGTCACCGGGGGAGCGCGTGGTCTCGGCTATGCCATGGCCGAGGCGCTGGCCCACGAAGGCGCGGATGTCGTGCTGCTCGACCGGCTCGAGAACGTGGCCGACTCGGCCAGCAGGCTCGCCGAGAAGACCGGTGTGCGCACCCTCGGACTCGTGATGGACGTGACCGACGAGGCGTCGGTCGGGGCGGCCTTCGACACGATCGAGCGGGAGTTACGGCCCGCCGACGTGCTCGTGAACTCGGCCGGCATGACGCTGGGTTCCCCTCTGCTCGAGACGAGCACGGCCGACTGGGATCGCCTGTTCAGCGTCAACGTCACCGGAACGTTCCTCACATCGCGCGTCTTCGCGGCGCGCTACCTGGCGGCCCAAGAGGAAGCGGACGGCGGCGAGGCCACCATCGTGAACGTGTCGTCGATGTCGGCTTTCGCGGTCAACATCCCCCAGACCCAGGCGGCCTACAACACGTCGAAGGCGGCCGTCTCGATGTTCACGGCCTCGGCGGCGATCGAATGGCTTCCCCTCGGCATCCGCGTCAACGCCATCGCCCCGGGCTACTTTGCGAGCGATATGACGCGCGATTTCGTGGCCGAGAACCCCGAGATGGCGGCCACCTGGGTGTCGAAGATCCCCGCCGGGCGCATGGGCGAGCCGCACGAACTGGGCGATCTGGTCGTCTATCTGGCCAGCGAGCGGTCGGCCTACGTCGTGGGCCAGAGCTTCCGCATCGACGGAGGCTACACGGTCGTGTAGGCGGTCACGCACTACGATTTGTGCATGGCATCGTTCGCCCGGCCGGGCTCTCCCGTGCGGCTCGCCGCCGTCGACTTCGGCGGTTCGAGCGGGCGCGTGGTGGCGGGCGTGGTCGATGCCGACGGCATCCGCATCGAGGGCCTCGAACGCTTCGAGAACGTGCCGATGACGCTCGGCGGCGGCCTGCGCTGGAACGCCGACGACCTCTTCGACCGGGCCGCGCGCGCCGCCCGGCAGCTGCAGCACCGGGGTGGGGCCTTCGACGCGCTGGCCATCGATAGCTGGTCGACCGACTACGCCCTGATGGCCGACGGGCAGCTGCTCGAACAGCCCTTCCATCAGCGCGAACCGCGCACGCTCGACGCCATGCGCGAGGTGCACGAGACGGTGGGCACCTGGCCGCTCTATGAGCGCACGGGCCAATCGTCCCTGCCGATCATGACGCGCTATCAACTGGTGGCCGACCGCGACCGGGGAGCTCTGGAGCGCGCCGACGGCATGCTCATGCTGCCCGACTACTTCGCGCAACGCTTGTCGGGCAGTGCGGTGACCGAGCGCACCAACGCCACGACGACGGGCCTCGTCGAGGTGCAGACCGGCGATTGGGATGACGCGCTCATCCAAACGTTGCGCCTGCCGCGTGGCCTGTTCGCCGACATCGTCCCGGCAGGCACGGTGCTGGGGTCGCTACGCCGCGAGGTGTCGACGGCGACCGGTATCGACGCGTCCACACGGGTCGTCGCCGTGGCCTCTCACGACACGGCATCCGCCATCGCTGCCCTGCCGAGCGCGCACGACGACGTGGCCTACATCTCGCTCGGCACCTGGAGCCTGGTGGGCGTCGAGACCCCGGCGCCCGTCATCACGCGCGCCGCCATGCAGGCCGGTTTCACCAACGAGGGCGGCATCGACGACCGCAACCGATTCCTGCGCATCCTCCCGGGCATGTGGATTCTCAACCGATGCCTCGCCGAGCTGGGCGAACCGCTGCCGGGCTCGGGCCCCCGCTCATCCGAGCTGCTGCGGCGGGCCGCCGACCTCCCTCGCCCCGCCGCCCTCTTCGACCCCACCGACCCGGTGTTCATCGCTCCCGGTTCGATGCTCGAACGCCTGCGCCAGCACGCCGATCTGCCCGCCGACCCCGAACCCGCCCACCTGGTGCGGCTCGTCGTCGAAAGCCTGGCGGCCTGTTTCGCGCGCACGGCGCACGAGGCTGCCGAGCTGTCGGGCCGGTCGGTGCGCGAGATCCACATCGTCGGCGGCGGCTCGCAGAACACGCTTCTGTGTCGGCTCGTGGCCGACTATGCGGGGCTGCCCGTGCTGGCCGGCCCCGCCGAGGCCACCGCCCTGGGCAACCTGCTCGTTCAGGCGCGCGCCCTCGGCGCCATCGGGTCGGATGTCGGCGAGTTGCGGCAGCTCGTGCGCCGCGGGTTCGCGCCCGTCAGGTTCGAGCCGAGCGCCGTGCCGACGCCCTGACGGGCCCACTGCCCGTGGCGAGGCTGTCGTCGTCGAGCAGGCGCTGCGCGAGTGCCGCGTCGGTCACGAGCGACGTGACGATGCCCGAGCGCAGCGCGGCGGCCACCGCGGCCGTCTTGAGCGTGCCACCCGCCACGGCGATCACATCGGGGATGTCGCACAACTGAGCGGTATCGATGGCGATCGACCGGTCGGTCAGACCGTCGACCTCTCGCCCGTCCCGGTCGAGCAGCGTGGCGCAGATCTCGGCCTGGACGCCCCGGCCCAGCAGTTCGTCGAGCACCCCGATGCGGGCCGCGTTGTCATAGAGCTGCGAGTCGGGCGGGCTCCAGCTGCCGATGGCGACGACGGCCTTGGTGACCGACCCGAAGCGGCGCATGGTGTCTTTGATGCCCGGCTCGCGCCGGAGCGCCTCGGCCGTCACGGGTGTGTCGACCACGAGGGGCGCGAAGATGGCGTGCGCGCGGCCCCCGGCCACGCGGCTCACGCGGCGCATGACCTCGACGCCGTTCTCGGGCGTCGCCGCGGCCACCCCGGCGAGCTGCACGACCTCGCAGGCCGCGAGCCGGGTGAGGTGTGACGCCGTTGCCGTCAACGTGCGCCCGGCCGTGAGCCCCAAAACATCGCCATCGACCACGATCTCGGAAAGCAGCTCGGCGGCCGCGATGCCCAGGCGGTCTTGGATCGTTTCGGCGGCCTGGCCGGGCGTGATCACGGCGAGGGCGTGTGTGAGCCCGAAGCGGTCGCGCAGGCCGATCGAGAGGTCGAGGTCGACGCTGTCGAGCGGCTCGATGGTGATCTTGACGATGCCGTTCTCGAGCGCCGATTCGAGCATGCGCGCGATCTTGAACCGGGACACGGCCATCTCGTCGGCGATCTCGACGCGGCTCACGCCATCGATGTAGTGGCGTTTCGCCGCATAGGCGATGCGCACCCGCTCGTCGGGCCCCATGGTGTCCTCTTCCCCGCGGCCGTCGTCGGCCTCACGACATCATAGCGCGCTCAAATGAGCGAGGCTAACTCTCATTCGTGAAACCGTCCTATAGTGACTCGTGAGCACCGCCGCTCGGGTCGGTGCACTGACCGCCACGGGCGGCCCGCACCGAAAGGACCGGCCATGACAGACACGTCAGCCACCACCATCCCCGCCGCCGATCTGCCCTCGGCCGCCACCGCCAGCACGCAGGATTCGCGGACCATGACGGCGAGCGTTCTGCAGGCCGCGCACGAGCTGACCGTCGAGCAGGTCCCCGTTCCCGACATCGGTCCCCGACAGGTGCTCGTCCGCATCGCCGCCGTGGGCGTCTGCGGTTCGGACGTGCACTACTTCCACGAGGGCCGCATCGGCTCGTTCGTCGTCGAGTCGCCCCTGATCCTCGGGCACGAAGCATCCGGTGTCATCGTCGAGGTCGGGTCGGAGGTCTCGGCCGAACGCGTGGGGGAGCGCGTGTCGATCGAGCCGCAGCATCCGTGCCGCCGTTGCCGCTTCTGCAAGGCCGGCCAGTACAACCTGTGCGAGCACATCGAGTTCTATGCGACCCCGCCCATCCACGGCGCGTTCGCCGACTTCGCGGTCATCGATGACGACTTCGCGCACGCGGTTCCCGACAGCATCTCTGACGATGCCGCCGCGCTCATGGAGCCGCTGTCCGTGGGCATCTGGTCCTGCCGCAAGGCGGGTGTCGGGCCCGGATCGAGCGTGCTCATCGCGGGTGCCGGTCCCATCGGCATCGTCACGGCGCAGGTGGCCCGCGCTTTCGGTGCCACCGACATCGTCGTGAGCGATCCGGTGGCCGAGCGCCGCGACGTGGCCCTGCGCTACGGCGCCCACCGCGGCATCGACCCCATCAACGAACAGATCCCGGATGCTGCCTTCGATGCCTTCATCGACGCGTCGGGTTCGCCCATCGCCGTCAAACAGGGCATCCAGGCGCTGCGCTCGGCGGGAACGGCCGTGCTCGTGGGCATGGGCGCCGACGAGGTCAGCCTGCCCGTCTCCACCATCCAAAACCGCGAGCTCGTCGTCACGGGCGTGTTCCGCTATGCCAACACGTGGCCGACGGCCATCGCGCTCGTCGAGGCCGGCCTGGTCGACCTCGACGCGCTCGTTACGGGCCACTTCGGCCTCACCGAGGTCGAGGAGGCGCTCGAGTCGGCGGCCAAACCCGCCACGCTCAAGTCCATGGTGGTGCCCGCGAAATGAGTGTCGTCGACCAGCTGCCGGGAGGCATCCCGAATCGGGGTGAGGTCAACACCGACGCCCCGATCATGCTCGAATGCATCGACCTGAAGAAGTCGTTCGGCGGCGTGCCCGTGCTGAAGGGTGTCTCGCTGCGGCTCGAGCAGGGCACCATCACGGCTCTCTCGGGCGAGAACGGCGCGGGCAAGTCGACCATGATGAAGATCGCGTCGGGTCAGTATCGACCGGATGAGGGTCGCGTGCTCGTGCGCGGCGAGGAACTGCCGGCCGGCAACCCCAACGCGGCGCACGCCCTGGGCGTCGCCATCGTGCCGCAGGAACTCGCGTCGGTGCTCGACACCACGGTTTACGAGAACATCTTCCTCGGGCGCGAACGGCGCCGCTTCGGGTTTCTCGATCGCCGCCGCATGATCCGCGAGGCCACCGAGTTGCTCGACGACTTCGGTGTCGACATCCCGGCCACCGCACGCATGGGATCGCTGCCCGTCGGCCTGCGGCAGATCGTCGAGATCGTCAAGGCCACGAGCACGGGCGCGCGCGTTCTGCTGCTCGACGAGCCCACGAGCGCCATCGCCGAACGCGAGGTCGCGCGCCTGATCGGCATCATGCGCCGCCTGCGCGACCGCGGCGTCTCGCTGCTCTTCACGACGCACAAGATGGAGGAGATCCGAGCCATCGCCGACCGCGTCGTGGTGTTGCGCGACGGCGGACTCGTGACCGATGCGCCCCTGTCCGCGCTCACCGACGACGACATCGTCACGGCCATGATCGGGCGCGAACTCGAGGACCTGTTCCCCGAGCGGCCAGAGGTGCGGGACGAGACCGTGCTGACGATCGATGAACTCGTGGTGGCACCATCCGGCGCGCCCGTGAGCCTCACCGTCAAACGCGGCGAGATCGTCGGGCTGGCCGGGCTCGTGGGCGCCGGCCGCACCGAGTTGATCGAGTCGATCTTCGGCACGCGACCCGTGTTGAGCGGCACCATCACCATCAACGGCGAGAGGCTGCGGCCGGGCAACCCCGCCGCGTCCATCGCGGCCGGAGTCGCCCTGGTTCCCGAGGACCGCAAGGGCGCCGGAGCCGTGCTCTCGATGAACATTCTGCAGAACGGCACGTTGCCGCGGCTCGGCCAGTTCTCGACGTTCGGCTGGCTGAAGGGCCGCAGCCGCACGGCCGCCGTCGCGAAGAGTATGGAGTCGGTGCGACTGCGCAGCCGGGGCCTCGACCAGGAGATGGAGACGCTCTCGGGCGGCAACCAGCAGAAGGTCGTGTTCGCCCGCTGGCTCACGGCCGACGTGAACGTGCTGCTGCTCGACGAGCCCACGCGCGGGGTCGACGTCGGCGCGCGCAGCGAGATCTACCGCATCATCACGTCGCTCGCGGCCGACGGCATGGCCGTGATCATGGCCTCGAGCGACCTCCCCGAAATCCTGAGCCTGTCTCACCGCGCGCTCGTGCTGCGCGGACAGGCCGTCGTGGGCGAGCTCGACCGCGACGACCTCGACGACCCCGGCGTGCAGGACCGCATCTTCCGACTGGCCAGTGGCATGACATCACACACGAAAGGCGCCACCCATGACTGACACCAAGACTCCGGCCCCCGCCGGGCAGGGCACGGGCACCGCGTCGGCGGGCGCGGCCTCGGTGGCCCCGACCGGGGTGCGCCGGTTCAGCGGCCGCTGGTTCGGCGACCTGGCGATCCGCTACGCCATGGTCATCGTCATGCTGCTGATCATCGCGTTCTTCCTCTACCGCAGCGCGCGTTTCGGCACACCCGAGAACCTGACCACCATCCTGATCGCCGCGGCACCCTTCGCCCTGATCGCGCTCGGGCAGACGCTCGTCATCCTCACGGGTGGCATCGACCTCTCTGTCGGAAGCGTCATCGCCGTCGCGGCCGTCTACGGCAGCATCACGGCGAAGGCGTTCCCCGACAACGTGTGGCTCGCCGTCGTCACGGGCATGGTCGTGGGCCTCATCGCCGGCTCGATCAACGGTTTCGTGGTCTCGGTGATCAAGGTGCCCCCCTTCATCGCCACATTGGGCATGCTGACGGCCGCATCGGGCTTCGCCTATGTCGCTGGAAACGGCGCGCCCATCACGGGCCTGCCCGCCTCGTTCTCCTCGATCGCCAACACCCAGATCCTGGGGCTCACGCTGCCCGTCATCCTGATGATCGTCGGCATCCTCGGTTTCGCCGTGATCATGCGCCGCACCGCCTACGGCATGCGCGTCTACGCCGTCGGTGGCAACCCGGTGGCCGCCCAGATCGCCGGCGTCAAGGTCGGCCGCACTCTCTTCAGTGTCTACGCCATCAGCGGTGTGTTGGCCGGCCTGTCGGGTGTCATGCTCGCCAGCCGCGTCACGCTCGGGGCCCCGAACCTCGGCCAGGGCTACGAGCTGGATGCCATCGCCGCCGTCGTCATCGGTGGCGCGAGTCTGCTCGGCGGTCGTGGCAGCATCTGGGGCACCGCGCTCGGCCTGCTGCTCATCCAGACCCTGAACAACGGTCTCGACATCCTGACCGTCCCCGCCTACTGGCAGGACGTGATCAAGGGTGCGCTGATCGTCACCGCCGTCGCCGTCGACGTCTGGTCGACCAAGCGGCGCCCCTGAATCGCACCATCCGCCATCCCCATCGGCACCCCGGCACCACCGGCATCACCGGCATCACCTGCATCACCTGCATCACCTGCATCACCTGCACCGACATCCCCTGCATCGAAATGAGGACTCAATGAAGAAATCCCGCATCACATCGATCGGCGCGATCGCCGCCACGGGCCTGCTGGCCCTCTCGCTCACCGGCTGCGGCGCCGGCGACCCCAACGCGGCCGGTTCGACCGACGCCAGTGGCAAGGAACGCATCACCGTGGGCGTCAGCGTCTACGACATGTCCTCCTTCGTGACCGAGGGCAAGGAAGGCATCGACACCTATGCCGCCGAGAACAACATCGAGATCCTGTGGAACTCGGCCAACCTCGACGTGAACACGCAGGCCAGCCAGATCGACCAGTACGTGAGCGCCGGCGTCGACGCCATCGTCGTGATCCCCGTGCAGGCCGACAGCCTGCAGCCGCAGATCGCCGCGGCGAAGGCCGCCGACATCCCCTTCTTCGACGTGAACGCGTCACTCGACAGCCCCGACCTCACGGGCAGCGTGCAGCCCGACGACGTGGCCGCGGGCGAGCAAGAGGCGCAGATGATGATGGACGCCATCGGCGGCAAGGGCAACGTCATCATCCTGCAGGGTCCGCTCGGCGGCTCGGGCGAGATCAACCGCGGCAAGGGCATCGACAACGTGCTCGCCAAGTACCCCGACGTGAAGGTGCTCGCCAAGGACACGGCCAACTGGAAGCGCGACGAGGCCGTCAACAAGGTGAAGAACTGGATCTCGGCGTTCGGCGACGACATCACGGGCGTCATCGCGCAGAACGACGACATGGGCCTCGGCGCCCTGCAGGCCCTCAAGGAAGCCGGTAAGACCGACATCCCTATCGTGGGCATCGACGGCATCGCCGACGGCCTCGCGGCGGTCAAGAGCGGCGAATTCATCGGCACGTCGCTGCAGAACGGCACGGTCGAGCTCTCAGCCGGCGTCGCCTACGCCGCGGCCGTCGTGCGTGGGGAAGACGTGAAGAAGAACCCCGTCTACCTCATGCCGGCGATCACCGCGGAGAACGTCGACCAGGCGATCGAACACGTCGTCACCAAGCGTGAGGACTTCCTGAAGGACCTCACCGACCTGACCAACAAGAACCTCGTCTCGGGCAACATCGCCTTCGAGGGGCTGACCGGCCAGACCGAATAACACCGGATCTACGGGAAATACCGAATAGCACACATGCAGTAGCAGGCCCGGGGTGGGAGAAAACCCCGGGCCTGCGGCGTTTCTGGAAGTCAAACCGCCCGACACGCTTGTCAACTGGTTTCGCCGACATGTCCGGGCCGATTGAATGTCCCACGGCGCATATGCCAGGTGAAGGGAAACTCATGCCGGTGCTGGAACCGCAAGCCGACCGACAGGGGCGGTGGCGCGTGCTGTTCCGCGCGCAGGTGCCCTTCTTCCTCGGGGTCGGTTTCATCGCCCTGCTGACGGCCTTCGCCGTTCCCGAGCTCTTGGACGAGCCGCTCCTCACCGAGGGGTTCCTGGTGGCCCTCGTCGCGACGATCGCGTGCGCCATCCTGCCCTGGGAGCGCTGGCCCCTGCACCTGATGATGCTCGTGCCGGCCCTCGACCTCGTCGCGGTGGCGCTCATTCGCACCGTGCTGCTGCCCGTCATCCCGTCGGTCGGACTCATCGTCATCTTCCCGCTGCTGTGGCTGGCCTACGGGTTCCGCCGCGGCGGCATCTCGCTGGGAATCGTGGGGGCTGCTCTCGTGGCTGTTTTCCCCCAGGTGTATTCGGGCCGCGCGCCGAGCACGGCGCTCGACTGGGTGAATATCGTGACGTTGCCGGTGCTGGCCGTCGGCGTGGCCGTGGCCGTCGCGATCGCCGCGCGTCAGCTCGCGAGCACGACGCGCGTCGTGGTCGCGCAAAAGGAACAGCTCAGCGAGGCGTTGGTCGAGTCGCAGGACGAACAGGCCCGCTCGCGCGCCATCTTCGACACCGTGCACGCGGGGGTCGCGTTCTACGACGCCGAAAATAATCTCGTCATGGCCAACCGGCAGGGCGAGGCCATGGTGGGTCGGGTCGGATTCCGCATCGACCAGCCGCCTTTCGCCGGGCCCGATGCGCGAGAGGCCGACAAGAAGACCGTCATCCCGCTCGATCAGCAGATCATCCCGCGCGCGCTGCGGGGCGAGACCATCACCGACCACGTCGAGTGGTTGGGCACGCCGGGCGATCAGATCGCCATCCTCGCGTCGGCGGCCCAGGTGCATCGTCCCGACGGCAAGCTGCTCGGCACGGTCGTCGTGGCGCAGGACGTGACCGATCTGGCCGAGGCCGTCAACGTGCGCGAAGAGTTCCTCGCCACCGTGTCGCACGAGCTGCGCACACCACTCTCGTCGATCCTCGGCTATCTCGAGCTCATCGAGGACGACGTGGATGCCGCGGCACTCGGCATCGACGACTACATGGCCGTCATCGAGCGCAACGCCCAAGAGCTGCTGCGCCGCGTCTCCGAGCTGCTCACCCTCTCCGATCGCGGCCTGAGCGTGCAGCTCGAAGACATCGACGTGGCGGATGTCATCCGCACCTCCGTCGCCAAGATGGGGCCCGTCGCGAGCGCGCGCCGCAGCACGTTGCGTGTCGATGTGAAGGGGCCGCTTCCCGTGCGCGCCGACCCGAACCGCGTGCAGCAGATCGTGGACAACCTCATTCAAAATGCCGTGAAGTACTCGCCCGAAGAGGCGGAGGTGGTCGTGAGCGGCCGCGCGGTCGACGGGGCGGTCGAGATCGCCGTGGCCGACAACGGCGTGGGCATGACACCCGCGGAGGCACGGCAGGCGACGAACAAGTTCTACCGCGCGCCATCCGCTCGCTATCAGGCCATTCAGGGCGTGGGCATCGGGCTCTCGATCGTGCAGAGCATCGTGCGCGCCCACCACGGCTCGCTCCTGATCGACAGCGAACCGGGGCGCGGCACGACCGTGCGGGTCGCCTTGCCCGCGACAGCGCACGCCGAACTCTCGGCCCACGCGACGGAGGGGTAGGCTCGCCGGGTGACCCCCGCGCACGACACTCTGCTGTCGATCATTTACTCGAGCCAGGCGACCGACGCGTTCGACGAGTCGGGTCTCGACGCCCTGCTCGAGCAATGCCGCGAGAACAACGCGGCCTCCGACCTGACGGGCATGCTGCTCTACCGCGACGGCCGTTTTCTGCAGGTGCTCGAGGGGCCCGAAGAACCGCTACGCGCGCTCATGGATGTCCTCGCCACCGACGAGCGCCACACCGGCCTGCGCGTCCTCTTCGAGGAGCCGTTGACGCAGCGCCAGTTCCCCAATTGGACGATGGGGTTCCAGCGCGCCGACGTCGCTCCCGATGGTGCGGCGGAAGAGGAACCGGTCGGTTACCGGTCGACATTCGACGACCTCGACCGCAACGATCCCACCGCGACCGTTCGGGCGCTGCAGGAGCTCGTGCGCTGGTTCCAGAGGCGTGCCGACCGCTAGCTGCGCCGACCGCTAGACGCGCCGCGTCCGTTTCGCCGCGCTCAGTCGCCGGAGCCCGTCCTGGTGGTGCGCTCTGAACCGCTCGGCTCGCCTAGTCCCCGTAGCGCGTCGTGCTCTTGCGCACGACCAGCTCGCCGCGCAGCGCCAGCTGCGTCTTGGCCCGGTCGGCGCTCTGGATGTTCTCTTGCAGAAGCCGCACGGCCTCGGCCGCGATCTGCGTGAGCGGCTGCCGCAGCGTCGTCAGCGACGGCACATTGAGCGACGCGTATTCGATGTCGTCGAAACCGGTGACGCGCACGTCGTCGGGCACGCGGATGCCGCGTTCCGCCAGTCGGCCCGACAACCCGAGCGCGATGAGGTCATCCGAGCAGATGATGGCGTCGGGCAGGTCGCGGCCCGAATCGAGCAGGCCGTCGGCCGCCGTCGCGCCCCACTCGAGGCTGAAGTCGCCGTCGAGCACCAGGTCGTCGGGCATGGCGATGCCCAGTTCGGCGCACGAGGACCGCGCGCTCTGCAGGCGGTCGAGGGCCGACGACGAGCCCATGATCGAGGTCACGAAGGCCACGGTGCGCACGCCCCGGTCGGCGAGGTGCTGCGCGATGAGGCGCATGGCGTGGGCGTCGTCGAGGCCCACCCAGTCGGTGTCGACGGCGCCCACCCGGCGGTCGATCTGCACGATGGGCACGATGTCGCTGGCGCGTTGCAGGGCCGCGGCCGAGCGGTTCTCGTCGACGGGGCTGACCAGGATGCCGTCGACCGACCCCTGCGTGAGCGAGCGTAGCCGCGTCTCTTCCGTGGCCACGAGGTTGCGCGAATCGCACAGGAACAGGTTGAGGCCGGCCTGCGCCAGGTGGTGTTCGACCTGCTCGACGAGCGATGTGAAGAACGGGTTCGAGATGCTGGGCACGAGCATGCCGATGTTGCCCGTGGAGTTCTGCCGCAGGGCCTTGGCGATCGAGTTTCCCGAGTAGCGCAGCTTCTCGGCGGCGGCCAGAACGCGAGCGGATGTCTGGGCGCTCACGCTCTTCGACCCCGTCAGCACGCGCGACACCGTGGCGGTGGAGACACCGGCTTCGGCCGCGACGGTGGCCACGGTGACGGTTGTCTTGTGCAATCGATTTCCCCCCGCTTACGTGTTTATTACGGTCCTGTTTCGGCCCAAAGTTTCCCTTGACCCGCCCTCAGGTCGATCGTAGTGTGTCTCAACAAGGTAATCGATTACATTTTCGATTCCTTCCCAGAGTGGACATCCCGCCTCACCCGAAGCGGCAAATCGATATGAGGAAGATTGTGAACAAGCGCATTCTCGCGGCATCCGGTGTCTTCACCGCCGCCGTTCTACTCCTGGCAGGGTGCTCTACGACCCCGTCGTCCTCCAGCACCAGCTCCGGCGCGGCAACGGGCGCCTCGAGCGACGTGCGCGTGGCCTTCGTCTCGCAGATCGAGGGCATCCCCTACTTCAACGGCTTCCACACGGGTGGCGACAAGGCCGCGGCCGACCTCGGCATCAGCTACACGCAGACCGGCCCCGCCAAGGTCGACGCCACCGAGCAGGTGCGCATCGTCGACAACCTCGTCTCGCAGGGCTACGACGCCATCGCCGTCTCGCCCCTCGACCCCACCTCGATCAACAACTCGATCACCAAGGCGCAGGATGCGGGCGTCAAGATCGCCACGGCCGACGCCGACGCGCCCGACTCCAGCCGCAGCGTGTTCGTCTCCCAGGCCAGCGACGAATCGCTCGGCAAGACCGTCATGGACGAGATCGCCAAGGCCGCCGACGAGAAGGGCCAGTACGGCATCATCTCGGGCGGCGCCGACGTCGCCACCTTCAACAACTGGATCGCCGCGGCCGAGAAGCAGGCCGCCGACGAATACCCGGACATGGAACTCGTCGGAGGCGTGCGCTACACGGCCGACACCGCCGAGGCCCTGCAGGAGGCGCAGAACCTCATGACGGCCTACCCCGACCTCAAGGGCATCATCGCCGTTCCGTCCACCGCTGTTCCCGGCGTGGGCCAGGCCGTCACCAACGCCAACAAGATCGGCAAGGTGGCCGTCACGGGCTTCGGTTCGCCGCAGACCGCCGCGCCGTTCCTCGAGTCGGGCGCCATGACATCCACGGTTCTGTGGAACGTCGAAGACCTCGGCTACCTCACCGTCTGGGCGCTCTACCAGCTGTCGCAGGGCACCGAGTTCGAGGCCGAGAACGATGTGCCGGGCCTCGACGACCCGGTCTCCTACGACGCCGACACCAAGACGCTGCTGCTCGGTGACCCCACCGTGTTCACCAAGAGCAACTACGCCGACTTCGACTTCTAAGGCGCACGAGAACCATGCAGAGCACACCACTCCTCACGGCCAGGGGCCTGACGAAACGCTTCGGCGCGACGAAAGCGCTCACCGACGTGGACTTCGACATCCACGCCGGTGAACGGGTCGCCATCATGGGTGAGAACGGCGCGGGCAAGTCGACGCTCATGAAGCTGATCGCCGGGGTCTACACACCGGATGCCGGCAGCCTGACGCTGGGCGGCGACGCCTATGCCCCGGCCACCCCGACCGATGCGATCCGCGCGGGAGTATCCACCGTCTACCAGGAACCGTCCGGGTTCTCCCACCTCACGGTGCTCGAGAACCTGTTCATGGGCCGGCAGACGACGCGTGCTCTCGGCTGGCTCGACAAGAAGTCCATGGGCCGCGAGGCGGGCGAGCTGCTCGCCCGCCTGCAGCTGCCCACGCGTCTGCTGAAACGCCGCATGGGCGACCTGTCGCTGGCCGACCAGCAGCAGGTGCTCATCGCGCGGGCTGTCGCCAACGAGGCGCGCGTGCTCATCCTCGACGAACCCACGTCGATCCTCACCGACACCGAGTCCGAGCGGCTCTTCCAGCTCGTCGACCAGCTGTCGGCGGCGGGCACGGCGGTCTGTTACATCACGCACCGCTTCGACGAGCTCGAACGCGTCGCCGACCGGTTCGTGGTGTTGCGAGACGGGCAGAACTCGGGCGAGACCGACGACCCCGACCGCGAGGGTTTGCTGCGCATGATGGGCTCGGTCTCGTCGGTGGAGGTGGGCGCCGACGGCGGGTTGGTGGCAACACCGGATGATGTCGAGGATGCCGGCGCTCCGACATCCGCGCCCGTGCTCGTCGTCGACGCGCTCAGCTCGGAGGGCATCTTCCGCGACATCAGCTTCGCCGTGCGCCCCGGCCAGATCACGGGCCTCTACGGTCTCGTGGGCGCCGGCCGCAGCGAGCTGGCGCTGGCCATCTGCGGCGAGCTGCCCATCGACGCCGGCACCATCGCGTTCCAGGGCAAGCCCTACCGCCCGCACTCCAGCCGCACGGCGCTCGAGCAGGGCATCGCCTATCTGCCCGAGGACCGCAAGACGCAGGGCATCTTCCCGCACCTCAGCGTGGGCGACAACCTGTCGGCGGCGGCGCTCCGGGGCGTCAGTCGCGCCGGGTTCGTGAGCACCGCTGGCGAGCGGGATCTGGTGGCGACCTGGATGGATCGGCTGTCGATCAAGGCCGAGACCCCGGCATCCTCGATCACATCGTTGTCGGGCGGCAATCAGCAGAAGGTCCTGCTCGCGCGCCTCATGGCGACGAACCCTCGGCTTCTGATCCTCGACGAACCCACGCGCGGCATCGACGTGGGCACCAAGCGGGAGATCCACCGCCGCATCCGCGAACTCGCCGCCACGGGCATCGCCGTTCTCCTCATCTCGAGCGAGATGGCCGAGCTGCTCGAACTGAGCGACACCGTGCACGTGCTGCACGAGGGCCGCCTCACGTGGAGCGCCGTGGGCAGCGAGATCACCGAGACCGCCATTCTCCGAGCAGCGACGGGAGCCGCAGCGTGACCACCCTCACCGACTCACCGGGCCGCGGGGCCTCGACGCCCCCGCCCGCGCCGACCACCCCGGCGGGTGGCGCCGGCCTCTCGCTCTATCGCGTCGTGCACCTCGTGCAGGTGTGGCTGTTGCCCGCCCTGCTCGTCGTCGAATTCGTCGCGTTCTCGCTGCTGTCGCCCTTCTTCCTGACGCCGCAGAACCTCACCAACGTGGCCGTCAACGCGGCCGACCTGGCGCTCATCGCGGCGGGCCTGACGCTCGTGATCCTGATGGGCGGCATCGACGTGTCGACCGGTTTCGCGGTGGGCATGCTGTCGTGGGTCGTCGCGTCGCTCATGGCGGCCGGGCAGCCCCCGATCGTCGTGTTCCTCGCGGCGCTCGCCGGGGGAGCGGTCGTCGGATTGTTGAACGGGATGCTCACGGCCCGGCTCGCCATCCCCTCGATCGTCGCCACGCTCGGCACGAGCGCCCTGTTCCAGACGGGCCTCTTCGCCCTGTGGAACAGCCGCGACATCTTCTCGACCCCCGTCTTCCCGTTCCTGTCGGGCGGCGCGCGGCTCGGCGAGCTGCCCATCCTCGTGCTCATCGTGTTGGCCGTCTACCTGGTGCTGCACCTCGTGCTCACGCAGACGACGTTCGGCCGGTCGATCTACGCGATTGGATCCAACGTCGAGGCCGCCAAGCTCTCGGGCATCAACATGCGGCGCGTGCGGGTGATCGGCTCGGTCATCCTCGGGCTGCTCATCGGCGTCGCGGCGTGCACCTATCTCGCCCGCGTGGGCGTCGTGCAGGCCTCGTCGGGCGGCGAGCTCACCATGCTCGCCATCGCCTCGGTGGTGGTCGGGGGCACGTCGATCCTCGGCGGCGAGGGTTCGGTTCTGCGCACCCTGGGCGGCGTCGTGTTCATCGTGGTGCTCGACAACGGCATCGTGCTGGCCGGTGTGCCGTCGCTCTGGAACGGCCTCATCGTCGGCTTCGTCATCCTGGTGGCCGTCTCGATCAACGGGCTCGCCGTCATCATCAACGCGCGAAAGAAGAGGAGCCTCTGATGTCAGACGTCCAGACCGGAGCGGGTGCGGCATCCGCCCCCACGCGCCCCGACACGCGCCGTCGCGCCCCCGAACGCACACCCGGCTCGGGCCTCAAGCGCTCGGGTGGCCTGGCGGGACTCGCGAAGGACCGCCGCGTCGTGCTCCTCGCGCTCATCGTCGTGGCGTTCATCGCCATGAGCCTCATCTCGCCCTACTTCCTCAACACCGCCAACCTGCTCACGCTGCTGCAGTACTCGGCCGTGATCGGGGTGCTCGCGCTCGGTCAGACGCTCGTCATCCTGGGCGGTGGCGGCGGCATCGACCTGTCGATCGGTTCGACGCTGTCGCTGTGTTCGGTCACCTTCGGGCTGCTCTCGGTGGGCGGCGGCATGAGCCCCTGGCTCGCGGCGCTCATCACGCTCGCGGTCGGCGCCGTGCTCGGCCTCATCAACGGTCTCTTCATCACGCTGCTGCGCCTGCCGCCGCTCATCGTCACGCTCGGCACGCTCTACCTCTATGCCTCGGCAGCCATGGTGCTGTCCAACGGCGTCGACATCAACGGTTTCGACCGTGACGGCTTCTCGACCATCGGCCAGACGTCGGTGGCGGGCATCCCGTTCCAGGTGCTGCTCGTGCTGCTGCCGCTCTTCATCGTCGGCGCCTTCGTCATGCACCGCACGGTCTTCGGTCGGCAGGTCTATGCCACCGGTTCCAACGCGGATGCCGCGGCCCTCGCCGGCGTCAACGTGCGGCGTGTGCGCATCAGCCTCTACATGATCGCGTCGACGCTCGCCGCCGTGGGAGCCATCGTCACGGCCTCGTGGCTGCTGAACGCCCGACCCGCCGCCGGCTCGGGTTTCGAGCTGCAGGCCATCACCATCGCGGTGCTCGGCGGCACGGCCATCACGGGCGGTGTGGGCAAGCTGTCGGGCACGTTCCTGGCGCTCATCCTCGTCGCCATCCTCAACTCGGGCATGCAGCTCGCGGGCATCGGCAGCACCTACCAGATCGGTCTGCTGGGCCTCGTGCTCATCGTCTCGATGCTGGTGCGGTCGCGCGGTGCCGTGCGCGAGACGGCGCTCTGAAGCATCCCTCTTTTGCACTTTTTGCACGACTCCTCGTTCGTCGAACCACAGATAAGGAAACCCATGTCAGAGAACACCGACCGCATCCTCGCCGCCGTCGACGCCGGCACCGAACAGACCGTCGAACTGCTGCAAGAACTGCTGCGGGCCCCGAGCGTGAACCCCTGGTTCGGCGACCCCGCCGAGATCTCGGGCGAACAGGCCGTTCAGGATGTCTTCGAGCGCCTGCTGCGCGAGCTCGGCGCCGACGAGATCGACGTGTGGGAGCCCAACGCCGACGACCTCGCGCACCGCGCCGACGGCCCCGGCTACTACCCCGGCCGCGACTTCACGGGCCGCCCCAACGTGGTCGCCCGCTTCAAGGGCACCAACCCGGATGCCCCCGCCCTCATGATCCAGGGCCACTGCGACGTGGTCAGCGTCGGCAGCCTCTGGACCGAGGACCCGTTCGGCGGCGAGCGCAAGGACGGCAAGATCTTCGGCCGCGGCGCCGTCGACATGAAGGGCGGCATGGCCGCCGCCCTCGGCGCCATCGCGGCGCTCAAAGAGGCCGGCGTGCAGCTGCAGGGCGACCTCATCGTGGCTTCCGTCGCCGACGAGGAGGCGGGCGGCATGGGCACCCTGGCGCTCGTCGACCGCGGCTACATCGCCACCGCCGGCACCATCGTTCCCGAGGCGACGAACCTCAACATCGCGCCCCTGTGTCGCGGCATCCTGTGGGGCGAGGTCACGCTGCACGGCCGCGCCGGCCACATCGAGCTCGAGCGCCGGCCCTGGCAGGAGGACGGAGCCGTCGACGCGATCGACTACGGCCAGCGCCTCTTGAACGCCATCTCCGAGCGCAACGCCGAATGGGCCGTCGACCCCATCAAGAACCACAAGTACATCCCCATCCCGTGCCAGATCAAGGTCGCCCAGCTCGACGCCGGTGAGTTCCCCACCACCTACGCGTCGTCGTGCAAGATCACGTTCAACGCGCAGTACCTGCCGGTGCAGAAGGATGCCAACGGCCTCGGCAGCATCGTGAAGAAAGAACTCGAAGACCTCTTCAACGGTTTCGTCACGGGCGACCAGTGGTTCGACGAGCACCCGCCCACCATCAACTGGCTCGTGGACGCCGACTGCGGCGAGACGGCCGACACCGAACCCGTCGTGACGCAGACGCTCAAGGCCGCCCTCGAGGTGGGCCTCGACAGTGAGCTGCAGGGCTGCATGTCGCACACCGACATGGGCCTCATGATCGACTCGGGCAGCCCCACCATCAACTTCGGACCGGGACACATGGGCATCGCCCACCAGGCCGACGAGCACATCTATGAAAAGGACCTCGCGGCCGCCACCAAGGTGTTCGCCATCACCATCGCCGACCTGTGCGGCTGAGACCCACGCTCACCCTTCACGCACACCCGTACGACAAGAAATCAGGTACATCATGACACGCGTCCTCGTTGCCGGTGAAAGCTGGTCGGTCACCTCCATCCACACGAAAGGCTTCGACTCGTTCACCACGGTCGACTACGAAGAGGGCGGCGCGGCGCTGCTCGGGGCGCTCGACGCCGGCGGCTTCGACGTCACCTATATGCCCTGCCACGTCGCGGCCAAGGAGTTTCCCTGGACCCTCGACGAGCTGAGCAGCTATGACGTCGTGCTGCTCTCGGACATCGGGGCAAACACGTTCCTGCTGCCCGCGCAGACCTTCATCAAGGGGCAGAAGACGACCAACCGCTTGGCCGTGCTGCGCGACTGGGTGCGCGCGGGTGGCGGGCTCGGCATGGTGGGCGGCTACATGTCGTTCCAAGGCATCGAGGCCAAGGCCAACTACCGGGGCACTCCGCTCGCCGAGGTGCTGCCCGTCACGCTCGAAACGGGTGACGACCGCGAAGAATCGCCCGAGGGTGTCACGGCCCACCTCACCGGTTCGCACGCCATCACGGCCGGGGTGGATGCTTCCTTCCCGCCGCTGCTCGGCTACCAGCGTTTCGTTCCGACCGCGTCGGCCGAGGTGCTCGCGGCCTTCGACGACGACGCGCCCCTGCTCGTGGTCGACGGCGTCGGGTCGGGCCGCACGCTCGCCTATGCCAGCGACATCGGCCCGCACTGGGCGCCCGAGGAATTCACCGACTGGGATGGCTTCACCACCATGTGGCAGCAGGCCGTGACCTGGTTGGCCGGGAAGTAGCGTCGTGGGTCGGCTCGTCGTCGTCGGATCGCTCAACGTCGACTCGGTGATCGCCGTCGAGCGGCACCCCGCGCCGGGGGAGACCGTGCTGGGCGGTGACGCGCAGACGTTCTGGGGCGGCAAGGGCGCGAACCAGGCGGTCGCGGCGGCGCGCGCGGCTCGCGCATCACGCTCGTCGGCCCCGGGCTCTGCCGCGGGGGTCGTCTTCGTGGGGCGGGTGGGCGCCGATGCGCCCGGCCGCGCCTACCGCGAGCGGCTCGCCGAGCTCGGTGTGGATGTCGCGCCCCTCGTCGAGACGCCCGGCGTGCCGACGGGTTCGGCCGTCATCGCGGTGAGTGCCGCGGGCGAGAACACCATCATCGTGTCGTCGGGTGCGAACGCCCGTCTCGGCGTCGACGATCTGGGTGCGCTCGAGCAGCTCACTCCCGACGATGTCGTCGTCGTCACGCTCGAGGTGCCACTCGACGTCGTCACGCGGGCCTCGGAACTGGCCGAGCGCGCGGGCGCGCGGTTCGTCCTGAACCTGTCGCCCGTCGTTGACCTGCCCGCCGAGGTGGTGCGCCGCGCCGAACCGGTCGTCGTCAACGAACACGAGGCCGTCGAGCTCGCCGCGCGCTACGACGGGTTGACCTCGGTGCTCGTCACGCGGGGTTCGGATGGCTCGGAGTGGAACGGCGTGTTCGTGCCCTCCGCATCCGGAATCGACGTGGTCGACACGACGGGGGCCGGCGATGCCTACTGCGGTACGCTCGCCTACGCCCTCGCGCGGGGCGACGGCGCCGAGCAGGCCATGCGCGCGGCGACGGCCGCGGCCGCCGATGTCGTGGGGCGCGCGGGCGCGCAATGACCGACGCGGGCCGACGCGATGAGGCAGCCCGGCCGGCCGATGCGGGACGGCCGGGCGACGCGAGTCCGACCGAGGCTTCGAGATCGTTCGCTGGAACGCCGTCGCGGACCGACGCGAGTTCGACCCGGGAAGATCGAGGGGGACACGGCAGGAGATCGGCAGGCGCGGACGCCGCGCGCGATCTCCTCGTGGACCTGGTGCGCATCGACTCGACATCCGGAACGCCCGGCGAAGCCGACGCCCTGCTCTTCGTTGCCGAGGTACTGCGGCGGGAATGCGCCGGGTCCGGTGTCGTCTCGGTCGGCACCGTCTCGATCGGCTACGGGCCCGGCGGCACCCCGGACGCCGTTGTCGTTGTGCCAGCGGCTCGGCCCGAATCATCCCCGCTCCTCCTCTTCTCGGCGCATATCGACGTCGTGCCGGTGGAAGACCCCTCCGCCTGGAGCCACGACCCGTTCGGCGCCCACATCGCCTCGGGTCGTCTGTTCGGCCGCGGCTCCTCCGACATGAAGTCGGGGCTGGCGGCCGCCCTCGTCGCGGTCGTCGAACTCCTGCGTGAGGGTCGACCTGTCGCGCTCGCCGTCTCGACAGGCGAAGAGGTCGGATGCCGGGGCGCCGCGTCGGTCGCTGAACTGCTGCGCGGGCATCCGATTGGCGCCGTCATCGTGCCAGAGTCGACCGCCAACGAGGTGGTGCTCGGGCATCGCGGAGCGCTCTGGCTGCGGGTGACGACGTCCGGGCGCGCGGCCCACGGCAGCACTCCGGGCCTCGGCGTCAACGCCATCGAGAAGGCCGCGGCCGTTATCGGGCGGGTCAGCGAGCTGCCGCTGCTCTGGCATCCGCAACTCGGCTGGGAGTCGGTGAACGTGGGTACCATCGCGGGCGGATCCGTGCCGAACATCGTGCCCGACCGCTGCGTGCTCGACATCGACCACCGGGTCATCGACGACGAGGGCGCACGCCTCACCGACTGGTGGATGTCGCAGCCCGAGGTCTCGGCCGTCGACACCGTTCTCGATCTCGCCCCCGTCTGGACCTCCGCGGATGATCCGTGGGTGCGCGGTCTCGGCGCCCCCGTCTCGGAGCGCCCGGCCTCCTACTTCACCGACGCCTCGGTGCTCGTCCGCTCTCTCCCGGCGGGCACACCCGTCGTGGTCTGGGGCCCGGGCGATCCCGCCGTCGTCCACACGGTCGACGAAAGCGTCGACCTGCGCGCCGTCGAGGCAGCGCGGCTCCACTATCTGCGCGTTGGACGAGCGTGGACGGGTGCGGATGTGGCGGGCGAGGCCTGACGCGCTGGGCGGTCACGCGACGGACGCTGGCGTCCCGCGGTAGGCGGGCTGCGAACGTGTGACGAGCGAGGACCTCTCGGCTTAACGCACGACCCAGCGGCGGCGCGCGATGAGTCCCGCCACGGCCACGACGGCGAGCGGCGCGAGAATGGCGGTCGCGCTCAACGACGCGGCAGCCCCGAGCAGCCCGGCCAGGAGGACGCCGTCGAGCGCCCAGATCACCCGGTGGAGAGCGGCCATGTCGCCGGCCGGCGTAGGGATGGGTGTGAGCAGGGCGAGGGGAAGCGGCGGCTTCAACGCGTTCATGAGTCGCAGCACGACGGACCCGATCGCCACGATGACGGCCGAGCCGATCGATGCCAGGGGCAGCGCCGCGGCCGGCGGCCAGAACGCGGTCACGAGCACGGCTCCGGTCGCGACGACGAGCCCGACCGCCAGCGCGGGGAACAGTGTGTGCAGGAGCAGCAGCGCGCTGTCGCTCGTTCCATAGAGGGGGAGGGCCGAGGCGGCTTCGACGGCGTGCCGCAGGCCATCACTGAGCGGGCCGGCCGCGGCATAGGCGGCGAGACCGGCGATGGCTCCGAGCATCCAGGCCGGTGGGGCTACGACCGCGGCGCCGGCGATGAGGGCTCCGCAGGCGAGCAGCACGAGCACGCCGATCGCGAGACGCCCGGGTGTGCGCAGGGCCGCAACGGCATCACGCCGCACGATGATGGCGGGCAGTGAACGCGCACGACCCCCAATCGCGAACCGCCGCCGCCCCGCCCGCGGCACGCTTTGATAAGTGGCGACGGATGCGGACAGCTCGAGTGTCGACGTGTGCAACCGCACGGCCTCCCACCGCAGGGACTGCCCGAGCACGACCCGCGGTTCGAGGCGCGACAACAAGAGGGGCACGACGGCGAGCAGGGTCAGCGCGGCGAGGAGGGCACCGGGCGCGGCGAGCGGATGCGCTCCGACCGCGGCCAGACCCGCGAGGGTGGTGTCGGCGAGGGTGGGATCGAACGAAAAGCCCCACGCCTGCGCGCCGAACGCGGCGGTCGACAGCGCGGCGAGAACGCCGATCGCGAGGGCCGACCAGCGGGGCGGCACGGCTTGGCCGACCAGCCAGAGGAGAGCCGCCACGATGCCGCAGGCCGCGCCGACGCTGGCCGCGAGGGCGACCCCGAGAGCGATCTCCGGGGTGGCGACGGACACGGACGATGCCGCGGCGAGGGCGGCAGCCGAGGGAGAGGCGACAGCTGAAGCGGCGGCGGAGGTGACAGCGGCGGCCGAGGCGGCAGCCGAGGCGGCAGCGAGAGTGGCCCCGCAGAGCGCGCCGGCCACCGAGAGCGTGACCACCGACATCCAGGCCTGTCTCGCGAACGCGCGACGCTGCGGCACCGGGCTGGTCGTGAGGGCGTGGGCGAGGAACGGCGTGAAGACGACGGGCCCGCGCAGTCGCCCGGCGATCACAGCCGCGGCCCAGACGAGGCCGACGACACCCGCGATGACCGGCATCGTTGCGGCGGATGTCAGTGCCACCGCGTTGACCGGATCGGTGACGAACAGCCAGCCGGCGCGCACGACCGGCACGACGGCGACGAGCACGACCAGCAGCGCGAGATAGACCGCGTATGAGGTGTCGGCGGTCGGGCGGCGACGAGCCTCGCGCACCGTTCGACGCAGGTCGCGCAGAACTGTCGCTGATGACCGCGTCGAGGAGGCCCCGGTCGTGTCCACCATCAGGCGGCTTCCTGCAGCACCACGGTACGGGCGCCGAGGTCGGCCACCAGACGGTCGCTGTGGGTGGCGAGGACCACGGTGCCGCCGGCGTCGGCTCGTTGCCGCAGTAGGGAGATAACGCGGCCGAGCCGTTCGTCGTCGAGTCTTTGCTCGGGTTCGTCGAGCACGACGATGTCGGCTGGGCGAACGAGTGTGAGGGCGAGCCCCGCCAGCTGAGTCTGTCCCGACGAGAGTTCGTGGGGGAAGCGGTCGACGAGCCGCGACATCCCGAGTTCGTCGAGCACCTCCCCGGCGGCGCTGCGGGCGGCATCGGTCGGCAGCCCCCAGGTGATCCCGATGAGGGTTGCCTGCTCGAGAAGCGTCAGGTCGCGAGCGAACGGGGGCAAGCCGATCATCCCGGCAACCTGGGCGCGAAAGTCGTGGTCGCGCGGGCGAGGCGCCCGGCCCGACACCGTGACCGTTCCGGCCGAGGGCGTCGTCTGCCCCACGATCAGCCGCAGTGCCGTCGTCTTGCCGGCGCCGTTCGGGCCACGCAGGGCCACGATCTCGCCGCGCCCCACGCTCATCGAGGTCGGGGCGAGCAGCCCCACGCCGTCGATCGAAACCTCGGCCCGCGTCACGTCGATCATCACCCCATGATGCCAGCCCACCCGCGCCCGGTCATCCGTCGCGCGATGGGTATGCGTCAGCTGCCCTGCGGCGCGAAGCGCTGCTGCCCGAGCACGGCGAGCAGCTCGAGCTTCTGCGCGGCATCCGATCGGGGTGCAGCTGTGAGGGTCAGCAGCGTCTGGCTCTGGTCTTCGGTGAAGAGCGCCTGGCAGTCGAGCTCGATGGCCCCGACCTCGGGATGCAGCAGCGTCTTGTGGTCGCTGAAGCGCGCGGCCACGTCGTGCCGCTCCCACACCTCGACGAACTCGGGGCTGATGCGCTGCAGCTCGGCGAGCAGCGCCGCCGCCCGCGAGTGCGCACCCGCCGCCCCGTAGGCCACGCGCAGACTCGACACCTGCGCCCGGCTCTGCCGTGCCTGATCTTCGGCCGGGTAGATGTCGCGCTCGTGTGGATCGGTGAACCAGCGGTACACGCTGCTGCGCCCGAAACCCGTCAGCCGCGAGTGGTCGCCGAGCAGCGCTGCGCCGAGACGGTTTTGCGCCAGCGTCTCACCGAGGCTCGACAGGATGAGCGCGGGCGTGCCCTCGAGACGGTCGAGCACGCGCAGGAGCGCGGGTGACACGTGGGTGTCGAGGGGTGTGCGGGCGGGGGCGCTGTGTCCGGCCATCCGAAACAGGTAGTCGCGTTCGTCGGTGCTGAGCCGCAACCCCCGTGCCAGCGCCGCCAACATCTGCTCGGATGGTTGCGGCCCCCGCGCCTGCTCCAGCCGCACGTAATAGTCGGTGGACATGCCCGTGACCGCGGCCACCTCGTCCCGGCGCAGCCCCTCGACGCGCCGCCTCGGCCCGGCCGACAGCCCGACGTCTTCGGGTTGGAGCTTCGCGCGGCGCGAGCGCAGGAAGTCGGCGAGTGCGGTGCGGTCCATGAGGCCATCTTCGCGCGCAGGACGGCGAATAAACAGGGACCGCCGGTCCTACGACATCCGCTCTCTGCCTGACGGGCGGCGACCCGCGCAGAATCGAGTCATGAACATCACCGACAACACCATCTTCATTCCCGGCGCCACCTCGGGCATCGGCCTGGCCCTCGCCCTCCGCTTCCAGGCCGCGGGCAATACGGTCATCATCGGCGGTCGACGCACGGATGTCCTCGCCGACCTCGCCGCCCGCCACGGCTTCGACACGGTCACCATCGACACGACCGACCCCGCATCCGTGCTGGTTGCCCGCGACGAGGTGCTCGCGCGTCACGCCGACCTCAACGTTGTCGTCGCGATGGCGGGAATCATGGCCGCCGACGATGTGCGTTCGAGCTCGTTCCTCGAGGGTGCCGAGCGCATCGTCGATACCAACATCAACGGGCCGCTGCGCCTCGTGGCCGCGTTCATCGAGCATCTGCAGAGCCGTCCGGATGCCACGCTCATGACCGTCTCGTCGGGTCTCGCGCATCTGCCGCTCGCGTTCACGCCCACCTACAACGGCACGAAGGCTTTCATCCACCAGTTCTCCGAGACCATTCGCCTGCAGCTGGCCGACACGTCGGTGCGGGTCGTCGAGCTGGTGCCGCCGGCCGTGCAGACCGAGCTCATGGCCGGCAACTCGACTGACGAGAACTTCATGCCGCTCGACGAGTTCGCCGACGAGGTCATGGGCCTGATCGAGTCGCAGCCCGACGCCACCGAGATCCTCGTCGAGCGCGTCAAGTTCTTGCGCTTCGCCGAGGTCGAGGGTCGTTACGCCGAGTCGGTCCGGGCGATCAACGCGCACGCGTAGCCCGGATGTCGCCAGCGCGTAAGGGGGGTGAGCGCTGGCACCGGCGATTTCGCGATGAGGTGCGCGGGCGACGTCGCGGCCAATTGTGACCGAGCTTCCTAGTCCGCGGCGGGCAACTGATCCTCGAGGTGGAAGACCTCGGTCAAGCGCAAGAACCCTTCGTCGGGCGACACGCCGTCCAGGTCGACGAAGAACTCGCCCATCTCGGCCTGCCAGCGCGCATTGACCTCGGTGGCGGCCATGCCCGCCTGCGCGGCCTCGAGCGATGGCGTCTCGAAGTATCCGATCAGCAATCCGTCGGGCCGCAGGAAAAGCGAGTAGTTGTTCCAGCCCGTGGCCTTCAGCGCGGCGGCCATATCGGGCCAGATCGCGGCGTGGCACCGAGTGTATTCGGCGATGCGCTCGGGTTTGACCTGCAATTGGAAGCACACGCGTTCGGTGTCGGTCGTAGTCATCGGGCGTCTCCTCGTCGAGTCGGATGCGGTGACCCTGAATCGTTTCACGCGCGCTCCGATTCTAGCTGCGAGTGTGCTGACACGGGGTGCCGCGACATCCGACCCCGTTGCGCCGCCGCGGGCGTCACGGAAAGCTGGGGGAGTGGCCGGCGACGCGTCGACCACCTCACGTGACTCAGGAAGAAGGTTGACCGATGGCTGGTTTCGACGACGTAACGAAGAAGGCTCAGGAGTTTCTGAAGAGCGACAAGGTGCAAGACGCCCTCAAGGGTCAGAAGGCCGAAGAGGTCAGCGACAAGATCCTCGGCGGCGTGGCCGATGTCGCCAACAAGGTCACGGGCGGCAAGCACGCCGACAAGATCGAGGGCGCGCGCGACGCGGCCGACAAGAAGATCGGCGACCAGTAGTCGTTCGATCGACACACGAATGAGGGGCGAGCCGTAGTGGCTCGCCCCTCATCATGTGTGTCGCTGAGTGCTGATCGCTCAGGGCTCAGGGCTCAGGGCTCAGGGCTTAGGCGCCCCAGCTGGCCTGTGCGCCGCCGACGCGCTCGGCCGCGATCTTCTCCTGGTGGCCGGACGCTGCATAGGCGGCCATCGGATCGGCCGGCAGGCCACGGGATTCACGCCACGCGGCGAGGTCGGGTCGCACGTCGCGGTAGAAGGCATCCATCAGAATGCCGTGGGCGCCGAGCACGTCGCCCGCCGCCTGCGCCGCGGACAGGGCCTCGCGGTCGATGAGCAGCGCACGCGCCGTCATCTCTTGCACGTTGAGCACCGAACGCATCTGGCCGGGGATCTTCTGCTCGATGTTGTGGCACTGGTCGAGCATGAAGGCCACGCCCGAATCGGGCCCGAACCCGCCGCCGCGGATGACCTCGGCGAGGATGCGGAACAGCTGGAACGGGTCGGCCGCGCCCACGATCAGGTCGTCGTCGGCGTAGAAGCGCGAGTTGAAGTCGAACGAGCCGAGCTTTCCGAGGCGCAGCAGCTGCGCGACGATGAACTCGATGTTGGTGCCGGGCGCGTGATGGCCCGTGTCGAGGCATACGAGCGCCTTGTCGCCGAGTGCGACCGTGTGGGCGTAGGACGTGCCCCAGTCGGGAACGTCGGTGTGATAGAACGCGGGCTCGAAGAACTTGTACTCGAGCACGAGGCGCTGGTCGTCGCCGAGGCCCGCATAGATCTGCTGCAGTGAGTCGGCGAGCCGGTCCTGACGAGCGCGGATGTCATCCTGCCCCGGGTAGTTGGTGCCGTCGGCGAGCCAGATCTTCAGGTCGCGCGAACCGGTCTGGTGCATGATGTCGATGCAGCGCAGGTGGTGGTCGATGGCTTTCTGGCGGATGACGGGGTCGGAGTGCGTGACCGAGCCGAGCTTGTAGTCGTCGTCCTGGAACGTGTTGCTGTTGATCGTTCCGAGTTCGACGCCCAGGCCGTTGGCGTATTCGCGCAGCTGGCCGAAGTCGTCCACGACGTCCCACGGGATGTGGAGGGCGACGGTGGGGGCGAGGCCCGTGAGCTCGTGCACCTTGGCGGCATCCGCGATCTTCTCGTAGGGGTCGCGGGCGGTGCCGGGCGAGCCGAAGACGCGGAAGCGGGTGCCCGAGTTGCCGAATGCCCAGGAGGGGAGCTCGATGGCCTGCTGCGCGAGCAGCGGGGCCACGGTTTCGAACGAGGTTGTCATGTGCTTCTCTCTACTGCTTGTGGCTCGTCTCGGGGGCGACAGCCGAATGTGTCGAAGCGGGGGATGCAAACATCCACCCGTTCTTGAATCGTTTCAATCGTACCGCACGAGGGGCGGTGAAGACGTCTGGCCGGCAGACCACCTCTGCCGGCCAGACGTGAGCGGGTCGACGACTTAGAAGTCGAAGTCCCCGATGTTCTCCTTGTTGAACACGGTCGGGTCGCCCAAGAGGACGACGCCGTCTTCGCCGACCTCGAACGAACCGAGGTCGCCGGCGTCGAACTTGTCGCCCGACTTGCCCGTGATGTCGCCCTTGACGAGCGCGTCGGCGGCGAACGCGGCCAGGTAGCCGAGCTCCTCCGGGTTCCACAGCGCGAAGGCCGTGACGGTGCCGTCCTCGACGAAGTCGCGCATCTGGTTCGGCGTGCCGAGACCGGTCAGCGAGACCTTGCCCTTGTATTCAGAGGTCTGCAGGTAACGCGCGGCGGCAGCGATGCCGACCGTGGTGGGCGAGACGATGCCCTTAAGGTTCGGGTGGCTCTGCAGCAGGGCGGCGGTCTTGTCGAACGAGGTCTGGTCGTCGTCGTCGCCATAGACGGTGTCGACGAGCTTCACGTTCGGGTGGTTGGCGGCCAGATCTTCCTTCATCAGTTCGATCCAGGCGTTCTGGTTGGTCGCGTTGGCGGCGGCCGACAGGATGGCGATCTCGCCCGAGTCGCCGATCTGCTCCGTGATCAGGTCGACCTGGGCCTTGGCGATGCCTTCGGCGCTGGCCTGGTTGATGAAGATGTCGCGGCAGTCGGTGTTGGTGTCCGAGTCGAACGTGACGACCTTGACGTCGGCGTCGCGGGCCTCGTTGAGGGCGTCGCAGATGGCCTTCGGGTCGTTCGCCGAGACGACGAGCGCCGAGACGGCCTGCTGCGTGGCGGTGTTGATGTAGCTGACCTGGGCGTCGGGGGTCGCCTCAGAGGGGCCGACCTCCTGGAAGGTGCCGCCGAATTCCTCGACGGCGGCCTTGCCACCCTTTGAGCTGGTGTCGAAGTACGGGTTACCGAGGTTCTTCGGCAGGAAGGTCACGGTGACGTCTCCGCCGCCTCCACCCTCGCCGCCGCCGCCGGAGCCACCCGTCGAACCACCCGAACAGGCGGTGGCGACGAGGGCGACGCTCACCGCGAGTGCGGCGATCGCGCTGACCCGGGCTGCACCCGAGTTACGTGTGTGAAACAACATCCTTGTTCTTCCTTTCAATGGGGTGGGTCGATGTGAGTGCATCGACAAAAAGGTGCGCCTACGCCTGGGCCGCGGAGACTGCTCCTCGTTTTCTCCCGCCGGGTCGCTGCCGCTTCTTGGACAGCCAGGCGAGGAAGCTTGCGGACACCACCGAGAGCACGAGCAGCACTCCCGTGATGATGTTGATGACATCCGACGTGACGTTGGCGAGGCGCAGGGCCGAGGCCAGCACGCCGATCAACAGCACACCGGCGATCACGCCGTGCATGGCACCGCGGCCGCCGAAGATCGAGACGCCGCCGAGCAGCACGGCCGCGATGACCTGTAGCTCGAGGCCCGTGGCGTTGTCACCGCGGGCGCTGCCGAAGCGCAGCGTGAAGTAGATGCCCGCGAAGGCCGACACGACGCCCGTGAGCACGAACAGGATGAACTTGGTGCGGGCCACGTTGACGCCCGAGAACGAGGCGGCCTCGTCGTTCAAGCCGATCGCGAAGATGCCGCGGCCGAAGGGCGTGAAGTGCAGCAGCACGATGAAGACGATCGCCAGCAGCACGAACGGGATCATGATGACGGGGAACGGGGAGTCGCCGATCTTGGCTTTGGCGAGGTCGGTCCAGAACTCGGGCCAGTCGGTGACGGCCGTGGTGCCGAGCAGGCCGACCGCCAGGCCGCGATAGAGCGCGAGCGTGCCGATGGTGACGGCGAGCGATGGCAGCCCCACGACCGTGATGAGGAAGCCGTTGAGCGCACCGCCGAGCGCACCCGCGACGAGGGCGAAGAGCGCCGCGGCCTCGAGCGGCCAGCCGGCCTGCGTCAGGGTTCCGAGCAGCACGCTCGACAAGCCCACGATCGAGGCCACAGACAGGTCGATCTCGCCCGTGATGATCACGAGGGTCATCGGCAGCGCGATCAGCAGGATGGGGGCCACGTCGAGCAGCAGGTAGGTGATCGTGATGGGCCGGTCAAAGCCGCGCACGGTCGAGATCGCGACGACGATCACGACGAGCAGCAGGGCGATAATGGCCATCTCGCGGGTCAGCAGGATGCGTCGCCACAGCGGTGTGCCGTAGTCGCGGTAGGTGCGAACGGATGCCTGAGCATCCGCGCGCCCGGACGGGTTCAGTGACTCGGGGGTCACGGTGGTCTTCGTGGAATCAGACATCGGTGTCGTCCCTCGCCTCGAGGAGTTTGCGGGATTGTCGGAGTGAGAGCAGGCGGTCGAGCACGATCGCGCCGATGATGAGCACGCCGACCACGGCGCGCTGCCAGAAGTCGGGCACCCCGATGATGGGCAGCGCCCGGTTGATGGTGAGCAGCAGCACGGCGCCGAGGGCCGCGCCCCAGACGGTGCCCGAGCCGCCGAAGATGGCGACGCCGCCGATGACCGCCGCGCCGACTGCGTCGAGCTCCCAGCCCGAACCGGCCTGCGAGTTGACGGTGCCGTAGCGGGCCGCGTAGAGCACGCCCGCGAGTCCGGCGAGGGCGCCGGAGGCTACGAACGCGAGCAGGATGCGACGCGTCACGCGCAGGCCGTAGAGCTTGGCTGCATCCGGGTCGCTGCCGATGGCATAGAACTCGCGGCCGCCGCGCGTGTTGCGCATGTACCAGGCGGCGATGACGAGCACGATGAGCGCCAGGATGGTGAGCAGCGGAATGCTGAGAATCGATCCGGTTCCGAGGGCCAGGAAGGGCTTCGGCAGGTCGGAGGCGTTGATGCGATCGCTGCCCGCCCACAGCACGTTGATGCCGCGGTAGGCGTAGAGCGTGCCGAGCGTGATCACGAGCGCGGGCACCTTGGCGAAGGCCACGAGCGCGCCGTTGATCAGGCCGAGGAACGCGCCGAACGCGACGCCGGCCACGAAGACGACGATGATCGGGATGCCCGGCACGTCGATGAACAGGCGGCCGGTCAGGTAGGCGGTCAGGCCGAGCGTCGAACCGACGGACAGGTCGACGCTGCGCGTGATGATCACCATGGCCTGGCCGACGGCCACGAGCACGAGGATCGAGGGCGTCAGCAGCAGGTCGCGCCAGCCGTCGGTCGAGAACACGAAGGACGGGTTCTTGGTCGTGGCGACCACGACGACCACGACGATGGCGATCAGGATGCTGGTCTCGCGGGCCTTGAAGAAATGCCCGATGCCCGCGGTGAGCGCGTTGCCCTTCTTGGGGCCCGGGGCGTTGGTGCGCCGCGTATCGGGGGTGGCTACGGATGTCACGGCTGAAGCTCCTCGGCGTGGGTGGCGGCGAACATGACGGATTCGGCGTCGGCGACGCTGCGGTCGAGATGCGCGGTGATGCGGCCCTCGCGCATGACGAGCACGCGGTCGGCCATGCCGAGCACCTCGGGCAGCTCGGACGAGATCATGAGAATTCCCATGCCTTCGCCCGCGAGCTGCGACAGCAGGCGGTGCACTTCGCTCTTGGTGCCGACGTCGATGCCGCGCGTCGGCTCGTCGATGATCAGGATGTCGGGGTGCGTGGCCAGCCACTTGCCGAGCACGACCTTCTGCTGGTTGCCGCCCGAGAGGGTGCCGACGGGCGTGTCGAGCGCGGCCGTCTTCACCTCGAGGCGCGATGCCCACACCTTGGCGGCCTGGTTCTCGGCGCCGTTCGTGATCAGGCCCATCTTGGCCAGCTTCGTGCGGATGGCCATGGTCGTGTTGTGGGACACGGATGAATCGAGCACGAGTCCCTGCTTGCGGCGATCTTCGGGCACCAGCGCGATTCCCCGCGCCATGGCGGCCGTCGGATTCTTCTTCGGGATGGCCTTGCCCTTCAGCGTCACCGAACCCGAGTCGTAGCCATCCACACCGAAGACGGCGCGGGCCACCTCGCTGCGGCCGGCGCCCACGAGCCCGGCCAGGCCGACGATCTCGCCCGCTCTGACCTCGAAGGAGATATCGGAGAAGATGCCGGCGGAGTTCAGGTCGCGTACCTCGAGGAGCGTGTCGCCGACCGTGGTCTCCTGCTTCGGGAACAGGTCGGTCACGTCGCGGCCCACCATGCGGCGCACGATCTCGTCGACGCTCGTGTCGCTGATGGCGTCGGTCGAGATGTAGGAGCCGTCGCGCATGACGGTGATCATGTCGCAGAGCGCGAAGACCTCTTCGAAGCGGTGCGAGATGAAGACGAGCGCGCGGCCCTCGTCGCGCAGGCTGCGGGCCACGGCGAAGAGGCGGTCGACTTCGACGCCCGAGAGCGCGGCGGTGGGTTCGTCCATGATGAGCACGCGGGCGTCGAGCGAGATGGCCTTGGCGATCTCGATGATCTGCTGGTCGGCGATCGACAGGCCCTCGGCGGGGCGGTCGGGGTCGATGCGCACGCCCAGGCGTTCGAACAGGCCCTGGGCCTCTGAGCGCATGGCCTTGCGGTCGATGCGGCCGAAACGGTTGGTGGGCTGGCGGCCCATGAAGATGTTCTCGGTGACCGACAGGTCGGGGAAGAGGGTCGGCTCCTGATAGATGACGGCGATGCCGGCGGCCTTGGACTCGGCGGTGGAGCGGAAGTCGACGTCTTCGCCGCGCAGGCGGAATTCGCCCGAGTCGCGCTGGTAGAGGCCGGCGACGATCTTCACGAGCGTGGACTTGCCGGCACCATTCTCGCCGACGAGGGCGTGGATGCTGTTCATGCGCACGGTGAGCGTCGCGGACTTCAGGGCGACGACGGCGCCGAAGGCCTTGCCCACGTCGCGCAATTCGAGCGCGGCCGGGCCGGTCGGCTCTGCGGTGTCGATGGGAGTCGTCATTGACTTGCTTCCTCCACGGTGAGGTCGGACCGCCGATGAATCGTTTCAACGGCGGGATCGTTATGACTTTACGGCCGGGCGCGGCCCGTCGTCAAGTCTGATGCGCAACCGTTACACGAACGCCGGGTGCGCCCGTCCATTCTTTCGCACGCGGCGGGTCCGCGAATCGCCGCGCATCTCTGTGGCCTGACGTCGGTTCCGCGCCGGATGCCTGCCCGCGCGCCGGTAGAGTAGGCCAAAACTCGGGCGACGATGGGGTGGCCGCCGCATGACCGACACCCGGGAGCCCGCATGATCCAACCGCTCATCGCCGGCGTCGTCGGGGCCGCCATCGCCTTCGCCAGCACGTTCGCGATCGTGCTGGCCGGACTGACGGCCATGGGCGCGACACCGGCCGAGGCGGCATCCGGTCTGTTGGCGCTGTGTCTCGTGCAGGGCATCCTGGCGGCCGTGCTGTCGTGGCGCTACCGGCAGCCGCTCTCGTTCGCCTGGTCGACGCCCGGTGCCGCGCTCCTCGTTGCCGCCCACGGCAGTGCTGCGACGTTCCAGGCCGCGGTCGGCGCGTTCCTCGTGTGCGGCGTGCTGCTGCTCGTCACGGGATTGTGGCCCGCGCTCGGGCGGCTGGTCGGCCGCATCCCGTCGCCGTTGGCCGGGGCCATGCTCGCCGGCATCCTGTTCCCGCTCTGCATCGCGCCCGTCTCGGCGGCCGTCTCGCTGCCGGCCTTCGCCCTGCCCGTCATCGTAGTGTGGCTGGTGCTCTACCGGCTCGCCCCGCGCTGGGCGGTTCCCGCGGCGCTCGTCGTGGCCGTCATCGGCATGGTGATCGCCTCGTCGGGTGCCCCCTTCGACGACGCGGATGGCGTGCTGCCCGCGCTCATTCCGCAGGTGCCCGTCTTCGACCCGCTCGTCATCGTCAGCGTCGCCCTCCCGCTCTACATCGTCACGATGGCGAGCCAGAACATCCCCGGTTTCGCCATCCTCAAGACCTTCGGCTACACGGATGTCCCGGCCCGGCCGGTTCTCGTTGGGGCTGGTGTCGCGTCCCTGCTCGCGGCACCCTTCGGCGGGCACGCCGTGAACCTGGTGGCGCTGTCGGCGGGCATGACCGCGGGGCCCGACGCGCACCCCGACCGCTCGAAGCGGTGGGTGTCGTCGCTGTCGAGCGCGGCGGTCTACATCGTGCTCGGGCTGTTCGCGGGGGCGGCCGCCGCCTTCATCCGCAATGCCCCGCCAGAGCTGATCGCGACAGTCGCCGGGCTGGCCCTCATCGGCGCGTTCCTGACCGGGGTGACGGCCGCTTTCGAGGATGCGCCCCTGCGGGTTCCGGCGGCGATCACGTTCCTGGTGGTCGCATCCGGCGTCGTCATCGCGGGCATCGGGAGCGCGTTCTGGGGTTTGGGTGCGGGGCTGCTCGTGTGGGGATGGCTCGGCGTCAAGCGCCGCGGCTGAACGGCTCTAGGCGCTCGCGCTGCCGCCGACCGGCGGGCCGACGATCAGCAGGGCACCGAAGACGACGATGACGCCGACCGCCGCGATGGAAGCGACGAGAACGGGGCGCGCGAGCACCAGGCGCAGGGCCCGGTTCGGCAGGCTGTTGTCACGCGGATCGCCGGTGGCGTGGCGGCGCCAGGGGCCGGCGAGGAGGCCGCGGCGGGCGGCCACGATTTCGAACGGGATGGTGGCGAACGGGATGACCGCCGACACGAGCCCGAGCAGCATCGTGCCGATCTTCCAGCGCTGGTTCACGCCGACGAAGACGACCACCACCACGAAGCAGAGGAACACGAAGCCGTGCAGGCCGCCGCCGATCGACACACCCCAGCCCCCGGCATCCAGCACGTATTTGATGAACATGCCCGTGAGCAGCAGCGCCCACGTGATGGCTTCGGCGACGGCGAAGAGGCGGAAGAGGGCTTTGGGGGTCATGAGGGCTCCCGGATCGGCGGAACGAGGGTGCGACGAGCGCCCCTCGAGGCTAACGTGAGCATCTCTGAAAGTGCTGCGCGGTCATGTGTGAGTAATGTTCGGCTCGCCGGAGGCTGGCAGGATATGTCCATGACGGAGATGCCTGCCTCGACCGCCCTCGCCGCCGAACTCGTCCCCACCAGCCGCTCTACGGTTCTGGTGTTTCTGCGTTGGGTGCTCTCGTTCGTCTCGGCGTTCTTCTTCGGCGCAGGCCCCGAGTGGAAGGGAACCGACGTCGTGGTGCGCCGAACCGACACGGGCCGTGATGTCCTCCGCATGGGTGGCATGGATGTCGAAGAAGCCGATCGCCTGATCGCCCTCGTTCGTGCCGATCTCGACACCCACACCGTAGAGTCGTTCCTCGACGAGTGGCGCCACCGGGCCTAGTCGGCTTTTGTGCCGCCCGCCGCCCGCCGCCCGCCGCCGGTCTGCCCGCGTCGAGCCGGGCTGAGCTTCGCTTCGCCTATTCGGAGTCGGCGACGTGGATGGACAGGTCGGTGCGGCCGGGGAGAATCTCGGGAGCGAGCGCCCGCGTTCCGGCATAGTCGCCGTCCTTGAGCCGGCGGTAAGGCCGTCCTGTCTCGGTCTTGAGTCCGTCGATCCGCTCGTTGAGGCGCGCGATCTCTCGTTCGACCCCGGCCTCATCGAGGTCGTCGGCATCATGGATGACGTGCAGCTCGAGCGCTTCGATCCCGACGTACCAGAGCACGCCGTGCGTCAGGGGGAAGAGCAGCGAGTCGAGATCGCCGCTGATGCCGCGCTCGCCGATCGAGCGCTCATCCTCGCCCGCCGTCACCACGATGAGCGCGCGGCGCCCAGCGAGACCCCCGTCGCCGTAGCGTCGCGGCGCTCCGAGTTCTGGGTCGAGGTCACCGTAGGCGAACCCGGCCGTCAGCACGCGGTCGAACCAGCCCTTCAGGATGGCGGGCGTGCCGTACCACCACAGCGGAAACTGGATGACGAGCAACTCGGCATCCGCGAGCTTGGCTTGTTCGTGGCGGACGTCAGCGGGAACCTGTCCTCGGGCGAAAGCCTCCCCGGCGAGCACGCCGATGTTTCCGGATTCCTCACTGAGGTCGCCGAGGTCGCCATTGCCGAGAACGGGGTCGAACCCCTGCGCATACAGATCGGATGTCGTCACGCTGCAGTGCTCCGACAGCGCCCGAACCCCCGCGCGAAAAAGCTGTCCGTTGAACGAATCCGGGCGCGGGTGGGCGTAGAGCCACAAGGCCGAACCGGGCTTGGGCGTGTGGGAAATCGTCATCGTTCGGTCGTCCTTGCGTCCTGTGTGTTTTCGCGGCAGAGCGCAGCGACGAGCTGTGTGAGCGTTGTGCGCGCACGGTCGGCGTCGATCGATCCGTCGAGCGCGCGGCGGGCCAGCGCGTCACCCGCGCCGACGATGGCTGCAAGGCTGGCCGTATCCAGGGGGCCGCCAAGTGGTTCGAGCGCTGCTCGACACATCGAGAGGTACTCGTCCTCCGCTTCCTGCCGCACCTGGGCAAGCGTCGCCGAACCGGCCAGGGCCGCGACGACGTCGGCGAGCTCGCGACCTTCGGCCAAGCAGCAGTCGATGTATGCCCCCGCGACGAGTCTCGACACGACGGCCAGGTCGGGCGCCGCACCGCGCAGCGCCTCCTCGAGCGTCTCGCGCTGACGCGACTCGAATTCGCGATACAGCTCAGCAAGCACCCCGGCCCGATCACCGAAGTGGTCGTAAACCAATGGCTTCGTCACCCCGGCCCGCTCGGCCAGTCGACCGAGCGTGAACGTGTCGGTGCCCTCATCCCGAATCAGCTCGCGAGCCGTATCGAGCAACTGCCGGTGCCGCTCACTCTTCGACAGTCGCCGACGGGGCTCCGTCGCCACATCTCGTTCCATTGCCGCTCCTCGCGCTCCTGCGAACTTACTATCGGTAACTTACGAAGAGTAACTTATCGGGATGGCCGAGAGCAAGAGCGGCCGCAAACGCTCTAGGAGAGGTCGTGGATCGCAGGATGCGAGACTGGGGAGATGCTCGAGCGGGTGACGGCGGATGAGATCGAGGGGCTGCGAGCCTTCCTCGGCGAGGTCGATCTGACTCTGTCGGGGCTCGATGCGCCGACCGTGAGGCTGTGGATGGAGCGCGCGCCGGATGGTGCGGTCGTCGGGAGTACGGGCTACGAGCTGAGCGGCGATGGCGCCCATGCCCTGATTCGCAGCGTGGCCGTGGCGCCGGGCCGTCGGACGGCCGGGGCTGGTTCGCGGTTGGCGCGTTTCGCGCTCGAAGATGCCGCCCGCTCAGGGGCCCGGCGGGCGTGGCTGTTCTCACGGCGATCGGGCCCGTTCTGGCAGAAGCTCGGCTTCGAGCCCGCCGATCGGGCCGAGCTTGCGACGGTTTTGTCGCAAACGCACCAGGTGCGGCTCTTCACCGAAACCGGGCAGCTCGACCGCGAAGTCGCCTGGTCGCGCGGTCTCGACGACCTCTCCCGCTGAGTTCTAAAAGGACCGACGGTCGCGGTCAGCCATTTCGCTATTCACGAGTCGTCGTTCGTCGTTCGCCGAACTCCGTTCTCAGGCGTTAGAGCGACGCCGAGCGAGGATCGCGCCGTGCGGCCGAGAGCCCTGACCCGTGCGGGTGTGCGTCTCGACGATGTCGAAGCCGGCATCCTGCACCTCTGCGCTCAGAGCTTCGACGGGCCAGAAGTAGGCGCCGATGACGGCGTGATCGAAGCGCTCGATCGACGGCCCGGTGAAGAACCCAAGCAGTAGACCGCTCCCGGGTCTGAGGACGCGCGCAAACTCTCGCAACGGCACCTGAATCGAGCCTGGCTCATGGTGAATGAGTGAGTACCAGGCCAGGATGCCTCCGACCGATGCTGGGGCCGCGCTCAAGGCATCCACGCTCTCGATCTCGAACGTTTGCTCGGGATAGGCCTCGCGCGCATGCTCGACGAAGCGTGGAACGACGTCCACCCCGCGCACCTCGCCAACTCGTTCGGCGAGGAAGGCAGTCCAGTGCCCCGGGCCACACCCGGCGTCGAGGAGCGGCCCGTCTTGCGCGGCCGCCCACGCCGAGACGAGCTGAGTGTCGGAGGGATGAACGCTCGCCATCGACCCCAGGTGCTCGACGTATTCGTCGGCTCGGCGTGAATATGCGTCTCGGATCGGTGCGTCCATGCTCTCGAGCGTACGAGACGAAATGAGACGAGACGAGACGGGACGAGACGAGAGACGAGATGAGACGAGGCGTTCGGTGCGGGGTTGTGTTGCGCAGCTCATCGAAAAGTCATGAGCCCAGACAGCGCGCAGCTCTGCCGATCGCGTCAGACCAGCGTGGCGCGCAGCTCGACCCGCCGCGCGCACGCTCGCGAGGCGCGGGTGGCGATGTCGCGCGCCACCTCGGTGCTTGGGGCTTCGATCAGCCAGAAACCGGAGAGGTACTCGCGCCCGGTGGCGAAGGGCCCCGCGGTCAGCGAGATGTCGTCGCCGCGCGCATCGATCACGACGGAGTCGTCGGGATGGGCGAGCCCTTCGGCGGCGATCAGCTGTCCTGCCGCGATCAGCTCGTCGTTGAGCGCGCTGACGGCGGCCATTTCCTCGTCGGTTCCCGTGCGGGTTGCCGAGTCGATGACAGAGAGAAGAAACTTCATCGTGACTCCTTCGTTCGCGGTGTAGGGGCCACGCTCGCAGAGTGGGAATCAGCCGTCAAGGACGATGTGCGAGCCCAGGCCCCGCGCGCCGGCGTGAGGGCGGCGGCGGAACGTGCACAATTTCTCGCCGTCGTGCTGCGAGACCGGCACGCGGCCGCGGAGCAGCCGTCAGGCGGCGTCGGGCTGGGCCACGTCGACGAGGGAGGTCAAGAACTGCAGGACGACCGCGGCATCGTCGACCGAAAGCTGCTCGATGAGCCGTTGGATGCGCACCTCTGCGGCCTCGCGGCTCGGGGTGGCCGAGGGGGCCATGTCGCGCGCCTCGAGGGTCAGGGCCCGCCGGTCGGTGGGGTGCGGCACGCGTTCGACCGAGCCCAACTTCTCGAGCCGGTCGATGAGCACGGTCGTGCTCGGCGAGGACAGCCCCAGGTGCG
The DNA here is from genome assembly GCF_001984125.1 of Leifsonia sp. ALI-44-B. Taxonomy (GTDB): domain Bacteria; phylum Actinomycetota; class Actinomycetes; order Actinomycetales; family Microbacteriaceae; genus Okibacterium. The sequence goes on along the minus strand of NZ_MTQL01000007.1, from coordinate 128,662 downwards.
AGGCGAGCTGCTTCGGGCCGACGGGCTGCTGCTGGCTGCGCTGGTCGCGCAGATAGTCCACGGCGAGGATGTCGGTGTCACCCATGCCCGTTTCGGCGCGGATGTGGCGGCGCATCGCGATGTCGGTGTTGCGGCACAGCAGGAGCGCGCGCATGATCTCGGCGTTCGACTGCTCCCGGCTCAGTGTGCCGCGCATCAGGCCGCGCGGCTGACGGGGGCCGGTTCGGGAAGGGCCTGCAGGCCGTTCGTGCTGTTGGCGCTCGACAGGAGGTCTTCGACCCAGGCGCGGTTGATCGGCACCTTTTTGCTGCCTGAGTACTTGAAGAACAGGGGGATGGCGGGGTGAATCCAGATCGTGGAGCGACCGCTGCCGGCATAGGCCGGGGTCTCCCACGAGAGAACGTGGGGTTCGCCGCGGCGCAGCTTCGTGATGATCGCCAGCTGAAGATGCGCCAGCATGCGGTCCTCGAAGTCGATCTTCGCTCCATCGGTTCCGTACAAGAGCATGCCCATCGACACCACATCCATTCATTCAAGCTGTCTAGTAGTTAGATGATCTAGTAAATACGTCTGAATAACAAATCGCGGCGCGTCGCCGTGCGTTCTTGACGTGGCACCGGCGGGGCGGGAGCATCGGAGGAACGAGCGCAGGCCGACACACCGAGGCTGCGGCATCCGACCGAGGAGAGACCATGCAGCCACGCATCCACGTCACCAGCCTGTTCGTCGACGACCAGGCGAGGGCGCTGCAGTTTTATACCGACACGCTCGGCTTCGTCGCCAAGACGGACATTCCCGTCGGAGAGTACCGCTGGCTGACCGTCGTCGGCCCGGGCGAGCCCGAGGGTGTCGAGCTGCTGCTCGAACCCGATGTGCACCCGGCCGCGCAGGCGTACAAGAAAGCTCTCGTGGCGGATGGCATCCCGGCGGCTTCCTTCATGGTCGACGATGTGGATGCGGCGTTCCGCGAGCTCTCGGCGCGGGGGGTCACGTTCGTGCAACCGCCCGTGCCCGCCGGGCCCGTCACGACGGCCGTGCTCGACGACACCTGCGGCAACCTCATCCAGCTCGTCAGCCCGGTCGCGCAGTAGGGGCCCAGGCGGTCGCGGTTGCGGGGCGCTCGCGCCTCGACGTCAGCCGTCGACGACGATGCCGAGGTGCTCGGCGAAGAGCGACGCGAGTTCGGAGACCTGCATCGACGACATGGTGGCGCCCTTCAACCCCTCGAGTCCCGAGATGCGGCGCAGGTCGAGCGTGCGCAGGTCGACGTTCTGCAGGGTGGCGCGCGTGACGTCGAGGCTGTTGAGCGTGCAATCGACGAAGGCGAGCCGGTTGACGGTGGCGCCGCCCAGGTCGAGTTCGTCGATCGAGCAGTTCGTGAACTGCACGTCTTGCAGCACGGCCCCGCGCAGGTTGACGAACCCGAGCTTCGACCCGGTGATGTGCACCGATCGCCAATTGGATTCGTAGAACTCGGCCGAGCCGATGCGCGACTGGTCGATCGACACCTCGCGGAACCGCGACCGGGGCGCCGCGATAATGGGCGCGTTGAGCCGCTCGATGGTGGTCTCGACGAAACCGGCCCCCCGTAGCAGCACGTCGTGCGCGTCGAGGTCTTCGAACGCGCACTCGGAGACGGTCAGGCCGCTGAGATCCTGCCCCGAGACGTCGGCCCCGACGAAGCGCAGGCCGTCGACGTTCTCGTGCGCGTCGAGCAGCCCAGCGTCGCCATCTTCGAGCCCGACGAGCCGGATGGTCGGAATCTGCGGCGTGAGCGAGGACTTCTTCTTCGGGGGCATGGCACTTCACTTCTGACGGGCCGGCGAGGCCTGTTTCTCGGCGATCCGAGCTGCGTCGAGGCTATCGTGCGGCACCGACATCCGGCCGTGAGTTCCCGCCCGGCACCGGCACCCCACGAGCACCGGCACCGACATCCGGCGCCCTGCGCTACATCAGCCCCTGATCGGCGAACAGGCGTCGGATGGCCGGGGCGATGTGCTCCGAGTACGCGGTCGTCAGGTGCACGGTGTCGTATTTCGTCGGCCACGTCGCAGCGAACGCGGGGCATCGGCCATCCACGCAGTTCACGGGCAGCGCGTCGATGTAGCGATCGCCGGATGCCTGCGCCTGCGCCTGTGTGGCCGCCGAGAAGTCCTGCCACGCGGGGTCGATGTCGACCACGCAGTCGCCCGGGTTCGATACCTGCGAGTAGCACGCGTCGAGGTCGGCCCCGAGGGGCGGTGGCGCGAGGTAGACGATCTTGCCGGCGCTGTTGAACCGTGACGCGAGCGATGCGGTCGAGCTCACCATGTCGGTCGTAGACAGCGCGCGCCCGTCGGACGACTGGCCGAGCGCAAAGGCGTTCGCCACGACGACGAGCTGCGGCTGATCGCTCGCGATGCGGTCGGCGATGTCTTGTTTGCGCTGCGTGCAGCTGTCCATCACGCCGTCGCCGTCGTTCTTCACGAGCACGTCGGTGAAGCGGCAGCCGTAGAGGCCGATGGTGGTGATCTTCCACTGGCCGTCGCTCGTGTCGGCGATCTGGCGGAACGCGGGGGCGTAGGTGAGCGCGATCGAGTCGCCCACGACATACATGTGGTTGGGGGCGTCGCCCGAACCCCATGTGCAACCACCGAAGTCGGGCGTCGAACCGGGCTCGAAGCATCCGCGGGCCGGGTTGTCGTTCGAGGTGGTGCGCATGGCGTCGTCGAGCGAGGGCGACAGGTTGTCGGGCCAGGCCGTGGCCGAGAGCGCGGCGCTCAGGTCCGCGCGCGCCTGGTCGAGCGGGTTCGCCGCGTTCTGTTGCGAAGCCTCGGGCGCGGCCTGCGGGGCCTGCCCGCGCGACGAGAAACCGGCGGCGATGATGACGACCGTGACGACCACGAGCAGGGCCAGGGTCGAGAGGATGAACTGCGAGCCGAACCTCTCCTGCCAGCGGCCCCACGCCTCACTGCGGGCGGTCGCGCGCGCGACGCGTCGAGCCTCGGCATCCGTCACCCCGGCATCGGAGAACGACCGCAACCAGGGGGAGTGGTGCAACGGCTGCTCGATCAGCAGGTAGGCCAAAACCGAGATCACGAAGATGAGGCCCGCCGTGATGATCGTGCGCTCGAGCGTCTCGTCGACGAGGAACAGCGGCACGAACACGATCACGGGGAAGTGCCACAGGTAGAGCGAATACGAGATGTTGCCGAGGAACGTTGTGACGGGGTTGCTGATGGGGAAGAGGTAACGCTGCGGCCCGCCGATGCCCGCGAGCAATACTACGGCCGTCGCGACGACGGGCAGGGCCGCCCACGGCCCGGGGAACGGCTTCGAGGCGTCGATGACGAAGAACGAGGCGACGATGCCCGCGAGTCCGGCCCAGCCGAGCACGAAACGCACGGCGACGGGCAGCCGCAGGAACAGGGGAGCGGCCGCGGCCAACACCGCGCCGACGCCGAGCTCCCACACGCGCGTGAAGGTCGAGAAGTAGGCGATCTCAGCGTTCTCGCGCGTCTCCCACACGGCGAAGGCGAAGGACGCGACCGAGATCAGGCCCATCGCGACGATCACGACGATGCGGATGCGGCGACCCGAGCGTTCGCGGTTGCCCCGGGCGAGCAGCATCCCGATGGCGAACAGCAGCAGCAGCAACGCGGGCCACACGAGGTAGAACTGCTCCTCGACGCTCAGCGACCAGAAGTGCTGCAGCGGCGAATCGGCGTCGGTCTGCTGAAAGTAGTCGGTGCCCGTGACCGCGAAGCGCCAGTTGGCGGCCAGGAAGAAGCTGGCCACGGCATCCCAGATGGTCTCCCAGGCGCGCGTCTTGTTGAACACGAACCAGCCGACGGCCGTCGTCGCGATGAGCACGGTGAGGGCGGCGGGCAGGATGCGGCGGATGCGGCGCGCATAGAAGCCCACGATGCTGAAACGGCCGGTGCGCTCACGTTCGCGCAGGATGAGGCCCGTGATCAGGAAGCCCGAGATGACGAAGAACACGTCGACGCCCACGAAACCGCCGCTCGGCCATCCCAGCAGGTGATTGAGGATGACGGCCACGACGGCCACGGCGCGCAGCCCCTGAATATCGGCGCGAACCCGGCCGCGAGGTGCCGCCGTCGTCTCCGGAAGAGAAGCTGCCTGTTCGGTTGTCGTTTGCGCTGCCACTCGTCTCCCCAGATGTGAACCGCAGACGAGCCTAGCGCAGCAATGTTGCGGATGATCGCGTTCCCACGACCGTGATGCCGCTCGGGTCTGCGCTCCCACGAAGAAGGGTGCGCCCGGCCGACGAATCGACCGGACGCACCCTCGGATGGAGCGTGGAGCAGGTTACTCGACCGTGTCGACCGAGCGGGGTGCCTCAGCGGCGGCGGCCGTCGAGCGACCGCGCAGGCGCATCGCACCGAGCGTCGCGGCACCGAGCGCGAGCAGGCCGGCGGCGAGGCCACCGATCAGCAGCGCGTCCGAACCCGAGTTGGCGAGACCGCCCGGGCGGCTACCGGCACCAGCGGCGGGCGTCGTCGGCAGGGCGACGGGCGCCGGGGTGGCCGACGGCGAGTCGCTCGGCACGGGAACCGGGGTGGGCTCGGGCGTGGGCTCGGGCACGACGACGGCAGCGGGAACCTCGACCTCGGCACCGGCGACGCCGGCCCAGAGGAGCGAGGTGGCGACGTCTTCCGACCCGCCGACCACGTGGGCGCGGTAGGTGGGAACCGTTCCGAACAGCAGGACGCGGGAACCGGTGGCTGCCGTCTTGGAGACGACGGCGGCCTGGCGTGCCGAGTTCTCCTGCGCGCGACCGGCCGACGAGGCCCAGTGGCCCGAGACGAACGGGTCGGCGGCGTAGGTCTGTTCGACCGTGGCGGCCGGGTCGAGCACCGTGAACCAGGTGGCCGGGGAGACGAACGCCGTGTCCTGCGGGAAGTCCCCGAGCACGCCGTCAGCGGCGGTCTCGACGCTCACGATTCCATTGGAACCGCTCGTGCCCGACACCGGGGTGGTGGTCAGCAGGCCGAACGTGTTGGCGAAGTTCGCCGCAGCCGTTCCGCGACCCGCGACACCCTTACTGCTCGCGAGGTAGGCGTTGACCGCCGCGGTTCCGGCGGCCTGGTCGGCGTTGAACGCGAGGTTCGAGCCGATCCAGAGCACGTCGATCTGCGACAGGTCGGCGGCACCCGAGGTGATCGACGCCGCGTTGACGAGGACCAGGTCGCGGAAGCCGAGGCGTTCCAGCGTCACGCGGTCGTCCTGCGTGCCCGTGTAGCCGACACGCTGGGCGCCGAGACCGGTGCTGTCCTCGGTGCGCAGGCGCTGGCCATCCGATGCCGCGAAGGTGACCTCGTACTTGGCGGTGACCTCGCTGACCGACTGGCGGCTGGTCGCGTCGAGCTTCAGGATCACGGTGCCGTCGTCGAAGCGCGAAACCGCGACCCCGTCGTGCAGCAATTCGTTGATGGCCTGAATGGATGCCACACCGCTGGCCTCGAGTTCGAGATAGGCGGCCGTGGCGGGAACGACGGAGCTGAGCGGCGTGGAGGTGACGGGCGTCGCCGTGACGGCGAGCGGGGCGTCGGTGGTGCTGCCGATGGCGTCGACGTCGGCGCCCCACAGGAGCGAGAGGCTCCAGGCGGAGATGTCGTACATGTCGGGCACGCGCTCCGAGATGTCGGTTCCATCGGCGAGCAGCACGTTGGCGAGGCCGCGCAGCGGCTGGTGCATGTCGACGAGGTAAGAACCGGCGGGGTACGTGGTGCCCTTGGCCGTCAAGGCCGACGTGGTCTTCTGCACCTCGATGCCGTTGACGAGCAGCTGGTCGACGAGCGTGTTGGCGTCGGTGTCCGAGCGCTGCGTGCCACCGACGGGGATGACGTAGGCGCGGGGCAGCTTCGCCGTGTAGACATCCGTCTCGTCCCAGATCTCGGCCCAGGCGTTCGGGGCGGGAACCGTTGCGGGGTCGATGTCGGCGGGAACCGTGCGGAGCGGTTCACCGGCGTCGCCGCGGCGGAAGATCTCGATCTGGTTGTCGAGAAGCGCGTCCGAGTTCTCGACCACGTAGTCGACGGCCGTGTCGATGACGACACCGGCCACGGCGACGTTCACCTCGCCGCGACGGGTTCCTTCTGGCACGTTGTTGTTGACGCGTCCGAGGGGCAGTTCGACGGTGTTGGTGATGGCGCCCTGGAACGCTACGTACTGGGGCGCGAAGATGGGGGGCCAGTCATCCCAGCCCGCGCGGATGTCGCGGTAGGGGATGAGGATCTTGCCCGTGTTGGTGGTCGTGGCGCTGCCATCCGCGGCCTGGTAGGTGTTGCCCGGGATGTTCGCCTCGACGACGGCCTTCTCGATCTCGAGCGCGGCGTCGTAGGCGTGCGGCAGGAACAGGTCGTACTCGTAGTTCTCGCCGTGGGGCGGGCCGCAGGGCTCGACCTGGAGGATGTTCGTGTAGCCGTGGATGTCGATGAAGTTGGTCGGCTGGATGATGTTCGACAGGTCGCGCGTGATCGACGCCTCGACCGTCGCGCCCGTGATGAAGTCGCGGTTGGGGTCGAAACCCGCGGCCACGGCGCGCTGGCCGAGTGCACGGCCGTCGGGGTTGTTCGTCAGCGTGAAGTAGATGCGGTGCGTGCGCAGCAGCTCGGCGGTCTCGGCCGAGGTGTCGTTCAGCATGTCCTCGATGTAGTTGATGCTGGCGTCGGTGCCCTCCCACTCGTTTCCGTGGATGTTGGCGTTGAACCAGATCGGGATCTTGTAACCGTCCTGCAGCGCCTGGTCGGTGGCGGCCGCGGCGGCGTTGTTCTTGATCTTGTCGCGCCAGGCGTTCTGCTGAGCGGTTTCTGCGGCGGTCTCGGGCGCCGTCAGGGTGATGAAGTGGATGTCGCGGCCGAGGTCGGTTGTGCCGACCACCTGCGCGGAAACCTTGTTGCTGCGTGCGAGCCACGAGTTGATCTTGGGTGCGATCTCGTCGTAGGGGGTCAGGCCGCGCTGCGTCGATGCATCGGCCGGGAAGTCGGCGGCCAGGGGCACGGGCTGCTGGAAGGGGTAGCTGGTCGGCATCTTGATGGCCGGGTTGGTGGGGCGCACGATGGGAGTCGCCGACGACTCGGCATCGGCGACCGCGGGGTCGGGGAAGAACGAGAGAAGCGCCACTGCTGCCGATATGGCACCAACGGTGAGGATGGGTCTTTTCTTAGCCATGGTTTCCGTTCGTCGAAATGTGGAGGTGCCGCCCCAGAATAGGGGCGCTGCGTTTCGGCCCCGGTTTCCTTACGTTTCCGGCTCGTTTCAGCTTCGTTTGCGTCATTTGTCGCGCTAGACAGGCCTTTCTGGCGCATTATTTCGCGGGGCGCGCGAAAAGCGGCACGCGCGGATGTCGAGCGCAACGATCGTGCGCCCCGTGCGCGTTTCGGCCCGCGGGTGGTGCTTTTTACACCCGTTCGGGGGTGCTGGCAATCGTCTTGTCGGATCGCGCGGATTTTGGAAAAGTGGCCGACCAAGACGATCAGGTCAGCCCATCCCGCCAAGGAGAAGACATGCGCGCCATGGAATACCGCGGACCGTACAAGGTCCGCGTGCAGGAGAAAGACATGCCGAAGATCGAGCATCCCAACGACGCCATCGTGCGCGTCACGCTGGCCGCGATCTGCGGTTCCGATCTGCACCTCTATCACGGCATGATGCCCGACACCCGCGTCGGCCACACGTTCGGCCACGAGTTCATCGGCGTCGTCGAACAGGTCGGTTCGTCGGTCGAGAACCTGAAGGTCGGCGACCGCGTGATGGTGCCCTTCAACATCTATTGCGGCTCGTGCTATTTCTGCGCGCGCGGCCTCTACTCGAACTGCCACAACGTCAACCCGAATGCCACGGCCGTCGGCGGCATCTACGGCTACTCGCACACGTGCGGCGGCTACGACGGCGGACAGGCGGAGTATGTGCGCGTGCCGTTCGCCGATGTCGGGCCCCAGGTCATCCCCGACGACATTCATGAAGAGGATGCCCTGCTCATGACCGACGCGCTCTCGACGGGCTATTTCGGGGCACAGCTCGGCGACATCGTCGAGGGCGACACGGTCGTGGTGTTCGGCGCCGGACCGGTGGGCCTCTTCGCCGCGAAGTCGTCGTGGCTCATGGGCGCTGGCCGGGTGATCGTGATCGACCACCTCGAGTACCGCCTCGAGAAGGCCCGCACGTTCGCGCACGCCGAGACCTACAACTTCGCCGAATACGACGACATCGTCGTGCACATGAAGAAGATCACCGATTTCCTCGGGGCGGATGTCGCGATCGACGCCGTGGGCGCCGAGGCCGACGGCAACCTCACGCAGAGCATCACGGGCACCAAGCTGAAGCTGCAGGGTGGTTCGCCGACGGCACTCAACTGGGCCATCGACTCGGTGCGTAAGGGCGGGACGATCTCGGTCATGGGTGCTTACGGCCCCATCTTCAGTGCCGTCAAGTTCGGCGATGCGATGAACAAGGGCCTCACGCTGCGCATGAACCAGGCACCCGTGAAGCGCCAATGGCCGCGTCTGTTCGAACACATCAGGAACGGATACCTGAGCCCGCGCGACATCATCACCCACCGCATCCCGCTCGAGGAGATCGCCGAGGGATACCACCTGTTCTCGTCCAAGCTGGACGACTGCATCAAACCCGTCATCGTGCCGAGCGCGAGCTGACCCGGCCACCGCCGGAGAGGAGAAACGATCATGGCCTACACCGCAGAGAAACCGACCCGCGCGCTGTCGAGCGACGAGCTGCGCCAACGCATCCCCGGTTGGGGCGCCGACCTCGACAAGAAGGACCGGCCGGCCGTGCCGAAGGAACGTTTCGCGCCCGAGGTGACGGGGGCGCACTGGGACTTCCCCGAGCGCCAAGAGGAGCTGGTGCCGCGCGAGCGTTCGATCGAGCACAAGTTCTTGACGCCCGTTTTCGGCACGTCGGCGCCGCTCAAGGGGCTGAGCGGTGTCATCCGTCGCTATGCCTATGCGCAGTACAGCGAGGGGCGCCTGGCGCACTGGATGCTGCTCATCCTCGGCGACCGCGTCGACGCCATCGAGAGTCACGTCACGTCGCTGGCATCCGGACACCCCGATAACCCGATCACCGAGACGGGCGTGTTGGCCGAGGGCAAGTATCACGGGTTCGCGTCGCGCTTCGGGCGGCGTCGCGTCGATGTGAAGCACAGCTGGATCGACCCGATCGTGGTCGCGGGGCCGTGGGTGCTGGTCGGCTGGGCGGCTTTCGTCGTCGCCCGCGCGGGGGTGCGGGCCGCGCGCCGCTGACGCCATGCGTTGAATGAACATGAAGGTTGGCATCCACTCGGGATGTCGGCCTTCATGGTGTACTCGTCGCTCGCCGCTTAGGTGCGCCCGACCTTGCGCGCCTCGGCGACCGCGCTCACGATGCCCTTCTTCCAGGGCTTGCCGTGACCGGGCAGCACGATGTCCGCCCCGGTTGCCGCGAGCGCGTCGAGTGACGCGAGGGCCTGCGCGCTGTCGGCTGTGGCCGCCCCCGAGACGATCTGCGGGCCCGTGCCGCCCGTGTAGGGGTTGAAGGTCACGAGTGCGTCCCCCGAGATCAGCGCCGAACGGTCGGGCAGGTGCAGGGCGCAGTGTCCGAAGGTGTGGCCCGGGCTGAAGACCACGCGCGGCTGGCCGGGCACGTCGAGCACGTCGTCGGCCGCGAAGGTGCGCAGGTCGTCGATGCCCGGAACGGTCAACGCGCCCGCCCGCACCATCCGCCCGAGAATCGGGATCGACGTGGGGTGGGTGACGGGCCAGAGCAGCCGCGGCGACTCGTGGGCGTAACGGTAGGGGTGGCGGGCGATGTAACGCTCGTCGGGGTGCGCCCACACGGGCACGCGCCATTCCTTGCGCAGGCGCTCGGCCATGCCCAGGTGATCGAAGTGCGCGTGCGTCAGCACCACGGCGCGAACGTCGTCTTTCGTGCGGTCGATCTGCCGCAGCGCGTTCTGCAGCAGCGGCCACGTCGCCGGAAAAGCGGTGTCGACGAGCGTCACTCCGCTCTCGTCCTCGATGAGGTAGCAGTTGACATAGGCGTGCTCGAGACGATGGATGCCGGGCGCCACGTTCTTGCTCAGCGTGGCGCGCCGGGTCTTCGCGCCCGTCGCGCTCTCTCCGAAGATGGCCTGTGCCATGTGGGTGCCCCTTTCGCCTGACGCGCGGCGCTTGTTCGTGCAACGCCGCGGTCTCACGATGTTAGGCAAGCCGCGCGCCCGGCGGCAGGGGATTGACGACCGCGATCGGGGCGTCGTCAGCCGGCGGAAGCGATGCGGAACGGCGCGCTCTGCAGATCGGCGGGCCGCGAGCTGGTGCCGACGAGTAGCTCGAAGTCGCCGGGCTCGACGATGCGGTCGCCCGCGGCATCCACGAGCGAGCAAGCCGAGGCCGGAAGGTCGATCGAAACGTCGACCGTGGCCCCCGCCGGCACGGTCACCTGCCGGAAAGCCTTCAACTCGCGCTCGGCCCACGTCACGCTCGTGACCGTGTCGGTGACATAGACCTGCACGGTCTCGGTCGAGGGGCGCTCGCCGACGTTCGTCAGCGTCACGGTGGCGCGGATGACGTCGGCCGCCGTCACTTCGGCGTCATCGAGTCGCAGCTCGCTGTACTCGACGCGCGAATAGCTGAGGCCCTCGCCGAACGCGAACAGCGGGTCCTGCGTCAGATCGGCATAGCGGTCGCCGTGTTGCCCGCGCAGCTGGTTGTAGAAGACGGGCAGCTGACCTGCGTGCCGGGCGAACGTGATGGGCAGGCGCCCCGTCGGTTCGATGCGGCCGAGCACGAGTTCGGCCACGGCAAGCCCGCCCCGCATGCCGGGGTTGAACGCCTCGATGATCGCCGCGGCATGAAGCGCCGACTCGGGCAGAACCGACGGCTTCGACTGCACGAGCACAACGATGGTGGGCGTTCCCGTAGCGACGACGGCGTCGAGCAACGCGATCTGGGTGCCCTGCAGTTCGAGTGTGGCGGTCGAGCGTCCCTCACCCGCGAGCGCGACGGTGTCACCCACGACGACGACGGCCCAATCGGCGGATGTCGCAGCCTCGACGGCCTCGGCGATCATCCGTTCGTCGGGGCTCGCCGCCTGGAAGTACGGCGGCCGCGGCTGCCCGTCGGGGAACACGCCGCGGGGGTCGTCGGCCAGGTCGCCGATGTCGGCGCCGCGCGCGTGCGTGATCGTCCAGCTCTCGGGCACGGCCCGGCGAAAACCGTCGAGCACGGTGAGGACGGTGTCGCGGGGGTGGCCGTCGGGCATCCAGTCGACCTGGCCCGAGGCGCCCGCCCAGTCGCCGAGCTGAGCGTGCGGGTCGTCGGCGTTGGGCCCGATGACGGCGACCGTGCGGGGGTCGGAGGGCGCGGCATCCGGAGTCTCGAGCAGGGGCAGCGTGCCGTCGTTGCGCAACAGCACGAGCGAGCGGCGGGCCATCTCGAGGTTGAGGGCCGTGTGGGGCGCGCTGCCGATGACCTGGCGCTGGCGCTCGGGGTCGGGCAGGCGCGGGTTCTCGAACAGGCCTAGCTCGAACTTGAGCCGCAGGATGCGCGTGACGGCGTCGTCGATCTGCGCTACGGTCAGTCGGCCGGAGCCCACGGCCGCGAGCGCGGCGTCGCGGAACTTCGGCGTTGCCATGATGAGGTCGTTGCCGGCGGACACGGCCACGGCTGCGGCGTCTTCATAGGTGGCGGCGACGTGTTGTTCCCACACCATCCGGCCCACGTTGTCCCAGTCGGTGACGAGGGTTCCGTCGAAACCCCACTCGCCTTTGAGTACGTCGTTGAGCAACCACTCGTTGGCCGTGACGGGAACGCCGTCGATGGCCTGATAGCCGAGCATGAAGGTGCGGGCGCCGGCCTCGACGGCGCGTTCGAAGGGCGGCAGGAACCAGGAACGCAGCTTGCGGCGGCTGAGGTCGGCCTCGCTGGCGTCGCGCCCGCCCTGCGTCTCGGAGTAGCCGGCGAAGTGTTTGGCGGTGGCGAGCACGGCGTCGGGGTCGGTGAGCCCCTCGCCCTGGTAGCCGCGGATCATGGCGGCGCCGAGCTCGCCGATCAGGTGCGGGTCTTCGCCGAACGTCTCGTCGACGCGGCCCCAGCGCAGGTCGCGTGAGATGCACAGCACGGGGGAGAACGTCCAGTGCAGGCCCGTCGCGGCGACCTCGACGGCGGTTGCGCGGGCGCCTTGTTCGACGAGTGCCGTGTCCCACGTGGCCGCCATGCCGAGCTGCGTGGGGAAGATGGTGGCGCCGGGCCAGAACGAGTGGCCGTGGATGCAGTCGTCGGCCATGAGAAGAGGGATGCCGAGGCGAGTCTGTGTGACGAGCTGCTGCGCGCGGATGTTGCGCTCGGGAGAGGCGTGCAGCAGCGAGCCGACGAGCGAAACCCCCACCAACTCGTCGAGGTCGGCGCGCGCGTCGAGCTGCAGCATCTGCCCGATCTTCTCCTCGAGCGTCATGCGCGACAGCAGGTCGGCGAGCCGCTCGTCGATGCCGAGGCTCGCGTCGCGATAGGGCAACCGGCTGGATGTGTCGGCGTCGGTCGTGGAGGTCGGGGTGGGGGAGGAGGGCGGCGTCGTTGCAGATGTCATGGCTCATCCATCGTTCCAGATGTATGCGCTTAACTCCATCGCTGACCGGCCGGATTCGTCGTCCGGCCTCAAGCCCGTCGGGTCTGGCAAGGGGGTCGACAGGGACGGCGAAGACCCGCAACTCTGGATGCATGTCCGCTCGCTCCGACGTCCGCCAGGCGTCCCCCGCCCGTCCCCTGCAGAGCCGCTCCTTCTGGGGTGCGTTCCTCATCGGCGCCGCCGTCATGGCCGCTATCGACGAGATCGTCTTCCACCAGATCCTCGCGTGGCACCACTTCTTCGATCGTTCGACGCCCGCCATCGGGTTGCTCTCCGACGGCTTCTTGCACGCCGCATCCCTCATCGCGCTCGTCGCGGGCTTCTTCCTCCTCGCCGATGCGCGCCGTCGCGACACGATGGCCCGGCCGATCGTCGTCGCGGGCCTCTTCGTCGGTCTCGGCGGCTTCCAACTCTTCGACGGAATGATCGATCACAAAGTCCTGCGCGTGCACCAGGTGCGTTACGGCGTCGAGCTGTTGCCCTACGACCTCGCCTGGATCGGGGCGGGTGTCGTCCTCCTGGCCGTCGGCATCGTCTTGACGGTCCGCGCAGCGCGCCTCGTCCCGGCACGGGGCTGAGCGCGTGTCGTCACCGGCAGCGCCTCTGGCCGTCGGGCTCGACCCGGGCGCCGCGGTGCAGCACGCAGTGGGCTTCCCCCCGGGCGATCGCGGTGGGTCCCTCTCCGCGGGACATCATGTCGCGGGCTTCGACCCGGGCCTTCTCGCGCTCCTCCCGATCCTCCTCGCGGCCGCCCTCTACCTCGGGGCCGTGCACGCCGAGCGCCGCCGAGCAACCCGCGACTGGCCCGCCATCCGCACGGCCTCATGGATGCTTGGCCTGCTGCTCGTGGCAGCCTGCTTCGTCGGCCCGCTCGCGGATGCCGCGCACACCGGTTTCGTCGCCCACATGTTCGTGCACCTCATCGCGGCTATGGTCGCGCCCCTGCTGCTCGTGCTCGCGGCGCCCATGACCCTGGCCCTGCGCGCGCTCGAGATCGGCCAGGCTCGCCGTCTGTCGCGCCTCCTGCGTTCGCCGGTCGCGCGCGTCGTCGCCCACCCCGTCACGGCTTCGGTGCTCAACGTCGGATCGCTCTGGCTGCTCTTCGCCACGCCCTTCGGACACGCGCTGCTCGAGGCTCCCGCGCTGCATCCGCTCGTCACCGCCCACTTCGTCGCCGCGGGTTTCCTCTTCACGGCGGCGTTCGTGGGCCCCGATCCGGCGCCGCATCGCCCCGGCTTCGGGTGGCGCCTGGCGATCCTTCTGCCGGCCCTCGGGCTGCACAGCGTGCTGGCCAAACTGGTCGCGGCCGACCCACCCGCCGGGGTCGCGGCATCCGATGCTCTGGCCGGCGCCCAACTCATGTACTACGGGGGAGGCCTGGCCGAGCTCGCTCTGCTCGTCGTCTTCTTCGCGGAGTGGTTCCGGGCCAGTGATCCGGCCCGGCGGCGCGCCCCCGCCGGTGTTAGCGTTTCGCTATGAGTACACCGGTCGTTCCCCGCCTCACGCTCAACAACGGCGTCACCGTTCCGCAGCTCGGCTTCGGCGTCTACAAGGTCGATGCGGCCGACACGGAGCGGGTGGTGTCTGAGGCGCTCGAGGCGGGCTATCGGCACATCGACACGGCGTCGGCCTATGGCAACGAGGCGGCCGTCGGGCGAGCCGTCACGGCATCCGGTCTCGCGCGCGACGAGGTCTTCCTCACCACCAAGCTCTGGAACGACGAACACGGCAACGCTCGGGATGCCGCGCGCCGCAGCCTGGACGCCCTCGCCGTCGAGCGCCTCGACCTCTACCTCATCCACTGGCCGGCCGCCGATCAGGACCTCTATGTCACGGCCTGGCGGGCCCTCGAAACCCTCGTCGACGACGGCCTCGTGCGCGCCATCGGCGTCTCGAACTTCCAGCCAGCGCACCTCGAACGCCTGCTCGCCGATACGGATGTCGCGCCCGCCGTCAATCAGATCGAACTGCACCCCTATCTGCAGCAGGCCGAGTTGCGTCAGCTGCACGCCCGCCACGGAATCGTCACGGGGGCGTGGAGCCCGCTCGGCCGCGGCAACGTGCTCGCCGACCCCACCGTCGCGGCCCTCGCGCGTAAACACGGCGTCTCGCCCGCCCAGATCATCGTGCGCTGGCACCTGCAGCTCGGCAACACCGTCATTCCCAAATCGGTGACACGCGAACGCATCCGCTCGAACCTCGACGTGTTCTCGTTCGCGCTCGACGGCCCCGACCTCGCGCGCATCGACGCGCTCGGCGTGCACGAGCAGCGTTTCGGGTCGCACCCCGACGAGGTACGCGCCGACAAGAAGCTGTAGCGGCGGCGGCGCACGCGGTACGCGGCCGGCATGGCACCTCCTGCGGGCTCGCGCGGCGGTCACGCCCGGGCCTGCCCGACGAAACGGGGGACTGCCCAATGTCGGACCCCCTCGCTACGCTGTCCCTACACCCTCATCCGCCGAATCACCCCGTGGAGGACGCCATGAGCGACGACGATGCCGCCCTCACGGCCCCGAGTGCCGTCGCCAGCGACGTGCCTCAGCCCTGGAAGCGCAACGTCACCCTCTTCCTGAGCGGGCAGACGGTGTCGCTCTTCGGCTCGATGATCGTGCAATACGCGGTCATGTGGTGGGTCACGTTCGAGACGCGGTCGGGCCTCGCGGTCGCGCTCTACGCCGTGGCCGCCTTCTTACCCCAGGGCATCGTGTCGATCTTCGGTGGCGTCATCGCCGACCGCATGAATCGGCGGGTGCTCGTCATGGTGGCCGACGGGTCGATCGCGATCGCCACGCTCGTTCTCGCGGTACTCATGATGAACGGCATCACCGAGCTCTGGGTGATCCTGCTGGCCGTCGGCGTGCGCTCGGTGGGCGCCGGATTCCAGTCGCCGGCCGTGCAGGCGATGATCCCGCAGATCGTGCCGCCCGAGCAGCTCATGCGCGTCAACGGCTTCTTCCAGACCATCCAATCGGCCATGGCCCTGCTGGCCCCCGCCGCGGCCGGGGCAGTGTTCGGCATCTTCGGCATCGTGCCGGTGTTCTTCATCGACGTCGTCACGGCCGCCATCGGCATCGGCTTCCTCGCGTTCGTGACCGTTCCGACGCTCGCGTCGCTGGCCGACAAGACGTCGAGCTACCGAGAAGACCTGTCCGAGGGGTTCCGTTTCATCTGGAACAACCGGGTGGTGCGCTGGCTGCTGGGCGTTTTCGCCATCGTGTTCCTGCTGTCGGTCGCGCCGTCGTTCATCACACCCCTCATGGTGGCCCGCTCGTTCGGCTCAGAAGTGTGGATGGTGACCGTGCTCGAGCTGGCGTTCAGCGTCGGCATGATCTTGGGCGGCGTGCTGGTGGGCACGGTGCTCGCGAAACGCAGCGCCATGGGCCTCATCTTGTTCGCGTCGTTCGGGTTCGCGGCCTTCACTCTTGCGCTGGGGCTGAGCCCCAACCTCTGGGTCTTCTACGCCTTCATGTTCGCGTTCGGGCTGCTCGTGCCGCTCTTCTCGGCGCCCTTCATGACGATCATCCAAGAGACCGTGAAACCCGAGATGCACGGTCGGGTGTTCAGTTATGTGGGCATCGTGATGGCCCTGGCCACGCCGCTCGGCATGGTGGTCTTCGGCCCGCTCGCGGATGTCATCAGCGTGCAGTTGCTGCTGATCGTCGCGGGCATCGTCATGATCGTCGTCATGGGCGTGGCCATCGTGCTGCCGTCGGGCCGCGCGGCGATCGCCGCTGCCAAACCGGCCGGAACCCCGGTCACCGTGGCCGAGGGCGACTCAACTCGGTCGTAGTGTTCACAGCGCGGCACGGCAGGGCAGGTTCAGCCGGCCCACCGGTTCCATCAGTACGCGGGTTGCACGGCCGTTATGGTCTGATATTGGCCGTTGTAGCGCCAGACGCCGCTTGTTCCCCGCGCGATGATGAACCGGTTGTCGGGCGCCGAGGACGTGTCGGTGCCGCCCGTCATATCGGTGGGCACGGGCACACGTGAATTGAGGAGGGTGTCGGCCGACCAGCTCGCGCCGTTGTCGCGGCTGCGCCACCACCCTCGGCTGCCCCAGGCGAGCACGGTCGAACCCGAATAGGCCACCATCGCCGCGTTCCCGGCGGGCAGGGGAGCGGCAGTCGTCCACGTGTTACCGAAGTAGTCGCTGACCTTGATGGTCGACCCGTCGGTCGTCGCGTTCCGCCGCCCCGCCGAATCGGAGTCGATGATCCCGGTGGGCGGGTTGAGGGGACGGAACACGATCCAGGCGCCCGGGGTGCCCGCTGTCTTGGTGTGATCGGAGTACCACCAGGTCGAGCCGTTGGTGGCCATCACGACGGGGACCTTGGTGTTGGACGTGGCCATGACGGCCGTGATGTCTGAGGCGGGGAGGGCACGCATCTGCCAAGCGCCGCCGTCGTAGTGATAGGCATAATGTGTGCCGTCGAAGGCCACACTGAGTGCGCCTTCGGCACTGAAGCTCGTCGGGCGGAATGGTGGCGGCGGAAAGTCGGTCCAGGTGGTCGCGGCCTCCGGTGCTAGCCGTCCGCCCTTCTGGCCGTTCGTGGCCCGCGTGACGTCGAGGGAGCGCGTGATGCGGGTTCCCAGGGTGTCGACGCCGAACGATGCCGATGCTCGTGCCGTATCCGCGATGAAAGATGCCTGGGTGCCCTGAGCTGAACCGGCGAGCCCGAGCGCAGCCGTCAACCCCGTGAGTGCGATCGTCGTCACCGAGAGGGTGATGGTTCTCGAAACTGACCGATCGCGCGAATAGGTGGTCGGAGCGGCGTGCGGCACCCGGGGCCGTCGGCGGTCTCTTCGCCGCATGACGACCCACCAGGTGATCCAACTGCCGGCGATCGCGCCTCCCGCGAAGACCACGAACGGATGCTGCAGGGCCGTGACCGCGTAACCCCACATGGGTGCCGACCACACGACCACGTCGACGCGGGAGACCGTCTTCTCCGCGGCGTCGTCGGCCTCGTTGGCGTCTCCGCGTGTGGTGAGGATCATGCGGCCTTCGCTCGCACGACGCATGTCCACCACGCGATGGGTGGTGCGAATGCCCGTGCCACCGACGGTCGAGACGACGTCGCCGATCGACACGGTACGTGCGGAACGGTCTTGCACGAGTGCCAGGGCTCCTGTTGGCATGGCCGGTGCCATCGATCCCGATCGGAACACCACCGGAGTCACGCCCGTCACGAGCATGAGGGCGCTTCCGACGAGGCAGATCACGCCGATGGCGGCGGCGACGCTCAGGATGGTTTCGCGCAGAATGCGCCAGACGGATGTCGTCACGAGATGGTTCTCCTTCGTCGAGTCATATCGAGCGCATTCGTTGCCGGCCATGCCGAATCGGCGCGGGGCGGCGCCGTGTGTCCGAAGGCGCCGCCCCGAACGATCAGACGGCCGCGACCGCTGTGAGCGTGAAGGTCGGGGTGACCGCGACGCCGCTCAATGAGTCGGGTGCGCCCGCGGGGAGTACCGCCTGGAAACACAGCGTCTCGCTCGCGCCGGGTGCCAGCGTTCGCGGCGTGGCGATGGCGAGCGCGGACAGAGACCCCGTGCCCGTCACGGGCGTTCCGGCGGCGAATGCGGCAGCATCGCACGTGCTGCCCGTAATTGCCACGATGCCCGCTTGAAGCCCGGTCGGGCCTTCGGCGAGCGCCGTCGTGCCCGCCAGGGCAGGCGTTGCCATGGTGTACGTGAATGGTGAGGTTCCCTTGTTGTTGACCACCAGCGGGGCGTATTTCTCGCCGGCGGGGACCATGAGGAGCGAATCCCAGGCGGTGAAGGCGTAGGGGGTGGGCTTGCCCTCGTTCGTGCCGTCGAGCGCGATATCGACCGAACCCGTGGCGAACGTCGAGGTGAACGATGCGGTGTCGGTGAACGCCGCGAGTGTGCCGACGGCGCCGAGCCCGACGACGATGCCGGTCGCGAGCAACGCCCTGGTCTTTCCGGTCTTGCGTTCGTGCAGTGTCGTGATGCTCATAGCATTAACCCCCTTCGCGAGCGCGCTCTGCGCTTCTGGCATCATGATATGTCAGAGTGCCAGGGCGCGCTAGAGAGAGATTGGCGGGGTTTTCCGCCGCCACAATCGAATGCTGATAAAAACAGCTCGATGCGCGTGTCTCGCGAAACTTATGGCGCGATGACCGGGGCGCTGGCTTCTTCGAGCCGGGGCTGGGGGTCGAAGCGGCCGACCGCGACATCCGTCGTCGTGCAGGCCACATTCGACCGGACGATGCGCGAGACGAGTGCGTCGGCATCGCTGCCGTCGAAGACGAACGTCAGCTCCGTGGGCCGAGAGTCTGCGGGCTTCTCGGGCGCAGGGTGGCCGTCGGAGATGTACCAGCCGTCCGCGAGCGCGCACCCCTTGACGACCGTGTTGCCGTCCTCGTCGGTGTCGACGGCCATCGCGTTCCACGGCGTCGGGCCCGGTGCGACACGGGGCTCGAAGTTGTCCGGGTTCTTCAGCGCGTTGACACGATCGCTGGACATCGTTCCGATCGCCGAACCCGTCCAGGTGGAGCGCAGATCGCCGCGGCTGAAGTCGTTCGAGTTCTGCGCGAGTTTCTGGGCGAGGTCCGCGGCCCGGGCGCGGATCACGATGGGATCCGATTCCAGAGGACCCGTCGGTTCGTCGGTATCCCAGACGACGGACGGGTCGGGGCCGACGGTGCGCGGTGTCGTGCACGCGGATAGGCCGAGACCGAGGGTGCAGGCGACGGCCGTGGCAAGCAGCGGCACCAGGACGCGTCTCGTCATGCTCAATTCCCCTCCGCCCAGGTCGCGAACTTGTCGCGGAGAGGCTCGTATCGTGTCTCGAGTTCGCTCACGCTCTCGTCGCTTCCCGTGGCTTCCTGGTAGGCCTCGTCGAGCTGGGGCGTGTGCGCCTCCGACCAGGCCTTCGCCTCGGTCTGGAAGTCGGCGAACTCGGCGTCGTACCGTTCGGTGCTCCACCCGGCTTCTGGCGTGAAGCGCGGCGGTTCGGGGATGTCCTGCCATCCGCCGTCCGGTTCGGCGAGGGCATACATGATCTCGAGGTTCGCGAAGGTGAGCATATCCGAGCGCCCTTCGGCGTCGAGCGCGGCCGACGCCCGGACAGCGTCGGTCTGCCCGCCGCCGAGGATGCGCTCGAGGGCCGAGCCGCCCTGGTCGGTCAGCCATCCCTCGACCTTGCCCTGGCCCCAGTCGAGTGCGACGTTGCCGCCCTTGAAGAGGACTTCGCTCGCACCGGGGATGGGGATGAGCCCGACCAATTCCTTCGCGCCGTCGACGGCGTCGCTCACGGCCTTGTCGGTGCGCACGGTCTCGCCGATGCCGGCACCCAGGTCGGATCCGTCGAAGATGGCGGTCAACGCGTCGTTGCGGCGGATTGCGTCGTACATGGCACCCGGTGTGCCCTCGCCCGCTGCCTCGGCGATGAGCACGTCGCGATAGGACGATGCGGCGTCGCGGAGGATGACCGCGGCCCCGTCTTTTTCGCCCAGCCCGGCGAGGAACTCGGCGAGGTTCTGTTGCGAGATGATCGCCGCCGCACGTTCGGTTCCGGAGCCCCGCAGGTCGACCATGACGGTGCCCGGCGCGTCGGCGCCCCGGTAGTCGTCGTCGAGCACGGGCATCTCGACGATGCCCTGCATCTGCGGCAGGAAGGCTTCGGCGAGGTGCACGGCGCCGAGCTCGGTCACGTTCTCGCTCAGGTAGGAGGGGTTTTCCGCGAGCGCGTTCATGGCACGCGAGGAGAGATCGGCGGCCGACGTCCATGCCTCGGCGTCGTAGGCGCCGGACGGATCAGCCGGGCCGCCGAGGATGCGTTGCGCGCCCGCCCAGAGAGCGCCCGGGCCGGCGAACCCGTCCGCGTTCGACCAGTCGCGCTCGCCGTACCAATACTGGATGCGGTTCTGGCCGACGGTCGGGCCGCTGTCGGTGCCGTTCTCGATCGTGGAGTCGGTGAGGAATTCGTGGGCTGAATCGGGGTACTCGCCCAGCGTCTCGAAGATTCGGCCCGCGGCGTCGATGACGCGCAACCCGTTGGCCTCGTCCATCGACTGGGACAGATAGTTCGCGCCCGCCATCGACTGGTCGACGGTCGAACCGTTGTAGTCCTTGCGTTCCCAGTCGTCCATGATCACCGCGGCCGCGTAGGCGGTGGTCTCGCCGACGGGAGCATTCGCCGCATCGCCGAAGAGGAACCCGATGGCCGCGATGCCGCCGCCGCCGCTGTAGCTCGCCGATTCGAACATCTGGTCGGCGAAGCGGGACCCCGTGGCGTCGGTCCAGTCGGCCGAGCCGGTGGAGAGGCCGGAGCGGAGGAGAACGGCCAGCGCCGCGGCGGCACCGACATCGAGTTTGTTGTTGATAGCGTCGTCGCCGAGCCGGTCGATGAGCGTGACGAGGTCGGTGCCGCCCAGGGCCAGCATCATCTGCGCCATGACGGACTGGTCGTCGCCATAGAGGGTGAGCAGATCGGTGAGCTTCTGAACGTCGTCGGGGTCGGTATTGTTACCGTTCGCGATCTTGCTCGCCAGATCGGCCATGGCCTGGGCGACGGCACGCGGTGTGGCGTCGGCGACCGAGTCGATGCCCACGGCGGCGAGTGCCGCTTGCTGCGCCGGCCACGTCGTCGGAACGGCATTCGTCAGCGCTGTCTGCAGAGCGGTATCGGCGGTGCGCCGTTCTTCGGCCAGGGCTTCCAGCTCGCCGCGAACGTAGGTCTCTTCGCGGATCGCGTCCTGCTTATCCTGATCGCGCTGATCCTGCTGGGCGGGCGTCGGGCCCTCCGAGCCGTCCATATACGTCTTGTTCTGGGCGGACTGAGCCGTCGAGAGGCGCAGCCGAAGGGGCACGGCACGGGCGCGGATGTCGTCGACCGTGCTCACATAGGCGGCCAATGCTGTCGCGGCGGTCGTGTAGGCACTCTTCACGGGCGCGAGTTCCGAGGCGAGCGTCGTGAGACTGGTCGACCATCCGTCGGCGGCCGAACCGGTCCAGACCCCGCCGCCCACACCGGATGCCGTCGTCCCGAGCGACGTCACGACGGTGTCGACCTTGCCCGCGAGTTCGGTCAGCGTGCTGCTCGCGGTTGCCACGACGCCCGTGTCGCCGGCACCCGGGTCTTCGTCGGTCCACTGCGTCATGATCATTCCTCCGGAACGTTTGCGGCGATGGCTTTTTCGATCTCGTCGAAGGCGGCGACGGCGTCTCGTGCGGCGGTGGCCTGGTTTCCGAGCTTCTCGGCGATGAGCTGGTTCTGCACGTGCGCCCACAACGAGAACGACGCGGCGGACTCGGCGACGGATGCGCTGCCACACGCGTCGATCGACAGGGACGTGCCGGTCGGCAGTGCCGCGGCCTGTGCGTCGACGGTCGAGGCAAGCGCGCGGACTTCCGCGTCTTTCATCTCCAAGGTGTCCGACATTCGATCCCCTTCTTCGAATCTGCCGTCAGCGTACCGAAAAAGGCCGCGCCCGGACCATGGATAGTGCTGCCCATGCGGCGCCCAAGCGGGGACGCCTGCAACGACGCCCCAGCGGTGTCGGAGAAAGTGCGGCACACGCGGCGTGTCGCCGGTTCGCCGGTTCGCGAGCGCGTCATTGCAGCCTCGCCCGCGCTGATGCGATCATGCAGGGGGAGCCATGATGCGTTCCGGGGATCCAGGCTGGAGTGTGATGGCGTGACCATCAGTGTGAAAGAGGTGGCGGCGCTCGCCGGAGTGTCGGTGGGCACCGTGTCGAACGTGCTGAACCGTCCGGACAAGGTCGCGTCAGACACCGTCGCTCGCGTGCAGGCCGCGATCGACGAGCTCGGCTTCGTGCGCAACGACGCCGCAAGGCAGTTGCGCGCCGGCCGCAGCCGTTCGATCGGCCTCATCGTCCTCGACGTGGCCAACCCGTTCTTCACCGATCTGGCTCGAGGCGCCGAAGACCGGGCGTCCGAAGACCATCTGGCCGTGCTGCTCGGCAACAGCGACGAGAACACCGAGCGCGAGATCGCCTACCTCGACCTCTTCGAAGAGCAGCGCGTCCACGGCGTCTTGATTTCACCGCACGGGGATGTCGCGGCGCGACTCGATCGCCTGCGCCAGCGTGGCACGGCAGCAGTTCTGGTCGACCGCGGTTCCGAGGACACCTCGTTCTCGTCGGTCGCCGTCGACGACGTGGCCGGCGGCGACATCGCGGTCACGCACCTCATCGAAACGGGTCGGCGTCGCATTGCGTTCGTCGGCGGCCCGTCGAGCATCCGGCAGGTGCAGGACCGGCTCGCCGGGGCCGAGAGGGCGGTTGCCCGGCATCCCGACGTCACGCTCGAGATCTGCGCGACCGATTCGCTGACCGTGCTGCAAGGGCGCGCGATCGGGGCTCAGCTGCGGGATCGCGCGGCGGCCGATCGCCCCGACGCCGTCTTCGCCGCCAACGACCTGCTCGCGATGGGCGTCTTGCAGGCCCTCAACATGGGCCCGGCCCGCCTGGTGCCCGAGGACATCGCGCTCATCGGCTATGACGACATCGGGTTCGCTTCGGCGGCCGTCGTGCCGCTGTCGAGCGTGCGGCAGCCGAGCACGCTTATCGGCTATACCGCCGTCGATCTGCTGCTCCGTGAGGCCGCGGGTGGGCCCGGCTTCGAGCACGAGCAGATCGTGTTCCAGCCGGAACTCGTCGTGCGCGATTCGACGCAGCCGCGTGCGGCCGGCGTTGCGGGCGGCTAGATGTCCAAATCCATGTCGAGTTGATCGCTCGGCCAGTACGATCCCGAGCCGTCATGCACCCGATGCGCAGCTGAAGCGCTGCCGCTCCTGACATCCTCACCCTCGTCCACCGTGACATCCTCTTCGTCGATGAAGAGAGACAGGCCGGGAGTGACCAGCACGGACAAGATCCGGTTCGGTCCGGCGGGCACGTCGACGAACCCGCCGCCGCGCCTCGCGGCATCCTCGATCGAGTTCTTCAGTGCGGCGACATCACTCGTCACCGGTACCGCGAAACGCTGATTGTCGATTGTCACGGTCGTTCGCTTCACGCGGCGTTCCTTCCTCGTGGTGGTAACGATAAGAACGCTGCCGGCGGCGGGGTAACCCTTGACAGGGTTTGCCCTGGCGTTTCCGGCCGCCCGCTCAGTTTGCGTGCGCAGAGTGGGCTTAGTGCGCCCCCGTGTCGCGCGGCATGTTGATCTCGCTCTCGTCGACCTCGACGTCGCCCACGTCATCCGGCCCGCCCGTGCCCGGCGCCACCTTCACGTCGTCCGTGTCGATGTCGACCAGGTTCTCCGACGTGTGTTCTTCCTGCTTGCGGCTCGTCTCGGTTTCGGAGGCCGGGCTGTAGGTGCGATCCTTGCGAATCTGGTCGAGCTCGTTCAGGTCGTCGTCGGTCGTGGGCGTGCGGTGGTCCTCGATCTGTGTGTGATCGGAGTGCTGGGGACCGCCGTCCGCGGGGTTCTGGTTGTCGATGCTCATGGTTGGCACGCTACGTCGGGCTCTCGGCATCCGTAACCCCCTTGCGTTGTGGCGGGGGCGCGGAATATCGGCGGCCGTGACACGTTCTACCGTGCGGGCGCCCCTTGGTTCGGCGCCGACAACTTGGAGGAACGCATGACCGCACAACACAATCGCCTCGGCAGCTCCGACCTGGCCGTCTTCCCGCTTTCGCTCGGCGGCAACGTGTTCGGCTGGACCGCCGACCGCGACACCTCGTTCGATGTGCTCGACGCCTATGTCGCGGGTGGGGGCAACTTCGTCGACACGGCCGACGTCTACTCGCAGTGGATCCCGGGCAACTCCGGTGGCGAGTCCGAGCGCATCATCGGCGAATGGATGTCGGCGCGCCACGCCCGCGAAGACGTCGTCGTCGCCACCAAGGTGGGCAGCCTGGCCGAGCGCAAGGGTCTCGGCGGTGACAACATCCGCGCCGCCGTCGACGAGTCGCTCGAGCGTCTCGGAACCGACTACATCGATCTCTACTACGCCCACATCGACGACGAAGAGACGCCCATCGAGGAGCGCATCGAAGCGCTGTCGGGCCTCGTAGATGCCGGCAAGATCCGTTACATCGGCCTGTCCAACTATTCGGCGGCCCGCATCGACGAATGGTTCGAGGTGACCGAGCGCGAGGGGTTCCACAAGGCCGTCGCGCTGCAGCCGCACTACAACCTCATGGAGCGCGGCTTCGAGAACGAGACCCGTCAGGCCGCCGCGCGCGCCGGGCTCGCCGTCGTGCCCTACTTCGCGCTCGCCTCGGGCTTCCTCACGGGCAAGTACCGCGACGGCGCGGATGTCGACAGCCAGCGCGCTCAGGGCGCATCGGCCTACCTCGACGATCGTGGCCGCCACGTGCTCGAGGTCCTCGACCAGACCGCCGCCGCGCACGACACCTCGGTCGCGTCGGTCTCGCTCGCCTGGTTGCGCCAGCAGCCCACGGTCGTCGCGCCCATCGCGAGCGCCCGCACGGTCGAGCAGCTGCCCGACCTCCTGGCCTCCGCCGAGCTCACCCTCACCGAAGCCGAACTCGCCCAGCTCGACCAGGCCTCCGCCGTCTCCTAGTCGGTCGGCTTCAGGCCGTAGGTGAGGAGGGCGTTGCCGGCCGACGTGATGCGCGACTTCTGCAGGACGAGGCGCGTGGTCGGGTCGGTCGGCTCGAAGAAGTGGCGGCCCGATCCCGCGACGACCGGGTGGGTCATGAGCGTGAGTGAGTCTATAAGGCCCGCGAAGAACAGCTGGCGCACGATCGAGATGCTGCCGCACACGCTGATCTCGCCACCAGGCGTCTCTTTCAGGTCGGCGACGAACTCCTCGAGCGGCTTGTCCATGAGGGACGCGTTGTTCCACGACAGCTCGCCCGAGAGGGTGCGCGAGGCGACGAACTTCTCGACCGGGTTGATGAACTCGCCGAAGGGGTCGGTCGCGGTGGGCCAATACTCGGACCACTGCTCGTAGCCGACGCGGCCGATGAGCACGGTGTCGACGCGCGCCATCATGTCGGTCAGCTCCTCGCCGAGCTCGGCATCGAACGAGTCGAATTGCCATAGGTTGGGCGCTTCGACGACGCCGTCGATGCTGTGGAAAAGTCCTGCCGTCAGTTTTCGCACTGCGTGCCTCCGAGCCGTCGCCGAGCCGCCACTCGGCCCGTTGCCTCGAAGCGTACTGCGGCGGCGGATGAGCCGCACCTGGCAGTTCTGAGCAAGCCCGCAGCATCCGCGTCATCGAGCGCGACACACCGTGACACGCCACGACCGCGCGGCCGACACACGCCCGCATCTGCCCGAAATCTGCCCGCAACATGAGCCGGTCTATGCTCGGTCCATGGCGGATCTCTTCGATGGATACGGCGCAACACTGGCGCCGCGCAGGACCCCGGGTGGCGACCTCCCGTGGGACGAAATGTTCGGCGAGCCCCTCATGCACGGCGATCATGCGCCGTCTCGTGAGTCCTATAAGGACATCTATTCGGCTCTTGCCAAGATGACCCAGGAGGAGCTGCGCGGTCGCACGGAAGCGCTCGCGAGTTCGTATCTCGCCCAGGGCGTGACGTTCGACTTCGCGGGCGAGGAGCGGCCCTTCCCGCTCGACGCCGTGCCGCGCGTCATCGAACAGGATGAATGGGTCACCATCGAGGCTGGCATCAAACAGCGCGTGCGCACCCTCGAAGCCTTTCTCGCCGACGTCTACGGC
Source organism: Leifsonia sp. ALI-44-B (assembly GCF_001984125.1). Taxonomy (GTDB): domain Bacteria; phylum Actinomycetota; class Actinomycetes; order Actinomycetales; family Microbacteriaceae; genus Okibacterium. Next base: position 102,387 of record NZ_MTQL01000007.1, on the reverse strand, counting down.
CGCCAGAACGCCGTGCGCGACCGCGTCATCCCGGCCGGGCTCATCTCGTCGTCATCGCATTTCCATCGCCAGGCGGCCGGCATCACGAGCGCCAACAATGTGCGCATCCAGGTGTCGGGCATCGACCTCATTCGCGATGAGCACGGCAAGATGCGCGTGCTCGAGGACAATGTGCGCGTGCCCTCCGGTGTCAGCTATGTGATCTCGAACCGTCGGGTGATGGCGCAGACGCTGCCCGAGCTCTTCCTCTCGATGCGCGTGCGCCCCGTGGGCGACTACCCCAACAAGCTTCTGCAGGCCCTGCGCGCGAGCGCACCTCACGGCATCGACGACCCCAACGTCGTCGTGCTCACGCCGGGTGTCTACAACTCGGCCTACTTCGAGCACACGCTTCTCGCGCGGCTCATGGGTGTCGAGCTCGTCGAGGGCCGCGACCTGTTCTGTTCGGGTGGCCGCGTGTTCATGCGCACGACGAGTGGCCCGCAGCGCGTGGATGTCATCTACCGCCGCGTCGACGACGAGTTCCTCGACCCGCTGCAGTTCCGCGCCGACTCGATGCTGGGTTCTCCGGGCCTCATGTTGGCGGCGCGCCTCGGAAACGTGACCATCGCCAACGCCGTGGGCAACGGTGTGGCCGACGACAAGCTCGTCTATACCTACATGCCCGACCTGACGCGCTACTACCTGGGCGAGGAGCCCATCCTGCCCAACGTCGACACCTGGCGGCTCGAAGAACCGGGCGCGCTCGAAGAGGTGCTCGACCGGCTCGACGAACTCGTCGTGAAACCCGTCGACGGTTCGGGCGGCAAGGGCCTCGTCGTGGGCCCGGATGCCTCGAAAGAGGAACTCGCCCAGCTGCGAACGCGACTGATCGCCGACCCGCGCGGCTGGATCGCTCAGCCCGTCGTCATGCTGTCCACCATCCCCACGCTCGTCGAGGATGGCATGCGGCCGCGGCACGCCGACCTGCGGCCCTTCGCCGTGAACGACGGCAACGACATCTGGGTGCTGCCGGGCGGTCTCACGCGCGTCGCGCTCCCCGAGGGACAGCTGGTCGTCAACTCGAGCCAGGGCGGCGGGTCGAAAGACACCTGGGTCGTCGGGCAGCCGGCGGGCACGCAGCCCTCCGAAGTCGCCGAGCACGACATCCAGGCACTCGTGGCCGACCAGGCGACGGCCACCCAGGCCATCCCGATCATCTATGACGAGAAACCGAGCCCCGAGCATTCGCCGCACGACGGGCCGAAGAACCAGGACCAGCAGGAGCAGCAGCAACAGCAGGGCGGCACGGCCGTCTCGACCACCGACCGGGAAGCGGGTGCCGCATGCTGAGCCGCATCGCCGAGAGCCTCTTCTGGATCGGCCGCTACATCGAACGCGCCGACGGCACCGCCCGCATCCTCGACGTGCACCTGCAACTGCTGCTCGAGGACCCGTGGATCGACGAGGACTCGGCCTGCCGGTCGCTGCTCTCGGTCATGGGCAGCGTTGCGCCCGAGACGGGCGGCCTGACGCGCGCCGACGTGCTGCAGCAGCTCGCCGTCGACCGCACCCAGCCCGCCTCAATCGCCTACTCGTTAAGCGCGGCCCGCGAGAACGCCCGCCGCGCCCGCGAAATCGTGTCGACCGAGCTGTGGGAATGCCTCAACACCACGAGCGCCCGCATGCCGAGGCGTCTGCCGAGCGACAAGGTGCACGACTTCTTCGGATGGGTGCGCGAACGCTCGGCGCTCGCCGTGGGCGTGGTCGACTCGGCCACGAGCCGCGACGACGCGTGGCAGTTCTTCACGCTCGGCCGCAGCATCGAACGGGCGGACATGACGGCGCGCCTGTTGGCCACGCGCTCGTTGACCGAGGCATCCGGGCCCAGCTGGACGACCATTCTGCGCTCGTGCGGCGCCTACGAGGCCTACCTGCGGACCTATCGGGGCGTGCCGTCGGCCCGCAACGCCGCCGAGTTTTTGCTGCTCGACCGCCTGTTCCCGCGGTCCATCGTGTTTGCCATCGCGCGTGCAGAGGAATGCATCCAGGCCGTCGAGCCGCGCACCGACCGCATGGGGGTCTCGGGCAACGCGCAGCGCCTGCTCGGCCAGATCCGCAGCGAGCTGGAGTACACGCCCGTCGCCGACGTGCTGGCCGACCTGCCGCGCTACATGGACAGCGTGCAACGCGCGACGATGGAGACCTCGGAGGCGGTGCGCGAGCGGTTCTTCCCCACGCACGCCGAGCCGAGTTGGATCGGGGAGAACTCATGAAACGCCTGCGCATCGTGCACAAGACGGGCTTCAGCTATCAGGGGCAGGTCAAGGCGTCCTACAACGAGGCGCGCATGCTGCCGTCGACGACGGATGGCCAGTTCGTGTTGTCGTCGACCATCGAGATCCAGCCCACGGCATCCCAACACGCCTATGTCGACTATTTCGGCACGCGCGTCACGGCCTTCGAGCTGTTGACCCCGCATCAGGAGCTGTCGTTGCAGGCGTCGAGCCTCGTCGAGGTGCGGCCGCGGGCGCACGCCGAGGCCTCGACCAGCTGGGACGACCTGCCGGGCATCGCGGGGCTGCGCCTCGAGACGCAGGAGCAGACCGCGCAGACGCGGCGCACCGAACCGTCAGAAGACCTCATGAAACTGGCGCGCGATATCGCCGAGAAGCACGACAACCCGTGTGAGGCGGCCTCCGAGATCGCGCGCACGATCGGCGAGCAGATGGAGTACGTGCAGGGCGTGACGAGCGTGCACACGAGTGCCGCCGAGGCGTGGGCCGACCGGCGCGGCGTGTGTCAGGACATCACTCACATCGTGCTCGGGGCGTTGCGCTCGGTGGGCATTCCCGCGCGCTATGTGTCGGGCTATCTGCATCCGAAACCGAACGCCGAGATCGGCGAGACCGTCGTGGGCGAATCGCACGCGTGGGTCGAGTGGTTCTGCGGGTCGTGGCACGGGTTCGACCCCACGAACATGCTCGACATCGGCGACCGCCACGTGCTGGTGGGCCGAGGCCGCGATTATCAGGATGTCGCACCGCTCCGTGGCGTCTACGCGGGCCCGTTCCGCTCGTCGCTGTTCGTGTCGGTCGAGATCACGCGCGAAGCCTGACCCCCGCGAAAACGTAGGGGAAATGGACGTGGGGTGCCCCGGTGTGGTTCGCTTCGGGGAAACGAGGGGAAATCCATGGCACGCGTGATGATCGTCGAGGACGATGCCGACCTGCTGCGGCTGCTGGCCATCCGTCTGCGCAAGGCCGGCCACGATGTCGTGGAGGAGTCCGACAGCTCGATAGCCCTCGACCTCATGCGGCTCGATCGCCCCGACGCCGTCATTCTCGACTGGATGATGCCGCTGCTGTCGGGGGTCGATCTCAGCCGACAGATTCGGCGTGAGCCGGGTCTCGAACGCGTGCCCGTGCTGATGCTCACGGCCAAGAGCTCGGCCGAGGATGCGGAAGAGGCGCAACGCGCGGGCGTCGACGCGTTCCTGTCCAAGCCGTGCACGGCCGCCGAGCTGTTGCACCGGCTCGAAGCCGTCATCGAGGCGAAGGGTCGCCTGCGCGACTTCTCGGCCTGAGCCGCGCTGAGGCGGACTCGCTGCGTCGCTCTGCGCACGAGATGAGAGCGCTCTCTTGACGCGCCGCGATTCTCGACGTAGTCTTGCGCCAATCTCATGGGAACGCTCCCGCGGCACACTGGCGGGGATTCCGAGATTCCCTTACACACGCACACAAAGGAGTGACCGTGAATATCACACGACGCGCAAAAGTCGCGGCGACCATCGCCGGGGCGGCAACCCTGGCCCTCGTGGCGGCGGGTTGCAGCTCATCCGCCGGCGCCGACCCCAACGAGAAGATCACCCTCTCGATCACCACGTTCGGCACCATGGGCGTCGACGCGAATTACGAGAAGTACGAGAAAGAGCACCCGAACATCACGATCGAGGCCACCAACCTCGAAGGTGGCGGCGCGGCTCGCGACGACGCCTACGCCAAGATCGCGGCGGGCACGGGCCTGAGCGACATCGTCGCCATCGAAGAAGGCTGGCTCGGCACCATCCAGGAGGTCACGGGCTCGTTCGTCGACCTGCGCGACTACGGCATCGAGGACGTCAAGGACTCGTGGCTCGACTGGAAGTACAAGCAGGGCACGGATGCCGACGGCCGCGTCATCGGCGCCGGTCTCGACATCGGCCCGCAGGGTCTCTGCTACCGCGGCGACCTGTTCGAGGCGGCGGGCCTGCCGAGCGAGCGCTCCGAGGTGGCTGAGTACTTCGGCGGCGAGGACGCGACGTGGGACCGCTTCTATGAGGTCGGTGCCGAATACGTCGAGAAGTCGGGCAAGGCGTTCTATCACAGCCCCCGATTCTTCTGGAACTCCTTCGTGAACCAGCAAGAAGAGGGCTACTACAAGAAAGACGGCGAAACCCTCAACATCAAGGGCAACGACGTGCTGAAGGACCAGTTCGCCAAGGTGGTCGAGGCCGAGGTCGACGGGCTCGGCGCGGGCCTGCCCGGCTGGGATGTCGGCCCCGAGGCCAAGGAGGATAAGTACGCCACCTACATGTGCCCGAGTTGGATGCTCGGCATCGTGCAGGGTTACTACGACGAGGGCACGACCGACAGCGGATGGGATTTCGCCGACGTTCTTCCGGGCGGTGCGGCCAACTGGGGCGGCGCGTTCCTCGGCGTTTCCGAATCGTCCGAGCACAAAGAGGAAGCGGCCGAGCTCGCCCTCTGGCTGGCGGCCCCCGAGCAGCAGGCGGCTTCGTTCGAACTGGCGGGACCGTTCCCCAGTACGACCGAGGGTCAAGAGCTCGTGAACGACACGACCAGCGCGTTCTTCAACGACGCGCCGGTGGGCGAGATCTTCGCGGCCCGCTCCGAGGGCGTCATCGCCCAGGTCAAGGGACCCGAGGACTCCAACATCCAGGACAACGTGTTCGGCCCGGTGCTCGACAAGGTGAGCCAGGGCGAGATCACCGACGGTGAGACGGCGTGGAAGGAAGCGCTGAAGCTGCTCGACCAGCTCGTCGAGCAGTAGACGCGACGTCGCCTCACGGGTGCCTCGCTCATTCGGGGCACCCGCGGCGGGGCGGCCGTCACGGCATGAGGGCACGGATGGTTCGCACAGGAACCGTCCGAGCCCGACCGGCCCGCCGCCGCCCCGCCCTCTCCCCGCCGCCCACCTCTTTCGGATTGGCCGAGCCATGACCAGCACAACCAGCGTCCGCCCCGCTCCGACGGCTCTGACGTTCAGACAGAAGCTCAACCGCTTCGACTACAAATTCTCGCCCTACCTCTACATCGCGCCCTTCTTCATCCTGTTCGCCCTGATCGGCCTGTTCCCGATCATCTACACCTTCAACGTGTCGCTCTACGACTGGCACCTGCTGAAGGGCCAAGGCGATTTCGTCGGCCTGGAGAACTACGTCTCGGTGCTGACCGACCCGTTCTTCTGGAACGCGTTCCGCAACACCATCAGCATCTTCCTGCTCTCGACTATCCCGCAGCTCGTGGTGGCCACCGGTATCGCGGCGTTGCTCGATCAGACCCTGCGTGGACGCACGTTCTGGCGCATGAGCATCCTGTTGCCCTACATCGTGGCGCCCGTGGCCGTCGCGGTCATCTTCCTGCAGATCTTCAACCAGTACCACGGCCCCATCGCCGGGTTGCTCGAGCTGTTCGGTCTCGACCCGGTGCGCTGGGCCTTCGACGTCTTCCCGTCGCACGTGGCGATCGCCACCATGGTGAACTGGCGCTGGACGGGCTACAACGCGCTCATCCTGCTGGCCGCCATGCAGGCCATCCCGCGCGACGTCTACGAATCGGCCGCGCTCGACGGGGCCAACAAGGTGCGCCGGTTCTGGTCGATCACGATCCCCATGATCCGACCCACCCTCATCTTCGTGGTCATCACGGCGACCATCGGTGGCCTGCAGATCTTCACCGAGCCGAAACTGTTCGACGGCCGCACCAACGGTGGCTCCGACCGCCAGTTCCAGACGATCGTGCTCTACCTCTATGAGCTGGCCTTCCCGCGCCGCGACTTCGGGCGGGCCTCGGCCACCGCGTGGATCCTGTTCCTCATCATCATCCTGGCCGGCTTGCTGAACTTCGCGATCTCGCGCGCCATCCGCACGGCCGATACGAAACCGACCAAGCTGCCCCGCGTGAAAGCGCCCGTGCCCGCAACGGTCCCCGACACCCGTAAGCGAGGCTGATCATGACCGCCCTCATCGAACGCCCACCCGTCTCGTCGACACCATCGTCGCCGACACCGCCCCCGAAATACCGCCGCGGGACCGACCACGAACGCCCAGGCATCCTCACCTATTCGATACTGATCGCGTTCTTCCTGGTCTCGGCATTCCCGCTGTGGTGGTCGTTCGTCATCGCCAGCCGGCAGTCGTCGGACACGAACGCCGTGCCGCCCGTCATGGTGCCGGGCCCGAACTTCTTGAGCAACGCCGCCAAGGTGTTCGAATCGGCGCCGTTCATGCTGGCGCTCGCGAACAGCCTCATCATCTCGACCGTCATCGCGGCGTCGGTCGTGTTCTTCTCCACGCTGGCCGGCTACTCTTTCGCCAAGCTCAAGTTCCGTGCCAGCAACGGCCTGCTGCTCGCCGTCATCGCGACCATGGCCATCCCCACGCAGCTCGGCATCATCCCGCTGTTCATGCTCATGGCCGAGTGGCATTGGGTGGGCACGCTGCAGGCCGTCATCGTGCCGGGGCTGGTCACAGCGTTCGGCGTCTTCTTCATGCGGCAATATCTCGTCGACGTGATTCCGGATGAATTGATCGAGGCCGCGCGCGTCGATGGCGCGTCGATGTGGGGCACGTTCTGGCACGTCGCCCTCCCGGCCGCCCGCCCGGCCATGGCCGTGCTCGGACTCTTCTCGTTCATGGCCGCGTGGACCGACTTCCTGTGGCCGCTGCTCGTGCTGGGGCCCCGCAACCCGAGCGTGCAGACGGCGCTCGCGGCCCTGAGCGCCGCGGGCGGTCAGACGCCCGACCACTCGCTCGTGTTGGCCGGCGCGGTCCTCTCGACCATCCCGCTCCTCATCCTCTTCATCCTGGCGGGCAAGCAGCTCGTCGCCGGCATCATGCAGGGAGCAGTGAAAGGCTAGATGACAATCTCTGACGAGCGGCTCACGTCGAGCCGCCCCGACTACCGCGATTCCGGGCTCGTCTTCGACGACGGGTTCCTCATCGGCTCGGCCACGGCCGCCTATCAGATCGAGGGGGCGGTGACCGCGGGGGGACGCGGGCCCTCGATCTGGGACACGTTCAGTGCCACACCCGGTGCGATCACGAACGGTGACACGGGCGCCGTGGCCGACGACCACTACAACCGGCTCGACGCGGACCTCGACCTCATGGTCTCGCTGGGGCTCGAGGCCTACCGCTTCTCGGTGTCGTGGCCGCGCATCCAGCCGTCGGGGGTCGGCCCGGCCAACCCCGAGGGTGTGGCGTTCTATAGCCGGCTCGTCGATGGGCTTCTAGCCCGCGGCATCCGACCGATCGTCACTCTGTATCACTGGGATCTGCCGCAGGCGCTCGAGGATGCCGGGGGCTGGACGTCGCGCGAGACCGCCACGCGTTTCGCCGACTACGCCCGCCTGGTGGCCCGCGCCCTGGGCGACCGCGTCGAGGTGTGGACGACCCTCAACGAGCCCTGGTGCAGCGCCTTCCTCGGCTACGGGTCGGGCGCGCACGCCCCCGGTCGCACCGATGCGGAGGCGTCGTTGCGCGCCATGCATCACCTCAACCTCGCCCACGGACTGGCCGTGCAGGTGCTGCGCGAGGAGTTGCCCGCGCACGCCGAGGTCTCGGTCACGCTCAACTTCCACGTGCTGCGCGGTGAGGATGCCTCGTCTCCCGAGGCTCGTCGGCGCATCGACGCCCTGGCCAATCGGGCCTTCACGGGTCCGATGCTGCACGGTGAGTATCCCGCCGACCTGCGCGCCGACACCGCGGCGATCACCGACTGGTCGTTCGTGCTGCCGGGGGATGAGCGCATCATCCACCAACCGCTCGACTTCCTGGGGGTCAACTACTACTCGACCGCGACCGTGCGCATGTGGGACGGCGCGTCGCCTCGGCAACACGCCGACGGCCACAAGGCTGCCGGCGGAACCCCGTGGCCGGGCAGTGAGCACGTCGAGTTCCTCGTGCAAGACGGCCCCTACACGTCCATGGGGTGGAACATCGCGCCCGACGGCCTCGAAGATCTGCTCGTCTCGCTCGGCGCCGAGTTTCCGGGCCTGCCGCTCATGGTGACCGAGAACGGTGCGGCATTCGACGACGAGATCGACGCCGACGGCCGGGTGCGGGATGTCGGCCGCCTCGACTATCTGCGACGCCACTTCACGGCCGCGCACCGAGCCATCGAACGCGGTGTCGACCTGCGCGGCTACCTCGTCTGGTCGCTGCTCGACAACTTCGAGTGGGGGTATGGCTACAGCAAACGGTTCGGCATCGTGCACGTCGACTACGACACGCAGGTGCGCACCGTGAAGGACTCGGGTCGTTGGCTGGGCGCGCTCATTGATCGGCACCGCATCCCCGAATAGGATGACGCGGAGCCGCAGCCCGAAGGAGATACCATCACCGACGTCGAGACCGCACCGGCGGCACCCACGCTGATCGCCGTCGCCCGCCTGGCCGGCGTCTCGAAGTCGACGGTTTCTCGTGTGCTGAACGGGTCGCCGCAGGTGACGCCCGAGGCGGTCGAGCAGGTCACGGCGGCCGTGAAGCAGCTGAACTACGTGCCCAACCGAGCGGCGCGAAACCTCGTGCGGCGGCGCACGCAGATGATCGCCATGGTCATCCCCGAGCGCACCTCGGAGTTCTTCGCCGACCCCTACTTCGCCGAGGTCATCCAGGGGGCGGCGATGTATGCGTCGTCGACCGACTACACGCTCACGCTGCTCATCGAATCGGATACCGACCCCGAGAAGACACGACGCTTTCTCACCGGCGGCAACGTGGATGGCGCGCTCGTCCTCTCTCACCACAGCAGCATGCAGAGCTACGCCGACCTGTCGCCGTCGCTTCCCGTGGTGTTCGGGGTGCGCCCGCTCGAGCGCATCATGCCCGAGCCCTACGTGGTCGACGCCGACAACGTCGAGGCCGGCGTCCTGGCCACCCAGCGCCTGATCGATGCGGGCCGCGCGCGCATCGCCACCATCACGGGCCCGCTCGACACGGCCGCGGGTCTCGACCGGCTCGAGGGCTGGCGGCGGGCGCTCGAACGCGCGGGTCTTGCCGAAGGCCCGCAGGCAGAGGGCACATTCACGCCCGCCAGCGGGGCTGCTGCGATGCAGCGGATCCTCGACACGGGGCAGCCCGTCGACGCGGTGTTCGCGGCGTCGGCCCAGATGGCGTCCGGTGCGATGGGGCGACTGCGGGAACACGGCCTCTCGGTGCCGGGGGAGATCGCGGTCACCGCGGTCGACAACAACTTCTTCGCCGCCGACACGACGCCCGGGCTGACGACCGTCGATCTGCACACCGCCGACAAGGGTGCGTTGCTCGTGCAGACGCTGCACCGCTTGTTGGCCCGCGAGACGGTCGAGCACACGATCGCGATCGGGAGCACGCTCGTCGAGCGAGAATCGGCCTAGCCTGACCCTCGATCTGGACGACCCTCGATCTGGCCTGACCCTCGATCTGGACGACCCTCGATCTGGCCTGACCCTCGATCTGAACGGCGCGGCCGCACCCGCGAGCAAAAAATAAGGGGGTAGCTGGACCCGAACCAGCTACCCCCTCAGGCAGGCCCACCCGTCCGTTCGGCGTCCGGGCATTCTCCGATAATGCCTAAGCGAAGGGACTCTGGGTGGGGGGCCTTTCGAGTAACAAACTACGCGACGCGCGCCCCCCGGAGGAGGGGCTTGACGAAAGGAAAACCCCGGGGTAAAAGCTCTGGTCGCGGCGCGTGTGCGGGGTCGAAAAGCGCCGGGTGGAGCATCCACCGGTCTACTGTGAGAACGTGAGCCCGAACTCATCGTCCCCCCGCCCGACGGGGCCGGCGACACCCGAGACCTTCACCCTGCGCGACGCCGACGACGTGGAGGTGTTCTACTACGTGTGGCGGGCCGAGAGGCCGCGCGCGATCATCCACGTGTCGCATGGTGCCGGCGACCACGCTCGGCGCTACGACGAGCTGGCGCGGCACCTGGTCGATGCCGGCTACACCGTGGTGGCCGACGATCACCGTGGGCACGGGCAGACCGGGCTCGGTCACCTCGGACTCTCGCATCTGGGGCCCGGCGCGACCAAGGCGGCGACCCGTTCCGTGCAGGCCGTCGGTGAGCGCATCCGGGCCGAGAACCCCGATCTGCCGCTCGTCATGATCGGCCACAGCTGGGGCTCGCTCATGGCCCAGAAGATCGTGGGCACCACCGATATCTACGACGGTTTCGTGCTGTCCGGCACCTCGCTTGCGATGCCGGGCGCCTTGAACGGCGGCGACCTGAACAAGCGCTGGCGTGGCCCGGATGCGACGGGCCTCGAGTGGTTGAGCCGCGATCCCGCCGCCCGCGAGCGGTTTGCGGCCGACCCGCTCACATTCGACATCGCCGTCACGCCCGTGTGGACGCTGCGCCAAGCGGTGGCCTTTCTCGGCCGGCCCGCAAAGAAGATGTCGCCGACTCTGCCCGTGCTCATCCAGGGCGGCTCCGACGACCCGCTCGGGGGAACGCGCGGCATGACCCTGCTGCAGAAGGCCTATCAGCGCCGGGCCGGCCTCACCGATGTCACGCTCATGATCTATCCCGGGGCGCGTCACGAGATCTACAACGAGACCAACAAGCTCGACATCATCCGCGACCTCATCGGATGGCTCGACGCCCGGTTCCCGCGCGCATGAACTACGTCGTCGAGACCGCATCCGGGCGTGTGCTCGGCGAGTCTGCCGGGCCCGTTTCGGTGTGGCGCGGCATCCCTTTCGCCGCGCCGCCCGTGGGGGATGCGCGCGGACGGGCGCCGCAACCGGTCGCGCCGTGGAGCGGTGTGCGAGACGCCACGCGGTTCGGTTTCATCGCGCCTCAAGACGATCACCGCACGTCGGGCGTCATGACCAAGGCGGGTGGGCCCGAGCAGAACGAGGACTGCCTCAACCTCAACGTGTGGTCACCCGGGGCGCCCTCAAGCGTCGGCGGGAGGCCGCTGCGGCCGGTGCTCGTGTGGTTCCACGGCGGCGCCAATGTGTCAGGGGCCTCGTCGCTGCCCGACTATGACGGCGCGTCACTGTCCGCTCGCGGCGACCTCGTGGTCGTCACCGCCAACTACCGTCTGGGCGCGCTCGGCTTCGGCGACTTCTCGTCGTTCGGCCGCGGTGCCGGTCGCGGTGTCGACCGCGACGGTCGCGCCGGGCTCGCGGGCCGCGACGGCTTCGACAGCAACCTGGCGCTGCGCGATGCCGTGGCCGCGCTCGAGTGGGTGCGCGCCAACATCGGGGCGTTCGGCGGCGACCCCACGCGTGTCACCATCATGGGCGAGTCGGCGGGCGCGTCGATGGTCACCACTCTGCTCGCCACGCCCGCTGCCGCAGGGCTCTTCCGCGGAGCGATCGCCGAGAGCCCGCCCGTCACCACCGTCTACGGACGCGAACGGTCGGCGGCCCGCGCGCGCGAGATCCTCCACGAACTCGGCATCGAACCCGCCGAGGTGGCGCGCCTGCGCGACGTTCCCGTGTCGCTCATCGTGCAGGCGTCGTCGGTCGTGCTCACCCGCAACGCGCGCGAGCGCCCCGGAACGTTGGCGTTCGGGCAGGTGGTCGACGGCTCGTATCTGCCGCAGCATCCGCTCGACGCCTTCGAAACCGGTCGCACGCACGCCGTGCCGCTCCTCATCGGCACCAACGATGACGAATCGACGCTGTTCAAACGTGCCGACCCGCCGATCGTGCCCACCACGGTCGACCTCATGCTGAGAACGCTCGAGAACGCGGATGCCGCGAGCCGCCAGCGCATCCTCGACTCCTACTCCCGGCCCCACACGTCACGAGCGGCCCTCGACTTCGGCACCAACTGGACGTTCCGACAACCCGTCCTGCGCGCCGCCGCCGGGCACACCATTCACGCCGGCAACACGTCCAACGCCGGCGGCGGCGGCCAGCCCCGTCGGAATGCCCCTCGCGCCCAGACCTTCGTCTACCAATACGGTTTCGCCTCGCGCATCGAGCGGCTCCTCGGCCTGGGCGTCACCCACGGGTCCGAAATCCCCCTCGTGTTCGGAACGCTCGGCGAGCCCATCGGAAAAGTTCTCGGGGTGCTGGGCCCGCGGCGCACCATCCGCCGTTTGTCCGCCGAGATGCAGGATGCCTGGATCGCCTTCGTGCGTGCGGGCGACCCCAGCACACCCGGCCGGCCGTGGGCGCCGCACCACGAGGGCCGCTCGGTGCACCGCTTCACGTCCGAAGGCGGGCACGACATGGCCGAACTCGAACCCGCGAAACGCGAGGCCTGGTCGACGCTCGTCTGGCCGCGATGACGGTTGGAGCTGTGCGGTGCGATTGCGGGGTGCGATCACGGAACGCGCCGTTAGGCTGGGCGTATGCATGGTGAGTACAAGGTTCCGGGCGGAAAACTCGTCGTCGTAGACCTCGATGTCGTCGACGGAAGGATCGCGAACTTCCGGCTGGCGGGTGACTTCTTCCTCGAACCCGACGAGGCGCTGGGCGATATCGACCGCGCCGTCAACGGTCTCCCGGCGCAGACGGATGCCGCAGCGCTCGCCGCCGCCATCCGCGCCGCCCTGCCCGCCGACGCCACCCTGCTGGGTTTCACCCCCGACAGTGTCGCCACGGCCATCCGTCGGTCGCTGTCGAACGCGACCGATTGGCGCGACTACGACTGGCAGATCATCCACGACAAGGCCGTCGCGCCGCGCGTGCACCTGGCGCTCGACGAGGTGCTCACGGCCGAGGTGGGCGAGGGCCGCCGCGGCCCCACGCTGCGCATCTGGGAGTGGAACGAATCGGCCGTCGTCATCGGCAGCTTCCAGTCGGTCAAGAACGAGGTCGACCTCGAGAACGCCGAGAAGTACGGTTTCGACGTCGTGCGCCGCATCTCGGGCGGTGGCGCCATGATGATGGCCAAGAACTCGATCGTCACCTATTCGCTCTACGTGCCCGCCGAGATGGTGCAGGGCATGACGTTCGCCGAGAGCTACGCCTACCTCGACGACTGGGTGCTCGTCGCGCTGCACTCGCTCGGCATCGACGCCAGCTACGCGCCCCTCAACGACATCACGAGCCCGGGCGGCAAGATCGGCGGGGCCGCGCAGAAGCGCCTGGGTTCGGGCGCCGTGCTGCACCACGTCACCATGAGCTACGACATGGACGGCGAGCTCATGACCAAGGTGCTGCGCATCGGCCGCGAGAAGATGAGCGACAAGGGCACCACGTCCGCCGCCAAGCGCGTCGATCCGTTGCGCAGCCAGTCGGGGCTCGAGCGTTCCGAGATCATCGACCGCATGAAGGCCACCTTCGTGTCGCTCACGGGCGCCGTCGAGGGGCACATCACCGACGACGAGTATGCGGCGGCCGAGGCGCTCGTCGAGTCGAAGTTCGCCACCGAGCAGTGGCTGCACCGGGTTCCGTGAGCGCGCCCGACCCTGTTCCCGGGCCCACGACCGGCCCCACGTTCGCGTCGCTGCCCGTGCCTGCGCCTGCGCCCGAACCTGAGCCCGCATCGGCATCCGCGCCGCAGCTTGTCTCGCCACACGTCATCGAGGGCGACAACCTGGCCGTGCTGCCGACGCTGCCCGACGAAGCCTTCACGCTCATCTACATCGACCCGCCGTTCAACACGGGCCGAGCCCAGACGCGCCAGACGAGCACGGCCAAGCGCACGGTCGCGGGCGGCTCTGGCGAATCCGGCGGGCTCGTCACGGGTTTCAAGGGCCGCACCTACGAACGCATCCGCGGCGACCTCAAACGCTACGACGACGCCTTCGACGACTACTGGGCTTTTCTCGAACCTCGCCTGATCGAGGCCTGGCGCCTGCTCGCCGATGACGGAACCCTCTACCTGCACCTCGACTACCGCGAGGCCCACTACGCCAAGGTGCTGCTCGACGCCATCTTCGGCCGCGACTGCTTCCTCAACGAGATCATCTGGGCTTACGACTACGGCGCGAAGTCGAAGAACCGCTGGCCCACCAAACACGACACCATCCTCGTCTACGTGAAGAACCCGAGCGGCTACTACTTCGATTCGACCACCGTCGACCGCGAGCCCTACATGGCGCCCGGGCTCGTGACACCCGAGAAGGTGCTCAAGGGCAAGCTGCCGACGGATGTCTGGTGGCACACGATCGTGTCGCCCACGGGCCGCGAGAAGACGGGTTACCCCACGCAGAAGCCCGAGGGCATCCTGCGCCGCATCATCCAGGCCTCCAGCCGCGAGGGTGATTGGGTGCTCGACTTCTTCGCGGGCAGCGGCACGACGGGGGCCGTGGCGCAGAAGCTCGGCCGCAACGTCGTGCTGATCGACCAGAACCCCGAGTCGATCGCGGTCATCCACGCGCGTCTCGCGGCGGATGCGGCGGCGTCGGCACCTGCGCCCGCACCGGCGATCGGGGACTAAGCGCGCCCTGCGGTGACCTGCTGAACGGTGTCCTCGGCGGCGACCCAGGCCAACATGGCGCATTTCACGCGCGCGATGTATTTCGAGACGCTCTCGAGAACGGCGGCGTCACCGAGTGGTTCGTCGTCCTCGACACCCGCGCCGCGCGACCGCATCATCTCGCGGAACAGCGCGATCCGCTCGGTCAGTTCGGTGGGCGTCAGGCCCGGGGCCAGCTCAGAGAGCAGCGAGGCCGAGGCCATCGAGATCGAGCATCCCTGGCCGTCCCAGCTCAGCCGCTCGATGATCGGCTCGCCGGTGCTCCCGCCCGTGCTGTCACTCGCCGCGCCCGCGTCGCCCGAGTCGGCGCCCGTACCTGTGCCCGAGCCCTCGACGAGGTGCAGGCGCAACGTGATTTCATCACCACACGTGGGGTTCAACTGATGCGATTCGGCCACACCGCCGTCGACCAGACCGGAGCCCTTGCGCAGCTTCGAGTGGTCGAGAATGACCTGCTGATACAGCCCGGCCAGCTCCGGCGACGCCATTACACGACCCCGAAGAACGAGCGGATGTCGCGCACACCGTCGACGAAAGCATCCACGTCTTCGAACGTGTTGTACACATAGGTGCTCGCGCGTGTGGATGCCGTCACCCCGAACCGTCGATGCAGCGGCTGCGCGCAGTGGTGCCCGACGCGCGCTGCGATGCCGCGGTCGTCGAGGAACTGCCCGACGTCGTGGGCGTGCACGCCGTCGAGGTCGAACGCGACGAGTCCCGCGCGGCCTTCGGGGGTCTGTGGGCCGAGCACGCGAACGCCGTCGATCTCGAGCAGCCCGGCGAGCAGGCGTTCGCCGAGCGTGTGCTCCCAGGCGGCGACGTTGTGCATGCCGATTGCGCCGAGGTAGTCCGTGGCGGCGGCCAAAGCGATGGCCTGCGAGATGCGCTGGGTGCCCGCCTCGAAGCGCTGGGGTGCGGGCAGGTAGCCGCTCTCCTCGAGCGTGACGGTGGTGATCATGGAGCCGCCGGTGAGGAAGGGTGGCAGCGCGTTGAGCAGCGCACGGCGGCCATAGAGCGCGCCGATGCCGGTGGGGGCCAGCATCTTGTGGCCCGAGAACACGGCGAAGTCGACGTCGAGGGCGTGCAGGTCGAGCGGCAGATGCGGCGCGGACTGGCAGGCGTCGAGCAGCAGCAGGGCGCCGTGGCGGTGGGCGATCTCGACGAGTTCGGCGACGGGGTTGATCACGCCGGTCACGTTGGACACGTGCGTGACGGCGACGATGGCCGTGCGGTCGGAGATGAGGCGCTCGGCGTCGTCGAGCGACAGGGTGCCGTCATCCTGCAGCGGAATGGCGCGCAGTGTGGCCCCCGTGCGCGCGGCGAGCTCCTGCCAGGGCACGAGGTTCGAGTGGTGCTCGCCTTCGGTGATGACGATCTCGCTGTCGGCCGTGAGGCGCAGCGCGTCGGCTTCAGCCCCGCCGCGGCCGAGGCTCGCGTTCGACAGGCCGTAGGCGACGAGGTTGATGCCCTCGGTAGCGTTGGAGGTCCACACGATCTCGTTGGCGTCGACACCCACGAAGGCGGCGACTTTCTCCCGCGCCTCCTCATAGCTCTCGGTCGCAAGGGCCGCCAGCGTGTGGGCGCCGCGGTGCACGGCCGCGTTCTGCCGCTCGTAGTAGTGGCGTTCGACGTCGAGCACGGCGCGCGGTTTCTGCGAGGTGGCGCCCGAGTCGAGGTAGACGAGCGCGTGCCCGTTCACCTCCTGGTCGAGCGCCGGAAAATCGGCCCGCACCCGTTTCGCGTCGTCGTTACCGAAGGTGGTGCGGGGGAGGTCAGCGAGTGTCACGGGGTGCTTCCTATGCGGGGTGTCGGCCGGGCAACGAGGGGCGCGGCGGGATGCTCGAGCATCCGAGGTGCGTTTCTATTCTCGCCGGGCACACCGTGGATTGCCAGCGAAGAGGCTCCTGTTACGCCGTGAGCGTCACTCGGATGCCCGGGTCACACGCTCGTGCGTTCGACCAGGCGCGTCGGCGTGATCGTGGCGCGCGGCACGGGGTCACCGGCGATGAGGCGCACGAGTTTGCGCGCCATCTCTTCGCCGAGGGCGATGGGGGACTGGTCCACGGTCGTCAGCGGCGGGGACAGGGTGGCGCCGAAGTTGTCGTTGTCGAACCCGATCAGTGCCACGTCGTGGGGCACCCGCAGGCCGGCTTCGGCGAGGGCGCCGTAGGCTCCGGCGGCCATCTGGTCGTTGGCGGCGAGGACGGCGTCGATCGGCTGGCCGGTGGCGAGGAGTCGCCGCATGGCCTCGGCGCCGCCGGCGGGGGAGAAGTCGGCGGTCTCGACGGGGCCTTCGGCGAGTCCCGCGGCGTCGAGCGCCTCCCGGAATCCGCGCAGGCGGTCGATGCCCGCCGGCATGTCTTGCGGGCCCGCGATGGCGGCGATGCGGCGGCGGCCGTGCTGGATGAGGTATTCCGTGGCGATGCGGGCGCCGTGCACGTTGTCGGCGTCGACGTAGTAGCTGTCGGTGGCCTCGGATTGCAGGGGCCGGCCGCCGAAGACGATGGGAAGCGCGTTGCCGAGCTGCGTGTAGGAGTGGTCGCCCGAGTGGTGCGAGACGACGAGGGCTCCGTCGACGTTGCCGCCGAGCAGGTAGCGGCGGGTCTTGTCGGGGTCGGTTTCTGACGCGATGAGGAGGTTGAGCGTGTAGTCGGTGCTCGACAGGTGGGTGGCCACGCCCTGCACGACGGAGGCGAAGAACGGGTCGGCGAAGACTTTGGCGGTGCTCTCGGGCACGATGAGCGCGATGGCCTGGGTTTTGCGGCTGGCGAGCGAACGGGCGGCGCGGTTGGGCACGTAGTTCAGTTCGGCGATCGCGGCGTTGACGACGGCGATCACTTCGGGCGTGACCTTGGGCGAGTCGTTGATCACGCGGGACACGGTGGCGCGCGAGACTCCCGCTACTTCGGCCACCATTTCGAGGGTGGGCGTGCGGCGGGGGACGGTTTGCTGCGACGGCGACTCCACGGGTTCATCGTATTGCGCCAGGGCGCGGGCTGCGTTCGCGCCGCGTCCAGCCTTTTCGTCGGTGGTGCACCGTACGATGGAACCGTTGCCTTGAGGGGGTTCTCATCCATTCTTCGTCTTTCCACCGTCGCGCCCTGCTGACGTCTGTCGCCGTCGGCGCCGTCGTGGTGTTGTCGGCGTGCACGAGCACGCAGCCTGTCGCATCGACGTCTTCGCCGACCCCCACGGCGTCGTCGACGTCTTCGGCGGATGCTTCGTCAACGGCCCCGGCTGTTTCCGAGGTCTCTCCGGCCGCCGGTGCCCTGTCGGGTGGCACGACGATCACGATCGCGGGGTCGGGCCTGTCGAAGGTCGACGCGGTCACGGTGGGCGGTGTTCCGGCCACGGACGTGACGGTCGTCGACGACAAGACGGTCACGGCGGTCACTCCGGCGGCGGCGAACTTCCAGCCCGCCGATGCGGCGCTCGAGGTGTCGGCGGCGGGTGAGCCGGTTTCTCTTCCCGGCGACACGGCCTACCGCTTCGAGTCGGTCACGCCTCTCGACAAGCAGATGCAGTACGCGTTGTCGTATTGGAAGGATTACAACCTCGCCGAGTGGGGCAACCTCAACCCGGTGGGCGGCGATTGCGCCAACTTCGTCAGCCAGACGCTCATTCAGCGCGGCTGGACGCAGACGGGGGATTGGCACAACTTCAATCAGGCTGCCGACTGGACTCCCGCGTGGGGTTACGTGCCGGCCATGGACCAGTTTTTCCAGGCCACCCCGGCGCTCGGCTTGACGCGGTTGTCGCTCGACCAGCGCGACCAGGTGAAGGTGGGCGATGTGGCCATGTTCGACTGGAACCAGAACAACATTCCCGATCACGTCATGATCGTCTCTCAGGTCACGACCGAGGGTGACAAGACGATCATCAAGGCTGTCGGCCACAACAAAGACTTCGACTACCGCGACCTCGACGAGACGATCACGGTGGAGCACCCGGGCGGCAACGCCTGGTTCTGGAGCGTCCCGGCCTAACCAAACGCCTGGTCCTGGAGCGTTCGGTCTAGCCGAGCGCCTGGTCCTCGAGTCCGGTCTGGCCGCACACCTTGTTCTGGAGCGTCCCGGCCCAGCCACACGTCTGGTTCCGCAGTGCGCGAGGCTAGCCGAGCAATCGGGCCCGCGCCCAGCCGAGGCTGACCGCAGGCCCGTTCGCCTGACTCCTTGTGCGTCGTCTACTCGGCGATGGCCGCGTCGACGATCTTCTTGGCTTCCTCTTGCACCTGGCGCAGGTGGTCTTCGCCGACGAACGATTCGGCATAGATCTTGTAGACGTCTTCGGTGCCGGAGGGGCGGGCCGCGAACCAGGCCTTGTCTGTGACGACCTTGAGGCCGCCGACGGCCGCGTCGTTGCCGGGCGCGTGCGTGAGCTTGGCCGTGATCGGGTCGCCCGCCAGCTCGGTGGCCGTGATGGCGTCGCCGTCGAGCTTGCCGAGCTTCGCCTTCTGGGCCTTCGACGCGGCGGCGTCGACACGCTGGTAGACGGGGTCGCCGAATTTCTCGGTCAGCTCGCTGTAGAGCTGGGACGGCGTCTTGCCCGTGACCGCGATGATCTCGCTGGCGAGCAGAGCGAGCAGGATGCCGTCTTTATCGGTCGTCCAGACCGTGCCGTCGAAGCGCAGGAAGCTCGCGCCGGCGCTTTCTTCGCCACCGAACCCGACCGAACCGTCGACGAGCCCGGGCACGAACCACTTGAAGCCCACGGGCACCTCCCACAGGCGTCGACCGAGCGATTCGGCCACCTTGTCGATGATGCTCGACGAGACGAGCGTCTTGCCGATGGCGGCGTCGCTCTTCCACCCGTTGCGATGCTGGTAGAGGTAGTCGATGGCGACGGCCAGGTAGTGGTTGGGGTTCATCAGGCCGCCATCAGGCGTGACGATGCCGTGCCGGTCGGCGTCGGCGTCGTTGCCCGTGAGGATGTCGTATTCGTCTTTGTGGGCGAGAACCGACGCCATGGCCGAGGGGCTCGACGGGTCCATGCGGATCTTCTCGTCCCAGTCGAGCGTCATGAAGCGCCACGTGGGGTCGACCTCGGGGTTGACCACAGTGAGGTCGAGCTCGTAGCGCTCGGCGATGGCTTGCCAGTAGTGCACGCTCGCGCCACCCAGCGGGTCGGCGCCGATGCGCACGCCGGCCTTCTTGATGGCCGCGACATCGATGATGTTCTCGAGGTCGTCGACGTAGTGACCGCGGAAGTCGTAGGTCTCGACGGCGCTCGGCTCGGCCATCTTGACCTCGACCATGCCGCCCTCGATGAGCTCGTTGGCGCGGTTCGCGATCCAGCTCGTGGCATCGCTGTCGGCCGGGCCGCCGTGTGGCGGGTTGTACTTGAAGCCGCCGTCGGCGGGCGGGTTGTGGCTGGGCGTGACGACGATGCCGTCGGCCTCGTCGTCGTTGCCCGCGTTGTTGTATCGCAGGATGGCGTGGCTGAGCGCCGGGGTGGGCACGAAGTCGTCGAATTCGTCGACGAGCACGCGCACTTCGTTGGCCACGAGCACCTCGAGTGCCGTCGTGCGGGCGGGGGCGCTGAGGGCGTGTGTGTCGGCGCCGAGGAACAGCGGCCCGGTGATGCCCTGGCCCGCGCGGTATTCGACGATGGCCTGAGTCGTGGCCGCGATGTGGTCTTCGTTGAAGGCGGTCTTGAGCGACGAACCGCGGTGGCCCGAGGTGCCGAAGACGACCCTCTGCTCGGGCTCGGAGACATCCGGTTTGAGGTCGTAATAGGCCTTGATGAGCGCCTCGACATCGATGAGGTCGGACTCTTGTGCTGGGGTTCCTGCTCGCGTCGTCATGTGCCCATTCTGGCACCGGACGGCGACGCCCTGACAGCCCTTGACGCGCCTGTGGAGAGATTCGCAGATCGGTGCCTGTGGAGAAGAAGCCGTACATCGACGGGGTGGCGCGAGCCGATACGCTTCCTCTATGTCTGAAGCCGCCGCATCCGTCCCCGAACGCACCTACAGCTTCCTGGGCCCGCGCGGAACGTTCACCGAGGCCGCCCTGGCGCAGGTGCCCGAGGCGGCCGGCCAGACGTGGCGCACCGTGAACAACGTGGGGGAGGCGCTCGGAGACGTGATCGCCGGGCGCAGTGACGCCGCCATGATCGCCATCGAGAACTCGGTCGACGGTGGCGTCTCGGTCGCGCAAGACGCCCTTGCAACGCTCCCCGATCTGCGCATCGTCGGCGAATACCTGGTCAACGTCAACTTCGTCCTCGTGGCGCGGCCGGGCACGACGCTCGACGAGGTCACGGTGGTGAACGGGCATCCGGTCGCCTACGCCCAGTGCCGCAAATGGCTCGACGCAGCGGTTCCCGATCACGCGCACATCCCGGCCTCCAGCAACGTCGCGGCCGCGGCCGATCTCTTCGACGAACCCCTGCGCCCCGGCCACGCCGCCATCGCACCCCCCGGAATCGTCGAGCACTACGACCTCGATGTGCTTGCGCGCGACATCGGCGACAAGAAGAACGCCGTCACGCGCTTCGTGCTCGTCAGCCGCCCGGGCGCGCTTCCCGCACCGACCGGCGCCGACAAGACGAGCCTCATCGCCGAGCTCCCCGTCGATCGCGCGGGCGCCTTGCTCGAGTTGCTCGAGCAGTTCTCCACGCGCGGGGTCAACATGAGCCTGCTCGAATCGCGGCCGGTCGGCGACGAGCTCGGTCGCTACCGTTTCGTCATCGACGCCGACGGTCACATCCTCGACGAGCGCGTGGCCGATGCCCTCCTGGGTGTGCGCCGGTTCAGCCCCGAGGTGCGGTTCCTCGGCTCCTACCCGCGCGCCGACCGCGTTCCCAACGCCTACGACGACCGCTACTCCGACGCCGTCTTCATCGAGGCTCGCGATTGGTTGCGTGCGCTCGTCTCGGGCGAACCGTACGATACCCCTGAGCGGTGAGGCCGCCGGGCGACCGACGCGTCGCCGCCAGATCACGGTCACCCCGGTGACCGCCCGACCGTGAGGACCGCCCGATGAGCGACGACGCCTCGTTCGACCCCCGCTTCGCCCCCGAGTTCCAGCGCGGCTTTCCGCAGGCCGACGGTGTGCGGGATGCCTCCCGCACGTCGCCCTATGCCCCCGGTCGTTCCGGCGCCCAGTCGGGGTCGCCGGCCGCATCCGCGTCTGCCCGCCCGGACTCGACACCGACAACGGCCTCGGGCCTCGGCGAACGACGGCGAGCGCGCGGGGGAGCGGCAGCGCGTGAACTCCCCGGACGCCGAACCGAGGCCCGCTCATTGATCGGCATGCCGCCCGAGGAAGCGGCCCGCCTCTCTCCCTACGCAGCGGCCGACAGTACCGGCTCATCGGCATCCACATCCTCGTCGGCGCAGGTGCCGACCGGCGGCGGCGCCACTGCGCCGCACGCTCCCTCTCTCGGGCGCCCGGCCGGCGGCGGTGCACTGGCCGCTTCAGCGCCCGCGGCAACGAGCGTCGAGGCCGAAGCGCACACCGGTGGCACCAGCGCGCCGACCTCGGCCCGACGCCGCATCTCACCGTGGCGCAACCCCTGGCTCTACGTGCTGTTCGCAGCGGGCAGCGTCCTGACGATCGCCGGCGTCTCGCTCACACGGTGGTCGCTCTTCATGATGTACAGCCCCCTGGCAGGCTCGCAATCCGCGAGCGATCAACCGATCGACTACACCGGTGTGCAAGTGGCCTGGATTCTCGGCCCCACCCTCGTCATCGTCGGAGGGGCCACGCTCATGGGCGCGCTTTTCTTCGTGGCTGCGAGCTGGTTAGCCGCGCGCCCGCTCCTTGTCGACGCGACCGACGACGCCGCGCTCGACGCCGACTTCACACACGACGACGACGCTTGGAACGGGACCTCGGCCACTTTCGTCCCGTTCGATCAGTCGGGGTCATCCGCCAACTCCCGCGACCGCTGATGGGAGTTCGCAAACCCGGGGGCGGCATGCGCGGCATGAAGCCGTCCGTGCGCGTATGGGCCCTGTTCATCCTCGGGGCGCTCGTCACCATTGCAGGTCTCGGCACGGTCGTCACCACAGCCAGCGACCGCATTGCCGACGTCGAGGCATCCATCGTGCTCGCGGATGGCGTCGACCCCACGTTGCGCGGCGTCGTCGAGCTGCGCACGAGCCGTTTGTCCGAGACCATCCGCACCGGATTGGTGCCCGGTTCGGTGACCGTCTCTCCCTACAACGGCGAAGACATCTCGCAGATGAATGCCTACACCGATGCTGAGGAGCGCGTGCTCATCCGATCGAATCCCGGGCCCGGGGGCTTCTACTGGGGCTTCGACCGCCGCCCCTACTTCGAACCCTCGGCCATGCTTCTGATGGCAGGCCTCGGCATCCTCGCGGCGAGCGCGTTGTTCGCGGCGACGCAGTACTCGGGCGGGGCCGAGCGCTCGATCAGGGCCGCATCCGCCGACCGCCTTTAGACCGCCGGCACTCGCACCAGCAAAGCGCCCGCGTCGGTCGAGAACCGCGCACGCGTGGCCCGCCCGAACTCGTCGCCGTCGAGCTCGATCTCCTGCGGCTCCTCGAGCACGATCGTCGTCGACTCCGACCGCAGATAGGTCACCATCTTGGGCCCGCCGTTGTCGGTCGCCTTCACGATCGTGCGGCCGAGCGACGACTTCGCCAGCGCGCTGTTCTCCCACCGCACCTTGCGCCACACCTGCACCCACCCGAACACACCCTTGGGCTGCAGGAACGCGATATCGAGAAGCCCGTCATCGACCACGGCATCGGGCAGCAGCTCGATATTGCCGGGCAGCGTTCCGCAATTTCCGAACAGGATGGTGGAGACGTGCGCCGTGTGTTCATGACGCCCGCGCAGCTGATAGCGGATCTTGAAGGGGCGGGCCTTGGGCAGGGCGCGCATGCCCGCATCGACGTAGGCGAGCCATCCGACGGCCTTCTTCAGCGCCGGATTGGTGTTGGCCATGATGGTGGCGTCGATGCCCATGCCCGCCATCACGAGGAAGGCGTGTTCCTCGTCGGGGCCGTCTTCGCGCCCGATCGTGACGATACCGAGGTCGATCCTGCGGTCGGTGCCCTGAAAGGCGATGGCGACCGAGGCGGGCACATCCGACAGGGGCAGGTTGAGGTTGCGGGCCAGCAGATTGCCCGTGCCGCTCGGGATGATCGCGAGTGACGCCCCCGAATCGCGCAGCCCCTGCGCAACCGATCGCACCGTGCCGTCTCCTCCGGCGGCGAAGACCATGTCGATGCCCGACCGCGCCAGCTCACGTGTGACGCCCTCGCCCGGGTCTTCGACACTCGTCTCGACCCACTGCGTCTCGGCCCACCCGGCCTCCGCCGCGGCGGGTTCGATGAGCGCCCGCAGGTCGGCAACGCGCACCTTGATGGGGTTGTACACGACGGCCGCCCGCCGCGTCTGCGTCGGGGTATCGGCCTCGGCAGTTTCGGCGCGCCGCACCTCGTCGATCTGGCGGGGAGTTTCGCGTGCCGCGCCGTCCGGTCCTGCCGCCTCGATGGTCATGCAGCCCACGCTACGGTACGGCGCGGGATCTGCCCTCGGCCGCGAGGATGATTGCGGCACGCACCCACCCCGACGCCTGTGCAGAACTGTTCGGTCGATAGACTTGGCGGGTGATCGATCCAGTGCTCCTCCGCGACCAACCCGACCTCTTCCGGCGCTCGCAGAAGGCGAGGCGCGCCTCCGTCTCCGTCGTCGACGAAGCCCTCGCCGCCGACAGCTCCCGCCGCGCCGCCATCTCGGCCTACGAAGAGCTGCGCGCCGAGCAGAACGCGTTCGGCAAGCTCGTGGCCAAGGCTCCCAAAGAGGAGAAGGCCGTGCTCGTCGCCGAAGCCAAGGGCCTGGCCGACAAGGTGAAAGAAGCTCAGCAGCTCGCCAACGAGAGCGAGGCCGAGTTCGTGCGCCTGGCCGGCAGCATCCAGAACCTCATCGTCGACGGTGTGCCCGAGGGTGGCGAAGACGACTTCGTCACTCTGCGCGAGGTCGGCGACAAGCCCGAGTTCGACTTCCCCGTGCGCGACCACCTCGAGATCGGCGAGATGCTGGGCGCCATCGACATGGCCCGTGGCACCAAGGTCAGCGGTTCGCGCTTCTACTTCCTCAGCGGCATCGGCGCCCGCCTCGAGATCGCGCTCATGAGCCTCGGCCTCGACCGCGCGCTCAACGCCGGTTTCACGCCCCTCATCACGCCCACGCTCGTGCGCCCCGAGATCATGGCCGGCACGGGGTTCCTGGGCTCGCACGCCGACGAGATCTACCACCTCGAAGACGAAGACCTCTACCTCACGGGCACGAGCGAGGTGGCCATGGCCGGCTACCACTCCGACGAGATCATCGACCTCGAGAAGGGTCCGCTGCGCTACGCCGGATGGTCCACGTGCTACCGCAAGGAGGCGGGCTCCTACGGCAAGGACACCCGCGGAATCATCCGTGTGCACCAGTTCAACAAGCTCGAGATGTTCGTCTACACGCGCCCCGAAGACGCCGAAGAGGAGCACCAGCGCCTGCTCGGTTGGCAAGAGGGCATGCTGCGCGACCTGGGCCTCAGCTACCGCGTCATCGACACGGCGGCGGGCGACCTGGGCTCGAGCGCGGCCCGCAAGTTCGACGTCGAGGCCTGGGTGCCCACGCAGGGTGCCTACCGTGAGCTCACCTCCACCTCCAACTGCACCACCTACCAGGCGCGTCGCCTGAGCACACGTTTCCGCGGGGAAGACGGCAAGACCACGCCCGCGGCAACGCTCAACGGCACCCTCGCCACGACGCGCTGGATCGTCGCGCTGCTCGAGACCCACCAGCGCGCCGACGGCTCGGTGTTCATCCCCGAGGTGCTGCGCCCCTACCTGGGCGGCCTCGAGGTGGCTCTGCCGGTGAACGCGTGAGCGATACCGAATCCACGCGCTGGCTCGTCGCGCTCGACGTCGACGGCACGGTGCTGCACGAAGACGGCACGTGCACGGATGCCGTGAAGCATGCCGTCGCGCGTGCAACAGAGGCGGGCCACGAGATCATGCTCGCCACGGGCCGCAGCTGGGAGACCACGGCGCCCGTGCTCGAGACCCTCGGCATCCACCCCGACTACGTGGTGTGCGCCAACGGCGCCTTGGTCATGAAACGCGACGACGACGAGGCCGACGGTTACCGCCGACACCTCATCGAGACGTTCGACCCGAGCGACGTGTTGAAGACCATCGCCAGCTCGCTCGACGACGGCCGCTACATGGTCGAATACCCCGACGGGTTCCGCCGCTACACCCAGGGCATGGTCGATTGGAACCTCGACAACGCCGAGATGGTTCCGTTCGAGCGACTGCTGCACGACCCGGTCACGCGCGTCGTCGTCGTGTCGCCCGAGCACGGCGAGCAGGAGTTCCTCAAGATCGTCGAGAGCATGGGCCTGCACCAGGTCACCTATTCGATCGGCTGGACGGCGTGGCTCGACATCGCGCCGCTCGGCGTGAACAAATCCACGGCTCTGCAGCGAGTGCGCGACTGGGTGGGCGTTCCCGCATCCCGTGTGCTTGTGGCCGGCGACGGTCGCAACGACATCGAGATGCTCACGTGGGCGGGTGCCTCGGGCGGTCGCGCGGTCGCAATGGGGCAAGCTCCCGACGAGGTGAAAGAGGTCGCCACCGAGGTCACGGGCGCGGTCGACGACGACGGCTTGGCCGCTGCACTGCTATCGCTCCCTGGCGCGCGCGACTGACGTTCAAACCGCCCCGCGCCGATGTGACGAGCCCGAAACAGTCCATCAGATAGAATCATCCGAGGTCGGGCGAGGTTTTGCGCGGCTGGGAGGGCTGTCCGAGCGGCCGATGGAGCTGGTCTTGAAAACCAGTGGGCAGAAATGTCTCGTGGGTTCGAATCCCACGCCCTCCGCAGAAGTGCCTGCACGAACCGCATCATCCGTGTCATCCGCACGGTCAGGGCAACGAGGGGAACATCTGTGAGCGATCTGGGACGTCGTCCTCGCCGCGCTGCCCGTGTTCCCACGATCGCGCGCCACGGCCGTCTCAAGCGCTACAGCCCCGTCGGCGCCGTGCTCAAGTTCCTGGCCGCCGCCGTGGCCGTCCTGCTCGTGAGCGGCGGATCGGTCGCCGCGATCGCCGCCTGGAGCGTGGTGTCCAGCATCCAGCCGTCGGTCACCCTGGCCAACGAGACGCCGGGCGTGCAGATGCCCGATATCGACGCCATCGAGGGCGGGGTGAACCTGCTGCTCGTCGGCAGCGACAGCCGCCAGGGCCAGGACGCCATGTTCGGCGATCCCGAGAAAGAGACGGCCACCCTCAACGACGTGACCATGCTGCTGCACATCTCGGAAGACCACAGCAGCGCCACCGTCGTGAGCTTCCCTCGCGACCTCTTCGTGCCCATCCCCGCGTGCCCCAACCCCGACGGTGGAACGTACGGCGCCATGAGCTCGCAGAAGATCAACACCACCCTCAGCTATGGCGGCCTGCCTTGCACGGTTCTCACGGTCGAGAAACTCACGGGTCTCAGCATCCCGTTCGCCGCCGAAGTGCAATTCAACGGCGTCATCGAGCTGTCTAATGCGGTGGGCGGTGTGGACGTCTGCGTCGGATCGCCCATCAAAGACCCCTACACCGGCCTCGACCTCGCCGCCGGCACACACAACCTGCAGGGCCTCGAAGCGCTGCAGTTCCTGCGCACCCGGCACGGCGTGGGCGACGGTTCCGACCTCGGCCGCATCAGCAACCAGCAGGTCTTCCTCTCGGCGCTCGTGCGCACGCTCAAAGACGGCAATACGCTGTCCGACCCGACCAAACTGTTCGGCATCGCCAAGGCCGCGGCCAGCAACATGACGCTGTCGAACCACCTCAACAACCTCAACAACATGGTGTCGATCGCGCTCGCGCTGAAAGACATCCCGTTCGACCAGATCGTGTTCGTGCAATACCCCAACGGCATCGGCGAGTCCGGTGGTCAGAGCGGTGTGCTGCCGATCAAATCGTCGGCCAACGCGCTGTTCCAGGCCATCCAGAACGACCAGCCCATCTCGCTGACGGGCGGCACGGGCGTCGGCTCCGAGCTCGACCCCAACGCTCCGGGCGCCACCGAAACCCCCGCGCCCGTCGAAACCCCGGCACCCGTCGAGACCGCAACGACGCCCCCGCTCTACGCCGGCGCGACCACTCCTCCCGCCACCCCCGGGGGCGCCGTGGCCCTGCCCGAGAACGTGCTCGGCCAGACCGCCGAAGACCGCACCTGCTCCAAAGGCAACAACTAACCACCACCGAGCGGATGCCGCGACAACCCGCCGCCCGACCGGATTGGGTTCGCGCCCCGGCACCCGTTATGATTGCAGACGTGCGTCCGCCAGTCGGCCGCATTGGAGACGTCGCATAGTCCGGCCGAGTGCACCACCCTGCTAAGGTGGAGTCCCCTCACGGGGACCGCGGGTTCAAATCCCGCCGTCTCCGCACATCAAACGGCGTGCCTCCCGCCGTCTCCGCATATTGAAACGGCGTGCCTCCCGCCGTCTCCGCATATTGAAACGGCGTGCCTCCCGCCGTTTCCGCACTTTTCTTCAGGCGTGAATTCCGCCGCTTCCATCTACGCCGTCAACGACGTTTCGTCCGGCGTCGACAGCGTCAGCACGGCATCCGCGATGTACGGGCTCTGCTCCAGGTCGGTGGCGATGCGGCGAAGCTCGCGCGCGACATCCACTTCGCGGTCGTTGCCGGTCAGATCGATCGAGGCCACGAGGAAAAAACGCTCGGGCCCCACGAACTCGAGGTGCAGGTAGGTGACGCGTTCGACGTCGTCGCGCTCGAGCAACAGCCCCACGATGCGCCGCCGCACATCGGCCGAGGCGGGCTCACCCACCAGGAACCGGCGGTTGCGGTCGATGAGCACGAGCGCCACGATGGCGAGCAGAACGCCCACCAGGATCGACCCGACCGCGTCGAACACGGCATTGCCCGTCACCTGGTGCAGGAACACGCCGAAGAAAGCAATGACGAGGCCGATCAGTGCTGCGGCGTCCTCGGCGAAGACGGCCCTCAGAGTGGTGTTCGACGTGCCCAACACGTGGTGCAACGTGCCCATCCCGCGCGCCTCGGCGGTTTTCTTCGCCTGCAGATACGACTGCACGAAGGAGAACCCCTCGAGTACGAAGGCGATGGCGAGCACGATGTAGGCGACGATCTGATCGGAGGATTCTTCGGGGTTCGACAGCTCCTGGATGCCGTGCTGAATCGACACGACTGCGCCGGCCGTGAATAACCCGACGGCGGCGAAGAGTGACCACACATAAGCCTCGCGGCCATACCCGCGCGGATGACTGCCGTCGATCTTCTTCACCGAGCGACGTTCGGCTATGAGCAGGAAGATCTCGTTGCCCGCATCCGCCCACGAGTGCGCCGACTCGGCCACCATCGACGCCGACCCGGTCACGAACGCGGCAATCGTCTTCGCAACAGCGACCAACAGGTTCGCCACGAACGCGATCACAACCGTCCGGATGCTTCCGCCCGACGTCTCCTCGCCCGCGCCGTCGTCCGACGCCGATTCCGGCCCACTCGTCCCCGTCGTATCGCTCACCTAGCGAGCATACGACTGGAGCTTCGAACGGGTACTTCCGCTCGTCAGCAACGCGGACTAATCTGTCCATAGGGACATAAAATATGTCCGATAAGACATATTTGGGAACGGTGAGATGGTCAACGTTGCAGCGCTCATTCGCGCGGCTCGCAAGAGCAAGCGGCTGACTCAGGTCGAACTCGCCAACATCGCCCGCACCGATCAGGGAAACGTCTCCCGGTCGGAGAGCGGCCGAGACGCCGAGTACTCGACGGTCCATAGGTTGCTCGCAGGGGCCGGGTACCGCCTCTATTCAGCGCCGACACGACGCGACGACGCGGCGACCATTGCGGCCGAGATTCGAACCCGCGTGCAGGCCGAAGACCCAGATCGAGCGCTGCGCGCGCTCATCCAACTCAATGACAACCTCGCGGCCGAACACGGACTTGTCCGTGGCATTCTCGGTCTCGCTGAGCCCGAATCCACCCGCGACCCTCTCTGGGACGCTGCAATAGCGGCCGTCGTTGCTTGGCGCCTCCGCGAGGAATCCCTTCCGGTGCCGAGCTGGGTCGACGCCGACGAGCGGTTCCTCCGCAAACCGAAAGTTCTCACAGTAGACCCGGCCGATCCTGAACCGCCGCGAGCGGAAATCCCCGACGAGTTCTTCGATCGAGGCGTTTTGGCCTGGCGTGACACGTTCGCGAGCGTGTAGCGATGGCTACAGCTCTCGAACGCGCAGACATCGTCGATGGGCTCCGGGATCTCGCTAGCGAGCTCGAGGCTGCGCGAGAGGTCGCTAGCATCCGGCTGGTGGGAGGGGCAGCGCTCGCGCTCCTTTATTTCGAGCGCGGAACCACGCAGGACCTGGATGCGCTCCACGTCCACCCGGGAAGTGACCAGGCGGTCGCGGACGCGGCCGCACAGGTGGCGCGTCGGCACGACTGGGATCCCGAGTGGCTCAACTTCGCGGTGACCGGAGCAGACGCCCTGCCGACCCTGGGCCGAAGCGTTGAGTGGGCAACGATCTACGACTCCGGGGGTGTCGTCATTCAAGTGGCATCGAAGGAGTCCCTGCTCGCCATGAAGCTGCGAGCGAATCGACCGGGACGGGATACCCGCGACATCCGCCACCTACTGGCGCTGTGCGGCATCGTCACCCTTGCCGATGCTGAGTCGCTTTACGAAGATTTCTACCCGGGAGATCTGCTTCCCGAACGGGCCGTCGGCATGGTGCAGCGCATTCTGTCCGACGGCCCGCTGACGGTGCCCGAATCGCCCGGGCCCGTCCACTTCTAGGCCGCTACAGCCACTTCCTGAACTTGAACGCCACGTACAACCCGATGCCGCTCAGCACCATGAGCCCGATTGCCATGGGGTAGCCGAACTCCCAGTGCAGCTCGGGCATGTTGTCGAAGTTCATGCCGTAGATGGCGCCGATGAGGGTGGGCGCGAAGAGGATCGCAGCCCACGCCGAGATGCGTTTGACCTCTTCGTTCTGGGCGAGGCTGGTCTCGGTCATCCGCCGCATCTCATCGTTCTGGCGTTGCGCTACGAGGGTCGAGTGCGTGGTGAGCGCGTTGTCGAGCAGCGCTCGGAAACCGTCGGTGCGTTCGACGACGCGGATGGTGTGGTCGAGCACGTCGCGCAGGGAACGCTGCAGCTCGACATCCACCTGGTACTTGGCCGACCCGCGCAGCAGCGCCTCGATGATCGCGGTCAGCGGATGCACGGCCCGCTGAAACTTGATCACCTCTCGCGACAGCTCGTAGATGCGCTGCGCGACGTCTTCGTTGGTGCCGAACAGCTGATCCTCGATCTCGTCGATGTCGTTCTCGAGGCCCGCGATGACGGGCGCATACTCGTCCACGACCTCATCGAGGATGGCGTAGAGCACGGCTTCGGGCCCGAGCGCGAGCAGCGCGGGGTTCGCCTCCATGCGGTTGCGCACGCGCGCGAGGTTGGGCGATTCGGCGTGACGGATGGTGACCACGAAGTCCGGCCCCACGAAGATGTGCAGCTCGCCGAACTCGACCTCCTCCTCGGCGTCGAGGTAGCGGGCGGGCCGCAGCACGACGAAGAGGGTGTCGTCATAACGCTCGAGTTTGGACCGCTGATGGCCCGACAGCGCGTCCTCCACAGACAGGTGGTGCAACCCGAATTCGGCCGCCACGGCCTGCACCTCTTCGGCGTCGGGGCGGTACAAGCCGATCCAGGCCATGCCGTTGCGCGATCGCATGGCCTCGAATGTCTCGTCCAGGCTGGCGGGGTTCTCGGTGCGCTTGCCGGCGATGTATACGCCGTTGTCCACGAGTGGCATGGGTCGGCTCCCTTTCTCCGTGCCGCACGACCGCGGGGGATGCGGTGGGCGTGCAGTTCGTCTGCAGAGGCGGTGGCCTGTGCTTACCCATGATGCCCTGTCCGGCTGGAAACACGAGGAAACATTGCCGCTTCGGCGTCTCGACATGGAAAACTGGGCGGCAGTGATGCGCATCATGCGAAGCCTCGCGCGCGGTCGGCGGCAACCAGCCCCGGCATTCGAACGACGATCGAGGAGGCCACCGTGCCCTTGCTGAACGACGATTTCATCCAGACCAGCCACGCGGGTTCGTTGCCGCGCACGCCCGAGCTCATCGCGGCGAACGAGGCTCGGGAGTTCGCCGACGACGGTTTCACGCTCGTGTCGACGCCCGAGTTCGAGCAGCAGCTCGCGGGCGCCGTCGACGATGTGGTGGCCCGCCAGGCCGCCGCGGGCATCAGCCAGCCCAACGATGGCGAGTTCGGCAAGGCCATGACGAGCGCGGTCGACTACGGCGCCTGGTGGTCGTATTCCTTCCAGCGCGTGGCCGGACTCACCCTCACCGACGAGAACATCTTCAGCCAGCAGCCCGTGCGCTCATCCCCGGGCGATGTCCGCCTCACGTCCTTCCCCGACCGCCGCGACTGGGTGCGTTTTCACGACGCCTACACCGACCCGACATCCGGCATCTCGACCGGTTCGGGCGCCACGGCGTTCCCGTCGACCACGGGCCCTCTCCGCTATGTCGGTCACGAGCAGGTCACCTCGGATGCCTCGAACCTCCGTCGCGCGCTCGACGCGGCGGGCATCGCCGACGGTTTCCTGACGGCCCTCTCGCCCGGCAGCGGTGCGCGCGTCGCGAACCACCACTACGCCACCGACGAGGAGCACGTGTGGGCGTGGGCCGAGGTGCTGCGCGAGGAGTACCGCGCCATCATCGACGCCGGACTCATCTTGCAGATCGACGACCCCTCGATCGCCGAGAACTGGGACCAGATCAGCCCCGAGCCATCCGTAGACGACTACCGCGCCTTCACCCGCATCCGGGTCGAGGCCCTGAACCATGCCATCCGAGGGCTGCCCGAGGACCGCATCCGCTTCCACCTGTGTTGGGGCAGCTGGCACGGCCCGCACACGACCGACATCGAGCTGAAGCACATCGTCGACCTCATGCTCGACATCAACGCGGGCGGCTACTCGTTCGAGGCCGGTAACGTGCGGCACGAGCACGAGTGGACCGTGTGGGGCGACGTCGTGGTGCCCGACGGCAAGGTGCTCATCCCGGGCGTCGTGAGTCATGCGACGAACGTGGTCGAGCATCCCGACCTGGTGGCGCAGCGCATCGGGCGTTTCGCCGAGGCGGTCGGGCGCGAGCGGGTCATCGCGTCGACCGACTGCGGCCTGGGCGGGCGCATCCATCCGCAGATCGCGTGGGCGAAGCTCGAGACGCTTTCGGAAGGCGCGCGCCGGGCCTCTCAGCAGCTCTGGGGCTAAAGCGCCGCGGCCGCGCGTGGCGTCAAGATGCAGGGTGCCCGTGCGCCGGCGACCACGACGTACGCGCGCGGCCTGAAGGGTGTCAGGATGTTCGCGCCCGACTCAAGCTAGGCGACCGACGTTCCGAACAGCAGGCCGAGCAGGTACGTCGCAATCGCGGCGCCGTAGCCGATGGCCAGCTGTCGCAATGCCCGTTTGAGAGGGGACGCCCCCGACAACACGCCGACGGTCGCACCCGTGACCAGCAGGGCGAGCCCGACGAGGACGGCGGCGACGACGAGCGCGGGCAGGCCACCCATGCCGAAGAGGTAGGGGATGATCGGGATGATCGCGCCCGAGGCGAAGAAGAGGAAGCTCGAGATCGCGGCCCCCCACGCCGACCCGATGGCCTCGTGTTCGTCGCGGGATTCATCGGGCGCGTTCGAGGCCGAGACGTGCGGATCGTCGTCGTGCGCGCATTCGGCGCCCGAGATCATCTCGCGAGCGTGCTCCTCGGCCGCGCGCTGTTCCATGCCGCGGGCCCGGTAGACGAGCGCGAGTTCGTTGGCGTCGACGTCGAGGTGCGGCAGAACCGTGCGTGCCTCGGGGTCGGGGGTGGATGCCGACAACAACTCGCGTTGCGACGACACCGACACATACTCGCCCGCGCCCATCGACAGGGCCCCGGCGAGCAGACCGGCCACGCCCGACGCGAGCACCAGGGGAGTGGGCACACCCGTCGCGCTGATGCCCACCACGAGCGCCATGTTCGAGACGAGCCCGTCGTTGGCGCCGAAGACCGCGGCGCGGAACGTGCCCGACAGCTGACTGCGGCCCCGAGCCGCCAGGCCCCGCACGACCTCGCCGTGGATGCGCTCATCCGCTGCCATCGCCACGGTCGCATCCGTGTCGTCGGCGTAGGGTGAGCGACCCTCGGCCCGCTGCACGAGAGCGAGCACGAAGATCGAGCCGAAGCGCCGCGCCAGCGTGCCCAGGATGCGGGTGCGCAGGTCGGTGCGCGCCGGTTTGCCCTCGCGGTCACCGAGCAATTCGAGCCAGTGCGCCTCGTGGCGGCCTTCGGCATCGGCCAGGGCCAGCAGGATGTCGCGCTCCTGCCCGTCTCGGCGCTCGGCCAGGTCGCGGTACGTGGCAGCCTCGGCCCGCTCGTCGGCGAGGTATCGTCGCCATCGGCGCAGGTCGGCTGAGCTGGGGGAGTGTGCCTCGGGTGGCACAACGGAGTCGTTCACCCCGCGAGTTTACGGCGATATTCGGCCGTATACCGCCGAATGCATACTGTTCGTGCGCACGAATTTCGCTGTTCCCTTCCACGGCTAATCGCGCACGCCCGGCCTCGATTGGCGTCACCCGCAAGCTTCGTGTAGGCTCATCTTCGGCCTTGAAGAGCACAAACTCCTCGAGAACAAGCCATGCGCCCGTAGCTCAACGGATAGAGCATCTGACTACGGATCAGAAGGTTGGGGGTTCGAATCCCTCCGGGCGCACAGGATTCACATCCGCAGATCTGGTTGAGACAGATCGAAACGGCTCGCTTCGGCGGGCCGCTTTCGTTTAACGTGGCCGGCCGAATCTCTGGCTGAGTGTGCCTCCGCTTTCGCCTCCCTCTGCGGTCACGGTTCTATCCGCGCTTCTGCCGTCGGAGTGACCGGGGCCCCCGCCGCCCGAACCCGCCGTCGACCGCACCCGCCGCCGCCCGCACCCTCAGTCACTCGTTCTCTCAGTCGCCGCCTCCGAGAACGTCCAGTTCGCCGGCCGCCCGGACGAGTTCGGTCACGACGGCCCGCGTGCCCGCCCCCGGCTCGCGTCTCGTCGACCGGTGCCGGATGGTGAGGTGCCTACTGCCGAGCCCGGGCAGGTCGATGACATCCAGGCCTTCGGGCACGCCCAGCCGCACGGTCAGCGCGGGCAGCAGTGTCACGCCGAGCCCGCCCGGAACGAGCGCGAGCGCCGCCTGGAAGTCCTCGTAGCGGTGCACGACCGGGGGAGTGATGCCGAGCGCGGCCTTCGCGCGTTCGACGGGCAGCTCGGATGCCCCGCCGGGCGCCACCCCGAGCCACGGCAGCTTCTCGAGCCCCGCGCCGCTCAGGTCGAACGTCGAGCCCCGGGGAACGACCAGCCGCCACGGTTCGTCCAGCAGTGGCACGTCTGCGGTGTGCGCGGGCGTGTGTCCCGTGTCGGCGAGGTCGCGGTCCACGATGATGAGATCGGCCTCGCCGGTGCGCAACATTCGAGGAAGCCTCGCGCTCGTCGCGTCCGCGATGCTGAGCTCGAGGCCGGGCAGCGCCTCGTGCAGGTGGTCGAGAATGGGCACCAGGAAGCCGGAGACGACCGTTTGGAACGCCCCGATGACCACGCGCCCGGTCACGCCGTGCTGGGCCTCTGAGAGCCGGCTGCGCGCATCGGCCAATTCGCGCTCGATGTTCTCGGCGGCTTCGACCAGGATGCGGCCGGCCGGCGTCAGGCCCACGCCCCGGGGTCCGCGTTCCAGCAGCTCGACGCCCTCCTCCTTCTCGAGCCGACTCACTTGCTGCGACACGGCGGATGCGGTCAGATGCAACGAATCGGCGGCCGCCAGAATGCTCCCGTATCGGGCGACGGCGAGCAAAAATGAGAGGCGCTTCGGGTCCATGTCCACAGTAAGCAAATCTAATGCATCGCATCAGCATTCGTTATTTGTGCTTAGGCGTCGAGTGACGGATGATTGCCTCATACCACTTCACACCCCACCGCTGACGCGGTGATCGTCGTTCCCGAAAGTTGCACCCGCACGTGGATTCCTCGCTCCTCCTCACCCTCGCCGGCTGGCTCGGCGCACTCGGCACCGTCACGGCTTACGCCCTCCTGACGTTCGGCAAACTGACCTCCACGTCGGCCACCTTCCAGTCCCTCAACATCGCGGGCGCCGCACTGCTGTGCGTCAGCGCGACGGTCAGCCAGGCGTGGCCCTCGGCGGCCGTCAACGCCGTGTGGATCGTCATCGGCCTGCAGGCTGTCGTGCCGCTCGTCAAGCGCCTGACGCGCGGCGCAGACTCGGCCTCGGCAGCCGCCCGCCCTGCCGCCGTCAGCTCTGCCTCCGCTGCCTGGGCCGATCCCGCTTCCGATACGGCATTCATCGGCACCACCTACGACGCCAGCGCGTGGGACGACTACACGGCCGCCGAGCGTGAGCTCGCCCGCACCGAGATGCCGCCCACGCTCGTGCTTCCCGTGATCCGAGACAGCGGCTACGTGCTCGACGAGCGCTACGCGGCGGCGTAACACCGGCCGCAATCCGACGGCCGCTGCGTCCGTGACGACCGCTGCGCCCCTGACGACTGCTGTGCCCCCGACGAGCCCGCGCCCCGACGACTGCTGTGCCCTCGAGGAATCCGCGTCGCAAACAACGCTGGCCCACGGCGTAGCCCCCGAGCACGCTTCGCGCCACCCCATCCGATCGGTCACCCGCGAAGCGTAGGGTGGGGCGCATGTCAGAGCAGACCAGCAGAGAATCCGCCAGCCAACCCACCACCATCCTCGGCCGCACGGGCGTCGAGGTCAGCCGCCTGTGCCTCGGCACCATGATGTTCGGCGATTGGGGCAATAAAGACCACGACGACTCCATCCGGGTCATCCACCGCGCTATCGACGCCGGCATCAACTTCATCGACACCGCCGACATCTACGCCTACGGCGAGTCCGAAGAGATCGTCGGCAAGGCGATCGCGCAGTCCGGAAAGCGCGACGACATCGTCCTCGCCACCAAATTCTTCAACGGTATGAAGCAGCAACCCAACTACCGCGGAGGGTCGCGACGCTGGGTCATCCGCGCCGTCGAAGACTCGCTTCAGCGCCTCGGCACCGACTACATCGACCTCTACCAAATGCACCGGCCCGACGAGCACACCGATATCGAGGAGACGCTCGGGGCGCTCGACGACCTCGTCCGACAGGGCAAGATCCGCTACATTGGCTCGTCCACCTTCCAGCCGTCGCAGGTGGTCGAGGCGCAGTGGGCCGCCCGTCAGAATCACACGGCGCGGTACGTCACCGAGCAGCCCCCCTACTCGCTGCTGACCCGCGGCATCGAGGCCGACCTCCTGCCGACCACGCACCGCCACGGCATGGGCACGCTCGTCTGGAGCCCCCTCGCCGGCGGATGGCTGAGCGGCAAGTTCCGCGCGGGCCGCGACCTGCCCACCACCCACCGCAGTGACCGCGACCCCAACCGCTACGACCTCGGCAACCCGGCGATCGCCGCCAAGTTCGAGGCGGCCGACAAGTTCGGTGCCTTGGCCGACGACCTCGGCATCCCGCTCGTGCACCTCGCCTTGGCGTTCGTGCTGCGCCACCCGGGTGTCACGAGCGCCATCATCGGCCCGCGCACGCTCGAGCAGCTCGAATCGCAACTGGATGCCGCATCCGTCGAACTCGACGACGCCACCCTCGACCGCATCGATGACATCGTCGCCCCCGGCACCAACGTCAACCCCGAGGATGCGGGCTTCAGCAACTACTGGCTCGACGCCTCGCGCCGCCGCCGCTAACGCGCATCAGCGACGCGGACCGCGACCAGAGAAGCCGCTCGACACGAAGAAGCCCGGCTCAGGCGAGCCGGGCTTCTGTGCGACCGCATGTCGCGGGGTGAATGTAGCGGGGCGAACCGCGGAGTCGACTCAGACGGTGACGCCCTTGCTGCGCAGGAAGATCGCCGGGTCGACGTGCTCGCCGTTGATCTGCACCTTCAAGTCGAGGTGGCAACCGCTGACGACGCCCGTGGCGCCGATGTCGGCGATGTGCTGGCCGCCCGTGACCACGTCACCGACGGCGACCTGGAACGAGCCGCTCAGCAGGTGACCGTAGATGGTCTCCTCAACCTCGTTGTGCTTGATGATGACGCGGTTGCCGTAGGCCCCTGCGTTGCCGACGAACGTGACGACTCCGTCGGAAGCGGCCTTGAGGGGCGTGCCGCAGGCCCCGCCGAAGTCGATGCCCTCGTGGAAGCTGTTCGAGCAGCCCACACCGTTGCAGATGAGCGAGCGCGGGCCGTAGGGCGAGGTGATCGCGCCGGGCGCGGGGCGCCACCATCCGGTTTCGGAGGGTGCGGTGTAGTCGCTGAGCGCGCCGCCCGAGGCGAAGGCGAAGCCGGCTGCGCGCTGGGCCGTGGACAGGTCGGCCTTCGACGTGGCGTCGTAGGTGTCACGAGCGAGGTCGGCCTGGGCCACCGTCTGTGCCACGGTCAGCGACTGACCGTCGGCGGTGCGGGTGATGGGCTGGCCGATGGCGTCGACGGTGCCCGTAGCGGTGGGCGCGAGAGCGTAGGCGGGAAGCGCGAAGGTTCCCACGAGTCCGGGGATGACGAGCGCCACGGCGAAGGTGGACCGCGTCGAGCGCAGTCGCTCCCGCAAACCCTTGCGGGTCGAGGCGCCGGGAAGGTCGGAGTGTCCACCCGTCGATGCGGGCAGGATGGCGGCGGCAACGGGCTTGGGCGCGCGGTCGGCGTTATCGAAGCGAGCGGATGCCACGGGGCGCGAATCTTCGCCCCCGGGAAGCGTGAACACGGGTCGCGGGCTCTGACCCGCTGCGGCAGCGGCACGGTCATCGGCAACCGGGGCGCCGATCGTCAACGCGGCGACGGATGCTGCTCGAGCGGAAGCAGGTGCAGTGGCAACGACGCTCGCGCCCTCTTCGGATGCGTTGTGAACAGCCGGGATGGTGATCGAGGAGGTCGCCGGTGCGGCGCTCGACTGCTCGGGGGCCGAGGCAACCTCGACACTCACCGTGACGGCGTCGCCCTCGTCGGACGAATCGACGTCGGAGTCACTGACATCGATGGCGTCGGCCGCGGCGACGATCTCGGCCTGCTCGCGCAGGCGCTGTTCGCGCAATTCCCGACGGGTCAGCGGTCGGGAGGGCGCACTCTCTTCTACCACGATGGTGGTCGGCGTGCGCAGACTCGGAGCGTCTGCCGCAGGAAGCTTCGTGCTACCGGCTGAGGCCGATGCCGCGGGCACAGCGGTCGCAGCGCGTCGGCTGCGGCGAGTGGGCAACGGTTGTGCCGAGTCACTGAGCGAGGCTGTGGGCGCCTCGGGTGCAGAGGAGTCGCCAAGCATGCGGTCGGGCTTCGACGATTCCGGTGTGGAGCTTGTTGCCAAAGTTGGATCCTCCGGCGCCTCGACGACCCACTGGTCGCCTCATCTGCAGCGCAAATCAGAACGGCACACGGAACCAGGGAGATGAGTATAGAGGCGCCCCGGCCCGGGCCCGTCGCCATTGTGTGGCAACAGGACATCTCTCAGCCTACGTCAGATTCCTCAAAAAAGCCCGGGCGTGAGGCGACTTATTTCCGACTCGACGGCGTGTCGCGGTCGCCACGGTCGCCGCGA
Organism: Leifsonia sp. ALI-44-B; assembly: GCF_001984125.1. Classification (GTDB taxonomy): domain Bacteria; phylum Actinomycetota; class Actinomycetes; order Actinomycetales; family Microbacteriaceae; genus Okibacterium. Next base: position 63,091 of record NZ_MTQL01000007.1, on the reverse strand, counting down.
CTGCGCCCAGTGTCCTCGCTGGTGTCGCCATCCGAACCCGGGGCGGGGTTACCTTCCGACAGGCGGAACTCGCGCGCTTTGAGGACATCCTTCGCCGCGGCGTCGATCGACTTGTCGATCTGGGCCCGGTCGTGGACGGGGAGCTGCAGGTCGTATTCCGCTTCGATACCGGCGCGCAGCTCGCGCATCCGCTCGATCTCGGCATCGACGTGGGCGCCGAGGACGAGGGCGTTGTTCGAGATGAACAGCCACAGCAGGAAGATGATCACGCCACCGAGCGAGCCGTACGTGGCGTCGTAGTTGCTGAAGTTCGCCGCATAGAAGAAGAAACCGACGGTCGCGAGCGCCCAGACGAGCAGGCCGAAGATCGCCCCCGGACTGACCCAGCGGAACCGCGGCTGAGCCACGTTGGGGGTCATGTGGTAGAGCACGGCGAGCAGGAAGACCGCGAGGAACACGGTGACCGGCCACTTGACGATGTTCCAGGTGAGCAGGGCGGCATCGCCCAGGCCGATGAAGCTTCCGATCGCCTCGGCAATGGGACCGGACACGATGATGAGCAACGACATGATCACGAGGGTCACGAGCACGATGACCGTGACGAGCAGCATCTTGGGGCGCAGCTTCCAGACCGGCCGGCCCTCTTTCACGCCGTAAATGCGGTTGAGGCCGCGCGAGAACGCGCTGACATAACCGGATGCCGACCAGATCGCGCCCGCAAGACCGATGACGAGCGCCCAGCCCGCACCGGGCGATGAGGTGAGGTTCTCGATGGGTCCACGCAGGGTCTCGGCGGTGTCCTGCGGCAGAGACGAGTTCATAAACGCGATGAGCTGGCTCGTCACATCGTCGTCGCGCCCGATGAGCGCCAGGATCGAGACCATGGCCAGGATGCCCGGGAAGATCGCCAAGACGGTGAAATAGGTGAGGGCTGCACTGATGTCGCTGCCCTGGTTCTGCGTGAACTGACGGAACGCACGCTTCAGGATGTAACCCCAGTGGCGGCCCTTGAGCTTGGCGGGGGAGTCCTTGCCCGTGTCGCGAGGAGCGTCGTCGCCCTCGGGAACATTCTCGGGGCTGGTCTTTTTGGCTGTGTCGGTCATCGGTTCTGGCCTTTCTTCACGGTGACGACGAGCACGATGGCAGCGGTTACGAGGGCGGCGCCGGCGATTATTCCGACGCGGCGCTCCCAGAGGATCTCTCGCACTCGAGCACGGATCGCGTCCGGCGTGAGACGGTCCTGGATTTCCCGCATGGTCTCAGCGAGCTGGCCTCGCGTTTCGGACAGCGTCAATGCCAAGACCGCGGGGCTCGATCCCTCGATGGGCCGGTCGCTGCGGTCGTTGGGCAGCTGCAGGGGTTCGTCGTGTTCGTTCATCGTGTATCCATTTCGACGGATTCGCGCGGATGCGTCAAGGCCTTGACCTGCGGGCAGCGACCATCAGCGAGGCGGGTGGATCGCGCAGGACACCGCCCGGTTAAAGCATGAAGCCCCGGCCGAAAGACCGGGGCTTCATGGGAAGAAGAGTCTGGGACTCTTCATTCGGGAGTGTTCACGCCGAAGCGTTTACCTGAGCCCGAGGGAGATTTAGAGGGGGCGGATGTTCTCAGCCTGGAGACCCTTGGGGCCCTGAGCGGTGTCGAATTCAACCTTCTGGTTCTCTTCGAGCGAGCGGTAGCCGCTCGAAGCGATGGCGGAGTAGTGCGCGAAGACGTCGGCCGAGCCGTCGTCGGGGGCAATGAATCCGAAGCCCTTTTCAGCGTTGAACCATTTGACGGTACCAGTGGACATAACATTCTCTTTTCGTGAGGGGACCGGCCCCGACTTTCGGGACCGTTCGTCGCGGTGTTAGTTAATCGCTCCTGACGAAAAGCTTCTGACTCCGGTGGAGTCGTCCACTTGATATACATATGCGCAACACAACAACTGACACCCCACAGTAGCTCATGAAGCTCCGGCGCAACAAGGTTTCCGTCATATTTCTCAGACCTGCCGAACCGAGTCCGACGTTAACTGACAAATGTGAGGCGAATCATCAGGTGCCGCCCCTATGTTCGAAATATCTAAGAGCGCACGCTCATTGCATCCGGCTGGGAAGTCGAAAATCAAGACGCCGGAGCCCCTATGACGCTCAGCAGTACCCTCGGACCGGTCCGCACAACCGTCCCTCGCATCACGTCAGCCCCCAACGTGACGAGCACCTACTCCTCTCTTCTCAAGACAGTGCGTGACGCAGGCCTCCTGCGCCGCACCCGCGGTTACTACATTGCCGTCATGGCCGCGCTCACCGTCGCACTCGCCGGCTGCGTGACCGGGTTCATCCTTCTCGGTGACACCTGGTACCAGCTGCTCATCGCGGGCGCACTCGGAATCATCCTCACGCAGTTCGCGTTCCTCGCCCACGAGGCCTCGCACCGCCAGGTGCTCGAGTCGGGCCCCGCCAACGACAAGCTCGGCCGCTTCCTCGCCGCCGGCGTCGTGGGCATCAGCTACGCCTGGTGGATGACGAAGCACACGCGTCACCACGGCAACCCCAACCAGGTCGGCAAAGACCCCGACATCGAGAAAGACACCATCTCCTTCCAGGAGAAGGACGCCGCAGGGCGCACGGGCTTCCTCGCCCTCGTCACCCGCAAGCAGGGTTACCTCTTCTTCCCGCTCCTCACGCTCGAAGGCCTGAACCTTCACGGCCGATCGCTGCAGACGCTCTTCGCCAAGGGCAAGGTCGAGGGCCGCTTCATCGAACTCGGCCTGATCGCGTTCCGCATGCTGGCCTACATCGCCGTGATCTTCTGGGCGCTGCCGCTCGGCATGGCATTCGCCTTCATCGGCGTGCAGATGGCCGTCTTCGGTGTCTACATGGGCGCCTCGTTCGCCCCGAACCACAAGGGCATGCCGCAGATCGCCGAGGGCGTCAAGCTCGACTTCCTGCGCAAGCAGGTCCTCACCTCGCGCAACATCAAGGGTGGCGCCGGCATGAACATCTTCATGGGTGGCCTCAACTTCCAGATCGAGCACCACCTGTTCCCCAACATGCCGCGCCCGCACCTCGCTGCCGCCCGCGCCATCGTCAAGGAGCACTGCCGCGATCAGGACATCCTCTACACCGAGACATCGCTGACGCGCTCCTATGCCATCGTCATCGACTACCTGAACCGAGTCGGCCTCTCGGCCCGCGACCCGTTCGACTGCCCGGCAGCTCAGCGGTTCCGTCGCCGCTAGACCCGACACAGACAACAGCACAGCGAATGCCGCACGGAATACCCGTGCGGCATTCGTCGTTCCATCCGTCATGAAGCTCACCCTGTTCACGAGCGCCTTCTGTGCGCCGTGCCACGCCGCTCGTGCGACGGTGGCCCAGGCGCAAGAACTGGTTCCGGGGCTCGAGGTCACGGAGCTCGATGTGGCGGCGCACACCGACGAAGCCGAGGCTGCCGACATCCGCTCGACGCCCACGCTCGTCATCGAAGGCGACGCCGGCACTTTTCGCGCCGCAGGGGCGCCGTCGCTTGACCAATTGCTGCGCGCCCTCGCCAGCGTCAGCGCCTAACTGCGCATCGACTCACGCAGCTGAGGCTTAGTCGCCTTGCGCCTCCGCGCGGGCGTGCTTCACCACGTCGTAGGCCGCGAGTGCCGCCTGCCGGGTGGCCGCCAGGTCCACGAGGGGCTCAGGGTATTCGTCGGTGCCGTACTCGGGCACCCAGCGGCGGATGTAGTCGCCGTGCGCGTCGAATTTCTTCGCCTGCAGCTCGGGGTTGAAGACCCGGAAGTACGGCGTCGCATCGGCGCCCGAGCCGGCCACCCATTGCCAGTTGAACGGGTTGTTCGCCGGGTCGGCGTCGACGAGCGTGTCCCAGAACCACTGTTCGCCGAGGCGCCAGTCGATCAGCAGGTTCTTGATCAAGAAGGATGCGGTCACCATCCTCACCCGGTTGTGCATCGTGCCCGTGTGCCACAGCTCGCGCATGCCCGCGTCGACGAGCGGAATGCCCGTGCGCCCCTGCTGCCACGCCTGAAGCGCACCCTCGTCGAGTTCGGGCCACGGGAACGCGTCGAACTCCGGGCGCCAGTTGTCGGTCGCCAGTCGCGGGAAATGGTAAAGCACGTGATGCGTGAACTCCCGCCACCCGACCTCGCGCAGGAAGCTGCCGACGGCATCGGCGTTGCGGCGGTCTCGTGCCTGGTTCGCGATCGCCCAGATCTGATGCGGGCTGATCTCACCCCAGCGCAAGTGTGGCGACAAACCCGACGTCACGCTCTCGCCCGGCCGGTCCCGACCGTCGACATAGTCGACGACATCGTCGGCGAGGAAGCCGTGCAGCTTGTCGTGGGCGTCCTTCTCGCCGGGTACGCAGTTCTCGCGCAATCCACCGGCCCAATCCGGATGTGTGGGCAACAGGTCCCAGTCGTCGAGCGCGTCGCCCGCGGCGCTGCCTACCCCGTCGAAACCCTCGATCGTCTGGGGACGGGCCAGCGGATGCCGCGGCGGATCCTCCTGCAGACGCTTTTGCACCGCGCGCCAGAACGGGGTGAAGACCGCGTACGGCCCGCCTGACCCCGTCTTCATGGTCCACGGTTCGACGAGCAGTGAGGCGTCGAAGCTGCTCACCTCGATTCCGTCATCGCGCAGACGCTTCTTGAGCCGTGCGTCCATGTCCCGCGCGGCTCCGTAGCGGCGGTTCCACACGATGGCCTGTGCCCCGGCCTCGGCGACCAGCGCCGGGATGACGTCTTCGGCACGGCCCCGCCGCAGCTGCAGCGACGCTCCTGTCTCCGCGAGATCGGCACCGAGAGAGGTCAGACTGCCGTGCAGCCACCATTTGGCGGCGCCGCCGAGGGCACGCACCTCGTCGCTCTCCTCGTCGAGCACATACACGCACAGCACGGGTGTGCCGCTGTCGACGGCGTGACGCAGGGCCGGATTGTCGGCCATCCGCAGGTCGTCGCGGAACCAGACGATGGTGGGTGCAGTCATCCCCTCACCCTATGCACGCGGATGAGTGCGCGAGAGGCCTTGCGCGTCGCGGCGGTTTTTGCTGCCGCTGTCATCCTCACCGCATGTGCCGCATGTGCCGCATGTGCCGTATGTTCCGCATGCGCTGCGAGGCGCGGTCGAGCCGTCGCGTCTACGCTTGCGGCTGCGCCTGCGCGCGGGCCTGTGCGTCAGCCTGCTCGAGTTCTGGGCCCGGGCAGAAGCCCTCGTCGGGGTCGCTGTCGGGGCATCGCAATTTGTCGGTGAGGGCCGCCAACTGACGTAGCTCGTCGGGCGTGAGTGCCTCGGACATGATGCTGTCGATGGTGCGCATGTGCGTGACGGCCACGGCGCGGTAGTGCTCGAAACCCTCGTCGGTGATGCGCACGATGGTGCCGCGGCGGTCGTGCGTGTCGGGCAGCTTCTCGACCAGGCCGCGCGCGACGAGTCGGTCGACGAGACGCGAAACGCTCGGCTGGCTGAGCAGCACGAGCTGGTTAATGTCGCGCAACCGGGCGCTGCGGTCGGGCTGCTGCGACAGGTTGAAGAGCACGTCGTACTCGTTGAGCGAGAGATCGTGCGAGGGGAAATCGGCGGAGAGCGCGCGCATAACGCCCACCTGGGCTCGGAATAGCGATTCCCAGGCGGTGACGGCTAGTCGCTGAGACATGCGCTCGTCCTTTCGATCGTGCAATGGCCTGCGTGGCGGTGGAAAGTGATCGATCCGGCGGAGCACGTGTCGCCGGTCGACGGGGATTCGAGCCTACTTCTTTCCGGGGGTCGGCCGTGGCCCGCTTGCGGGGGTGACGAGCGCCCGGTAGAGCAATACCATGCCCAGGAAGGCGACACCGAGCCCGATGACGAGCGCGCCGATTCCTGCCGCGATGAGCCAGCCCGGGCCCGAGACGGCCCCGATGAGCACGCCGACGATGCCGACGGCGGCGAGCAGCATGCCCCCTCCGAACGTGAGGATGCCTGACGCAACGCGTGGGCGCGATGCGCGTGTCGCGGGCCGGGGTTGTCCCTCGCCGGTGTCGATGCTCATGCTTTCAGGCTAACGCCGCCCAGACGTGCTGAAGGCCGGTCGTAGAGGCTTACGACCGGCCTTCTCCCTTGCACCAAGAGTGTCCTGCAATCACATTTGCGTAGTTGCCACAGCAAAACAACTAACGCTCTACGAATATATAACGGACAGGTAACGACCGCTAGTTATCAAACCGTTATTTTCGCTGAGAGTTTGCCGCGCCAGCCTTGGGTTCTGCTTAGAACAGGTCGGGCGACGGCGTGGAGGCGTGGCGGATCGACACATCGGCGTGGCGGTCGAAGCGGTAGCCCACCCCGCGCACGGTTCGAACGATGTCCTCGTAACGGTCGAGCTTGGCGCGCAGGCGGCGGATGTGAACGTCGATGGTGCGCTCGTTCGGGGCATCCTCGTCGTCGCCGGCCTGCCAGAGGGCGGTGATCAGCTCGGCGCGTTCGATCGTGCGGCCTTCGCGCAGCACGAGGTACTGCAGCAGTTCGAACTCCTTGTAGGTGAGCCCGACCGACTCGTTGTCGAGGATCAGGCGCTTGCGCGAGATATCGATGACGACACCGGATGCGGCGCGGTCGAGGTCCTCTTCGATGGGGACGTCGCGGCGCTTGGCCAGAGCCGACGGCTCCTGCAGCGCCAGGCGGACGACATCGACGTCGCGGCCGCCCGCTCCTTCGGGGGCGAGTGCGACGGAGGCGTAGCTCTCGGCGCCGGGGGCGAGTTCGCCGAGGAGGTTCTTCACGGCCTCGACGATCTGGCCGAGGCTGGTGCCGGCTGCGAGCGCCTTCGCTTCGTCGAGTCCGACGTAGAGGGCAAAACCGCGAGCTTCGGTGCCGTTCGGAACGGCGCGCAGGCGACCGGCGGTGGGGGCGGCGGCGGGCTGCGGCGAGGCGGCCGGCGCGGCGGTCGGTGCCGCCTGAACGGGAGCGGAAGCGGCCTGGCGGGGGAGCGTTGCGGGAACGGTGGCGAGAGACATGGGGAAAATCCTTCGATGATGACGCGAAGAGAACCCTGAGGGAGGCACGGTCGGAATGAGCGCGGCCTCACCGGATGAGGGTCAGAGTGTGGTGCCGTTGGAGGCGAGAATCGGATGCAGGATGCGGCATCCGTGAGACGTTGCGCGTGAGCGGGGCGAGAAGCCCGATCGGCTCAGAACGGCGGGTGCGGGTGGCACCGGTGCGAAATGCAGTGCGTTCTACGCTGTGTCTCGGCGAGGGGTCGTCAGATTAGCGACACATTCGACAACACATGACTGCGCTGCTGCCGGCCATCATCATGCCGGCAGTCCCAAGAGCCTCAATGGAGGTCAGGGGGCGTGCGATTTCAGTCATGGGTCGATTCAACCCGAAGGTGTCGCTTTGTGTCAAGTCGTGACGGTTTATGGCGATTAGTTGCGCGCCGCGAAAGATCGTTGCGCCGGGCGGGCGCCGGGCAGATCTGGCGGGTGTGTCCAAACGCGAGAGGCGTCATCCGCACATGGGATGACGCCTCTCGGGCACAGCAGGGCGCGGCACGAAGCCGCGAAGTTGGGGCTAGACCAGGCCGTAGAGGCGGTCGCCCGCGTCGCCCAGCCCGGGCACGATGTAGCCGTTCTCGTCGAGACGCTCGTCCATCGCGCCCAGCACGATGGTGACATCGCGGCCCTCGGTCGCCTTCTCGAGAGCGGCAATGCCCTCGGGAGCCGCGAGTAGGCAGATGGCCGTGACGTCGACGGCACCACGCTGGAACAGGAAGTCGATTGCCGCACCGAGCGAACCGCCGGTGGCGAGCATGGGGTCGAGCACGAAGCACTGACGGTCGCTCAGATCGTCGGGCAGTCGCTCGGCGTAGGTGGTGGGCTCGAGCGTCTCTTCGTTGCGCACCATGCCGAGGAACCCGACCTCGGCGGTGGGGAGGAGCTTGACCATGCCCTCGAGCATCCCGAGGCCGGCGCGCAGGATGGGCACGACCAGGGGGCGGGGCTGGCTGATGGCGAGACCCGTCGTGGTCGTCACGGGCGTCTTCACCTCGACCTCTTCGACGCGCACGCCGCGGGTGGCCTCATAGGCCAGGAGGGTGACGAGTTCTTCCGTCAGCGCGCGGAAAACCGGCGACGGCGTGTTCTCGTCACGGAGCACCGTGAGCTTGTGGGTGATCAGGGGGTGGTCGGCTACGTGCACTCGCATAGGCTTCAATCTATCCGTTCTCGGGAAGGACAGTCGACGTGCCACCAGAAGTACCGGAACGCTACCGACGCTGGATGCTCGACGCCCTCGCCCTGAGCGCGCGCACGGCCGAGTCGGGTGACGTTCCCGTCGGGGCGCTCCTTTTCGATGGCGACGGCGTCCTCATCGCCTCCGGCATCAACGAACGCGAGCTTCTGCACGACCCCACCGGCCACGCCGAGATTGTGGCGTTACGCCGTGCGGCGGCCGCGCGACAGGACTGGCACCTGACGGATTGCACGCTCGTCGTGACGCTCGAACCCTGCGTGATGTGCGCGGGCGCGATCGTAGCCGCCCGCGTCGGCACCGTGGTGTTCGGCGCCTGGGACGACAAAGCCGGCGGCGCGGGATCGGTGTACGACATCCTGCGCGACCGCCGACTCAATCACCGCGTCGAGGTCTACGCAGGCGTCGAGGCCGAGGCCTGCAGCCGCGCGCTCACGGCATTCTTCCGGGAGAAGTAGCGGTTCAGCGGGCGAGCTGGTCGGCTCGTCAGTGCTTGGGCTCGACGGCGCCCGCAGAGTTCTTGAGGGCGGCCTTCTCGGCGCTGAAGACATCCGGTTCGAGGTAGATGACGCGCGCAACCGGCACGGCGGCACGAATGCGCGCTTCGACATCGTCGATGGCCTCGGCAACCGTTCCGAGCGGGCGGTCGGCGTCGAACGCGATCTTGGCGGCCACGAGCAACTCGTCCGGGCCGAGGTAGAGCGTCTTCATGTGGATGAGCGAGTGGATGGCCGGGCTGGAGGAGATGGCGGCGGCGATGGCCTCGACATCCGCATCGTTGGCGCCCTCGCCCACCAGCAGACTCTTGGTCTCGATGCCCAGGATGACGGCGACCGCGATCAGCAGCACACCGATCGCTAGGGTGCCGATGGCGTCCCACATGCCGTCGCCCGTGATCACCGTAAGGCCGACTCCGAAGAGGGCCAGCACGAGTCCGAGCAGGGCGGCGACGTCTTCGAGCAACACGACGGGCAGCTCGGGTGCCTTGGCGTGGCGGATGAACTTGGCCCACGACTCCTTGCCGCGCACGTGATTCGACTCCTTCACGGCGGTGCGCAGCGAGAAACTCTCGAGGCCGATGGCGATCACGAGCACGAGCACCGGGATCCACCAGTTCTCGAGCGGGTGCGGATCATGCAGCTTTTCGTAGCCCTCGTAGAGCGAGAACACGCCACCCACGCTGAACAAGATGATGGCGACGACGAATGCATAGACATAGCGCTCGCGGCCGTAGCCGAAGGGATGCTCGCTGTCGGCGCGCTTCTTGGCCTTGCGACCGCCGAGTAGCAACAGAAGCTGGTTGCCCGAGTCGGCGAGCGAGTGCACGCCCTCGGCCAGCATCGACGACGAACCCGAGAGGGCCCACGCGATGAACTTGGTCACCGCGATGCCCAGGTTCGCGCTGAATGCCGCGATGATCGCCTTGTTGCCGCCAGATGCGCTCACAGATGTCCCCTTTGCCGGAATGGAATCATCGTACGGGGTCGGCGGGCCCGATTTGAGCCGTGTGGATGAGAGTGTGCAACGGATGGCCGCCCGCGACGTCGAGCAGCGTGCTGACACCGTCGAGCGGTCCCCCGAACGGATGCTCGAGCGTGAGGCCTCCCGTGCGAGCGGCGAGGTATTCGTCGACGTGGGTGCGCAGCACCTCAGAGTGGGTGAGCAGCGAACCGACCCAACTCGCTCGGGCGGGGGAGCCCGGCATCCAGCCCGTGCGTGCCAGCGCGCTCGCGCCCGAGACGGCGAGTTCTTCGGCGGCGCCCCGCGTGATGTCGAGAGCCACGGCGTCGCCGGCCGCGGCTGCTTCCACCACGGTGCGGGCGAAGGAGGCGACGAGCGAGACGCGGCGCGTGTCGCCCTGCAGGCGCATGTACATTTCGTCCTCGGTGCCGAAGAGGTCGACGGCGGGGGCGCTGAGTGCCGTGGCCGGTCCGCGCCCGTCGTAGGCGCGCATAACGGCGTCGAGACCGGAGCGGCCCAGCCAGAAGCCGCTGCCCGCGTCGCCCAGCAGATAGCCCCAGCCATCCACCTTGGCGGTGCGCGTGTCGGATGCGGCGAGCGTGACGCTGCCCGTTCCGATCGCCAGGACGACACCCCGTTCGGTGCCGTTGGCCGCCAGGTAGCCCGTGACCGAGTCGTGCGCCAGCGCCACGCGGTCGACGCCGACGGAGTGCGTGTGGCGCAGGAGTTCGTCGGGTTTCGCGCCAGCGGGAGTGAGGCCCGAGAGACCGACCGCTACTTCGTCGATGCGGATGCCGGCGCCGCGGGGCGAGGGCTCTGCGTCGTCTGCGTATACGTCTGAGGCAGCGCCCGCCACGGCGACGGACTCCGCGACCGCGGCAGAGGCGGCAAAGGCCACGACGCGTTCGGCGACCTGATCGACCACGGATCGGTCGGTGAGCACCCCGGGCTCGTCGAGCTCGGCGAGAACCCGTGAGCGGGTGGGGCCACCGGCCTCGCCACCCGCCTCTTCCGTCAATCGCAGGCGGATACCCGTCTGGCCGCCGTCGATGGCGAGCCGGTGTCGAATGTGCGTCATGGAGCGCGCTACCCCTCGGTGCATAGGATGGCCGAATGACCACGACAACTCTGCCATCAATTGCCATCCTGGGTGCCGGATCTTTGGGATCGGCCATCCTCAACGGACTCGTGTCACCCGATGTGCGGGTCGAGGGCGGCATCGTGGTGACGAATCGCAGCGTGGCCAAGGCCCGCGCGCTCGACGCGCTCGAGGGTGTGCGCTCGGTGGCGTTGGAGGAGGAGCCCGGGGCCAATCGGCAGGCGGCGGCTGCGGCATCCATCGTCGTCATCGGCGTGAAACCGGGAATGGTCGTCGACCTGCTGCACGAGATTCGGGATGACCTCACACCGGGCACCATCGTCGTGAGCGTCGCCGCGGGCGTGACCATCGAGACCTTCGAGGCCAACCTGCGCGAGGGTGTCGCCGTCATCCGCTCGATGCCGAACACGCCGGCCCTGGTCGGACGGGCCGTCACGGGCATCTCGCCCGGAACCCGCAGCACACCCGAGCAGCTGGCCCTCACGCGCGAACTGTTCGAGACCGTGGGCGAAGTGCTCGAGGTGCCCGAAGACCAGATCGACGCGCTGAGCACCATCTCGGGCTCGGGCCCCGCCTACGTGTTCCTCATGATGGAGGAGCTGACGAAGACCGCCATCGCGAAGGGGTTCACGCCCGACGAGGCGCGCACCATGGTCGAGGGCACGTTCCGCGGGGCCACCGAGTTGCTGCACGAATCGGGTAAGACGCCCGAGGAGCTGCGCCGTCAGGTGACGAGCCCCAAGGGCACGACCGAACGCGCTATTGCCGTCATGCAGCAGGCTGATTTCGCCGCCATCTTCGACGAGGCGACGGACGCCGCTCTCGCCCGGGCCCGCGAGCTCGCCGGCTAGTTGCCGAGCGCCGCGAAGCGCTCGATATCGGCGGACGTGCCCGAGACGATGATGAGGTCGTGGTTCGACACGACGGTGTCGGCCGTGGCGTAGGTGAACGGTTTGCCGGGCGACTTCACGCCGACGACCGTGACGTTGTGCTTGGTGCGCACACCCGATTCGGTGAGGTTCAGGCCGCGGATGGGCTTGGGCGGGTACATCTTGACGAGCGCGAAGTCGTCGTCGAACTGGATGAAGTCGAGCATGCGGCCGGACACCAGGTGGGCGACGCGCTCGCCGGCTTCGGCCTCAGGGTAGATCACGTGGTTGGCGCCGACACGGGCCAGGATCTTGCCGTGCGACTGCGAGACGGCCTTTGCCCAGATCTGAGGAATCTTCAGGTCTACGAGGTTGGCCGTGATGAGCACGCTGGCCTCGATCGACGAGCCGACGGCCACGACGGCGATCGAGAAATCGGTGGCGCCGATCTGCTTGAGGGCTTCGATGTTGCGGGCATCGGCCTGCACGGTGTGCGTGACGCGCTCCGACCACTTCTGCACGAGGTCGGCGTTGTCATCGATCGCCAGCACCTCGCGGTCGAGCCGGTCGAGTTCTCCGGCGCAGGCCGCACCGAAGCGCCCGAGCCCGATCACGAGCACCGGGGCGTTGTGTTTGATGCGATCAACCAACGATGGGCCTTTCCTCGGGGCGCCGGAACAGTTGCGCGTTCTGGCTGGCCGCGACGGCCGCGGCGAGTGTCACTGTACCAATGCGCCCCATGAACATGGTCGCCGCCATCACATACTTGCCCGAATCGGGGAGCTGATCGGTGAGACCCGTCGACAGACCCGTCGTGGCAAAGGCCGAGATGACGTCGAAAAGCACATGGTCGAGGGGCGCCTTCGTGATCTGCAGGATGACGATCGACGATAACGCCACGATGGTCGCGCCCCAGAGCACGACGCTGAGCGCCACCTTCACGACGTCTTGGGGAATGCGTCGGCCGAAGGCCTCCATATCGGGGCGGCCGCGCGCCTCGGCGAGGGCAGCCAGGAACAGCACGGCGAGAGTGGTGACCTTGATGCCGCCGGCCGTCGACGCCGAACCGCCACCGATGAACATGAGCATGTCGGCGACCAGCAGGCTCGACCCGTTGAGGTCGGCGATGGAGATCGTCGAAAAGCCGCCCGATCGCGTCATCATCGAGAGGAACAGCGATTGGAAGGCCGTATCGCTGGCGTTCAGGCTGCCGAAGGTCTTCGGATTGTTGAATTCGAGGATCACGAAGGCCACGGCCCCGGCCACGAAGAGGATCAGCGTGGTGAGCAGCGTGAGCTTCACGTGCAGCGACCAGCGGCGCGGCTTGAAGAACGAGCGGCTGAGCGCATAGATGACGGGAAAACCGATCGCGCCGAGGAAGACCCCGATCATCAGGATGCTGAGGAACCAATAGTCGTTGGCGAAGCGTTCGAGCCCCTCGGCGTTCGGCGTGAACCCCGTGTTGGTGAAGGCCATGGCGGAGTAGTAAACGCTGTTCCAGAGGGCATCCCATGCTGGGATGCCGTCGATCAGCATGCGTGGGAAGAGGAGCGCCGCGATCACGGCCTCGATGACGAGGGCCGAGACAGCGACCGTCAGCAACATGCTGCCGATCTCGCCGAGGCGCACGGCTTGGCCCTCGGCCACCGGGCCGTGGTGGACGCGCAGGGGGTTGCTGTCGCTCGCCGCGATGAGTTTGGCGCGCAGCCCGAGCTTGCGCGAGATGACAAGACCCAGGATGGAGGCCAGGGTGAGCACGCCCAGGGCGCCGATCTGCACGCCGATGAACACGAAGATGTGGCCGACGAGTGACCAGTGTGTGGCCATGTCGACCACCGACAGACCGGTGACGCAGATGACCGATACGGCGGTGAAGAGCGAATCGGCAAGCGGCGTAATGGTGCCGGCGCTCGAGGCGATGGGCAACGAGAACAGCAGGGTGAAGACCAGGATGAGCGCCGTGAAGATGAGGAGCGCGAAGCGGGAGGGGGAACGCCCGGTGAAGTCGCTGATTCGGTCGCGCACCGTGCGCACGCTGAGGCGTGGGGGCCGGTGGACGATGTTCCGTGAGGAGCTCGCGGGCATTCTCAGCTCCTCGTTGTTCGTTCGTGTCGAATGCTGGATGTCATGGTACTCCGTCTCCGGAGTCACTACCCTGGGTGGATGGCCGACATTTTTGACGTGGTTGCGGATGCCACCCGACGCGACATCCTCCAAGTCCTGCTCGAGCGGCACCCGGCCGACGACGAGACCGCCGGCGGAACCTCCGTTTCCGAGATCGTCTCGACGCTGGGGCTCAGCCAGCCGACCGTATCGAAGCATCTCAAGGTTTTGCGTGAGGCTGGCCTCGTGACGGTGCGCGAAGAGGGCCAGCACCGTTTCTACCGCCTCGAATACACGCCGCTCGAGCACATCGAAGACTGGCTGATCCCGTTCCTCAGCATCGACTTCGACGCCGCGTCGCTCATGTCTCAGTCGGCGGGCGGCCCGCTGCCCGATCAGGCCCGTGCCGTGGCCGACACGGTGGGCAAAGTCGCTGCGGATGCCACCCACGCCGTCACCTCGGCCGTGCAGGCCGTCACCCGCAAACTCCGCCCCTGAGGGTCGCTCGCCCGGTCGAGTCGCGCTTTACCGTGGTCATCAGGTAGACTCCACGGAGGCATTTTTACTGCCAGTCGTCGCATCCGCGGCCATACCCAATCTTTCTATGTGAGGTCTCAGTGGGTTCTGTCATCAAGAAGCGCCGCAAGCGCATGGCGAAGAAGAAGCACCGCAAATTGCTTCGTAAGACTCGTCACCAGCGTCGCAACAAGAAGTAGTTGTAACGCAGCTGCGAAGCGTCAGTCCCTGTGACTGGCGCTTTTTGGCGTTCGGGCACCGGTGTCGGAGGTTCGGCCTAGAGTTCGTTGGGACGGGAAATCGTCGGACCGACTCGGGGGTAAGACCAATGACGCGTGCCGTGCACTACACAACAACCATCGACCTGGCGCGGCCGTTTGCGACCCGAGCCGACGCGATCGGTGCCGAATCGCGCCGTGCTCATTCGCGCCGTGCCGACTCGCGCAGTGCCGACTGGCACCATGCCGACTCGATCAGTGCCGACCCGATCATTGCCGCTTCGATCGGTGACCATTCAATCCGCGAGATGCGGCCGGTTGCCTACCGCATGCCCTTCGAGGTGGAGCGATTCGGGTCTGAGCGCATCGAATTGCGCAATGCGAGTGGCGACGTGCTGCGGTGGATAACCATCGACCTCATGGGTCCGGGGCACTTCGTCGCACAGACTCCGGCGAAGCTCGAACCCGGTCAGGCGCTTGCCGTGTGGTTGTTCGGCGACGACCTCGCACGCCAGACGAAGGTGCAGGTCACCTGGTTCCACGAGGGCGCGCAATACCTGTGGCTGGTGTCGCTGTAGCGACGGCCGACACTATTCGGTGTCGCGGTGCCGGCTTCGCTCTTCGCGTTCGCGGATCAGATCGTTGGCCGTGAGCTTGTGCCGCGGCCGCGGATACATATCGGCCGTGAGGCCGGTGACGAAAACCTTGGGGTCGGCATCCATGGCGCTCGCGAGGCGGACGAGCGTCTCGACGCTCGGATGCACCTGCCCGCGCTCGATCTTGCCGATGTTGGTCCAGTGCACGCCCGCGAGCGCTCCCAGGTCTTCGAGCGTGAGGGAGCGTTGATTCCGAGCCTCACGAATACGCGCGCCCAAAACATGGGCGGCTTCGGAGTGGAACGCAGACATAGTCCCATGATGGTCTCTCATACGAAAATAACACAGAGAGCGCGCGCATTATGTTTATAAACATAAATGCTCTAGAGCCTGTGTGCGTGTGATCCCAGCGAACTGTCGCCGACCTCCGCGTCAGATTAGGCTGAAGTCGTGACGACGACTCTCACCCTCATCAGCAAGCCCGATTGCCACCTGTGCGACGATGCGCGAGCCGTCATCGACCAGGTCACTGCGCCCCTCGGTGATAAGGCTCCCGTTCGCGAAGAGCTGTCCATTCTCGACGATCCGGCCCTGTTCGACCGCTACTGGGAGGAGATCCCCGTGGTGCTCATCAACGGAAAAGTCCACAACTACTGGCGCATCGACCCGGCGCGCCTCGCCCGAGCACTGGAGGAAGCCCGATGACCATCCGCCACATCGTGACCTGGAAGCTCGGTGCGCCGAGCGTCGAGCAGAAGGCCGAAGATGCCACCCGCATCCGTGAAGAGCTGACCGCTCTCGTGCCGCAACTCGGCGACATCGTCGAACGTCTCGAGGTCGGCATCGACCTGCACGACACCCCGGGCAACTGGGATGTCGTGCTCGTGTCCGAGTTCGCCGACGCAGCGAACCTGCAGGCCTACCAGGTTCACCCGGCGCACCAGGCCGCGGCGGCCGTCATCCGCACGCTGGTCACCGAGCGTTCGGCCATCGACTACACGTTGCCACAGAGCGCGTAGAGCGCGATTCGAGCCCACAGCACAAATACCGAAGGCGGAGGAGCAACGCTCTCCTCCGCCTTCGGCAGCAGTTCTCTGGGCGGGCGCCCCGCTTGCTACGGCGCGAGGCGGGTCGGGCCGCGGAACAGGTACGTGACCTCGCGGATCGACGTCTCGTGCAGCATCAGCATGAGCACGCGCGCGAGACCCATGCCGAAGCCGCCGTGCGGGGGAACGCCGTAGCGGAAGAAGTCGAGGTAGAACTCGAGCTCCTCGGGCTCGAGGCCCTTCTCCTTGGCCTGCTCGATGAGCACGTCGACGCGGTGCTCGCGCTGAGCACCCGTCGAGATCTCGACGCCGTTGAAGATGAGGTCGTAGCTCTTGGTGAGCGAGCCGTCTTCGTCGTTGCGCATGTGGTAGAACGGCCGGATGCTCGAGGCGTAGTCGGTGAGGAACACGAACTCGTGCCCGAACTCCTCTTTCACGTAGGCCGCGATCTGGCGCTCGCCCTCGGGGTCCATGTCGTCGTCGGCGCGGGGCACCTCGTAGCCGCGCTCGGCGACGATGCGCTTCGCCTCGGCGAGGGGAATGCGGGGGAACGGCGTCGACGGCACGGTGACCTCGAGGCCGAACAGCTCGCGGATCGCGTCGCCGTGCTTCTCGGCGACCGCGGTGAAGCCGGCGACGATGAGGTCTTCGTGCAGCTGCATGACGTCTTCGTGGCTGTCGATCCAGCTGATCTCGGAGTCGATGCTCGTGAACTCCGTCGCGTGACGCGACGTGAACGAGGGGTCGGCGCGGAAGGCGGGGCCGACCTCGAAGACCTTGCCGAAACCGGCGGGCTGCGCCATTTGCTTGAAGAACTGCGGGCTCTGCGCCAGGTAGGCCTTGGTGTCGAAGTACTCGACCTCGAACAGCTCGGCGCGCGACTCGCTCGCGCTCGCCATGAGCTTGGGCGTGTGGATTTCGATGAAGTCGTTGTCGATCCAGTACTGACGCAGGGCGTGCTCGAACGTGGTCTGGATGCGGAAGATGAGGTTCTGCTTGGGCTGACGCAGGTCGATGAAACGCCAGTCCATGCGCTTGTCGAGCGAGGAGTCGGCGGCGATGGGGGTTTCGGGGATGGCGTGGCTGACGACATCCATCGTGGCGAGCTTGACCTCGAGGCCGCCGAGCTTCACGCGCTCGTCGTGCTTGAGCGTGCCCGTGACCGTGATGAAGGAACCCTGGCTGAGGCCCGAGATGGCCTCGGTCGTAGCGACGCGCTCGGCCGAGGATGCGTCGTCTTCGGCGACCTCGCGGGTGGCCGGGTTGACGATCTGCACGGCACCCGATTCGTCGCGCAGCACGACGAACTGCACCTTCTTCTGGTCGCGAACGGTATCGACCCATCCGGACACCGTGACGGGGCCTTCGGGCAGGGCGGACAGGTCTTTGATGAGTACTCGTTCGTTCACGAGGACCAAGCCTACCGGTGTGGCGTATTCCCAGCCGAGTCGAACGTAGACTTGCCAGGTGGGAGCTAGCCAGATTCATCTCGTTCGACACGGTGAGGTGTACAACCCCTCGGGTGTGTTGTACGGCCGCATCCCCGGTTTCCGACTCTCCGAACGCGGTGAGCTCATGGCCCGGAGTGCCGCCGACGACCTTGTCGCCCGCGAGCGTCCGATCGCCCGGGTGTACGCATCGCCCCTGCAGCGCGCCCAAGAGTCGGCTGCACCCATCGCTGAGCTGACGGATCTCGACATCCGCACCGAGGCACGCATCATCGAGCCGACCAACCACTTCGAGGGCAAGGTCATGTCGCGTGCGCTGCGCAACCCGCTCAACTGGCCCGTGCTGCGCGCGCCGTCGGTGCCGAGCTGGGGCGAGCCCTACCTCTCGATCGCCGACCGCATGGTGCGCGCGATGGAAGATGCCTGGAACGAGGTGGCGGATGGCGAGGGTGACGTCGTCATGGTCAGCCACCAGTTGCCCATCTGGACCACCCACCGTTTCATCGCGGGCGAGCAGCTGGCGCACGATCCTCGCCGCCGCCGCTGCGATCTGTCCAGCATCACCTCGTTCGAGCGAGTAGGGGATTCGTTCATCGAGGTCGGATATTCGAACCCCGCGGCCGGACTCGCCGCCGGGGCCATCGACGTAGGAGCAGTATGACCCGCGCACGTTCGTCGTCCTCACTCGTCACGACCCCGTCCGCAGTAGGCGCACCTGGCGGTTCCCGCGCGCCGCAGCGCCCGCGCCGCCGGTTCGCAACCGTCGCCCTGGCCGTCTCGATCGTCGCCACCCTCGGACTCGCGGGCTGCTCGGCCGACCCGCTGGCCGCTCAATACAAAGAGGGCAGCGACAAGGGCTACATCGCGGGCGACGGCAGCGTCACCACTATCCCCGTCGACGAGCGCGGCGAGAAGATCTCGTTCTCGGGCGTCGACGAGAGCGGCGAGACCATCGATTCGGCCGATCTCGCGGGCCAGGTCACGGTCGTGAACTTCTGGTACGCGGGGTGTGCCCCGTGCCGCGCCGAGGCGCCGCAGCTGCAAGAGCTGAACGAGAAGTACGAGGGCAAGGGCGCGAGCTTCGTGGGCGTCAACGTCTACGACCAGGCCGAGACCGCCACCTCGTTCAACAAGACCTACGGCATCACCTACCCCTCGATCCTCGACGTCGACTCGGGTTCGGTGAAGCTAGCGTTCACGGGTTCCGTGCCGCCGAAGGCCGTGCCCACCACGATCGTCCTCGACAAGGAGGGACGCGTGGCGAGCCGCATCCTGGGTCAGCTGCCCGCCGAGTCGATCCTCGACACCCTGGTGCGCGAAACGATAGCCGAATGACCGGGGCCACCTCGTGAACCCGGGTGACATCGTCGCGAACGGGCAGCTGGTCGCGGCCATCCCCATCGCTCTGCTCGCGGGCCTCATCTCGTTTGCCTCGCCCTGCGTACTGCCGCTGGTGCCGGGATATCTGGCCTATGTAGGCGGCATGTCAACAGCCGCCAAACCCGGTGCCGCCTCACGTCCGTCCGGTGCCTCGGCCCGGCCAGCCCGCCTGCAGCCCGGCAAGCCGCGGCTCCTGCTCGGGGTGGCCGGTTTCATCGCCGGTTTCACGCTCGTCTTCGTGCTCACGGGCGCGTTCGTCGGCACGGTCGGCGCGTTCTTCGTGCAGTGGCAAGACCTGATCACGCGCATCCTCGGCGCGGTCGTCATCGTCATGGGCTTCGTTTTCGTCGGCCAGGTGTCGTTCATGCAGCGCACCATCAAGCCGTCGTTCCGCCCCGCGACGGGGCTGGCCGGTGCACCGCTCCTCGGCATCGTGTTCGCGATCGGTTGGACGCCGTGCCTCGGGCCCGTCCTGACCGCCATCACGGGCCTCAGCCTCAACTCTGGTTCAACGGGCCGCGGCGCCCTGCTCGGCCTGTTCTATTGCATCGGGCTCGGCATCCCCTTCGTGCTGGTGGCCCTCGGCCTCAGCTGGATGACCGGAACCATCGCTTTCCTCAAGCGCCACATCCGCGCCATCAACATCGCGGGCGGCGTCCTCCTCATGATCATCGGCATCCTGATGGTCTCCGGCATTTGGGGAAAACTCATGTCACAACTCGGGATGGTGATCCAAGGCTTTGTCACGCCCCTCTGATTACGTCGACTCCGGCAGCGCCAAACGGCAGCCGACCAACGAAGACAATTTCGTCGAGCAGCCCAAACTGGGGTTCGTCGGCTGGATCCGGTTCGCCTGGCGCCAGCTGACGAGCATGCGCACGGCGCTGTTCCTGCTGCTCATGCTCGCGATCGCGGCCGTGCCGGGTTCGCTCGTGCCGCAGCGCAGCTCCGACCCCAACGGCGTCACGCAGTACTTCCGCGACAACCCGTCGCTCGCACCCGTGCTCGACAATCTGCAGTTCTTCGACGTCTACGGTTCGGCGTGGTTCTCCGCGATCTACCTGCTGCTCTTCATCTCGCTGATCGGCTGCGTCATCCCGCGCACCAAGCACCACTTCCAGGCCATGCGCGCGCGGCCTCCGCGCACGCCCGCCCGGCTCAACCGGTTGGACTCCTACACGGAACAGACCGTCGAGGGTGCTGACGCGGCATCCGCCATCTCGTCGGCCCGCACGCTGCTGAAGAAGTCGGGCTATCGCGTCGAGATGTACGAGGGCGGCGGTTCGCTCTCGGTGTCGGCCGAACGCGGTTATCTGCGCGAGACCGGAAACCTGGTCTTCCACTCGGCGCTCGTCGGCATCCTGCTAGCCATCGGCGTTGGCGGCGGTTTCGGCTATGCCGGGCAGCGCGTTCTTGTCGAGGGGCAGACCTTCGTCAACACCCTGCTCGACTACAACTCGTTCAACCCGGGCCGCTTCTTCAATCCCGACACCCTGTCGCCCTATGCCCTCACGGTGGATGATTTCGCCGTCGAATACGAGAAGCAGAACCTCGACGCCTACGGCCAGCCGATTGACTTCACGGCCAAGGTCACGACGCGCTCGCCCGGCCAGGAGCCCGAGAAACAGACCATCAAGGTGAACGAGCCCCTGCGCTACGACAACACCGACGTCTACCTGCTCGGCAACGGCTATGCGCCCAAGATCACGGTCAAAGACCCGCAGGGCAACGTGGTCTTCACCGATTCGGTGCCGTTCCTGCCGCAAGATGCCAACCTCACGTCGATCGGCGTCGTCAAGGTTCCGGATGGCCTCTCCGACCAGCTCGGCATGATCGGGTTCTTCTACCCCACGGCCGTGAAGAACGAGTCCGGTGCCTATACCTCCACCTATCCGGACCTCGTCTACCCGCTGCTCACGCTCAACGTCTACAAGGGCGACCTCGGCATCGACGAGGGCGCACCGAAATCGGTCTATGAACTGGTGACGGATGGCATGACCCAGCTCACGGGCGGCAAAACGGATGTCGACTCGATCGAGTTGCAGCCGGGCCAGACCTCCGACCTGCCGAACGGAATGGGCACCGTCACGTTCGAGAACGCCTCACCGCAGCAGGCGGCGGGCAACTTCGACAACACCGTGCCGCGATTCGTCTCGCTCGACGTGCACCACGACCCGTCGCAGGGATTCGTGCTGCTGTTCGCCATCCTCGTGATGCTCGGCCTGCTGACCTCGCTCTTCGTGCCCCGCCGGCGCGTGTGGGTCAAGGCCGTCGAGAAGGAAGACGGCAGCGTCACGCTGCAATACGCGGGACTCGCCCGCGGAGAAGACCCCGGGCTGCGACAAGCCGTCGACGCGATTGCCTATCGGCACGGAACCATCCTGGGCGTGCCGCGCGATCTGAGAGGTACTGTTAAGAAGTGAATCTCGACGAACTTTCGGTGCTGAGCCTGTGGTCGGCCATGGCCATCTACGCGCTCGCCTTCATTGCCTTCGCGCTCGACCTGGCAAAGCGGTCGGCCGAGGTGAGTGCTTACGCCGATGAGCAGGCCGCGCAGGCATCCGGCGTCGGTTCGCGTGCCGATGGGTCCCAGGTCGCATCGGCCGGTTCCGCCGCGACCACGACGACCGCGCGCGCGTCCTCGACGGCCACCATCGAGCGCGTCGACGAAGACGCGAGTGACGTCACGCCCAAGCGTTCGGCCACGCTGCGCATCGGCGTCGCGCTGACCATCATCGGCTTCCTGCTGCACGCCACGGCCGACGTGACGCGCGGTATCAGCGCCCAGCGCGTGCCGTGGGCAAACATGTACGAGTTCGCCATGACGGGCACGCTGCTCATCGTCATGGTGTTCCTCATGGTCATCGTCAAGGTCGACCTGCGGTTCCTCGGCACCTTCGTGATGGGCCTCGTGCTCATTTTGCTGGGCGTCTCGGGCGTGAACTTCTATGTGGCCGTCGTGCCACTGCCGCCCGCCCTGCAGTCGGCGTGGCTCATCATCCACGTTTTCGTCGCGAGCCTCGGCACGGCGTTCTTCGGTTTGGGCTTCGCGCTGAGCGGCATCCAGCTCTTCCAGCACCGACGCGAGCTGGCGGGCAAAGACCTCAAGCTGCTCAAGCTCAAGTTCCTGGCCACGCTGCCCTCGTCCGAGCGCCTCGAGAATCTTGCCTACCGCGTGAACATCGTGGGCTTCATCTTCTGGACGTTCACGCTCATGGCCGGTTCCATCTGGGCCGAGCGCGCGTGGGGTCGTTACTGGGGCTGGGACACCAAAGAGGTGTGGACCTTCATCATCTGGGTGATCTACGCGGGCTACATCCACGCCCGGGCGACACGCGGATGGCGGGGCTCACGCAGCGCGTGGCTCGCGATCATCGGCTTCGCGGCCGTCATGTTCAACTTCACGATCGTGAACATCTTCTTCAAGGGTCTGCACGCGTACTCGGGTCTCTAGGTCGTCTGTCTATGCCGAGCCGTCCGCTTTGACGAGCGCGAAGCAGCGGGTGAGGCGGTTGCGCCACCACTCGGTTCGCTCGGCATCCGCCTCGACCTGGCCGGCTGCCGCCTCGTCGACGGCGACGCGACGCGGTTCGAGCGCGCCGCCCACGGGCACGAGGGGGTTCGACGTGACGTCGTGCGAGAACAACGCCGCGGTTCCGAGCCCACAGTCATAATCGAGCTCGGGAAGCGCCGCCGCGAGAGCCGCGCCCATACCGATGCCGACCGACGTGTCGAGGGCGCTCGAGACGACCGCGGGCAGGCCGGCCTGAGCCACGATGTCGAGCGCGCGCGTGACGCCGCCCAACGGCTGCACCTTGACGATGAGGATGTCTGCAGCCCCCGCCCGTGCAACCCGCAACGGGTCGTCGGCCTTGCGCACGCTCTCGTCGGCGGCGATCGGGATGCCGGCGTACTTCACACGGCGCCGGATGTCGGCGAGCTCCTCGATGCTGGCGCAGGGCTGCTCAACATACTCCAGGTCGAACGTCGACAGCGCGTGGATGGCGTGCTCCGCCTCGTCGACGTTCCACCCCGCGTTGGCGTCGATGCGGATGCGTCCCTCTGGCCCCATGACTTCGCGCACGGCCCGCACGCGCGCGATGTCGTCGTCGAGGGTCTGGCCGCGCTCGGCGACCTTGACCTTGGCCGTGCGACACCCGTCATAGCGGGCGAGGACGCGCGCGACATCCTGGGCCGCTATGGCCGGAACCGTGGCGTTCACGGCGACCGACGTGCGGCGCGCAACGGGCAGCTCGCCCCAGCCGTATTCGAGGGCCGCTCGCAACCACAGGGCGCTCTCGGCGTCGTCGTACTCGACGAAGGGCGAGAACTCGGTCCAGCCGTTCGGGCCCTCGAAGAGCGCGGCCTCGCGCACCGTCACCCCGCGAAACCGCGTCGTCAGGGGCAGGGCAACCACGCGCAGGGTGGCCAACACATCTTCGAGGTTGGGCGTCATGGGTCCATTCTGTCGCGTGTCTAGACTGGCTGCATGAGCGTTTCCGAGATCTTCGACGAGAGCCAGTGGACCACCGTCGACGGGTTCGACACCCTCACCGACATCACCTACCACCACAGCCTCGACGGCCGCATCGCGCGCGTGGCCTTCAACCGGCCCGAGGTGCGCAACGCGTTCCGGCCGCACACGGTCGACGAGCTCTATCGCACGCTCGAAGACGCGCGGCTGAACTCGCGCATCGGCGTCGTGCTGCTGACCGGCAATGGCCCGAGCGCGAAAGACGGCGGCTGGGCGTTCTGCTCGGGCGGAGACCAGCGCATCCGCGGGCGCGACGGTTACAAATACTCCGACTCCGAGACGGCCGCGGGCGTCGATGCGGCGCGCGGCGGTCGGTTGCACATTCTCGAGGTGCAGCGCCTCATCCGCTTCATGCCCAAGGTCGTCATCGCGGTCGTGCCGGGCTGGGCGGCCGGTGGCGGGCACTCGCTGCACGTGGTCTGCGACCTCACCATCGCCAGCCGCGAGCACGGCAAGTTCAAGCAGACCGATGCGGATGTCGGTTCGTTCGACGCCGGCTACGGCAGCGCCTACTTCGCGCGGCAGATCGGGCAGAAGTTCGCGCGCGAGATCTTCTTCCTCGCCGAAGAGTACTCGGCCGAGCGCGCGTATCAGATGGGTGCCGTGAACGCCGTGGTTCCGCACGAGGAGCTCGAGGTCGAAGCCATCCGCTGGGCGCGCACGATTCTCACGAAGTCGCCCACCGCCATCCGCATGCTCAAGTTCGCCTTCAACGCGGTCGACGACGGGATGGTTGGCCAACAGGTCTTCGCGGGCGAGGCGACGCGCCTGGCCTACGGCACCGACGAGGCCGTCGAGGGGCGGGACGCCTTTCTCGAGAAGCGGGCGCCCGACTGGGGTCCGTACCCGTGGCAGTACTGAGCCGTTTGCACACCGTGGCGGTGGCGGCATGACGAGACAGCTGCGGCGCGTGTCGGCCGCTGACCCGATGGCCGTCATGCAGGCTCTGCGGGGCGCGCTCGATCGGTCGGGGCCCGCCATTCTGCCGGTGGCTGCCACAAATGTGGCTGCGGCTGCGGCCGCATCTCAGCCTCCGGGTTCGTCTGCGTCTCGGTCAGCGGCGAGGTCGTCGTCGATCCCTTCCGTCAGGCCGACGCGCCCGTCGAACGTTCTCGGTGCCGAGGGGCAAGAGGTGCCGGACACCGTCCCCCAGTCGACCGCGCTCGTGATCGAGACGTCGGGTTCGACGGGCATCCCCAAGCGTGTGGTGCTCTCGGCCGACGCCGTGCTCGCGAGTGTCGCCGCCTCCGAGACCGTTCTCGGCGGGCCCGGGCAGTGGCTGCTCGCGTTGCCGACGCATTATGTCGCCGGGGTGCAGGTGCTCGCGCGGTCCCTCGCGGCCGGCACGACGCCCGAGGTGCTGCCGCCCGGGCCGTTCGACGCCAGGGCCTTCGCCGTCGCGACGTCGCGTCTCGACGGCGACCTGCGCTTCACCTCGCTCGTGCCGGCCCAGCTTCTCACCCTGGTCGATGCGGCAACCGATTCGCGCCGCGTGCGCCGCGCCCTGCAGAGCTACGACGCCATCCTGATCGGCGGTCAGCGCCTCGACGCCGTGCTCGCCGAGCGCGCCGATCGGCTGGGCGCACGCGTCGTGCGCACCTACGGGTCGAGTGAAACCGCGGGCGGCTGCGTCTATGACGGCGTCCCTCTGCCGGGCGCTCAGGCGAGGGTCGTTGAAGGCCAGATCGAACTCGCCGGCCCCATGCTCGCCGACGGCTATCTCGGCGACCCCGAGCGCACGGATGCGGCCTTCCACCGTGCCCCCGACGCGGAGGGCATCCTGCGGCGCTGGTACCGCACGGGCGACACCGGCACGGTCGATGCGGGCCAGGTCGCGGTGACCGGCCGCATCGACAACGTCATCATCTCGGGCGGCACGAACGTGTCCCTCGACCGCGTCGAGGAGGCCGTGCGCGCACTCGACGGCTTCGGCACGGCCATTGTCGTGGGCGTCCACGACGAGCGCTGGGGTCAGGTTCCCGTCATCGCCCTCTTCGCCGATGGCGGTGCCGATGCCGATGCCGATTCGGATGCTCGAGCCGCGGTCCGAGCGCACGTCGCGGCGCTCATCGGGGTCGCCGCCCAGCCGGCCGCGGTCGTGACGCTCGGCACGATGCCCACGTTGTCGTCGGGCAAACCCGACCGCCGCCGCATCCGCTCGCTCGTCGAAGGTGCCATCGCGCGCGCTCGGTGAACCGCCGACGCGACCAACGGTGCCCGCCCGATCGCGCTCGCCAGCCCCCGACGCACCGCGGTGAACCCGCCGGCATAGCCCGGTGTCGTAAACTCGCTCCGGACCCGAAGGAGACGGTAGTGGCGCCCAAGCAGCAACGACCCAAGCAGCAACGCATCGACGCGACGAGGTCGGTCGACCCCCGCAACGTCAACGGCCGCAACGCGGACGCCGACAAGACGGTGCGCACCAAGACCAGCGGGCGCGGCAAGAGCGGCAACCCCGCAGCGCGACGTTACGACGCCGTGAAGAAGGCCACACTGGCCGACTGGATCGACGGTTCGCGCGTGCGCACCCTGCCGCTGTCGATCTCGCCCGTCATCGTGGGAACCGGTGCCGCGATCGTGGCGAGCGAGCCGGGCGTCTACCATCCCGTGCGCGCGCTTCTGTGCCTCATCGTCTCGGTGGCCCTGCAGATCGGCGTGAACTTCGCCAACGACTACTCCGACGGCATCCGCGGCACCGACGACAACCGTGTCGGCCCGCAGCGCCTCGTCGGCAGCGGCAAAGCCTCGGCCAAGGCCGTGCTCACGGTTGCCCTCGTTTTCTTCGGCATCGCGGCCGTCGCCGGTCTCGTGCTCACGGTGGTCTCGGGCCTCTGGTGGCTGCTCATCGTCGGCGCCGCGGCCCTCGTCGCCGCCTGGTTCTACACGGGCGGCAAGCGCCCCTACGGCTACAACGCCCTCGGTGAGGTGTTCGTGTTCGTCTTCTTCGGACTCGTCGCCACGCTCGGCACCACGTTCGTGCAGGTCTACCAGCTCAACCAAGAGGCCTGGTTCGGTGCCATCGCGGTCGGGTTCATGGCCACGGCCGCCCTCGTCGTCAACAACCTGCGCGACATCGAACAAGACCGGATGTCGGGCAAGCGCACGCTCTCGGTGCTCATCGGCGCCACGGCCACGCGCGTGCTCTACATCGTGCTGATGCTCGTGCCGTTCGTCATCGCCGGCGTTCTCGCGCTCTTCTACCCGGCCGCGTGGTTCGCCATGTTCGTGTTGCTGGCCGCGCTGCCCGCGTGCATCATCACGGCGACCGCGCGCACGCCGCGCGAACTGATCCTCGTGCTGAAGCTCACCGGGGTGGCGCAGCTGTTCTACGCGATCGCCCTGTTTGTGGCTTTCTGGCTGTACAGCGGCGGTCAGTAAGAGGGTCGCAGCGACACCGCGTCACAACGCCGGCCGCGACGGGTGGTTGAGCCAGGCTCAGCGCTCGTTTGCGGCCGGTTTCGTGTCGGCGGGCGATGCGACGTCGGTGGCGGGGCGGTGCTCCGAGGCCGGGCGTGCGGCCGCGGCATCCGTGCTGTCGGTATGGATCGCGTCTTCGGCGTCTTCGTCATCGTGGGCGTGCGGCGAGGTCTTTCCCTCGTGGCGGCGCGCATAGAGCTCGCGCGACACCTGCTCGCGCTGTGGGCGCAGGAAGATGTAGGACAGGCTCACGCCGATGAGCGCTGCGAGCAGCGTGGCGATGAGCGGGTTGATCTGCATCAGCAGCAGCGCCGTCAGGGGCACGGCGAATGTGAGAAGCCGAAAGACCGTAAAGACGAGGACCGGGGAGATGCGTTTCACTCCACCAGTGTAAGTCGGGCCGCTGGGAGCCGCCGCCGTGGAGAAAAGGCTCAGACGCGCCGACTAACATGGGGGGATGGCACGCCTGCTGCTCGGACTCGTCGTCGTCGTCGTGGTCGCAACGATCTACGCGGTCATCGACTGCGCCATGCTCGCCCACGATCGAGTGCGAGGGTTGCCCAAACCGGCCTGGCTCGTCATCATCCTGGTGCTTCCCGTCGTGGGTGTCGTGCTGTGGTTCCTCATCGGGCGCGGCCGCCAGGCGCAGACGCGCACGCGTCAGCTTCCGCCCGACGACAACCCCGAATTCTTCGGCCGCTCCTCGTCGTCCGCGGCCGATCCCGATCAAGACGAGCGGATCCGCCGTCTCGAAGAAGAACTCGCGGCACTCGACTCCGAGGGTCCCGCTGACGGATCGTCTGGTCCCGCGGCTGCCGGCCCCTCCCGCGGATCGACAGGCGCCGGTTCGACAGGTGCACCCTCGTCCGGTGCATCCTCGACTCAGCCCACGGCTTCAGAACCCGAACCTGAGCCGGGCACCGGCGACGAGCCGACCGGCACCGACGACGGCACGGCCAAGCGCGGCAATTCCGACGACGAGCCCGGCGCAGGCCGAGCGGATGTCTGAGTCCTCGCCCAGCACCCGCTTCGCCGTTCGCCTCCTGGGCGAATACGTGCGCCTCGGCCTGCGTGATCTGGTGCTCTGCCCCGGATCGCGTTCCCAAGCGCTCGCCCTCGCGGCCGCCGAATACGAGCGCGCCGGCCTGCTGCACTTGCATGTGCGACTCGACGAACGGGTCGCCGGATTCCTCGCGCTGGGGCTGGCCGCCGAATCGGGCGTCCCGGCCGCCGTGGTCGTGACGAGCGGAACGGCCGTGGCCAACCTGCACCCCGCCGTGCTCGAGGCGCACCACAGCGGCGTGCCCATGCTGCTGCTCACGGCCGACCGACCGACCGAGCTGCGCGGCATCCGCTCGAATCAGACCACCCACCAGCCGGCCATTTTCGGCCGAGCCGCCCGCTTCACGACGGATGTGCCCGCTCCCGGTCCCGCTGCGGGCTTCCGCACCAACCCCAGCGACGAAGCGCTCGACCCGGCTGCGCTCGCGAGCGAGTCCTGGGCACACGCCGTCGGCACGACGAAGGGCGTCGCGGGCCCGGGCCCCGTGCACCTGAACCTCGCGTTCCGCGAACCGCTGTCCTCCGTCTCCGACGCCGAAGACGAGCTCGAACTCGAGCGCGTGCGCGCCCACCTCGACGCCCCGGCCTCCTCCGGCGACGCCGCGACGCAGAGCGACCGCCGCCGTCGCTCAACGCTGCTCGTCGAACGCGGGCCGCGCACCGTCGTCATCGCCGGCAACGCGGCTGGCCCTGCCGCCGAGGACGTCGCCCACGCGGGCGGGTGGCCGCTCATCGCGGAGGTCACGAGCGGCTCCCGCTTCGGCCGCAACCTGGTCGCCGGCTACCGCCCACTCCTCGACGACCCCGAGCTCGGCGGGCGCATCGAACGCGCCATCGTCTTCGGGCATCCCACGCTCTCCCGCCAGGTGCCGGCGCTGCTAAAACGAGCGGATGTCGAGACCATCGTCGTGGCCCCGCACGGTGCCGAAGCCTACGATCCCGGCCGAAACGCGCGCGTGGTCGGGCAGGTGTCGGTGACATCGGGCCCCGTCGACCGGGCGTGGCTCGGCGCTTGGGTGGTCGCATCCCGAGCCGTGCTCGCGGCGCAGGACGACGATGTCGCCCCCGACCTCGAGGCCGGGCACTCGCACGACCCCGCCCAGCGACTCGCGTTCGCCCAGGCCGAGTTCGCCGCGATTCGTCGCCCGCTCGACCGGCGCCTGCTCGTCGAAGCGGTGTGGCGCGCCACGTGGCCGCACGACCGACTCGTCTTCGGGGCATCCCGCCTCATCCGCGAGGCCGATCAGGTGCTCGGCGGCAAGAAGGTGCGCGTGCACGCCAACCGCGGGCTCGCCGGCATCGACGGCACCACGGCCACGGCCACGGGCATCGCGCTCGCCAGCCAGGCCGACGGGTCGCCCGGCGTCACGCGCGTTCTCGTCGGCGACCTCACGTTCCTGCACGACATCGGCGCGCTTTTGCCCGGCCACGACGAGCGGATGCCGCGCCTGCAGGTCATCGTCGGCAACGACGGCGGCGGCACCATCTTCGACGGACTCGAGGTGGCGGCCAGCGCCGCGCCCGAGGCCATGAGGCGCGTCCTCTACACACCGCAGCGCGTCGACATCCAGAAGCTCGCCGAGGGTTTCGGCTGGGGTTATGTGCGCGCGAAGACGCGTGCCGAGCTCGACCAGGCCCTGACCGCGCCCGTCGAGCGCCCGGTGGTCATCGAAGTTCCGCTCGACCGCTGACGGTCTGAGACGGTCGGTCGTCGACGATCGCGCAGGCGCCGAATCGGCACCGGGGCCGCATCCGTAGCCGCACCCGCACCCGCAGGCGCAGCCACAGTCGCACCCGTAGGCGCACCCGCCGGCAAACGATAATTCTGGGCCCGGCCGGCAAATGACAATCGCGGGCCCGGCCGAAGCCAGACCCGCGATTGGGGGTTTTCGTCGAGGGACGAAGGGTTAGCGTGCGTCGGTGAGCACGTATCCCTCTTCGCCGTGGACCGACGTGTCGATGCCCGCGATCTCGTCCTCGTTCTTCACCCGGAAGCCCATGGTCTTCTGGATGACGAAGCCGATCAGGTAGGCGAGGACGAAGGAGTAGATCATGACCGAGAAGGCCGCGATGGCCTGCACGAGCAGCTGAGCTCCGTTGCCACCCATGAAGAGGCCGGTGTTGTTGGCGAAGAAGCCGAGGTACAGCGTTCCGATGAGACCACCGACGAGGTGGATGCCGACCACGTCGAGCGAGTCGTCGAAGCCGAGCTTGAACTTCAGCTCGACGGCCAAGGCACAGACGGCACCGGCGACGAGGCCGAGGACGATGGCCCACACGGGGTGGAGCGAGGCGCAGGCCGGAGTGATGGCGACCAGACCCGCGACGGCACCGGAGGCGGCACCGACCGAGGTGGGCTTGCCGTCCTTGACCTTCTCGACGATCAACCAGGCGAGGAGAGCGGCCGACGGGGCGGCGATGGTGTTGACGAAGGCCAGGGCGGCGGTGCCGTCGGCGGCGAGTTCCGAACCGGCGTTGAAGCCGAACCATCCGAACCAGAGCAGACCGGCGCCGAGGAGGACGAACGGCGGGTTGTGAGGCACGTTCGCGCCCTTCTGGAATCCGACGCGACGTCCGAGGACGAGGGCGAGGGCCAGGGCGGCGGCACCGGCGTTGATGTGAACCGCGGTTCCACCGGCGAAGTCGATGGCACCGACCCCGAAGACATCCTGCAGGCCGTGCGTGATCCAACCGCCGTAGGCGAAGCTGCCGTCTTCGGCGAGGCCGAAGTTGAAGACCCAGCTGGCGACCGGGAAGTAGACGACGGTCGCCCAGACACCGGCGAACACCATCCAGCTGCCGAACTTGGCGCGGTCGGCGATGGCGCCCGAGACGAGGGCGACCGTGATGATGGCGAACGTCGCCTGGAAGGCCACGAAGGCGAGCGGCGGGTAGGCCGCGCCCTCAGGCGTTTCGAGCAGGCTGTTCAGTCCGAGAGCCGATCCGTCGATGGCCCAGGGGAACAGTGTTCCCTCGGCACCCGGGAAGGCGATGGCGTAGCCGTAGAGAACCCACAGCACACCGATGAGACCCATCGAGCCGAAGCTCAGCATCATCATGCTGATGACGCTCTTCGCCTTGACGAGACCACCGTAGAAGAATGCCAACCCCGGCGTCATGAGAAGCACGAGGGCGGCGGCGATCAACAAGAACGCCGTATTACCTTGATCCATTGAGAAAACCCCATTCGCTCGCACGCGCTGCTTATCGCGTGGTCACATCCTGCTGGAGCTTTGTTTCCGCCCGTGGCGTGGGCGTGTTTCGCCCAGGTAAACAGATTTTCGGCTGACAAACTCGTCTATCCGAACGCTTCGACGATGGGACGGAACTTCATCTTGGTCTCGGTGAGCTCTTTCATCGGGTCGCTCTCGGCCACGATTCCGCAGCCCGCATAGGCCGTGATGTCGCCCGTGGGGCTGATCTGGGCGCAGCGCAACGCGATGGCCCATTCGCCGTCGCCCGCCGCGTCGACCCAGCCGACGGGGCCGGCGTACCGCCCGCGGTCGAAGGGTTCGAGTTCGTCGATGAGCGCCAGGGCGGCGTCGGTGGGGAAACCCGCGACGGCCGCGGTGGGGTGCAGGGCGGCGATGAGGTCGAGCGAGGTCGCACGGTCGGTGAGGGGGCCCGCGACATCCGTGGCCAGGTGCCAGAGGTTCGGCAGCTTCAGGGCGAAGGGCAGCTCGCTCCAGGTGAGGTGCGGCGAATGCGGGCGCAGGGCCGCAACCACGCTCTGCACCGCGAAGGCGTGCTCGTCGTTGTCTTTCACACTGGTGACGAGGGATGTCGCGGCCTCGGCATCGCTGTCGGCATCCCGCCCGCGTGACATGGTGCCGGCCAGCACGCGCGCCGAGACCGTGCGATTGGAGACCCCGACGAGCGTTTCGGGGCTCGAGCCGATGAGGCCGTCGACCGAATACGTCCAGCAATCGGGATAGCCCATGGCCAGATCGACGAGAACGCGGCGGATGTCTGAGCCCTCCGGCAGATGCCCGACGAGGTTGCGCGCCAGCACCACCTTGCCCACGTCCCCCCGCACGATGCGCTGGATGGCGGTCTCGACGTCGGCGCGGAACGCCCCCGGATCTTCGTCGCCCGGCAGGAGCGAGATGCGGTATTCGTCGCCGAAGGCGCGCGGCTCGAGGCGGGGGAGCGGCCGATCGTCGCCCGCAACGGTGATCTTCGTGACCCAGAAGCGCCCGTCGCGCTTGCCGAGGATGATGCGCGGAACGATGAGCACGCTCTTCTCGGCCGACGAAGCGGAGAAGGCAAAGGCGCCGAACGCCACGAGACCCGTGCCGGGCAGCTCGACCGGATTGGTCACCGTGGCCGCATCGACGAGCTCGCGCCAGGCCGCCGCGGCGTCTTGCATGCGCGTGGGGCCCTCGAACTCGAGGCGCACCGCTTCGCCGATGCCGACGAGCCCCTGCCCCTTGCGCATCCACAGCAGTGGTCGCTCGGGATCGCTGAGCGGGATGATTTGTTTCAGGTCGGAGATCTCGATGGTCTCGACGCTTAGAACCCGGGTCTCGGTATCGGTCACACCCACAGCCTACGCCCCGGAAACCCGGCCTAGGATGGGGGGATGAACAAGGCAGACCTCTCGAAAAAGCCCGCGCAAGTCTCCGCGATGTTCGACGAGGTCGCTGCGAAATACGATCGCACCAACAACATCCTGTCGGCCGGCAACGCGTTGCTCTGGCGTGTGGCCACGGTCAAGGCGCTCGACCCGCACCCGGGCGACAAGGTGCTCGACCTCGCGGCCGGCACGGGCACGTCGAGCGCGGCCATCGCGCACGAGGGCGCCACGGTCGTCGCGGCCGACTTCTCGCCCGGCATGATCGCTGTCGGCCAGAAGAAATACGGTCACCTCAACCGCGTCTCGTTCGTCGAGGCCGACGCCACCGAGCTGCCCTTCGCTGACGACGAGTTCGACTCGACCACCATCTCCTTCGGGCTGCGCAATGTGGTGCGCCCGCGCCGGGCCCTCGAAGAGATGCTGCGCGTCACGCGCCCCGGCGGTCGCATCGTCATCTGCGAATTCTCGACGCCCGCCAACCCGGCCATGCGCACGGCCTACGACCTCTACCTCAACAAGGTCATGCCGGCGCTCACCAAGGTCGTCTCCTCCAACCCGGCGTCCTATGAATACCTGAACGACTCCATCCACGCCTGGCCCAACCAGCGCACGCTGGCCTCGTGGCTGCGCGAGGCGGGGTGGGCCGATGTGCACTACCGCAACCTCACGGGCGGCATCGTCGCACTGCACCGCGCGACCAAGCCTTTTCCTGCCGCCGAGTAACCCGCGGGTGCGGCCATCGACCGGCACCCACCATCCCACCCGCAATGGATAGGCTAGAGCTGTGAATCCGAGCGCCACCCGTCGAGGCAGCCGTCTGACCAGTCAGCTGGGCCTGACCGAACGCATTTTCGCGTCCCCGGGCACGAAACACCTGATCGCGTCGATCGATGACGGGCTCGACCGCATCGAAGAGGGGCTCATGCGCGAGCTGGGCTTCGCCGACAGCGTCGCCGATGCCACCACGCGCTACCTGCTCGAGGCGGGCGGCAAACGCGTGCGCCCCATGCTCACGCTGCTCACGGCGCAGCTGGGCGACGGCGTCACCGACGAGGTCATCACGGCCGCCGAGGCCATCGAGATCACCCACATCGCCTCGCTCTACCACGACGACGTCATGGACGACGCCGACAAACGCCGCGGGGTGCCGAGTGCGCACGCCGTCTTCGGCAACTCGGTCGCCATCCTCACGGGAGACCTGCTCTTCGCCCGCGCCAGCCAGCTCATGGCCTCGCTCGGCGAACGCGCCATCCTGCTGCAGGCCGACACCTTCGAGCGGCTCGTGCTCGGTCAGCTGCACGAGACCGTCGGCGTGCAGCCGGGTGACGACCCCGAGGCCCACTACATCCAGGTGCTGGCCGACAAGACCGGTTCGCTCATCGCGACGGCCGCGCGCGCCGGCGTCTCGTTCTCGCACGCCCCCGAAGAATACGAGCCGGCCATGGTCGAATACGGCGAGAAGGTGGGCATCGCCTTCCAGCTCGTCGACGACGTCATCGACCTGTCGCCGCAGCCCGAGGAGACCGGCAAGGTGCCCGGCACCGATCTTCGCGCCGGTGTCGTCACGCTGCCGCTCATCTACCTGCGCCGCCAGGCCGAGACCGACCCGCAGGCCGCCGCGCTGCTCAGCCGGATCGAGGCGGATGTGACGGGTATCGATGCATCCCGGGTCGATGTCGCCGACGGTGACGCCGCCGCGTCCGATGACTTCCACGCCGCCATCGCCGAGCTGCGCCAACACGACGTCACGAAGCGCACGCTCGCCGAAGCCCATCGCTGGGCGGACGAAGCCGTGGCCGCACTCGACGTGCTGCCGAAGGGCCCCGTGAAAGAGGCGCTCGTGCGCTTCGCGGGCACCATCGTCGACCGCAGCCACTAACGACTCCCCACCACACGAACTAAGGAAACAACATGACCAAGCTCAGGCTGGCCATCGTCGGTGCCGGACCGGCCGGAATCTACGCCGCCGACATCCTGCTCAAATCCGAACGCAAATTCGACGTCTCGATCGACCTGTTCGAGCAGCTGCCGGCGCCCTACGGGCTCGTGCGCTACGGCGTCGCGCCCGACCACCCGCGCATCAAGGGCATCATCACGGCCCTGCGCGACGTGCTCGACCGCGGCGACATCCGCATCTTCGGCAACGTGCACTTCGGCACCGATATCACGCTCGACGATCTGAAGAAGCACTACAACGCCGTCATCTTCTCGACGGGCGCCGTGCGCGACGCCGACCTCGACATCCCGGGCATCGACCTCGACGGCTCCTACGGCGCCGCCGACTTCGTCAGCTGGTTCGACGGCCACCCCGATGTGCCGCGCACCTGGCCGCTCGAGGCCGAGAGCGTGGCCGTGATCGGCAACGGCAACGTGGCGCTCGATGTGTCGCGCATCCTGGCCAAGCACGCCGAAGATCTGCTGCCGACCGAGATCCCCGCCAACGTCTACGAGGGACTCAAGCAGTCGCCCGTTACCGATGTGCACGTCTTCGGGCGCCGCGGTCCCGCGCAGGTCAAGTTCACGCCGCTCGAGCTGCGCGAGCTGGGCGAGCTGCGTGATGTCGACATGATCGTCTACGACGAAGACTTCGACTACGACGAGGCATCCAAGATCGCCGTCGCCAGCAACAAGCAGGTCATGGTCATCGACCGCGTGCTGCAGAAGTGGCGCGAACGCGAGACCGGCCAGGCATCCCGCCGCCTGCACCTGCACTTCTTCGCCAAACCGCTCGAGGTCGTGGGCGACGAGAACGGCAAGGTCCAGGCCTTCCGTTACGAGCGCACGCGGCCCGACGGTCAGGGCGGCGTCGAGGGCACGGGCGAGATCCGCGAGGTTCCGATCCAGGCGATCTACCGCGCGGTCGGATACTTCGGTTCGCCCATCGACGGCGTTCCCTTCGACGACAAGCACGGCGTCATCCCCAACCACGAGGGCAAGGTGCTGTCGGGCGACGACAACGACCTGCTGCACGGCGTCTACGCCACGGGCTGGATCAAGCGCGGACCTGTCGGCCTCATCGGTCACACGAAGTCCGACGCCATGGAGACGGTTTCGCACGTCATCAACGACCAGGCCAGCTGGTGGAGCCCCGAGGACCCGTCCGAGGAGAGCATCCCCGCCCTGCTGACCGAGCGCGGCGTGCGCTTCACCGACCTCGACGGTTGGCACAACCTCGACCAGCACGAGATGGCTTTGGGCGAGGCCGAGGGTCGCGTGCGCGTGAAGGTCGTCGCCCGCGGCGAGATGGTCAACGTCTCGCGCGGCGAAAACGAGCCCCTGACCGACAGCGATATCAACGGTCCCGCGCCCAAGCACGCCTCTGCCACGCCCGCCGACGCGTCGCCGAAGAGCGACGACGGCCAGGGTCCGCGCCACGCGGCGCCGCAGGCCGGTGCCGGCGACTCGGCTTTCGAGGGTGGGTCCGAGCCCGCGAAGCCCACGGCTAGCCAGCCGGTGTCGCTCTCAGATCTCGACTGATCGGCAGAAGAGCCTGATCTTCACAGAGGCCTGATCTCCAGATAAGGCTGAGCGTCAGACATGCCCCCACCCCTAAGGTGGGGGCATGTCTGTTTGTGTGCGGGGGAGCGACGACACCACGGATGGGGTGAGCTGACGTCATGGCCGGTGCAGCGTGGCGCCCCGACATCCTGGGGCCCGGTTTCGAGCAGCTCACGCTGCCGCTCGGCACGGACGCCGAGGGCGAGGTCGTGGCCACCCTCGTGCGCTACAAGCCCGGGCCCGACTTCGGCCTGCACGACCGGCCGGCCCGGCGCACCGACGTGCTCTACGTGCACGGGTGGTCGGACTACTTCTTCCAGACCGAGCTCGCACACTATTGGCACCGCATGGGCGCCGATTTCTACGCCATCGACCTGCGCAAGTACGGGCGCAGCTTGCGCGACGGCCAGACCCCGGGTTTCGTCGACAACCTCACCACCTATGACGAGGACCTCGAGGCGGCGCTCCGCGTGATCGGGCAGGGCGAGGCCGACCACCCGTCGCGATCGCTCATTCTGATGGGGCATTCGACGGGCGGGCTGACGCTGAGCCTGTGGGCCGACCGCCATCCGGGACGCGCCGAGGCGGTCGTGTTGAACTCGCCGTGGCTCGAATTTCAGGCGCGCGGTTTCGGCCGTGAGGTGTTCACGCCGCTCATCGGCATCGGCGCGCGCGTCGACCCGTTGCGGGTGCTTCCGAACGTGGACCTCGGCTATTACACCCGCAGCGTGCTGAAGGCCAAGGGCGGCGATTGGGAGTACAACCTCGACTGGCGCCCCGAGCGCGGTTTTCCCGTGCGACCCGCGTGGCTGAACGCCGTGCTCGCCGGGCACGCGCGCGTAGCGATGGGGTTGTCGATCGACGCGGCGGTGTTCACGATGGTGTCGGCGCGGTCGGCCATCGCGCCCGTGTGGTCGGAGGCCATGCGCTCGAGCGACATCGTGCTGAACGTGGACGATATCGCCATGCGCGCCCTGAAACTGGCGCCCACCGTGACCATTGCACGCATCGAGGGCGCGCTACACGACATCCTGCTCTCGCGGGCGGATGTGCGGCGCGACGCCTACGCGCGAATGACGCGGTTCGTGCGGGGACTCGCCCGCTAGGACGCCTCGCGCTCTAAGGCACCTCGGCCGAGGTGAGGGCCAACCACAGTTCGGCGCGCGCGGCGAACGAGTCGAGCGACGTCGACGTGAGCTGCTCGACCTGGCGGATGCGCGCCTTGAGCGTGTGGCGATGCATCCCGAGTTCGGCCGCGGCCCTCTCCCACTGTCCGTTGCTCTCGAGCCAAACGCGGGATGCCTCAATCAAACCGGTCTGGAACCGGGCATCATGCTCGCGCACCGGGCCGATGAGCGCCTCGGCCACAGCGCGCAGACGCTCGGCGTCTAGGGCCGAGCGCATACCGTTCTGCACGAGGTCGTCGAAGCGCACGAGTTGGCCGGCCCCGGCGCGGGCGCAGGCGAGCTGCGCGTGCTCGGCGGCCTCGGGAAGTTCCGAGAGGGTGACCGGCCGCGAGAGCCCCACGGCGGCCGCGCGCGATCGGGCGCGTCCGGCAAGGGCCGTGACGCGAGCGGGCGATCCGCAGAGGAGAAGGCCGTCGGCGGTGCGGGATGCGAAGACCAGGCCGTCTGTGCTCGCCGACGTGGTGTCGCGCAGCAGCACCTCAGTCTCGGAGGCTGCCTGGCGCAGGCGTGCGATCTGCAGCGGTTCGTCGGGGAACGGGTTTCCCGTGTCGTGGGCGAGGCGGGCTGCCGTCTCGGGGGCGCCGCGCAGGGCCTCGTCCAGGAGCGCGGCTCTGAGGGCGATGCCGTCCCGGGCGCGGCTGCGGTCGTGTTCGAGCGCCAGACCGAGGAGGGCCACGACGCCCGTGATGACTGATTGTGCGGCGCGGTCGAGGGAGGCGTTCGTGGGGGAGGTGACGGCGAGGACTCCGAGGAGTTCGCCCGCGCGGCCGATGGTTTGCAGGGTGGCGTGTTCGCCGGTGGCCGAGCCAGCCGAGCCGACGGCGATGGACGAGCTGGCGCGCTGGCCACGGTCGAGCAGTCGCGCCGCTTCAGAGCCGACGACGTCTCGCGCGACCATTCCTCGGGTGACCTCGCCGCGAGCGCGTGCCTCTCGGGCGCCCGCATCTCGTGCGCCGGCTGTCGCAACCGCGGCCGGGGCCGCCTGCGACTCGCGCACCGAGGCATCCGCGCCGATGAGGAAGACCGGATGCCCGAGCTGACGGTGGAGCTCGCCCAACACCGCCTCGATCGGGCGGGGTCGCAGGGCCGCGAGCGACAGCGCCCGCTGCGCCTGCCGCGCCCAGTCGTCGCGCTCGTGGGCATCGCGGTCGAGTAGGTCCGCGACGGCGCGCACCACCGCGATGAACGGCGTGCGGTAGGGCACCTCGAAGAGGGGGAGGGCCGAGGCACGGCAGGCGGCGACGAGCTCCGCGGGGGTTCCGGCGCGGATGACCTCGGTGCCGAAACCGAGGCCGCGCACACCGCGGCGCACGAGGCGTTGCACGTAGTCGGAGAAGTCGGGCTCGGAGGCATCCGCGAATTGGGTGCCCGTCGTGAGCACCACCTGACCCTCGGCGAGGAACGGCGTGGGATCGAGCAGATCAGAACCGTGCACCCAGTCGATGCCGCGGTCGAGGGCACCCGGGCCGCCCGGCTCGACGAGGGTCAGCTGCAGGTCGGGGGCGTCGAGAACGTTACGCAGGGCCGGTCGCATGCTGCCACCCTAACCGCGAGGTGCCATTCCGTCGAAAAGTGAGCGGATGTTTCGACACACCGGCAGTCGAGGCATCCGCCCACCGTCCCTAACATGGCGTGAACGGCAGCATCGCCGACAGCCGCGTTCTGAACGCCCTGCGAAGGAGGATCTTATGACCCTGACCGCCCCCGCCATCGGTGGAGAAACCCTCGCGCAGGAACGCCGCATCGTCACGAGCATCCCCGGCCCGCGCTCGATCGAGCTCATGGAGCGCAAGAAACAGGCCGTGCCCACGGCCGTCGGAACCACCATGCCCGTCTTCGCCCAGGCGGCCGGCGGCGGAGTGGTCGTTGATGTCGACGGAAACTCGTTCATCGACCTCGGTTCGGGCATCGCCGTCACGGGTGTCGGCAACTCGGCTCGCCGCGTGGTCGAGGCCGTGCAGGCCCAGGTGGCCGCGTTCACGCACACGTGCTTCATGATCACGCCCTACGACAGCTACGTCGAGGTGGCCGAGGCGCTCAACCGCCTGACCCCCGGCGGCCACGAGAAGCGCACGGCCCTCTTCAACTCGGGCGCCGAGGCCGTCGAGAACGCCATCAAGGTGGCGCGCAGCCACACCAAGAAGCAGGCCGTCGTCGCGTTCGACCACGCCTACCATGGCCGCACCAACCTGACCATGGCCCTGACCGCCAAGTCCATGCCCTACAAGAGCGGTTTCGGCCCCTTCGCCTCCGAGATCTACCGGGCCCCGCTGTCCTACCCCTTCCGCGACGGCGGCCTGAGTGGTGCGGATGCCGCGGCGCGCGCCATCCAGCTCATCGAGAAGCAGATCGGCGCCGACAACCTGGCGGCCATCATCATCGAACCCA
Organism: Leifsonia sp. ALI-44-B; assembly: GCF_001984125.1. GTDB lineage: Bacteria > Actinomycetota > Actinomycetes > Actinomycetales > Microbacteriaceae > Okibacterium. The sequence goes on along the minus strand of NZ_MTQL01000007.1, from coordinate 23,477 downwards.
TCCAGGGCGAGGGCGGTTTCATCGTGCCCGCCGAAGGATTCCTGCCCGCGCTCGTCGAGTGGGCCCGCGCCAACGGCGTCGTCTTCATCGCCGACGAGGTGCAGACCGGTTTCGCGCGCACGGGCGCCATGTTCGCGAGCGAGCACGAGGGCATCGTGCCCGACCTGGTCGTAACCGCTAAGGGCATCGCGGGCGGTCTGCCCCTCTCGGCCGTCACGGGCCGCGCCGAGATCATGGAGTCCACGCACGCGGGCGGCCTCGGCGGAACCTACGGCGGCAACCCGCTCGCCTGCGCCGCCGCGCTCGCCGCCATCGAAACCTACGAGGAAGACAACCTCGTCGAACGCGCCGCGGCCATCGGCGAGCTCATCACCGGCCGGTTCCGCGAGCGTCAGGCGCACGACACCCGCATCGGGGATGTCCGGGGCCGCGGCGCCATGATCGCCGTCGAGTTCGTGAAACCGGGCACCACCGAACCGGATGCGGCGCTCACGCAGGCCGTCGCGAAAGCCGCCCACGCCGAGGGAGTCATCGTGCTGACGTGCGGAACGTTCGGCAACGTCATCCGCTTCTTGCCCCCGCTGACGATCGATGACACGCTTCTGAACGAGGGCATCGACGTCGTCTTGGCGGCACTCGACGCCCAGGCATCGACCGAGAACACGCAGGAGGCCCGCGCATGACCGCCGCCCAGAACGCATCATCCACCCCGCGTCCCGTCGACGAGGCGACGCTTCTCGCCTCCCTGCCCTCCGGTCTCTTCATCGGCGGCGAGTGGCGGGATGCCTCGGGCGGCGCCACGTTCGACGTCGCCGACCCCGCGACCGGCCGTACCATCGCCACGATCGCGGATGCCTCACCCGAGGACGGCATCACGGCCCTCGACGCTGCGGTCGACGCCGCCGCCGAGTGGGCCGCAACGGCACCGCGCGTGCGCGCCGAGATCTTGCGCCGCGCCTTCGACCTGCTGCAGGAGAGCAAGCTCGAGATCGCCACGCTCATGACGCTCGAGATGGGCAAACCGTTCGCCGAATCGCTCGGTGAGGTGGCCTATGGCGGCGAATTCCTGCGCTGGTTCTCGGAGGAGGCCGTGCGCATCACGGGGCGTTACGGCGTCAACCCCGAGGGCACCGGCCGCACGATCGTGTCGCAGCATCCGGTCGGCCCCTGCTACCTCATCACGCCCTGGAACTTCCCGCTCGCCATGGCCACGCGCAAGATCGCGCCAGCGCTCGCCGCCGGCTGCACCGTGGTCGTCAAACCGGCCGAACTCACGCCGCTCACGACGCTGTTCTTCGCGCAGCTGCTGACGGATGCCGGGCTCCCCGCCGGTGTGCTCAACGTGGTCACGACCACGCACTCGGGCCCCGTCTCGGAACCCATCATCAGTGACCCCCGCCTGCGCAAGCTGAGCTTCACGGGCTCGACGGCCGTTGGCAAGAAGCTCATCGCGCAGGCCGCCGAGAACGTGCTGCGCACCTCGATGGAGCTGGGCGGCAACGCACCCTTCGTGATCTTCGACGACGCCGATCTCGACAAGGCCGTAGACGGCGCAATGCTCGCCAAGTTCCGCAACATCGGCCAGGCCTGCACGGCGGCCAACCGCTTCATCGTGCAGCGCGGCATCGCCGACGAGTTCGCCCGCCGCGTCACCGAACGCGTCGAGCAGCTGCGCGTCGGCCGCGGCACCGAAGAGGGCGTCACGATCGGCCCCCTCATCAACGAGTCCGCGGTCGAGAAGGCCCGCACCCTCACCGACGACGCCGTCACGCGCGGCGCGCAGGTGCTCACGGGCGGTTCGGCCATCGACGGCGACGGCACCTTCTTCGCCCCGACCGTCATCACCGAGGTGCCGACGGGAAGCGACATCCTGCGCGAAGAAATCTTCGGACCCGTGCTCGCCATCATCCCGTTCGACGACGAAGAGGATGCCGTGCGCCTCGCGAACGACACCGAATACGGCCTCGTCGCCTACGTCTTCACCGAGAACCTCGCGCGCGGACAGCGCATGATCGAGCGGCTCGACACGGGCATGATGGGACTCAACGTGGGCGTCGTCTCGAACGCGTCGGCACCCTTCGGCGGCGTCAAGCAGTCGGGCATCGGCCGAGAGGGTGGCCTCGAGGGCATCCACGAATACCTGAGCACCAAGTACACGATGACGCCGAACCCGTAAGAGCGCACCGCGACACGTACCGCGCACACGCACCGAGCACACCGAGCACCACGACCGCACGGAAGGAACCCCGATGGCCGACACGACCACCACCCGGGACATGCTGCAGAACTACATCGGCGGCCGATTCGTCGACCCCACCGGTGAGAAGATCATCGACGTCGTGAACCCCGCGACCGAGGACGTCGTGGCTCGCTATCCCGTGTCGACGGCCGCCGACGTGGATGCCGCGTTCCAAACCGCGCACGCCGCCTTCCGCACGTGGCGCCGCACGACGCCGGGGGAGCGCCAGAGCGCCCTGCTCGCGCTCGCTGACGCCATCGAGCAGAACGCCGACGAGATCGTCGAAGCGCAGTTTCGCAACACGGGTCAGCCGCGCGAGGCCATCAAGGTCGAAGAGGTCATCACGGGCGCCGACCACCTGCGCTTCTTCGCGGGCGCCGCGCGCACCCTCGAGGGCAAGTCCGCGGGCGAATACCTGGCCGGTCACACCTCGTTCGTGCGCCGCGAACCCCTCGGCGTCGTGGCCCAGGTCACGCCCTGGAACTACCCGTTCATGATGCTCATCTGGAAGATCGCGCCCGCGCTCGCCGCCGGCAATACGGTCGTGCTGAAGCCATCCGACACGACGCCCGAGTCGACGCTCGTGCTCGCGCGCCTGAGCCACGGCATCCTGCCCGACGGTGTGCTCAACTTCGTGCTCGGCGACGCCTCGACCGGTCAGGCCATGACTGAACACCCCACGCCCCAGCTCGTCGCCATCACGGGTTCGGTGCGCGCCGGCATGGCCGTCGCCGCCTCGGCCGCCCCTCAACTGCACCGCGTGCACCTCGAACTCGGCGGCAAGGCGCCCGCCGTGGTCTTCGGTGACGTGGATGTCGCAGCCACCGCCGAAGCGATCGCCGGTGCCGCGTACTTCAACGCCGGCCAGGACTGCACGGCCGTGACCCGCGTGCTCGTGCACGAGAGCATCCACGACGCCTTCGTCGAAGCCCTCGTCGCGGCCGCCGAAGCGAGCAAGACGGGGGATGCCGAGGACCCCGACGCCCTCTACGGCCCCCTCAACAACAAGACGCACTTCGACAAGGTCACGAGCGTCATCGACGGGCTGCCCGCCCACGCGACCATCGCGACGGGCGGCACGCGCGTGGGCGACCGCGGCTACTTCTTCGCACCCACCGTGATCACGGGCGTGAATCAGGACGACGAGTGTGTGCAGGAGGAGACCTTCGGCCCCGTGCTCACGGTGCAGTCGTTCGCCGACGAGGCCGAGGCCGTCGAGAAGGCCAACGACGTGCGGTACGCGCTCGCCTCGAGCGTCTGGACGAAGGACCACGGCACGGCCATGCGGGTGTCGCGCGACCTCGACTTCGGCGCCGTGTGGATCAACACCCACATCCTGCTGACTCCCGAGATGCCGCACGGCGGCTTCAAGATGTCGGGCTATGGCAAGGACCTGTCGTCCTACGGACTCGAGGATTACACGCGGATCAAGCACGTGATGTCGGCCATCGACGACGTGTGAGGCATCCGCTCGCCCGCTTGCTCCGCCCCTGAACACCACACCCGAACCCGAACCGCGGCCCCGCCGCCCCCAGAAACGAGACAAGCTATGACCCACATCGAACGCGATGTCGTGATCGTCGGCGCCGGAGCATCCGGTCTGACCGCCGCCAACAAGCTGCGCGAGGCCGGGCTCAGCGTGGCCGTGCTCGAGGCGCGGGACCGCGTCGGCGGCCGGCTCTGGACCCGCGAGATCGACGGCGCTCTGCTCGAGATCGGCGGCCAGTGGGTCTCGCCCGACCAGCACGCGCTCATCGAGACGGTCGAGGAGCTCGGCCTCGAGACCTACTCGCGCTACCGCGAGGGCGACAGCGTCTACATCGGCCCGAGTGGCGAGCTGACGCATTTCACGGGTGAGATGTTCCCCGTGTCGGCCGAGACCGAGGCCGAGATGGAGCGCCTCATCACGCTCATCGACGGCATCGTCGCGGAGGTGGGCCCGCACCGCCCGTGGGAGCACCCGCGCGCGGCCGAATGGGACCAGGTGACCTGGGCCGAGTGGCTCGAGCAGCAGACCGACGACGTCGAGGCCCGCGACAACATCGCGCTCTTCATCGCCGAGGCCATGCTCACCAAACCGTCCTACGCCTTCTCGGCGCTGCAGGCGTTCCTCATGGCGGCGTCGGCCGGCAGCTTCAGCAACCTCGTCGACGCCGACTTCATCCTCGACAAGCGCGTCGTCGGCGGCCTGCAGCGGGTTCCCATCGAGCTTGCCCGCCGCCTGGGCGACGGCGTGTTCCTCGGCCAGCCGGTCCGCCGCATCGACTACACGGATGCCGGAGCCACGGTCACGGCCGACGGCATGACGGTCTCGGCGAAACACGTCATCGTGGCCGTTCCCCCGAACCTCTACTCGCGCATCGACTTCCAGCCGCCGCTGCCCCGCGTGCAGCAGCAGATGCACCAGCACCTGTCGCTCGGCCTCGTCATCAAGGTGCACGCCGTCTACGAGACCCCCTTCTGGCGCGAAGCCGGCCTGTCGGGCACCGCCTTCAGCCCGTACGAGATCGCCCACGAGGCGTACGACAACTCGAACTACGACGACCCGCGAGGAACCCTCGTGGCCTTCGTCTCGGATGTGAAGGCCGATCGCCTCTTCACCCTGAGCCCCGAGGATCGTCAGAAAGAGATCCTCACTTCTCTGTCTCACTACTACGGGCCCGAGACGTTGAACCCCGTCGTCTACTTCGAGAGCGACTGGGCCGTCGAGGAATGGACGCGCGGTGCGTATGCCGCGAGCTACGACATGGGCGGCCTGCACCGTTACGGCGCCTACCAGCTCGAACCCGTCGGGCCGATCCACTGGTCGTGCAGCGATATCGCCGCCGAGGGCTACCAGCACGTGGATGGCGCCATCCGCCGCGGTCGCGACACGGCCGACGAGATCATCGGGGCGCGCGGCCTCTGACCGGCGCCCACACGGCGCGCACGTCCCATCCGGATGTGCGCGCTGCCCGGCCGTACCCGCATGATCCCGCGGTATACGAGCCGAAATACAGAATTAACGTCACCAATCCCGTGACTCTGCTTCACTAGTCCCACCCGTCACCCGCACCACCAGACGCCCGGCAACGCCGCCGGTATCCGAACCACTCGCCGACCCGAAAGCCGAGGATCGTTTGCGTTACGTCATTGGTTACACCGATACACCGACCGGCAGGGATGCGCTCGCCCTGGGCATCCGCCTCGCCCGGTCCTACGGGGGCAGCCTGCACCTCGTCATCGTGCTGGGCAGCGAGTCGAAGCCCACGCTCACGCCCACCGACCCGGGCTACGAACGCTTTCTGCAGGACACGGCAGCGGGATGGCTGGCCGAGGCCGAGGCATCCCTGCCCGACGATATCGAACACGACTCGCACATCGTCTACGCCGACTCCTTCTCCGAGGGCCTGCTCGGCGCCTCGCGCGACCTGCTCGCCTCGATGATCGTCATCGGGGCCGCGCGCGGGGGACTGCTCGGCCGCTTCGCGCTCGGCACCGTGGCCAGCGACCTGCTGCACAGTGCCAAGGTGCCCGTCGCGCTCGCGCCCGAGGGTGCCCGCCGCGTGGGGAATGCACCGCTCAGCCGCATCACGTGCGCCATCGGCACGCGCGCCGGCGCCGACGCCCTGCTCGACGGAGCCCTGCTCTTCGCGCGCCGCGGCGACTCGCCCCTGCGTCTGCTCTCGCTCGTAGCCATCGACCAGCCGGGCGGATCGGCCGACCGCGCCGCCGTCGATCGGGCGCGCGAACACGCGACGGCCGTGGTCGAACAGGCTCGCACGTATCTGCCCGACGACCTCGTGCCGGAGGCCGTCATCGCCACGGGCGACCGCATCGAAGACGCCGTCCAGTCGATCGACTGGGACCCCGCCGAGATCGTGTTCGTCGGCTCGAGCCGACTCGCGCGCCCGCAACACCTCTTCCTCGGCTCGACCGCAGCGAAAATCCTGCGCGAGCTTCCCGTTCCGATGGTCGTCGTTCCCCGCGACTCCGTCCTCACTCTCGGAGAGTGACATTGTGACCACGCACAAATCGGGCGCCGAGGCGTCTGCCGAAGCATCCTCGACCGCCTCGTCGGGCGGCATCTCGAAGAAGGGCCTGAGCGCCGGATCGGTGGGCCTCATCGGCGCCATCGTCATCGGCATCTCGTGCATTGCGCCCGCCTACACGCTGACGGCGGCCCTCGGCCCCACGGTGTCGGAGGTCGGGGTGCAGGTGCCCGCCATCATCATCGTGGGTTTCATCCCCATGCTGCTGGTGGCCTTCGGCTATCGCGAACTCAACCGCGCCATGCCCGACTCGGGCACGTCGTTCACCTGGGCAACGCGCGCGTTCGGGCCCTGGATCGGCTGGATGGCGGGCTGGGGCCTCATCGCCGCCACCATCCTCGTGCTGTCCAACCTGGCCGGCATCGCGGTGGACTTCTTCTATCTGATGCTGTCGCAGATCTTCAGCAACCCGTCGATCGCCGACCTGACGCTCAACCCGATCATCAACGTCGTGACGTGTCTCGCGTTCATGGCCGGCGCCACGATCATCTCCTATCGCGACATGCAGACCACGCAGAAGCTGCAGTACGTGCTCGTGGGCTTCCAGCTGTTCGTGTTGCTGCTCTTCGGTGTGGCGGCCATCGTGCACATGTCGTCGGGCAGCGCCTTCGACCTGACGCCCGTCAGCTGGGAGTGGTTCAACCCGTTCGAGGTCGCCTCCTTCGGTGCCTTCGCCGCAGGTCTCTCGCTGTCGATTTTCATCTTCTGGGGCTGGGATGTCACGCTCACCATGTCCGAAGAGACCAAGGGTTCGCGCTCGACGCCCGGTCGCGCCGCAACGCTGACGGTCATCATTGTCGTGATCCTTTACCTGTTCGTCTCGGTCACGTCGATCGGTTTCGCGGGCGTCGGCACGGGGGAGTACGGCCTCGGCAACGAAGAGATCCAGGGCAATGTGTTCTTCGCGCTGGCGGGGCCCATCCTCGGGCCGTTCGCCGTGCTCGTGTCGATCGCCGTGCTCTCGTCCTCGGCCGCGTCTCTGCAGTCGACCTTCGTCTCTCCCGCCCGCACGCTGCTCGCCATGGGCCACTACGGCGCCCTGCCCGCGCGCTTTGCCCAGGTGAGCCCGCGGTTCTTCACGCCCGGTTTCGCCACCATCGTCTCGGCGATCGCGGCGTCGGCCTTCTACGCCGTCATGCGATTCATCAGTGAGGATGTCTTGTGGGACACCATCACGGCCCTCGGCATGATGATCTGCTTCTACTACGGCATCACGGCTTTCGCGAGCGTCTGGTACTTCCGCAAGCAGCTGTTCAAGTCCGCGCACAACGTGTTCTTCCAGCTGCTGTTCCCGCTCATCGGCGGCCTCATCCTCACCGTGCTGTTCTTCACGACCGTGATCGACAGCATGGACCCCGAGTATGGCTCGGGCTCCAACATCGCGGGCGTCGGCCTGGTCTTCATCCTCGGCATGACCGTGCTGGGGCTCGGCGTGATCATCATGATCGTCCAGGCCGTGCGCAACCCGGGCTTCTTCCGCGGCGAGAGCCTGCGCCGAGGGGCATCGGATGGCACCGAGGAAGAGGTGGATGCCGCAACCGCCGCTTAGGCGCCTCGCCGCCCGGCCGGTTCTCGGTTGTGCCGGGTGGCGCTGCGCCCGGCCGGAGGCTCGCCGGCTGCCCTATGCCCGGCTGAACGCCTCGATCGGAGCATCCCTCAGCACATCCCGCGTGGGCGAGACGCTGGCCAGAACGGTCAGTGCGAGCCCGGCTACGACGGTGCCAACGAGGAACAGGGGCGGCACGACGGGGACGACGAGGCCGATGTCACGGATCGAGCCGAGAAGCGATTGAGTGCCGATCCATCCGAAAGTGAAGCCCATGACGAGCCCCGTCAGGGTTGCGGCAATGCTCAGCCGCGCGCTCTCGGACACGATCGACCCCGCGACGCCCGCACGCGTCTGGCCGAGCACGCGCATGAGGGCGATCTCGCGCGACCGCAGGCGCGTGCTGAGGCTCACGGCATTGGCCAGGCCGATGGCCGCGATGACGACCGTGAAGCTGATGAGGGCGAGCACGACCACGAGCACCATGCCGATGATCGAGTACGCGTCGCCCTCGGACTCCGAGCCCGCGTAGGCACGCGTGAGGGTGGCCTCGAACGAGGCAGAAGCGACGACGAACATCGTGACGACGGCCACGCTGATGGTCACGCCGAGTGCCGCGCGTGAGGTGCGGAGCGGATGGCGTTGCAGGCTCTCGGCCGCCCTCTTCGCGCCGAACGTGCGCGGCAGCAGCAGGTTGACCAGCCGAAGCACGAACGGGATGGTCCAGGATGCCGAGCCGATGAACCCGATCACGGTCACGGTGCCCGCCACGAGGCCCAGGAGCGAGGCGAGCGGCGTGATGACGCCGAGTGCGGCAGCACCGAGCAGGAGCATGACGCCTATTGCGAGCGTGATGAGCCCGGCGAGCGGCGTGCGCGAGCGTGCCTCGGATTCGTCCGATCCGCCGATAGCGGCCACGCCGAGCGCCTGGATGGGTTGCACGTCGATCACTCCGCGCGAACCGCGCCAGGCGGCCCACCAGGTGCACAGCACGATGAGGGCGAGGGGCACGGCGATGAGCGGCGTGAGTGAGTTGCCGGCGGCATCCGCGTCGAGCAGCAGCTCTTGGTTGTCGGCGGCGAAACGGATGGCGGCCACGCTGATGGCGATGCCGAGGAGGCCGCCGAGTACGGCGCCCGTGAGGCCCGTGCCGAGGCCGTCGGCGGCGATGCGGCGACGCTCGGTGCGCGCCTCCGATCCGAGCAGGCGGCGCAGGGCGATGTCCCGAACGCGGCTGGCCGTCACGATGCTGTAGGTGTTCGAGATGACGACCGTCGAGACGACCACCGAGATGACGAGGAACGCGAAGGCCAGAATGGCGAGCACGACGATGACCGAGGGGTTGTCACCGAACACGCTGGCGAGCACCCCGTTGGCGGCCGCCGTGGTGAGGGTGAGCAGCAGCACGGCGTAGCAGGCACTGAGCGTCACCACCGTGAGGCTGACGAGGCGGCCGGGCTGACGCAGGGCAAAGGCGAGAGAGCGAACTTTATTCACAGCTCAACGCTAGGGATGCCACATCCGCTCGTCGTCGGCCGACAGTGCCGCTCGCATCGGCCCGAAGGACCACCCGGAGGCCGACCGACAGAAGGTGACGCAGCGGCGACCGACCGCGAGCAGTTGCCGTAGTGGAACTGCCCGTAGCGGAACTGCCCGAGCGGAACTTCCCTAGCGGAAGTTGACGAACTGCAGGTCGATGTCGAGGTCGCTCGACTTCAGCATGGCGATGGTGTCTTGCAGGTCGTCGCGGCTCTTCGACTGCACGCGCAGCTCGTCGCCCTGGATCTGCGATTTGACGCCCTTGGGGGCCTCGTCGCGGATGAGCTTGTTGATCTTCTTGGCGTTCTCCTGCGTAATGCCGTCTTTCAACGACGCCTCGATGCGGAACTCTTTGCCACTCGCGTAGGGCTCGCCGGCGTCGAGGCTCTTGAGCGAGATGCCGCGCTTGATGAGCTTGGACTGGTAGACGTCGAGCACGGCCTTGACCCGCTCTTCGCTGTTGGCCTTCATGAGGATCTTTTCGCCGCTCGGGGCGATCGACGCGCCCGTGCCCTTGAAGTCGTAGCGCTGCTCGATCTCTTTGTGCGCCTGGTGGAGGGCGTTGTCGGCCTCCATCTTGTCGACCTTGCTGACCACGTCAAAAGAGGAATCTGCCATCTCCCCATCCTAGCGAAGGGATGGTGGCGCGCCACAGCCGGGATCGACCGGTCGACCAGCCGAGCGGCCAGTCGCTCGCGGCAGGTCAGGCGGCCGAGAGCGACTGGCGGCCGCGCCGGCCTACGCGGTCGAGGGCTTCGGGGCGGCCGTCGACGAGCGCACGACCAGCTCGAACGGCACGGGCACGCGTTCGGCGCTCAAGAGATCGGGAGTCGACTGGGCAGCCCCCGGCTCGGGTTCGAGGTGCTCCATGAGCAACTCGACGGCCCGTTCGCCCTGGCGCTTCGGAAACTGCGCCACGGTGGTCAACCCGAAGAAGTCGGCCAGCTGGTGGTCATCGACCCCCGACACGCTCACGTCGCCCGGCACGTTGAGCCCCAGGTCGCGTGCGGCCAGGATGCTGCCGATGGCCATCTCGTCGGATGCCGCCACGATCGCGGTCGGCCGGTCCCGGGGTTGCCCGAGCAACTGCTTCGCCGCCCGGAACCCGCCCTTCATGGTGAAGTCAGCCGCGCGGAACAGGGCCGGATCGGGGGTGATCCCGGCATCCCGCAGCGCCTGTTCGTAGCCCTTGCGGCGGTAGGTGGGCACCTTGAAGTCGCGGTCGAACGCGCTGTCACCGCCGATATGCGCGATGCGCGTATGCCCGAGCGACAACAGATGCTCGGTGGACAGGCTCGTCATGGCGCTGTCGACGACCGTGAGGCTCGGAACCCCCGGCAACACGCCGCCGACCGACACGAGCGGTTTGCCGAGCGAGTGCAGGCTCGAGACCTCATCGTCGCTCAACTCGAGGCTAACCGCGATGACCGCGTCGACGCGCCGTCGCAGCAGGAAATGCTCGAAGACGCTGCGGCGGTCGTCGCCGCCGCCCGTCAGGTTGTACAGGGTGAGGTCGTAGCCCCGGCGGAGCAGGGCCGTCTCGGCACCCTCGACGACCGACGAGAAGTACCACTCCGAGAGGAACGGCACCACGATGCCCACGTTGCGCGTGCGGCCGGACGCCAGGCTCGAGGCATTCGACGAGACGACGTAGTCGAGATGTTCGGCGGACGCGCTGACCTTTGCGCGTGTGGCGTCGGAGACATAGCCGCGGCCGCTGAGGGCCCGCGAGACCGTTGCGGTCGAGACGCCGGCATGCTTCGCAACGTCGTCGATGCCGACCATGAGCGCCCTTCGAACCGTCTGGATGTGAACACAGCCTATCGACCGGCCTCGATTTCTCTGAACGGCCATCTCAGGCTACTATTTTCAAGCGCCTTCGGTTGGCTGTTCAAGTTTGGTCGAGCGCGCTCTGGCGAGTTACCCAAGCGGCCAAAGGGATCTGACTGTAAATCAGACTGCTCAGCATTCGGGGGTTCGAATCCCTCACTCGCCACCATCTTCACCCCACGCTGTCGCCCGCACCGACTGTGCCTTTCCCCGCACGGGCTGTGCTTTTGCGATGCCGTTCTTCGCATGCCGCTCGCGTCACGGCGAAATCAGCGCATTGATTGCGGCTCGCAGCCGCGCACATTCGCCGCGGAGATAGGCCAGCTCGCGTTCGAGCTCTTCTGACGCGCCTGCATAGCCCGTGCCCAAGCCGTCGGTGTCGAGGCGGGCATTGGCCGCAGCGGCGGCCGCCCCCGCGATTCCGGATGCTGCGCCCTCACGCCCGGCCTCCCGTGCCGCCCGCTGAGCCTCCCGTTTCTCGCGCGTCTTCAGCCACGACCGCAGCGACTGCTCGCCCACCCCGAGCGCCGTGGCCGTCGCGCGCACCGCGGAGCGATCGCCCGGGTCGCGCTCCCGAAGCTCGTCGACCATGGCCAACGCCTCGGCCTTCAGCTCGACGGAGTATTTGCGTTCGAGAGCCATCGAATCCCCTTATGCGTGTTCGCGTGCATGCGATCGGACGCGCCAACGGGTGGCGCGGGGCGGGGACGGCACCACGGTAACAGGTCGGCAGGTGCCCGAAACGGCCCGGATGCGGGCAGGCCGGACGGCACGCCACGATCACGGGGGTGTGCGCCGAAAAGTGTCGCCTCCGGCATCCAGCGCTCAGGCGTGTCGCGATAGCGTGGAGGCATGACAGCTGCCGCCGAATTCGTCGCCCTCGCCCAGGACATCGCCGCCGAGGCATCCGCCCTCGCCTTCAAGCGCCGACACGAGGGGGTCAGCGTGGCGGCGAGTAAATCGTCGCCCGAGGACATCGTGACGGCCGCCGATCGCGAGGTCGAGCAGCTCATCAAGGGCCGCCTGGCCGACGCGCGGCCGAACGACGGCTTCCTTGGCGAGGAGACCGGCGAGGCGTCGAGCGCTTCGGGCATCACCTGGGTTGTCGACCCGATCGATGGCACCGTGAACTACCTCTACGGCATTCCGGCCTACGCCGTGTCGATCGCCGTGGTCGAGGGAGAAGCCGATCCCGCCACCTGGGAGTCGATCGCGGGCGTCGTGGCGAACCCGGTGGCCGACGAGACGTTCGTGGCCACGCGCGGCGGGGGAGCGACCCTGAACGGGCGCGCGCTGAGCGTCAACCGCAACGTGCCGCTCAACCTGGCCCTGACCGGCACGGGCTTCTCCTATGCGGCCGAGCGCCGCGTGGTGCAGGCCGAGGTCGTGCAGAACCTGCTCGCCGAGGTGCGCGACATCCGCCGCATCGGTTCGGCCGCGCTCGACCTGTGCAACGTCGCGGCCGGGCGCATCGACGCCTACTACGAGCGCGGGCTGAACCCGTGGGACCTGGGTGCCGGCGCCCTCATCGCGGAAGAGGCTGGCGCTATCGTCGCGGGCTTCGACGGCGCGCGATATGGCCGCGACCTCACCATCGCCGCGGCCCCCGAACTCTTCGTCGAGCTCGAGAACGCCCTGAAGCGAGCCGGGCTTACGCTCGACTGACCTCGACGTCGAGACGTCGTCGACCGAACGCGGGGAGTCCTCGACGCGTCATCGCGGGAGCACGTGACGCCTGAACCTCTGCACCTCTCGAACGCCGAAACGGCGGGCCCGGCAACGAATGCCTAGCCCGCCGTTTCGCGGTTCGTCAGATGTAAAGCGGCGCTCTACTGCCCCTGCGCCTTGTAACGCGCCTCGGTGGCGTCCTTCTGCGGAGCCCACCAGGCCTCGTTGTCGCGGTACCACGCGATGGTGTCGGCAAGGCCCGACGCGAAGTCGGAGAACTGCGGCTGCCAGCCGAGCTCGGTGCGCAGACGCGACGAGTCGATGGCGTAGCGCAGGTCGTGGCCCGGGCGGTCGATCACGTGGTCGTAGGCGTCGGCGGGCTGGCCCAGCTCGGTGAGGATGAGCTCGACGACCTCTTTGTTGTTCTTCTCGCCGTCGGCCCCGATGAGGTAGGTCTCGCCGATCTCGCCCTTGTCGAGGATGGTGAGCACGGCCGACGAGTGGTCGTTGGCGTGGATCCAGTCGCGCACGTTCTCGCCCGAGCCGTAGAGCTTGGGGCGTTCGCCACGCAGCACGTTGGTGATCTGGCGCGGGATGAACTTCTCGACGTGCTGGTAGGGCCCGTAGTTGTTGGAGCAGTTGCTGATGGTGGCCTTCACACCGAAGGAGCGCACCCAGGCGCGCACGAGCAGGTCGCTGCCGGCCTTCGTCGACGAGTAGGGGCTCGACGGGTTGTAGGGCGTCTTCTCGGTGAAGCGGTTGGGGTCGTCGAGCTCGAGGTCGCCGTAGACCTCGTCGGTCGAGATGTGGTGGAAGCGCTTGTCGTGCTTGCGCGCCGCCTCGAGCAGCGTGTAGGTGCCGATGATGTTGGTGTCGAGGAACGGCCGCGGGTCGTTCAGCGAGTTGTCGTTGTGGCTCTCGGCCGCGTAGTGCACGACGGCGTCGGACGCTTCGACGAGCTGGTCGACGAGCGCGGCATCTTGGATGTCGCCGACGACGAGTTCGAAGCGGTCTGCGGGCAGCCCCTCGAGCGACGCCGTGTTGCCGGCGTAGGTCATCTTGTCGAGCACCGTGACCGTGTGGTCGGTGTTGGCGAGCACATAGTGGACGAAGTTGGAACCGATGAATCCGGCACCGCCGGTTACGAGGAGTCTAGACACGCCGTCCAGTGTAGCGGGCGCTCGCGGGAGCGTCCCTGAACGGCCGAATGCCCGGCCAGCGCCCCGAAGGACGGTGGCCGGGCATTCAGAGGTCGCGACTAGCGGGCGAGCCAGACGGTGGTGTCGGCGGGCAGTACGGCGCCCTCGATGGGGCCGGAGGCCAGCAGCACCTCGGCGTCCAGCAGGTCGGCGGGCAATTCGACGGCCGTCTCGCCGGCGTTCGCGATCACGGTCACGCCGCTGTTCGAGAAGGCCACGACGTCGTCGCCGAAACCGTCGATCCAGGTCACGCCGCCGAGTCCCAGCCGGTGGGCGCGGCGCAGCTGCAGGGCGAGGCGGTAGAGCTCGAGCGTCGAGCCCGGCGTGCCCTCCTGGCGGTCGCGCGCGTAGTCGTCCCAGTCGTCGGGCTGCGGCAGCCACGAGGCGCCGGTCTCGTTGAAGCCGTATGCGGGCGCTCCCGCCTGCCAGGGGATGGGCACGCGGCATCCGTCACGTCCGTAGCGCTCGCCGTTGGTGCGGAACCAGGTGGGGTCTTGGCGCGCCTCGTCGGGCAGGTCGATGACCTCGGGCAGGCCCAGCTCTTCACCCTGGTAGATGTACGCGCCACCCGGCAGCGCCAACATGAGGGCGGATGCCGCACGCGCACGTCGCAGCCCCACCTCGCGCACGGGCTTGCCGGGGCTCTTCGGGCCGATGCCAGCGCCCTGCGGGTTCTCGGCGGTCAGGGCCAGGCGCGAGGCGTGGCGCACGACGTCGTGGTTCGACAGCACCCACGTGCTCGGTGCCCCGACGGCACCGAATGCGGCCAGCGACTCGTCGATGACGACGCGCAGTGCCGAGGCGTTCCACGGGGTCTCGAGGTAGGGGAAGTTGAACGCCTGCTGCATCTCGTCGGGGCGCACCCACTTGGCCATCTTCGACAGCGGGTCGACCCAGGCCTCGGCGCACAGCACGCGTTCGCCCTCGTATTCGTCGAGCACCTTGTGCCAGTCGCGGTAGATCTCGTGCACACCCTCCTGGCCCCAGTAGGGCGCGCTCGGCAGCTCAATCTGCTCGCCCGTCTCGGGGTCGATGCCGCCGGCGCCGCCCATGCTGCCACCCTCGGCGGGCGGCGTGTAGTCGGGCAGGCCGTCTTCTTTGATCATGCCGTGGGCCACGTCGACGCGGAATCCGTCGGCACCGCGGTCGAGCCAGAAGCGCAGGATGCCGCGGAAGCGCTCGCGCACCTCTTCGTTGGTCCAGTCGAAGTCGGGCTGGCTGCGGTCGAACAGGTGCAGGTACCACTGGCCGGGCGTGCCATCGGGTTCGGTGATGCGCGTCCACGCGGGGCCGCCGAACACGGACTCCCAGTTGTTGGGCGCCTCAGAACCGTCGGCACCCTTGCCGTCGCGGAACAGGTAGCGGGCGCGTTCGGGCGAGCCGGGTGCCGCGGCGAGGGCCTGCTTGAACCATTCGTGCTCCGACGACGAGTGGTTCGGAACCAGGTCGACGATGATGCGGATGCCGCGGGCGTGTGATTCGGCGACGAGGCGGTCGAAGTCATCCAGCGTGCCGAACAGCGGGTCGACGTCGCAGTAGTCGGCCACATCGTAGCCGGCGTCGTTCTGCGGCGAGGTGAAGAACGGGGACAGCCAGAGGGCGTCGACGCCCAGGTCGGTGAGCGAGTCGAGGCGCGACGTGATGCCGGGCAGGTCGCCCATACCGTCGCCGTTCGCGTCGGCGAAGGACCGCGGATAGATCTGGTAGATGACGGCGCTGCGCCACCATTCGTCGCCCGTCGTGGTGAGCACCTGCTCGGGGGCGATGTCGGTGACGGAGCCTTCTCCGGGCAGTTCGGGAGTCGCGTCGCTCGTAATAGTCATGGCGGTACTTTACGGGAGTCGCCGTCTTCCTGGAAACGCTTGCCCTCAGAACTTCTCGGTAACTTTCCGGCAACGATCGCTTGCATGCGATATCTGGAGTTGCTCCGCCCCCGAGCAGGGGGTATGAATGGAAACGCTTGCAGTCGCAGCCGTCGGGAGAAAGGCCTCCCGGCTATCGCTTTGAGAAAGGCATCACCAATGAGGGTGAAGAAGAACCGTTCCCTGTCGGTCATCGCGGTGGGAGCCGCAGCAGCGCTGGCATTGGCCGGCTGCGCATCGGGCGGGGGCAGCTCCGACGAGTCGACCTCGGGTGGCACTCTGACCGTGTGGGTCGACGCCGACCGCGCCCCCGTTCTGAAGGACGCCGCCGCCGCATTCACGAAGGAGACCGGCGTCGATGTAAAACTCGTACAGAAAGACTTCGCCAAGATCCAGGAAGAGTTCGTGGCGCAGGTGCCGTCGGGCAAG
The DNA here is from genome assembly GCF_001984125.1 of Leifsonia sp. ALI-44-B. GTDB lineage: Bacteria > Actinomycetota > Actinomycetes > Actinomycetales > Microbacteriaceae > Okibacterium. The sequence continues at coordinate 7,134 of NZ_MTQL01000007.1, read as the reverse complement.
GGTCCCGACATCACCATCGGCGCGCACGACTGGCTGGGTGGTTTCGTGACCAACGGCGTCGTGCAGCCCGTCGAGCTGGGCGACTCGGCATCCGAATTCGAGGATGTCGCGATTCAGGCCGTCACCTATGACGGCAAGACCTACGGCGTGCCGTATTCGATCGAGTCGATCGGCCTGCTGCGTAACACGGCGCTCGCGCCGACGGCCCCGGCCACCTACGACGACATGGTCGCGGCGGGCAAGGCCGCCGGAACCGAGTTCCCCTACCTGGTGCAGATCGGCGAAGAGGCCGACCCCTACCACCTCTACCCGTTCCAGACCTCGTTCGGAGCGCCCGTCTTCGGCACCAACGCCGACGGCACCTACAACGCCGACGACCTGCAGATCGGCAACGCGGGCGGCGACGCTTTCGCGACCTGGCTGCAGGCGCAAGGCCAGGCCGGCCTCATGAGCACGTCGGTGACACCCGACATCGCGAAGGAGAAGTTCAACGCGGGAGCCTCGCCGTTCTTCATCACCGGGCCGTGGAACGTGCCCGACGCCCAGAAGGCCGGCATCGACGTGGCCGTCGACCCGATCCCCGCGCCGGGTGGCCAGGCCGCGCAGCCCTTCGTGGGCGTGCAGGGCTTCTTCGTCTCGGCGAAGACCAAGAATCAGCTCGCCGCCAACGAGTTCCTCACCAACTTCATCGGCACCGAGAAGGTGCAGACCGAGCTTTACAAGGTGGGCGGTCGCGCGCCGGCCAACACGGCCTCGTTCGAGGCTGCGGCGTCCGACCCGATCGTCGCCGCGTTCGGCGAGGTGAGCAAGAACGGTGTGCCCATGCCGTCGATCCCCGCCATGGGCAAGGTGTGGCAGTACTGGGGCGTCACGCAGGCCGCCATCATCCAGGGCCAGGGTGACCCCGTCGAGCTGTGGCAGAAGATGACGACCGACATCCAGGGTGCCATCGCCGGTTAGCCCGGCGCCAGCCCTTCGCGGGTGCCGGCGGCTTCGGCCGGCCGGCACCCGCCCCTCCCGCGCACCCAGTCCACGAGAACGGCACACACCATGAGCACCAACCTTCGGCCGCGCGCCGACTCCGATCGGGCGCCTGACGACGCGCCGCCGCCCACCACGAATCAACGCCGGGCCCGCCGCGTGGCCGAGGTGGCATCGGGCGGCATCTGGCCGCTCATCGTCAAGATCGTGGCTCTCGGCATCCTCGACGCCGTCAGCGTCTATGCGTTGTTCGTCATCGCGATGCAAGAGAACTGGGTGCTCTTCGCCGTCGTGCTGGTGGGCGCAGGCCTTATCAATCTCATCTACTTCCGGCCCGGGATGCTTCCCCTCAAGTACCTCGCCCCCGGGCTCGTCTTCCTCCTGGTGTTCCAGGTGTTCGTGATCGGCTACACCGCCTACATCTCGGTCACGAACTATGGCACGGGGCACAACAGCACGAAGGAGGACGCGGTCACCGCGCTCATCCAGTCGTCGCAGGCCCGCGTTCCGGACTCGCCCACCTACGAGTTGACGGTCATCGAACGCGCCGGCACGCTCGGCTTTCTCGTGACCGACCCCGACGGTGAGGTGCTCGTGGGTGACCCCGAGACGCCGCTCGCCCCGACATCCGACGCCGAACTGTCGCTCGGAAAAGCGGTGGCCGTGCCCGGCGCGACCTCACTCGACTTCGCGCAGATCGTGCAGCGGCAGGGCGAGATCGCCGATCTTGCCGTTCCCGTCTCGGATGATCCCAACGACGGCACCCTGCGCACCCCCGACGGATCGAGCGCCTACCTCTATACCTCGTCCCTCGTCTACGACGCCTCGGCCGACACCATGACCGATGCGGCCACGGGCACCGTCTACTCCGATATCGGCACGGGCGCGTTCGCGGCCGACGACGGCACCGAGCTGCTGCCTGGGTGGAGCATCGTCGTGGGCGGCGAGAACTACGTCAAAGCCTTCACCGACCCGACCATCCGCGGCCCCGTCATCGGGGTCATCATCTGGACGTTCGTCTTCGCGATCCTCTCGGTCGCGACCACGTTCGCGCTCGGGCTGTTCTTGGCGGTCGTGTTCAACGACCAGCGCATGAAGGGCCGCAAGTTCTATCGCGTGCTCATGATCCTGCCCTACGCATTCCCCGGGTTCCTCTCGGCGCTCGTGTGGGCGGGGTTGCTCAACCAGGACTTCGGGTTCGTGAACCAGGTGCTGTTCGGGGGCGCCGACATCCCGTGGCTGACCAACGAATGGCTGGCCAAGGCGAGCGTGCTCTTCGTGAACCTGTGGCTGGGATTCCCGTACATGTTCCTGGTGTGCACGGGTGCCCTGCAGTCGATTCCCGAAGAGCTGCAAGAGGCAGCGACGGTCGACGGCGCCAAACCGTTCGCCATCTTCCGGCTCATCAAGTTCCCGCTGCTGCTCGTGTCGGTCGCGCCCCTGCTGATCGCCTCGTTCGCGTTCAACTTCAACAACTTCAACCTGATCTACATGCTCACGGGCGGTGGGCCGAGGGATGCCGCGGCCGGCGTCAACGTGGGCGGAACCGACATCCTCATCTCGATGGTTTACAAGGTCGCCTTCGTGGGCGCCGATCGCGACTACGGATTGGCGAGCGCGTTCTCGATCATCATCTTCCTGTTGGTGGCGATCATCTCGGTGGTCAGCTTCCGGCGCACCAAGGCCCTCGAGGAGCTGAGCTGATATGAGCAGCAGCACGCACACCCCCCTGTCCGAGATTCCCGCGCGTCGCCCCGTCACCGCGGGTGCCTGGTTCCGCGCGACCGGATGGCGGCACCTCATCGGCATCGTCATGGTCGTCTTCTCGGTGTTCCCCCTTCTTTACGTGCTCTCGGCGTCCCTCAACCCGAACGGCACGCTCATCGGCTCCAACGCGCTCTTCTCGCGGCTGGGATTCGACAGCTATGTCGCCCTCTTCCAGTCGTCGCAGCAGCCCTACGCCGCCTGGTTCGTCAACACGCTCGTGATCGGGCTCACCACGGCCGTCGGCACCGTGTTGCTCGGGGCGCTCGCCGCCTACACGTTCAGCCGCATGCGGTTCACGGGCCGCCGGTTCGGGCTCATGAGCCTGCTCGTGGTGCAGATCTTTCCCCAGCTTCTCGCGGTCGTCGCAATCTTCCTGTTGCTGACCACGCTGGGCGACATCTTCCCCGCGCTGGGTCTCGACAACCAGCTGGCGCTCATCATGGTCTACCTGGGCGGAGCGCTCGGCGTGAACACCTACCTCATGTACGGCTTCTTCAACACGGTGCCGCCGGCCATCGACGAGGCGGCCAAGATCGACGGCGCGGGGCATGCGCGCATCTTCTTCACGATCATCCTGCGGCTTGTGGCGCCCATCCTCGCGGTCGTCGGGCTGCTGTCGTTCATCGCGACGACCAACGAGTTCGTGATCGCCAGCGTGGTGCTCGTGTCGCCCGAGAAACAGACGCTCGCGGTGGGTCTCTACCAGTTCGTCTCGCAGGAGTTCACGTCGAACTGGAGCGTCTTCGCGGCCGGTGCCGTGCTCGCCGCGCTGCCCGTCATGGCCCTGTTCCTGTTCCTGCAGAAGTACATCGTGGGCGGGCTCACGGCCGGAAGCGTCAAATAGTCCGTCGCTCCTCTTATAGAGTGGATGCAGCGGGGAATGGTGGTTCGAACCGAGGGTTCGAAGATGCTATTCTCTACTGGTGCCAAATTGCGCAAGCAACGAGGTCACGCCCCGATAGCTCAGTGGTAGAGCACTTCCATGGTAAGGAAGGGGTCGTCGGTTCAAACCCGACTCGGGGCTCGATAACTTTCTCGGTTCGCGCGGCTGTCACGCAGCAACGTGGCGGGGTGGGTTTCGCGGCAGGGTAGCTCAGCTGGTCAGAGCGCACGACTCATAATCGTGAGGTCGCGGGTTCAAGCCCCGCTCCTGCTACCGCTCGATTGAACGGCCCTCGATTTCGGGGGCCGTTTTGCATTCGCTCGGCATATTTCGGCAGGAGAAGTGTCATGAAGCGTTCGCCTCGCACTTACGTCTGGCTGATCGTGACCGGGCTCGTGGCCGGCCTGCTGTCCGGACTCTTCGGCGTGGGTGGCGGCATCCTCATCGTTCCCGCGCTCGTGTTCCTGCTCAAGTTCGACCAGCGCCTCGCCGCGGGCACTTCCCTCGGCGCCATCGTGCCCACGTCCATCGTCGGCGTCATCTCCTATGCGGCCAGCGGTTCGGTTGAATGGATGGCTGCGCTCTACCTCGCGCTCGGTGCGATCGTCGGCGCGCAGATCGGCTCGTGGCTCTTGCACAAGATCCCGAAGCTCGTGCTGCAGTGGGCGTTCATCGCATTCCTGGTGGTCGTAATCGTGCAGCTCTTCCTCGTGGTGCCGGCGCGGGATGCCGTGATCGACTACACCGTCTGGTCGTCGATCGGTCTCGTCGTGCTGGGCCTCGTGACCGGCATCCTCTCGGGCCTGCTCGGAATCGGCGGGGGAGTCGTCGTCGTGCCGCTGCTCATCGTGCTGTTCGGCGCGAGCGACCTGGCGGCCAAGGGCACGTCGCTCCTCATGATGATCCCGACCGGCATCTCTGGCAGCATCGGCAACTTGCGCCGCGGCAACATCGACCTGGTCGCGGCGGGTGTCGTCGGCCTGGCCGCCTGCACCACCACGGCCCTGGGCGCTCTCATCGCGGCCGTCATCCCGCCGTCCCTCGGCACCATCTTGTTCGCCGTGTTCCTGATCGCGGTCGGCATCCAGCTGACCGTGCGCGCCATCCGGTCGTCGCGTCGCCCGTCGACCGACGCCGGCTAGTCCAGGCGCAGCACACGGGCGCCGTGGGGCGGCCGGGTAGGGTGGACGGGTGACTGTGAATCCGGACATCCAGGGGAAGAAGTTCCCCCCGACGGCCCCCTATCTTGTGGGCCGCGAGAAGGTGCGCGAGTTCGCGCGCGCCGTCTTCGCCACCAACCCCGTCAACCTCGACCCCGAGGCGGCCCGCGCCGCCGGGCACGCCGACGTGGTGGCGCCGCCCACCTTCCCGGTGGTCGTGCAAGAGGCCACTCTGGCCCAGCTCCTCGCCGACGAGACGGCCGGCATCGACTTCAGCCGCGTCGTGCACGGCGAGCAGCGCTTCAGCTACACGCGTCCGATCGTCGCGGGCGACGAGCTCACGGCCACGCTGACGGTCACGAGCGTCAAGTCGCTGGGTGGCAACTCGATGGTCACGGCCTCGTCCGACATCGTCGATGCCGGGGGCGCGCACGTCGTCACGGCCATCTCCACCCTCGTCGTCAGGGGAGACGCATGAGCACCACGATCGATTTCGCCACGCTGACCGTCGGAGACGTCGTCGCCGAGCGCGAGTTCGCCCTCACGCGTGACTCGCTCGTGCGCTACGCCGGCGCATCCGGTGACTTCAACCCGATCCACTACCGCGACGATGTCGCCGCCTCCGTCGGCCTGCCGGGCGTCCTGGCGCACGGCATGCTCACCATGGGCTTCGCGGTGCAGCCCGTCGTCGACTGGGTGGGCGATCCCGCCGCCGTCGTCGACTACCAGGTGCGCTTCACGCGTCCCGTGGTCGTCGACCCCGAGGTGGGCGTTTCGGTCACAGTTGTGGCGAAGGTCGGGCAGCTCGATGCCGAGGCATCCGTGGCCCGCATCGATCTCACGGTGTCAGTCGAGGGATCGACGGTGCTCGGCAAGGCCCAGGCCCGCGTCTCGTTCGCACCCGCCCAGCACGCTTGATTTCAGCACGCTTGATACACAGCACGATTGATACCCGGAACGCGGAGGTGACCCGATGACGGATCGTCCGAGAGGTCGCCACGCGCGGCCCGACACGCACGTCGACGAGGTCGCCCCGAGTAGAGCCCGCGTCTCGCAGAAGCCGACCCCGATCGCGGCCTACACGACGTTCCGCGTCGGCGGCCCGGCTGCATCGACCGTCGTCGCGACCACGCGGGATCAACTCGTCGACGCCGTGCGCAACACCTGGCGCGCACACGACGAACCCCTGCTCATCGGCGGGGGCTCGAACTCGCTGGTCTCTGACGACGGTTTCGACGGCACCCTGATCCGTGTCGCGACATCCGGAATCGACCGCATCACCGCCGACGTGCCCGCCGGCACCGTTCGGTTGCGCGTCGAGGCGGGCGAATCGTGGGACGGCCTCGTGGCGCACGCCGTCGAACACGGCTGGGCCGGCATCGAAGCGCTGAGCGGCATCCCGGGATCGTGCGGTGCCGCGCCCATCCAGAACATCGGCGCCTACGGGCAAGAGCTCGAATCGGTGCTCGTGGCCGTCGACCTGCTCGACCGTCACACCCTCGAGGTCACGCGTGTGCCGGCCGACGAGCTCGGCCTCGGCTATCGCACGTCCACCCTCAAGCGCCACTCCGGTGACGAGCCCGAGCGCGACGCCGTGGTGCTCGGCATCGAGATCGACCTGCACGACAACGGCGGCCTCAGCGAGCCCATCGCCTACGCCCAGCTCGCCTTCTCGCTGGGCGTCGACCTCGGCGAACGCCTTGCCGTGTCCCAGGTGCGCAAGACCGTGCTCGCCCTGCGAGCCTCCAAGGGCATGGTGTGGGATGCCTCAGACCCCGACACCTGGAGCGCGGGCTCGTTCTTCACCAACCCCGTCGTCGCCGAGTCGTTCGCCCGCACGCTGCCCGAGCGGGCCCCGCGCTGGCCCGTCGATGCCGACGACGATGCGGTGACGGTCATCCCGCTCGACGAGTTCACGGGCGAGATCCAGCGCCCGGCACCGCGCGAGGCGCAGGTAAAGCTCAGCGCCGCGTGGTTGATCGAGAACGCCGGCGTGCACCGCGGTTTCCAGCTGCCCGGTTCGCACGCCGCCATCTCGAGCAAGCACACGCTGGCCCTCACCAACCGCGGCGGCGCGAGCGCGGACGAGATCGCCGAGCTGGCCCGCTACGTGCAGGCGCGCGTACAGTCCGAGTTCGGCGTCATCCTGCAGCCCGAACCCGTTCTGGTGGGCGTCGAGATCTAGCCCCTACCGCGCGAAGAGCTTCTGCAGGCGCTGGACGCCCTCGAGCAGCTGGTCGTCGCCCAGGGCGTAGCTGAAGCGCAGGTATCCGCTCGGGCCGAACGCCTCGCCCGGAACCGCGGCCACCTCGGCCTGTTCGAGCATCAGGTCGGCCAATTCGA
>NZ_MTQL01000006.1 GCF_001984125.1 Leifsonia sp. ALI-44-B | reverse complement strand
CCGTGACCCGCACGCGCGCCACGCCCATCATCGGCCTCGCCATCGTCGGCCTGGCCATCGGCTACCTCATCGAATACGCCTCCGCCGCCGGGGGGCGACCGCTCGTCATCCCGCCAGGCACCGAGGCGGGCGAATCGTGGGACGGCCTCGTGGCGCACGCCGTCGAACACGGCTGGGCCGGCATCGAAGCGCTGAGCGGCATCCCGGGATCGTGCGGTGCCGCGCCCATCCAGAACATCGGCGCCTACGGGCAAGAGCTCGAATCGGTGCTCGTGGCCGTCGACCTGCTCGACCGTCACACCCTCGAGGTCACGCGTGTGCCGGCCGACGAGCTCGGCCTCGGCTATCGCACGTCCACCCTCAAGCGCCACTCCGGTGACGAGCCCGAGCGCGACGCCGTGGTGCTCGGCATCGAGATCGACCTGCACGACAACGGCGGCCTCAGCGAGCCCATCGCCTACGCCCAGCTCGCCTTCTCGCTGGGCGTCGACCTCGGCGAACGCCTTGCCGTGTCCCAGGTGCGCAAGACCGTGCTCGCCCTGCGAGCCTCCAAGGGCATGGTGTGGGATGCCTCAGACCCCGACACCTGGAGCGCGGGCTCGTTCTTCACCAACCCCGTCGTCGCCGAGTCGTTCGCCCGCACGCTGCCCGAGCGGGCCCCGCGCTGGCCCGTCGATGCCGACGACGATGCGGTGACGGTCATCCCGCTCGACGAGTTCACGGGCGAGATCCAGCGCCCGGCACCGCGCGAGGCGCAGGTAAAGCTCAGCGCCGCGTGGTTGATCGAGAACGCCGGCGTGCACCGCGGTTTCCAGCTGCCCGGTTCGCACGCCGCCATCTCGAGCAAGCACACGCTGGCCCTCACCAACCGCGGCGGCGCGAGCGCGGACGAGATCGCCGAGCTGGCCCGCTACGTGCAGGCGCGCGTACAGTCCGAGTTCGGCGTCATCCTGCAGCCCGAACCCGTTCTGGTGGGCGTCGAGATCTAGCCCCTACCGCGCGAAGAGCTTCTGCAGGCGCTGGACGCCCTCGAGCAGCTGGTCGTCGCCCAGGGCGTAGCTGAAGCGCAGGTATCCGCTCGGGCCGAACGCCTCGCCCGGAACCGCGGCCACCTCGGCCTGTTCGAGCATCAGGTCGGCCAATTCGAGGGATGTCTGCGGCGTCACGCCGCCCCACTCGCGCCCGAGCATCTCGGTCACGTCGGGGTAGACGTAGAACGCGCCCGTGGGGGTCGGCGTGCGGAACCCCTCGATCTTGTTCAGCTCGGCGACGATCACGCGGCGGCGCGCATCGAATGCGTCGCGCATGGCCACGACCTCGTCCTGCGGGCCCGTCAGGGCGGCCACGGCGGCGCGCTGCGCGATGTTGTTCACGTTGCTCGACAGGTGCGACTGCAGGTTCGACGCGGCCTTGATGGCGTCGGCGGGGCCCACCATCCAGCCCACGCGCCAACCGGTCATGGCATAGGTCTTGGCCACGCCGTTGACGAGGATCGTCTGGTCGGCCAGGCCCGGAACGGCCTCGACGATCGACACGGCACGAACGCCGTCGTAGGTCAGGTTCTGGTAGATCTCGTCGCTGATCACCCAGATGCCGTGCTCGAGGGCCCATTCGCCGATGGCGCGGGTCTCTTCTTCGCTGTACACCGAGCCCGTGGGGTTGGACGGCGACACGAACAGCAACACCTTGGTGCGTTCGGTGCGCGCGGCCTCGAGTTGCTCGACCGTCACGCGGTACTCCTGCTCGGCACCCGCGAAAACCTCGACCGTCACGCCATCCGCCAGTGCGATGGCCTCGGGGTAGGTGGTCCAGTAGGGCGTTGGCACGATGACCTCGTCACCCGGGTTGAGCAGCACCTGGAACGCCTGGTAGACGGACTGCTTGCCGCCGTTCGTCACGATGACCTGGCTCGCGGATGCCTCGAGCCCCGAGTCGCGCGCCGTCTTCTGCGCAATCGCCTCACGCAGATCGGGCAGGCCGGCGGCCGGCGTGTAGCGGTGGTTCTTCGGATCGCGCACGGCCCGCTCGGCGGCTTCGACGATGAAGGCCGGAGTGGGGAAGTTGGGCTCGCCGGCGGCGTAGCTGATGACGGGGCGACCTTCGGCCTGCAGGGCCTTCGCCTTCGCGTCTACTTTGAGGGTCGCCGACTCGGCGATCGACGAAATTTTCTGGGACAGTCTGAGTTGTTCGGCCACGGCCACACTCTATCGGGGAGGCCCGTGCGGGCACCACGATATGTCGACCAGTGAAGTAGGTAAGGCTAGGCTTACCCCATGACTGCTGCCTCCGCGATCGACGCCGAAACGCTGGCCGGGCGCGACCTGACACTGGGTTATGACGGACGGGTCATCTCGCAAGCGTTGAGCGTCAGCATCCCGCCGCGATCGTTCACGGCCATCATCGGCCCGAATGCGTGCGGCAAATCGACCCTGTTGCGCGCGCTCTCGCGCCTGCTCAAGCCGACGGCGGGCGATGTGGTGCTCGACGGCAAGGCCATCACGCAGTACTCCTCGAAAGAGGTGGCTCGGCGCCTCGGCCTGCTGCCGCAGACGTCGATCGCGCCGGATGGCATCAGCGTCTCCGACCTCGTCTCGCGCGGCCGTTTTCCGCACCAGACCCTGTTGCGCCAATGGTCCCCGGATGACGAAGCCGCCGTCCAGCGCGCCATGACCGCCACCGACATCACGCATCTGGCGGGACGCAGCGTCGACGAACTGTCCGGCGGCCAGCGCCAGCGCGTGTGGCTCGCCATGGTGCTCGCGCAGCAGACGCCCGTACTGCTGCTCGACGAGCCCACCACCTACCTCGATATCGCGCACCAGCTCGATGTGCTCGACCTGTGCCGGTCGCTGCACGCCTCAGGCGAATACACGCTCGTCGCCGTGCTGCACGACCTCAACCTGGCCTTCCGATACGCCGACCACCTCATCGCCATGAAGGATGGCCGTGTGGTGGCCGAGGGGGCGCCCGCGGACATCGTCGATGCCGATCTCGTGCTCGACGTGTTCGGGCTGCACGCTCTCGTGATCCCCGACCCCGTGACGGGCGACCCCATGGTCGTGCCGCTCGAGCAGCGCGACCGCTGACGCTCGGCTCGACGCCTGGCTCGAGGCATGTGCCGACGCCTGGGCGACGGCGGGCCCGGCGACCCGCCGGGCGGCCCGGCCCCAGCTTTACTCACGGCCAGCCGTCCCCTACACTGGAGGGCGGCACTCGAATCCTGCCAAGCTTTTCTCTGCCCTTTTTCACAGGAGGTCGGTGGCTGGCCGTGGGGTTCAGATCGAGCGGATTCGCGCAGGGTTCGCTACGATTGCCAGGGAGTTCCCTCCGGGAGTTCCATAGGGCGGTGGCTCAATTGGTAGAGCAGCGGTCTCCAAAACCGCAGGTTGCAGGTTCAAGTCCTGTCCGCCCTGCGCGTCGACATGACAGTGTCGGCACACGAAAGGTGTAAACGAGATGGCTCGAAAAGTTATCGACGAACCCAGCGAGGAAATCGTCGCAACAGCGAAGCGGGAACGCGCCGAAAAGCGTGGACCCTTCGCGGGCATCATCTTGTTCATCAAGCAGGTGATCGGCGAGCTCAAGAAGGTCGTCACCCCGACTCGTAAAGAGCTGCTGAGCTACACCGGCGTCGTGCTGGTATTCGTCGTGATCATGATGGCTATCGTCTACGGGCTCGACCAGCTGTTCTCCTGGCTGGTCCTCCTGACCTTCGGCACCCCCGGGGTCTGACCGGCTGGAGCCGGGCGGATGATGGCATCCGGCCCCCGTTTCTGATCGGCTCGCCCCTCGACGAGGCGCGGTTCCAGAACACACAAGCAATGCACACCGAGACGGTGCGGTGGATGACCTCCACGCAAGTCCGGGAACAGTAAAGGGAAGAGATTCAGTGTCAGAGAGAAATCGCGACGACGTCGATTGGGCGACCGCTGCCGAGCAGTCGAGCGAAGTCGATGAGGTGCAGGAGGGCGAGACCCTCGCCGCCGCCGAAGACTCCGTCGACGCTGCCGAGCACGAAGCCATCCACGTCGAAAGCGATGAGGTAGACCTCGACGCCGTTCTCGACGCCATGGCCGAGGCCAACGACCCCGAAGCTGACGCCGTGGTCGACGACGCCCTCGACATCGACGACGCAGACGAGGCAGAAGCTGCCGCCGAGGCCGTCGAAGACGAAGAAGAAGACCCCATCACGCTCACGCCCGAGAGCCTCAGCGAAGAGCTGTTCTCCTCCGAGAGCGACAACGCCGAGTCCGCCGAAGACGCCCAGGCGCAGGTCGACGAGGTTGCCGCAGACAACGGTTTCGGTGCCGATGAAGACGACGACGCCGAAGACGGAGAAGAGGCCGAGGCCTCCGACGTCGAGGTCGACCCGTACGACGCGTTCCGCGCCGAGCTGCGTTCGCTGCCCGGCAAGTGGTTCGTCATCCACTCCTACGCGGGCTTCGAGCGCAAGGTGAAGGCCAACATCGAGCAGCGCAAGGGCTCGCTCGACGTCGCCGACTTCATCTACCAGGTCGAAGTTCCCATGGAAGACGTCGTCGAGATCAAGAACGGCCAGCGCAAGATGGTCACTCGTGTGCGCATCCCGGGCTACGTGCTCGTGCGCATGGACCTCAACGAAGACAGCTGGTCCGTGGTGCGCCACACGCCCGGTGTCACGGGCTTCGTGGGCAACGCTCACAACCCGACGCCGCTGCGTTTCGAGGAGTCCTTCAACATGTTGAAGAGCCTCGTCGAGGTCAAGGAGCAGGCACCCGCCAAGGGAGGCGCCCAGAAGGGTGGCCAGACCCAGGCCCGCGCCGCCGTTGCCGAGGTCGACTTCGAGATCGGCGAGACCATCACGATCAAGGAAGGTTCGTTCGCGGGCCTGCCCGGTTCGATCAGCGAGATCAAGCCCGAGAGCGGCAAGCTCACGGTCCTCGTATCACTGTTCGAGCGCGAGACCCCGGTCGAGCTCAGCTTCGATCAGGTCACCAAGCTGTAGCTTCGGCCGACGCCGCTCGCAGCATCCACAGATTTTTTAGACCACCGCGAACCAACCGGTTCGTGGGAGAGCGCCCCCTCGCGGGGAGCTCGAACCTCAGAAAGAAGGAAGAAACATGGCACCGAAGAAGAAGGTCACAGGTCTGATCAAGCTTCAGATCAAGGCCGGCGCCGCCAACCCGGCCCCGCCCATCGGCCCCGCCCTGGGTCAGCACGGCGTGAACATCATGGAGTTCTGCAAGGCTTACAACGCGGCGACCGAGGCCCAGCGCGGCAACGTCATCCCCGTCGAGATCACGGTCTACGAAGACCGCTCGTTCACGTTCATCCTGAAGACCCCGCCCGCCGCCGAGCTCATCAAGAAGGCTGCCGGCGTCGCCAAGGGTTCCGGCACGCCGCACACCGTCAAGGTTGCCAAGCTCACCAAGGACCAGGTTCGCGAAATCGCTGAGGCGAAGCTCGTCGACCTGAACGCCAACGACATCGACGCCGCCTCGAAGATCATCGCCGGCACCGCCCGTTCCATGGGCATCACCGTCGAAGGCTAAGCAGTCCACCCTTTTTTCAACATCGTGGCAGCGCTAGCCAGGCGCGACTGCACCAGGAACCCGCGGGTTCCGGCGTAGGCACACCACATTCTCGAATGGGAGAACAAAATGGCACAGAAGTCTAAGGCCTACCGGGCCGCAGCCGACAAGATCCAGGCTGACAAGTTCTACACGCCCACCGAAGCCGTCGAGCTCGCCAAAGAGACCGGCTCTTCGAAGTTCAACAGCACCGTCGAGGTCGCTCTGAAGCTCGGTGTCGACCCCCGCAAGGCAGACCAGATGGTTCGTGGAACCGTCATCCTGCCCCACGGCACGGGTAAGACCGCGCGCGTCATCGTCTTCGCGACCGGTCCGGCCGCCGAAGCCGCTCTCGCAGCCGGTGCCGACGAGGTCGGTGGCGACGAGCTCATCCAGAAGGTGTCCGAGGGTTACACGAACTTCGACTCCGCCGTCTCGACCCCCGAGCTCATGGGCAAGGTCGGTCGTCTCGGTAAGGTGCTTGGTCCCCGTGGCCTCATGCCGAACCCGAAGACCGGCACCGTGACGCCCGACGTCGCCAAGGCCGTCACCGAGATCAAGGGCGGAAAGATCGAGTTCCGCGTCGACAAGCACTCCAACGTGCACTTCGTCGTGGGCAAGGCCAGCTTCACGCCCGAGCAGCTCGACGAGAACATCAACGCCGCCCTCGAAGAGGTCGTCCGCTTGAAGCCGTCCTCCTCCAAGGGTCGCTACATCCAGAAGGGCACGGTGTCGACCACGTTCGGCCCCGGCATCCCCCTCGATGTGAACATCCTCGCCTAAGTCTTTACGACTCAGCGCGATACAGCATCACAAGAATGGCCCGCTTCGGCGGGCCATTCTTGCGTTAACGGAGGCGGCGGCGCAGACGAGCGTAGGCCCAGAGGACGGGCATCTCGGTCAGCTTGTTGCGGTTGCCACGAAGGTGCCCGCCACTTCTCAGGGGGTGCGGGAGGCGGCGCGCGACGCGATGAGGGTGATGCCCGAAGCGCAGGCGATGAAGAGGGCGGCGAGGCCCAACCATCCCCAGAGACCGTGCGTGATCGCGAGACCCGTCACGATGAGCGGGGCGACCATGGTGCCGAGGGAGTAGCCCATCGAGTAGACGCCCTGGTAGCTGCCCGCCAGGCGCTGGTCGGCGAGCTCGAACGACAGGCCCCACGAGCTGGCCGACGAGAGGATCTCGGCGAACGAGTGCAGCACCAAGGCCACGAGCAGGACCACGACGGTGGCGACCGCGGCCGTGAGTGATGCCGTGAAGTAGAGCACGCAGGCACCCGCCATGAGGATTCCGGCGACGAACGAGACGCGACCGGCATAACGCATGTCGTGCGTGCCGCGAGACAGGGGGATCTGGAACGCGATCACCAACGCGGTGTTGATGAACGTGAGCAGGGCGACGACGGCGGGCGGAGCATCCGTGTCGTGGATGATCCAGAGCGGCACCCCGATCTCGAAGACCGCGAACTGGATGGCGAAGATGCCCGAGAGGGTGGTGAAGACCAGATAGCACGGGTTGCGCCAGGGGGACAGGCCACTGAGGCGCTCGGCGGTTTCGCCCGCGGACGGGCGGTGCGCGTCGACCGTGGTGGGCAGCTTGGCGAGGAGGAGCGCGCTGGCGGCCGTGATGGCGCCGGCACCCAGCATGGTCCAGCGGTAGGCCTCGGGGGTGGAGATCAGCAGGGCGATGCCGCCCGCGCCCGAACCGACCGCGATGCCGATGTTGGTGACGGTGCGCAAGATGGCGCGGGCCGAGACGCGCTCAGTTCCCGTGAACGCGCGGGCGATGATGGCGCCGCGGATGGCGTGCTCGGCGCTCATCAGACCGTCGACGATGCACGCGATGACGAGGGTCGTGACGAAGGAGTCGGCCAGCGTGTAAGCCATGAGCGCGAGGCCCGAGCCTGCCGCCGCGATGATCGACAGGAGGCGGGCGCTCAGGCGGTCGGCGAGGAAGCCGCCGAGGAACGAGGTCGCGACGCCGACAGCACTCGCGGCCGTGAGGACGACGGCGACCTCGGCCGCGTTGAGTCCCACGATGAGGCTGAAATAGAGCACCGTGACGGTGAGGAAGACTCCGCGGCCGAGGGTGTGCACGAACGTGGAGGCGATGAGCACGCGCAGTACGGGGTTTTGCAGGGCGGCTGGCAGGCGCCGGCGTAGGCCGGAGAGGCCTCGGGAGGATTCGGGGCCCTCGGGCGTGGGGTCGGCGAGGGGTGCGGGATCGAGACGGGGGATGCTGCCGGTTTCGGCGGAAGGCGGAATGTTGCTCACGGATCAGTTCTCCCACGGGCGGGGTGGCGTCCGGCAGTGATGTAGCGTTGTGCTTCATGTTGCGTTACACCCTGGACGACGTCGAGCTCGCGGGGCTGCGCTTCGGCATCTCACCGCTGTGCGAACTCGGGCTGTCGTTGCGGGCCCTGACCGAGCCATCTCGCTACCCGCTGCAGCTGCCGTGGTTGCGGCACACGCAGGAGGCCAGGCGCGATGTCGACACCGAGGTGTTGAGCGCGCTGATCGACACGAGGCAGTGGACGCCTGACTTTCTGAACCCGCGGGCGGCCTCGCCGCTCACTCGCATTGAGGACGAGTTCGCCCGACTCGCCGCGATCGATCCTGCTGTGTTCCGGCGGCAGCTCGAGGCCGTCCATGGCACTGTTCCGCGCGTGTTCGCGGGTGACCCGCATCGAGCTATCGAGCGGATGCTGCGCGGCCTCGAACACTATTGGCAGAGCTGCTTTCAGCCGTACTGGGGGCGCATGCGCACCATCCTCGAGGCCGACATCGTGTTTCGGGGGCGGCAGATCGCGCAGAACGGTCTGGCCGCCATGCTCAACAACCTGGGCGATTCGATGAGCTATGCCGACGGTGTGCTGTCGATCGACGTCATGTCACCCGGCGATCGCACGCTGCCCACCGCGGGGCTCGGCATCACGCTCGTGCCCACCATGTTCACGCGCCGCGGGTCGTCGCCCGTGGAGGACGACGAGCCGCCCATGGTCATGTATCCGGCACGCGGTCAGGGCGCCATGTGGGAAGCCCAACCGACGGGCGATGCGGATGCCGTGACCAACGTGCTCGGGCGGGTGCGGGCCGCGCTGCTCGCCGCCCTGGCCGAGCCGGCATCGTCGACCGAACTCGGCCTGCGCTTCGGCGTGAGCACGTCGGCCGTGAACCAGCATCTGCGGGCGCTCCGGGCCGTAGGGCTCGTCACCTCGACGCGCTACGGGCACAGCGTGCTGTACCTACGCAGCGAGCTCGGAGACCGGTTGCTCAACACCGGGACGGCCTGAGGCGAGCGGCCGGAGTGAGCGCCGGCCCCGCGGCGTGGCAGCGCGACCGTGTGACTGCGCCAGCGCCCCGGTTGTCGCTCCGCCGCCTAGCTGTCGGCGACGTGCAGCACGATCTTGCCGCGCGTGTGCCCCGTCTCGAGGGCCGCGTGAGCTTCGGATGCCTGCGACAGGTCGAAGACCTGATCGACGAACACGCGCACATCGCCCGATTCGAGCAGCCGCGACACCGTGGAGAGGGTGTTGCCGTCGGGGGCGACCTTGTAGGTCGTGCCGCGCACACCGGCCTCGGCGACCTCGTCGAGGAACGTGGGCCAGCTGCCCGTCGGGGCGTTGACGATGAGTCCGCCGTGCCGCAAGACCTTCAAGGAACGGGAGCCGGTGTCGTCGTGCACGTTGCCGACGAGGTCGATGACGACATCCACCTCGGTGAGCACGTCTTCGAAACGTTGGGCCTCGTAGTCGATGAATTCGCTGGCACCGAGTTCGTGCAGCCATCCCTTGTTGCGAGCCGAACCCGTGGCGATGACTTGGGCGCCGAAGTATTTGGCAAACTGCACGGCGAAGTGGCCGACGCCGCCCGAGCCGGCGTGGATGAGGATGCGCTGGCCCTCGTGCGCCTTGGCGACCTCGACCACCATGCCCCAGGCCGTGAGGGCCGCAACAGGGATGCCGGCGGCCTCGACATGCGAGAGCGCCACAGGTTTGCGGGCCAGCGACAGGCTCGGAACCGAGACGTATTGCGCATAACTGCCCGGGTAGCGGGGGAACGACACCATGCCGTAGACCTCGGTTCCGGGGTGCAGCGGGTGCGCCTCGTAGGGGGCTCGCACGACGACGCCCGAGAAGTCCATGCCCAGCACGGCCGGGTAGGACCCGATGCCCGCCGCGACACCGCGGCCCGCCCGAGTCTTGACGTCGAGCGGATTGACGCCGGCGGCGACGACGCGCACGATGAACTCGGAGTTCACCTGACGGGGCGTGTCGACCTCGGCGAGGTGCAGCTGCTCGGGGCCCCCGACGGCGTCGATGACGGCGGCCGTCATGCGCTCGGGAACCTCTTCGATCGGTAGTGGTTCGGTGTGAGTCAGCCACGACTCATGCATTGCCTGGCGCATCGTACCCCCTCTGTCGTTGCGGATGGTCGAGGCACCGTTCGGGTCGTGTGCCGTGCTGGTGTCAGTCTCACGGGGCAATGATTCGCGCATGTTTCGGGGGCGTCACCGCACTGCTAAGACTGCATCGGAGACCACCGAGAGGTGTCCGCCAGGGTGTCAGGCGGGGCGTGTCGTGCGGCGGTGCAGCTCGTCGATGAGCGCATTCGCCATGGTGACGAGCGTGTTGATCTCGCGTTCGTCGCGGTCGACCCAGCGGCAGAGCGGCTCGTCGTCGAGGGGCACGAAATCGTTGTGCTGCTCCCACACCACGAGCGTGCGTTCGGCGCCCAACACGTATTGCTGCCACCACACCTGCCGCAGATAGTGACGCGGGATGCTGCGCCACGACTTGTTGGTCGTCTTGATCTCGCTGAGGATGACGCGCCCGTCTTCGGTGCTCGCGAGGCCGTCGGGCGTGGCCAGGTGGCGGCGCTCGTATTCGCTGTGGAAGAGCGCCGAGGACGGCTGGATGCCGTGCGTGGCGGCCACCCAGCGGGCGATCTCGGGTTCGCGCGCCTTGCCGTGGTCGGTGTAGCGGTTGCCGCCGAAGCCCGTGCCCATGAGCTTCGCCGTCGCGGCCGACTGGATGGATGCCGGAGTGCTGAGCTTGGCGACATCCGTTGCCGTGATTCCGCGCGAGCGTGCCCGCAGCCAGGCGATACGGTCGTCACCATCGACGACGATGCGGCCAGCGAGCAGGGGATTCACTTATCTATTGTCCCTCTCCCCGGGCGCGCAGGCGAACCGGCGGAGGCGTGTCGGGCGAGCTCGACCGAATGCGGCTCGACGGCTAGCCGAGGAGACATTCCCGGGTCAGAATAGATTCCATGCGTATTGCGGTGACCGGTGGGTCGGGAAAGTTGGGTCGCGCGGTCGTCGCGGCGCTCGTCGAGAGTGGCAACGAGGTCGTGAACCTCGATCAGGCGGGGGAGCGGGGGCCGCTGTTCACGCGCGTGGACCTGCGCGATTACGGCCAGGTGGTCGATGCGCTCGGGGGTATCAACGACAAGATCGGCGGGTTCGACGCCGTCGTGCATCTCGCGGCCATCCCGGCGCCCGGGCTGGCGAGCGACGTGGCCACGTTCCACAACAACATGCTGTCCACATACAACGTGTTCCACGGGGCGACCCGTGCAGGCATCCGCAATGTCGTGTATGCGTCGAGCGAGACCGTGTTGGGGTTGCCGTTCGACACCCCGCCGCCCTACATCCCCGTCGACGAGGAGTATGCGGCGCGGCCCGAGAGCACCTACTCGCTCGTGAAGCACCTCGAAGAGCAGATGGCCATCGAGTTGACGCGCTGGCACGACGACCTCAAGATCGTGGGCCTGCGGTTCTCGAACGTGATGGCGCCAGAGGACTATGCCGAGTTCCCCTCGTTCGACGCCGACGCCACCCTGCGCAAATGGAACCTCTGGGGCTACATCGACGCGCGCGACGGTGCGCAGGCGATCGAGAAGGCCTTGGCGTGGCAGACGACCGGGTTCGACCGGTTCATCATCGCGGCCGCCGACACCGTCATGAGCAGGCCCAACTCCGAGCTCGTCGCCGAGGTGTTCCCGGGCGTGCCGCTCGCGCGTGACCTCAGCGAGCTGGGCGACAACGAGACCCTGCTCTCGATCGACAAGGCCCGGCGCGTGCTGGGCTTCGAACCCGAGCACAGCTGGCGCAACGGATGACGCGGGCGGATGCCGCGTCGACCTCCACTGACGGAGCCGACGCGTCCACCCGCAGCGGTCACGACACGCCCCGCCGGGCGTTCGGTTTCGCGCGCCTCGCCGGCGGGCGGGTCGTCGGCCTCGATCTGGCGCGCTTCCTCGCGCTCATCGGCATGATGGCCGCTCACGTCTGGAACGAGCGGCTGCCCGAGGGGGGCCCCACGCTCGCGCTCACGCTCGTGCAGGGGCGCGCGGCGGCCCTCTTCGCCGTGCTGGCGGGCATCGGCGTCGTGCTGTCGATGCGGCGCTACCTGGGTGGGGTCGACGGGAGCGGGCGCGGCTCGGATGGTCGACCGGCGGCGCGCAATCGCTCGGCTGAAACCGCTTCGTCATCCGAGTCGTTCGAATCATCCAAGTCGCCCGGGTCCTTCGAGCTCTTCGGGGCACCCCGGGGGATGGCTCCCGCCATCCGTGCCCTGCTCGCCCGGGGCGCCGTGGTCATGGCGATCGGCCTGACGGTGGGCCTCGTCGACAGCGGTATCGCCATCATCCTCGTCTTCTACGGGGCATCGTTCTGGTTGACCATTCCGTTCCTGCGGTTGCGGGCCGGCGCGCTCGTCGGCGTGGCCGTGCTGTGGGCGGTCGTGTGGCCGGTGGTCTCGTTCGGCATCCGTACGGAGTGGCTGACGGATACCGGGTTCGCAAACCCGTCGTGGACGAATCTCGGCGACCCCCAGTTCGTGCCAGACCTCTTCGTCACGGGCGTCTATCCGGTCTTCACGTGGATCGTCTACCTGCTCGTGGGCATGGCCGTCGGTCGTCTCGTGCTGGTGGCCCGGGCCTCCGTAGAACAAGACGGCGGTCGGATGCTGCGGCGCCTCGCCCTGCGGCTCACCCTCGGTGGAGCGGCGGCCGCTTTCGCCGGGTGGGCGCTGTCTTCTCTGGCGCTCGGACCGCTCGGCGGCATCGACGCCATCGCGCTGACGCGGGGCTACACGACCGGCACGCAGGGCCGCGACCTGGTCGAAACGGACCTGCAGGGCTCGGGCTTCGGTCTCGTGCCGCTCGAGAGCCCGTGGTGGCTGGCGTCGTCGCTCGCGCATTCGGGCGCCACGCTCGACGTCGTGCTCACGGCGGGCACGGCCGTGGCGGTCATCGGACTGTGCCTGTTCGCCGGCTTCGCGGTGCGGGGTGTGGGCGCCGCGGTTCTCGCTCCGGTGGTGGCGGCCGGTGCAGCTCCACTCACCATCTATTGCACGCACGTTTTCGTCGAGGCGGCGACGGCCGCCGCGCTGCCGCCCGATGCGTGGATGATCGAGGACCTCATGTGGCTCGTGTCGAGCCCGCAGCTCTGGCTGCTGCACGTGGCCGGGGCGCTGCTCATCGGCCTCGTGCTGGCGTTGCTCGGGCGCCGGGGTCCGCTGGAGACGGCCGTCACGACGCTGTCTCGCGCGGCGGCCGCCGGGCTTCCCCGCAAGCGACCGGGGCGCTAGTCGGGCGTCAGCAGGCTCCCGACGGCGAACTCTGCTCGTGTTCCCGCTCGCGCGTGGCCGCCGAGGCGCCCGTCGGCACGGTCTCGTTGAGCATGTGCAGCAGGGTGGCGAGCCGTTCGACGTCGCCCAGATCCCAGCCGCGCAGGCGGTCGTAGAGCATCTCTTGATCGTCGAGTCGCACGGCATCCATGCGTTCGACGGCGATGGCCGTCGGTACGACGTAGCTCGAGCGACCGTCGAGCGGGTCGGGCTCACGCGTGATGAGCCCGACCTGTTCGAGGTATTTGACCGTGCGGCTGATGATGCTCTTATCGGTCATGAGCATCTCGGACAGGGCGCCAGACTGCAGGCGCCCTGCCCGGACCACGGTGGAGAGAACCTTGTACCCGACCGGCTGCAGGCCGGGGTAGACCCGCTCGGCACGGTCCCGCATCGACGCCTTCACCCGGTTGATGAGCAGTCCGAACTGCTCCTCCACGCGGGCGATGGACTGGTCGACAGCGGGGTCGTGCGGGGCGTCGAGTGCGTGGCTCATGGTGCTATTTGCCCGAACGACGGGCGCTGTCTTCGGTGCCGTGCTCGCCGGAGGCGGGGGCGGAGGCAGAGGCATCCCGCTTCTCGCCGTCGCGGACCACGCCGATCGAACCGGTGGGTGTGCCGTCGATCGAGGCGATGGCCGTGTCGAACACGCGCTCCTCGGACTCCTGCAGGCGGGTCTCTTCGCGACGCTCGAGGGCCGTCTTGGTGCCGAGGCTGAGGTTCGGCAGGAAGACGATCGCGAGGATCGTGACGAGGGCGAGCGGGGCGGCCAGCAGGAAGACGTGCGCGACGCCTTCGCCGTAGGCCGACTCGATGATGGGCCGCACCGAATCGGGCAGCGTCGACACCTTGGGAATGGTTCCGGATGCGAGCGCCTCGCCGATCTTGGCACCCTCGGCGCCGAGCTTCGCCAGGGCGGCCTGCAGCTGGGCCGTGCTGGCGGACAGCGAGTCGGAGACGCGCGTGGCCAGGATGGCACCCATGACCGAGACGCCGACCGTGCCGCCGAGGCTGCGGAAGAAGGCGACACCGGCGCTCGAGGCACCGAGTTCGCTCGGCTGAACGGCGTTCTGCACGACGAGCACCAGGTTCTGCATGACGGCACCGACACCGGCGCCGAGGATCAGCATGTAGACCGAGACGAGCACGTAGTTGGTGTCGTAGTGGATGGTGCCCATGAGGCCCAGGCCGATGGCGAGAGCGATCGAGCCGCCGATCATGTACGGCTTCCACACGCCCGTGCGGCTGATGATGTTGCCGATGATGGTCGACGAGAGCAGCAGGCCGGCGATCATGGGCAGCGTGAGCAGACCCGACTCGGTGGGCGAGGCGCCACGGGCGAGCTGCATGTACTGCGCGAGGTAGACCGACGTGCCGAACATGGCCACACCGACCGAGATCGAGGCGATGACGGCGAGCGTGAAGGTGCGGTTCTTGAAGAGGCTCATCGGCAGGATGGGCTCCTTGGCGCGCAGCTCGACGATAACAGCGAGCACGAGGGCCACGACGGCGCCTCCCACCATCCACGCGGTCGTGGTGCTCCACCAGTCGAACTGGTTTCCGGCCATGGAGACCCAGATCAGCAGCAACGAGACACCGCCGGCGATGAGGATGGCACCGAGGTAGTCGATCGAGACGACGCGCTTGACGACCTTGGGCAGGTGCAGCGTCTTCTGCAACAGGATGATGGCTACGATCGCGACGGGCAGGGCCACGAAGAAGTTCCAGCGCCATCCGAAGCCATCCGTGAGCAGGCCGCCGATGAGCGGGCCCCCGACGGTGCCGACCGCCATGACGCCGCCGAAGAGGCCCATGTAGCGACCGCGCTCACGCGGGCTGATGATGTCGGCCATGATGATCTGGCTGAGTGCCGTGAGGCCACCGGCGCCGAGACCCTGCAGCACACGGAAGATGATGAGCGTGTTGGTGTCTTGCGAGAAGCCGGCGAGGGCCGAACCGATCACGAAGATGACGAGCGAGAGCTGGATGAGCAGCTTGCGGTTGAAGAGGTCGGCGAGCTTGCCCCAGATGGGCGTCGAGACCGTGGTCGCGAGCAGGGTGCCGGTGACGACCCAGGTGTAGGCGGTCTGGTCGCCGTTGAGGTCGGAGACGATGCGGGGAAGCGAGGTCGAGACGACGGTGCCGGCGAGGATGGCGACGAACATGCCGAGCAGGAGGCCCGAGAGGGCTTCGAGCACCTGGCGGTGCGTCATCTTCGGGGCGGGCGGCGCCTCGGTTGATGCGGTGGTCATGAGTGGATGCTCCAGAGGAAACGTGTGTGGTTGCTGGCCCGACGCTGCGCCATATCGTTGATAAAGGTCAACTATAACCATCTAGTGGACTTTGGTCAACTATCTATAAGCAGGGGAGTGCTCGCGGTATTCCTGCGCCCGAAAAGCCGATCAGGCGAGGATGTTGCGGGCGATCCAGTCGGCCGCATCGCGCGTCGCGAGTTCGCCCGAGAGGAGTGCCTCGGCGAAGGAGATGGCCGCCTCGCTCAGGCGACCGTCGGCCGTGTCGGGGCCGTCGCGCAGGATGTGGAGTGTGGCCCAACGCGTGGCGCGCGCACCGATGCGCGCGACGGTCGCGGCCGTGCCGGTGAAGTGGCGGATCTGGCCGCGTGTGCCGTCGTCGAATTCGGGCTTCACGCCCGTGCCGGAGATGGTGTTGCGACCGCCGCGGCCCGCGTCGAGGAACCAGAGCGGGCCGCGCCGCACGCCGGCTCCCCGGCGGCCGAGTTCGGCGAGGAAACGTCGCGCATCGGGCTCGGCGGCGCCGAGGGTTCTGGCGAGGTCGACGAATTTGGCTGCGGCATCCACATCGCCACCGTATTACACGCGAATGGGATCAGACCGAGTCGGGCCGGGAGGCTTCGGGGGTGACGGCGTCGGTCGGGCGGGAGGCGATGCCCGGCCGCGGCAGCACGACCCAGACGCTCGCGCCACCCAGGGCCGATTCGCCGATGCCGATCGAGCCCCCGTGTGCCTCGACGATGCGCTGGCAGGTCGAGAGGCCGATGCCGAGGCCGGGCACATCGTCTGAGGATCCCCGGTCCATGAGGTCGAAGACGCGTTCGCGGTCCTCGGGCGCGACACCCGGGCCGTTGTCGTCGACCGACAGGCGCCAGCCGCCCACGAGCGTCTCGGCGACGATCACGATGTATGGCTCGACGCCCGCGGCGCTCGTGAACTTGATGGCGTTGGCCACGAGGTTCTGCACGAGGGCACGCAGGAGCGTCGCGTCGCCCGTGAGTCGGATTGCCGCATCCACCTCGATGCGCGCACCCGACGCGGCAATGGCCGTGGACAGGTCGTCGACCACGGCGCGCACGATGTGCTGCACATCGACGTCGTCCTGGCGGGGGCGTGCGCCACCCGCGCGGGCGTAGTCGAGCAGGTCGCCGATCATCGTGCCCATGCGCGTGGCCGCGGATTCGGCGCGCGCCAGGGACTCGGTGGCCTGCGGGGCATCCGCCATCTCGGGGCTGTCGGCGGCCAGCTCGATGAAGCCCGAGACGGCCATGAGCGGGTTCTTCAGATCATGGCTCACCTGGGCGGCGAAACGCTCGAGTTGCTCATTGGACCGGTTCAGCTCGGTGGCGATGCGGCGCAGCTCGAGCACGTCGATCACCTGGTGCGCGATGAGGTTGAGCGAATCGCGGCGCTCGGGCGTGAGATCACCCGTCTGCTCGTCGAAGATGCAGATGGTGCCGATGGACACACCCTGCGGCGTGATGAGCGGGCTCGATGCGTAGAAACGCACGTTGCCGATCACGCCCGTGACGAACGGGTTGGCCGCGAAACGGTCGTCGTCGCGCGCGTCGGGCACCACGACGAGACCCGGGTTCTGCAGCACGGCCGCGCACATCGAGTCTTCGCGCGAACAGGTCGAGGCCTGCATGCCGATGGCCGCGATCTGGTGCTGAGAGCGATCGTCGATGATATTGATGACGGCCGTCGGAACGCCGCAGACCGTGGCGGCGAGCTGCACGAGGCCCAGCAGATCGGGCTCGGGCGGCTGGTCGAGGATCTGATACTCCGCGATGGCCTCGCGGCGCGTCACGTCTTGAGCAACCGTCATGTCGAACTCCGCCTCCGCTCGGCTATCGGCCCACCGCCGACCACTTCACGATACAGAACCTCAGAGGCACCAGTCGGCCGAGGCACCCTCGACGACGCCGACGTCCTTCTGCGTGCGCAGGTCGGTGATGAGGGTTTGGGCGCCGGGGGCGGTGGCGGTTTCGGAAGCGGCGGCGTCGGCATCCCCGATGTTGGGGCGCACGTCGATGGCCAGGTACTGCCCGTTGTCGGAGAGGCAGAGGGAGCGCACCTCGCCGCTCGACGCGGGGCGGTCGTAGAGCATGCGCGCGCCGTCGGGGGTGAGGCTGTAGACGGCGTAGCGCAGGTCGGCGAAGGTTGCGGGGTCGCGCACGACGCGCGATTCGACGAGGCTGGCCGGGCCGCCACCCTCTGGCACCGAGACGACGGCGAGACGGTCGGGTTCGCCGGCGGCATCGGGGTTGGCGATGGCCTCGAGGGGCGTGGTCTCGCCCGTCTGCAGGTTGACGATCGAACCGCCGGTCGGGTCGGAGACCGCGAACGACAGCGTGCCGGGGATGAAGGCGCGGATGTCGGCATGCAAACCGAGCGGCAGGGGCGGCTGGGCGCCGGCCGGGTCGATCAGGCTGAGGGCCTGCTTGTCCGATTGCACGATGAGCTGCGAGGTGTTCGGCACGAAACGCCACTCGAGCATGCTCTCGGGGATGCCCTCGGTCGCGCCCAGGACATACTGAGGCTGCGTCAGATCGGTGGTGTCGTAGAGCGTGAGGGTGTCGCTCGCGCCCGGCGTGCGCTGCACGAAGCCGAACAGGTTGGTGGTGGGCGACGACCGCAGCTGCACAGCGCTCGACCCGGCCGGCAGGCGCACGCGCTCCTCGTAGCCGTCGCGCAGGCGGTGCACGATGAGCGAGCGGATGCCGGAGTCGCTCGTCACGGCGGCGATGACGAGTTGACCCGTGCTGACGAACTCGTCGATGCTGTCGGCCTCGAGGATGTCCTCGTGCGACGAGTCGGTCAGAAGCGTGCGTCGGATGGTGTCGCGGCCCGTGTCGCTCTCAGTGCCGGTACCGGGGGCGCTCGCGCCGTCGATCAGCGTGAGGATCTCCGAGCCGGGCGTGCTGAAGGAGGTCTCGAACGTGGCGCGGCCGAAGGTCTGGGAGCCCCCGACATCCGAGGCCGTGATCGTGTAGTCGGTGTCGGAGAGCAGCGGCTCGGGGAAGGTGACGACGAGCGTGCGATCGTCGAGCGAGGTGGTGAAGGCGGTCTCGGGTTTTACCGTGATTTTTCCGGCGTCGGCGAGCGGTTGGTTGGCCTGGAATTCGACCGTCTGGCCGCGAGATTGCGTGAGCGTCGTGGCGTCGAAGCGCGCCTGCTCGAGCGCGGGCGCGAGGCCGAAGTTGGCGAGTGTGAGGCCGCCGAGCAGCAGCACGAGCACACTGAAGGTCGCGACGACGAGGCGCCGGTAGCGCTGCGCCGGGGTGCGCTGTGTGCGCTTCGTGCTCCGCGACGGCGGAGACGCGGGGACACTAGAAGACATACGGTTCCGTCGCATCGTCGGCGGGCTCGACGTCGGTCGGCACGACCGCATACGTCTCGGTGCTGAAAGCGCTCGGATTGGGCACGATGCCCCCGCGCACGCGCACCCATTTGCCCTCGGTGAGCTCGTTCTGCCAGTTCGGGTGGTAGACCGCGAGACCCAGGGGACTGGCGTCGACGGCGCAGCACGTGATCGAGAAACGCGTCACGAAGAAGACGTTGTCGGGATCGTTGGTGTCGGCGCTCACGAAGCCCGTCACGTCGACGGGGTTCTCGGCCAGGAACTCGGCGCTCACACCCATGTTCAGATAGGTCGTCCACTCCTTGACCGTGAAGGTGGAGGTGTCGATGCTGGCCAGCTGTTCGTCGCTGATAGGGGCGACGGGCGCGCTGCCGACCGAGCTGTTGACGCTGCGCTGCTCGGCCGCCGACAGGGAGAGGGGCGCGGGCGGCAGCACGAGCATGGCGAAAATCGCGGCCACGATGATGGCGGCGGCGCTCAGCTGCAGGGCCGTGGCCTTGGCGACGCGGCGGGCGCGTCCGCTTCGGGCGGCTCCGGCTCGAGCCCCACGGTCTGCGCGCCGAGCGCGTCTCGACGTCGTTCCGGGCGCTCCCGACGACGACGCGTGTCCGGAGCCACCCGGGGCCGACGTCGTGAGGGAGGGCGTCGCGGGGTTCTGGCCGAAAGTGCCGGCCGAAGCATCCTCGTCATGCGTGTGTTTGTCTCGCCACTGGGGCGCCATGAAGAACGACGCGAGCGTGAAGACCAGGCCGATGACCGCCATGACGACGGTGAACACGACATAGCGGGGATGGATGTAGAGCTCGAGTTTGCCCGTCAGCCCGAGCCACAGCATGGCGACGATTCCGATGAGGGCGAGCACCGGCCCGACCCAGCGCCGGAGGAAGTTGTTATGCAAGGAGGTTCACTGCCAGGCCGAGGATGATGGCGCCCGCCGCGACGAGGGCCGTGATGAGGACGAGCGCGCGCGTCGTGTAGGTCGTGCGCATGAGCGTGAGCATCTTGATGTCGATCATGGGACCGAACACGAGGAACGCGACGATTCCGCCGGGCATAAAGGAGGCCCCGAACGACAGGATGAAGAAGGCGTCGACGTTGGCGCAGATCGAGATCACGAAGGCCAGCAGCACGAGCGCGATGACCGAGAGCATGGGGTTCGAGCCGAGCGCGACGAGGAAGTCTCGGGGGATGCCCACCTGGATGGCGCCCGCGATGGCCGAACCGATGAACAGCGCCGGCAACATTGCCGAGCTTTCCTCGGCGAAGGCGCGCACGCTGCGGGTGGTGCGGCGGCCCTGGTCGTGCCCGTGGCCCTGGTTGGCGCACGCGGCCTGGAACCCCGGCGTGATGAGGGAATCCGGCTTCGGGTGACGGCTGATGAGCATGCCGACCAGGTTCGCGATCACGAAACCGCCGATGATGCGCGAGATGAGGATGCCGTCGTTCCACCCGAACGCCTGATAGGTCGTGATGATCGTGATCGGGTTGAGGATGGGCGCCGCGAGCAAGAACGTGATGGCGTCGGCCGTCGACAGGCCCTTCAACATGAGGCCGCGCGCGAGGGGCATGTTGCCGCACTCGCAGACGGGGAAGAGCACGCCCAGCAGCGACAGCACCATGCGCCGGAGGAACGGGTTGCGGGGCAGCCGTTTCAGCAGGAAGTTCTCGGGCAACCAGATCTGCACGAAGATCGACAGCAGGATGCCGAGGAACACGAACGGCAGCGACTCGACGACCACGCTGATCGACAGCGTGAAGAAGTCGCGGAGCGGCTCGCCGATCTCGATGTTGGCCGCCTGCGCGACCAGTCGGATCGTGATGAACAGGGCCATGAGCACGATGCCGAGCGTGATCCATCCGCCGCGGCCGTCGGGTTCTCGCCGTCGCCGGATCGCGTCGGCGTCGATGTGCTCGTGTCGCACGTCGTCGTATTCGTCGATGTCGTATGCCGACACGCGTACCTCCGGTGATCTGCCCTCGGCGATCTTAGGCAGAAGCGCTGCCGTCTGGCGCGAGGCGGGCCGGGAGTCGCCGTTTGTTAACCTGCCGAGGCTGCATCCTTGTCGTCGCGGCGCTCGCGCAGGCGGCGGGCGATGCCGAAGGGGATCGGCGCGAGCAGCGCGGCGAGGACCGCGTAACCGGCCACCCAGGGCGCGATGCGGCGCAGCTCGGGGAAGAGCGGGTTGGTGTACCACTCGAGCGGGTAGAGCAGGTTGGTCTTGCCCGCCTTCTGCAGGGCGTCGTAGTTGAAGGTGACCCACCACTCGCTGGCATCATCGGCGTTCTCGGCGGGGCCGTAGGCGTACCGGATGTTCTGAATCGTGTCGATATCGCTCGTCAGTGTCATCGCATCGTCGGGCAGATCTTCGATC
This sequence comes from Leifsonia sp. ALI-44-B, assembly GCF_001984125.1. Classification (GTDB taxonomy): domain Bacteria; phylum Actinomycetota; class Actinomycetes; order Actinomycetales; family Microbacteriaceae; genus Okibacterium. Next base: position 1,259,248 of record NZ_MTQL01000006.1, on the reverse strand, counting down.
TCGCGCTCGGTGAGGCCGGGAAACAGACTCTCGGAGGCGACGTAGATCGTGTCGACGTCACCGAATGTGTCGGTGACGGGCGGGTTCGGGCCCTTTTGGCTGCTGCGCTGGGCGATCCGGGCGTACGACAGCGTGATTTCGTTGCGCTCGTGCCGACCGAAGGTCTCTCCCGAGAACGGGAACTCGGTCGACGACGGTTTCGGCGTCTTCACCTCGAGGATGTCGGCGCGGTAGCCCTGGGACGTGTCCTGGCGCAGGAGGCCGAAGCGTATGCCGCGTTCGGCCGTGAACGTGATGCTGCGGCCGTCGTCGGTCTTGGCCGTGAACGACTCCGGCAGTTCGTAGGTGGGCCCCTTGTTCGGTACGGCCGGCAGGATGTAGCCGACGCCGACGAGCACCGACAGCACGGCGAGGGCAGCCAATCCGACCTGTGTCCAGCGCAGGGGTGACAGCTCGATGCGCAGACGGCGACGCGGTCGGCGAGCGGCCGAGGGGCTGGCGGGGGCGGGAGTGTCGGCGGCGGGCGTGGTGCTGGTCGTCATATGTCGAACGTAGCGGCGGGGCGTCGGGTGGGCCACGGGCAGGACTACCCATGCTGAGGGTGGCGTCAGCCGCGCTTGGGGTAGGGCTGCGTCCAGCGGTGTCCGCCCGCGGCGACGGCCTGTTCGACGCGGGCGCGACGGCGGCGGATGGTCTGTACGACCGCGAGGATGGGCAGGCCGAGGGCGCACACCCAGAAGAGGATGATGGAGATCACCCATGCGGCGACGGCGATGACGACATCCATTCGGTCCCCGCGCGCGCTAGCCGCGGTAACTGGCTTGAGGCTGCCGAGGCGGCCGCTGTCCACGACCGTCGGGTCGGCACCCCGCTCGACCAGGAACGACATCTGCTCGGGGAAGTCTTTCGAGGGCGGGAAACCCCAGTTCGTGCCGCCGCGCGCCGTGAGCTCGATGGGCGTTCCGCCCTCAGCCTCTGCCGGCACCTCGAGTGTGTAGTAGCCCGTCACGTTCGGCATGCCCGAGGTCGTGTCGATCGAGTCGAGCGTGCCCGTGACGACGACGGTTCGGTCGACGAGGGGTGCTTGCCGGGCGGCCGTGTCGATGGATGCATCCTTGGCAAGGCCGAGCACGAGCAGGGCGAGGAGGCTCGGGATGATGCCGAGCCCGAAGATGAGCCACAGCGGCCAGCCGGGAAAGGGGAGGCGCGCGGGCGCGGAAGGCGATGTGATCACGGCGTCTCCTGATGATGAATGGGGCCGGGGTCGGCTCGTCCACCCCACTCTAAACACGGATGGCTACCGGGCCGCCAGGGGCAGGACTACCCACCGCTCGCGGGGCCGCCCGCCCGGCCACACGACGAAGGGCGGCACCCCGTCTCCGGAGTACCGCCCTGCTCGTACTGTCGCGCTGGTGGTGCTGTCGCGATTTAGTACTGCTGCAGCATGGGCAGCAGGACCGCCATGTTGATGATGAAACCGATGATGCCGAGGATCGTCAGGATGATGCCGACGATGATGCCGATCTTGGCCCACTTGTTCTCGAAGCCGGCGTTCTTCGACTGCGAACGGGCGACGAGGCTCAGGATGAGGCCGACGACCGGCACGACGATGCTGAGGATGAAGCCGACGAGGCCCAGGGTCTTGCCGGGGTAATCGGCGGGCGTGGCCTGCTGGCCGGGGGCGGACTGGTACTGGGGAGCGTTTGTCATTGTGTCCCTTTCAGGGGAGGTGGCAGAGCGCCCACGGTGGGCATCCAATATCGTAGGGGTTCTCAGCATCCGATCGGGGTTTTTTCGGTTATTCAGGCCACTTCGCTGATCGTGCCGTTCGCGATGCGCAGTCGACGCTCGGCGCGTTTGGCCACCGCTGAATCGTGCGTGACGATGATGACCGTGAGGTTCTGGTCGCGCCAAAGCCCCTCTAGCAGCTGCATGATCTCGTCGCGCGTCTGTTCGTCGAGGTTGCCCGTGGGCTCGTCGGCGAGGAGCACTTTCGGGTTCTTGACCAGCGCGCGGGCGATGGCGACGCGCTGCTGCTGGCCGCCCGAGAGCTCGTTGGGCAGGTGTGTGACGCGCTCGCCGAGGCCCACCGATTCGAGCGCCTGGGTGGCCCGATGGGCGCGCTCCTGAGCCGGCACTTTTGCGGGAACCAGCGCCATCTCGACGTTTTCGAGCGCCGTGAGGGTGGGGATGAGGTTGAAGCCCTGGAAGACGAAGCCGATCTCGGATGCCCGGATGGTGGCGAGCTTCGCCTCGCTGAGCGTCGACAGGTCGTCGCCACGCAACGCGATCGAGCCGGAGGTGGGCCGGTCGAGGGCCCCGAGCATCTGCAGCAGCGTCGACTTGCCGCCGCCCGTGGGGCCCTGGATAGCGACGAGCTGGCCGTCGGGGATGGTGAGGTCGACGCCCTTCAGCGCCGTGACGGTGCGTTTGGGTTGCGAATAGGTCTTGCTGAGGGAGGTGAGGGTGTACATCGGATGCTCCTGGGATTCGTTGAGGAGAAGTAATAACAGGGAGGGGCGTGGGGTCTAACCGACCGAGCGCAGGGCCTCGGCGGGGCGCAGGCGGGAGGCGCGCCATCCGCCGATCGCGCCGGCGAGCAGGCCGCCGACCACCGCGAGGGCCACGGCGATGACGATGATGAGGGGCGTGACGGGCGCGTTCAACACGACGTCGGTCGTGGATGCCGCCGCCTGACCTGCGCCGAAACCGCCACCGGGCATCGTGGCCGTCGCTTCGCCTGCGGCAGAACCCGTTGCTGCGCCGGGTGCGCCTCCCGGCATGCCGCCGCCCGCGGTGGTCGAACTGGCCGAGGCCGTGAGGGTGGGGGCGAACAGGTTCACCACGACCACGCCGAGGAGTCCGACGGCCACGCCGACGGCGCCGCCGATGAGCGACTGCACGACCGATTCACCGGCGACCTGGCCCACGATGCGGCGGTTGGACCATCCGATGGCCTTGAGCGTGCCGAACTCTCGCGTGCGCCGCGAGACGCCCGAGATGGTGAAGAGGATGGCGATGAGGAAGGCCGCGGCCAACACGATGATCGACAACCAGGTGCCGAGGCTCGAGACGAGGCCGGAGGCCGAGGACAGCGAACCCGAAACGCTCGAGGCGAGGTCCTCCTGCGTCGAGACGGTGGCGTCGGGCAGGTCCTTCTCGATGGCGGCCTTCACGGCGGCGATCTCGGTCGACGACGACGCCTGCACCGAGATGGTCGAGATCTGGTCGGTCAGGCCCGAGATGGCCTGCGCGCGGTCGAGCGGGATGTAGACGTTCGACGCGGTCTCGGCGTCGCTACCCGTCGCGCCGACGATGCCCACGACCGTGAACGTCGTGCCGCCGATGTCGAGGGTGTCGCCCGTGGCGAGGTCGTTGGCCGTGGCGTAGGTGGCATCGAGTACGGCAATGTCGGTGCCGGTGTCGGATGCTTCGAGCCCGCGTCCGTCCGTCAGGGTCACGGCCGAGAGGGGGCCGACGGCATCGGACGTGGGGTCGAGGCCGAGCACCGTGAACGAGTCCACGTTGAAGGAGCTGCCGCCCGCGCCATCCGCGCCGCCCTGAGGGGCCGTGCCCGTGCCGGAATCGGTGCCCGAGTCCGTGCCCGTGCCCGCGTCGGAGCCGGTCGCCCCGGGCGCCTGCATCTGCGAGAAGTCCGGCAACTCACCGTCGAACGTCGTGTTCGTCAGAGCGAGGGTTCCGGCGGCGCCTGAGACACCCTGCAGGGCCGTGACCTTGTCGAGGTCGGAGGCCGCGAAGGTGGTGGTTCCGCGGCCGGCCTCGAGGCGGGATGTCGCGACCGTCGTCGATCCGTCAGTGGTGGCTCCGGCATCCGCCCCGAAATCGAATCGCTGGCCCGGGCCGTCGGTGCCGCCCTCGGTCGGGGGAGTGGCGGCCTGGCTCACGGTGATGTCCGTGCCGACGCCGTACACCGATTGCAGCACCGTCGTCTGAGCATTCCTCACCCCGGCCGAGACCGAGTTGACGATGATGACGAGCGCGATCGCGAGGGCCATGCCGATGGCGATGATGATGGTCTGTTTTCTTCTGCCGATCAGCTCGCGCCGAAGATAGGTGCCAAACATGAAGGTTCCTTCTGACGTTGGGGCGGCCGAGGTGCCGCACTCCAGAAGGTAGGAAGACGGCCTATGACCGACCACGCCGATTCCTATGCGCTTTCTATGTCGGCGAGCATCTGGCTGGCTCATAGACCGCTCATAGGAAGATGCCCATACTGAAGATTGTGAGTAACACACCCTTCGCCTCGAGCGCCCACCGCACCGCCCTCACTCGCGCCGACGGCTCGCCCGTTCGCGTGCTCGTCGTCGACGACGAGGCCACCCTCACCGATCTGCTCAAGATGGCCCTGCGCTACGAGGGCTGGGAGGTGCGCACCGCCGCCACCGGCCAGGCCGCGCTCGCCGCCGCGCGCGATTTCCGCCCCGACGCCGTCGTGCTCGACATCATGCTGCCCGATCTCGACGGCCTGCAGATCCTCAGCCGCCTGCGTGCGAACGGCGACGATATGCCCGTGCTCTTCCTCACCGCCAAGGACTCCCTCGACGACCGCATTGCGGGGCTCACCGCGGGCGGCGACGACTACGTCACCAAACCGTTCAGCCTCGAAGAGCTCGTCGCGCGCCTGCGGGGCCTCATCCGCCGGTCGACGCTGCTCGCTGTGAACAACGACGGCCCCACCGTGCAGGTCGGCGACCTGACGCTCAACGAGGACAGCCACGAGGTCTACCGCGACGGCACCCCCATCGAGCTCACCGCCACCGAATTCGAGCTGCTGCGCTACCTCATGCGCAACCCGCGCCGCGTGCTCTCGAAGAGTCAGATCCTCGACCGCGTGTGGAGCTACGACTTCGGCGGCAAGGCCAGCGTCGTCGAGATCTACATCTCCTATCTGCGCAAAAAGATCGACGCCGGGCGCCCCGCCATGATCCACACCATCCGCGGCGTCGGTTACATGATCAAACCGGCGGATGGCGCGTGACCACGCCCCCTGCAACGCCCGCCGAACCGCGCCCCGCGTTCTGGCGCCGGGCTCTCGGCCTGCCGTGGACTTTGCGCCGCCAGCTCACGGTCGCGGTCATCGCGCTGCTCGCCATCGCGAGCCTCATCGTGGGCTTCGCCACCGTGCTCTCGACGCAATCCCTCCTTATCGCGGGCGTCGACAACCAACTGCGCGAGGTCGTGAGCCGCGGCGGAGCGACGTCTTCGGGCTCGGAGCCCGGCACAGGATCGACGAATTCCGACACCTACACGACGCCCCCCGGGTTCATCCAGCGCCCCGGCTATTCGCAGGGCTTCATCGGCGCCATCTACCGCAACGGTTCGCTCATCGACGCCGGCTATGTGGCGCACGGGGCGGCCTACACGTTGCCCGCCGCCCAGGGCCGTGCGCTCGCGGCGTATGCGGCCGAGGTCGATGCGGCGTCGTCCGGCACGCCCGGCTATGACGGAGTCATCCAGATCGAGCGGCCCCGCACGGTCAGCCTCGGCGGGGACTTCGGCGACTACCGCATGGTCGTGGTGCCGACGCCCTACGGCGACTACATCTTCGGCCTGCCGCTCGACGAGGTCGACGCCACCGTCTCGCAGCAGGTGCTCATCGTGCTGCTCATCTCGCTCTTCGGCGCCGTGCTGGCGGGCCTCGTGGCCTGGCTCATCGTGCGTCTGTCGTTGCGCCCGCTCGACCGGGTCGCCGCCACCGCCGCGGCCGTGTCGCAGATGCCGCTCGACCGCGGAGAGGTGGCGTTGGGCGTGCGCGTGGCCGACGCCGACGCCGACCCCCGCACCGAGGTGGGCCGCGTCGGTTCCTCCATCAACCGGATGCTCGGGCACGTCGGTTCGGCGCTCACAGCCCGTCAGGCCTCCGAGAGCAAGGTGCGGCAGTTCGTCTCGGATGCTTCGCACGAACTGCGCACGCCGCTCGCCTCCATCCGCGGATACTCCGAGCTCGCCACGCGGCACAGCGACGCCCTGCCCGACGACGTCAACTACTCGCTCGGCCGCATCCAGTCGGAGTCGGGCCGCATGACCACCATCGTCGAGGACCTGCTGCTGCTCGCCCGCCTCGACGAGGGGCGCGAGCTCGACCGCGCGCCCGTCGACCTGACCGACCTCCTCATCCACACCGTCAACGACGCGCATGCCGCGGCGCCCGACCACGTCTTCGAGCTCGACATCCCCGACGAGCCCATCAGCGTGGTCGGGGATGCCCCGCGCCTGCACCAGGTCGTGGCCAACCTGCTCGGCAACGCGCGCGTGCACACGCCCGCCGGCACCACGGTGACGGCATCGCTCGCGCTCGGCGAAGCATCCACGGCCGTTATTGAGATCTCGGACGACGGCCCGGGCATCGACCCCGAGCTCACGCCCCACCTGTTCGAACGCTTCACGCGCGGCGACGACTCCCGCTCGCGGGCCACGGGGTCGACGGGTCTCGGCCTCGCCATCGTCCAGGGTGTCGTGCAGGCGCACGGCGGAACGGTGACGGCCGAGAGTCGCCCGGGCCGCACCGTTTTCCGCGTCACCCTTCCGCTCGCCGGAGTGACGCCGCGCGCCACGACGGAATGACGAGCGGATGTCGCGGCCGAACTTGCGCCACGGCATCCGCTCGCGTACTCTGATCCAGGACCAAAGACCGCTGGTTATCCGAGTGCAGCAATGCACGACGAACTAAGGCTCTCTCACGAGAACGCCCGCGCAGGTGATTCGAAGTTTTCGATGGTTCGGGTTTTTCCCGAGATCGTCATTCTGCTCCGAGCGCTTGCGCCGGAGCTTTTTTCATGTGCGGGTGTGACTCCAACAGAGTTGCCGGTGGCCTGGTCACGTAACGCTCACCGCGTTACGGAACTAATACATAAGGAGTGGCCATGGCGAACAAGGAAGCCTCGGTTGCCGAACTCACGGAGAAATTCCAGAGCTCGACTGCCGTTCTGCTGACCGAGTACCGCGGTCTCACTGTTGCTCAGCTCAAGACGCTGCGCAAGTCCATCAGTGAGGACGCAACCTTTGCCGTGGTGAAGAACACGCTGACCAAGATTGCGGCGAACAACGCTGGCATCTCGTCGTTCGACGACGAGCTCGCCGGTCCGTCCGCCATCGCATTCGTTCACGGTGACCCGGTCGCCGTTGCGAAGGGTCTGCGCGACTTTGCCAAGGCAAACCCTCTCCTGGTGGTCAAGGGCGGTTACTTCGACGGTAACCCGCTGTCCGCCGCAGAGGTAGGCAAGCTCGCCGACCTCGAGTCCCGCGAAGTTCTGCTCGGCAAGCTTGCCGGCGCCTTCAAGGCCTCGCTGTTCGGAGCCGCATATCTGTTCAACGCACCGCTGTCGAAGGCCGTTCGCACGGTCGACGCGCTGCGTGAGAAGCAGGAGTCCGCGTCCTAGGTTTCACCTAGACACGCGGTTGAGTACATCACAGACAAAGGGAGAAATATCATGGCAAAGCTGTCAACTGAAGAGCTGCTCGAGCAGTTCAAGGGCCTGACCCTCATCGAGCTCTCCGAGTTCGTCAAGGCATTCGAGGAGACCTTCGAGGTCACCGCGGCCGCCCCCGTCGCCGTTGCTGGTCCGGCTGCTGCCGGCGCCGCTGCTGAAGAGGTCGAAGAGAAGGACTCCTTCGACGTCGTTCTCGAGTCGGTCGGCGACAAGAAGATCCAGGTCATCAAGGTTGTGCGCGAGCTCACCAGCCTCGGCCTCGGCGAGGCCAAGGCCGTCGTCGACGGAGCCCCCAAGGCTGTCCTCGAAGGCGCGACCAAGGAAGCTGCCGAGAAGGCAAAGGCTTCGCTCGAAGAGGCCGGCGCAACCGTTACCCTCAAGTAATCAGGGCCCGAGAGGGCCTCTTACTCGGGTTCGGTCGGGTGGCTCCGGTCATCCGCTCGTCTCAGTTCGATAGGCGTCATCCCACACGGGGTGGCGCCTATCGGCGTTTCCGGATGCGTGTGCCCGACGGTTCGCTGACAGAGATGCGACGCATTGCATAGCCAGGCTATGTATATAATCGAGTAATGCTTACCGTAGATCAGAAGGCAGAGCCGGGAGTCTCCGCCGAACAGCTACCCCTCCTCCTCGGCGATCTCGTGACCGTCGCCAACCGTCTCACCCGCCTCGCCGCGCAGTCCACCGAGAGCGCAGAATCGCCCGCCGTGTGGCGCACGCTCTCGACCCTCGTCTCGCTGGGCCCCGTGCGTCTCGGAGAGCTCGCCCGCCAGAGCCGCGTGTCGCAGCCCACGATGACGAAGATCATCCGCAACCTCGACCAGGTCGACTGGGTCAAGCGCATCGTCGACGTCGATGACGGGCGCGCGTGGCAGATCGCCATCACGCCCAAGGGGGAGAAGGCGTTGCACGAGTGGCGCGACACCCTCGCCGAGGCCCTCGTGCCGCACTTCTCCGACCTCACGGCCGAAGAGACCGAGCACCTGACCGAGGCCACGCGCATTCTGCAGCAGCGCGTCGCCGTGGGCACGCTCCTCTCCAAACGGGACGACGCCTGATGGCGGGCCACCAGAGCGCCGGCCTCGGCGCCGTTCTCAAGCAGCCCCGGTCGGTGTGGGCCGTCGCCTTCGCGAGCGTCATCGCGTTCATGGGCATCGGCCTCGTCGACCCCATCCTGCCGGCCATCGCTGCCGACCTGCAGGCCACGCCCACCGAGGCCGAGATGCTGTTCACCAGCTACCTCGTCGTCACCGGTGTGGCCATGTTCTTCACGAGCTGGCTGTCGAGCCGCATCGGCGCCAAGCGCACGCTGCTCATCGGCCTCGCGCTCATCGTCGCCTTCGCGCTGGCGGCCGGGCTGTCGGGCAACGTCGAATCCGTGATCGGCTTCCGCGCCGGCTGGGGTCTCGGCAACGCCCTGTTCATCTCGACGGCGCTGGCCACGATCGTGGGTGCGGCATCCGGGGGAACGTCGACCGCCATCATCCTCTACGAGGCTGCGCTCGGTCTCGGTATCGCCATCGGGCCTCTGCTCGGCGGATTGCTCGGCTCGTGGAGCTGGCGCGGACCGTTCTTCGGCACCGCCGTGCTCATGGCCGTCGGTTTCATCGCCATCGTCGTGCTGCTGGGTAAAGAAGAGACGAAGCCCACGCCCATCAAGCTGTCGGCCCCGTTCAAGGCGCTCGGCCGGCCGGCTTTGGCCGTGCTCGCCGCGACCGCGCTGTTCTACAACATCGCGTTCTTCGTGCTGCTGGCCTACACGCCGTTCCCGCTCGAGCTGCCCGCCCTGCAACTGGGCTTCGTGTTCTTCGGCTGGGGCATCGGGCTGGCCGTCACGAGCGTGCTCGTCGCCCCCGTTCTCACCGCCCGGATGCCGCGCACCCGCGTGCTCTGGATGACGCTCATCTTGCTGTCGCTCGACCTCATCGCGGCGGGGCTGCTGATCGACGTCAAGGCGGGACTGATCGTCTGCGTCATCGTCGGCGGGCTCATCCTCGGCATTATGAACACGGTGCTGACCGAATGCGTCATGGAGGCGACCGACCTGCCCCGCTCGGTGGCGTCGTCGTCCTACTCGGCCGTGCGTTTCCTCGGCGGAGCCGTTGCCCCGCCCGTCGCGTCCGAGCTGGCCAAGATCTTCACGCCGTCGGTGCCGTATTACGCCGCGGCCGGTTCGGCCCTCGTGGCCATGCTCATCGTGCTGCTCGGCCGCAAGGCGCTCGCTCGCGTGAACGCCCCCATCGAATCTGAACTCGAGGAGGCCGAGGCGATCGCCATCGGCGAGAGCTGATCCTCGACGAGACGTGAATGCGGTGCCATCCCTGCGTGGGCGGCACCGCATTCTCTTGTCGTCGGCCCCGCGTCCGGTCGTGTGTCGCGTCGGTCCCCCGGAAGACCGTCAGAAAACATCCGTGCATGTCGATATGTTGGAGAGCGCTATAAGGAGGCTCCACATGAAGCAGCAAATGGAAGAGCGCTATCTGATTGTCGTCGCACGACGTGAGTTCGCGACCGATAGTGGCGCGTTGACGCTAGAGATCCTCCGAGGCGACGACGATGCGCCTGCGTTCGCGTACCGGTTTACGGGCGAGGACGGCGGCATCGTCGAGACGCTGACGACTTTCGGCCTCGATGACGTGCAGGCGTTGCTGTTTTGCGTGACCGCGGCGGGTGACTACCTCCGGCGGTTTGTGCCGTCCGCGTCGTTCGCCGACCTGGGCGTCACCGGGTTGCTGACGACCGACCTCTCGGCCTCGACAGAATGGCGCGCGCAGGTTTCGATTCCTACCTCGTGAGATCTGCGCGCCGATGGTTCGACATCAGTTTTTGACGAGGCCGCCGTCGACGACGAGGTTTTGGCCCGTGACCGAGCGGGAGAGCGGGCTCGCGAAGAAGAGGACGGCGTCGGCGAACTCGTCGGGGGTGACGACGCGGCCGAGCGGGGTGGCGGCGGCGATGGCGTCGAAGACGGCCTCGGGGGTGGCGGCGCTCGCGTCGGTGGTGCGGAGAAGGCCGCCCGACGCCATGTTGACCGTAATGCCGTGTTGGCCGAGGTCGGCCGCGAGCGTGCGCGTGAGGGAGAGGACCGCCGCCTTCGCCGCCGTGTAGTCGTGGTAGGGCACGACCGGGTTCTGGAACAGGTTCGTGCCGATGGTGATGAGGCGGCCGAAGCCCGCCGCGCGCATTGCGGGCAGGGCGGCCTGCGTCGTGTTGAGGGTGGCCCGGACCGTGCCCTCGAACTGGGCGGCGAAAGCATCCCAGCCGATGGTGTCGGCGGATGCGCGGGCGTCGCCGTTGAAGGAGAAGTCGGCGAGGGCATTGTTGACGACGGTCGTGATGGGGTGGCCGAAGTGGGCGTGGGCGGCCGAGAAGAGCGCCGCCACGTCGTCGGGTGAGGTGACGTCGGCTTGCAGCGCGACGGCACGCAGGATGCTCGAGCCGGCGTTGAGCGTGTCGGCAAGGGCTTCGGCGCTGGCACGCGACGAGCGGTAGTTGACGACGACGCGGGCGCCTTCGCGGGCGAACGCGCGAGCGATGGAGTTGCCGAGGCCGCGACCGGCGCCCGTGACGAGGACGGTCTGTTCGGAGAGGAGCATGAGGTTCTTTCTGCGTGGTCTGTTGGGTCGGCGGGCAGTGGCTATCGCGCAGCGCGGGAGGAGGTCGCCGCGGCATCGGCCCACAGGGAGTGGAAGTGGTTGATCGGGCCGTTGCCGCGGCCCACGTGGAGGTCGTCGGCGGAGCGCAGACTGTCGAGCAGCCAGGCCTTCGACGCGACGAGGGCGGCGACCCAGTCATCGGTGCGGGCACGCTGGGTGGCGAGGGCTGAGGAGAGCGAGCATCCCGTGCCGTGGGTGTTGCGTGTGGCCGCGCGGATGCCGGCAACCTCGGCGAGCCCGTCGGGGATACGTCCGCGCGATGCGACGTCGACGAGGGCGTCGGGGCAGTCGTCGCCCGCCAGGTGCCCGCCCTTGGCCAGCACGATCGCGCCCGAACTCTCGGAGAGGCGGCGCGCCTGGTCGAGTGCCTCCGCCCACGTCGATGCCGTCGGTTCGCGCACCAGCACGCCCAGCTCGCTGAGGTTCGGGGTGACGAGGTCGCAGCGCTCGATGAGCCGCCGCACGGCATCCTCGGCGCGGGCGTCGAGCAGACGGTCGCCGCTCGTCGCCACCATCACGGGGTCGAGCACGACGAGGGGCGGGCGCATGCGGGCGAGCCACTCGTCCACCACCGCGACCGTCGTCTCGTCGCCCAACATGCCGATCTTGACCGCGTCGATCTCGACGTCGTCGCTGACCGCGTCGAGCTGTTCGCCGAGGAACGCCGCGGGTGGGGTGTGGACCGAGCGAACACCGCAGGTGTTCTGAGCGACCAGCGCCGTGACCACGGCCATGCCGTAGCCGCCGTTCGCCGCGATGCTCTTGAGGTCCGCCTGGATGCCGGCGCCGCCCGTCGGGTCGGTGCCCGCAATGCTCAGCACGCGAGGGATGTCGGCGGCGCCGATCCTGTCGTGGGGCGCGGTCGAGTCATGCTGTGCGCGCGAGTCGCTGCGGATGGTCGAATCGCCGTTCATCGTGCCCACTCCTCTCGCAGCTCGCGGGCGGAGCGTTCCGGATCGGGGGCCGCGCACAGTGCCGAGACGACCGCGACGCCGTCGGCTCCGGCATCACGCAACGGGCGAAGGTCGTCGAACCCGATGCCGCCGATGGCCACGGCAGGAAGGCGGCTCGCGGCCCGGCGTTCGCCGAACCCCGCGACACCGATCGGCTCGGGGTGGTCGGGTTTCGTGGTGGTCGCCCGGATGACCCCGATGCCCAGGTAGTCGACGACGCCGACGGGCAACGCGTTTGCCGTCTCGACCTCGGCGAAGGAAGATGCCGTGAGCCCGACGATCGCCGTCTCGCCCACGATCTGCCGCACATCTGTCGCCGGCAGGTCGCTCTGGCCCACGTGGACGCCGTGAACCGCCGCACCCCGGGCGCGCGCGGCGAGGAAGACGTCGACGCGATCGTTCATGAGCACGGGAGCCCGGCCATTGCACGCCTGCGCCACGGCGAGGAGCAGCTGCAGGGCCTCGGCCGCGCTGCTGTCCTTCGCGCGCACCTGCACGGTCGTGGCCCCTCCCCGCACGGCCGCCTCGACCGTCGCCGCGACACCGCGCTCGCCGCACAGGGCCGTGTCGGTGACGAGGTAGAGGGAGAGATCGAGGGCGTGACGCGCGGTCACGAACGCACCGCGCGGTCGACGACAGTTGCGGCGTCGAGGGCATGAAGGGCGTCGATGAAGGCGACCGCGAAGGAGCCGGGCCCCGCGCCACGGGTCGCCTCGGCCGCGACCTCGGCGACGACCCCGGCGGCGACCTCGGCGGCGACGGTGTAGTTCGTCACCGCGGCTACCGTGGCCTCGAAGAAGTCGCCATCGTGGGCGACCGAGAGGTAGGCGGCGATGGTCGCACCGAGCGCACATCCGCCGCCCGTGATGAGCGTCAGCAGTTCGGTTCCGTTCGCCAGACGGGCCACGCGCTCGCCGTCGGTCACGAGGTCGACCGCGCCCGAGACGGCCACGATGCTGCCGTGCGTGCGCGCGAGCATCCGGGCCGCTTCGAGCGCGTCGTCGGCGCCGGCCACCGAGTCGACGCCGCGACCACCCGCGCCCGCGCCGGCCAGCGCCAGGATTTCTGACGGGTTGCCGCGGATCACGCTCGGCCGCATTGCGACCAGCTCTCGGGCCAGCTCGGTGCGCACGGGAAGCGCTCCGATGGCGACGGGGTCGAGCACCCACGGTGTGCCCGCCTCGGATGCAGCGACCGCGGCCTCGCGCGCGGCATCCCGTTGCTCGGATGTCGGGGTTCCCAAATTGATGAGCAGGCCCGAGGCGATGCGTGCGAACAGGCCGGCCTCGACGGGGATGTCGACCATGGCGGGGGAGGCGCCCTGAGCGAGCAGCACGTTCGCGGTGATGTTGGTGACCACGTGATTGGTGATGCACTGCACGAGCGGAGCGGTCGAACGCATCCGCTCGAGGTGAGCGGCCGGCGAGAACGGGCCGGTGGTGGGCAGGGTCGTACTGGTGCCTGGGCGAATGCTCATCCGCGGACATCCCTTCGCTAGTTCTAACTAGATCAGGTTCGACGGGTGTGTTCTCAGCCCGCAATCGTGCGGGCACCCCGTGTCACTGAGACGACTATAGCGGCCGATCGTGACGCCGACTCACGGATGGGGGAGAGGTCCTGCCGCGCGCGGCGCTCGCGCAGTAGGCTCCGGTCATGGCCGAACTGACGAGGCGCCAGGCGATTCTGCTCGCGGGCGCGACGCTGATGCTCTCGGGGTGCACATCGCCCGCAACGCCCACCGCGAGTCCCACGGGCGCGGCCGCGCCGACGGCCGTGAAGACCGCGACGGCGGCCGATTGGCAGGCGTTCGCGGCGCAGCTGAAGGGCGCGCTCGTGTTGCCGGCCGACGCCGACTATGCGCAACTCAAGCTCGTCGAGAACCCGCGCTTCGACGACGCCCAACCGCTCGCCATCCTCGAGGCCTCGAGCGCGGATGATGTGGCGGCCGCGATCACGTTCGCGACCGCTCATGCCGTGCCACTCGCCATCCGGTCGGGCGGTCACAGCTATCCCGGATACTCGGCGGGTGGGGCGAGTGGAACCGATGTGCCACCGTCGCTCGTGATCGACGTGCGCCCGCTGAACCAGGTGACGGTCGGCAGCGACGGGACGGCAACGATCGGGTCGGGGGCGGCGCTCGCATCCGTGTATGCCGCGCTCTCGGCCGAGGGTCGGGCCATCGGGGCCGGGTCGTGTGCCACAGTCGGTGTCGCCGGGCTCACCCTGGGCGGCGGCGTCGGCGTGCTCACGCGCACCTTCGGGCTGACGTGCGACCAGGTCACGGCCATCGAGATCGTCACCGGCGACGGCAAGGTCGTCACGGCTTCGACGGCCAACGAACCCGAGCTGTTCTGGGCATTGCGCGGCGGGGGTGGCGGGCACCTGGGCGTGGTCACGTCGTTCACGTTCCAGACGCAGGCGGCGCCCACCGTCACCATGTTCTTCCTCTCCTGGCCGTTCGCGCAGGCCGCTGCCGTGGTCGAGGCGTGGCAGAGCTGGATGCCCCAGACCGACCCGGGTCTCTGGTCGACGTTGAAGCTGCTGGGCGGGCCCGTGAAGCATCCGACCGGCCCGGCGATCACCATGTCGGGCACCTGGTTGGGCGCGCCCGCGCAGCTCGCCGCACAGCTGGCAGGTCTCACGAATGCTGTGAAGCCCAGCACCAACACGTCGTCGACGCACGACTACGGGCAGGCCATGGCGATCTACGCCGGATGCTCGAACATCGCGGTCGCGCAGTGCAACACGGGCCCGGGCGGCAGCTTGAAACGCGAGTCGTTCGGGGCAACCTCGCATATCGCGCAGGCACCGCTCGACGCGGCCGGCATCCAGGCCCTGGTCGGCCAGGCGACGGCGGCGGGGCAGGTGAGCGGGATGATCGAGGGTGGCGTGTCGATCGACGCGCTCGGCGGGCAGGTCGCGAAGGTCGGCGCGGGCGATACCGCGTTCCCGTGGCGCGATGCGCTCGCCACCGTGCAATACACGGCCACGTTCGAGAACGGCGCCGATCCCGCACCGTTCGACACCTACGCGCGCGGGTTCCGTCAGGCCATGCAGCCACACTGGGGCGATGGCGCCTACGTGAACTACTCGGATGCCTCGATCGCCGACCCCGACACCGCCTACTTCGGCGCGAACAAGGCGCGGCTGCAGGCGGCACGCAAGAAGTACGACCCGGCTGGGCTGTTCACGCAGCCGCAGTAGGGCCGTACGCTTCAGCCGGCCGAGTCACTCCGCGCACGCAGACACCCGTTGTTCACCCCCGGATGGGGGCCAGTTTGCCACGCGGCCAGCGCCCGGTCGATGCCCTCCCCGAGGCTGGCGAGCGTGAAAACTCCTCGACTCCTCTCCGCGTTCCCCGCGGCGGCGTTGGTCGGATGTCTGGGGGCCGGCCTCATCGCCGCCGCTCCCGCATCCGCCGCCCCGACGCCCGCCACCCTGCCCGCCGAAACTGCCGCAGCGGCATCCCCCGTCGCCGCGGCCGCAGCGCCCGCCCCCGGCGCCACCACCGACGCGTCGCGCTTCACGCTCGCCGTGCTGCCCGACACGCAGTTCTACTCGCGCTACTCGGCCGACCAGTTCATCCCGCGCTACGGCGACGACCCGTTCTCGGTGCAGACGGACTGGCTCGCGAAGAACGCCGACGCGCTGCAGATCCCGTTCGTCACCCACCTCGGCGACGTCGTCGACCGCGTGGGCGTGAACAACGAGTGGATCGCCGCTGATAACGCCATGAAGAACCTCGACGAGGCGAAGCTGCCCTACTCGATCCTCGCCGGCAACCACGACGTGCGCGACAGCAACGACAACCTCTTCGACGACCAGTACAACCTCGCCAACGAGCCCTTCCTGAAGTGGTTCGGCCCGAATCGCGCGCAGAACGTGTCGACCTTCCAGGGCAGCGACCCCACGGGCTTCAACCAGTTCCACATCTTCGAGGCCGACGGCCAGAAGTACATGGTGCTGGCGCTCTCGTGGCGTGCCTCGGATGCGACGCTCGCGTGGGCCGCCGACGTGATGGCGCAGCATCCCACCGTGCCCGTCATCTTGACCACGCACCAGGTGATCGACATCGCGCCCGACGGCGAGACGCCCCGCGAGACCGACTATGGCCTGCGCCTGTGGGACAAACTCATCAAGAACCACGACCAGATCTTCCTCACGCTGAACGGCCACTTCCACGGCTCGTCGCGCCTCGACAAGACCAACGACTTCGGTCACACGGTCACCGAGGTCGTCATCGATTACCAGATGGCCTATGAAGGCGGCGACGGCTACCTGGGCCTCTACGAGTTCGACCTGACGAACGACGTGATCAACGTGCAGACGGCCTCGCCGTGGGTGACCTGGAAGCCGCAGGAGACCCTGACGAGCTACGACCAGCCGTTCCTCGAGGGTTCGCAGCAGCAGTTCAGCCTGCCCATCGACTTCTCCGAGCGGTTCAAGGGCTTCAACCCGACGTTCGCCGCCGGCCCCGCCGACACCCCGTCGCTCGGCCAGAAGGCGCGCGACATCCTGCTCGACGGTTTCGTCGGCCCCGACCCCATCACGACCGAATTCCCGGGCTCGCCGGCCGACTACCCCGAGGTCCCGGGCACGCTCGCGCACTGGCAGTTCAACGGCCTCGATGGCGTCGTGGGCACCGATGTGACCATTCCGGATGTCGCGGGCGACGGGTCGAACGACCTGCACCGCGCCGACCCCACCGCCACCAACTCGGTGGGCACCGAGCTCTCGGACGTCACCATCGAGTCCGATGACGTGCACGGTTACTCGGCCGACCAGGCGGGTGCGTGCTTCACCAACTCGTCGGGCAGCCGCTACAGCTACCTCACGACCGACAAGGATGCCCCGGTCAACAACGCCGACCTTTCGAAGGGCTACACGATCGAGACGTTCGTGAAGATGAGCCCCGAGTGGACCCCCGCCGCCAACCAGTGGTCGAAATTCCTGACCCACACGGGCAACCGCTCGAAGATCGACGGCTTCGCCAAGACGCAGTGGGACTGGACGGCCTCGCCCACGGCCCTCGGCATCTCGAACCTGCGCGAGTTCCAGTGGACGACCGTTCCGGGTGACCCCACCAAGGGCGACCGCACCAACTGGTCGGGCGAGATCATGGTCGACTCCTGGTCGCACGTGGCCGTCGTGAGCGACGCCGAGAAGGGCACCATCACCATGTACGTCGACGGTGCACCCGTTCTGCGCAACGCGGTCGACGCCGCCGGCATCTCGGCCAACCCGGACATGCCGTGGATCATCGGCTCGGACTGGGTCGACGACGCCGCCCGCAACGGCTGGAACGGCTGCGTGGGTGAAACCCGCATCATCGACCACGCGACGGGCCCGGCCGAGTGGCTGACCTCGCGCGCCGACCTCACCGGCTTCACGGTCACGGATGCCCCGAGCGGCACCCTTCAGGCCGGCTCCCGTGTCACCACGCTCTCGGGAACGGGCCTGCCCGGTGCCGAGGTGCGCATCGACGGAGGCGTCACCGACGCCGAGCCCATGACCGCGCGCGTCGAGTCGAACGCCCGCGTGATGGCCCTGGATGCCGCGACCGTCGTGGCCGAGGACGGCACCTGGTCGTACTCGTTCCCCACGCCGCTGACGGCCTCGGGCTCCTACTCCTACGAGGCCGTGCAAGCGCTCGGCACGCGGGCCTCCGACCCCGTGACGGTGGCCTTCGCCATCGCCGCGGCTCCGGTCGACCCGACGCCGACGCCCGCGCCGACCCCCGGAACGCCCGGCGACCCGTCGGCCACGCCCGCGCCGGTTCCTGCCGGTCCGAACGCCCCGGGTGGCGCGACGCCCATCGGCCAGCCCGGTGCATCCGACGGCGACGCTGACCTGGCAGAGACGGGTGTCGAACCGATCGGTGGTCTGTTCGCATCGGGACTCATCCTCCTGATCGGGGCATGCCTTCTGCTCCTGCAGCGCTCGCGTCGGGCGCGCCTCCTGCAGTAACAGACGACGGCGATACACGGCAGAAAAGAGACGCGCCGCCCCGGAACACCGGGGCGGCGCGCTTCGTTCAGTCGCGCGACATCGCTGCCGCGAGATGCGCCTCGAGGTCCACGTAGGCGTCGTCGGCGATATCGAAGACGACCTTGGCGATCTCGCCGCCCGTGAAGTCGAAGCGGCTGCCCGCATAGTCGGCCGCGACGGCATCGCCCGAGTCGTAGCCGATGCAGAGGCCCTCGCCGCACAGAGAGAAATGACCGAGAACCGTGCGGATCTCCGTTTCGGCGACCTTCTCCTCGTCGATGTGCAGCGCCAGCGGGCCGACGCCTTCCCGGTGCTCGCCCATGCCCGTCTTCGTGAATTCGACGCCGATGATGTGCTTGCCCGAGGTGGGTGCCGGTGCCGTCACTCGATAGATCGGCGGGACGCCGAGGAAGTTGTAGACGTACACCACCTGACCGTCCTTGATGAAGAGCGAATGGCCTCCGAATCGCGAGCCGTGCGCGAAGATGACGCCCTCGGAATCCGGCGTCAATTCAACCTCGGCGAGCACCTTGTAGGAGACGCCGTGCGTATTGGCCGCCGATCGTTCGGGAATCTCGGATGTGCCGGGGTAGTACGTGTACTGACCGGTCGGTGACACCGGCAGATGGAACTCCATCTCGATGAAGGTCTCGAGGTCCTTGGGGTTGCCGATGACCTGTAGATCGTTGAGAGGCAGGACATGGTTGTCTCTGGCCTCCTCCATCCAGAGCGCCTTGAGCTCCTCCAACTTCTCGGGATGCTCGGAGGCGAGGTCCTGCGATTCCGACCGGTCGATGTCGGTGTGGAAGAGCTGCCACTGGTCCTGATCGAAGGCGCCTGAGCCGCTCATGGGCCCGTGCACGGTGGCTGCCTTCCACCCCTCGTGCCAGATCGCGCGCTGGCCGAACATCTCGTAGTACTGGGTCTTCTTCTCGGTTGGGACGTCGGGGCCGGAGTCGAAGGTGTAGCGCATCGACACCCCGTCCAGGGGGCGCTGCTCGACCCCGTTGTACTGGGCGGGCAACTCGAGGCCGCATACATCCAGGATGGTGGCGACCACATCGGTGGAGTGGTGGTACTGATCGCGGACCTCACCGTGGGCGGTGATCCCCGCCGGCCAGGAGATGACCATCGGGTCGCAGATGCCGCCTTGATAGGTGTAGCGCTTGAACATGCGGTACGGAGTCGAGAAAGCCGCCGCCCACCCGGTGGGGTAGTGATTGTAGGTGTCGGGGCTTCCGAGCACGTCGACGTGCCGCAAGTTGTCCTCTTCGTCGTCGGGGTAACCTCCGAAGATCTTGCCCTCGTTCACCGAACCGTTCGGCGATCCCTCGCCCGATGCGCCGTTGTCGGCGCAGTAGATGACGAGGGTGTTGTCGAGTTGACCGGACTCCTCGAGGTAGTCGACGATGCGCCCGACCTGAGCGTCGGTGTACTCGGAGAAACCCGCGAAAACCTCGGCCATGCGCGAGAACATGGCGCGCTCCTCGGCGTTGAGCTCGGCCCACGGTCGCACGTAGTCCGTGGCCGCGTAGGTACCTTCCGGCATCGGGTTGAGCGGGGTCAGCTCGGTGCCCTCGGGGAGGACACCCTTCTCGATCATGCGCGCGAGCACCCACTCGCGGTAGGCCTCGTAGCCGTCGTCGAAGACGCCTTTGTATTTGGCGATGTACTCCTCGGGCGCGTGGTGCGGGGCGTGGTTGGCACCCGGGCAGAACCACAGATACCAGGGCTTCTCGGGGTCGGTCTGCTTCACGTCGCGGATCATCTTGAGCGCCTGGTCGGCCAAGTCTTTCGACAGGTGGTAGCCGTCCTCGGGCAGCGAGGGCTGGTCGATGTAGTGGTTGTCCTCGGCCAGGGACGGGTACCAGTTGTTGGTCTCGCCGCCGATGAAGCCATAGAAGCGGTCGTACCCCTGCGCGAGCGGCCAGTTCTTCTTCGACGAACCCGCCGTCCACTCGTCGATGGGGACGTTGTGGTTCTTGCCGACCCAGAACGTGGCCCAGCCGGCATCCCTCAGCAGGTGGGCCATGGGCACGTTTTCGGGCGGGATGTGCGAGTTGTAGCCCGGGAAGCCGGTCGAGGATTCGGAGATGGTCGCGAAGCCGTTGGAATGGTGGTTGCGCCCCGTGAGGAACGTCGAACGCGTCGGCGAGCAGAGCGCCGTGGTGTGCCATTGGCTGTAGGTGAGGCCGCGATCGGCGAGCCTCTGCATGGTGGGCATGTTGATGCGGCCGCCGTAGGGCGACCAGGCTGCCTGCCCCGTGTCGTCGTATAACACCACAAGCACGTTCGGCGCACCCGCCGGCGCCTTCTCTGGCAGGAACGCATCCCAATCGGATGTCGAATCCCTGACGTCGAGCTCAATCTTTCCCGCGAATGCTTTCCGATCGGTCACTGTGTCCCCAGTTCGTCGAAGCCGCCCCGATGAGCGGACTGTCCTCACCAGCGCGAATGTTCCTCCACTACTGTCCTACCGGGAGGACTGCGCTCGTGCGGCCGACGATATCCGTTATCGGAAGGTGCAGACAAGAGCTGAATTCGACCGGTCGAACTCTAGGCCGGAGCGGGTCGTCCCGTGCTCGAACGCATCACGAGTCGCGTGGGCAGATCGCGCACCCCCGCCTCTGCTGATTCGCCGTCGATACCCGCGAGAATCATGTCGGCGGCGATGACGCCCTGCTCACGCGGATGCTGCTCGATGGTCGTCAGCGAGAACAATTCGGCATAATCGTGACCGTCGATACCGATGACCGAGAGGTCGGTCGGCACGGCGATACCCATGCGCCGCGCCGCGATGATGGTGCCGATGGCGACCTCGTCGCTGGCCGCGAAGATGGCGGTCGGTCGATTCTCCGGGTTGCTGAGCAGCTGGACGGCCGCATCGTAACCGCCCGGCACGCTCAGCTGGGTGGGGATGAAGTGGTCGGCTTCGGCGAGCCCGGCGTCGGCCAGGGCGGCGCGATACCCGGCCAGGCGCTCGCCGTGCACCGAGAAGTCGAGCTGTTCGGCGAGGCTGCCGCCGATGTGCGCGATGCGCTGATGCCCGAGCCGGATCAGGTGCTCGGTGGCGAGGGCCGCGACGCGCTCATCGTCGATGGCGATCGTGGGAATGCCTTCGAGGGGTCCGCCGATGCCGACGAGGGGGATGCCGAGGCGGTGCAAGCGCTCGAGCTCGTCGCCCGCCGGCTGGATGTTCACGGCGATGACACCGTCGAACCGTTTGCGCGCCAGGAAGAAGTCGAAGACGCGGTCGCGCGCCGGGCTGAACGGCTCGAGCGTGTAGAGCGTCATGTCGTAGCCGCGCGCCAGCAGCTGCTGCTCGATTCCCTCGAGGATCTGCCCGAAGAACCACCGACCGATATAGGGGATGACGACGCCCACGTTCTTGGTGTGCCCCGTGACGAGGCTCGCAGCGTTGGGTGAAGCGACATATCCGATGGTGCTGGCGGCCTCAACGACACGCTGGCGCGTTTCGGGAGAAACGTAGCCTTTTCCTGACAGCGCCCTGGACGCCGTGGCCTTCGACACGCCCGCGAGTGCGGCGACATCCGCTATTGCACCGGCCATGTCGCCTCCCTCCATTGGGTGTCCTGGGTTAGCGTAGCGGCAAAATTCGACCCGTGGAACCGGTTACACAAATTCACGACTTGCGGATGCCTGCCGCCCATCGTGTACGCTAGGGCAAGAAATCGTGAGAGCGCGATCATCGCCGTATTCGTTACCAATCTGTGCTTGTAATACCCCCGACGATGCCGTAGCTTGGCGCATGGAACCGGTTCCCTAACAGGGCCCGACCTGTTCCACACGGCAGCTACGCACGACGAAATCGCCGACATCCTTCCGGGGGTGCGGCACGCAATGATGCGGCTCGTTCCAACGAACTGCGATCGCGGATTTCACCCTGCAGCAATCCCGAATGCACCACACTCAATGAGGAGATATGAGATGAGTCCCAAGCGCTATCGCCGAGCACTTCTTCCGCTCGCAGCCGCTGGAATCGTCGGCCTGGCCCTCACCGGTTGTACCGGTGACATCGCAGCCGGCGACAAAGAGAACACCGACTGCTCGGCCTACGACGCCTACGGCACCTTCGAGGGCAGCCCCGAGGTGTCGATCGGCGGCACGATCCAAGACGCCGAGGCCGACCGCCTCGTCGAATCCTGGAAAGACTTCCAGACCTGCACCGGCATCACGGTCAACTACCAGGGCACCAAAGAGTTCGAATCGCAGATCTCGGTGCTCGCCGAGGCCGGCAACGCGCCCGACCTGGGCATCATCCCGCAGCCCGGTCTGTTCAACCGCCTCGTCGACGGCGGCTTCCTGAAGCCCGCCACCAAAGAGGTAGAAGAGAACGTCGACGAGTTCTGGTCTGAAGACTGGAAGGGCTACGGCACCGGCAGCGACGGCACGTTCTACGCCGCGCCCCTCATGGCCAGCATCAAGGGCTACGTCTGGTACTCCCCGACGGAGTTCGAGGACAAGGGCTACGAGATCCCGAAGACGCTCGACGAGCTCAACACGCTGACGAAGAAGATCGCCGACGAGGGCGACCACAAGCCCTGGTGTGTCGGACTCGGTTCCGGTGACGCCACCGGTTGGCCGGGAACGGACTGGATCGAGGACTACGTCCTGCGCCAGGCCGGCGCTGACACCTACGACAAGTGGGTCAAGCACGAGATCCCGTTCAACGACCCCGCCATCGTCGAAGCCTTCGACTCGGTCGGCGAGATCATCAAGAACCCGGACTACGTGAACGGTGGCCTCGGCGACGTGGCCTCGGTCATCTCGACCGAGTTCGGCGACGCCGGCCTGCCGATCCTCGACGGAACCTGCTCGCTGCACCACCAGGCCTCGTTCTACGAGGGCTTCTGGAAGGAAGGCACCAAGGTTGCCTCTGACGGCGACGTCTACGCCTTCCTCCTGCCCGGCACCGAAGCCAGCGACGACAAGGTCGTCACCGGTGGTGGCGAGTTCGTCGGCGCCTTCAAGGAGAGCAAAGAGATCGACGCCGTGCGCGCCTACCTCTCGAGCGACACCTGGGCCAACAACCGCGTGAAGCTCGGCGGTGTCATCAGCGCCAACAAGGGCCTCGATGCCTCCAACGCCTCGAGCGAGTTGCTGCAGGACAGCGTCAAGATCCTGCAGGACGAGAACACCACGTTCCGCTTCGACGGTTCTGACCTGATGCCCGGTGCCGTCGGCACCGACTCCTTCTGGAAGGGCATCGTCGCCTGGGTCGGTGGCCAGGACACCAAGACCACGGTCGACTTCATCGAAAACAGCTGGCCCTCCAGCTAACAACACCCGAACACCCGGGGTGGGCTCGCCGAGAGGCGGGCCCACTCCGTTCAATTCACCGACGAATGAAGGGTGCTGAGCTATGACCAGTGCTGATCTCATCGGAAAGATCCTCCAAGTGGTGGGTGGCCTCGCCATCTTCGCCGCCGTGATCGGTCTTCTCCTGTTCTTCCTCGACCGCGCCCCCAAGCGCGGCCGCGACTACTGGCAGTTGGCCGGATTCCTCCTTCCCACCGCCGTTCTCATCATCGCCGGACTGATCTACCCCGCGTTCCGCACGAGCCTCCTCGCGTTCCAGAACAACTCGGGTGAGTGGACCCTCGACAACTTCGTCTGGATGTTCACACAGCCCTCGACGCTCGTCACGCTCGGCAACACGGTCATCTGGGTCATCCTGGTGCCGCTGCTCGCGACATCCATCGGTTTGGCCTACGCCTACTTCATCGACAAGGCCCGCGGCGAGAAGATCTACAAGGCCCTGGTCTTCATGCCCATGGCCATCTCGTTCGTCGGCGCCGGAATCATCTGGCGCTTCGTCTACGACTACCGCGGCGAGGGTCGCGAACAGATCGGTCTGCTCAACCAGATCGTCGTCTGGTTCGGCGGGGCCCCGGTGCAGTGGCTGCAGTCGTCGCCCATCAACACGTTCCTGCTGATCGTCGTCATGATCTGGATCCAGACCGGTTTCGCCATGGTGATCCTGTCGGCAGCCATCAAGGCCGTTCCCGTGGAGCAGCTCGAGGCCGCGCAGCTCGACGGCACCAACGGATGGCAGCGGTTCCGCAACGTGGTTCTGCCCGGCATCCGCGGCTCGCTCGTCGTCGTCGTGACCACCATCTCCATCGCCACCCTGAAGGTCTTCGACATCGTCCGCACGATGACGGGCGGAAACTTCAACACCAGCGTGGTGGCCAACGAGATGTACACCCAGGCGTTCCGCGCCGGTGAGCAGGGACGAGGCGCCGCACTCGCGCTCATCCTGTTCCTGCTCGTCATGCCGATCGTCATCTACAACGTGCGCACGATGCGGAAGCAGAGGGAGATCCGATGAGCGTCACACCGACCCCGATCGAAGTGGCCACCGACGAGAAGACGGCCCGCCGCCTGCGTCGTGGTGAAGAGCTCGAAGAGCAGCCCACCAAGGCCGGCCGCGTCAAGAAGCGGCTCACGTCGCGCAGCGCCACGGTCGTCGCCCTGATCATCGCGATCGTCTGGACCATCCCCACCTTCGGACTTTTCGTCTCGTCGTTCCGACCGGCCGAGGAGATCCAGTCGAACGGCTGGTGGACGATCTTCCAGAACCCGGGCTTCACGTTCGACAACTACTCGGAGGTGCTGTTCTCGGCCTCGCAGTCGTCGCCGCAGCTGGGTGCCTACTTCGTCAACTCGCTGGCCATCGCCATCCCGGCCACCGTGTTCCCGCTCGTGATCGCCTGCATGGCGGCCTACGCCTTCGCCTGGATCAAGTTCAAGGGCTCGAACGCGCTGTTCATCCTCGTGTTCGCGCTGCAGATCATCCCCATCCAGATGGCCCTGCTGCCCCTGCTGCAGATGTTCACCGCGGTGCTGCGGCCCATCCAGGCGGGTTTGCACGACGCTATTCCGATGATCCCCGAGCAGAACTACCTGCCCGTGTGGGTGGCGCACACGATCTTCGCGCTGCCGCTGGCGATCTTCCTGCTGCACAACTTCATCGCCGAGATCCCGGGCGAGGTCATCGAGGCCGCGCGCGTCGACGGTGCCACGCACAGCCAGATCTTCTTCCGCATCGTGTTGCCGCTGGCCCTGCCGGCCATCGCGTCGTTCGCGATCTTCCAGTTCCTGTGGGTCTGGAACGACCTCTTGGTGGCGTTGATCTTCTCGGGAGGCACCCAAGACGTGGCGCCGCTCACCCAGCGCCTGGCCGAGCTGTCGGGAACGCGCGGACAAGACTGGCAGCGACTCACGGCCGCCGCCTTCGTCTCGCTCGTCGTGCCGCTCATCGTGTTCTTCAGCCTGCAGCGCTACTTCGTGCGCGGGTTGCTGGCCGGATCGACGAAGGGCTGACCCGAACCTTCCTTCGTCACGAACCGCCCCGAACGGATGCCTCAGGCACACGCTCGGGGCGGTTCGCCGTTTCCGTGTCGCAGCGCTCATGATGAGTCTCGCAATGTGGCTCACAGCGTGCCTCGCGATGCGTCGCGCAGCGCGGCCCGCACGAGCCCTCTTATAGCGTGCACCGGTGCCTGTCGCGAGGGCCCGCCGGCCGCACGGGACCGGCGTTTTCGCGGCGTAAGGTGAGGGGATGAGTATGCGTGGGGGCCCGGGCGGCAGGCGTGTCGGCGGGGCCGACGAAGAAGCCCAGCGCGCCGCGAACGCCGAGGCACCGCGCATCCCGAATCTGTTCCGCCGCATCATGGAGCTGTTCGCCCCGCACCGCACCCGCATCACGCTCACGGTCGCGCTCGTGCTGGTCGGCGCGGCCCTCACAGTCATCCCGCCGCTGCTCGTCGAGCAGGCCTTCGACGTGGGGCTCTTCCCGCCCGACGGCGGCCCCAACCTGACAGCGCTTGCCGAAATCGTCGGCCTCATGATCGTGATCTACATCGTCGCGGCACTCGTGGGCGTCTGGCAGACCTACCTCACGGCCACGGTCGGCAACACCGTCATGGGCGATCTGCGCGTGACGCTCTTCACCAAACTGCAGTCCATGGAACTCGGGTTCTTCACGCGCACGAAGACCGGCGTCATCCAATCGCGTCTGCAGAACGATGTGGGCGGTGTGGCGAGCGTGCTCACCAACACTATCCAAAGCGTGCTCGGCAACACCGTCAACGTGATCGCGGCGCTCGTGGCCATGCTCATCATCAATTGGCAGCTCACGATCGTGGCGCTCGTGCTCATGCCCTTCCTCGTCATCGCCCAGCGTCGGGTGGGCCAGGTGCGCGCGCGCATCGCGACCAAGACGCAGGAATCGCTGAGCGATATGACGGCCATCACGCAAGAGGCGCTGAGCGTGTCGGGCGTGCTGCTCGCCAAGAGCTTCAACCGACAGCAGGCCGAGGTCGACCGCTACAACCGCGAGAACCGCACGCAGATCGGCTTGCAGGTGCAGCAGGCCATGAGCGGGCAGTGGTTCTTCGCGCTCGTGAGCATCTTCCTGTCCTCCATCCCCGCCATCGTTTACCTGGTTGCCGGATGGCTCGTCACGGGCGGTTCGACCGACATCACGGCGGGTGCCATCGTGGCGTTCACGACCGTGCAGTCGCGCCTGCTGTTCCCGCTCATCGGACTCATGCGTGTGGCGCTCGACCTGCAGACCTCAGGTGCGCTGTTCGCCCGCATCTTCGAATACCTCGACCTGAAGCCGTCGATCGCCGACAAACCGGGGGCGGTCGAACTGCAGGTGCAGCATCCCGCGATCCGGTTCGAGGATGTTACGTTCCGCTACCCCGACGCCGGGCCCGAGACGGCGCCCACGCTCGACCGGGTGTCGTTCAGCATCGAGCCCGGCCAGTTCGCCGCGTTCGTGGGGCCCTCGGGGGCGGGCAAGACGACGATCTCCTATCTCATCCCGCGCTTCCAAGAGGCGTCGGATGGCCGCATCCTCTTCGGTGACACGGACGTTCGCGACCTCACGCAGCAGTCCCTCGTGTCGCGCATCGGCGTCGTCAGCCAGGAGACCTACCTCTTCCACGCCTCCATCGCCGACAACCTGCGCTATGCCAAACCGGATGCCACGCTCGAAGAGCTCGAGGCGGCCACGCGCGCGGCCAACATCTATGAGACGATCGCTCGTTTCCCCGAGAGGTTCGACACCATCGTGGGGGAGCGCGGCTACCGCCTGTCGGGCGGCGAGAAGCAGCGCATCGCCATCGCGCGCGTGCTGCTGAAAGATCCAGCGGTGCTCATCCTCGACGAGGCCACGAGCGCGCTCGACTCGATCTCGGAACGTGTCGTCCAGACGGCCCTCGACGCCGCCGCCCACGGGCGCACCACCGTGTCGATCGCGCATCGCCTGTCGACCATCGTGAACGCCGACGTCATCTTCGTGCTCGACGGCGGCCACATCGTCGAGCAGGGCACGCACGCCGAACTCATCGCGGCCGGCGGCACCTACGAGTCGCTCTATCGCCAACAAATGTCGTGACGCGGCCCCGCCGCCCTGCCTACACTTGAGACGACAAAGGGGGAGCGACCGGATGCCTGCCACACACCGTTCCGCGCGTGCGGCGCTTGCCTTGGGCATGCTCGCCGTGACCGCAGCCGTCGTGCCGCTCACCGTGGCCGCTCCGGTCGGCGCCGTCGAAACCTCCGCTGTCAGCTCCACGGCCGCCGAATCGGCTGCCCCCCAGTCAGTTGACCCGGGCACCGCGGCGGCCGAATCGGCCGCGTTCGACTCCCGCACGGTTGCCGCGGGCCCCCTGCGCTCCGCCGCGATCGGCAACGGGTCGATCGGCATCCTGCGCATTCCGCGCCTCGGCGGCGACTACGCCCAGGAGATCGGCGAGGGCGTCAGCGAGCGCAGCGTCTTGAACACGCGCATTGGTCATTTCCCGGGCACCGCGGCTGCTGGCGAGGTCGGCAACTTCGCGCTGGCCGGGCACCGCACCTCGCACCACGCACCCCTGCTGCGCATCAACGAGCTCGTCGTCGGCGACGAGATCCTGGTCGAAACCGCCACGAGCAACATCGTCTATAAGTTCCGCTCGCTCGAGTACGTCTCGGCTAGCGCAATCGACGTCACCTGGCCGACGCCGCGATCCGAGACGCCCGCGACGACGGGCACGATCACGTTCGTGGCCTGCAACCCGCTGCGCTCAACTGCCGAGCGCATCATCGTCTACGGCGTGCTCGACCGCGTGACCCCGAAGTAGTCACCCCACACTGGCGAGCCGAGCGCCCAGCGCTCAGCGCCCAGCGCCGAGCGCCGACGCGCCGCAAAACGGATGCGTTTCTTGACGAAGGTCGTACCGCGCGAGGATGCTGGTGCTGCGCGCGAGACTCGCGCCGCAGAGAGGCACGAATGTTGTCGAACGTCTTCATCAATCTGCCCGTGAGTGACCTCACCCGCCGACCGAGTTCTGGACCGCCGCCGGCTTCGAGCTCGACCCGAACTTCACCGACGAGAACGCCGCCGCCGTCAAGCTGAGCGACAGCATCTACATCATGTTGCTCACGCACGGCATGTGGGCGCGGTTCATGTCCAAGCCCATCACCGACCCGAGTGAGACGTCCTCCGTCATCAACGCGCTCGGTGTGGACGACGCCTCGGAGATCGACACCATCGTCGACAAAGCCGTTGCGGCCGGTGCCACCGAGGGCCAGTCGCAGGACTACGGCTGGATGCGCTCGCGCGCCTTCGCCGACGCCGACGGCCACAACTGGGAGATCACCTGGATGGACCCGATCGCGCAGGCCGGCGGCTGGGACGCTATCGCCGCCAAATACCCCGACGCCACCCCGCCCGAATAGGCCGCGAGCAGGCAGTCGGCGGGGAGAGAGCCCGCGGGCGCAGAGTCCGGCCTGCCGGAGAGCGCACGCGTTCCTTCCGCGAGAAGCCTCAGCCGCCGCGCTTGGCGAGGAGATCCTCCATGAGCCCGATCTCGGACTCTTGAGAGTTGACGACGCCGCGGGCGAACTTCGTGACCACGGTGTTGGTGCTGCGCTCGAGCACAGCGTCAGCCATCTCGATGGCGCCCTTGTGGTGCGCGATCATGAGCGTGAGGAAGATCTTCTCGGCGTCGGTGCCCGTCGCGTCGGTGAGTTGCTGAATCTGCGCGGGTGTGGCGAGGCCGGGCATGGGGGCGCCGGGTTCGTGCGCCGCCGCATCGGTCGAGGTGCCGCCGTGCGCGTGGCTGGCTCCCTCGAGCGTGGGGCGCGTCATCCACGTCATGGAGGGTTCGCTGGCGGCGGCCGGAAGACCCCAGCTCTGTAACCATCCGAGCATCTGGCCCGACTGATTGGCCTGCGTGAAGGCGATGTCGTAAGCGAGGGTGCGGATGTCGTCGGACGTCGAGCGGTCGCGAATCAGGAACGCCAGTTCGACACCCTGATCGTGGTGCAGCTGCATATCGCGCGAGAAGCCGGCCTCGGCCGAGTTCTGCGTGGGCGTCGGGTCGGCGAGGGTCGAGAGGCGGCCGACCGAGAAGGCCACGAGTCCCACGACGACGATGACCAGGATGCTGGCCACCACGAGCATCCAGCGGGGGAGTCGTGGTTTCGGGCCACGTTGCGCGGCCTCGAAGGCTTCGAGTTCGGCGTCGGTCGGCTCGGTGTCGGTCATCAGACCTTGCCGGGGGCGTCGATCCCGCCGGAGCACGGGGCGCCGATCTCGGGAGCGGTGCCGCCCTTCCAGTAGCCGGTGAAGAAGTCGGCGATGCGCTCGTCGTTCACGTCGTCGAGCTTCAACTGGGCATCCCAGGCGCTCAGCACGAACTCGCTGTCGAGGCCCTCGAAGGGCGACAGCAGAACATAGGATGCCGGCAGCTTCGACTTGAGCGTCGCGAGGTCTTCGTCCGACATCGAGGGGTCGTAGGTCACCCAGATGGCGCCGTGTTCGAGCACGTGCACGGCGTTCTCGTTGGGGACGGGCTCGGTGTAGATGCCGCAGTTCAGCCAGATGGCGTTGTGGTCGCCGCCGGCCGGGGGAGTCTGCGCGTAGTCGACCGTGTCCTCGGTGTGGTTGTTGGTGTTGGTGAAGGTTTCGAGGCCCTCGATGCTGGTGTCACCCTTGCCGCCGCCCGCGTAGGTGGCGAAACGGGGGATGGTGGTCGAGACGGCGACCACCACGAGTGCGATGATCGCGACGCCGCCGACGATGGCCGACACGATGCCGATCTTCTTGTTGCGCGCTTTGCGGGCCCGCTCTTTCTTGAACGCCTCGACCTTGGCCTCGCGCTGCTGGGCGCGCTGCTGCTTGACGGTCTGCTGCTTCTGGGGGTTGCCGCTCGGGCGGCCGGCACCGGACGGGCCGGTCGGGGGGTTCTGGGGGGTCACGGGGGCCTCTCGGATCTATGCGATTGCATCAAGTCAAACCTGAGGCAGCGGACAGCTCTTCCCCGAGTCGCTCTTCCGCAGATAATTCTCAGCCAAATGTAACCGTTTAGCCCCGAAACGCGGCGTGTCGGCGGCCCGGTGTTACGCGCCCGTCACGGTGAGCGCGATGAGAGCGACGTTCAAGACCACGAGGAAGACGGCGGCCGCGACCGCGAGCACGGTCGTGAAACGGCGGTTGACGTCATCCCCCATCACCTCGCGCTTCGCGGTCAGGGCGACGAGCGGGATGAGCGCGAACGGGATGCCGAAGCTCAGCAACACCTGGCTCAGCACGAGCGCCCACGTGGGATCGATGCCGGAGCCCAGCACGAGCAGCGCCGGGATGAGCGTGATCACGCGCCGCCAGAGCAGGGGCACGCGGATGCGCAGCAAACCGCCCATGATCTCTGAACCGGCATAGGCGCCCACCGACGACGACGCGAGCCCCGACGCGAGCAGGCCGACCGCGAACAGGGTGGCGGCGACCGGCCCGATCGCATCGCCGATGGCGTCGTGGGCGCCCTGCAACGTGTCGGTGCCTTCGACCCCCTGCAGCGTGGACGCGGCGACGAGCAGCATGACGAGGTTGACGGTGCCCGCGATGGCCAGGGCGATCGTGACATCGACCCGGGTGGCACGCAAGACCAGGCGTCGCCGGGCCTCCGCCCGCACGAGCCCGAACCGGTCGCGGCTGAGCGCCGAGTGCGCATAGATGGCGTGCGGCATGATCGTGGCGCCCAGGATGGAGGCGGCGAGCAGCACCGACGAGGTGCCCTCGAAACGGGGCACGACGCCCGCGAGCGTGGCCGCGACATCCGGCGGGCTGATGACGATGCTGAAACAGAATCCGACCACGATGATGGCGAGGAACGATGTGATGACGCGCTCGAATGCCCGGGCGCCCCGTCGCTGCGAGATGGCGAGCACGACGAGCGACACCGCGCCCGTGATCACGCCGCCCCAGAGGAGGGGGAGGCCGAAGAGCAGGTTGAGCGCGATGGCCCCGCCGATGACCTCGGCCAGGTCGGTGGCCATGGCGATGAGCTCGGCCTGCGCCCAGTACGCCCGGCGCGCCCAGGGCCGCTTCATGCGCTCACCCAAGATCTCGGGCAGGCTCTTGCCCGTGACGATGCCGAGTTTGGCCGACAGGTATTGGATGAGCCACGCCATCGTGTTGGCCAGCAGCACGACCCACACGAGCAGGTAGCCGAAGAGCGCGCCCGCCGTCATGTTGCTGGCGACGTTGCCCGGGTCGAGGTAGGCGACACCCGCGACGAGCGCAGGGCCGAGCAGCGGCAGGATGCGCCGGCCCACGACGTCGGGCGCTCGGCGCGGGGTGGACGAGACCGGGGTGGCGGGGGTGCTCGGGCTCACGGCATCCTTTTCGTCGTGTCGTACGTAGTGACGGAAGTAAAAGTTCGGCTATACGAACATTACGGCGGTGGCCCAGACGGCGCAAGGGATGGCGCGGCCCGTAACAACCGGGTAGAAGCGGTTAGGCTCGATGGATCACCGGGCGCCGAACAACGGGCCCGTCGACATCGTGAGGACAGACGTGAAGTACGCAGAAACCGTCCTGGGCCTGGTGGGCAACACCCCCCTGGTCAAACTGAACAAGGTCACCGAGGGCATCGCCGCCACCGTGCTCGCCAAAATCGAATACGTGAACCCCGGCGGTTCGGCCAAGGACCGCATCGCGACGCGCATCATCGATGCCGCCGAACGCGACGGCCTGCTGAAACCGGGCGGCACCATCGTCGAGCCCACGAGCGGCAACACGGGCGTGGGCCTGGCCCTCGTCGCCCAGCAGCGCGGCTACAAATGCGTTTTCGTGTGCCCCGACAAGGTCGGCGAAGACAAGCGCAACGTGCTCAAGGCCTACGGCGCCGAGGTCATCGTCACGCCCACCTCGGTGGCGCCCGACGACCCCGACTCCTACTACAGCGTCTCCGACCGCCTGGCCCGCGAGATCCCCGGCGCCTTCAAGCCCAACCAGTACGCCAACCCCAACGGCCCGCTCAGCCACTACGAGTCGACGGGCCCCGAGATCTGGCGAGACACGGATGGCCGCGTCACCCACTTCGTCGCGGGCGTCGGCACCGGCGGCACCATCTCGGGCACCGGCCGTTACCTGCGCGAGGTCGCCGGCACCGACGTCGAGATCATCGGCGCCGACCCCGAGGGTTCCGTCTACTCTGGCGGCACCGGGCGCCCCTACCTGGTCGAGGGCGTCGGCGAGGACTTCTGGCCCGCCGCCTACGACCCCACCGTGGTCGACCGCGTCATCGCCGTGAGCGACGCTCAGTCGTTCGCCATGACGCGCCGCCTCGCCCGCGAGGAGGGTCTGCTCGTCGGCGGATCGAGCGGTATGGCCGTCGTCGCCGCCCTCGAGGCCGCCCGCGACCTGCCCGCATCCGCCGTCGTGGTCGTGCTGCTGCCCGACTCGGGTCGCGGCTACATCGGCAAGATCTTCAACGACAAGTGGTTGCAGTCCTACGGGTTCAGCGATGTGGCCGACGAGCGCACGGTGGGCGACGTCGTGCGCGCCAAGACGGGCGACCTGCCCGCGCTCGTGCACGCGCACCCCAGCGACACGGTGCGCGACGCCATCCAGATCATGGCCGAGTACGGCATCTCGCAGCTGCCCGTGCTGAGCGCCGAACCGCCCGTCGTCATGGGCGAGGTCGTGGGCGCGCTGTCCGAGGCCGAACTGCTCGAGAAGGTCTTCGCCGGCGACGCGCAGATGACCGACTCGGTGGGATCGGTCGTGGGATCGGCCCTGCCGCTCATCGGCGTGAACGAGTCGTTCGCCGCCGCCCGCGCCGCCCTGAAAGATTCCGACGCGCTCCTCGTGAGCGCCGACGGCAAACCCGCCGCCGTCATCACCCGTCACGACCTGCTCGCGTTTCTCAGCGAGTAGCGCACACTGATTTCGAGGAGAACACCATGACTTCACACGACGACCGCGGTTTCGCCACGCGCGCCATCCACGCCGGGCAAGACTTCGACCCCACCACGGGCGCCGTCATCCCTCCGCTCTACCTCACCTCCACGTTCGTGCAAGACGGCATCGGCGGGCTGCGCGGCGGCTACGAGTACAGCCGTGGCGGCAACCCCACGCGCACGGGCCTCGAAGAGCAGCTGGCGGCACTCGAGGGTGGCGTGCGCGCCCTGTCGTTCGCCTCGGGCCTCGCGGCCGAAGATGCGCTGCTGCGCGGCATCCTGAAACCCGGCGACCATGTCGTGCTGGGCAACGACGCGTACGGCGGCACCTATCGTCTCATCGCGCGCGTCTTCGGCGCCTGGGGCATCGAGCACACGGTCGTCGACCTGAGCGACCTCGACGCCGTGGCGGCCGCCATCCGGGCCGATTCGACGCGCGTGCTGTGGGTCGAGACGCCCTCCAACCCGCTCATGAAGATCACCGACATCCGCGCCCTGGCCAACGCCGGGCACGAGGCCGGGCTCACGGTCGTCGTCGACAACACGTTCGCATCCCCGGCGCTGCAACAGCCGATCTCGCTGGGCGCCGATGTGGTCGTGCACTCGACCACCAAATACTTGGGCGGTCACTCGGATGTCGTGGGCGGGGCGCTCGTCTTCGCCGACGCCGAGCTGGCCGAGAAGATCGGTTTCCTGCAGTTCGCAGCGGGAGCCGTGTCGGGCCCCCTCGACGCCTGGCTGACGACGCGCGGCATCAAGACCCTGCAGGTGCGCATGCAGCGCCACTCCGAGAACGCGCAGCGCCTGGCCGAATACCTGTCGACGCACGACGCCGTCGAGACCGTGTACTACCCCGGCCTCGAATCGCACCCCGGCCACGAGCTGGCCGCCAGTCAGATGGTCGCGTTCGGCGGCATGATCTCGCTGGGACTGCGCGGCGGCGAGGCGGCGGCGCGAAAATTCGCCGAGAGCACGTCGGTGTTCCAGCTCGCCGAATCGCTCGGTGGCGTCGAATCGCTCGTCAACTACCCGTCCGAGATGACGCACGCGTCGGTCAAGGGCACCGAGCTGGCCGTGCCCGAGAACGTGGTGCGGCTCTCGGTCGGGCTCGAAGACATCGACGATCTGCTCGCCGATGTGAAGCAGGCGCTCGCCGCCCTGTAAGCACGTTTCTCGCTCGTCGAAGCGCCCGCGCCGGTCCTCGGTGGCGGGCGCTTCGCCGTTCATCCGCCCGCTGAGCGCATCCGCACGCAGGCACGCACACGCCCCCGAGAACTGTCAAGCCTCTCGACCCCCGTTGGGGGCACGTTCCACAATGGAGAGGAAGCACCAAGGAGGATTTTCGGTGGATGAAACAACAACGGCGTCGGCTCCCCGATCCGCCGAGCAGGGCGAGCTGCGACTCGTCGAAGATCGAGCGAACACGTGGCTCGTCATGGGCGAAAACGGCTCGCGTTATGCGGCCATCATCGCCGTCACCGAGGAACGCGGGGTTACCTATTACCTGCGCGGGCTGCGCCCCGAATTGCGACGGGGCAATCTGCCTCCCGTCGGCAGTGGCCCGTATTCGTCGCGCGACATGGCTTTCAACACGTTCCGTCGCTGGTTCGACCGCAGCGTCGGTGCCACCCGCGCCGCCGGCGCCGCTTACGCCGGTTCCGCCGGTTCCGAAGGCCGTCCGTGAAAACGCGAGACGGTGTCGCCCTGACAGTCATCCCGATCCCCGGCGATGGCTGGCGCGTCAGTGATCCCTCTATCGACGAAGCGGATGGTACCGCCGTGCTCGGTTTCGTCGAGCGCTCCGGCAGCGGCTTCGCCGTTCTGCCGCTGGCCGATCCCGCCGGTGTGCGCACCTTCGACGATTTCTCGACCGCCGTCGAGTCGCTTGCGTCCCGGCGCCGCGCGGCGCGCTGACTGAACCGGCGCGCTGACCGAAATCCGCTCATCGACCGTCTCGCCCACTCCATGCAGTCGCGTCACGCTCGTTGAGCGCGTCGTGACCCGAGCCGCTCGCTAGACTGGCGCGCGAAACCAATGCCCGCTCGGCATTCGTGTTTCGCTCCTTTGTCCCGCAAGGCGCGCCCGTCGCGCAGAAGGCCGAGTCGCGCCGTGAAGCGCGCGCTCGGCCCGGAGAATGACGATGACGTCAGTTGCACAACAGCAGGGGGTGCGCGTCGTGATCGCGCCCGACTCGTTCAAGGGCACGGCTACCGCCACCGAGGTCGCCGAAGAGATCGCGGCCGGATGGCACGAAGTGCGCCCCGGCGACGAACTCGTCCTGCTGCCCATGGCGGATGGCGGAGAGGGCACGGTCGAGGCTTTCGCGGCCGCCGTTCCCGGTGCGGCTCGGCACACCATTCAGGTCTCGGGCCCCGATGACGAGCTCGTCGAGACCGACTGGTTGCTCCTGCCCGACGGCACCGCGGTCGTCGAGCTGGCGTCGGCGAGCGGCATCACGCTGCTCGACCCGCTGCGCCCGCACGATGCGCACACGCACGGCTTCGGCGAGGCCATCGCGCACGCGCTCGATGCGGGTGCCGAGCGCGTGCTCGTTGGTCTCGGGGGCAGCTCGTCGACCGACGGTGGCGCGGGCATGCTGAGCGCCCTCGGTGCCCGACTCCTCACCGACGACGGTTCGCCGATCGCCTCGGGAGCGCGGGGCCTCGAGACGCTCGCGACGCTCGACCTCGGTGACGTGCGCGGGCTGCCAACGCGCGGTGTCGCCATCCTGTCCGACGTGACCAACCCGCTGCGTGGCCTGTCGGGCGCCGCCGCAGTCTTTGGCCCGCAGAAGGGCGCAACGGTGCCCGACATCGCGGTGCTGGATGCGGCGCTCGCACGCCTCGTCGACGCGGCCCGTTCGTCCGCCGCCCGGGGTGACCTCGGTGCCCTCGACGCGTCGGAGGTGGATCGTCTTGCCGAGCAACCCGGCTCGGGTGCCGCTGGCGGGACAGGTTTCGGGCTGCTCCTCTGGGGCGCCACGATGGCGGCCGGTTCGGTCGCGGTGGGAGAAGCGATCGGACTACCGGCCGCCGCCGCATCCGCCGACGTGATCATCACGGGCGAGGGCCGTTACGACGCGCAGTCGGCGGCCGGTAAGGTGCCCTCGTATGTCACCGGGCTGGCCCCCGAGGATGCGCGCACGCTGCTCGTCGCGGGGATGATCGCGGATGATCCGAGCGGTCTCTTCGACGACGCGGTCTCGTTGGTCGAGCTCGCGGGCAGCCTCGAGGCCGCACTGGCCGGCCCGCTCGAGTACGTGCGCCGCGCCGGAGCCGAACTCGCCAGGCGCCACTCGGCCACACGGTAGATCGATATCGAGCCTGCCAGGCCTGCCGAGCCTGCCGAGCCTGCCGGACCTGCCGAGCCTGCCAGACCTGCCAGGCTTGTCGAGCCGATCAGCCGATCAGCCGATCAGCCGATCAGCCGATCAGCCGTCCCGGCGGGCCGCGTACTGCTCCCGAATGAGGGGCTGCGCGTTCGGCGTGGGCGTCGCGAGGGTGGCCACGGGCCACGAGGGGCGCGAACCCGTCAGGGCCCAGGCCGCTTGCACGGCTGCGCCATCCGCCACGTATTCGCCCGGCTGAGGAATCACGACGGGTTCGGCGAACACCTCGGCCGCGATGGCCTGAACGGCGGGGTTGAGCGCCGCACCGCCGATGACGAGCACGCGCGACACCTCGACGCCCTGGGCGCGCACGGCGTCGAGTCCGTCGGCGAGACCGCACAGCAAGCCCTCGATGGCCGCGCGGGCGAGCGTCGGGCGTGTGGTGCTCGACAGCGTCAGGCCGAAGAGGGTGGCCGTGGCATCCGGTCGGTTGGGCGTGCGCTCGCCCTCGAAATAGGGCTGCAATACCAGGCCGGAAGCGCCGGGCTCGGCTTCGAGCGCGAGCCGCCCGAGTTCGTCGTGGTCGACGCCCAGCAGGCCGGCCACGGCGTCGAGGATGCGCGCGGCGTTGAGCGTCGCGACGAGAGGGAGGTAGCGGCCGGAGGCGTCGGCGAAACCGGCCACGGTTCCCGACGCGTCGGTCGACACGGTGTCGGTAACGGCGAAAACGGTGCCCGAGGTGCCGATCGAGACGACCACGTCGCCCGCGCCCGCGTCGAGTCCGAGAGCGGCGCCCGCATTATCGCCGGCGCCCGGACCGACGATGAGGCCGTCGGGGGTGGTGCCCGCGCGTTCGTCGGAGCGCAGCACGCGCGGCAGGATGGCGTCGTGTCCGAGCGCACGCTCGAGCAAACCTCGGTCGTAGTCCTCGGTGATGGCCGACCAATAAGCGGTGCCGGAGGCGTCGGAACGGTCGGTCGTCAGGGCGTCGAGCACGGGGCCGAGCGCGCTGTCGTCGGCCGGGCCGAAGCCGAGCAGGCGCCACGTCAGCCAGTCGTGGGGGAGCGCCACAGCGGCGACGCGCGCGGCGTTCTCGGGCTCGGCGTCGCGCAGCCAGCGGAGCTTGGAGGCTGTGAACGAGGCCACGGGGACTACGCCCGTCTGGGCGGCATATTGGGTGGCGCCCACTTCGGCCGCGAGATCGGCGGCGGCCTGCGCGCTGCGGGTGTCGTTCCAGAGCAGGGCGGGGCGGATGACGCGGCCCTCGGAGTCGAGAACCACCATGCCGTGCTGCTGGCCCGCGATCGAGATCGCGGCTACGTCGCCGAGACCGCCCGCGTCGGCGATGGCGTCGTTCAGGGCCTGCCACCAGGCCGCCGGGTCGACCTCCGTGCCCACCGGGTGGATGGCGCGGCCGCGGCGGACGACCTTGCCCGTGTCCGCGTCGCGGATGACGATCTTGCAGGACTGCGTGGAGGAATCGACTCCGGCTACGAGCGGCATTGGTCGGGGCCTTTCGGGGGTGGGGGTGCGGGGTTTTGGTTTACAGGGTGTTTGGGGTGGGGAAGAGAGATGGCGGGGTTTTCGAAGCGCGACTTGGCGGTTGCGGTTCACAGGCTGCCGCGGGACGGGCGGAAGAGCTGAATCGCTCTTCCGCCCTAGGGCTACCGCCTTTCGCGGGTGCGAAGCGCCCGCGCATTTCGCGGGTGCAAAGCGCCCGCGCCATAGGGCTACCGCCTTTGAGCGCCTGCGTGACGCGGGTTAGAGCGAGCTCTAACGCGCGCCAAGCAGGTGCTCCAATGCAAGCTGCTGCAACTTCACGAACCCGAAGCCCTTGCCGCCGAAGTACTCGTCGCTGTTGAATTCCTCGTAAGCGCTGCGGTCGGCCAGCAGGTCGTCGTAGCTCTCGCCGTCGTTCAGCGTGTTGACGCTCAACTCGGGCACGCGGGCTGCCGTGAGGGCCTCCTGCACCTCGGGGTCGGCACGGAACGATGCCGCGCGCTCCTTGAGCAGCAGGTAGGTGCGCATGTTGGCCGCGGCCGACTCCCAGACACCCGTCTCGTCTTCGGTGCGGCTCGGCTTGTAGTCGAAGTGACGCGGTCCGTCATAGGCGGGCCCGCCGTTGGGGCCGCCGTTCTCCAGCAGGTCGACGAGCGCGAAAGCGTTCTGCAGGTCACCGTGACCGAACACGAGGTCCTGGTCGTACTTGATGCCGCGCTGCCCGTTGAGGTCGATGTGGTAGAGCTTGCCCTGGTAGAGCGCCTGCGCGATTCCGGCGGCGAAGTTCAGGCCCGCCATCTGCTCGTGGCCGACCTCGGGGTTCACACCCACGAGCTCGGGTCGCTCGAGCGTCTCGATGAACGCGAGCGCGTGGCCGAGCGTCGGCAGCAGGATGTCGCCGCGGGGCTCGTTGGGCTTGGGCTCGATCGCGAAGCGAATGTCATAACCCTTGTCGGTCACGTAGTCGCCCAGCAGGTTGACGGCCTCGCGGTAGCGCTCGAGCGCCTGGCGGATGTCCTTGGCCGAATCGTATTCGGCACCCTCGCGGCCGCCCCACATGACGAACGTCTTGGCCCCGAGCTCGGCGGCCAGGTCGATGTTGCGCAGCACCTTGCGCAGCGCGAAGCGTCGCACGGCGCGGTCGTTCGACGTGAAGCCGCCGTCCTTGAAAACGGGGGCCGAGAACAGGTTCGTGGTGACCATGGGCACGATGATCCCGGTGTCGTCGAGCGCGCCCTTCAGGCGGTCGATCTGCGTCTGGCGCTCCGCATCCGTCGAGCCGAAGGCGAACAGGTCATCGTCGTGGAACGTGAGGCCGTAGGCGCCGAGCTCCGAGAGTTTCTCAACGCCGTGCACCACATCGAGCGGGGGCCGGGTGGGGCCGCCGAACGGGTCGGCGCCGTTGTAGCCGATGGTCCAGAGGCCGAATGAGAATTTGTCGTCGCGGGTGGGCGTGAGTGACATGCGAATTCCTTCTGTCAACGTCGTTGGTGATTTGTTGGTGGTTACAACATATAACCGATCGGATGCCGCGGCAACCCTCCCGCCCTCCGAATTTGTCAAGCCTCCTGACGTCGAGGGGCGCCCGTCGTAACGTGGCGTCACCTCCTGTTTCCGAGAGAAAGGACAACCGCTATGACGACCGTTCGAGAGATCATGACCGCCGGTGCCGAATGCGCCCAATCCGGGGACACGCTCGTCGTCGTGGCCCAGAAGCTGCGCGATCTCGACGTCGGAGCCCTGCCGATCTGCGGCGAAGACGGGCGCCTGGCCGGTGTCGTCACCGACCGCGACATCGTCGTGAAGTGCCTGGCCGAGGGTGGCAACCCGTCCGAGGTCACGGCCGGTTCGCTCGGCGAGGGCAAACCCGTCACCATCGGCGCCGACGACACCATCGACGAGGCCATCGAGACCATGACCAAACACGACGTCCGCCGCCTGCCGGTCATCGACGGGCACGACCTCGTCGGCATGCTGAGCCAGGCCGACATCGCGCGCTCGCAGCAGTCCGACGACACGGGGCGCCTGGTCGAGGACATCAGCACGAGCTGATCGCCCTGCACTCGCCGAAGGCACCCGTGCGTTCCGCCGGCCTTCGGCGTCCGGCCCGAGAGGGAGGCCGTCACCCCCCTGACCTGCCGCCCTCCCGGGTCTTCTCGGTCTTATCGGCCGGCGCTGCATGCCAGGCGGCAACCGTTCGATAGGGTTCCACCTAATGATCACGACATCCGCTCGCCGTCTGCTGCCCGGGCCGGGCCGCGCATGACCGCCGCGCCCGGCGAGCCGAGCGTGCCACGGGGGCCGAGCGCCGCGGGTCGCGGCAATACGCTCGAATCCGTGCGCCGGCACAACTTGTCCCGCGTGCTGTCATTGGTGCACCGGCACGGCCCGTCGTCGAGATCCGAGCTCACGCGGCACACGGGCCTCAACAGATCGACGATCGCCGCACTCGTCGCCGAACTCGCGGCCGCGGGCCTCGTCTCGGAATCCGTTCCCGACACGCAGGGCCAGGTGGGCCGCCCCTCGCCGGTCGTGCGCGCGGATGCCTCGTGCGTCGCGTTCGCCGTCAACCCCGAGCTCGACGCCATCACGGTCGGCCTCGTGCGCATGAACGGCGAGGTCGTCTCGCGCGTGCGCCGCGAGGTCTCACAGGTGCCGTCGGTCGACGACGCCGTGCGCGTGGCCGCCGAGTCGATCGCCGCCATCCGCCGGGAGCATCCCGAAGCCCCGGGTTGGCAGATCGCCGGCGTGGGCGTGGCGGTTCCGGGCCTCGTTCGTTCGCGCGACGGCCTCGTGCGCCTGGCCCCCCACCTCGGCTGGCGGGACGCCCCCGTTGCCGAGCGGATGGCCGAGGCGACCGGCCTCGCGGCCTCCGCTGCGAACGATGCCAGCCTGGGCGCGCAAGCCGAGCAACTCTTCGGCGCGGGCCGCGGTCACAACGACTTCATCTACCTCAACGGCGGCGCCTCGGGCATCGGTGGGGGAGTGGTGGCCAATGGTGCGCCCCTCGGCGGCCTCAACGGTTTCGCGGGCGAGTTCGGGCACAATCTCGTCACGGCGCCGCACGGCCCGTCGTCGCCCACCACGGGGGGCACGCTCGAGGAGGAGGTCAGTCGCGCGCGGCTGCTCGGCCTGCTGGGGCTCGATGGCGCTGACCCCGAGGAGTTCGCGAGCGCGCTGCGGCGGTCGGATGACGAACGGGTGCACGCCGAGATTCGCCGCGAGCTCGACATCCTGTCGGTCGCCCTGCGCAACGCCATCAACGTCTTGAACCCCGAACGCGTCGTGCTGGGAGGGTTTCTGGCCGCGCTCGCCGAATGCGATCCCGCCTATCTCGAGCGCCAGGTCGGCGCGCAGACGCTCGCGGCGTCGTGGGAGGGCGTCAGCATCGTGTCGGCCGAGCTGGGCAGCGATCTGCTGCTCATCGGGGCGGCCGAAATGCCGTTTTCGGCCGTGATCGCCGATCCCGCGCGGTTCGCCCGACGCGCCGGCGCGAAACCAAGCGGGCATGATCGCGCTCTCATCCCTGCAATAATGGACCAGCGGGCTGCGCACGCCCGCGCCGA
Source organism: Leifsonia sp. ALI-44-B (assembly GCF_001984125.1). Taxonomy (GTDB): domain Bacteria; phylum Actinomycetota; class Actinomycetes; order Actinomycetales; family Microbacteriaceae; genus Okibacterium. Next base: position 1,217,545 of record NZ_MTQL01000006.1, on the reverse strand, counting down.
CGGCACCGCCGCCGTCGACGAACAGAAAGGCACCTCCGATGACTGATGTGGCAACCACCGACTACCGCGACGACTACCGCAACGCCGGGCTGCAGTTCCCGGCCGACTTCGTCTTCGGCTCCGCCACGGCGTCCTACCAGATCGAAGGCGCCGTGAACGAGGGCGGCCGCGGCCCCTCCATCTGGGACACCTTCAGCCACACGCCCGGCAAAGTGCACAACGGCGACACGGGCGACCAGGCCGACGACCACTACCACCGCCTCGACGACGACCTCGACCTGATGAAGTCGCTCAACCTGCAGGCCTACCGCTTCTCGATCTCGTGGCCCCGCATCCAGCCCACCGGTCGTGGCCCCGCCAACCCCGAGGGCATCGCGTTCTACACGCGCCTCATCGACGGCCTCATCGAACGCGGCATCACCCCCATCGTCACGCTCTACCACTGGGACCTGCCGCAGGCCCTCGAAGACGAGGGCGGCTGGACGAACCGGGCCACCTCCTACGCCTTCGCCGACTACGCCCGCATCGTGGGAGAGGCCTTCGGCGACCGCATCGGCACGTGGACCACACTCAACGAACCCTGGTGCTCGGCCTACCTGGGCTACGCCTCCGGCGTGCACGCGCCCGGCCTGAACGACTACGCCGCCTCCCTCGCGGCCGTGCACCACCTCAACCTCGCGCACGGCCTCGCGGTCACTGCGCTGAAAGAGGTCGTCACCAACGATCCTCAGTTCTCCATCACGCTCAACCTGCACGTGCTGCGTCCAGAGGGCGAGACCGGCGCCGAGGCTGTTCGCCGCATCGACGGCCTCGGCAACCGCGTCTTCCTCGGCCCGCTGCTCGACGGCGAATACCCCGCGGATGTCATCGCCGACACGCGCGAGGTCACCGACTGGTCCTTCGTGCACGACGGCGACCTCGACCTCATCAAGCAGCCCCTCGACCTGCTGGGCGTCAACTACTACTCCACCAACCTCGTGCGGGTGTGGGATGGCGTGAGCCCCAAGCAGAGCGCCGACGGGCACGGTGAAGCGTCCGTCTCGCCCTGGCCCGCGGCATCCGACATCGAATTCCTCGAGCAGCCCGGCCCGCACACCGAGATGGGCTGGAACATCGACCCTTCTGGCCTCGAAGAGCTGCTCGTGAGCGTGTCGACGGCCTACCCGAACCTGCCGCTCATGATCACCGAGAACGGCGCCGCCTTCGACGACCAGGTCGTGGATGGTCGCGTGCCCGACGCCGACCGCACCGACTACCTGCGCCGCCACATCACGGCCGCACACAAGGCCCTGTCGCGCGGAGTGGACCTGCGCGGCTACCAGGTCTGGTCGCTCATGGACAACTTCGAGTGGGCCTACGGCTACTCGAAGCGTTTCGGCATCGTCCGCGTCGACTACGACACGCTCGAGCGCACCCCCAAGGACTCTGCCCTCTGGTACTCGGAGCTCGCCGCCACCAACCGCATCCCCGACTGAGCGTCGGCCGCGAGGTCAGCGGTCGCGGCGTCGCGCGGAGCGTCGCTTCAGGAGGGCGTAGATGGCGAGGCCAACGCTCAGGGTGGCGAATGCGATGCCAACACCGACTGACCCCGTCGAGCCATTCCAGATGGCGAGTGCGCCAAACGCAGGGGCGAGAATGAGGAAATAGGCCCAGCTAGCCCCGTGTGGGCGGCCTTTCGTTTCACTCAACGACTCCTCCTCGCGTGATAGTGCGGACGCTTCCCCAAGTCTTTATCGGCCCAAGGGCGATGTTCGCCGGTCGAAAATCAGAATATTTGCATCCGGTCGCGGTGATTCCGTGTGAGCGCTCTTGAAAACCGCGGCGTGTCTCCCCGTGGGTCGGGCGAAGTGGCGCGCCATCGACGCCTGAAGTGGCTGCCTCAAGGTTCCACATCGGCCATTTTGCGTGGAAAACGGTCGTGCCCGAGTTGTCTAGCACCTCAACGGAACCGAGCCTGAAGTGGTCGTCAGGGTGCAGGCATATCACTGTTTTAGGAACGTCTCCGGCGCTCCCCGAAACAGCGAGGTTTCCATGACCGTTCAACTTCTTTCTACACGCATTCTCCTTTCTGCGGCCGTCATTGCCGTGACCGTAGTGAACCCAGTGACAGTCCCTCACGCCCAGGCCAGCGAGCGCTCATCCCCGGTGATCCTTCAGCCATTGACGCTGGAAGAAGTCGAGCGCGACGGTTCTTACCGGCTCCTGACGCCTGCGACATCCCCGGCCCCAACTACGCGCATGGCATCGGGATACACGCGGGCAACGTGCACCTACTCGGGTGGAATGACGAAGTCATATGACTGGACGGGGAGAAATCCCTCCACATGCGGCCAGTACTACCGCCTCTACATCAACGGCAAAGTCGTGTTCGCGGCTCAAAGCCGCTCGGGTCCCAACATCTGGGGAGTCGTCGGGCAGGGGTACACGGCACTCCAAAAGTGGTGTTCACGCAATTCCATGACCTGCGGGGTCGTCACGTCAGTCGGTACTCTCGCTGTCGCGAGCTTGCTGGGTTGAGCCATGTCGAGACGAATTCCGCGCCTCGTTTTCACGGGGCTCGCCTACTTTGCGTGTTACTGGCTCGTACTTTCGCTCAGGGGGAGCTTTGTGCTCTCGGACGTCTTGCTGCTGATGGTCACGTTCGTATGCGGCTTCGTCGCCCTTCGTCCTGAACCGAAACCCAAACCATGATGCAGCGGGGTCCTCGGCCCGGGGCATAATTGGGGGGTGCGGCCGATGTGACCGTGCACATATCGTGCGAGGTTCGAACATGACAGAGCTGTCGGGGGCTGCGGATTCCGTGAGCCCGCCTCGCGCGCCCAACATCCGCGACGTCGCAAAAGCGGCGGGGGTCTCGCATCAGACGGTGTCCCGCGTGCTCAACGACCACCCGAGCATCCGCGAAGCCACCAAGGAGCGTGTGCTCCAGGTGATGGAGCAGCTGCAGTACCGGCCCAACCGTGCGGCTCGCACGCTCGTGACGTCGAAGTCGCGCACCATCGGCATCCTGGCCGCCACGAGCGCCTCGCATTACGGGCCGGCTTCGAGCATCGGCGCCATCCAAGACGCCGCACGTGAGGCGGGCTATTACGTCAGCACGGCCAATATGCACAACACCGAGACATCCGGCATTCAGGATGCCCTGAACCACCTCGTGTCTCAATCGGTCGAGGGCATTGTGGTGATCGCCCCGCAGAAACGCGTGTTCGACGTCATTTCCGAGCTGCAGGTCTCGGTTCCCTACGTCACCATGCAGTCGTCGTCGGATTCGCCGCATACCGTCTCGGTCGACCAACGGGGTGGGGCGCGCCTGGCCACCCGGCACCTCATCGAACGCGGCCACCGCATGATCTACCACCTGGCCGGCCCGCAGGACTGGATCGAGGCCGAGGAACGCATGGCCGGTTTCCTCGAGGAGATGAGCGCGCAAGACATCCCGACGACGGCCCCGATTCTCGGCGACTGGTCGGCCGACTTCGGCTACCGGGCGGGCCGCGAGCTGCTGCGGTTCCGCGACTTCACGGCGATTTTCTCGTCGAACGACCAGATGGCGCTGGGGCTGATTCACGCGATCCGGGATGAGGGGCTCGACTGCCCGCGCGATGTGAGCATCGTCGGTTTCGACGACATTCCCGAGGCGGCGCACTTCTGGCCGCCCCTCACGACCGTGCGCCAGGACTTCACCGAGCTGGGCCGCCGCTGCGTGGCGCAGCTGCTCGGCAACATCTCCGAACCGGAGGTCGTCAACATCGAGGGCATGACCGCCGAGCTCGTGGTGCGCGGGTCGACGGCGGGCCCCAGCTTCTAGGCGCTCATCTAGACTCTCGTTCGTGGAAAGAATCGCCGAGTGACGCGCCGAGTCGTTGTGCGTGCCCTTCTCGTCTGGCTCGGCCTCTTCATCATGATGGCCGCCTGGGCGCTCGCGTCCCCTCCCGCCTCCGGCCCCGACGAATCCGGGCACATCATGAAGGCTGCTGCCACCGTGCGCGGCGACTTCGACGGCACCGAGACGGCTTCACCCGGCATCCGATCGTTCCAGCTGCCCGGCACCCTCGGCGAGCCGGGCGGTTCCCTGCGCTGCTACGTCTTCACGGCGACCGAGTCGGCGGCCTGCGCGCCGAACGAGCTGATGGCCTCGACCGACACGATGACGGCCGAGAGCGGTGTCGCGGCCTACAACCCGGTCTATTACGCACTGGTCGGATGGCCGTCGCTCATCGTTCCGGGCGACGTCGCCGTCATTGCCATGCGGCTCGTCAGTGCCCTCCTGTCCTCGGCCTTGTGGGCGATCACGTTCACGGTCGCGGCCCTCGTCTCCTCGCGGCCTCGGACCACGCTGGCCGTAATGTTGGTCGGCCTCACCCCCTTCGCCGTGTATCTCGGCGGCCTCGTCAACCCGAGCGGTGCCGAGGTGTCGTCGGCCGGTGCCGCGCTGGTGCTGCTCGTGGCTCTGGCGTCGAGGCGCCTCGCCGCGACACCGGGCGCAGTCGCGGTCACGACGGCGGCCGCGGCGTTCCTCTGCAATCTGCGCAGCATCTCACCCGCGATCCTGCTGATGATCCTGGTGCTCGTGGCCGTCTCTGTGGGTGTGCCACCGCTGCGCGAGATCTGGCGATCCACTGTCAATCGTCTCGTCCTTCTCGCCGGCGCCGCCGCGGTCGTCTTCGCGCTGTGGTGGGCGTTCTTCGTCAGCTCGGGCAGCGGCTACATCCCGTCGTCGGGCGCAGAACGCCCCGACGTGGCAGAGGCCTTCTGGCACACCTTCGCCTTGACGCCCGACTACGGCCGCAATGCTGTCGGGGTGTTCGGATGGCTCGACACCGTCCTGCCCGAACAGTTCTACGTGCTCTGGCTCGTCCTCGCCGTCCTGGCCCTCCTCGCCGGACTGATCGCCGGCACCCTGCGTTTCCGTCTCGCGATCGTCCTGGCCGCCGGAGCCACGGTGCTCGTGCCCGCCATTCTGCAGGCCGTCACCGCGGCCGACTACGGCTATATCTGGCAGGGCCGCTATTCGTTGCCGTTCGCGGTCGTCGCAATTGCCTTAGCGGCGCTGGCGCTCGGTATGCGCTCGCGCCGGCCGGCACTCGGATCCGCCGCGTCCGGGCGCACCCCATTGGTCCCCGTTCGTGAGGCTGCTGCTGATTTCGCTTCGCAGCGGAGCGATGTACCGGCCGTGCCGGTTCGAGGCGGGTCCGCCGTCGGAGGGTTCGCGCTCGTCGCGGTCGGAGTCGTCAACCTGGCCGTCCAGGGCTACGCCTTCCTCTACGCGTTCCGCCGGTTCGCCATCGGCACCGACGGCACGTGGGCGGGTTTCTTCACCTCACCCGAGTGGATTCCCGCCGCGGGCATCATGGGCCCCACCGTGCTCGTGGCCGGTGGAGCCGTGTGCTTCGCGGTCGGGTTGTGGCTCGTGTCAGCCATCGCTCCCTCACGGGCGCCCACACGCGCCGCCACAGCCGCAACGGTCTGACCACACGGCCCCAGGCGGTGTGACACCCGTGTGACACCGGTGTGACGCCATCCGCGCCGTCGCTCGCCCCGAACGGGGGTGTTCGTTTACCGAATCGAGACATAGCCGAATTGACAAATGTTTCGAGATTGGGGGTAGTGTTTGTCAACGATGTGACCGGTCACATCCCAGCACATCCTCCCCGACCTGCAATCGGCTGAGGCGCTGAACCTGACACGACAAAGGAGTCTCAGTGAGCAACACCGACCATGGCCAGCCGACGGCAGCCGCCACGCCCGCGGGCGATCAGGCGGAGCAGTACGTCATCGGCGTCGACTACGGCACCCTCTCGGGCCGCGCGGTCGTCGTGCGCGTCTCCGACGGCACCGAATTGGCCTCAGCAGCACTCGACTACCCGCACGCCGTGATGGACACGACGCTCGCGGCATCCGGCAAGACGCTCTCGCCGGACTGGGCATTGCAGGTGCCCTCCGACTACGTGGACGTGCTGAAGACCGCCGTCCCCGAGGCCGTTCAGAAGGCGGGCATCGACCCGTCGCAGGTCATCGGCATCGGCACCGACTTCACCGCCTGCACCATGGTCCCGACCCTGGCCGACGGCACGCCGCTCAACGAGCTGCCCGAATACGCCGACCGACCGCACGCCTACGTCAAGCTGTGGAAGCACCACTCCGCGCAGCCGCAGGCCGACCGCATCAACGAGCTCGCCGCCGAACGCGGCGAAGAGTGGCTGCCCCGCTACGGCGGCCTCATCTCGAGCGAGTGGGAATTCGCCAAGGGCCTGCAGCTGCTCGAAGAAGACCCCGAGCTCTACAACCGCATGGACCACTGGGTCGAAGCGGCCGATTGGATCGTCTGGCAGCTCACGGGCGAATACGTGCGCAACGCCTGCACCGCTGGCTACAAGGGCATTCTGCAGAACGGCGAATACCCGTCGCAGGAGTTCCTCGGCGCGCTCAACCCCGACTTCGCCGACTTCGCCGAAACCAAGGTGGCCCACACCATCGGTCAGCTGGGCGACGCCGCCGGCCGCCTGAGCGCCGAAGCCGCCTCCTGGACCGGCCTGCCCGAGGGCATCGCCGTGGCCGTCGGAAACGTCGACGCGCACGTCTCGGCCCCCGCCGCCCAGGCCACCAACCCCGGCCAGATGGTCGCCATCATGGGCACCTCCACCTGCCACGTCATGAACTCCGACACCCTGGCCGTCGTGCCCGGCATGTGCGGCGTCGTCGACGGTGGCATCGTCTCGGGCCTCTACGGCTACGAGGCCGGCCAGTCCGGTGTCGGCGACATCTTCGCGTGGTACGTGAAGAACCAGGTCCCCGGCTCCTACTACGCCGAAGCCGAGGCGCGTGGCCTCAGCATCCACCAATACTTGACCACCCTCATCGAGGACCAGCCCGTCGGCGGCCACGGCCTCATCGCGCTCGACTGGCAGTCGGGCAACCGCTCGGTTCTCGTCGACCACGAGCTGTCGGGCGTCGTGCTCGGCACCACGCTGACGACGCGCCCCGAAGAGGTCTACCGCGCGCTGTTCGAGGCCACGGCCTTCGGAACGCGTGTCATCGTCGAGACGTTCAATGCCTCGGGCGTTCCCGTGACCGAGTTCATCGTCGCCGGCGGCCTGCTGAAGAACGCGTTCCTCATGCAGACCTACTCCGACATCCTGCGCATGCCCATCTCGATCATCGCGAGCGACCAGGGCCCCGCGCTCGGCTCCGCCATCCACGCGGCCGTCGCCGCCGGTGCCTACGCCGACATCACGGCCGCCAGCCAGGCCATGGGCAAGGTCGACCGCGCCGTCTACACGCCCGACGCCGAGCGCGCCGACGCCTACGACGCGCTGTTCGCCGAATACTCCACGCTCTACGACTACTTCGGTCGCGGCGGCAACGACGTCATGCACCGCCTGAAGGCCATCCGCCGCGCCGTGCTCGGCGAGACCGACGCGCCGCAGACCGCTCAGGATGCTGCAGCCGCCGTCGACGCGGGCACCTCCGCCTCGGCCGCCGACGCCTTCGACACCGAAGCATCCGCCCTCGACGAGAACAGCGGGGTGAACGCATGAGCACCTACGGCCCCGAACTCGAGGTCCAGATCGCCCGCGTGCGCGCCGATGTCGCCCGCCTGCACAACGAACTGGTCCGCTACAACCTGATCGTGTGGACCGGCGGAAACGTCTCGGGCCGCGTGCCCGGCGCCGACCTCTTCGTCATCAAACCGTCCGGTGTGAGCTACGACGACCTGGCGCCCGAGAACATGATCCTGTGCGACCTGAACGGCGACGTCATCCCCGGCACGCCCGTCTCCGACCGCTCGCCCTCGAGCGACACGGCCGCGCACGCCTACGTCTACCGCCACATGCCCGAGGTCGGGGGAGTCGTGCACACGCACTCCACCTACGCCGTGGCCTGGGCCGCGCGCCGCGAACCCATCCCGTGCGTCATCACGGCCATGGCCGACGAGTTCGGCGGCGAGATCCCCGTTGGCCCGTTCGCCATCATCGGCGACGACTCCATCGGCCGCGGCATCGTCGAGACCCTCACGGGTCACCGCAGCCGCGCCGTGCTCATGGCCAACCACGGCCCGTTCACCATCGGGCGCGACGCGAAAGACGCCGTCAAGGCCGCCGTCATGGTCGAGGACGTCGCGCGCAGCGTGCACCTCGCCCGCCAGCTCGGCGAGCCCACCGCCATCCCCACGGATGCCATCGACTCCCTCTTCGACCGTTACCAGAACGTCTACGGACAGCAGCCTCAAGGACAGATCAACTGATGCCGAAACTCACCACCACCCTCGACGCCTACGAAGTCTGGTTCCTCACGGGAAGTCAGAACCTCTACGGCGAGGAGACCCTGCGTCAGGTCGCCGAGCAGTCCCAGGTCATCGCGCGCGAACTCGGTGCCGCGGCATCCGTGCCCGTGAAGATCGTCTGGAAGGACGTGCTGAAGGACTCCGAGTCCATCCGGCGCGCAGCCCTCGACGCGAACTCCGACGACAAGGTCATCGGCCTCATCGCCTGGATGCACACGTTCAGCCCCGCCAAGATGTGGATCTCGGGTCTCGACGCGCTGCAGAAGCCGCTGCTGCACCTGCACACGCAGGCCAACGTCGAGCTGCCCTGGTCCGAGATCGACTTCGACTTCATGAACCTCAACCAGGCCGCCCACGGCGACCGCGAGTTCGGTTACATCCAGACCCGCCTCGGCATCTCGCGCAAGACGGTCGTCGGCCACGTGTCGAACCCCGTCGTGCAGGAGCAGGTCGGCACCTGGATGCGTGCGGCCGCCGGTTGGGCCGCGACGAACTCGATGAAGCTCGCCCGCTTCGGTGACAACATGCGCTACGTCGCCGTCACCGAGGGCGACAAGACCGAGGCCGAGATCCGTTTCGGAGTTCAGGTCAACACCTGGGGCGTCAACGAGCTGGCCGAGGCCGTGCACGCCGCATCGGATGCCGACATCGACGCGCTCGTCGCCGAATACGAGGAGCTTTACGACGTCGTCCCCGAGCTGCGCAAGGGTGCCGAACGCCACGAGTCGCTGCGCTACGGCGCCGCCATCGAGATCAGCCTGCGCACGTTCCTCGAGGCGGGCGGTTTCCACGCCTTCACGACGAGCTTCGAAGACCTCGGTGCCCTGCGTCAGCTGCCCGGCCTGGCCGTCCAGCGCCTCATGGCCGAGGGTTACGGTTTCGGTGCCGAGGGCGACTGGAAGACCGCCATCCTCGTGCGCACCGCCAACGTGATGGGTGCCGGCCTGCCCGGTGGTGCGAGCCTCATGGAGGACTACACCTACCACCTCGAACCCGGCAACGAGCAGATCCTCGGCGCCCACATGCTCGAGGTCTCGCCCTCGCTGACCACCTCGACGCCCACGCTCGAGGTCCACCCGCTCGGCATCGGTGGCAAGGAGGACCCGGTCCGCCTGGTCTTCAACACCGACCCGGGCACGGCCGTCGTCGTCGCCATGAGCGATATGCGTGACCGGTTCCGCCTCACGGCAAACGTCGTGGATGTCATCGAACCCGCCGAGGCGCTCCCGAAGCTCCCCGTGGGTCGTGCGGTGTGGAAGCCCCGCCCCGATTTCGCCACCTCCGCCGCAGCCTGGCTCACCGCCGGCGCTGCCCACCACACTGTGATGTCGACCGCCGTCGGGATCGAGGTGTTCCGCGACTTCGCCGAGATGGCGAAGACCGAACTCCTCATCATCGACGAGTCGACCTCGCTCCCCGAATTTCAGAGAGAAGTGCGCTGGAACCAGGCTTACTACCGCCTGGCGCAGGGTCTCTGAATACCCCAAAAAACAGCACCACCTACGAACCAACAACTGAATACCGGGAACCGATCGACATGGACGTGATCGGAACCCCCCAGCACCACGAGACAGTGACGTCCAACCCCTTGAAAGGAAACACAGTGAAGAAGCGTGTGATTCTCTCGACCATCGCCGCAGGTGCAATGGTCTTCTCCCTCGCAGCGTGCTCGTCGGGCGGCTCCGGCGGCGGCTCCGGCGAAGGCGACGGCGGCCTCGTCGGCGTTGCCATGCCGACCAAGTCCTCCGAGCGTTGGATCCAGGACGGCGACGCCGTCAAGAAGCAGCTCGAAGACGCCGGCTACAAGGTCGACCTGCAGTACGCAGAGGACGACATCCCCACCCAGGTTTCGCAGCTCGAGAACATGATCACCAAGGGCGCAAAGGCCCTGATCGTCGCCTCGATCGATGGCACCACGCTCACGAGCGTTCTGCAGGAGGCCGCTGACGCCGACATCCCCGTCATCGCCTACGACCGCCTCATCCGCGACACCGAGAACGTGGACTACTACGCCTCGTTCGACAACTACAAGGTCGGCGTCCAGCAGGCCACGTCGGTTCTGAACGGCCTCGGCCTGGTCGACCTCGAGGGCAAGCCCGTCGATGGCGCTCCCGCCGGCCCGTTCAACATCGAGATGTTCGCCGGTTCGCCCGACGACAACAACGCCACGTTCTTCTGGGACGGCGCGCAGGACACCTTCAAGCCCTTCATCGACGCGGGCACGCTCAAGGTCGGCTCCGGCCAGACCGACTTCCAGCAGGCTGCAACGCTCCGCTGGGATGGCGAAACCGCTCAGAAGCGCATGGAGAACATCCTCACGTCGACCTACTCGGGTGGCGACAAGGTGCAGGCCATCCTGTCCCCGTACGACGGCATCTCGCGAGGCATCATCTCGGCTCTGACCGACGCCGGCTACTCGGTGGGCGACGAATGGCCCGTCATCTCGGGTCAGGACGCTGAGCTCGACTCGGTCAAGGCCATCGACTCGGGCGAGCAGTACGCCACCATCTTCAAGGACACGCGCAACCTGGCCAAGGAAGCCGTCAACATGGCCAAGGCCGTCCTCGAGGGTGACAAGCCGGAGACCAACAACGACACCGACTACAACAACGGTGTCAAGGAAGTTCCGTCCTACCTGCTCGACTCGCAGATCGTCGTCAAGGACAACATCCAGGACGTCCTCGTCGACTCGGGCTACTGGACCGAAGACGAGATCAAGGGCTAATTCCGCCTCACGCGGAGCTCTCGCTCTCAGCATTACCGGGCTCTCAGTCCACAGCACCACCCGGTGAGGGTCGGTCGGCGCACGCGTCGGCCGGCCCCCGCCACCCACTACTTAACGATCAGGAAAACGCGGAATGGTAAAGGTGTCGTCATGACAACGAACATCCTCGAAATGCGGGGGATCACGAAGACGTTCCCGGGCGTGAAGGCGCTCTCGGATGTCACCCTCGATGTGGCGCGCGGTGAAGTGCACGCCATCTGCGGCGAGAACGGCGCCGGCAAGTCGACCCTCATGAAGGTGCTGTCGGGTGTGTACCCCCACGGCACATACGAGGGCGACATCGTTTTCGAAGACAAGGTCATGGCCTTCAAGGACATCCGCGACTCCGAGGCCGAGGGCATCGTCATCATCCACCAGGAGTTGGCGCTCAGCCCCTACCTGTCGATTGCCGAGAACATCTTCCTCAACAACGAGCAGCGCGACAAGTTCGGCCTGATCGACTGGAACAAGACCAACCACGAGGCCCAGACGCTGCTCGCCCGCGTCGGCCTGCGTGAGAACCCCACCACCAAGATCCTCGACATCGGCGTGGGCAAGCAGCAGCTCGTCGAAATCGCGAAGGCGCTCTCGAAGCGCGTGAAGCTCCTCATTCTCGACGAGCCCACCGCCGCCCTGAACGACGACGACAGCGACCACCTGCTGAACCTCATCCTGCACCTCAAGGAGCAGGGCATCACGTCGATCATCATCAGCCACAAGCTGAACGAGATCAAGAAGGTCGCCGACTCGGTCACGATCATCCGCGACGGCAAGACGATCGAGACCATCCGGTCGACCGACGTCACCGAAGAGCGCATCATCAAGGACATGGTCGGCCGTGACCTCGAGCACCGCTACCCCGATCACACGCCCTCCATCGGCGAAGAGATCCTGCGCGTCGAGGACTGGACCGCCCACCACCCGCAAGACCCGACCCGCGTGGTCGTGGATGCCGTGAACCTCAACGTGAAGGCCGGCGAGATCGTCGGCATCGCGGGGCTCATGGGCGCCGGACGCACCGAATTCGCGATGAGCCTGTTCGGACAGTCGTACGGAACGCGCATCACCGGCAAGGTGTTCAAGCGCGGCCAAGAGATCAAGACCCGCACGGTTTCCGAGGCCATCAAGAACGGCCTCGCCTACGCCACCGAGGACCGCAAGTACTACGGCCTCAACCTGATCGAGGACATCAAGCGCAACATCGCTCTCGCCTCGCTGAACAAGCTGGAGAAGGGCGGCCTCGTCAACGACAACGAGGAGTACGCCGTCGCCGACGGGTTCCGCAAGTCGATGAACATCAAGGCGCCGAACGTGCTCGTCAAGACGGGCAAGCTCTCGGGCGGAAACCAGCAGAAGGTCGTGCTGTCGAAGTGGATCTACTCCGACCCCGACGTGCTCATCCTCGACGAGCCCACGCGCGGTATCGACGTGGGTGCGAAGTACGAGATCTACACGATCATCAACAAGCTGGCCGCGGCCGGCAAGGGCGTCATCGTGATCTCGTCGGAGCTGCCCGAGCTGATCGGCATCTGCGACCGCATCTATGCACTCTCGGAAGGCCGCATCACGGGTGAACTCCCCATCGAGGAAGCCAACCCCGAAGCACTTCTCAAACTCATGACCATGGAAAAGCCGCGCTAAGGCGCCCGGCACCGACAACAGGGAATCACAATGTCTGATCTCGAAACCAAGCCGACGGACAACGTCGCCGCCGGCGCTCTGGTCAACCCGACCGAGAACAAATTCACCAGCTGGCTCACTCACGTGCTCAGCGACCTGGGCAAGAACGGCATCTTCATCGCGTTGATCGCGGTCGTCGTGCTGTTCTCGTTCCTGACCGACGGCATCCTGCTGCGCCCGCAGAACATCTCCAACCTGATCGTTCAGAACGGATACATCCTCGTTCTGGCCATCGGTATGGTCATGGTCATCATCGCCGGCCACATCGACCTCTCGGTCGGTTCGGTCGCGGCCTTCGTGGGCGCCGTCTCGGGTGTCTTCGCCGTGAACATGGGGCTGCCCTGGTGGCTCTCGGTCATCCTCTCGCTCGCCATCGGCGCGGCCGTGGGTGTCTGGCAGGGCTTCTGGATCGCGTATGTGGGCATCCCAGCGTTCATCGTGACGCTGGCCGGCATGCTCATCTTCCGCGGTCTCGCGCTCGTCGTGCTCGGCAACGCCAACATCGGTTCGTTCCCCGCCGAGTACCGTGCCCTGGGTAACGGCTTCCTCGACGGTGTCTTCGGCGAGTTCGAGCTCGACCCCCTGACGCTCGGTGTGGCCGTCATCGCCATCATCGCCCTCGTCATCAGCCAGGTGCGCACGCGCAGCGGTCGCCAGAAGTACGGCCAGGATGTCGAACCCATCGTGTGGTTCACCATCAAGCTCGTGCTGATCATCGCCGCCATCGGCTTCTTCGCCTACGCCCTCGCGGCCTACAAGGGCATCCCCGTCACGCTCATCATCCTCGCCGTGCTCGTCATGATCTACGGCGTCATCATGAACCGCAGCGTGTTCGGCCGCCACATCTACGCGATCGGCGGAAACCGTCACGCCGCCGAGCTCTCGGGTATCAAGACCCGCAAGGTCGACTTCTTCCTGTTCGTCAACATGGGCATCCTGGCCGCCCTCGCCGGCCTGATCTTCACCGCCCGCCTCAACCTGGCCGGCCCCAAGGCCGGTGACGGCTTCGAGCTCGAGGCCATCTCCGCCGCCTTCATCGGTGGCGCTGCGGTTCAGGGTGGTGTCGGAACGATCGGTGGAGCCATCATCGGTGGTCTGATCATCGGTGTGCTGAACAACGGTATGTCGATCATGGGTATCGGCATCGAGTGGCAGCAGGCCGTGAAGGGCCTCGTGCTCCTTCTGGCCGTCGCCTTCGACGTCTACAACAAGCGTCGCTCGGGCGGCCGCTAAGCCCGACGGCCTGCGGGCCACGGTAATCTGGTAACACCCATCGGCGGAGGCCTCTCTTTTCTAGGGCGGAGACCTCCGCCGATGGCTTTAACGAAGGGCGTGCGGGATGTCTGAAGCCAGTGGTGCTTTCGATGGTCCCGGTCTGCACGTCATCGCGACCGACATCGATGTCGACGACGTCGCCGATCTGCTCGCCCGCCTCCAGGTGCCGGTCGATGCGGTCATCGACGGCGATCTGGCGCTCAGCCCCTATCAGGATGCCGCCGAGAACCTCTTCCTGGGTCACGAACCCCGCCGTTTCGGCCTGGTCGATCGTGGCCGAATGCGGCGCGAGGCCGCCGGGGTCTTCTCGAGCTTTGGTCTTGATCTGAGCCCCGACGGGCCGCTGACCCTGCGCCACGAAGATCACCTGCTTTTCGCTCTCGCGCGCGTCGCCGCTCAGGGAGCGCGCGCCTGCGCCATCAACGCAGACCGGCTCGAAGTCGCATCCGAATCGGTCGTGCGCGCCTGCCGCCACCTGTTGTCGAGGGGCGTGCGGGTCGTCGCGGCCGGCGCCGCCGTGGGGGCTTTCCTGGGCCACGCGCAGACGATCACGGTCGTGAGCCTCGACTCGGGCGTGGCGCGCGTTGCCGGAACGTGCGAGCCGGGGTCGCGCGCATCCGAGGAGGTCGTCGAGCTTCTCTCGGCCCAAGCGGGTGGGGATGTCGGCGCGACCGGGGAGCGAGCCGAACAGCTCGACCACCGCCCGGTCGTTCCCGGGTCGGCGACGGGGTCGTCACCCGTCCTCACCGTGTCGGGGTGGACGGTCCCCGCCCTTCCCGGCGTGTCCGCTCCCGTCGCCGACGGGGTGTCGTTCGATCTCCGCGCCGGGGAGATCACCGCCCTGACGGGCCAGGGGGCGCGCGAGCTCGCGCTCAGCCTGTTCGGTGCCTCGATGGGCCCGGCCACGCAGGGGAGCGTGCGTGCGCGCCGGGTTGGCGGACCGCGCCTCGACGGCGTGAATGCATCCCCGTCGGACGAACGCCGCGTGGGCGCACACCTCTCAGGTGCACACCTGTCAGGCGCACAGGGCTCCGACGCACACGATGTGGAGGTCGGATCGCTGACCGCTGCGGAGGCGATCTCTGCGGGCATCTCGTATGGCAGCGAGTGGCCCCTCTCCTACGATGTGGGCCTTCTAGGCGGCATCCCGACCAGCGTGTCCGGCGCCACTCTGAAACGGTTAGCCTCCTCGGGCGTCATCGACCCGCGCCGGGCCTATCGAACATCCCGTCCGTCGCTCGTGGCCGCCCTGCGGGGTGGCGACGACCCATCGGCGTTCACGGATGTCCTCCGCTCCTGGTCTGCGTCCGGCCCGGCCGTCGTCATCCTCGACGAGCCCTTCCTCAACGACCGCGCTGCGCGAATCGCCGCGGTGCTGTCTTTCGTGGCTGGTGGCGGCGCCGCTATGGTCGTTTCCGCTCGCCCCTCCGACATCGCGAGCTGCGCGGATCGCCTTCTCACCGTCCAGTCGGGATCCCTTCTCGAGCAGATGAACCTGATCGGTCTCTCGGAGAAAGATCGCATTCGACGCGTTGTCCGCGCTCGCTTGCGTCCGCTTTCGCCGTAGTAGCGGATTCGAAACGTCGCGATGCCAGGTTAGCCCGGGCGCTTCGTGGGGTCTCAGACGGACTGTCATCAAAGCCCGGGCCCGCGGGCGTACTTGCTGTTCCTATTGGCAACCCTTCCGCGGCATGGGTTCGCTCCTCTTGTGTTTCTTCTGTGAATCGTGCGAGTATGCGGATGTCTGAATATCAGCATACAACATTCACTCAATGGCCTGAGAGTCAGCGAGTCATGCTCATCGAAGGGGTTGCGCACATGAAGTCGACGAAAAGAACGCATCCAGGGGGTTGCCCGCCACCCAGGACCTCGGTGCTCCATGTGCCGAGAGAATTGGCGCTCGGCGGAGCATTGATCCTGATGCTCGCATCGGCGGTGACTGCGTTTCCCACGCTCGCGCAAGCGGCACCACAACCTCCTGCCTACATCCAGAGTGCATACTGGCTTGCACAGGGCGGAACTGCGAATGAGTGTCTGACCGCTACTCGTGACAAGCCCGTTGTCTCGATGGGGGTTCCGTCCGTCAGTGTAGTGATCGCAGCGTGCGGTCCCACAGGCACTTTCGATGAGCGGTCTCAATTGTGGCGCTACGATCCGGTCTCGAAGAGGGTGACGAACGACTACTACTCGCAGACTCTCGGCAAGCCACAATGTCTGACGGGTACCGAAGACCTCGCCGTCAGTGAGACGATCGGTGGCGTCACCACGCGCTACGCCGACGTCGTCGTGTCCGACTGCGCCTCGCCGTTCAACGTGGCAGCGCAGCAGTGGGAGTACAGCAACGCCTCGAAACGGTGGACGAACGTCTATTGGGCGGCCAAGGACGAGGCTTGCATGTCTGCCACGATCACCAAGATCATCACCTCCGACGGTGTTCCATACCACGCAACGGTCCTGAACCGATGCGGCAGCACCTTCGACACCAGAGCGCAGCAATGGAGCGCGGAAGTGTTCGAGCCCACCACCGACAAGGATGACGACGATGTCACCGACGCCGATGAGGCGGATCCTGACGGTAACCCAGCCGACACCGACGGTGACGGCGAGACCGATAACGTGGACGACGACTCGGATGGCGACGGCATTCCAGACAGTGTCGAGGCAGGTGACGCAGATCCGACCACGAAGCCGGTGGACTCGGATTCGGATGGGGTTCCGGATCTCCGGGACACCGATTCCGACGATGACGGCATCCCCGATTCCGTCGAAGCGGGTCCCGACCCGACGAAGCCCGTCGATACCGATGGCGACGGCAAGCCCGATCACCTCGACACCGATTCCGATGGCGACGGTCTCCCCGATGAAAATGAGGCGGGGTCCGATCCGACCAAGCCCGTCGACACGGACAGCGACGGGCTGCCCGACTACCGCGACCCAGACTCCGATGGCGATGGCATCCCCGACGGGGTCGACCCCTCGCCGACCGATGCGAATGGCGACGCAGACAAAGACGGCATCCCCGATCAGGTCGAGGCCGGTGCCGACCCGACGAAGCCCGTCGACACCGATAGCGACGGCAAGCCCGATGCGGTAGACGAAGACTCGGATGGCGACGGCCTGCCTGACAAGAGTGAGGCCGGAAGTGACCCGACGAAGCCTGTCGACACCGATAAGGATGGCAAGCCGGATTATCAGGACAACGATTCCGACGGTGACGGCATCCCCGACGCGACCGACCCGACGCCCACTGTCTCTAATGGCGACGGCGACGGCGATGGCGTGCCCGATGCGGTCGAGATCGGCCCGGACCCCACGAACCCGGCCGACACCGACGGCGACGGTGTGCCCAACACGAAAGACACCGACTCCGACGACGATGGCATCCCCGATTCGGTCGAGGTTGGTTCCGACCCGACAAAACCGGTCGATACCGATAAGGATGGCAAACCCGACCTTGTCGATACGGATGCGGATGATGATGGCATCCCCGATTCGGTCGAGGCTGGTTCAGACCCGACGAAACCTGTCGATACGGACAAGGATGGCAAGCCTGATTATCAGGACAAGGATTCCGATGACGACGGCGTGCCCGATAGTGAAGAGGCCGGCCCCATTCCCGGGTCGCCGACCGACACGGATGACGACGGCATCCCGGACTATCTCGACAAGGATTCGGATGGCGATGGCAAGCCCGACACAACTGACGGCAGCCGCACTACCGCCGATGCCCCTGCATCCGCGGGTTCGTCGAGTGGCGGCACGGGCACGGGAGGTTCCGGTGGCTCGATCGGCACCGATTCGCTTTCGAACACGGGCGCTCAGGATGCCTCAAGCGCCCTGGCCGCATCGATCCTCCTGCTGGCCCTCGGACTGGGCGCGGCGCTCCGGCGTCGCATCCCCGGCCTGCGCGGGCGGAAGGGAGCCGCACGTGACGGCAGCTGACCCGCAGAAGTAACAGGGATTCCCCAACCGGGTGCGCGTGCGTCGGGCATGCGCACCCCCGAGGCCCCGTCGAGTTCACGCTCGCGGGGCCTCACCTGTGCCCCCGTTCATCCATTCGTCATCTTTTTCGGCCGCGATCGGAATATCGACCCGCGCCCGCGCTGTTAGAGTTGTCGATTGTCTCGAATCGATTCGACCCCGCGAGGAAAACTGCTCTGTGACCACCGTTCTGCACCCCGGTGACGCGCTCACGCGCCGCCAACGACTCGTCTACGTTCTCATTCTGGGTGCGCTCACCGCGCTCGGCCCGTTCACCATCGACCTGTATCTGCCGGCTTTCCCGGTGCTCGAGCGAGAACTCGACGTGCAGGCCGCGCTCATCCAGCTGACGCTCACGGGCACGACGGTCGGTTTCGCGGTGGGCCAGCTGTTCATGGGCCCCTGGAGCGACAAGGTGGGCCGGCGACTGCCGCTCATCATCGCCACGTCGGTGCACATCGCCGCGAGTGTCGGTGCGGCCTTTGCGCCCGACATCGTGTGGCTCAGCGTCTTCCGCGTGCTGCAGGGCATGGGCGCCGCGGCCGGTGGTGTCGTGGCGATGGCCATGGTGCGCGATCTCTTCGGTGGCAAACCGCTCGTGCGCATGCTGTCGCGCCTGGCCCTCGTCAACGGCCTCGCGCCGATCCTCGCGCCTGTCATCGGCTCGCAACTCTTGCGGGTGGTCGACTGGCGCGGCATCTTCGTGGTGCTCGCGGCCTACGGCATCCTCGTGCTCGTCGCCGTGTCGTTCTTCATCGTCGAGACGCTGCCGCAGGAGCGCCGCGTGGGAGCCGGTCACTCGACCGTGGGTCAGCGCTACAAGTCCGTTTTCAGCGACCGCGTGTTCGTCGGCGTGGCGCTCATCGGTGGCATGAGCTTCTCGGGCCTCTTCGCCTATCTGTCCTCGTCGTCCTTCCTGTTCCAGCAGGTCTACGGGCTGAATGCTCAGCAATATGGTTTCCTGTTCGCGGTCAACTCGATCGGCATCGTCATCGGCGTGCAGGTCTCGTCGCGGCTCATGCGGCACTACGGCGCCCAGTGGATCCTGTCGGTGACGACGGCCGTGCAACTCGTGGCCGCCCTCACGATCGTGGCGCTCGCGGGCACGGATGCGGGGCTCCTCGGCATCCTGATTCCGCTCTTCTTCTTCATCATGGCGTGTGGTTTCGGTTTCCCGGCCGTGCAGGTTCTGGCGCTCGTCAACCACGGCCACGAGGCGGGCACGGCGGCTTCGCTGCTCGGTGCGCTGAACTTCGGCCTGGCCGGCATCATCTCGCCGCTCGTGGGCGTCATGGGCATCGGCACGGCGGCGCCCATGGGCATCGTCATGGCGGGCACGGCGGTCATCTCGGTGCTGTCGCTGTGGTTCATCGTGCGACCGCGCACGGTTCCCGCTCTCGCCAACTAGCCCGTTTCGGCCGGTTCACCCGGCAGCGGCATGTTCGCCCCGACACTGATCCTGGTGTCGGGGCGTTCGTCAACCCCGATCGTTTACCGGTCGGCGCGTTGGCTATCGCGGCCGGGCGCGGGCAGGATAGTCCCTATGCCCCGAGACATTGCCGCCAGAATCGGCGAATCGAACGCCACGCCGACCGAGCGTCACCTCTCGAGGCGGTGGCCGATCATCAGCGGAGCGCTGGCGCTCCTCATCGCGGGGCTCATCGTGCCGCTGGTCCTGTCACGCAACGGCGATCTGCCGTTCGAGTTCGACAGCGAGTTCCTCGACGAGATGATCGAGAATCGCGGGCCCGTGCTCGACTTCATGGCGCACGGCATGGACTTCCTGGGCGGTGGTATCGTCGGCATCTACGTGGTGCCTCTCGTGATCATCGCCGTGCTCCTGATCATCCGCCGCCCGTGGGCCGCCATCTTCTTCACGATCTCGACGGTTCTGAGCGCCGGCGTCGTGCAGCTGATCAAGAACATCGTGGGCCGCCCGCGCCCCGAGGACATGTTGGTCACCTCGGATTATGGTTCATTCCCGTCGGGGCATACGGCCAATGCGGCCACCCTCGCCGTGGCACTGGGAATCATCTTCCCGAAGGTCTGGGTGTGGATCGCTGGGCTCTTCTACACCGTCCTCATGCTGCTGTCCCGCACCTATCTCGGCGCGCACTGGCTGAGCGACACCCTCGGCGGCCTGCTCATCGGTGTCGGCGTGGCCCTCATCGTCTGGGCGCCCTTCGCCACCCGCCTGCGCGGTGAACCCATACCCCGGTCAGCCTCCGGCGGTCGATCGGATGCCGACGCCCCCGCATTCGGCCCCGCCACCGGTTCGACGGCCCGATGACCATCGACGCGGGCCTCAACTGGGCGGGCAACCACCGTTACACGGCCGGGCGCCTGGCCGCTCCGACGACCATCGCAGAGCTGCGCGCTGAGGTGACGGCGGCCGACCATGCGCGCGCGATCGGGTCGCGTCACTCGTTCAACGCCCTGTGCGACACCGAGGGCACGCTCATCTCGACGGCGGCGCTCCCGGGCGAGATCCTCATCGACGTGGATGGCTCGCGCGTGCACGTTCCCGCCGGGGTGCGTTACGGCGAGCTCGCCCACCGTCTCGAGGCCGAGGGTTTCGCGCTGTCCGCCATGGCGTCGCTGCCGCACATCTCGGTGGGTGGCGCGATCGCCACGGGCACCCACGGTTCGGGCGATGGCGCGCAGAGCCTGGCCGCCACGGTCTCGGGCCTCGAGCTCATGACGGCCGACGGCGATCTGCGCCGGCTCGTGCGCGGCGACGACGACTTCGCCGGTGCCGTGGTGTCGCTCGGCGCCCTCGGCATCGTCACGCGGGTCACGCTCGACCTCGAGCCCACCTACCAGGTGGAGCAGCGCGTCTACGAGGGGCTGCCCGTCGAGGCGGCCCTCGACAACTTCGACGCCATCACCTCGGGTGCCACGAGCGTCAGCCTGTTCACCACGTGGAAGAACCCCGATGTGATCGACCAGGTGTGGCACAAGCGCCGCCCTGACCGTGATGCGGATGCGCCCGCCACCGTCTTCGGCGCCGTGCCCGCCCCGGGCCCCCGCCACCCCGTGCCCGGCAACCCCGCGTTCGCCTGCACGACGCAGCTCGGCGTGCCGGGTGCGTGGCTCGATCGCCTGCCCCATTTCCGGCTCGACCACACACCGTCCTCGGGCGCCGAGATTCAATCCGAATACCTGGTGCCGAGACGTCACGCGGTCGACGCGTTGCGCGCCATCCGCTCGCTCGCGGGTCGCATCGCGCCGCTCCTGCAGGTCGCCGAGGTGCGCACGGTCGCGGCCGACGACCTGTGGCTGAGCCCGGCCTCGGGGGAGGACGTCGTGGCGTTGCACTTCACGTGGCACCCGCGCACGCCGGAGGTGCTGGCGTTCCTGCCCACGCTCGAGGCCGCGCTCGAACCGTTCGAGGCCCGCCCGCACTGGGGCAAGGTGTCGACCATCGAGCCGGATTGCTACGCCGAACTCTACCCGCGGCTGGGCGACTTCCGCGGTCTCGTCGACCGGTTCGACCCGCACGGCGTGTTCCGCAACGATCGGCTGCGGGCCACGGTCCTGCCGTGACGTCACACGGCGCGTCGGGCCTGCCCGGTGCGAGCCTGCCCGGTGCGGGCCTGCCCGGTGCGGGCCTGCCCGGGGCGGGCGGCGAGCTCGGGCCCCTGACCATCCGACCGTTCGAACCCGCCGACGAGGCCGATCTCGCCGACGTCTGCCTGCGCACGGGTGCCGCCGGTGAGGATGCCTCGCAGCTCTACGCCTCACCCACCCTGCTCGCGGATGTCTACGCCGTGCCCTATGCGCGCCACGATCCGTCGCTGGCGCTCGTCGTCGACAACGGCAGCCGCGTCGTCGGATACGTGTTGGCGACCGCCGACACGCGGGCCTTCGCCGAGTGGTTCAGCCGTGTGTGGTGGCCGGGCGTGCGGCCCGACCCGGTGGCGGCGAGCGACGCTGCGCTCGTGACATCCGCCGACGACCCCCAGCGGATGCTGCTCGCCGATGTCGACCGCTATCCCGCGCATCTGCACATCGACCTCCTGCCTGAGGCGCAGGGCCGAGGCCTCGGGCGGCGTCTCATGAACGAGATGTTCGACCTCCTGCGCGAACGCGGAGTTCCGGCCGTGCACCTCGCGCTCGACCCGGCCAATGCGGGCGCCGGGCTCTTCTACGAACGCCTCGGCTTCGTGCCCCTCCTCGCCAGCAACCCCGACGGATCGGTGCGCGGACTGGACCTCTAGGCGATTCCTCCGTGACCCCCGAATGCGGGTCGCGTAAGCTGGCCGGGATGTCAGCCGAAGAAAACGTGGTCGGCGTCGTCGACGGGGTCGCCCTCGTCGGATACGACGCCCTCCTCGCCCAGATGAGCGCGGCCTTCCCTGAGCTGGGTGCGGCCGAGGTCGAACACGTCGCGCTGCGCGAGTGGGAGGCCGTCACGGGCGGGCGGCCGCATGTCGTGCCGTCGTCGCTCATCGCCGGCATCCGTGAGGTGCTGGAGGGGGCCGTGCAGCGCCACGCGTCCGGCGGGCGGCAGACGGCCTGAGTCGCTGTGTCGGAATCACGGCGTGGCGTAGCGCGTGCGAGCGGGGCGTAGCGTTTGCGAGCGGTTAGACCGCGGCCGCGCCTCGCGGGGTCACGGACGCTGCGGCGGCTGCGCCCGTGGCTGACACGTCATTGCCAGGCGTGGCCTCGGCGTCGGTCGCCGTGTGATCGTGGGCGCTCTCGACGGCGAAGATCATGCGCTGCAGGAACTGGCTGATCGTGCGAATCTCGTCGGCGGTCAGGCTGTCGGCCGCGGCGACCATGTTCTGGTGCATGCGACCCAGGGTGGCGCGCACCTCGTCATCGCTGCCGTCGGTGGCGGTCACGATCGACGAGCGGCGGTCGGTGGGATGCGGCGCGCGACGCACATGCCCGCTCTTCTCCAGCCGGTCGAGCAGAATGGTCGTGGATGCGGTCGAGATCTTGAGCAGCTGCGCGAGTTTGCCGGGCGTCATCGTCTCGCCCGCTTTGGCGGCCCGCAACAGGTAGCGCAGCGCCAGTAGGTCGGTCTCGCCCATGCCCATGGAATCACGCGTGTCGCGACGCATCTGAGTCTCGGCGGCGCGGTACTGGCGGAACAGGTTCAGCACGTCGACACTCGTCACGGCCGCCGTGGTGTCGTCGGCACGGTCGTACCAATACCCGGATCGGCCCAGCTGATTGTCGGTCATCCGTTAAAAGTAACCCATGCTCCCACCACCGGCCGAGCGATATCTCCTATTCGGAGCGCAGGGACGGTTTGCGTTCGAACCAATACAGCATGTGGGGGTTCGTCACCTGCAGTTCGCCCAGGGTGACGGGATGCTGCAGCCTCTGCACGGGCGCCCGCAAACGCCCCACCAGCAACTCCATGTCGTGCCGCCCCCAGTACTCGCCGCGCAGACGCACGAGCGCGCGCTCGTCGTCGTCCAGCACGAACAACTGCGGATGTGCCTGTGTCGCCATGGTGCGGTGCAGATCGAGCACCAACGACCGGCTCACACCCGAAACGGGGATGGTCACGCGGCGGCCCCAGATGGTGCGGCGCACGATCTCGTCGCCCGAGACGCGCACCTCGACGCTCAGGAACAGGGCCGCCCAGACGGCGGCAGCCAGAACCGTGGCGGCGAGCAGGCCGACGACGTACGGGAACGCCGCCGAATCGCGGCTCAGCCAGAGAAGCACAGCGAAAACGGGCACGACGATCATCGCAGCGGCCAGAAGGCCCTGTCCGAGCAGCGCGCGCCGCGGCTTGACCGTCAACACATCGGTCACCGTGTTCCCCCCAGGAAGGCTTTCGGATGCGTTGATAAACGACCCGTTACGACCGGGGAAAGCCTAGCCGTATGTGGGCGGCCGAATGGGGCTTGGGGTGTGACGGGTTTGTTAAATCGCTGGTGGGGTGCGTTATGGGGATGAGGGGTGGTGCGGTGTGTCGGGGTGTGGGGGAGGGATGTTTAGGGGAGCGGCGGGTAGAAAGATTGCCATAAAAGGGGAAGCCCGCGGAGCGGGCTGCGGTAGCTGTGCGGAGGACGGTGGACCCCGTCAGGCTGGGTGCCCCAGCCTTCCTCCTCGAATCGCTGTGTTTGTTTGCCAATTAACGGAGAAAAGCTCGCCCAGGAGGGCGAGCTTTTTCCTTTGGCGGAGGATGGTGGACCCCGTCAGGCTGGGTTCCCCAGCCTTCCTCCTCGAATCGCTGTGTTTATTGCCAAAAAAGGAGAAAGGCTCGCCCTAAAGGGGCGAGCCTTTTCCATTGGCGGAGGATGGGGGATTCGAACCCCCGAGGGCTTTCACCCAACACGCTTTCCAAGCGTGCGCCATAGGCCACTAGGCGAATCCTCCAGATGTGTGCTCCAGGGCAACACGACCTCAAGTATCCTACCCGGTCGCGGAGGGTGCCGGTGACCGCATCCAGGCTCGCGAGTGGGTTACACTGGTTCTCGGCTCCTCGCGTGGCGCCATCCAGGCCAATTCCCCCAGGACGGAAACGTAGCAAGGGTAACCGGGCTCTGGCGGGTGCGCGGGGGGTCATTTTCTTTGCCCTGCACAGGTGTGCATTCGCCCCGCATCGAGGTGCCGCCAAGGTTCGCCGCAATAGGCTGGAAACCGTGGCACACAGCATCTACATCACCTCTGCAGAAGGACACTCCGGCAAGTCGACCGTGGCTTTGGGGGTGCTCGACACCCTGAGTCACGAAACCCCGCGCGTCGGCGTGTTCCGCCCGGTGGCCCGCACGGGCGCCGAAGGTGACTACGTGCTCGACATGCTCCTGGCGCACGACGCCGTGTCGCAGAGCGCCGCTGATGCCGTGGGCGTCACCTACGACGAGGTGCACACGGATCCCGATGCCGCGCTCGCCCGCATCGTGCAGCGCTTCAAACGGGTCGAAGCCGAAAGCGACGCCGTCGTCATCCTCGGCTCTGACTACACGGATGTCGGCAGCCCCACCGAACTGGGCTACAACGCGCGCATCGCCGCCAACCTCGGTGCCCCCGTCGTGCTCGTGCTCGGCGGGCGTGTCGGTCAGGGGATGGGCGAACAGCTCGGCGGTTCAGAGCCGCGCGGAGCCGACGATATGCGGCAGATCACCGAACTCGCGCTCGCCGAACTGCAGAGCGAGCACGCGCAACTCCTCGCCGTCGTCGCCAACCGCGCCGACCCCGAGTCGCTCGACGAGATCGTCGCCGCCATCCGCTCGGTCCTGCCCGGGGGCAGCGGTGCCCACGGCGAGAACTCGTCCGGCGCATCGGGCGCGCCAAGCGCCAACGACAGCGCCAGCACCATCCCCGTGTGGGCCATCCCCGAAGACCTCTTCCTCATCGCGCCCAGCATGCAGTCGATCCTCGAATCGGTCGACGGCACGCTCATGTCGGGCGACCCGTCGCTGCTCAGCCGCGAGGCGCTCGGCGTGGTCGTCGCCGCCATGTCCATGGAGAACGTGCTGCCGCGCCTCACCGACGGCGCCGTCGTCGTCATCCCGGGCGACCGGTCAGAGGTGCTTCTTGCCGTGCTGCTGGCCCAGGCATCCGGAACCTTCCCGTCGGTTGCGGGCATCGTGCTCAACGGTGGGTTCGAGTTGGCCGACTCCATCACCACGCTGCTCGACGGCCTCACACCGGCAGTGCCCATCATCCGCACCGAGCTCGGCAGCTACGACACCGCCGTGCGCATCACGCAGACCCGTGGGCGCCTCGCCGCCGACTCGCAGCGCAAATACGACACCGCGCTCGCGCTCTTCGAGAACAGCGTCGACGCCGAACAGCTGCTCGAGTTGCTGCACGTCAGCCGCACCAATGTGGTCACGCCGCTCATGTTCGAGTACACCCTGCTCGAGCGGGCCCGCCAGAATCGCCGCCACATCGTCCTGCCGGAAGGCTCCGACGACCGCGTGCTGCGCGCCGCCCACACGCTCCTGGCGCGCGATGTGGCCGAACTCACCATCCTGGGCGAAGAGATCGAGGTGCGTTCGCGCGCGCTCGACCTGGGGCTCGACCTCTCGAAGGCGCAGATTCTCTCGCCCTTCGACGACGTACTGCGCCTGCGGTTCGCTGAAGAATACGCGCGGCTGCGGGCCCACAAGGGTGTCACGGTCGAGCTCGCGCGCGACACCATCACCGACGTCTCCTACTTCGGCACCATGATGGTGCACCTGGGGCTGGCCGACGGCATGGTCTCGGGCGCGGCACACACGACGGCTCACACCATCCGCCCCGGTTTCGAGATCATCAAGACGAAACCGGATGTGGGGGTCGTCTCGAGCGTCTTCCTGATGGCGCTCGCCGACCGCGTGCTCGTCTACGGCGACTGCGCCGTCATCCCCGACCCGACGGCCGAGCAGCTCGCCGATATCGCGATCTCGTCGGCCGCCACCGCCGAACAGTTCGGCATCGAGCCGCGCGTGGCCATGCTCTCCTACTCAACGGGCGAATCGGGCCAGGGCGCGGATGTCGAGAAGGTGCGCGCCGCGACCGCCTTCGTGCGCGAGCGCCGCCCCGAACTGCTCGTCGAGGGCCCCATCCAGTACGACGCCGCCGCCGACCAGGCCGTTGCCGCCGCCAAGATGCCCGGATCGAAGGTCGCGGGCCAGGCGACGGTGTTCATCTTCCCCGACCTCAACACGGGCAACAACACCTACAAGGCCGTGCAGCGCTCGGCCGGCGCGGTCGCCATCGGGCCCGTTCTGCAGGGCCTCAACAAACCCATCAACGACCTGTCCAGGGGAGCTCTCGTGCAAGACATCGTCAACACCGTGGCCATCACCGCGATCCAGGCGGCGACGGCATGAGCGGCATCCTGGTCGTCAACTCGGGTTCGTCGTCGTTCAAGTATCAGCTGATCGACAGCGAGTCCGAAGAGACCCTCGCCTCGGGACTGGTCGAGCGCATCGGCGAGTCCGAGGGGGTCGCGGTGCACCGCCGCCCCGGCCACGACGAGGTGCGCGTCACCGAACCCGTCGCCGACCACGCCGCGGGCTTCCAGCTCATGCTCAAGGCGTTCGACGAGACCGGTCCCTCGCTCACCGAGGAGCCACCCATCGCCGTGGGTCACCGCGTCGTGCACGGCGGCAAACGCTTCTACGAGGCCACCGTCGTCACCGACCTGGTCAAGATCAACATCGAAGACCTCGCCGACCTGGCGCCGCTGCACAACCCCGCCAACCTGCAGGGCATCGAGGCCGCCCAGAAGGCGTTCCCCGATGTGCCGCACGTGGCCGTCTTCGACACCGCGTTCCACCAGACGTTGCCGCCCGCCGCCTACCGCTACGCCATCGATCAGAAGGTCGCCGATCAGCACCGCATCCGGCGCTACGGTTTCCACGGCACGTCGCACAAGTTCGTTTCAGAGGCGGCGGCCGAGTTCCTGGGCCGCGAGCTCGGCGAGCTCAACCAGATCGTGCTGCACCTCGGCAACGGCGCTTCGGCGACGGCCATCGAAGGCGGCCGCTCGGTCGACACGTCGATGGGCATGACGCCGCTCGAGGGACTCGTCATGGGCACGCGCTCGGGTGATATCGACCCCGCCGTGCTGCTGCACCTCAACCGCAAGGGCGGCTACGACTTCGCGGCGCTCGACGAACTGCTGAACCGCAAGTCGGGTCTCCTCGGCCTCTCGGGCCGCGGCGACATGCGCGACCTGCAAGAGCGCGCGGGCGAGGGGGATGCGGGAGCCGTCGAGGCCCTCGATGTCTACCTGCACCGCATCAAGCGTTACGTCGGCGCGTACTACGCCGAACTCGGGCGGCTCGACGTCATCGTGTTCACGGCGGGCGTCGGCGAGAACGTCGCGGCCGTGCGCGCGGGGGCGTTGGCCGGTATGGAGCGCCTCGGCATTCGCATCGATCCCGAGCGCAACGAGTCGCGGGAGCGGGGCATCCGCCGCATCTCGGCAGACGACTCCGAGATCACGGTTCTCGTGGTGCCGACGAACGAGGAGCTCGAGATCGCGCGGCAGACGCTCGCGGTCACGCAGGGCTGAGTCGGCGTCGAGTTCCCGGCGGCCGCGCTGACAACCGCGGTCGCGCCGGCAACTGTTGTCGCCGACCTCGGTTCCCGGCCGGGCCGCGCGCGCCGCTCGATAGACTGAGGAATACAAGCGCGCCATCGGTCGTTGAATCGGTGCGAGCCACAAGTACAAGGAGTTCCGGCATGGCTGATGTTCGGCGGGTCAAACTTCCCGGTGTGGGCGTTCTTCACACGTTCGTCACCGACGACGGCGGCAAGGTCGGCGTCATCGCGCACCGCTCGGGTCACAGCGACCTGATCACGTTCAGCGACGACGAAGACGGTTCCGACGCCACCAAGGTGTCGCTGCGCCTCTCCGAAGACGAGGCGCACACGCTCGCCGAGCTGCTCGGCGGCACGCAGATCACCGAATCGCTCACGGCGCTCGACCAGATCCCCGGCCTCTCGATCGACTGGTTCCGCGTCGACTACGAGGACTACATCGCCGGTCAGCCGCTCGGCAACCCTGCCGAGCGCGGCATCGTCGGCCTCACGGTCGTGGCCGTCGTGCGCGGCGAATCGGCCAACCCGGCCCCCTCGCCCGACTTCCGCGTCTTCCCCGGCGACACGCTCGTGGTCGCCGGTTCGCCCGAGAAAGTGGCAAAAGCGTTCATGTTCTTCCGCACCGGCTCGAAAACCAAGGCCGGCGTCGACTCCCCGCCCGGGGGTTAGCCCATGCACCTCGGCGAAGACCTCATCATCCTCGGCGTCCTCCTCGTCATCGCGTATGTGCTCGGACGCCTCGGAAAACTGATCGGCCTTCCGGCCATCCCCATCTACATGATGGTGGGCTTGATCGCGAGCCCGAACAGTGGATGGTTCCCGCTCTCGTTCGATGGTTCCCACATCGAGCTCATAGCGGTGTTCGGCCTCATCCTGCTGCTGTTCAACCTGGGGCTCGAGTTCGATCAAGACGAGTTCTTCGAGAACGCGGGCAAACTGCTCATCTCGGGCGGCACCTACATCGCGTTCAACATGGCGGCGGGCATCGCCTTCGGCTTCATGGTCGGATGGGGCGCCAAAGAAGCCTTGATCATCGCGGGCATCACGGCCACCTCGTCGAGCGCCATCGTCACCAAACTGCTTATCGAGCTCAACCGCCTCACCAACCGCGAGACCCCCATGATCCTGGGCGTCACGGTGGTCGAGGACATCTTCATCGCCATCTACCTGGCCATCGTGGGCGTCGTGCTCTCGGGCGAGACCGAGCTGTTGCCGGTGATCGGCAAACTGGTCGTCGCCTTCGCCTTCATCATCGCCATGTTCGCCATCGCGCGCTACGGCGGCAAACTCGTGTCTCGGCTGTTCCGCACCAAGGACGACGAGCTCTTCACCATCCTGTTCTTCGGACTGGCGGTCCTCTTCGGCGGAGTCGGCGAATTCCTCGGCGTCACCGACGCGATCGGCGCCTTCCTGATCGGCCTCGTCCTCGGGGCCACGCGCTACCGCAACCGCATCGAGAGCGTCGCCGTTCCTCTGCGGGATGTCTTCGGCGCCTTCTTCTTCCTCAACTTCGGTCTGGCCCTCAATGCCGCCGAATTCGGCAGCGTGCTCGTTCCCGTGCTGGCCGCCGTCGGCATGACCATCCTGCTGAACATCATCGCGGGGCAGTTCGTGGCCTGGCTCAACGGGCTCGGGCCCCAGGCGGGCATCAACACCACCGTCATCCTGCAGAACCGTGGCGAGTTCGCGCTGATTCTGGCGACCCTGGCCGTGAGCGCGGGGCTCGATCCGCGCATCTCGCCCTTCGCGGGCCTCTACGTGCTGATCATGGCCGTCATCGGGCCCATCATCGCGTCGCGGTCGGAGCAGATCGGTCGCGTCATCCTGCGCAGCCCCAAGCAGAAAGCCGCGCGGCGCGAAAAAGCAGCGCGCTCGGCCGACCCCGTGCTCGACGAGGCCGAACGTCTCGTGGCGGCGGCGACGGCCCCCTCTGCGACCGACGGCGGTTCGCGCGAACGCGGTGCGCGAGGCCAGGTTCCCGCCGGCACTCGAACGGATGCCGCAGCCACCGCCACCGACGACGGCGACACGGCTCTCGATGCGGCTCTGGCCGATGCCTTCGGCGGGGGCTCGGATGAGCCGCGCGCACGCCGCCCCCGCGAACCCTTCGGCGATCCGCTCGAGGAACC
This sequence comes from Leifsonia sp. ALI-44-B, assembly GCF_001984125.1. GTDB lineage: Bacteria > Actinomycetota > Actinomycetes > Actinomycetales > Microbacteriaceae > Okibacterium. The sequence goes on along the minus strand of NZ_MTQL01000006.1, from coordinate 1,187,427 downwards.
CGACGTCGACCCGATGGATGCCGAGCTCGCGCGCCCCCGCAGCGGGAGCAACTCCGGCGGCACCCGCGACCTCGAGGCCGATGACGCCGCCCGCGCGGCCGCAGAAGACGCCGCCGTGGCCCGTGAAGCCGCGCGCCGTGCCGGCCACGATGAGGGCCGGGCAGCCGGCCACGATGAGGGTCACGCCGTCGGGCGGGACGAAGGACACGCGGCCGGGCGCCGCGAGGGCCACGCCGCCGGGTTCGAGGCCGGGTTCGAGGCCGGGCACGACGCCGGCCGCGCCGCCATCGTCGACCCCGACCCCTACAGCCACTCAGCCCCCGAGCGGCCCGTACCGCCGCGCGAGGGAGGCCCGAAACCGAGGCCCGCTCTCGGCGCCGGCCCAGGCGAGCCGGATAACATCGAGCGTCTGATCGAGCAGGCCATGCGCCAATCAGACGAAGAGCGCCCCCGAAAGCGAGAAGACGATTACTAACGAGAACGCCGTGGCCGTGGCCCCCGATGAGCGGCCGAAGCCCGACCGCACCATCGTGCGCGTCATGGTGCGGCCGCGCTGGATCGCCATGTTGCTCCTCGCGATCGCGATCGCGGGAGCGTTCGCCTGGCTCGGCCACTGGCAGCTCGAGCGCGCCGTCGTCCCCGCGGCCGACACCGCCGAGGTCAGCGAGATCGCGCGCCCCATCGGCGAGGCGCAGACGCCGGGCAAACCCATGTACGACACGTCCATCGGCCAGACCGTCACGGCCGAGGGGCGCTACGTTCCGGGCGACTTCAGCGTCATCACCGAGCGTGTGCAAGACGGCCGAACGGGTTACTGGGTCGCCGCGCACTTCGAGCAGAAGGCCGGCTCAGAGGGCACGACCGGTTCCGAGGGGGCGGCTATCGCCGTTGCGGTCGGATGGACCGAGAGCGAAGAGGTCGCGAAGGACGCCGCCGCCGAGCTCAACGCCCAGCCCGCGGCATCCGACGATGTCACCGTCACCGGGCGGCTCATCCCGGGCCAGGCGCCCGAGACCGCCGAGGATGGCGACCCGAACGTGCTCAACACCATGGCCGTGTCGGCGCTCATCAACCGCTGGCAGGACATGACCGGCCACGACGTCTACGGCGGCTACGTGATCGCGGGCGACCCCGCCGAGGTGGGGCAGGTCGACGGACTCGTGGCCATCGATGCGCCGCCGCCCGTGCCCGAGACCACGGTCAACTGGCTCAACATCTTCTACGCCGTCGAGTGGGTCGTCTTCGCGGGCTTCGCGGTGTTCCTCTGGTACCGCCTCGTGCGCGACACGTGGGAGCGCGAATACGAGGAGAAGCTCCTGGCCTCGGGAGCCGGCCACGAACCCGTTCGCGTAGACTAGGGCCATGCCCCTAGAACCTCGACAGAGTGATCTGCCGCGCATCCGTGGCGCCCTGCGCTTCTACCAGATCGCGTCGATCATCACCGGTGTCATGCTGCTGCTGCTCTGCATCGAGATGCTGCTGAAATACGCCATGGGCTTCGAGATCGAGCTGGGCGGTGGCTCCGGTTTCCTCGGCCTCGTGCCCGTCGACACCGTCACGGGCGTGAACCTCTCGACCGGCATCCTCATCGCGCACGGCTGGTTCTACGTGGTCTACCTCTTCAGCGACTTCCGCCTGTGGTCGCTCATGCGCTGGCCGTTCAGCCGCTTCATCCTGATCGCCCTGGGTGGCATCGTTCCGTTCCTCTCCTTCTTCCTCGAGGCCAAAGTCGGCCGCGAGGTGAAGGCCTATCTTGCTTCCCGCGCTGAGCGCGCCAACACCCCCACGGAGGTTTCCCATTAGCGAGAAGGCCACGAGCCAACGACCCGTCCTCGTCGTCGATTTCGGTGCGCAATACGCGCAGCTGATCGCCCGACGCGTGCGTGAGGCCGGCGTCTATTCCGAGATCGTCCCGCACTCCATCACGGCAGAAGAGGTGGCGGCGAAGAACCCCACCGGCATCGTGCTGTCGGGCGGCCCCTCGAGCGTCTACGAAGAGGGCGCCCCGGCACTCGACGCGAAGATCTTCGACCTCGGCGTGCCCACCATGGGCATCTGCTACGGCTTCCAGGTCATGGCCCAGTCGCTGGGCGGCGAGGTCGCCCACTCGGGTCTGCGCGAATACGGTTCGACCGGCGCCACCATCACGGGCGACGGCGGCACGCTGCTCGCTGGCCAGCCCACCGATCAGACGGTGTGGATGAGCCACGGAGACCAGGTGTCCAAGGCGCCAGAGGGCTTCGAGGTGCTCGCATCGACCGGTTCCACCGCCGTGGCCGCGTTCGGCAACGACGAGCGCAAGCTCTACGGCGTGCAGTGGCACCCCGAGGTCAAGCACTCGGCGCACGGCCAGGCCGTGCTCGAGAACTTCCTGCACCGTGCCGCGGGCATCCCCTCCGACTGGAACCCGGGCAACGTCATCGCCGAGCAGGTCGACAACATCCGCGCCCAGGTCGGTTCGGCTCGCGTCATCTGCGGCCTCTCGGGCGGCGTCGACTCCGCCGTCGCAGCTGCCCTCGTGCACAAGGCCGTCGGCGACCAGCTGGTCTGCGTCTTCGTCGACCACGGCCTGCTGCGCCAAGACGAGCGCCGTCAGGTCGAAGAAGACTACGTGGCCTCCACGGGTGTGCGCCTCGTCACGGTCGACGCCCGCGAGCAGTTCCTCACGGCCCTCGCCGGTGTCACCGACCCCGAGCAGAAGCGCAAGATCATCGGGCGCGAGTTCATCCGAAGCTTCGAACAGGCCGAGGCCGATCTGGTGCGCGAGGCGCAGGCCGATGGCGAGCCCATCCGTTTCCTCGTGCAGGGCACGCTCTACCCCGACGTCGTCGAGTCCGGCGGCGGAACGGGCACGGCCAACATCAAGAGCCACCACAACGTGGGCGGCCTGCCGGAAGACCTGCAGTTCGAGCTCGTCGAGCCGCTGCGCACCCTGTTCAAGGACGAGGTGCGGGCGATCGGTTCCGAGTTGGGCCTGCCCGACGTCATCGTGCAGCGCCAGCCGTTCCCCGGGCCGGGCCTCGGCATCCGCATCGTCGGTGAGGTCACGGCCGAGCGCCTTGAGCTGCTCAAGAAGGCCGACTCGATCGTGCGCGAAGAGCTCACGGCGGCCGGCCTCGACCGCGAGATCTGGCAGTGCCCGGTCGTGCTGCTCGCCGACGTGCGCTCGGTGGGCGTTCAGGGCGACGGCCGCACCTACGGTCACCCGATCGTGCTGCGCCCCGTGTCGAGCGAGGATGCCATGACGGCCGACTGGACGCGCCTGCCCTACGACCTGCTCGCCCGCATCTCCAACCGCATCACCAACGAGGTGGATGGTGTGAACCGCGTCGTGCTCGACGTCACGTCGAAGCCGCCGGGCACCATCGAATGGGAGTGAGTGCGGGCTCCTGACGCCGTGCACAGAAGAAGGGCCGTTCCTGTGGGAACGGCCCTTCTTCGTTGTTGTTCGTGCGGCTAGGCGGAGCCGGCAGCGCGGCGACTAATCGCGGGCGATGGCCAGCATGCGCAGGATCTGCAGGTAGAGCCAGATGACCGTCAGCATGATGCCGAACACGCCGGTCCAACCGTACTTGCGGGGGGCGCGGTTGCGCACACCCTGCTGGATGGCGTCGAAGTCGAGCACGAGCGAGTAGGCGCCCATCAGCACGACGAGGACGCCGAGGATGAGGCCAAGGGGGATGCCGAGGATGGTGACCTCAGAGTCGAGGCCGAAGCCCGAGTCGACCACACCGAATGCCACGAGGCCGACATTGATGAGCGAGTAAACCAGGTAGCCGACCATACCGATCATGAAAATCTTGGTGGCGCGCTTAGAGGCGCGGACCTTACCGCTTGCGAACAGGGCGAGCGTGGCACCGACAACCGCGAGGGTAGCGAGAACGGCCTGGCCGACGATTCCGGGAGACACCATCTCGAAAGTCAGCGAGATCGCGCCGACGAACACGCCCTGCACACCTGCATAGGCGAGAATCAGCGCCGGCGACGGCTCTTTCTTGAAGATGTTGACGAGCGCGAGCACGAAGCCGATGACGCCGGCAACCATGACCACGCCGATGGCGGAGGGGACGGCCGAGACGAGCAGCCAACCGGCCGCCGCGCCCACGAGGAGCACGCCGAAGGCGATGATGCTCTTCATCACGGTGTCTTCGACCGACATGCGGTCGGTCTGCACGGAACCAGCGGCGGGCTGGTTGTACATGTCTTGCAGCTGGTCGGCGGAGACAGGAGGCACGGCGAGCGTCTGCCCGTTAGCGCCCTGGAACGCTCGGTTATTGAAAGCCGGGTTGTTCGATGCAGCCATTTCTGGTTGTCCTTCGTCGTTGGAGCGATGCGTGTGGGGTTTCTCGTGGTGCGAGAGATTCATTCAACAGTAGTAGAGAACGCTGAGAACTGTCCCTTATTCCGGGGGCATCCGGGGCTTCCGACGCCGTCCCCGTAACCGAACTATGCGCCCGAGACTTAAGCTGCCGTGCGGCGACCGTTCGGACGGCGGTGGTTAGCTGGATGGCATGACTGAACGCGAGAAGCACGGCCGCAGCGAACCCCTCGTCATCGGGCATCGGGGCGCCCCGGGGTACCGGCCCGAGCACACGCGCTCGTCCTACGAACTCGCATTCGAGATGGGGGCGGACGCTGTCGAGCCCGACCTCGTGGCCACGCGCGACGGTGTGCTCGTGGTGCGGCACGAGAACGAGATCTCGGGCACGACCGATGTGGCGGAGCATCCGGAATTCGCCGACCGCCGCCGCACGACGACGGTGGATGGCCGCGAGCACACGGGCTTTTTCACCGAGGACTTCGACTGGGCCGAGCTGCAGACGCTGCGTGCGCGCGAACGTCTGCCCCGGGTGCGCCCCGCCAGCGCTGCATTCGACGGAACCGAACCGCTGCTGCGACTCGAGGACCTGCTCGACATCGTGGATGCGGCCTCCGAACGTCGCGGCCGGCAACTCGGTCTGGTGGCCGAAGTCAAACACGCGACCCATTTCGCCTCCATCGGCTTGCCGCTCGACGGTCTCATCGCCGATGCGCTGGCGTCGCTCCCGGCCGAGCACCTCGTCGTCGAATCGTTCGAGGAGACGGTGCTGCGACAGCTGCACGAGCGCGGTCTCGGCGGGCGCGGCGTGTACCTCGTCGAGAAGAAGGGGGCGCCGTTCGATCGGGTCGCCGCCGAGGGGTCTGATGCGCCGAGCTACGCCGAGCAGCTGACATCCGAGAGCCTTGCGGCATTCGGGGCGAGCGCCTGGGTGCAGGGCATCAGCGTCGATAAGAGCCTGCTGCTGGGCGCCGACGGCTCGGAGGAACAGCGCGCCGACGGGGCCGCTCTCGTCAATCTCGCCCACCATTCCGGCCTGGATGTCTTCACCTGGACGCTGCGGCCGGAGAACCGCTTCCTCACCCCGGCGTTCCGGCTGGCGGGCGGCAAGAATGCGTTCGGCGACTGGCGCGGCGAGTTCCGGGCGGTGCTCGAAACGGGCGTCGACGGCATCTTCGTGGACCACCCCGATCTCGGCCGGGAGAGTGTCGGTGGTGCCGCTTAGACTTGGGGGGACATGACGACTGAGAACCCCTCCGACCGCGATTCCGCGACGCCCATCATCCTCGACGGGTGGCCCGTCGCCGAGATCCCTTCGGGCGACGGCGTTTACAGCAACGGGTCTCGCGATGGAGCGAACGGATGGCCAGGCGGCGGTGACGGCGGCGCTCGCGGTGCCGGTGCGACTGCTGGCGGGCCCGGCTGGGGTGGTGCGTCGCGCCTGCTCGACGGGTTGAACCCGCAGCAGCGTGAGGCCGTCGAATACCGCGGCCCGGCGTTGCTCATCGTGGCGGGCGCCGGCTCGGGTAAGACGAGTGTGCTCACCCGCCGCGTGGCCAGCCTGATCGAGAGCCGCGAGGCGTGGCCGAGCCAGATCCTCGCCATCACCTTCACCAACAAGGCCGCCGCCGAGATGCGCGAGCGCGTGGGCGCGCTGCTCGGCCAGGGCGCCGACGGCATGTGGATCTCCACCTTCCACTCGGCGTGTGTGCGCATCCTGCGTAAAGAGGCCGAGAACTTCGGGTTCACGCAGAGCTTCACGATCTACGACTCCGCCGACTCGCGCGTGCTGCTCAAGCGCATCATCAAGGAGCTCGAGGCCGACACGTTCGGGTTCACGCCCGCCAATGCATCCGCGCGCATCTCGAAGCTCAAGAACGAGCTGGCCGACGTCGACAGCTTCGCGCGCATGGTCAACACGTCCGACCCGCAAGAGGCCGTGTTCCTCGCCATCTTCCGCGCCTACACGCGCGCACTGACGGCCGCGAACGCCTTCGACTTCGACGACCTCATCGGGCAGACGGTCTACCTGTTCCGCGCGTTCCCGCATGTCGCCGCCAAGTATCAGCGTCGGTTCCGCCATGTGCTGGTCGACGAATACCAGGACACGAACCACGCCCAGTACTCGCTCATCCGCGAGCTCACGCGCGCCGTTCCCACCGAGATGGTCAACGAGCTCGAGGCCGCGGGCGACCACGTGCGCAACCTGCGCGACGACGAAGGCAAGATCCCGGGCGCCTCGCTGACGGTCGTGGGTGACTCCGACCAATCGATCTACGCCTTCCGCGGGGCCGACATCCGCAACATCACCGAGTTCGAGCGCGACTTCCCGGGTGCCAAGGTGGTGCTGCTCGAGCAGAACTATCGCTCGACCCAGAACATCCTGTCGGCCGCCAACGCCGTCATCGCCAACAACTTCGACCGCAAGGACAAGAAGCTGTGGTCGGCCGGCGGCGACGGCGACAAGATCATCGGCTTCACGGGCTATTCGGGGCACGACGAAGCCCAGTTCGTGGCCGACGAGATTGAGAAGCTGCACGCCGCGGGCATGGCCTACTCCGAGATCGCCGTCTTCTACCGCACCAACGCGCAAACGCGAGCGCTCGAAGAGATCTTCATCCGGTCGGCCCTGCCCTACCGCATCATGGGCGGCACCAAGTTCTACGAGCGCGCCGAGATCAAAGATGCCATGGCCTATCTGGCGGCCGTCGCCAACCCGCTCGACACGCTGGCCATGCGCCGCATCCTCAACACGCCGAAGCGCGGCATCGGGCCCGCCACCGAGACCCAGCTGGCCTCCTTCGCCGAGGCCAACGACATCTCGTTCCGCGAAGCTCTGCGCGACGCGGCCTCGCTCGGCCTCGGGCCCAAGGTTACGCGCGCCATCACGGGCCTGTCCGAGCTGCTCGACGAGGCCAGCGCTCTCGTGGCCGAGGGCAAGGTGTCCGACGTCATCACGCTGCTCATCACCAAGTCGGGTCTCGTCGAGACCCTGCGCTCCAGCCGCGACCCGCAAGACGAGGCACGCGCCGAGAACGTCGAAGAGCTCATCGCCGTGACGAAAGACTTCGAGCGCAACAACCCCGACGGCAACCTCGTCGACTTCCTCACCGAGGTGTCGCTCGTGGCCGCCGCCGACGACCTCGACGACAGCTCCGGCACCGTCTCGCTCATGACGCTGCACACGGCAAAGGGTCTCGAATATGACGCCGTTTTCCTCACGGGCGTCGAAGAAGACCTGCTGCCGCATCGCATGTCGGCCGGCGAGCCGGGCGGCCCGTCCGAAGAGCGCCGGCTGTTCTACGTCGGCATCACGCGCGCCCGCAAGAAGCTGCACATCTCGCTCGCCATGACGCGCGCGCAATACGGCGAGACGTCGGTGGCCATGCCCAGCCGCTACCTGCAAGAGATCCCCGCCGAGCTCATCGAGTGGCGTCAATCGCCCGGCATGGCCAACTCGCGCGGCGGCACCCAGTCGCGGGCACTCAACGCGCAGAAGTCCCGCTGGGGCGACGACTCCGCGCCCGGGTTGCAGGGGTCGTTCAACGGCAAGGCGCTCACCGAGAAGAAGGATTGGCCCAACCGGGTCACCAACCAGGTGCGTGACAACGGCGACCTCGAGCTGCAGAGCGGCGACCGCATCCGGCACACCGACTTCGGCGAGGGGCGCGTGCAACAGGTGACCGGAATCGGCGCCAAACGCATCGCGCACGTGGCCTTCGACTCGGCCGGCGCCAAGAAGCTGCTCATCAAGATCGCGCCGATCGAAAAGATCTAGCGCGCCGGTCGGTTGTGTCGGGCAAGCGCGGCGGGAGGTTGCGCCTGTCGCCGCGATGCGCGGCTCTTGTAGGCTCGGTGGCGACCGGGGGTGGCGTGTCAGAGCGCCGTGACCCCTCGCCGACCATCCGCCGACGATCCGAGGGGTTCCCATGTCGAACGCCAGCCAACGTCCACCCGCTCCCGACCATTCGGTCGATCCGAACACTCCTGCCCTGCAGGTCACCGGGCTCGCCAAAAAATTCGGCGAGAAGATCGCCGTCAACGGCATCAGCCTGACCGTGCCCACCGGGTCGTTCTATGGCCTCGTCGGCCCCAACGGCGCCGGCAAGACCACGACCCTCAGCATGGCCACGGGCCTGCTGCGACCCGACTACGGGCAGGCGTTCGTGCACGGCATCGACATGTGGCAGCACCCCATCGAGGCGAAGCGTCTGCTCGGCATCCTCGCCGACGGCGTCAAACTCTTCGACCGCCTGACGGGCGAGCAGCTCGTCACCTACAACGGGCTGCTCTCCGGTCTCGACCGCGACACCGTAGCCCAGCGCACCCATGATTTGCTCGCGTTGCTCGACCTCGACAAGGCCGGCGGAACACTCGTGGTCGACTACTCGGCCGGTATGACGAAGAAGATCGCCCTCGCATCCGCCCTCGTGCATGCGCCGCGCGTCCTCGTGCTCGACGAGCCGTTCGAATCGGTCGACCCGGTCTCGGCCGCCAACATCCGCGACATCCTCAAGGGGTATGTGCAGAACGGCGGCACCGTGATCGTGTCGAGCCACTCGATGGACCTCGTGCAGCGCATGTGCGACCACGTGGCCGTCGTCGCCGCCGGGCGCGTGCTCGTGGCGGGAACCGTCGACGAGGTGCGCGGCGAATCCACGCTTGAAGACAAGTTCGTCGAACTCGTCGGCGGCCGACACCACGCGGAGGGCCCGGAATGGTTGCGACTCTCGTAAGACTGCGTTTCCTCGTCCTCAAGAACACGCTGTCACGCAGCCCTTGGCAGATCGTCGCCGTCGTCATCGGCGCGCTCTACGGGCTCGGGCTGCTCTTCGGCATCGTCGCGGGCCTCGTCGCGCTGAGCTTCGCGCCCCTCGAGGTCACCACGCAGGTGCTCATCATCGCCGGGTCGGTCCTCGTGCTCGGGTGGGTCATCATCCCGCTCGTCTTCTCGGGTATCGAGCAGACCCTCGAACCGGCGCGGCTCGTGCAGTTCCCGATCCCGCTGCCCAAACTCCTCCTCGGGCTCGGCCTCTCGGGCATTCTGGGCGTGCCCGGCCTCGTCACCACTGTTGCGGCGCTGGCCATCACGATCAGCTGGATCCGCTACCCCGCGGCGGCTATCGCAGCGGCAGTGTGCGGCCTCGTCGGCGCCGTGACCTGCGTGCTGCTGTCGCGCGCCGTCGCCGCGCTCGGGTCGGGACTCGCGTCGAAGCGCCGCTTCCGCGAGGTTTCGGGCACGATCGTGCTCATCCCGCTCATTCTCGCCGGCCCCATCATCATCGGCGTCACGGGCGGCCTGTCGAGCCTCGACTCCGACACGTTCCCGCGCGTCGCCCGCGTGCTCGGCTGGACGCCGCTCGGAGCCCCCTGGGCCGTCCCCGCCGATATCGCCGTGGGCGACTGGCTGCCCGCGCTCGCCAAGTTCGTGATCGCCCTGGCGTTCCTCGCCATCGTCATCGTGATCTGGTACCGCGCCTTCGCCAGCGCACTGGTCAACCCGCCGCAGCAGGCCAACAAGCTGCGCGGCGCGGGCAAGATCGGTCTGTTCGGCGTTCTGCCGGCCACCCCGCGCGGGGCCGTCATGGCTCGGTCACTCACCTATTGGGTGCGTGACCCGCGCTACCTGCGCCAGCTGATCTCGGTGCCGATCCTCTTCGCCGTGTTCTGGCTGGTGTCGTCGTTCAACGAGAACTACATCCTGCTCTACCTGACGGGCCCGTTCATCGCGTTCTCGTTGGCCCTCGTCATCTTCGCCGACATCTCCTATGACGGCACGGCCTTCGCCACCCACCTGGCCAACGGCGTGCGCGGCGTCGACGACCGCTGGGGTCGGGTGGCCGCACTGCTGTCGTTCGGGCTCCCCGCCACGGTGCTCGGCGCCGTCGGGTCGGTGGTCATCTCCAAGGAATGGCCGTTCCTGCCCGCCATCCTCGGCCTCAGCCTCGGACTGCTGTTTTCCGGGATGGCGGTCGTCAGCGTGTCGTCCGCGCGGTTCGTCATCACCGTTCCCGCCGCGGGCGACTCGCCCTTCAAGTCGAACGCGGGCGGCAGCATCGGGCAGGCGGGCATCTCCTTCGCCGTGATGGGGATGCTGCTGCTCTTCACGCTGCCCGAGATCGTCCTCACGATTATCGCGTTCGTCACGGGGGACATCGTCTTCGGTTACGCGACGCTCGCGGTGGGCGTGATTCTCGGACTCGTGCTCATGTTCGTCGGCATCCGTGTCGGCGGCCGCACGCTCGACCGCACGGGCCCCGACCTGCTGGTCAAGCTCAAGCTGCTGAGGAACGGCTGACCCGCAGCCGACGCAGATAGAGATCGCGCGGGGCGGTGCGGATGACCCGGGGCAGGCGTGGCCAGATCGCCCGGGTCATCCGCATCGCCGCGTCGAACCGTCGCTGGCGGCCCCTCGACCAACGGAAGCCGAACGCCTCGCGCAGGCGATCGTCGAGCAGCCCGACGGTGACGAGGCGTGCGAGGGGCATGCCGGCCTTCAACCAGATCGGCCCCCGGCGCGGGTGCAGCAGGTCAGCGGCGACACGTCGGGCCTCGGGCGTGACGGTGAGCTCGGACATCCGCTCGGCCCAATAGACCTGGAAAGCCGCGCGATCGGTCGGCCACGCGCCCTCGGGAACCTGCAGGGCCGTGCCGAGAACGGCATAGCCCTGATAGACGCGCTCGGCGTCGGCGGGCGAGAGCGGCTCGAAGATGCGCTCGAACATTTGGATGGCGGTGTCGTAGAGCGTGGCGGCGACCCACAGCTGCGCATCCGCATCGAAGGCGTTGTAGGCGACCGTGTGGGGGCCGCCGGCGGTGTGCGAAGACGTCGGCGACTCGTCGCGACCGGGCGTCTCGGCCTCGTGAGAGCCACGACGCGGCGGCGGATCGCTATGGACCGGCCCGTGCGCGTGGTTGACCCGCCGCGCCGTCTCGCGCCGCTCCTCCTCGCTGCCGAACACCTGCGCGTAAACGAATGACAGGGTGCCGTTCAGGCGGTCGAGCGGCCGTTCGCTGAAGTTGGAGTGCGCGGCCACGGCGACGCCGATGCGGGGGTCGGCGATCTGCAACAGGATGGCGCGGCCACCGCCCGCGATGAGCACACCCTCGCGCGCGACATCCCCCAAATCGGTCATGGCGTGCACCATATCGTGGCCAGCTTGGAGGCCCCTGCCACAACCCGACCGCCGCACGGGAGTAGAGTCGGGGGAGGCAATTTCTCTCGACGTCGAGCAAACCTCGGCCGGAGAACGCCGCATACACTCACACAGATAGAGGCGGGGTTAGGAACCGAACGTGGATCTTTACGAGTACCAGGCACGAGACCTATTCGAGAAGTACGAGGTGCCGGTGCTACCCGGTATCGTCGCCGAGACGCCCGAGGAGGTGCGCGCCGCCGCCGAGAAGCTGGGCGGTGTCGTCGTCGTCAAGGCCCAGGTGAAGACCGGAGGCCGCGGCAAGGCCGGCGGCGTCAAGGTGGCGAAGACGCCCGACGAGGCAGAGGAAGCGGCGAAGGCCATCCTCGGACTCGACATCAAGGGCCACGTCGTCAAGCGCGTCATGGTGGCCGGCGGCGCCCGCATCGCCCAGGAGTTCTACTTCTCGGTGCTGCTCGACCGCGCAAACCGCTCCTACCTGTCGCTCACGAGCGTCGAGGGCGGCATGGAGATCGAGGTGCTCGCCGTCGAGAAGCCCGAGGCGCTCGCGCGCATCGAGGTCGACCCGATCGCCGGAATCGACATCGCCAAGGCCCGCGAGATCGCCGAAGCCGCGAACTTCCCGGCCGAACTTGTCGACAAGGTGGCCGACGTCTTCGTCAAGCTCTACGCCGTCTACACCGGTGAAGACGCGACGCTCGTCGAGGTCAACCCGCTCGTACTCACCGAAGAGGGCGACATCATCGCGCTCGACGGCAAGGTCTCGCTCGACGAGAACGCCTCGTTCCGTCACGCCGACCACGCGGCCCTCGAAGACACGGCGGCAGAAGACCCGCTCGAGCTGAAGGCCAAGGAGAACGACCTCAACTACGTCAAGCTCGACGGTGAGGTCGGAATCATCGGAAACGGTGCCGGACTCGTCATGTCCACGCTCGACGTCGTCGCCTACGCCGGCGAAGCCCACGGGGGCGTCAAGCCCGCCAACTTCCTCGACATCGGCGGCGGAGCCTCGGCAGCCGTCATGGCCGCCGGCCTCGACGTCATCCTCGGTGACTCGCAGGTCAAGAGCGTCTTCGTCAACGTCTTCGGCGGCATCACGGCGTGCGACGCCGTGGCCAACGGAATCGTCGACGCCCTCGGCATCCTGGGCGACACCGCCACCAAGCCGCTCGTCGTGCGACTCGACGGCAACAAGGTCGAGGAGGGCCGCGCCATCCTGCAGGCCGCGAACCACCCCCTCATCACCCTCGCCGCCACCATGGACGAGGGCGCCGACAAGGCCGCCGAACTGGCTTCCCGCTAAAGCGCGGAAAGGACTAAGGAAAAAAGCATGTCAATCTTCCTCAACAAGGATTCGAAGGTCATCGTCCAGGGCATCACCGGCGGCGAGGGCACCAAGCACACGGCCCTCATGCTGAAGGCCGGCACCCAGGTCGTCGGTGGCGTCAATGCCCGCAAGGCCGGCACCACCGTCACGCACGAGGGTGGCGTCGAGCTGCCCGTGTTCGGCACCGTAGCCGAGGCCATCGAGAAGACCGGCGCCGACGTGTCGATCGCTTTCGTGCCGCCCGCCTTCACCAAGGATGCGGTCATCGAGGCCATCGACGCCGAGATCCCGTTGCTCGTCATCATCACCGAGGGTGTTCCCATCGGTGACTCGGCCGAGTTCTGGGCCTACGCCAAGGAGAAGGGCTCGAAGACGCGCATCATCGGCCCGAACTGCCCCGGCATCATCACGCCCGGTGAGTCGCTCGTGGGCATCACGCCCGCGAACATCACGGGCAAGGGCCCCATCGGGCTCGTCTCGAAGTCGGGCACGCTGACCTACCAAATGATGTACGAGCTGCGCGAGATCGGTTTCTCTACGGCCATCGGCATCGGCGGCGACCCCATCATCGGCACGACGCACATCGACGCGCTCGCCGCGTTCGAGGCCGACCCCGAGACCAAGGCCATCGTCATGATCGGCGAGATCGGTGGCGACGCCGAAGAGCGCGCCGCCGACTTCATCAAGGCCAACGTCACGAAGCCCGTCGTGGGCTACGTCGCGGGCTTCACGGCTCCCGAGGGCAAGACCATGGGCCACGCCGGCGCCATCGTGTCGGGCTCGGCTGGAACGGCTCAGGCTAAGAAGGAAGCCCTCGAGGCTGCGGGTGTCAAGGTCGGCAAGACGCCGTCCGAGACCGCCAACCTCATGCGCGACATCATCGCGTCACTCTAACCCGCGCTCAGCGCACGCACGACAGAAGGCCCGCCCGGTTCGCCGGTGCGGGCCTTCTGCGTTTGCAAAGGAAGGTCGGTCGGCGTCCCGCCCCTGGTTAGAGCGTGCGAGGCGCGATAAGGTGCCTTATAGGAGGTGAGTATGAAGAAAGCCATTGAAGAGGGGCTTCGAGTCGAGCTGGCGTCGGCGGCCAAGCGTCGGGCCGATGCATCCGCCGACCTGAGGTTCGCCGTGTTGCGCGCCTCGACGTGGGGACTATCGCAGCGCGAGATCGCATCCATTCTCGGTGTGAGTCAGCCCGCGGTGTCCCAGATGCTCGGAACAGTGCGCCGCACGTCGCTGGGCCAGGGCCCGATCGGACGACATGTCCTCGAGTATCGCGACGACATCGTTCGCATTGCGCGCGAGCACGGTGCCAGCAGGCTGCGGGTCTTCGGTTCCGTTGCGCGCGGTGAAGACACCGAGGGCAGTGACCTCGATCTTCTCGTCGACATGCGCGCCGGAACTGGCATGTTAGCGATCGCGCGCCTGGGAGACGATCTAAGCGACCTGCTCTGTGTGCCGGTCGATATCGTTCCCGAGCACCAAGTGAAGGCCGAGGCGCTCGAGGCTCTTCTCGCGTCGGCGGTCGTGCTGTGAAGAGGACCGACGCTGATCACCTCGACGATGCGCTCACGCATCTGCAAGTGCTCCACGAGCACCTGCTGCTCACAGAAGCTCACGACCAGGTGGTTCTGGATGCCGCAGCCCTGCGTCTCTAGCGCAAACAGAACGCCGGGCATCGTCGTGGAAGATCCGCGGCCGACACCCGGCGTTCTACGTGCGCGGACGGGCTAGTGCGCGACGACCGGCTCGGCGGCCGCCGGAGCGGTGCCCTCGGGGTTGTGCAGCGAGACGCCGTGGCCGCGACGGCGGAACAGCAGGGCCGACAGGATCGCTCCGACGAGGAAGAAGCCCGCGCCCCAGAAGTAGGCCGTCGAGTAGCTGTGCACGGCCGCATCGGCGAGCACCTCGGGCGAGGCGGGCAGGTTCGAGGCCACGAAGTCGGTGGCCGCGGTTGCCGCGAGCGTGTTGAGGAGCGCCGTGCCGATCGACCCGCCGACCTGCTGGCTCGTGTTCACCATGGCCGAGGCGACGCCGGCGAACTGGCGGTCGACTCCGAGGGTCGCGGTCTGCATGGACGCCGGCATGATCGAACCCATCGCGAAACCGAGCACCATGAGCGCGGGCAGCACATCGGCCGCATAGCTGCTGTCGAGGGTGAGGCGCGTGAGGAGCAGCATCCCCGTCATGCCGAGGAGCATGCCGAACGGGACCATGACCTTGGGGCCGAAGCGCGGCACGAAGATATTGGTCGAGAGCTGCGCGGCGAGAACGAGCATGCCGATCATGGGCAGGAACGATAGGCCGGTCTGGATGGGGGAGTAGCCGAGCGACGCCTGCAGGTAGTAGGTGACGAACAGGAAGATTCCGAACATGCCCGCGCCGGCGATGAGCACCGACGCGTAGGCGGCCCCGCGGTTGCGATCGAGCACGATCGACAGCGGCAAGAGCGGATGCGCGGCGCGACGCTGCCAGAACACGAAGGCGACGAGCAGCACGACGCTCGCGGCGAGCATGCCCCACGTGGCCGGGGAGTCCCAGCCGTCGGTCTCGGCATTCGAGAAGCCGTAGACGAGCGTGAAGAGGGCACCAGATACGAGGATGGTTCCCGGAACGTCGAGCTTCGGCCGCGCGCCTTCGCGCTTCGGCGAGGAGACGAAGATGACGGCGCCGATGATGGCGATGATGGCGATGAAGACGTTGATGTAGAGGTTCCAGCGCCAGTCGAGCTTCTCGGTGAGGAAGCCGCCGAGCAGCAGGCCGACCGCGCCACCCGCACCGGCGATGGCGCCGAAGACGCCGAATGCGCGGGCGCGTTCCTTGGGGATCGTGAACGTCGTGGTGAGCACGGCGAGGGCCGTCGGGGCGAGCAGTGCGCCGAAGGCACCCTGCAGGGCCCGGGCGGCGACCAGCAGGCCGAAGCTGTCGGCGGCACCACCCAGCGCGGAGGCGAGGGCGAAGCCGATGAGGCCGATGATGAAGGCGCGCTTGCGACCGATGAGGTCGGAGAGGCGGCCGCCCAGCAGCAGGAGGCTGCCGAAGGCGAGGGAGTAGGCGGTGATGACCCATTGGCGGTCGCCGTTGGAGAAGCCGAGGTCGGCCTGCGCGGCGGGCAGTGCGATGTTGACGACGGTGGCGTCGAGAACGACCATGAGCTGCGCGATGGCGACGGCGGTCAACGTCCACCACCGGCGGGATGACGCGGCGGCAGCGGTTGCCGCGATAACGGGTGAAGCGGAGGAAGTCTGTGGCATGTCGAGAACTATATACGGAACCGGCCAGTTTCGGATACGATCAGTTCTATATTTAACCCTTCGCTAACATGGGATGAACCCGTCGAGGCCCGAAAACACGAGGAGGCCGCCGCAATGACGCAGGTCGAATCCCCCAAACTGGGGCGCAAGCGCGATCACTCGCGCGACCCCGAAATCCTCGACGCGGCACTCGAGGTGCTCGCCGAATGCGGCTACGACGGCATGACCGTGGAGATGGTGGCCGCCCGCGCCAAGGCCGGCAAGGCCACGCTCTACCGCCGCTGGGCTTCGAAGAACGAACTCGTGATCGACGCCGTCGCGTGCATGAAACGCGCCGACCTCGAGCACCTGCCCGATACCGGCACGCTGCGCGGCGACCTCGTGGGTCTCATCAAACCGCGCACGATCGAAGAGGCCGAGAAGAAGCTGCAGATCATGGCGGGGCTCTCGTCGATGCTTTCGAAGTCGCCCGAGCTCGCGCAGGCGATTGAGCAGGCCATCATCCGCCCGCGCGCCGAGGCCAACAAGACGCTCCTGCGGCGGGCCATCGAGCGTGGCGAGATCGCGAGCGACTGCGACCTCGAGACGCTCGCCCTCATCACCCCCGCCATGACCGCGTATCGCGTGCTCGTGTTGCAAAAACCCGTCGACCGCCCGTTCCTCCTCTCCATCATCGACGGCGTGCTGCTGCCGGCCGTGGGCATCCGCGTTGATTCTTTCGAACGGACGCCAGCGGGCTGAGTCATCGAAGCGCTACCGTGTGCTCAGCGCCCGGTAGGAGACCGCGTGCCCGATCGAGAAGGGCAGCATGATGACGGAGTCGGAAAGCGCCCAAAGCGTGCGGATTGCCCGTCTCGAGGCCGAGAACGCGAGGCTTCGGCAACGTGAACGCGTGACGACCGGGAAATCCGACACGCCGAAGACGGGTCGAGTCGCGCGGCTTTTCTCTCAGCTCCTCTCAGCCATGCTCATCGTCGTGGCCGCCGTGCTCGCGCCCGTGAGTATCGCCGCGAGCTGGGCGGTCACAGAACTCACGGACACGCAGTCTTTCGTCGAAACCTTCGGTCCCCTCGTGGACGAACCGGCGGTGCAAGATGCCGTGATCCGTGAAACCGAGGCGGCCATCAGCGAGGCGCTCGACGTCGAGGCCCTCACCGACGACCTCTTCGACGGGATCGAGAGTCTGGGTGTGCCGCCGAAGGCCGCTGCCGCCCTCGACCTGCTGCGCGACCCGGCTGCGGCCGGTGTGACCTCGGCCATCGACCGTGTGGTGGAGAAGGTCGTCCGCTCGGACGCGTTTTCGACCGTGTGGAACGAAGCCCTCACGCGGACCCACCGTCAACTGACCCTGAGTCTCGAGGGTGACCCGGATGCGGTCGTCGAGATCGGAGCCGACCCGCGGGGTGACATCGGCGTGCAGCTCGGGCCGATCGTGGACCGGGTGAAGGCGGCCCTGGTTGCCGACGGTTTTACGCTGGCCGAACGGATTCCCTCCATCGACCGCACCATCGTGATCGCCGACACGTCGCAGGCGGCCGGTGTGCAGACGCTCTATACGCTCGTCGTCGCGGTGGGGCCGTGGCTGCCCGCGATCGCGCTGGTGGCTGCCGCCGGAGGGGTCCTCCTGGCACGCAACAAGCGTCGTGCCGCCATCGCCGCGGCCATCGCCGTCGCGGCCACGGGCATGGCGCTCGGCGTTGCGCTCGCGATCTCGAGGCCGCTCCTGCGCCGCGCGGCCCGCGCCGACGGCTTCCCGGGGGACGCGCTCGAGGTGGTCTTCGACCACGCGACGGCGGGCCTGTTCGCGCTCGTGAGTAGTGTCGTGGTGATCGGTGTGGCGAGCGCGGTGGCCGTGTGGCTCGGCGGCCCCGGCCGGGCACCTCGGGTGTTGCGTGCGGGCGCACGGGACGCGGCATCCGCGGTGCGCGGTTTCGGCGAGGCGCACGGCGTGACCACGGGCGCCTTCGGAGCACGTCTGGCCCGTGTCATCGGTCTGCTCCGCTGGGTCGTCCTCTTGGTTGCGGCTGCGATCGTTCTCCTGGTTCGACCGATCGATGTGGCGGACATGGCCTGGATCGCGATCGGGGCCCTCGTGCTGCTGTTCGTGCTCGAAGTGCTTCAGCGCCCGGCCCACAACACCCCGGCCGGGCAGCCTGTCGAGGAAGCGGGCTGAGGGTAGGCTCCAAGTCGGATGAACCGCTCACAGACTGCCACTCTCGCCGCCCTCGAGACCCTCATCGCCATCGCCATCGGCGTGGCGATCCCGCTCGTACCCCTGTCGCTCCTGTGGGCGATACAGGACGGTTTCGCGACCGACTGGCTTGTTTTCTGGCGGGCCGCCGTGGACATCTGGTTGGCGGGTAACGGCGTCGACATCCGGGCGACCGCGGATGCCGCGACCATCGCCCAGGTCGGCGTGGCACAAGCCGCGCAACCCTTCTTCGTGACCATCGCGCCCCTCGCCTTCGCGCTCTTCTCGGTTCTCGCAGCCGTGCGCATCGGCCGTCGGGCGGCCGAGACCCGTTACTGGCAGTCGGGCGTCGCGGGTTCGCTCGTGGCGGCGCTCGTGTTATCGGCGCTCCTCACGTTCTCGGCGTTGTCCGATCAGTTGCGGCCGTCGATCCTGCAGGGCATCGTGTTGCCGCCGCTCGTCATCGCCGTGGGGCTCGCGATCGGAGTCATCCGCCACCGGGTCGCGTCTGCCCCCTCGAGCGCGTCTGGCTCGGCCGTTTCTGCCAAAGCGTCCGGGACACGTTCGGGCGCTGCCGCCCGCGGGTCGTCGTCCGGCCTCGGCGAACGCATAGCCGACCGCTTCAGCGACACCCAACTGGCCATCCTGCGCGCCGGCTTCACGGGCGCCACAGCCGTGGTCGCCGCCATCCTCGCCGTGGCCAGCGTGCTGCTCGCGCTCACGATCTTCGCCAACTTCGGCACCATCACCACGCTTTACGAGAGCACGCAGCTGGGCGTGACGGGCGGCATCGCCGTCACCCTCGGCCAGCTGGCGTTCATGCCCAACCTCGTCATCTGGGTGGCCTCGTGGCTCGTGGGCCCCGGTTTCGCGCTGGGCGCCGGCACGAGCGTCTCACCCGTCAACACGGTCGTCGGCCCGCTGCCCGCCTTCCCGATCCTCGGCGCCGTGCCCACCGCCGACCTCCTGTTCGGCTTCGTCGGCATCCTTGTGCCCTTGCTCGCCGGCTTCTTCGCCGCCATGCTCGTGCGCGAACGACTGACGGATGCCGCCACTCCCGCCCACGCCAACCGCACCCTTGCCGCGGGCGCCGTCGCTATCGGGCTCATCTCCGCGCTCATCTTCGCCGTGCTCGCGTCGCTGTCGGGCGGAGCGATCGGGCCGGGACGCCTGGCCGAGGTCGGCCCGAACCCGCTCTGGGTGGCGCTCTTCGTCTTCGTCGAGGTGACGATCGCGGCGCTCATCGGCATGCTGGCGAGCGGGCACTCCGACGATCACCATGACGCCGCTTCGGCATCCACCACATCCGGTCGCTCGCGCCTGACCGAGCGGGAATCGGGTTCTCGCTCAAAACGGTAGGCTGTTCGGGTGCTCTCCGTGGTTGTGCTCATCTCCGGCACCGGTTCCAATCTTCGCGCCCTCCTCGAGGCGTCGAGCGATGACGCGTTCCCCGCTCGCGTGATCGCGGTCGGTGCCGATCGCGAGGCCGACGGTCTGGCCCACGCCGAGGCTTTCGGCATCCCCACCTTCACGGTGCCGTATTCGTCGTTCGACTCGCGCGCCGAATGGGGCGAGGCGCTGCTCGAGCAGATCCGCGTGTGGCAGCCAGACCTCGTCGTGCTCTCGGGCCTCATGCGCCTGCTGCCCGCCGGGGTCGTCGACGCCCTCGCGCCGCACCTCATCAACACGCACCCCGCCTACCTGCCCGAGTTCCCCGGCGCCCACGGCGTGCGCGATGCGCTCGCGGCCGGCGTGGAGCAGACGGGTGCGAGCATCATCGTCGTCGCGAACGGTGTCGACGACGGCCCCATCATCGTGCAGGAGCGCGTCCCCGTCCTGCCGGGCGACACCGAACACGCGCTGCACGAGCGCATCAAACCGGTCGAGCGCCGACTGCTCGTCGACACGGTGCGCAGCATCGCCACCGGCGACGTCGACCTCGCCGCCCTCTAACCCCACGGGCCGCGACCTGCGGCCGGCACACCCCAACCGAGGAGATCAGATCCCATGTCCGGCCCGAGCCACGACAAGAGCCTGTACCGCGAACGCGACATCGTCCCCATCACCCGTGCCCTCCTCTCGGTCAGCGACAAACGCGACCTGCTGACGCTCGCCGAGGCCCTCGCGGGTGCCGGCGTCGAGATCGTGTCGACCGGCAGCACGGCCCAGACCATCCGCGACGCCGGTTTCCCCGTCACCGATGTCGCCCAGGTCACGGGTTTCCCCGAGTCGCTCGACGGCCGCGTCAAGACGCTGCACCCGGCCGTGCACTCCGGCCTCCTCGCCGACCTGCGCCTCGAATCACACGAAGAGCAACTGGCCGAGCTCGGCATCTCCCCGTTCCAGCTCGTGGTCGTCAACCTGTACCCGTTCGTCGAGACCGTCGCCTCGGGTGCCCAGGGCGACGACGTCATCGAACAGATCGACATCGGCGGCCCCGCCATGGTGCGTGCCTCGGCCAAGAACCACGCCAACGTCGCGATCGTCGTGTCGCCCGACGCCTACCCGGGCGTCATCGAGGCCGTCGCGGCCGGGGGCACCTCGCTCGCCCAACGTCGCGCGCTCGCCCGTGAGGCCTTCCAGCACACGGCCTCCTACGACACGGCCGTTGCCGCGTGGTTCGTCGACAACAATGGCGCTTCGAACGACGGCGCTTCAAACGATGCAGGGCCGGATGCCGCAGCCCCCGCATCCGCCGACGCCTTCCCCGCGACCGTCACGCTCGGCGGCGACCTGCAGCAGACGCTGCGTTACGGCGAGAACTCGCACCAGAAGGCCGCGCTCTACGCGCGCCCCGACGGACACGGCATCGCCCAGGCCACGCAGCTGCACGGCAAGGAGATGAGCTACAACAACTTCGTCGACGCCGACGCCGCCGTGCGCGCCGCCTACGACTTCATCTACCCGGCCGTCGCCATCATCAAACACGCCAACCCGTGCGGCATCGCGGTCGCGAAGCCCAAGGCCCCCGACGCCATCGCCTCGGCCCACCAGCGCGCGCACGAATGCGATCCCGTGTCGGCTTTCGGCGGCGTGATCGCAGCCAACCGCATCGTCACGTTGAAGATGGCCGAGACGGTCAAAGAGATCTTCACAGAGGTGCTCGTCGCCCCGGGCTTCGAAGACGCCGCGCTCGACGTGCTGAAGACCAAGAAGAACCTGCGCCTGCTGCAGCTGCCAGAGGGCTTCCAGCGCGAAGACACCGAAGTGCGCCAGATCTCGGGCGGCCTGCTCGTGCAGGACACCGACCGCTTCGCCGCCGTCGACCCCGCCGTCACGGCCGCATCCTGGACCCTCGCCACGGGCGAACCCGCCGACGAAGAAACGATCGTCGACCTCGTGTTCGCGTGGAAGGCCTGCCGGGCGGTCAAGTCCAACGGAATCCTGTTGGCGCACAACGGCGCGTCCGTCGGCGTGGGCATGGGCCAGGTCAACCGCGTCGACTCGTGCCAGCTGGCGGTGACGCGAGCGGGTGACCGTGCGGCCGGTTCGGTGGCGGCATCCGACGCCTTCTTCCCCTTCGCCGACGGCCTGCAGGTTCTGCTGGATGCCGGTGTGAAGGCCGTCGTGCAGCCCGGCGGTTCGGTGCGCGACGAAGAGGTCATCCAGGCCGCTCAGGCCGCGGGCATCACCATGTACTTCACGGGGGAGCGCCACTTCTTCCACTGAGTCGGAGCGTGGCGCTGCTGCACGATCGAGGCCGCGCCACGCCCGACCTGTCCGCCGAGCCGGCGGTCCACAGTTTCGTCATAGACATCACCCCTAGGGTGTGAGTCATGTCTGTTACCTGGGGCCGCCGGCTCGTCGCATCTCTGTTGGCCGCTCTCACGGTTGCTGTCGGGGTGCACGTCGCCACGGTGTTCGCGTTCTTCTTCTCGAACCAGTTCACGTCGGCCATCATCGGCTCGGCCAACAGCTACTTCTCGATCGCGAGCCTCATCGGCTTCGTGATCATCTTCGCGCTGGCGCTCGTGGGCGGGCTGCGGGTCTGGTTCACGGCCGTTCCGGCTGGGCTCGTGGCCGGCATCATCGCGGGCATCATCGGCCTCTTGATCCCCATCCTGCAGGGCGGCCAGGTGCTCGACGGCAGCGTCGTTGCCTACCTGTTCGGCACCCTGCTGGGGGTCAACACCATCTTCATCCTGCTCTACATCGTTTTCGCGGCCACGCTCGGGCGCCTCGTCTACAACGCCGTGCTGCGGCGCGGGGCGTCGGCGCGGGCGAACGACCGGCGCATCGCGATCGTGCGCATGCCGGCATCCACGTACGACGACGGCGTGGTCACCCACCTCGAACGCGTGCCGGTCGACAGCGACAAGGTCGACGAGCAGTGGGATGCCTACGTCAAGGCGTTCGAGGCCAACGGCTGGACCACCTCCGAGCTGCCGTTCGCCGACGGCCTGCCGGATTCGGTGTTCGTCGAGGACGTCGTCGCGCTGTTCGGCGACCTGGCGGTCATCACGCGCCCGGCCCTCGAGTCGCGCGCCCCCGAGGTCGAGGGTATCGAGGCCAACCTGCGCGACTTCGGCCTGCGGGTGCAGCGCATCGAGGCGCCGGGAACACTCGAGGGTGGCGACATCCTCACGGCGGGCGAGACCGTGTATGTCGGCCGCTCTGATCGCACCAACGCCGAGGGTGTGCGCCAGCTGCGCGCCCTGCTCGCCCCGCTGGGTTACGTCGTCGTCGCCGTTCCCGTCACCAAGGTGCTGCACCTGAAGACGGCCGTTACGGCTCTGCCCGACGGCACCGTCATCGGCTACGAGCCGCTCGTCGACGATGTGCGCCTCTTCGACCGTTTCCGCGCCGTGCCCGAGCCCGAGGGATCGGCCGTCGTGGTCCTCAGTGACGACACCGTGCTACTGTCGGCCGCCGCGCCGCAGACGGCCGCGCTCATCGAAGACCTCGGCTTCACGGTCGTGCGCGTCGACATCAGCGAATTCGAGAAGCGCGAGGGCTGCGTCACGTGCCTGTCCGTGCGGGTGCGCTGACCCGTTCACCGACCGTTCACACACCTTTTCCGGCCGATTGTGCCGGATTGCTTGCCCCGGGCTTCTCTTTACTCATATTCTGTAGGGCTGTCCGCGGTTATTTCGTCCCCTCTTCGCGAGGGCCTCGAAAATACCGCGCACGCTGACGACGAATACGAAACCAGGAGGAGCGTCATGACGATTACACGCATTCACGGAGCCGGCTTCAGCGCCGCGCGCAATGCGGTCTCGGCGTTCCTCGTGGCTGTTGAGCCGCGCCGGAAGCCCGCGACCGACCGCGCGTCCGCCCACAACCCGGTGACCGCCGACTAAACCACTCGGTTCGCTGCCCGTCCGGCCGCCGGCCACCGCATCGTCGGGGTTCGGTTCGTTCGGCGTCGCCATCAGCGCCCCGAGCGCTCACCCATCCACATCCGTCGCCGCTCGAGAACTATTGCGCCCGACCCCGGAGTTACAGACTCACGGGGCGACAGCATCCGTCTCGCCCACCGCGCCGACACGCCTCGCCGCCCGACAGCGGCACCCGCACCACGCATAGAAGAGTTGACAACGAATGTCTCGAAACGCGAACGAACAACGTCCGCCCTCCCACAAGTCCGACCTGAACACGGCGCAGGCGCTCTGGCGCATGTACCCCTACGTGAAGTCCGCCGTGCCCCGCATCGTGCTGGGAATGGTGGCCGCTCTCATCGCCGGAGTCGTGGCCCTCGGCATCCCGCTCATCCTGGAGCGCCTCGTCGACGGCCCGCTGTCGACGGGTGATTCGGCCCAGATCTGGCCCGCCGTGCTGCTCGTGCTGGCGCTCGGCGTGGTCGAGGCCATCATGATCGCGCTGCGGCGCTGGTTCGTGCTCACACCCGGCACGCATGTCGAGGCCAAGATGCGCAACGCGCTCTACGCCAAGCTGCAAGACCTGCCGGTTTCGTTCCACGACCGCTGGCAGTCCGGGCAGCTGCTGTCGCGTGCCGTGAGTGACCTCGGCCTCATCCGCCGCTGGTTGTCGTTCGGCATCGTGCTGCTCGTGGTCAACACCGTCACGATCCTCATCGGCGCCGCCGTGCTGTTCTACTGGAACTGGCTGCTGGGCCTCATCTTCCTGGTCATGGCCGTTCCCATCTGGATCTACGGGTTCGTCTTTGAGAAGAAGTACTCCGAGATCGCGCGCCGCAGCCAGGATCAGGCGGGCGACCTGGCCACGGCCGTCGAGGAGAGCGTGCACGGCATCCGCGTGCTCAAGGCTTTCGGTCGCGGGCGTTATGCGCTGAAGAACTTCGAGGCTCAGGCCGAAGACCTGCGGGGCACCGAGATCGCCAAGGCCAAGGCCATCGCGGGCATCTGGCTGTGGCTGCTGCTGCTTCCGGATGTCGCGTTCGCGCTGTGTCTGCTGGGCGGCATCTGGTTGGCGTCCACCGATCAGATCACCGTCGGACAGCTGTTCGCGTTCTTCGCCACGGCCACGGTGCTGCGCTTCCCGATCGAGTCGATCGGCTTCCTGCTGTCGATGACGTTCGACACGCGCACCGCCACCGACCGGTTCTTCGAGGTCATGGATGCTCCCAACGCAATCACCGACCCCGAGCATCCCCTCACCGTGGCCGAGCCGCGCGGCGAGCTGCGTTTCGACAACGTGCACTTCCGCTACCAGGATTCGCCCGAGCGTTTCGGCGACCTCATCGACGGCGTCGATCTCACCATCACGCCCGGTGAGACCATGGCGCTCGTGGGGTTGACGGGCTGCGGCAAGTCGACGCTCACGGCCCTCACGACGCGTCTCTACGACGTCACCGGGGGAGCGGTCCGCGTGGATGGCGTCGACGTGCGCGATCTGACGCGCGAGGAGTTGCGCACCCACATCGCCATGGCCTTCGAGGACGCCACCCTGTTCTCGGCGACCGTGCGCGAGAACGTGCTGCTCGGCCGCGCCGACCTCGACCCGCGTTCGCCCGAGGCCGACCGCGTGCTGGCCGAGGCGCTCGACATCGCGCAGGCGGCGTTCGTGCACAACCTGCCCGACGGCGTCGACACGACCGTTGGTGAGGAGGGGCTCAGCCTCTCGGGCGGCCAGCGTCAGCGCCTCGCCCTGGCCCGAGCGGTGGCGGCGGCGCCGTCGATCCTCGTGCTCGACGACCCGCTCTCGGCGTTGGATGTCGACACCGAGGCGCTCGTCGAGGCGGCCCTGCGCCGCGTCCTCTCGTCCACGACCGCGCTCATCGTGGCCCACCGCCCCTCGACC
Organism: Leifsonia sp. ALI-44-B; assembly: GCF_001984125.1. Classification (GTDB taxonomy): domain Bacteria; phylum Actinomycetota; class Actinomycetes; order Actinomycetales; family Microbacteriaceae; genus Okibacterium. Next base: position 1,161,962 of record NZ_MTQL01000006.1, on the reverse strand, counting down.
GTGACGCTCGCCGACCGCGTGGCGCTCATGCAGGAGGGACGCATCGTGGCCGTCGGAACGCACTCCGAGCTGCTGGCCACCAACGAGCACTACCGCTTCGTCATCTCGAGCCTCGAGGACGAAGAGAAGCGCGAGGCGGCCGAGCGCCGACGTGTGGGGGCGGCAGAGTCGAACGCGGACGCCGACGACACGCGCACCGAGGGTGACGCCGAGCGCGACATCCAGATCACCGAGGCGGTGCGGCAGGGGCTCGACGACACGCACCCCGATCGCGACCGCGACGACAGAAGCAACACCGGAATGGAGGTCAACCGATGAGCCAGACATCTGTCTCGGGTGTGACCGGCGAAGAGCGTGACGATTTCACGCGCGCCGAATCGAAGTCCATCCGGCGACGGTCGACGCGCCTGCTCGGCTCGCTGCTGTCGCCGCTGAAAGCTCAAGTGGCCCTCACGATGGTGGTGGTCGCGATCTCGACCGCCGCCCAGGTGGCCGGCCCCGCGCTGATCGCCTTCGGCATCGACCGCGCGCTGCCCGCCGTGCTCGACCAGGACTGGATGCCCGCCATCCTGACCGTTGCCGCCTACCTCGTCACGGGTGTCATCGGCGCGCTGCTCATGGCGTGGTACACGGTGCTCGCGGCGCGCGTCAGCCAGGCGATCTTGATCGACCTGCGCAAACGCGTGTTCCTGCAGACGCAGAAGCTGAGCCTGGAGTTCCACGAGAGCTACACGTCGGGTCGCATCATCTCGCGCCAGACGAGCGATCTCGACTCCATCCGCGAGCTGCTCGACTCGGGCATCAACCAGCTCGTCTCGGGCATCCTCTACAGCCTGTTCACGGGTATCGCGCTGTTCCTGCTCGACTGGACCAGCGGCCTCGTGCTGCTCGGTGCGCTCGTGCCGCTGTTCATCCTCACGCGCTGGTTCCAGGTGCGCTCGCAGAAGCTGTTCCGGCAGTCGCGCGTGGCCTCGGCCAAGCTCATCGTGCAGTTCGTCGAGACCATGACGGGCATCCGTGCCGTGAAGGCGTTCCGCAAGGAGCGTCGCAACGAGAAGGAGTTCGGCGGGCTCGTCGAGAACTACCGCGATGTGAACGCGCGCGTCATCCAGCTGTTCGGCGTGTTCGACCCGGGTCTCATCCTGATCGGCAACGTGACGGTCGCGGCCGTGTTGCTCGTCGGCGGTTTCCGGGTGGTCGACGGTCAGCTCGCGATCGGTGCGCTGCTCGCGGCCGTGCTCTATGCGCGACGGTTCTTCGACCCCATGGAAGACATGGCCATGTTCTACAACTCCTATCAGTCGGCCTCGGCCGCACTCGAGAAGATCTCGGGTGTGCTCGAGGAAAAGCCCACCGTGCCCGACCCCGAGAAGCCCGTCGACCTGTGGTCGGCGCGCGGGCACGTGCGGTTCGAGGATGTGCGCTTCGCCTACAACGAGGACGCGGTCGTGTTGCCCGACTTCACGCTCGACCTGCCGGCCGGCCAGACGATCGCGCTCGTGGGTTCGACGGGTGCCGGCAAGTCGACGCTCGCCAAGCTCATCTCGCGCTTCTACGACCCGTCGGCCGGGCGCGTGACGCTCGACGACGTCGACCTGAGGATGCTGCACCCCAAAGACCTGCGACGAGCGATCGTCATGGTCACCCAGGAGGCGTACCTCTTCTCGGGTTCGGTGGCCGACAACATCGCCATCGGCAAACCGGATGCCTCGCGCGAGGAGATCGAGCGCGCGGCCCGGGCGGTCGGTGCCGACGAGTTCATCCGCTCGCTCCCGAACGGGTATGACACCGATGTGAACAAGCGCGGCGGGCGCGTCTCGGCTGGGCAGCGTCAGCTGATCTCGTTCGCGCGTGCGTTCCTGGCCGACCCTCAGGTGCTCATCTTGGACGAGGCCACGGCGTCGCTCGACATCCCGTCGGAGCGGCTCGTGCAGGAGGCGCTGCAGACGCTGCTGGCCGATCGCACGGCCGTCATCATCGCGCACCGCCTGTCGACGGTCGCGATCGCCGATCGCGTGCTCGTCATGGAGCACGGGCGCATCGTCGAGGACGGCACGCCCGGCGATCTGATCGCCGGCACCGGCCGGTTCTCGCAGCTGCACGCGGCCTGGCGCGACTCGTTGGTCTAGCACCAGGGTCGTCTCGAAACGACAGAAGCGGTTCGCCGACCTTCGGGTTGGCGAACCGCTTCTGTGTTGGAGGCTGGGGCGAGAGAGCCGACGCATGTCCTGTGCGGTGTCGACAGTCCGCCGGACCGGGTGTGGGCAGTCGGAGGAATCAGTAGCCGGGGGAGCGGGTGGTCTGCGCCTCGCCGCCGCCCGACTTCAGGGATGCTCCCGCCGACGTGTCGGTGCCCGTGAAGGCGTAGACCGTGCCGCCGTCGGCGAAGGCCGTCCAACGGTCGCCGCACAGGTATGCGGTTTCGGGCAGTGTCTGCGGCCACCACGAGTCTTCGAGGGCGGGCACGGGAACGGTGTTGGCTGGCTTGCAGAGTTGGTCGAGGCTCTGGGCCGTCGTAAACATGAGGAGCGCTGCCGAGCCGTCGTGGCGGTAGGTGAGGCGCACACGCGAGGCGTCGTCGGGCAGCCAGTCGGAGGAGAGGGTCTTTGCGGTCTCGGTCTTCTCGAACGTCGCGGCGGTCTCATAGAGGCCGCGGCCGACGGGGTTGCCGAGGGTGGCGAAGGCATCGAGGGTTCCGCAGCCCGTCAGGGCGACGAGTGCGATGCCGGCGGCCGCGGTTGTCGCGGTGAGGCGGCCGATGCGGCGCGAGCGCGCGGCGCGGATGCGGGAGGGGTGGCGTGTTCGTGAAATGCTGCGGCTGCTGTGGGGCATGGGACTTTCCTCGGTCGACGGTAGAACCAGTCAATCGCGGGGGCCCTGCCCTGCCATCCGCCGCGCGTACCCGACCGCTCGGACTTCAGGATGACCTGGCTATCGATCTTCGTGGCCCACGAAGGCCCAGCGTGCCACGCGGAACCCGGGGTCGCGCGCGCTGTCGACGAGGGGAGTGCCCTCGGCCGCATAGTGTTCGCGCGCGCGGACTTCGTGGCCGGCGGGCGGAAAACCCGACGCCTGCACGACACGCCACCATGCGACATCCGAACCGTGGACGGCCATGATGCGGCCGACGCCGCGCGCCGAACGCGAGCCGAGGGTGGCGGCGACCTGGCCGTAACTCATGACGCGGCCGGCCGGGATGTCGTCGACCACGCTGAGCACGGCCTCGACGAAAGCCTCGGGGTCGGAGTGGCTGGCTGTATCGGGCATGGCCTCGTTGATGGAACGGCGTCGCGATGAGATCGTCTCGGCGCCTACGGCTGACGATCTGGCGTCAGCGGCTAGGGACCTGGCGGCTGCGGCTGAAGGATCAGAGCGCGCGGCTGCCAACGACTTCGCCGTACTGCGTCTCGCCCGTCGGCTCGAAGCCGACGCGCAGGAAGAAGGCCTCTGGGCCGTCTTCGCCGGGCTCGTAGATCACGTTGACGTGGTCGAAACCGCGTTGCTTCGCCTCGTCGAGAAGGGCCTCGACCGCGAAGGTGCCGATGCCGCGCCCCTGGTCGTCGGCGTCGACGTTGATGCGCCACAGGATGCTGCGGAACTCGTCTTGGTGGGCGTGCTCGTCGAAGTTGCCCTGGACGAAACCGACGACCTCGTCGCCGTCGAGCACGACGCGCTGCCAGCTGGTGGCCGGGTCGAGCACGGCGGCCGCAACCGCGTAGGACACGGGAGCCACGAACTGCTCCTGCCCGGGCTTGAGCGTGAGGGCATTGACCGCCACGATGGTCGACGCGGACAGCTCTTCCAGTCGCAATTCAGACATAGTCCTAGGCTACCGGCCCATGCTGGCCCGCCGGTAGTGTGACGCCCAACGTTCATCCTCAGGGATGAGGCGTCGGGTCGTAGCTCGCGCCAAACTCTCTCGACGTCGAGATACTTCTCGGCGAGACGGTAAGCTGGCCGTGGCCATTTTCCCGGCCAAAAGCCAAGGAGTATGCATTGTCAAAGATCAAGGTTGAAGGCACAGTCGTCGAGCTCGACGGCGACGAGATGACGCGGATCATCTGGCAGGCCATCAAAGACACCCTCATTCACCCCTACCTCGACATCAACCTCGAATACTACGACCTCGGTATCGAGAAGCGCGATGAGACGGACGACCAGATCACTGTTGATGCTGCGCACGCCATCCAGAAGCACGGTGTCGGCGTCAAGTGCGCCACGATCACGCCCGACGAGGCGCGTGTCGAAGAGTTCGGCCTGAAGAAGATGTGGCGTTCGCCGAACGGCACCATCCGCAACATCCTGGGCGGCGTGATCTTCCGCGAGCCCATCATCATCTCGAACATCCCGCGTCTCGTGCCCGGCTGGAACAAGCCCATCATCGTCGGCCGCCACGCGTTCGGCGACCAGTACCGTGCCACCGATTTCCTGTTCGACGGCCCCGGCACCCTCACCATGACGTTCACCCCGAAGGACGGCTCCGAGCCGCAGCAGTTCGAGGTCTTCGAAGCCCCCTCGTCGGGCGTCGCCATGGGCATGTACAACCTTGACGCGTCGATCCGCGACTTCGCGCGCGCCTCGCTCAACTACGGCCTCAGCCGTAACTACCCGGTGTACCTGTCGACGAAGAACACCATCCTCAAGGCCTACGACGGCCGGTTCAAGGACATCTTCCAGGAGATCTTCGAGGCCGAGTTCAAGGAGCAGTTCGACGCCGCGGGCCTCACCTACGAGCACCGCCTCATCGACGACATGGTCGCTTCGGCCATGAAGTGGGAGGGCGGCTACGTCTGGGCGACCAAGAACTACGACGGCGACGTGCAGTCCGACACCGTGGCGCAGGGCTTCGGCTCGCTGGGCCTCATGACGAGCGTGCTCGCCACGCCCGACGGCAAGGTCGTCGAGGCCGAGGCCGCTCACGGCACGGTCACGCGCCACTACCGTCAGCACCAGCAGGGCAAGCCCACGTCGACCAACCCGATCGCGTCGATCTACGCGTGGACGCGCGGCCTGCAGCACCGCGGCAAGCTCGACGGCAACCAGGAGCTCATCGACTTCGCGTCGACCCTCGAAGACGTCGTCATCAAGACCGTCGAGTCGGGCAAGATGACGAAAGACCTCGCGCTGCTGGTCAGCCCCGACCAGGCCTACCAGACGACCGAAGAGTTCCTCGCGACTCTGGCCGACAACCTGAAGGCGCGCATCGGCGAATAGTCGCTCGTGATACGAGAAGGGCCCCGATCCTCGGATCGGGGCCCTTCCGTGTTGCTGGACGCGTGGTCACTCGACGCGTAGTTACTCGGCGCGTGATTGCTGGACGCGCACTGGACGAACTAGTTGCAGAGCGTCGCCAGATCGGAGAACGTGGTCTGCACGTCGGTGGCGCTCTCGGACAGGGCCGTCGGGTCGGCCGCGGTCGGGTCGTCGGCGTACTTGCCGAACTCGTCGGCCATCGACGTGATGGCCTTGTTCGCCTTGTCGGCGGACGGCTTGACCTCGTCGTTCGTGACCTTGCCGGTGCTCTCGGAGAACGACTTGGCGAGCTTGTCGATGGCATCGGAGGCGGCCGAGGGGTCGGACGACAGGTTGCTGACGCTCGACGTCAGTTCGTCCTGCAGCGACTCGACGCTCTTGTTGAGCTCGTTGCACGCATCGGCCTTGCTCTGTCCGCCGGCACAACCGGTGAGGAGAAGGCCGGCGACGGCGAACGATCCGATGATGGAAATGGTCTTGGTGCGTGCTCGAAACACGGGCCCCTCGATTCTGTGTTGTGGACGAGTTGACCTTATCAGGGGGCGGTTACCGGCCTTCGTCAGGCATAGAGGCTCTGCAGAGGGCGCGTGGATGCGGGGGCGGGGCGGTAGGCGCGTGGCGCGGTGAAGCGTGAGGCATCGTGCTCGCGGATGGCCGTCTCGAGCGCATGGGCGCGGCTCGAAGCATCCGAGGCATCTGGATCGCCGAGGCTGACGAACACGGTTTCGGTCTCGGCTTCGGCGGGGCGGGTGAGCGCGGTGGCCGGCGCGGATGTCTGCTCCATCAGGGTCGTGTGCAGGCTCACGAGCTCGTGCACCGCGTCGACCCGTGAATCGCGCAGGATCTCGCCGCTTTCTCCGGACTCGAGTTCGATGTCCCAGCCGCGCGCCGTGCGTCGCACACAACCGAGGAACACCTCGCCGCACCCTGATCCCACCCGGCGGTGTTTGGGGGCGACGCGTTCGGGGAAGAGGAAGACCTTGCCCGAGGTGGTGGAGAGGGTGGCGTACCGGCGCGATCGCTCTCGAATCGTGAGGGTGACGGGCAGCTTCATGTCGACGAGGCGATCCGGGCGGCCGAGAGCCGTGATGCGGAACCCCTCGGAGGCCGCGATGGTGGCGAGGGCATCCAAGCGGTCTTCGATCAGGTCGTGCAGGATGCGGTTGCCGATGTTGCGCACCGTCCAGCTGAGGTCGCATTCATAGACGATGTAACCCACCCGGTGCTGGTACCAACCGCGCCCCGTTCGTCGAGCGGACAGCGGCACCTCGGCGGGGAAGATGTAGACCATGCCGCAATCCGTGGCGACCAGGTCGCCGCGCTCGTGAGATCCGTCGGAGCGCAGACGTTCGACTCGAATCATCGTTGTGCCTTTCTTTTTTCTGAATGGCAGCGCCCGCTCGGATTTGTGTGCGGTTGTTCGACCGGTCGAAATGAGTGGGGATGCCGTGCCTCATAATGGTAGGCAGGCGACACGCATATATTGGCTCTGATCGGGTTATTTGAGTAGCGCAGCGTGAGATTTGAGTAGTGACAGTGTGTATCCGTGCAGGGCAAGCGAGCGCCTGAGTAGCGCGCGGGTCGGGTTGAGTAGCGAGCAAGCCTGGCCTGAGTAGTTGCACACGTCGGCCGATGTCTGCCTCGGTTCGCCATGTGAAGTATCGATATATTGAGTACGAGCGCGGGTTCGCGCCGGAGAGGCAGATGTGATGAGTGTCCGACGTCGCGAGCTGGCGGCCGTCCTGGCGCACGTGCGTGAAGGGGTCTCCGTCGAGCTGCGTGGCTCATGGGGGAGCGGCCGGAGCACGTTGCTGCGCGGTGTCGAGCGGGCTGCACGCGACGAGGATTTCGGCACACTGTCGGTGTCCGGTGAATTCGCGTTGCGCGCCCATGCGCTCGAAGCGCTCGGGGTGGCGGGGGTTCGATCTGCGTCCGCGGGTGGCAAGAGTGCCATCTCGGCCCGCGTCGAGGCGCTCACGGGGTGGGCGCTCGCCAGGCCGGCGCTGATCCTCGTCGACGACGCGGCCGTAGTCGACCCCGAGAGTTGGGGCGTCATCTCGGCTGTGCAACGGCGCACCGACGTGCCCGTCGTCTATGCGCTCGACGCTCACGCCCCCGAAGGTTCGGGTGCGCTGCACGTGCTCGAGTGCCGGGTCGCGCGCGTGGCCCTCGAGGCTCTGCGATACGAGGAAGTCAGGGCCTTGCTCGAAGACGTCCTCGGTGGCGGCGTCGACGCGCACACCGCCGGGCGGGTGTTCTCGAAGTCAGGGGGGCTCCCGCGGCTGGTCGTCGCCGTGGGCGAGACGGGGCGGCAGCACGGCATCCTCAGGGAGCAGGCCGGCTCCTGGCACGCGGGTGACGATCTGTGGCACCCCGCCCTCGCCCCGCATATCACCGAGATCCTCTACCCGCTCACGGCATCCCTGCGCGAGGGGCTCGAAATGCTCGCCCTCGCCGGCATCGTCACGATCGACCGGGGCGTGCGGCTGATCGGTTCGCCGGTGCTCGAACAGCTCGAGGCCCGCGGGCTCGTCACCGTGTTCCGCAACGGGGTGCGTGTGATGGTGGCGGTCAACCCTCCATTGATCGCCGAGTACTACCGGCATCAGTCGATCAGTGCGCGGCGCGTGCGGCTCGTCGAGAGGGTAGCGAGCGATCGCGGGGAACGAGAGGCCGGGCCGGCGGTAGACGCGCCGCGAGCCGAGCTGCCGGCCCGCGCCCTGCCGAGCCGCGTGCTGCCGGCGGCGCTCGAGTGGGAGGCGGTGCGCAATCCCGCCGTCGCGCGGCTCATGACAGAACATCGCCAGGCAGAAGCGGCGCGGGCGCTCGACGCGTGGCGGCGGCATCCTGGCCTGCACGCCGCGCTGGCCTTAGCCGACGCGCTCGGTCGCGATGCGGGCGCCGAGCGCGTCGCCCATGACGTGTTGCGCGACAGTGACTATGTCGAGGGGGAGCAGCGGGCCAACCTGGCTTTACTCGCGCATCGCGTCAACATCGCGGTGCGTGACGGGGGAGAAGGCGAACTCGCGCGGGTGTTGAGCGAAGCGCGTTCGTATTTGCCCGGGTCGGCCGACGCCATCGACGCCATCGAGGTCATCGGTCTCGAGGCTGAGGTCCGCGCACACGGTTTCTCGGCGGGCAGCGAGCAGCTTGTCAGAGAGCTGATTGATCGCGCGGGAGTGGGATCCGCCGGGGTGGGAGTCGGCGGAGGCGGGGATGAAGATGGGGATGCCGAGCTCGGAGCCGCTGGGGCCGGAGCCGCCGGAGCCGCCGGGGCCGGAGCGGCCGAGGGCCAAGCCGCCGGCGGTGCCATGGCTGAGTATGGCGCGGCCCGCGTCGACGAGGCGGCCGTGGCGCTCGCCGAGATAGTGCAGGCCAAGGGGTGGTTCGCGCGGGCACTGCGCCTCGTGGAGATGCCTGACGAACCCGTCGACGAGAGTGTGCACTGGCGCAGGCGGCGGAGGCGCGTCACCGTCTTGGCGCTTTTCGGCGTAGGGCGCATCGATGAGGCGCTGCGCCGGGCCGCCGAGTGGCGCGACGCGGCCCTCGCCGATCTCGACGCGGACGCGCTGCGCGATCAGGCCTATGTGTGCGCCCTCGCGCTCGTGCACACGGGGCGAAACGCCGAGGCCGACGACGCCATCGGTGCCGCGCTGGCGCTCGGCGAACCCGGCGCTGAATCGGCCGACGTCTATGGAGCCATCCTCGTGCTCGGAGCGATCGTCGCCGCACGCCGCGGCGCTCTCGACGTGGCGGAAACGCTCACCGTGCAGGCTCGGCGATGGTTGCCGCACGTGTCGTCCCTCCCGCTCGCCGCGGCCGAGTTCGCCGAAGCGCAGAGCGCCCATGCCCGCGGCGACGACGACCGAAGCCGCCGCCTGCTGGCCGCCGCTCAAGCCGATTTCTCCCGCCGGGGCTTCGCCGTCCAGGCGGCGATCGCCGAGATCATGGCGCTCGAGAGCGTCTCCGATGCGGCCCGGGTGGTGCGGTCGGCCGCGCTCGAAGGAGAACTGTTCGGCCCCCTGCTCGACTACCTGCGCGGCGTCGGCGGAGCCGAGGCCGACTGGATCGAACGGGCCGGGGACCGGTTGCGCGCCGCCAACCAGGCCGTGCACGCGGCCGGGGCCTACCTGCGCGCGGCCGATGCCTATCGCTTGGCTGGTCGAGCCGGCGACGCCGACCGGGCCGATCAGCTCGCCCAGGCCCTCGGCGGCACCCTCGACGCCGACGTGCTGTGGCACGTGCACGCACAGGCTGCGTCCCGCCCCGCGCTCACCCAGCGGGAACAAGAGATCACCGCGCTCGCCGCCGTTGGGGCGTCGAACCACACCATCGCCTCCCGGCTCAGCGTCTCGGTACGCACCGTCGAAAACCACCTCAACAGGGCCTTCCGAAAACTCGGCATCAGCCGCCGCGATGAACTCGAGTCGGTGCGCGCCCTGTGGTCCAGCCATCCCGACGCCTGAGCCGCGTTTCGTGTTTGTTAACCACCCTCACAAAATGTAACGGTCTGGTAAACAGGGCACCCATCTGAGATGAATTGCTTGCCAGACATTAGTTCGTAAGCTTTACTAACAAACATGACTGCATCGGAAGTGCAGCGCGGCTCTTCCACCCTGGACGCCGCGCACCCGAATACCGCCCAGACCTCGGCTTATCTGCCCGGTCGGCGGCTCCGGCCGAGCGCGAAAGTGCTCCCCGAACACGCCCGCAACCACAACCGGGCTCTCGTCTTGCAGACCCTCTACGGGGCCGGCGCCATGAGCCGAGCGGATGTCTCGCGCGAAACCGGCTTGACCCGTGTGACCGTCTCCGATCTCGTCGCCGAACTCATCACCGACGGTCTCATCGCCGAACGGGGACAGCGCGAAGGCGTGCGCCCGGGCAAACCCGCCACGCTCATCGACATCGACCGCGAAGCGCATCAGATCATCGGGCTCGACCTGTCGGACTACTCCGACTTTCACGGGGCCGTCATGAACCTCGACGGCGAGATCCTCGAACGGATCGACGTGGCGCTCGAGGGTGCCACCGGTGAACGAGCGGTCGAGAAAGTGCTCGCGCTGACCGAACGCCTGCTGCAGGCATCCACCCGGCCCGTGCTGGGCATCGGCATCGCCTCGCCGGGCGTCGTCGACCTCGCGGGCATCGTGCACAGCGCGCCGAACCTGGGCTGGCACGACCTCGAGTTGCAGCGTCGGGTGGCCGACGCATCCGGCTGCCCCGTCATCGTCTCGAACGACGCCAACGCGGCCGTGCTGGCCGAACACGGATTCGGGCACGCCGAGAGCGACCTCATGCTCGTTCGCATCGGGCACGGTGTCGGCGCGGGATTGCTGCTCGGCGGGATCGCCATCTACGGCAGCCGATTCGCGGCAGGCGAGATCGGCCACGTCACGGTCGGCACCGACGGCGGCCCGCTGTGCGCCTGCGGCAAGACGGCCTGCCTCGAAGCCTGGGTGGCCATTCCGCGCCTCGAAGCCGAGATCCAGGCCATCCGCGCCGACTCGGCCGACGATGACGCAGCCGCCGCGCGCATCGATCAGCTGCTGCGGGATGCGGGCGAACGCCTCGGCATCGCGCTCGCGCCCGTGGTCGGAGCCCTCGATCTCTCGCAGATCGTGCTCTCGGGCCCCGAAGAACTTCTCGACGGAGCACTGGCCCAGGCCACCGTCGAGACCCTCCGAAACCGGACGATGGCCGAATTCCACGGCGATCTGACGCTTCGGCTCACCACCCTCGGGCAGGACATCGTCCTGCGCGGGGCGGCCGTCATGGTTCTCTCGGGCCAGCTCGGCGTTTCGTAGCTCTCAACCCCACTCATTCAGCCCTAGAAAAACTGAAAAGCCCTAGAAAGGAACATTCAGATGAGGAAACTCAGCCTCGCGGCACTCGGAACGGTTGCCGTGATCGCCCTCGCCGGTTGCGCCGGCTCCGGCGGTGGATCGACATCGGACAGCTCGGCGGAAGTCCGCGTCTGGCTCGTCGGAACAGACACCCCCGACGCCGCGCGTGACTACCTGAAGAAGACATTCGAGAAGGAGAACCCCGGTTCGACGCTCGTCATCGAAGAACAGCAGTGGACGGGTCTCGTCGACAAGTACACGACGGCACTCAGTGGATCCGACGCCCCCGACGTCGTGGAGATCGGAAACACGCAGGCCGCCGCCTTCACCTCGGCCGGCGCCTTCACCGACCTGACCGACAAATTCGACGACCTGGGCGGCGACGACCTGCTGCCGGGTTTCGTCGAGGCCGGCACGTATGACAAGAAGTTCTTCGCCGCTCCGTATTACTCCGGCGCCCGCGTCGTCTTCTACACGCCCCAGATCGCGACCGCCGGCGTTCCCACGACGCTCGACGAATACGTGGCCAACGGCGAGGCCCTGCACAGCGCCGACCCGACCGTCTCGGGCATCTACGCGCCCGGCCGCGACTGGTACAACGTGCTTCCCTACGTGTGGGAGAACGGCGGCTTCGTCGCCGAGCAGGACGGTGACACCTGGTCGGCCGGCTTCTCCTCCGCGGGCGGCATCAAGGGCCTGACCCAGATGCAGACCGTCTATGAGAAGGCCAGCGCCGCGCCCAAGGACGGCGACGAAACCAACGCGCAGGTGCCGTTCTGCGAGGGCAAGGTCGGGTACCTGTCGGCACCCAGCTGGTTCGCGGGCTCGCTCGCGACGGCCGCCGACGACCCGACCGCACCCGGCTGCCCCGACACGTTCGGCAAGGATGCCACCGCATTCGCCCTGCCCGGCATGACCGAGGGTAAGGCCGCCGCAGCGTTCGCCGGGGGCTCGAACATCGCCATTCCCACGAAGGCGAAGCACCAGGACTTGGCCTACGACGCGCTCAAGATCCTCGTCTCGCCCGAGTACCAGAAGATCATGGCCGAGAACGGGCTCATCCCGGGACTCGTGTCGGCCGCATCCTCGCTGCCCGATGACGCCGTGACGAAGGCTGCCGCCGAGGCCGCCGCCGCCTCGAAGCTCACCCCCGCCGCCCCCAAGTGGGCCGACGTGGAAGCCTCCAACGTGCTGCAGGACTCGTTCGTGAAGATCGCCCAGGGCGGCGACGTCGAACAGATCGCCAAGGAACTCGACGCCAAGATCGAAGAGATCCTCAACTCCTAAGCGAGCAGGGGGTGGGCGGATGCCTTCGCCCACCCCCTCGCACCGCGCACCGATTTCGCACCACTCGCTCGGGAGTAACCCATGACAACCTCGCTCGTCACCGCGCCACCCGCGCCCGACGCCGATCCGGGGGCCGGCAACCGCGCCCCGAAACGCCGCCGCGCCGAACCATCCGATCTGCCCGCCGGGTCGAAACGCCGGCGATTTCCCACGGCACCGTGGCTGCTGCTCGCCCCGTCGATCATCATCCTGGGCGTCATGGTGGGCTACCCGCTCGTGCGCCTCGCCATCAACTCGTTCCAGAAGTACGGCAAGGCGCAGATCTTCGGCGCCCCGCCCGAGTGGATCGGCCTCGACAACTACATGTCGACGCTCGGCGACCCCGAGTTCTGGGCCGTGGCCGGCCGCAGCTTCGGGCTCGCGGCTGTTCTCGTCGTGCTCACGATGGGCATCGGCATCCTGCTCGCCGTCATGATGACGAAGCTCAACAAGTTCTTCCGCCTGCTGATGTCGGTCGGTCTGCTGCTCGCGTGGGCCATGCCGCCGCTCAGCGCCACCATCGTGTGGGGCTGGATCGTCGACACCAAATACGGCCTGCTCAACTACGTGCTCAACTGGCTGACCCAATCGGATGCCTTCACCGGTCACTCGTGGCTGATCGACCCGTTGTCGTTCTTCGCCGTGTTGACCGTGATCATCACGTGGCAGTCCATCCCGTTCGTCGCCTTCGTGGTCTATGCCGGCCTGACGCAGGTGCCCGAGGAGGTGCTCGAGGCCGCGCAACTCGACGGAGCCGGCGGCCCGACGCGCTTCTTCCTGATCGTCATGCCCTATCTCAAGAGCATCCTGCTGGTCACCACGATTCTGCAGGTGATCTGGGACCTGCGCGTTTTTACCCAGGTGTATGCCCTGCAGGGCATGGGTGGCATCTCGTCGCAGACCGACGTCTTCGGCACCTACATCTACCACCTCGGCAACAGCAACCTCGGGGTTGCGGGCGCCGTCTCGTTCATCATGGTCGCCATGATGCTGCTGATCTCGATCTACTACGTGCGCAAGACCGTGAAAGAGGAAGAAGTATGAGCCTGAACTCGTCGATCACGGGCGACGCCGAACCGATCGAAGACGCCGTGCCCGCCGTGAGCACCAGCAACCGCACGGTGCCGCACAAACCCATCAACCGCAGCAACAACGGCTATCGCGCCCGAGCCCGCCTCACGAAGACGGTGCTCTCGATCACGGCCGTCATCGTCTTCGTCTGCTCGGTCTTCCCCGTCTATTGGATGGTGTCGACGAGCCTCAAGCCGAACCGCGACATTGTCTCGCCGACGCCGAGCTTCTTCCCGGGCGAGCCCACCATTCGCGCCTACCTCACGGTGTTGTTCGAGCCTGCTCGCCCCGATCGCGGCAACTTTCCCACGTCGTTCATGGTGTCGATCGCCGTCACGCTCCTGACCCTCGCGATCTGCCTCGTCTTCGCCTTCCTCGGCGCGCTCGCGGTCTCGCGGTTTCGCTTCACGGGCCGCCGCCAATTCGTCGTCGCCATCCTCATCGTGCAGATGATCCCGGGCGAGGCCATGATGTTCACCATCTTCGGCATGATCGACAGCTGGCAGGCGCTCAACACCATCATCGGCCTCACGATCGTCTACCTCTCGGGCGTGCTCCCGTTCACCATCTGGACCCTGCGCGGTTTCGTCGCGGGTGTGCCGGCCGACCTCGAAGAGGCCGCCATGATCGACGGATGCAGCCGCAGCCAGGCCTTCTGGCGCATCACCTTCCCGCTCCTCGCGCCGGGGTTGGTCTCGACCGGCATCTTCGCGTTCATCCAAGCCTGGAACGAATTCACCATGGCCAACATCATCATGCAGCGACCGGATGCCTTCACGCTCCCGATCTGGCTGCGCACCTTCCAGCAGGCCACGCAGGCCACCGACTGGGCCGCCATCATGGCCGGGTCGACGCTGCTCGCCATCCCCGTCATGATCTTCTTCCTGATCGTGCAGGGTCGCATGACGGGCGGCCTCGTGTCGGGGGCGGTGAAGGGATGACCGGCACCGTCACCTCGGGCGGCGTCGCCGCGTCGAGTCCCGCTCCCTCTCCGTCGGCCGCCGAGCTGTCGCGGCAGGTTCTGTCGACCCTCATGCCCGGTTTCGTGGGCACGACCCCGCCCGCCTGGGTCGAGGCCCGGCTCGAGCAGGGGCTCGGGGCGGTCTGCCTGTTCGGGCCAAATGTCGCCTCGCGGTCACAGCTGGCCGCGCTCACGGCATCCCTCGCGCGCGCCCACCCCGACGTCGTCATCGCGATCGACGAAGAGGGCGGGGATGTCACCCGCGTGCATCACCTCGAGGGTTCCCCCTACCCCGGCAACGCCATCCTCGGGCGCCTGGATGACCTCGACTACACGTATGCCGTGGCGCACCGCGTGGGGGAGGAGCTCGCCGAAACGGGATGCACCCTCACCTTCGCGCCGGATGTCGACGTCAACTCCAACCCGCTCAACCCCGTGATCGGCGTGCGCAGTTTCGGCGCCGACGAGGCCCTCGTGGCGCGGCACTCGGCGGCCTGGACGCGCGGCGTGCAGTCGGCGGGCGTCGCCGCGTGCGCCAAGCATTTTCCGGGGCACGGCGACACGTCCTCCGATTCGCATCTGGCGCTCCCCGTGATCGACGTGGATGCCGCGACGCTGCGTTCGCGCGAGCTGGAGCCGTTCCGGGCGGCCGTCGACGCGGGCACGCTCACGGTGATGACGTCGCACATCCTCGTGCCGGCGGTCGACGAGCGGAACCCGGCCACGTTCTCCGCGCCCATCCTCGAGGGAATCTTGCGCGGTGAGCTCGGTTTCACGGGCGTCATCGTGTCGGATGCGCTCGACATGGTGGGCGCGTCGGGCGAGATCGGCATCCCCGAAGCTGCCGTCCGGGCGCTTGGGGCAGGCTGCGACCTGCTGTGCATCGGCACCGACAACTCGGATGCCGAGATCGGCGAGATCCTCGAGCACGTGCTGCGTGCGGTCGAGGAGGGGCGGCTGTCGGCCGAGCGTGTGGCTGAGGCATCCGCTCGTGTGGCCTGGTTGGCGGAGCGCACGGCAGAGGCTCGCGTTTCTGCGGGTGACGCTTCGGTTGCCGCGGGCCTCAGCGACGTGAGCTCCGAAGCGGCGACCTCGCCCGGGACCGGGACCGCGACCGACGCAACGTCCACGCGGCTCGGCACCGCTGAGGAGCGTGCTCGCGTGCGTTCGGTCTTCGACGTCAACGATCGGGCCACCCGTGGGCTCGCCCGCACGCGCGGGGGTGAGTCGTTCACGGTCGTCACGGTCGAGAGCGTCGCCAATATCGCCGTGGGCGCATCGCCCTGGGGGCCGTTCGCGGCCGTGGGCTTCGCCGCCGAATCCACATCCGCCGCCGACTTAGTATCCGCCTCCGACCCCGCATCCGCGGCCGACCCGGCGCCCACATTCCCCTCCGACCTCGCGTTCGCGGCCGACTCGGCGCCCGCCCCGGCCTCCAACTCGGCTGCCGCCCTCGAGCGCGCCCAGCGCTTCTCCGCGGCCCCCGCCGCGACCATCCCCGAGCAGGGCTCGTTCGACGCGAGCGCGACCGGCGCAGGCGTGGTGCTGGTCGTCGGCAAGGACATCCATCGTCGTGCCGCCGCCGTGGCCGCCATCGACGCCCTGCGCGCCGACCGCGGTGACGATGTCGTCGTCATCGACATGGGCTGGCCCGACCCGGCCCTGAGCTACGCCGACGTCGCCACCTGGGGTGCGTCGCGCCTCGCGGGCGACGCCCTGCTCGACCTGATCGTGGGGGAGTCGGCATGAGGATCGGCCTCGACATCGGCGGCACCAAAACCGACGCCGTCGTCATCGACGAGGCGGGCACGGTCATCGAACGCCGCCGCTTCGCCACCGGTCGCGGCCCCGAGCAGGTCGTCGCGACGGCCGTGCGGGGCGTCACCGAATTGGCCGCGTTGGCCGGCCTGGCGCCGCACGAGGTGGCGTCGATCGGCGTGGGCATCCCGGGTCAGGTCGACCGGCGGGCCGGACGCGTGCAGCACGCCGTCAACCTCGACGTCGAAGAGCTCGAGCTCGGCCGGGAGCTCTCGGCCGTCATCGGCGCACCCGTCAGCATCGAGAACGACGTCAAGGCGGCCGCCCTCGGCGCGTTCCACCTGCTGAGCGGCGATAGCGCGACGCGAGACGACGATTCGGCGCAGTCCATGGCCTACCTCAACCTCGGAACGGGTCTCGCCGCCGGCATCGTCATCGGCGGTCGGCTCTGGCGCGGCTCCCGCGGCACGGCGGGCGAGATCGGGCACATCGTGGTCGACCCCGCGGGCGTGCTCTGCAAATGCGGTCAGCGCGGATGCCTCGAGACCGTCGCCTCGGGGTCGGCGATCGCCCGGCAGTGGCCGACGTCGCATCCGGTCCCGCCCCTCGACCTCTTCGACCGCGCCGACCAGGGCAACTCCGACGCCCGCCGGGTGCGCGGCAGTCTGGCGCAGGGCGTGGCCAACGCCGTGCGCGTGCTCGTGCTCACGGTCGATGTCGAGGACGTCGTGGTCGGGGGTGGCCTGACGGCGCTGGGTGATCGGCTGCGCGACGATGTCGTTGAGGTGTTCGCCGGATGGGGGGAGCGCTCGCCGTTCCTGGCGTCGCTCGATCTGGCGTCCCGCATGCGCTTCATCCCGGACGCGTTCCCCGCGGCGGCGGTCGGAGCAGCCCTCGTCGGAATCCCCGACGCGAGCATCGCGGACTCGAGAGGCGCCGACGCGAGCATCGCGGACTCGAGCGGCCCTGACGCGAGCATCTCTGGAGCGAGCATCCCGACCGAGAGCGTGGCGACGGTCGCGTAGCGGCCTCCGACCGCCGCCCCGCCACCTGCCCAGCCAGTCCCGAACCTCACGCCTGGAGTCTCACCGTGGAAATAGTCATCCTCCCCACCCCCGCCGATGTAGGCCGGTATGCCGCGCGCCTCGTCGAAGCGCGTGTTCGCGCCCGGCCGGCCCTCGTCTGGGGCCTCGCCACGGGTTCGTCGCCCACGGCGATCTACGCCGAGCTAACCGGAGCTGTTGCACGCGGCCTCGACTTCTCGGGGGTGCGCGGCTTCGCGCTCGACGAGTATGTGGGCATCAGCGACACGCACCCCGAGAGTTACGCCCGGGTCATCCGCTCGCAGGTGGTCGAGCCTCTCGGCCTGCGGCCCGAGAACGTGCGGGTGCCCGACGGGCGCGCGGCCGACCTCGAGCAGGCGGCCCGGGACTATGAGCGCGCCATTGCCGACGCGGGCGGTATCGACCTGCAGATCCTCGGCATCGGCTCGAACGGCCACATCGGTTTCAATGAGCCGACCTCGTCCTTCGCATCACGGACCCGGCTGAAGACGCTCGCGCCGCAGACGCGCGCCGACAACGCGCGTTTCTTCGACGACCCCGCCGACGTGCCGACGCACTGCCTGACGCAGGGGCTCGGAACCATCCTCGAATCGCGCGAGGCCGTGCTGGTGGCACAGGGCGACGGAAAGGCGCGGGCCGTTGCGGCCATGGTCGAGGGTGCCGTGAGCGCGATGTGCCCGGGCTCGGTTCTGCAGTTCCACCCGCGGGCGGTCGTGGTTCTCGATGAGGCCGCGGCATCCGCCCTCACCCTGACCGACTACTACCGGCACACGTTCGAGAACAAACCGTCCTGGCAGCGCGTCCCCGACGCGGAGTGAACCGGCCCAGCCTCACACGATCGGGTCGAAAACCTTGCCCGGGTTGAGCAACCCCTGCGGGTCGAACGTCGCCTTGATGCGCCGTTGCAGATCGACCTGCTCGGCACCCAGCTCGGCCTCGAGCCAGCGCCGCTTCAGGATGCCGATACCGTGCTCGCCCGTCAGGGTGCCGCCCAGCCGGATGGCCGACAGGAACAGCGCGTCGGCGGCCTGCCAGATGACCTCGGGCACCTCGTCGCCCTGATAGACGAAGTTCGGGTGCAGGTTGCCGTCGCCCGCGTGCGCGACGGTCGGGATGCTGATGCCGAACTCGCGCTCGACCTCCTGAATGGCCTCGAACATGGGCACGAGCGCGCTGCGCGGAACCGACACGTCTTCGATCAACGGATGGCCCAGCTTCTCCATGGCCGGATGCATGGCGCGCCGGATGGACAGCAGGCGCTCGCCGTCGGCCTCGTTCGCCGCGACCTCGCCCACGCCCCCGTTGGCCTCGATGATCGCGAGGCAGGCGCGGGCGTCGTCGGCCGAGAGCGGCCCGTCGGTCTGCACCATGATCTGCGTGCGGCCGGGAGTGGGCGCCTCGAGCCCCAGATAGTCGTGGATGGCGGCCAGCGCCGTGGGCTCGAGCAACTCCATGACGGCGGGCTGGATGCCGGCGGCGGTGATGGCGGAACAGGCGGCCGCGGCATCCGTGACGTGCGGGAATGTGGCCGCGAGTGTCGTGACGACCCCGGGAACGGCGCGGCGCACGCGTACGGTGGCTTCGACGATGACGCCCAGGATGCCCTCGGAACCGACGAGCAGGGCCGTGAGGTCGAGCCCCGTGACGCCTTTGACGCTGCGGTGACCGAGCGACATGAGGGTGCCGTCGGCGAGCACGATCTTGAGTGCCAAAACGGCGTCGCGCGTGACGCCGTATTTGGCGCACAGCAGGCCGCCCGCGTTGGTCGCGATGTTGCCGCCGACGGTCGAGATCTCTTTCGACGCCGGGTCGGGCGCGAACCACAGGCCCCGCTCGGCCAGAATGCGGCCGAATTCGCCGTTTAGAATGCCGGGCTCGACGACCGCGATCAGATCGTTCTCGTCGATCTCGAGCACACGGTCCATCGCACGCAGCGACAGTGCGATCTCGCCGCCCGCGGCGATGGCGCCGCCCGCGAGACCCGTGCCCGCGCCGCGGGGGACCACGGGGGTGCCGGTCTCGGTGGCGATGCGCAGGGTCTGCTGCACGTCGTCGATACTGCGGGCTTCGACGAGCGCGAGGGGCGGGGCGTCGGAGCGGTGGCCGGACTTGTCGGCGCGCGCCTCGTCGAGCACCTCGGGGCTCGTGACCACCCGGTCACCGAGCGCGGCCGTCAACAGGTCGAGAACGCGCGCGGAGGTCACGCGGAAATCTCCTTGCGGCCGTTGAGCACGCCCGTCACGACGGCGAGCACCGCGAAGACGATGGCCACGGGCCAGAGGCCGAGCTGCAGGAACGCGAACGCCGCCGAGAACATGATGAGCATCTCGATGAGCGCCTTGCCGAACGGATCGACCCGCAGAACGGCCTTGGGTGACAGGAACAGCGCCCACAGCACGATGGCGAGAACGGGCGCGAGCACACCGACGAGGATGTTCCACGGGAACGGCCAGGTGACGAAACCCCACACCGCGAGCACGACGAAGGCCGTGATCTCGAGCACGAAACGGATGACGGCGATGACGCCGATTGCGGGGGTGGTTCGTTGGTTCTGCACCCGTCAATCTTAGGCGCGCTAGCGGAAGATGATGGTGCGGGCGCCGTCGAGCAGCACGCGGTCCTCGGCAAACCACTTGACGGCCTGCGTGAGCGTGCGACTCTCCTCGTCCTGTCCGATGGCGACGAGCTCGGCGGGGCTCTGCGCGTGGTCGACGCGCACCACGTTCTGCTCGATGATGGGCCCCTCGTCGAGGTCGCTCGTCACGAAGTGCGCCGTGGCGCCGATGAGCTTCACGCCGCGCGCGTGCGCCTGCCGGTAGGGGTTCGCGCCCTTGAAACCGGGCAGGAATGAGTGGTGGATGTTGATGGCCCGGCCCGCGAGCTTCTCGCACAGCTCGGGCGACAGGATCTGCATGTAGCGCGCGAGCACGACGAGTTCGATGTCGTGCTCCTCGACGGCCTCGAGGATGCGGCGTTCGAAGAGGGCCTTGCTCGCGGCATCCGTGACCGATTGCGACTCGAACGGCACGCCGTAGAACGCCGCGAGCTCGCGCAGCGACCCGTGGTTCGACAGCACGAGCGGGATCTCGACGGGCAGCTGGCCCGCGCGCTGGCGGAACAGCAGGTCGTTGACGCAGTGCGCGGCCGTCGAGGCGAGCACGAGCGTGCGCAGCGGGCGGCCCACGCGGTCGAGTCGCCAGTCCAGCTGGAAACGCTCGGCGACGGGTGTGATGGCGGCCTCGAACTGCTGCTGGTCGGTCGGGGCCTGCACCTGCAGGCGCATGAAGAAGCGGCCCGTGTCGGCGCTCGAGAACTGCTGGCTCTCGGTGATGTTTCCGGATGCTTCGACGATGGCCCCCGAGATGGCGTGCACGATTCCCGGCGCGTCGGGGCAGACGAACGTGAGCACCCAGTGGTTGTGGGGCGCGGAGGCGGTGGCGTCGGAAGTCATTCGCCCAGGATAGGACACCGGGGCGCTCGAACCGTGGCGGTCGCTGGGACGGCGGCTCGTGGCATTCGCGAACCCCTTCTGGTGTCGCGCGCCGCCCGCCCGTAGAATGGGTGCTGGCCGCGGCGGTTCGCCCGGCCCTGGGCGCGCACATGAGCGCGCAGACGAACTCCCGCGGCCAGGGGTCACCCTCAGTGTGACGGCCAGCCGGTGCCGGAGTGAACGCCATCGTCGGACACACTGATGACCACTTCTCCTATTCCCCTGCCCGATCGCGGGTCTGACACCCCGACCGGCTCCCTGCCGATCGTCACCGGGCCCGTGACCTCGTCGCCGCCCGCTGGCGCGCGCTTTCCCTGGGTGGGCCTCATCGCCCTCTCGGCCGCCGTCTTCCTCTCGGTGACGAGCGAGATGATCCCCACGGGTTTGCTGCCCGATATGAGCGCGTCGCTCGGCGTCACCGAATCGCAGGTCGGCTTCCTCGTGAGTGCTTTCGCGTTCACGGTCGTGCTCACGTCGGCGCCCTTGACGGCGCTCACGGTGCGCATCCCGCGCAAGACCCTGATCATGTCGGTGCTCGTGCTGCTGGCCGTCGCCAATGTGCTGACGGCGCTTGCCCCCACGTATCCGCTCGTGTTGTTGACGCGCGTCTTGGGTGGCATCGGGCACGGTCTCTTCTGGTCGATGGTGGGCGCCTATGCCGCGCACCTGGTGCCGAAGGAGCTCATCGGCCGGGCCGTCTCGATCACCCTCGCCGGAGGAACGCTCGCGTTCGTGCTGGGCGTTCCGCTCGGAACGGCCGCCGGCCATGCGGTCGGGTGGCGCCTCTCGTTCGTGGGCATCGCGGTGCTGCTGCTCGTCGGCGCCGTCGTGGTCTACAAGTTCCTGCCGCCCGTCGAACGTGAGCTCGACGCACATGCCGACGACAGCGCAGCGGATGCTCGAGCATCGGGCACCTCGGCCGCCGGCGGTCGCTCGGGTGCGCGCCGCCCCGTCGACCCCACGGTCTTCTCGGTCGCGCTCGTCTGCATCACGGTCGCCATCGTCATGATCGGCCACTACAGCTTCTACACCTACATCGCGCCCTACCTGACGGATGTCATCGGTGTTCCCGAGGCCCAGATCAGCCTGGCGCTGTTCGGCTTCGGCATCACGGGCGCGCTCGGTCTCGTGCTCGCCGGCACGGTCTTCGCCAAACGCACAACGCGGGGCCTGCTCATCTGCATCGGCCTGTCGATTGTGTTCGTCACGGCGCTCGCGCTCGTCGCCGGATGGTTCTGGGCGGCGCTCATCATCTTCCTGGTCTGGGGCATCGCCTACGGCGCCATCGCGCCGCTCATGCAGACGCGCATGCTGCATTCGGCCAGTGCGCGCATTCGCGATACCGCCAGCGCCTTCTACACGACGGCGTTCAACGTGGGCATCGGCGGCGGCGCGTTCGTCGGCGGCCTTTTGCTCGACGGCATCGGCATCGAATCGCTGCCGTACTTCTACGTCGTGCTGCTCGTGATCGGTGGGGTCTTGGTCGTCGTCGCACGGCGATACGAACTCGCCGTGCGACGACGCTCAGGTGTGACGCCCACGCGCTAGAACAGCTCGCGTGCCGCTAGCCCAGCGGGCGCACGGGCGCCGGGCGGGTCGGCGCATCGGGAATGCCGACCCCGCCGGACGAAGCGCCGCCCGCCGCCGGACCTTCGCCCACGGGGGTGACGGGTGACGGCGCGGCCGTGGGCGCTACGGGAGCCACAGGTGTCGGCCGGGGTTGGTTGGCGGGCTTGGCTGCCGGAGTCGGCGCGGCTGCGGGCGGGGCAACCGGCCGGGTCGGCGCGGTCGGCGCAACCGGTGCCGGGGGAGTAACCGGCGCGGGCGCTGTGCCTGGCGTCGCCGCGGGCTTCGCGGGCTCGGCGGGCCTCGCGGGCACCGCGGGCACCCCGGGCGTCTCGGGGTCGCCCGAGACGGGTCCGACAGATCCGGGCGCAGGCGCGTTCGGTTCGGTCGGTCCTGTTGTCCCCGAGGACGGCGAGGCGGGGGCCGGGGTGGATGCGTCCGGATCGATCGGGTCGGGCCGGGTCGGTGTGGGCACCGGTGCGTTCCCGCCGGGTCGATAGGGCTGCTCGGAGTCGGGCACGGACTGCGAGCCGCCCCCGGTCGTTCCGCTCGTCCCGCCATCGGCGTTGTTCGACGCGCTGCCCCCGGCGCTGCCTGTGCCACCTGTGCTACCTGTGCTACCTGTGCCACCTGCGCCAGCGGTGCCACCGGTGCCGCTCGCGCCATTCGTGTCGGAGTTGCCGCTGCCGCCACTGCCCTCTGCGCTGCCAATCGCACCGGAACCCGAACCGTTCGTCGCACCGGTTCCCGCGTCTCCCGCGCTTCCGTCACCGGCGCTGGCAGTACCCGCGCTTCCGTTGCTCGCCGACGCGGCATTCGCGCCGGCGCCGGACGACGCGTTCGCCGACGCAGTGGTCGATGCATCCGTCGACGCGACGGACGCCGCGCCCCCTGCCGGCGAGGTCGTGACGGGAACGCTCTCCCCAGCCGACGACGGGATAACGGCTGGCGTGGGTGCAGCGACCGTCGAGGCGGCCACGGGGGCCGAACCGCTCGGCGCGACGCCGTCAGACGGCGTGCCCGCGTTCGCCGGACGATGAGGCGGCGCGGCGGTTCGCGGCGGCACCGACCCGGACTTCGGCGAGCGGGGAACCGTCGGCTCGGAGGGAGCGGGCGGTGTCGCCTCGACGGCCGCGGGGGGATGCTGCTCGTCTCCGGGTTCGGCGGGAACGCCGGGCGGGGCCGCGGGCGCCGTCGACGCCTCCGCGCGCGGTTCGGCCGGGACACCCGGGCGCGGAGACGCGCTCGCCGCTTGTGCGGCCTGACCCGCCGCCAGCACCATGGGAAAACCGTCGTTCGATTGTGCGGCCGACAGGGCGATCGAGGTGCCGATTCCGACGCTGACGATGCAGATCGTGGCGGTGGCCGCGATGGCCGTTCCCCGCGTGAAGGCAGAACCGGTGCGGCGCAGCGACGCCGACAGGGCGCCGACCACGGCAGAGGCAGCGGCGAACGGGGAACTCGCGGCGGCCGTCGACACCGGCACCGGCACCGACGCTGCCGACGCCACGCCCGTCGAGCCGACGGCAGTCGCTACCGCCACGCCGACTCCACCCGCCACCGAGCCGGTGCCGCTGCGGTAATAGTGCACCGGAGTCGTGCGCCGATGCCGCTCGGGCACCCAGGCGTTCGCCGCGTCGACGATAGCGTCGCTCGCCGCAAAGAGGGGAAGAATTCGGGTGCAGAGCGCACAAGGGTCGATGTGTTGGGCGGCCCGCTGTCGGGTGCGGTCGCCCAGCCGGCCGGCCTGGTAGTCGTCGCCGCGGTCGACGATCACGCGGTGTGGCGAGGTCGTATCGATGCGCAGGGCAAGCTCATGGCGCCAGGACGCGTCGAGCGCGGTCGCGGCCAGCTGGCGCATCCGCGGATCGTGGCGTTCGGCCAGCGTCGACGCGTGCCCGCGCGATCCATCCGTGCGCGCCTTCTTCGCATCGGCGTGTCGCGTGTGTGCGGACGTGCCGTGTGACGCTCGAAGGTCGCCCAGGCTGCGACGCCAGGCCTCGGGAAGCGTGTCGAGTGCCGCCCGGGCCGAGTCGACGACGAGAGTTCCCGTGTCATCGGGTTCAGGGAGGGACGCGCCGCCCCTGGCCGTTGTGGTGCCGGATGCGGGTACGGCGGCCTGACCGACCGAGCCGGATGAGTTGCCCGCGAATGTGGGTCGATGCCGTGGCATGTGAGCCTCCTCTGATGAGCGATCGACGGAATACATACAATGCTGACATTTATGTATCCGAATCAGCTGATCGTCGTCGCCATGCAGATAGGCGCCCCCACGCGCAAGCCCCGTATAAGAGGTATCCGCACACCTGATAAGTTTGTAAGCCAGCGGCCGCCTCGATCAGGAGACCTGCATGACACTCATCCTCGCTCTGTTTGCAGCGCTGTCTGTCGCGTCTCCGCTCCTCACCCGCTGGCTCTCGACCCGCGTCTTCTACGTCATCGCGCTTCTGCCGGCCGCCGTTTTCGGCATTACCCTCGCGCAGACTCCCACCATCGCCTCAGGCGGGGTGATCGAGGAGAAGATCGAGTGGATTCCGCAGCTCGGCATCGCCCTGACATCCCGCGTCGACGCACTCGGCTGGCTCCTCGCCCTCGTCGTGACGGGCGTCGGCGCCCTCGTGCTCGTCTACTGCGCCCGCTACTTCGACGCCGACGAGCCGGGCCTCGGGCGTTTCGCGGGCCTGCTGCTGGCCTTCGCCGGCACGATGTACGGCCTCGTGACGAGCGATGACATCATCGTGATGTTCATGTACTGGGAGATCACGAGCATCCTCTCCTACCTGCTCATCGGGCACTACACGGGGCGCAAAGAGTCGCGCGGTGCGGCTTTGCAGGCGCTGCTCGTCACGACCTTCGGCGGGCTCGTCATGCTCGTCGGCGTGATCATGATCTCGTCCTTCGCCGGCACGACGTCGCTGGCCGCCATCGTCTCCGAGGCCCCGCAGGGCGCCGGGCCCACGGTCGCCATCCTGCTCATCCTGGTGGGCGCGCTCTCGAAGTCGGCCATCGTGCCGTTCCACTTCTGGCTGCCCGCCGCCATGGCCGCCCCCACGCCCGTGAGCGCCTACCTGCACGCGGCCGCCATGGTGAAGGCCGGCATCTATCTGGTTGCACGTCTGGCGCCGGGCTATGCCGACATCCCGGGCTGGCAGGCCCTGCTCGTGGGTCTCGGCGTCTGGACCATGATTGTGGGGGCCTGGCGCAGCCTGCGGCAATACGACCTCAAGCTCGTGCTCGCCTACGGCACGGTCTCGCAGCTCGGTTTCCTCATGGTCATCACGGGCTTCGGCTCACGGGATGCCGCACTGGCCGCCGCTGCGCTCCTGCTCGCCCACGCGCTCTACAAGGCCACGCTCTTCCTTGTTGTCGGCATCATCGACCACCAGGCGGGCACGCGCGACTGGCGCAAACTCTCGGGGCTGTGGCGCACCACGCCGTCGCTCTTCGTCATCACGGCCATCGCGGTCGCCTCGATGGCGGGCATTCCGCCGCTGCTCGGCTTCGTCGCGAAGGAAGCTGTCTTCGGCGCCTTCGTCGAGGCTGCCGTCGCGGGCGAGTTCTGGGGCTGGGTGGCGCTCGTCGGCACGGCCGTCGGCTCGGTGCTCACGGTGGCCTACAGCGCGCGCTTCCTGTGGGGCGCGTTCGGCAACCGCAAGAAGATCGTCCCCACCGAACTGCACGCGGATGGCTGGGGCATCCAGTTCGCGCCCGCCGTGCTGGCATTCGCGACCGTCGTCCTCGGCATCGCCGTCCCCCTGCTCGATCCTTTGCTCGCGCTCTACGCCGACACCGTGCCGGGCGAGGGCCACTACCACCTGGCGCTCTGGCACGGGCTCGAGCCCGCGCTGTTCATCAGCGCCGCGGTGCTCGTGCTCGGCGGCCTGCTGTTCTGGCGGCGCCGGGGCGTGGCGCGCCTGCAGGAGAAGGTTCCGCCGCTCGTCGATGCCAGCCGCGGCTACTGGGCTGCCACGCAGGGTGTCGACCGGTTGTCGGCCAAGATCACGATCTTCGCGCAGCGCGGTGGACTGTCGCAGTACCTCTCGACCATCCTCGTGGTCTTCGTGTTGGCGCTCGGCCTGACGGCCACCCTTGGGCGCACCTGGCCCCCCGGCATCCGCTGGTTCGACTCGCCCGCGCAGCTCGTCGTCGCCGTGGTCATGGGCATCGCCGCCATCGCCGCCGCGCTCGCCAAGCAGCGCATGACGGCCGTTCTGCTCGCGGGTGTGACCGGTTTCGGCATGGTCGGGCTCTTCGCGCTGCACGGTGCGCCCGACCTGGCGCTCACGCAGGCGCTCGTCGAGACCATCACGGTCGTCGTCTTCGTGCTCGTGCTGCGGCGCCTCCCCGTCAAGATCGCGCAGCACAACAAGCCCGAGCAGCGCACGCGGCGCCTGATCATCGGCGTGCTCGTCGGACTCGTGATGGGAACGATCGGCCTGATCGCGCTGGGCGCGCGGCAGGCGCCATCCATCGCCGCCGAGCTGCCGCGGCTGGCCTATGAAGAGGGCCACGGCCGCAACATCGTCAACGTCATGCTCGTCGACATCCGCGCGTGGGACACCATGGGCGAGCTGTCGGTGCTCGTCGTCGTGGCCACGGGCATCGCGAGCCTCTTGTTCGTCTCGGGACGCGCCAAGGCCCTGCCGCGGCTCAGCGGGTCGCGCAATCAGCGCCGCGCAGAGCACCGCCGCAACGTGATCGACGACCCGCAGACCACCGAGCACCCCGAGAGCACGCACCGCCAGTCCTGGCTGCTCGGCGGGCTCAAGGTGTCGAGCGAGAACCGCTCGGTGCTGCTCGAGGTGCTCGTGCGCTTGCTGTTCCACCCCGCCATCGTCGTCAGCGTGTTCCTGCTCTTCGTCGGCCACAACGCGCCGGGCGGCGGCTTCGCGGGCGGCCTGCTCGCGGGCCTCGCGCTCGTGTTCCGCTACCTCGCGGGTGGCCGATACGAACTCGGCGAGGCCGCGCCCATCGACCCGGGCAAGGTGCTCGGCGTCGGCGTGCTGCTCGCGGTCGGCACGGCCATCGGCTCGCTCTTCTTCGGCGGCGAGATCCTGCAATCCGCCTACCTCGAAGCGGATGTCCCCGTGCTCGGCCATCTGTCGATCGGAACGTCGTCGATCTTCGACGTGGGCGTCTACCTCGTCGTCATCGGCCTGACGCTCGACATCCTGCGCTCGCTGGGCGCCGAGGTCGACCGCCAGCAGGAGGACACCGACCTCGAGGCCGGCACCGACGACGACTTCACGCCCGCGGAGGTGCGCCCGTGACCGCTTCGCTCACCCTCGTCGTGCTGATGGCCGTCATGTACGGAACGGGCATCTACGTCATGCTCGAACGCAGCCTGACGCGCCTCTTGATCGGCTTCCTGCTGGTCGGCAACGCCACCAATATCCTCATCTTCTTGATGAGCGGCCCGAGCGGCAGCGCGCCCATCGTCACGGGCACGGCCGCCGACGAGAACATGGTCGACCCGGTGCCGCAGGTGCTCATGCTCACGGCCATCGTGATCAACTTCGGCGTCGTCGCCTTCATCCTGGCGCTCGTCTACCGCTCGTGGTGGCTGGCCCAGCTGGGCGACGAGGGCGACACGCTCACCGACGAACACGCGGGTGAGACCGAGGCCTCGACCGAGGCGGCCTTCGCGGCCGTCGACGAAGACGATCTCGCCATTCAACAGGTGCTCGACGCGTCGAACGAACACGGCGACAGCGACAGCGATTCAGGTCCCATCGAGGACGACCCCGAGGCACGAGAGAAGGAGCGCCGATGAACGCCCTGGTCCCTCTCGTCGTCACGATCCCGCTGCTGGGGGCGGCGATCGCGCTCATCTTCGGGCACCGCCCGCGCATCCAGATCGCCATCAGCTCGCTCGCGCTCACGGCCGTGACCATCATCAGCGCCATGCTGCTCGTCTGGGTCGACACGCACGGCACGGTCGTGGTCAACGTGGGGGCCTGGCAGCCGCCGTGGGGCATCGTGCTCGTCGTAGACCGGCTCTCGGCCATCATGCTGCTCGTCTCGGCGCTCATGCTGCTGGGCGTGCTCATCTTCTCGATCGGGCAGGGCGTGGCCGACAACCACGACGAGACGCCCGTGTCGATCTTCCACCCCACCTATCTCGTGCTGGCGGCCGGCCTGTTCGACGCCTTCGTGGCGGGCGACCTGTTCAACATGTACGTGGGCTTCGAGATGCTGCTGGCGGCGAGCTACGTGCTGCTGACGCTCGGGGGAACGGGCGCCCGCATCCGAGCCGGCGTCACTTACATCGTGATCAGCCTGATGTCGTCGCTGCTGTTCCTGGCCTCCATTGCGCTCATCTACGGCGCAACCGGCACGGTCACGATCGCGCTCATCGCCGAACGCGTGCGCGACCTGCCACCCGATGTGCAGCTCATCCTGTGTTGCGCGCTGCTGCTGGGCTTTGCCGTGAAGGCCGCCGTGTTCCCGGTGTCGTTCTGGCTGCCGGACTCCTATCCCACGGCGCCCGCACCCGTCACCGCCGTGTTCGCCGGATTGCTCACCAAGGTGGGTGTGTACGCGATCATCCGCACCGACACCGTGCTCTTCACGGATGTGCCGCTCGCCGTGCCCTTGATGGTGGTCGCGTTCTTCACGCTGCTCATCGGCATCTTCGGCGCGCTCGCCCAGGCCGATATCAAGCGTCTGCTGTCGTTCACGCTCGTGAGTCACATCGGCTACATGATCTTCGGCATCGCGGTCGGCTCCGAGCTGGGCATGACGGCCACCATCTACTACGTGGTGCACCACATCATCGTGCAGACCACGTTGTTCCTGGCCATCGGGCTCGTCGAACGCATCGGCGGCACGGCATCCATCTCGCGGTTGGGCGGCATGCTCAAGGCATCCCCGTTCGTGGCCATCCTCTTCTTCATCGGTGCCATGAACCTGGGCGGCATCCCGCCATTCTCGGGCTTCCTCGGCAAGGTCGGGCTCTTCCAGGCGGGTGTGCAGCTGAACGACCCGCTGGCCTGGATTCTGATCGGCGCCGGCGCGGCAACATCGCTCCTCACCCTCTACGCCCTCATGCGCGTCTGGAACATGGGCTTCTGGCGCCGCAAGGACGAGGTCAAGGACTACGAGTCGCCGCTCATCCAGTCGCTCGCCGAGAACCCCGACGACGCCGGAGAGATCGACCGCAAGCACACGCCGCGCCTCATGATCGCCGCCACGACGGGCATGGTGCTGCTGAGCCTGTCGCTCACGGTCTTCGCCGGGCCGCTCTTCGACCTCGCCAACCGCGCGGCCGTGGCCAACGAGAACCACTCGAACTACGTCGACGCCGTATTCCCGGGAGGTGTGGAATGAGCTCCTCGAACGCCGGATCGAACTCCGGCCCCACACGCTCGATCGTCAGCCAGATCACGCTCCTGCTCGGCCTCGTCGTGCTGTGGTGCCTCCTCTGGGGCAAAGCGGATGTCCTCACCATCGTCACGGGCATCGCTCTCGCCGTGCTCGTCTCCCTCGTGTTCTACCTGCCCGCCGTGCAACTCTCGGGCCGTGTCAACGTGCTCTGGGCCGCCTACTTCTTCGGCCGGCTCGTCGTCGACATCGTGCGCGCCTCGGCGCAGATCACGTGGCTCGTGACCAAACCCACCTATACGCCCAGTAACGCCATCATCGAGGTGCCGCTGTCCACGCGCTCCGACCTCATCATGTCGGCCACGGCCGAGGCCATCTCGCTCGTGCCCGGTTCGATCGTGGTCGACCTCGACCGCGCCAACTCGGTGCTCTACCTGCACTCGCTCGACACCCACGACGAAGCGGATGTCGAACGCGTCCTCAGCGAGGCGCTCGGCACCGAGCGGCGACTCGTCATGGCCTTCGGGTCGCGGGACGACGTCGACCGCGTGAGTGCGCGCGACGCGGGTGCGACACCGACCGCCCGTGCCCGGCCCGACGCCCAGACCGATTCCGGGTCCGCGTCCGGGTCGAGTGCGACAGAAGGGAACAGCTGATGCTCGCCGTCGTCATCGTGATCACCGTGCTCTTCGGGGCCGGCGCGCTCGCCGCCGTCTACCGCATCATCAAGGGGCCCAGCCTGCTCGACCGGGTGATCGCCTCGGATGTGCTCGTCGCCACCGTGATGTGCGCGCTGGGAGCCGAGATGGCGCTCAACCATCACGCCGACAACCTGCCCGTGCTGCTGGCCCTCGCGATGTTCGCGGTGCTCGGGTCGATCAGCGTTGCGCGATTCATGGCGAAGCAGGACGACGCATGATCGGCGTGACGTCCGTCGCCGTCGCCGTCGCCGCCGCGGCCGCGACGCAGGCCGTATCGCTTGACGCGACCGGCGCCGCCACGAGCGCCGTGCCCGAGATCACGCCGCGCATGCCCGAATTCAGTGGCGATCCCATCCGCGACACCTTCACGGTGCTGCTGGTCATGATCGGCGCCATCATGTGTTTCGCGGCCGGAGTGGGTCTCCTGCGTTTCCCCGACGTGCTGTCGCGTCTGCACGCCGCGACGAAGCCGCAGGTGCTCGGCCTGCTCGCCATCACGGCGGATGTCGCGGTCTCGACCCCCACGGTCGGCAATATCACGCTCGCCATCGCCATCATCCTGTTTCAGTCGCTGACGGCGCCCATCTCGGCTCACATGGTCGCCCGTGCCGCGTATCGCACGCATCACGTGCGCCACGACCTGCTTATCCGCGACGACCTGCTCCGGCGGGAAGACCTGCAGCAGCCGTAGCAGGGGGCGATGTCGCCGGACGCCGATCTGGCCCGGCGGCGATCTTGTCGGGCGCGGGTGTGCTCGGCTGCTCAGGTCGCCGAGGTCAGACGCGGGTGCCCGCTACCCAGATGGCCGACACGTGCAGCGACTCGTCGAGCAGCACGGCGTCGGCCGCAAACCCGACGCTCAGGTGACCGAGGTCGTTTTCGCGGCCCAGGGCACGAGCTGGGGTCGTCGTCAGGGCCTCGACGGCCACCTCGAGGGCAACACCCGCGTCACGTGTCATGACCCGCAACGCCTCGTCCTGCGTGAGCGTCGACCCGGCGATCGCGCCCCCGTCGGCCAGCCGCGCCACACCGTCGCGCACATCGACGGCCAGGCCGCCCAGCGAGTACCGTCCGTCGGCCGCACCCGCCGCCGCCATCGCGTCGGTCACGAGCGCCACCCGGCCGGGCGCCTCGTCGAACGCCAGCCGCAACATGCGCGGATGCACGTGCACCCCGTCGGCGATGAGCTCGAGCGTCACGCGCTCATCGTCGAACGCGGCCGCGACAGGCCCGGGGGAGCGGTGCTGCAAGCCGTGCATGGCATTGAACGTGTGGGTCAGGATGCTGGCCCCCGCGTCGAACGCCGCGCGCGTCTGGTCGTAGTCGGCATCGGTGTGCCCGACCGCCACGCGCGCACCCGACTCCGTGAACCGGGCGATGGCGTCGTGCGCTCCCGGGCGCTCGGGGGCGATGGTCACCTGACGCAGGGTGCCGGCGGCCGCCTCGATCAGGTGCTCGATGCTCGAGGCATCCGCGGGTCGCAGCAGCGACTCGGTGTGCGCGCCCTTGTGCCCCGGGTCGAGAAAAGGGCCCTCGAGGTGCGAGCCCAGAATGGCCGGGTCGGATGCCGCGAGCCGCGCGATCCCGGCCACGCGGGCGGCGAGGTCCTCGATCGAGGCCGTGACGAGCGACAGCACCGAACGGGTCGTGCCCGAACGGCGGTGCACCAGGAGCGCGCGGGAGATGGCATCCGCACCGTCGTCGAACGCCGCGCCGTTGCCACCGTGTGCGTGCAGGTCGATGAAGCCGGGGGTGAGGAAGAGGCCGGTGGCGTCGACCACATCGGCCGTGGGCGCGGCGCTCAGCTCACGCCATCCGTCGCCCCGCCCGGCGTGCGTCACGAGGCCGCCGTCGAGGCACACCCAAGCGTCGGTGACCCGGCGCGCGTGGTCGATGAGGGTGGCCGAATGGATGATCGTGGGCAAGGCGTTCACGCTGGCAACACTAGCGTTCGACCGGGCCGCCGCTGCTATGCTGGACGGGTCGCAACTGGCGTAGTGACGGATCGTGAGCAGCTGGCGCATCCGCCCGAGATGGTTACCATCGGGGAGCGACTGACACGGATTCGGCCGCACGCCTGGGCCGATACGAGAACCGATTGTTCCGTCAACTGTGTCTAAAAGGAGCCAGTTTTGTCTTCCACCTTCAACGCCCCCCTGGCCGAGGTCGATCCTCAGATTGCCGAAGTCCTCGAGCTCGAACTGGGTCGCCAGCGCGACTACCTCGAGATGATCGCGAGCGAGAACTTCGTTCCCCGCGCCATCCTGCAGGCCCAGGGTTCGGTTCTCACCAACAAATACGCCGAGGGCTACCCCGGGCGTCGCTACTACGGCGGCTGCGAATACGTCGACATCGCCGAGAGCCTCGCCATCGAGCGCGCCAAGAGCCTGTTCGGCGCCAACTTCGCCAACGTGCAGCCGCACTCGGGTGCGTCGGCCAACGCCGCCGTGCTGAGCGCCATCGCCACGCCGGGCGACACCATCCTGGGCCTCGAGCTGTCCCACGGTGGGCACCTCACCCACGGCATGAAGCTCAACTTCTCGGGCAAGCTCTACAACGCCGTCTCCTACGGCGTCGACCCCGAGACCTTCCTCGTCGACATGAACGTCGTGCGCGAGAAGGCGCTCGAGCACAAGCCGCAGGTCATCATCGCCGGCTGGTCGGCCTACCCGCGTCAGCTCGACTTCGCCGCCTTCCGCGCCATCGCCGACGAGGTGGGCGCCAAGCTCTGGGTCGACATGGCGCACTTCGCCGGCCTCGTCGCCGCGGGTCTGCACCCGTCGCCCGTGCCCTTCGCCGACGTCGTGTCGTCCACCGTGCACAAGACCATCGGCGGCCCGCGCTCGGGCTTCATCCTGTCGAACGACGCCGATATCGCCAAGAAGCTCAACAGCAACGTGTTCCCCGGCCAGCAGGGCGGGCCGCTCATGCACGTCATCGCGGCCAAGGCCACGTCCTTCCTGCTCGCGGCGCAGCCCGAGTTCGTCGACCGCCAGGAGCGCACCCTGCGCGGCGCCGCCATCCTCGCCGACCGCCTCACCGCCGACGACTCACGCGAGGCCGGCGTCGACGTGCTGACGGGCGGCACCGATGTGCACCTGGTGCTCGCCGACCTGCGCACCTCGCCCCTCGACGGCAAACAGGCCGAAGACGCCCTGCACGAGGTGGGCATCACGGTCAACCGCAACTCGGTTCCCTTCGACCCGCGCCCGCCCATGGTCACGTCGGGCCTGCGCATCGGCACGCCCGCCCTCGCCACGCGCGGTTTCGGCGACGCCGAGTTCACCGAGGTGTCGGATGTCATCGCCGCGGCCCTGCGCCCCGACGCCGACCTGCCGTCCCTGCGTGCGCGCGTCAAGACGCTGACCGACGCGTTCCCGCTCTACCCGGGCCTCGAGCAGTAGGCGCCGCCGTGACCGCGATCACACTGGATGGCGTCGCCACCGCAACGGCCATCAAATCCGAGCTGCGCGAGCGCATCGACGTGCTGCGGGCTTCGGGCAAGCTCGCCGGACTCGGCACGCTGCTCGTCGGCGACGACCCGGGCTCGCGCTCCTACGTAGCCGGCAAACACCGCGACTGTGCCGAAGTGGGCATCGAGTCGGTGCGCGTCGACCTGCCGAGCACCGCGTCGGCAGCCGACATCCGCGCCGCCATCGCCGACCTCAACGCGGCCCCCGAGGTGACGGGCTACATCGTGCAGCTGCCGTTGCCTGCGGGCATCGACGAGAACGAGATGCTCGAGCTCATCGACCCCGATAAGGACGCCGACGGCCTGCACCCGACCAACCTCGGGCGCCTCGTGCTGGGCGTCGAGGGCGAGCTGACCTCGCCGCTGCCGTGCACGCCCGCCGGAATCGTCGAGCTGCTGAAACGCTACGACGTGCCGCTCGCGGGCAAGCACGTCACGGTCGTGGGCCGCGGGCTCACGGTCGGGCGCCCGCTCGGGCTGCTCCTCACGCGCAAGGGTGTCGATGCCACCGTCACGCTTACGCACTCGCGCACGGTCGACCTGGCCGCCGAGGTGCGCCGGGCCGACGTCGTCGTGGCCGCGGTGGGCGTGCCGCACCTCGTGAAGCCCGACTGGGTGAAGCCGGGCGCGGCCGTGCTCGACGTGGGCGTCACCCGCGTGGGCACGACCGAGAGCGGTAAGGCCAAGCTGGCCGGCGATATCGACCCGGGCGTCTGGGATGTCGCGGGTCACCTGTCGCCCAACCCGGGTGGCGTCGGGCCCATGACGCGCGCGCTGCTCGTCTCCAACGTGGTGCAAGCCGCGGAGCGCAACGCGCGCCGCTGAGAGTGTTGAACGGCGGCCCGCCGCCGCACGCGAAAGGCCCGGACATCCTGTGTCCGGGCCTTCTACGTGCTTAGGTTCGGGCGCTTGTGTCTGCGCCGGGGCGCCCGGCGACGTGGACAGCGGCTAATCGGTCGATAGCGCCTCGGTGAGAAGGCGCAGCGCTTTCGGCCCGACGCCGTGGAGGGCGGCGAGGTCGCTCGTGGGGACGCCGACGAGGTCGGCGAGGCGTCGATAGCCCGCGTTGTGGAGCGCGTTGCGCGCGGGGTTGCCGATTCCCGGCGGGAAGTCGTCGATCGATTCTGACATCCGAAACTTTCTCCCGCCGTGCCGGGCGTCAGCGCTCGCGCGTTGCTCCGCCGGCCGCCGTCACCGGGAAGATGACGGGGGCGGTGAAGGATGCCTCGGCGAAGGCGGCCGTCACGGCCGAGGCGACCTCGGCGAGGCGTGCGCGGGGCACGAGCGCGATGGCCGCGCCGCCGAAGCCGCCGCCCGTCATGCGCGAGCCGATGGCGCCCGCACGGCGGGACACCTCGACGGCCAGGTCGAGCTCGGGCACCGAGATCTCGAAGTCGTCGCGCATGGACACGTGCGAGGCGTCGAGCAGCTCGCCGATGGCCGTGGGCCCGTGCTCCCGCAGGGTGCGCACGGTGTCGAGCACACGCTGGTTCTCGGTGACGATGTGGCGCACGCGGCGGAACGTCTCGTCGTCGAGTACCTCTTCGGCGCGCGGCAGGTCGTGCACGCCGAGGTCGCGCAGGGAGGAGACATCCATGGCTTTCGCGCCGGCCTCGCACGACGCACGTCGGGCCGCATAGCCGCCGGTCGCGTGGGAGTGGCTGACGCGCGTGTCCATCACGAGCAGCTCAAGGTCGGCCCCGTCGAAGCCCAACTCGATGACCTCGGCGTCGAGCGAGCGGCAGTCGAGGAACACGCCGTGGTCGGGGCGGCCGAGCATCGACGCAGACTGGTCCATGATGCCGGTGGGCGCGCCGACGGCTTTGTTCTCGGCCAGCTGGCCCACCTTGGCGAGGGTCTGTCGGTCGAAATCGAGGTGCCACACGTCGGTGAGGGCGGCGGCGACGGCGCATTCGATGGCGGCGGATGACGAGAGGCCCGCGCCGACCGGAACATCCGAGTCGATAAAGAGGTCGACACCGCGCAGTTCGCCGAGCGGGGCGCCGAACTGGCCGAGCGCCCAGACGACGCCGAGCGGGTAGGCCGACCAGCCGTGGAGGTTGGCCGGCTCGAGATCGGTGAGCGAGGCCTCGACGACCTCGCCCGGGGCAAAGGCGCTGGCGACGCGCACGAGCTGGTCGTCGCGCGAACGCAGCGCCACGACCGTGCGGTAGTTGATGGCGAAGGGGAACACGAAACCGTCGTTGTAGTCGGTGTGCTCGCCGATCAGGTTGACGCGGCCGGGCGCCGACCACAGGCCCTGCGGGTCGTGGCCATAGACCTCGGCGAAACGCGAGAGGGCGGCGTGCTGCAAGTCGGAGCGGTGCGCGCCCTCGTCGGCCGAGGCGGGCGTGGCGGCCGAGGCGCTGGGGGATTTCGAGGCGGGCGTGGCTGCAGAGTCGGCGGTCATACGGGGTTCTCCTGGTCGGCCTTCGCCACGGCGTCGCGCAGGCGCTGGGCGGATTGTTCGGGTGGGACGTCGCCGATCCAGGCGCCCATGGCGGCTTCCGATCCGGCGAGGTACTTCAGCTTGTCGGCGGCGCGACGCGGCGAGGTGATCTGCAACATGAGGCGGATGTCATCCCGACCGACGTTCACGGGCGCCTGGTGCCAGGCGGCGATGTAAGGCGTGGGGGTGTCGTAGAGCGCGTCGATGCCGCGCAGCAGGCGCAGGTAGAGCCCGGCGAGCTCGTCGCGCTCCTCGAGGGTGGTGCCGGCGAAATCGGGCACGTGGCGGTGCGGCAGCATGTGCACCTCGATGGGCCAGCGGGCGGCGAACGGCACGTAGGCGGTCCAGTGCTCGCCGCGCAGAATGACACGCTCGTCGTTCTGCTCGCACTCGAGGATGTCGGCGAACAGCGTCGGCCCGTAGCTCTCGATCGATTCGAGCAGACGCGTGGTGCGCGGCGTCACGTAGGGGTAGGAGTAGATCTGGCCGTGCGGATGGTGCAGGGTGACGCCGATCTCGACGCCACGGTTTTCGAAGGGGAACACCTGCGCGATGCCGGGCTTGTGGCTCAGGGCATCCGTGCGCTGCGCCCAGGCCTCGATCACGGTGCGGGCCCGGCTGCGGTTGAGGCTGCCGAACGAACCGGTCGACGCGGGGCTGAAGCAGACGACCTCGCAGCGGCCGACCGACGTGCGGGTGCGGCCGAGTTCGATGCGGGTGAGATCGTCCCCGCCGCGGGGGGCGTTGTCGTCTTCGAGGAGCGGCCCGAACGAGGGTGAGCGGTTCTCGAACACGGCGACGTCGTAGATATCGGGGATTTCGGAGGGGTTCGTCGCCGAGGCGGGCGCGAGCGGGTCGAGCTCGGCGGGCGGCAGGAATACGCGGTTCTGGCGGGCCGCCGCGATGGACACCCATTCGCCCGTGAGCGGGTCTTGGCGCATGCTCGCGGTGGCGGGACGCGGATCGAGGGCGCGGGTGTCGGCCTTGCGTTCGGTGCCGAGCGCGGTGTCGGCGTCGTCGAAGTAGATCAGCTCGCGGCCGTCGGCGAGAGTGTCGCCGTGCACGCGGATGCTCGGATCGCTCACGAACGTGCTGCGGCCGTCGGCGGTGTCATCGGTCGTCGATGTGGTGCTCATGTCCTGAAATCTAGCCCTTTCATATTGAAAAGTAAAGCGAAGTAAGTGAAGATTGGCCTATGTCGGAGACCCTGCCAGCCGAGCTGCGTCGCAACGCGATCGCCGACCTCATCGCCGAGCGCGGTTTCGTGCGCGTGGCCGAACTTGCCGATCGCTTCGGCATCTCGGGTGTGACGGCCCGGGCCGATCTCGATGCGCTCGTCGACACGGCCCGAGCCCGCCGCGTGCACGGGGGAGCGATGCCGCCGAACGACCTCGCACCGCGTCCCGAACGTGAGTGGCAATTCGAAGAAGCGCTCAATTCATCCGCCGCCGGCAAAGAGCGGGTCGGGCGCAATGCGGCCGCGCTCGTGCGCTCGGGCAACACTGTGATCGTGGATGTCGGCACCACCGGCCTCGCGGTCGCCCGGGCGCTCGCCTCCCGAGCCGATCTCACCGATGTCACCGTCATCACCAACAGCCTCACCGTCGCGCTGGCCCTCGAACCGCACATCCCGCGTTTCACGGTCATCGTCACGGGCGGCACGCTCCGGCCCCGCCAACACTCGCTCGTCGCGCCATTTGCGGCCCCCATGCTCGACCAGTTGCACGCCGACCTCGCCTTCATCGGCTGCAACGGCGTCGACGGCGAACGCGGCGTCACCAACATCAACCTGCCAGAGGCCGAGGTGAAACGCCTCATGATGGGCGCGGCCGAACGCGTGGTCATTGTGGCCGACGCCGCCAAGCTCGGTCAGGTGCATCTCGGGCGCATCGCCACGCTCGACGACATCGACCTGCTCGTGACCGACGATCAGGCCGATGCCGCGCTCGTCGACCAGATCGCGGCGCGCGGCGTGCGCGTCATCACGGGGCTCGAGCGCACCGACTAGCTCCCACCGGCTAGCTCGCGCCCAGACATCCACCCGCTACGCTCGTTACACACCCCCGAGAGGAACGAAGATGACCCACTCGCGCGCCGTCACCGGCGACCAATACGTTCTGACCCGCCAGGCTTCGGCCGGCACGGTCTCTGCCGTGATCACCCAGGTGGGTGCCGGCATCCGTCGACTGAGCGTCAACGGCATCGACATCATGCCGCCCTACGACGAGGGTGTGCAGCGCCCCTACGGCAGCGGCATCGTGCTCGTGCCGTGGCCGAACCGCATCCGCGACGGCAAGTACGAGCTCGACGGCGAAGAGATGCAGCTCGACCTGACCGAGCCCGACAAGCAGAACGCCATCCACGGCCTGCTCCGCTTCACGGCCTACGACGTCGCCGAGCAGACCGACGACTCGGTCATGCTCACGGCCACGGTCTACCCGCAGCACGGCTACCCGTTCCTGCTCGACACGTCGGTGCGCTACCGCCTGGTCGACGCGGGCCTCGAGGTCACGCACACCATTGAGAACGTGGGCACGGGCACGGCGCCGACGGGCATCGGCACGCACCCGTACTTCACGATCGGCGACGTCGAACCGGATGATCTGACCGTCACGCTCAATTGCCAGACTCGTTTCACGGTGGACGAGCGCTTGCTGCCGACGGGCGAGGTTCCTGTCGAGGGCACCGAATACGATCTGCGCAGCGGACGTCGCCTCGGCGGCCTGGTGCTGGATGACGGTTTCGGTCAGGCGGTCTTCGAGAACGGCGTCACCGAGCACACGGTCGCGGCCGACGACGGCCGCGTCGTCACGGTGTGGGGCGACGAGAACTTCCCCTACTGGCAGGTCTTCACGACCAAGAAATACCCGGGCCAGTCGACGGCCGTGGCGATCGAGCCCATGACCGCGCCGACGGATGCCTTCAACACGGGTCGCAACGTGCGCTACCTCGCTCCCGGCGAGACGTTCCAGGCCACCTGGGGCGTGCGTGCTGACGGGTTCGCGGCGGTCTGAGTCGATGCGATCTGAATCGATGCGGTCTGAGCCGTAGTGATGTGAGCTGACGCTGTCGGGGTCGGGGCTATTACGGCCCCGGCCCCGTTGTGGCTTTAGTGCTTTGTGGCTTTAGTGCTTCGAGACTCTAGTCGTTCGCGGCTCTAGTGCTTCGCCCCGAGCGTCGAAAGAATCTCGGCATGCAGGTCGAGCAGCGGAACGGTCCGCTCCTGCGGCCCGCGCCCGAAGCCGCATTCTGTGGCGATGCCCACCTGGCGGATTCCGGCCGTGGTGAGCGCCGGCTCAGCGGCCTCGAGCCGCCGGTGGGCGCCGGCCACGCCGTCTTCGTGGTGCACGACTCCCAGGAAGAGGTCGGTCTCGGCGCGCAGGTTGAGCGCGGCCAGCGGCACGAAGTAGTCGCTGTCGTCCCGCTCGATCGGCACGGGTAGGTGCACCCAGTCGATGCGACGGGTCACACCGGTGGTGAGCCCGTTGGCGACGGCGACGAGGTTGGCGGTGTCGGATGGCTCGACGAAGTGTTTCTCGGCCACATCCCCGTAGCAGAGGTGGAAGCCCAGCTGAACGCCCGCCGGAACCAGGTTGGCGACGCGTGATGCGGCGACCACGCATCCGGCGATGATGCTGTCGGCATCGGCCCCCGCCTCGGCGAACCAGGGCGTGAGCGGCCCGCCACCCAGGCTGACCTGCTCGATGAAGGCGAATTCGGTGGCGAGGTCGAATTGAATGGCGAGGTCGTCGGCCGGGATGGCCGCCGTGATCTGCTCGATCTCGCGCGCCAACGCAGCCTCGTAGGCGGGATAGAGCGCGGGCTGGGCGGATGGCATGGCAAACGTGGTGAGCGGCGCGAGAGGTGTCGGCAGGCTCACCTGGAAACGCGTGCCGGGCGCGATCTCGCCTCTCTCGCGCAGGGCGCTGAAGGCGGCGTAGCTGCTGAGAGCGGCGTCGGCGTATCCCAACGGGCCGAACTCGATGCCGTCGGGGTCGACACCCTCGTCGATGTCGACGGGGCGCAGGTCGAATCCCGCGACCAGGAACGGCTCGGCGCCCACGCGGTGCAGGCCGGAGGTTTGTTCGAATCTGGCGCCCTGAAAAAGAATCCAGTGGAAGCGCTCGCCGACCTCGCCGTCGGGCAGGCGCGCCGCATGTGCGCCGAGCCTCTCGGACACGGTGCGGAAGGTCGTCTCGGCATCGGGCAGGTTGATGGAACCGACCAGATGCACGCCGTTCAGGTGGGGTACGCTCACGCGTTCCAGCCTACCGCCGACCACCGACGACGGGCCATGGAGCGATTCCCCGGGCACGCGTTTTTCGCACTGTCGCAAAATGCCGTTTTTGGCAACGGGTGGGTCTCGATTGCCACGTTTTCCGCGGCCGACGGGTGCGTTCTGCCACACTGATGCCGGGGGGAGAAAGAGCGTATGCGTCAGTTGGTCAAGGTCGTTTCGACGGCCGTCGTGGGTGCCGTCATCGGTGTGTCCGTGATCGGATGCTCGAGCGAGAGTTCGTTCGAGTACTTCACGTCGAAGACGCAGGCCGTGGCATTCATCGAGTCGGGCAAGCTGCCCGAGCAGCTGCCAGACAATGCGCGCGACATCCGTGTGCTTTCCAACCCCCGCGTGCACGTGGCGACCTGGCACGGAGACACCATTGTCGACCCCTCCTGCGTGCCCGGTGAGAGCCAGCCGCCCAAGGGCAACCGCATCGTGCTCGAGTCGCAGACCATCGTCGAGGTCTACGAGTGCTCCTTCGGCTTCCAGGGCCGCGATGGTGGCTCGATCTACTGGTGGCCCGCCGAATAACCTGCCCGCGCCCCACAGGTGACCAGCCCGCGCCTACGGGATGCCCGGCCCGCGCCACTGCATGCCCGGCCCGCAGTGGCGGCTCAGGATTCTTGCGCCCGGGAATCTTTCGGGCGCTACCGTCGTGCCCCGGCGCGACACGCCGTAAACGGTAAAACTTTTTGCTCTCACGTTGACTTCTTCGAACACATGTTCGAACATTTAACCCATGAGCCCTGCCGTCGCGTCATCCGGTTCGGCCGCCGAGAAGGTGGCCGAGCTTCAGGCGCGCATCCGGGGCATGCAACGAACACGAGTAGATTCGCACGGACTACCGACAGCGCCCGAGATCGCCAGCCTCCTGGGCGGGCCGCTGCGGGCGGGCAGCGCCTATTCCGTTCCCGATTCGGTGGCGCTCGCCACGGCCATGATGGCGGCGCCCAGCGCTGCCGGCGTGTGGTGCGCCGTCGTCGGCATGCCCTCGTTCGGCGTCGAGGCGGCTGCGGCCGCGGGGGTCGACCTCGAGCGGCTCGTGTTGGTGCCCGATCCGGGCGATCAGTGGCTCACCGTCACGGCCGCCGTCGCCGATGTGGTCGGTGTCGTCGTCGCCGTTCCGCCCAGCCGGGTCGCGCCCGCCGAGGTGTCTCGTCTGGGGGCTCGCCTCCGGGGCAAGGGGTCCACCCTCATCGCCCTGGGCGACTGGCCGCAATCCGAGGCCACCCTGCGCGTCTCGAGCAGCGAATGGGTGGGGCTCGACGCCGGCAGCGGGCATCTGCAGGCGCGCCGCGTCACGGTCACGGTCAACGCTCGCGCCGGGGCCGGTCGGCCACGCTCCGCTTCGCTGTTCCTGCCCGACGCCGACGGGCGTCTGCGCCGCGCCGAGCGCGTTCCCGCGGCCTGGCAGACGCCTGCGTCGGTGCCGCAGCGCGAGCAGCGGCCCGCGTCACATGAGGTGCGCGAGCCCGAGGTTGCGCCGCTGCGCGCGCTCGTCTCATGACAACCGCAAGTGGCCCGGGGGTCACGAGTACTCTGCCTCGCACGCCCACGCCTACGCCCACGAGAACGCTGGGCCCCACTCCTACGAGAACTTTGGTTGTGTGGTGCCCCGATTGGCCCATCGCCGCGTGGTGCCGAGAGATGGGCTCGGGGGCGCTGTCGAGCGAGGGCAGCACCATCGCCCTCGTCGAGCGCGGGGAGGTATTCGCCTGCTCGCTGCCGGCCCGCGCGGCCGGCGTGCGTCGCGGTCTCCGCGTGCGCGAGGCGCAATCGCGGTGCTCCGAGCTCATCGTCGAGAACTACGATCCGGCCATCGATGCGCGGGCCTTCGAGCCCATCATCCTCGCGCTCGAAGAGGTCGTGCCGGGCATCCAGGTCTTGCGCCCGGGCATGTGCGCCATCCGCGCCCAGGGCCCCAGCCGTTATTACGGGGGCGAGCAGAGCGCCGGTGAGCTGCTCATCGAGACCCTCGCGCGGTTCGGCATCCACGATGCGCGCATCGGCATCGCCGACGGCATCTTCGCGGCCGAACAGGCGGCGCGCGTGCCGGGCACCGAGATGGTGCGCATCGTCCCCGCCGGGCTGTCGGCAGAATTCCTGGCCGGTCTACCCGTCGAGCTCCTGGGGCGGCCCGAGCTCAACCCGCTGCTGCATCAGCTCGGGGTGCACACGCTCGCGCAGTTCGCGGCGCTCGACCCCGTCAGCGTGCGCGATCGGTTCGGCGAAGACGGGGCTTTCTGTCACCGGCTGGCGGCGGGGCTCGACGGGCGAGACGTCACGGCGCGTGTGCCCCCGCCGCAACTCGACTGCCGCGTCGAATTCGAGACCCCGCTCGATCGCGTCGACCAAGTGGCCTTCGGGTTCCGGCAGACGGCCGAGCGGTTCGTCGCGACCATCGCGCAGGCCCGACTCGTCGCCACGGCCATCCGGGTCGAGGTGCACACCGACGACGGTCGGCGCACGGGGCGCACGTGGCTGCATCCACGGTGGTTCACGGCATCCGATGTGCTCGACCGCGTGCGGTGGCAGTTGCAGGGCGGGCACGGCATCGACGCGGGTCTCGCGGCCCCCGTCGTGAGCGTCTCGGTGTCGCCCGAGAGCGTCGACCGCGCGCTCAACCACGAAGACGGGCTGTGGGGCGGCGGCCCCGACGAGAGCATCCACCACGGCTTCTCGCGCGTGCAGAGCATGCTCGGGCACGAGGGGGTCGTCACGGCCGTGCTCACGGGTGGTCGCCTGCTCAGCTCTCGTTCGGTTCTCGTGCCGTGGGGCGATCTGCCCCCGGGGGGCGAGAAAGAGCTGGCCCGGCGGCGGCAACTGCCGTGGCCGGGCAACGTGCCGGGTCCGCTGCCGTCGACGGTGTTCGAGGCGCCGGTCCCGGCGCTCGTCAGAGACGCGGGTGGGCGGCTCGTCGACGTCGATGGCCGAGGCATCCTCACCGGGATACCGGCGGTGTTCGCGGCGGGCATCGGCGAGCGATCGGGCGGCAGCGGCGAGCATCCCGTCACGTCCTGGTCGGGGCCGTGGCCGCTCACCGAGCGGTGGTGGGAGGACGGCGCCCGCAGCATCAACCGGTTCCAGCTCGTCGACGCGCTCGGCCGGGCCTGGCTGCTCGTCCTCGCCGAACACGAGTGGTGGGCCGAGGCGCTCTACGACTGACCCGCACACCGATACCGCTCACCACCCCGCTCACAGCCCCACAGAAAGGAGTCCCGGATGGGATGGCACAACCCCCCGATTCCCTGGTCCGAGTTCGAGAAGAAACTCACCGACCTCAGTCGCCCCGACCCGGTTCCCCACGGCGCCGACGGCGGAGACAGCCCCGGATGGTCGCGCAAACGCCAGCCCTACACGCCCGATGCGGCCGGCACCCC
This sequence comes from Leifsonia sp. ALI-44-B, assembly GCF_001984125.1. Taxonomy (GTDB): domain Bacteria; phylum Actinomycetota; class Actinomycetes; order Actinomycetales; family Microbacteriaceae; genus Okibacterium. The sequence continues at coordinate 1,118,020 of NZ_MTQL01000006.1, read as the reverse complement.
ACCCTTCGACGCGTCGCGGCGCGCGCCCGTCGTGCCCTATGCCGAGCTGCACGCGCACTCGAACTTCAGCTTCCTCGACGGCGCCTCCGGGCCAGAAGCCCTGGTCGAAGAGGCCGTGCGGCTCGGGCTGCACGCCATCGCCCTCACCGATCACGACGGCCTCTACGGCGCCGTGCGCCTCGCCGAAGCCGCCGAGGCGCATGCGGGCCTCGGCACCATCTTCGGCGCCGAACTCTCGCTCGAACTCACGGCCCCGCAAAACGGCGAACCCGATCCCGAGGGTCATCACCTGCTCGTGCTGGCCCGCCGGCAAGAGGGCTATCATCGGCTCTCGCGCGCCATCACCACGGCGCAGCTCGCCGACGGCGCCGAGAAAGGCAGCCCGCGCTACCGGCTCGACGATCTCGCCGACGCGGCAGAAGACTCCTGGCTCGTGCTCACGGGATGCCGCAAGGGCACCGTCCGCTCGGCCCTGCAGCGCTCCGGTGCCGACGCCGCGCGGCTCGAACTGCGGCGGCTCGTCGACCGCTTCGGCCCCGACAACGTGATCGTCGAGCTCACCGACCACGGCCATCCCACCGACAGTGCGGCCAACGCGGCGCTCGCCGTGCTGGCCAGCGAACTCCACCTGCCCACGGTCGTCACGGGAAATGTGCACTACGCGGCCCCCGAACAACACCGTCTGGCCGAGGCGCTCGCCGCCGTGCGCGCGCGCCGCAGCCTCGACCAGCTCGATGGATGGCTGCCCGCGACGGGTCGTGCCCACCTGCGTTCCGGCCGCGAGATGTCGCGCCTCTTCGCCCGCTACCCCGACGCCGTCGCGCGCACCGTCGGCTATGCCGACGAACTCGGGTTCCGGCTGAAGAGCGTCAGCCCCGGCCTGCCCAAACAAGAGGTACCGCCCGGCCACACGCCCATGAGCTGGCTGCGGGCCCTCACCTGGGAGGGCGCGGACAAGCTCTACGGCACCCTCACCCCCGAGGTGCGCACGCGCATCGAACGCGAACTCGAGGTCATCGAGCACAAAGACTTCCCGGGCTACTTCCTCATCGTGCACGAGCTCGTGCACTTCGCCCGCAACCGCGGCATCCTCTGCCAGGGGCGTGGTTCGGCGGCCAACTCGGCCGTTTGCTATCTGCTCGGCATCACGGCCGTCGACTCCATCTACTACGGCCTGCCCTTCGAGCGTTTCCTGTCGAGCATGCGCGACGAAGAGCCCGATATCGACGTCGATTTCGACTCCGACCGACGGGAAGAAGTCATCCAACACGTCTATGAGCGATACGGGCGCTTCAACGCGGCGCAGGTGGCCAACGTCATCACCTACCGCCCCAAATTCGCGGTGCGCGATATGGCCAAGGCGCTCGGCCACAGCCCCGGGCAACAGGATGCCTGGTCGAAACAGGTCGAGCGCTGGGGGGCCGTCGCCTCGAGCGAAGACCACGACATCCCCGACGCGGTCGTCGACCTGGCCCAGCAGGTGCTGCGTTTCCCCCGGCACCTCGGCATCCACTCCGGCGGCATGGTGCTCACCGACCGGCCCGTCGGCGAGGTCAGCCCCATCGAACACGGTCGCATGGATGGCCGCACGGTGCTGCAGTGGGATAAGGACGATTGCGCGTGGATGGGTCTCGTCAAATTCGATCTGCTGGGCCTCGGCATCCTCGCCGCCATGCAATACGCCTTCGACCTGGCCGACGAGTTCTGCGGCGAACGCTGGACCTTGGCCACCCTGCCCAAAGAAGAGGCCGCCGTCTACGACCAGCTCTGCTACGCCGACTCGGTGGGCGTCTTCCAGGTCGAATCGCGCGCGCAGATGGGCATGCTCCCGCGCATGCTGCCGCGCCGCTTCTACGATCTGGTGATCCAGATCGCCATGGTTCGGCCGGGCCCCATCCAGGGCGGCGCCGTGCACCCCTACATCCGCCGGCGCACGGGGGCCGAAGAGATCACCTATCTGCACCCCGCCCTCGAGCCCGTGCTCGAACGCACCCTCGGCGTTCCCCTCTTCCAAGAGCAACTCATGCAGATGGCCATGGTGGTCGGCGGATGCACGGGCGAAGACGCCGATCTGCTGCGGCGGGCCATGGGTTCCAAACGCGGCGAAGAGAAGATCGAGTCGCTCAAGACCAAGCTCTACGCCGGCATGGCGGGCAACGGCATCGTGGGGGAGGACGCCGATGTCGTCTACGGCAAAATCCAGGCCTTCGCCAACTTCGGTTTCGCCGAGAGCCACTCCATCAGCTTCGGCCTGATCGTCTACGCCAGCGCGTGGATGCGGTTGCACTACCCGGCCGCGTTCCTCGCCGCGCTGCTGCGGGCGCAACCGATGGGCTTCTACTCGCCGCAGAGCCTCGTGGCCGATGCCCGTCGTCACGGTGTGATCACGCACCGCCCCGACATCCAACGGTCAGAGGCGCACGCCACGCTCGAGCCGCTCGACCCCGACGACGACCGGCCCGCGGGTGCGACGGGGCTCGACGCCTGCTGCGATGCCGAACAGCCGCCCGTGCCCCCGTTCGACCGTTCGATCCCGTTCGACTCCACCGTGCACCGCCGCGACGGCCGCTACGCCGTGCGCGAGGGGCTCGCGAGCGTGACCAAGATCGGCCTGGCCAAGGCTACCCAGATCGTCGAAGAACGCCGACGCGGCGGGCCCTACCGAGACATGCACGACCTGGCGCGCCGGGTCGGGCTCACGGCACCCCAGCTCGAAGCCCTGTCGGCGGCCGGTGCGTTCCAGTCGCTCGGGCTGCAGCGCCGCGAGGCCCTCTGGAAAGCCGAACAAGCCTCACAAGAACGCCCCAACCAGCTCGCCGGCACCCTCGTCGACGTGCAACCCCCGCTCTTCGACCTGCTCACGGCCGAAGAAGAGGTCGTCTCCGATCTGTGGTCGACGGGGGTGTCGCCCGACGACCATCCCGTCAGGCACCTGCGCGCCGAGCTCCGGCAGCAGGGCATCCTGTCGGCCGAAGAGCTGCGCAGCGCCGAGAGCGGCCGACGCGTGCGGGTGGCCGGGGTCGTCACGCACCGCCAACGGCCCGCGACGGCATCCGGCATCACCTTCGTCAACCTCGAAGACGAGACGGGACTGATGAACGTCATCTGCAGCGTCGGGGTGTGGCGGCGACACCTGCGGGTCGCGCGCGAGGCACCCGCCATGATCGTGCGGGGACTCCTCGAGCGCTCAGACGACGGCATCATCAACCTCGTCGCCGACGGGCTCGAAAGCCTCAGCCTCAGCGCGCGCACGCGGTCGCGGGATTTCCAGTGAACCGGCGCTGGCCGAGCGTATCGACACCCCGCCGTCACGGCTAGAATGCTTGCATGGCTTTCGTTCTCGCAATCATCCTCTTCGTCGGCGGCATGTACCTGTTCGGTCTCGCCATCACGCTCACGAGCTTCCAGGCGCTCGTCTTCTTCGCCGGCATCGTCGCCATCTCGCTCGCGATCGCCATCCCGGTGCACTTCCTCAACAGCCGCTCCGCGCGCTAGAGCGCCCACACACTCGCACGGGCCCGCAGCAACTGCGGCCGTGCCCACGAGGAGGAGACCTGCGGGTCTCCTCCTTCGTCACATCTGCGACCGGCACACAGCTGGACCGATCGCGACCGGTGACTGGGCGCTACTGAGACCGGCCGCTATTGAGACTGCCGCTACTGAGACTGGCCATCACCGAGACTGGCCAACACCGAGACTGCCGCTACTGAGTCCGGCCACCACGGGGGCGTCCCGGTACTCCTGGCACTCTGAGATCGCAACCCCTTGTCCGCCCGAAGGAGCGACACAGACACTGAGGTCATGAAACGAGTCTCGTATGCAGGTGTCTCATTCCTGACGACAGACGGCGTCGCGGACGCGCTCCTTCGTTTCGTGGCCGCGCTGGGCCTGAAACAGAAAGCGGAAACCGTCGAGATACCGGCTGTCGGCGATCGCGGGGACATGGTGCCCGTGCAACTGGTCATCGGGCCGGCCAGCGAACTGGTCAGCATGCCCGAAACCTCGGACATCGAAGAGCCGGACACCTCGGCCGTCATCTCCAGCCTCAACCGTCGCGCCGACGCACTGTCCCGCCCGCGCGGTGTCGCCTACCACGATCAATCGTGGGGTGAGCGGCAGTTCTACGACGAGGATGGCCTCGAGGCCATGTAGAAGCGGCGGGTGGCGGGTGGTTCATCCTGCCCGCGTCTCGGGATGTCATCCATACTGGACTGCACCCCGGAGTTCCCCAGAAGTGGGGTGGACCCCCACTTGGAGGGGATACCCCCCTTGTCCACCAAAAGGAGGACATAAACTGATGTCATGCCCACTTCCTCGATCCAGAGAATAGCGTTCTGGCTGCGCCACGACGCCGGCATGAAATGCGCGCGCTGTCGCAAGCGTGTCCCGCGCCGCGGCATGCTCTGCTGCAGCGACGAATGCTTCGACAAGTACATGGCCACGTCTTACTGACGCAGCGCCCCTCGCCTTCGCCCTTCGCCCCGTCGCCCGCCCTGCGCGACACCGCATACGGGCATGAAAAAAGCCGGTTCGGAATATTCATTCTCGACCGGCTGTTTTCGTGGTGGGCCCGGTGGGGCTCGAACCCACGACCCGCGGATTAAAAGTCCGATGCTCTACCAACTGAGCTACAGGCCCAACACGTATTAACTTACCGTGTTCCAAGCAGTGCTTCGAACACTCGAGGGGGACCATGTCAGAAGAATTCCACAAGCCCGTGAAGGTGCCGGGCTTCGTCTTCGAGGGGATGCAGGGCGGCGTCGATCCCGCCGTGACGAGCCGCGTTGCCCACGAAACGGCCCACGCCCTTCTCGCCCGCGTGCGCGCCGACCCCGACGGTGAGACCGTCGAACGCCTCATCGCCTACACCGACCAGCACGGCATCGACGCCATCGCCGAGCTCTGGTCCCGTGCCCTTCCGCGCACCCTGCCGGGCGTGCTGTGGCGCATCTACCTGCTGCGCCTGATGATCCGCCAGGACCCCACCTCGTCGAGCTTCTACTTCCAGCGCGGCACCGAGGTCATCGACTCGATCGATCCGGTCGTAGCCGGCGCCTCGATGCCGACGGGCCCCGACGAGATCACCATCCTCGCCGACGAGATCCTGCGCGGTGTCTACACGGGCGACTTCGCGGTCGCGCTCGAACGTGCGGCTGCCTTCTGCCGGGTGTCCTCGGCGGGGTGCACGAGCGTCGCGGATGATTCCGAGCCCACCGAACCCGAACGCTCGACGGTCCTCACCACGCGTGCGTCGCGCCTGTCGCACCTCGCCACCGATCTGGCCAGCGGTGCGAAGCTCTGGCGCTCGGAGTCGCTCGACTGACCAGCCGCACCGGGAGCCCGCCTCATGCGACTGACGAGCCGTGCCGGGAACCGGGCCCGCTGCGTCGCCCGACTGTCAAGCATCCACGGCGTGGCTCTCGCTCACCGCGAACACCGCTCCGGCCCCGCCGGATTTTGTTAGAGTTGTTTCTCGCCGGGCCGCAGTAACCCCGGGCTCCAATATTCGCCGCTCTGAGCGGCCTCGCGCCGAGAGGCGTTCTGCGGCCCGGCCTTTTTTGTCTGCCAAGTGCCTCGGAACGATCCGCAGAAAGACCTGCTGGACGATTCGCAGGAGAACTAGCCGGCGATCCGCAGAAGGACCTGTCGGGTTTCCGCGGTCCGGCCGCAAACTCCCGCCGGGCAATTCCCAGCCGATCTCGGAAATTTCCCAGATCCGACCAATCCGATCCCCGCCGTGCGCCGAACCCCTTGTATGACCCGATCGAAGCACGTAAAGCGAGTGACCGACGCAGCCCGCGTCGCACTCCGTCGGTCGGTCACGAGCCCCCATCCGTGTGCGCGCCGCGTGAACGGTGTTCCACCGTCGCTGGTCGACGTTACGGAGGGAGTCGCCTGAGGATTTATTCTCAGCGCGACAGCATCGGGGGTGATTGTCCCTCACCCCCCAAGGTGGGGAGCGGTACCTGGCGGAGCTGCTCCCCACCGCCTGTCGATGTGCGGAAGGAGGTTGGACCTGAGATGCTAGTTGTTGTGGCCCCACCTTCAGAGTCTGACGAGAGTTTCGATCTCGTCTCACGTTCTTCCGCGGAAGAGCTGCTTGCTCGGGTGGCGCGCGGCGATCAAGCCGCGTTCTCCGAGCTGTATGACATGCTCGCTCCGCGCGTTCTGGGTTTGATCCGGCGCGTGCTCATCGACAACGCCCAATCCGAAGAGGTTGCCCAAGAGGTTTTCTTGGAGATCTGGCAGACCGCGACGCGGTACGAAGAAGGTCGGGGTGCTGCGACATCCTGGATGATGACGATTGCTCACCGCCGCGCTATTGATCGGGTTCGCGCCTCACAGGCCGGGCGCGATCGAGACGTGAAGATCGGCATCCGCGACATCGACACCGCGTACGACCAGGTCGCCGAACAGGCGGAGATCAGTATTGAACATGCAAAAGTGAAGACGGCTTTGACCCGTCTCACCGAACTCCAACGTCAAGCGGTCACGCTGGCGTACTACGGGGGATACAGCCAGAGCGAAGTGGCTGAGATCCTCAGCGTGCCGCTCGGCACCGTCAAGACCCGTTTGCGCGACGGGATGATCCGACTACGAGATGAATTGGGGGTGGCCTCATGACCGACAACGACAACGACCTTTCCCTCCTGGCAGGGGCCTACGCCCTCGGCGCGCTGAACGCCGATGACGCACACCGCTACGAGGAATACCTCGCCCAGCGCGAAGAAGCGCGCACCGAGGCCACGCAGCTCGAAGACACCGCGGCCCGCCTGGGTCTCGCCTCCCTCGAGGTGCAGCCGACCCCCGCGCTGAAGTCCAACCTGATGGCGCTCATCGCCGTCACGCCGCAGCTTCCGGCCATCGCTCCCGAAGACGCTCCGGCCGACGGTTCTGCTCAGCAGATTTCGTCGGCGTCACAGAAGCGCGAGAGCGACGGTTCGACGGTGACTCCGCAGACCGCCCAGACCTCGGATGCTGCAGCCACAGACTCGGCGCCCGACGATGCCGCGATCGCTCCCGTCCGGCCCTTGCACGCCGCTGGTTCGACGCCCGCTGCGAGCGGCATCCCGGCGTCCGGTTCTGCCTCGGCGCCTTCGGGCTCGACGGCCACTCGTCCCGCTGCCTCTCGGCCGGCTTCGTCGGCCCAGTCCAAGGCGCAGGCGCGCTGGTTCCAGAAGCCCGTCGCGTTCCTCGCGGCTGCCGCTGCCGTTGTCGCGGTCTTCCTCGGCGCCAGTTCGCTCACAGGCATGCTGAACAACGGCAACCAGGTGCAGCAGGCTCTGGCTCTCGCATCCATCAACGCCCAGCCCGATGTGCAGCGTTCGACCGTGCCGTTGCTCGCCAACGTCGACGGCCACAACTCCTCGACGGCCACGCTCGTCTGGTCCGAGAACATCGGCGAGTCAGTTCTCCTCGTCAACGGGCTCGAGCAACTGCCCGACGATAAGGTCTACGAGCTCTGGTACATCGATGGCGAAGGGTCGCCGATCTCGGCTGGTCTCTTCACCATCCCCGACTCGGGTCACACCTACTCGGTTCTGGAAGGCGAGATGACGGCCGGTGCAACGGTCGGCGTCACGGTCGAACCGGCCGGAGGCTCTAAGCAGCCGACGACCGAACCCGTGATCGCGATCCCCACGGCCTAACGATTGGCCCAGTTCCTAACTCGCTCAATGTGAGAATGCCGCTTCCCTCGGGAGGCGGCATTTCTCGTTAGTACCCCGCATCCCTTCTTGTCGTAACATCGCGGCGTAGAGGTCGACTCGGAGTAACCTGCCCGGCGGGAGCGGCGCTTCAGCGCTCGGTGCGCGTCACGCTGTCGGGCGCTCTGTGCGGCCGCGAACGACGGATGCCGCCGCCCCCACGGGGGACGACGGCATCCGCTCAGCGCGAGTCGAGGGTTTATCCGAAGCGACCCGACACGTAGTCTTCGGTCGCCTGCACGGACGGCTGCGTGAAGATGGTGTTGGTGTCGTCGTATTCGATGAGCTTGCCGGGCTTGCCCGTTCCGGCGATGTTGAAGAAGGCCGTGCGGTCCGAGACGCGCGAGGCCTGCTGCATGTTGTGGGTCACGATGACGATCGTGTATTCGTTCTTGAGCTGCTCGATGAGGTCCTCGATGGCGAGCGTCGAGATCGGGTCGAGGGCCGAGCAGGGCTCGTCCATGAGCAGCACGTCGGGCTGAACGGCGATGGCGCGGGCGATGCAGAGTCGCTGCTGCTGTCCGCCCGAGAGGCCGGAGCCGGGCTTCTCGAGGCGGTCCTTGACCTCGTTCCACAGGTTGGCGCCCTGCAGCGAGCGCTCCACCACGTCGTCGGCGTCGGAGCGCGACATCTTGCGGTTGTTGAGCTTCACGCCGGCGAGCACGTTGTCGCGAATGGACATCGTGGGAAACGGGTTGGGGCGCTGGAACACCATGCCGACCTGGCGGCGCACGAGCACGGGGTCGACGCCCGGTCCGTACAGGTTGTCGCCGTCGATGAGCACTTCGCCCTCGACGCGGGCGCCCGGGATGACCTCGTGCATGCGGTTGAGCGTGCGCAGGAACGTGGACTTGCCGCATCCGGACGGGCCGATGAATGCCGTGACGGTGCGCGGTTCGATGGTCAGGCCCACGCCTTCGACGGCGAGGAAGTTGGAGTAGTAGACGTTGAGGTCTTTGACTTCGATGCGCTTGGACACGGGGCTCGTTTCTTCGGGTTCGGTTCGAGGAGTGTGCGGATTGCGGGACGGTGGGGTGGCCGGCTAGCGGGCGATCTTCGGCGAGAAGATCTTGGCCACGAGGCGCGCGATGAGGTTCAGCGCCATGACGATGAGGATGAGGGCGAGCGCACCGGTCCAGGCGCGGTCGGTGTAGGCCTGGGCATCGACGCCCTGAATGGCGTACTGGTTGTACACGAACACCGGCAGGGTCATCATGCGGCCGTCGAAGAGGTCGTAGTTCATGCTCTGCGTGTAGCCGGCGATGAGCAGCAGGGGCGCCGTCTCGCCGATCACGCGGGCCACGGCGATCATCGAGCCGGTAATGATTCCGGCCATGGATGTCGGCAGCACGACCTTGATAATGGTCAGGTACTTCGGCACACCGAGGGCCAGCGAGGCTTCGCGCAGCTCGTTGGGCACGAGTTTCAGCATCTCTTCGGTGGAGCGCACGACCACGGGGATCATGAGCACGGACAGCGCGATGGCGCCACCGATGCCGAGTCGGATGCCGGGGCCGAGGATCAGGGCCAGCAGCGCGTAGGCGAACAGACCGGCCACGATCGAGGGGATGCCGGTCATGACGTCGACGAGGAACGTGATGCCGCGGGCCAGGGCGCCGCGACCGTATTCGACGAGGTAAATGGCCGTCAGGATGCCGATGGGGATCGAGATGATCGCCGTGGCGAGCGTGATGAGTAGCGTGCCCGTGATGGCGTGCAGGGCTCCACCGCCGGCACCGACGACGTTGCGCATCGACTCGGTGAAGAACGGCAGGTCGAAGCGCGCGGCGCCGTTGATGGCGGTGGTGACGGCCACGGAGATGAGCGGGATCAGCGCGAGCAGGAACGCGGACACGACCAAGATGGTGATCAGGCGGTCTTTGGCTTTACGCGACCCCTCGATGGCGAGGGAGAGCACGTAGAGGGCGACGCCGTACACGATCACGCCGACGACGAGGATGCCGGCGACGTTCGGGGCGCCCATGAGGATGAAGACGAGGGCGACGACCGCGATGGCTCCGAGGAGCACGTACAGCGGCACCATCTTCGGCAGTTTGCCCGCCGTGAGGGTGGAAGGAAGTGACGTTCCGGTGGTGGCAACCATTAGTTCGCTCCCGAGAAGGCCTTGCGGCGGTCGACGATGGCGCGTGCGATGAAGTTCACGCCGAAGGTGATGACGAAGAGGATGAGGCCGGTCGCGATCAGGACGCTGACGTCGAGGCCGTGCGACTCGGGGAAGTTGAGCGCGATGTTGGCCGCGATGGTGTTGGTGTTCTGCGACTGCGTGAGTGCCCACGTGATGAAGGCACCGGGGGAGAGGATCATGGCGACGGCCATGGTCTCGCCGAGGGCGCGTCCGAGGCCGAGCATGGAGGCCGAGACGATGCCGGGGCGACCGAAGGGCAGGACCGCGATGCGGATCATCTCCCAGCGCGTGGCGCCGAGGGCCAGGGCGGCTTCCTCGTGCAGCTTGGGCGTCTGCAGGAAGATCTCGCGCGAGAGCGCGGTGATGATGGGGAGCACCATGACGGCGAGCACGATGCCGACGGTCAGAACCGTGCGGCCGGTGCCCGAGACGGGGGCGGCGAAGAAGGGTAACCAGCCGAAGTTGTCGGTGAGCCAGGAGTAGATGGGCTGCACGGCCGGCGCGAGCACCGAGATGCCCCAGAGGCCGTAGACCACGCTGGGAACGGCCGCGAGCAGATCCACGACGTAGCCGAGGCTCTGGGCGAGGCGGCGGGGTGCGTAGTGGGTGATGAAGAGGGCGACGCCGATGGAGAGCGGCACGGCGATCAGCAGCGCGATGAAGGCGACCCAGATGGTGCCGAAGACGAGCGGTCCGACGTAGGCCCAGAAGCTCGACGGCGAGCCCTTGATCTTGGCCGGGTCCTCGGTGAACGCCGGAATGGACTCGGCGACGAGGAAGATGGCGACGGCGGCGAGGGTGACGAGGATGAGGATGCCGGCGGTCAGCGTGCTGCCGCGGAAGAGGCGGTCACCGGTGCGCACTACGGGTGCGGCCTTTGTCCGGTCGAGCGTCGGTGTCGTCATCTGCAGGTGACCTCACGTTGGTGTCGGGTGGGTGGTGCGGGGATGCTGCGGTGGTGCATTCGGCGCCAAAAACGCCTGTGTGCTCCCCTCGTGTGCCGGTGAGCAGACGAGGGGAGCACAGGGGGTGTTACTTGATGCTGTCGATGGCCGAGGTGACCTTCTCGGTCAGGTCGGAGGACAGGGGAGCCGAGCCGGCGGAGTCGGCGGCGACCTTCTGGCCTTCTTCGCTCGTGATGTAGCCGAGGTAGGCCTTCACGAGTGCGGCCTGGTCGGCGTCTTCGTAGCTGTCGCACGCGATGGCGTAGGAGACGAGAACCAGCGGGTAGTGGGTCGGGTCGGTGGTCTCGCGGTCGAGGGCGATCGCGATGTCGTTGTCGGCGCGGCCTTCGACGGCGGGCGACTCGGCGACGACGGCGGCAGCGGCCTCGGCCGTGTACTCGACGAACTCTTCGCCGACCTTGATCTTGGCGACACCCAGGTCACCGGCGCGCGAGGCGTCGGCGTAACCGATGGTGCCAGAGCCGTTCTTGACGGCGTCGACGACACCGGTGGTGCCCTGTGCGCCTTCACCCGTGTTGTAGGGGAACGGGTCGGCCGGCTTCTCGGTCCACACGTCGGGGGCCGTCTTGTTGAGGTAGTCGGCGAAGTTCTTGGTGGTTCCCGAGTCGTCCGAGCGGTGGACGGCCGTGATGTTGCCGGCGGGCAGCTTCGCGTCGGGGTTCAGCGCGGCGATGGCCGGGTCGTTCCAGGTGGTGATGTCGCCCTTGAAGATCTTGGCGAGGGTGGTGGAGTCGAGGTTGAGCTCGTCGACGCCATCGACGTTGAAGATCACGGCGATGGGGGAGATGTAGACGGGGATGTCGATGGCCTTGCTGTCCGTCGCGCAACCGGCGAAGGTGCCGGCGAGTTCGTCGTCGCTCAGGGCGGAGTCGGAACCAGCGAAGGCGGATGCGCCGCTGATGAAGCTTTCGCGGCCGGCGCCGGAGCCCTGGGGGTCGTAGTTGACCGTGACTTCGGGGTTGGCGGTCTGGAATCCGGCAATCCAAGCTTCCTGGGCGCTGCCCTGGCTGCTGGCGCCGATGCCGACGAGTTCGCCGGAGAGGCTGGAGGCGCTGCTGGAGGAGTCCGGAGCGGTGCCGCCTTCGTTCGAGGCGCACGAGGTGAGGGCGATGGTGGCGACCGCGGCGACGGCCGCGATGCGGCCGAGCTTCGAGAGCTTCACGTAGATTCCATTCGTTATGTGTGAGGACGAGCCGGTGCAGGCTCGATGGTCACGCTAAGCGGCTGCTTTAACGAGACTCCCTCAGCCCGGTAAACGGACGGTAAACGACCGGTCAACTTCATCACGGCCCGAACGCCAGATTCCGCGTGTTTCCGGGCATCTCGCGTTTCGTGTCGCGAAGGACGTCCGTGCGCTCAGACGCGGGGAACGTGCGTTTCGATGGTCACGATGCCCGACGCCGGGTTGGTGGCGCTCAGGTGCACAACGGAGAAGGCGGCGGTCTCGAGAGCGGCCGCCTCGCTCAGATAGGAGCCGGGGATGCTTCCCGTGGCCAGCGCGATCTCGCGGATGATTTCGGGCAGAACGGGTCCGTGGCTGCACAGGACGGCCGTCTTGCCGCTGCGCACGCGTTTTCCGACGACGTGGCGCACATCGCTCGTGCCCTCTTCGTGCGCGCGCTGACTGATCAACTCGGTGCGTTTCGGGGCGATACCCGTCGCCGCGGCGAGTGGCGCGACCGTGGTGGCGCAACGAACGGCCGTGCTCGTGACGATTCGCCGCACACCGAAGGCCCGAAGGGGCCCGACGATGGATGCGGCCTGTTTGATGCCGCGCGGCGTGAGGCGTCGGTCTTCGTCCGACCCGTCGCCCGCCGCGAGCGGTTCGGCTTTGCCGTGGCGCAGCGCGATGAGCGCGAAGGTCTCGGAGACGCCATCGTCGAGCAGGCTTTCGAAGGTGCGCACGATCTCGCGGTCGTGTTCGTAGGTGAGGTAGCTCTTGGCCTTCTTGAGGGTGACCCATTCGAGCGCCGCGACCTCGTGGTTGGGTGCGAACGTGGACCGGCGGATGGCGTCGTCCGACACCTGCGCGGCCCAGTAATGCACGACCTTCTCGCGGCCGCTCCGCAGCGGGTAGCGCGTGATGCCGAGCGGCACGCCGAGGTGCACGGCCAGGCCCGTCTCTTCCTCGATCTCGCGCACGGCGGTCTCGGGCAGGGACTCGCCGGGGTCGACCTTGCCCTTGGGTAGGGTCACGTCGGCGTAGGCGGTGCGGTGGATCAGGAGAACCATCGGTTTGCCGTCGACGTATCGCCAGCACACGGCACCGGCGGCGTAGACGGCGCCCGTCACCGTCGAACCCGCGTGCGGCGTTTGCGGCTGGTCTTCAACATGAGCCAATCCTGCAGGTCGGTGAGCGGTTCGCCCGCCTCATCGACGCTGTGTCGCGTCCATGTTCCCTCGGATTCGAGATGCCACGACGATGTCTTGTCGTCGAGGGCCATATCGAAGAGCTGCTCGATTTCGCTGAGGTGGCCGGGGTCGGTCAGACGCACGAGGGCCTCGACGCGGCGGTCGAGGTTGCGGTGCATCATGTCCGCGCTGCCGATGAACACCTGCGGGTCTCCGTCGTTGTGGAACGAGAAGATGCGCGAGTGCTCGAGGTAGCGACCGAGGATCGACCGCACGCGGATGGTCTCGCTCAGCCCCTGCTGGCCGGGCTTGAGGCTGCAGATGCCGCGCACCCAGATGTCGATCGGAACGCCGGCCTGGCTGGCGCGGTAGAGGCCGTCGATGATGGCCTCGTCGACGATCGAGTTCATCTTGATACGGATGCCGCTGGGCTTGCCGGCCTCGGCGTTGTGACGCTCCTGCTCGATGCGCTTGAGCAGACCCTTGCGCAGGTGGAGCGGCGCGACGAGGAGGCGCTTGAACTTCTTCTCGATGGCATAACCGCTGAGCTCGTTGAACAGGCGCGTCAGGTCTTTGCCCACCTGGTCGTCGGCGGTGAAGAGACCCAGGTCTTCATAGATGCGGCTGGTCTTGGGGTTGTAGTTGCCCGTTCCGATGTGGCTGTAGTGCCGCAGGCGACCGTTCTCCTGGCGGATGACGAGCGCGAGCTTGCAGTGCGTCTTCAGGCCGACGAGACCGTAGACCACGTGCACGCCGGCCTTCTCGAGCTTGCGCGCCCACGAGATGTTGGCCTGCTCGTCGAAGCGGGCCTTGATCTCGACGAGGGCCAGAACCTGTTTGCCGGCTTCGGCCGCATCGATGAGGGCCTCGACGATGGGGGAGTCGCCCGAGGTGCGATAGAGCGTCTGCTTGATGGCGAGCACGTTGGGGTCGGCCGCCGCCTGCTCGAGGAACGCTTGCACGCTCGTCGCGAAGGACTCGTAGGGGTGGTGCACCAGCACGTCGCGCTCGGACACGGCCTGGAAGATGTCGGCCTTGCCATTGGGCTCGGAGGGTTGCAGCTGCAGGGCCGTGGTGGGCAGCCGCTTGGGGTAGCGCAGCTTCGGACGGTCGAGGTCGGAGAACGAGAAGAGGCCGCCGAGGTCGAGAGGGGCCGGCAGGCGGTAGACCTCTTGTTCGGTGATGTCGAGTTCGCGGACGAGCAGGCCGAGCGTGACGTCATCCATGTCTTCGGTGATCTCGAGGCGGATGGGCGGGCCGAAGCGGCGGCGCAGCAGCTCTTTCTCGAGCGCCTGGATGAGGTTTTCGCTCTCGTCTTCTTCGATCTCGACGTCTTCGTTGCGGGTGACGCGGAACACGTGGTGCTCGAGCACCTCCATGCCCGGGAAGAGGTCGCCCAGGTGGTTGGCGATCAGGTCTTCGAGGGCGATGAATCGGATGGCACCGGAACCGGCCACCAGCTCGACGGGCACGAAGCGCGGCAGCATCTGCGGCACCTTGAGTCGCGCGAACTCTTGGCGGCCCGAGCGCGAGTTGCGCACGCGCACCGACAGGTTGAGCGACAGGCCCGAGATGTAGGGGAACGGGTGCGCCGGGTCGACTGCGAGCGGCATGAGCACGGGGAACACCTGCTGCTGGAAGTACTCGGTGAGGCGGCCGCGGTCGCTCTCGTCGAGGCTCGACCAGTCGACGATCGTGATGCCGGCGTCGGCCAGGGCGGGGCGCACCAGGTTCTCCCACGCGGCGGCGTGCCGATTCTGCAGGTCGTGCGCGGTGCCCGAGATGTCACCCAGGATGTCGGATGGCGCGCGCCCGACGTTGCTGGCAACGGCCAGGCCAGTGAGAATGCGGCGCTTGAGCCCGGCCACGCGCACCATGAAGAACTCGTCGAGGTTGGTGGCGAAGATGGCCAGGAAGTTGGTGCGCTCGAGCACGGGGATCGTCTCGTCCTCGGCCAGCTCGAGCACGCGCTGGTTGAACGCGAGCCAGCTGATCTCGCGGTCGAGGTAGCGGCCCTCGGGCAGCGCCGGATCGTCGGTCTCGATTGCTTCGTCGAAGTCGTCGTCGTCGCCGAGACCCGCGTCGTTCACTACGTCTATTGCTGCCATCTGAACATCATTGCACCGCGCGCACCCGGCTCGCGACGGTGCCGGTGAACGGAGGATTAAACCTGTGCAGAACTCGCCTGTGCAGAACTTTTGCGACGGTACTGGACGTCGATCGTGTGGTCGGCGAAACCGACCGAGCGGTAGAGGCGCACGGCGGGCTCGTTGTCGGCCTCGACGTAGAGCGCCGCGGTCGAGACTCCGCGCTCGCGCAACCGCGCCAGTCCGGCGTTCGTCAGCGTGCGGCCGAGGCCACGGCCTGCAGCGTCGGGCGAGACGCCCAGCACATAGATCTCGCCCAGGTCATCCTCTACCTTGAGCCAGTTGTAGCCGATCAGATCTCCCTGCTCGTCGACGGCCAGCAGGAAGTCGCCGGCGTCGAACCACTCCTCGTCCTGGCGAGCGGCGAGGTCGGCGACGGTCATCTTTCCCTGCTCGGGATGGTGGGCGAAGATGCGTGCGTTGAGGGCCACCCACGCTTCGGCATCCGTGTCGGCATCGAACGAGCGGATGGTCACGCCGCCGGTTCCCGCTCCAGAAACAGGGGCGGCAGCATCCCCGTCGCTCAACGGCATGCGCAGCTGCAGCAAGGTGCGCACACGATCGAACCCGTGTGATTCCGCCAGGGCGCGGGCAGCCGGATGATCGCCATGCGACCACGCGGTCAGATGAGGCGACGCGCTTCCCAACAAACCGGTCAGGGCGGCACCGCCGAAACCGACGCCCCGCCACTCGGGGTCGAGCACCAGGTCGAGCTCGCCCTGCCCGAGGATGGCCGCGCCGATGATGGTGTCGCCGGGCTCGTCGTCGCTCGGTTCGACGAGCGCGATCAGCGTGCGGCTGCCCGCCCGAACGTCGACCAGAGCCTGATCGTTGAAGGGCGGCTGCCCGTCGACGGCCTCGGCGCGGCGCACGATGCGCCAGAACACATCGGCCACATCGGCATCGGACAGGTTATGAACGCGCAGCGTCAGTCGGCGCATCGTCTTCCTCGTACACGTTGAAGCGGTATCCGACGTTGCGCACGGTGCCGATCAGTTGCTCGAGATCGCCGAGCTTGGCGCGCAGGCGCCGCACGTGCACGTCCACCGTGCGCGTGCCGCCGAAGTAGTCGTAGCCCCACACCTCGCTGAGCAGCTGCTCGCGCGTGAACACACGAGACGGGTGCGTGGCGAAGAAGCGCAGCAGCTCGAACTCCTTGAACGTCAGATCGAGCGGTTTGCCCTGCACTTTGGCCGAGTAGCTGGCCTCGTCGATGACGACACCCGACGTCTGGATCTTGGTGGCGGTGTGCTCCTGGGCCTGACGCCCAATCGCCAGACGGATGCGCGCATCGACCTCGGCGGGGCCGGCGGAGTCGAGGATGACGTCATCCGCACCCCAGTCGGCGCTGACGGCCGTGAGCCCGCCCTCGGTGAGGATGAGGAGGAGGGGAACGCCGATGCCCGTTGTGGTCAGGATCTTGCACAACGATTTGGCGCCGGCCAGGTCGCGCCGCGCATCGACCATGATGATGTCGGCGTTGGGCGCGTTGACCAGCTGTGCCGGTTCGGCGGGTATTTGGCGCACTCGGTGACTCAGAAGCCCCAACGACGGCAATACGTCGTGGTTGACCTGAGAGGTCAGGATCAACAGTTGCGCCACGCGGGTTCCTCCAGTGATAGCTGTATGTATCTTAGCGACACGCGCGGGGCGCACCGATCCGAGGGCGGCTCAGGGCTTTTTGCCTCCAGCGTGATCGCTCGGCAGACCGTTTTCGGCTGCAACCAGCTCGCGACTCCGGCAAGATGGATGCATGAGCGACGTCACCCTCACCCCGAAACGCGCCTGGCGCGGCATCGCCAGCGTGTGGGTTGCTGCCGTCGTTCTCGCGATCGCGGTCGGAGTCCTCGTCGACCCGGCCCTGCGGTTCTCCTGGTTGGCGCTGGCACTCGCAGCATGCGCCTTGCTCACGTTCGGCATCCAGTTGGGCACGACCGAGAAGACCGGTTTCATCGCGCGGGTGTCGGCCAGCGTGGCCGGGGCCCTCATCATCCTGTCGATCGCAGCGGGCATCTTCACGCTCGTCTACATCTAGCCGGCCTCGTCTGGTTCGTTTGGGTCGTCCGGCCAGCTCATCCGGTCGATAGATCGCTCGGCTGAACGCGGTCGGTTTTCCCGCGCCCCATCTGGCGGTGTCGGATGGCTCGGCTAGACTTGTCGCATGCTCGCACTCGAACTCTTCTACGTGGGTCTCCTCGGTCTCGCCAGCCTCGCCATCGGCTGGGTTTCGGTCGTGGTGCTCTACAACCTCTTCCGCGGCCAGCGCTGATCGGAGCCCTCCGCACATGATCGAAATCCCCACCGACCTTCCGGCCGAGCTCGTTCCTCTGTCGTGGTTGATCGGAGTCTGGGAGGGCACCGGCGTCATCGACTACAAGATCGGTGACGAGTCGGTGAGCCGAGAGTTCGGTCAGCGCGTGAGCTTCAGCCACGACGGCCTTCCCTACCTCAACTACAACTCCTACACCTGGTTGCTCGACGACGAGCGCACGCCCCTCGTGGCCGAATCGGGTTACTGGCGCCTCAACCGCGCGCTGGGCGAGGGCGATCCGGGGCCGGCCATGCTGCCGGGCACCGGTCCGCGCCCCTTCGCCGACGCCGAGTCCGTCGAATCGCTGCGCAACGACGACGGCGGCTTCGATCTGCAGGTTTCCGTGGTGCACCCCGGCGGTGTCTCCGAGCTCTACCTGGGCCAGGTCAAGGGCCCGCGCGTCGATCTGTCGACGGATGCCGTGATGCGAACGGCCGGTGCCAAGGAGTACGCCGCGGCGACCCGTCTCTACGGTCTCGTCGACAACCACCTGCTCTGGGCCTGGGATATCGCC
Organism: Leifsonia sp. ALI-44-B; assembly: GCF_001984125.1. GTDB lineage: Bacteria > Actinomycetota > Actinomycetes > Actinomycetales > Microbacteriaceae > Okibacterium. Next base: position 1,099,879 of record NZ_MTQL01000006.1, on the reverse strand, counting down.
GCGCTCGGACAAGACCTGCGCACGCACGCGTCCGGTCGACTCGGCAAAGTCGACTAGACCCGATGTCTGACGATTCTTCGCCCCTGGAGCCCCAGCCCGCCGATCACGCTTCTCGCTCCGTCACCGACGGCTCCGAGGCGGTGTCCGAGGCCGCCGAGTTGCAGGCCCCCGCGCCCGACCGCAGCTCTCCGTTCTTCGCGCTCGACGCGGCCGTCCTCCTCGAGGGCGCGGCCGACCAGGGCGTGCCCTCGCACTACGGCAACCCGACCATCGAGCAGCGCACGCTCGAGGCCGGCAACGCCATCGTCGACCTCTCGTCGCGCGGCGTGCTCTCGGTCACGGGCCCCGACCGCCTGTCGTGGCTCAACTCGATCACGAGCCAAGAGCTGACGCGGCTCGCCCCCGGCCAGTCCACCGAGACGCTGTTCCTCGACCAGAACGGGCGCGTCGAGCACGCGGCCAAGCTGATCGACGACGGCGTGACGGTCTGGCTGCTCGTCGAAGCATCCGAGGCCGAGCCGGTGCTCTCGTGGCTCACGCGCATGCGCTTCATGCTGCGCGTCGAACCCGAAGACCGCACGGCCGAGTTCGCGACGATCGGCGTCGTCGGCGACCGCTTCCTCGCGGGCAGCGGCGCCGCATCCAGCCTGCCCATCGCCGACCCCAACGGCGTCCCTCTCGTGTGGCGCGACCCGTGGACGGGCGTGACGCACGGCGGCCACCAGTACGCGCACGGCGACCACCCGGGCGAGCATCTTCCCTGGGCCGAGGTTCTCGTTCCGCGCGCCGCGCTCCCCGAGATCGTGACGCAGTTCCCCGCCGCGGGCAGCCTCGCCGCCGAGGCGCTCCGTATTGCCGCCTGGCGCCCGCGCTTTGCGAGCGAGGTCGACGAGCGCAGCATCCCGCACGAGCTCGACTGGCTGCGTTCCGCCGTGCACCTCAGCAAGGGGTGCTATCGCGGGCAAGAGACGGTCGCCAAGGTGCACAACCTCGGGCACCCGCCGCGTCGCCTCGTCCTTCTTCACCTCGACGGTTCCGAGTCCGTGCTCCCCGCGCCCGGTTCGATCGTGCGCGCCGAGCGCCAGGGCGAGTGGCTCGACGTGGGCGCCGTCACCTCGTCGACCATGCACTACGAGCTCGGGCCCGTCGCGCTCGCCGTCATCAAACGCGGTGTCAAACCGGATGCCCCCCTCGTCGTCTTCGCCGACGACACGAGCATCGCGGCGGCCCAAGAAGTGATCGTCCCCTCCGATGCCGGTGCCGTCGCCGACATTCCCCGGCTGCCGCGACTCGGCGCCGTCAAGCGCTGAACGGTCGTCGATGAGCGGGCAGCCGCCGGCGCCCGGGCGCTGGGCACGGTATGTGAATCGTCACGTGCGTCTCGATCTGGCGTGGCAGCGCCTCGTCTCCTCGCTTCCCGCCGGGCTGCAGATCACGGTCGCGGCCGTCGCGGCCTACGCCATCGCCCACTACGGGCTGGGCCATCCTGTTCCGCTTCTCGCCGTCACGGTCACGGTGTCGAGCCTCGGCTTCGTGCGGGATGCCCGCCCCATCCGCGTGCTCGAAACGGCCGTCGGTATGTCGGTCGGCATCGCGCTCGCCGAACTCCTCCTCCTGGGCTTCGGGCAGGGCCTCTGGCAGCTGGGCGTCGCTCTGTTCCTCAGCCTCATGGTGGCGCGGTTCCTGTCGGGCTCGGCGGCTTTCGCCATCGCCGCGGGCGTGCAGGCCGTGCTCGTCATGCTGATCGCGGCACCACCCGGTGGCCCCTTCATCCGCACGGTCGACGGCCTCATCGGCGGCGCCGTCGCCCTGCTCGCCACGGCACTCATCCCGCGTGACCCGCGACGGGTGGCGCGACGCGACGCGCGACGGCTGTTCCACGAGTTCGGCGGAGTGCTCACGAGTCTCGTGTCGGTGCTGCACCTGGCCGATCAGGGCGAAGCCGACCGAGCGCTCGCCAGGGCCCGGGCCACGCAGCCCGTCGTCGACGATTGGCGCGGTTCGCTCGAATCGGCCATCGCCATTGCGCGCATCTCGCCGTTCCTGCGGCGCTACCTCGGGCAACTCGAAAGCCAGCGCACGCTGCAGTCCGGCATGGACCTCGCCACCCGCAACCTGCGTGTCGTCACGCGGCGCATCGACTACCTGATCGTCGACGGCGAACCCCGACCTGCCCTCGCCGACCTGCTCTCGCGCGTGCTCGTCGGCGTGGCCGTGCTCGGGCAGTCCATCGACGATATCTCGCAGCTGCCGGTCGCGCAGCAGACCTTCCGGCAGCTCGCCCGGCATCTCGACCCGTCCGAGGCTATGCCCGGGGCTCCCGTCACCGAGCAGAACATGGTCCTGCTGCTGCGCCCGCTCGTCGTCGACCTGCTCGCGGCTTCGGGCGTGCCCGTCGCCGAGGCGCGCGAGTTACTGCCGCCCCTCTAGGTGAGCGTAGAATCTGATTCGCTTCAGGGCCAGCGGCGGTAGCGCAGGCATCCCGCGCGCCCGATGCCCGGGGCGGCGGATGTCTCCGAACGCGAAACGGTCTGCCGTATCCCTGCCTCGGGAGTCAGTCGCGCGGGGCAACTGCGACCCACGGAACCGTGACCTCGCCGAGCCGCCAGCGCCTGGCACGGCCGAGCACGGGCCATCCGGCATCCCGGAGCCCGGTGACGGTGGTCACCCAGCGCTGCACGGGGCTGTGCACATCGAGCGCCGCGTTGTACTGCCAGAAGCGGTCGAGGTCGACGAGTAGATCGTGCACGCGCTCGCCCTCGACATTGCGGTGGATGAGCGCCTTCGGCAACCGCTCGGCCACGACGGACGGCCGCTCGAGTCCGCGCAGCCGCAGCGAGATCGTGAACGCGCGGGGCCCGTCGGTGTCGACATCCACCCAGCTCGAGATACGGCCGATCTCGTCGCACGTGCCCTCGACGAGCAGCCCGCCGGGTTGCAGGCGAGACGTCATGAGGGCCCAGGCATCCGCCACCTGGCTCTCGTCGTATTGCCGCAGCACATTGAACGCCCGGATGACCGCGGGCCGGCGCCCGGCCGGTGTCGGAACCTCGAAGCCACCCCGCGCAAAAGACACGGCCGCGTCTGGCCGAAAGTGGCTCTCGCCCCGCTGCACGGCCTCGAGCTGACGGGTCGCGAGCACCACACGTGCGGGGTCGATCTCGAGTCCCAGCACCTCGACGTCGGGGCGCACCCGGCGCAGGCGATGCTGCAACTCGAGGCTCGTGCTGGCACTGTGCCCGTAGCCGAGGTCGACGACGAGCGGGTCCGTGGCATCGAGCAACGCGGGAGCGACCTGCAGATACCGGTCGACACGACGAAGCCGATTGGTGTTCGTCGTTCCTCGGGTAATGGTGCCGATGGGCATGACGCTCACCGTGTGAAGCTAGAGCCGACTATTCGGCGGCGTGGCGGGCGGCGCGCTCGGCGTCGCGGTCTTTGACACGCTTGTTCTCGGCGCGCACATCGGCCTGCACCTGGCGCTCGCGCACGAGCCACTCGGGCGGCGACTGCAGCATCTCCTGGATGTCTTCGGTGGTGAGCACGTCGTCGGTGCCCGAGCGCGCGAGGCCCGAGATCGAGATGCCGAGCTTGCGGGCGACGATGTCGCGCGGGTGCGGCCCCGTGAGGCGCAGCTGCACCAGCCACTCGGGCGGGTTCTCGATCAGGTCGTTCAGCTGGGCGCGCGTGACCAGACCCTCACGGAAGTCTTCGGGCGCGGCCGGCAGATAGATGCCGAGCTTCTTGGCCGCCGTCGACGGTTTCATGGTCTGTTCTTTGTCGCTACTCACCGGTCCAGGCTACTCTGCCGGGGGCATCGCCCCAACCTGGGTAAAGTGGAGCACTCATCAGGAGGGCGAAACATGCAGCCGCAGGCCGAAGGCAGCGAGACACCAGCCGCTGGCGCAGACATCCGTTTTCGGGTGGCCTATGTGCCGGGTGTGACCCCCACCAAGTGGGTCAGGGTCTGGAACGAGCGGCACACGAACGTGCCCCTCGAGTTGGTGCGCGTCGACGAGGCGCAGCAGACCGAGATCGTGGGGCAAGACGGCGGTGCGGATGTCGTGCTGCTGCGTCTGCCCATCGACGACCCCGATGCGTTCCACCTCATCTCGCTCTACGAGGAGCTCCCGTTCGCGGTCCTTCCCAAGGAGCACGCCTTCGCCGAGGCCGATCGCCTGAGCCTCGACGACCTGGCGGACGACACGCTTGTCGGCAATCTCGATTACCCCGAGGACATGCCGGAACGCGAGCCCGGCTCCGAATATGCGGATGTGGTGGAGGTCGTCGCGGCCGGCAGCGGGTACGCCATCCTGCCCCAATCGGTCGCCCGGCTGTATGCCCGCAAGGACGTTGCCGCCGTGCCACTTGATGGCGCAGCATCCACCACCATCGCCCTGGCGTGGCCGCGTTCACGAGCGAGCGACGAGATCCAGACGTTCGTGGGGATCGTGCGGGGCCGCACCGCGCACAGCTCGCGCGACGGGATGTCGGATGCCGACCGCGAGGCCAGTGCCCGCAAGGCCGCGGGCAAGAAGGAGTCCGACCGCAAGGCCGCCGAGAAGAAGGCCGCCGAGAACAATCGCAAGCGCGCCGCCTCGAAGAAGAACGCGCCGCTCGGCGGAAATCGGCCCCACAAAGGCTCGGCCGCCCGGGGCCGCGGAAAGGGCCGCCGCCGCTAGAGTGGAGGCATGTCCGAGCCTTACACTCTCATCCTCCTCCGTCACGGAAACAGTGACTGGAACCAGAAGAACCTGTTCACCGGTTGGGTCGACGTGCGCCTGAGCGAACAGGGCGTCGCCGAAGCCAAGCGCGCAGGCGAGCTGCTGAAGGAATCGGGTCTCACCCCCGACATCCTCTATACCTCGGTGCTGAGCCGCGCCATCCAGACCGCCGACCTGGCCCTCGACACGGCCGACCGCCTGTGGATCCCGGTGAAGCGCACGTGGCGCCTCAACGAGCGCCACTACGGCGCGCTGCAGGGCAAAGACAAGGCGCAGACGCTCGCCGAGTACGGCCCCGAGCAGTTCCAGACCTGGCGCCGCTCGTTCGACGTGCCGCCGCCCCCCATCGACGCCGACGACCAGTACTCGCAGGCGAACGACCCCCGCTACGTGGGCATCGACGGCGACATCCCCGCCACCGAGTGCCTGAAAGACGTCATCGACCGCATGCTGCCCTATTGGCACTCCGACATCACGGGCGACCTGGCCGCCGGCAAGACGGTCCTGGTCACGGCGCACGGCAACTCGCTGCGCGCGCTCGTGAAGCACCTCGACGGCATCTCCGACGAGGACATCGCCGAGCTCAACATCCCCACGGGCATCCCGCTCGTCTACAAGCTCGACGCCGACTTCCGTCCCATCGAGCCGGCCGCCTACCTCGACCCCGAGGCCGCCGCCGCCGGCGCTGCCGCCGTGGCCGCGCAGGGCAACAAGAAGTAACCCGCGGGCGCACAGCCCGAACGACGAAGGCCCCTCGGAGAAATCCGGGGGGCCTTCGTGTTGAGCGGGGGCGTCAGGCACGACGCTCGAGGCGCGGCGACGGACGTGCGACGCCCAAAGCGGAGTGCCCGCGGCAAAGCGTCCGAGGCGAAGCGGGTTACGCCTCGAGCGGCTGCTGCCAGTCACCGGTCGCCAGGTACTGAACCTTCTTGGCGATCGACACGGCGTGGTCGGCGAAACGCTCGTGGTAGCGCGAGGCGAGGGTGGCGTCGACCGTTGCGACGGGCTCACCCTTCCAGGTCTCGCCGAGGACCTTGTCGAAGACGCTGACGTGCAGCTCGTCGACCTTGTCGTCTTCGTTGCGAATCTCTTCGGCCAGCTTCACGTCTTCCGTGCGCAGCAGGTCGGTCAGCTTGCGGGCGATCTCGACATCGAGGCGGCCCATCTCGGCGAACGTGGAACGCAGGCCCTTGGGCACGGCCTTCTCGGGGAAGCGGTAGCGCGCGAGCTGCGCGATGTGCTCGGCCATGTCGCCCATGCGCTCGAGCGAGGCGCTGATGCGCAGGGCGCTCACGACGATGCGCAGGTCGCGGGCCACGGGCTGCTGCCGCGCCAAGATGTTGATCGCCAGCTCGTCGAGGGCGATGGCCAGCTCGTCGATGCGGTGATCATCTTCGATGACGCGCTCGGCGAGAGCGACGTTCGAGTTGTTGAACGCCTGCGTGGCGTTATCGATCGAGATGCTGACCAGTTCTGAGATCGCGACGAGCCGGTCCTGCACCTCTTCCAGTTCCAGTTGGAAGACTTCGCGCATGGCAACTCCTTTTTCTGCGATGACACCGTTTTGTCATCAGCGTGCCGGTCCAAGGTTAACGTTTGGTGCCGCCTGTCTGAACGGCGCCCCAAATGCCCTGGTCGGGACCGCCCCCAGGCTCCTCGGGAATCCCCGGCCGGATGGCGTGCCTCTAATCTAGTCCTATGGAGTCCCACTGGTTGGTGCTCGTCTCGCTGGCGCTCGGCCTCGCCATCGGAGCCGGGTTGATGTACCTGTTTCACTATGCGGCGCAGCGTGGGCGGCAGGTGGCCGACGTCGTGGCCCCCACGGTTCCGGATGGCGTGAGCCAGGTGCTCGACGTGCTTGAGAGCGCGGGCATCGTGATCGATCCGTCCGGCAATGTCGTGAAGGCGTCGCCGGGTGCCCTAGCGCTCGGGTTGGTGTGGGACGGGCGGCTCGCGCATCCCGAGTTCGACGAGTTGGCTACGCGCGTGCGCGAAACGGGTGCCCCCGCCGTCGCCGACGTCGATGTCAGCAAGGGCCGGTTCGGGGATGCCGTGCGCAACCTGCAGGTGCGGGGTGCGCGTCTCGGCACCCGCTACATCGTGCTCCTCGCCGAGGATCACACCGAGGCCGTGCGCCTCGACGAGGTGCGCCGCGACTTCATCGCGAACATCTCTCACGAACTGAAGACGCCCATCGGAGCCGTGAGCTTGCTAGCCGAGGCTTTGGAGCCCGCATCCGACGACCCCGTTCAAGTGCGCAAGTTCGCAGCTCGGTTAAGCGCCGAGGCCCAGCGTCTCTCGAAGATCACCGCCGAGATCATCGACCTGTCGCGCCTGCAGTCGGCCGATGCCCTGCACCAACCCACGCTCGTCGACCTCGAGCGTGTCGTGGCCGCCGCCGTCGACCGCAACCGCGTGGCCGCCGACGCGACGGGTGTCACGCTCGTGGCCAAGAGCGCCAAGGACGCCTACGTCTATGGCGACGAGGCGTTGCTGGTCGTGGCGGTACACAACCTCATCTCCAACGCCATCCACTACTCGCCCGCCGGTTCGCGCGTGGGCGTGGGGCTGCGTCACGCGGATGACGCCGTCGAGGTCTCGGTCACCGACCAGGGCGTCGGCATTCCCGAAGAGGACCGCGAGCGGGTCTTCGAACGCTTCTTCCGCGTGGACGAGGCGCGCTCCCGTCACACGGGCGGAACGGGTCTCGGCCTCGCCATCGTCAAACACACCGTGCAGAACCATGGAGGCGATGTGCGCGTGTGGTCGCAGGTCGATCACGGCTCCACGTTCACCATCCGTTTACCCGAAGCGTCGAAGGTGACACCTGTGCCGGAACTCTCTGGCGACATCCGAAAGGAAACGCGATGACCCGCATCCTCCTCGTCGAGGACGAAGCCGCCCTCAGCGAACCGCTGGCCTACCTGCTGGAACGCGAGGGCTACGAGGTGCAGATCGCCGAGGACGGGCCGAGCGCCGTGCAAGCCTTCCTGGCCGAAGAGGCCGACCTCGTGCTGCTCGACCTCATGCTGCCGGGCATTCCGGGCACCGAGGTGTGCCGCCAGATCCGCAACGTCTCGACGGCCCCCATCATCATGCTGACGGCCAAGGACTCCGAGGTCGATATCGTCGTGGGCCTCGAACTCGGGGCGGATGATTACGTCACGAAGCCCTATTCCAGCCGCGAGTTGTTGGCCCGCATCCGTGCCGTGCTGCGCCGCCGCCAGAGCGACCCCGAAGAGGATGACGCCATCCTCGAGGCCGGGGGAGTGCGCATGGATGTCGACCGCCACACGGTTGCCGTGCGTGGCTCGGAGATCGGCATGCCGCTCAAGGAGTTCGAGCTGCTCGAACTGCTGCTGCGTAACGCCGGGCGCGTGTTGACGCGCGGCCAGCTCATTGACCGCGTGTGGGGCAGCGACTACTTCGGCGACACCAAGACGCTCGACGTGCACATCAAGCGCATCCGCTCGCGCATCGAGGAGAACCCGTCCGAGCCGCGCATGCTCGTGACCGTGCGCGGGCTCGGTTACCGCTTCGAGGCGTAGCCCTCGTCCCGGCGCCGGCAGAAGCATTCGAAGCGCTCGGCCAACGAAGAAGCCCCCACTCACTGAGCGGGGGCTTCTTGCGTGTCTTGACTGTTAGCTAGGAGATGACCTGTGGAGTTAGGAGATGACGACCGCGCGGCGGTCGTTATCGATGCTGCTGGAGGGCGCGTAGTCCTCGTATTCGGGCAGCTCGGAGTCGAGCACCGGAACCAGCAACTCGACACCCGTCTCGGTGCCGTACTGGAAGAAGATGGGCACGAGGCCGCCGGGGGCCACGTCGAGACCCGTCAGGGTGATCGTCTGCTCGTCGCCGAAGGTGGGGCTCGAATTGCCGTCGACCGTCACCGTGCCAGACACGCGACCGGCACCCTTGCCGAACTGGATGTCGAGGGCGTGAGGGCCGTTGCTGGGGTTGACGACCGAGACGATGAGGTTGCCGACTTTGCCGTCATCGGAGACGACGAAGGCGTTGCGGATGCGCAGATCGCCGACCGTTCCGCTGACGCCGTCGGTGACCTCTTGGATCTGCGTCGTGGCCTGCGGAGCGACGAGGTTGCAACCCGCCGTGCCCAGGACGACGGTGGCCGCCAGAACAGCGGATGCGACGAGACGCGACTTCACAAAAACCCTCCACGGAGCCTCGGATGGCAGTCGCGCGCGGGGCGCACGAATGCGGAACAATTCACGAGTTTAGCCTAGTGGCGACGTGTCGAAGTCGGCGGTTAGGCGAACCTTAGTGTATGCAGCCCTGTGGTATCCTAGATGTTGCTGAAGGGATACATATCCATGCTTTTTGAGGTTGGCGAAACCGTCGTTTACCCCCACCACGGGGCCGCAACGATTTCCGAAGTGAAGACCAGGGTCATCAAGGGGGAAGAAAAGCTTTATCTGAAGCTTCGCGTCACCCAGGGTGACCTCGTTATTGAGGTTCCGGCCGAGAATGTCGACCTCGTCGGCGTTCGCGACGTGATCGGCAAAGAGGGCCTCGACAAGGTGTTCGAGGTTCTGCGTGCGCCCTTCACTGAAGAGCCCACCAACTGGAGCCGCCGCTACAAGGCCAACCTCGAGAAGCTCGCCTCCGGCGATGTCATCAAGGTTTCCGAGGTCGTCCGCGACCTGTGGCGTCGCGACCAGGACCGCGGCCTCTCGGCCGGTGAGAAGCGCATGCTCGCAAAGGCGCGACAGATTCTCATCTCCGAGCTCGCGCTCGCCGAGAAGTCCAGCGAAGAGGCGGCTTCCACCGTTCTCGACGAGGTCCTCGCGTCCTAACCCTCGAACGAATGCCCGCTCCGGAGACGGGGCGGGCATTCGTCGTGCACACCCCTAGAATCGGCCCATGAATCCCGCACCCGAGCGAACGCCCGAGCCCGAACCGACGGTCGCCGAACCCGGATCGAATGCCGTGCCAGATTCTCGTCTCGAAACGAGCGGGCCGGATGCGTCCGGCGCTCCGACTCCCGGGCGCGCGATCGTCATCGTCGCAGCCGGCAGCGGTCAGCGACTCGGGGCCGAACGGCCCAAGGCGTTCGTCACACTGGCGGGCCGCAGCATCCTCGAGCACTGCCTCGACGGCGTGTTCGGCATGCACGAAGCGGCCCAGGTGATCGTCGTCGCACCCGCCGCGCTCGTGCCCGAGGCCGAAGAGATCGCGTTCCGCGCCGCCGGAGCCGCGCGCGATTACGTCAGCGTCGTCTCGGGCGGAGCCACGCGGCAGGAGTCCGTGCGCGCGGGACTCGGGCTGCTGCTCGATTCGGTGCAGACCGTGTTGGTGCACGATGCCGCGCGGGCGCTCGCGACATCCGATCATCTCGAGCGAGTGGCGATGCTCGTCGAGCAGACCGGTGGGGGAGTCGTGCCCGGCCTGGCCGTGGCCGACACCATCAAGAGCGTCGACGCCGACGGCACCATCACGGGCACGGTCGACCGATCGGCGCTGAGGGCCGTGCAGACGCCGCAGGGCTTCCCGCGCGCCCAGATCCTCGCCGCTTATGCCGCCGGGGGAGACGACCACACCGACGACGCCGCCCTGTGCGCCGCGCACGGATTCTCTTCGATCGTCGTGGCGGGCGACCCGCTGGCCTTCAAGATCACGACGCCGTGGGATCTGCAGCGCGCCGAACGCCTGCTCGCCGAGCGAGTCGCCGCTGCCGCGCTAGCCTCCGCCGGCACCGCCCCCGCCCTCCGCTCGGGCCTCGGTATCGACGTGCACGCATTCGACGACGACCAGCCGCTCTGGCTCGCGGGCCTGAACTGGCCGGGCGAACCCGGGCTCTCGGGCCACAGCGACGGCGACGCGGTGGCCCACGCCATCGTCGACGCCGTGCTCAGCGCGGCGGGCCTCGGTGATATCGGGGGCATGTTCGGCACCGACGATCCGCGATTCGACGGCGCCCACGGCAGCGTGTTCCTCGAGGCCGCCGTCGAGCGCGTGCGTGAAGCCGGCTACCGCATCGAGAGCGTCACGGCGCAGATCGTCGGCAACCGCCCCCGGTTCTCGCCGCGCCGCGCCGAAGCCGAAGAACTGCTGACCGCGCTCGTGGGGGCGCCGGTGTCGCTGTCCGCCACGACCACCGACGGCCTCGGTTTCACCGGCCGGGGCGAAGGCATCGCCGCCATCGCCACGGCATTACTCGCCGACATCCGGGCCGCCTCTGCCGCCCGACCAGTAGTCTGAGGGAGTGGGAATGCGACTCTATGACACGAAGGCTCAGGCGCTTCGAGACTTCACGCCGATCGTCGACGGCAAGGTGGGGCTCTACGTGTGCGGGCCGACGGTGCAGTCCTCGCCCCACATCGGGCACCTGCGTTCGGCGCTCGTCTACGACCAGCTGCGTCGCTGGCTGAACTTCTCGGGCTACGACGTCACGCTCGTGCGCAATGTCACCGACATCGACGACAAGGTTTTGCAGAACGCCACCGAGCACGAGCCGTGGTGGGCGCTCGCCTACCGCATGGAGCTCGAGTTCGCCGCTGGCTACCGCGCGTTGGGTGTGCTCGCTCCCACCTATGAGCCGCGCGCCACCGCCAGCATCCAGCAGATGCACGCCATCATTCAGCGCCTTATCGACAACGGCCACGCCTACCCCGCCACGGATGACTCGGCCGACGTCTACTTCGACGTGCGCAGCTGGCCCTCCTACGGTGACCTCACGCGCCAGAGCATCGACAACATGGAACAGGCCGCCGACGCCGACCCGCGCGGCAAACGCGACCCCCGCGACTTCGCACTCTGGAAGGGTCACAAAGACTCAGAGCCCGAGAGCGCATCCTGGCCGTCCCCGTGGGGCGACGGGCGACCCGGATGGCATATCGAATGCTCCGCGATGGCCAGCCGTTACCTGGGCGAGAACTTCGACATCCACGGCGGAGGGCTCGACCTGCGCTTCCCGCACCACGAGAACGAACTCGCGCAGTCGACCGCGGCCGGCCACGGTTTCGCCAACTACTGGGTGCACAACGGCCTCGTCAACGTGAACGGGCAGAAGATGTCCAAATCGCTCGGCAACTCGGTCTATGCGGCCGACCTGTTGTCGCAGGCGCGGCCCATCGTCGTGCGCTACTACCTCGGGCAGGCGCATTACCGATCGACGATCGACTACCACGACAACGCGCTCACCGAGGCCGAGGCCGCGCTCGAGCGCATCGAGAGCTTCCTGCGCCGTGCAGACCGCCGGCTCGCCGGCACGCGGTTCGCGGGAACGGGTGCCGAGAGCATCCCCGACGAGTTCCGCGAAGCCATGGATGACGACCTCGGCGTTCCCCAGGCGCTCGCCGTTCTGCACGACACCATTCGATCGGGCAACGCCGCGATCGACGACGACGACCTGCGTGTGGCTGCCGAAGCGCGCGGCCACGTCTGGGCCATGAGTAACGTCCTGGGCATCAACCCCCTCGCCCCCGAATGGGAACAGGGCGGTGAGAACGACTCGCACGATGTGCTGGCCGCCCTCGTCACCCGCCTGGTCGATGCCCGCGAACACGCACGAGCGGGGCGCGATTTCGCCGCCGCCGACCGAATCCGAGATGACCTCGCCGCGGCGGGAATCACCGTAGAAGACACCCCGACGGGTGCACATTGGAGTATCGATGGCTAGCAAACAAGGCCGCCCCGGCGCGGTCCGCAAGATGAAGAAGGGTGCCGTCAAGGGCACCGGCGGCAACGGTCGGCAGGCGCTCGAAGGCCGCGGCCCGACCCCCAAGGCCGAGGACCGCACCTACCACGTCGCCGGCAAGCGCAAGATCGCCCAGCAGCGACTGCAGGAGGCCCAGGCCAAGAAGGGCGGCGGACGCCCGACGACCGCCACCGGCCAGAAGCCGCGCAAGCAGAAGCAGGCCGACGACAGCGAGATCGTGACGGGCCGCAACTCGGTGCTCGAGGCGTTGCGCGCCAAGATTCCGGCGACCACGCTCTATGTCGCCACGCGCATCGAATTCGATGACCGCGTGAAGGAGGTCCTGGCCATGGCCACGGGCCGCGGCATCCCCATTCTCGAGGTCATGAAGCCCGAGCTCGACCGCCTCGGCGGCTTCGACTCGGTGCACCAGGGCCTCGCGCTCAAGGTTCCGCCGTACGAATACGCGCACCCCATGGAGTTGCTCGAGAAGACCATCAGCCGCGCGCAGACGCCGCTGTTCGTGGCGCTCGACGGCATCACCGACCCGCGCAACTTGGGTGCGATCATCCGCTCGACCGCGGCCTTCGGCGGACACGGCATCATCCTGCCGCAGCGTCGTTCGGTCGGCCTGACCGCCTCGGCGTGGAAGACGTCGGCCGGTGCCGCCGCTCGCCTGCCCGTCGCCATGGCCGGCAACCTGACCGCCACCATCAAGGCGTTCAAGCAGCAGGGTGTCTTTGTGATCGGCCTCGACGGAGACGGCGACGTGTCGCTGCCCGGCCTGGCTCTCGCCGACCGCCCGCTGCTCGTCGTGGTGGGCAGCGAAGGCAAGGGGCTCTCGCGTCTCGTGACCGAAAACTGCGACGCCGTCGTGTCGATCCCGATCGGCGCCGACACCGAGTCGCTCAACGCCGGCATCGCCGCGAGCGTCACGCTCTACGAGATCTCGAAGCTGCGCGCCGCGGCGAAGACCCGCTAGCGCTCAGAGGCAGCGAAAGGCCGGCACGGATGTCTGACATCCCGTGCCGGCCTTTTTCGCGACCGGTCGACCGGCCCGCTCGGTCGAGTTAGCTGAGCCCCAGTTCGTTCAGCCCAGTTAGCTCAGAGCAGTCAGCTCGGAGCAGTCAGCTCGGAGCAGTCAGCTCGGAGCAGTTGGCTTAGACCAGTTCGCGCCAGTCGACGTCGTCCTCCGACGAGGCGTCGTCGCTCACGACATCCACCGGGAGCGTGATGGTGCCCGTTGGCGGCTCGATGACGGTGGCCTCGTCGCGCCGGTGCCGCAGCACGTTGGTGATGTAGGACGTGAGCGCCTCGGCGAGCGGGATGTCGCGCCCCTGCTGTTCGGACAGATACCACCGGTGCTCGAGCAGCTGGTGGAACACCTCGGCCGGCTCGAGCTTGCCGCGCAGATCACGCGGGATGGATTTGACCACGGGCTCGAACACGCGGATCAGCCACTCGTGCGCGGCCATTTCTTCGTCGATGTTCGGGTTGGGCATGGTGGCCATGTAGGAGTCGAGGTCGTTGAGCAGGCGCCTTGCCTGATTCTCCTGCGTGTCGAGACCCGTGAGCCGCAGCAGCCGCCGCTGGTGGTGACCCGCGTCGACGACTTTCGGCTGAATGCGGATCTGGGTGCCCTCGGCGCTGGCCTTGATGGCGAGCTCCTCGATGTCGAAGCCCAGTTCGTTGAGACGCGCGACGCGCTCGTTGATGCGCCAGCGCTCGGAGCTCTCGAACTGCTCGCTGCCCGTGAGCTCTTTCCACAGCGAGCGGTAGGCGGCGACGATGCCGTTCGACACCGTGATCGGGTCGAGCTCGTCGTCGACGCGGCCGCCGGCCTCGAGGTCCATGAGCTCGCCCGCGATGTTGACGCGCGCGACCTCGAGATCGTTCTCGCGCTGACCGTTGGAGAGCCCACCGTCGAAGAGCTTGCCCGTCTCGGCATCCACCAGGTAGGCGGCGAAGGCGCCGGCGTCGCGGCGGAAGAGCGTGTTCGAGAGCGAGACGTCGCCCCAGAAGAAGCCGATCACGTGAAGGCGAACGAGCAGCACGGCCAGGGCGTCGACGAGACGCGTCGCGGTATCGGGCCGCAGCTGTTGCGAGAACAGCGCGCGATAGGGCAGCGAGAACTTGAGGTGCCGCGTGACGAGCACGGAGGGCAGGGGGTCGCCGTCGTCGGTCGTGCGGTTGGTGATCACCGCGACGGGGTCGACGCACGGGATGTCGAGCCGCTGCAACGTGCGCAGCATGTCGTATTCGCCGCGGGCCATCTCGCTCGTCGTCTCTTTGACCGCGATGACGTAGCCCGACAGGTTGGCGAAGCGCACGAGGTGGCGCGAGATGCCCTTGGGCAGCGACGCGATGTTCTCGGACGGCCAGGTGTCGAGCGGCAGGTTCCAGGGCAGGTCTAGCAGGGCAGGGTCGACGGTGGCCGCCGTGATGTTCAGTGAACCGCTCATGATCGTTAAACGATAGCGCCGGCCGGGTGTCGCACGGTGTGCGGACCCGGCCGGCGTCTGATCGTCGTTAGGCTACGACGGCCTTGTTGAGGCGCTCGCCCGACTCGATGTCGAACGTGTGCAGGTGGTTCGGCGTCGGAACGAGGCCGACCGTGTCACCGGCGGAGGGGTGCAGGCGACCGTCGACGCGGGCGACGAGGTCGGTGCGCTTGCCGTTGATGTCGGCGTGACCGTAGAGGTAGCCGTCGGCGCCGAGTTCTTCGACGAGGTCGACCGTGACCTGCAGGCCCACGCCCGGCTCGGTCGAGACCTGGATGTCTTCGGGGCGCACGCCCACGGTGACCTCCTTGGCCGAGGTGGCCGAGAGGATCTCGCGGTCGACCGGGACGACGGAGGAACCGAAGACGATGCCGCCCTCGGCCAGGTCGGCCTGGATCAGGTTCATGGCGGGGGAGCCGATGAAGCCGGCGACGAACACGTTCTCAGGCTTCTCGTACAGGTCGCGCGGCGTTCCGACCTGCTGCAGCAGGCCGTCCTTCAGCACGGCGATGCGGTCACCCATGGTGAGGGCCTCGGTCTGGTCGTGCGTGACGTAGACCGTGGTGACACCGAGGCGACGCTGGAGCGACGCGATCTGGGTGCGCGTCTGGACGCGGAGCTTGGCGTCGAGGTTGGACAGCGGCTCGTCCATGAGGAACACCTGGGGCTGACGCACGATGGCGCGACCCATGGCAACACGCTGACGCTGACCACCCGAGAGGGCCTTGGGCTTGCGGTTGAGGTATTCCTCGAGGTCGAGGAGCTTGGCCGCCTCGAGCACGCGGGTGGCGCGCTCGTCCTTGCCGACGCCGGCGATCTTGAGCGCGAAGCCCATGTTCTCGGCGACCGTCATGTGCGGGTAGAGCGCGTAGTTCTGGAAGACCATGGCGATGTCACGGTCTTTCGGGGGAACATCGGTGACATCGCGGTCGCCGATGCGGATGCTGCCCGAGTTGACCTCTTCGAGGCCGGCGAGCATGCGAAGAGACGTCGACTTTCCGCAACCGGAGGGGCCGACCAGAACGAGGAATTCGCCATCGGCGACCTCGAGGTTCAGCTTGTCGACCGCGGGGCGCGTGCCACCGGGGTACAGACGGGTTGCGTTGTCATACGTTACTGACGCCATTATTTTCTCCTTCACCGGCAGGTACGTGCCGGACGATCCGTTGTGATGGATGTCGATGGTCACACCCGTGCAGTCGGAACCGTCCGGGTGAACACATCGTTGTGTTGTCGCGGCGCACGCCGAAGCGCGACACCGGTGCGCTCATTATGCCACGTTCGGGGGGCATCCCGTGCCGGGCCATACAGCTCTTTCATTCAGCCGTCGTTTGGACGATTCCCAGATGAGAGAGGTAGCCTCGGTGAGGTTTGGCTCTTCCCGTGAGCCGTCACGACTTCCCCAACACGATAGAGCGAGGATCCATGAGCATCGGTGGTCCCGGGCACCGTCCCTCCAAGAACGAGCGTCGCGAAGCGGCGCGCGAGAAGGCCAAGCTTCAGCGCGAAGCCCAGCGCAAGAAGGACCGCCGCAACCGCGTCCTCCTGCAGGGCGGCCTGGTCGTCGTCGTTCTCGCCATCGTCGCGGGTGTGGCCGTCATCATCGCAACGGCGATCCGTCCGGCATCCCCCGGCCCCGCCAACATGGCGAGCGACGGCATCGTGTTCGGCCAGGAAATGAAGGTCGTCCCGTCCGATGCGCTGGCCGCCGGCGCCGAGCCGCAGGCCACGAAGACCGACCCGAACGTGCCCAACATCCGCATCTATCTCGACTACCTGTGCCCCTTCTGCGGCCAATTCGAAGAGACCAATGCCGAGCAGCTCACGAGCTGGGCCGAGTCGGGCACCGTCACCGTCGAATACCACCCCATCGCTTTCCTGACGAGCAAATCGGCGGGCACGCAGTACTCGCTCCGCAGCGCCAACGCGGCCGCCTGCGTCGCGAACTACTCGCCCAACGACTGGCCTGCGCTGAACAACGCGCTCTTCGCCAACCAGCCCGAAGAGGGCACGGCCGGTCTGACGAACGACCAGATCAAGAAGCTCGTCGCCGACACGGGCACGTCAGAGGCCAAGAAGATCAACTCGTGCATCGACGACTTCACCTACAAGTCGTGGGTGCAGAACGCCACCGATCGCGCGCTGGGCGAGCCCATCCCCAACTCGTCCCTCGAGAAGCTGCAGGCCACGCCCACCATCCTGGTGAACGACAAGCAGTACACGGGGTCGATCACCGATGCCAAGGAGTTCCAGGCGTTCGTGCTGTCGACGGCATCCGAGACCTACTCCACGTCGAGCCCCACGCCCACCTCGGGCGAGACGGCCGCTCCGACCGAGACGCCGGCCCCGAGCGAAACGCCCGCGCCGACTCCCGCTCCATAAGGCCTTTCGACCAGACCGCCCGGGCGACCGAGTGGTCTGGTCGGCCCCCATCCGATAAGGTTGGGATGCTTCAAAGCTGCTGCCTTGGCGCAGTCTGGTAGCGCAGCTGTCTTGTAAACAGCAGGTCGTCAGTTCGAATCTGACAGGCAGCTCAGATGTAGCAACAGAATGCAGGCACCCGCCGGTCCACGTGACCGGCGGGTCTTTGCATGTGTGGGGTCTGGCTTGTGCGGGGCCCGGCATGTGCAGGGCCGCGGGCATTATTCGGAGGGGTGCGCGGTTGTCCTCGGATGCCGGTGCGCTCGCGCTCGGCACGAACGAGATGCAAGGGACAGATACGAATGACAGACATCAATTCCGCCGCCGCAGGGAACGCTGACAGGTCCGCCTCGGACTCCGCCGCGACTTCCGCCACAGGTCCCGCAGCTGTGACCGCCGTCGGTGAAGCTCCGGCCGCCAAGAAGCCTTTACCGGCCGGGCTGGCCATCCTCATCGCCGTTGTCGTCGGTGGCGGTATCGCGGCCCAGGCCCGCATCAACGGCGAGCTGTCGGCGCGAGCGGGCGACGGATTCGTGGCGGCGTCGATCTCGTTCGGCAGCGGTCTCGTCATCTTGCTGATCTGTCTGCTGATCATGCGATCGGGTCGCACCGGTGTCGCGCGTGTCTGGGGCATGCTGCGCAGTGGCACGATGCCCTGGTGGACCGTGCTCGGCGGACTCGCGGGCGCCTTGCTCGTGCTCTCACAGGGCCTCACGGCCGCGCTCGTAGGTGTCGCTCTCTTCAGCGTCGCCGTCATCGCCGGGCAGACGGTCAGCGGGCTCCTGCTCGACCGCGCCGGTTTCGGACCGACGGGGGTCGTGCGTATCACGGTGCCGCGCGCCGCGGGAGCCATCCTCGCCCTGATCGCGGTCGGCTGGTCGGTGTCGGGTCAGCTCGGCGGCCCCGTGCCCGTCTGGGTGCTCATCCTTCCGCTCATCGCCGGTCTGGGCCTCAGCTGGCAGCAGGCCGTCAACGGCCGCGTCAAGGTTGCGGCGCAGAGCACGCTCGCGGCCACGTTCGGCAACTTCGTCGTCGGCACAGCGGCACTCGTCGTCGCCATGCTCATCCACTCGTCGTTCGTCGGCTGGCCCACGTCGCTGCCCACCGAGTGGTGGCTTTACACCGGCGGCGCGATCGGCTGCGTCTTCATCGGAACCCTCGCCTGGCTCGTCCAGCACACCGGTGTGCTCGTGTTGGGGCTCGCCTCGGTGGCCGGGCAGCTGCTCGCCGCGATCGCCATCGACGTGATCTTCCCGAGCGATGCCACGCACCTCGGCTTCGCGACCTTCGGCTCGACGGCGCTCGCGCTCTGCGCGGTCGTCATCGCGAGCGCACGCTGGAAGCGCCGCACCCGCTAGCAGCGCAAAGAGGGGCGCTCCGTGATGGAGCGCCCCTCTTTGTGCGAGCTGAGGACGGTGGGCTAGAGCGCCACGGCCTTCTTGACGTTCTTGCCCGTCGTGTCTTTCTTGCTCTTCTTGCTCTTCTTGTCTTTCTTGGCCTTCTTCGGCTTCTCGCCCGTCGCCGCAACCGGAGCCGGGTGGAACTCGTCCTCGCTGTCGGCATCCGAGCTGGCCGTCACACCCGCCAGAGCGTGGGGATGCAGCGGCTGCAGGAACTGCTCGGGGTCGATGAGCTTGCGGCGGCCGGGCCGGGCGTTAGCCGGGAGACCGCCGACGTACAGCCATCCGAGCAGCTCTTCGTTCTTGTCCAACTTGTGCATCTTGCGCACCGACTTGGCGCGCGTGTAGTGGCTCGTGCGCCAGAACACGCCCCAGCCGGCGTCGTGCAGAAGCAGGCTCATCATGTGGGCGACGCCCGAGGCCGTGGCCTCTTGCTCCCAGGGGTGAACCTTGCTCTTCTTCACGTTCGCGACGATGGCGAGGATGAGTGGAGCCTTCAGCGGTTTGCTGGACGGTTTGCTCGACCCCTCGGCCTTGCCGAGCGCCCGGGCCAGCTCGAGCCGGGCGTCGCCGCGCAGCTCGATCAGGCGCCAGGGGCGGAGCGAGGAGTGGTCGGCCACACGCCCGGCAGCCTGCACCAGGGGGAGGAGTTCGTCGTGGGTGGGAGCATCCGAGGTCACTTTGGACCAGGAGCGCCGACCCGCGACGATCTCGACGAGGTCGGTCACTTATTCGCTCGGGGTGAAGCCGAGGGCGAGGGAGTTCATGCAGTAGCGGTCGCCCGTGGGGGTGCCGAAACCGTCGTCGAACACGTGGCCGAGGTGCGAACCGCACTTGGCGCAGCGCACCTCGGTGCGGACCATTCCGAGGCTCTTGTCCTCGATGAGTTGAACGGCCTCGGGGTCGACCGACTCGTAGAACGAGGGCCATCCGCAGCCGGAGTCGAACTTCGTTCCGCTCTTGAAGAGCTCGTTGCCGCACGCCGCACAGGTGTAGAGACCCGAGCGGGCCTCGTCGAGGAGCTCACCCGTCCACGGGCGTTCGGTGGCCGCTTCGCGGAGGACGGCGTACTGGTCGGCGGGAAGGTTCTCGCGCCACTCGGCGTCGCTCTTGTTTACTTCGTAAGTCATGGTGCCTCCTGCGGTCATAGACAGATCACCCTATTAAACCGGCAGGAGCTGAATATTGTTCCCGCATGACATGATGCCGGGAT
Source organism: Leifsonia sp. ALI-44-B (assembly GCF_001984125.1). GTDB lineage: Bacteria > Actinomycetota > Actinomycetes > Actinomycetales > Microbacteriaceae > Okibacterium. The sequence goes on along the minus strand of NZ_MTQL01000006.1, from coordinate 1,079,960 downwards.
GGATCGAACACGCGCCTGGTACGAGCGTTTCGCGCGGCAGGAGGCGGCCGGTCGGTCGCCCCTTTACGTCGCCTGGGCGGAGGGAGTCGCGGCCGACGACGAGGTGCTCGCGTTGCTGGGCGAGCTGCCGCCCGAGAAGCGCCAGCCGAACCTGCTGTTCGCGTGCGCGCGCTGGTGCGGGGCCGCCGACGGGATGCGGGCGGCGTCGCCTGTGGACGCTGACGTCGGAGCCACGTCCTACGCGGCCTTCCGCGAGTTCGTCCTGTCGAACTGGTCGAGGGTGTCAGGCGAGATGCGCATGCGATCCACGCAGACGAATGAACCCGGGCGCACCGCGAGCATCCTGGCGCTCTTGGCGCAGATCGACGCCGCCGAGGGGCCGCTCGCGCTGATCGAGGTGGGGGCGTCGGCCGGGCTGTGTCTCTACCCCGACCGCTACAGTTTCCGCTTCACGCGCGCGGGCGCCATCCCGAGCCTCGACGCGGACCCAAGCGCTCAGGAGTTCGACCCGGATGACGGTGTCTGGCGTCTCGACCCGCAAGAGGGGCCCAGCTCGGTCGTGCTGGAGACGGCGGTCACCGAGTCGGCGGGCGTGAACGAGGCGGCGCTTGGCCCGGCCGAAAGGGACGAGCACACGCAGGACGTCTCCGAGCTGGGGGCCCGTGCAGGTCGTGATGCTGCGCAGGACTCGGCTCAGGCGGTTCGCGTGAGGTGTGCGCTGCCGAGTCGGATGCCGCGCATCGCGTGGCGTGCCGGGATCGATCTCGCGCCCATCGATGTGCGGGATGCCGAGGACATCCGCTGGTTTCTGACGCTCCTGTGGCCCGAAGAAACCGAACGGCGCTCGCGGATCGAGGCGGCGCTCGAGATCGTGCGCCGAAACCCGCCGCTCCTGGTCGCCGGAGACGCCGTGGATGATCTCGCTGCGCTGGTCGCCCGGGCGCCCGCCGGCACGACCCCGGTCGTCGTCACCGCGGGCGTGCTGGCTTACCTGTCCCCGGCGCGGCGCGAGGAGTTCGCCCGCGAGGTTCGCCGGCTGGGCGTGCGGTGGATCTCGAACGAGGGGGAGCGTGTGCTGCCGGCCGTGGCCGAACGACTGGCGGTGATCGAGGGGACGGAGGCTGCGGCATCCGAACCGGGCCGTTTCATCGTTGCGCTCGACGGCGAACCCGTGGCGGTAGCCGGACCGCACGGGCAGTGGCTGCGGTTCGTGTGAGCGACGGGTTCGACAAACGCCGGGGGCGGTGAGCGGGCGTCCAGGCGGCGCTGGATAGTATGGCGCTCGTGAGGAGGCCCGCCTGATGTCGACACAAGCTCAAAACGACGCTCGAACGACCGGTGACCGACTCGACGAACTCTCGGCAGCCATCCTCGACTTCGAGAATCGCACGTGGCGCGAACAGTCCGTGAAAGACGAGGCCATTCGCAACACCTTCTCGCTGAGCCCCGCCCGCTACTATCAATTGCTGGGCGCACTGCTGGAATCTCCCCTGGCGGTCGCCTACGATCCGTTGCTCGTCAACCGACTCCGCCGCCTGCACGACCGACGCCTCGCCCGCCGCGACGCGCGTGCCCGGCGCAGCCTATGAGACGAGCGGATGTCGCCCGGTGCGACGCCCCTGACCCGACCCAGAGGACCAACGACTAAGCCATGGGACAGAGCTACCCGAAAGACCGGTTCGACGAAGCGCCGCGCGACCTCAAACGCGTGGGGGCGCACCGTGCGCCCGCGAAGCGTCGCGGCTGGATCGGGTTCGTGGTCGCCGCGGTCGTCACACTTCTGCTCGTCGCCATCGGGGCCGTGGCCATCAACGTGCTGAGCGACCGTGTGCAGTTCACCGATACGCCCGCCGCCACGGGAACGGCGCCCGCGAGCGAAGTTCCGACCGCCGCGCCCACCATCGATCCGAACGCCGAGATCGTGGTGCTCAACGGCACGAAGACCGCGGGTCTCGCCGCGACGGCCATCTCGCAGCTCAACGCCGCAGGCTGGGAGCAGAGCATCACGCCGAGCAACTCCACCTCGACCGACGTCGAGACGACGATCGTGTACTACCGGGATGCCGCGCAGGAGGGTGTGGCCCGCGGGCTCGCGCAAGCGCTCGGTGGCGCGACCATCCAGTTGCTGACCGAAACCGAGGCACCGGATGCCGGAGCCGAGGGTGAGGCGACCACCATCACGATCGTGCTCGGCGCCGACTACACGCCCACCACCACAGCCCCTTAGCGCCGCCGAACGCAACCGGGCGAGGTGGCCTCGACCCGTCGGTATTCGGGCCGGTGCGGCCCCCGAAACTGCCCGCATATTTCGGCGATGTTTAATTCTCATTGAATTGTTGTACGCAATCGCGAAATCGGGTCATTTACCCGTTGACCTGGCTGTCCATTTCATTACTATCTGAAATTGGTCACACATTTTGCCGTCAGTACGCTCCACTCGGATCGGCCTCGATACGCACGATGGCTGCATCCTCACATATGCAGTAGACCCCGCACAGGCAAAACGTTGGTGCGGCAATAACACAGCAACTGGGAGTTACTCATGGCGAACGGGACCGTGAAATGGTTCAACGCTGAAAAAGGTTTCGGCTTCATCACCGTCGACGGAGAGGGACAGGACGTCTTCGTCCACTATTCGGCGATCGACATGTCCGGCTACAAGGTCCTCGAAGAGGGCCAGGCCGTCGTGTTCGAGGTCGGCACCGGGGCAAAGGGCCCGCAGGCGGAGTCGGTGCGCCTCGCCTGAGACCGCATCAACGATCACGGAGAACGCCGCTCGCACACCGCGGGCGGCGTTCTTCATTCCCGGTCACGCGGCTTGCACTCGGTGGGGGAGAGTGCCAGAATCGTGTTAGCACTCGATCAACCTGAGTGCTAAATACGTTCATGACGTCCGGGAGGGACGAAAAACACAATGGCTAAGATCATTGCTTTTGACGAAGAGGCCCGCCGCGGCCTCGAGCGTGGCTTGAACACGCTGGCCGACGCCGTCCGAGTCACCCTCGGGCCCCGCGGTCGCAACGTTGTCCTCGAGAAGAAGTGGGGCGCCCCCACGATCACCAACGACGGCGTGTCCATCGCCAAGGAGATCGAACTCGACGACCCGTACGAGAAGATCGGCGCCGAGCTGGTCAAAGAGGTCGCCAAGAAGACCGACGACGTTGCCGGTGACGGCACCACGACGTCCGTCGTCCTCGCTCAGGCCCTCGTTCGCGAAGGACTTCGCAACGTCGCCGCCGGCGCAGACCCCATCAGCCTGAAGAAGGGCATCGAGAAGGCCGTCGCCGCCGTCTCGGCCGAGCTCATCTCCGCTGCCAAGGAAATCGAGACCAAGGAAGAGATCGCCGCCACGGCGTCCATCTCCGCCGCCGACCCGCAGATCGGTGCGATCATCGCCGAGGCGATCGACAAGGTCGGTAAGGAAGGTGTCGTCACCGTCGAGGAGTCGAACACGTTCGGCACCGAGCTCGAGCTCACCGAGGGTATGCGCTTCGACAAGGGCTACCTGTCGGCGTACTTCGTGACCGACGCCGACCGTCAGGAAGCGGTCTTCGAAGACCCCTACATCCTGATCGCGAACTCGAAGATCTCGAACATCAAAGACCTTCTGCCGATCGTCGACCAGGTCATCCAGTCGGGCAAGCAGCTGCTCATCATCGCCGAGGACGTCGACGGCGAAGCTCTCGCGACGCTCGTCGTCAACAAGATCCGTGGCATCTTCAAGTCGGTCGCCGTCAAGGCTCCCGGCTTCGGTGACCGCCGCAAGGCCCAGCTGCAGGACATCGCCATCCTCACCGGTGGTCAGGTCATCAGCGAAGAGGTCGGCCTCAAGCTCGAGAACGTGACGCTCGACCTGCTGGGTCGCGCTCGCAAGGTCGTCATCACCAAGGATGAGACCACCATCGTCGAGGGTGCCGGCGACGCCGAGCAGATCGCCGGTCGCGTTGCTCAGATCCGTAAAGAGATCGAGAACACCGACAGCGACTACGACCGCGAGAAGCTGCAGGAGCGCCTGGCGAAGCTCGCCGGCGGTGTTGCGGTCATCAAGGCCGGTGCCGCCACCGAGGTCGAGCTCAAGGAGCGCAAGCACCGCATCGAAGACGCCGTTCGCAACGCGAAGGCAGCCGTCGAAGAGGGCATCGTCGCCGGTGGTGGTGTCGCCCTGATCCAGGCCGGCAAGACCGCTTTCGACAAGCTCAACCTCACGGGTGACGAGGCGACCGGTGCCAACATCGTGCGCGTTGCCATCGACGCCCCGCTGAAGCAGATCGCCCTCAACGCGGGCCTCGAGCCCGGCGTCGTGGCCGAGAAGGTTCGCAACCTGCCCGTCGGACACGGCCTCAACGCCGCGACCGGTGAGTACGTCGACATGCTGGCCGCCGGCATCAACGACCCGGTGAAGGTGACGCGTTCGGCCCTGCTGAACGCCGCCTCCATCGCCGGTCTGTTCCTCACCACCGAGGCCGTCGTCGCCGACAAGCCCGAGCGCAACGCTCCGGCCCCGGCCGACCCCACCGGTGGCATGGACTTCTAAGTCCTGCACACACGAGAGGCGTCCTCCTTTGGGAGGGCGCCTCTCGTCGTTTAACCGCTGCGCCAAATCCGCCTGCCCGAGCGTCGAGTCCGACGGAAGTCAGGGTGAGGCGGATTCGCGGCTCCGTTCGCAGGCCCGTGGTTGGCACGTCGTCGCACGGCTTGGCGTGGATGCAGGGAGGGGCTTGAACGCGCCGGGCCGTTCCGCGTGCTAGCGGGTGACGGGGGAGGCGTCCCCGCCGCGCGGCGCGAGCTCGGCGGCGCGCTGGGCGTCGAGGAGCGGCAGGGTGACACGGAAGGTGGCTCCGCCGCCGGGCGTCTCGTCGACCGTCACGGTGCCCTCGTGGGCGCGGATGATCGAGGACACGATGGCGAGGCCCAGGCCGCTGCCGCCGGTTTCGCGGGTGCGGGAGCTGTCGGCGCGCCAGAAGCGCTCGAAGATCTTGTCGCGGATCTGTGGGGGCACGCCCTCGCCGTGGTCGATGACCGCGATGGTCGCGGTGCCGGCGTCGGGGTTGGCCGAGACACCGATCTCGATCGGGCTTCCGGGCGGTGTGAAGCGCAGGGCGTTGCCGATGAGGTTGGTGACCACCTGGCGGATCTTGTTCTCTTCGGCGTAGACGAGCGCGGGGGTCTCGGGGCGCACGCCGTCGAGGTCCTCGGAGGCGGACAGGTCGATGATGTCGTGCTCGCCGGTGTCGCGGCCGACGCCGGGGGCGCCGGAGCGAGGACGACGGGACCGGAGGCGCGCGAGCGTGGCGCCTGCGTAAGCGATGGGCCCTGTTGCGGCAGCCTGTCCGGTGCCGTCGGCACGGGAGCGGCGAACGAGGGGTGCGGTGGCGGGTGCCTGGCCATCTGAGGCGGGGGTGTTGCGAGACCCCGGGGCGTCAGGCGTGCCGTCGCCATTGCGCGCGGCCTCGGCGGCACGGGGGTCGGTGCCGGCACCCGAACCTGCGGAGGCGAGTGCGCCCGCAGCGGCACCCAAAGCAGGGCTCGATGCGGAGGCCGGGGTGGCGCGCAGCGCGGTCTGGGGCGGGTTGTCGGCGACCACGGTGACCGTGCGATCTTGCGAGGCGGCCGAAGCATCCATGGCGGCGTCGCGGGCGATGGGGGTCAGGTCAACGACCGTGCGCTGGAGAGGTTTCGTCTCGTCGAGGCGCGCGAGCTCGAGCAGGTCCTCGACGAGGCCACCCATGCGGATGGCTTCCTTTTCGATGCGCTCCATGGCCTGGGCGACGTCGTCGGGGGTCTGCAGGGCGCCCATGCGGTAGAGCTCGGCGTAGCCCCGCACGGTGACGAGGGGCGTGCGCAGTTCGTGGCTGGCGTCGCCCACGAAGCGGCGCATCTGGCTGATGGTCTTGCTGCGGTCGGAGAACGCCTGGTCGATGCGGTTCAACATGGTGTTGAGTGAACGGTTCAGGCGGCCGACCTCGGTGTTGGGGGTCGAGACGCTGAGGCGTTGGCTGAAGTCACCCTTGGCGATGGCGGCGGCGGTGCTCTCGACATCCCGCAACGGCTGGAACGTGGATGTCACGAGCAAACGTGTCAGCACGGCCCCGAGAATGATGACCCCGAGCCCCAGGCCGAAGAAGATCGTGAGGTAGGTGGCAACGACATTGTCGGTTTCGCGCATCGACATGGCCACGACGGCCACACCCGTGCTGCGCCCGTCATCCCAACGGATGGGAGCGGCGACGGCCGAGTAGGTGACCGCTCCGTTGGCGTTGTGCAGCTCGAACGGCACCAGGTCGCGCCCGGCCGCCTGCTCGAGCGTGAACGTGGCGGGCGGCACGGGCAGCGTGCTGGACGGCTTGCTGCGCCACGTGTTGCCCACGTAGGCACCCGTCGGGTCGTAGAACGCGACATAGAAGTCGGAGTTCGACCCGTCGAGCACCACGTTATTGTCGACGAGCCCCGCGATGTATTCGTTCTGCGCCTGAGCCTGCAGCTTGGCGTTGACCTGGTTGGTGAGCGCCGGCTTCAGAATGGCGACCGTGCCGACCCCCGCGAGCAGCAACCCCATGGCGAGGACGATGACGGTGACACCGGTGATCTTGGTGCGCAGCGAAATCGAATTCCACCACTCGGAGAGGGAATCGTTCATTGGGTGCGGATCAGGCCTTACCGGTCTTCAACATGTAGCCGAAGCCACGCTTGGTCTGGATGAGGGGTTCTGACGAGAACTGGTCGAGCTTGCGGCGCAGGTAGGAGATGTAGCTCTCGACGATTCCCGCGTCACCGTTGAAATCGTACTCCCACACGTGGTCGAGGATCTGGGCTTTGCTGAGAACGCGGTTGGGGTTGAGCATGAGGTAGCGCAGCAGCTTGAACTCGGTGGGGCTCAGCTCGATGGCCGTCTCGCCCACGAGCACCTCGTGCGTGTCCTGATCCATGGTGAGCTCGCCCGCGCGGATGACCGCGTCTTCGTCGGCGTGCATGGTGCGGCGCAGGATGGCCTTGATGCGGGCGACGATCTCGTCGAGGCTGAACGGCTTGGTGACGTAGTCGTCGCCGCCGACCGTGAGACCCGTGATCTTGTCTTCGGTGTCGTCTTTGGCCGTGAGGAAGAGGATGGGGGCCGTGTAGCCCGAGGAGCGCAGACGCTTGGTGACGCCGAAGCCGTTCATATCGGGCAGCATCACGTCGAGGATGATCAGGTCGGGCTCTTCTTCGAGAACGGCCGAGATGGCCTGAGCGCCGTTGCCGACCGCACGCACCGCGAAACCGGCGAAACGCAGGCTCGTGGTGAGGAGGTCGCGGATGTTGGGTTCGTCGTCGACGATAAGGATGCGTGGTCCGGTCATGCCCCTAGTATCTGCGTGTTGTCTGCACGTTGTCTGGGAGCGCTAGGGATGTGCGCAGGGCGCCGGCTCGACGACATCCGAGCGCCCTGCCGGCCTAGGCCGCAATGCTGTCGGCGTCGAGAATGGTGTAGCTGTAGCCCTGTTCGGCGAGGAAGCGCTGGCGGTTCTGCGCGAAGTCCTGGTCGACCGTGTCGCGGGCCACGAGCGTGTAGAAGTTGGCAGCCAGGCCCGACTCCTTGGGGCGCAGCAGGCGGCCGAGGCGCTGGGCCTCTTCCTGGCGCGAACCGAACGACCCCGACACCTGGATGGCGACGGTGGCCTCGGGCAAGTCGACCGAGAAGTTGGCGACCTTTGACACGACGAGCACCTGCTCTTCGCCCACGCGGAACGCCTGGAAGAGTCGCTCGCGCTCGTCGACGGGCGTCGAGCCGGTGAGCTGCGGGGCTCCGAGCGCGGTGGCGAGTTCGTCGATCTGGTCGAGGTACTGGCCGATGACGAGGATGCGCTCACCCTTGTGTTTCTTCACGAGCTCGCGCACGACATCCAACTTGGCGGGAGCCGTGGCGGCGAGACGGTAGCGCTCGTCATCGGCTGCGGCGGCGTAGGTGAGGCGCTCGGACTGCGGTAGGTCGATGCGCACCTCGTAACAGGTGGCCGGGGAGATGTAGCCCTGCGCCTCGATCTCTTTCCACGGCGCGTCGAAACGCTTCGGGCCGATGAGACTGAACACGTCGCCCTCGCGGCCGTCTTCGCGCACGAGCGTGGCCGTGAGGCCGAGGCGGCGGCGGGCCTGCAGCTCGGCCGTGAGCTTGAAGACGGGCGCGGGCAGCAGGTGCACCTCGTCGTAGACCACAAGGCCCCAGTCCATGGCGTCGAGCAGGGCCAGGTGTGTGTATTCGCCCTTCCGGCGGGCCGTGAGGATCTGGTACGTGGCGATCGTGACGGGTTTGACCTCTTTGACTTCGCCCGAGTATTCACCGATCTCATCGGCCGTCAGCGTCGTGCGCTTGAGCAACTCGTCGCGCCACTGACGCGCCGAGACCGTGTTGGTGACGAGGATGAGCGTGTTGGTCTTGGCCGTGGCCATCGCGCCCGCGCCCACGAGCGTCTTGCCGGCACCACAGGGCAGCACGACGACGCCCGAGCCGCCGTCGAAGAAGTTCTGCACAGCCTTGTTCTGGTAGTCCCGCAGGGCCCAGCCGTCTTCCTTCAGGTCGATGACGTGGGGGGTGCCCGGGGTGTAACCCGCGAGGTCTTCGGCCGGCCATCCGAGCTTCACGAGCTCCTGCTTGAGCTGGCCGCGCGCCCAGGGCTCGACGAGGAAGACGCCCGGCGCGGGGTTTCCGATGAGGAGGGGCGCGATGCGCTTGGCGTTGGCGACCTCGGCGATGACGGCCTCGTCGAGCGAGCGCAGAATGAGGGCACCCTCGTCATCCCGCTCGATGTTGAGGCGGCCGTAACGCGACACCGTCTCGGCGATATCGATGGTGACGGTCTGGGGGATGGCGAATTTCGAGTACTTCTCGAGCGTGCCGATCATGTCCTCGGCCTCGTGGCCGGCGGCTCGCGCGTTCCACAGCCCGAGGCGCGTGATGCGGTAGGTGTGGATGTGCTCGGGTGCACGTTCGAGCTCGGCGAAGACGGCGAGGTCGTGCCGCGCTTCCTCGGCGAGAGGGTGCGCGACCTCGAGCAGCACGGTGCGGTCGCTTTGGACGATCAGTGGTCCGTCAGACATAACTGCTCAGTTTAGTCGCGCTTTCTGAGAACGGATGACGCGGGCCGCCAGCCCCGATCAGGCGGGATTCAGGCGCGTGATGTTCTTGATCGGCAGCGTGCGCTCGATGTCGGCGGCACGATCGCGACCGCGCAAGCGACCCGCCGCGACGGCTGTCGGCTCGAGCAAGAATTCGCGTTCGACCCCACCCGGGAGCGAGACCAACACGAGCACCGTCTGCTTTGCCTTGATGGCCGCATCGAGCTGGCGCGCCAACCACGCCTCGTCGGAGGCATCGCCCTCGACGGCCGTGTTCTCGCGCAGACGCGCGATGAGTGGCGAGTAGTCGGCGGGCGGCGGCGGTGTGGGGCGGGCGCGCAGGGCTCGGCGGCGCGGCGTGCGAATTTCGCCGTCGATGGTTTCGGCAGCCACCGGGTAGCGCGCGTCCACCAGCGCCCAGAACACGACGTCGTCGGCGAAGCGGCTGACGAGGCGGTTGCGGCCGGACTGCTGCAGGGCAACGGCCGTGAGCGAGTGGTCGACCGAGATCTGGCTGATCAGGTGTTCGTCGTCGGATCGCACATAGGTGCGCGCGCCGCTCGGCGATTCGAGGGCCTCGGACTCGGGCAGGGTGCCCACACGCACGCGGCCGAAACGCTTGGCGCTCTCGCGCACGAGGTAGTCGACGGGCTGCGGGATGCCGGTGAGCGAGATCTTGGACAGGAACTCGAGGATGCTGTCGGCGGTCTCACCGGAGGACAGCGCCTTCGTCACCGATTCGGCGCTCAGGCGGTAGCTCGCGGCCTGCGCGCGGGCTTCGAGGCCGGCGATTCCGCGGAGGCGCAGATCGGCCGTGGGGTTGAGGGGGCCGGGGCTGACGATGCTGAGGTCGTGCTGGATGTAGACGTTGTCGACCTGGTGCGGCAGGCTGTCGGCGAGAAGGGCGGCTGCGGCATCCGCACCCCGTTCGAGCACCGTCACGCCGGCGGATGTGGGGTGGCCCGTCGTGGTGATGCCCAGGGCCTCGGCCTGCGCCGTGACGCGAGCGAGCTGGGCCGTGATCCAGCCGCTGCCGGCCGGGTAGAGCCAGGCGGCGTAGGACGTGAGGGCCTGGCCCCACGAACTCTGGGCCAGCGGCGCGAGGGCCGCGCGCACCTCGGCGGGCACGGACTCGAGCCAGGTGCTCGCGAGCAGGGACCAGCGGTCGACGACGCTGCCGCGCAGCCAGCGCTCGCCGTCGGGCGTGGACAACCAGCCGGACGATTCGAGCGTGACAAAACCGGCGCGGCGGGCGAGGTCGAAGTAGGTCGTGACGGCCGTGGGCTCGACGTGCATCGACTCGGCCATGCGCTTGGTGTCGGGCTGGCCGAGGCCGCCGCGGCCGAGTTCGCGCGCGGGCATCTGCGTGAGCTCGATGATCATCTCGGCGACGGCCGACAGGGCCTCGAATGCGCGCTCGGAGGCGAGGGACTCGGGGGCCGTGATCGGGATGGTCTGCGTGGTGCGGGCGCCGGACGGAACGCTGGCGTGGCCGCCGTGGTGCTGCTCGGCGGGGGCGGTGGCGCCGGGATCCGACGGGGCGGTGAAGCCGTCGATGGCGGGCGCCGGTTCGCTCGTGAGGGCATCGGCGTCGGGCAGACCGCGCTCGGGCCACGAGGCGAGCACCGCGTCGACGGCGGCGAAGGTGCGGTAGGTGGCCGGGTCGATGTCGAGCGGGTCGACCGCGCGTGGCGTGCCCGTGCCGAGGGCGAGGGTGACGAGGTGGCGCTGGCGTGCGACATCCGTGTCGTCGGAGGGGTCGACCGGGGCGCCGGATGCGAGGGCCAAGGTGCGGCGATCGAGGTGGCTCAAGGACTGCTGCACGCGCTCGGGGTCGAAGAGCAGGTCGGCGAGGTCGAACAGATCGGAGATGCGCGCATCGGGGGAGATGGAGCGCGCAGTGAGGAGCGTGCGGATGGCCTCGTCGGGCCAGGCGCGGAGCGACGTTGCAAGCGCGAGAGTGTCAGTCACGGAGACGACCGGGCCCTTATCGGCTCGACCGGGGACGCGTGGAACCGCCCGGCGTTCGCCGTGCGGTGGATGCTGCGGCGGGTTTGCCTGCAGCCGAGCCGGATGTCGCCGACGCGCGGTTCTCGCGGCCGCGACGGGTGAAACCGACGATCAGCAGCGTGAGGACCATGAGGAACGCGATCGGCAGGCCGATGAGCGGCAGGAAGCTGATGACGGGCCAGAGGCCGTTCTGGAAATCGCCCCGCTCGAGGCCCGTGGCGGTGCCCACGATGATGGCGACGAAGCTGAGAATGGACAGGAAGACTATTGCGACCAGCATCACGGCGAGCACACGCTCGAACCTCGTTACGCCGGAAGATGTTTGATCGGTCACCTGACCAGGATATCGGCTCCCGGGTGACAAACAGTTAAACTGATGGATGGCGGGCAGGAGCCCACCGTCCTGACGAGCCCGGAAGTCAGGTCTATGCGTCTCACGCCACACCCGGGTGGCGTGCAACAACAGCAGCGAGGTTTCAATGCCAACCGGCAAGGTCAAGTTCTACGACGAGGAAAAAGGCTTCGGCTTCATCGCGAGCGATGACGGTCAGGAAGTGTTCCTGCACGCGTCGGCGCTTCCCGCCGGTGTCACGCAGGTGAAAGCAGGAACCCGCCTCGATTTCGGCGTCGCCGACGGCAAACGCGGCGCTCAGGCGCTCTCCGTGCGCATTCTCGACGCCCCGCCCAGCCTCGCCAAGGCGAAGCGCAAACCGGCCGACGACATGGCGATCATCGTCGAAGACCTGGTCAAGGTGCTCGACGGCATCGGCGGCAATCTGCGCAAGGGCCGCTACCCCGACAGCGCCCACAGCCACAAAGTCGCCCAGGTGCTGCGCCGGGTCGCGGATGAACTCGATGCCTGAGCCGCGCGACGACGACGCATTCTTCTCGGGCGAGCATGACGAGCGAGCGGGTTTGGCCGACACCGGTGCAGACGGCGTGTCGGATGCTGTGAGCGAGCCCGTCGAGCAGGCTGACGGTGCCGGCGCCGAGGGTTCTGACGCTGTTTCCGTGAAGGGTGACGCCGACGCTTCCAACGCTGCGACGGACACAGACGCTGAAGCTGCGACGGACGCTGACGCTGGCGCGGATGCTGACGCTGGCGCGGATGCTGACGCCGATGCGGATGCTCAGCCCGTCGAGGCTGCGCCGGCCGTTCCCGACGAGGTTCTTTTGGCCTCCGTCGACCTGGCGCGTACGGCGCTCGCCGAGGTGACGCCCGCCGAGACGATCGGCGAGCCGGCCGGGCACATCGTCGAGGGCGAACACGTGATGTCGCTCCTGTTCGAGAACCTGCAGGCCGGTTACCCCGGTTGGTTCTGGAGCGCCACGATCGCCCGCGTCGACGAAGAGACGGCGCCCACGGTGCTCGAGGTCGAATTGATGCCGGGCGAGCTCGCGCTCATCGCTCCCGAGTGGGTGCCGTGGTCGGATCGACTCGCCGACTATCGGTCCGCTCAGCTCGAGGCCGAGGCTGCACTCGCCGCTGCCGCCGACGACGAGGAATTCGACGACGAAGACGAGAGCGATCTCGACGACGACGACGATGAGATCGACGGCGTGGACATCGACGATGCCGAGGATTCCGAGGATGACTCGGATGACGACGACGACGACGACGACGATGACGACGACGAAGACGAAGACGAAGACGAAGACTCGGATGACGAGTCCGAGGACGACGCGTCGGACGGCGACGACTCCGACGACTCGGATGATGACGATGAAGACAACGACGACGACGACTCGGAAGACGACGACGACACGAATTCAGACGACGACGCGAGCGGCTCGAACGACGCGTCCGGCGCTGACGGCGACGGCGAGTCCGGCGACGAGAAACCGCGTCGCCGCCGCCTGTGGCGTCGACGCCCCCGCCGCAAGTAGGTCGCGGACGTCGGGCTGAGAAGACGATACGAAAAGAGGGGCGGGTGACCGAAGTCATCCGCCCCTCTTCTGTGCCGTGGGAAGCCTAGAGGGCGCCGACCACGTGCTCGATGCTGCGCACCAGCTGACGCACATCATCGGGGTCGATGGCCGTGAACGTGGCCACGCGCAGCTGGTTGCGGCCCAGCTTGCGGTAGGGCTCGGTGTCGACAATGCCGTTGGCCCGCAGGACCTTGGCCACCTGGGCGGCGTCGATCGCGTCGTCGAAGTCGATGGTGACGACGACCTGTGAGCGGTGCTCGGGGTTCTCGACGAACGGCGTCGTATAAGAGGTGCGCTCGGCCCAGTCGTAGAGCACGTTCGAGGACTCGGCCGTGCGCGCAGACGCCCAGGACAGGCCGCCGTTGCCATTCATCCACTGCAGCTGGCTGTCGAGCATGACGAGGGTGGCGATGGCGGGCGTGTTGAGGGTCTGGTTGAGGCGCGAGTTGTCGACGGCGTTCTTCAGGCTGAGGAACTCGGGGATGTAGCGGTCGGATGCCGCGATCTTCTCGACGCGCTCGAGGGCGGCGGGGGAGAAGAGGGCGAACCACAGGCCGCCGTCGGAGGCGAAGTTCTTCTGCGGCGCGAAGTAGTAGACGTCGGTTTCGGCGGCGTCGATGTCGATGCCACCCGCGGCGCTCGTGGCGTCGATGACGGTAAGCGCGCCCTCGTCGCCGTGCACGCGCGTGACGGGGGCCATGACGCCCGTGGACGTCTCGTTGTGCGGCCAGGCGTAGACGTCGACACCCTCGACGATCTCGACCTCGCTGCGCGAACCACCCGGGGCCGTCTTCACGACGGGGGCCTCGAGCCACGGCGCGCCGGCAGCCTTGGCGAATTTGGAACCGAATTCGCCGAACGAGAGGTTCTCGGCACGGCGTTCGATGAGACCGAAGGATGCGGCATCCCAAAACGCTGTCGAACCACCGTTGCCGAGGACGATTTCATAACCGTCGGGCAGGCGGAAGAGAGAGGAGAGGCCTTCGCGCACGCTGCCGACCAGGTTCTTGACGGGGGCCTGGCGGTGGGACGTGCCGAGGAGCGATTCTCCGGCGGCGGCGAGCGCCTGGATCTGCTCGGGACGAACCTTGGAGGGGCCGCAACCGAAGCGTCCGTCGGCGGGCAGAAGGTCAGCGGGAATGTGCAAGTCAGCCATACGTTGATTGTAGAGGCGCGGGTCGTTCCGCTTCGTTCTATGTCGGCCGGTCACAGTAGGCTGGTCGAACCGCGCAGAACCCCAGGGAGACGTCGATGACCGATCTAATTGACACGACGGAGATGTACCTCCGCACCATCCTCGAACTCGAAGAAGAGAACATCGTTCCCCTTCGTGCGCGAATTTCAGAGCGCCTCGGCCACTCGGGCCCTACCGTCTCGCAGACCGTCGGCCGCATGGAGCGCGACGGCCTGGTCGTCGTCTCGGGCGACCGCCACCTCGAATTGACCACGGATGGCCGCCGCAAGGCCGTTCACGTGATGCGCAAACACCGTCTCGCCGAGCGTCTCTTGAGCGACGTCATCGGGCTCGAGTGGGAGTACGTGCACGAAGAGGCCTGCCGCTGGGAGCACGTCATGAGCGAGCAGGTCGAGCGCAAGCTGCTGGCCATGCTCAACCACCCCACCGAGTCTCCCTACGGCACGCCCATTCCGGGGCTCGACGAGCTGGGCGACGACCCGGCCGGCGCGTTCGGAGCGGGTGTCACGAGCATTGTCGAGCTGGTGCGTTCGTCGGCCGAACCCGTGGCCGCCACCATCCGTCGTCTGGGCGAGCCCGTGCAATTCGAGCCCGAGCTGTTGTTGCAGCTGAAGCAGTCGGGCGTGCTGCCCGGCAACGAGGCCACGTTCTCCGCCGCGGGCACCTACGTTCTAGTCCAGGTTGAAGGTTTTGGGGATGGTTTAGAACTTCCTCACGAGGTCGCGACACACATTTACGTCGCCTCCGTCTAAGCCGGCCGAATAACGCCGCGTCGCCCGATATGACGGGCGACGCGGCGTTTTCGTTGTCCGACCATACGCAAACGGGCCGTCAATGATAGGCCCCGAAGAGGGGGCCATTTTCCGTTACCAATTCGTTAAAAAAGACCCGGATATATGTGACAAAGCCCCTTCCCTCGCGTATGGTCGAACGAGTCCGATGGCCGCAAACCGGTCGCAGGGCCTGTCGTGAGGCGCCTTCCCCGCTCATTCCCTTACGGCAGATCCCCAATGATTCTTGTTGTGGATGAGCCAGTCCCATGCCCGGGCTGGAGAGGCGCCGGAGGTAAAAACTTTGGCCGAAAACGTCACCCCCGAGTCGCCAGACTCGCCCAACAGCTCCACCAACCCGAACCCCAGCACTGCCCCCGAAAGCACCACCCCCTCGGCGACTCCGACCCGCCGAAGCATCCGCGAAGCAGCAGCTGCCGCCGCCGCACAGGCCGCTCAGCCGGCCCGCACCCCCGCCGCCACGAGCAGCATCGGTGCCAAGACCCCCACCGCCTCGAGTCTCACCCCCTCGACCCGCGTGAGCGTCAAGACCGCCGCGGTCGCCACGCAGGCCGCAGCCCCCTCGGCCGTGTCGCCCGCATTCGCCAAGCCGGCCGCCAAGAAGGCGCCGAGCAAGGGATGGCGCAGCTTCCGGTCCACGGCCATCATGGCGCTCGTGGTTCCCGGCCTCTTCGCCACCATCGCGATCCCGGCTTACGCCATGACGCCCGGTGGCACCGACGACCAGACGGCCGCCTCGGGCGTGCAGGTCGCGAAAGAGACCGGCGCTCAGAAAATGACCGTCGACGACGAGGCAGCCATTGCGCCCGTCGCGCGTGACGGCTATACGGCCACGACGTCCGCCGAGCTCGCCACGGCACGCGCCGCAACCGCGGTCGCCGCCCAGCGCACGGCCACGACGGCAAGCTACGTCGAGACCGCGAGCACGCAGAAGACCGCCGCCGAGTTGCTCGCTGCGGCCCCGCGTGCCGGGCTTCCCGCCCAGGCCGACGTCTTCGCCGCCGCGCTGAAGTACCAGGGCGTTCCCTACGTCTTCGGTGGTGCGACGCCTGCCGGCTTTGACTGCTCGGGCTTCGTGCTCTACGTCTACGCGCAGTTCGGCATCTCGCTGCCGCACTCGTCCACCGCTCAGGGGGCTCGCGGCACGGTCATCTCGGCCGCCGAGGCCGTCCCCGGCGACCTGCTGGTCAAGCCCGGACACATCGGCTTTTACGCGGGCAACGGCATGATCCTGCACGCCTCGCAGCCGGGCACGCCGCTCCGCATCGGCCTGATGTACGGCAACTACACCTACGTGCGCTTCACCGGCTAACAAGACCGATGAGGATGCCTCGAGCATCCAGCACCTCGAACCGCCCGCCGACACCTCCTCGGCGGGCGGTTCGTGCGTGTGAGGTCGTGTGCCGGGCAGCATGGGGCCGCCCGGCGCGTGAACTCTTCGTTACAGATGAGTTTCTCGGTCGATATTTCGACCACGGTCGGGCATTCGTGGGTTACATTATTGTCTTGACCCAAGCGAAAAGGGGCAGGCAGCTCATGTGCGAACAACCGCGTATCCACACCACGGATACCTCTGGTCGTTTCGCGCTGCGGCATTCCAGTTTTACGAGCACGGCCAGCAGTGTGCGCACGCGCGCTGCGGGAGTGTGAAGGCATCGTCTCAGACGGTGCCTTTTTTCGTACCTGGGCCTGACTCTCTCCGCCACGGTCACGCTGTCGAAACAACGTGAAGCCGTCACGACTGTTGAGAGGAACCTCATGCGCACCCTGGTGCTGAACGCAGGATACGAACCGCTGGCCATCGTCTCGTTCAAACGAGCGCTCGTGCTGGTGATGAATAAGAAGGCCACCATCGTCGAGATCGATGCCGGCCACCCCGTCTACGGCGCCACCATGGCGCTCGACCGCCCGTCGGTCATCCTGCTCACGCATTATGTGCGCATCCCGCATTCTCGGCGGGTGCCCGTGACACGCCGAGGGGTGCTGCGCCGCGACGGCCAGAAATGCGCCTACTGCGCCAAGAACGCCACCACCATCGACCATGTGCTGCCGAAGTCGCGCGGGGGAGCGGACAGCTGGGAGAACCTCGTCGCCTGCTGCCTGCGCTGCAACAACGCCAAGAGCGACCGCACGCCCGCCGAGATGGGCTGGACGCTGCGGACTATCCCGCGCGTTCCCGTCGGCCCGACCTGGGCGGTACGCGGCGTCGAGCGCCCGCTGCCGCACTGGGAGCAGTACCTGGGGCAGCGGGCGGCTTAGGTCTCGCCGTTCGTCCTGCGCCGCGGGTGGTCCCTGCGGGCTGCCGCTCGCGCCCGAACCGCACACGGTAAAGTGGATGCGGTCAGCCTCTGTAGCTCAATGGAAGAGCAGTTCCGTCCTAAGGAAAGGGTTGGGGGTTCGAGTCCCTCCAGGGGCACCTGTTCGAAGTGTCGAGATTCGCCAGTGTGTTTTGCATTTTGTGCGCAACTAACGAACTCTCTGATCGAGCTGAGCTGGTTCTCTTCGTTTACGCGCCAGACTCCGTAAGTACTGAGCGGGCCGTTGGCAACTCGGAACAGGGCTTGACCGTTCACCTCGAAAGCTAATCACGGATCGCTATTTCATTGAGCGAACTGGTGCGTGGCAGCGCTTCTACGTCCAGTCGGCCGGCAAACTCCACCGAACGGGACGCCCAGATGTTTATGTTGAACTCCAAGGGGCGGTTTGGTATCGGTGTTGGATTCCAGAGGTTTCGTTGGTAGACCACCGTTCCATCAACTTTCCACCGTATAACTTCCGGACGCCATTCAATCTCGTAATGGTGAAACTCTTCTGCAGCGTCGAAACCCAAGCTGATCTCGGTAGGAGTCCCCCTATATCCATGCTCGAGTTTTGTTCCTTCAGCACCAGGGTTGTAGAAGACGTTAACGAGCATCTTGGTCGTGTCTTTGCCGAGGAACTCGATATCTATCTCCTGACGAGGCCCGTTACGGTGCAGGAAAAGCCCGGTGACGATGCCAGAGCCTCGGGCTGGGCGAAGCGAAGCGCCGAATGATCCGTACAGGAAGGGTTCGCGGGCGGCGATCGCTCCAGAAGTGAAGTCCCGCACAAGAGACTTCTCTGACCTCAAGGTCAGATTGACTGCTCCACCGGAGCTGACATTCAACGGGTGAAAGATGGCTAGGTTGCTCGGGAATGTGTCTTGCCGCTTAAACCACAAGTGTTCGGCAAGTTCGTCACCTCTATGCCAACTAACCTGTTCAACTCTCGATGACGGTGTGGAACCGAGGACAAGACCATCTTGCAAGCGCCCCGGTGCCATAATCCACGGCGATCGGTCCCGTTTCAGATCCACGTGCGGATAGTCTGCACTGGTCGCGGGGGCTTGAACGGAAAAGCGCTGGCCGAGGTCGAGATCGGATGGGTATGGATGGCTGGGGTAATCGATCTTCAAAAACTTCGACAAATGATCCCATTTATCTGCGATTTCCGACGGCATATGCAAGATGCGATGGTCAGGAATCGCGAGAGGAGTGTCTCGCCCATCAGTGATGATTAGTAGGGCACTTTTACTCTTCATCACTCTTGCTATGAGAGCTTCGTCAACCGAGCCCACGTTAACGAAGGCATCAAATGAGGTTCCCCGTTTGCCTGCTCGGAGATCAGCAAGTTCCTTTTCGGGTAGTACCGCAAGATCACTGGCAACGCAATAGCCAAGCGTTGAGAGTGCGACAGCGAGGGCGGTGAGGCCGGAGCCTTCGGCCCCGATAGCAAGCACAGGTCCTGGCATCCGTCTGTCTTTAACCACGGGAACCTTCTCGCGAGTTACAGATCCGACTTGAGAGAGGATGGGGAGTATTGAGTAGGAGTTGGTTGAGGGCTCAGCCAATCTCTGTTCGATAAGTTGAATTGAGGTTGTGAAGGTTCGTAGCTTCTCGAATTGGAAATTCATCCAGAGATCGATCGGGCCATTGGCTGGTAGCGCGCCCAACAGCTTTCGCGCAGCGCCCCGGGACAAGACATAGGCCGACGCCTCCCATAAGCCGGGTCTCTCCTGCCGGTGCACGGATTTTCGATGATTTGACGCGACCCCACTGACATCTCTGAACGATAGATATACGAGTTCAGCCTTCTCGGCTTGAAGCGCAGGCCATTCTTTGTTCAACCTTCTTGTGAAGCCGGGACGCATCATGACGTCGTCCTCTAGGACCATGACAAACTCTGCATCTCCGCGCGCGATTAGTTTCCACACCTTGATATGTGACAGCGCAATAGCAACCTCCGGCTTCGTCATCGAAATCGTGCGCTCTCGTGCGTTGTCGTCGATGACTAAAAGAGGGTCTGGGTGGATAGCGAGCTGCTCTGCGAGGGTGAACGTTGGTATTAGCAGGTCCGTTCGCGGCGATTCGGGAAGGTATCGAGCGTCTATTGCGGAGAAGCGCCGAGTGATGGCGGTGAGCGGCTGATTCTCTTTGGAACGAAATCTGCCCAGCTCTCTCCTGACGAATTTCCAGCGTTCAGGTTTTCTATCGAGATTGATGGCATAAATTCTCCCAATCGAATCCTGCGAGGTCTGGGTAGAGAAAGCATGCACCTTCCTGAATGGATCGAGGTGTCGAACAATCACACGGATCCGGTGGGCCAATTTTGCGCGCAGCTCGGCAGATTCGAGAAGATTCATCGCGGAAGATCTCCATCGATCCACAGTCTCCAATTGCGGGCATCTTTTCTGTACTCCAGAGTCCAATCGCCTGGAGCAATTTGGACCCATGAGTGGAGGAACTTGAAGTCCAAGTCGGATGTAAGTTGCGCGTGACGAACCAAGACTTCGGTCAAATTGCCCGGGCCTGACAGCCACTGGATGTCCCTACTCGTCCCAGCGGCAGCAAGAAGGCGAGCCGTTGCTTGGGTGAGTGCGGCCCCTATCACGGGATGATTAGCGGGGGCGAATATTGGGTCGTTAGCTAAGTAGAAAATGAAGTCGTCAGCCGCATCGCCGGCATAGTCAGCGGGAACAACCATCGAGTCTGTCGACAACTGATAGCAAAGAGGTTGTAGCTGAAGGAGTCCAGCACGCATGAGGGGGAGTATCGCTTCAGGCACCTTTAGTTCATCGTCAGCATCGACGTACAGACCTCCGTTTATTTGGAGATAGCAAAGGCGGAAATAGTCGGAGCGCATCGCTGGATGAATGCAGGAATCGAAAGCCAGAAGGTGAGTTCCATCAAAGTTTTGCGCGATGAATGCGCGAGCCTGTTTCCTATCGAAGACCTGTCGTTCGAATCCAAGACGTTCTAGGACAAGCCAACTGTCCAGACAATGCCTCACGTCAGACGGAATGGCACTCTCGTCCCAATACGCAATCAGTTGGAGAGGAATGGACTCTCGTGAGCTTGAGCGGGTCTCGACCTCAGGCTCGAGTAATGCGCTTCGTAGATAGTGCGACCTAAAATTCACGTCAGCAGCGTCGCCAGAGTTTGAAACAGACTCGGTCATATCTGTGATCATCCCATCTGTATGTCGATTCCGACTCACGTATTGAAGAGCACCAGGTCAGCCCATTCCGCGCTTTCTGCAGACCTCGCGCAGTGGTGTCTTCGGCCGCGTCCAATAAGCGCGGTCGGTGGCAGCGCGCCAAAGTCCTGACACGATGCTTCGGCGACCACCCGACGCGAAGAACGGACCTTGGACCCCTCGGAGTCAAGTTCATTTTGAGGAGGGCCTCAGGTGGTCACGCACGCGGCGACGATGTCGTCGAGGCGCTGGGTGGTGCTGCGGCTCACAGGGGGAGGGCTTCGGCGAGAGCGGAGGCTGCGACATCCGGTTTGAGGCTGTCAGCAGGGACGATGTCGACGGGGACGCCCAGGATGCGTTCGGCTTCGCCGTGCATGCGGGCTAGCGCGAAGAGGCCGACGTCGGGGGTGAGATCGACGAGGAGGTCGATGTCGCTCTGCGGGCCCGCGTCGCCCCGGGCAACGCTTCCGAAGACGCGCACCCTTTCGGCGCCGAGTGCGGCGAGGGATGCAAGCAGTTCGACGCGGTTCGAGGCGAGACGTTCACGGAGCGAATCGGCGATCGCGCTGTGGAGCGACAGGTTGAGCGTGAAGCCGGTGGCCGCGATGAGGCGCTCGAGGGTGGGCAGCGAGGGCTCGCGCCCGGCGAGTTCGTAGGTGCTGATCACGCTTTGCGCCACGCCGGCGCGCTCGGCGAGTTCACGCTGAGTGAGGTGGGCTCGCTGCCGGGCCTGTCGGAGAAGCACTGCGGCCGAGGGGGACATGAGTCGACAATATCGCGGATTGTAGATATTGGCGATGGCTTAAGAGATGCGTCTGCGATGCTGGCGCGATGGATGAGCTTGTCGTGGACTGGGGTGCGCTGCTGGCGCCGGGGGAGCGCGTCGACGTGTCGGCCGGGGTGGTGGTTGCCGTCGTCGTGGCGGCGCTGGTTTTGAGCGTGCCGCGCGTGACGTGGCGGTGGTTCGGGTTGTTCACCACGCTGGTGCACGAGCTGGGGCACGCCGTGGCCGCGGTGGTGACGGGGCGGTTCGTGAGCGGCATCCGCATCAGGGGGGACCATTCGGGGGATACGCGCAGCATGGGGCGGTCCGGGTTCAGCACGGTATTGAGCGGCGTGATGGGGTATCCGGCGCCGGCGATCGTGGGGGCAGCGCTCGTATGCAGCGTGCTGACCGGATGGCAGGCGACCGCGCTGTTCGTGGGTGGCGTGGTGCTCGTCGTGACGTTGGTGGTGGTGCGGAATGTGTTCGGGGTGGTCGTGGTGCTGGCATCCATTGCGGTGAGTGCGGCACTGTGGGTGTGGGGGACGCCGACCGTGCAGGCGTATGCGCTCGTGATCGTCGGGGTGGCGCTGCTGATCGGGGCCGTGCGCGGGTGGGTGACCGTGGCGGCCGTGCATGTGCGGCATCGGGAGCGGTTGGCGTCGTCGGATGCGTACCTGTTGGCGCACAGTACCGGTGTTCCGTCGGTGGTGTGGCTGGCGCTGTTCGCCGTGCTGATCGTGGGCAGCTACGTTGCCGTCGGGGCTGTGTACCTCTCGAACTAGAACGACCGAGAAACGAAACGACGGGCGATGCCACATGGCACCGCCCGTCGTTCGTGTGAGACCGGTTAGTCGGTCTGGGTCGCTCCGCGCTTGCGGCGGCGCAGGAACGTGAGGCCGCCGAGGGCCATGGCCGCGAGCGACGCCGCGATCAGGGCCGAGAGCGCGCCCGGTTCGATGCCCGAACCGGAGTTGGCGAGCGAGCCGTCCGGGTTGCGCGGGCCAGAGCCCGAGCCGTTACCCGAACCGGAGCCCGAGCCGCCGGGCAGCGCGCCCGAACCGTTGCCGGCCGGGTCGCCGCCGCCCGTGCCGGGGCCCGAGCCGCCGCCGTTGCCGCCACCGGGGTTCGGCGTCGGAGTCGGCTCGGTGATGGCGGCCGGCAGGATCGTCAGCATGCGCACCTCGGAGGCGTCGACCGCGCCGAACGGGTCAGCCGTGCGCACGTACCAGCCCCGCAGGCCCGGCTCGGGGTTCGTCCACGGCGCACTCAGGATCGAGCCGCTCGCGACATCCGTGAACGAGGCGATCTTGTGCGTGGTGAGGATGTCGGCCCGGAACGAGTCGGTCGACAACTGCTTCACGGCGGGCGTGATGCCGAGAGCCGTGTAGGGAACCTCGAAGTCCTGGTGCTGCACCTCGAGGGAGGGGTCGGCCGAGTTGTACTGGTCGAGCGTGGGCGAGTAGGTGCGCACGATCATGCGACCCTGCTCGTTGTCGAAGTGCAGCAGGCGCAGGAAGCCCTGGCCGCCCTCGGGCAGACCCTGGTAGTCGAACAGCATCGAGTAGACGGTGCGGTCGGCGACGCCGTCGCCCGTGTCGTCGAACTGGTCGGTGCGCGTGAACGCGTCGTGGTAGTGACCCGAGAACACCATCTTGACGTTGGGGTTCGTGGCCACGACCTCGTCCTGGATGCGCTGCGGCACCGGTCCGAGGCCACCCGTCGTGAGCATGAACTCGTGCAGGTTGAGCACGGCGACACGCTCGGGGTAGCGGGCCAGCACCTCGTTCAGCCACGCGATCTCTTCATCGGCGGGCGCCCAGCCCATGTAGACGTTGATGAAGTCGATGCCGCCGGCCGAGATGAGGTCGTAGTGGCCGCGGTTGTCTTTGTAACCGCCGCCGTACCAGGGGTTGTTCGCGAAACGCTTCTCGCCGAAGTTGGCCGAGTACTGGGTGTAGTCGTTGTTCTTCTGGTCGACGTCGTGGTTGCCCGCGAGCACGCCGTACGGCAGGGCCGCGTCGTCGAGCATCGAGTAGGCCTTGTTGGCGTTGTCCCACTGGTACTGCTGCGTCGAGTCGTCGACGATGTCGCCCGTGTGGAACAGGTACTGCAGGTTCAACTGGTCGCGCTGGTCGAGCAGGTACTTGTGGATGTTGAGTTGGTTTTCATAGAACTGCGCGTTGTAGTACTGCGTGTCCGACTCCCACGCGAACGTGAAGTCGTAGTCGCTGCGCGGGGTGTCGGCCGGGTTGTTCGGGGTGACGGGGGTGTCGCGCGTCGAGCGGTTCTCGCCCGCGAAGCCCTCCGAATGCTGCACGAGCACGGTCAGCTGTTCGCCCGTGAGGTGGTCGGCGACGGGAACATCGGCGGTCAGGGTGAAGGGCGCCAGGGCATCGGATGCTGCGGCGGCACCGGCCTGGCCCGTCGGCGTGGCTGCGGCGGTTGCTGCGGCATCCGCTTCGGCCTGCGTCGTCAGGTGTCGGTCGATCTCTTCCCACGCACCGGTCTTGGTGTTGAGGGCGTAGAGGATGACCTGGGCGCCCGGGTTGGCGCTGCCCTGCCAGTCGACGCGCGCGGTGGCGTCGGTTCCGGCTGCGGCGGGCACGGTCACGTCGAACAGCTGGTAGGGGAACTCGGCGTCGGAGGACACATCGGCGGTGAGGCCATCCGTGCCGACCAGGTTCTTGAGTTCGTCTGCAGTCAGCGGCTCACGTTCGGTGCGGGCGACATCCGAGGCCGTTCCCGTGGTGCCGGCGTAGCTCTTGACGGCCGCGTCGGTCGGGGCGAGGCGCGTGCCCTCGAGGAAGTCCACGTTGAGGCGGTCTCCCGTCGGGTCGGTGACCTGGGCCTGCAGGGTGACGTCGTCGGCCGTGAGCACGGCTCCGTCTTCGGGGGCGACGAGGCCGCCCGTGGGCTGCTCCTCAAAGGTGGTGAACGACGCCTCGTAGCGGCCGACGTTGCCCACGGCATCCGTCGCCTCGATCATGAGGGCGTGTTCACCTGCGGCGAGGTCGAGCGACGACGTGGTGTGCGGCAGCGTGATGGGCTGGCCGTCGAGCGTCGCACGCGTGTCGGCCACGCCCGATCCGGCATCCGTGATGTCGCCGTTGATGACGATCTCGCCCTGGTAGGGGCTGCCGTCGACGATGGTCGAGCGGATGTCGGGCACGGTGTTGTCGACGCGCACGCCGCGCTCGAGCACATCGGTTCCGGATGCCGCGCGCACCGTGTGGGCGCCGTCGGTGGTCGTCGTGGTGTCCCAGTTGTAGGCCGCGGCCGTGAAAGCGTCGGCAGGCAGCGCGAATCGCGCCTCGAAGAAGTCGAGCTTTCCGGTCGAGTCGCCCATGTCGAGCACCTTGGCGGGGTCGGTGTAGTTCGACGGCTGCAGCGTGCGGCCGTCGGGCAGCACGAGACGCAGGCCCCGGATCTGGAAGTCGTCGTTGTTCTCGTTGAGGTCGATCACCGGTGCGGCCTTGGTGCCGGCCCACACGCTCACGACCAGTTCGTCGCCCTGCACCACGTAGGTGAGGGGCACGGGCGTGGAGATGGTGTCCCAGCCCTCGAAGATGCCGTCGTCGAAGATGCGCAGCACGTCGTCGCCGATGCGCACGCCGTTGCGGAAGAACGTGTTCACCTGCGTGGCCTCGAACGCGAAGACGGGCTGGTCGGGCAGCGACGGCGAGGTCGCGACCGGCTTGCCGTCGATGCCGAGGTCGATGACGCTCGGGAACGTGCGCGTGGCGGCCGAGATGGTCGACGTGCCGCCGAGGAATTCGCCCTCGTCGACGTTGAGACGGAGCGGCGCCGTGTCGACACCGTCGACGGCGAGGCGGCGGGGTTCGGTGGTGGCGCTGTTGCGGCCGTCGGTCGCGGTGACCGTGTACTCGTACCAGGCCTTGCCCGTGAGGTCGGCGGCGGCGACCGTGTGGCGGAAGCGGCCGTCGGCACCCACCGTGAGGTTCACGGTGCGCGTGTCGGCGTCGATGTCGTTGCGCAAGGTCAGGGTCGCGGTGCGCACCTGCTGGGCGTCGGTGATGCCGAGGTCGATCACGAAGTCGGCCTTCGGGTCGATGCTCGCGGGGGTGGCGTCGGCGATGACGGGGGCTGCGGCATCCGCGGGCTGGATCATGAGGCCAGCGGGAACCTGGTCGGCCGAGACGCGGCCGGGGTTCGCGGCGTCCTGACCGACGAGGCGCTGCAGGGTGGTGTCGGTGGGCTGCACGGCGTACTGGATGCCGCGGTCGGCCGCGACATCCTTAACGTTGGCGTTCATGTTGTAGTAGGCGCGGTTGATGCCGATGCCCGTCTGGGTGACGATCTGGATGCCGCGGGCCGAGCCGTTGGCCATGCCCGCACTCTGGATCTCGACCAGGGATGAGCCGGCCTCGAGGTTCGTGCCGAACTTGGCGTTGAAGTCCGCCGCCGTGAGGGCCTGGTTGCCCGAGTTCTTCACCCAGAGCACGAGCGTCTTACCCGGCTCGATGATGGGGTCGTTCGGGATGCTGGGCCAGCGCACCGCATTGCTGTTCGACGTCGTGTCGACGGGGTAGAGGTAGTTGATCTCGTAGTCGGCGAAGTTCACGGGCTCGGCGGTGGCGTTGTAGACCTCGATGAACTCGTAGCCGTCGCCGCCGCCCACGTTGGCGGAGTCGGGCAGCAGCTCGGTGATCTGGAGCGGCGCCGTGACGAGCGACGGGTCGGGCAGGGGAGTGGGCGCGGGGCCCGGGGTGGCCGTGGGGGCCGGGGTGGGTGCGGGCGTCGCGGTGGGGGTGGCCGTCGGCTGCGGGGTTGCCGTGGGGGTGGCCGTGGGCGTGGCGGTGGGGGTCGCGGTCGGCTCGGGCGTGGCCGTGGGCGCCGGGGTGGGCGTCGCCGTCGGCGCGGTGGTCGGCGCAGGTGTCGGCGTCGGCTCGGGGTTCGGCGTGCCGCCGACAGCCTCGGGCTTCACGCTTCCGGGCGTCGGGGCCACGGATGTCTCGAGCACGTCCATCGCCGCCACGGTCGGGTCGGCCGGCAGCGCGAAGTTCACGCCGAGCCCGGCCGCCATCGAACCCTTGGGCGCCCACGACCAGCTCACGGGCGAACCGCCCGACAGCACACGCACACCGCGCTCGCCGCCGTTGGCGATACCGGCCTGACCGGTGACGCGCACGACCGGGTAGTCGACGGCCGCACCGAAGTGGGCGCGGAACTCGTCGACCGTGCGGGCGAAGGAGTCGACGTTGGTGGCCGTGTAGCTCAGCCAGAACACGACGGTGCCGCCGGCCGGCACGACGGTCGGGGTCTCGACGACGAGCGGCTTGTCGCGCGCCACATCGGCGGCGTTGGTGAAGCTGTAGGCGAAGGAGTAGCCGCCCTCGCCGCCCACCGTCACGGGGGCGTCGGAGACGTTGGTCACCTCGAAGTATTCGAACTCGTCGTAGCCCACGTTGTCGCCAACGATCTCGGTGACGACGAGGGGTGAGGCCGAAGCAGCTGCGGCGGCCACGGCCGCGCGGGCGGCCGACGACGAAGCGGGAGACGCCGAGGCTGAAGACGCCGAGGCGGGCAGCGCGTCGACGCCGGCGGGCGCGGACGACGCCGTTCCGAATGCCGACGTAGACGTCGAAACCGAAGCAGCGACGGCGGGCAGCGGTGCGGCACCGATGCCGACGGCGGCCGTCAGCGCGAGCGCCAGCGGCGGTAACAGGGTGCGCGTGGAGCGCGAGAAAGCGGAGGGGGACACAGTTCACCTTCGAGACAGAAAACAAGGGATGTCTCGACGCTATGCATCTCCTGAGAACTCCAAGAGAACGAGAGGTGACGCTTAGGTGTCACCCTTTGGAGGGGTGGGGTTTGCCGGACAATCGCGAACCGCCGCCGTCGCCGCTCCCGCCGTGCTTGCCCCGTCCGTGGCCCGAGGCGTCCGCTCCGGACTCCGCCTCCGCCTCAGCTTCGGCAACCGCCCGATCGATCGCGTCCTGCGCGACATCCGCCGTCGACCGGGCGTCGTCGTCGCCCGCGCGCTCCTCGGCCGCGGCCTCGGCATGAGCGGCCGCCGTCTCGGCATCGATCTTCGCGGCTTCGGTGTCACGGTGCGAAGGAAGCCGCTTCATGATGAGCGAGATCATGCGTCGCAGCGTGAACACGAGCGCGTCGACGGCATCCGAGTCGCCCTCGTCGTCGTCCGGCACCGAACGCGCGGCCGTGCGCAGCGCTTCGAGCGCCTCGAGCGCCTCTTTCTCGGCCTGCTCCTCGTCCTTCTTGTCGTCCCAGGCGCGGATGAGCACGGCAAAGGCAGTCAGACAGTCGCCGATGGGTTCGCGAACGGATGCGGGCAGGCTCGCGTGCACGTCGCGCTCGTCCTGCGCGCCCCAGATGGCGGTCTGCAGCACATCGCTGATGTCGACCGTGCTGGCGCTCAGGCGGCGCAGGGAGGTGAGGTCGTCGTAGTCGGTAGCCATATCACGGTGGTTCCAGCGCGAGCGGGGGTTGATGCGGCGCGATTCGCTCGCATCATCCAGGGCCTCTTCGGCGCTGTCGGCCGAGTTGCGAAACGCCTGGCCCTGCCGCTGCCACTCGGTGTGCCCGGGCGGCCATTTCTCGTGCATGACCGAACCGATGGCCTCGAGGTCGTCGGCGATCATGCGGCGCAGCGACGAAACACGCGCGGCCGCCTGCGTGGTGTGCAGGGGTGGCACGACGATGAGGTTGATGGCGATGCCGACGCCCATGCCGAGTGCCATCTGCGCGATGTAGCCGATCGAGAAGTCCTCGGCATTCGCGCCGCCGATGACGAGCACGAACAGGGCGGCGATGGGAACATAGTCGCGGCCCGGCCCCAGCCCCCGCAGGCCCCCCACGAGCACGCCGACGCCCGTCGAAATGGGAACGGTGATCCAACCGGATGCCCCGAACTGGATGGTGACGAACGCGAGCCCGATTCCGAGCGCGAGCCCGGCCACGGTCTGCAGGCTCAGTCGCAGCGAGCCCATGAGCGTGGGCATCATGCTGATCAGAGCGCCGAGCGGGGCGTAGTAGGCGTAGTCGCCCGTCTCGCCCGGCAGCTGGCCGCCCAGGAACCAGGCCACGGTTGCCGCGACGGCGCATTTCGCCGCGAGCAGCAGGCGGTCGACCGTGAGGGCCGGGGCCAACACATTCCAGGTCATGCGCAGCAGGCGGGACAACCAGGTCGACGACTCGTCGCTGAGGCGCGACGCGACGGTCTTTCCGATGTTTCCCAGCATTTCTCCATTCTCGCAGCCGACGGGCCTCAAAAACCCGCCACGCTGGCGAAAACCCGCCCCGCCTACCGGGCGACGGCCGAATCAGCGTCTAAGGTGACGGTGTGTGGCGGCTTGACAGGAAACTAGAAGCGGACGGACTGTCCGAGGTATCGGCCGACGCCAAACGCGGCGGCGGCCTCACGGCGACGTCTCCGGGAGGGTTGTCGGCGGGAAGCCCCGACTACCCCGTTGGCAACGTTGCCGATGAGCAACGGCGGCTGTGGCGCGAGCAACTCGCGCAGGTCGGCGGGCGCTCACCCCTGCTGCATTTCGTCGACGCACCGCGCACGCGCATCGAGCTGAGCTCGACGCATCCGGGTGGTCTGCCCCAGTTCATCTCGGGCAAGTCGACCCTGCTCTCGAACCTGATTCGGGATGATCTGGCCCTGCGCCGCGCCAAGAGCGCCGCCGAGGTCATCGCGGCCAAGGGCGTCGAGTTGCGCACCGTGCGCGGCATCGACTCCATCCACCTGGCCGTCGGTCTGGCCGAATGGCGCCGCGACGGTGAAGACTACTCGGCTCCGGTGCTGTTGCGCCCGCTCGCCATCCGTCGTTACGGCCGCGACTTCGAGCTCAAGCTCACAGGTTCAACCGTGCTCAACCCCGAGCTCGCCCGCGCCCTGAAAGAGCAGTTCGGCATCACGCTCGACGCCGCCGCTTTCGAGGCCCTCGCCACCACCAACGGCGTCTTCAAACCCCAGCCCGTGATCGACCGCCTGCGCGGCCTCACCACGCACCTCGACTGGTTCAGCGTGCAGCCGCGCCTCGTCGTCTCGAGCTTCGCGGATGTCGGAACCGCCCTCGTGCGCGACGCCGACGACCTCGACCACCCCATC
Source organism: Leifsonia sp. ALI-44-B (assembly GCF_001984125.1). GTDB lineage: Bacteria > Actinomycetota > Actinomycetes > Actinomycetales > Microbacteriaceae > Okibacterium. Next base: position 1,050,588 of record NZ_MTQL01000006.1, on the reverse strand, counting down.
CTCGACGCCCTCGCGGGCAACCCCGGCGCCCGGCGCCTCGTCGAGGGACTCTTCAGCCCCGTCGACGCCGTCGGCCAGGACGACCGGCCGCCGTCGACCGACACGCTGCTGCTCGACGCCGACACCGAGCAGGAGAACGTGATCGCGCAGATCACGAACGGCCACTCGATCGTGGTGCAGACCCTGCCGGGCACGGGTGGCACGCAGACCGTCGTCAACGCCATCGGTTCGCTCGTCTCGCAACACAAGCGCGTGCTCGTCGTGAGCGCCCGCCGCTCGAGCCTCGACGGCATCCGTCACCGCTTCCAGAAAGTGGGGCTGCCCGGCCTGACCGTGCACCCGCGCTCCATTCGCCGCGACCTCATCCAGGCCATCACGCGCAACGAGAAGGCCGTCGCCCCGCGCGTGGCCGACGTCGACGACGCGCTCGTGCGCCTGCGCAAGGTGCTGCTCGACTACCGCGGCGCCCTCGGCCACAAGAACCCCGCGCTTGGGGTGTCGGTGCTCGACGCCCTCGAGGCACTCACGCGTCTGGGCAACCTGGCCGAGCCGCCCGGAACCACGGCGCGCCTCGACCTGATCTCGCTCGAGAAGCTCGCCACGGGCCGCCCCGAGGTCGCTCAGAAGCTCGCGCACGCCGCCGCGCTGGGCGAATTCCAGTACGGCCCGGGCGACTCGCCCTGGTACGGAGCCTCGTTCAGCAGCACGCGTGATGCCAAGGCCACGCATGAGCTCGCCAAGAACCTGCACCGCGCCGAACTGCCGCGCCTGCTCGAACGCGGCTACGAACTCATCGGCCAGACGCGCATGCGCCCCTTCGACTCGATCGAAGAACTGGGCACCTATCTGCGACTGCTGCTCGACATCCGCGAGACGCTCGACAAGTTCCAGCCGGCCGTGTTCGACCGGTCGCTCGGCGAACTGATCGCCGCCACCTCGTCGCGCCGCGATGCGCCCGCCATGACGAGCGCCAACCGCCGCCGCCTCAAGAAGCTGGCGCGCGAATACGTGCGCCCCGGTGTGCACATTGCCGACCTGAACGAATCGCTGCGCAACATCCAGCAGCAGCGCACGCTGTGGCAGCGCTATGTGGCCGCCGGTGTGACGCCCGAGGTTCCGCTCGGCATCGCCGATGTGCAGGTGGCCTACCAGCGCGTCGTCGAAGACCTCGCGCGCCTCGACGTCCCCCTCAAGCGTGCCGACGGCAACGACCGCCTGAAGACCCTGCCCATCAAGTCGCTCGTGCGCCTGATGTCGGGACTCGCGGCCGACTCCGAGGTCATGGAGAACCTGCAGGAGCGCACGGCTTTGATTCAGGAGCTGCGCGAAAAGGGCCTGAACCCGCTCATCACCGACCTGTCGGTGCGCCACGTGCCCGAATCGCGTGTGGCCGACGAACTCGAACTCGCCTGGTGGCAGTCCGTGCTCGAGCACGTGCTCGCGACCGACCGCGCGCTGCTCGGGGCCAACACGAGCGTCATCGATCGGCTCGAGGGCGACTTCCGCCTCGTCGACGAAGCGCACGCCTCGGCATCCGGCGCCCTGCTCGGTGCGCTGCTGTCGGACAACTGGAAGATCGGCCTGGTCGACTGGAACGACGAGGCCAACGCCCTGCGCCGCATGCTCAAACAGGAGCGCGTGACCCCCACCATGCTCGAGCAGCAGGCGCCGCACCTGTCGCGCGTGCTCGCACCGGTGTGGATGGTGTCGCCCTACGAGGTCTCGCAGATTCCGTCGTCCGTGCGCTTCGACACCGTCTTCCTGGTGGATGCCGGAGCCACGACCCTGGCCGAGAACGCCGCCGCGATTCGCCGCGCTCGTCAGGTGATCGCCGTTGGTGACCCCGTGACGCAGTCGCCGACACCGTTCGAGATCGCCGTGACCGACGGTCAGGGGGCGCTGGGCGCCTTCGGTGTCGGGCGCCCGGGTGCCGGTTCCGGCGCTGCCGGTGCCTCCGGTGCGGGTTCGACTGCTTCGGATTCCTCGACTCCCGCGAAGACCGGGGCTGCCGGTGCGTTCGGTGCTTTCGGCTCGGTTCGCCGCGACCCGCTGACCGGTGCGCCCGACGCTGCACGTGTCGATCCCAACCCCACGCCCGTTGCGGCTCCCGCCAACGCGGCGCGCGCTGATGCCATCCGCACCGAGGAGCGCCTGAGTGGCGGCTCCGCGACGGCCGGGCGTCCTGCCGGGTCGACGGGTGCGTCGACGGAGTCGAGTGAGACAGCATCCGACACCACTTCTGAGGCTGACTCGGGTTCCAGCTCGGCGTCCGACGTCTCTGGCACCGCTGAAGGCGCCGCCCCGACCGGATCGTCCTCGGCCGCCGAAGCCCCGCGCTTCGACGCCGCCAACCGCGCCCCCGAGGTTGCGCGCACCGTCGCCGTCTCGTCGTCGACCGTGCCCAACGCGATCGTCACCGGCAGCGGTTCGGATGCTGCATCCGCCTCGGCCCCCGGGCGCAGCATCGGTGTCATGGCCGACGCGCTGCACCCCGAATCGGCCCTCGCCAAGCTCTCGGGCCTCCTGCCCACCCTCACGCTCACGCGCAGCTACCGCGCGGGCGGCGAGGACCTGGCGCAGCTCGTGAACCACCGCTTCTATGGCGGCGAGATCGAGTCGCTGCCCTGGGCCGGCTCGTTCCTCGGTCACGGCAGCCTGACGCTGGACTACGTACCTCGCGGCCACGGCATGCCCGACCCCGAGACGGGCGGCGTGGAGAGCGTCGACGCCGAGGTCGAACGCGTGGTCAACCTCGTGCTCGAACACGCCACCGAGCGCCCTCGAGAATCCCTCATGGTCATCACGGCGAGCGACAAGCACGCCGTGCGCGTGCACCAGGCGGTCCTGTCGGCCTTCGCCAAGCGCAGCGATATCGCGGGCTTCATCCTGAAGGAGCGCGCCGAGCCGTTCACGGTTCTGACGCTCGAGCAGTCCGTCGCCGAAAGCCGAGATCGCGTCATCTTCTCGCTCGGTTATGGAGTTACTCCGCACGGCCGCGTGCTCTCGAACTTCGGTGCCCTCGGTCGCCCCGGCGGCGACCGCCTGCTCGCGGTCGGCATGACGCGCGCCCGGCGCTCGATGGTCATCGTCTCGTGCATCCGCCCCGACGACCTGGACGCCGATCGCATGCAGCACGGCATCGCGGCCCTGGCCGAGATCCTGCGCGAGCCCGACATCCACCGCCCGGCCCCGCCCGTGACGGATGGTGCCGAGCCCATGCTGCTCGACCTCGCCGAGCGCCTCTACCGCAACGGCCTGCAGGTCGAGATCGGCTACCGCGGCAAGCTCGCGCTCGTCGCCTCGTACGGCAACAAGGCCGTGGCGATCGAGTCCGATCCCGAGGTTGCCTCGGACTCGCTGCGCGAGTCGCTGCGCCTGCGCCCCGATGTGCTGCGCCGCCTCGGCTGGCACTACCTGCGCGTGCACAGCTTCGACCTGTTCAGCGACCCGGAAGGCGTGGCCCGCAAGGTCATGTCGATGCTCGGTGCGGTCTCAGAACCGGATGCCTCGAACCCCGACGATCTCGCCACGGGCCCCATCGCCGTGGTGTCGTCGGGCCGTCACTGAGCGGCGGCACGGCCGTGAGTTCAGCGGGCGACGAGCCCCTCGTTCCCGCGCGCGCCGCCGAGTCGGCGGTGCGCCGCGTGGCCGGGTCGCGTCGCGTGGTGCGCCCGGGTAACGAGGCCGCAGACCCCACGCCGCACGACACGACATCCCGGCTCGAAGAGGATGCCGAGACCGGGGCTCGGCCCGGTGCCGCACCCTCGGGCAACGACGAGCAGCTGCGCCGCGACAAGCCGCCGCACTGGGGCTGACCGGCAGCCCGCTTTCGCCGTGTAGCTGACCTGCCGTCAGCTTCTGTCGTGTCGGTTCCCGGCCCGCAGCCTGTGCAGAGCAGGTGTCCGCTCGTCAGCGCTTGTCTTGAAGCTGACCTGTCGGGATGCGCGCGTCGTATTGGCGGAACGACGGAACGGCCCGCAGCAGCACGGCAACGAGCACGATGATGAGCGCGCCTCCGAGCAGCGGCGGCCACGCGATGCCCGCCGCTACCACGACACCCGCGTAGAGGTCGCCCAGCCGCGGCCCGCCCGTCACCACGACGATGAAGATGCCCTGCAGCCGCCCACGCATACCGTCGGGGGCAGCGGCCTGCAAGATCGTGCTGCGGAACACCGCGCTCACGTTGTCGGCTCCACCCGCCAGGGCCAGGAACAGGGCGGCGAGGGCCAGGGCGGGCAGGATGTCGGGGCTCATGGCATCCTGCATGCGCCCGCCCAGCAGATGCGCGATCGCAATGACGACACCGAAGCCCATGATGGCCGCGCCGTAGGCCGTGATGGCCCAGCCGACCGCGACACCCTGCCGCCGCACGCGCCCGAGCGGCCCCGAGAAGATGCTCGAGAGCAGCGCGCCGGCCGCGTAGGCCGAGGTCAGAACGCCGACCGTGATGGCACCGCCGCCGATGACGAGCGCGCCGATTGCGGGGAAAAGCACGCGCGGCTGCCCGAACGTCATGGCGATGATGTCGAGCACGAACGTCATGGTGATGGTGGGGGAGCGGCGCAGGAATCGTGCGCCCTCGACTAGGCTGCGAAGCCCCGGGCGCAGGGCGTCGTGCTCGGGCGCCATTTTAGGCAGCGCGACGATGCCGAGGAACGCGAAGCTGAACAGCACCACGTCGACCGTGTAGGTGGGCGCGAAACCGACCGCGGCCACGAGCACACCGGCGACCGCGGGCCCGAGCGTGACCGCGAAGCCTGTGCCGATGCCGCTCAGCGCTCCAGCGGCCGGCAGCAGGTCGGTGCCGATGAGGCGGGGGATGATGGCCGAGCGGCTGGCGCTCACGACCGTTCCGGCGACGGCGTTGACGGTCACGAGCACATAGAGCAGCGTCACATTGTCGAGGCCGAGCCAGGCGTGCAGGGCGATGGCCGCGATCGACACCCACGCCAGCACGGCCGACACGAGTGCGACGGCCCGCCGGTCGAAGGCATCGGCGAGCATGCCGCCGTAGAGCCCCGCGATGATCATGGGCACGAGCGCTATGACCCCGACGAGCGCCACGGCGAACGTGGACGCCGTGATGTCGTAGATCTCGAGGCCGACCGCGACGGTCGTCATCTGCGTGCCGATAGCGGCGATGGATGTTCCGAGCCAAAGTCGGGCAAACGCGGGCGAGCGCCGCAGCGGCGTCAGGTCGACGAAGAGGGCGCGGGCCCGGGCGCGGCCGGTGGCACGTCGGTCGGCCGGCATCGCCGAATTCTCAGGGTCGCCGACGTTCTCTTCCGGCGCCGAAGGTGTCGACACCGAGCGCTAGCTGTGGGCGCGGGGGTCTTCACCCTTGTTGTCGGTGTACGTGTCAGCCCCCTGCTGGCGCGCAAGCAGATCGCGGATGTCGGTCAGCATCTCAAGCTCGGTCGGCGTCGCCTTAGCATCCACCTCGCCGGCCTTCTTCTTCGCGAACGCGGCTTCCTTCAGCTTGTTCATGGGCACGACGAGCACGAAGTACACGACCGCGGCCACGAGCAGGAACTGAATGACGGCCCCGATGACGGCTCCGAAGTAGAGCGTTGCGGTTCCACCCGAGGTGGTAGGGATGCTGAGGGGGAGCGCCTTCGCCAGGCTCTCGGCGTTGAAGAGCGCTCCGAGGAGCGGGTTGAACACCGCCGTCACGAGGGCCGTCACGATGGCCGAGAACGCGGCTCCGATGACGACGGCGACCGCGAGGTCCATCACGTTGCCGCGAAGAATGAACTCCTTGAAACCTTTGAACATGAGGGACCTTTCCGTTTAGGACGAGGACGACGACGAGCCGGACGAGCCGCTGCCCGACGAGGAGCTTGCCGAGCCCGAAGAACCAGAACCCGACGAGCCAGAGCCGGAGGAACCGGAACCGGACGAGCTGGAGCCGGAGGAACCCGAGCCCGAGCCGGAGCCGGACGACTTCGAGTCGGACGAGGACGACGAGCCCGAGGCATCCGATTTCGGGATCGACGAGGACTTGCCCGAGCCCGCGCGCGAATCGGTGCGGTAGAACCCCGAACCGTTGAACGTGACGCCGACGGCGGCGAAGATCTTGCGCAGCTTGCCGCCGCACACGGGGCATTCGGTCAGCGAATCGTCGGTGAAGGCCTGCTGAATGTCGAACGCGTTGCCGCATTCGGTGCATTTATAGGAGTAAGTGGGCATGTGCTCTCTTTGGCGCGGGTGCCGGCGAAACCGGCCGGCGACAGAAGGGCAGGCTACGGTGCCTAAAAGTCCAGGATACGCGAGGGCGTGACGACGCCGTTGACGGGCTGATCGTGCACCTCGCGCGGCAGGTCGGTGAGCAGCTCGGCGTCATAGACGACGGCATAGACGGGCGGGCATTTCTCCATCGAGCCGAGCGTCTTGTCGAAGTAGCCGCGGCCCCAACCCATGCGCATGCCGCCCTGGTCGATGGCTGCGGCGGGCACGATGATGAGGTCGACCTGGTTGATGGCGATGGGCCCGAGCAGCTCGCCGACCGGTTCGGGCATGCCGAAAAGGCCCTGCGTCTCGTCGCCCGTCTCGCCGACGGTCCAGTCGAGCAGGCCGTCGTCGCGGCTCACGGGGAACAGCACGCGGATGCCGCGCTCGAGCGCCCAGTTGAGGAAAGGTCGCGTATCGGGCTCAGTCTGCGTCGACAAGTAGCACGCCACCGAGCGCGCGTCGAGGGCCGTCACGAGCGACTGCAGGTGCTCTGTCACGCCGATCGTGGCGTTGTCCTTTTCGGTCTGGGTGAGGTTCTGCCGCCTCTCACGCAGTTCGGCTCTGAGCGCGCGTTTTTGGTGGTCCACCTCGGTTGCCATGCCGATAAGTGTAAGCCGCTCTCACAGCTGATGCGGCATTACGGATGTCGCGCCCCCGCGCAATGCCCCTCGAAATGTCACCCGGGGCCGCTAGGGTGTTGCCTATGTCTAAGCCTGTCACGAAGGTCGTCATTCCCGCCGCTGGCCTCGGAACGCGATTCTTGCCCGCAACAAAAGCGATGCCCAAAGAGATGCTGCCGGTGGTCGACAAGCCGGCCATCCAGTACGTCGTCGAAGAGGCCGTCAACGCCGGCCTCAAGGATGTGCTCATGATCATCGGGCGCAACAAGAACGCCCTCGCCAACCACTTCGACCGCGTCACTGAGCTCGAGCAGAACCTCGAAAAGAAGGGCGACCAAGATCGCCTCGACCGCGTGATGGCCTCGAGCGACCTGGCCGACATCTACTTCCTGCGCCAGGGCGACCCGCACGGCCTCGGCCACGCGGTCCTGCGCGGCCGCAAGCACATCGGCGACGAGCCCTTCGCGGTCCTGCTCGGCGACGACCTCATCGATGCGCGCGACGAGCTGCTCAGCGTCATGCTGCAGCAGCAGGAGAAGCGCGACGCCACGATCATCGCCCTCATGGAGGTCGACCCCGACAGCATCCACCTCTACGGTGCCGCCGATGTCGAGCCCACCGATGAAGACGGTGTCGTCAAGGTGAAGGGTCTCGTCGAGAAGCCCGCCAAGGAAGACGCGCCCTCCAACCTCGCCATCATCGGGCGTTACGTGTTGAAGCCCGAGGTGTTCGACATCCTCGAAGAGACCAAGCCCGGCAAGGGTGGCGAGATTCAGCTGACCGACGCCCTGCAGGTGCTCGCGGCCGACGACGAGATCGCCGGCGGCGTCTACGGCGTGGTCTTCAAGGGCCGCCGCTACGACACGGGCGACCGCCTCGACTACATCAAGGCCATCGTGCAGCTCGCCTCCGACCGCGAAGACCTCGGCCCCGACCTCAAGCCGTGGCTCACCGAGTTCGTCTCGAAGCTGAGCTAGGCTCCGATTCATCCGTTCCGGCCCGCCGGTGCTCGACCCGTCTGACGTGGTTGCACCGGCGGGCCGTTCGCACCTCACCACACTCCTCTCCAGAAGGGGGCCGTCGTGCCACTCCCCATCCCCACGCTGAGTGACGGGCACGTCAGCATCCGGCCGATCCGCGTGCGCGACGCCAAGCCCATGGAACGTCTGCTGCTCGAAAACCGAGGTTGGCTGCAGCAGTGGGAGGCCACGAGCCCCAACGGGCCGGTGGCGTTCGACCTGCGCTCGAGCATCCGAGCCCTGCAGGCGAACGCGCGCTCGGGCAACGGGCTGCCGTTCGTCATGGAGTACGACGGCGAGATGGCCGGGCAGCTCAACGTGTCGGGCATCACCTACGGGTCGCTGTCGTCGGCCACGCTCGGCTATTGGGTGGGACAGGGGTTCGCGGGCAAGGGTGTGACGCCTGCATCCGTGGCCCTGGCGACCGACTACTGCTTCCAGCAGCTGGGCCTGCACCGCATGGAGATCTGCATCCGCCCCGAGAACGGGCCGTCGTTGCGAGTGGTCGAGAAGCTCGGGTTCCGCTACGAGGGGCTGCGGCGCCGATTCATCCACATCAACGGCGATTGGCGAGACCACTTCAGCTTCGCGCTCGTGCGTGACGAGATCCCGCAGGGCGTGTTGCGGCGGTGGCGGGCCGGCGAGGTGCCGCCCGGTGCCACGCTGATCTCGGATGCCGACCGCCGCGCGTCCATGACACCGCTCATCCCGTCGCGCCCCTGACCCGCTGACCGGTTCTCGCTGGCCGACTTGCGGATGCCGTCTGCCTCTCGCCCGTCGCGCACACGCGGGTGAGCGGGCCGTTTCGGAACGCCGACCGGCAATCTGGCCCGACTTGGCGTGACACACCGGCGCAATGCGACGAATCGTCGGCGCGCGCTCATACCGTGTACGCATGGGTACTGGGTTTCTGAGCGGCGGGGTGGTTCTCGCGATCGCCGCGGCGCTATGGGTGATCTACCTCATGCCCACATGGGTGCGTCGCAACGAGTACATGGCCACCGAGCGCAACGCCGTGCGCCTGCAGCAGACGCTGCGCATTCTGGCCGAGACGTCCGAGACGCCCGAAGAGGTCCGCGTCGAAGCCACCGCCCGTGAGGTCGCCGAGCAGCAGAAGGTTCTGCGCCGCGTGCAGGCCGAGCAGGCCGAACGCGCCCGCCGCGAAGCCCTCGCCGCCCACAAACAGGCCACCTCGTCGGCCGCCGCGCACATGCGCCGCGCCCGTCGCCGCGCCCGCCTGACCACCACCCTCATTCTTTTCGCCGCGGTTATCGCTGCCGGTGTCGGCGGGTTCCAGGTCGCCGCGGGCGGCTCGGTCGCCATGCTGGCGTCCGGTTCCGTCGTCGCGGTCGTCGCCGTTCTCCTTCTCGGTCGGATGTCGCGCGTCCGCACTATTGCCGTGCCCGTCGCCGTTCCCGCATCCGCCCAGTCGGCCGCCCAGGCCTTCGAGCCCGTGCAGTTCGAGGATGCCCCGGTCGCCGAGACCGCCGTCGCCTGGACGCCGCAGCCCCTGCCCAAGCCCCTCTACCAGTCTCAGGGCTCCGCGGCCGCCGAGGCGATGGCCAAGGCCGACGCCCAGGCTGCGCTGCGACGCGCCGCTATCGCGCAGGTCATGGCGGAGCGTGCCGCTCAGCTGGCGCCGCAGATTCCGACGATCGCCGCACGTTCGACGGTCGACGCCGCCGCTTCGGCCGAAACGGGTTCGCAGGCCGAGACGGGTGCTCGCGCCGCGGTTTCGGGCCAGGAACGCGCCGCATCGGCATCCGCTTCGTCGGGTGCTCGTGAGGTTGATTCACGCTTCGCCGGAATGGGCATTATCGACGACTCAGAGATCGCCGGACCCGACGTCGCCGCCATGCTGCGCGCACGTCGCGCGGCGAGCTAACCGACTCTCGAGGCGTGATAGTCTCGTAGAGCTTTGGGCCTATGGCGCAGTTGGTAGCGCGCTTCGTTCGCAATGAAGAGGTCGGGGGTTCGAATCCCCCTAGGTCCACCAGAAGCTACGAAAAGCCCCTCCGTTCGCGCGGAGGGGCTTTTCCGTTTGACAGGTCTGTGGTTGTCAGCCGAGGTCGACCTCGAGGATCTGGTCGTCTCCGGGGCGGGGGGAGCGGCCCGTGTTGTTGGTGAGCAGCCAGAGAGTGTCGCCCGGGCCGCGGATGACGTCGCGCAAGCGGCCGTAGTCGCCCTCGAAGAATGCGGCCGTGGGCGGCACGGCTGAGGGGTCGAGGGATGTGGTGTCGAGGGTCCAGAGGCGTTCGCCGCGCAGCGCCGCGAGGAAGAAGGTGCCGTCGGCGTAGGAGAGGCCGCTGGGGCTCGCGTCGCGGGGCGACCACTGCACGAGGGGGTCGACGAAGTCGGGGTTGCCGGCGATGCCTTCGGCAGTGGGCCATCCGTAGTTCGAGCCGGCCGTGATCTGGTTGAACTCGTCCCAGGTGTTCTGGCCGAATTCCGACGCGAACATATTGCCGGCCGCGTCCCACGCGATGCCCTGCGGGTTGCGGTGGCCGAGCGTGAAGACGGGGGAGCCGGGGAACGGGTTGTCGGCGGGGATGGCGCCGGAGGGGTCGAGGCGCAGAATCTTGCCGCCCAGAGAGTCGGGGTTCTGCGAGTTGGCGGTGTTGCCCGCGTCGCCCGTCGTGACGTAGAGCATCTTGTCGGGGCCGAAGGCGAGGCGGCCTCCATTGTGGTTGCCGGCGCGGGGGATGCCGTCGATCACCGTTTCGGCGTCGCCCAGGCCGTAGCCGCCCGCGTCGCCCGTGAGGTCGATGCGCAGCACGCGGTTGTCGGAGGACGTGGACGTGTAGGCATACAGCGACGTCGGGTCGTCGGGGGAGACCGCGAGGCCGAGGAGGCCGCCCTCACCACCGGGGGCGACGCCCGGGACCTCGCCGACCGTGCGCACCTCGCCGGCTGCCGAAACCTCCTTCACGAGCGCCGTGTCGCGCTCTGAGACGAGGGTGGCGCCCGATTCGAGGCGCACGAGCGACCACGGCAGGTCGAGGCCCGTGGCGATGACCCGTGGCGTTCCCGAGGGGGCTGCGGCGCCGTCGTCCGTGGGGGTGGGAGAGGGCGTGGATGTCGCACCCGCCGGGGGAGCGGAGGTCGCGGTCGTGCGTGAAGGCGTTTCGCTGCCGCCGGGGCCGGCTGCCGAGCATCCGACGAGGGCGGCTACGAGCGACACGCCGAGCGACGCAGAAGCCAAACGTGAGGACGGGGACATGTCTACCTCTCCGGATGCGGTGGGGCGCCGGGCAGCGGCGCGTCGGGGTGTGCCGGTCCGACGAAAGTACGTGAGTTACCTCCGAATACCCTGCCGCGTGTCGCCGGAGCGCAGGTCAGAATCTGAGAGCTGGGCCGCGATGTGCGCATGCGCCGAAGTGCCGATGCTGCGAGAGGCAACCCCTCCCGCCTGGCCGATGCGCCGGGCATACTCGAAGCAGTCCACGAACACCGACGTGTATCGACGCGCCGCTGTGCCACGAATGATCGACGAGGAGCGTGAAGCATGACCAGTCAGATAACCCCCTACCTCCATTTTCGAGACGACGCCCGCGAGGGCATGAGCTTCTACCAGCGCGTGTTCGGCGGTGAGTTGACCATGAGCACCTTCGAGGAGTTCGAGATGAGCAACGACCCGGTCGAGAAGCTCAAGATCATGCACGCCCAGCTCATCGCGCCCAACGGCCTGGTGCTCATGGGCGCCGACACGCCCACGAAGATGGACTTCAACCCCGGCGACAGCATCTCGATCGCGCTCAGCGGCGACGATGAAGATCTGCTGACGGGCTACTACAACGGTCTCGTCGAGGACGGCACCATTGTCGAGCCGCTCGCGAAGTCGCCGTGGGGCGACAGCTTCGGCATGCTGCGCGACAAGTACAACGTCAACTGGATGGTGAACATCACGGGCGCCGGTGCGGATGCCGCAGGCCAGGCCCCGGCGACCGCAGAAACCCCGGCCGGCCTGGCGGGTGAGGGCAACGCGCCCGACAACCCGTCGGCGCCGAACCCGGCTGTTCTCTAGCCAACAGAGCAGAACGCACGGACCCCGCGGAGATCGTTTCCGCGGGGTCCGTCTGTGTGGGAGCGACCAGATCGGATTCCGTTCGCAGTTAGCAGTCAGCAGTTAGCAGTCAGCAGTCAGCAGTCAGCCGCGGGCGACAAGCCGTGAGCCGGGAGCCGTGAGCCGTGAGCCGTGAGCCGTGGGCGGTTAGTCGCCGTCGATGTCGGGGTTCGGTTCGCGTACGACATCCTCGGGCGTCTTGTCGGCGCGCACGCCGCGCCACGACGGATGCCGCAGGTGGCCCGAGTCGGTCCAGTCACTAAAGGTGACCTCGCCGACGACCTTCGGCGTCACCCAGTGGGCATCGCGCATGACATCCGAGGGCACCTCGATGAACGGCGACGTTTTGCGCTCGAGGGCGTCGAGGCGCTTCCCGATGGCCGCGAGATCGGCCTGGCTGAAACCCGTGCCCACGCGGCCGACGTAGGTCAAGCCATCCTCGCCCGGGATGCCGACCAGCAGTGACCCGATCTGCCCACTGCGGCCGCCGTTGCCCGGCCGCCAGCCGCCCACAACGACCTCCTGCGTCTTCTGGCGCTTGAGCTTCACCCAGTCGTCGGAACGCCGGCCCGGGTCGTAGCGGGAGTCGACGATTTTTGCGACCACACCCTCGAGTTTGAGGCGACGGCTGGTCTCGACGGCGTCGTCGATCTCGCCGTCGAACGCGGGCGGCACCCGCACGCGACCGCGCTGGTCGTCGGCGATCAGCCGCTCGAGCAGGTCGCGTCGCTCGCGGTACGGCTGATCGATGATCGACACGCCATTCACCTCGAGCACGTCGAACAGCATGAGCGTTGCGGGCGTCTTCGTCGAGGCTCGCTCGATCTCGGCTGCCTTGTCGAGGTTCATGCGCTGCTGCAGCAACCCGAAGCTGGGCACGCCCGAGCCATCCAGCGCCACGATCTCCCCATCGAGCACGGCGGATGTCGCGTGCACACCGTCGGCCGCGTCGAGCAGTTCGGGGTACCGCTTCGTGATGTCGTGCCCGTTGCGACTCGTGATTGTCACCGCGCCGTCGTCGACCGTGACAATCGCTCGGATGCCATCCCACTTCATCTCGAGCGACCACTCCTTGCTCGAGCGCAGATCCTTGCGGGCGCCCGCGGTCGCGAGCATGGGCTTGTAGGTGCCGGGGGCGGACGCCGGGGCGTCGGGAGCCGCGTCATCCGAGCCGCTGTCGTCAGACGTCGAAGTGCCCTTCTCCGCCTTGCTCGCAGATGCCGTCGTCGAGGCGCCGTCCGCCTTGTCACCGCTCGCCTTCGACCGAGACGCGTCGCGGCCGTCCCCGTCGGCGTGATGCTCCGCGTGCGCGCCCGTGTCCTTCATGCGGTGGATGAGCCACGAACTTTTCGGAATGGTGCCGCTGTTCTCGTCGCCGCCATCCTCACCGCCCGGGCCGGCCGACGTGCGGATCAGCGCGAGCTTCACGGTGCCGCCGAGGCCGCCGTCCGGTCGCCCCGTGAGGCGCGCGATGACCTCGTCCTTGCGCCACTTCTCGAGCTCATAGGTGCCGGCATCCCAGATCGTCACCTCGCCCGCGCCGTATTCGCCGGCGGGGATGCTGCCCTCGAAGGACCCGTACTCGATCGGGTGGTCCTCGGTCTGCACGGCCAGGTGGTTACCCTTCGTGTCGGTCGGCACACCCTTCGGCAGGGCCCAGCTCACGAGCACCCCCGCGTGTTCGAGGCGGAAGTCCCAGTGCAGCCTGGACGCATGGTGCTCCTGGATGACGAAGCTGTTGCCCTCGCGGTCGACCGGACTCTCGGCGGGTACGGGTTCGCTCGTGATCGCGGCATCCCGTTTCGAGCGATAGATGTGCAGGCGGTCCCGCGGCGTTTCGAGCTTGTCGGAACTCGCGTCGGATGCGCGCTGGGCGCGGTGCGCTTGCGGCTTGCCACCGGCCTGCTTCGCGGGCGCGGCCGGGGCCGCATCCGTACCGCCGCCGATGCCGAGTCCGCCGCCCTCACCGAACTCGCCGATGAGATCGCTGTCGATCTCGGCCATCGGGTCACCCTCCGCCTCGATGCGCTCGAGCACCTCGTCGTATTCGAGGTGCCGCAGATCGGGCGACTCCAGCTCCTCCCACGTGCGCGGCACGGCCACGGTCGGCCGCATCCGGCCACGCAGAGAGTAGGGAGCAATCGTCGTCTTCGCGCCGTTGTTTTGGCTCCAGTCGAGCAGCACCTTGCCCACCCGCAGCGTCTTCTTCATATCGCTCACGACCAGGTCGGGGTGGTCGGCCTCGAGGGCCCGCGCCAGCTCGTGCGCCACCTGTGACACCTGGTCCGACGTCTGCTTTCCGTCGAGCGAGGCATACAGATGGATGCCTTTGCTCCCGCTCGTGACGGGGAACACCGGCATCCCCATATCGTCGAGAATCTCTCGACACAGGCGCGCGGCCTCGACGCATTCGGGCAGGCCGACACCCTCACCCGGGTCGAGGTCGAACACCATGCGGTCGGGGTTCTTGCGCGCCCCCCGCGGCCCGAACCGCCACTGCGGAACGTGGATCTCGAGCGCCGCGATCTGTGCCAGCCACGCCAGCGTCGCCCGGTCGTTCACCACGGGATACGTGTTGGTGTGATCGCTGTGCTCGATCTCGAAGCGCTTGACCCACTCGGGGGTCCCATCGCCGAGATCCTTTTGAAAGAACATCTGGCCCGGAGACTCCTCGGTGCCGACGCCGTGCACCCAGCGCTTGCGGGTCGCGGGCCGCCACGCGCTGTGCGGCAGCATGAGCGGCGCCACGCGCGTGTAGTAGTCGAGCACGTCGGCCTTGGTCGTGCCGGTCTCGGGATAGAGAACCTTGCTCAGGTTCGTCACCTGCAACCGGCGGCCATCCACCGTCACGATCTGCTTGTCGGATGCTGCTGCCATGGCCCCTTGTCTACCGCAACCCCTGCCCGATCGTTACCCCTTGACGCCCGTTCGGGTATGTACTGGATACTCGACAACGCCGCCAAGGATCGGAGTGGACATGCGCGCCATCTGGAAGGGATCGCTGAGCTTCGGGCTCGTCAACGTTCCCGTGAAGTTGTATAGCGCCACGGAAGGCCATGACGTCCCCCTGCATCAAGTGCACGAGAAGGATGGCGGCCGCATCCACTATGAGCGCCGCTGCGAGGTATGCAACGAGGTCGTGCAGTTCCGCGACATCGACAAGGCCTACGAAGAGGGCGGCACGCGCGTGATGCTCACCGACGACGACCTCAAGACGCTGCCGGCCGAACGTGACCGCGAGATCGAGGTCGTCGAATTCGTGCCGAGCGAACAGGTCGACCCCCTCATGTTCGACCGCAGCTACTACCTCGAACCGGACAGCACGTCACCGAAGTCCTACGTGTTGCTGCGGCGCACCCTCGAGGCCACCGACCGCATGGCCATCGTGCGGTTCGCCATGCGGCAGAAGACCCACCTCGCGGCCCTGCGCGTGCGCGACGATGTGCTCGTGCTGCAGACGTTGCTGTGGAGCGACGAGGTGCGGGATGCCGAGTTCGACAAGCTCAAGGCATCCGTCAAGATCTCGGACAAGGAGTTGGCGCTGTCGCAGCAGCTGGTCGAATCGTTCTCGGGTGACTTCGAGCCCCAGGAGTTCGTCGACGAATATCAGGTGCAGTTGCGCGAGCTCATCGCTCGCAAGGCCGAGAGCGGAACCGATGTGCAGGAGACTGATGCCGACGACGACGCCTCTGACGACGACACGGGTGGCGAGGTCATCGACCTGATGGAGGCGCTGCGGCGGAGCGTCGACCGCTCACGCTCGGCCAAGAAGGCGGGTTCGGGTACGTCCCCGTCGCGCTCGAAGAAGGCCGACACGGATGCGGCCGACGAGGATTCGGAGGATTCGGAGGACTCGAAGCCGAAGACAACTCGGCGTAAGACGCCGAGCGCCTCGACGTCGTCCTCGAGTTCCTCATCGACGGGCAGCAAGAGTTCGGCGACGAAGTCCCCATCGAAGAAATCGCCGTCCAAGACGGCCGCGAAGGAAACGAGCACCGCGAAGAAGGCTCCCGCCTCGCGAAAGTCCGCGTCGAAGGCCTCCTGACCTCTGGCCTTGCAATGCAAACCACTCGCCGGGACGCGAGGGGCGGGCGACGTCGAGACCTCACCTGTGTCGGGTCAATCGCGAAAGGTCGCGGATGTCGGGCCGCCGACAGCGGCGGCTGCCACGGCTCTGCGCCGAATGTGCCCGAGCCCGCGCACAAAACAGCCCCGCCCCTCACGGGAACGGGGCTGCCGATGGCTGCTCTCAGCGCGCGTCGTCTCGCGGCTGGTCGTCGCCCTGCAGGAGAACCTCGGTGGTCTCGGCGTAGTGATAGTGCGCCGTGGTGGGGCCCTCTTCGTCTGCGGGGGTTTCGGCCAGGCGGTAGACGAGCTGACCTTCGCTGTAGGGCAAGACGAGTTCGTCGTCGGCCCCATTCTCGAGCGGAATGGTCTGGCCGTCCAGCGGACCGTTATGCAGGTGGGCGAGCTTTGCTTCAGATGACATTGTTTTCCTCCAACGTCCCAACCTATATGGCATCTCACCGCCAAGCGAGGGGTTGCTCATATGAACTCTTGTGTGCTCGGCAGTATCGATATATCATCCTTTCAGACACGTTGTTTGCGTCCGGAGAGCTGGGGGGCTGGATCACGTCTTGGCGTGCCGCAGACCCCCGTGCGTCGATCCCGACTTCCGAGTCGGCCGCGCACTCGCATGAGGCCCTTCCAGAGCGACGACGAAATGCATGATTCCCTCACCGCCACGGGGAGCATTTCGCCTTCACGCACCGTCGCGGGCTCATTTCCCGCACCAGGAGGGACACCAGTGCTGACGATCCTGCCGCGCACCCATCACGACATCGTGGATTACCTGCGACGCGAGTTCCGATCCAATCGAGAGGGCTCCCCGCTCGCGCTCGAATCCCTTCCGCCGGGCCGCACCTTCGCTGGGGGCGCCATTGGCCGCGAGTTCGGGCTCCATCCCACACATGCGCCGCGGGTGGACGAGGTCCTCATCCGCCTCGGTATCGCGTCGGACCATGACGACGGAACGGTCGTCATCGCCGGCGTCTGTCTCGCTTCCCTGAGACGAGTTTTCGAAACGGCCGGAATTCTCTACTGCGCTGTGCTCGACCGCGCGATGGCCGAGTCGAACGCCCGGTCGGAGCTGTTGGAGCACTCGCTCGCCATCCTGTGCGCCCTCGAGACCAACGGAACTCGCGCGTCCGACTCCGTGCACGAATGGATCGGGATCCTCGATGCGCTCGAAGCGCGGTGCCGCAACCCGCTCCTGCGCATGCTCATCGCCGACGTGCGATTGCAGATCGCTTTCTTCGTGCGCCCGTTCATCGATGATCTGTGCTGCGACGGGTGCATGCTCGGACTGGTCATCATGTGCGACGGCATTCGAGACGACGACTCACTCATCGCCGTGGAGGGTTTCCAGCTCATGTGGCGCGCCCTCGACGACGAACTCGCCCGGATGTCTGAGCAGCGAACCGCCCATGCCCGTGCACTAGCCAGACCGGACTCGTCGGAAGAAGGGCGCCCCGCTGCCTACGCGGCAATGAGCGCCCCCGCGAAGGGCGGTCCGGGACGGATCAGACTTTGACGGACGCCGCGGGCAGCTGCGAGATCGCGGCGTCGACTCCGCCGCGCCACAGGTCCCGCGAGAGCGTTGCCAGGCGATCGCCGTCGCGCTTCTTGGCGGCCTCGAGGAACGCGGGGTAGAGCTCGGCCTGATGCGCCGGGTTCAGTTCGCTGTGGTGGGCGACGAGGAACTGGTTGATGCCGAGCGTCATATCGGCGAGCAACGTGGCAAGACGGCGGTCGCCGAACGCGCGGGGGAACATGGTGACGACGTCGGACGTGAGCGAGAGCCGGTCGGCGAAGGCCGCCGCATCGGAGTCGGTGCGCTTCTTCTGCAGAGTCTTCACGACCTCGGCCAGTCGGCTCAGGTCGTCATCGGGCAGGTCGGCGGCGCCGCGTGATGCCGAGTAGGCAGAGAGGGAGCCCAGCACCGCGCACTGGTCACGGAATCGCTCGGGGGTGGGGACGGCCACGCGGGTGTAACGGTTGGGCGCCGTCTCGACAAGACCGTTATCGGCCAGGCGGTCGAGGGCCTGTCGGAGCGGCGTGCGCGACACTTGGAGCCAGGCCGTCAACTCGTCATCGCGCAGCACTTCTCCGGGAAGAAGTGTGCCGTCGACAATGGCTCTGGCGATGCGCTCGTAGACGTCGTCTTGCAGCAGGCGGCGACGCGATGCGACATGCGTGGACGCGGGTTCGTCGAGTTCGTCCAGGTATTCCTGGCCGCGCGCGAGCGACGTCTTCAGGAGATCGTCGAGGGCGGATGCCACGGCAGCCATGTCTTCGTCGTGATACGCGTCGCGGATCGCCGTGAGGTGCTTGCGGTAGTTCTTGGTCGACAGGCGGTCGGAGATGCCCCGGACCTGGAATTCCTCGCGGATGATCACGTCGTCGTGAATCCGCTTCAATTCCGCGTTGCCCGACTTCTCGGCGAGGAAGGCGAGGGGTTCGAGGGTCTTTTGGATGACATCGCCCACCGATTTGGCCGATTTGAGGGCCTGGATGGCCTGGTCGAAGAGATTCTTCAGCTTCTTTGCGTCGGAGCCCGATAGCTTGCCGACCGTCGCTTCGGCGGCGAGCTTCCACAGGGCCACGAGGGCCCCGGTCGAGTTCATGAATTCGCGAGCGTCGATCGACGCCACACGGGTATAGCGGTTCGGCTCCATCTCGACGAGACCCACCGAGACGAGACGAGCGAGAGCTTGGCGGATGGGAGTGCGGGATACGCCGAGCCACGACTCGAGGTCTTCGTCTGCCAGAGTGTCGCCCGGCTTGTAGTCGCCGGCGCGGATCGCTTCGAGAACACGTGTGAAAACCTGGTCCCTCAAGAGGCGGGAAACGGGAGCGACGGCTTGGGGGGTAGTAGGGACCGGCACGGTGGCTCCTTCAGGAAAAAATCGATTGCAGAATTCTCATATGCTAACTCAGAAACGCAATCTGATACGACGTCGCTTTCGCATATCGGCGTGTCGGAGTTCTATCTTGCCTCAATAGTGCGCTCAGTGGCTTAAACAACCGCGGTCCCGCGGTGTTTTCACACCGCAGGACCGCGACCTCCAAAGCTGCTGAGAGTGAAACCCTCTCTGGCTCGACGGTGAATTTAGCCGACCTCGACGTCGACCGTGACTTCGATGTTGCCGCGCGTAGCGTTGGAATACGGGCACACCTGGTGGGCCTTCTCGACGATGGCGTCGGCGGTCTCCTGGTCGACGTTGCCAAGTTCGACGTGCAGCGCGACGCCCAAGAGGAAGCCGCCCTCGTCGGTGGGGAAGAGGTTGACGTCGGCGGTCACGGCCGAATCGGTGATGGGCGCCTTCATTTGGCCGGCTACGAGCTTCACGGCGGAGTGGAAGCACGTGGCATAGCCGGCGGCGAAGAGCTGCTCGGGGTTGGAACCCTTGCCCGAGCCGCCCATCTCGGTGGGGATCGCCATGTCGATGTTCAGGATGCCGTCGCTCGAACGGGTGTTTCCTCCGCTGCGGGCGTCGCCGGTGGAGGTGGCCGATGCGGTGTAGAGAGCGCTCATGGTGGTCCTTTCGTGAAGCGTGACGTCAGGTAGACGATCTAGTAAGTCTACCTGCGCCGCAGCGATGTTGTCACCGTGCTGTCACTACTGTTCCGCATCATCCTGAGAACGCCGATACCCGCCGGGGGTAGTCTGGGCCCGTGATTGCCGACATCAAGAAACGCGCCCTGCACCGCATCAAGATCCTCGAAGGCCAGATGCGAGGCATCGAGAAAATGGTCGACAACGAGGACTACTGCATGGACATCATCACGCAGTCGTTGGCCATCCAGAAGTCGCTCGGGTCGCTCAACAAGCTCCTCATCGAGAATCACCTGCGCACGCACGTGACCGAGATGTTCGAAGAGGGCGGGGATGCCCGCGAGGCGGCTGTCGCCGAGTTGTTGAAGGCATTCGAGTTGGGCAATAACCGCGGCTAGGGCTTGATCTGGTACCCCGGGGGGGTATAGCGTGGCGGTATGAGCCACCAGAACCACGACGAGCATTCCGCACACGAGCACGGTCATGCGGGTCATGACGCGCACATGAGCCACGACGCCCACGCGGGTCACGACAGTCATGCGAGCCACGGCGGTCACGCGGGTCACGATGCCCAAGCCGCCCATGCGGGACATCATGGCCACGGCGGCCACGGCGGCCACGGCGGCCACGACGGCCACGGCGATCACGTCGCGCAATTCCGTCGCCTGTTCTGGATCATGCTGGGCATCGCGGTTCCCGTCGTGCTCGCGAACACGATGTTCGCCTTCCTCGTCGGGTACTCCCTTCCCGACAACCCCGCCGTAGCCTGGATCTCGCCGCTGCTCGGAACCGTCATGTTCTTCTGGGGCGGCATCCCGTTCCTGCAGGGCGGCTGGTCGGAGATCCGTTCGCGTCAACCCGGCATGATGCTGTTGATCGCCCTCGCCATCGCGGTTGCGTTCCTCTCCTCCTGGGGCGCGACGCTCGGCATCCTGAGCCATGAACTCGACTTCTGGTGGGAGCTCGCTCTCCTCATCGTGATCATGCTGTTGGGCCACTGGATCGAGATGGGGTCGCTCGCGCAGTCGGCCAGCGCACTCGATTCGCTGGCCTCGCTGCTGCCCGATACGGCAGAACGCGTCACCGAGGACGGCGTCGAGACTGTGTCACCCGCCGACCTCGCTGTCGGCGACACCGTGGTGATCCGGCCGGGCGGGCGCGTCCCAGCCGACGGGCGCATCGTCGAGGGCGCCGCGTCTTTCGACGAATCCATGATCACGGGCGAGTCGACGACGGTCGCGCACGAGGTGGGCGACCAGGTCGTCGCGGGAACGGTGGCCGCCGACGGAAGCGTGCGCATGATCGTGACGGCGGTGGGGGAGGAGACGGCGCTCGCCGGCATCCGTCGCCTGGTCGATGACGCGCAATCGTCGAAGTCGCGGGCTCAGGCGCTCGCCGACCGGGCTGCGGCCCTGCTGTTCTGGTACGCGCTGGGGGCCGCGGTCCTCACGGTCGTCGCGTGGTCGATCTTCGGCACCCCCGAGGATGTCGTCACCCGCACCGTCACGGTCCTGGTCATCGCCTGCCCGCACGCTCTCGGCCTTGCCATTCCGCTCGTCGTCTCGATCGCCACCGAGCGCGCCGCCCGGGCGGGCATTCTCGTCACCAACCGCATGGCGCTCGAAGGGATGCGCACAGTCGACACCGTGCTGTTCGACAAGACGGGCACGCTCACCGTGGGACGCCCGGCCCTCGTCGACATGGTTCCGGCGCCCGGCGTCGGTGCCGACGAGCTACTGAGCGCTGCCGCGGCTGCCGAGCAGGACAGCGAGCATCCGCTCGGCCGCGCCCTCGTGCGAGCCGCGGACGAACGAGGACTTTCCGTGCCGACCTCGACAGCGTTCGAGTCGGAGAATGGCGTGGGCGTGTCGGCGCGGGTCGGCAATCAGACCATCAGGGTGGGCGGGCC
Source organism: Leifsonia sp. ALI-44-B (assembly GCF_001984125.1). Taxonomy (GTDB): domain Bacteria; phylum Actinomycetota; class Actinomycetes; order Actinomycetales; family Microbacteriaceae; genus Okibacterium. Next base: position 1,029,128 of record NZ_MTQL01000006.1, on the reverse strand, counting down.
CGAGATGCTGCGCCGCGCTGGACTCGAATCTGCTCACCCGACGACAGTCGGCCAAGGCCGCGAGAGCGCGAACGAAAATGCCTCCACCGTGCTGAGTGTGCTGCGCGATGGGCGGTTGCTCGGCACAGTGGCGCTCGCGGATGAGGTGCGGCCCGAGTCTCGCCAGGCTGTCGATGCACTGCACGCCCGAGGCATCCGCGTGGCCATGATCACGGGAGACGCCGAGCCCGTCGCCCGATCGGTCGCCGCCCGACTGGGCATCGACGAGGTCTTCGCCGGGGTTCTACCCGCCGACAAGGGATCGATCGTCGCGACGCTGCAGGCCGACGGCCGACGCGTGGCCATGGTGGGCGACGGCGTGAACGATGCCCCCGCCCTGGCGCAAGCCGATGTGGGTCTGGCGATCGGCGCCGGAACGGATGTCGCAATCGCGAGTGCTGGCCTCGTCCTGGCGTCGAGCGACCCCCGTGCGGTCGTCGGCGCGATCGAGATGTCGCGCCGCGCCTACCGCAAGATGCAGCAGAACCTGTGGTGGGCGGCGGGGTACAACCTGTTGTCTGTGCCATTGGCGGCCGGGGTCTTGGCACCCGTCGGGTTCGTGCTGCCGATGGAGGTGGGGGCGGTGCTGATGTCGCTGTCGACGGTCGTCGTGGCGGTCAACGCGCAATTGCTGCGCCGACTCGACCTCCGACCCGATGCCCTGCTCGGATCGGAGGCCTCGTCGAAAACGCTACGGCCGGATGCGCCGGCGGACGCTGTGCGCGCGGGCGGCGATCACGATCCCTCCGGTGACGAGCGCACCGGACACGGCCAGGAGGGTCAGGGCCAGTCCATCCGACGCTCCTGACGCCGCGAGAGCGCCCGGACCGGAGCCCGTCGACGAACTCGCATCGGGAGTCGGCGAGGGTTCGGGGGAGCCGGACGCGGCGGCCGACGCGTTCGCCGAACCGGGAAGGCTGCCGCCGGTTCCCGCGGTCGGCTGCGGCATCGGGGTCTCGGTCGGGGGAGCCGTCGGCGTTGCAGTGGGTGTCGGTGCCGGTGTCGGAGGTGCCGTCGGCACGACGGCTGCGGCCTCGAAGGCGACGGCCGTGCCGGGGGCCGAAACCACGCCGTCGACGCGCTGGCGGGCGGACACGCTGTACCCATTAGCGGGAACGGCGAACGTCACCGACCACATGCCCGCGGCATCGGCGACCGTGCGCGCGATGCTGAGGCCCGTGCTCGGATCGAACGGAACCGGTTCACCCGGCGCGGCCGCGGGCGGTTTCGGCAGCGCGCCGTCGGTGTTCGGATCCCAGGTCGGTTTGGTGAGAGTCACGCCAATGGCGGCGCCGGGGAGGGCTGTGCCGCTGACCGTGACGGTGCCGACGGGAAGGATGGCGCCAGGACTCGGCGATGAAATTGATGGCGCGGCGACGCCGACGGTCACCCGCACGGGCGTGGACACGGTCACCGCCGACGTTTGACCGACGGCCGACAGCAGGACCGGCTCGGAACCGGCGGTGGGTGCCACGCGAACCGACGCGTGCACGTCGCCACGAGCATCCGCCGTCACGGTCGTCAGCTCCTGCACGACGGAACCTTGAGTGAGCCGCAGGCGCACGGTTTCGCCCGCGCGGAAGCCGGTGGCGATGACGGGGCTGGCTTCGGTGGTCGACATCTTCCGCGTCGTGATGCCGATGCTCGGGGTCGCATCCGGAACGGGAATTCCGAGGGCTGCTGCCACATCGAGATGGCCTGCGCCCACCCGTCGCGGGTCGACATCGGGGCAGTCGGCCACCCCGGGGGGACACGTGCCGGCGCGCGCTGAATCGGTGAGGATCTTGCTGATGTCGGCGGGCGTGCTCTGCGGCTGTCGGGACTTCACGAGCGCCGCCGCCCCCGCGACATGGGGCGATGCCATCGAGGTTCCGGGGAACGGTGCGTAGAGGGCATCCCCCTGCGGCGGGGTCGCCGACCAGATCGATATTCCGGGGGCCACCATGTCCACGGTGTCGCCGCCGTAGTTCGAGAGGGTCGCGTATCGCAGGTCACCGGACGCGGCTTCTAATTCGGAAGCGCCGACGCCCAACACCCCGGGCAGGCCCGCCGGGGCGTACGTGCAGGCGGCGGTGACGGGCCGGTTCGCAAGCTTGCCGTCGTTGGGGCTCTCCGCATCGGTCGTGCGGGCATCGAAGTCGATACTCGCGTTGCCCGAGGCGGCAATGGATAGGACGCCCTGGTCGTCGGCGTAGGAGTAGGCGCGTCGCGTCGCTTCGAGGGCGGCGGCCTGCGACGGCTGATCGGGGCACCAACCCACCCAGGGGTCGACGAAGTAGCTGTGGTTGACGACATCCATCCTCTGCGATGCCGCCCACATGATGCCGCAGATCGAGTACTCGGGATAGATGTGACCGCCGACGCCGTCTACTTTGATCGCTGCGAGCCGCGTCGAGGGAGCGACCCCCACGATGCCCGAGTCGTTTCGCATGGCGCCGACCGTGCCGGCGACGTGGGTGCCATGGGGGCTCGACGTCGGCAGCCACGCAGAACGGTCGGTGTCCGCGACGCCGTTCACGGAGCAGCCGACCGACCGGGACCCGTCGACGCGCCCGACGAGATCGGGGTGCGTGTCGTCGATTCCGGTGTCGGCGATTCCCACGACGACCTCGGGTGCCCCGGTCGTGACCGCGTGGGCGGCCGTGGTGCGTGTGGCGGCGACATCCCAGGCGGCCCCTTCGTCAGGAAGGTCCGGATCTGAGGGTGCGGTCACGGTTTCGGCGAGAGGCATCGGCGCGGGCGGCGCTTCGCCGTCGGTGACGGCGCGGGTGCGTGTGGGGCCGACGGACTCGACGCCCCCGGCGGTCGCGAGCGCGGGGGCGAAATCGGCGCGGGTCGATTGCGCGATCGTGACGCCGATCTCGGGGTAGGCGACGAGAACCCGGCCACCGGTGCTCTCGATGGCGTTGCGGATCGCGCCCGCGGCGGCGGGGCCGGTCGCGCCGTTGACCGCGTAATTCATGGGCTCGCCCTCGATGGGAGACCAGGCTGCGGCTGACATCGTTGTAGCCGAGGTTGTGCTCGCTGCACTGGCGGCGTGAGTGGTGCCCGCGCCGATGCCGACGAGGCAAACGACACTCGCTGTCGCTAGGAGTCGGGCGGCCCGATGATGTTTCGGTCGTGGAGGAGGAGCTGTTGCTGACATGAAGATCCCTTTGTGAGCTCGCGAAAGCGAGTGATCCCGCCTTCAGATATCAACATATCAGCGAGATGATAGGCGCACCAGAGCCACGACGCCCTGGGTGCGACCCGGTGTCCGCGGTCACGAGCGCCCTAGCCGTTGCGAAGGCTTACGCGGGCCCCAGCAGGCTCGACGCCACCGTCGAATGCGCCGATTCGGCGTCGGAGGGGTGGAACATACCGGCTAGGACGTCTCGATAGAGCCGGCTCAGCTCGGAACTGGCGAAGTAGCTCGAGCCGCCCGAAACGCGGATGGCATGGTCGACGACGACGCGCGCATTCTCGGTGGCGCGCACCTTCAGGCCGACCAGCTTGGGGAACCACGCCGCACCGTGCGGGGCCTGGTTCTCGACATCCCGAGCCAGCGTGTCGATCTGGGGCGGAATGCCCTCCTGAGCGATCGATGCCGTGGCGATCTGCCAGCGGATGTCGGGGTCGGCTGCATACGCGGCGCCCGTCTTCTTCGAGGTGCGCTTTTTCACGGTCTCGACGGCGATGTCGAGAGCCCGCTGCCCGATGCCCGTATAGACGGACGCGATGAGGATCTCGAAGTTCGCGAAGATGCCGAAGACGATGGGGTCGGGGTTAGGCCCGGGGTCGAGGCGTCGCACCACGCGGTCGGCGGATGCATGGGCGCCGTCGAGGATGGTCGTGCGGCTCTGGCTGGCCCGCATGCCGAGGGTGTTCCAGTCATCCTTCGACGAGGTTCCCTCGCGGCCGACGAAGCCATAGACCACCTTGGGGGCGTCGGGCGAGACCGTGTCGAGGCCCATGGTGCCGAGCGTCGTCCAGGCAGGCGAGAGCGACGTGAAAATCTTGGTGCCGTAGAACGCATAACCGCCTTCGCCGTCGGGTCGCGCCTCGGTGTCGCTGCCGAAGAGCACGAGGTCGTTGCCGGCCTCACTCACGCCGAACGCATAGACCTCGCCCGCCGCCGCGCCGCGCAGCACGAACTCCAGCGAGTCGTCGCCGCGGTCGTGCAGCAGCTTCGCCACCCCGGTCCAGACCAGGTGCATGTTGATGGCCAGCGCGGTGGCAGGTGCGGCCCCGGCCAGGCGCGCCTGCAGCACCGCGATCTCGGGCAGGCCGAGCCCGAGGCCCCCGAATTCGCGCGGCACGAAGGCCCGCAGATAACCGGATGCCTGCAGCTCGGCCAGGTCGTCGTCGAAGAACGTATTCTCGGCATCGTGCACGACCGCCCGCGCCCGGATGCGCTCCAGCAGCGCGTCGTCGAGCGGGTTCGGGGTCGGCGCCGGCGCGGAGTCGTCGCGCGCAGACCGGTCGGAGCTTGGAGCTGAAGCGTCGGAGGTCATGGGTGCCTCGTTTCGTGTCATGATGCGCGGGAGCGTCTGGCGGGCCGGCGATGCCTGTCGGCCCGGTGCTCCGTCTAGGACGGCTGCACCTGGATGGGCTCGGTGTCGGGGATGGGGCTCGCGTCGCGGCCGCGCAGATCGGGGTGCCAGCGGCGGCCGAGCAGCGGCACGATGAATCCGACGATGGCCAGCACGGATGCCGCCCAGAACGCCCCAACGGCGCCGTTCGCGTCGATGAGCACACCCGCCGCGGCCGACCCGATGGCCGCACCGATGAGCTGGCCGGTGCCCACCCATCCGTATGCCTCTGCCGTGTCGCTGAATTTGACGGACGACGACACGATGGCGAACAGCACGGCCAACGCGGGCGCGATGCCGATGCCCGCCACGAACAGGGTGACCGAGAGCCAGATGACGTTGGGGAAGAAACCGGGGATGGCGAAGGCCACCGTCATGCCCACGGCGACGATGAGCATGCGCCGGGCGAGGGCCCACGGGCCGATCGGGATGTGGCCGAGTAGCAGACCGCCCAGCAGGCTGCCGAGCGCGAAGATGGCGAGCACGATTCCAGCCTCGAGGCCCGAATGCCCGAACACGGCCACGACGCCCGCCTCGAGCGCCGAGCACGCGCCGATGAGCAGGAAGCCCACGACGGTGGCGAGCAGCACGGCGGGCTTCTTGAGCACGACCCCGAGCTTGCGGCGGCTGCGGGGGATGCGCACGCGGCCGACCTCGGGGCTCGAGATGAACCAGGTGCCGCCGCCGATCATGAGCGCAACGGCGAGCACCAGACCCGCGACCGTGGACACCTGCGTCGAGGTGAACGTGGTGATGACGGGACCGAGCACCCAGATGATCTCTTGCGCCGAGGCATCCAGAGAGAAGAGGGGAGTGAGCTGCGTGGAGTTGACCATCTTGGGGTAGATGGTGCGAACGGCGGGCTGGATGGGGGGAGTGCTGAGCCCGGCGATGAACGCGAGCACCATGTAGAAGACGACCCCCATGGGCACGACGGCGATGATCGTGACCGTGACGACGCACACCGCGAGCGTGAGCCAGAGCACGCGCCGCATGCCCCACTGGCCCATCCAGCGGCTCGTGAGCGGGCCCGCGATGGCCTGGCCGATGCTGGCGGCCGCGAGCACGGCGCCGGCCGCACCGTAGCTGCCGGTCTGGCGTTCGACGTGCAGCAGGATGGCGAGCGACAGCATTCCGAAGGGGAAACGTGCCACGAGCTGAGCCGCGATGATCCGAGCCACGCCGGGTGTTTTCAGAAGGCTCGAGTAACTGCTCATGGTGTCCAGTCTAGGAGGCCCGCGACACGCCGTGCGGGTGTCTCGAGAGGTGGAAATGTCGGTGGTCGGCCGTAACGTGAAATCTGTGGAGAGATCGCCCGCCGACACCGGGAGAAGGCCGGTATTCCGGCGTTGTCGGGCCGTGAGAACCTGTGCACTTTCGGTGGATAACCGGTGGATAACTACCGCTTTTCGGTGGAAACTCCCGTGGATAACTACACAGATGTAACTACTACCCCTGGGGGTGTAGCCGTCATCGCACACTATATGTAGTATTGAGTTACTGCTTCACACGCTCCGCTGCGTCACCGTTTTACACCCACCACCGTGAACAAAGCGGAGTCTTTTTCGCGGTATCAGATTTCTCAGAATGAAAGGCCATCCGGCGATGACAATCACGGTTTACACCAAGCCCTCCTGCGTCCAGTGCACCGCTACCTACCGTGCGCTCGACAGCAAGGGCATCGAGTACGAAGTCCTCGACCTGTCGGCCGACGAAAACGCTCTCGAGCAGGTCAAGGCCCTCGGCTACCTGCAGGCCCCCGTCGTCATCACCGACGAAGACCACTGGTCCGGCTTCCGCCCCGACAAGATCTCCGAGCTGGCCGACCGCCTCGCCTGATCCGGCGCGCGGCGCTGAAACGCGCCGAGCCACCGCGCACGAGAGTGCGACGCACCACAGCAACATCACGCACCGCGCTCATCCGCAGCGCAGTCCCGAGGGGGCATCGGTCCGTTGACCAAACTGATCTACTTCTCGAGCATTTCGGGCAACACGCACCGCTTCGTCCAGAAGCTCGGTGTCGAGGCGACTCGAATTCCCCTCTACGCACGCGACCCGGCCATCACGGCCGAGGAGCCCTTCGTCCTCCTCACCCCCACCTATGGGGGAGGAGGCGAAGGCGGCGCCGTGCCCAAACAAGTCATCCGTTTTCTCAACGACGCGAATAACAGAAACCTCATCCGCGGTGTCATCGCCGCGGGGAACACCAATTTCGGCGAAGCGTATGGCATCGCCGGAGACATCATCTCGAGCAAGTGCAAGGTTCCCACCCTGTACAAGTTCGAAGTATTCGGAACCCCGGACGACGTGAGCGTGGTCCATGACGGATTGGAATCATTTTGGCAAACACACTGACAGAGGTGGCGGCGCCCCAGGCGCTCGATTACCACTCGCTCAACGCGATGCTCAACCTCTACGGCCCCAACGGTGAGATCCAGTTCGACAAAGACCGTGAAGCCGCGCGCGAGTACTTCCTGCAGCACGTCAACCAGAACACCGTCTTCTTCCACTCGCTCAAAGAGCGCCTCGACTACCTGGTCGAGAAGGAGTACTACGAGCAGGCCGTGCTCGACCAGTACTCGTTCGAGTTCATCACCAAGCTCAACGACCTCGCCTACTCGAAGAAGTTCCGGTTCCAAACCTTCCTGGGCGCGTTCAAGTACTACACGTCCTACACGCTCAAGACCTTCGACGGAAAGCGTTACCTCGAGCGCTTCGAAGACCGCGTCGTCATGACGGCCCTCGGCCTGGCCCAGGGTGACGAGAAGCTCGCCATCGGCCTCGTCGAAGAAATCATCGCCGGCCGCTTCCAGCCCGCAACGCCCACCTTCCTCAACACGGGCAAGGCCCAGCGTGGCGAGCTCGTCTCCTGCTTCCTGCTGCGCATCGAAGACAACATGGAGTCGATCGCGCGCGGCATCAACTCCGCCCTGCAGCTCTCGAAGCGCGGCGGCGGCGTGGCCCTGCTGCTCTCCAACATCCGCGAGGCCGGCGCGCCGATCAAGCAGATCGAGAACCAGTCCTCGGGCATCATCCCCGTCATGAAGCTGCTCGAAGACTCCTTCAGCTACGCCAACCAGCTGGGTGCCCGTCAGGGCGCCGGTGCCGTCTACCTGCAGGCGCACCACCCCGACATCCTGCGCTTCCTCGACACCAAGCGTGAGAACGCCGACGAGAAGATTCGCATCAAGACGCTGTCCCTGGGCGTCGTCGTGCCCGACATCACGTTCGAGCTGGCGAAGAAGGACGAGGACATGTACCTCTTCTCGCCCTACGACGTCGAGCGCGTCTACGGTGTGCCCTTCGCCGACATCTCGGTGACCGAGAAGTACCGCGAGATGGTCGACAACCCGGCCATCAAGAAGACCAAGATCAAGGCCCGCGACTTCTTCCAGACGCTCGCCGAGATCCAGTTCGAGTCCGGCTACCCGTACATCATGTACGAAGACACCGTCAACAAGGCGAACCCCATCAAGGGCCGCATCAACATGTCCAACCTGTGCTCCGAGATCCTGCAGGTGAACACGCCGACCACGTACAACGACGACCTGTCGTACGACCAGATCGGCAAGGACATCAGCTGCAACCTCGGTTCGCTGAACATCGCCCTCACGATGGATTCGCCCGACTTCGGCGCCACCGTCGAGACCGCCATCCGCGGCCTCACCTCGGTCAGCAACCAGAGCCACATCCGCTCGGTGCGCTCGATCGAAGACGGCAATGACAAGTCGCACGCCATCGGCCTCGGCCAGATGAACCTGCACGGCTACCTGGCCCGCGAGCGCGTCTACTACGGCAGCGAAGAGGGCATCGACTTCACGAACATCTACTTCTACACGGTGCTGTTCCACGCCCTGCGCGCCTCGAACAACATCTCGATCGAGCGCGGCGAGAAGTTCGACGGCTTCGACGACTCCACCTACGCCTCGGGCGAGTTCTTCGACAAGTACACCGACCAGGCCTGGGTGCCCGCGACGGCCCGCGTGGCCGAGCTGTTCGCCACGTCGAACGTGCACATCCCCACGCAGGACGACTGGAAGGCGCTCAAGGCGTCCATCCAGCAGTACGGCATCTACAACCAGAACCTGCAGGCCGTGCCGCCCACCGGTTCGATCTCCTACATCAACAACTCGACCTCGTCGATCCACCCGATCGCCTCGAAGATCGAGATCCGCAAGGAAGGCAAGCTCGGCCGCGTCTACTACCCCGCGCCGTTCATGACCAACGACAACCTGGACTACTACCAGGACGCCTACGAGATCGGCGCCGAGAAGATCATCGACACCTACGCCGCGGCAACGCAGCACGTCGACCAGGGCCTCTCGCTCACGCTGTTCTTCAAAGACACCGCCACCACGCGCGACATCAACAAGGCGCAGATCTACGCATGGCGCAAGGGCATCAAGACGATCTACTACATCCGTCTGCGCCAGCTCGCCCTCGAAGGCACCGAGGTCGACGGCTGCGTCAGCTGCATGCTGTAGCCGGCCGCCGACACACCGCGTAGAAGCATCCGAGCTGCGAAGCATCCGAGAACCACAACCGAGGACTGAGACGACATGACCATCACCGACAAGGTCAACGCCGCGGCGAACGACCCCGCACACCAGGTTCGCATCCCCCTGGTGAGCCAGGTCAACGCGATCAACTGGAACCGCATCCAGGACGAGAAAGACGTCGAAGTGTGGAACCGCCTGGTCAACAACTTCTGGCTGCCCGAGAAGGTGCCGCTGTCGAACGACGTGCAGTCGTGGAACACGCTGACGCCCGACGAGCAGCAGCTGACCATGCGCGTGTTCACGGGGCTCACCCTGCTCGACACGATCCAGGGCACCGTCGGCGCCGTGTCGCTCATCCCCGACGCCATCACGCCGCACGAAGAGGCCGTCTACACGAACATCGCGTTCATGGAATCGGTGCACGCCAAGAGCTACTCCTCGATCTTCTCGACGCTCGCGTCGACCCCCGAGATCGACGACGCGTTCCGCTGGTCGGTAGAGAACCCGAACCTGCAGAAAAAAGCAGAGATCGTGATGAACTACTACCGCGGCGACGACCCGCTGAAGCGCAAGGTCGCCTCCACGCTGCTCGAGTCGTTCCTCTTCTACTCGGGCTTCTACCTGCCCATGTACTGGTCGAGCCGGGCCAAGCTCACCAACACGGCCGACCTCATCCGCCTCATCATCCGCGACGAGGCCGTGCACGGGTACTACATCGGTTACAAGTTCCAGAAGGGTCTCGAGAAAGAGACCGAGGAGCGCCGCCAGGAGATCAAGGACTACACGTTCAACCTCCTGTTCGAGCTCTACGACAACGAGGTTCAGTACACGCAAGATCTTTACGACCAGGTCGGTCTCACCGAAGACGTCAAGAAGTTCCTGCACTACAACGCCAACAAGGCGCTGATGAACCTCGGCTATGAGCCCATGTTCCCCAAGACCGTCACCGACGTGAGCCCGGCCATCCTGTCGGCGCTCTCGCCCAACGCCGACGAGAACCACGACTTCTTCAGCGGGTCTGGCTCGTCGTACGTCATCGGCAAGGCCGTCAACACGGAAGACGAGGACTGGGACTTCTAGCCTCAGCCCCGAAACCGTCAATCGAACGAAGCGCCCCGCATCCCTCACCGGGAGTCGGGGCGCTTCGTCGTGATGGCAGCGCCGTGCGTGCCCACGGCCCCGGCCAGCGGGCGTCCCGGTCGGGGGCGGAACGTAGGATTGCCGGATGAGCGTGATCATTGCCGGATGCGGCGACCTGGGCACTGAGGCGGGGCTGCGGTTCGCGGCGCTGGGTGAGCGAGTTGTCGGGCTGCGACGCAGGCCGGAGGTGCTGCCAGCTGGGATCGAGGGGCGGGCGGCAGACCTGCGGGCCGAGACGCCCGCGATCGATGACGATGCCTCTGTTGTGATCGTGCCGTTGGCAGCCGGGCGCCGCACCGTGGAGGAGTACCGCGCGACCTATGTGGATGGCCTGCGCCGAGTGCTCGACGGCATCGAAGCGTCGCGCGCAGACCCGCGGCTGATCGTGGTCTCGTCGACCGCCGTCTACGACGTGACCGACGGAAGCGTCGTCACCGAGGAGACTCCGGCTCGGGGAGGGACGCCGACCGCGGACGTTCTGCTCGAGGCCGAGGAGTTGCTGCGTGATCGTAAGCCCGAAGCGACCCTTCTGCGGCTGTCCGGCATCTATGGCCCGGGGCGCGAGCGGCTGATCGAGCAGGTGCGCGGGGGGACGGCGACGCTTGTCCGCCCGCCCGCCATGTCCCCTCACACCAACCGCATTCATCGGGATGACGCGGCCGCTGCACTCGTGCACATCGCGGGCTTGCAGCATCCGTCGCCGCTGTACCTCGGCACCGATGACGAGCCGTCACGATTGGACGACGTGCTGAAGTTCATCGCGCGTGAGACGGGTTCGGCCGAGCCCGGGTTCGGAGACGTCGACGGGCGCCAGGCCGGAGGCGACAAGCGGCTCTCGAACGCGCTGCTGCGCTCGACGGGCTTCGAGTTCGCCTACCCGACTTACCGCGAAGGCTACCGAGCTGTGTTGGCCGGCCAGGGCATTCGACACGCGTAAAGAACCTTCCGCGGGTGGCCTGCTTTGGAGCCTTCGCCGCGAGAGAGGTACTTCGAGGTATCGGACAGGGTCAGCCCATCACGTCAGTGCCGGGTCAACGACGCACAGTTGGACTGCTCGCGCAGAGCGGGAGCCCTGATCTGGCGCCGAGCCGTGCTCGCTAGGGGATGAGCTTCTCGGCGCGGTACTGGTCGAAGAGGGCCGTGAACGAGTCGACCGTGCGGTGGTGGGTGGTGAAACCGGCGAGGCGGCTCTTCGACATATCCGTGACGACCTCCATGGTGCGACCGAGGTCGGCGTCGGTGTGCCACCAGGATGCGAGGCGCGAGACGTCCGCTTCCGCGAGGCCGTGGTCGTGCGCGATGGTCGACCAGGCCGACTCGATGCCCGCCATCTGCTGCTCGAGAGGCTGCGGTTCGGCGCCCGGGCCCACGGGCTCGACACCGAAGTAGTCGGCGAGTCGCTGCCACATCCAGCGCCACCGGAAGACGTCGCCGTTGACAACGTTGAACGGCTCGTTTCGGCCGGCCTCATGCGTCGATGCCCAGACCATCTGCTCGGCGAGCACGGTGGCGTCGGTCATGTCGGTGAGGCCGTTCCACTGCGTCTCGCTGCCCGGGAAGATGAAGGGGCGCTCGAGAACGCGGCAAATCGTGGCGTAAACGGCGAGCGTCAGGCCCATGTTCATGGCGTTGCCGACGGCGTGGCCGACGACGGTGTGCGAGCGGTGGGTCGACCAGGTGAACCCGCGGCGCGAGGCGGCCGCGAACACCTCGTCCTCCTGCGCATAGTAGAAGTTCTGCTCGGCCCGGCGCGGCTCCTCCTCGCGGAACGGCGTCTCGGGGATCTCGCCCTTGCCATAGGCGTCGAACGACCCGAGGTAGTGCTTCAGGCCCGTCATGAGGGCGACGTGTTCGAGGGGCGCATGGTCGAGGGCCGCGAGCAGATCGCGCACCATCCCGCCATTGACGCGGATGTTCTCTTCCTCGGTGGCCTGACGCGACCACGCCGTGATGTAGACGTGGCTGGGCTTCTCGGCGGCCAGTGTTTGCGAGAGGTCGGCGGCGTTCTGCAGGTCGACCGAGATCCACCGCACGTTGTCGCGCGGCGTGCCGGGGCGGCGGGAGAGGGCCAGGACTGTCCACCCGTTGGCGGCCAGCAGGTCGACGGTCGCCGAGCCGCTGATACCGGTCGCGCCGACGACGAGCGCCGTGCGGCCGGTGCCATCGAGGACGGCGGGGGAGGACAGGGACGGGGAGGTTGTCGCTGAAGAAGTCATCCCCAGGGGTAACCCGGTCGTCACGTGTCGAATTCCCGGCGCCACCAGGGCGCTACTTGCCGCCGGCGAGAACCTTCGAGATGCGTTGCAGCGAGACGCTCTGCGCCGTGCCGAGCTGCTGCGCGAACAGGCTGATGCGCAGCTCTTCGAGCATCCAGCGGGCGCGCGCCAAGTTGGGTGGGCTGTGCGGGGCCAGGGGGATGCGGCCGCCCGCCTCCGTGAAGCGTTGCGTGGCAGTCTGCACCTCGGTCATCCACACGCGGTCGCGGTTGGGGTTGTCGGCCAGGCGGTCGACGCGGTAGGCGATGCCCGCGAGGTAGCGCGGCAGGTGGCGCAGGTATTCGAGGCCCGTCGCCGACACGAAACCGGGGAACACGAGCCCGTTGCGTTGGTCGCGGGCATCGCTGAGCGCCGTGATGAGCGTCATGCTCGTGGCATCCTTGATGGCCTTGTCGACGTTGCGCGCGGCCGTGAGGATGCGAGCGACGAGGGCGACGATCTCGAACATGAGGTCCATGACCGAGGCCGATACTCGGTGGCGCACGGCCTCGAACTCGGCGCGCAGGTGCACGGCGCCGTCGGGTTTCATGCGGAACAGGACATCGTCGACGGCGGCGGCCAGGCAGTCATCGAAGAGCGCGGCGGTGGTCGTGTAGGGACTCGTGGCGAGGGTCAGCTTCTCGGCGCTCGTGAGGTGCTGCTGCACATAGGCCGCGGGGGAGGCGACCGACAGCAGCAGCAGGCGGCGCACACCGGCGGGCAACGCCTTGGCCTGCTCTTCGGGCGTCGCGAGGATGCGGATGGACACACTGTCGCCGTCGTCGACGAGCGCGGGGTAGCCACGGATCACGTTGCCGCCCAGGTTGACGTCGACGAAGCGGGGCAGCTCGTCGAGATCCCACTTTGTGAGGCCCGAGCGTTCGAGCGCGTTGGGCGTGGCCTCGGCGGCCTTGGCCACCGATGCACGGCTGCGGTGCGCCAATTGCCGCTGCAGCTCGCGCAGGTCCTTGCCCGAGGCGATGCGTCGTCCGCGCTCGTCGACCACCTTGAAGGTGACCTTGAGGTGGTCGGGCACGCGTTCGAGGTCGAAGTCGCCCGCGCCCACCTCCATGTAGGAGAGACGCTTGATCGAGTCGGTGAGCCGCGCGGCGAGCGTGTCGGCGTCGGTCGCCACCGGGGTCGGCGGCGCCTCGGGCAGCTCGTTCATGAGGCGCGTCGCCCAGTCGGCGGCCGGCACCACGTTCTTGCGGATGTGTTTGGGCAGCGATTTGATCATGGCCGTGACGAGGTCGTGGCGGAGCCCCGGCACCTGCCAGTCGAAACCGGCGGGGGAGAGCCGCGGCAGCAGCGCGATGGGCACCGTCACGGTCACGCCGTCGTCCTCCGTGCCCGGTTCGAAACGGTAGCTCAGCTTGAGGCGCTGGTCGCCCTGGCGCCACTCGGGCGGGAACAGCGACTCGTCGACATCGGGCGCGTCGTCGGGCAGCAGGTCCTCGCGGCGCATGGTGAGCAGGTCGGGGGTGGCGCGCTTGGCCTGGCGCCACCATCCCTCGAAGCTGCGCGTGCTGAACACGTCGGCGGGGATGCGCGCGTCATAGAACTCGAAGACGGCCTCGTCGTCGAACAGGATGTCGCGGCGGCGCGTGCGCTCTTCGAGCTGCGACAGCTCCTTGCGCAGCTGACGGTTCGCGCGGTCGAACTGCTGCGGCGACTCCCACTCGCCCTCGACGAGCGCGTGCCGGATGAACAGTTCGCGCGAGTGCTCGGGGTCGACGCGCGAGTACTGCATGCGCCGCCGCGGGATGATGGGCACGCCATAGAGCGTGACCTTCTCGAACGCGACGACCGAGCCCTGCTTCTTCTCCCAGTGCGGCTCGCCGTAGCTGTGCTTGCACAGGTCGCCCGCGATGGGCTCGGCCCAGGCCGGGTCGATGACGGCGTTGGTGCGCGCGAACAAGCGGCTCGTCTCGACGAGTTCAGCGCTCATGACGGCGGCGGGTTGCTTCTTCGCGAGAGCGCTGCCCGGGAACAGGGTGAAACGGGTGTGGCGGGCGCCGATGTACTCGCCCTTGCGCGCGGCACCGGACTTCTGGCCGGGCAGGGGTTTCGCTCCGCGCCCCTTCACGGGCGCCGCGACGGTCTGGTCTTTCAGGCCGATATGCGACAGCAGGCCCGCGAGCAGCGAGCGGTGGATGCCATCCGGGTTGACGGCCGGTTCGTGGATGTCGAGACCGATCGGTTTGGCCAGCTGACGCAGCTGCCGATACACGTCCTGCCACTCGCGCACGCGCATGTAGTTGAGGAACTCGGCCTTGCAGAGCCTGCGGAATGCGCTCGACGACAGCTCGGCCTGCTGCTCTTCGAGGTAGTTCCATAGATTGAGCAAGCTGAGGAAGTCGCTGGTCTTGTCGACGAACCGCGCGTGCTGCTCGTCGGCCTGCTGACGCTTCTCGAGCGGGCGCTCGCGCGGATCTTGGATGGTGAGCGCCGCGACGATCGCGATGACCTCGCGCGACGTGTTGTGCTTCTTCGACTCGACGATCATGCGCGCGAATCGCGGGTCGATGGGCAGGCGGGCCAGGTCGCGGCCGACGCGCGTCAGGCGGTGCGCGCGCGTGCCGCTGGCGGAACCGGATCGGGTCTCGGCCGCGGCCTTCTTCTCAGCGGCCGTGTCGTCGCTTCGTTCGTCGCCGGTGCCGGCGTCGCCCTTGTCAGCACGCTCAGCGCCGCGTGCCGAGGAACCCGAGCCGCGCCGTCGCGTCCGGTCATCCTCGCCGGGCTTCTGTAGCGCGCCGAGCTCGAGCAACAGGTCGACGCCGTCCTTCACGCCGCGCGAGTCGGGCGGCTGCAAGAACGGGAACGCCTCGAGGTCGCCCAGGTTGAGCGACACCATCTGCAGGATGACGGCCGCCAGGTTGGTGCGCAGGATCTCGGGTTCGGTGAACTCGGGCCGCTTCTCGAAGTCCAGCTCGCTATACAGCCGGATGGCGATGCCGTCGCTCGTGCGCCCCGACCGGCCCGAGCGCTGATTCGCCGACGCCTGTGAGATGGCCTCGATGGGCAGGCGCTGCACCTTCGACCGCACGCTGTAGCGCGAGATGCGCGCCGTGCCCGCGTCGATCACGTACTTGATGCCCGGCACCGTGATGCTCGTCTCGGCCACGTTGGTGGCGAGCACCACCCTGCGGCGCACCCCGACCCGCTTCGACGGCTGGAACACCTTCTGCTGGTCGGCCGTCGACAGGCGCCCATAGAGGGGCAGGATCTCGGTCGTGCCCGTGGCCCCCACGCGCGAGCCGTTGTACTTCGCATTCAGCGCGTCGGCGGCGTCACGAATCTCGGCCTCACCGGACAGGAAGACGAGCACGTCTCCGGATGCTTCGAGCGAGAGTTCGTCGAGGGCGTCGGCGATGCCGTCGATGTAGTTGCGGTCGTCGGTGGCCGAGGCATCCGCGGGGTCGAGTGTGCCGCCCTCACCGTCGGATGATGAGGAATCGTCGGTTGCGGCATCCGCGTCGGCGACCAGCGGGCGATACCGGATCTCGACCGGGTAGGTGCGGCCAGACACCTCGACGATGGGGGCGCCGCCGAAGTGCTTCGAGAACGACTCGGGGTCGATGGTGGCCGACGTGATGATGAGCTTGAGGTCGGGGCGCTGGGGCAGCAGCTGCTTGAGGTAGCCGAGCAGGAAGTCGATGTTGAGGCTGCGCTCGTGCGCCTCGTCGATGATGATGGTGTCGTATTTCGACAGAGTGCGATCGCGGTGGATCTCGTTGAGCAGGATGCCGTCGGTCATGAGTTTGATGCGCGTGTTCTTCGACACCTTGTCGGTGAAACGCACCTGATAGCCCACGAGCTCGCCGACCTCTTGGCCCATCTCGTCGGCGATGCGCTCGGCGATGGTGCGCGCGGCGAGGCGGCGCGGCTGCGTGTGGGCAATGTTCTCGCGGCCCAGCTCGAGGCACATCTTGGGCAGCTGCGTGGTCTTACCCGACCCCGTGGCACCCGCGATGATGATGACCTGATTGTCGCGGATGGCGCGCTGGATGTCTTCGCGCATCTGGCTGACGGGCAGCTCGGGCGGGTACGTGATCGTGGAAGACATAGCCTTCCATTCTATGCGCCGGGCGGGGGAGTGAGCGGCCGGGCTGCTCGACCGCGCAAATCAAACTTGTTGACTTAACAAACTGGTTTGCGATACAAAGTACACATGACAAATCACACACCGGCAGCCTCGAGCGCCGACGACGCCCCCGCCGACATCCGCGAGATGTTGCGGCTCAGCCAACAGCAGAGCGACAAGATGTCCTCGGTCTTCGACCGCCCGACCACCATCATCGTGCTCACATGGGGCGTGGCCTGGTTCGTCGGCTTCCTCACGCTGTGGTCCGCCACTGAGGGCAACCCCTGGTTCCGCACCCCCATCGTTCCGGCCGGCATCGTCTTCACGGTGCTCATGGTCGCGGGCATCATCGTGTCGGCGGTCGTCGGGTCGCGCACCAGCCGTGGCATGCGCGGCGCCGTTGCCTTCCAGGGCACGGTCTACGGCATCTCGTGGGCTATCGCGTGCATGGCCGTCCCCTTCTTCGGCGGCGCCCTGCTCGCCAACGGCATGTCGCCCGAGCTCGCGGCGCTCTTCTATCCGGCGGGCTATTCTCTCGTCGTGGGAATCCTCTACCTGGCCGGCGCGGCGCTCTGGAACGACAAGCCCATGCTCGGCGTCGGCATCTGGATCATCGTCGTTGGCATCGGCGCGCCCTTCTTCGGCGCCCCCACCAACTATCTCGTCATGGGGCTGCTGGGTGGCGGCGCGTTCCTCGTCTACGGAGTCTGGCTCGTGTTGCGCCAGCGCCGTCGCGTGGCCCGCTACGGCCGCACGGATGCTCGAGCGGCGGTCAACTGATGGACGACCTCGACCCCGTCATCCACGCTCAGGCGCGTCTGCGCATCACGTCCACGCTCGCGGCCCTCGACGCCGACAGCAGCATGTCATTCCCGCGGCTGCAGGAGTTGCTCGACATGACGGCTGGCAACCTCTCCACGCACCTGCGCAAGCTCGAAGACGCCCAGTATGTGACGGTCGAGAAGACCCACCACGGCCGCACGCCCGTGACCTACCTGGCGCTCAGCAAGACGGGCCGGCGCGCGTTCGAGGACTACATGGAGACGCTGCGAGCAATGCTCGGGCCGCACGCCTGAGGCCCTGTCAAGGGAGGTCGCTGCTTTTCGCTGACAGCGAGAAAAGACGGGTTCTCAGACATCCGCGGAATCAATCGGCGGGGCGAGTGCTTATCTTGAAACATGACTGAATCGACCACTGTCCCCACGCTCACGCTCAACACGGGAGCCACCATTCCCCAGCTCGGGTTCGGCGTCTTCCAGGTCGACCCCGACGAGACCGAGCGCATCGTCGCCGACGCTCTCGAGGTGGGCTACCGTCACATCGACACCGCCGCCATCTATGGCAACGAGGAGGGTGTCGGCCGCGCAATCGCGAAGAGCGGCATCCCGCGCGACGAACTCTTCATCACCACCAAGCTCTGGAACAGCGACCAGGGCACCGAGTCGGCACACGCCGCCATCGACACGAGCCTCGAGAAGCTCGGGCTCGACTACGTCGACCTCTACCTGATCCACTGGCCCACGCCCGAGAAGGGTCTTTACGTGGAGACCTGGAAGGCCATGGAAGAGATCCTCGCAAGCGGCAAGACCCGCGCCATCGGCGTCTCGAACTTCCTCGTCGAGCACCTGCAAGACATCCTCGACCTCGGCGGCACCGTTCCGGCCGTCAACCAGATCGAGCTGCACCCCGCCCTGCAGTCGCTCGAGCTCACGCAGTTCGCGCGTCAGCACGGCATCGAGATCGAAGCCTGGGGTCCGCTCGGCCAGGGCAAGTACCCGCTATTCGAAGAGGACGCCGTCGTCGCGGCCGCTGAGGCGCACGGCAAGTCGCCCGCCCAGGTGGTGCTGCGCTGGCACATCCAGAACGACAACATCGTGTTCCCCAAGTCGAACAGCCGCGAGCGCATCCAGCAGAACTTCGAGATCTTCGACTTCGAGCTGACGCCCGAAGAGGTTTCTGCCATCGACGCGCTCGAGCGTGACGGCCGCGTGGGTGCACACCCCAACGAGGTCAACTAGTTTCATCGGGCGGCCCGCGAGGGTTGCCTCTCGAGGGCCGAGACATTCAGACCGGATGTTTCGGCCCTTGTGCGTTTTGGCCGTGCCCCGCACGTGAAAGGAATCTCATGCCTCGTTTCGTTCAGTTCACCGAGTACGGAGACGTCGACCGTCTCGAGGTGGTCGACGTCGACACCCCCGAGCCCGCCGCCGGAGAGGTGCGGGTGCGGGTGACCGCCGCCGGCCTCAATCCCGTGGACTACAAGTTGCGCGAGGGTGGGCCCGCCGCAGCCGCCTTCGGCGTGAAGCTGCCGTCGGGCAACGGGAACGACTTCGCCGGCGTTGTCGACGCGGTCGGGGAGGGTGTGACGGAGTGGACGGTCGGGCAGCGCGTGTTCGGCGCTCGCCGGTTCTACGCCCAGGCCGACTACGTGATCGTGGGGCCCGAGCACGAACTTCAACCGACGCCCGAGGCGCTGCCTGACGAGGTCGCGGGAACGCTCGCGATCGCCGGGCGCACCGCCCAGGCATCCGTTCGGGCGGTGGGAGTGGCGAGCGGAGAGACGGTGCTCGTATCGGCTGCGGCCGGCGGCGTGGGCATTCTTGCCTGCCAGGTCGCTCGGCTGCGCGGTGCCACGGTCATCGGTACCGCGAGCCCCGCCAATCATGACTTCCTCCGTTCCATCGAGGTCATTCCGGTGGCCTACGGTGAGGGCCTCGTCGAACGTGTGCGCGAGCTCGCGCCGCAGGGCGTCGATGCCGTGCTCGACAATGCAGGCGCCGAGACGCAGGATGCCGGGCTCGCGCTCGGCGTCGACCCGGCCCGCATCAACACCATCGCCGACCGTGGGCACGCCGCCCGCATCGGCGCGCAGGGCGTTGGCGGCGCCAATGCCCGGCCCGACGACCTCGTCGAGATCGCCGAACGCCTGGCCGACGGATCGTTCGTGCTGCCGATCGCGCGAGCGTTCTCGCTCGACGAGGTGCGCGAGGCCTACCGTCTGCTCGAGGGCGGGCACGTGCGCGGCAAGGTCGTGCTCACGACATCCTGAGGGCATAATCGCCGGCGGGATCGGGTTGAATAAGGAGGTCGGCGAAAGTCGACAGGGTAGTGCGGCCGGGTCAGCGATCCGACCGGCGCAGAGATTTGAGGAGTCAGCTATGAGCGACAGCATCGAACAGACCGAGAGCTTCCTGGGCGAGGCGACGGACGACGCGTTCCGGCGCAGCTGGGCGGCTTGGCACCAGGCGCGTCTGCGCGCCACGCTGTCGCCGCTCGGCCTCGCGTCGCTCGCCGCCACGCACTGGCTGACCAACGAGCCGACCTCCTATGACGGGGTTCCCGGCGTGTGGTCGGCGACGCGCGACGGCGTGCGCGGTGTGGCCGACGAGCTGACCGGCTCGGCCGTGCTGCAAGACGGCGAGCCGTATGCGACCGTGGGCGGAGACGGCGTGACGCTGCGGCCCGGCCAGGAGATCGCCTGGGGTGACAAGCGGCTGCGCTACTTCGAGCGTGACGGCGTGCTGGCCCTGCGCCTGATCGACCCGGATGCTCCCACGCGCAGCGCCGTGCGCGACATCCTCGCTTTCGAACCCGACGAGAACTGGGTGTTCGAGGCGGAGTTCACCCCCGCCGACGCCGATCACCGCTTCCGGAACGAGGCGATCGACGGTCACGTGGCCGAGGAGCACCCCGCCGGAACCGTGTCGTTCGACCTGAACGGTGAGGCCGTGTCGCTGACTGTGACGGGTGGGCCGCGCGGTTTCAGCGCCGTGCTGGCCGACGGCACGAGCGGCTCGGAGACCTACCGCTTCCGATTCCTGCGCATCGACGCGCCGGGTGCCGACGGCCGCGTGCGCGTGGACTTCAACCGGCTCTACCTGCCGCCGTGCGCGTTCAGCGACTTCTACGTGTGCCCTCTGCCGCCCGCCGGCAACCGCCTCACGACGCCCATCCGCGCGGGCGAGAAGAACCTCGACCTGGTCGAGCAGCCCGCCTAGGGGGCGATCACGACAGTCCGACCGGGGCGCTCTTTACGCCGTGTTGCGGCCCGCCGTGCGGTCACGGGCAGGCGGGTCTAGCGTCGAGACATGTCTGAAAACGTGTCGTCCCGCCTGCGAGTCGTTGCCGTGTCGGGAAGCCTGCACGAGCCCAGTAAGACGACGGCGCTGATTCGCCGCATCGTCGCCGAGCTCGGTGAACGCATCGACATCGACGTGCACCTCATCGAGATCTCGAAGATCGGCCCCGAGTTCGCGGGCGCCCTGAACCGCGGCCAACTGCCCGACAGCGTCGAGCAGGAACTCGTGCGCATCGAACAGGCCGACCTGCTCGTGGTCGCCAGCCCGGTCTACCGAGGCTCGTTCACCGGGCTCTTCAAACACCTCTTCGATTTCGTCGACCAGTACGCGCTCGTCGACACGCCCGTGCTGCTGGCCGCGACGGGCGGGGGAGAGAGGCACGCCCTCATCCTCGAGCACTCGTTCCGTCCGCTGTTCGGTTTCTTCCAGGCGCTCACGCTGCCCATCGGCGTCTACGCGTCGAATTCGGACTTCGATGGCTACGAGATCCGCTCCGAGGCGCTCATCCAGCGCATCCAGTTGGCCGTCACGCGCGGCCTGCCGGTCATCGCCCGGCGAGCGTCCATCGATGAGCCCGTCTCCAGTTACGTCGGTGCCTGGTAGGCGGGCGAGCGAGGGAGAGCTGAACCGCGTGCCTCACGCGTAGAGAACAGCCGGGTCTCCGGCGAGCGCCGCCTTGACGAAACGGCTGGGGTCGTCGACCAGAACTTCGATGGCGCCGGCGTGCAGGCCCGCGATACTCGCGCGCGCGACATCCGCCGGGTCGATCTTCGGTGCGTCGCTGCTAGCCATCATGTCGGTATCGGCGGCTCCGAGGTGAACGCCCTGCACGAGCACGTTCCGGCCGGCCAGTTCCACGCGCACTCCGTTGGTCATATTCCATTCCGCGGCCTTTGCCACCGAATATGAGCCCGAACCGGCCGGCGTCGCCACCCACGACAGAACCGACAGGATGTTTACAATCGCACTTTTTGGATGTGCCGTGAGTGCCGGGGCGAACGCCCGGGTCACGCGCAGCGTGCCGAAGAGGTGGGTTTCGAGATCGGCGCGGATATCGTCGATCGGAGAGCTCAAGAGATCGGCGCCCGTGGTGATGCCCGCGTTGTTGACGAGGACAGAGATATCGGATGCCCGTTCCGCAGCCTGCGCGATCGAGTCCTCGTCGAGCAGGTCGAGTCGCAGCGGGACGACGCGCGGGTCGTCCACCTCGATCGACTCGGGGTTGCGCGCGGCGGCATAGACCTTCTGCGCGCCCGCTGCGAGGAGTTCGGTGACGAAGTGGCGACCGATTCCACGGTTCGCTCCCGTGACCAGTGCGATTGAGTTTTCGACGTTCATGGTGCTCCTTGTTCCCTGCGGGAATGTCCCGCCTCCCGCACACGCTAAGACCTGACGTCAACGTCAACTGCAAGTCGGAAATCGAAGAAGAGAGCACAGGCCACCGTGATTCGTATCGGAGAACTCGCCTCCCGCGCCGGCGTCAGCACCCGCGCACTGCGGTATTACGAGGAGCAAGGGCTGCTTCATCCCGTGCGCACCCTCACGGGCCAGCGAACGTATGACGCGTCGGCTGTCGACCGTGTGCGACTCATCCAACAGCTCTTCTCCGCCGGTTTGGGCAGCGAGCTGCTGGTGACACTGCTTCCCGCCATCGACGACGGGCGGCTCGCCGACGAGCTGTCCGACCGGCTCGTCCTCGAGCGGGCCAGATTGGGCGCGAAGATCGTCGACCTGCAGGCGGCGTACGGCCGTCTCTCGGCGCTCATCGCGATCGCCGCACACCCCGACGACGCGTCCTGCCCGGCCACGCTCGACGATGCGGTCGCTCTGGCTGCTAGCGCCGCCCGCTGAGTCACGCGGCGGCGGTCTGACAGGATGTGAGGATGACCTCGCCGCGGCCCCTGGCGATCCGCGCGATCGCGTCCGTCCGTCCCTCGCTCATTCTGCGGCGGCCCCGGCGGGTCTGTTTCTACGACGCCTTCTGGCCCAACGGCTGGGTGCAACGCAACATCAGCCCGAGCGCGCTCATGTACCAGCGCGACCCGGCCGACTATTCGGTCTTCGAAAAGCAGCTTCACGCGGCCTGCCCCGAGGTGGGTGTCGGGTCGTGGATCGATTACTACGGCTCCAACCTCGATGCCGTCATCGGCGAGGTGCCCGTCGAGCCTCCCACCGGGTTGGGTCGTCGCGTCGACTATGAAGAACCCGGTGTTCCTCGCCCCGACCACTCGCGCCGGCGGCGCGCCCAGAAGCTCGGCATCGGCGCGGGCTCCCTCATCGTCGGCGGCGCGCTCATCATTCTGAACGGAAGCACGGGCTTCCTAGCGTTCGTCGGTTTCGCGTTCTGCGTGGTGGGGCTGGCGCTGCTGAGCACGTCCTGGCGCCGACCGAGATGACATAATCTCGCCATGGGTGCTTGGGGTGCGGGCGTTTTCGCCAACGACACGGCGGCCGACATCCGGAGCGAGTATCGGGAAGCCCTCGAAGACGAGCTGCCGGATGACGCGGCCCGGCAACGCGTCCTCGAACAGTTCTCGTATCTCCTGGTCGGCGACGACACCGCGGCGGAGTTCTGGATCGCCCTGGCCGCCGCGCAATCGCAGGTGGGGCGCTTGGATGACGACGTGCGCGATGCCGCGCTGACCGCCATCAATCGCGGCGACGGTCTCGACGTCTGGGCCGAGGCGGGAACCACCGAGCTCGCTCGTCGTCAGGCGGCCCTGCAGAAGTTGCGCACCCAGCTCACCGGGCCCCAGCCGGCCTCGAAGCGCGTGCGGCGCCCCTGGCGTCACATCGAAACCGAGCTGACGGCCGGAGATGTCCTCAGCTACACGACCGCGGACGGCCGACTGGTCCTGTTCCGCGTGGCCGGTGTGCGGCGTTCGCGATACGGCGACGCCCCCAGCCTCGAATGGCTGAACTGGTCGGGCCCTGAGCTGCCGACTGGCGACGTGCTGAGCCGACTGATGCCCCACATGGTGCCGGCGACGCGGGCCATGCCCCGCCGCCCGCTCATCTACTCGGTGACGCGTTTTCGCCGGAAAGACGCCACCTGGCGCGACTGTGGGTTCTATCTCGCCGCCCGCCTGCCGAATTGGCCGAGTCACGACGACCTGCCGCAGAACTTCTCAGCCGGCTGGCGCGCGCTTGCCCTCGCCGCTGACAAACAGCCGGACCCCGTCGCCGCCCGTTTGCGCTGACGGGCTCGGATGCGGTCCGACGGTGCACGCGTGCGTGACGCGGTTGCGGCTGGGCAGGTTCTCAGGACCCGCCAGCCGCTCCAGACGACCGCTCATCCTCGTCCTCCCGCTCGCGCTGTTCTTCAGCGCGACGGCCGTCGCGGTAGAGGCTCACGATGCCGGCGATGATTGCGATGATGCCGAGTGGAAGGCCGAGATAGGCAAAGAGCTGCGAGCGGCTGCCCGAGGGCGTAGACCCCCACCATCCGGCGTACCAGGTGGCGGAAACGATGATGGCGAAGATTCCGAAGCCGATGATCGCCCAGCCGTCGGTGGTTTTTCCGCGCCTCATGAACATGTCCCACCCCCATTTATTGTGCGCGCGCGTCGGCGCGTTACGGCTGCGCAGAACAAGAGGGCGCCACCCGTCAAGGCCACCATGAGCGAGGCGATGCCGAGCAGGGTCGCCCCCGCGACGTGCCAGAACGACACGACCGGGCCGATCGTGAAGGCTGCGCCCTTGACGGGCCCGTCGCACGAGAGGATGACGAGGCCAGCGCGTTCTGCGACGAAGCTGCCTCGCGCATCCCAAGCCACCGGGAAAAAGAGGGACTCCTGCGTCATGTCCGGCCTCAGCCTGAGCTCGTCGCCGGCGACCTCGCCCGTGCAGGTGATCGAGCCCGACTCCTCGGATGGCGTGACATAGACCGCGTGGTCACCTGCCGAGACGTCGACGGTCAGGCGCTCGCCGAAGGCAACCGGCGCGGCCGTGCTCAGGCCGGGAGCGGCCAGCATGGCGAGGGCGCCGAGCATCCCGATGATGCCGAGGCAGATTGCCACCCAGCCCAGGGTGCCGAGGACCGATCGCTTCTTCGTCACTGTCGGCTCCTCGCTGATTCACCTGGCTGGTGCGTCAAACGTAGTGCGGCCGGCGCAACGTGCACATGGGCAGGACTGCCCTCTGCGACGCCATTCGCTGTGCTGCGCCATTCGCCAGGCGGCGCCTCTCGCTTAGAGGTTCACGCGCGAGGCGGCACGCGGCTAGCTCGATCGATGCAGCTCGGCCTCGTGTTCCTGCAGGACGAGGGCCAGCAGGCCGGGGAAGCGACGGTCGAGTTCTTCGTCGCGCAGCCAGTTGCGGTGACGCGTGCCGTCGACCTCTTGGCGGATGATGCCGGCCTCCCTCAGGACGCGCCAGTGCCGAGTCAGTGCAGACTTCGACACCCCGAAGTCGGAGGTGCTGCACGCCGTTCCGGGTGTGGAGGCGATGTTGTGGACGAGGGCGCGTCGCACCGGGTCGCTCAGTGCCCGCATGACCTCGAAGAGGTCGAACTCGTCCTCGCCGGGAATCGTGAGGGGGTTCGACAAGCGGCTGGCCATACACACTCCCTTCTCGAGCATCCAAAACATGTTCACATTGGTGCGTACATGGGATACGGTTGATGTACGCGGTGTCATGTACATCTTGCCCGATCGGGTGAAGCTCGTCCACCGAACAAGGCGTCGCGGTGCCCTGAGTCGGAGCGGGCTCGCGCCCACCGCGCTCAGTCAGCACCGCGCTCAGCGCGCACGACGGACAGCGCGCGCATCACCTCAAGCAGAGAGAAAGAAGATCTCATGTCGACACTGGCAATCATCGGAAGCGGCAACATCGGATCGGCCGTGGCGCGCCTCACCGTCGCGGCAGGCATGAACGTCGTCATCGCGAACTCACGGGGCCCCGAATCGCTCGCGGACCTCATCGCCGAGCTCAGCCCGCTCGCCCGCGCCGCCGAGGTCGATGAGGCCGCCCGTGTCGGCGACGCCGTCGTGCTCTCGATCCCACTGCCCGCGGTGCGGGGCCTCGCCGACGGGTTGCTCAACGACAAGATCGTCCTCGACACCAGCAACTACTACCCCTCGCGGGACGGTCGGATCGCCGAGCTCGACGCCGGTGACGTGACCACTAGCGAGCTCGTGCGCGGATGGCTGGGGGAGACGCGCTACGTGAAGGCGTTCAACAACATCCTCGCCCACCACATCCCGCTGCTCGCTCGGTCACAGGGCGCGGCAGATCGCTCAGCCCTGCCGATCGCGTCAGATGACGCCGAAGCCAAGCTCGAAGCGGCACGAATCATCGACGAGCTCGGTTTCGACACCGTGGATGCCGGCTCGATCGCCGATAGCTGGCGCTTCGAACCGGAGTCGGCCGCCTACACGCGCATGTATCTCGCCGACCCGGCCACGCCCGACTCCGAGCTGATGTCCTCGGTGCCCGGAGTCACTCCGGCTGACACGGTCTCGTCGACGCTCGCTGCAGCGACCCCGGTCGACGTCTCCAAGCGCGTCTTCTAGCCCTCCCGCGCGAGAAACTTCAGCGCAGCACCGAGCTCAGCAGCAGGCTCGTCTCGCTGTTGATGACGCCCTCGATGCGGCGGATGGCGCCCAGCACGCGGTCGAAGTCGAGCAGCGTCTCGGCGCGCAGTTCGGCCACGAGGTCCCAGCCGCCGTTGGTCGTGTGCAGCGAGCTGATCTCGGGAAAGCCGCGCAGCTCGCGGATGACGTGGTCCGTCGAGCGACCCTCCACCTCGATGAACGCCACGGCCTGCACGCTGCCCGCCTCGACCTCGTCGCGCACGCGCACGGTGAAACCGACGACGGTTCCGGATGCGATGAGCCGATCGAGCCGGCTGGTCACGGTTGCGCGGGCCACATGCAGGGTGCGCGCGAGCTCGGCCACGGGCGCGCGGCCGTCGGCACGGAGTTCGGCGAGGAGGCGTCGGTCGAGGTCATCCAGCTGGGCCATTGTCACAGTGTATGTCGGCAGCGAGCACTGTGTGCAGTGATGACGCAGATGTACCGCACTCAGCATATTGAGCGTGCATATCGCCTAGGAATAGCGTCGAGGGGACGGGGTTCTCCGGCCCCGCCGTGAGAAAGGGAACCCCGATGACCCGATTCGTCGACGTGAAGAACATGGTGCGGTGGGTGTCGACCACCGGCCCCGAGCGCATCATCCGAGGAATGATCGACTATGTCGAGGCAGACTTCGCCCGCTGGAACAGCTTCGACAAGTCGCCGCGCGTCGCCAGCCACACGCCCTTCGGCGTGATCGAGCTCATGCCGACGAGCGACGGCGAGACCTACGCGTTCAAATACGTCAACGGTCACCCGTCGAACCCCGCGCGCGGCTTCCAGACGGTGACGGCATTCGGCGTTCTGGCCGATGTGCACAACGGCTACCCGACGTTCCTGGCCGAGATGACGTTGCTCACGGCGCTGCGCACGGCCGCGACATCCGCCTTCTTCGCCAAATATCTCGCACGCCCCGACTCGCGCACCCTCGCCCTCATCGGCGCGGGCAGCCAGGCCGAATTCCAAGCGCTCGGGATGCGAGCAGCCCTCGGCATCGAGCACGTGCGCCTCTGGGACACCGACCCCGCCGCCATGGAGAAGGTTGCCCGCAACCTGACCCCGCTCGGCTTCGACGTCGTCATCGCCACGAGCGCTGCCGACGCGGTCGATGGCGCTGACGTGATCACCACGTGCACGGCCGACAAGGCCCTCGCAACCGTGCTCACCGACGACCTCGTCGCCCCCGGCGTGCACCTCAACGCCATCGGCGGTGACTGCCCCGGCAAGACCGAGCTCGACCCGGCCATTCTCGAGCGCGGCGACGTGTTCATCGAGTTCGAGGCGCAGACGCGCATCGAGGGTGAGATCCAGCAGATGTCGCCCGCGTTCCCGGTGACCGAATTCTGGCGCGTCGTCGCCGGCGAACACCCCGGCCGCACGTCGCCCGAGCAGATCACGATCTTCGACTCGGTGGGCTTCGCGATCGAGGACTTCTCGGCTCTGCGCTATCTGCGCGACGCCGTCGACGGCACCGAATTCTTCGAGGACATCGACCTCGTGGCCGCGCCCGAAGACCCGAAGGACCTGTTCGGGCTCGTCGGCCAGCTCTCGCCCGTCGGCTGAAACGACCGACACCGGTGAGCGTCCAGGCTCCGCGGGCGGTCGTCATGATCCGCCCGCACCACTTCACGCCCAATCCGCTGACCGCGGCCGACAACGTGTTCCAGGTGACGGGCGGCGTGCCCGAGGCGGCCGAACCGCTCGTCGCCAGCACGGCGCACGACGAGGTGACGCGCGCCGCCGGCATCCTCGAGGCGGCCGGCGTGCGCGTGCACCTATTCGACGACCCGCGACCCGACCGCCCCGACAGCGTGTTCCCGAACAACTGGTTGTCGACGCACGCGGGCGGGCACGTCGGGCTCTTCCCCATGTATGCGCCCAACCGGCGCGGCGAGCGGCGCGGCGACGTGATCGAGATGCTGAAGCGGGACTACCGCGTGCAGAACGTGATCGATTATTCGGGTCTCGAGTACGACGACACGTTTCTCGAGGGCACGGGCGCCATGGTGCTCGATCACGCCGCGCGCGTCGCCTACGTGGCCCGGTCGCACCGCGCCGACCCGATCGCGCTCGAACGGTTCTGCGCCGACTTCGGCTACGAACCCATGGTGTTCGACGCGGCCGACCCCGAGGCTGTGCCGATCTACCACACCAACGTCATGATGTGCATCGCCACCGACTTCGCGCTCATCGGCCTCGACCTCATCACGTCGGCTGCGCGCCGGGCCGAGGTCTCCGAGCGCATCGCCTCACACGGTCGGGATGTCATAGCCCTCGACTTCGGCCAGGTGCGCGACTTCGCGGGCAACGCCATGGAGTTGCGCACGGCGTCGGGGGAACGCATCCTGGCCCTGTCGTCACGCGCACACCGCAGCCTGCGGCCGGACCAACTCGCCGTCATCGAACGCAGCTGCCGCGTGGTTGCACTCGACGTGCCCACCATCGAGCTCGCGGGCGGGTCGGTGCGCTGCATGTTGGCGGGCATCCACCTCGACGCGCGACCGGCGCGGCCAGCCGTGAAGCAAGCTCAGGCATTCGACGCAAGTCCCTTGGCCCGACGGGAGCCCGTCCCTACTCTGGGGGTATGACGAACCGGCTCGCATCCGCCATCAGCCCGTACCTGCGCCAGCATGCCGAAAACCCGGTCAATTGGTATCCATGGGGCGAGGAGGCCTTCGCCGAGGCCAAACGACGCGATGTGCCGCTGTTCGTCTCGATCGGCTATTCGACCTGCCACTGGTGCCACGTCATGGCGCGTGAGTCGTTCTCGGATGAGGGCATCGCCGCCTATCTCGACCAGAACTTCGTGGCGGTGAAGGTCGACCGCGAAGAGCATCCGGATGTCGACGCCAGCTACTTGGCAGCCGCCGGCGCCTTTACCCCCAACCTCGGCTGGCCGCTCACCGTTTTCGTGACCCCCGACGGGGGACCGTTCTTCGCGGGCACCTACTACCCGCCCGTGCCCATCGAGGGGCACCCCTCGTTCTCGCAGGTGCTGCAGGCCGTGACCGAGGCGTGGACCGAGCGGCGCGACGGCGTGGAAGAGACCGCCCGGCAGCTGACCGAGGCGATTCAGGCGGCATCCGATATGCCCGCCGAGCAGATGGCGGCGGCGAATGCGGCCGACGGTACGGCGACCGGTGAGGGTGCGGGCACGTCGGCGGGCGCGGGTGAGGCCGACGCAGACGACTCGCGCACGGAGGGTGCCGTGAGGCTTCCCGCGGGGGAGTCGTCGGGTGACGCCTCGTCACGAGCCCTCGGCGATGATGAGCTCGCCCGCGCCGTGCGCGCCCTCGCCGCCCACGAAGACCCGCAGTTCGGTGGGCTCGGCACGCAAGCCAAGTTCCCCGTCGCCCCCGTCGTCGGATTCCTCGCCGAACGCGCCGACGGCCGCGAACTCGCCGACCGCATGCTGCGCACCATGGCATCCTCGCCCCTGCGCGACGATGTCGAGGGCGGTTTCTTCCGCTACGCCACGCAGCGCGACTGGTCAGACCCCCATTACGAGCGCATGCTCTATGACAACGCGCTGTTGCTCGACATCTATGCGACGCGTAGCACCGAGACCGGCAGCGGCACCGGCACCGAGACCGGCAGCGGTACCGGCACCGACTGGGCCCGCGAGGCCGCCGAAGGCATCGGCGCGTTCCTACTGCAGGTCATGCAGCTGCCGACCGGAGGCTTCGCGAGCGCGCAAGACTCCGAGAGCGACGTCGACGGGCAGCGGGTCGAGGGCGGCTACTACTCGTTGGACGCCGCCGAGCGGGCCAGCCAGTCCGCACCCGCGCTCGACGAGAAGGTGCTCACGGGCTGGAACGGTTTGGCGATCGGAGCCCTGGCGCGCGCCGGGCGTCTGCTCGGGCATCCCGAATGGATCGAGTCGGCGCGCTGGGCCGCCGACTACCTGCTCGAGAACCACGTGCAATTGAACGGCAAGCTCGTGCGCGCCTCGGTGGCCGAGCAGAAGTCCGACGCGGCCGCGTCGCTCGAAGATTATGGGATGCTCGCGGGCGGCCTGCTCGAGCTCGGCATCGCGACCGGTCAGACGGTTTATTTCATCTCGGCCCGGTGGCTCGTCGATGCGACGCTGCCCGCCGACATTGACGACCCCTTCGTCTTGCCCGAGGGCGGCGACCCGTTGCTCGGCGCGCACGGGCTCGCGGTGGCGGGTGACCCCTCCGAGGGCGCCTACCCATCGGGCCCGACGTCGATCGCGCAGGCCTGCTGGCGGCTCTACGAACTGGGCGCGGGGGAGCGCTACCGGCAGGCGGCCGAGCGCACCGTGCGACGGGTCGCGCCGCTGGCCCTCGCCAACCCGGTGTCGTTCGGCGCAACGTTGGCGCTCGCCGAGCGACTGCGTCGGCCGCTCGTGCAGCTCGTCGTGGTGGTTCCGGATGCCGCCGCCGACGCCTCGCCGTTCCTCGACGCGCTCGCCACCCTGCCCACGAGCCTCAGTATCGCGGTGCGTCAGTCGGCGGCTATCGAGCTGGGCCTGATCGGCCTCGAACTCTTCGCCGGCCGCACGGCCCTGGAGTCGCGCGCGACGGCGTACCTCTGCCAAGATTTCGTGTGCCGGCTGCCCGTGCACACGGCCGAGGAGCTGGAGTCCGCCCTCTGAATCAGCACTCGGTGACGTTGACCGCGAGGCCGCCTTCGCTCGTCTCCTTGTAGCGCGTCGACATGTCGATGCCCGTCTGGCGCATGGTCTCGATGACCATGTCGAGGGAGACGAGGTGGGTTCCGTCGCCGTGCAGCGAGAGCCGAGCCGCGCTCACGGCTGTCGACGAGGCAATGGCGTTGCGCTCGATGCACGGAATCTGCACGAGGCCCGCGACCGGGTCGCACGTCAGACCGAGGTGGTGTTCCATGGCGATCTCGGCGGCGTTCTCGACTTGCGCGGGGGTCCCACCGAGCACGGCGCACAGCGCTCCGGCGGCCATGGCGCACGCCGAACCGACCTCGGCCTGGCATCCGCCCTCGGCACCCGAGATCGACGCGTTGGCCTTGAACAGTGAGCCGATGGCCGTGGCGGTCAGCAGGAAGCGGCGGATGCCGTCGGCGGAGGCGCCCGGCACGAAACGCAGGTAGTAGCTGGCGACGGCCGGGATGATGCCGGCGGCCCCGTTCGTCGGGGCCGTGACGACGCGCCCACCCGAGGCGTTCTCCTCGTTCACGGCCAGAGCGAAGGCCTGCAACCACTCGGTCGCGAGGTCGCGCTCGGCCGGGTTGGTCACGGCATCGAGGCGCTTCTTCACGAGGTTGGCTCGGCGTTTGACGTTGAGGCCGCCGGGCAGCACGCCCTCGGTCTCGAGCCCGTGCGCCACGCACGAGGCCATGGCCGACCAGATGGCGTCGAGCCCCGCATCCACCTCGGCGCGCGGGCGGATGGCCTCTTCGTTGACGCGCGCGATCTGGCAGATGCTGAGCCCGGTGTCGCGGCAGATCTGCAAGAGTTCGGCGGCCGTGCGGTAGGGGTGCGGATAGACGGGCTCTGCGACATCCGAGTTGTCTTCGCCTTCGCGGTGGATGAAGCCGCCGCCGACCGAGAAGTAGGTTTCGCTCACGAGGGGCAGCGCGTCGCCCTCGTGCCAGGCGTGAAAGGCCAGGGCGTTGGGATGTCCGGGCAGCCGCGTTCGCGGTTCGAACGACACGTCGGCCATCATCATCGTGACCGGTCGCTCGCCGGCGAGGAGTATGGTCTGGCCGCCGTCGCCGAGTGCGGTCCAGGCACCGCGCACGTCGTCCGGGTCGCACGTCTCGGGCGCGAAACCGGCGAGGCCCGCGACGATGGCGTCGGGTGTGCCGTGGCCGATGCCCGTCGAGCCGAGGGAACCGTAGAGGGAGCACGTGACGCGATCGACGTTTTCGAGTAGTCCTGTCTCGCGCAGGCGTTGAGCGAAAACGAGGGCCGCTCGCATGGGGCCGACCGTGTGCGACGAGGAGGGGCCGATTCCGATCGAGAAGAGATCGAACGCCGAAACGTACACCGCCATGGGGCTCCTTACCTGGTACCGCTGCCACTATACGCGGGGCCTCGCGGGTGTAACGGGGCAGGCCCTGAGGACGCAAGACTGTGCCGCTCGACACAACGAAGACGCGGTTCGGCGGTCACTAACCGCACAGAGTTGCGCCGAGATCAGGCGGTCTGCTGGTCGCCGTCGAGCGAGGCGAACGCCGTGTCGCCGACCGACTGGCGCGCCGCGACCGCAGACAGGTACACGCCGAGGTGCACATCGGCCACGTGCTGCCGCTGGCGTCGACGGTGGGCGGCATGCGAGACGATCGCACGACCCCGCTCGGCCGTGCCCGGGCGTGTGCCCGACGCGAGGGAGCGGTCGATGGCTGAGGCGAGTGACGCGCTGTCGCCCAGGGAGTAGGACTCGAAGTCATCCGGATGCTGGTCGGACATGTGCCCGGCCGACGTGCCCACGACGGGCACGGCGAGGTCGTAACAGAGCTCCACCCACCCCGAGTGCGTGCCGTGACGGTAGGGGAGGATCTCGACGTCGAGGCCGGCGAGCTCTGCTTCGAGGGCTTCGTCGCTGGGCCGCGAGACCACCTCGACGTCGACATCGGCACGGTCGGCGACGAGCGCCAGAACGGCATCGCGGGCCCGGGCGTCGCGCACGCGGTCGTGCACCGTGATGCGGCCGCGCACGGGGGTGCCGTTGGCGGCAAGGAGGTCGAGGGCGCCGAGCAGCGTGCGGGCGGCGCCGATCGCGTCGATGTTGGGGCGCACATCGCGCAGGTGCATGCCGACGATGCGCTCCGCGGAGAGTCGCCCGCGCGGGGTCGATGCGCCGACGGAGGTGATGGCGGGGTGCGGGGCGACGAGGGCCGTGCGACCCCAGCGCTGCGTGATCTCGGCGGCGGCCGTGCCCGTCAGGGTGAGGATGGCGTCGGCCCGCGGGATGATCTCGTCGAGGTCGCGCAGATGCGCCGTCTGCACGTCGAGGTTCGGGTTCTCGAGGTCGTGCACCGTGAAGACGAGCGGGCGCCCGACCGCGTCGAGGGCGTCGAGCGCGCCGAGCAGGCGGCCGGCGGGCAGCGACTCGAGGCCGAAGTGCACGTGCATCACGTCGAAGTCATCCCGGTGACGGTGCACCCATTCCGCATCGATCATCGCGGGCGGCCACCAGCGCGTCGGGAACGACGGATCGGGGATGGGGTCGGCGAGCCTGATCACCTCGGGAAGCGCCCGGAAAAGGCTCTCCATATAAGGGTGTGCGCCGGGGACCGACGCGACGCGCAGGGGCGTGCGAATGCGGGCGTTATGGGTGATGCGGACTCCTGGCCGAAGACGTGAGCGGGATACCATTCACAGTAGTGCTCACCCCCGACACCGAGAGCTCGGCGGTGTACCCCTTGCGGTGAACACTTCGTGCTGTTCGATACGAAAGATCAGGTCTGATGTCCCACGACGAGGGCTACCGCGCGCACTACGACGACTTCTTCGGTGCCGGGTCGGTTGAGACATCCGGTTCCGGCGACGCGCGTCCGATCGGCGTCATCATGGGCAACTGTCAGGCCGAATCTCTGCGGGTGGCGCTCGGCGACGAGGATGTCCGCTTCCTCCGCGTCCCGCCCGTGCACGAACTCGAGGCCGACGACATGCCCCTCCTCGCGCGCATCCTGGCGCGCACCGACGTGTTCGTCACGCAGCCCATCCGCGACGACTACCGCGGACTGCCGCTCGGCTCGGAGCAGATGCGGGCGCTGCTGCCGACGGGCGCGCGGACGACGACGGTTCCGGTCATCCGTTTCGCCGGGTTGTACCCGTTCCAGGCGATCATCCGGCCGCCCTCCGATACCTCGCTCGTGCCGCCCGTCGTGCCCTATCACGACCTGCGGCTCGTGGCCGAGGCTGCACGGCGGGCGGGCCTCGTCGATCCCTCGATGGGCGGAAGCAGCATGAGCGGCGGCGCAAACATTGACCGCGGCAGCGTCACGGAGTCCCAGATCCATGCGATTGCCGACGAGTCGATTCGCCAGCTGCGGTCCCGCGAGAAGGCGCACGACACTGTCGTCGTCTCCGATCTCTTCCTCAAGCCCGACTTCTCGCTCATGCGCACCGTCAACCACCCGGGCAACACGGTCTGGACCGCGCTCGCCGAACGGGTGCGCGCGCGCCTCGGTCTCGCCGACGTGTCCGTCACCCTCACGCGCGAGCTGCTCGACAACATCCACGCACCGCGCGACCAAGCCGTCATCGACGCCTGGGGCCTGGATGCCGAAGCCCGATCCACCTGGACCGTCGGCGGCCTCGACATCGACCCCGTCGAGCTGCGCGAGGCCCACCTGGCTTGGTATGCCGAGCATCCCGACGCGGTCACGGCCGGGCTCACGCGGCACGCGCTTGCGCTCAGCACTCTGGGCCTCCTGTGAGGGGTACGCCCGCCCTGCTGCACCGCGGCGACGGGCTGCACGGGGTCGACCAGTATGCCCGCACGATCGCGGATGCCCTCGGTGTGTCCGTCGAGCTCGCGCCCGAGACGTCCGACGACCGGGGCGCGCGGCACATGCACTTCACCGACCGCCTCTGGGGCGTCGATGCCGAGGACGCCGCGCAGCGCATCGAGCGACTTGCGGCGTCGGGCCCCGTGACGGTCACGCTGCACGACGTGCCGCAGCCCTCCGACGGGCCGCGGGGGTTCGCCCGGCGCACGGCGTCCTACCGACGCGTCGTGGCCGCGGCATCCGGGGTCGTCTGCAACAGCGAGCACGAGCGGCGGTTGCTCGAGCAGGCGCTCGGCGAGGCAGTCGGGGCCCACGTCATCCCGTTGCCCGCTCAGCCCCCGGTGCCCCGCCCCGACGTCTGGCGGCCTGTAGACGAGGTCGCAGTTCTCGGTTTCTTCTACCCCGGCAAGGGCCACCGCGAGGTCGTCGACGCGGTCGCGCTCCTGCCTGCCGATCGTCGACCCGGAGTCGTCGCTCTCGGTGGTGCATCGCCCGGCCACGAACGCGAACTCGCGGAGCTCGCCGAGCACGCCGCATCCTCGGGTGTGCGATTTCGCAGCACCGGTTTTCTGAGCGTTGACGACCGGGATGCCCTGGTGCGGGCCGTCGCCGTGCCCGTGATTGCGCATCAACACGTCTCGGCGTCGGGTTCGCTCACCGACTGGATCAGCGCCGGCCGACGCCCCCTCACCATCCGTTCGCCGTATTTCGCCGAGATGTTGCAGCTGCGCCCCGGCACCCTGTCCCTGTTCGATGACGGCGATCCGCACGCGCTTGCCGCCGCCATAACGGATTTGCGCGACGACCCCGACGCCACCTGGGTCGAACCGGGCACTCCGTCATCCCCGACGATCGGTGACACGGCTCGCGCGTATGCCGAATGGTGGGCTGCGCTATGAGCTTTGTGCCCGCTGAGTCGACCGAGTTGACCGAGCCCGCCGAGCCGACCGAGTGGGTGGCGCGGGCTGTGCCGGTCACGCCGCCGCCCTTCGGCCGCACGGTTCCGGGCAATCGCTGGGACCTCGTGGACGGCGTCGAACCGCCCGCCCGCACGGTCTCCGTCATCGTGGTGCACTTCGACCAGCAGCGTGAACTCGACCGCACGCTCGCCGCCCTCGCACGCCACACGCTCGCCCCCGAACTCGTCGAGGTCATCGTCGTCGACGACGGATCGCCCGTGCCGCCAACGGTTCCCGAGGGCGTCACGTTGCTCGTGCAAGAGGACCAGGGGTTCAGGGCCGCCGCCGCCCGCAACCTCGGTGCCGCCCACGCATCCGGAGACATCCTCTGCTTCCTCGACGCCGACACCGCGCCCGAACCGCACTACCTCGAGTGCATGGCGCGCCTCCCGTCCCTGCTGCCCGAAACCGTCGTCGCCGGCCACCGCCTCCACGCCGACTTCGGCGACACCTCCGTTTCGACGCCCGTCGAACAGGCCGGCCCGGCCCGCGAAGTGCCCGAACCCGCGTGGCTGCGCGACGAATACCACCGCACCCGCAACCTCCTCGACGCGGATGACCGCTCCTACCGTCACATCATCGGCGCCGTATTCGCGTGCTCGGCGTGGTTCTTCGCCGAAACGGGCGGGTTCTACGAGGGTTTCTCGAACTACGGCGGCGAGGACTGGGAGTGGGCGCACCGCGCCTGGCTCGCCGGCGCGATCTTCGCCCACGAGCCCGAGGCCGTTGCCTGGCACGACGGCGCCGACTGGGCGGGTCGAGACGACAACGACCGACGACGACGCGACGCCGAGAACGCCGAGGCCATGCTCCTCAGCGGGGTAATCGCGGTGGACGGATCACGCCCGCGCGCGCTGCTGACCGCCGTCCCCGACGCCGTCGTCGTTCTGCGCACCGCTGCGAGTGCCGCCGCTGCTTTCGTGTGCGTGGACAGCGTTCTAGCCGTGCTGCCGCAAGCCCGGGTCGTCGTGCCGACCGCGGTGTTGAGCGTCTTCGCCGGCGACCCGCGCGTCGGTGCGCCAGGGGAGGCGCCGATCGGTCGCCTGCGCATTGAACTCGACGAGTGTGTGCGCGTCGAGCTGGGTTCGCCCGGCGACTCTGCCGAGGAAGCCGACGGCGCCGAGCGGGCTGGCGCGAGCAACCTTGCGTTGGACCTCATCGGCGCACTTCGAGAAGCGTCGGCCCCGGGCATCCTGGCCGTCCATCTCGGATCGACGGTGCGCGTGATCTCTGAGCGGTCCGCCAGGCGCCTCGAGCGCTGGGGTGCCGACGCACACGTGCGCGATCTGCAGGTCGAGGCTCGCGACATCCACCCCGTCGCCGCCAACGTTCGCGTGGCGGGCTACCTCGGTGGCTGGGGCTAGACCGCCGGGGCTGGCACGCTGAGGCTAGGCGGCTGCGGCATGGCTAGTGGGGGTCGCTGGGGCTAGTCGGTGCCCAACGAGCCCATCAGCGAGCCGGCGCGCAACACTCGCAGGCTTCGACCTCGCGTTCGCCCGTGAGTGCCGAGACGGGCACGGTGCAGCTTTCGCCCTTCCACGCCTCGAGCCCCTCGCGCACGGCGAAGACGGCGATCACGAGGGCGGCGACCGAGTCGGCCCAGGCCCACCCCAGCAATGAGTTGAGCAGCAGGCCCACGAGCAGGGCCGCCGACAGGTAGCTGCAGATGAGCGTTTGTTTCGAATCAGCGATCGCGGATGCCGAGCCGAGCTCGCGTCCGGTGCGGCGTTCGATCCAGCTGAGTCCGGGCATGATGACGAGGCTGACGGCCGCGAGCACGATGCCGACAGGGCTGTGATCGGCCTCGCGCATCCCCACCAGCGAGAGGATCGCGTCGACACTCACATATGCCGCGAGCCCGAAGAACGATACGGCAATGACGCGCAGGGCCGTCTTCTCACGACGCTCGGGGTCGGGCGCCGCGAACTGCCATGCCACGGCCGCCGCCGACAATACCTCGACGATCGAGTCCAGCCCGAACCCGATTAGAGCAGCGGATGATGCCACCGAACCGGCCGCGAGTGCGATGATCGCCTCGACCACGTTGTAGGCGATGGTTCCTGCCACAATCCAGCGGATGCGGCGACGCAACGTGTCGCGGCGCGATGTCTCCAGCACCGCGCTCATCGCCGCGACCCCACGGCGGTTCCGGTTCCGGTTCCGCAGCACAGCGGCACATCGCACGCATCGTCTTCGCAGTCGCGCCCGTCGTCGACGGCCAGGACGACGTCGACGAGGGCCTCGAGAGCGCGAGTCAGGTGAGGGTCTGAGATCTCATAGCGCGTCTGCCGCCCCTCAGGCAGTGCCACGACGATTCCGCAGCCGCGCAGGCAGCTCAGGTGGTTGGACACGTTCGACCGCGTGAGGTCGAGGTCGCGCGCGAGCTGGGCGGGGTATCCGGGCCCTTCGAGCAAAGCCATGAGGATGCGTGAGCGGGTCGGATCTGCGAGCGCACGCCCGAGGCGGCCGAGAACGTCGAGTCGGGGAGCACTGGTCAGCATACAATGAATATACAGCGTGCGCTGACCAATGAACAAGAGAAACCGGCGCCCGGTAGCGGGTAGTAAGGACCTGCGCAGGCACGCGGCATCGAGTGATCCGGCCCAGGTGGCCAGTGGCCAGACCCTGCGTTTTTACTCCAGATGGCACCACTGTGCACCCACGTGAGCTCCGACATCCAACCGGCGGGGTTAGAGTCGAACAACGCTCACCGCGTGACGCCACTCAGAGAGAAGACACCGTGACCGACGCCCTCGACTCCATCGAAATCACCACCATCGACGGGGATGCCGCAACCCTCGCCGACTATGCGCGCGTGAAGCTCATCGTCAACGTGGCCTCGCGGTGCGGCCTGGCCCCGCAGTAC
Organism: Leifsonia sp. ALI-44-B; assembly: GCF_001984125.1. Lineage (GTDB taxonomy): Bacteria > Actinomycetota > Actinomycetes > Actinomycetales > Microbacteriaceae > Okibacterium. The sequence goes on along the minus strand of NZ_MTQL01000006.1, from coordinate 990,606 downwards.
GAGAAGCTCGAGCAGCTGCAGAAGACCTACGGCGACCGCGGCTTCACGGTGCTCGGTTTTCCGAGCAACCAGTTTCTGCAGGAACTCAGCGACGAGGACAAGATCAAGGAGTACTGCTCGATGACGTGGGGCGTCACATTCCCCATGTTCGAGAAGGTGAAGGTGAACGGCCGCTCGGCTCACCCGCTCTACCAGGAGCTGACGAAGGCCGAGGATGCCGATGGCAAGGCGGGCCGCGTGAAGTGGAACTTCGAAAAGTTCGTCATCACGCCCGACGGCCGCGTGCACCGCTTCCGCCCCACGGTCGAGCCCGACGCCCCCGAGATCGTCTCGCTCATCGAGTCGTCGCTGCCCGCCTGAGCCCGGCCACGGTCAGTTCTTCGCGCGCGACTTTCCGAACGCGGCCGTGAACGCCTTGCGCGGCGTTTCGAGCGCCGTCATGGCCGTCGTCTCGCGGGACGTCAACGCCTCGGCGAACCATCCGATGAACACTCGGATCTTGCGGTGGAAGGTCGGGATGACGGCCCCGTGGTAGGCGCGGTGCATCAGCCAGGCCGGAAGGTTCTTCAGCTTGATGCCCTTGACGTTGGCGGCACCGTGCCCGATGCCGTAGCTGGCGATCGTGCCGAGCGATTCGTGGCGGTATTCGACGAGCGGGCGCGACAGGATGCTCGACACCACGTTCTTCGCGGCCACGGGCGCCTGCCGCATGGCGTTCTGCGCGTTGGGCGGGTAGTAGGCGGGCTGCTTGGCGGCCGTGAGGTCGGGCACCTGCGCGTTGTCGCCGAGTGCCCAGGCGCCGTCGACGATCGAGCCATCCTCACGCATGACCTGCAAATGCGCGTTGGCGATGACGTGACCCTTGGGCCCGAGCGGCACGTTGGTGCTCTTGTAGAGCGGGTTGGGCTGTACGCCAGCGGTCCACACGATGGTGTTCGCGGGGATGACTTCGCCGCCCTTCAAGACCACATCGCCGTTTTCGCACGACTCAATGGTTGTCTCGAGGCGGATGTCGATGCCGCGGTCGCGCAACGCCTGCAGTGTCCACTTCGAGAGCTCGGGGCCGACTTCGGGCGCCACGCGGTCGAGCGCTTCGATGAGCACCCAGTGCAGGTCTGATTCGTCGAGCGACGGATGATTGCGCACGGCGTTTTTCGACAGGTCGGACAGTTCGCTGAGAGCCTCGACGCCGGTGTAGCCGCCGCCCACGAACACGAAGGTGAGAGCTTTGCGCTTCTCAGCCTCGTCGGTGGTTTCGGCGGCGCGTGCCACCTGCTCGAGCACCCGGTTGTGGGTGTAGACGGCTTCTTCGACGGTCTTGAACCCGACGGCGTTCTCTTTCAGCCCGGGGGTGGGGAACACGCGCGTGACGGCGCCGAGCGCCAGGATGACCTGGTCGTAGTCGATCGAGATTTCTTGATCGTTGAGCAGGTCGATGTTCGCGGTCTTCTGTTCGACGTCGAGGTCGGTGACGGTGCCGCGCAGCACGGTGCAGTGGCGCAGGGTGCGTCGCAGGTCGATGGTGACGTCGGCGGGGTTGACGTGTCCGCCGGCCACTTCGGGCAGCAACGGCTGGTAGGTCATGTAGGGGTTGGCATCGACGACGGTGATCTCGAGGAGCGCATCGCTCTGGTTCTGCAGGCTTTTCGCAGCGTAGAGGCCGGCGTATCCGCCGCCGAGGATCAGAATTCTTTGGCTCATTCTACGAACCTACGCCCGAGGCATCGGGCAATCCAGGGGCTCGATTCCCACTGGACCTGCCGTTATCATCGGGCGGAAGCCAGCCCGCTCAGCGAATCGTCTTGCGCGCCGTGATCTGCCCGGTATCGAATCCCATGAGGTGCAGGCCGCCGTGGAATCTCGCGTGCTCGATCTTGACGCAGCGGTCCATGACGACCTCGATGCCGCGAGCTTCGGCATCGCGCGCCGCATCCTCGTTCCAGATGCCGAGCTGCACCCACATGACGGGTGAGCCGACCGCCGCGACCTCCTCGACGACCGACGGGATGTCGCTGGCCTTGCGGAACACGTCGACGATGTCGGGCACTTCGGGCAGCGACGCGAGGTCGGGGTAAGCCTTCTGCCCGAGGATCTCGGTGGCGTTCGGGTTGACGAAGTACACGCGGTAGTCGGTCGACTGCAACAGGTAGGTGCCGACGAAGTAGCTCGAGCGCGACGGGTTCGACGACGCACCCACGATGGCGATGGACTTCGCGCGACGCAGGATTCCGAGTCGCTTCTTGGCGTCGGGGCCCTCCCAGGTGCGCTGCGATTTCAGCAGGCGGGCGAGGGGCGAGTCGGCGGGCAGCTGGCAGCTGAGGCCGTTGGCGAGCACGGCGTTCACGGTGTCGCCACCGGTGGATGCCGCGGCGCTGCCGTCGATGCCGGTCGACGTGCTCTCGACGGTGCTGGGGGTGCCGGCGGTGCCGGTTGCGGTGCTCATGCTCATGCCTCCACTGCCTGGGCGAGTGCCTGGTCGAGGTCGTAGATGATGTCGTCGGGGTCTTCGATGCCCACGCTCAAACGCACCACGCCTGGCCGCACGCCGGCCTCGAGCAGCTGCTGCTCGGTCAACTGCGCGTGCGTGGTGGACGCCGGGTGGATGATGAGCGTCTTGGCGTCGCCGATGTTGGCGAGGTGGCTGGCCAGGTTGACCGATTCGATGAGCTTCTGCCCGACGGGACGGCCGCCCTTGACCTCGAACGTGAACACCGAACCCGGCCCCTTCGGCAGGTACTTGTTGGCGCGCTCGTGATGCGGATGCGCGGGCAGCCCCGCCCAGTTGACGGCCTCGATGCGCGGGTCGGCGTCGAGCCATTCGGCCACGGCCCGGGCGTTCGCCACATGCGCGTCGATCCGGTAGGGCAGCGTCTCGACGCCCTGCGCCAGCTGGAAGGCGGATTGGGCCGACAAAACGGGTCCCATGTCGCGCAGCTGTTCGGCGCGCAGGCGCGTGAGGAAGGCGTATTCGCCGAAGTTGCCGGCCCACGTCAACCCGCCATAGCTGGCGACGGGCTCGTGGAAGAGGGGGAACTTATCGGCCGAGTAGTCGAACCGACCGCTCTCGACGACCAGCCCACCCACCGTGGTGCCGTGCCCACCCAAGAACTTGGTGGCCGAGTGCGTGACGATGTCGGCACCCCACTCGATCGGGCGGTTGAGGTAAGGCGTGGCAATAGTCGAGTCGATGACGAGCGGGATGCCATGGGCGTGGGCCACATCGGCGAGCGCCTCGATATCGGCGATCTCACCCGACGGGTTGGCCACGGTCTCGGCGAAGAGCACCTTGGTGCGGGGCGTGATGGCGGCCGCGTAGTCCTCGGCGTTCGAGGAGCCCACGAACGTGGTCTCGACCCCGAAACGGCGCAGCGTGACATCCAATTGTGTGATCGACCCGCCGTAGAGGTTGGCCGAGGCGACGATGTGGTCGCCCGCGCCCGCCAGTGAGGCGAACACGATGTACTGGGCCGCAAGACCGGATGCGGTGGCCACAGCGCCGAGCCCGCCCTCGAGGCTGGCCACGCGCTCTTCGAAGCTCGCCACCGTGGGGTTCGACAGGCGCGAGTAGATGTTGCCGTACTTCTGCAGCGCGAACCGAGCCGCGGCGTCGGCCGTGTCGTCGAACACGAAAGCGGTCGACTGGTAAATGGGCAGCGCGCGCGCCCCCGTCACCTGGTCGGGGATGTTGCCCGCGTGAATCGCACGCGTGCGGAAACCGTATTCGCGATCTGCCATACGCCCCAGATTAGTCGCGGCAACTGACAGTGGAGGCGCGGCCGTAACGCATCGTCATAGACGGTGGGATGCCGCATCCACGCCCTATTCTTTGCTCGGCGCTCGCGGGCACCCGGTTGCACAGGCCGTGATCAGGCCGGTTTGGCATACTGGGGGAGTGCCGCAGCGAGAGCGGCATCCGGACGAGGGCGCAGTACCCGGAAAGCGACAAGACTGACCACGAAAGTGAGTAACAGTCATGGCTTGGATCATCCTCATCGTGTCGGGCATCCTCGAGGCCGTCTGGGCCACGGCCCTCGGCAAGTCGGAGGGCTTCACGAAGCTCTGGCCGACCATCATCTTCGGCGTCGCCCTCATCGCCAGCATGGGCGGCCTCGCCTTCGCCATGCGCGACATCTCCGTCGGCACGGCCTACGCCGTCTGGGTCGGAATCGGTGCCAGCCTCACGGTCGTCTACGCCATGGTCTTCGGCGGCGAATCGATCTCGGTCATCAAGATCCTCCTCATCCTCGGCCTCGTCGGCTGCGTCGTCGGCCTCAAAATGGTCGACGGCCACTAGCCCTCGCGCAAGCCGAAGGGACCCGCTGAAGGCGGACACCCCGCCCCTGCCGCCGCGTCCGCATTCCACCACATCGGCGGCCGCGGCCGGTAGGGGGTGCGGGCGTTCTCCCGGGCGTGATCTACTAAGACCATGACGGAAACCCCTGAGTACGACAGCACTGACGTCACCCCCGAGACGACACCCGACACGGTGCCGGAAGCGGCAGAGATTTCGTACGACGAGGAGCGCTATCCGGCCCGCCCGAAGCGCCTGCGCCCGAGCGCCCACCTGCGCACCTCGGGCATCACGCGCTCGAAGCTCGACCCCCGCGAACCCGACGGTTCGAACCCGGCCTACGTGGCCTGGTTGGTGCGTCAGTCGATGCTCGGCGACGCCGATGTCCTCAGCCGTCAGCACTCCGGCCAGCCCAGCATGTGGCGCAACCCGTATGCCCGGCCTGACGCGCGCCGCGCCATCCAGTCGGCTTCGGTGTGGTTCACCGCCTACCCGATCTCGCTCATCACGCGCCCCGGCCAGTCCTACCTCGGCGCCCTCGGTGACGAAGACCTGTGGCGCGCCTTCGAGCGCATCGGCATCGACGCCGTGCACACGGGCCCCGTGAAGCGCGCCGGCGGCCTGACCGGCTGGCGCCAGACGGCCAGCGTCGACGGTCACTTCGACCGTATCTCCACGCAGATCGACCCCGCGTTCGGCACGGAAGACGAGTTCCGCTCGCTCTGCGACGTGGCCGACCAGTACTCGGGCAGCGTCATCGACGACATCGTGCCCGGTCACACGGGCAAGGGCGCCGACTTCCGCCTCGCCGAGATGGCCTATAAAGACTTCCCCGGCATCTACCACATGATCGAAATCCCCGAGGCGGACTGGCCCCTGTTGCCCGACGTGCCCGAGGGTCGGGATGCCGTCAACCTCGACGCCGCGGCCGAGCAGAGCCTGGCCGACCAGGGTTACATCATCGGCGCCCTGCAGCGCGTCATCTTCTACGCGCCCGGCGTGAAGGAGACCAACTGGAGCGCCACGGCACCCGTGTTGGGCGTCGACGGCCGCACCCGCCGTTGGGTCTACCTGCACTACTTCAAGCAGGGTCAGCCCTCTATCAACTGGCTCGACCCCACCTTCGCGGGCATGCGCCTCGTCATCGGTGACGCCCTGCACTCGCTCGGCGACCTCGGCTCGACGGCCCTGCGCCTCGACGCCAACGGGTTCCTCGGCGTGGAGAAGAGCGCAGAGGGCATGCCGGCCTGGTCAGAGGGTCACCCACTGTCCGAGGCCGCCAACCACCTCATCGCCAGCATGGTGCGCAAGGTGGGCGGCTTCACGTTCCAGGAGCTCAACCTCACGGTCGAAGACATCCGCAACACCGGCCGTGTGGGGGCCGACCTGTCCTACGACTTCATCAACCGGCCCGCCTACCAGCACGCGCTGGCCATGGGCGACACCGAGTTCCTGCGCCTCACGCTGCGCACGTCGCTCGAGACCGATGTGCAACCCGTTCAGCTCGTGCACGCCCTGCAGAACCACGACGAGCTCACCTACGAGCTGGTGCACTGGGCCACGCTGCACTGCGCCGACGAGTACACGTTCCGCGACCAGCAGATGGCGGGCGGCGACCTTGCCGAGACGATCCGCGCCGACATGATCGAACGCCTCACGGGCGAGAACGCGCCCTACAACCGCGTGTTCACGACCAACGGCATCGCCTGCACGACGGCCTCGGTCATCGCGGCGGCCCAGGGCTTCAACGAGCTCGACAAGATCCGCGAGGACGACGTGGACATGATCGCCCGCGCCCACCTGCTGCTCGCGCGCTTCAACGCGTGGCAGCCGGGCGTCTTCGCGCTCTCCGCCTGGGACCTCGTGGGCGCCCTGCCGCTGCCCTCCGAACAGGTCTCCGAGCTCATCGCCGAGGGCGACACGCGCTGGATCGAACGCGCCGCCCACGACCTGATGGGCTTCGACGAGGAGGCGGTGGCGTCGGCATCCGGCATGCCCCGCGGTCGCTCGCTCTACGGCACGCTGCCCGACCAGCTGCAGCGCCCCGACTCGTTCGCCTCGCAGCTGAAAGAGCTGCTGGCCATCCGCGACGCCAACGACATCGCGATCGGCACGCAGGTCGACGTTCCGGATGTCTCGCACCCCGGCATGCTCGTCATGGTGCACCGCCTCGACGGCGGCAAGGCCGATTGGGATGACGCGCCCCTGCAGGTCACGGTGCTGAACTTCACCGACCAGCCCATCGAGGGCAGCGTGCGGTCGAGCGAACTCATCCCGCGCCGTGCCGTCATCGATGCGGCATCCGGCCTCGAGATCGGGCGGGTCGACGACCTGCAGACCTTCGCCGTGCGGCTCGAGCCTTACGCTGGCCTGTTCCTGCTGATGGGTCCCGACGAAGAGGCGCTCGACAACGACGAAGCTGTCTCGGATGACGAGTAGGGCGAGCACATGACCGACAAACCCGCCGTGCTTTTCGTGTGCGTGCACAACGCCGGCCGTTCGCAGATGGCGGCCGGCTACCTGAGCGCCCTCGCCGGCGACCGCGTCGACGTCTTCAGCGCCGGCAGCGAACCGAAGGACGAGATCAACCCCGTCGCCATCGAGGCCATGGCCGAAGAGGGCATCGACATCGCAGGGAACGTGCCCAAGATCCTGACGGTGGATGCCGTCAAACAGGCGGACGTGGTCATCACGATGGGCTGCGGCGACGCGTGCCCGATCTTCCCGGGCAAGCGCTACGAGGACTGGCAGCTCGACGACCCGGCTGGCCAGGGCATCGAGTCGGTGCGGCCGATCCGCGACGACATCAAGCGCCGCATCGACCAGCTGCTCTCCGAGATCCTGCCCGCTTAGTTCTCCTCGCAGCTCGACCAGCCCATGCGAGGCGGTCCTGTCCGCGAATACGCGGGGCGGCCTGGCGGAGACGCTCGAGTCGCTGCCGGTCGTGCTACTGGACGGAAAGTTCGTAGACGTAGCCCGTCTCGTCCGCGAGGATGGCGGCGAAACCGGCTTCGAGGCCTGCGTCGACGTGAGCCGTGAAAGCTTCGGGGGATGTCTCGGCCATCGAGACCGTGCCGCGCGAGTCGGCGCCCGGCCACACCGCCGCGGTGACGTTTGCCGTCGGTTCGGGCAGCTGGGCCCCGACGAGCAGGAAGAGCTGGCCGAGGTTGTTGGCCGAGGCCGAGTCGACCAGGTCGATTGCGTTCGGGCCGACGGTAAGGATGACACTCGGCGCTGCGGCGACGGCTTCCTCGAGGTGGGCGGCGAAGGCGTCGTCGTCGCCCGCGGCCGAGACGGAGGCTTCGACATCCGCGCCGTTCTGTTCGGCGAAGGCGATGGCCGCAGCGGTGCCGGATGCCGAGAGGGCGTCGTCGGCGGCGACGATGCGCACCGTGAAACTGGCGAGGCGGTCGGTGGATGCGGGGGGAGCCGCGACCGGCGGCAACGTCGCGCCGGGAGAAGGCCGGGTAGCCGACGTGTCGGCGATGTCCTCGGTGCTCAGAGAGGTGGATGCCTGCGGGCCGCCGTCCGTGGGTGCGGCGCTGGTGCAGGCCGTCGTCGCCGCTAAGAGGAGGGCGGCGAGGCCGATCGTCCCGGCGAGGGTAAGCGGGAACGGGCAGTGAGACGTCGACATGATTTCCTCAGAACGAGTGCGGCGCGGTGCCCGGTCGTGTCGGCCGGTGACACCGCGCATGGTGCGGATGAAGCGTAGTGCGTAGTGCGTAGTGCAGGAGGGCGGTGGCCCGGCTCGGCTCTCACCGGCCGGGCCACCGCCCGGGGACTAGCTGTGGCGACGCGTGCGGCGCAGGGCGACGAACGTTCCGCCGGCGACGAGCAGCAACACGGCCAGCAGGCTGAGGCCCGCGGCGGTCTCGCTACCGGTCGAGGGCAGCGCGCCGTTCGACGCACCCGGCAGCGGGCTGGTCGTCGGGTCGGCGGCCGGAGCGCCGGTCGGCTGCGCGGTGGGCGCGGTCGTGGGTGCAGCGGTCGGAGCCGTCGTGGGCGCCGGGGTCGGCGCGGGCGTCGGTTCGGCGGCAGGGGCCACGGCGACGGCGGCCGAGGAGGCCACGGCGTCGGCGTAGTTCGCTGCCGAGACGGTCACGCGCACCGAGAGTGCCGAGGCGGAATCCGCGGCGACCGGGGTGTAGGTGGCTGACGTGGCGCCGTCGATCGGCTGACCGGCACGCAGCCACTGGTAGGCCACACCCGTCGGGGCGGGCGTCCACTCGCCGGCCGAGGCTGTGAGGGTCTCGCCGACGCGGGCGTCACCCGTGATGGTGGGCAGGCCGCGCTGCGTGAACGCGCCGTCGGCCACGGTAACCTGGCGGGTTGCCGTGGTGGTGTTGCCGGCAGCATCCGTCACGCTGTAGGTGAGCGTGTAGGTGCCCTCGCTGACGGTGTCGACGGTGCCTGCGACGGTGACGGCCGACGTGAGATCGCCATCCTTGTCGTCGGTGGCGGTGACGCCCGTGGCGGGGTCGAAGGTCGAACCGGTCTGGATGGACGAGGCCGCGGGCACGGTCAGAACGGGCGGTGTGACATCCGCACGTTCGAGCGTGACCTTGTCGACGACGCTGTTCACGGGTGAGGCGGTGCCGTTCTGCTGCGAGCGCAGGGTCGTGACGGTGATTGCATCATCGGTGACCTGGATGTTCGAGTAGTTGCGCACGCGCTCCTGGTTGATGACGGATGCCCACGGGTGCGGGAAGGTCTCGTTGGTGTTGTAGTACTTCGAGCCGCTGGCGGAGTTTGCGGTGACGTAGAGGACTTCGCCATCCTTTGCTTCGACCGTGCCCTGGGCGGCGGCCTCGTCGGGGTTGGCGACGACGCCGTCCTTGATCAAGTAGGTGCGGGTGTAGTTGTGGTCGTGGCCCATGAGCACGAGGTCGATACCGAGTGCCGAAATGGTCGTGGGCAGCTCGGCGCGACGAGCGATGATGTCGGTGTCATCGACATGCGAGGCGACGGAGTAGATCGAGTGGTGGAACGCGAGCACCTTCCACTTGGCCTTGGCGCCCTGTTCGGCGACGACCTTCTCGAGGAACGCCTTGTGGCTCGCGTTGTCGCGGTTGTTGGAGTTGAGCACCATGTACAGAACGTCCTTGTACATGAACCAGTAGTCGCCGCCCGACGACACGGCTGTGCCGGCACCGTAGTTGTAGTCCACATTGGGTTCGTTGTAGTGCTGTTCGTAAGCCTTGGAGCCCACGTCGTGGTTGCCGTTCACGGGTACGACGGGCAGCTCGCGCACCGCGTCGGGGGCGAGGAACGCCTGGTATTCCGCTTCGTTGCCCGCGTGCTCGACCTGGTCTCCCGCGGAGAACAGCATCTCGGCGTCGGGGTAAGTCTGTTGGGCAACCTTCAGGGTGTCGGCCCAGCCGGCCTGGTCGTTCGCCACGCTACCGGAGGCGCCGATCTGAGGATCGCCGACGAAGAAGAAGTTGTAGTCGCCGTCGAAGTCACGGGTCCTGAATTCATAGGTCGACGACCAGCCGTCCGCCTGGCTTCCGACGCGGTAGACGTAGGACGAGTTCTCGGCGAGGCCGGTGAACTCCGCGTGTCGGTTGAACTCGTCGCTCGTCGTGCGGCCTCCCGTCGCGGTTGCCGTGGTCGCCGCAGCGGCCGGGAATGTGGTGCCGCTCATGGCCGATTTCGGGGCGAATTGCGCCACCTGGGTCGTGTCGATGTCGGAGTACCAGGCGAGACGACGTGAGGTTTCGTCAGTACCGATGTTCATGACGATGTCGCCGAGCGTCGCGCCCTCCTTCGGAGGGACCGGTGCGGTGGGCAGGACGGGCGCGAGACGAGGGACGTCCAGGTAGATGTCCGAGCTCTTCTCGCGGTCCTGGTAGAGCGCGATGGCGATGGTGTTCGGGCCGGCGGTCAGCGCTGAGCTGGGAACCGTGAACGTGCTCGTAACGGGATCTCCACCGCTCGCGCCCGCGTACATGAGGTTCTTCTCAGCTTCCGGAGCCGCCTTGACGAGGTCGTCGACGAAGCCGGCAACCTGCTTGCCGTTCACGAAGATCTGGACCGCGTCGTCGTAGGTGATCGTCCCGTCGAGGCTGCCCAGGGCGGCGAGCTGCTCGCTCGAGACCGTGAAGTCCGAGCGGAAGTGATAGGTCTTCACGTCGGGGGTCGACGTTCCGTTGGCGTACTGGTTCAACAGCGTGTTGATGGTGAGGCCGAGACCGATGTTCTTGGTGCCGTTCTTGGCGCCGAAGGCACCCTTGGCGCTCTTCCAGGCGGCGTCGTCGAATGCGGGCTGGGTCCACACTAGGCGGTCGGCGTTACCGGCGGCCGGGTCGGTGTTGTTGTCCGAGTAGGTCCAGGTGCTGTTGGCCGTGCTCAGGTAGGTGGTGGGGAAGGTGACGGCTGCTTCGGCGGGCGCGGCGCTCGTGGCGACGGCCACCGACCCGGCCAGAAGGCCGAGGGTGCCGAGCGTCGCGATCGAGAATCGTGTCACTCGTCGCGTGCGGGGAGACCCCGCCTGGACTGAAGAAATGCTCATTGAAGAAAGAACTCCGTATCGGCTGTGCAGGGGAGCGGGCGTGGGGGCGCGATGGCGCCGGGCCCGTTCCTTCACGCTAGGCAGCCGTGGCAAACCGATCGTGAACGAGCGGTTGCCGAGAGGTTGTTATTCGGCGTCGGAGGCCGGGTTCATGCGTGATTCGGGCGCGAGCCGCTCGCGCGGAAGTCACCACGGCACGCCTGCCGCGTGAGGCTCGCCGAACGGTCGAACGCTGGGCTCAGCCGAGCTGCACGGCTCCGAAGGCGAGCGCGGCGATGAGAGCCCAGGAGCCCAGCCCGACGATGAGCGCCCGCCATCCGGTGCGCACGAGCGAAGCGACACGGATGGCTGCACCGAGCGCGACGAGGGCGAGACCGAGCAGCACGGTCTGCAGGGTGTCGGCCGCCGCGAGAACCGGCGCGGGCACATCGACGAACGTGCGCACGAGCACGGCGCCCACGAAACCCGCGACGAACAGGGGGATGAGGGGTGGGCGCTTGGTGGCCGGGCGCGCGCTCGCGGCATCCCGTCGGCTGACGACCACACCGGCGACACCGACGATGGGCGCCAGCATGAGCACACGCGTGAGCTTGACGACGAGTGCGACGGCGAGCGCTGACGGCCCGGCGATCTGCGCGGTGGCGACGACCTGCCCGACATCGTGCACGCTGGCCCCGGTCCAGTGGCCGAACTGCGTGGCGTCGAGACCCAGTGGATGCCACAGCGCCGGCAGCACGAAGATGGCGAGGGTTCCGCACAACGTCACGAGCGCGACGGGCGTGGCCTGCTCCTTCTCGTCGGCGCGCACGACCCCACCCATAGCGCCGATCGCACTGGCGCCGCAGATCGAGAACCCGGTGGCGACGAGCAGCGGTTCATGCCCCGGCAGCTTCATCAGCCGACCGAACCACAGCGTCGCGCCGAACGTGACGAACACGATCAGGATGGTCGACACGAGCGTCACCCAGCCGAGCGAGAACACGTCGACCAGGCTGAGTTTCAGGCCGAGCAGCACCACGCCGATGCGCATGAGGCGCTTCGCCGCGAACGACAGGCCGGGCTTCGCGACCCCGGAGAGCAGCCGCCTGGTCACGGGCAGCTGACCGATGAGAATGCCGAGCAGCACGCATGCGGTCAGGAGGGGCACGGCCGGCAGCACGCCGTGCACGCCCCACGCCACCAGCACGGCCACACCGGCGATCGCAAGACCCGGCAGGTTGCGCCGCGTCGACGTCGCGAGCGACGAGACGAATGACGAGACGAACGACGTCACGGGCGGCGGGCCGGCCATGCTCACGGCCGGACTAGATCCACGACGGGATCCACTCATGGATCAGCCAGAACCAATACGGAACAGTTGTGCCCGTCCAGAGCGGGTACCAGAAGGCGCTCAACAGCGTTGCGACGGCGAGGAACACGCCCACGATGCCGATGCCTCGGGTGCGTCGGTAGCGCTCATCCGTTCTCTTGCCGAGGATGAGGCCCAGAGTGAACACCAGCCCGAGGATCATGTAGGGCTCGAAGGCGATCGTGTAGAACTGGAACACCGTGCGGCCGAGGTAGAGCAACCAGGGCAGGTAGCCGGCGGCCATGCCCATGAGGATGAGGCCCACGCGCCACTCGCGGTAGCGGGCGAGGCGGTAGACGAGGTAGAGGATGGCCGCTGTGGCCGCCCACCAGATGAGCGGGTTGGCGATCGACGTGATGGCGCCCACGCAGTTGTCCGAGAAGCAGTCGCCATTGGGCACGGCCTGGTAGTACATGCTCGTCGGGCGCAGCAGCAGCAGCCAGCCCAGCGGGTTCGCCATATAGGGGTGCGGTTCGTGCAGGCCCACATGGTATGAGTAGGCGCTCTCGTGATAGTGCAGCAGCGATTGCAGCGCGTGCGGAACCCACGCGAACGTGCCCGTCCAGGCGTTGCCGGGCTGGTCGGCGAAGTCGCGGTAGTAACCACCCGACGTGACGAGCCAGCCGGTCCAGGACGAGAGGTAGACGACGAACGCGATCGGCACCATCAGGATGAAGGCGATGGGGCCCTGTTTCAGGATCGCCGCGCTCAACCAGAAGGGGATGCCGAGCCGGCGACGGTTGAGGGCATCCACGACGATGACGTAGACGCCGAAGAATGCCAGGAAGTAGAGGCCCGACCACTTCACCGCACACGTGGCACCGAAGGCGATGCCGGCGACGAGCAGCCAGGGGCGCCACCACAGCACGGGCCCCCAGTCGGGCATGATGCCCTTTTCCTGCATAACGCGGAACTTCACGGCGATGCGCGTGTTCGTGTAGTCGCGGTCGAGCAGGATCGCGCCGAACCCCACGAGCGCGAAGAACATGACCGAGTTGTCGAGAATGGCGACGCGCGACATGACGATGGCGTGCCCGTCGATCGCGAGCAGGAACCCGGCCATGACGGCCAGCAGCGTGCTGCCGAAGAGCTTGCGCGCGATGAGCATGATCAGCACGACCGCGAGGATGCCGATGACGGCCGTCGAGACGCGCCACCCGAAGGCGTCGCCGGCCCCGAACGCGCCGAGGCCCACGGCGATGAGCCACTTGCCGAGCGGCGGATGCACCACATAAGAGGGGGAGTCGAGGAAGATCTCGGTGTCGCCCGCGGCGAACTTCTCGTCGGCGCCCGTCGGCCACGACGACTCGTAGCCGTTGTTCAGGAGCGTGTAGGCGTCCTTCACATAGAACGTCTCGTCGAAGATGAGCGTGTGCGGGTAGCCGAGGTTCCACAGCCGCAGCACCGCGGCGAGCAGCGTGACGAGCGCGGGGGCGCCCCAGTACCAGAGTTGCAGGCGGCGCGGCGAGTTGATGACGCGGCCGAACCAGTCGTCGAGGCGGCTGCCGCGCTGCTCGGGCAGAAGAGTCTCGGTCGGTCGCGGCTCGGCGTGCGAACCATCGCGGTTGCCGGTGAGGATGCGGTCCCAGGTGGCGCGGGCACCCGAGGAGCGAGTTCCCGTGGCGTCCTCGGAATCGGCGTGTCGGCCCTGCCCGGGGGCGTCGGCCGTCGCTACGGATGCTGTCGCGGAGGGTGTGGCCGCGGCATCCGGGCCCTCTGCTGCCGCCGTCTGCGCTGGCGCGGCGGGCTGACCGGATGCGGACGCGCCGAAGACGACATCGGCGAGGGGCTCACGGTTCTCGGGCTGCACTCTGCAATGGTGCCACAGCGAGTCGCTGGCGAAGTGATGGAAGACTGGCCCCATGATCATTCTCGCGGCCACGCCCATCGGAAACCTCGGCGACGCGTCGCGCAGACTCGTCGAGGCGCTCGAGAACGCCACCGTCGTCGCCGCCGAGGACACGCGCACGACCGTGCGGCTGCTGGCAGGGCTGAAGATCGAGAACCGTCCGCGGCTGATCGCCCTGCACGATCACAACGAGCGCGATCGGGCCGGCGAGCTGGTCGCCATCGCTCAGACCGAAGACGTGCTCGTGCTGAGCGATGCCGGCATGCCCACGGTGTCCGACCCGGGTTTCCACCTGGTCGAGGCCGCCGCGCTTGCGGGTGTCACCGTGACGGCGCTGCCCGGTCCCTCGGCCGTCATCACGGCGCTCGCCGTCGCGGGTCTGCCGACCGACCGGTTCAGCTTTGAAGGGTTCCTGCCGCGCAAGCCGTCCGAGCGGCGCCAGGCCCTGCACGCGCTCGCCGCCGAGCGCCGCACAATGGTGTTCTTCGAGTCGCCCAACCGGCTCGCGGCGTCGCTGCACGATATGGCGGGGGAGGCGGCGTTCGGCCCCACCCGGCGCGTTGTCGTGTGCCGCGAGCTGACCAAGATGTTCGAAGAGGTCAAGCGGGGAACGGCGCACGAGTTGGCGCTGTGGGCCGACCCGGGCGTGCGCGGCGAGATCTGCGTGGTCGTCGAGGGCGCCCCCGAGCGCATCATCGACGCGGAGGAGGGCATTCGGCAGGTGCGTGCGCTCGTCGCCGGGGGCATGCGCGTGAAGGAGGCGGCCGCCGAGGTCGCCGAGGCCACGGGAATGTCGAAGCGCGACCTCTATCAGGCGGCCATCGAAAAGCCCGCCGCCCCGAAACCCTAGAATGGGAAGCATGTCCAGCGGCAAGTCCTTCTACGTCACCACGCCCATCTTCTATGTGAACGATGCGCCCCACATCGGCCACGCCTACACCGAGGTCGCGACCGACTTCTTGGCGCGCTGGCACCGCCAGGCGGGCGACGACACGTGGATGCTCACGGGCACCGACGAGCACGGCCAGAAGATCTTGCGCACCGCCACGGCCAACGGCGTCACGCCGCAGGAGTGGGCCGACAGACTCGTCGAGCAGAGCTGGAAGCCGCTCATCGAGACGATCGACGTGGCCAACGACGACTTCATCCGCACGACCGACCCGCGGCACGAGAAGGCCGTGCAGGACTTCTTGCAGAAGCTGTACGACGACGGCTTCATCTACGCCGGCGAATACGAGGGCTTCTACTGCGTCGGGTGTGAGGAGTACAAACTCCCCAACGAGCTGGCCGATGGCACGGGGCAGTACGAGGGCGAGAAGGTGTGCGCCATCCACTCGATCCCCGTCGAGCGCCTGCAGGAGAAGAACTACTTCTTCCGCATGAGCGACTTCCAGCAGCGGTTGATCGATCTCTACGAGTCCAACCCCACGTTCGTGCAGCCCGATTCGGCGCGCAACGAGATGTTGCAGTTCATCCGCCAGGGCCTCAGCGACCTGTCGATCTCACGGTCCACGTTCGACTGGGGCGTCAAGGTTCCCTGGGACGAGTCGCACGTCGTCTACGTGTGGTTCGACGCGCTGCTCAACTACGTCACGGCCGTGGGTTACGGCCAGGACGACGCCAACTTCGACCGGCGCTGGCCCGCCACGCACATCGTCGGCAAAGACATCCTGCGTTTCCACTCGGTCATCTGGCCGGCCATGCTCATGGCGGCGGGGCTCGATGTCCCGCGCCAGGTCTATGGCCACGGCTGGCTGCTCGTCGGCGGCGAGAAGATGAGCAAGTCGAAGCTGACCGGCATCGCGCCCACCGAGATCACCGACACGTTCGGTTCGGATGCCTTCCGCTACTACTTCATGCGTGCCATCACGTTCGGTCAAGACGGCTCGTTCAGCTGGGAAGACCTGTCGGCCCGCTACCAGTCCGAGCTGGCCAACGGTTTCGGCAACCTGGCGTCGCGTGTCGTCGCCATGATCGAGCGCTACTTCGAGGGCGTCGTGCCGCCCCAGGGCCCGGCATCCGAGGCCGACCTCGCCATTCAGAAGGTCGTGGCGGATGCCGCGGCGGCGGCAGATGCGGCCGTCGAGCGTCTCGCGATCCACGACTCCCTGTCGGCCATCTGGACCATCGTCGACGAGCTCAACGGTTACATCACCGACATGGCGCCGTGGCAGTTGTCGAAGGACGACGCCAACCGCGAGCGTCTGGGCACCGTGCTCTACACGGCGGCCGAGGGGCTGCGCGCGCTGGCCGTGCTGCTGCACCCGATCATGCCGAAGGCCACCGAGAAGCTGTGGACGGCGCTTGGCCACCGCGACGTGCTGGGCGAGCTGTCGGCTCAGCCGGTGCGCGAGGCGGCCACGTGGGGTCAGCTGACGGCGGGCACGAGCGTCAATGGCCTCGAGCCGTTGTTCCCGCGCATCGAGACGCCCGCGGCCTAGGCCCGTCACCCCTTGCGTAGATTCGGCGCCGCAGTTCGTCAACCCTGATCGCCAAACCCTGACCGGCCCCCGCGGGGGTGCGGTAGCGTCGGGGTATGACTGAGCCTCAGCACGTCAGACAGCGCGACCAGGGTGAGCGGAAAGACCTCTCTTACCCGCCCACGCCCGAATCGCTCGTCGTCGGGGTGTACGACAATCACACGCATCTCGAGATCGCCGACGGCGTCGAGCCGCTGACGTATCGCGAACAGCTCGACCGCGCGTCGGCCGTGGGTATTCGCGGCATCGTGCAGGTCGGCACCGATGTGGCGACGAGCACGTGGGGCGCCGAGATGGCGGCCATCGAGCCGCGCATGTTGGCGGCGGTGGCGGTGCACCCGAACGAGACGGCCGTGCTCGAGGCGCGCGGTGAGCTCGATGCGGCCCTCGAGGCGATCGCTGCGTTGGCTACTCGGCCGCGCGTGCGCGCCGTTGGCGAAACCGGGCTCGACTATTTCCGCACGACCGATCCGGCCGGGCGAGCCGCGCAGATGCGGGCTTTCGAGGCGCACATCGAGATCGCGAAGAAGAACAACCTGGCGTTGCAGATTCATGATCGCGACGCGCACGACGATGTGGTGGCCACGTTGAAGCGCGTCGGCGCCCCGGAGCGCACGGTGTTCCACTGCTTCTCGGGTGGTGAGGAGCTGGCGGAGATCTGCACGCAGAACGGCTGGTACATGTCGTTCGCGGGCACGGTCACGTTCAAGAACGCGGTCACGCTGCGCGAGGCCCTCGATCGCGCGCCACGCTCGTTGCTCCTGGTCGAGACGGATGCTCCGTTCCTCACGCCCGTGCCCTACCGCGGTCGCCCGAACGCGCCGTACCTGCTGCCGCACACCCTGCGTTTCATGGCGTCGCATCTCGGCACCGATGTGACGATGTTGGCGGCGCAAATCAATTCGAACACGGAGTCGGTCTACGGGCATTGGGATGACGAGCCGGTGACGTCTCAGCGTGGCCCGTTCGCCGACCAGCCATCCCCGTCCTAGGCCCCGTAGAATCGACTGTCGGGCTCTCCCGGCCGCCTCACTCGAACCGACTGGATGACATCCCGATGAGCCTTCTCGGCCCCGCAGAGATCCGCGACCTCGCCGAACTCCTCGACGTGCAGCCCACCAAGAAGTTGGGCCAGAACTTCGTCATCGACGCGAACACCGTGCGTCGCATCGTGAAGGTCGCCTCGGTCGAGTCGGGCGACAGCGTCGTCGAGATCGGCCCGGGCCTCGGCTCGCTGACGCTCGGTCTGCTCGAGGTGGGCGCCTCGGTCGTGGCGGTGGAGATCGACACGCGCCTGGCGACACAGTTGCCGAAAACGGTCGAGCTGATGCATCCGGGTGCGCCGTTGACGGTCATCGCCGAGGACGCGCTGCGCATCACGGAGTTGCCCGATGCGCCCACGCGGCTCGTGGCGAACCTGCCGTACAACGTGTCGGTGCCCGTGTTGTTGCACTTCTTGGAGCACATTCCGTCGTTGCAGTCCGGCGTCGTGATGGTGCAGGCGGAGGTCGGTCACCGGCTAGCCGCCGACCCCGGCTCGAAGGTCTATGGATCGCCGAGCGCGAAGGCGGCCTGGTATGGCAAGTGGCGTCTGGCCGGCAATGTGAGCCGCCAGGTGTTCTGGCCGGTGCCCAATGTCGACAGTGTGCTCGTCGGTTTCGAGAAGCGCGAGGTGCCGCTCGGCTCCGAGGAGGAGCGCCTGGCCACGTTCGGCATCATCGATGCCGCGTTCCAGCAGCGCCGCAAGATGCTGCGCCAGGCCCTCGGCCAGCTGCTCGGCAGCTCGCAGGCCGCCTCTGAGCAGATGGTGCGTGCGGGCATCGAGCCGACCGCGCGCGGAGAGCAGCTCACCGTGCACGACTTCCTCGCCATCGCCCGGGCCGCCGAATAACCGACGCCTCGCACAGCCCGAGCCGGGCTTGAGCCTAGCGTGCCCGGGCCCGCTCTGAACCGCTCCCGTGGAGCAGCGCCCGCAGGCGGACCGCGCCCGCGCGACCCGGCCCGCCTCAGCCCTCGGCCGAGGCCCCGGCCTTCTCGGCGCGTTTCGACCAGGCGCTGACCGGGCGGGTGCCGTTCAGCAGGTAGTCGCCGATGGCGCGCTCGCGCAGGATGGCCGGATTGTGGCTGGACAGGGTGCGCGCGTTGCGCCAGTGTCGGTCGAGTTGTCGCGCGCTGGAGGTGGCCGAGGCGCCGCCTACCTCGAAGAGCAGCGTGGTCGCCTCGAGTACGGCAGCGATGACCTGCTGCTGGGCGCGGAACACGGTGATGAGGGTCTCGTCGTAGTCGTCCTGTGACCAGTCGCCCGCGTGGAAGCGGTCGAAGTTCGCCTCGAGGGCGCGCGCAACGTCTCGCACGAGCGCGTCCGCCGTGGCCGACAGGGCGCTCAGTTTGCCGATGACACGCTGCACGAGCGGATCGTCTGCGGGGCGGGAGGCGCCGAGCACCCCGAAGGTGCGGGTGCGCCCGCGGACGAAGTCGACGGCGTCGCGCAGCACGGCGCGGCCCGTTCCCGCGAGGGCGGCCAGGAGCACGGTCTGGTAGAAGCTCGTGATGTTGGCCTGCGTGCGCTCGTCGTCGAAGTTGGCGAACACGATGTGCTCGGGTTCGATGACGGCCCGTTCGAAGCGTGTGGTGCCCGACCCGGTGAGGCGCTGACCGAAGCCGTCCCAGTCGTCGAGCCGCGTCACGTTGGGCTGATCGGCGCGGACGGCCAGACCGGCCTGCGAGCCGCCGTAGACCGCGCCCGTCCAAATCCAGTCGGCGTAGATGCTGCCCGTGCTGTAGTACTTCTCGCCCGTGAGCCGCCACCCGTCGTCGGTCTCTTCGAGCAGCGCCGAGGAGGCGGTCTCGGGGCCGCGCTCGGCTTGGGCGTTGCCGATGACGGCTCCGCCGACGATGAGGTCGAACCACTTCTTCTGGTCGAGGCGCTCGGGCGAGTTGAGACGCGATTCGACGAAGGCGTGGTGGCCGCGCCAGAGCTGCGGGAGGTTGGCATCCGCCTCGCCGAGCTCGATGAGGAGTTCGACCAATTGACTGAGCGAAGCACCGAGACCACCGTACTCGAGAGGAACCCGCACGCGCCCGAAGCCCGCCTCACGCAGCCATGTCACCTCGTCGTGGGCGAGCCGCCGATCGGTCTCTCGTTCGACCGCGGTGTCGCGAATGCGGTCGAACACGGGCCGGAATCGTGCTGCCAGCTCGGTATAGGTGGGGGGCGTGGCTAGAGTCGACGTCGACTCGGGCTTTTCGATCGTGTCTGTGGTCATGATGATCCAATCGTTGGCGGAGCGCCGGACCTCGGACGGGTCGGCGAACACCGCTCGAAGCTGTCCGCGTTCGAGCGGTGAGACCAGGGCGGGCGAAACCCGCGGTGGTCGTGAATGTGTGACGTGAGGGTGGTCTAGTCGTGCAGGTGTGCGCCGCCGCGGTAGCGGGCGCCGGGGTGCTCGGGGAACAATCGCGCGTTGCCGGCGCCGAACAGGCGCTCCCTCAGCGTGGGAGCTTCGTAGGAGGTGCGATAGCGCCCCCGCTTCTGCAGCTCGGGCACGACGTATTCGATGAAGTCGCGCGCCGTGCCGGGGGTGAGGAACTGCCGCAGGTTGAAGCCGTCGAGGCCCGTCTCGTCGACCCAACGCTCGATCGCGTCGGCCACCTCGACGGGGGTTCCGACGGCGAAGAACGGCGGGCGGTCGAACCGTGTCACGGCTTCGAGGGCGTCGGCCACCGTGGCTCCGGGCGGGTAGTGCCGGCGGTTCGCCCCGGCATTGTCACGGCCGGCTTTCGCCTCGGCAGCGAGGATGTCGCTGATGAGGGCGTCTTTGGGATAGGCGGCGAGGTCGATGCCGCCGCCACCCGAGTGGGTGAGGTAGCCCTCGTCGCTCGAATACCGCTTGTATTCCTCGGCCTTCGCCAGGGCCGCATCACGATCGCGGTCGACGATCACGACCGCCGAAGCGAACGTCTTCACGTGATCGGCGCCCCGGCCGTTCTCGACCGCGCGGCGCCGGATGTCGGCGATGTTGTCGCGGTACACCTCGAGCGAGTTGCCGCCGACGAAGACGCCCTCGGCGTGCTTGGCCGCGAACGCCCGGCCCGAATCGCTCGAACCGGCCTGGAAGATGACGGGTGTGCGCTGGCGGGACGGCTCGCTCAGGTGGGGCCCCTTCACGCGGAAGTGCTCGCCGACGTGGTCGATGTATCGCACCTTGGACGGATCGGTGTAAATGCGGTTCTCGCGGTCTTGCACGACCGCGTCGTCGTCCCACGAGCCCTCCCACAGCTTGTAGAGCACGTCGAGGTATTCGTCGGCGATGGCGTATCGATCGCCGTGTGCGACCTCGTCGTCGTGCCCGAAGTTGCGCGCGGCGTTGGGCAGATAGCTCGTCACCACATTCCAGCCGAAGCGGCCCTTGGTGAGGTGGTCGAGCGTGGAGGCGCGTCGCGCGAATGCGAAGGGCGGCTCATAGGTGGTAGAGAACGTCGCCGCGAAGCCCAGGTTCTTGGTCGCTGCGGCCATAGCGGGGATGACGAGCAGCGGATCGTTGTTCGGAATCTGCACGGCCTCTTTCAGCGCCGTCTCTGGCCCGTCTCGGTAACCGTCGTAGGTGCCGATCACATCGGCCAGGAACACCGCCTCGAACAGACCCTCTTCGAGCAGCTTCGCCTCTTCGACCCAGAAATCGAGGTCGTTGAATCGATGCCGATTGTTGTCGGGATGCCGCCACAAACCGTGCGAGATATGGCCGACGCAGTTCATCTCGAAGAGATTGAAGGCGATGTTGTCCGTCATGGTGCTCCGTTTCTGTGCTGTCCTCATTCTTGCCAGGTGAAGCGGCGGGCACCCAGACATCCGCTCGAATGTGGACAACTATTACGCGTCGCGCCTGTGGAGAACGATGTGACGGGATGACCGCGCACGGCGTTTTCGCATGACCTCTCCAGCACGCGCCCAGTCCTCATCCCCTACCCTGGAGTGTGCTTTCCTCGCCCTTTTCCCGCCTCGTCACCGCGCCTTCGCGCCTGACCCGCGCCCGAATGACGCCCGGAGGCAGCATCCGATGAGCGATCAGCCGAGCATCCTCGACCTGAAACCGGTCGCCCATCGCCGCAAGCGCGGCCCCGGCGCACTCATAGCCCGCTGGGTCGGGTTCAGCCTCGTCGCCGTGCTCCTCATCGGCGGCGGTTACGCGTTCTACAACTACCAGCGCTTCGTCTCGGGAATCACCCACATCGATGCGATCCCGCAGTCCACCGACAGCGCCGACGACGACGTCGATGGTCAAGATCAAAACATCCTGCTCGTGGGCGACGATCACCGCCCGGCGGGTGCCACACAGGCCGAGCTCGACAAGCTCGGCACCGAAGACGACGGCGGCGGCGTCAACACCGACACCATGATCGTCATGCACATCCCGGCCGACGGCAGCAAGGTCACGATGGTGTCGTTCCCGCGCGACTCGTGGGTCGAGATCCCGGGTTACGGCATGAACAAGCTGAACGCCGCCTTCACGCTGGGCGCGCAAAACGGCGACGATTCGGCGGGCGCGCAGCTGCTCATTCAGACCATCCAGAACATGACCGGGCTGACGATCGACCACTTCGTTCGGGTCTCCCTGCTCGGCTTCTACAACGTGGTCGACGCCCTGGGCCCCGTCGACGTCTGCCTTATCAACCCGGTGAAGGACCCGTACTCCACCATCGACCTGCCGGCCGGTGTGTCCACGCTCGATGCGAAACAGGCCCTCGCCTTCGTTCGCCAGCGCCACGGTCTGCCGAACGGCGACCTCGACCGCCAGGTGCGTCAGCAATACTTCCTCTCGGTCGAGGCGCGCAAAATGCTCTCGGCCGGCACCCTGCTCAACCCGGTGAAGCTGCAGAACGTGCTCGACGCGGTCTCGTCCTCGATCGAGACCGACCCGGGGCTGAACCTGCTCGAACTCGCCGGCCAGGTGCGCAACCTGCGCGCCGACAACATCGTGTCGGCCACCGTGCCTATCACAGGCACCCCCACCATCACGGTGCGGGGGCAGAAGCTCTCGATCGTCGAGATCGACCAAGCCGCCATGCCCGAGTTCATCGCCCAAGTGGTCGGAACCCCCACCGCCTATGGCGCTGCCACCGCGGCAACCCCCGCCGAGACGACCGTGACCGTGGTGAATGGCGCCGCGATCGGCGGCGTGGCGCAGGCGAACACCGACGCCCTGGCCGCTTTCGGCTTCCAGACGAAGCCGCCCACCTCGGGCGCCACGATCGCCAAGACGACGATCAGCTATCCCGCGGGGCAGGAGGCGCAGGCGAAGGCCCTCGCCGCGTACTACCCGAACGCTTCGGTCATCTCGTCGACCACGGCCACGGGTGTTACCCTCACGATCGGAACCGACAACCAGGCGCCCACCGACCCGAATGCCGCGCCGCCGCCCGCCACCGAGGCTCCCGTCGAGGCGGCACCGACACCGACGCCGACGAGCACCGACACCCCGAAGAACTTCGGCGAGACGGCCTGCATCAACTAGTCCCGCGACTCCTACGCAAACGTGAGCGGCATTCAACCCGCGCGCGCTGAGCTAGGTTGGTTCTATGACCCGCGAGACGCCCTCGAACACGTCACATGCCCGGGCTCCCGGCAAGATCAACGTCTTCCTGGCTGTCGGCGCTGTGATGGACGACGGCTATCACGAGGTGGCCACCGCCTATCAGGCTGTGTCGGTCTATGAAGACGTCCGCGCGGCGCATTCCGACACGTTCGAGGTGTCGTTCTCGGGTCCGATCGACACGAGCGACGTTCCGACCGACGCCTCCAACCTCGCCATCCGCGCGGCACAGCTCATCGCGCGCGACACCGGTTACCGCGGCGGCGTCAGCCTCACCATCGAGAAGAACGTGCCCGTCGCGGGCGGCATGGGTGGCGGCTCAGCGGATGCCGCAGCCACCCTGCTCGCGGTCGACGACCTCTGGCAGACCGGCCTCACCCGAGACCAGTTGCTCAGCCTCGCCGCCGAGCTGGGAGCCGACGTTCCCTTCGCGCTAACGGGTGGCACGGCCATCGGCACGGGCCGGGGCGACGAGCTCAGCCCCGCGCTCGCGACCGGGCAGTTCCAGTGGGTGCTCGCCCTCGCCGGCTTCGGCATGTCCACGCCCGCCACCTATCGTGAGCTCGACGCCCACCGCGCCCGCCACGCGCTCGACATCTCGCCGGCCGTCACCCAGCCCGTTGTCGACGCCGACGTTCTGCAGGCGCTCCGCGCGGGCGATGCGCACATGCTCGCCGCCTCGATGCACAACGATCTGCAGGCCCCCGCGCTGCATCTGCGCCCCGAGCTCTCGGGCGTCATGGAGTTGGGCGAGCAGAGCGGTGCGCTGTCGTGCATGGTGTCGGGTTCCGGCCCCACCGTGGCGTTCCTCGCCGCCGACCTCGACTCGGCGCTCGAACTTCAGATCGCCCTGAGTGCGTCGGGGATCACGGCGCTGCGCGTGACGGGCCCGGTGCACGGCGCCCGTCTTGTCAACGACTGAGCCGCTGCTCAGCTAGCGCGCTGCCTCGCGAGCTCACACGCCCGTCAGGCTCCGCGCGCCCCGACTGTGTCGCTGCGGCAACACGCAGCCCCGCCGCAAAGACCCGCACCCCGGCTCACGCGTCGCAGACTGAACGCGCAGCCCCGCCGCGACGCTCCTAACCGAGAATCTCGTTCAGTTCCAACCAACGCAGCTCCAGCTGCTCCGTCTCGGCCTGCGCGGCCTGGGCCTTCGCGTTCAGCGCCATGATGCCGTCGTAGTCGTTCTGATCGTGCGTGGCCAGCTTCTCGTGGGCATCGCTGATCTCGCCGCCCAGCTTCTGCAGCTTGCGTTCGATCGCCTGGATCTCCTTCTGCAGCTTGCGCTGCTCGGCTCCGCCGATCGACAGCCCGCCGCGCGTGGTGTTGCCACCGCCGCCACCCGAGCCCGAGCCCGAGCCTGAGCCAGATCCCGACCCAGAACCCGCGCCCGCAGCATCCGCGGGGGAGTCGCCGAGAGGCCCGGTGTGCTTCTGCTCGATCTTGCGCAGCTCGAGGTACTGCTCGATGCCGCCGGGCAGATGCCGCAGCTGCTTGCCGATCAACGCGTACTGCTGGTCGGTCACGCGCTCCATGAGGTAGCGGTCGTGCGACACGACGATGAGCGTGCCGGGCCACGAGTCCAGCAGGTCTTCCATGGCCGCGAGCATGTCGGTGTCGAGGTCGTTCGAGGGCTCGTCGAGCACGAGCACGTTGGGCTCGTCGAGCAGGATGAGCAGCAATTGCAGGCGTCGCTTCTGCCCACCCGACAGGTCTTTCACGGGCGTCGACAGCTGCGCGCTCGTGAACCCCAGACGCTCGAGCAACTGACCGGGCGTCATCTCTTTGCCGCCAGCCACATAGCTGGTGCGGTAGCGCCCGATGACGTCGCTGACGCGTTCGTGGCCGATGTCCTTCAGCTCGGACAGCTGCTGCGTGAGCGTTGCCACCTTGACGGTCTTGCCGCGCTTGACGCGCCCCGTGGTGGGCTCGAGTTCGCCCGTGATGAGCGCGAGCAGGGTCGACTTGCCGGCGCCGTTGACGCCCAGGATGCCCGTGCGCTCACCGGGTGCGATACGCCACTCGACATCCGAGAAAATGAGCTTGTCGTCGTATTTGACCGAGACGTCGAGCAGGTCGACGACGTCCTTGCCCAGGCGGGCCGAGGCCATCTGGCTGAGCTCGACCTTGTTGCGGGGCGGCGGCTCGTTCTCGATGAGCTGCGTGGCCGCCTCGATGCGGAACTTGGGCTTGGCCGTGCGGGCCGGGGCTCCGCGGCGCAGCCAGGCGAGTTCCTTGCGCATGAGGTTCTGTCGCTTCGACTCGGAGGCCGCAGCCATCCGGTCGCGTTCGACACGCTGCAGGATGTAGGCGGCATACCCACCCTCGAAGGGTTCGACGATGCCGTCGTGCACCTCCCACGTGTCGGTCGAGATCTCGTCGAGGAACCACCGGTCGTGCGTCACGGTGAGCAGCCCGCCGGATGTCGGAGACCAGCGCTTGCGCAGGTGCGCCGCCAGCCATCCGATCGCCTCGACGTCGAGGTGGTTGGTGGGCTCGTCGAGGAACAGGATGTCCCAATCGCCCACGAGCAGTTTGGCGAGGGACACGCGCCGGCGCTGACCACCAGAGAGGGAGGTCACGGGGGCGTCCCAGGCGAGGTCGGCGACGAGTCCGTCGATGACGTCGCGCACGCGGTAGTCGCCCGCCCAGACGTGTTCGTCGATGTCGCCCACGATGGCTTCGCCGACGGTTCCGACGTCGCCCAGCGTGTCGGCCTGGTCGAGCACGCCGACGGTCACGCCGCGACGCAGGGTGACGCGGCCGTCGTTGGGTTCGAGACGGCCCGCGAGCATGGCCAGGAGGCTGGATTTGCCGTCACCATTGCGCCCGACGATGCCGATGCGATCGCCCTCGTTGACTCCGAGGGTGATGTTGTCGAAGACGACGCGGGTGGGGAATTCGAGATGCAGGGACTCGGCCCCGAGAAGATGTGCCACCTGTCCAGCGTAGGCGGGGGAGCGGGGTGCCGTGAACAGCGGGGGCTCCCGGCATCCGTTTCGGCGCTTCTGTCATGAAACGAAACATGACGACACAGAGCGGAACACGAATTCGCCAACCCGACCGGGGCTTGCCATATTGGGGTCTCGGCCGCTCGACGGGGCGGCCCCACACGGCTTTCGGCCCGGGTGACCACGCACCCGAGCACCCCTCATTTTTTCCACACTTCTCCACGGCATAGAACGAAAGAGGCACCATGTCAGGCACCAACATCCCCGCCGGCGCCACCGGATCAGGCACCAGCGCAGGCACGGGCGCAGGCTCGAACAACGCGCCCCAGCTTCCCCAGCGCAAGAAGTCGAAGACCGGCTGGATCGTCGGCGGCGCCGTCGGCCTCATCGCGGTCATCGTGGCCGTCGTGCTCGTGATCGTCAACCTGCAGGCCCCGGCATCCACGGAGGCCAACGGCGCTGGTTCGGGCTCGGGTTCGTCGTCCGCCCCCACTACCGTCTCGATCGGTGTCACCGACTCGTCGCAGGACTACTGGGCCACGCTCACCAAGCTCGCCGCCAAGGAGAACATCACGCTCGAGGTGACCAACTTCAGCGACTACCAGCAGCCCAACCCGGCGCTCGTGCAGAAGCAGACCGACCTCAACTCGTTCCAGCACCTGCGCTTCCTCGCGCAGAACAACGTCGAGACCGGGGACGACCTCGTGCCCATCGCCTCGACAGTCATCGTCCCCCTCGGCCTCTACTCCAAGAAGTGGACCGACGTGAAGGACATTCCCGAGGGCGGGCAGATCGCCATCCCGAACGACCCGTCGAACCAGGCCCGCGGCCTCTTCGTGCTCGAGAAGGCCGGCCTCATCACTCTGACCGGTGACAAGGCAACCCCGACCCCCGCCGACATCGACGCCGCGAAGTCCAAGGTCACGGTCGTCACGGTGGATGCCGCGCAGACCGCCCTGTCGCTCGACTCGGTCGACGGCTCGATCATCAACAACAACTACGTCGCCGACGCCGGCCTCGACCCCAACAAGGCCATCTTCAAGGACGACCCCACAGACCCCGGTGCCACGCCCTACATCAACGTGATCGTGGCCCGCGGAGCCGACGCCGACAACCCCGCCTACCTCAAGGTGGCCGAACTCTGGCACGACAAGACGGTCACCGACCAGGTGCTGGCCGCATCGAAGGGCAGCGCCGTGCTGGTCGAGGGCTGGACCCCCGAAGAGCTGCGCGCCGAGCTGAAGAAAATCGAAGAGCAGTTGAAGGCGTCCGAATAACCATGACGTCTCGCTCGTGACCCTCGGGGTCGGGCGGTCCGCGGATGTCGCGGCCACCCGACCCCGTCGGCGCGAGCATCCGCACCATCCGCACCACACCCCGCATCAACCGAAGGACCAACATGCCCCCTCTCGTCGAACTGGAGAACGTCGTCAAGACGTACGGCCAGAAGGAGAAAACGAACGCCGTCGACGGTGTCTCGCTGGCCGTCGAAGCGGGCGAGATCTACGGCATCATCGGCCACTCGGGGGCGGGCAAGTCGACGCTCGTGCGCCTCATCAACGGGCTAGAGCGCGTCACGAGCGGGCGGGTCGTCGTCGACGGACACGAGATTTCGTCGCTCAAGGAGCGCGAGATCCGGCCCCTGCGGCTCGGTATCGGCATGATCTTCCAGCAGTTCAACCTGTTCCGGTCGCGCACCATCGCGGGCAACGTGGCCTACCCGCTGCGGGTCGCCGGCTGGTCGAAGGCCGACCGTGACAAGCGCGTCGCCGAGTTGCTCGACTTCGTCGGTCTGCTGCACCGCGCCTACGACTACCCCGAGCAGCTCTCGGGCGGCCAGAAACAGCGCGTCGGCATCGCCCGCGCCCTCGCCACGTCGCCCAAGCTGCTGCTGGCCGACGAGTCGACGTCGGCGCTCGACCCCGAGACCACGCAGGAGGTGCTGCGCCTGCTCAAGAAGGTCAACGCCGAGCTGGGCGTCACGATCATCGTCATCACACACGAGATGGATGTCGTCCGCTCCATCGCCGACCGCGTGGCCGTGCTCGCCGACGGCAAGATCGTCGAAGAGGGCAACGTGTTCGACGTCTTCTCGGACCCGCAGACCGACACGGCCAAGAAGTTCATCAGCACGGTCATCCGCAATCAGCCGGCCACCGACGACATCCAGCGTCTGCGCGGCAGTCACACGGGTCGCATCGTGAACGTCGAGGTGCACGAGTCGGCGCGCGTCGGCGAGGTTCTCTCGCATGCGCACGAACGTTACGGCGTGCGCTTCGAGATCGTCTATGGCGGCATCAGCGCCATCCAGTCGAAGTCATTCGGCTCGCTCACGGTCGAGCTCTCGGGTTCGGACGCCGACGTCGAGCGCCTCGTGACCGACCTGAGAGCCCTCACCACGGTCGAGGAGGTGGCCGCATGATCCGCACCGCCACCACCGATTGGGGTCAGCTCGGCCCGTTGCTGCTCGAGAACCTGTGGCTGACCCTCTACATGGTCGCCGTCACGTTGCTTGTGGCCGGATTCCTCGGCCTCGTCTTCGGCATCCTGCTCTATACGACCCGGCGCGGCGGCATCCTGCAGAACACGGCGGTCAACGCCATCCTCAACGTGCTCGTCAACATCGTGCGGCCCATCCCGTTCATCATCCTGATCGCGGCCCTGCAACCCGTCACGATGGCCGTCATCGGCGTGACCATCGGCACGACCGCCGCGATCTTCACCATGATCGTGGGCGCCACGTTCGGCATCGCGCGCATCGTCGAACAGAACCTCGTGTCCATCGACCCGGGAACCATCGAGGCCGCCCGTGCCGTCGGCGCGAGCCCATGGCGCATCATCACGACTTTGCTCGTTCCCGAGGCGCTCGGACCCCTCATCCTCGGCTACACGTTCGTGTTCATCGCCATCGTCGACATGTCGGCCATCGCCGGTTCGATCGGCGGCCGCGGCCTGGGTGACTTCGCCATCGTCTACGGCTACGGCCGCTTCAACTGGGAAGTCACCATCGTCGTCACGATCATCATCATCGTCATGGTGCAGCTCGTTCAGTTCTTCGGCAACTGGCTGGCGCGCAAGGCCCTGCGCCGCTGATCGACCCACCCGAGCGGATGTCGCGAGCCAAACCCCGGCCGCGGCATCCGTTTCGTCGTTCCCGAGTCCTAGGCTGAGCCCATGAGCGAACCCGCGACGGCGACCTGGCCCGACGCCCCCGAGCTTCCCGGCCGCGCCATCATCGCGCAACGCTGGAGCGACCTCACGTTCCTGCACTGGCGCGTCGACCCCGCGCAGGTTGCGCCGCTCTTGCCGCCCGGCACGCGCCCCGACGTCATCGACGGCTCGAGCTGGGTGGGCCTCATCGCCTTCCGCCTCTCGGACAGTGCCTTCTTCGGCCTGCCCCCGGTGCCCTTCTTCGGCACGTTCCCCGAGATCAACGTGCGGCTCTATTCGATCGACGACCACGGCCGCCGAGCCGTCGTCTTCGCCTCCCTCGACGCCTCGCGGCTCGTCAGCGTACTCACGGCCCGGGCCGCGTTCGGCCTGCCCTATCGCTGGGCCCGGATGTCGATGGGCCGCCGCTCCGACGACCGGGGCGAGCTCTTCGCCTACCGTTCGCGCCGCCACCTCGCCGACCGTCTCCTCGGCGACAAACGCAACCCCGGCCACGTGCCCAGCGCCTCCACCCACCTCATTGCGCGTGCCCTGCCGGGAGCCGTCACGGGCGATCCGATCGCCGAGTTCCTCACCGCGCGCTGGGCATTCCACGAGACCCACCTCGGCCGCACCTGGTTCGGGTCGAACCATCACGGCCCCTGGCCGCTCCAACGCGCCGAGCTGCTCCACCTCGACGACACGCTCCTCGAGGCCGCCGGATTCGCCGCGCTCGCCGACACCCCTCCCGACTCGGTCCTCTACTCGCCGGGAGTCAAAACGGTCTTCAGTCGCCCGACCCCGTTGTCCCCGTCTGCCCGACGCCACTAGGTTGTTCCCGTGACCACACCCCTCCAACAGCGCCGCCGCGTCGAAGCGGCGCGCGCGCGAGCCTGGTTCGCCGTCGTCCTCGGTGCGCTCTCGATCAGCATCCCGGTTCTCATGTTGATTTCGTCGGCATCATGGAAGGGCCTGTGGGGTCAACTCGGACTTGGTGTCGTTTTAGCGATCACGGGTATCGTCGCGCTGAAGAAGAACCCCAGACCGCAAGGCCCCGATCCCGCTCCGCAGCGCGCTCCGACTCCCGATAGATCCCCGGGCGAGAGCGAGAACGTCTGATGGCGCGGTCTCCCTACGCGACGGTCGTCACCGGATGAGCCTGCTTTTCGAAGTCATCGGCGAGGTCATCGGCGCTGCGTTCGACGTGATCGCGCAGTTCCTCCGCGTACGCTGGCATCAGCGCCGCCGACGGCGCGGTGGCCGAGGAGAACCGCGGCACGTGCGTCCTAGCGAGTAAAGCTCAGGGCGCCAGCTCGTCGAAGTCGCGGCTGAGGGTGCGCAGGAGCGCCGAGAGGCGGCGACGGTCGGCGGGGGAGAGGGCGCCGAGCAGCTCGGCCTCCGCGTCGACGAGACGGGTGATGGCGGCATCCACGCGGGTCAGCCCTGCCGGTGTCATGACGACCAGGATGCCGCGGCCGTCGTGCGGGTCGGTGCGGCGCTCGACGAGCCCCCGCCCCACGAGTCGGTCGATGCGATTCGTCATGGTGCCGGACGACACGAGCGTCTGCTGCAACAGGTACTTGGGTGACGCGGCGAACGGCTCGCCCGCGCGGCGCAGGGCCGCCAACACATCGAATTCGGATGCCTCGAGCTCCGACCGCGTGAACGCCGTGCGCCTCGCCCGATCCAGGTGTTTCGCCAGCCGGCCCACGCGGCTCAACACTTCGAGCGGCGAGAAGTCGAGGTCGGGGCGTTCGCGCCGCCAGTCCTCGACGATCCGGTCGACTTCGTCGTGCGGGGCATCCATTCGTCCATTATGTCGGGACGCCGGCGTGCAGCGCCCGTCTGAAGGCCGCCCGGGCGCGAACCTCCGACACTCGCGCGCACCGGGGCCGCCGCATCTGGCAGACTTGTCTGGTGCGCACGCGCACGGTCCGCCTTGGTGTAATGGCAGCACGGCAGCCTTTGGAGCTGTTAGGTCTAGGTTCGAGTCCTGGAGGCGGAGCTCGAAAATAACGCGACAGCGCATTCTCGAGAATTCTTGCGGGCACGAGTCCGGTAGCCTCGATACGGTTCAGTGGGCGTTCCAGCCCGGCCCCGACTCAAGGGAATGTGATGACGGACTCGACTCTCGCAATCATCGTTCTGGCCGCCGGCCAGGGCACGCGCATGAAATCCCGCACCCCCAAGCTCCTGCACCCGCTGGGCGGCCTGCCCGTCGTCTCGCACGTGCTGGCAACCGCCGGTGCGCTCGATGCCGCGCACGTGCTCGCCGTTGTGCGCCACGAGCGCGAGCGCCTCGTCGAGGTCATCGAGCGCGACCTGCCCGGCACGGTCATCGTCGACCAGGACGAAATCCCCGGCACGGGCCGCGCGGTCGAACTCGCGGTCGAGGCCCTTCCTGCCGACTTCGACGGCGATGTGCTCGTCATCAACGGCGACGTTCCGCTGCTCAACGCCGACACGCTCGGCAACCTGATCGAGCACCACCGCCGCCAGCCCGTTTCGGCCACCATCCTGTCGGCGATCTTGGCCGATGCCACGGGCTACGGCCGCATCATCCGCACCGCCGACGACGCCCTCGACCAGATCGTCGAGCAGAAGGACGCCACGCCCGAGCAGTTGGCCGCCACGGAGATCAACGCGGGCGTCTACCTGTTCCGTGCCCCGGCGCTGCGCGAGCAGCTCGGCAAGCTGGGCGTCGACAACGCCCAGGGCGAGAAGTACCTGACCGATGTCATCCACCTCATGCGCACCTCGGGCGACGACGTCATCGCCGTTCCCGTGTCGGATGCCTGGATCGCCGAGGGCATCAACGACCGCGTGCAGCTCTCCACCGCCACCTGGCGCCTCAACCAGATCGTTCTGCGCCGCTGGCAGCTGGCCGGCGTCACCATCCAAGACCCCTCATCCACCTGGATCGACGTGCAGGCCAAGCTTGCTCCCGACGTCACGATCCTCCCCGGCACGCAGATCCTCGGCGCGACCGTCATCGCCGAGGGCGCGATCGTGGGCCCCGACAGCACCATCCTCGACTGCGAGATCGGCGAGAACGCGACGGTCAAACGCACGGATGCCACGCTCGCCGTCATCGGCGCGGGGGCGAGTGTCGGCCCCTTCGCCTACCTGCGGCCCAACACCCGCCTCGGCGTCGACGGCAAGATCGGCACCTTCGTCGAGACCAAGAACTCGTCGATCGGCGACGGCAGCAAGGTGCCCCACCTGTCTTATGTGGGCGACGCCACGGTCGGCGAGGGCTCGAACATCGGCGCCGGCACGATCTTCGCCAACTACGACGGCGTCAACAAGCACGCCTCCGAGATCGGTTCGCACGTTCGAACGGGATCGCACAACGTCTTCGTCGCACCGATTAGAATTGGCGACGGAGCGTACACGGGCGCGGGCACGGTGGTTCGCAAGAGCGTGCCGGCCGGGTCCCTCGCCATCAACGTCGCCCCGCAGCGCAACCTCGAGGGGTGGGTTTCGACTCACCGCCCGGGCAGCGAGGCAGCACAAGCCGCCGAAGCCGCCTCTCCCCGGGAGGCTTCGGAAACCTCGGGCAACACCACCGAAGGTTAATCACAGAAATACCGCCGAGAGGCAAGATGCCGGGTCGCCCGGCAGAAAGCAGGGTTCGTGTCCGGCATCAAAATCACCGGCCAGAAACGCCTCGTCCTGATCTCGGGGCGTGCGCACCCTGAGTTGGCAGAGGAGATCGCCGCAGAGCTCGGGTCCGAGCTCGTTCCCACCGATTCGCGCACCTTCGCCAACGGCGAGATCTATGCGCGGTTCGACGAGAGCGTGCGCGGGTCGGATGCCTTCGTCATCCAGTCGCACACGGCGCCCATCAACGAGTGGCTCATGGAGCAGCTCATCATGGTCGACGCCCTGAAGCGAGCATCCGCCAAGCGCATCACCGTTGTCGCGCCGTTCTACCCCTACGCCCGTCAAGACAAGAAGGGTCGCGGCCGCGAGCCCATCTCAGCGCGCCTTGTCGCCGACCTGTTCAAGGCCGCCGGCGCCGACCGCATCATGTCGGTCGACCTGCACGCCGCACAGATCCAGGGCTTCTTCGACGGCCCCGTCGACCACCTCTTCGCCATGCCCGTGCTACTCGAGCACTTCCGCGCCAAGATGGCGACCGACACGCTCACCGTGGTGTCGCCCGATATGGGTCGTGTGCGCGTGGCCGATATCTGGAGCGACAAGCTGGGCGCGCCGCTGGCCATCATCCACAAGCGTCGCGACCCGCTGGTGCCCAACCAGGTGTCGGTGCACGAGATCGTCGGTGACGTGTCGGGCCGCGTGTGCCTGCTCGTCGACGACTTGATCGACACCGGCCGCACCATCGTGAAGGCCGCCGAAGCGCTCAAGAAGGCCGGCGCCCTGGGCGTCGTCGTCGCCGCCACGCACGCCGTGTTCAGCGACCCGGCCGTCGAGCTGCTGCAGAGCGACGCCATCGACTCGGTCGTCGTCACCGACACGCTGCCCATCCCCGAAGAGAAGCGCTTCGAGAAGCTCACGATCTTGCCGATCGCGCCTCTCGTCGCCCAGGCCATCCAGGCGGTGTTCGAAGAGGGTTCGGTCACGTCGATGTTCGACGGCGCGGCCTGATCTTCCGCTAGCTTTCCTGTCGAAGCCCCGCCCCGTTTTTCGGAGGCGGGGCTTCGTTTTTCGTTCTCCACAGGGCCGATTTCGGCGATCGTTCCACAGGTCGAACAGCGCTCTTGCTTTGCGGGGGTTCTTGAGGTTTATTTGCATCACAGGAGGTGATGCACGTGCTGACCAACGAGAAAACCCGGGTGGCTCCCGTGCCCGCCATCCACCGCATGGTGCTCATGCTCGAGGCCATCGACGGGCTCGGCGGAGTGGCCACGGTCACGCAGCTCGCCGACGCAACCGACCTGGCCAAGTCATCCGTCAGCAACCTGCTCACGTCGCTCTCGAGCGCGGGCCTCGTGCGCCGCACCCACGCCGGCTGGGCACTCGGGCTGCGGCTCATCGAGCTCGGGCATTCCAGCCTCGACCGGCTCACCGTGGTGAGCCATTTCCAACCCATCGTGAGATCGACCACTCCGCTGCGGCACGAATACGTTCGCTTGGCGGCTCTCGACGGCGCGGATGTCCTCTACCTCGCCGAGCGCCGCGGCTCCGAGGTCGTGCGGGTCAGCGCCGCGGTCGGTGAGCGCACGTCGGCCTACTCGACGGCCGTGGGCAAGGCCATGCTGGCGGGGCTGCCGAGCAACGTCCTGGACGATCGGTTGGCGGCGGCCGAGGCGCGAGGCGGTTTGCCGCTGCGCACCAACCGGTCGCACGCCACGATCGAGGCGCTCGTCGACGACCTTCGGGCCACGGCCCAGCGCGGCTTCGCCATCGACCTCGAGGAGAGCGTCGTCGGGGTCGCGTGCCTCGCCGTGCGCGTGCCCGGGGGAGCGAGCCCCTGCGCCGTTGGCGTCACGCTGCCGTCGCGAAGGGCGACGAACGACGTCGTGCACGGCCTCGTCACGGCGCTCGAGGCGGTCGCGTCGCGCCTCGCCGTGCACGCTCAGTGATCGGGCGTCCCGCCGCCTCCTGAAAAGCGCGAAAGCGCCGACCCCGAAGGACCGGCGCTTTCGCGGCAGACGAGCTGCGTCGACGAGCTAGTGCGTGTCGACCGCTTCGATCTCGCTGCGGTCGCCCGACCACAGCGTGTGGAACGTGCCCTCGGCGTCGACGCGCTTGTAGGTGTGCGCTCCGAAGAAGTCACGCTGACCCTGCACGAGCGAGGCGGGCAGGCGCTCGGCGCGTAGCCCGTCGTAGTACGACAGCGACGACGAGAACGCGGGCGCGGGGATGCCGGCACCGGCGGCGCCGGCGACGACGCGGCGCCAGGACTCCTGTGCGCGCACGAGCGCCTCGGTGAAGTACGGAGCCGTGAGCAGGGCCTCGAGGGCGGGCTGCTCGTCGTAGGCATCGGCGATGCGGTTGAGGAACTGCGCGCGGATGATGCATCCGCCCCGCCAGATCTTCGAGATGGCACCCTTGTCGATGTTCCAGTCGTACTTCTCGGCGCCCGCGTTGATGGCGTCGAAGCCCTGCGAGTAGGCGACGATCTTCGAGGCGTAGAGCGCCAGGCGCACATCCTCGATGAAGCCCTTCTTGTCGTCCTCCGAGACCGTCCAGGGGTTGGACGGGCCGGGCAGGTTGGTCGACACGTCGCGCTGTTCGCGGTGCGACGACAGGCTGCGCGCGAAGACGGCTTCGGCGATGCCCGAGACGGGAACGCCCAGGTCGAGCGCGTTCTGAACCGTCCAGACGCCCGTGCCCTTCGAGCCGGCCTCGTCGACGATGATGTCGACGATGGGCTTGCCCGTCGTGGCGTCGGTCTGGCGCAGCACCTCGGCCGTGATCTCGATGAGGTAGGACTCGAGTTCGCCCTGGTTCCACTCGGTGAACACATCGGCGATCTCGGCCGGCTCGAGCCCGCCCACCTTGCGCAGCAGGTCGTAGGCCTCGGCGATGAGCTGCATGTCGGCGTATTCGATGCCGTTGTGGATCATCTTGACGAAGTGGCCGGCGCCGTCGGTGCCCACGTGGGTGACGCAGGGCTCGCCCTCGGCGACAGCGGCGATCGACGACAGGATGGGGCCGAGGGTCTCGTAGGACTCGGCCGAGCCGCCGGGCATGATGCTCGGGCCCTTGAGGGCGCCCTCTTCGCCGCCCGAGATGCCGGCGCCCACGAAGTGGATGCCCGTCTCCTTGACGGCCTTCTCGCGGCGGATGGTGTCGGTGAAGAGCGCGTTGCCGCCGTCGACGATGATGTCACCGGGCTCGAAGACCTTGGTGAGCTGGTCGATGACGGCGTCGGTGCCCGCGCCCGCCTTGACCATGATGATGGCCGTGCGGGGAGTCTGCAGGCTCTTCGCGAAGTCTTCGATCGTCTCAGAGGCGACGAAGTTGGCCTCGGGGTGCTCGGAGGTCAGCGTGTGGGTCTTCTCGGCCGACCGGTTGTACACGGCGACCGTGTTGCCTTCGCGGCTGGCGAGGTTGCGGGCCAGGTTGCTGCCCATGACGGCGAGACCGATGACGCCGATGTTGGCCTGTGCGGTGGTGTCGCCTGTTGCGGTGGAATCCGCCATTGAACTTCTCCTCTAAATAGGATGCGAACGCCAAGGTTCGCGGGTGTGGAGCGCTCCGATCAACGCTAGCAAAGCGCGCCTCGGGCGGCCGGAATATGTAGCGGTGGCTCAGGGTGCTGGGCCGGGGGTGCCCGCGTACGGTAGAGTAGGCACCTGAACTTCGGCGAGGGATGCTCCGGCATCCGTGATCGACGCGGTGGGCAAGCGTTCCAGAGCTTTTCCTCACGCTGACATGCGTTCGAGTTGAAAACCACAGATCTGTCGTCGGCCCACCGGGCGGGCGGCTCCACGCTGCAACGGTGTGCTCCGGCATCCGTTGGGCACACGATCGGGGCCACGAGCCCCGGAGGAGAAATCATGGCTGACGAAAACAAGGTCGTCGCAGAACTGCGCGAATCCTTCGGCAAGGGCGCTGCCCGCAAGCTGCGCGCGCTGGGCAAGATCCCCGCCGTCATCTACGGCCACGGTGGCGAGCCGCAGCACGTGTCGCTGCCCGGCCACCAGGTCGCGCTCATCATCCGTAAGTCGAACGCCGTTCTGGCCCTCGACATCGACGGCACCACGCAGCTCACGCTGGTGAAAGACGTTCAGAAGGACCCGGTTCGCCAGGTCATCGAGCACCTCGACCTCATCGTCGTCCGCCAGGGCGAAAAGGTCGAGGTCGAGGTTCCGATCCGCGTCGAGGGCGAGTCCTACCCCGGCACGATCGCGTCGCTCGAGACCACCACGCTGCTCGTGAGCGTCGAGGCCACCCACATCCCCGAGGGCTTCGAGCTCTCGGTCGAGGGCCTCGAAGAGGGCCAGCACGTCTTCGCGAAGGACGTTCCGCTGCCCGCCGGTGCCACGCTCATCAGCGACCCCGAGCTGCTCGTCGTCGGCATCATGGTGCCGGCCGCCACGCTGGCCGAGGGTGAAGAGGGCGAAGGCTCCGAGTCCACCGAGGCTGCTGCCGAATAAGCACGTTTCACGGCCGCCACAGCTTCACGGCGGCTCGCGCAACAGCGCACACACGAAGGGGCGGATGCTCGAGCATCCGCCCCTTCGTCGCACCCGCTAGCATCGTGGGGTGGTTGATTTCGCGGGTGTCGGCAGATGGTTGCGCGGAGAACGTCGAGCGCCCGAGCGGGAGGAACCCATGGCCGAGAACACCTGGATCGTCGTCGGATTGGGCAACCCGGGCGCGCAATACGCGGGCAACCGCCACAACGTCGGGCAGATGGTGCTCGACGAGCTGGCCGAGCGGCTGTCGGCCCGTTTCGGCGCGCACAAGAGCAACAACCGGGTCGCCGAGGGGCGGCTGGGGTTCGGCGGGCCGAAGCTCGTGCTCGGCAAACCGAACTCGTTCATGAACCTGTCGGGCGGGCCGACGGCGGCGCTGCTCAAGTTCTACTCGGTGCAGCCCGACCACCTCATCGTGGTGCACGACGAGCTGGACATCCCGTTCGACGAGATCCGATTGAAGTCGGGCGGTGGTCACGGCGGGCACAACGGCATCCGTGACATCTTGGCCGCCACGGGCGGTGCCGACTTCACGCGCGTGCGGGTGGGCATCGGGCGTCCCCCCGGCCGTCAGCCGGCCGCCGACTTCGTGTTGAAGGATTTCTCGGGCACCGAGAAGCAGACGCTGCCGAACCTCATCGCCGATGGCGCGGATGCCGTCGAGGCCATCATCACCGACGGGCTCGCGTCGGCGCAGCAGAAGTTTCACAGCCCCAAGGTCTGAGCGGTTGGCCTGACCAGCCAGGCCGCCATCCGCCTGACGCGAACTCCGGCCCGAGTGTCGGTGGTCGGCCGTAGACTTGCCGAGTGACTTTGCAGGGCATTACTCGAGCGCTTTCGCGCGCCTCCACGTTCGACGACGCCCTGGCGCATGCCAACCGTGACACCGATTTCTCGGTGGTCGACGGTCTGCGCGTGCCCCTCCTGGCGGGCTTGCTCGAGCAGCGTCAGCAGGCGGGCCTTCCCGCCGCGGCGCTCGTCATCGCGCCGACGGGCCGCGACACCGAGGGGCTGCGCGGCGCGCTGCAGAGCATCCAGCCCGGCACCCAGGTGGTCGAGTTCCCGTCGTGGGAGACCCTGCCGCACGAGCGCCTGAGCCCGAGCGCCGAGATCGTCGGCAAGCGCATCCAGGCGCTGCGGCGCATGAAGGAGTGGTCGGGAGAAACGCCGCTCGTCGTGGTCGCCTCGGTGCGCGCGGCGCTGCAGCCGCTCGCCGACAACCTCACCGACTTCGATCCGATCACGCTGAAGACCGGTGGCCGGGGCAACGACCTGGGGCAGCTCACCCTGCGCCTCGTCGACCTCGCCTACACGCGCGTCGACATGGTGTCGCGCCGCGGCGAATTCGCGGTGCGCGGCGGCATCCTCGATGTGTTCCCGCCCGTGGCAGAGCACCCCTATCGCATCGACTTCTTCGGCGACGAGGTCGAGCAGATCCGCAAATTCTCGGTCGCCGACCAGCGCTCGCTGCCCGAAGACGTGGGCTCGGTCGAGCTGCCGCCCAGCCGCGAGATGCTGCTCAGCGAGTCGGTGCGCCAGCGTGCGCGAGAGATGCAGCACGAGTTCCCGAGCCTGTCGAGCATGCTCGAGAAGATCGGCGAGGGCATCCCCGTCGAGGGCATGGAATCGCTGGCGCCCGCGCTGCTCGACCGCCTCGTCACCATCGCGCACTACCTGCCCGAGGGGGCGGCCGTCGCCGTCATGGCGCCCGAGCGGGTGGCCACGCGCGCCATCAGCCTCGCCGAGACCAACCGAGAGTTCCTCGCTGCCGCGTGGAGCGCCGCCACGGTGGGCGCCAACGCTCCCATCGACCTGGCGTCGGGTGAATTCATCCCGCTCGGCGAGCTGCGCGATGCCGTGCACGACGCCGAGAAGCGCGACCGCGAAGCATCCGGGTCGAAGAGTCGCCACCCGTGGTGGACCTTCAGCCCGTTCCAGCAGGGCCCCGCCGATGTGTTGCCCGAAGAGCTCGAGATGGATGAGCTGCTGGCCGTGCGCATCGACGCCGAGGCCGTGCCGAGCTTCCAGGGCAACGTCGAGGGTGCCATCGAGCACGTGAAGACGCGCCTGGCCGAGGGTTGGACCGTGGCCGTGACGGCACGCGGCACCGGCCTGGTCGAGCGCGCCGCCGACGTCCTGGCCGAGCGCGAGGTTGCTGCCCGCCCCGTCGACGAACTGCCCGCCGAGCCCGAGACCGGCATCGCCTACCTGCTGCAGGCCGACGCCGAGCACGGTTTCGAAGTGCCCGAGATCAAGTTCGCGGTCGTCAGCGAGACCGAGTTCTACGGCCGCACGGCGGGCTACGACTCGCGCGTCGTCAAGAAGCTGGCTTCGCGGCGCAAGAACGTCGTCGACCCGATGCAGCTCAAAGCCGGCGACTACGTCGTGCACCAGACGCACGGCATCGGCAAGTTCCTCGAGTTGTCTCAACGCCAGGTGTCGTCGGGCGGCCGCAACGCCGTCAAGACCATGCGCGAGTATCTCGTGCTCGAATACGCGCCCTCGAAGCGCGGATATCCGGGCGACAAGCTGCTCGTGCCCACCGACCAGCTCGATCTGCTCACGCGTTACGTGGGCGGCGAGGCCCCCCAGCTCAGCAAGATGGGCGGTTCGGACTGGTCTCAGGCCAAGGGCAAGGCGCGTCGTGCCGTGCGCGATATCGCCGTCGAGCTCGTGAAGCTCTACTCGGCGCGCATGGCGAGCAAGGGTCACTCCTTCCCGCCCGACACCCCGTGGCAGCGCGAGCTCGAAGAGGCCTTCCCGTTTGCCGAGACGCCCGACCAGCTGACCACGATCGACGAGGTCAAGGCCGACATGGAGCGGCCCATTCCCATGGACCGCCTGCTCTCGGGCGACGTCGGCTTCGGCAAGACCGAGGTGGCCGTGCGCGCCGCGTTCAAGGCCATCCAGGATGGCAAGCAGGTCGCCATGCTCGTGCCGACCACGCTGCTCGTCAAGCAGCACTTCGAGACCTTCCAGGAGCGTTTCGCCGGTTTCCCCGTGCACCTGCGCGCCCTCAGCCGGTTCCAGACCGACAAAGAGGCCCGCGAGACGCTGGCCGGCATCACGCGCGGCGAGGTCGACATGGTGATTGGCACGCACCGCCTCCTCACCGACAACGTGATCTTCAAAGACCTGGGCCTCGTCATCATCGACGAGGAGCAGCGTTTCGGCGTCGAGCACAAAGACAAGCTCAAGAAGCTGAAGACCAACGTCGACATCCTCGCCATGAGCGCGACGCCCATTCCGCGCACGCTCGAGATGGCCGTCACGGGCATCCGCGAGATGTCCACGCTCGCCACCCCGCCCGAAGAGCGGCACCCCATTCTGAGCTTCGTCGGGCCCTATAACGACAAACAGGTGGCCGCGGCCATCCGGCGCGAGCTGCTGCGCGAAGGTCAGGTGTTCTTCGTGCACAACCGGGTGTCGTCGATCAACCGCATCGCGGCGCAGATCGCCGAACTGGTGCCCGAGGCGCGCATCGCCATCGCTCACGGTCAGCTCGGTGAGGCCGCGCTCGAGCAGGTCGTCGTCGACTTCTGGGAGCGCAAGTTCGATGTGCTCGTCTGCACGACCATCATCGAGACGGGCCTCGATATCTCGAACGCCAACACCATCATCATCGACCGCGCCGACAAGTATGGCCTGAGCCAGTTGCACCAGCTGCGCGGTCGTGTCGGCCGTGGTCGCGAGCGTGCCTACGCCTACTTCCTCTACGACGAGAACAAGCCTCTCTCCGAGACCGCGCACGACCGTTTGTCGACCATCGCGGCCAACAACGAGCTCGGCAGCGGCATGCAGGTGGCGCTGAAGGACCTCGAGATCCGTGGTGCCGGAAACCTCTTGGGCGGCGAACAGGCCGGCCACATCGCGGGCGTCGGGTTCGACCTCTACCTGCGCATGATCGGTGAGGCCGTCTCCACCTTCCGCGGCGACGTGGCCGAGGGGCAGACCGAGCTGCGTCTCGAGTTGCCCGTCGACGCCCATATCCCCGAAGACTATGTCGACAGCGAGCGCCTGCGGCTCGAGGCCTATCAGAAGCTCTCGGCGGCCTCAGGTCCGGCCGCGAAGGACGACCAGATCCAGCTCGTCATCGAAGAGCTCACCGACCGTTACGGCGAGCCGCCCCTCGCGGTGCAGAACCTGATCAAGGTGTCGCGTCTGCGTCAGCGCGCGCAACGGGCCGGGCTCAGCGATCTCGTCGCCATGGGGTCGAACGTGCGCGTGGCGCCCGCCGATCTGCCCGACTCGATCCAGGCACGCCTGCGTCGCATGTACCCGGGCGCGAAGTACCTCGCCCAGGCGAACGCGCTCGTCGTGCCGATGCCGCGCGTCGGCGATCAGCCGTTGCCCGACGCCGACCTGATCGACTGGGTGACGCAATTCCTGGGCGCCATCTTCCCCGACAGCAAGGAAACCGAGGCCGCCACTCAGAACGCGGGCTGACGCGCCGGGGGAGCCCCTCCCGGCGCCGGCTAGCGAGCGTGGATGAGCGCCGAGGCGGCCTTCTGGCGACGGTGCTGCCGCGAGAGCAGGCTCACGAAGATCGCGGACAACAGGATCGAGATCGTCGAGCCGAGCAATACGGCGAGCGTGCCCTCATCCGCGACCTCGGGCTGGCTCGCAAAGGCGAGCTCGTTCATCAGCAGCGACACGGTGAAGCCGATGCCCCCGAGCGACCCGGCGGCCAGAAGCGACAGCGGCGTCAGGTGCGGGCGCTGGCCCTTCGGCCCGAAGAAACTCGCGATCCATCCGCCCAGGCCGATACCGATCATTTTGCCGACCGGCAGGGCGATGAGGATGGCCCAGAATGGCGCGGCGAGCTCGGAAACGCCCACCTGCGGGATCGCGACGAGAGCGGCAGAGAAGGCGAAGATCGGCAGCACGAAACCGTTGGTGACGGGCTCGAGCGCGTGCCGGGTGCGCATGGCCGGTTTCAGCGCCATGGCCAGACCGAGCGCCACGCCCGCGATGGTCGCGTGCACCCCAGAGAGCAACACGACGCTCCAGGTCAGCACGCCGACGACCAGCATGGCGGCCATGACGAACGGGCGCGCGCGGGTGTGCAGCTGGCGGCTCAGCACTCCGAAGAGCACGACGCCGACGACGGCCGCGGCCAGCAGAAGCAGGTTCGGCGATTCGGTGAAGAACACGGCGATGATGACGATGGCGATGATGTCGTCGAGGATCGCCAAGGCCAAGAGGAAGATGCGCAAGCGCCCGGGCAGGCTGCGGCCGAACACGGCGAGCACCCCGAGGGCGAAGGCGATATCGGTGGCGGTGGGGATGGGCCATCCACCCTCGTAGCCCGAACCCGCCGTGACGATGAGATAGATGATGCTCGGCACGATGACGCCGCCGAGGGCCGCGATGGCAGGGCGGATGGCTTTCGCCACCGTGTTGAGCTCGCCCGCCACGAGCTCGTGCTTCAGCTCGATAGCCGCGACGAAGAAGAAGACCGCGAGCAGGCCGTCGCTGATCCAGTGCCCCACCGAGAGGTCGAGCGGCGTGCCGGGTATCGCGAGATGGGCGTCTTGCAGACCCATGAGCGCGGGGCCGATGGCGGTGTTGGCCAGGATGAGGCCCAGCGCGGCGGCGGCGAGGAGGAAGAATGCGGCGTAGCGCTCGGAACGAATGATGCTCATGTTTCTCCGATTTCCCGGAAGACGGGTTCGACGACGGACAGAAGGAGACGCGCTCCTGCCGACCAGACTTCCCGGCACACCAGCCCCCAGCCTATCGCGTGGCTAGGCTGGATGCCGGAGAGCCCCCGTCCCTATTCGAGGAGAACCATGGCATCCCAACCCGCCGGCAACACCCCGATGGAGCGTCTCGTCGACGCAATGAGCCAGATCCGCGACCGCTGCGTGTGGACGCAGGCCATCGACCACGACGCCCTCGTGCCGTACCTCATCGAGGAGAGCTTCGAACTGGTCGAGGCGATCGAGACCGGCACGCGAACAGAGCTCATCGAGGAGCTGGGGGACGTGCTGTGGCAGGTGCTCTTCCACGCCGAAATCGCGTCGCGAGCGGGAACCGAACCGTTCGACCTGAATGACGTGGCGCAGGCCGCCCTCGACAAGATGGTGCCGCGGCATCCGCACGTCTTCGGGGACGACGTCGCCACGACGCCCGAAGAGGTCATGACGTTGTGGTTCCGCGCGAAGGCCGCCGAGAAGTCCACGCGCACGAGTGTGCTCGACGGGATCCCGCGGGGGATGCCGGCGCTCGCGCTCGCCGACAAGGTCCTGTCGCGCGCAGGCAAGGTCGGGGTCACGGTCGACGGAGCGCACCCGGAGCGCGGGCGGGTGGGGGACGCGCATCGTGAGTCGAGCGGGGACGCAGACGTGGACCTGACGGTGGACGCGCACCGTGAGCCGAGCGGGGACGCAGACGTGGGCCCGACCGCGGAGGCCGACCCCGACGTGAACGCGGACGCAGACCCCGGCTCGAACGCGGACGCAGAACCAGACTCGAACACGGGCGCCGACCCGGACTCGAACGCGGACGCGGACGCCGAACTCGAACTCGGCCGTCGCCTCCTCGCGGAAGTTCAGGAAGCGCGGGGCGCAGGTCTCGATGCGGAACGCGCGTTGCGCCGGGCCATCCGTGAACTCGAAGGCGACGTGCGCACGGCAGAAAGCGTGTCCGTAGCTTCGTAGCTTCGTAGCTTCGTCGCCTCGCAGCCCCTTCGGCCGGCTAGGCGATCCGGCTGCCGCGGGGGAGACGGTGCGCGGGCGTGCGCGTGCGTGCGATGCCCCAGACCAGAAGTCCGGCACCGAGCAGGATGTGCAGGCCCAACCCGACGAACCACGACGGAACGGTCCTCTCGAAAATCTCTTCAGGAGTGGGATTGTCGTCCGCGTAGCCTTCGCTGCCCGGGCTGGCACAGTCGTTGACGACGACCTCCCGCTCGGGCGGAATCTGCGCCGAACGAACCCCGGACGCGAAACCGGAGAACAGGTCGCGCGCCTGACCGTTGGCATCGAAGTCCCCGGCGGAGGCGTCCGCGAGCACGACGTACGGGTTCGCGGCCAACACACCCCAGAAGAGGTCGAAACGAGGCATGTCGTAGGTCGATGTCACGGGCGGCAGGCAGACGGAGTTGATGATGTCTCCCGTCTCGGGGTCGACATTCTCCTCGCTGTAGTCGAGCGAGATGTAGGTCTGCGTGACCGGGGTGCGTGCGACGACGCCGCCGAGCGCGAAGGCGATCGGGGTGCCGATGGAGAGGGCCGCGATCACCAGATAGGTCACGGTCACCGAGAACAGGGGCCGGGTCAGGATGGCGGATAACCCCACG
The DNA here is from genome assembly GCF_001984125.1 of Leifsonia sp. ALI-44-B. Taxonomy (GTDB): domain Bacteria; phylum Actinomycetota; class Actinomycetes; order Actinomycetales; family Microbacteriaceae; genus Okibacterium. Next base: position 946,016 of record NZ_MTQL01000006.1, on the reverse strand, counting down.
CCGACGGCAGCCACAACGGCCAGCTCGACGGCGAGCACGACCAGCGAGACAACGATGGTGCGGGCCGACATGTCTCCCGACGCGAAGGCGACGAGGAGGAACGGGATCGAGACTACGAGGAACGCCATGGCGGTGATCCACGCGGCCACGAACTTGCCGATGATGATCTGGCCTGCGCCGACGAGGGTGACCTGCGTGGTGGCGAGCGTGCCGGCATCCCGATCGCCGTTGACGGCGTTGCCCGACAGTGCCGGGACGATGAGCGTGCCGAGCAGGAGGACGAAGTAGATGATCGCCGAGTAGTAGGAGCCGCCGCCCCCGAAGGCGTCGTCGCTGCCGCCCAGGATGCCGAGCGGCACGCTGACGAGCAACATGAGCACGACGAAGAGGCCCAGCAAGACATAGAAGGAGACGCCCCGCACGCGCTGGCGCAGTTCGAGACCGATGATCACGCCGACGCCGCCAAACCAGCTGAGCCCGCGGGCACGAGGCGCGTCGGGGCCGGGCGGGGGAGTGTGCGGCACGAAGCGGCCGGGTTGCGGTTCGGTGGCGGTCATCGTCGGCCTCCACGGTCGGTGATATCGAGGAATGTGTGTTCCAGTTCGCCGACGGCGGGGGCGAATGCGCTGATCGAGACACCGCGGCCAACGAGGTCGGTGAGCAGGCGCGCGGCCTGTTCGTCGCCGCCGACCTTCACGAGCGTGCCAAGGTTGTCGGCAGAGATATGGGATGCCGGCAGCCCGAGCGCGAGCAGCGCGTGCCCGAGCGGCGTGCCGGCCGAGGTCGCCCGGATGCGCCAGTCGCGCAGACCGGACCGTGCCTGAGCCACGCGCTCGGCGCTGACCGTGGCGCCCTGTTCGATGTAGACGGCGGCATCGGCCATCTCGTCGAGTTCGGCGAGCACATGCGACGACACCAGCACGGTCTTGCCCTGGCCGGCGAATTGGCGCACGAGTTCGCGCAGGGACGCCCGGGCGCCCGGATCGAGACCCGAGGCGGGCTCGTCGAGCACGAGCACCGAAGGGTCATGCACGATGGCGCGCGCGAGTGACAGTCTTTGCTTCTGCCCGCGCGAGAGTGAGCGGCTGGCCTGATCGGCGAGGGGAACCAGGTCGACGATGTGCAGCAGTTCTTCGGTGCGGCCGGATGCTTCGTCCCGAGGCATCCCGTAGAGCGCGGCCGTCGTCGTCAACGCCTGGCGCACGGTGAGCGCACCCCAGGAGCCGAGCGCGTCGGGCATCCACCCGAGTCGCCGGCGCACCTCGCGGGGTTGCGCCACCGGGTCGAAACCGGCCACCCGGATGCTGCCCTGTTGTGGGGCGAGCAGGCTCGCGAGCATGAGCATGAGGGTCGTCTTGCCCGAGCCGTTCGGCCCGATGAGCGCCGTCACCGAACCGGGATGCGCCTCGAAGCTCGCGTCGCGCACGGCATGCACCGCGCCGAACGATCGCTTCACGTCACTCACGATGATGCCCCCGTGCGGTGACGTTCCGTCGGATGTCGGGCCACGCCCGGTATCGACTTCGATGCTCACTCTTCCCCCTGCCGTCATCGGTCAGGCCGAGCATAGCCGCTGCGTGTGACAGGGCCGTGACGGCTCTCCACAGGCGCCGAACCCCGTTCTTCTCCACAGCGGGCGAGCGGATGCGGAGGCCACACGCGCCCCGTGGAAGAATCGTCTGCATGGCAACATCCGTGAACCCGCCGCGCGGCATGCGCGATTTCCTCCCCGCCGAGAAGGCCCGTCGTGAGCACGCGCTCGGCGTCATCCGTTCGGTCTATTCGGCCCACGGTTTCGACGAGATCGAGACCCCCGTCGTCGAGGATTTCGAGCGGCTGCATTCGGGTCTGGGCGGGGATAACGAGAAGCTCGCCTTCTCGGTGCTGAAGCGCGGGCTCGATGCCACTGCTCTCGCCCACGCGGCTGATTCGGGCGATCAGTCCGGGCTCACCGACCTCGGGCTGCGGTTCGACCTCACGGTGCCGCTCGCTCGTTTCTATGCCACGCACCGCGCCGAGCTGCCGCCGGTCTTCCGGTCCATTCAGATCGCACCGGTCTGGCGTGCCGAGCGCCCGCAGAAGGGCCGATACCGCCAGTTCGTGCAATGCGATATCGACATCATCGGCGAGGCGGGCCCGCTGGCCGAGGTCGAGTTGATCACCGCGACCGCCGCCGCCCTGCGCACGCTCGGCCTCTCGGGCACGCGCGTGCGCATCAACGACCGGCGCGTGCTGCTCGGCCTGCTCGAGTCGTTCGGGTTCGCGGCCGGCGAGCACGCCCAGGTGCTCATCACCATCGACAAGCTCGACAAGATCGGCGCAGAGGGTGTGGTAGCCGAGTTGCGCGAGCGCAGCGCGTCGCCCGAGGCCGTCGAGGCGTTCGGCGCCTACCTCACGGCGCGGGTCGGTGACGGTGTCGACGACACCATCCACCCCTTCGGGCTCGAGTCGATCCAGCGCCAAGTCCCATCGGGTGTCGCGCCAGAGGCGCTGCAGTCGCTTGCCGACATCGGTGCCGCTGTGCAGCAGGCCGACGCGGCGGCCGTCCTCGTCTTCGATCCGTTCCTCGTGCGGGGCATGGGCTACTACACGGGCACGATCTTCGAGATCGAGCACCCCGACTTCGGCTATTCGCTCGGCGGCGGCGGGCGCTACGACGGCATGATCGGCCGCTTCCTCGGCCAAGACGTGCCGGCCGCCGGCTTCTCCATCGGCTTCGAGCGCATCGTCGACCTCGTCGAGGTCGATGCGTCGGGTGCCGCCGACCAGGTCGTCCTCGTGCACGACGCCGACGCGCAGCCCGCGCAGTTGGCACTGCTCAAGACCGCGCTCGTGGCGGCGGGCAAACGCGTGCGCCTCGAGCGCCGCACGAAGAACCTGAAGGCCACGCTCGACCGCGTCGAGGCGGCCGGCTTCGGGGCTTTCGCGTTCGTCGGCCGAGACACGTCCACGATCGAGCAACTCGAGTTCAAACCCCTCGGCTGACGCTCGCGGCGGCCCGCAGATCGTTCTGCACAGGTCGTCCAGCTGAACATTCATCAACAGGTCGACACACACGGATGCCCTCACACCCCGTGTCGCTAGACTGGCCCCGGGCCTCTGCGGCCCACGAAACGAACACTTTCCCAGCAAGGAGCACATCAAGTGGCACTCATCGAGGCAGTAGGCGCTCGCGAAATCCTGGACTCCCGTGGCAACCCGACCGTCGAGGTCGAGGTTCTGCTCGATGACGGCACGGTCAGCCGCGCTGCCGTCCCCTCCGGCGCCTCCACCGGCGCATTCGAAGCCTACGAGCTGCGCGATGGCGACAACGACCGCTACCAGGGCAAGGGTGTCCTCAAGGCCGTCGACGCCGTCCTCGACGAGATCGCCCCGGCGGTCGAAGAACTCGAGGCCGACGACCAGCGCCTCGTCGACCAGACCATGATCGAGCTCGACGGCACCGAGAACAAGAGCCGCCTCGGCGCCAACGCCATCCTCGGCGTCAGCCTCGCGGTCGCCAAGGCCGCTGCCGACTCGGCCGACCTCCCGCTCTACCGCTACGTCGGTGGCCCCAACGCGCACGTGCTGCCCGTTCCCCTCATGAACATCATCAACGGTGGTGCCCACGCCGACACCGGCGTCGACATCCAGGAGTTCATGGTCCTGCCTATCGGTGCAGAGTCCTTCAGTGAGGCCGTCCGCTGGGGCGTCGAGACCTACCACTCCCTCAAGAGCCTGCTCAAGGCCCAGGGCTTCGCAACGGGCCTCGGCGACGAGGGTGGCTTCGCCCCCGACCTCTCCAACAACCGCGCGGCGCTCGACCTCATCGTCGAAGCCATCCAGAAGGCCGGCTTCACGCCCGGCACCGATATCGCCCTCGGCCTCGACGTGGCGTCGAGCGAGTTCTTCAAGGACGGCGCCTACCAGTTCGAGGGCAAGCAGCTCTCGAGCCAGGAGATGACGGCCTACTACTCCGAGCTCGTCGCCAACTACCCGCTGGTCACCATCGAAGACCCGCTCGACGAAGACGACTGGGAAGGCTACGCCCACCTCACGCCCGAATTGGGCAAGAAGGTCCAGATCGTCGGCGACGACCTGTTCGTCACCAACCCGACGCGTCTGGCCGACGGCATCCGTCGCGGCGCTGCCAACTCGCTGCTCGTCAAGGTCAACCAGATCGGCACGCTCACCGAGACGCTCGACGCCGTGTCGCTCGCGCAGCGCTCCTCCTACACCGCGATCCTGTCGCACCGTTCGGGAGAGACCGAAGACACCACCATCGCCGACCTCGCCGTCGCCACCAACGCCGGCCAGATCAAGACCGGTGCGCCTGCCCGCTCCGAGCGCGTCGCGAAGTACAATCAGTTGCTGAGGATCGAAGAAGAGCTGGGCGACTCGGGCGTATACGCCGGCCGCTCCGCCTTCCCGCGTTTCCAGGCGTAACAAGCACCTCTGAAAGCTCCGGGTGCTTCGCGTCAGCGACACCCGGAGCTTTCTGCGTCAGGAGGACGGCCCGTGCCGAAAAAGCCCGTCACCAACCGGCCGGCCCCGAAAGCGCGCCCCGCGGCCCCGAGCGCAGGCAGCCGCTTCGACCGCGCCGGCGACGAGAGTCGCGCACAAGCCGAGACCGAGCGCGGCAACTGGCTGCGCGGCATCCGCTTCTCGGGTTTCACCGTGCTCATGCTCGCCGTCATCGTGCTGGGCGTCGTCGTTTTGGCGCCCAACCTCAAGGCCTACATCGAACAACGCCAGCAGATCGCCGCCCTGCAACAGACCGTCGACGACCGCGCCGACCAGATCGATCAACTTACGGCCGAACGCCAGCGCTGGAACGACAGCACCTACGTCACCACGCAGGCTCGCGACCGCCTCTTCTACGCCAACCCCGGCGAGATCAGCTTCATCGTCATCGACGATGTCGACCCCGCCCTGCTCGGCGACACCGAAACGCCCGTGAGCGACACCCTCACCGAAACCGACATCGACTGGGGCCAAGCGCTCCTCGGGTCGGTCATGAGCTCCGGACTCGCCGACGTCACACCCGGGCCCGGCAGCACAGGCGGCACCGGCACCACACCCGGCACCGGCGGATCCAGCCCCGCACCCACCCCCTAGACCCGATAATGGACATATGAGCACCCCGCCCTTCGGACCGGTCAGCACGCGAGACATCCGCACCGTCTCCGCCCAACTCGGGCGGCCCGCCCGCGACGTCGTCGGCATCGCCGCGCGCTGCATCTGCGGAGCGCCCACCGTGGTGTCGACGGCCCCGCGCCTGAAAGACGGCACGCCGTTCCCCACGTTCTACTACCTCACCCACCCGGCCGCCACCGCAGCCATCTCGGCGCTCGAAGCCACCCAGGTGATGAACGAATACAACGACCAGCTCGCCGGCGACGACGAGCTGCAGCAGCGCTACCGCGCCGCGCACGAGGCCTACCTCGCCGACCGCGAGAGCATCGGTGTCGTCGACGAGATCCACGGCATCTCCGCGGGCGGCATGCCCGTGCGCGTGAAATGCCTGCACGCACTCGCCGGGCACTCGCTCGCCGCCGGCGCGGGCGTCAACCCGATCGGCGACCTCGCGCTCGAACGCAGCGCCTGGAGCCCCGCCGTGTGCCAGTGCGACGTCTACGACCTCGGCGACGACGTCAGCGACGAGCCGCTCGATCTGCCGGCATCAGCGACGGCACCCGGCTCCGCAACGGTGCGCCCTCCCACATCCGCCGCCACGACCACATCCGCGATTCCGGCCGCGTCCGCTTCCGCGACTGACATGGCCACCGCCGCGCTCGGCGACTCCACCGGTCGCGAGTAGACCATGGCCTGGGGACGGAAGGGCAGCGACCGGGGGATGGGCGCTGCGGGCGGAATGACAAGGTCGCGCGGGCGGGCGCCACGAGCCGCCTCCGCCACGATCGCGGCACTCATCGGCCTCGCCACGGTTTTCGGCGGGGTCACGCCGGCGCACGCCGACGCCGTTCGCGACGCCGAATACTGGCTCTCCGACTACGGCATCCGCGACGCGTGGAACACCACGCGCGGCGCCGGCGTCACCATCGCCGTCATCGACACGGGCATTTCGTCCGGTCCCGCCGAATTCAACGGAGCGGTCGCCGCCGGTTACGACGCCTCGGGTGTCGGCAGCCCCGACGGACGCACGCCCCTCGGCCAGAAAGACGAGAAAGAACACGGCAGCTGGGTCGGGTCGCTCGCCGCAGGCCGCGGAGCGGGCGGAGACAACGGCGTGCTCGGAGCCGCTCCCGACGCCACGCTCCTGTCGGTATCGGTCGGCTTCCGCACGAGCGGGTCGACGGTCCCGTTCGAAGACCAGATCGCCTCGGGCATCCGCTGGGCCGTCGACAACGGCGCCGACGTGATCAATATGTCCCTCACCACCAACACGCTCGACTGGCCCGAGAGCTGGGACGACGCCTTCAAATACGCCTTCGAGCACAACGTCGTCGTCGTCGCGGCGGCCGGCAACCGGGGGAGCGGCACCGAAGAGGTCGGAGCCCCGGCGACCATCCCCGGCGTGCTCGTCGTCGGTGGCGTGAAACGCGACAAGACCGCCAGCTTCGACGCCTCCAGCCAGGGCATCACCATCTCGGTCGCCGCGCCCAGCGAAGAACTCGTGGGCGTCTCGCCCGACGGCAGCTACGTGGGATGGTCCGGAACATCCGGCGCCTCACCCATCGTCGCGGGCATCGTCGCCCTCGTGAAGGCGAAGTACCCCGACCTCGACGCGGGTGCCGTGATCGACCGCGTCGTCAAAACTGCCACACCGGCCCCGGGTCAGGGCGCCGCCATCCCGAGCCCCATCTACGGCTACGGTCTCGTGGATGCTCGAGCCGCCGTCACCGCCGACGTCCCCGCCTTCTCGGGCGCTGGCCCCGCCGAGCAGCTGCAGGAGTGGATCACCGTGCACCGCCGCGCATCCGCCACCTCGGTGCCCGTGCCCACCGACACCTCCACGCCGAAGCCTCTGCCACCCGCCGACGCTGCCGCGCGACCGAACCCGTTCCTGCCCACCACCGAGACCCTGCTGTACGTGAGCATTCCGCTAGCCGTCCTTCTCGGAACTGGTACTCTCGTAATGCTCGGGGCCATCGGCGTCACCCGGCATTTCAGACGGGCGGCTCACAGGGAGTAGCCTGTGTGCATACTGACCGAGGTAGGAGATTTTTCCAACGTGCCCAAAATCCTGATTGTCGGCGGAGGTTACGCCGGCTTCTACACTGCCTGGAAGCTCGAGAAGCACCTGCGCAAGGGTGAAGCCGAAGTGACCATGGTCGACCCGCTTCCCTACATGACCTACCAGCCGTTCCTGCCGGAGGTCGCCTCCGGCTCGATCGAGCCCCGCCACGCGGTCGTGTCCCACCGACGCCACCTCAACCACACCAAGGTCATCACGGCCAAGGTCACCTATGTGAACCACGCCGAGAAGAAGGCGACCATCCAGCCGCCCCTCGGCGAGGCCTACGACTTCGAATACGACCAGGTCATCGTCACGGCCGGTGCCGTGTCGCGCACCTTCCCGATCCCGGGTGTCGCCGACGAGGCCATCGGCCTCAAGACGATCGAAGAGGCCGTGGCCATCCGCGACCGCGTGCTCGACAACTTCGACAAGGCCGCTCAGCTTCCCGCGGGCCCTGAGCGCGACCGCCTGCTCACGTTCGTCGTCGTCGGCGGTGGCTTCGCCGGTATCGAGGTGTTCGCCGAACTGCGTTCGTTCGCGTCGGCACTCATCGAGTACTACCCGCAGATCGACTTCGAAGACACGCACTTCCACCTCATCGAAGCCATGGGCCGCATCATGCCCGAGGTCTCGCTGAAGACCAGCCACTGGGTGCTCAAGAACCTCGCCGAGCGCGGCGCCAACGTGCACCTCGACACGCAGCTGAAGAGCGCCGTCGACGGCACCATCGAACTGTCAACGGGCGAGTCGTTCGAGTCCGACCTCATCGTCTGGACCGCAGGCGTCATGGCCAACCCGCAGATCGTGCGCAACACCGACCTCCCGATCGAAGAGCGCGGCCGCCTCGTGGCCCGCGCCGACCTGCGCATCGGCACCGACGAGGAGTTCATCCCGAACGCCTGGACCGCCGGTGACGTCGCAGCCGTCCCCGACATCACGGGTGGAGGCGTCGGCGGCTTCTGCGTGCCCAACGCCCAGCACGCCGTGCGTCAGGGCAAGCTGCTCGCGAAGAACGTCGTCGCCGACCTGCGCGGCGAACAGCCCCAGAAGTACTCGCACAAGAACCTGGGCGCCGTCGCGGGCCTCGGCATCGGCGTGGGTGTCTTCCAGTCCGGCAAGATCGCCATCAAGGGTGTTCCCGCCTGGCTCGCACACCGTGGCTACCACGGTCTCGCCATGCCCAGCTGGGAGCGCAAGCTGCGCGTCATCGGCGGATGGGTCGGCAACTTCTTCCTCGGTCGCGATATCGCCGGCATCTCGGCCGTGCAGACGCCGCGCGCCGTGTTCGAGCAGTTCGCCTCGCGTCCGAAGCCTGCCGCAGCGGCCCCGGCCGAGCCGGCTCAGAAGCCCATCCCGGCCTCGTACTCGTCGTCGCCGTCCACCGACGCCGCCTCGGGTGCCGCCAACACGGCCCCGTCCGACTCCGAGGCTCCCTCGCAGTCGAGCACCGACGCGGCCGGCACCTCGGCCGAGCCCGTGAAGGCTCCGGCCAAGAAGGCACCGGCCAAGAAGGCTCCCGCCAAGAAGGCCGACGCCGCTGTGGAAGACCCCACGCCGGCCGACGTCCCGACGGGCACCACCACCCCGGCCGAGACGAAGTAACCTCAGCAGTACGTCGAAGAGCCCGTCCCGGCATCCGGGCGGGCTCTTCGCACACCAGCCCCCATAGCCCAATCGGCAGAGGCAGGCGACTTAAAATCGCTTCAGTCAGGGTTCGAGTCCCTGTGGGGGCACCACCTACCGGTCAGTCCGACCGGATCAGCCGCGCATCCAGGTTTCGATGCCGGCGGCGTCGATGGGGAGCGCGCTCGAGAGGATGTCTTGGCCCGTCGACGTGACGAGCAGGTCGTCCTCGAGGCGCACGCCGATGCCGCGCAGCTCCGGCGGGACCGTGAGGTCGTTGGCGTGGAAGTAGAGGCCCGGCTCGACCGTGAGGACGGCGCCCGGCTGCAGCGGTTCGTGCAGGTAGCGTTCGTCGCCGATCTTTGCGCAGTCGTGCACGTCGAGGCCCAGGTGGTGCCCCGTGCCGCTCGGCAGGTAGCGGCGGTGCTGCTGGCCCTCCGGCGACATGGCCTCGTCGACCGAGACCGTGAGGATGCCGAGCTCGTGCAGCGACGTGGCGATGGATTCGTAGGCGGTGTTGCGCATGTCGAGGAACGTCTTGCCCGGGGCGACCTGGGCCATGGCGGCGCGGTGGGCGCGCTCCACGTGGTCGTGCACGAGACGCTGGGCTGGCGAGAACGTGCCGCCGGCGGGGAACGAGCGCGTGACATCCGCCGTGTAGAGCGTGCGCGCTTCGACGCCCGCATCGATGAGGATGACGTGGTCCGCGAGAACCGGGCCGTCGCAGCGCGTCCAGTGCAGGGTGGGGGCGTGCGGGCCGCTGCCGATGATAGTCGAGTAACCGACGCCGTTGCCGAAGGTGCGGGCGTGGCGCTCGAAGGTGGACTGCAGCCAGCGTTCGCCGCCGAAGGAGAGAGCCGAGGGCAGCTCACGAATGACCGAGCGGAAGCCTTCGACGGTGGCGTCGACGGCCGCGCGCAGCTGCCCGACCTCCCAGTCGTCCTTGACAAGTTTCGCGGCTGAGAGAGCCATCAGCAGCTCGCCGGACTCCCGCACGCGCGTCGCCGTCCGAGGCTCGGGTGCGCCGGCGCCGAGAGCATCCGCGGGGAGTGCGTCGAGGGCCCGGTCGAGCAGGTCGAGCGAGCGCACGTCGATGCCGAGCGCCGCAGACCAGTCGGCGAGGCCCGCGACGGGCCCGATCCACAGTTCGCCGCGCAGGGCGTCGCCGTAGAACACCTCGTCGCCGGGCGGGGCGGGCTCGGGGATGAAGAGTGTGGCGTCGTGTCCGGAGCCCGCTGGCGTCATGATCAGCACGGCACCCTCGGCCTGGCACGCGGTCAGCCATACGAAGTCGCTGTCGGCGCGGAACGGGTACTCGGTATCGTTGGCGCGCACGGCCGGACGGCCGGACGTCACGACGAGCGTGCGGCCGGCGAACTGTGCGCTCAGCGCGGCTCGGTGCCCCGCCGCCGACTGCGCGGCCCCCGCGACCAGATCGACGTGTCGGTCGACCGGTCCCCAATCGGCCGCCATATAGGAGCGGAACGCGTCGGTGTCGGGCAACGGCTGGGTGCGGGGATCGCGAAACGCGAACGGTTCGGCAGACATGCTGCCAGTAAGACATCCGGGCAGTGCAGCCGTCAAGTCGCCGCGAGCACGTTCGGCGATTCATCCGCGGCGGCGCCCGTTTCTCGAAAATTCGTCCCGGGCGGATGATCCGCGCGATCCGATCGGCGGACGGATAGCGGCGCGGTTGACAGCCCTTCGGACCGATCTCCACAATGAGCGTCATGACAGGAACGAACCTCCCCGACACCGCCGACACTCTCGCGATCGACCTCGACCGCCGCGTCTTCGACATGGTCTCGTCGACCGCGAGCGCGGTGGATGCCAGCGCACCGACGCGCTTCGTCTATCACGAGAAGTCCGGGGTGCTGTGGGGGGAGTACATCGGCGACACGGTGTCGGTCGGGCGGTTCTGCGGTGTGCGGCGCGACGCCCGCATCGACGTGAACTTCGTGCACCGCGGCCACGACGACAACACCACGACGGGTGCGGCGACATCCGTCATCTCGCGTGACACCGACGGCAGTCTGTTGCTCACCGAGGAGTTCCGGACGCCCGACGGCCAGCTCCACGTGAGCGTCTGCCGCGAGGTCACGGTCTAGCCGGCAACGCAGACCTCATCGCCCGCCCGCGTTCGGCACGCGCCCACGAGCACGACGGCGCGGAGAATCCAGCGGTTGACCGCTTCTACCGCGCCCGGCGCTCCGGCACGCGCGGCGCCCGCTCGGGCACCCGCTGCGCGCGCTCGTCGCTCGTGCGCACGAACCGGGTCATGCCGAAGCGCTCGCCCGAATCCTCGACCGACGTGCGACTCGACCGCGCCATGCGCAGCGACACCTGCGCCCGCTCCTCGTCCATCACGAACACCGTCGTTGTCGCTTTGATCGAGGGCCACTGCGCCAGCTGCGTGGCGACCAGTTCGTGGATGGCGGCCACATCGGGCGCCCGCACGAGCATCATGCCGTCGTGCTCGCCCGTCGTCACCGCGAAGTACTCGAGCTCCTGCACCGACGACAACCGCGCGCGAAAGTCGGCCCACTGGCTCTGCCGCAGCGTGATGAACACCATGGCCGCAACCCCGAGGCCGACAGCGGATGGCTCCACCTCGGCGTGCACGCCCTTCACGACGCCCGAGCGCAGCAACGCCTCATACCGGGCATAGGCGTTCGAGCGCGAGATGCCCAGGTGTTCGGCGAGGGCCGCGACGGACATGCGGCCGTCCTCGCGCAGTAGCTCCAGCATCCGAACGTGCGTGTCATCCAATTGCATCGTCTTCTCCATTTGTCCAGACGGGAGGGTGCTCGGGGTGAGTGTTTGAGAGGTTATGGCATCGCCGCACGAATTTCGAGACATTTTTTCCGTACGTTGCAATCTGTAATTGACGAATGATCGGCAAACACACTACTTTCAGCCCTATCCTTCCAACCAGATAAGGAGCACCACCTTGTCACCAATCTCCCGCCGCGCTACCCGACGCGGCACTGCAGCGGTCGGCCTCGTCGTCGCCGCCGCTCTCGCCCTCACAGCCTGCTCCGCGGGCGGCACCGAGAACGCCGCCTCCGGAAAATCCCTCGTCGTCGACGCCTCGTTCGACCTGAAGACCGCCGACCCCAACCGCGAATACGAGACCACAGGGTCGATCGTCGCGAAGGCGCTCTACGAAACGCTCCTCACCTTCGACGGTGACGACGTGACGAAGCCCGTCGACGGACTCGCCAGCTACGAGATGAACGCCGACAACACGGTGCTCACCCTGACCATGAAAGACGGCAAGAAGTTCTCCGACGGCACCGACGTGACCGTCGACGATGCCGTGTTCTCGCTGCAGCGCGTGCAGGGCGTGAAGGGCAACCCCTCGTTCCTGCTCGACGGCATCACGATCGAGAAGACCTCTGACACGACGCTGACCCTGACGTCGGCGACCCCCAACCCGGCGCTCCCGTTCATCCTGCCGAACCCCGCCCTCGGCGTGGTCAACCAGGAGATCGTGGAGAAGAACGGCGGCAGCGCCTCGGCCGACGACGACGCCGAAGCGTTCCTGAACAAGGAATCGGCCGGTTCTGGCCCCTACAAGCTAGAGTCCTTCGACGCGGCCTCGCAGGTGGTCTTCACGGCCAACCCCGAATACACGGGAACGAAGCCGGCCTACGAGCGCGTCGTGCTGCGCAACGTGCAGGGCCCCACGCAGAAGCTCAACGTCGAGGCCGGTGACTCGCAGGTCGCGCTCGACCTGAACCCCGACCAGGTCGCCGAGCTCGACGACTCGAAGGTCTCGATCATCGCGAACCCCTCGCGCTACATGATCTTCCTGCTGCTGAACCAAGACCCGTCCGTCTCGAAGATCACGAGCAACCCCAAGTTCCTCGAGGCCGTCAAGCTCGGCATCGACTACGACAAGATCGTCGACCTCTCGGGTGAGGGTTCGGTGCGCCCTGGCGGATTCATCCCCTCGATCTTCAACGGTGCGCTCGACGCGAAGGACGGCAACCAGTTCGACGCCGACGCCGCGAAGGCCGCCCTCGCCGAATCCGGTTACGCCGGCGAGGCCGTCACGCTGAACTTCCCGAACGACATCACGGTGCAGGGTCTGTCGCTGCAGAGCATCGCCGAATCGGTGCAGGCGCAGCTGAAGAGCGTCGGCATCACCGTCACCCTCGCACCCGCACCCGTCGCCACGGAGCTCGACTCCTACCGCGACGGCAAGGAGACCGTCGGCCTCTGGTACTGGGGCCCGGACTTCCCGGACCCGTCGAACTACCTCGCCTTCACGCCCGGTGAACTCGTCGGCCTGCGCGCCGGCTGGGCTGCCGGTGCCGACCCGACCGTGAGCGACCTCGCCGCCGCCGCGATCGCCGCGACCGACACCGACGCCCGTGCCGCCGCGTACCAGGACCTGCAGAAGGCCCAGAACGCGTCCGGCCCGTTCATCCCGCTGCTGCAGCCCGCCCAGAACGTGGTCACCGCGACCACGATCAAGACGGTGCCGCTCAACCCCGCCTGGACCGTCGATCTTGCCGGTATCCAGTAAAACCGCTCCGACGAAGAGCGCGCGAGCGGGTCTGCACCCGCTCGCGCGCTACCTCGGCATCCGCCTGGGCCTCACGGTCCTGTTGATGCTCGGGGTCACGCTCGTCACGTTCACGCTCACGAACCTCGTCCCCGCCGACCCCGTCCAGGCGGCGCTCGGCGAGCAGGCCGCGGCCGACCCGGCGATCGTCGCGCAGTTTCGCGAGAACGCCGGCCTCGACAAGCCCCTGCCCGTGCAATACGTGACGTATGTCACCAACCTGCTGCACGGCGACCTCGGCACGTCGCAGCAGACCCGCGGTGCCGTGGCGGATGAACTCGGCCGCGCTTTCCCCGCCACCGCCGAACTCGCCCTCACCGCCATCGTCATCTCGATCGTCATCGGCGTGGGCCTCGGCATGTGGGCGGCCCTGAAGCGTCGCACCATCACCGACCAGATGATCCGCGTCGTGAGCCTCATCGGCATCTCGGTGCCGTCGTTCTGGCTCGCGCTCGTCGTCTACTTCGTCTTCTTCTCGCAGCTGCACTGGTTCCCGGGTTCGGGCCGCCTGTCACCCGCGGCCATCCCGCCGCCCACCGTCACGGGGCTGTTCACGGTCGACTCGCTGCTCGCCGGGCAGGTCGACACGTTCCTGGATGCGGTGGCTCACCTCATCCTGCCCGCCTCGGTGTTGGCGCTCTACACGATCGGCCTGCTCACGCGGTTCGCCCGCTCGGCCATCCTCGAGGTGCTCGACCTGGACTTCGTGCGCGCCGCCCGCGCCAAGGGCCTGCCCGGCCGCGTCGTCGTCACGCGCTACGTGTTGCGCGGCGCCCTCGTGCCCATCATCACGGTGCTGGGCGTCGCCTTCGGCTCGCTGCTGTCGGGCACCGTGCTCGTCGAGAAGGTCTACTCGTGGCACGGCCTCGGCGAGTACGCCTACTCGGCCGCTACCAAGCTCGACCTCCCCGCCATCATGGGTGTGGGCCTCGTCGTGGGCTTCGTCTACATCGGCCTCAACTTCCTGGTCGACGTTCTCTATGGCTTCATCGACCCGAGAGTGAGGGTGGCATGACCGACGTCCTGGCCGTTCAGACCAAGCGCCGCTCGCGTCTGCGCATCTCAAAGCAGCTGCGCACGCCGCTCGCCATCACGGGCGGTGTCATCGTGGCCTTCTGGCTGCTGGTCGCCGTGTTCGCACCCCTCATCCGCCCGTTCGACCCGCTGGCGCAGGACTTCGACCGCCTGCAGGCACCGAGCGCCGCGCACTGGTTCGGCACCGACCAGGTGGGTCGCGACGTTCTGTCGCGCGTCATCAGCGGCGCACAGGTGTCGATCCCGCTCGCCCTCATGCTCGTGATCTTCGCCATGCTCATCGGCTCGGTCTTGGGCGCCATCGCCGGCTACTTCGGCAAGGCGCTCGACGAGACCATCATGCGCATCGCCGACCTGGTGTTCGCCTTCCCGACCATCATCCTGGCCATGGTCATCGCCGCGTCGCTCGGGCCCAGCCTGACCAACGCCGTCATAGCCATGCTCATCGTGTCGTGGCCGGCCTATGCCCGCGTCACGCGCTCGCTCGTGCTGGGCGCGCGCAACGCCGAATACGTGGTGGCCGGCCGCCTGCTCGGCAACGGTCCGTTCACGTCGCTCAGCAAAGACATCCTGCCGAACGTCGTGTCGCCCGTGGTCGTCCTCGCCACGCTCGACGTGGGCACCGCCATCCTGCTGCTCTCTGGCCTCTCCTTCCTGGGGCTCGGTGCCGTGCCGCCCACACCCGACTGGGGTGCCATGGTGTCGGATGGCGTGCAGAACTTCTCCTCGTGGTGGATCGCCGCATTCCCGGGCCTCGCCATTCTCACCGTCGTGCTCGCCTTCAACTTCTTGGGCGACGCGCTGCGGGACGCGCTCGACCCGCGCTCGCAGGAAGCCGTTCAGGGGAGGGCACTGTGAGTGCATCCGGAATCACCATTGAAGGACTGACCCTCAGCTTCGGGAGAGGGGATGCCGAGAAGCAGATCCTGCGCGGCATCGACCTCGACGTGCCGGCCGGCCAGATCACGGGGCTCGCGGGCGAATCGGGCTCGGGCAAGACCATGACGGGGCTCGCCGTGTGCGGGCTGTTGCCCGCGGGCGCCAACGTGGGTGGAAGCATCCGGTTCGAGGGTGTCGAACTCACGCAGCTCAAGCAGCGCGCCATGAACGAATACCGCGGCGCCAAGATTGCCATGATCTTCCAAGACCCGACCGCGAGCCTGCACCCCATGCTCACGATCGAGGCGCAGCTGATCGACCACTACCGGCACCACACGGGCGCGTCGAAGAAGGTTGCGAAGCAGCGGGCGCTCGAGATGCTGGGCCTCGTCGCCGTGCCGAGCCCCGAGGCGGCCCTGCGCAAGTACCCGCACCAGTTCTCGGGCGGGCAGTTGCAGCGCATCGCCATCGCCTCGGCGCTCATGTGCGAGCCGTCGGTGCTGATCGCCGACGAACCCACCACAGCGCTCGACGTGACGGTGCAGGCCGGAATCCTGCGGCTTCTGCGCACGCTGTGCGACGAACTCGGCATCGCGATCATCCTCGTCACGCACGACCTCGGCGTGATGTCGGCGCTGGCCGACACGATCGCGGTCATGCGCATGGGCGAGATCGTCGAGCACGGCTCACGGTTCCAGGTCATCACCGATCCGCAGCATCCCTATACGCGGGCGCTCATCGAGGCCCTGCCCGAAGCGGCCGATGCGCCGAATGCCGCCGATGCGCCCGGTGCGACTTCGGCGGCGAATGCGTCGTCGGATGCGGCACCTACCGAAGGCGGTCTGTCATGACTCTGCTCTCGCTCGACGACGTGCGCGTCACCTACAAGCTGCCCGGACGCGGCACCCTGAACGCCGTAGACGGTGTGAGCTTCGACCTCGAACCCCGTCAGGTGCTCGGCCTGGTCGGTGAATCCGGATGCGGCAAGTCGACGTTGGCGCGCGCCGTCTGTGGTCTCGAACCCACGTCGGCCGGTTCGATCAGCTTCAACGGCCAGCGCATCGGCAAGCTCGGCCTGCGCAAACGCGACCCCGCGCTCATGCGCATCCAGATGGTGTTCCAGAACCCGTTCGCGTCGCTCAACCCGCGCCGCACGATCGGTAGCCAGATCGAAGACGGTCTGCGCGTGAACCCCGATCGCGATGCGTGGGATGTGCCGCAGCTGCTCGAACACGTCGAACTGGATGCCTCGAGCCGCGACCGCTACCCGCACCAGTTCTCCGGTGGTCAGCGTCAGCGCATCGCCATCGCGCGGGCCATCGCGGCCGGGCCCGAACTGTTGATCGGGGATGAACCGATCGCCTCGCTCGACGCCTCGCTGCAGGCGCGGGTGGCGAAGCTCATGCGCAAGCTGGCGGTCGAGACGGGTGCGGCTCTGCTTTTCATCAGCCACGACCTGTCGGTGGTTCGCGTGATCGCCGACGACGTCGCCGTCATGAGCGCGGGCAAGATCGTCGAGCGCGGGCCCGTCGACCGCGTGTGGACGAACCCCCAGGATGCTTACACGCAGCGTCTGCTCGCGGCCATCCCCGTCGTCGACGGCCTCGGCCGCCTGCCGGGTTAGCCCGGCGGGATCAGGGACGCGATCGTGAACTCCTTGGTCGTGAATCGCCACCGGGTGCGCACCATGGTGACCCCCTGGGCGCGCAGCTCGGTGGCGAGGGTGAGGGTCAAACGCGGAGCGCCCGGTGCTCTCGTCCATCCGGAATCGGAGGAGTAGATGTCGGTCACCGTCGGCCGTGCCTGGGGGCTCCGATAACGTTTCGCAACAGCTGGCGGCGTCGAATCGGACACGTGTTCAGACAACAGCATGTTCGGATGATCAGATACCCCCGCTTCCGGGGGTACTCAGTCAGGCCGCCCGGAGAATCGGGCTTGTCGGGGGTGGTCCGGAGACGCCGACCCCGAATGTTCATTTCGCTTCGGCGTAGTTATCAGCGATGACGACCTCGAGTGCGAAGTCGATGGGGAAGCCGCCAAAGAGCAGGCGCCCGGCCTCGGCCGCGGATTCGCGCACGGCTCTCGCGACCTCGTCGGCCACCGCGGCGGGCGCGTGCACCATGACCTCGTCGTGCAAGAAGAACACGAGCTGCGGCGTTCCTTCGGCCGTGCGCAGGGAGCGCAGCCGCAGCCGCAGCCCCGCCATCCAGCACATCGCCCACTCGGCCGCGGTGCCCTGCGCCACGAAGTTGCGTGTGAACCGGCCCCAGTCGCGAGCCACCTGGCGGGCGCGCTTCTCGTCGGCGGGCGAGGTGCCCTCTTGCCCGATGAGCCGGGTCACCTCGCGCCACTCGTCGGAGGGCAGCGGCGAGCTGCGCCCCAGCCAGGTGCTCACCTGCTCGCCCGCCTCGCCGGCACGCGCGGCAGCCTCGACGAGTCCCGTGGCCTTCGGGTAGGCCTTGAGTAGGCGCGGCATGAGTCGCGCGCTCTCACCCGACGTCGCGCCATAGAGGGCGCCCAGCATGGCGAGCTTGGCGTGAGGTCTGGTGTCGACGACGCCCGCGTCGACGAGGCCCTGGTAGAGGTCGCGTTCGCGCCCGGCGTCGGCCATCGCCGTATCGCGGGACATGGCGGCGATGATGCGCGGCTCGAGCTGCGCGGCGTCGGCGACGACCAGTTTCCAGCCGTCGTCGGCTTGCACGGCCGAACGGATCTGCGCGGGGAGTTGCAGCGCGCCGCCTCCCGAGGTTGCCCAGCGGCCCGTCACGACGCCGCCCACCACATAGTCGGGGTGGAACCGGCCGTCGCGCACCCACGCATCCATCCAGGCCCAGCCGTTGGCGCCCAGCAGTCGCGACATCTTCTTGTACCGCAGCAGGGGCTCGATGACCGGATGCTTGAGCTCGCCCAACTCCCACTTGCTCGTCGAGGTCACGCCGAGGCCCGCCTGCCGGAGCGCCCGCAACAGCTCGGGCTGCGAATCGGGGTTCAGCTGGGGCGCGCCGAGCAGCCCGCGGATCTCGTCGGCCAGGCGTTCGAGCTTCTCGGGCCGCCCGTTGTGGGTGGGGCGAGGACCCAGGATGTCGGTCAGCTGCCGGTCGTGCACATCCGCTCGCCACGGCACACCGCTGTGGCGCATCTCGGCGGCGATGAGCGCACCCGTCGACTCTGCGACGAGCAGCAGCCGCAGGCGCCCGGGTTCGGAGCTCGACGCGAGCGCCTCGAGCTGGCGCTGTAACTCGTCGAGCGCCGAGAGCCCGGAGTCGGCCGGAGCGTCGTCGTCGAGCAGGCCATCGAAGAGGGTCTCGCCGCGGGAGGGCCGCACGAAAGCGGGCGGCGCGTCCCACGCATCCAGCGGGGACGCGCGCAAACGGCTGGCACGGGTCGAGACGGCGCGGCGCAGAATGGTTCGACACAGGCGCAGATCCCAGGCGCGTTCGACGAGCACCCCCTGTTGCAGCAGCTCGCCATACCAAACCGACGTGTCGTCCCACACCCAGCGGGGCCGCGCGGCGGCCGAGCTCGCACCACGGCTAGGGGCGGCAGCAGCACCAGCGCCCGCGTCGGCATAGTCAGCAGCAGCACCAGCGCCAGCATCGGCATAGGCAGCAGCACCGGCACCGGCACCGGCACCCGCACTCGCATCAGCACCAACGGCCGCGGCGGCATCGGCCACGCGCTCGCGCCGGTCGACCTCGCGCGCCACCTCGTCGGCACCGAGCGTCATGCTGTCGAGCACGACCCCCGCGTCATCGACCTCGGTGAGGCGCGCCGAACCGCCGGGCAGGCGATCGAGCACGAGGAACATCCCCCTATTCTCGCCGCAGCCACCGACATCCGTCGCCACGGCCCCCTGATCGCCGAGCCGAGAGCGTGACAGGATGGATGCATGAAGGAGATCACCCCCAGCGACCTGCAGGCCATCGACACCCCCCGCATCATCGACGTGCGCGAGGACGACGAGTGGGCCGAGGCGCATGTCGACGGCACCACGCACGTGCCCATGAGCACCCTCACCGAAAACCTCGACAAGATCCCGGATGACTCCACGGTCTACGTGCTCTGCCACTCGGGCGGCCGCAGCGCGCGCGTCACGGACTACCTCGAGCAGCAGGGCTACGACGCCGTCAACATCGTGGGCGGCATCACGGGTTGGCACCAGAGCGGCCTTCCGGTCGTCTTCGGCGACCGCTAGACATCAACCCGGTTCGACCTCAGCCCGCTCAGCGGAGCGCGGGCTGAACGTAGCGCCGCCACAACCACAGCGACAGCGACAGCGCGCCGAACCCCGCGGCCAGCAACACGGCGACCGAAGCGGCCACCCCGCCCTGCCAGCTGTCGATCACGGGCCCCAGCTGCAGGAACAGCGCCGTGAACATCACGAGCGTCACGGCCATCCACAGCGGTTTCGACCACGAGTAGATCGCGCGCCCGCTCAACTGCCCCAGCGGGATGAGCATGATGGCTGCCGATCCGACACCGGCCATGGCCGTGATGCCGGCGATCTCAGACCAGAGAGCGCCCCAGAAACCCGACGGCTGCCCGATCAAGCCGGTAGCGACCCATCCGACCACACCCACCGAGAACACGGCGGCGATGCGGGCGAGCGCCACCTTGCCGCGCAGTTCGGCGCCGATCACGCTCACGAGGCTGACGGTGAAGACCAGCCCGAACAGGATGGCGGGTTGCAATTCGAGCACGCGCGACAGGGCGGATGCCGCCGCGACAGCGATCAGGTAGCGCGGCGCGAGTTTGATGGTGGCGGGCCCGGCCTTCCACCACCGCGCGAGCACGACCGGCACGAACGTTCCGGCCGCGTTGACGAGCAGCAGCGCGATCACCGAGGCGAGCAGCAGCCGCAGATAGCCGGGTTGGCCCTCGATGGGGTTGGCGAGCATCACGAGGATGGCCGTCATGACGATGCCGAAGGCGCCGGTCACCCACACGCCGGGGCTCGGCAGCTCGGGCGCGCGGTCGAACTCGGCGGCCGAGCGGTTGCGCCCGGTGAAGTGGGAGATGCCGTGCCCGTGACGTCTGACGGGCGAGATGCGCGCGGCGACGATGTTCGCGAGCAGCCGGGCCGGCACGAGCAGCAGGGCGATGGCTCCGGCGGCCAGCGCGACGGCGCGCCACCAGTCCGCGGTGAACAGCACACCGGATGTGGGTTGCAGCGCGTTGGTGAAAGGCGTGCTGTCGGCCCAGGTGCCGCCGTCCTCTTGCAGGCCGCCGCCACCGCCCGGGGGAGTAGCTCCCTCGCTCGGCGTCTCACCGGGCGTCGCCGGAGCGGGCGCGGGAGTCGCTGTCGAACCGGGCGCGGGCGCTGCCGTGGGCGCGGGGGTCTTCGTGCCCGGTGTCTGAGGCGTGCTGCCGGGTGTGCCCGGCGCCGTGGGCGTGCCACCCGAGCCGGATGCCGCGCCGTAGTTCACGCTCACGGGAATGCTCGAGGCCGGCAGGTTCTTCCCATCGGTCTGCAGCGCGATCACTGTGGCGGCGCCCGATGGCAGGCCAGCCCCCGAGCAGCTCCAGCGTCCGCCCGAGACGGTCGCGGTGCACACGAGCCGCTCGCCCTGTTCGTTTCCGGCGTTCACCATCACGGTGAGGCCGTCCTTGCCGGTGCCCGAGTAGGTCGCGTTCGCGGGCGACACGCTCTGCCCGTTGGTCGGAGACGTGATGGTCGGCGCCGGGATGCTCTCGATCTCGACCCGGATCGGCACGCTCGTGCTCGGTCGGGACGCGGCTCCACCTGGGGTGAACGCCTGCGTCGCCTGAATGTCGTACGTGCCCGACGGCGTCGAATCGGGGATGGTAGCGCCCCACGTTCCGGCGTTCGTGACGGTCGTCGTGGCGAACACGTTGCCGTTCGAGGCCACCGTCACGGTCGCACCCGGGTAGCCCTTTCCACTGATGGGCCCGGGCGTCGTGCCGCTCTGCGGGTTCACGGTGGGCGGCATAAGCGCCTGGATCGTCACCGACGTGCGCTGGTTCTCGGCCTGGCCCCCGCCGTATTGCACGGCCGTGAGCACGAACTGGCGCGCGCTTTGCGACACCGGCACGACGCAGTCGAAGGTCGTCCCTGCGTCGCCCGAAACCTGGCACAGGCTGTCCTGCGCCGGTCCCGCAAGAATTTGGATGCTCGTGCCCGACGCCTTGGTGCCCTGCACGCGCACGCTCGTGCCGTTGACGAAGGTGCCCGGCGCGGGGGAGGTGATGGCGGGCGCCGGCAGCGGCGCGGGGGACGTGGCCGGAGGTGCGGGGCTGGGCGTCGACTCGGCGAAGGCCGCGGAGGTGCCGGTGAGTACCGAAGCGCCCGTCAGCACGATCACAGCGGCTAGTGCGACCCCCATGAGGCCGCGAAAACGAGCGGATGTCGTACTCGACGTCTGGCGACGGATCGCCGAGCGGGCCTCAGGCGACACAGACGACTGCGCCCGGGCTTCTGCTGCTCGGTTATTACGTGAAATCCCCACCACATACCATTTAGCCCGGCCATCCCGGTTTCCCGCAACCCACTCGCCGCCTTTGGACGTATTTCCCAGCCCGCCCGGTCTTTCTTCGACGCGTGGTAGCGCTCTCTCGACTCTTCCGGTCAAAGCGGATGCCGAGCGGAGCCCCGGCCGAAACACAGCCGACACTCGGACAGGGGCCAGTAGGATTACCAACACCCGCACCTTTTTCTGCCTCATAACTTTTAGGAGCCCAGGCCATGGAATGGCTCATCCCGGTACTCATCGTCGTCGCCCTGGTCGCTGTGATCGGCATCTACTTCTGGGTCACCTATAACTCCCTGGTCACGCTGAATGTTCGCGTCGACGAGGCCTGGAGCGACATCACGGTTCAGCTCAAGCGCCGAGCCGACCTCATCCCGAACATCATCGAAGCCGTGAAGGGCTATGCCGCCCACGAGAAGTCGGTGTTCGAGAACGTGACGAAGGCCCGCGCAGAGACGCTCGGCGCCGCCAGCCCGGCCGAGGCATCCGTGGCCGAGAACCACATGCAGCAGGCCCTGAAGTCGATCTTCGCCGTGGCCGAGGCCTACCCGCAGCTGCAGGCGTCGCAGAACTACCTGCAGTTGCAGGGCGAGCTGGTCGACACCGAAGACAAGATCCAGGCCTCGCGCCGGTTCTACAACGGTGGTGTGCGCGAGCTCAACACCAAGATCAAGGTGTTCCCCAACAACCTGTTCGCCAAGAACCTCGGCTTCTCCGAGCGCGAGTTCTTCGAGGTCACCGACAGCGCGGCCATCGCAGAGCCTCCGCGCGTGCAGTTCTAGTCGCGGCATCCGGCCCGCCCTGATCGACGAGGTCTAGATGTATCGCGCAATAGCTAAGAACAAACGCAACACGGTATTCATCATCGTGTTCTTCCTGCTGATCATCGGCGGGCTGGGCTGGCTCGCCGGCTATATCTACAACAGCCCGACTATCGTTATCTTCACGATCCTGGGTGCCTCGGCCTACGCGCTGTTCCAGTACTTCTTCGCGGCCAAGCAGGCCCTCGCGGTGTCGGGCGCGCAAGAGATCGAGAAGCGCGACAACCCGCGGCTGTACCGCATCGTCGAGAACCTGTCGATCGCTACGGGCACGCCCATGCCGAAGGTCTACATCATCAACGACCCGGCACCGAACGCGTTCGCCACGGGTCGCGACCCCGAGCACGCCTCGGTCGCCGCGACCACGGGTCTGCTCGACCTGATGACCGACCCCGAGCTCGAGGGCGTCATGGCGCACGAGCTGGGCCACGTGCGCAACTACGACATCCGCGTCTCGATGGTTGTCTTCGGGCTCGTCGTCGCCGTGGGCTTCATCTCGGACATGTTCCTGCGCATGGCGTTCTTCGGCGGCAACCGCAACAACAACAATGGCGGCGGCAACCCGGTCATCATGATCGTCGGCCTCGTCGCCATGCTGGTCGCGCCGCTCGTGGCCACGGTCGTGCAGCTGGCCATCTCGCGTCAGCGCGAGTACCTGGCCGACGCCACGGGCGCCCTCACGACGCGTCACCCCGAGGCCCTCGCCAGCGCCCTGCAGAAGCTCGCGGCCTACGGTCGCCCCATGCAGAAGCAGAACAGCTCGATGGCTCACCTCTGGATCGCCGACCCGATGAAGCCGGGCGTCATGGATCGCCTCTTCGCCACGCACCCGCCCATTCCCGACCGGGTCGAGCGCCTGCGCACCATGGGTGGCGGCTTCTAAACCTGCTGCCTCGTCGTCCAGCTACGCCACGTAGACCTGCCGGGTCCCACGGAGCCGCGATTAGTTCGGTCATAGGGGTCGCCCGCTGAGCCGATATCTCGTGCCCCTGGGCCAGTCATACGGTGTTGGCTGATCGCCGGGCACTCCCGCCGGGCAGAGGCGCTTCTCGCCGGTCTCGTCTTCCGCGCCGACGACGAAGGGGCGGTCCGAACCTCTCGGTTCGAACCGCCCCTTTTCCGTGTACCGGCGGGCCGCGTCTCAGCGGACTGTCGGTTTAGTAGAACTCGAGCGAGACCTTCTCGTCGTCGTCGATGTTGATCTTGCCCGAGGGGCCCCAGTCGTCCGAACCGTATTCGACCGTTCCGGCGGAACCGTCGAACTTGGTGCCGTTGACGGTCGCGCCCACATCGCCCTCACCGGACTCGAAGTAGCGTCCGTTCTCGTCGACCGTCACGGTCGGGTAGGTGTTGACCTTGTAGGCGACGCTCGACACCGAGGAGAAGTCGAGGTAGGTGGGGATGCGCAGTCCGCAGCCCTCGGGGTTGGTGTCCGTCGAGGCAACGCACTCGTCGAGGTGCGCGTTGACTTCCTTCTGCACGGCATCCGTGAGGGCCTTCGTCGGCTTCAGTCCGAGCTCGATGCCCTCGTAGTTGGCCTTGCCCCCCGTGCCGGCCGTGAAGGTCTGCGCCTCGGCCTCGAAGAGGTCGCCCTCGGGAGCGCCGATGTCGTAGACGGCGGGGTAAGCCTGAATGCTGCCCTTGTCGGTGAAGTCCACCGTGGTGCCGTTGACGCTGGCCTTGGTGTTGGTCGAGGAGTACATGTAGATCGTCGACAGCAGCGGCTTGTCGATGGTCCACTTTCCGTCGTCCTTGCTCAGGTCGAGCGTGGCGTCGTAGGTGCGGCCGTCGAGCACGTACGTGATCGAGGCGTAGGCGCTGTCGCGGCTTGACGAGATGCGCGAGACCTTGGGCTTCGAGATGAACTCGGGCGATTCGCGCAACACGTCGTCGGTGAGCAGAACGGTCTCTTCTTCGCCGAGACCCGGGTCGACCAGCTTGTTGGCTTCCTCGGCCTTGCCCTCGCTGATCGCGGTGAGGTAGTTGCGCACGAGCGCCTCGGGGCCGTTGTTCGCGCCCACGACGACAGCCGCCACGATTCCACCGATGGCGAGCAGCAGCACGACTGCCGCGGCGACCACGCTGAGCAGGATGACGCGCTTCTTCTTCTTGGGATCCATGCGCGGCTTCTGGGGACCGGGGCCACCTGCCGGGAAGTACGCCGCTCCGTAACCGGGCTGGCCTGGCTGTCCGGGCTGACCGGCATACGGACCGGGCTGTCCCGCTCCGTAAGGAGGCTGACCGGGCTGACCGGGCTGTCCCGGCTGACCGGGCTGGGTCGGCTGACCAGGCTGTCCGGGCTGTCCCGGCTGACCGGGGGTACCGGCCTGGCCGGGCTGGGCGCCGTACGGGGGCTGCGGCTGGCCTGCACCGTAGGGAGGCTGCGGCTGACCGGGCTGGCTCGAACCGTAGGGCGGCTGAGGCTGAGACTGCGAGGAATCGGGCTGACCAGCACCGTAGGGCGCCTGGCCGGAGGGCCCCTGCTGCCCGGCCGGGGTCGAGGGGTCTTGTGGGCCGGAGCCGTACGACGCCTGGCCCTGCTGACCCTGCTGCCCTGCGCCGTAGGGTGCCTGGCCCTGCTGGTTCGCACCGTAGGCCTGCTGACCGTTCTGCGGGGCGCCGTAGCCCTGCTGGCCGGCAACCGGCGGCACGAAGGGCTGCTGCCCCTGCGGCGGGATGGGCGGCGGCGTCGAGCCGGCGTGCTGTTCGCCGTTCTCGGGTCGGTGGGTGTTCTCGTTCTGCCCCTGCTGGTCGGGGCGCTCTTCGTCTGCCATGGCAATCACTCGTCCTCAGTGTTCGGTGCGTCGTGGCAAACGTAGCAGTTTTCGGACCCCTGAAAGAGGGTAAGAAGCCCGAAAATACGCGGATGTCATGGGCACTTCTCCCCATCCGCCACTCGGCACAGACGCTTTAGTGCGTGAGCGCGTCTCCGAGGGCCCCTCGTAACTCTCCACTGAGGGTTCCTCGGTCACGCACCGAGATCTTCTCGAGACCTTGCCACTCGGCGGCGCGTCGAAGCAATGCCGCGAGCTTCTCGGCGGTCTCGGGCGCTGCGGATGGCTCGCGCCACGCCGATTGCACGAGCAGCGTCTTGCTCTGCCGGTCGTTCTTCAGGTCGACGCGGCCGGCGATCACGCCGTCGATCAGCACGGGCTGAACGTAATAGCCGTGGACACGTTTCGGCTCGGGGGTGTAGATCTCGATGCGGTAGTGGAAGTCGAAGAGCCGCAGGGCGCGACTGCGGGCCCAGACGACGGGGTCGAAGGGAGAGAGGAGGGCGTCGACATCCATGCGTCGTGGGCGCCGGGCGTCACGGTGCAGCCAGGCCGCGCGAGGTTTGCCACCCTGAGTCCACCCCTCGACCGCGACGGGCAGCAGCTCGCCCGTGTCGACCAGATCGCGGATGGCGTCGCGCGTGTCGGCCGAGGGCAGGCGGAAGTAGTCGGCGATGTCGTCGAGGGTGCCGATGCCGTGGGCCCGGGCCGCGTGGGCGACGAGCTCGCGGATGGCATCCGGTTTCGCCACGACGCGCGACGTGATCTCGGCCGGGAGGACCTGGGCGGGTAGCGCGTAACGCCGCTCGAACCCCTTGCGCCCGGCAGACACGAGCTCGCCGCTGCGGAACAGCACCTCGAGCCCGCGCTTCACGTCGGACCAGCCCCACCACGGCCCCTGACGCACATTGTCTTCGTGCTCGATGTCGCTCGCGGCACGCGGGCCCCCGCGGCCGATCTCGGCGAGCAGCCAGTCGAGCGTGGCGCGGTTCTCGCGCACCCAGCCGTCGGAATCGGCCAGCGCGCGGTCGCGGTAACGATCCATGCGCCACTGGAAGAGCGGCAACATCTCGCGCCGCATGAACGTGGCCTCGTGGCCCCAGTATTCGAGGTAGCGGGCGCGGGGTGCCAGCGTGATCGCGTCGAGCAGTGACTTGTCGTAGGCGCCCAGGCGCGCGAAGACGGGCAAGTAGTGGCTGCGCTCCCACACATTGACCGAGTCGATCTGCAAGACGCCGAGCCGGTCGAGCGTGCCGGTGAGCTGACGCGTGCCGACGCTCGCCGGCACCTCGCGCCCGAACCCCTGCGCGGCCAACGCGATGCGGCGCGCGCTAATGATCGACACCTTCTCGGTCATGCGCGCCCCTGTTCTCTCATGTGGGCCAGCGTATCGCCGGCCACCGACACGCGCTCCGGCCACCGACACGCGCGGCGGCCGTTCTGGGGCACCCGGTATAGCCCCATGGGTATGGCCCTACTCCTAGACTTGAGCGATGAGCGACACGACGAAGAGCAGTTGGTGGCAGCGCCTGTTCCAGACCCCGTCCGACGAGCCCGTCGTCGTGATCGAAGACTCCGGTGTCGATGAGGACGCGGTGCCGCGCGGCATGCGCATCGCCGGGGCGTGGGGTTGGCGCATCCTGGTCATCGCGGGGGTCACGGCGCTCGCCGTCTTCCTCGTCATCCAGCTTCGATTGATCGTCATCCCGCTCCTCATCGGCGTGCTCGTGGCCGCTCTGCTCACGCCGCTCGTCAACTTCTTGCACCGGCACAAGTGGCCGCGCGGTCTGGCCATCGCGGCGGCCGTGCTGGGTGCTCTCGTGGCGGTCTCGGGCCTGCTCGCCCTGGCCATCTGGCAGATCTCCCGCCAGTTCGGCGAGGTGCGTGATCGCACGGTGCAGTCGTTCGACGACCTCAAAGAGATGCTGCTGCAGTCGCCCCTGCACGTCACCGAGGCCGACATCAACGCCTGGATCCAGGGGCTCTTCGGCTCGATCCAACAAGACTCACAAGTTCTGGTCAGCGGCGCGCTCTCGATCGGTTCGACCCTCGGGCACGTCGCCACGGGCGTGTTCCTGTCGCTCTTCTGCCTGCTCTTCATCCTGATCGACGGCCGGGGCATCTGGCGGTGGGTCGTGCGGCTCATGCCGCGCCGCGCCCGCAGCGCCGTCGACGGGGCCGGAACGGCCGGCTGGTCGACGCTCACCAACTACGCCCGCACCCAGATCTTGGTCGCCACGATCGACGCGGCCGGCATCGGCATCGGCGCCTTCGCTCTGGGAGTTCCGCTCGCCGCCCCCATCGCCGTGCTCGTGTTCCTCGGCGCGTTCGTGCCCATCGTCGGTGCCGTCGTCACGGGGGCCGTCGCGGTCTTCATCGCCCTGGTCTACAACGGCTGGGCGATCGCGCTCTTCATGCTCGGCATCGTCCTGCTCGTGCAGCAGGTCGAGGGCCACGTGTTGCAGCCCCTCCTCATGGGCAGCGCCGTCAAGGTGCACCCGCTCGCCGTCGTGCTCGTCGTGGCCGGCGGCACTCTCTTAGCCGGCATCCCCGGCGCCCTGTTCGCGGTTCCGATCGCCGCCGTCATCAACGTGATGGTGCGCTACGTCGCGAGCGGAGTCTGGAAGACGCCGGGGCTATCTCCCCAGGTCGTCCCGGGCTCTGCGCTCTGGCAAACCGTTCCGCGGAACCCGCGCGTCGGGTCATCCGCTCGCAAGAAAGGCGCTCAGGCTCCCGAATGAGTGACACGCAAGATTCCCGCACCTATGTCGAAGACGAACTCGTCGCCGAATCGGTGGGCGGTGGGCTCTCCGAGGCCGCGTCCGACACCGGTTCCGCGTCCGAACGCGGTCTGATCGCCACGCTCGAGCAATTCGAGGCGGCACGCACCGTCGTGGCGAAGGTCGCTCAGGACACGCCGCTCGAATCATCCCGCTACCTCGCTGAATTGCTCGGCCAGCCCGTCTACCTGAAGTGCGAAAACCTGCAGCGCACGGGCTCCTACAAGATCCGAGGCGCCTATAACCGGATGTCGCAGCTCACCGCCGAGGAACGCGCGCGCGGTGTCGTGGCGGCGTCGGCCGGCAACCACGCCCAGGGTGTGGCGTTCGCGGCGCGGGAGCTGGGCATCCGCTCGACCATCTTCATGCCCATGGGTGTGCCTCTGCCGAAGCTGCAGGCCACCAAGAACTACGGCGCCGAGGTCGTGCTGGGCGGCACGGCCGTCGACGAGGCCCTGCGTGCGGCCGCCGCCTACGCCGAAGAGACGGGCGCCATCTTCATCCCGCCGTTCGATCACCCCGACATCATCGTGGGCCAGGGAACGTTGGGCCTCGAGATCTATGAGAGCGTGCCCGACCTCGAGACGATCGTCGTGCCGATCGGCGGCGGTGGGCTCATCGCGGGCGTCGCGGCAGCGGTCAAGCAGCGGGCCGCCAAGGATGGTCGCGTCGTGCGCGTCATCGGCGTGCAGGCCCAGAACGCCGCCGCCTATCCGCCGTCGCTCGCCTCGGGGGAGCCGACCACCATCACGGTCAACCCGACCATCGCGGATGGCATTGCGGTCGGGCGCCCCGGAGCGTTGAACTTCGAGATCATCCGCGACTATGTCGACGAGGTCGTCACGGTCACCGAAGATGACATGGCCAAGGCCCTGCTCGTGCTGCTGGAGCGCGCCAAGATGGTCGTCGAACCGGCCGGTGCGGCGGGTGTCGCGGCCGTGCTCGCGGGCAAAGTGACGGCTTCGGGGCCCACCGCTCTCATCCTGTCGGGCGGCAACATCGACCCCTTGCTCATGCAGCGCGTCATCGCACACGGCCTGGCGGCATCCGATCGCTACCTGACGTTGCGCATCCCGTTGCCCGACCGCCCGGGCCAGCTGGCGCGCACGTCGGAACTCGTCGCCGCCGCCAACGCCAACGTGATCGAGGTGCTGCACACGCGGCACGGTCACGGCCTACAGATCGGCCAGGTCGAGCTCGAGTTGAGCGTCGAGACGCGCGACCCGCAGCACCGTCAGCATGTCGTCGACACGCTGCGCGCCGCGGGCTACGACCCGCACATCCTCGACGACTGAGCCCCTCGGGGCTGTCCGCGTCGTGTCAGCCGACACGCAAAAGGCCCCGGCGGAACCGGGGCCTGTGCGACTAAGCAAGGTCGAGGAGGAGAGCGGGCCGGCTACTGGCCGGCGTAGGTCTCGACCTTCTCGATCTCGACCGAGATCTCTTTGCCGTTGGGCGCCGTGTAGCTGGTCTTCTCGCCGACCTTGAGGCCGAGGATGGCCTCGCCGAGCGGGCTCTTCTCGCTGTAGACGTCGAGGTCGCTGTTGGCGGCGATCTCGCGGTTGCCGAGCAGGAAGACCTCGCTGCCACCCGCGACGTTGGCCGTGATGACGGTGCCGGGCTCGACGACACCCGACGATTCAGGCGTGACGCCGACCTTGGCGTCGCGCAGCAGGGCGGTCAGTGTGCGGATGCGTGCCTCCTGCTTGCCCTGCTCGTCCTTGGCGGCGTGGTAGCCACCGTTCTCCTTCAGGTCGCCCTCTTCGCGAGCCGCCTCGATGCGCTTGGCGATCTCTTCGCGACCCGTCGTCGACAGGCGGTCGAGCTCGGCGTGCAAACGGTCGAACGCGTCCTGGGTGAGGAAGGTGACGTCGGTCTGATCGGCCACGAGGAACTCCTAACAGTAACGAACGCCCCGACGAAGGCCGGGGCGCTGGAAGTCAAAACGTATTAGCTGGTCAGTCTAGGCGAGCCAACAACGGTAGATCAACCCGGTGTTGCCGAGTTCTGTCGTCAAGACATCCGTCGTGAATTGGCGCGTGCGCTGCTCGGATGCCGGAATCTCGAGCACCTTCCAACCCACGGGAGCGAACTCCTCGTTGAGGGCTTGAGCGACGCAGTTGATGGGCGTGCCGGGCTCGGCCGTGACCTCGAACGTGACCTGCACCTGGTGCTCGTCGACCACCTTGTGCCCGATGTCGCGGGCCTCGAGCGCCGGCGCGTTGCCATCGAGCCCCGCCCACAGCACCCAGGCTGCGAACACGACGACGATGAGTCCGCCGAAGATCGCCAGCACGGTCTTCTCGCGAGAGCGAGTGCGGCGACCGCGGCCATAGCGCTCGGCAATCGACTCGTTGCCGGCGGCTACGACGGGCTCGGGAAGTCTCGGTCGTTCAGCGCCGAAGGCACCGTCCTCGGCCGCGACATCGTCCTCGACGACCAAACTGTTTCTGACCGAACTGCTTCCGGTCACACTGCTTCCGGTCACACCGCTTCTGACCGAGCCGCTCTCAGCGGCATCGACGGGGATGTCGGAGGAACGCGAACCCGTCGCGGGAGTACCACTGCCCGAACCCTGGCGCCCCTGACCGGGACGACGGCCGGACGGGCCCTCAACTTGTGACATCGGATCAGTCTCCACACGCGGAACGATTACGCTTGTCCTACAAGGCTATTGCCAAATGCTGAGAGTTGAGACCGCTTCGTGACCCTGCGAATGATGACCGTTCACGCCCACCCCGACGACGAATCGTCGAAGGGGGCTGCGACTGTGGCCTACTACCGTTCGCTCGGGCGGGAGGTGATGATCGTCAGCTGCACGGGAGGCGAGGCGGGAGACATCCTCAACCCGAATCTCGAACGCCAGGCCATGGCCGAACGCGACCTGCCGGGGCTGCGGCGCCTCGAGATGGCGGCCGCGCAGCAGGCCCTCGGCGCGCAACACCGCTGGCTCGGCTACGTCGACTCCGGGATGGCTCGTGAAGACGGCTCGCTGCCCGCGAACTCGTTTGCCAGCATCCCGCTCGAGATCTCGCGCCAGCCGCTCGTCAAGCTGATCCGGGAGTTCAAGCCGCAGGTTCTCGTGACCTATGACGAGAACGGCGGCTACCCGCATCCCGACCACATTCGCACCCACCAGATCTCGGTCGCCGCCATCGAGGCCGCCGCCGAACCGACGCTCTATCCCGAGCTGGGCGAGCCGTGGAAGGTGACGAAGCTCTATTACGACCGCATCTTCAACTACCCGCGCATGAAGGCCAACGTCGACGAGCTGCACCGCACCGACCCCGAGTCGCCCCTGCTCGAAGAGCTGCAGGGCACGCTCGAGTGGATGAAGGACCGCCCCGACACGTCGACCACGCACGTTCCGGCGGGCGACTTCTTCGAGGTGCGCGACCAGGCCCTGCGCTCGCACGCCTGCCAGGTCTCGCCCGACAGCAACTTCTTCTTCTGGTCGAACGACCTGCAGCGGACCGCCTGGCCGTATGAAGACTTCGAACTCGTCTGGTCGGATGTCGAGACCCTCGACTCCGAAACCGACCTGTTCACCGGAATCGAGGACACCGAATGACCCACGCCCTGACCGCCGCGATCCGGGATGCCGCCTACGCGGCCGTGAGCCCCACGCCCAGCCCGACCCCGACGCTCAAGGTCGACCCCGACCAGGTCACGCCCGGCATCTTCGGATTCCTCGTGCCGTTCCTCGTCGTTGTCGTCGTCGTTCTGTTGATCGTGGACATGGTGCGCCGCATCCGTCGTGCCACCTATCGCGGTGAGATCGCCGAGCGCCTGGCTGACGAGGTCGCCGCGCGCGAGGAGGCCGAGCGCACGGGGCAGCCCTATGTGGCGCCCGACGAGCGGTCGCACGCGAGCGACGAGAACGGCGGCCGCCCCACCGGCGAGGCCGACGACGACCGGTTCACTGACCCGCGCACCCGCTGAACGGCATCGCACTCGCTCGGCACTCACGCGATCGTTGAGCGGTAGCGCCGCTGACCCGGCTCAGACAATCGTGGCCGGGTCGAGCGCGGTTTAGGCGTTATAGGTCGGGTCCACGACGAGCAGCAGAATGGCCACCCAGTGGCACATGAACGCCAGCACGGTGCACAGGTGGAACAGCTCGTGGAAACCGAAGTGCCCCGGCCACGGATTCGGCCGCTTCATCGCATACATGATCGCCCCGCCCGTGTAGAACAACCCGCCCACGATGACCAGGATCATCGTGAGGGCGTTCGACTCCAGGATGTCGCCGAGGTACATGACGGCGGCCCACCCGAGCGCCAGGTAGAGGAACACGTACAGCCACCGCGGCGCGCCGATCCAGAACACTCGGAAGGCGATTCCCAGCACCGTGCCGCCCCACACCAGGCTGAGCAGCAGCGTGCCCTTGGCGGGCGGCAGCGCGAGCACGGCGATGGGCGTGTAACTGCCCGCGATCAGCAGGAAGATGTTGGCGTGGTCGATGCGCTTCAGGATGATCTTGGCGCGCGGCTTCCAATTGAAGCGGTGGTAGAGCGCCGAGTTGCCGAAGAGCAGCAGCGACGACACCATGAACACGGCCGAGCTCCACTTGGCCGGCGCGCCCTGGGCCACGCTGATGAGCACGATGCCGGCGACGAGGGAGACGGGCAGCATGCCCGCGTGCAGCCATCCGCGCCACGTCGGTTTGACCTCGGCGGCGTCGGCCGGCGAGGCGTCGATGAGCGGCAGGTTGGGCAGCTCGGGGCCACTGGCGTCATCGTGCGCGACAGCCTGGTCAGCGGCCGATACGGGATGCTCGAGCCGGTCGCGCGTGTCTTCGATGGGATCGCCCGGGTGCTCGGGATGCGGGCGGTGCGGGGTGTTCTCCTGAGACATACCGTCAGACTACGACAGGTCGTATTCCGGTGAGCGGACTCTCACGGGATCGTGCACTAACGTAGCGTTGTGAAAACTGGAGAGAATCGGCCCCGCCCGGGACTCCTGTACAACCTGTACCAGAAGCGCCTGCGCAAGGATCTGGTCGGGCATCAGCCGCCCGAGCACGTTGCCATGATCATCGACGGCAACCGGCGCTGGGCGAAGCAGCTCGGCTACGAGACAGCCGCGCACGGTCACCGAGCGGGCGCCGCCAAGATGCGCGAGTTCCTCGAGTGGTGTGACGACATCGGCGTCAAGGTCGTCACGCTCTACCTGCTGTCGAGCGACAACCTCACCAACCGCTCGAGCGACGAGCTGAACGCCCTCGTCGAGATCATCGCCGATCTCGCCGAAGATCTCTCGCACTACCGCGATTGGCGCGTGAAACACGTGGGTTCGAATGCGGGCCTGCCCGAGCCGCTGATCGCAGCGCTCGAAGCCGCCGAACGCCGCACGGCCCAGAAGAAGGGCCTGCACGTCAACCTCGCGGTGGGCTATGGCGGCCGCACCGAGATCGTCGATGCCATGCGCCGCATCGTCGAGAACCACCACCTGCAGGGCGGCGCGCTCGAGGAGCTCGCCGAGTTGCTGACCCCCGACCTGATCGGCGAGCACCTCTACACGGGTGGGCAGCCCGACCCTGACCTCGTCATCCGCACGTCGGGCGAGCAGCGGTTGAGCGACTTCATGCTGTGGCAGAGCGCGCACAGCGAGTTTTACTTCGTCGAGGCGCTCGGGCCCGACCTGCGAGAGGTCGATTTCCTGCGCGCGATGCGCGATTACACGCGGCGCCACCGGCGTTACGGCGGCTGAGAGGCAGCTACCCGGCGGCTGCCCGGCTACTACCCGGTTCGAGGCATCCTCACGGCTACGGCAGGATTGACTCACACCCACAGCAAGGAGCACGCGCGTGAGCAGCATCGACGACTACCTCGCCGGATTCGGCGAAGAGCCCGGCTACCTCGACTACGGCCGCATCGGGCCGCTGTCCGAGGCCGTGCGTTCCGAAATGATGCTGCAAGCCGAGGTGTTGGGTCGCGCGCGGCACGGCAGCCTCGAACCCCTCCTCGACGCCGGCACCCGCTTTCACGAGGCCGTCTCAGTCATGACGGGTTTTCCCGCCTCGAACATCGTGACGCAGCCGAACACCTCGACGGGCCTCATGCACGTCATGTTCGGTCTGACGGGCGGCATCCTGCTCTCACCCCACGAGTTTCCAAGCCTCACGTTCGCGGTTCAGCGCGCGGCCGAGAACATGCACGTGCTCGAGCCGACGTGGCTCGAGACCGACGGTGGACGCGTCACGCCCGCGCGCATCCGCGAGCAGCTCACGGACCAGACCGTCGCCGTGGCCGTGAGCCTCGTCGACTCGCGCACCGGGTATCTCTCGGACATCGAGGGCATCCGCCAGGTCATCGGCGACGACCGTTTGCTCATCGTCGACGCCATCCAGGGTTTCGGGGTCGTCGACGCCCCCTACGAGGTCGCGGATGTCGTGACGACGGGCGGCCAGAAGTGGATGCGCGCCGGCTGGGGCACGGGTTTCCTGGCACTCAGCGATCGCGCCATCCACGAGCTCGTGCCCGTGTTCTCGGGCTGGACGGGCATCGAGGAGGACGACCCGACGGCCGGCGGGTGGGATGCCGTGTCCGAACCCGCTTCGGCGGCGCGCGCTTTTCAGACCACCAATGCCGACAAGGTTGCCGAGTCCCGCTTCGCGGCTGCGCTCGAAGATCTCGCCGCCGTGGGTGTGCCCCAGGTCAGCGCGCTCGTCGCCGAACGCACCGCGCAGGTCATCGACCTGGCCGACGAGTTCGGCGTGGCCGTGGCGTCGTCGCGCGCCGAACACGAGCGCGCGGGAATGGTGGTCCTCGACCTGGAGGACGACCAGCTCAACCCGCTGACGGCCAGCCTGCACAACCACGGGCTCACCGCGACCGTGCGCCAGGGGAGCGTGCGCATCTCGTGCCACGCCGGCACGACCGACGAGACCTTGACCATGCTGCGCGACGCGTTCGTGTCGTTCGGCACGGCCGTCACGTACTGAGGCGCGCTACGGCATCGTGACGACGGCTTTGCCGCGAACCTGTCCCGCCGCAACCTGACGGAGCGCCTCGGGGGTGTCGTCGAACGGGAATGTCGCACCGACGAGGGGGCGGATGGCTCCGGCATCCACGAGCTTCGCGATGTCGGCGAGCTGGCTGCCGCTCGCCGACATGAACAGGAACTCGTAGTCGACGCCCGCCTTGGCAGCCTGGCGACGGATCTTGCCGCTCAGGCCGGCAATGGCGAGCCGCACGACCGGGTTGAGCCCGGCCTGCTTCGCGAACGCCGGTGTGGGCGGGCCCGAGATGCCGATGGCGAGACCGCTCGGCGCGAGAACGCGCAGCGACCTCTCGAGCGTCTCGCCGCCCACGCTGTCGAGCACGAGGTCATAGCCCGAGAGCTGCTGCTCGAAGTCGTCGCTGCGGTAGTCGATGACGGTATCGGCGCCGAGCCCGCGCACGAGCTCCGCGTTGGCGGCCGAGGCGGTGGTGGCGACCTGCGCCCCGAGGTGCTTGGCCAGTTGGATCGCAACCGAGCCGACCGCCCCCGCGCCCGCGTGGATCAGGACCTTCTGTCCGGGTGTGACGCGGCCGCGTTCGACGAGTGCCTGCCAGGCCGTCAGGGCGACGAGGGGGAGTGAGGCCGCCTCGACGACGGAGAGGGAGGTCGGTCGGTGTGCGACATCCGTTTCGTCGATGGCGATGCGTTCGGCGAATGTGCCGATGCGATGGTCGCGGGGTCGCGCGAAGATCTCGTCGCCCGGGGCGAAGTTGCGCACCTGTGAACCCGTGCGGATGACGGTGCCGGCGACGTCGTGGCCGAGCGCGAGAGGCACCGGGTAGGGGAGGATCTGTCGGAACTCGCCGGTTCGCAGCTTCTCGTCGAGGTGGTTGACGCCCGCGGCACGCACGCGCACCAGAACGTCGTGGTCGCCGACGACCGGTTCGGGCACGGCGGCTTCGCGGAGGGGCTGGTTGTAGTCGTCGAAGAGGAACGCTCTCATGGTGGGTCTCCTGTCTGTGTGATCGGGTGGGGTTCAGGCGCCGTGCGTGCCGAGTTCGGGGTAGAGCGCCTCGAGCGGTGCACTCAGGGCGGCCCTGACACCGGCCGTCAGCTCGTCGCCGATGACCTCGTAGGCGCCCGCCTCGACCGCGGCGAAGACGGCATCGACGAGCTCGTTCGGGGTGAGCTTCGGCCCGTCGGCGTGTGCGGCCATGGCGGTGTCGACATAACCCATGTGCACGCCGACCACATGCACGCCCTGCGGATCGAGCTCGAGGCGCAGGGAGTTGGTAGCCGACCAGAGGGCGGCTTTCGAGGCGCTGTACACGCCGCCGAAGGCGTACCAGCTCGCCACCGAGTGCACGTCGACGAGGACGGCCGAGGGCGCGGCGACGAGGGTGGGGGCGAAGGCGCGGGCCAGCAGAACGGGCCCGACGAAGTTCGTCTCCATGTTGAGACGGATGTCTTCTTCGCTGATGTCGAGCAGGCTGGCGCTCGGGGGGTTCGCTCCGGCGTTGTTGATCAGAACGGTGATGTCGCCCGCCGTCGCGACGGCCGCACGGATGGACGCTTCGTCGGTGATGTCGAGGGGGAGGGGGACGATGCGCTCGTCATCCCATGTCTGTGGCGTGCGGGCGCTGGCGTAGACCTTCGCGGCGCCGCGGGCGAGGGCCTGGTGCACGAATTGCGTGCCGATGCCCCCGTTGGCTCCGGTGACGAGGACGATGGCGTCGGTGAGAGTGGGCATGGGGTTCACTTTCTGAAGAGACACGGATGCGGGACATCCGCGTGCGAGAATGATGACGAGCGATCTGAGTGCACCCGTTTCTGAGTGCGCTCAAAAGTGAGTACGCTCATACTCTACCCCTCGAGGACGGATATGCCCACCACTTCTTCGGCGCCCGGCCGGCGCGAGCGCAACAAGCAGGACAAACTCGACCGCATCACGGCCGCCGCACGTGAGCTTTTCTCGCAGCACGGCATCGATGACGTGACGACTCAACAGATCGCCGACGCGGCCGATATCGGCACGGGCACACTGTTCCTCTACGCCAAGAGCAAGGGCGAGCTGTTGCTGCTCGTGCAGAACTCCGCCTACGCCGACGCCCTCAAGCGGGGCACGGCCGAAGCATCCTCGCTCGACGACCCCCTCGACGCGATCATGGCGATCCTCACGCCCGTCGTCGAATGCAATCGCACCCAGGTCGACAATGGCCGCACCTACCTGCGCGAGATCGTCTTCGGCGACCACGACGAACCACACCATCGGGATGCCGTGGGTTACTCCCTGGCCACCGCCGAAGCCGTTGCCGCCGTGCTCACCCGTCTCGCCTCCGTCACACCCGACGACGCAGTGACGCGCGCCCAAGTCGTCTCGGCGATCATGTTCACGACGCTCGCCGCGACCCCCAATGCAACCAGCAGCGTCGAGAGCCTCGTCGCCCAGATCCGGGCCCAGGTAGAGGTCATTCTGCCGCCCGTCTCCAAACGTTAATCTGACGGAAACCTGCTGCCACGCAAGAGTCTTGCCAACCGAATTACAACCGCGTAGTTTCATACTCATCGGGCATGGGGCCCGGTCGAGACGGCCACATAAGTTCGACCCGTAACCGCTTCGTGGCCGACTCGAAAAGAGATCCGGGCGCTCGCCGCCCGGGGTGGGAGTGGTTGTGGCCGCGCACGAAACCCAAGACATTCTGAGCACCACCGAGACGGCGGGCCAGGAGAGCCCCGCCGCTTCGCGCAGGCGTCCCCGCGGCGCCAAAACCGCCGAGAAGACCTATGTTCTCGACACGTCGGTCCTGCTGTCCGATCCGAAGGCGCTGTTCCGGTTCGCCGAACACGCCGTCGTCATCCCGGTGATCGTCGTCTCCGAGCTCGAGGGCAAACGCAACGACCCCGAGATCGGCTACTTCGCCCGGCAGGCGCTGCGCATCCTCGACGAGCTGCGCGTGAAACACGAGCGGCTCGACTTCCCGGTGTCGGTCAGCGACGAGGGGGGAACCCTGCGCGTCGAGCTGAACCACTCGAACATGCAGGTGCTGCCGAGCGGTTTGCAGCTGAACGACAACGACTCGCGCATCCTGGCCGTCGCCATGAATCTGCGCGGTGACGGGCTCGACGTCACGGTGGTTTCGAAAGATCTGCCCCTTCGCGTGAAGGCCGCGTCGGTGGGCCTGGCGGCCGAGGAGTATCGCGCCGAGCAGGCCGTCGACTCCGGCTACACGGGCATGGCGGATGTCTCACTCAGCGCCAACGAGATGAGCGACCTCTATGAAACCGAGGTGGGGCTGTCGCGGCAGGTCGAGGAGTTGCCCGTGAACACGGGTCTCGTCATCCACTCGGAGCGCGGCTCGGCTCTCGGCCGTGTCACCGGACGCCGCGAGTTCAAGCTCGTGCGCGGCGACCGCGACGTCTTCGGGCTGCACGGGCGCTCGGCCGAACAGCGTCTCGCCATCGACCTGCTGCTCGACCCGGAGGTCGGCATCGTCAGCCTGGGAGGTCGAGCGGGGACGGGGAAGTCGGCGCTCGCCCTGTGCGCGGGCCTCGAAGCCGTGCTCGAACGGCAGCAGCACAAGAAGATCATGGTGTTCCGCCCGCTCTACGCGGTGGGTGGTCAGGAGCTCGGCTACCTGCCGGGCGACGCGGCCGAGAAGATGAACCCGTGGGGCCAGGCCGTGTTCGACACGCTCGGTTCGGTGGTGTCGAACAACGTGCTCGAAGAGGTCGTGGAGCGAGGCATCCTCGAGGTGTTGCCGCTCACGCACATCCGCGGGCGTTCGCTGCACGATGCCTTCGTAATCGTGGATGAGGCGCAGTCGCTCGAACGCAACGTGCTGCTCACCGTGCTCAGCCGCATCGGACAGAACTCGCGCGTGGTGCTGACGCACGACGTGGCTCAGCGCGACAACCTGCGGGTCGGGCGGCACGACGGCGTCGCGTCGGTCATCGAGGCGCTGAAGGGCAACCGTCTCTTCGGGCACGTGACGCTCAGCCGGTCCGAGCGGTCGGCCATCGCCGCGCTCGTCACCGAGATGCTGGAGGGCAACGAGCTGGCCTAGTTGCTCGACGTTTCACCGGTCCGGCCGACTCCTGCGGGGGTCGGCCGGACCTTTTCGTGGGGCTTCGAGCTCTGCGATCCGTTCTCCACAGGCCGGTTTCCAACGTGTTCCTGTGCACAACGTGGGGGGGAGCGGAGCCACTTCTACGGTTACGGGATGTCCGTCACTTCCGCCCTGCCGCAGCCGCCTCGCCCGCGAGCGCCTCGCCCTCGAGTGCCGCTTTCGCAAATGCGTCGCTCACGAATGCTTCGTCATGTGAGCACCCGCGCAGGAGGAGTATGGCTGCCGTCCTCCGGCGCCGTGGTGGCACTCCTAGGCGCTGTGCTCGTCGCCGGAGGTGTCTCGCCCGACATTGTGCTCATCGCCTACGTCGCAGCGGTCTCTCTCCCTCTCGTGAATTCGGATGTCCTGTTCCACCGTCTCCCCAATAGGTCCACCGTGCCCGGGCTAGCGCTCGCCGCCTGGGCCGTCCTCGCCGGTTCGCTCAGAGCTCTGGACGCCGCTCGCAGCGTGGACACCGATCTTCGGAGTCCGGCGCCGCTGCCGAGGGGGAGAGCTGAGACGGTTGTCGGCATCTTTAACGGCTCGAGCGCGGAGCTGGCCGGAAGTGGCGAGACCTCGACGAATTTCGACGGCGCCGGAGCCGTGATCACATCGGCGGCGCCGTGGTTGGCCGCCGATGGGGAGGCGCTCGTCTGGATCCTGCTCGGATCGCTCGTCTACGGGGCGTCGTGCGCGCTGGCTTGGTGGTTCGGTGGTCTCGGCTTCGGGGACGTCAAGCTCGCCTTCCTGCTGGGCGCTGCGGCCGGTTCGATCGGGCTCGGCGTCGTCGTCCTCGCGGTGGGTCTGGGCGTGTTCGGCGCATTCCTCGGTGGCCTGAGTCGTCTGGCACGAGTCGCGCGCACGCGGGGTGGGGCGATCGACGGAGGGAGCAGCATCCCCATCGGCCCTGCGCTGATCGTCGGCTTCTGGCTGGCCTTGGTCGCCGCGAGATGCTCTGGCGCGTGGTGACTGCGCTGGTGCGGGAAGCGCTTCCGAGTGCGAGAAGCAGCGGCAGCCCCCAACGAACGAGGGCCCCGATCTCTCGGGGCCCTCGAAGGGTGTGCCGCAGAGGCGGCGGTTAGGCGTGAACCGGGTCTAGCCGGGGTGCGTCATGCTCAGCAGGTCGAGCTTCTCGTCGAGCTGCTCCTCGGTGATCTCGCCGCGCTCGACGTAGCCGAGGTCGATGACCGCTTCGCGCACCGTGATCTTCTTGGCCACCGCGTGCTTGGCGATCTTGGCGGCGGCTTCGTAGCCGATGATCTTGTTGAGCGGCGTCACGATCGAGGGCGACGAACCGGCGAGGGCCGTTGCGCGTTCGGCGTTGACCTCGAGGCCGTCGACGGTCTTGTCGGCCAGCACGCGCGAGGCGTTCGACAGCAGGCGGATGGACTCGAGCAGCGCCGTGCCCATGACGGGGATGGCGACGTTGAGCTCGAAGGCGCCCGACGCACCCGACCAGGCGATGGTGGCGTCGTTGCCGATGACGCGCGAGGCGACCATGAGCACGGCCTCGGGGATGACGGGGTTCACCTTGCCCGGCATGATCGACGATCCGGGCTGCAGGTCGGGGATGTGCAGCTCGCCGAGACCCGTGTTGGGGCCGGAGCCCATCCAGCGCAGGTCGTTGCAGATCTTGGTGAGGCTCACGGCGATGACACGCAGAGCGCCCGACGCATCGACGAGTCCGTCGCGGTTGGCCTGTGCCTCGAAGTGGTCGACGGCCTCGGTGATGGGCAGCTCGGTGTCTTCCTGCAGCAGCTGGATGACGAGCTGGGGGAAGCCCTGGGGCGTGTTGATGCCGGTGCCGACGGCGGTGCCGCCCAGCGGAACCTCGGCGACGCGAGGGAGGGCCGTGCGCACGCGCTCGATGCCCAGGCGGATCTGGCGGGCGTAGCCGCCAAACTCCTGGCCCAGCGTGACGGGGGTCGCGTCCATGAGGTGGGTGCGACCCGCCTTGACGACGTTCTTCCACAGTTCGGCCTTCTTCTCGAAGGCGACCGCCAGGTGGTCAAGAGCCGGGATGAGGTCGTCGATCAGAGCGCTGGTCACGGCGATGTGCACAGAGGTCGGGAAGACGTCGTTCGAGGACTGCGAGGCGTTGACGTGGTCGTTGGG
This sequence comes from Leifsonia sp. ALI-44-B, assembly GCF_001984125.1. GTDB lineage: Bacteria > Actinomycetota > Actinomycetes > Actinomycetales > Microbacteriaceae > Okibacterium. Next base: position 904,697 of record NZ_MTQL01000006.1, on the reverse strand, counting down.
GTGGACGGGCTGGCCGAGGCTCGTCGTCGCGAGCGAAGCGAGCACCTCGTTCATGTTCATGTTCGACGACGTGCCGCTGCCCGTCTGGTACACGTCGATGGGGAATTCGCCGTCGTGGTTGCCGGCGATGACCTCGTCGGCGGCGCGGGCGATGGCTTCGGCGATGCCCTGGTCGAGCACACCCAGACGCGCGTTGGCGGTGGCGGCGGCTTTCTTGATGCGCGCGAGGGCGGCGATCTGGGCGGGCTCGAGGCCGGCACCCGAGATCGGGAAGTTCTCGACGGCGCGCTGCGTCTGGGCGCTGTAGAGCGCGTGGGCCGGAACCCTCACCTCGCCCATGGTGTCGTGCTCGATGCGGTATTCGGTGTGAGAGGTGGTGACCACGTTGTTCCTGTTCTCGTCGCTCATGGCTGGTGAGTGTCAGCGTTGCCCACGATAACATCGGCGATCGCCGTGCCGTCGAGCAGACGGTAGTTGGCGCCCACGATGGCCAGCACGCCGCGCGCCACGTGGTCGCTGATGATCTCGGAGCGTTCGAGCATCTCGGCCACGGTGTCGCGCAGGTGCTCGCGGCCGACCTCGAGCGCGTTCACCTGGTCGTCGGCGGGTTCGCCGCCCGTGACGCGGCGCACGGCGGGCACGATCTGCTGGATGATGCCGTCGATGTGCGGCGGCAGCGGTTCGGCCCCCGGCACCTGCGAGTCGATGGCGGCGCGCACGGCCCCGCACTCGTCGTGCCCGAGCACCACGATGAGCGGAACGTTCAGCACCGTCACGGCGTACTCGAGCGATCCGAGCACCGAGTCCGAGATGACCTGGCCGGCGTTGCGCACGACGAACAGGTCGCCGAGCCCCTTGTCGAAGATGATCTCGGCGGCCAGACGCGAGTCCGAGCATCCGAAGAGCGCCGCACTGGGCGTCTGGCTGTGCGCGAGCGACGCGCGGTGCTCGACGTCTTGACGGGGATGCTGCGGCTCGCCGTTGACGAAGCGCACGTTTCCGCGCACCATCTCTGACCAGACTTTTCCGGGGCGTTTCGTAGGCATCGGGACTCCGTTTTCTCTCGAGGGAACAGACGCGGGTGTGACAGAAGCTCTCGTTAGGAGGCAGGGGTGGCGGCCGGCGTCGGCGTGGCCGAGGCGCGCGCCGCGTTGGCCTGGATGTCGGACGTGATGCCCGAGGCCACCTGCTCGAACTCGGCGTCGGTGCCGGTTCCGAAGATGATGTAGGTGCTGCCGCCCGCCTCGGTGGTGAGCGCGTATTCGAGGTTGCCCAGGTCGTCGCTCGAGCCGCGGTTGTCATAGACGGTCCACTCGATGCCGTCGATGGTGGTCACGCCCGTGGCCGTCGACTGCTCGAGCTGCTGCCCGACCCACGTGGGGTTGGCGTCGAAGCCCTGCGTCAGCCCTATGAAGTCGTTACCCGGTGCGATGAGGCCGATGTTCCACGACGCCACACCCGCGGCCTTGCTCGTGCGGATCTCGGCGTAGTTCGCGCTCCACGTGTCGGGCAGCTCGGGGTCGGCCAGGATCTGCGTCTGCGATTGCTGCGTCGTCTGTGCGACCTGCGAATAGTCGATATCGGGATGCAGCGGCTTATCGCTGCGCGGAACCGCGAACACGATCACCACGACGACCGCGACGGTGACGAGCAGCGAGAAGACCAGGTTGTTCACGGTCTTGCGCATGCGGTATTTGCGCGAATCTTCGGCCTTGCGGGCGGCCGTCTCTTCGGGCGTCTCGGGCCGGCCGAGCTCGGCCACCACGCGCTGGCGGCGGCGCTCGTCACGCTGATCGGCGGGCGTGCCGCTGCGAGGCCTCGGCGCGCCGGGTGTGCCCGCGCGGGAGGAGTCGGCGCGGGGGGAGTCGGTGCTGCTGGTGCCGGCGTTCGGGTCGCTCGGCGGGTTGGTGCTCATTCGGCCGATGCCGCCGCGTTCTCGTCGTGGGCCGCGCGCGCCTTGTCGAGGCGGGCCTTGGCGCCGATCAGCCAGTCTTCGCACCGGCGGGCCAGTGCCTCGCCGCGTTCCCACAGCGCCAGCGACTGCTCGAGCGTGGCCGACCCCTGTTCGAGTTCGGAGACGACGCGGACGAGTTCGTCGCGCGCCTCTTCATAGCTGAGTTCTGCGACGTCGGGGGTGCTGGCCATGCCCCCGATTCTACTCGGCTGAAAGCGGGCGGATGGCCGGGTCACACGCTCGGGCGACGCGGGTCTGCGGCATCCGCCTCGCCCGTCGGGCCGGAGGACGTGGCGCCGATCGAACCCGTCGCGAGCGTAAGCGTGAGGGCGACGCCATCCGGTGCATCGGCGGCGTCGCGCAGCACATGACCCGTGGGCAGCTGCGCGATGGCATAGCCGCGGTCGAGCGTGCGCTGCGGCGACAGGGCGCGCAGTTCGGAGCGCAGGCGGGCGGTCTCGGTGGAGGCCTTTTCGAGGGCGCGGTCGACGAGCTCGGCGCCGCGCGCCACGTAACGGGTGAGGTCTTGCGAGCGCTGGTCGACGATCCAGGCGCTGGAGGCGAGCGCTGGGCGCGACCGCAGCTGTTCCACGCGGTGGATCTCGTGCTGCAGATAGGTGGTGAGCCGCACGGTGAGGCGGCTGCGGGCCTGTTGCACGCGGGCGAGCTCCTCCGAGACATCCGGAACCACGCGTTTGGCGGCGTCGGTGGGCGTCGAGGCGCGTAAGTCTGCGACATCGTCGAGCAGCGGGCGGTCGGCTTCGTGGCCGATGGCGCTCACGAGCGGCGTGGTGCATTCGGCGGCCGCGCGCACGACGCGTTCGTCGCTGAAGCCCAGCAGGTTCTGGAAGTCGCCGCCACCGCGCGCCACGATGATGACGTCGACGTCGGGGTCGGCGTCGAGCGTGCGGATGGCTGCCGAGACGTCTGCCACGGTGCGTTCTCCCTGCACGGCGGCGTGCACCACGCGGAAGCGCACGGCGGGCCAGCGCAGTTGGGCGTTGCGCAGGACGTCTTTCTCGGCATCCGAGTCTTTGCCCGTGATGAGGCCGATGCAACCGGGGAGGAAGGGGAGCGGTTTTTTGCGCGACATGTCGAAGAGCCCCTCGGCTTTCAACTGCGCTCGCAGGCGTTCGAGGCGTTCGAGCAGGTCGCCCAGGCCGACGTGTTTCATGTCGAAGACCTGCATGGTGAGCGAGCCGCCCTTGACCCAGTAGTTGGGCTTGACCATGGCGACCACGTGATCGCCCTGCTTCAGGTCCGACGGGATGCGGGATTTCACCGACGACCACACGGTGAACGAGATGGTGGCGTCGGCATCGAGGTCTTTGAGTTTTCCATAGACGTTTCCGCCCGAGACGCCCCACTGCGTGATCTCGCCCTCGACCCACACCGAGCCCAGGCGATCGATGTATTCGCGCAGTTTCTGGCCCAACATCGACACGGGCCAGGGATGTTCGGCCGACGGCCCGCTCGGCGCGGCGGGGTTCGCGGATGCCTGAGCACCGGCCCGCTGCGACCCGGAAACCTCGTCGGCACCCCCGCCAGAGCCCGTGTTTGCGCGGAAAGACGGCCCCGTCGTGCTCGGGCTTCGACCCGTCGTCGACCGTTCGGCAGCCATGCGTTCCTCCTCTAACCTCACGCCCAGCGGCAGCGCCTAGAATCGAAGGGTGAGTGACGCAACGATCAGCCTGCCAATGCCCCGGATTCCAGGCGCACGGGCGAGGCTCAAGAATACCCCGGTTCAGGGCGAGAAGAAGGTTCTGCTCGCTGCCCCCCGCGGCTACTGTGCCGGCGTCGACCGCGCCGTCATCGCCGTCGAGAAGGCGCTCGAGCAGTACGGTTCGCCCGTCTACGTGCGCAAACAGATCGTGCACAACATCCACGTGGTGTCCGAGCTCGAGAACAAGGGCGCCATCTTCGTCGATGAGGTCGACGAGGTTCCGCCGGGCGCGCACATCGTGTTCAGCGCCCACGGCGTGTCCCCGGCCGTAGTCAACGCGGCCCAAGACCGCGGGCTGCTCGCCATCGACGCCACGTGCCCGCTGGTCACCAAGGTGCACCGCGAGGCCGTGCGGTTCGCGCGCGACGACTTCGAGATCTTGCTGATCGGCCACGAAGGCCACGAAGAGGTCGAGGGCACCGCCGGTGAGGCTCCCGATCACGTCACGCTCGTCAACAGCCCCGACGACGTTCCCAACATCCACGTCAAAGACCCCGACAAGGTCGTGTGGCTCTCGCAGACCACGCTCTCGGTCGACGAGACGATGGAGACGGTCCGCCGCCTGCGGGAGCGCTTCCCCAACCTGCAAGACCCGCCCAGCGACGACATCTGCTACGCCACGCAGAACCGTCAGGTGGCCATCAAGAAGGTCGCGCAAGACTCCGATCTCGTGATCGTCGTCGGTTCGGCCAACTCGTCTAACAGTGTGCGCCTCGTCGAGGTCGCGCTCGAATACGGCGCCAAGGCCGCCTACCGCGTCGACTACTCGCACGAGGTCAAGCAGGAGTGGTTCGACGGCGTGAAGACCGTCGGCGTCACCTCGGGTGCCTCCGTGCCCGAAGAGCTCGTGCAAGAGCTGCTCGAAGACCTCGCCACGGCGGGCTACCTCGACGTCGAGCAGGTCAAGACGGCCGAAGAAGACCTCATGTTCTCGCTTCCCAAGGAGCTGCGCACCAACCTGAAGGGCCAGCGCGAAGCGCGTGCGCTCGGCGGGCGGGTCTCTTCGTGAGCGGCGACCGCGACACGACAGACACACCTCGTTCTACGACCGACCCGGTGATGGGCGGCGGTTCGCCGCAGCCCGGTGATGCTCCCGACACGGGGGCACATTCCGGCGTGCCCACCGACGCACCCGAAACAGGGAAGACGTACGGCGAGACCGTCGACGCGGCCGCTGCAGCTGCGGCGGCATCCGGCTCGGCGACCGGTTCCGCCTCGGCTTCCCGTCCGGCGGCTGCGGCGCCCGTTCGTCCCGAACGTCCGGCGTTCGGCGAATACGCGACACCCGAAGAGCAGCGTGCCGCCATCCGTGTGCCGTTCGACACCGAAGAGGGCGTTCCGGTCGTCGCCGACGCAGACACCCCCGTTGCGCCCGTCGACCACGATGGTCACGCGGCATCCTCACCCGCCAGCTATGGCGAGCGAGTTGCGGGTGCGCAACGGCCTTCTTCGAAGCCGAGCGGCCAAGACGCGCCCTCTGCTGCTGGGCCCTCTGGCTCATCGAAGCCGGCACGTTCTGCTGGCCGCGGCGGTAACGGTCCGGTGTCCGGCAACGGCTCTGGCACGGGAAACAGCTCCGGTTCGGCCAACGGCAAGCAGGCCCCCGGCGGATTCTTCGCCAACGCTTTCGGCGGCGGTTCATCCGCGGCCGCCACGGCAGATGGCTCGGCCGGTGGCGTCGCCCCGGCCCGCCGCGACCGTCTCATCACGTATCTCCTGCTGGCTTTCGGCCTGCTCGCGGTGCTCAACTCGGTGAGCGGCATTTCGGCGCTCCCCGTCTCGGTCAAGCAGGCGTTCGAGCAGATGAACGTCACGGCCACGCCGCCCACCGACCTGCTCATCACGCTCGGCTGGATCACGGCCGGCATCCACGCCGTCATGTGGGTCGTCGCGTTGCTCTGGTCGCTGAGCGCCATCCGTCGAGGAAAGCTCAGCTGGTGGATCCCCGTGCTGTGCGGCGTCATCTTCGTCGTCGTGGCAACGGTCGTCATCTTCGCGGGCTTCGCCACCGACCCGACCATCATGGATGCGGTCATGCAGCGCGGCTGATCCGCGACAACTCCAGCACCAACGACGAACGCCCCGCGGATGCATCCACGGGGCGTTCGTCGTTGCGGGTCGGCCGCGCATCGCACGCGGCCGACCGAGGGTCTAGCGCGAGATGGAGTTTCCCGCGGAACCGAGCTGGCGCGTGGCGTCGACGACGCGCGCGGCCATGGCGGTCTCGGCGATCTTGCCCCACGAGCGCGGGTCGTAGACCTTCTTGTTGCCCACTTCGCCGTCGACCTTGAGGAAGCCGTCGTAGTTCTTCAGCACGGTGTCGGCGATCGAGCGGCTGAACGCGTACTGCGTGTCGGTGTCGATGTTCATCTTGATGACACCGTTGCGCACGGCCTCGGCGATCTCGTCATCGGTGGAGCCGGAGCCGCCGTGGAACACGAGGTCGAGCGGCTTGGGGCCGTGGCCGTACTTGGCGGCCAGGCCATCCTGAATCTCTTTCAGCAGCTCGGGCTTGAGCTTGACGTTGCCGGGCTTGTAGACGCCGTGCACGTTGCCGAACGTGAGGGCGGCCATGTAGCGGCCCTTCTCGCCGAGGCCCAGGGCCTCGACCGTGGCGATCGCGTCGTCGAGCGTCGTGTAGAGGTGCTCGTTGATGTCGTGGCTGACACCGTCTTCTTCGCCGCCGACGACGCCGATCTCGACCTCGAGGATGGCGTTGATGGCCTTGGTGCGGGCGATCATGTCTTCGGCGATGCGCAGGTTCTCGTCGAGGGGAACGGCCGAACCGTCCCACATGTGCGACTGGAAGATGGGGTTGCGGCCGGCCTTGACCTCTTCTTCGCTCGCGGCGATGAGGGGCATGACGAAGCCGTCGAGCGCATCCTTGGGGCAGTGGTCGGTGTGCAGCGCGACCGTGATCGGGTAGTTCTTGGCGACCTCGGTGGCGAACTTGGCGAAGGCGATGGCGCCGGCCGCACGGTTCTTGACGGTCTGGCCGGCGAAGTAGTCGGCACCGCCCGTGGTGACCTGGATGATGCCGTCGGAGCCGGCCTCGGTCAGGCCCTGCAGCACGGAGTTGATGGTCTGCGAGCTCGAGACGTTGACCGCCGGGAAGGCGAAGCCCTTCGTCTTGGCGGTGTCGAGCATCTCGGCGTACTGCTCTGGGGTGGCGACGGGCATAGATTTCTCCTTCGAGATCGGACTACTGCAGCCAGTTTAGTGATCGGGGGGATGTCGCGCAGTGCGCACGCGGAGTGCACGTTCGTGCGGGGCATCCGATCTGACCGGTGCTCGCGAAATGACGGCGGCTAGGCTGGGAGTGGGCCCCCAGCACCTGATAAATATGCAGCCGATGTATCGATCGAATCAGAGGATTCCCGTGACGCAAGAAACACAAACCCAATACCTGCACCCCGACCGCAACCTCGCAATGGAGCTGGTGCGAGCGACAGAGGCGGCCGCCATTCGTGCCACGCCGTGGATCGGCCGGGGCGACAAGAACGCCGCCGACGGTGCCGCGGTCGACGCCATGCGCAAGTTCCTCGGAACGGTCAACTTCGAGGGTGTCGTCGTGATCGGCGAGGGCGAGAAGGACCACGCGCCCATGCTCTACAACGGCGAACAGGTCGGCAACGGATCGGGCCCCGCGTGCGATATCGCGGTCGACCCCATCGACGGCACGAGCCTCACCGCCGCCGGCCGCCAGAACGCGCTCTCGGTCATCGCCGTGTCCGACCGGGGCAGCATGTTCGACCCGTCGGCCGTGTTCTACATGGACAAGATCGTGACCGGTCCCGAGGGCCACGGCGTCATCGACATCTCGCGCCCCATCGGCGAGAACATCCGCGCGCTGGCTAAGGCCAAGGGCAAGAGCGTCGAAGAGATGCGCATCGCCGTGCTCGACCGCCCCCGCCACGCCAACCTCATCGAGGAGATCCGCGAGGCCGGTGCCGGCACCCGACTGCTGCTCGACGGCGACGTCGCCGGTGGCATCAACGCGGCCCGTTACGAGTCGCGCATCGATATGTGCGTCGGCATCGGCGGAACGCCCGAGGGCATCATCACGGCCTGCGCCGTCAAGGCACTGGGCGGCCTGATCCAGGGCAAGCTCATGCCGAAGGACGACGCCGAGCGCGAGAAGGCCATCGCGGCCGGTCACGATCTCGACCGCATCCTCACGGGCGACGACCTCGTGCGCGGCGACAACACCTACTTCGTGGCGACCGGCGTCACCAACGGCGAATTGGTTGCGGGAGTGCAGCGCAAGGGTCCGATCATCCGCACCGAGAGCCTCGTGCTGCGCTCGCGTTCGGGCACAGCTCGTCGCGTTGTGGCCGACCACCTCGTCGAGAAGTGGCTGTAAGGGTTCTATAGAACTGAGTGGATGTCGCACCGCTGGCTTCGGCCCGGTGCGACATTCGCGTTAACCGGCACCGGTTGATTTCTGAGCGCTTCAGGTTGGCTTCAGCGTCGGTTCGAGATGCTCTGTTCATGCCCACAACAGGGCAGCGAACCACGAAGGAGCATCCCATGCAGAAGAAGACCAAGATCATCACCGCCTCGGCTATCACGGCCGGAATCGTGCTGGGTGGCACGGGCATCGCCTACGCGGTCACCGACGGATTCGAGGGTTCGGATGCCGTGACCGGCGCCGACCTCGACCGCGCGTCGAAGGCTGCCGTGAAAGAGGTCGGTGGCGGCGAGGTGATCGATGCCGAGCGTGACGACAACCGCTACGAACTCGATGTGCTCGGGTCGGATGGTGTCTCCTACGACGTCGTCCTCGACGACTCGTTCAAGGTGCTGTCTTCGCGTGCCGACGGCGACGACGACCGGGCTCGAGTGTCGGGCGGAGCGGGTTCCGGCTCGTCGTCGACCGGCTCTGACTCCGACGACGCCGCAACCGAGGGTTCCTCGAGGCAGGCCGGTGCGTCCGTCGACAAGGATGATCTGGTCGGCGACGAGCTCGCCAAGGCCTCCGAGGCGGCCATCAAGGCTGCCGGTGGCGGAACCGTTGTCGATGCCGAGCGCTCGGACGACGCCGACCACCGCTTCGAGGTCGAGGTGCGCCTCGAGGACGGCACCGAAGTGGATGTCGACCTCGACGAGTCCTTCGGCGTCGTGCGCACGCAGCGCTAGCCTGCATCATCGTCGGCCCTGCAGCTCGTCTGGGCGCGGGGCCGCATCGCCGTCGGCCCTGCGCGTCTCTGCGGCAGGGCCGACGTCTCACGGTGGCGACGCTGCCGTCGCCGGCCATCACGCGCCGGCGACACGCCCTCGCCCGCGTGAGCGCGTCGAATAGTCTGAAACCCCGGCCCAAGTCATCCCGATGGCCCCTCTGATGCGAAGCAGGTGACACATGCGCGTTCTCGTGGTCGATGACGAGAAGAACCTGTTGCGTGCCATCGAGGCGGGGCTCGAGGCCGAGGGTTTCGCCGTGGACACCGCGACGAACGGTGTCGACGGCCTGTGGCTGGTGCGCGAGAACGAGTATGCGGTCATCGTGCTCGACATCATGCTGCCCGGCATGAGTGGCTATCGCATCTGCGAGCAGTTGCGGGCCGACGAGAACTGGACGCCCGTCATCATGCTCACGGCCAAGGATGGCGACCTCGATCAGGTCGAGGCGCTCGACACGGGTGCGGACGACTACCTCACGAAACCGTTCTCGTTCCAGGTGCTCCTAGCTCGGCTGCGGGCGCTGATCCGCCGCGGCGGGGGAGAGCGGCCGACCCTCATGACGGTCGGCGACCTCACGCTCGACCCGGCATCCCGGCGCGTTACGCGCGGCGGCGTTCCGATCGAGCTGACGACGCGGGAGTTCAGCGTGCTGCAGTTCCTGGCGTCACGGCCGGGTGAGGTCCGCTCGAAGAAGGATGTCCTCGGCGGCGTCTGGGATTTCGACTTCGAGGGCGACCCCAACATCGTCGAGGTCTACATCCGCACGCTGCGCAACAAGGTCGACCGCCCCTTCGGTCGCACCTCGATCGAAACGGTGCGCGGCGCGGGCTACCGATTGGTCGCGGATGTCTGAGCGCAACTGGGCTGGAGCCCACACGCCTGATCGTGCCCCTGGCCAGACACGCGGCAGCCATCCGTCTGCCCACGCGCCCCTCGGGCATACACCCGATCGCGGTCAGGACCCGGGCACAAGCCGTTCGCCGGGTGATGTGGCAGCGCCCCCTGCCGCCAACACCTCCAGCCCGACGCGAAAGCGTAGGCTGCGTTCGGTGCGGGCGCGCATCACGGTCATCGCGAGCGTGGTCGTCGCCGTCACGGTTTCCGCGGGCGCGGTCGGTTTCGCTGTCGTCCTGCAGTCCACGTTGCTCGATCAGGCGACCGTCGCCGCCGAGGCCCAACTCGACCGCTTCGAGTCGCTGATCGACGCCTCGGGCCCGTCGGCGCTGAACGACGCGGATGGATTCGCTCAACTCGTCGGCGAAGACGGCCGTGTGCTCGCGGCATCCGACGACGCTGACGAGGTTCCGGCGCTCGCCGATTCGGAGTTCGAGGGTGGCCGCGAGGCAACCCTGCCAGAGGACGACGACCCGGTCTTCATCGTGTCCGCCGAGGTCGACGATGGCGTGTTGGTCGTCGGCGTCGATGATGAGGCCCGACGCGAAGCGATCTCGACAACGGCGGTCTTGCTGCTCGCCGCTCTGCCGCTGCTGGTTGCGCTGGTCGCGGTGACCTGCTGGGTGGTGGTGGGCCGTGCTCTGCGCCCCGTGGACCGCATCCGCCGGGAAACCGAGGGCGTGTCGGCCGCCGACCTGAGCCTTCGCGTGGGCGTTCCGGGAACGGGCGACGAAATCGACGCGCTGGCCGCGACGATGAACCGCATGCTAGAGCGTCTCGACAATGCACAGTCGCGCCAGCGCCGTTTCGTCTCGGATGCCTCGCACGAACTTCGTTCACCGATCGCGTCGCTGCGCCAAAGCTCAGAGGTCATGTTGCGCTACCCCGGCCGTGTGCCGGTCGAGGAGTTCGCCCGCACGACCTCCGAGGAGTCGCAGCGTATGGCCGACCTGGTCGAGGGCCTCCTCTTGCTGGCTCGCGCCGACGAGCACGGTCTCGCGCTCTCGACCCAGCCCACGGACCTCGACGACCTCGTGCTCGCCGAGGCGTCCCGCCTGCGCACACTCGTGGCGACGACGCCCGCGCCCGCAAACGACGATGCCGACGCGGTTCCGACGCCGCCGATCGTTGTCGACGCGCGAGGCGTGTCTGCTGCTCAGGCGCCAGCGGACGCGCGTCTGATCGCGCGGGTCTTGCGCAACCTGGGCGACAACGCGCTACGCCACGCCCGCTCCCGCGTCTGGCTGTCGTCGACGGTTCACGGCGACGTCGCGGTCGTGTCTGTCGCAAATGACGGTGCCAACATCTCGGATGCGGACAAGTCCCGCGTCTGGGAACGCTTCGAGCGCCTCGACGACGCCCGTTCTCGCGACCAGGGTGGCTCGGGGCTGGGCCTCTCGATCGTCGCCGAGATCGTGTCGGCTCACGGCGGCTCTGCTCAGATCGTGGATGTCGAGGGCGGCGGCGTTCGCTTCGACATCCGCTTGCCACTGCAGCGTTAGGTCGCTTGTTGCCATTCGCCCCCCACTGAATCACCGGGTGCGTTATGAGGCATGCGCGTCTCACGGAAGCATGAGGCGAGGGCCCTTACCGCCAGCGGCTTATTCGCCCGCCCGCGCATTCATGTCATCGACAACCCGCTCGCTCATTCGAGAGTCCGGGTCGTCATCGTTCGTGTCAGCGGCCCGCGACCGAACGTCTTCGGGGATGCGCCCGTCATGCTCACGGGGTGCGACGACCAAATCTCCGTCCTTCGAGAGCTCCGAGGTCTCGTCCGTGCTGTGCGCGATGAGCTCGTACGCGGTCGCCTTGCGCGTGGGCTCGTCGATGACTGTGAGCTGCGGGATGATCTTCGTTTCGTCGAGCGCCGAGAGTTTGCGCGCGCTCGGCAACACCTGACGTTCGAGAGACCCGACGAACCCGTTGTAATCCTTCACACTGCGTTCGAGTGAGCGGCCCAGTTTGTCGATGTGCGTCGCGGTCGTGGCCAGCCGGCCGTGCAGTTCGCGCGACAGGTCGAAGAGCTGCTTCGCCTCGGCCGTGAGCACGTCCTGCTGCCAACTGAATGCGACGGTCTTCAACACCGACCACAGCGTGACAGGGGAGGCCAGCGCGACCCGCTTCGAGAATGCGAACTCGAGCAGCGACGGATCGCTCTCGAGCGCCGACGAGATGAGCGACTCGCTCGGGATGAACGCGATCACGAGTTCGGGGGAGGAGGGCAGCCCCTGCCAATACGTCTTGCTGCCGAGAGCGACGATGTGCTCGCGCACGGCCTTCACGTGGGCCGCGAGGAGCGTGTGGCGGCGTGCCTGTTCGGCGGCCGAGGCATCCATGCGGATGCTCGTGGCCTCGAGGTAGGCGGTGAACGGAACCTTGGCGTCGACCGCGATGTTCTTGCCACCGGGAAGGTGCACGACCATGTCGGGGCGACCGGCCCCGGCGTCGGTGACGATGTTGGCCTGCAGGTCGAAGTCGACGCGCTCGATCAGCCCGGCGGCCTCGACCACGCGGCGCAGCTGCGTCTCGCCCCATACCCCGCGCGTGTTGTTGGCGCGCAACGCCGACGCGAGCGTCTCTGCCGTCGATCGCAGCCGCTCCTCCGACTCGGTAGCCGAGCGCAGCTGCTCGCTGATCTGCCCGTGCTGCGCGCTGCGTTGCTCTTCGAGCTCGGCCACCTTGCGCTGCATGGCTGCCAGCGTCTCGTTGACCGGCGCGAGGGCCTGCAGGACCCGGCTCTCGGCCCGCTCCTTCTCGGCCTGCTCGAGCCGCTCGGCGCGGTGGCGCTCGACCAGCTCGCGATACTGCTCCTGGGCCGCACCCAACTGCTCGTCGAGCGCGGACATCGTCGCCTGCGCGGCAGCCAGTTGCTCGCGCAAGGCTCCGCGCCGCTCGGACTCCTCGGTGAGCACCCGCTGGATCTCGGCGGCGTGGCGGGCCTCGAGGACGGAGGCTGCGGCATCCGCCTCGATGCTGCCGTCGCTGGCCGAGCCGTAGCGACCGCCGGCCCCAAAACGCCCACCGCTTCGGCCCAGAACCGTGGCGAGAACGAGACCCAGCACGACACCGAGAACGGCGCCCGCGAGCAGGCCGAGGATGAGTGCGATGAGGGGGTCCATGGGTGAAGCATCGCAGCGACCACCGACATCGGCGGGGAGGTGGGCGCGCGTCGGGCGACGGCGGCGGACGCCATGCGGCAATCACCGGTACGATAGACCCCCGTGGCTCTCACTATCGGAATCGTCGGACTTCCCAATGTCGGCAAATCGACCCTCTTCAACGCGCTGACCAAGAACTCGGTGCTCGCGGCGAACTACCCGTTCGCCACGATCGAGCCGAACGTCGGTGTGGTGAACCTGCCCGACCCGCGCCTCGACAAGCTCGCCGAGATCTTCGGCTCCGAGCGCATCATGCCCGCGACCGTGTCGTTCGTCGACATCGCCGGCATCGTTCGCGGCGCTAGCGAAGGTGAGGGCCTGGGCAACCAGTTCCTCGCGAACATCCGCGAGGCCGACGCCATCGCCCAGGTCGTGCGCGGCTTCAGCGACAGCGACGTCGTCCACGTCGACGGTGCGGTCAACCCGGCCAGCGACATGGAGACCATCAACACCGAGCTCGTGCTCGCCGACCTCCAGACCCTCGAAAAGGCCGAGGCGCGCTTCGAAAAAGAGGTCAAGGGCAAGAAGCTCGAGCCCATCGTTCTCGAAACGGCGAAGGCCGCCCGCGAATACCTCGACACAGGAAAGCCCCTTTCGTCGTCCACGATCGACCTGGCCCCCGTGCGCGAGCTCGGCCTCCTCACTGCCAAGCCCTTCATCTACGTCTTCAACGTCGACGAGCCCATCCTGCAAGACGCCGCCAAACTGGATGAACTCGCCGCCCTCGTCGCGCCCGCCAAGGCCGTCTTCCTCGACGCCAAACTCGAATCCGAACTCATCGACCTCGACGAGGCGGATGCCGCAGAAATGCTCGAGTCCACGGGCCAGACCGAGTCGGGCCTCGACCAGCTCGCCCGCATCGGCTTCGCCACACTCGGCCTGCAGACCTACCTCACGGCAGGCCCGAAAGAGTCGCGCGCCTGGACGATCCCGCAGGGCGCCAAGGCCCCTCAGGCCGCCGGTGTCATTCACACTGACTTTGAAAAGGGCTTCATCAAGGCCGAGGTCATCTCCTTCGACGACCTCGTCGAAACCGGCTCGGTCGCCGAGGCCCGCTCCAAGGGCAAAGCCCGCATGGAAGGCAAGGATTACACCATGCAGGATGGCGACGTGGTGGAGTTCCGCTTCAACGTCTAGATCGCGGGTCTCCGGCACAAAACCTGAAGCATCGTCATCTCAGTTCCACCGGGGTGTTGACATCGCTCGCTTGGTTCTTGTGGGAGTGCACCAGAAGGAGAGAAAGATGAGCACCGCGATTCATCCTGGGGAGATCCTCCTCGAGGAGTTCATAATCCCGCTGGGTACGACGCAGAACGCTCTTGCCGTTGCGATCAATGTTCCGCCCCGTCGCATCAACGAGATTGCCCACGGGAAGCGGGGCATCTCAGCGGACACGGCACTGCGCGTGTCGCGCGCGCTGGGCACGACGCCCGAGTTCTGGCTCAATCTGCAGAGCCACTTCGATCTCGTCGTGGCGAAGGAACGTCTTGAAGGCCTAGATAAGATCAACCTGCTTCCGCAGGTGGCTGCCTAGCTTTTCGACTTCGACGAATCACCCTCACATTCGCGTGTTGGCGGGGAACGGTGAGCCGCCCGTGCGTCGTCAACGGCTACCTCGGGCCCCGGCGGGCCCCTGCGGACCCGCGAAGGGGATCGGTGGTGCTTTTGCTGAATCAGAGATCGTTTTCTCGGCTACATTGAGCGGAGTTATTGGACGCTTTGGGGGGAACGATGGACACATATTTCGACGGGTCGAGTTTGCTGTGGATTGCAGGCTGGACGGCACTGTTCTTTTGGATCTTGTTTGTCGTGGTTCGAGCGGCTGTTCGCCGTGCGCTCGGCGACCACTACAAAACAGTGCGCTGGTATGAGAAGACCGGCGAATGGTCTTCCTACTCCACCAAGCAGGGGCCTCCGCGGCCTTTCGACGAATAGACCATAGCGCCCACGAATCGGCTAGCGGCCGAGCGGCCGAGCGTTCGACGCTCGCCTCGGCAAGCGAGACGCGCCACGTCAGAACAGCGGCCAGGGAACCGCCGGCATCCCGCCGAGGGGAGCAGGAAACCGCCCTGCCGCGCGCACCGCGGAGCACCGAGCGGCGAGCGCGGAAATCTCTGGGGCGCTGAGCAGGTCCGCGAGGTCGTCCCCCAGGGCCCCCTGTAACCCTGCGCTGATGCGATCGACGCCTGCGAGCTCGTCGGCCGTGAGAGCATCTCCGAGCCAGCCCCAGAGAACCGTGCGCAACTTGTAGTCGCGGTGGAAGGTCAGCCCGTGATCGACGCCGTGCCGGTGGCCGTCCGGCAGGGCGAGGATGTGGTCGCCTTTGCGGTCGGCGTTGTTGACCACCAGGTCGAACACGGCCATGCGCCGCAGCGCCGCGGTGTCTTCATGAACGAGGATGACCGTCTGGCCGTCCTCGTCGACCCCCTCGAGAACGCGCTTCCAGCCGAACTCCGGCTCTTGCTCGGCCCCGATGAGGTCGACGGCGGTGTGGTCGGCATCCGTTTCCTGCCAGAGCTGAACCATGCCTTCGCCGAGGGGGCCGTCGCGCAGCCAGGTGTGCGGCACGACATCCCAGCCGAGGGCCTGCGAGACCAGGTAGGCGGCCACCTCCCGGTGCGCCAGGCAGCCGTCGGGGAAGTCCCACAGCGGACTCTCCCCGGCTATGGGCTTGTAGACGACGCTGACGTCGCCGATGCTCCCGAGGAACGTGGCGTTGGACGCCGTCCTGATGCGGCCAACGATCCTCAGCTCGGTGGTCATCAGGTCTGTGGTCGACATCAGTCCTCGGGAAGCGTGCAGATGTGACCGTCGGGGTCCACCGGATAGCCGCATATCGGGCACGCCGGGCGCCCGGCGCCCACGATCTCCCGGGTGCGGTTGGCGAATGCGCGGGCGGTGCCCACGGGCATCCGCAGCACGAGCATTTCGGCCTCGGGAGTGCTGTCCTCGGCAAGCATCCGGACGGCGTCGTCAAACACTGCATCGTCGTCGGCGAGCGGGTAGGCCTCGATGACGACCTGTGCGGTCGTCGGGTCCCAACCGAGGTTGATGGCGCCGGTGCGGAACTGCTCCTCGACGGGATCGAGCTGATCGTTGTCGACGAGTTCCGGGGGAGTGCCAGCGGGCACGCTGAACGGGTTGCCTTCGACGGTGATGAGCTGGTCGAGGATCTCGTCGATCATGTCCGCGAGCAGGGCCGACTGCTGCTTCTCGAGGGCGACGCACATCAGTCGCGTTCCCGAGCGCACCTGCAGGTAGAAGGTGCGAGCCCCGGGAGGGCCGACGGTGCCGATGACGGCTCGGTCGGGCCAATCGAACTCGTGAACACGTAGAGGCATGTCAGTAGCCTAAGCGTCTCTCGTCGACGGCGCGCCGTGCCCGGGGCCACCACCGACCGCTGCATCGCCGGAGCGGATGCCCTTCGCCAGCCACGACAGGTCACCCGCCTCTGTGTTGGTCGCGTGGACGCTCGGCCGGCCGGCGCCGTAGCGCACGATTGATACGGATGCCGGCCACACGTTGATGCGTTGGAACAGGTCGAGGTGCATGCCGAGCGCGTCGGCGAGAATCGACTTGATGATGTCGCCGTGGCTGACCGCGGCCCACACGGCCTCAGGCCCGTGCTCGGCTTCTACGGCTGCATCGTGCCGGCGGATGGCTGCCACCGACCGGGCCTGCATCGCGGCCATGGATTCACCACCGGGAAAGATGACCGCGGATGGTTGCGATTGCACCACCGACCACAGGTCTTCGGTCGCGAGCTCGGAGAGCGTGCGGCCCTGCCACTGCCCGTAGTCGCACTCGGTGAGATCGAGATCAACCGAGGTATGCGGTGTGCCCGCCTGGTGGTCAAGGATGTACTCGGCAGTCTGCTGACAACGCTCGAGAGGGCTTGCCACCACCGCGACCAGTGGAACGGCCGCGAGCCGCTCACCGGTCAGAGCGGCTTGGTCGCGGCCGATCTGGTCGAGACCGACGCCCGCGGCCCTCCCGGCCAGAATCCCAGCGGCATTTGCTGTGGTGCGGCCGTGCCGCACGAGAAGAACCGTTGCCATCCGGCAAGCCTAACCACCTCGGACGATGGCGCTGCGTCAGTACTCAGGCCTGGAGAAACGCGACCCTTGTACTGGGGTGTTGGCGGGCGAACCGCGGCCCGCCACAATGATGATGATTAGACGCAGCGCTCCCTCTCAGCCGCCCCCGGTGAGAGGGAGCGCTTTTTTCATACACGGGAGCGTGAGCGCGGTTGCCGCGCGCTAGTCAGCGAACTCCGGCGGCCAGACCACGCGGAAGCGTTCGAGGACGATCTCGTCGTCTTCCGACCACTCGACGCCGCGGGCCGCGCACGTGCGCTCCCAGTAGCGGCGGTGTTCGCGGCGCCAACTGGCGAGGGTGCGGTCGTCTTCGCCCTCGTCGTAGGCGAACGCCTCGTCGACCTCGTTGAAGGTGGCGAGGCGCAGTTCGGTGCTGCGCATGATGATGGCGGGATGGCCGCGGCCGTCGCACGCGATCCAGTGCGAGCCGATGCGCGGCAGCTGGTCGCCGTCGGCGTGGTAGGCGGTCGCGAGTTCGGCGGTGGCGCGTTTCGCTCCGTGGGTCACCTCGCGCAGCAGGGCGTCGGCGAGGCGCGGGGAGTCGCCGAACGACTCGACCGTGTAGTCGGGGGCGACGCGGACGACGTCCGGGTGGGCTGCCGCATAGTCGGCCCAGAAGGCGTTGGCGGCGGCGCGGTCCGGGGCAGGAAGGGGCGCGTCAGCGGGCGGGGCTGTGTCAGAGGTGGCCTCGAGAGAGCCGTCATCGGCGGGTGTTGCGGAAGGTGTGGTGTCGGCGGGCGTCATTGCGCGGCATCCATTCGTCGTGGGCGGGTGCGACCGAAAGAGGCCAGCCTTCCAGCTTAGCTAACACAGAGCTCGCCCAGGGAGGCGGGCCCGAGGGGAGAGGGGAGGCGGGCACGAGGGGAGGCGGGCACGAGGGGAGGCGGGCACGAGGGGAGGCGGGCAAGCCCACCGCGAGCTGTCAATCCTCTCGCGTGAGCGCGGCTCGCTGTTTACGGTGGCTATTCGACGACGGAGGAGGTTCGGATGATGCACGCCGACGCACGACGGAACGACCCGACCCTGGTGCGCAACCAGAACGCGCTGCGGCGGGGGCGACGGCGGCAGTGGCTCGTTCCCGGCGGACTGCTGGCGCTGGTGGTCGTCGTCTTGCTGGTGTTGGCGCTCGACATCCAGGTCGCGGTTCCGGCGGCGGCGATCGGGGTGACGGTTGCGCTCTACCTCGGGATGCTCGTGGTGGCGGGCACCGTGAAGAGCGTCGGGCTACGGAACAAGATCCTGGCAGCACTGATGGCCGCGATCGCCGTCGTGGGATTGGGGTCGTTCCTGCTGCTCATCCTGGTCGAACGGGTCGCACTCTAGAGCGGTCGGCGGTCGGCGGGCGTTAATGGCGAAGTCCCCGTGGCCTCGGGCCGACGGGGACTTGCTGGGTGTGATGTAGCTGACCGGGAGAGCGAATCATCCCGTCTCAACTGAGAACAACGATAGGAATCGGAGGTTGCAGGCGGCTGGGGAGCAACTTATAGCTGTCCAAACGTTGCGTGAACGCGGGGTAAGCGGCGGCTGCGAGAGTTCTGCGTGGGCCGCGCGACACGCCCGAAACGGTGGCGTCGAGCGGATGCGCGGGCTAGGAGTTGCGCGGCGGCTCGAGTGCCGCGGCGTAGTTCGTGATCGAGCGCGTGTAGAGCGGCAGCGTCGGCGCGACCGCCGCCAGCAGCTGGGCGAGGGCCTCGGTCGGGCGGCCAGCGTCGTGCAGCGAGAGCGCGAGGAAGGCGACCGGCGCGATTCCCACGATGTCGGTGACGGCGGGGTCGGAGAGGTCGAGCGTTCCGAGGAGGGCGACCGAATCATCCAGGCGGCCGACGTTGCGATAGGTGCTCGCCAGTTGCACGACGGCTTGCGGGTAGCGTGCGGCGTCGAGGCCCGAGGCGAGCGCCGACTCATAGAGAGGGATCGCGTCATCCTCTTGCCCGAGCGCATCGTGAACCGAGGCCAGCTCATAGAGAGCAGCGGATGCCGTGGCGCCCACCGATTTGTCGACGATCACTTGCATTTCGTCGACCAGGTCGTCGCCGCGCGTCTCGTCGAAGTCCCGCCAGAACGCGTCGACGCGCTCGTCGAATTCGGATGTCGGGGGAGTCGGTGTGGGGGAGGAGGTCATGAGGCTTCCGAGCGAGAGGGGTGGGGTGAGCGCGAGGAGGAGAGGTGCAGGCGGCGGTCGCAAGAACGGGTTGCCTTGCGCTCTCCAGCGGCTCCTTCTAGGTTAGTCCGATGGTTGCAACGATGGGGTACCTCATATCCGCCGGAGTTCTCGGCCTGACCGTGGTGTTGGTGGCCGTGTGGTTCACGGTTACTGTGAGGCGCTGCAGGAATGATCGCGGGGCCTCAACCGGGACTTCGAGCGCCGCGCCTCGGGCCGGTCGAGGCAGCGACGCCTAGAAAGCCCCAAGTCATACGCACCTTCGCGTCAGGGCAGGCTTCAGGCCGAAATGCTTGCGCGTCAGAGCCGGCTCCAGGCTCGTAGAACCCCGACAACAAACCCACATTCACAACGAAGAGGCCCACCCCGCGCATGCGGTGGTGGGCCTCTTCGTTCGTGAGCGAAACTCAGACCGAGGGGGCGGGGCCGTCGGTGGGCTCGGCCTCGGGCAGCCAGTCGCTCTTCTCCTCGGGAGCGAGCTCGAGCTCCTCTTCGAGGTCGTGGTCGGCGTCTTTCGGGTTGTGGTGTTCCGGTGCGTCAGTCATGGTTCCACCGTAGCGACGGGCCCGACCGACGAAAAGGGGTTGCCAGCGGGTTCACACTCCGGTGTGGAGGCGGTCGCGCCATGCGGGGACCTGGGCGAGCGTCTGCGCGAGTTGTGGCTCCGTCTTGACATAGGAGAGGAGCGTCGCCGCGTGGAACGGGCTCATCTTGAGGTCGATGAGCACGCCGTTCTCCGTCGGATTCTCGGGGTTGCGCGTCTCGATGATGATCCACACCGTGCGGGGGCTCGCGGTGGTGGCGACGCGTCCGACGTTGTCCCAGCGCAGCGCGAGATCGGGACGCAGCGGGTTGGGGTCTCCGAAGATGCCGATGCCGTGGGGGCCGACCATGAGGACGGCATGTGGTCGCATGCGGTAGTGGGCGGCTCGAAGCATCCTCACGTGTGCGCGGGTGTGTTTGGGGACGTCGACCTCGATAAGCAGGGCATCCGAGAAATGCTCACGCAGCAATCGCCACCGTCGTGCGGCTCGCACCTGGTCGATGTAGAGGACGACGATGATCAGCACGACGAGGATGGCTGTGATCAGCAACGACACCTCGAACGGCAAGGGTGTGCGTCCGCGGTTTTCTGCCCGGCGACCGGACACGAAGGACGCGAAGAGGGCTATCGGCATGATGAGCGGGATGCCGAGCAGGTAGAGGTTGACGAGACGCCACCGGTGGAGCGGGAGGGCTGTCAGGGCCGGGCTGGCCGGGCCGGTCGGCTGCGCAGGTCGAAGCGGTGTCAGCGGGTCAGCGGATGTGGAAAAGGCCTCGTATTGGTTGTTCCAACTGTCCGTCATGGGCTCAGGTTATCGGCCCCGCGTTCCGCGCTCGATGGGCAGGGGTGCCCGTTCATCGAGCGGAACGAAGAGAGGGCTCTGACTCACACGAGCGGGCACTCGCGAACCGGGGTTGCTCGTCGCACCGAGCCGAGGCGCGAGGCGAACCGGGGTTGCCCGTCAGGCCGAGCCGAGGCCCGAGACCGTCGCGACCGACGCGGCGAGGGCGGTTGCGACATGCGCCATGTTCTCGTCGGTGGTGGTGCTCGCCAGGCTGAAGCGCACGGCGGTCTGGGCGATGGCCGGGTCGATGCCGATGGCTGTCAGCACATGTGAGGGTTCGTCGCTGCCGGCGGCGCAGGCCGAGCCGCTGGATGACACGACGCCGCGTTGTTCGAGTTCGAGAAGCACAGCCTCGCCCGAGGTTCCCGGGAAGCAGAAGGACGCGATGGTCGGCAGGCGCCGCGTGGGGTGGCCCGTCAGGAGGGCGCCCGGCACCTGGCGCAGGACCTCGGCGATGAAGCGGTCGCGTACGGCGGTGACCCGAGCGGATGCTGAGACCCGCTCGCTTTCGGCGGCCCGCACCGCCGCCGCCATGCCCACGGCCCCCGCCACGTTCTCGGTGCCGCTGCGCCAGCCGCGCTCCTGGCCGCCGCCGTGCAGGACGGGTTCGACACCCACGCGGGCGCGCACGTAGGCGGCCCCGATGCCCTTCGGAGCACCGAGTTTGTGGCCCGACACGCTCAGGGCGTCGACGCCGAGCGCTGCGACGTTGAGGTCGAGCCATCCGGCGGCCTGGACCGCGTCGGTGTGAAAAGCTGCCCCGACGCCGTGTGCGACCTGAGCGAGGCTCGCGACATCCTGGACCGTGCCGATCTCGTTGTTGGCCAGCATGATGCTCACCAGCGTGGTGTCGTCGCGCAGCACTGCGGCGAGGGCCTCGGGCGTGACGAGGCCCGTGTCGTCGGTGTCGACGTAGGTGACGTGGGCGTCGTGGAAGCGCTCGAGGTAGTGCAGGGATTCGAGCACGGCCTCATGTTCGATGCGCGTCGACACGATGTGCGCGCCCCGCGGCCGGCGGGCGAGGACGATGCCCTTGACCGCGAGGTTGTCCGCCTCGGTGCCGCCCGAGGTGAAGACGACCTCACTGGCTCGCACACCCCACCACTCGGCCACCGTGCGGCGGGCATCGGCCAGAGCGGATGCGGCGCGCTCGCCCACGGTGTGATGGCTCGACGGGTTGCCGAACTCGGCCGTCAGGAAGGGCCACATCGCTTCGAGCACATCGCGCCTCACGGGCGTGGTGGCGGCATTGTCGAGGTAGAGCATGGTCAGGATGCCGAGGCCACGTGCAGCTCGACATCCAACCCGAGGTCGAGCGATCGCACGCTGTGGGTGAGCGCGCCCGACGAGATGACGTCGACACCCGTTTCGGCGATCGCGCGCACGGTGTCGAGGGTCACGTTGCCGCTCGCCTCGACGATGGCGCGGCCGGCGATCATACGCACGCCCTCGCGCAGGTCGTCGAGCGTGAAGTTGTCGAGCATGATCGTGTCGACGCCCGCCGCGAGCACGGGTTCGATCTGGTCGAGACGGTCGACCTCCACCTCGATGTGCGTGGTGTGCGGAAGGCGGTCGCGCACGCCGGCGAGGGCTTCGGTGAGGCCGGTTCCGTCGGCCGTGAGCACGGCGAGGTGATTGTCCTTCGCCATGACCGCGTCCGACAGCGAGAATCGGTGGTTGTGGCCGCCGCCCGAGCGCACGGCGTGGCGTTCGAAGGCGCGCAGGCCGGGCGTGGTCTTGCGCGTGTCGACGATGCGGGCACCCGTGCCGCGGATGGCGTCGGCGAACCGCGCCGTGAGGGTGGCGATGCCGCTCATCCGCTGGGTGAAGTTCAGTCCGATGCGTTCGGCCTGCAGCACGCCGCGCGCGGGCCCGTGCACGCGGGCGAGCGTGTCGCCGGGCTCGAACCGGTCGCCGTCGGCCGCGAGCAGCGTTACGGTGACGGCCGGATCGGTCAGACGGAAGGCGGCCTCGAACACGGCGCCGCCCGCGAACACACCCGGTTCGCGCGCGACGAGGGCGGCCGTCGCGGTGGCGCTCGCCGGGATGAGCGCCTCGGAGGTGAGGTCGCCGAACGGCGCATCCTCGTCGAGGGCCAGGAGGACGACACGGTCGATGGTGCGGGCGGTCAGCATGCTGAGGTCTTTTCTGTGTCGGAGGTGTCGCGCGGGTCGGAGCGGTCGTGCGGCTCGGTGCGTTCACTCGGGTCGGAGCGCTCGCCGGGATCGGACGGTTCGATGGAATGGATGATGTCGCGCTGGCCGGCCGGCACCCGTGAGTCGAACCGGTCGGTGGCGGCGGGCGCGGCAGCGGTTGCCGAAGGCCGCGCGGCCGACACGAGGGGTCGCGCCAGCCCGGGTCGGGTCTCGGGGATGTCGCTTCGCGAATGCGCCCCTCGCGACTCGGTGCGGGCGAGCGCGGCAGCGACCGTGAGCCGCGCCAGGTCGAGCAGATTACGGTCTTCGACGCTGCGCCGGTCGAGGGCGGCGGGTGCGATCATCCGATCGAGCTCTGTGGATGCCGCGAGCAAACCGGCTTCGTCGCGCAACAGTCCTACCCGCTCCCACATGATCTGTTGCAGTGCGGCGCGGTCGAAAATCGTGGGCTTGTCGAACGCAGCTGCCTGGTCGATCACCGCGACACCGTTATCTGCGCGGTCCTGCGCGGGCACTGCGGGTTGTCCGGCGGCACGAGTCGTCGCTTCGGACGCTCGCGGGGAGGCCACCGGTCCCGCGACGGGCTCACCCAGCATCCGCCCAACCCGCATGCCGAAGACCGCGCCTTCGAGCAACGAGTTGGAAGCGAGACGGTTCGCGCCGTGCACACCCGTGCGGGCCGCCTCGCCGACCGCCCACAGCCCGGGCACGTTCGTGCGCCCGTCGAGGTCGGTGACGATTCCGCCCATGGAGTAGTGCGCGGCCGGCGTGATCGGCAGGGGCTGCTGAGCCCAGTCGAAGCCGAGCGCGCGCGTGGCGCGGTCGATGCCGGGGAAGCGTCGGGCGAGGAACTCGGCGCCCAGGGCAGTCGCGTCGAGCAGAACCGGTGCGCCACCCTGCCGGGCCATCTGCGCGGCGATCGCCCGGGCCACGATGTCGCGGGGCGCCAGCTCGGCGTCGTCGTGCACGCGCGTCATGAACCGGTCGCCGTCCGCGCCGAGCAGGACGGCCCCTTCGCCGCGCACCGCCTCAGAGATGAGGAAGTTTCCGGGCGCATCGAGCGTCGTCGGATGGAATTGCACGAATTCCAGGTCGGCAACCTCGGCTCCGGCGCGCCACGCCGCGGCCACGCCGTCGCCCGTCGCGACGCCGGGGTTGGTCGTGTGGGCAAACAGTTGACCGGCTCCGCCCGTCGCCATCACAACGTCGTCGGCTGGCAAGAACTCGAGCGAGCCGAAGCCGTTGTCCGTTTGTGTCGACTCGCGCAGGATCGAGACCCCGGCGACCCGGGCAACGCGCGAGTCCGCCTCAAAACGTGAGTCCACGACGACATCCACGAGCACGGCGTTCTCGATGACGCGGATCCCGGCCGCGCGCACCGCCGCCACAAGTGCCCGCTCGATCTCGGCACCCGTCTGGTCACCGCCGGCGTGCAGCACGCGGGCCACCGAGTGTGCCGCCTCGAGCCCGCGGGCATACGTTGCCTCACGATGGCCGCCGCCGCCGCCGTCACCACGCTCGCCGCTGCCGCACTCGCCGCCGTCGCCCTCACCGCTGGCGCGGTCGAACTCCACGCCCCAGCCGATGAGCGCGTCGATCGCACTCGCACCTTCGCCGGTCAAGACATCGACGGCCGCGGCATCCGCGAGACCGGCCCCCGCACGCAAGGTGTCGGAGGCATGCGCGGCTGCCGAATCATCCGGGAACCATGCCGCCGCAACACCGCCCTGCGCATACCGCGTGTTCGACTCGTCCATCGCGCCCTTGGTCACGATCGTGACGTTCGACCGCACGGGCTCGGGCCCTGACACGGCGCTCAAGGCGGCCACGAGCCCGGCGATGCCCGACCCGACGACGAGAACCTCGCGCGGCCGCGCACCCGCCGAGCTGCCGACGAGCCTGCGCTCTCCACCGTCCACGATCAGCCCCGGTTCGTCACGTCCACAGCACCCTCGGGCGCCGCGACATCCGACTTGGCAGTAGCAGCAGCGTCCGAGGCGGGAGCGGAAGCACTACTCCCAGCACCCGCATCACCAGCACCCTCGACAGCGCCGCCCCCGCCCGCAACGGGAGGCTTCGCCGCCAACATCCGCTCGAGCGCCACACGCGCCGGCACCGCCACATCATCCGACACCGTGATCTGGTTGATGACCTGCCCGTCGAGCAGCCCATCGAGCACCCACGCCATATAACCCGGGTGGATGCGATACATGGTGCTGCATGGGCACACGACGCTGTCGAGGCAGAAGATGGTGTGCTGCGGATACTCGGCCGCGAGCCGCTGCACGAGGTTGATCTCGGTGCCGATGGCAAAGGTGCTGCCGGCGGGCGCTGCCGCGATGGCCTTGGTGATGTAGTCGGTCGAGCCGTACTCGTCGGCCGCGTCGACGACGGGCATGGGGCATTCGGGGTGCACGATCACGCGCACATCGGGGTAGTCGGCGCGCGCCTGCTCGATCTGAGCCACCGTGAAGCGCTTGTGCACCGAGCAGAATCCGTGCCACAGCAGCACCTGCGCGTCGAGCACCTCGTCGGCCGTGTTGCCGCCGAGGGGGCGGTTCGGGTTCCACATGGGCATGCGCGAGAGCGGAACGCCCATGGCCTTGGCGGTGTTGCGCCCCAGGTGCTGGTCGGGGAAGAACAGCACGCGCTTGCCGCGCTCGAACGCCCACTCGAGCACCGTCTCGGCGTTGGACGACGTGCACACGATGCCGCCGTTGCGCCCGCAGAATCCCTTGAGCGCGGCCGACGAGTTCATATAAGTGACGGGGATGATCTGAGCCCGACCATCTTCGTCGATCTGCTCGCCGTAGAGCTCCATCAGCTGCTCCCAGCACTCCTCGACCTGGTCGATGTTCGCCATATCGGCCATCGAGCAGCCGGCCGCTAGGTTCGGCAGGATGACGGCCTGGTTCTCCTGCGAGAGCAGGTCGGCGGTCTCGGCCATGAAGTGCACGCCGCAGAAGACGATTGCCTCGGCATCCTGTCGCGCCTTGGCGGCGTTGGCGAGTTGGAACGAGTCGCCCACATAATCCGCATATTGGATGACTTCGTCCCGCTGGTAGAAGTGCCCGAGAATCACGAGTTTGTCGCCCAGCATCTGCTTGGCCCGCATGATGCGCGCGTGCAGTTCGGCGGGCGAGGCGTCGCGGTAGACCTGCGGCAGCTGGCCCTGGCGCGGAGTGTTCACGGGGATGACGTCGCCCATCGACGCGCCGGGGCCGTAGGAGGGTGCGCCGGCGTCGAAGTTCCAGGGCGCCTGCACGAGGTCGGGCGTGCACGTGGCGCCGTCCTGCGCGCCCTTCTCGATGAGCTGGATGGTGTAGTCGACCGAGGCGGCGAGTGTTGACGCTGGGGTGTTCACGAGGCATCTCCGGGTTCGAGCGGCGGAACACCCGGGCGGGTCTCCGTGGGGGAAAGAGCAAGGGAAGGCGAGGAAGGCGAGGAAGGCGAGGAAGGCGAGGAAGGCGACGACAGCGCGGCGGGCCTGGGCTGCGCGCCTGGGGGAAGCTTCGCGGCGGAGGAGTCGTCATCCGCACCCGACGCGGTGCTCGGCGTGAACGTCGGAGGCGGCGCATACCGATACAGCCGTGGCGGCCGATGCCGCGTGCCCGTGAGCCGGTGCTCGGTGGCGACGATGGTGCCCGACGACTCGAGCTGCCGCCGGAAGTTCGCCGGATCGAGCGCCTTTCCGAGCACGGCCTCGTACACCTCGCGCAGCTGGGCAATCGTGAAGGTTTCTCCCACGAAAGCGTGCGCGATGCGGCTATAACCCATCTTGTTGCGCAGCCGCCACAGTGCGTATTCGACGATCTCGTTGTGGTCGAACGCCAGCTCGGGCAGCCGATCGGCCGCAAACCAGCGCACGTTCTCGCTCTCGGCGGCGCGCTCGGCCTCGTCGTTCTTCACGAGCGCCCAGTAGACGATCGATACGACGCGCGGGCCGGGGGAGCGGTCGGGGTCGCCGAAGGCATAAAGCTGCTCGAGGTATTGCGGCGTCAGCCCCGTGGTCTCGGCCAGCGTGCGGCTCGCGGATGTCTCGAGCGGCTCGCTTTTCTGCAACGGCCCGCCCGGCAGTGCCCACAGCCCCAGATAGGGCTCGCGAATGCGACGGACCAGCGGAATCCACACGCCCGCCACCCCCGTCTCGGGATCGGGCCGGAGCGCGCAGATCACGGTCGACACGGCCAGCGTGACGGCATCGTCGTCAGGGCACATGGGGGCTCCAGTCAAGGGGTGTAGCTCGTGCATCCGAGTAAAAGTCACCGTGACCCGAACTCGCTGGAGCCATCTTATAGTCAGGATGACTCAAACAGGAAACGCACCGTATTTCGAAGACGTTTCAAAACCCCCGCTCGCGCCGCGCGGCCACCCGCTAGGCTGAGAGCCGTCAATTGAATAGTGGGCCGCACACGCGATGCGGGAGAGCTCGGTTCGCCGAGCACCGAAGGAGCAAGCCTCCCCGCCAATCTCTCAGGTTCTGTACCGCATCGAACTGGCCACTCTGAAAAGCAGGACGCGCGACGCGCCCGCGAATCCGCCACGGATTCGCCCCGGTGTCGCCGCACGAGCCTCGCCCACGGTGAAAGCACGACCACGAGCTGGTCGCGCGAAGCTCTCAGGCCCATGACAGAGGGGGAGTTCCCAGCCCGCACACGCGTGTGGGCAGAACGCGCACCCGTGCGCCGTGCCACTGCATGCAGTGAATGGAGAACTCCGATGTCCCACGACAACAACCCCGCCGCTCAGCCCACGGGCGAACGCACCGACGTCGGCAATGTGCCCGACGCCGTGCCGACGGCCGTGTCGATCGACGAGCTGGCCGCTCAAGACGCGCACGCCGACGGCATCCGCTACAGCCCGCTGCACGCCGTGCACGAGGCGCTCGGCGCGAGCTTCACCGACTTCGCGGGCTGGCAGATGCCCGTGCGCTACTCGAGCGACTTGGCCGAGCACCACGCCGTGCGTACGGCCGCCGGCCTCTTCGACCTGTCCCACATGGGCGAGATCCTCGTCCTCGGCCCCGAAGCCGGAGAAGCCCTCGACTACGCCCTCGCCGGCACGCTGTCGCGCATCGCCGTGGGCCAGGCCAAGTACTCGCTCCTCCTCGCGCGTCACGGCGGCGTCATCGACGACCTCATCGTCTACCGCACGGGCGAAGACCGCTACCTCGTCGTGGCCAACGCCTCCAACGCGCACCGCGTGGCCGGCGAATTGCAGTCGCGCACGGCCCCGTTCGACGTCGAGACCTTCGACGAGTCCGACCAGATGGCCCTCGTCGCCGTGCAGGGCCCCAAGTCGCTCGATATCCTGAGCGTCACGCAGGGCCTGGCGATCGACGGCGGCGACCGCGACGGCCGCGACTCGCTCGACGTCCTGGGCGAGCTGCGCTACTACCGCTCGGTCGCGGGCACGTTCGACCAGCACCCCGTGCTCATCGCGCGCACGGGTTACACGGGCGAAGACGGTTTCGAGATCTATGTCGCCCCGGATGTCGCCCCCGCCCTCTGGCAGGCGCTCACCGACGCGGGCACCCCGCTCGGCCTCGTGCCCGCGGGTCTCGCCAGCCGCGACACCCTGCGCCTCGAAGCCGGCATGCCCCTCTACGGCCACGAGCTCGGCGAGGGTGCATTCCCCGCGCAGGCTGGCCTCGGTCGCGTCGTCGACCTCTCGAAGCCCGGCGACTTCGTCGGTCGTGCCGCCAGCGAAGAGGGCCCGGATGCCGAGGCCCACGTCCTCGTCGGGCTCGTCGCCGAGGGGCGTCGTGCCCCGCGTGCCGGCTACTCCGTCTTCGCCGCCGCGACCGAGAATGGCGCCGAACCCACCGAACCCGTGGGCGAGATCACGTCGGGCGCCCTGTCGCCGACGCTCGGACATCCCATCGCCATGGCCTACGTGGCCCCCCGATCGGCCCGCACCGGCACGCAACTCGCCGTCGACGTGCGCGGCACCCGCATTCCCGTCACCGTCACCGACCTGCCCTTTTACTCACGGAAGAAGAACTGACCATGGCCGACAAGACCGCCCTGAAGTACACGCCCGAGCACGAATGGCTTCTCGTCGAGGGCGACATCGCCACCGTGGGAATCACCGACTACGCCGCCGAGAAGCTCGGTGACGTCGTCTTCGTCGACCTGCCCGACGTCGACAGCGACGTGGCGAGCGGCAAGGTCGTCGGCGAGGTCGAATCGACCAAGTCGGTCGGCGAGCTCTTCGCGCCCGTCGACGGTGTCGTCACCGAGGTCAACGACCAGGTCGTGGACGCCCCCGAGCTCGTCAACACCGATCCCTACGGCGACGGCTGGCTCATCAAGGTGCGCTTCGAGGCCCTGCCCGAGGGCCTGCTCGGCTACGACGAGTACCGCGCATTGGTCGGCGAGTAATGGCGGAGCGTTTCAGCACCCGCCACATCGGAACGGGCTCCGCCGAGCAGAAGCACATGCTCGACGTGCTCGGCTACGACAGCGTCGACGCCCTCGTGCGCGCGGCCGTGCCCGCCTCCATCCAGGTGCCGGAGGGCGAACGCCCGCTCAACGACATCCTCGGAAAGCCCGCCTCCGAACGTGAGGCGCTCGCCGAGCTGCGCGCGCTGGCCGACCAGAACCAGGTCGCGCGCTCGATGATCGGCCTGGGCTACTACGACACCATCACGCCCGCCGTGATCAAGCGAAACGTGCTCGAGAACCCGTCGTGGTACACGGCCTACACGCCGTACCAGCCCGAGATCAGCCAGGGCCGGCTCGAGGCGCTCATCAACTTCCAGACCATGGTCACCGACCTCACGGGGCTCGACACGGCCAACGCATCGATGCTCGACGAGGGCACGGCCGTGGTCGAGGGCATGCTGCTCACGCGGCGCGCCTCCAAGTCCCGCTCGAACGTCTTCCTGGTCGACGCGGATGCCCTGCCCCAGACGCGCGCTCTGCTCGACAGCCGCGCCGAGGCGACGGGCATCGAGATCGTCGAGGTCGACTTCCCCGCGTGGTTGGCATCCGACGAGCGTGCGGCGGGCGACGAGAGCCTGCCCGAGGCGTTCGGCGCCTTCATCCAGTACCCCGGCGCATCCGGCCTCATCTGGGACCCGACCGAGGTCATCTCAGCCGTCAAGGCCACGGGTGCCCTCACGGTCGTCGCGGCCGACCTGCTGGCCCTCGCCCTCATCACGTCGCCCGGCCAGATGGGCGCCGACGTCGCCGCGGGCACCACGCAGCGCTTCGGCGTGCCGCTCGGCTTCGGCGGGCCCCACGCGGGCTACCTCGCGGTGCGCTCGGGCCTCGAGCGCCAGCTGCCCGGCCGCCTCGTCGGTGTCTCGAAGGATGCCGACGGCCACCCCGCCTACCGCCTCAGCCTGCAGGCGCGCGAACAGCACATCCGCCGCGAGAAGGCCACCTCCAACGTGTGCACCGCTCAGGTTCTGCTGGCCGTCATGGCCGGGATGTATGCGGTTTACCACGGCCCGGACGGCATCAAGCGCATCGCGAACGAGGTCGGCACGTGGGCGGCCACGCTCGCGTCGCTGATCGAGGCCGAGGGCTTCGAGACCGTGCACGCCGACTTCTTCGACACGGTCCAGATCCGTGTGCCCAACGGAGCCGACGGGGTCATCGAACGCGCCCGCGAGAGGGGCATCAACCTCTGGAAGGCGAGCGACACGGTCGTGCAGGTCTCGGTTGACGAGACCACAACGCTCGACGACGTGCTCGCCGTGGTCCGCGCCGTGCGCGACATCAGCGAGATGTACTTCGCCTTCGTCCCGTGCCCGGCCCGCGTGCCCGAAGCCCTCCTCCGCGCCACGCCCTTCCTCACGCACCACGTCTTCAACGCGCACCACTCCGAGACCGCCATGATGCGCTACCTCAAGACGCTGGCCGATCGCGACTACGCGCTCGACCGCGGCATGATCCCGCTGGGTTCCTGCACCATGAAGCTCAACGCGGCCACCGAGATGGAAGCCGTCTCCTGGCCCGAGTTCGCGGGTCTGCACCCCTTCGCGCCCGAAGCCCAGGTCGAGGGCAGCCTCAAGCTCATCGCGCAGCTCGAGGACTGGCTCGCCGAGCTCACGGGCTACGACACGGTCTCGTTGCAGCCCAACGCGGGCAGCCAGGGCGAATTGGCGGGCCTGCTCGCCATCCGCGGCTACCACCTCTCCCGCGGCGACGAGGCCCGCACGGTCTGCCTCATCCCGCAGAGCGCGCACGGCACCAACGCGGCCTCGGCCGTTCTCGCGGGCATGCGCGTGGTCGTCGTTGCGTGCGACGAGCTCGGCAACGTCGACCTCGACGACCTGCGCGCCAAGATCGCCGAGCACGCCGACACGTTGGCCGCGCTCATGGTCACCTACCCGTCCACCCACGGCGTCTACGAGCACGAGATCCAGGCGATCACGGATGCCGTGCACGACGCGGGCGGCCAGGTCTACGTCGACGGCGCCAACCTCAACGCCCTGCTCGGCTATGCCAAGTTCGGATCGTTCGGCGGAGACGTCTCGCACCTCAACCTGCACAAAACGTTCTGCATCCCGCACGGCGGCGGCGGCCCTGGTGTCGGTCCGGTCGCGGCCAAGGCGCACCTCGCTCCGTTCCTGCCGGGCCACCCGTTCGCGCAGCGCAACGAGCACTCGGGCTACGCGCACGAGGGGGGAGCGGTCTCGGCCGCGCCCTTCGGCTCGTCGAGCATCCTGCCGATCTCGTGGGCCTACGTGCGCATGATGGGCCTCGAGGGCCTGACTCAGGCGACGGGGGCCGCGGTCCTCGCCGCCAACTACGTCGCCGCGCGCCTGGCCCCGCACTATCCGGTGCTCTACGCGGGTGACGCGGGTCTCGTGGCGCACGAATGCATCCTCGACCTGCGCCCGCTCAAAGAGGCAACGGGCATCAGCAACGACGATGTGGCCAAGCGCCTCGTCGACTACGGCTTCCACGCGCCCACCATGTCGTTCCCCGTCGCGGGCACGCTCATGGTCGAGCCCACCGAGAGCGAAGACCTGGCCGAGATCGATCGCTTCATCGACGCCATGATCGCCATCAAGCAGGAGGCCGACAAGGTCGCCGCGGGGGAGTGGCCGGCCGACGACAACCCCCTCGTCAACGCCCCGCACACCGCGCGTTCGGTCATCGAGGGCGAGTGGGAGCACGCCTACACGCGTGAGGATGCCGTCTACCCCGTGTCCACGCTCATCCGCGGCAAGTACTGGCCGCCGGTTCGACGCATCGACCAGGCGTTCGGCGACCGCAACCTCGTGTGCGCGTGCCCGCCGCCCGAGGCCTTCGCCTAACGGTTCCCGTCCCCGCGACACGAAGGGCCGCCCATCCCCACGGATGAGCGGCCCTTCGCCGTTTCCTGCTCATTCGATCGAGCGGCCGACGCGTTCTCTACGATCCGACCGTGAAGATGCCGGGCCACCACGCCGCGGCCAGCGGGTACCCGACGAACGACACGATGTCGATGATCGCGTGCGCCACGACGAGCGGCATCACGCGCCCCCAGCGCTGATAGCACCACCCGAAAACCACACCCATCACGACGTTGCCCACGAACGGCCCCACGCCCTGATACAGGTGATAACTGCCGCGTAACAGGCTCGTCGACAGGATGATCGACCACGTGTTCCATCCCAGCTGCCGCAGCTTCTCGAACAGGTAGGCCACGACGATGACCTCCTCCTGCAACCCCGCGCGAATGGCCGAGAAGATGAGCATCGGGATGGTCCACCAGTAGCCCTCGAGGGGTGCGGCGTTCACGGCGACCGTGAGCCCCAGCATCCGCCCCACGGCATAGAACGCGATGCCCGGCACCCCGATGACGGCCAGCAGCAGCAGGCCCCGCCCGAGATCGCGCCCGGGCTGCGTCAGGTCGAGCCCCACGCGCCGAAAAGCGCTGCGCCCCGGCCGCCACAGCAGATACAACGCCAGGGCAACGGGCACGAGCGCAAAGAACAGCGACAGGAATTGGTAGGTGAAGTCGAGCCACTCTCGGGGCGACTGACTGCTGTTGAGCGATGTGCTCGACCCCGCAAGCGTCTTGCCCGCCGTCACGATCGACAGCAGCGACACGATCGAATACACAGCGGATGCCCCGAGCGACAAGCCCAGCACGATCGCGATCTCCCACCACACCCGCGCTCGCTCCCCGGGCAGGGCCGCGCGCCCCTCGAAAAGCCTCTGTCGCCCGGTAACGGCGGGGTGAACGGGAGGCAGATTGTCCTTCGGTTCGCTGTTCATCATTGCGAGCCCCGCTCTTTCTGTGTGGTGGATGTCGGTACGCCGCACATTTTGTGCGCAACGTGCAAAATTCCGGCAATCGCGTTTCCGGTGTGTAACGATTCGCAGCTTGCGTTTGGAAATTCGAGGAGCGCTACTTATCGTCATTCTTATCCAGCACGCCAGTCAGGGCATAACTCTGTCCGGCGCTGCATCCATTGCACAGGAGGAACATTGAGAATCAACCGCATCGGCCTGACGGCCGTGGCGCTGGTCGCAGCCGGGGCTTTGACCCTGACCGGCTGCTCCGGTGGAGGCGCAACCGACAGCAAGCCGTCGGCCAACGCATCCGCGATCATCACCACCAACGGCAGCGAGCCCCAGAACCCGCTCATCCCCACCAACACCAACGAAGTTGGCGGCGGCAAGATCCTGGACGCGCTCTTCGCGGGCCTCGTCTACTACGACGCCGATGGCAAGCCGGTCAACGACATGGCTGAGTCGATCGACACCGACGACTCGCAGACCTTCACCATCAAGCTGAAGGAAGGCAACACCTTCACCAACGGTGAAGACGTCACCGCTCAGAACTTCGTCGACGCCTGGAACTACGGCGCCGCCCTCGACAACAAGCAGCTCTCGAGCTACTTCTTCGAAGACATCGAAGGCTTCAGCTACGACGAGAACGTCGCCACGCTGTCCGGCCTCAAGGTCGTCGACGACACCACCTTCACGGTCACGCTGAAGCAGCCCACGGCTGACTTCCCGCTGCGCCTCGGCTACTCGGCCTTCTACCCGCTGCCCAAGGCTGCGTTCGAAGACATCGACGCCTACGGCCAGAACCCGGTCGGCAACGGCCCGTACAAGCTCGACGGCGAAGGCGCGTGGAAGCACGACGAGTCCATCGCCCTCGTGAAGAACGACGACTACAAGGGTGGACGCGAGGTGAAGAACGGTGGTCTCACCATCACGTTCTACGCTCAGCAGGACGCCGCGTACTCCGACCTCATCGCCGGCAACCTCGACATCCTCGACGCCATCCCGGACTCCGCTTTCGGTTCCTACGAGAGCGACCTGGGCGACCGTGCCGTCAACCAGGCTGCAGCCATCTTTCAGTCCTTCGCCATCCCGGAGCGCCTCGAGCACTTCTCGGGTGAAGAGGGCAAGCTGCGTCGTCAGGCCATCTCCATGGCCATCAACCGCGACGAGATCACGAAGGTGATCTTCCAGGACACCCGCACCCCGGCCAAGGACTTCACGTCCCCGGTCATCGATGGCTTCTCCGAAGACATCAAGGGCAACGAGGTCCTCACGTTCGACGCCAAGAAGGCCAAGGAACTCTGGGACCAGGCAGACGCCATCTCCCCGTGGACCGGCACCTTCCAGATCGCGTACAACGCTGACGGTGGACACCAGGGTTGGGTCGACGCCGTGTCGAACCAGCTGAAGAACACGCTGAAGATCGACGCGTCCGGCGCTCCCTCGCCGACCTTCGCCGAGGTCCGCACCGCGATCACCGACCGCACCATCCAGACCGCGTTCCGCACCGGATGGCAGGCCGACTACCCGGGTCTGTTCAACTTCCTCGGCCCGCTGTACGCGACCAACGCCGGCTCCAACGACGGTGACTACTCGAACCCCGAGTTCGACGCGCTGCTGAAGAAGGGCCAGGGCGAAACCTCTGAAGAGGCCGCCAACAAGGACTTCCAGGACGCTCAGGCGATCCTCATGGAAGACCTGCCCGTCATCCCCCTCTGGTACGCCAACGTCAACGGTGGCTACGGCGAGGATGTCGACAACGTCAAGTTCGGCTGGAACTCCGTTCCGCTCTACTATGACGTGACCAAGGGCTAGTAGTAGTCTGACGGTTTGACCGTCACGTTCCACCAGCTAGCGATGTGGGGCGGCAGCTTACCCGCTGCCGCCCCACGACGCGTCCGCCACCAGCGGCGCAATCGCCCTCAAAGATAGGTTCAACTTCACATGAGTAAGCACCAAGGAACGGCGAGCTAGGATATGGCCCGATATATCCTGTTCCGCCTCCTGCAGGCGATCCCAGTCTTGCTGGGAACAACGTTCTTGATTTATTTCATGGTCTTCGCCATGCCCGGAGACCCGCTGTTGGCGCTCTTCGGCGACAAGACCCCCAACCCCGCGCTGCTCGAGCAGCTGCGTGAGCAATACCACTTGAACGAACCGTTCTTCGTTCAGTACCTCTACTACCTCGGCGGCATCTTCCGCTTCGACTTCGGCGTCTCCTACTCCGGTCAGCCGGTCACCGAGATCCTGGCGCAGACCTTCCCGGTCACGATCCGCCTCGCGATCCTCGCCCTCCTGTTCGAGATGATCGCCGGCATCCTGATCGGTCTCGTCTCGGGTATCCGCAAGGGCGGCATCTTCGACGCGAGCGCCCTCGTCGTTAGCCTGATCCTCATCTCGCTGCCGATCTTCGTCACGGCGTTCCTGGGCCAGTACTTCCTGGGCATCGCACTCGGATGGTTCCGGCCCACCGTCGGCGCAGGTGCACCGATACAGGACTTGATCCTGCCGGCCCTTGTGCTGGCGAGCATCAGCTTCGCCCAGATCGTGCGCCTGACGCGCTCCTCGGTCATCGAGACCAAGAACCTCGACTTCGTGCGCACCGCGTACAGCAAGGGTCTCTCCTCGAAGCGCATCGTCCCCGTGCACATCCTGCGCAACTCCCTGATCCCCGTCGTCACCTACCTGGGTACCGACTTCGGTGTTCTGCTGGTGGGCGCCACTGTGACCGAGGGCATCTTCAACGTGCCCGGTGTCGGTCGCACGCTCTACCAGGCCATCCTGAAGGGTGAAGGACCCACCGTCGTGTCCTTCGTCACCGTCATGGTCCTGATCTACCTGGTCGTCAACCTCTTAGTCGATCTGCTCTACGCAGTGCTCGACCCAAGGATCCGTTATGCCAAATAGCACACAGAAGCCCTCACCCGGGCACTTCGTCGCGCCGCTCGAGGAGACCCCTCTCGTCGCCATCGACTCCGTCAAAACCGACGGCAAGCCGTCCAACCTCTGGATCGACGCCTGGCGCGATCTGCGGGGCCGCCCGATGTTCTGGATCTCGTCCGTCATCATCCTGCTCGTCGTGATCGTCGCTCTGTTCCCCGGTCTGTTCACGCAGACCGCGCCGAACGACAACTGCGAGCTGTCGAACAGCAACGCGGGCCCGAGCGAGGGTCACATCCTGGGCTTCACGCGCCAGGGTTGCGACGTCTTCGCGCGCATCATCTACGGCACGTCGACGTCGCTCTCGGTCGGCATCATCGTGACCGTGCTGGTGTTCACGCTCGGCATCCTGTTCGGTGCGTTCGCCGGTTTCTACGGTGGATGGATCGACGCCGTCCTGTCGCGCGCCGGTGACATCTTCTTCTCGATTCCTTACATCCTCGCGGCCGTCGTGATCATGTCGGTCTTCTCCTCGAACCGCAACGTGTGGGTGATCTCGCTCGCCATCGGAATCTTCGCCTGGCCGGCGACGGCCCGTGTGCTCCGGTCGGAGATCCTGCGGGTGAAGAACGCCGACTACGTCACGGCTGCAACGGCCATCGGCGTCAAGCGCTTCAATATCCTGTGGAAGCACGTGCTGCCCAACTCGATCGCCCCCGTCATCGTCATCACGACGATCTCGCTGGCGTCGGCCATCGTCGCCGAGGCGACGCTGTCCTTCCTGGGTGTCGGATTGCCCTCGAGCGTCATGTCCTGGGGTAATGACATCGGCCAGGCCCAGACCACTCTGCGCCAGGCTCCCCAGGTGCTGATCTACCCGTCACTCGCTCTGTCGCTCACGGTCCTCGCCTTCATCATGCTCGGTGAGACCGTTCGCGACGCACTCGACCCGAAGGCGAGGGCACTGCGATGACCGAACCACTCCTCCAGATCAAGAACCTCGACGTCTCGTTCCGCACGCAAGACGGTGAGGTGAAGGCTGTCCGCAGCGCGAACCTCACGCTCAACGCGGGCCAGACCCTCGCGATCGTCGGCGAGTCCGGCTCGGGCAAGTCGACGACGGCCTCGGCCATCATCAACCTGCTCCCCGGCAGCGGCAAGATCACGGGTGGCGAGATCTTCTTCGACGGTGTCGACCTCACCAAGGTCTCCGAGAAGAAGATGGAAGACATCCGCGGAAGCCAGATCGGTTTCGTGCCGCAGGACCCGATGTCGAACCTCAACCCGGTGTGGAACATCGGCTTCCAGGTCGAAGAAGCGGTCCGCGCCAACGGCATCGCCAAGGGTCGCAAAGACGTCAAGAAGCGCGCCATCGAGGTGCTGAAAGAGGCCGGTCTCTCGGATGCCGAGCGCCGCCTCAAGCAGTACCCGCACCAGTTCTCGGGCGGCATGCGTCAGCGCGTGCTCATCGGCATGGGCCTCGCGGCCAACCCGAAGCTCCTGATCGCCGACGAGCCCACCTCGGCTCTCGACGTCACGGTGCAGCGCGTCATCCTCGACCACCTCGAAACGCTCACGCGCGACTCGAACACGGCCGTGATCTTCATCACGCACGACCTCGGTCTCGCTGCAGAGCGCGCCGAGCAGCTCGTCGTCATGTACAAGGGTCAGGTCGTCGAGTCGGGTCCGTCGGTCGAGATCCTGCAGAACCCGCTGCACCCCTACACGCAGCGGCTGGTGGCCGCAGCGCCCAGCCTGGCGTCGCGCCGCATCCAGGCCACCGGTGCCGACCTCGTCGACATCCAGCACCGCCCAGAAGCCGACAGCAACCTCGACCTCATCGCCCAGGCGGCGTCGCGGGCCGAGGCGCAGGCGGCCGAGGGTCACCGCGGCAACGCGATCGTGGTCGACGACGTCACCAAGGTGTTCAAGATCCGTCAGGGTTCCGGCCGGTCGATCGACTTCACCGCGGTCGACAAGGTCAGCTTCAACGTCGAGCGCGGCACCACCACGGCTCTCGTCGGCGAGTCCGGTTCGGGCAAGTCGACCGTGGCCAAGATGCTGCTGAAGCTCGAAGAAGCCACGTCGGGCAACATCGTCATCGACGGCGACACCATCAACGGGCTCAAGGGCCGCGAGCTGCTGGCGCTGCGTCGCCGCATGCAGCCCGTGTTCCAAGACCCGTATGGCTCGCTTAACCCGCTGCAGTCGATCGGCAACATCATCTCCGAGCCGCTGCGCGTGCACAAGGTCGGCGACCGCAAGACGCAGCGCGCCCGCGTGAAAGAGCTGCTCGACCAGGTGTCGCTGCCGCAAATGGTGGTCTCGCGTTACCCGAACGAGCTGTCCGGCGGACAGCGTCAGCGCATCGCCATCGCGCGTGCACTGGCCCTGAAGCCCGACATCGTCATCCTCGACGAGGCCGTCTCGGCGCTCGACGTGCTCGTGCAGGCGCAGATCCTCCAGCTGCTCGCCGAGCTGCAGGAAGAGCTGAAGCTCACGTACCTGTTCATCACCCACGACCTCGCGGTCGTGCGCGTGATCGCAGACAACGTGGCCGTCATGCAGTCCGGCAAGATCGTCGAAGCCGCGACCACCGACGAGGTGTTCGAGAACCCGCAGCAGGAGTACACCAAGGCGCTTCTCGAGGCCATCCCGGGAGCGGGCATCCAGCTCGGTATTTAGTCCCGTTCGATCGGTGAGCGGCCACGCCGCAGACACCGCATCGAGACACGAAAAAGCCGGGCCGCGGCATCACGTCGCGGCCCGGCCTTTTCGTTGACGGGACTAGAGCAGCGTCGAGACGCCCGCCGTGATGGCGCACCAGACGACGATGGCGACTGTGACACCGACGGCCACAGCATCCACGTGGGCCTGGGGCAGCGCCTGAGCTTGTGACGCCGATGGGGACGTCTTCTTCGCGGTGCTGGTGTTCCACGCGCGGCGCACCTTGTCGACGACCGACTGCGTGGTGGGGGTGGAGGCCGAACGGCCGCGCCGGTCGGCCATGGTGCGGCGGCCGTCGCGCGGGGCCTCGGCGTTGTCGCGCACGATCGTGACGCCCGCGGCGTCGCCCGAGACGGACGCCTTGCCGAGACCACCCGTCGGGGCTCCCCAGCTGACGAGCGTGCGGCCATCCGCGAGTTCGACGACGAGCTGGAAGCGATCGGTGAGGCGCGACACGGCGGCCCAGGGAATGTCGTGCACCCGGAAAACGTTGTGAACCACGAGCCGGTCGGGCCGCAAGGTCACGCTCGGCCGCACCAGAACAACCCACGTGCCCCACAGCACCAGGGCCATCCAGGGCAGCGCCAGCAGCACGAAACCCCACGCGCCGCGCACCACGGCGTCGCCCAGGAAGAACGCCGTCAGAATCGCGAGAAAACCCCAGATCCACCACGACGAACGCGTGCGAATGCGCACAAAACGGTCATCAGATCGGCGTGCAGCGGGCGCCTCGTCGGCGGAATGGTCGGGGTTCTGTGCAGGGGTCACGATGTCCTCGGCTCGGCGTCTTGCGGTCACGCCATCGTACCTAGCCGTTAATTTGGCCCGGTACAGTAGAATGGTATTTTGGGCCACTTCTGGCACTACCATCCACTTTCGTCGTGTGAGAATCCACGCGGCACACACCCGGTAAGGAATCTCTTCATGGCGCTTGCCTCGCGCAACGACCTCCGCAACGTAGCCATCGTGGCTCACGTCGACCACGGTAAGACCACCCTGGTCGATGCCATGCTCCGTCAGACCAACTCCTTCGAAGCGCACGCGCACCTCGAAGAGCGCGCCATGGACTCCAACGAGTTGGAGCGCGAAAAGGGCATCACCATCCTCGCCAAGAACACGGCGATCTCCTACAACGGCAAGCACGCCACCGAGGGTCCCATCACGATCAACGTGATCGACACCCCGGGCCACGCCGACTTCGGTGGTGAGGTCGAGCGCGGCCTCTCCATGGTCGACGGCGTCGTGCTGCTGGTCGACGCATCCGAGGGCCCCCTGCCCCAGACGCGCTTCGTGCTCCGCAAGGCGCTCGAGGCCAAGCTGCCCGTCATCCTGCTGGTCAACAAGACCGACCGTCCCGATGCGCGCATCGACGAGGTCGTCTCCGAGAGCCAGGACCTCCTCCTCGGCCTCGCGTCCGACATGGCCGATGACGTGCCCGACCTCGACCTCGACACCGTGCTCGACGTCCCCGTCGTCTACGCGTCGGGCCGCAACGGTGCCGCCAGCCAGAACAAGCCCGAAAACGGCGAGCTGCCCGACAACGAAGACCTCGAGCCGCTGTTCGAGGCCATCCTCGAGCACATCCCCGCTCCCGTCTACGACGACGAGCACCCGCTGCAGGCCCACGTCACCAACCTCGACGCGTCGCCGTTCCTCGGTCGCCTCGCCCTGCTGCGCATCTTCCAGGGTCACATCAAGAAGGGCCAGACGGTCGCTTGGGTGAAGCACGACGGTTCCGTGCACAACGTGCGCGTCACCGAGCTCATGATCACCAAGGCCCTCGACCGCTACCCGGCCGAGTCGGCTGGCCCCGGTGACATCGTCGCCGTCGCCGGTTTCCCCGACATCACCATCGGTGAGACCCTCGCCGACCCCGACGACGTGCGCCCCCTGCCGACCATCACGGTCGACGACCCGGCCATCTCGATGACCATCGGCACCAACTCCTCGCCGCTCGTCGGCAAGGTCAAGGGCCACAAGCTCACGGCCCGCATGGTCAAGGACCGCCTCGACCGCGAGCTCGTCGGTAACGTCTCGCTCAAGGTTCTCGACATCGGCTTCCCCGACAAGTGGGAGGTGCAGGGCCGCGGCGAGCTGGCCCTCGCCATCCTCGTCGAGCAGATGCGTCGCGAAGGCTACGAGCTCACCGTGGGCAAGCCCCAGGTGGTCACGAAGCGCGTCGACGGCAAGGTGCACGAGCCCTACGAGCACCTCACGATCGACAGCCCCGAAGAATACCTCGGCGCCATCACTCAGCTCCTCGCCGCCCGCAAGGGTCGCATGGAGAACATGGCCAACCACGGCACCGGCTGGGTGCGCATGGAGTTCATCGTCCCGTCGCGCGGCCTCATCGGTTTCCGCACCGAGTTCCTCACGATCACGCGCGGAACGGGCATCGCCAACGCCATCTCGCACGGCTACGACGAGTGGGCCGGCGCCATCGTCACCCGCAACAACGGCTCCATCGTGGCCGACCGTTCGGGCGTCGTCACGCCGTTCGCCATCATCGCCTTGCAGGAGCGCATGACGTTCTTCGTCAACCCGACCGAAGAGGTCTACGAGGGCATGGTCATCGGCGAGAACTCGCGCGCCGACGACATGGACGTCAACATCACCAAGGAAAAGAAGCTGACCAACATGCGTCAGTCCACGTCGGACACCTTCGAGTCGATGACGCCGTCGCGTCAGCTGTCGCTCGAAGAGTGCCTCGAGTTCGCTCGCGAAGACGAGTGCGTCGAGGTCACGCCCGAGGCCGTTCGCATCCGCAAGGTCGAGCTCGACGCTCAGGCCCGCGCGCGCAACACCTCGCGCCTGAAGAAGCAGTCCGAGTAACACTCGTCACGACGAGCAACGCTCCACATCGGATGCCCCGAGCCCCACGGCCCGGGGCATCCGCCGTTAACGCGCAACGGCGGTCGACCCGGGAGATCGGTGAGCGGGCGCGGCGAAGCGGCACGGGCCACGGATGACCTGGTCCCACGCCGCAGGACTAGCCGAAGAGCGTCGAGCCGATGTAGTCGTCGGCGTTGCGGGCGCCCGGCGGCACCGCGAAGATGCCCGACGAGACGTGTTTGATGTACTCGTTCATGAGGTCGTTCTGCGAGAGCTGGCGCTGGATCGGGATGAACTGGGTGCGCGGGTCGCGCTGGTAGGCGATGAAGAAGAGCCCGGCGTTGAGGCGGCCCAGCTCGTCGTTGCCGTCGACGAAGTTGTAGCCGCGGCGCAGCAGCTGCTGGCCTTTGTTCTGGCTGGGGTGTGCGAGGCGAACGTGAGCGGCCGTATCGATGGAGCGACCGTCATCCCCGGTCTTGTCGAGCGCGATCTCGGTGAACTCGGTGCCGCCCGAGAGCGGTGCCCCCTCGCCCTTGTCGCGGCCCACGACGCGCTCCTGCTCGCCGAGCGCCACGCGGTCCCAGTTCTCGATGAGCATGCGGATCTTGCGGCTGACGAGGTAGGAGCCGCCCGCCATCCAGCCCGCGCCGTCTGTCTTCTGAGCCCAGACCTGATCGTCGACGATCTCGGGCTGCTCGAGCTTGATGTTGGCCGTGCCGTCCTTGAAGCCAAAGAGGTTGCGCGGCGTGGCCTGAGCGGTCGAGGTCGACGACGTGCGGCCGAAGCCCAGCTGCGACCAACGCAGCGAGGCGCGCCCGAAGGCGATGCGCGAAAGGTTGCGGATGGCGTGGACGGCGATCTGCGGGTCGTCGGCGCATGCCTGGATGCAGAGGTCGCCGCCCGACTGCGCGTCGTCGAGCGTGTCGCCCGAGAAGTGCGGCAGGTCGACGAGGGCGGCGGGCCTCTTGTCGGCGATGCCGAAACGGTCGATGCCATCGCGCGACGTGAAGAGGGTGGGGCCGAAACCGATCGTGATGGTGAGGCCCGCGGCGGGCAGCCCGAGGGCTTCGCCCGTGTCGTCGGGCGGCGCGAGAGAAGGGCCGCCGACCGCTCCGTCCTCGCTCACGTCGAGGCCCTGGGTGAGACGGGATGCGGCGAGCGTCCAGTCCTGCAGCAGCTCGATCACATCCTGGCGCGACGCCGTCGAACTGAGGTCGAAGGCCGCGAAGTGCAGCCGGTCCTGCGCCGGCGTCACGATGCCCGCCTGGTTCGCGCCGAAGAACGCGTAGGAGTCGGCGGCGCCCGAGGTTCCGGATGCTGTCGCCTGGGCGACGGCTGTGGCTCCGGCGCCACCCACCACGAGTCCGCCAGCGGCCGCGCCGGCGAGCCCGAAAAGGCCCCGTCGCGAGAGCGTGCGCTTCGGCCGAGCATCCGTGGCGGGGTCGCCCGAGTGGCCGGCGGCTGCAAAAGCGGCAGAGGAGGCCGCGGCGGGGTCGCCAGAGTGGCCCGCCGCTGCAGAGGGTGCCGAGGTGGCAGAGGAGGCCGAGGCGGCGGGTGCGCCGGCCGAGACAGCAGGGTCGGCCTGGGTGGAGGCGTGCGGCTGCTTGGGCTGGTCAGGCATCCGGTCGTCGGGGGTCGTCACGGGCGTCTTCTTTCGGGGAGGCGGGCTGGGGGAGGGCCGGCCGGGTGGAACGGGGTGGGGGTCTCGCGACGCTGCGTGCCACGAGACCCGCCCGAGATTACTCGGCGATTCCGAGAACCGTGTGGGTGAGCTGCGAGAGCGGCTCGGACAGCGCGTTGATGCCGTCGGACAGTTCCTTCACCTGCTGGGTGCTCAGCTGGTCGTAGGTGACGAAACCGGCGTCGAGGCTGCCGTATGCGGCCAGCTGCTTGTTCAGCGCGTCGAACTGCTTGTCGATCTTCTCGACGAGCTTCTTGCCGTCGTCACCCTTCGACACGGCGATGTCGCGCACGTTGCCGTAGGCCACCGAGGCGCCCTCGACGTTGGCCTGGAAGTCCCACAAGTCGGTGTGGCTGAACTCGTCCTCTTCGCCCGTGATCTTCGATGTGGCAACCTCTTCGAGCAGCCCGATGGCGCCGTTCGAGATGTCCGAGAGCGAGACCGTGAAGTCCTTCTCGCGCACGAGGTCGAACAGCTGCTTGACGTTGGCGTTCAGGCCGTCGGCGAGCTCCTGGCGCTCGGCGGGCGTGCTGGGCGTGAAGCCCGCGGGCGCCCAGAGGTCTTTCTCGATGCGGTGGAAACCGGTGAATGGGATGCCGTCCTCGGTGGCCATGGGCTCGCGGAAGTCGATCTTGGGGTCGAG
Source organism: Leifsonia sp. ALI-44-B (assembly GCF_001984125.1). GTDB lineage: Bacteria > Actinomycetota > Actinomycetes > Actinomycetales > Microbacteriaceae > Okibacterium. The sequence goes on along the minus strand of NZ_MTQL01000006.1, from coordinate 860,984 downwards.
GTCCCCGAACGCCTCGGCCGTGGGCTCGATGCGCTCGTAGTTGGTGCGGGCCGTGGGGAACAGGGCGCGCGCCTCGTCGTCGTTGCCGGCGACGTAGGCCGCGGTGAAGGCGGCGACGTTGGTGACGAGGCCATCCGTCTGCTCTTTGATGTAGGCGACGTAGTTGGTGACGGCCGTGTCGGACTGCTCCTTGTCGGTGCCCGAGAGAGCGACCTCGTCGCCCGTAACGGTGAACTTCGAGGTGCCGATGCCCGCGCCCACCATGCCGAGCTTGCACTCGGTGTAGTAGGTGCCGGGGGAGAGCTGGGCCACGTAGTCGACGGTCGAGCCGGGCGTGATGTTCTCCTTCTCGCCCACGATGCGCAGCTTGTCGTCGGCCAGGATGTAGAACTCGTTCACCTGGGTGCCCTTGTTGCTCGCGGTGAACTTCACGGCACCTGAGGCAGCGGTGGCGGCCGAGACGTTGCAGCCGTCATCCGTGATGTCGACCGTGAGCGCCGACGATGCGGGGTTGTTGGCGACGCAGCCCGAGAGCAGCACGGCGAGGGTCAGGGCGCCTCCGACGGCAGCGGGGGCGAGGTGAGTTTTTCTCATGCGATGTCTCCTGGAGCGGGGGTGTTGGCCGATGCGGATGCGCGGTCGGATGTCGAGGGTGTTGGTGATGCCTGTGCCGCGGCCGGGCGGCCGAGTTTCTTGCGCGTGAGCCGCCAGAACAGCGGCACGGTCACGATCATGTAGACCAGCCATCCGGCGACCTGCAGCACGGTGGGTGCCGGGTTGAAGTTGACGATGCCGCCGAGCACCGCGCCGTACCAACTGGTGGGCGGGATGACGGCCGAGATGTCGTATGCGGTGGACGAATGCCCGGGCAGCACGCCGGCCTCTTGCAGGTCCCCGATGCCATAGGCCAGCACGCCGGCGGCGACGACGATGAGCGCGTAACCCGTCCACGTGAAGAACTTCGACAGGTTGATGCTGATGAGCCCGCGGTAGATGAGCACCTCGAGCGCGATGGCGGTGAGGATGCCGAGCACGGCGCCGACGAGCGCCTCCGTGCCGCTGGCGTTGGGCCCGACCGTCGACCAGACGAACAGCGCCGTCTCGAGGCCCTCGCGCCCGACGCTCAGCAGCGCGAGCAAGACAATGCCCCAGCCGGCGCCCTCTGCCGCGCGATCGATGCCCGAGCGCAGGTTGCGGCTGAGGTCCTTGGCCGTGCGCCCCATCCAGAAGACCATCCAGGTGACGAAGCCGACGGCCACGATCGACAGGCCGCCGCCGATGATCTCCTGCGCCTGGAACGACAGACCGTATTCGCCGAACGTGAGGATCGCCCCCACGCCGAGCGACACGGCGACGGCCAGGCCGATGCCCATCCACACCCGGGGGAGCAGGTCGCGGCGGTCGATCTTGACGAGATAGGCGATGAGGATGCCGACGATGAGTGCGGCTTCGAGGCCCTCGCGGAGCCCGATGAGATAGTTCGCGAACACGGTACCTTCGGTGGAGACAGGAGACGGTCGACGCTGCGCCGGTGAAAGCGGCCGATCTCGGGGGAGTGAGAAGAGGTAAGCCTTGCCTTACCGACTTGAACACTAGCCCGGGACTCCCATCCTGTCCAGCTACAATCGGCCGGTGACCTTTCCTCCCACCTCTTCCTCGCCGCAGACCCCCGGTTCTTCGGGGTTCGCGTTCGAAAGCCCCCGCGAAATGGGGGATGCCGAAACGGTCGAGCGCAGCGGCGACGAGGTCACCACGGGAGGCCGCGTCTTCGGCTGGGTGCTCGCGCTCGTCATCGGCGCCATCTTCGGCACCGTCGGCACGGTCGCGCACCAGATCACCGTGACGATCTTCGGCGCTGCCCTGCCCGTCGGCCTCGTGCTCGGGCTCATCGGCATGGCCGCGCTCTTCGTGGGCGTGCGCCTGCTGCTCGAAGATCGCGTCGCCACGGTGCTGTCGGCGGTGGGTGTGGTCGGCATGATCGTGCTGTTCTCCTTCCGCAGCGCGGGCGGATCGGTGCTGATCCCGCAGGGCCTCACGGGCATCGTCTGGTCGGTCGTTCCCGCCCTCATCGCCGTCGTCGTGATCTCCTGGCCGCGCAACCTCGGCCAGAACGCCGCCGGGCCGCGCCCCACGGCTTTCGGCCCGCGCGACAGCGCCTAGACTTGAACCAGTCATCGTCGAAGGGACCCTCAGTACTGTGACCTACGTCATCGCCCTCCCCTGTGTGGATGTTAAAGACCGTGCGTGCATCGATGAATGCCCCGTCGACTGCATCTACGAGGGTGAACGCTCCCTCTACATCCACCCCGACGAATGCGTCGACTGCGGTGCGTGCGAGCCGGTCTGCCCCGTCGAGGCCATCTACTACGAAGACGACCTGCCCGACCAGTGGGCCGACTACTACAAGGCCAACGTCGAGTTCTTCAACGAGGTCGGTTCGCCCGGCGGAGCCGCCAAGGTGGGCGTCATCAAGTACGACCACCCCGTGATCGCCGCGCTGCCTCCCCAGGCCTAGCCCATGGCGCTGCAGCCGCTGCCCGACTACCCGTGGGACCAGATGGCTCCCTTCGCGGCCCGGGCGAAACAGCATCCCGACGGCATCGTCGATCTCTCCATCGGTTCGCCGGTGGATGCCACGCCCGACCTCATTCGCCACGCCCTGGCCGATGCCACCGACGCGCACGCCTATCCGACGACGGCGGGAACGCCGGCCCTGCAAGAGGCCATTGTGCGCTGGTACGCCGAGCGTCGCGGAGTCTCCACGCTCACACCCGCCAACGTGTTGCCGACCATCGGCTCCAAGGAGCTCGTCGCACTGCTGCCGTTCATGCTGGGGGTGGGCGAGGGCGATGTGATCGTGCATCCGCGCGCCGCGTACCCCACCTATGCCATCGGGGCCGCTCTGGCCGGCGCCGACGCGTTCCCCTCTGACGATCCCGCCGAGTGGCCCGCGAATACCAAGCTCGTGTGGCTCAACTCGCCCGGCAACCCGGACGGCCGCGTGCTCACGGTCGACGAGCTGCGCGCGGCGGTCGAGCGAGCGCGCGAGCTGGGCGCCACCATCGTGAGCGACGAATGCTATGCCGAGCTGGGCTGGGACGCGCCGTGGGATGTCGAAGCCATCCCCTCGATTCTCGACCCCCGTGTGATCGGCGACGATCGCCGCAACGTGCTGTCGGTCTACTCGCTCTCGAAGCAGTCGAACCTGGCCGGATATCGGGCCGCCTTCGTTGCCGGGTGCGCCACGCTCATCGGTCGCCTCCTCACGGTGCGCAAACACGCCGGACTCATGCTGCCGGCGCCGCTGCAGCAGGCCATGGTCACGGCGCTCGGCGACCACGAGCACGTGGCCGAGCAGCGCGAGCGTTACCGCGTGCGTCGCGAGATTCTGCGCCCCGCCCTCGAGCGTGCGGGCTTCCGCATCGATCGCTCCGAGGCCGGCCTCTACCTGTGGGTCACCGAGGGCCGAGACGCGTGGCAGAGCATCGAGCGACTGGCCGATCTCGGAATTCTTGCGGGACCTGGTCATTTCTACGGCGACTTCTATCCGGAGCACGTGCGCCTGTCGCTCACGGCCACCGACGAGCGCATCGCTGCGGCGGCCGAGCGGCTCAGCGCAAGCGCCTAGAGGATTCCTCCAGGCGATCTCCAGCATCGTTGCACGATGACGCAGTGGGGGCGCGGGCGGTCTAGGCTGTATAAGGCAGCGATGCACGGTCACCACCGGATCGCCGCCAGCATCCTGAAGGCCACATAAGTCAAGGAGGCGCCGTGGGCGACGTCGACCAGCAGTCACCGAACGAGACCGAGAAAGCCTTTCTCACCTATCCGGGGGGTCGGGCCGAGTTCCCGTTCGTGCGGTCGGTAGACGGCGCATCCAGCCTGGATGTCTCGAGCCTCACCAAGCAGACGGGCTACACGGCTCTCGACTACGGGTTCGTCAACACCGCGGCCACCAAGTCGAAGATCACCTACATCGACGGCGAGCAGGGCATCCTGCGTTACCGCGGGTATCCGATCGAGCAGCTGGCAGCCTCCTCCACGTACCTCGAGGTCTCGTGGTTGCTCATCTATGGTGAGCTACCCACAGCCGATCAGCTCGCCGAATTCGACGAGAAGATCCGCCGCCACACGCTGCTGCACGAAGATCTGAAGCGGTTCTTCTCGGCGCTGCCGCACACCGCGCACCCGATGTCGGTCATCTCGAGCGCCCTGTCGGCGCTGTCGACGTTCTACGAGAACGGTGCAAACCCGAACGATCCCGAGCAGGTCGAGCTGACCACCATCCGCCTGCTCGCCAAGCTGCCGATCATCGCGGCCTACGCGCACAAGAAGTCGCTCGGTCAGGCGTTCCTCTACCCCGACAACTCGCTCAACTTCGTCGACAACTTCCTCAAGTTGAACTTCGGCACCATGGCCGAGCCGTACGAGATCGACCCCGTGCTGTCGAAGGCGCTCGACCGCCTGCTCATCCTGCACGCCGACCACGAGCAGAACGCGTCCACGTCGACCGTTCGCCTCGTCGGCTCGACGGGCGCCAACCTCTACGCGTCCATCTCGGCGGGCATCAACGCGCTCTCGGGCCCGCTGCACGGCGGCGCCAACGAGGCCGTGCTGCAGATGCTCGGGCAGATCCGCGACTCGGGCGAGAGTGTTCAACGCTTCGTCGAGCGCGTCAAGAACAAGGAAGACGGCGTGAAGCTCATGGGCTTCGGGCACCGCGTCTACAAGAACTACGACCCGCGCGCCAAGATCGTCAAGGAGAGCGCCGACGAGGTGCTGCAGGCTCTCGGCATCAGCGACCCGCTGCTCGACCTCGCGAAAGAGCTCGAGCAGATCGCCCTCGAAGACGACTACTTCAAGGAGCGCAAGCTCTACCCCAACGTCGACTTCTACACGGGTGTCATCTACAAGGCCATGGGGTTCCCCACGCGCATGTTCACGGTGCTCTTCGCCATCGGCCGCCTGCCCGGTTGGGTTGCGCACTGGCGCGAGATGAACACCGACCCGCAGACGAAGATCGGCCGCCCGCAGCAGCTGTACATCGGCTCGGGCGCGCGCGACCTGCCTCAGCGGTAGAACGCCTCGAACACGACAGAGCCCCGACCGGATGATCGGTCGGGGCTCTCGTGTGTCGTGGGGGATGCTCGCTGCCGAAGCGGTTAGGCGTGCAGCGCCTCGTTGAGCACGACGCCCGCACCCGTGCGGGGCAGCACCTCGACGGCGCCCGTCACCGAGTTGCGGCGGAACAGCAGCCCGGCCACCCCCGACAGCTCGACGGCCTTCACCGTGCGCGGCGTGCCGTCGGCCTTCTTCTGCCCGTCGAGCACGACGACCTTGGTGCCGGCGGTGACATAGAGCCCCGCCTCGACCACGCTGTCGTCGCCGATCGAGATTCCGATGCCCGAGTTGGCACCGAGCAGTGCCCGCTCGCCGATCGACACGCGCTGCGTGCCACCGCCCGAGAGCGTGCCCATGATCGAGGCGCCGCCGCCGATGTCGGACCCGTTGCCCACGACGACGCCCTGCGAGATGCGGCCCTCGACCATCGACTGGCCGAGCGTGCCGGCGTTGAAGTTGACGAAACCCTCGTGCATGACGGTGGTGCCGGGGGCGAGGTGTGCGCCCAGACGCACGCGTGAGGCATCCGCGATGCGCACGCCGCGCGGCGTCACATAGTCGATGAGGCGCGGGAACTTGTCGATCGCGGTGGCGTGGATGCCCGCCCGCTGCAGGGCCGGGCGCAGTCGCGTGAAGTCGTCGGGGTGCACGGGGCCAGCGTTCGTCCACACGACGATGGGCAGGTGGCCGAAGATGCCGTCGAGCGAGAGCGTGTTGGGCGCCACGAGTGTGTGCGACAGCAGGTGCAGCCGCAGGTAGGCGTCAGGCGTGGACGCGGGGGCTGCATCGAGGTCGATCTCGACCGTCACGATGTCGACGCGCACGTTGCGGCGCTCGTCGTCGCCGGCCAGCGCCTCGATCTCGGCGGGGGCGATCCATCGCTCGCGGCCCTCGGGAATGCGGCCGAGCTGTGGCTCGGGGAACCACGTGTCGAGCACGGTGCCGTCGGCGGCGATGGTGGCGAGGCCGTAACCCCACGCGGATGTCGGTCGGGCGGTCTCGTCGGCGGGGGAGGTCTGCGCGCTGGTCATGTCTCCAGGCTAGCGAATGGTGCCGACACGGGTTCGCGTGTGACGCCCAGGATCGGTGTCCGGCTTCACCCTAAACTGATGCCATGACTGACGTCTCCACGCCCTCGCTCGACCTCAGCCAGTCCACGCCCGAGATCACCCGGCAGATCTGCGACATCGAGTCGGTCTCGGGCAACGAGGGGCCTCTCGCGGATGCCATCGAGGCCGCCGTGTCGGGGCTGCCGCATCTCGAGGTCATCCGCATCGGTCACAACGTCGTCGCGCGCACCCGCCTCGGCCGCGCCGAACGGGTCGTCATCGCGGGCCACATCGACACGGTGCCGCTCAACGACAACTTGCCGACACGCTGGGAGCAGATCGACGGCGCCGACTATCTGTGGGGCCGGGGAACGGTCGACATGAAGTCGGGCGTGGCCGTGCAGCTGAAGCTCGCTGTCGAGCTGACCGACCCCCGGGTCGACATCACGTGGATGTGGTACGAGAACGAGGAGGTGTCGTCCGAGCTCAACGGCCTGGGCATCCTCGCCGCGGCGCGCCCCGATTTGTTCGAGGCCGACTTCGCCATTCTGGGCGAGCCGTCCAACAGCCAGATCGAAGGCGGATGCAATGGCACCGTCCGCATCGAGGTGCGAACATTCGGCACGCGCGCGCATTCGGCCCGCAGCTGGGTCGGGGTGAACGCCATCCACGCGGCCGCGCCCGTGCTCGACGTGCTGTCGCGCTACGAGGCCGCTCAGGTGGAGGTCGATTCGCTCGTCTACCGCGAGGGTTTGAACGCCGTGGGCATCTCGGGCGGCATCGCGGGCAACGTGATCCCCGACGAGTGCATGGTCCACATCAACTATCGTTTCGCCCCCGACAAGACGGCCGACCAGGCGATCGCGCACCTCGAGCAACTGTTCGGCGCGTGGGACATCACGGTCGTCGACCGCGCCGAGGGTGCTCGGCCGGGGCTCGACGCGCCGCTCGCGCGGGCCTTCGCCGAGGCTGTCGGCGGCGCCCCGAAGCCCAAATACGGGTGGACCGACGTGGCCCGATTCTCGGCCCTCGGCGTGCCCGCCGTCAACTACGGCCCCGGCGACCCGGTGAAGGCGCATGCGGACGACGAGCGCGTGCCGGTGCAGCAGATCCTCGACTGCGAGGCCGGGCTGCGGTCGTGGCTCCAGGCGGCAGACGACACCCGGGCTGCCGGTGCCAATGACGGTGCCAGTGCCAGTGCCAGTGCCAGTGCCAGTGCCAGTTCCAGTGCCAGTGCCAGTGCCGCTCCTGGTGCCGGGACGGTTCGGTGATCGCACGCTGGGCGCGCCTGCCCTGGTGGGCGCAAGTCCTTCTCATCTTCGCGGCCGCGCGCGGCGTCACGACTCTCATCATGATGGGGTTCGCGCGCGGGCAGCTCATGAACGCGTGGACGGGCGCATCGCCCGACTACGGCGCCTTCGCCACCATGTGGGACAGCCGGTGGTACAACATCGTCGCGTTCTCGGGCTATCCGTCAGTGCTGCCGATCAGCGCCGAGGGCCACGTGCAGCAGAACGCGTGGGCGTTCATGCCCGTGTACCCGTTCACGGTGCGCGGGCTCATGACCGTGACGGGGCTCGAGTGGAACGCCGCATCCCTCGTCGTCGCCATTGCCTTCGGGTTCGGTGCCGCGCTCCTGTTCTACAAACTCATGCGGCGCGTGCAGGGGCACGGCTCGTCGCTGTTCGCGGTCGTGCTGTTCTCGGTCGCACCCGCCTCGCCCGTGCTGCAGGTGGGCTACGCCGAGTCGATGCAGCTCTTCTTCATCGCGCTGGCCCTCTATCTCACGCTCGAGCGGCGGTATGTCGCGCTCATCCCCGTCGTGGTCGTCATGTCGTTCGTGCGGCCGACGGGCCTGGCTTTCGCACTGTTCCTCGGGTTGCACGTGGTCTACCGCTGGTTCACGCGTCGCAGAGATCCGTTCCCGCCGCGGCAGATCGCGGCGGCTGTCGGAGCGACGGCGGTGTCACTCGTGGCAGGATTCGCCTGGCCCGCCATCGCCGGCATCGTGACGGGCGACATCCATTCGTATACGCAAACCGAGTTGTCGTGGCGTGCCGACTACATCGGCTATCAGGAGCTGCTGCCCTTCACTCCGTGGATCCAGGGCTTCCACTGGTGGTTCGGGCCCGTCTACGGCACGATCTTCCTCGTCGCGCTCGTCGTGGCGTTCGCCCTCATCCTGTTCACGCCGCTCGTGAAGCGTTTGGGCGTCGACCTGCGGCTCTGGTTGGCGAGTTACGCGCTCTATCTCCTCGCGGTGTTTTTCCCGCAGTCGAGCACGTTCCGGCTGCTGGCGCCGATGTTCCCCCTCCTCGGCGCGCTGGCGATCCCCAAGAATAAGGTTTACCGCGTGGCCCTCGTCGTCCTGAGCGTGGCCGGGCAATGGGTGTGGCTCGAGTGGTGTTGGCGCGTGAACGGCGCCGATTGGACGCCGCCGTAACGAGCATTACTCGCTCGACACCTGTAGTTCACTGTCGCGCGATTTCGTAAAGGGCGGCTCGACACCGGATAATAGGGAGTACTTAGCCACGAAAGGGGATCGCATGGCAGCGATGAAACCAAGGACCGGAGACGGCCCAATGGAGGCTGTTAAGGAGGGTCGGCTCATCATTGTGCGCGTACCGCTCGAAGGTGGGGGCCGACTCGTCGTCTCGGTGAATGATGCCGAAGCAAAAGAGTTGCACGATGCACTGGCCGGAGTAGTCTCCGGAGCTTGATCAACCCGAACGATTGAAGGGCGGATGCTTCAGCATCCGCCCTTCGTTCGTTAAGCGCCTCGCGTGCGCCGGGCGGTCTGGGTCAGTAGCGCGTCGTCAGCTGCAGCAGGCCGTCGCCCACGGGGGAGAGGGCTGCCACGACGGCGTCGGATGCGGCGATCTCCTGCACGAGCGTGCGGAACGACGTGGTGACCTCGTCGCGCTGGGCAGGGTCGGAGACGCGTCCGCGCCAGAGGGCGCGCGGCACGAGCACGGTTCCGCCGGGTCGGACGAGACGCAAGCCGTGCTCGACGTTCTCGATCACCTGAGCGGGGTCGCCGTCGACGAAGACGATGTCATAGGAGTTCTCGTTCATGCGGGGCAGCACGTCGAGCGCGCGGCCCGTGATGAGGCGCACGCGGTTGGGCGCGATGCCCGCGTCGGTGAACGACTGGCGGGCCACCGATTGCAGTTCGGTCTCGGCCTCGATCGAGGTCAGCACGGCGCGCGGCGAAGCCGACAGCAGCCAGAGGCCCGACACGCCGGTTCCCGTGCCGATCTCGACGATGTTCTGGGCATTCGTGGCGGCCGCGATCAGGGCGCTCTGCGCACCGACGGCGGGCGAGATCGGCTCGATGCCCATCTCGAGGGCGTGCCGACGGGCGCGCGCGATCGGTTCGGCCTCGTTGACGATCTGGTCGGCGTACTTCCAGTTCGAATCTTGCTCTGACACGGTTGCTCCCAGGGATGTTTGACGTCAGGATATCGGGGGAACTCGCGGCCGGCGGTGAGGCGCGGCGCGGTAGTCTGATGTTGTGTTCGGCCTGACTTTCGAAAAGCTCCTCATCATCGGGGTCATTGCCGTCTTCATCCTCGGTCCCGAGCGGTTGCCGCACTACGCCGCGCAGTTCGCCAAGCTCGTGCGCACGGTGCGCGATATGGCGCGCGGGGCGAAAGATCGCATGCGCGACGAGATGGGCCCCGAGTTCGACGACGTCGACTGGCAGAAGCTCGACCCGCGGCAATACGATCCGCGCCGCATCATCCGCGAGGCCCTGCTCGAAGAAGACGCGCCGGCACCGCCTCCCCGCCTGAGTGCGCCGGATGCCGGGGCCGCCACATCGCCGGCTATGAACGCCTCCGCAGCACCCCGTGCTGTGGCCCTGGCCGCCGCCAGCGACCGCGTCGGACGCCTCCAGCGCGGCGAGGCTGTCGGAGCCCCGCCCTTCGACAGCGAAGCTACCTAGGCGACTTCGAGAGCGCGGGCCGGACGTGGCTGCTCGGCGGCGAGAGCGAAGCCCTCCGCCTCCGCCTCCGCCTCAGCGGCACGAGCAGAGATGCCCAGGACCTCGGCTGCGGAGTGCTGCGCGCCGTCGCACCCCGCCCAACTGAGCCCGCGTATGCGCTCTAGCGCGTGCTGAAGCCGAGCTTGCGGCCCGCCAAGCCGCGGCCGACCGCGAGCAGCTGATCCGCCGCTGCGCGGATGGCGACGCTGGCGGGGTCGGACGGGTCGCTGAGAACGACGGGGGCTCCGGCATCCCCGCCCTCGCGGAGCGCAACGCTGAGGGGAACCTGCGCTAGGAGCGGCACGGGGGAGCCGACCGACGCGCCCAGACGCTCGGCCACCTGCGCGCCGCCGCCCTCGCCGAAGAGGTGCAGCACGCTGCCGTCCGGCTGGGCCAGACCCGACATGTTCTCGATGACGCCGACGACGCGCTGGCCGGTCTGGCGCGCGACGACACCGCTGCGCTCCGCGACATCCGCGGCGGCCGGTTGCGGTGTGGTCACGACGAGCACCTCGGCGTTGGGCAGCAACTGCCCGATCGAGATGGCCACATCGCCCGTGCCGGGCGGCAGGTCGAGCAGCAGCACGTCGAGATCGCCGAAGTAGACGTCGGTGAGGAACTGCCCGATGGTGCGGTGCAGCATGGGCCCGCGCCACGCGACGGCCGCCTGCGTGTCGTCGACGAACATGCCGATCGAGATGACCTTCACACCGTGTGCGACGGGCGGCAGGATCATGTCGTCGACGCGCGTGGGGCGCGGGGCCCGGCCAGCGGCGTCGACGAGACCCAGCACGCCGGGGATGCTGAAACCGTGCACATCGGCGTCGACCACGCCCACGCGCAGACCACGGGAGGCAAGCTCGGCCGCGAGGTTGGCCGTGAGCGTCGACTTGCCCACGCCACCCTTGCCGCTCGTCACGGCGATGACGCGCGTGAGGGTGCCGGGGCCGAAGGGCATCTCGCGACGGGCGCCGTCTCCGCGCAACTTCTCGGTGAGGGCTCGTCGCTCGACGGGGGTCATGACGCCGACGGAGATTCGGGCATCGGTGACTCCGGGCACGCCGGCGACGGCCGCGGTAACGTCACGTTCGATGGCCGTTGCTGCGGGACATCCGACGATCGTCAGCTTGATCGCGACATCGGCCTCACCCGCCTCGCCCACGCGGATGTCGCCCACCATGTCGAGCTCGGTGATGGGTTTGCGGATCTCGGGGTCGATGACGCCGTCGAGCGCCCGGCGGATCAGCGCCGCAATGGGGGAGTCTTGCTCGGCGGAGTCTTGGACGACGGGGTCGGGCAGCGGGTCGTCTTGCAGTGCGTCGTCGGGCAGCGCGTCGTCGGGCTGGGCGGCGCTCAGGTCAGCGCCCGCCATCGCCGGCGGTTCCCGTCTGTTCGTGCTCCGGCCGATCCTTCTCGAGCTCCTCCAGCAGCGAGCGCAGCTCCTGCCGGATGAACTCCTTCGAGGCCATGTCTTTCATCGCCAGGCGCAGCGCGACGACCTCGCGCGCCAGGTATTCGGTGTCTGCGAGGTTGCGCTCGGCGCGCTGACGGTCCTGCTCGATCTGCACCCGGTCGCGGTCGTCCTGGCGGTTCTGCGCGAGCAGAATGAGGGGCGCGGCGTAGGACGCCTGCAGCGACAGGATGAGGGTCAGCGCCGTGAAGCCGAGCGCGGCCGAGTCGAAGCGGAAGTTCTCGGGGCCCCACGTGTTGTAGCCGATCCACACGAGGCAGAAGAACGTGAGGATGAGCAGGAACCACGGCGTACCCATGGCGCGCGCGACCCATTCGGTGGCGCGGCCGAAGCGGTCGCGCGATTCGCGGTTGCGGGCGGGCAGCACCGAGGGGCGCAGACCCTTGGGCGCGTCGAGGCGGCTGTTGTCGGTGCGACGGATCTTAGCCACGGAGGTTCCTCCTCACGGCGGGGGTGCGGCGGGCGCGGCCATCGTCGTCGGCGTGGGAACGCCAGTCGTTCGGCAGCAGATAGTCGAGCACGTCGTCGATCGTCACCACCCCGACGAGGCGGTGTTTCTCGTCGACCACGGGCACCGATACGAGGTCGTAGCTCGCGAGGATGCGCGACACCTCGGCGGCCGACGTCTCGGGTGTCGCCGGATCGAGGCTCTGGTCCATGATCGACCCGAGGCGCTCGTGCGGCGGATACCGCAGCATGCGCTGGAAATGAACCATGCCGAGGAAGCGGCCGGTCGGCGGCTCATAGGGCGGCAGCGTGATGCACACGGCCGCACCGAGCGCGGGGGCGAGGTCGGCGCGCCGGATCATGGCGAGGGCCTCGGCCACGGTCGAATCGGCCGACAGGATGATGGGCTCGGTGGTCATGAGACCACCCGCGGTGTCGGGCGCGAAGCTCAGCAGCATGCGCACGTCTTCGGCCTCTTCGGGCTCCATCAACTCGAGTAAGTGTTCGCCGCGTTCTTCGGGGAGTTGCGCGATGAGGTCGGCCGCGTCATCCGGCTGCATGTGGTCGAGCACGTCGGCGGCGCGGTCGTCGTCGAGCTGCCCCAGGATCTGCACCTGGTCTTTTTCGGGCATCTCTTCGAGCGCATCGGCGAGCCGGTCGTCGGAAAGCTCCTCGGCCACCTCGATCATGCGCTCGCGCGGCAGGTCGAGCAGCGTGTTGGCGAGGTCGGCGGGCTTCAGATCGCTATAGGTGGCGATGAGCTGCTCGGCCGACTGGGCCTCGCCGCCCTGCGGCTTCTCACGGATCTCGCGCCACGTGACGAACGACGTGGCGCCCTTGGCGAACGGCGACGAGGATGCTTTCGGCTGGCGCACGAAGTACTGGCTCACGGCCCACTCGCCGGGCGCGGATTCTTCGATGGCGACGTCTTCGATGGTCGCCTCGCCGGGCTTGTCGGTGAAGAGCACCTTGCGGCCGAGCAGCTCGGCGATCACGCGCACCTCGCCGCCGCGCTGCTCGAAGCGACGCACGTTGATGAGGCCCGTCGTGATGATCTGACCGGATGCGATGGACGTGACGCGCCCGATGGACACGAACACGCGTCGCTTGCCCGGAATCTCGACGAGCAGGCCGACCACACGGGGCGGGTCGTTTTTTCGGTAGACCACCAGGACGTCGCGAACCTTGCCCACGCGGTCGCCCGCGGGGTCGAACACGATGCACCCGGCCAGGCGGGCGACGAAAATCCTCGTGGTACTCACCCCTCTAATCTAGTCGCCCCACCCGCAGCCGGATGCCCCGCACAGACGGGTCTGAGAAGATGAGGGGGTGAGCACACAACAACCAGGACGTGCCGGCGGTCGAGCCGGATTCGACGGGCAGATTCCCCGCGGCGAGACCGTGGCGAGCTTCGAGACCTACGAGGCCGCGCAGCAGGCGGTGGATCGCCTCGCGGGCGCCGATTTCCCCGTCAAACAGTTGTCGATCGTGGGCGACGGCCTCAAGAGCGTCGAGCGCGTCACGGGCAAGCTGAGCTATGGCCGCGCGGCCGGCGGCGGAGCGTTGAGCGGCGCGTGGCTGGGCCTCTTCTTCGGCCTGCTGCTCGTGATCGTCAACCCCGCGTCGAGCCTGGCGTTCGTCGGCGCGGCCATCCTCATCGGTGCGGCCTTCGGCATGATGTTCACCATCGTCACCTACTCGCTCAACCGCCGACGCCGCGACTTCACCTCGGTCATGCAGGTGCTCGCCACCAGCTACACCGTGATCGTGGCTCCCGAGCTGGCGAACCGCGCGCGCAACATCTTGAGCCAGCCCGATGCGTCGGGTGACCGGCAGGCGGGCCAGGGGCCCTTCTAGCCCGCACTGCGCCACACACGCTGAGAGGCCGACATCCGTGATGGATGTCGGCCTCTGTGTGTTGATGCGTTTGAGCCGTTTATGCGAACTGGCCGTTGATGCGAACTGGCCGTTGATGCCTGCTAGCCGTTGAGGCGCGCGATCCACGCTTCGACGTCGTCAGCCGTGCGGGGGATGCCGGCCGACAGGTTCTCGGCGCCGTCGGCCGTGACCAGGATGTCGTCTTCGATGCGCACGCCGATGCCGCGGAACTCGGGAGCCACGGTCAGGTCGTCGGGCTGGAAGTAGAGGCCGGGCTCGATCGTGAAGACCATGCCCTCCTTCACGATGCCGTCGTGGTACATCTCACGCCGGGCCTGCGCGCAGTCGTGCACGTCGATACCCAGGTGGTGGCTGGTGCCGTGCACCATGTAGCGGCGATGGTACTGGTTGTCGGGCTGCATCGACTCTTCGGCGCTGACCGGCAGGAAGCCCCACTCGGCCGTCTTCTGCGCGATGACCCGCATGGCCTCGGCGTGCACATCGCGGAACGTGATGCCGGGCTTCACGATCTGGAACGCGGCATCCGCTGCCTCGCGCACGGCTTCATAGACGAGGCGCTGCACATCGGTGAAGGTTCCGTTGGCGGGCAGGGTGCGCGTGATGTCGGCCGTGTAGAGGCTGTCGAGTTCGACGCCCGCGTCGAGCAGCATGAGGTCGCCGGGCGTGACGGGGCCGTCGTTGCGCGTCCAGTGCAGAATGCAGGCGTGGGGCCCGGATGCCGCGATCGTGTCGTAGCCCACGGCGTTGCCGTCGGCGCGGGCCCGGGTGTAGAAAACGCCCTCGACCAGACGTTCGCCGCGTGCGTGCTGCGTGATGCGGCCGAAGTCGGCGATCACGTCGTCGAAACCGCGCTGCGTGGCGTCGACGGCCTGGCGCATCTGCTCGATCTCGTAGGCGTCCTTGACGAGGCGCATCTCTGAGGTGAACTGCGTCAGCTCGGCGTCCTCCTCGACCGTGCGATCGATGGCCGTTGCCTGGAACTCGTCGAGGTGCGCCGTCTCGATGCCGAGGTCGGCGGCCACCTGGGCGAGCGAGGGTCGGGCGCCGATCCAGAACTCGCCGATGGCCGAGTTGGCATAGAACTCGGGGCTCGTGCGGTCGGCGCGCTCGCGGAAGTAGAGCGTGACCTCGTGCGTGTCGCCGGCGGGCTCGAAGACAAGCACGGCGTCGGGCTCGCTGTCGCTGCCCCACCCGGTCAGATAGGTGAAGACCGTGTGTGCGCGGAACGGATAGTCGGTGTCGTTCGAACGCTGCTTCGGGGAGCCGGCGGGCACGACGAGTCGCTGGCCCACGAAGGCCGCTGAGAGCGTGTCGCGGCGTCGTGCGGCGTAGGGGGCCTGCTCGCGGGGCGAGGGAAGCTCGTCGACGCGCTCGGCCCACTTCGAGCCGATGAACTGCTGGAACTGGTTCGACGACGGGGTCGTTGAGCGATTCTCGGTGCCCTCGGGCTGCTCGATGGGCTCGGCACCCGGCGCGTGTTCCGAAGTTTGCTCGGCGGTCGGCTCGGTGCTCACGGGCTGCCCGGCGGTGTCGGTGTGCACGGAGTCGGCGTGCGCGGTGTCAGTCGAATGGCTCATCCGTCCATTCTCCCACCACACGAGGCGCCGAACATGAGGGATGCCCGAGCAGCGCTCTCAGGAGGTCGGGGACAGTGTCGCAACGACGGGTCGGTGGTCGCTGCCCGTGCCGTCGAGGTCGGTCACGACGCGCATGCCCGTGACGGTCCACTTGGAGCCCACCATGACGTGGTCGATGGGCGAGCCGACGAGGGCGGGGACGTCGGTCGGCCAGGTTCCGAGCCCCGCGGCACCCGCCGAGGTTGCGGCGTCCGTGCACTGGCCGAGAGTCGTGCCGTCGCCCGTGCCGAGCCCCGCCATGTGGTCGATGGTGGCGTTGAAGTCGCCCGCCATGATGACGTCGTCGCTTGCACACTGGCGCGCGAGCCACTGCAGGTCGGTGCGCCAGTTCTGCATCTGGGCCGGGGAGGGGGAGACGGCGTGGGCGGCCACGATCGTAGGGCCGACACCATCAGAGGGCGTGGCGATGACGGTGGGCAGCACGGCCGTGTTCTCGGCGCGGTTCTCGTTGCTCGTGACGGTGTCGTAGTCGCCGAGGCCGGGGCTGATGAGCAGGGTGGTCGAGCGCGCGGGCGAGATCTGGTCGAAGGCCACGGTCTTGACCCACATGGGCAGGCCGGCCGCGCGCATCTGCAGGGCGACCTCGACACCCGTCGCCTCCGTGGTCTCGGGCAACACGATGACGTTTGCTCGTGACTCGATGGCGAGTTGGGCGATCGTGTCGGAACCCGGCGCGTCGCCCAGGGTGTTCCACGAGAGAACCGTGATGTCCTGGCCGGCCGCGGGGTCGACGTTCGCGTCGGTGGCGGATGGCCCGGATGCCTCGGAGGCCGTGGGCGCCTCGGTGCCCGTGATGCCGCGCACGCCAATGATGGCCACGTTGGCGACGGTGAACACCGCGAAGAGGACGGCGAGTGTGCCCGCGAAGGCGCGGAGCGGCCGGGCGAGCGCGAGAAGCAGGCACACGATAAGCGCGACGATCCCCGCAACCACGAGCCCCCCGCGCAAGGCCACGGCCTGCGCGATCGGGAACGCATCCTGGAACCCGAAGAACTGCGGCCACGCGAGCACGAGCAGGCCGACGGCGACAGCGATGGTGACGAGCGCACCCAGGAACTTGAACATCGGCATCACCCTAACCAGCCGCTCCTGGGAAACCTCCGCGCACGGCGCAATAGACTGGGGGGATGACTGCAGAGGCCGGTTTCCCCGCACCCGCCGATCTGCACACCCACTCCCGGGTCTCCGACGGCACCGAGACGCCCAGCCAGCTCGTGCGCGCCGCCCGCGAGGCCGGTCTCGGCACGGTGGCGCTCACCGATCACGACTCCACGGCGGGGTGGCACGAAGCATCCGAGGCCGCCGTCGAGAACGGCATCACCCTCATCCCGGGCATGGAACTCAGCACGCGACACGGATGGCGCAGCGTGCACCTGCTCGCCTACCTCTTCGACCCCACCAACGGCGACCTCGTCGAAGAGACCGCGCGCATCAGGCAGTCCCGGCTCACACGGGCCGAGACCATCGTGCAGAAGCTGTCGGCCGACTACGACCTCACGTGGGCGGATGTCGTCGAGCAGACGACCCCGGGAACGACCATCGGTCGGCCGCACATCGCCGACGCGCTCGTGGCCCGCGGGTTCGTGCCAACGCGGAGCGAAGCCTTCGCCGGAATCCTGCACCCGGCCACCGGGTATTACCTGCCGCACTATGCCCCCGACACGCTCGACGGCGTGCGGCTCGTGCGTGCGGCCGGCGGCATCCCCGTTATCGCCCACCCCGCGACGCGCGGGCGCGACAACGTGCTCGAGGAGGACTACATCGCGGCGCTCGCCGATGCCGGGCTGTTCGGGCTCGAGATCGATCACCGCGAGAACACGCCCGACGGGCGCGTGCGCCTGCACGAGCTGGCCGAGACATACGGGCTGCGCGTGACCGGCTCGAGCGACTACCACGGTTCGGGCAAGCCCAACCGTCTGGGCGAGAACACGACGGCCCCCGAGGTCGTTCAGGCCATCGCCGACGAGGCGACCGGCTGGGAGCCCGTGCGACCGTAGCGGAGACCGCGGTCATGTCGACGGCGGCGTGAGGTGTTGTCGCTTCCGGTCCGCATCACCCTCACATGCAAGAAGCGCTCGACATCCGCAGACGTCGAGCGCTTCTCAGGCTGTGGGCGGCACGCAGGGCGCCGACCGAACCGGGGCTATTCGGGCTTGGGGCCGCGGCGACGCGAGCGGTTGCGGCGGCGCGGTGCGCTGTTGCCGTCGTGGTGCTCGGTGCCCTGACCGTCGTGCGTGCCGGCGGCGACGGGCGCCTGGTCGGCCGAGGTCGAGCCCGCTGCATCGGTGGCTGTAGCATCCGTCGAGTTGGATGCCGCGGCACCCGACGTGGTCTGCTCAGATTCGCTGCCCGTGCCTTCGCCGCGACGGCGGTTGCGCGTGCGCGGCGGACGGCTCGAGCCGCCCTCACCGCGAGCGGAGTCGCCACCGCGGGACCGGTCGGAACCGGAACGCTCGGAACCCGAGCGCTCGGAACCGCCACGGCCCGAACCCGATTGCCCCGTGGCCGTCGCCGAACGCGGGGGACGGGCAACCTCGGCGGCGGGCTTCAGGCGGCCCTTGGTGCCGGCCGGGATGTCGAGGTCGCTGAACAGGTGCGGCGACGACGAGTAGGTCTCGGTGGGCTCGGGCTGGCCGAACTCGAGAGCGCGGTTGATGAGCGCCCACTTGTGCAGGTCGTCCCAGTCGACGAACGTGACGGCGATACCGGTCTTGCCGGCGCGGCCCGTGCGGCCCACGCGGTGCAGGTAGGTCTTCTCGTCTTCGGGGATGGTGTGGTTGATCACGTGGGTGACATCGTCGACGTCGATACCGCGCGCCGCGACATCCGTAGCAATGAGGATGTCTCGCTTGCCCGCTTTGAACGCGGCCATGGCCCGCTCGCGCTGCTCCTGGTTGAGGTCACCGTGCACGGCCGCGGCGTTGAAGCCCCGATCGTTCAGTTCTTCGACGAGCTTCGCGGCGGCGCGCTTGGTGCGCGTGAACACGACGGTCTTGCCGCGGCCCTCGGCCTGCAGGATGCGCGCGATGACCTCGTCCTTATCGAGCGAGTGTGCCCGGTAGATGAGGTGCTTGATGTTGGCCTGCGTGAGGCCCTCGTCGGGGTCCGTCGCACGGATGTGGATGGGCTTCGTCATGAAGCGGCGCGCCAGGGCCACGATCGGGCCCGGCATGGTGGCCGAGAAGAGCATGGTGTGGCGGCTCTCGGGCGTTTTCGAGAAGAGCTTCTCGATGTCGGCCAGGAAGCCGAGGTCGAGCATCTTGTCGGCCTCGTCGAGCACCATCTCGCGCACGTTGCTGAGGTCGAGCAGGCGCTGGTTGTTGAGGTCGATCAGGCGCCCGGGGGTTCCGACGACGATCTGGGCGCCGGCCCGCAGCTGTTCGATCTGGCCCTCGTAGGCCTTGCCGCCGTAGATGGAGACGATGGCGGTCTTTCGGTTGGATGCCGCGAGCTCGATGTCCTCGGTCACCTGGACGGCGAGTTCACGCGTCGGCACCACGATGAGCGCCTGGACGCCCGGGGCCGGGTCGAGCCCGAGACGCTGGATCAGCGGCAGACCGAAACCGAAGGTCTTACCCGTTCCCGTCTTAGCCTGGCCGATGATGTCTTGGCCGGCCAACCCGAGGGGGATGGTCTGTTCCTGGATGGGGAAGGGCTCGAGAATGCCCTTGGATGCAAGAGCATCGACCAAGTCTTGGTCGACGCCGAGATCGGAAAAAGTCACGATTATTCGCCTGTCAGTTATCAATGTGTAGGTCTACGCCTGTCACAGTCACTTCGGGCGTAGGGTCCCGATCCGTCGCCGGGACACTCTCACCCTAGCGGAGCATCTAAGCTGGACCCGTGGTTTCCTGGGTACGGCGTCGTCGCGGAGTGATAGAGCAGTCACGCTCGTCCGCTCGCCGTCGCCCGACGGGCTTCGAGAAAGTCGACTTCTCCGACCTCACGCCCGACGTGGACAGCTACCTCGGCCAGGCCGCCTACGTGCAGCTCGGGTTCTTCCAGGTGCTGAGCGAGCTGAGCGTGACGACATCCGATCTGGGCGCCAAACAGATCATCGCCCAGGCCGCCGGTTTCGCGCTGGCCAAACACGAGGGCATCGTGTCGGAGATCGTGCGTCGCGAGAAGAAGCCCGACGAGGCCATGGCGCCGTTCGCGCCCGCCGTCGACGAGTTCCTCGTGTCCACCGCCGGGGCGACCAAGAATGAAGCGCTGCTGTCGGTGTACATCACGCAGGGTTTTCTCGACGACCTCTATATCGGGCTGACCGACGGGCTGCCGTCCGATGTCGGGCCGCGCATCGCCAGTCTGCTGGGCAGCGATTCGGGGGCCAACGGCCTCGTCGCCCTGCTCACCGACGCGATCGACGTCGACCCGAAGCGTGCCGATTTCCTCGCTATGTGGGGCCGGCGCCTCGTGGGCGACACGCTCCTGCTGGCGCACCACGCCCTGCGCATCAACCCCGGCTCGGCCACCGAAGAGGCTCGCGTCGAGCCCGTCTTCACTGAACTCATCGCCACCCACACGCGCCGAATGGATGCTCTGGGCTTGACCGCTTAGGTCGTGACCGGTTAGACCGCCGAGATCGGTTCGGGTGCGTGCCGCCACGGTGCTGGCGGTCGGAGGGCGGCATCCACTGCTGAGCGAGATACGACGATCGGCCCGCCGCGCTGAGCGCTGACGGGCCGATCTCTTGCGTCTCAGTGCGCTGCTATCCGCCGAGTTCGACGAGCATGCGACGGTCGCTTTCTTCGCGGCGACGGCCGATCAGGATGTCGACGGCGACCGCGACGATGCCGGATGCGACAAGCGACACCGCCCAGATCCATCCGCCATCCCATGGCCAGCCGGCCCAGGTGAGGGCCACCCAAACCACGGCGGCAGCGATTGCCGCGACCGCCGGAACGAGCGCTTCACCGTGGGTGCTGCGCCGGGGCAAGGCGTATCGGGCGATGAGGCCGATGATGAGGCCGCCGAGCACGACGAAGAGGAGTTCCATGCTGACTAGCCGACGAAGCCGATGCGGCGGGACTCTTCCGAACCGATCTCGACGTAGCCGAGGTTGACGGTGGGGACGAGGTAGACCTTGCCCTTGCTGTCGGTCAGGGAGAAGAACGCCTTGCCGGCTTCGAGAGCCTGGGCGATGACATCCTGCACGTCAGACGCGGACTGCGTCGTCTCGAAGCTGATTTCGCGGGGGCTGTTGGTGATACCGATACGGATTTCCACAGGATGAGCCTTTCGATTGCCTACCTGCCCAGATTACGGCACCACCGGCGGCCGGATGCACCCCCGGCACTCGCCGACAGCGAACACGCGCGGGGCCGAGCGGCGCCCCAGCGATGTCGGTGGTGGGCGATAGCGTTGCAGACGTGGCAATACGAGGATTTGCGCCCGTGGTGGCAGGCGAACGGGCGGGCGCGTCAGACGTCGAGCCTGCCCTGGACGAGTCGCAGTGGGGCGTGCTCGAGTTGGGCCTCCGCGACTCCGCCATCGTTATCGGCGCTCCCGGCAGCGGCAAGACGACGACGCTCGTGCAGTTCGCCGTCGACCGGGTGCACCGGCTGGGCCTCGATCCGAGCGCGCTGCTCGTTCTCGCACCCAGCCGCCTGGCGGCCAACCGGTTGCGCGACAGGCTCGCCCTGCGGGTCGACCGGCCCACCAACGGCCCCCTCGCGCGCACCGTCACCTCGGTGGCGTTCAGCATCGTGCAGTCCCAGGCCACGTTGCGCGACGAGCCTGCGCCCCGGTTGCTCACGGGCGCCGAACAAGACAGCATCATCAGCGAGCTGCTCGCGGGCGAGGCCGGTGTCACGGGCGGGCCGCGCTGGCCCGAGCAGATCGACGGCGAGGTGCGCGCGCTCGCCGGTTTCCGCACCGAGCTGCGCGAGCTCATGATGCGCGTCACCGAGGCCGGTCTGCGCCCCGGCGACCTGCGCACGGCGGGCGAGCGATACGACCGGGCCGAGTGGGTTGCTGCCGCCGACTTCATGGTCGACTACGAGGCCGTGATCGACAGCTTTCCCACCCCCTATCTCGACTCGGCCGAGCTGATTTCCGAGGCCACCCGATCGATTGTCGATGGTGTGCCGCTCGGCGCGCTCGAGCTCCTCCTGGTCGACGACGTGCAAGAACAGGGCGCAGCCACGCTCGAGTTCCTGCGTGCCCTGGCCGGGCGCGGCGTCACGGTCGTGGGTTTCGGCGATCCGGATGTCGCGGCGGCCACGTTCCGTGGGTCCGATCCGTTGGCGCTCGCCGAGTTCGGGTCGCGTCTGGGCGTCGACGCCCAGACCCTCACGCTCGACACCGTGCACCGACACGGCGACGAGGTGCGCGGGCTAGTGAGCGAGATCTCGCAGCGCATCGGCGCGTCCGGTGTCGTCGCGCACCGAAAGGCCGAGGCGGCTTCGCCGTCGGATGATCGCGGCGGGCGTGTCGGCGGTTCGGCCGATGCCGATGGCGATGCCGATGTTGATGCTGAGGTTGATGTTGATGCTGATACTCAGGCCGGTGAAGGGTCTGGCATCCGGTATGTCTGCGAGAACACACCCGCTCGGCTGCACCGTCGCATCGGGCGCGTGTTGCGCGAGCAGCACCTGTTGCACGGGGTTCCGTGGTCGAAGATGGCCGTCGTCGTGCGTTCGGGGTCGCTCCTGGCACCGCTCGAACGCTCCCTGGCGCTGTCCGATGTGCCGACGCGCGGTTCGGTCGGGTCGCGCACCGTGCAAGATCATCACGCCGCGGGTCACCTTCTCACGGCTGCGGCCGTCGCGGTCGGCGCCGAGCCTCTCACCGAAGCATCGGCCGTCGACCTGCTCACGGGGCCTCTCTCGGGGCTCGACCGCATGGCGCTCCGGCGGCTGCGGCTGGCGTTGCGGCACGAAGAATTGGCGGGGGGAGGAGCCAAGCAGGGCACGCAATTGCTCTACGAGGCCCTGCTCACCGGGGTGGGGTTCGCGAGCGTCGATTCGACGCTCGCCCGCCGCGCGCACCGATTCGCCACGACGCTGGCTGAGGCGACGCGCCTGGCCGGCGACGGCGGCAGCATCGAAGAGGTGCTGTGGCATCTGTGGGACCGCAGCGGACTCGCGGCACCGTGGGCTTCCGCCGCCCTGGGGCACGGGCTGGCCGCCGATGAAGCCAATCGCCAACTCGACGGCGTCATGGCCCTGTTTACGGCGGCGAAACGGTTCGTCGAGCGCGCACCGGGGGCTCCGGCATCCAACTTCATCGTCGAAGCCCGCAGCGCCACGATTCGCGAAGACAGCCTGACCCCCACGTCGGCGGGCGAGGCCGTCTGGCTCGGCACGCCCAACACCGTCGTCGGGGCCGAGGTCGACGTGGTGGTCGTGGCCGGCATGCAAGACGGTGTGTGGCCGAACCCCCGCGTGCGCGGAACGCTGCTGTACCCGCAGGAATTCACCCAGCGCGTCGCCGGGTTGCCGGTCGAAGAACTCGACGCACGGGCATCCGTGCTGTCCGACGAGTTGCGGCTGTTCGAGCTGGCGGTGTCGCGCGCTCGCAGCCTCGTCGTATTGGCCGCCGTCGACAGCGAAGATGAACACCCGTCACCTTTCTTGCGGTTCCCGAGCGTGCCGCCCGCCGAAACGGGTGCCCCCGAGCATCCGCTGACGCTGCGCGGTTTGGTGGGGCACCTGCGGCGCGAGGTCGCCGCGCCCACCCGCGAGACTGACGCACGCGGTGATCTCGCTGACGTGGAAGCGAACGCGGATGGAGTTGCCGGCGTTGCCGACACAGCTACTGGCGCTGCCGACGCGGCAGCCGCGCTCGCGCGCCTCGCTGCGGCGGGAGTGCCCGGGGCGGCGCCGGACGAGTGGTACGGGCTGAGCGAGCCGACGACGACCGACCCGCTGATCGACCTCACCGACGAGGAGGCCCGCGTGCGCGTGTCGCCCTCGCAGATGGAAACCTTCGAGAAGACGCCGCTGGCCTGGTTCATCGACAAGATGGCCGCGATGCCGTCGGGGATCGCCGCGAACGTCGGCACGATCGTGCACGGCGCGCTCGAGAACACCGCCGATGCCCGCGAGCTCGCCGATGTCACGCCCGAGAAGCTGTGGGAGCACGTGGACGACAGATGGTCTGAGCTGACCTTCGAGGCGCCGTGGATCGCCGAGCGCCAACGGCGGGCCGTGGACACGCTCGTGCACGGGCTCTCCGAATACCTCACCGATTTCCTGCGCAGCGGAGCGACCCTCGTCAACGCCGAGGGAGCGTTCGAGGTGACCATCGATCAGGTCACGCTGAGCGGCAAGATCGACCGCGTCGAACGCACAGCCGAAGGAGAGATCGTCATCGTCGACCTGAAGACCGGGCGCAACGCCCCCAGCCAGCCGAGCGTCGATCAGAACGCGCAGCTCGGGGGATACCAACTCGCCGGGCGCCGCGGCGCCATCCCCGGTGTCGAAGGCACCGAGGTGTCGGCCGGGGGAGCCCTGCTCTACGTGTCGAAGGGTGTGCGCGGCAAGTCCTATCGGTTGCTCACGCAGAAGCCGCTGACCGACGAGGAGCTGGCCGGCTTCGAGACGCGTGTGCTCGGCTCCGGACACGGCATGGCCGCCGCGGTTTTCCCGGGAGTCAGCGACCTCGACGAACGCGACCCGAAAGCCGGATTCGTCTACCGCATCCACCTGGTCGGGGCGGTGTCGGCATGAGCACCCTGATCGACGAACGCGCCGGCGAGGCCGCGGAGACCAGCCCCCGCGGCTACTCGGCCGTCGAGATCGCCGAGATGCTCGAGCTGCCGCGGCCCACCGACGAACAGATCCTCGTGATCGAGGCGCCGCTCCAACCCGCCATGGTCGTGGCCGGAGCGGGCAGCGGCAAGACCGAGACCATGGCCAACCGCATCGTCTGGTTGCTCGCCAACCGGTTGGTCGAGGTGCCACAGATCCTCGGGCTCACCTTCACGCGCAAAGCCGCGGGCGAGTTGCAGGAACGCATCCTCAAGCGCATCGAACAGCTCGGGCGCGTCATCGAGGCTGGCAGTCGAGACATCCTCGAGGCGCCGACGGTGTCCACCTACAACGCCTTCGCCAGCGGCATCTTCCGCGAATACGGGCGCTCCATCGGGCGTGAACCCGAATCGACCGTCATCACGGATGCCTCTGCCTGGCGACTCGCGCGCGACATCGTCATCCGCAGCGACGACGACCGACTCGTGACCCTCGACAAGAGTATCGACCAGATCACCTCGGCGGTCGTCTGGCTCAGCCGTTCGCTCAGCGACAATGATGCCGCCGACCGCGGCGACGACATCCTGCGCATGGTCGAGCGCGTCGTTCAGCTCGAAGCGATGCCGTGGGGGTCACGCAAACGCACACCCTCGAAGATGGTCGTCGACACCGTGCGCGACCTCAGCGCGCTGCCTGTGTTGCTCGCGCTCGCCGACGACTTCGCGCGGGAGAAGCGCCGCCGCGGATTCGTGGAGTTCAGCGACCAGGTTGCGCTGGCCCTCGAGATCTGCCGGCGCGTGCCGCGGGCGCGCGAGGACTACCGCTCACGTTTCCGCGTCGTCATCCTCGATGAATATCAGGACACATCGGTCGTGCAAACCGATCTGCTCTCGGGGCTTTTCGCCGACCATCCCGTCATGGCGGTTGGTGACCCCAACCAGTCGATCTACGGATGGCGCGGCGCGAGCGCCTCGAACCTCGCCCGCTATCTGGCCGACTTCGCCCCCGCCAGTCCCTCGGCCACCTACTCTCTGTCGACGAGCTGGCGTAATGCGCACGAGATCCTGGCGGCCGCCAACGCCGTCGCCGGCCGTCTGCCCGTGCTGCCGACCGTGCCCGTCTCCGAACTGCGGGCGAGCCCGGCCGCGGCGGACGGGCGCGTCGACGTGTCGTTCACCGAAACGATCGACGACGAGGCGCGCGAGGTGGCCGAATGGTTCCACCGCGAACTGCGCCGGCCGACGGCGTCGGGAAAACAGCGCACGGCAGCCCTGCTGTGCCGATCGGTCAAGAACATCGCGCCGTTCACCGACGCCCTCGATGCCGCCGACGTTCCCTATCACGTGCTGGGGCTCGCCGGGTTGCTCGAGCAGCCCGTCATCGTCGACCTCGTCGCGGCGCTGCGCGTGCTGCACGACCCGACCGCCGGTTCCGAACTGATCAGGCTGCTCACGGGCGCGCGCTGGCAGATCGGCCCGCGCGACATCGCCGCGCTCAACCGCCTCGCCGCGTGGTTGAGCGACCGCGACACGGGATACGCCCTGCTCGACGACAGCACGCGAGAGGCGCTGCGCCAATCGACCAACCCGGATGACGCGCGTTCGCTCGTCGAAGCCATCGACTTCCTCATCGAAGCGCCCGACACCCACCGCGCCCTCGCCGGTATCACCGCCGAAGGTCGACGCCGCATGCGGGCCGCTGCGACACAACTCGCCGGGATCCGTCGGCGCGGCGGCCTCGACCTGCTCGACCTCGTCTCGCTCGTCGTTCAAGAGCTCCTGCTCGACATCGAGATCGCGGCCAACGAGACCGCAACACTCGGACAGGCCAGCCTCGACGCATTCGTCGAGCAAGTGGAGTCCTACCTCGCCGTCGACGAGTCCGGAACACTCGGGCCCTTCCTCGCCTGGCTCGACGAAGCCGAGAAGCGGGAAAAGCTCGCGCCCCGCAGCGACGAACCCGAGCCCGGAACGGTTCAGATCCTCACCATCCACGGGTCGAAGGGCCTCGAATGGGACAGCGTTGCCGTTCCGCGCCTTGTCGCCGACGAGATGCCGGGAAAGCTGCGCAGCAAACGTGGGTGGACCGCCTTCGGCGAGCTGCCCTTCGACTTCCGTGGCGACCGCGACGTGCTGCCCGAGCTGCAGTGGCGCAGCGCCGAGACGCACCTCGAATTCGACGAGGCGTACACGCGGTTCGGCGAAGAGCTCGAGCAACGCAACTCGGAGGAACAGCGTCGTCTCGCTTACGTCGCTATCACGAGGGCGCGGGATGCCCTGCACCTCGGCGGTTCATTCTGGGCGACCCAGAGCAAACCCCGCGAAGCCAGCACCTACCTGAGCGAAACGGAAGAAGCGCTCGAACGGCTGCGCGGCGCGGCGGGCGACCGGCTGCCTGCGCACAGCGAATTCGAGGAGAACCCGCTCGCCGGCATCCAACACCGCGTCGACTGGCCGCTCGACCCCCTGGGGCCCCGCCGTGAACGGGTGATCGCGGCGGCGGGCGCCGTGCGTGAGGCCGACCCCGAGCGTTCCACCCGCTGGGACGCCGATATCGCCCTCCTCCTTGCCGAGCGCGAGGACCGGCGAACCGGCGACCAGCGCGTCTCCCTGCCCGCGCGCGTGCCCGCCTCACGGTTCAAGGACTTCGTCAGCGACCCCGCCGAGGTAGCGACGCGCCTCAGGCGACCTCTGCCCGAGAAGCCCTACCGTCAGACGCGCCTCGGAACCCTCTTCCACTCCTGGGTCGAGCAACGTTCCGGCATGACCGGAACCGGCGACGTGCTCGACGCCACGGTGCTCGAACTCGACGGCGACGATCTGACCGCCACCCAGTATCCCGTCGAAGGGGCCGAGCTCGACGCATTGCGCGCCCTGCAGGCGACCTTCGAGGCATCCGAATGGGCCGAGAGGAAACCGGTGGACGTTGAAATCGAGATCGATGTCACCCTCGCCGGGCAGGTGCTCATCTGCAAACTGGATGCCGTGTACGAAACGGATGGCCGCTACCAGATCGTCGACTGGAAAACCGGCCGCAGCCCCCGGGGCGACGATGAACTCGAGGAGCGGCAGTATCAGCTCGCTCTGTACCGCGTGGCCTACGCGCGTTGGAAAGGAATCCCGGCCGAGGACATCGACGCCGTGTTCTACTACGTCGCCGAGGACATCGTCATCAGGCCGCGCACGCTGTACTCCGAGGAGGAACTCGTGAGGCGCTGGACCGAAGCCGTGTCACGGGCGTAACGCCGACGCGTGCCCGCTAGCCGCTGAGTGCCCGGGTGATACCGGGCACGCACAGCCGCGGTAAGCCCCCACCGGCGTGGCCACGGCATGCTGGCGTGACAGTCAACTCCCGACCACCGACCACCGACCACCGACCACCGTCAAGCGGCGTTCGGTACTGCAGCGATGCGATGCGCTGTCAGCGGCGGTCGGAGCCCGCATCGTGTTCGGCGTCGCGAACGGTCTCGACGGGGCCCGTCTCGGTGTGGTCACGGGAAGCGAGAAGAGTGCGAGCGTCGCGCTCGGCACGAGAGGAATCGGCGGACTCATCGTCGGCGTCGGCGAACGGGTCTGCCGGCTCTTCGTCACCATCCGAGGCGTGCGCGTCCGTGCCGCCGGTAGAACCCGCGGCGTCCGAATCATCCTCGGTCGAGTCGCCGGCCGAGCGGCGGTTCGAGCTGCGCCCATCGCCGTATTCGAGCGCATCCAGATCGAAGTTCTCGTAGCTATCAGTCTCCAACGAGAAACCCTGGTGCGCCTGCGACGAGGCCGGGGGAGTGCGCGACAGCAGCTCCTCGACATCCTCCTGCGACAACACCTCACCCGTGTCGTGCGACAACGGGTTCATCGAGTCGTTCAGAACGTGTTCGACCAGGCCGTCGAGCAGCGCAACCGCCTCTTCCACGACATCCTGATCGTGCGTGTCGACGCCGTGCAGCAACCAGCGAGCGAGCTCGAGTTCGGCGTGCAACAACGAGCGCTGGCGCAGATGACCGTCGGCATGCCGCGTGGTGCTGGCGCGATAAGCGGCCAGAACGCTCTCGCCCGCCTCGCCCGCCGCCGACAACCAGTGCAAGTCGCGCGCCGGGTCGCCCACCATCAGCGAACCCCAACCGACGACACCGGACACGACCGGGCCGACCTCGTAGTCGGTGAACAAGAACGAACCTGCGTCGATGCTGCCGTTGACCACGGTCGGCTGGAACTGCCACAGGTCGTCGTCGTCGATGGCCTGCGACCAGCGCGTGCGCACGGCGGCGGGCAGAAGTCGCGTCGACGCCGCGCGTTCGATCACGTTGCGGGCCTCGTCACGAGCCTCGGCCGCCGAGAGATGCGGCAAACCGACCTCGGCCACGAAACCGCCGGGCAACGAATGGATGGCCGCCAGTGCAGCACCCATCGACGTGGCGACACCGTCACCCGCGGGGATCTTGTCGACCGCGACGCTGTAACCCGGGAGGAAGTCGTAGACGACCGCGCGAGCACCGGATGCCTGCGTCTGGCCGAGCACCTGCGGAACCTGGAAGGGCAGACGGCTGCGGATGCCCGCCGTCATCGCCTGC
Organism: Leifsonia sp. ALI-44-B; assembly: GCF_001984125.1. Lineage (GTDB taxonomy): Bacteria > Actinomycetota > Actinomycetes > Actinomycetales > Microbacteriaceae > Okibacterium. The sequence goes on along the minus strand of NZ_MTQL01000006.1, from coordinate 832,115 downwards.
AAAGCGAGAAGTTCGATGGACTGTTCCGTCTGCGCCTGCTGGTGGGCGGCAACCCGCACCACGACGTCGCGGTCGTCGCCCGTGCGCAACAGAGCGGAGTCGTAGTTGCCGTCGGCGCCGTGCCCGAGCGGACCGCTGCCCGTCACCACGAGGTCCGGCACCGCCGCTGTTGCCAACGCGGCTAGAGTGAGAGGGGATCTGGCCATGGATCTAGGTTAGGTCGAGCAACGGTCGGCGGCCCTCCCGCCACGCCCGGATGATTGGTTGTGCATGAGTTCTCTTCTTCGGTCCCTCACCGATCTCCCGCTCTCTCGAACCGGCATCAACCGCAACTACGCGGCGCGCCTGCCGGAGAACGCCCTGGTCGACATGGCCGCAGAGCCGGCAACGCGGGTCGTCATCATCCGTTCGCGACGCGCACTGGCGAGCGGAGCATCGTTGCTCCTGGTCTCGGGCACGGACATCCCCGCCGATCAGCTCTTGGGATACCTCGGCCACACGCTTCACGATGCCCCCGACGCACCCGCCGGAACGACGGTGCTCCTGGCCGTCGAACCCGACGACGCCCCCGAGCGGGAGGGCGCCGAATGGCTCGACCTTCGGGCCTCGGGTGACGCGCTGTCGGCGCGAGACGCCGATCTGCTCACCGAGTCGATGGCGCTCGTCAACTGGCACGCGGGCTATACCTTCTGCCCCAAGTGCGGTGCCGACACCCGCAACGATCACTCGGGGTGGGCGCGACGCTGCGACAATGGCCACGAACTCTTCCCGCGCACCGACCCGGCCGTCATCGTGCTCGTACTCGATGACGACGACCGCTTGCTCCTCGGCTCGAACGCCCTGTGGGAGAACAACCGCTATTCGCTGCTCGCGGGCTTCGTCGAGGCGGGCGAATCGTTCGAGCAGGCCGTGATCCGCGAGGTGGAGGAGGAGTCGGGCATCACGGTGTCCGATCCGCGTTACCTCGGTTCGCAGCCGTGGCCCTTCCCGCGTTCGCTGATGGTCGGTTTCGAGGCGCGCGTCGCCGCGGGAACAGACCCAGCGGCCCTGCGTCCGGACGGCGAAGAGATCCTCGATCTGCGCTGGTTCACGCGCGACCAACTGCGCGACCAGAACTCCGGCCTCCTCCTGCCGGGCCGCACATCGATCGCGCGGGCCCTCATCGAGGCCTGGCTCGCGGCCGACGGTGGCCCGACGCTCGACGACCGAACCGAAGACCCGTACCCCGCCGCCCGATGACCGCGATCGATCCGACCGAACCGCAGGCTCTGCTAGCCGGGCTCGACGACGATCAGCGTGTCGCCGCCGAGGCCCTGCGCGGCCCGGTGTGTGTGCTCGCCGGCGCGGGCACGGGCAAGACCCGCGCCATCACGCACCGCATCGCGTATGGCGTGGCCACGGGCACCTATGCGGGCAACCGTGTCATGGCGCTCACCTTCACGAATCGGGCGGCCGCCGAACTGCGCACGCGTCTGCGGCAGCTGGGTGCCGGCCAGGTCGCCGCGCGCACCTTCCACGCCGCCGCGCTCAGTCAGCTGAACTTCTTCTGGCCGCAGGTCGTGGGCGGGCAGGTTCCCGCTCTGCTCGACAACAAGGCGCGCCTCCTCGGCCATGCCGCCGAGAAGCTGGCGCTGAAACTCGACACGGCGACGCTCAGGGATGTCGCGGCCGAGATCGAGTGGCGCAAGGTCTCGGGTCTCAGCATCGACCAGTACGGTGCCAAACACCGCCCGATTCCCGACCGCCTCGACCGCGAGAAGGTGCTCGACCTGCAGGCCGGTTATGAGGCTCTGAAGGACGAGCGCCGACAGCTCGACTTCGAAGACGTCCTCCTGGCCTGCGCCGGCATGATCGAGTCCGAGCCGTCCGTCGCCATGCAGGTGCGCGAGCAGTACCGCTTCTTCGTGGTCGACGAGTATCAGGACGTCTCGCCGCTGCAACAGCAGCTGCTCGACCTGTGGTTGGGCGACCGCCGCGACCTCTGCGTGGTCGGCGACGCAAGCCAGACGATCTACTCGTTCGCGGGTGCCTCGAGCGACTATCTGCTGAACTTCGGGCACAAACATCCGGATGCCACGGTGGTGCGCCTCGAGCAGAACTACCGCTCGACGCCCCAGGTGGTCGACACCGCCAACCGGCTCATGCGCGGCCGGCCGGGTGCTCTCACGTTGCACGCGGTGCATGACGGAGCGGGGGCGATCGAGCCGACGGTCACCGGGTTCACGAGCGACTACGCCGAGGCGCGCACGGTCGCCGCCCAGGTGCTCGAGGCGATCGAGGGCGGCACGAAACCCGAGGACATCGCCATCCTGTATCGCGTCAACGTGCAGGCGGCCGCCATCGAGACGGCGCTCGCCGATGCCGGGGTGTCGACCAAGATGCGCGGATCGAAGCGTTTCTTCGATCTGCCCGAGGTGCGTCAGGCGCTCATGGCGTTGCGCGGCGCCTCGGTCTCGATCACGGGTGAGCCCCTCTTCAAGTCGGTCAGCGATGTGCTCAGTTCTCTCGGATGGTCACACCACGCGCCCGAGGTGGCGGGGGCGGTGCGCGACCGCTGGGAGTCGCTCAACGCCATCATGGGTCTCGTCGACCAGGCGGCCCCCGGCACGACGCTGCGCCAGTTCTCGGACGAGTTGCTCGAGAGACAGGCGGGTCAGCACGAGCCGAATGTCTCGGCCGTCACTCTGGCCACCCTGCACTCGGCGAAGGGCCTCGAATGGGACACCGTGTTCCTTATCGGGCTGTCCGAGGGCCTCGTGCCCATCAGCTATGCCAGCGGCTTCGAGGCCATCGACGAGGAGCGTCGTCTGCTCTACGTGGGCATCACCCGCGCACGCCGCACGCTCTTCCTCTCGTGGTCTGAGCGCGGAATCCGTTCGACCCAGCCGCGCGAGCGTTCGCGCTTTCTCACGGAGATCGGCACCCGCATTCCGCGTGCGGCCGGTGCCAGGTCCACTTCTCGCTCCGCGCCCGCACCTGCAGGCTGACCGAACCGCCGCGCAGCACATCACGTCGCTCGTCGAGCCAGGTGCGCGCCACGCGAGCGGCCCGGCCCGCAGCGTCGAAGGCGAGCGCTCCGCCCTCCTGCGGGGCGCGCGTGCCGGCCAGCTGGGCGGCGATGACCGGCCAGGCGGGTTCTCGGTCGCGGTGAGCCAGATGCAGACACCGCACGCACGCTCCCACCCCCGGCCGGACGAGCGGACCGACTCGAACCGATTCGTCGCCGAACACGACGGGCAGGTGCGGGACCCCGTCGCTGGTGTAACGCTGGAACGCAGCCGGCGGCACGCTCCAGGAGGCGAGGAGAACGGCGAAGGCCGGTTTGTGCAGCGCCGCTGGGGGAACGCCGCGCCCCGCCATGACCGGCCGACCGGCCACCCGCAATAGTTCGGCGATCGCGCGCGCCGGCGCAGCCTCGTCGATCGGTGAACCCGACGTCGTGCACTGCAACACGTGCACCGGCGCCGGCGCACCTGGCACCACTGCGGCGGCAGCCACTGGCGACGACGACCCCGACCCCGGCGGCCGCAGCAGCACGGGACGAAGCGCACGAACGAACCCCTCGACATCCGCCTCGCTGAGCCCCACGCGCGCCGGCACGGGCTCGATGCGCCCGACGCGGCACAGCGCACGAAACGTGCAGCCGGCCTGCAGCGCAGAGAGAAGTCGCTCGCGCACGGGATCGACCGTGAGCGTGAGCACGCTGCGGTCGATGCCGAATTGCACGGTGGTCGGAGAGGTCCACACCATCACGTGGCTGGGGTCGATACGAAGGATCATGCGCCCAGTCTGGCGCGGAAATCAGGCCGCGAGACGGTTATCCACAGGTTTTGTTTTCACCGGCAGTAACTCGTCCCGCGGGCCTCGATCACACGTGGGGAGGATCGTCCCGACGCTCGTCGGTTGAACCCGAATCACCCTCGGAACCGGCAGAATCGTCCTCCCGGGAGTCCTCCTGCTGCAACAACTGCTCGAGCGCCGTGTCGAACTCATCGGGTTCGGGCGTTTCGCCGCGCGCTTCGGCCTCGAGCCGGGCGATGAGGGCCGTCGGGTCGTCGATATCCGAGCCCGAGGGCACGAGATCGGGGTGCGCCCACAGGGCATCGCGCGCCTCGGTGCCCACGGCGTCGCTGACCTTCTGCCAGAACGCCGCGGCCTCGCGCAACCGTCGCGGCCGCAACTCGAGACCCACCAACGTGGCGAAAGCCGATTCGGCGGGCCCGCCGGTCGCCCGGCGACGCCGGACCATCTCGGCCACGGAGTCGGCCTTGGGCAGTCGCGTCGTTGCCTGAGCGGTCACGACATCCACCCAGCCTTCGATGAGCGCGAGTGTCGTTTCGAGGCGCGCCAGAGTGGCCAGCTGGGCCTCGCTCTTCGGCGGGATGAGCGAACCGTCGACCATCGCCTGGCGCAGTTCCTCCGGGTTCGACGGATCGAACCCTTCCGCCAGGTCTTCGAGCCGCTCGGTATCGATCGTGATGCCGCGCGCGAACTCGGTGATCGACGAGATGAGGTCGAGTCGCAGCCACCGGGCGTGGCGGAACAGTCGAGCGTGCGCCAGCTCGCGCACCGCGAGATAGAGCTGCACCTGGTCGTCGCCGAGGTCGAGCCCCTCGCCGAAGGATGCGACGTTCTGCGGCACGAGCGCCGCACGGTTCTCGTCGAGCAGTGGGATGCCGATGTCGCCGCCGGAAACCACCTCGCGGGACAGCTGCCCCACGACCTGGCCGAGCTGCATGGCGAAGAGCGCGCCGCCGATATTGCGCATCATCTGGCTCGCGCCCGCCATCATCGAGCGCATCTCTTCGGGGGCCTGGTCGGTCATGACCCGGGTGAGGGCGTCGGAGATGCTCGTCGCCACGGGTTCGGCCATCTGCGCCCACACGGGCATGGTGTCCTTAGCCCACTGCGCGCGCGTCATGAGAATGGGCTCCTGCGCGAGGGCCGTGACGACCGTCGCTTCGTCGAGCCAGAGTGCGGCCACGTGGAAGGCCTGCTCGAGGGCGTTGCGCTCGGCGGGGGTCGTCGCGACGCTACCCTCCGAGGCGATGGCGATGGCCTGATCGGTGGCCGTCTGCCAGTTGATCCCGCCACCGGGTGCGGCTTGCATGGCGTTCTGCAGTTGGCCGATCAAGGCCTGCAGTGCGGCCGGGTCGTTGGGCAGTCCGGCGGCTCCCGCGAGCTGGCTGGGGTCGATGGCCCCGTTGCCGGACAGGAGTTCGCGAAGCATCTCCTGAAATTCGTCTTCGGGCTTCTTGGACTCGTCGTCTGACACGATGGCCACCTTTCCGCAGGGCAACGTTTGCTCTGATCTCAACGTTAACCCGTGCCGCCCGGTGCAGGCCGTGGGATGGGCGGTCTCACTGTCCGCCCGCCGCGAACAGGTCCGGCGTCTGAAACCGGGGCGCCGACATGCGGCCGTACGGCTGTTTCCCGGGGTGGCCATCGAGGGGTCATCTAGGATGGCTCGCTGTGACGCTCTTCGACGACCAGCCCTCTTCCCCCGTCTCTCCGGCGAGGAGCGCGCAGTCGAGGCGCCGCAGCGCGGGGTGGCTGTCGCTCGCCATCGCCTTCGTCCTGCTGGGCGTCCTGGCCCTGTGGCCGAGCCCGTGGGTCATCGAGCAGCCGGGCCCCGTCTTCAACACGCTGGGCACCGTTCAGCACGACGACAAAGACGTGCCCATGATCGACATCCAGGGCGCCGAGACGTACGACACTGCCGGCAGCCTCGACATGCTCACGGTGCAGGTCAACGGCACTCCCGATCAGCGCCCGAGCTGGTTCGAGGTGGCCATGTCGTGGTTCGATCCGAGCCGCGCCGTCGTGCCGCTCGAGGCCGTCTACCCGCCCGGCGTCACCACCGAACAGCGCTCTGAGCAGAACGCCACGCTCATGGTCGACTCGCAGCAGGATGCCGTCGCCGCCGCTCTCTCCGAGCTCGGCTACACCTATCCGCAGCACCTGGCGGTCGGTTCGGTCGCCAAGGGCTCGCCCGCCGAGAACGTGCTGAAGGTCGACGACGACCTCGTCTCCGTCAACGGCGAGACGGTCGACGACCTCGAGTCGGTGCGCACGGCCATCTCGGCCAACGGTGCCGATAAGCCGGCATCCATCGACATCGTGCGCGGGGGAGTGCCCATGACCATCGAGGTGACGCCCATCGAGCAGAAGGATGCCGCGGGCGAGACGCAGACGGTCATCGGCATCGGCACGCGCATGGTCTACGACTTCCCGATCGACGTCACCATCCAGCTCGACAACGTGGGCGGCCCGAGCGCCGGCATGATGTTCGCACTCGGCATCATCGACAAGCTCACCCCGGGCGAGCTCAACGGCGGTGCGGATGTCGCGGGCACGGGCACCATCACCGAATCGGGTGAGGTCGGCGCGATCGGTGGCATCCGCCAGAAGCTGTTCGCGGCGCGCGACGACGGGGCGACCATCTTCCTGGCGCCCTCGGCCAACTGCGACGAGGTCGTCGGTCACGTTCCCGACGGCATCCGAGTCTTCAGCGTCTCCACCTTGAACGACTCGATGGCCGTGCTCGATGCGGTGCGCGAGAAGGGCGACCTCGACGCCCTTCCGACGTGCGAAACGGCCGCTGCGGCGCCCACCGAATAGCCGCGGCTGTTCGCCCTGAGCGCGGCTCTCTTCTCAGGATCGGAACGTAGACTGATTCGGTGACCCCGACAGCAAAGAGGCCGACACCGTGACATCCACGACAGCAGCACAGCCGACCCAACCGAAGCGTTCCCGAGCACCCCTTGCCATCACCCTCGCGGTGGTCGGCGCGCTCGTGGTGGCCTTCTTCATCTTCTCCGGTTTATACACCGACTTCCTCTGGTACGACCAGCTCGGTTACGCAACCGTCCTGACCACCGGATGGCTCGCCACCCTGGGCATGTTCCTGGTGGGTTTCATCGCCATGGCCGTGCCCGTCTGGATCTCGATCCAGCTGGCCTACCGCCTGCGCCCGGTGTACGCCAAGCTCTCGAGCCAGCTCGACCGCTACCAGGAGCTCGTCGAGCCGCTGCGTCGCCTCGCCACGTGGGGAATCCCGGTCATCCTGGGTCTCTTCGCGGGCTTCGCCACCGCCACGCGCTGGCAGGTCGTGCTCATGTGGTTCAACCGCACGCCGTCGGGCACCACCGACCCGCAGTTCGGTCTCGACACCTCGTTCTACCTCTTCGAGCTGCCGTTCTACCGCGGCGTCGTCGCGTTCGCCTCGGCCGTCATCCTTCTTGCCGTGCTCGCCACCGTCGCGGTGAGCTACCTCTACGGTTCCATCCGTGTGGCCGGCCGCGAGCTGCGCATCTCGAAGAGCGCCCGCATCCAGATCGCCATCCTCGCGGGTGTCTACCTGCTCCTGCAGGCCGTCAGCATCTGGCTCGACCAGTACGTCACGCTCACGCAGACCGGCGACCTGATCACGGGTGCCAGCTACACCGACGTGAATGCCACGATCCCGGGCCGCATCATCCTGGCCGGTATCGCCATCCTCGTCGCCCTGCTCTTCTTCGTCACGGCCTTCATCGGCCGCTGGCGCTTCCCGGTCGTCGGCCTCGTGCTACTGCTCATCTCGGGCCTGCTCATCGGCACGGCCTACCCGTGGGTCGTGCAGCGCTTCCAGGTCGACCCGAACGCGCGTGTGCTCGAGACGCCCTACATCCAACGCAACATCGACCTCACGCGTGAGGCTTACGGCGTCGACACGGTCGAAGAGATCCCCTACAACGCCACGACCGATGCCGAGCCCGGCGCCCTGCGCGCCGACGCCGAGACCACCGCGAACATCCGCATCATCGACCCCGCGGTCGTCAGCCCCACGGTCTCGCAGCTCGAGCAGTTCAAGAACTACTACCAGTTCAACAAGGCGCTCGACGTCGACCGCTACACGATCGACGGCAAGACCCAGGATGCCGTCGTGGCCGTGCGCGAGCTCAGCCAGTCCGGCCTCGAAGACGCCCAGAGCTGGTACAACAACACGGTCGTCTACACGCACGGTTACGGCCTGGTCGCCGCCTACGGCAACCAGCGCTCGTCCGACGGTTTCCCCGTGTTCCTCGAGTCTGGCGTGCCCACCTCGGGTGAGCTGGGAGACTTCCAGCCGCGCATCTACTTCGGCGAGAAATCGCCCGAGTACTCGATCGTCGGCTCGCCGTCGTCCACCGACCCCGTCGAGCTCGACTACCCGTCGGCCACCGACGACTCGCAGGAGACGTACAACACGTTCGACGGCGACGGCGGCCCCAAGCTCGACAACGCGTTCAAGAAGCTCATCTACGCGCTCAAGTTCCAGTCCGAGCAGATCTTCCTGTCGGATGCCGTGAACAACGAGTCGCAGATCCTCTACGACCGCAACCCGAAGGATCGCGTGCAGAAGGCGGCTCCCTACCTGACGCTCGACTCCGACCCCTACCCGTCGGTCGTCGACGGCAAGGTCGTCTGGATCGTCGACGGCTACACCACCTCGGCGAACTTCCCGTACGCCAAGACGCAGTCGCTGTCGAACGCCATCGCCGATTCGGCGACGCAGACGCAGCAGTACGCGCTCGACAACATCAACTACATCCGCAACTCGGTCAAGGCCACGGTCGACGCCTACAGCGGCAAGGTCACGCTCTACGCGTGGGACGACAAAGACCCGGTGCTCGCCACCTGGCAGAAGATCTACCCGTCCACGGTCAAGCCGATCTCCGAGATGTCCGGAGACCTGATGAGCCACGTGCGTTACCCGGCCGACCTGTTCAAGGTGCAGCGCCAGATCCTCGGCCAGTACCACGTGACCGACGCCGGCCCGTTCTACTCGCGGTCCGACGCGTGGGCCACACCGGCCGACCCGCAGGCCACGGCGAACGACACGACGCTGCAGCCGCCGTACTACCTGACGATGCAGATGCCCGGGCAGGACGCTCCGGCGTTCTCGCTGTACTCCTCGTTCATCCCTCGAGGCACGAGCGACTCGTCGCGATCAATCCTCACGGGTTACCTCGCGGCCGACGCCGATGCGGGTGCCGAGAAGGGCGTGAAGGGCGACGACTACGGCAAGCTGAGGCTGCTGACGCTGCCGAAGGAAGATACCGTGCCCGGCCCCGGCCAGGTGCAGAACAACTTCAACTCCGACCCGAGCGTCTCCTCGGCCATCAACCTGTTGAAGCAGGGTCAGACCAAGGTCATCAACGGCAACCTGCTCACGGTGCCGGTCGGTGGCGGTCTGCTCTACGTGCAGCCGGTCTACGTGCAGTCGACGGCTGAGACGGCCTACCCGCTGCTGCAGAAGGTGCTCGTCGCCTTCGGTGACCAGATCGCGTTCGAGAACACGCTCGACGAGGCGCTCGACGTCCTCTTCGGCGGCGACTCGGGTGCCGAGGCCGGTGACACGGGCACGGATTCGACCGTCGCGCCCGAGACGCCCAGCGTCGACCCCGACACGGGCACCGACGGCGGAACGGATACGGGCACCGATACCGGGACCGACGCCGGCACCGACGGTGGCACAGGCGTCACGACGGGTGATCCCGCGACCGACGCACAGCTGCAGCAGGCGCTCAACGAGGCCAAGCAGGCCATCGCCGACAAGCAGGCCGCGCTCGAGAAGGGTGACTTCGCCGCCTATGGCGCCGCAGACGCCAAGCTCGCCGAGGCCGTGGCCCGTGCGCTGGAGCTGACCGGCGGCAAGTAGTACCACGAGTCGCACTCGCTGACACACCCCGCGCATCCGCACCGCCCCGCTTGTACATTGGGGGCGGTGCGTTTGCGTTAACGCATCGCTTATCACGCACCATGCACTATGCACCGAACGGCCGGCCAGCACCGGCTCGCACCAAGGCTTCGCGCCGTCGAAGAAGGGAACCGCCACATGTCGCACACCACGGACGAGCACGAGCACGACGAACAGGATGGTGCATCCTCCTGGCTCGACGACAACCGTGCCAACTGGGATGACCGCGTTCCCGTCCACGTCGCCAGCGACTTCTACGATCTGACGGCCCTGCGCGCGGGCCGCGGCCGGTTGACGCCCATCGAGGAATCCGAACTCGCGCGGCTCTTTCCCGGGGGAGAGGACGGCACCTTCGACCTCACGGGTCTGCGCGTCCTCCACCTGCAGTGCCACTTCGGCGCCGACACGCTGCGGCTCGCGCAGGCCGGGGCCGACGTGGTGGGCATCGACTTCTCGCGCCCCGCCATCAAGGAGGCGCGCAAGCTGGCCGCTGAACTCGGCCTCGCCGACCGAGCGCGCTTCATCGTCACCGACGTCTACGACCTGCGGCACGCACTGCCCGAGCCGGACTCGTTCGACCTGGTGTTCACGAGCTGGGGCACCATCACGTGGCTGCCCAACCTGACCGAGTGGGCGAGCATCATCGAGTGGTTCCTGAAACCTGGCGCGCTCTTCTACTTCGCCGACGGGCATCCCGTGGCGGGCGTCTTCGACGGCCTCGAGAACGGCTTCCCGCGTTTCGCCTACCCCTATGGGGCGACCGAGCCGTTCGTGATCGACGACCCGTCCGACTACGCCGACCAGGAGGCGCGCATCGAGCACGGGCGCACCTGGGAGTGGTCGCACCCGGTATCGGCCCTCTGGAAGGCCATCACGGGCGCGACGCTGCGTCTTGATCACTATGAGGAGCACTACCAGATCCCGTGGCAGGCCTACCCGGGTCTGCAGTCGCAGGGCGACGGCATGTACGGCTGGCCCGACGACACGAGGTGGCTGCCGCTCGCGCACTCGCTCACGGCCGTGAAGCCCATGGTGGGCCAGACCCGACCGGGCAGTGGTCGCGAAAACTGAGGCAGGTTTCGCCCCCGAATTCGGATGCTGAGCCGCCCACGATTGGCGCCGCCCCGATATCCGTGCTAGAGTCAATTCTTGTGCCGCGGGGTGGAGCAGTTCGGTAGCTCGCTGGGCTCATAACCCAGAGGTCGTAGGTTCAAATCCTGCCCCCGCAACAGATAGGCCCGGAATCACGGTGAATTTCACCGGATTCCGGGCCTTTTTCTTGTCCGGATGTCGTCAGAACTCTCGCGTCTAGTCGGTCGTGCCGAACAACCCGCGGCCGTGACGGTCGAGCGTGGCGCGCGCTTCGGCATAGGTCTCGGGAATCTTCTCACCCGGCGCGAACCTCGCGGTCAGCATCCCGACGAGCCCGACGCCCGGTGCGCTCAGCGGGCGCTCCTCCTGACCGAAGGGGAACGGCGAATCGTCGGGCAGATCGGCCTCGGGGTTCGCGGGCACATATTGCGGGTGCGTCTGCGGCCAGTCCGTCACCTGGCGCGGCTCCTCGAGCATGACGGCGTTCTGCAGCGTCGGCGCGCCCGCATCCCGCGCGGTCAGCGGTTCGAGGCCGTGCGCGCCAGCGAGCGTGCTGATAACAGAACCGTGGTGCATGAGCTCGTTGATGACGCTGCCCTTCTTCGTGTAGGCCGAGATGGCTACGGCGGGCACACGCACGCCCAGGCGGTCGAAGGTGAAATCCATCTCGTTCGGGCGGCGACGTTCTCGCTCCCTGGCTCCGGCACCGCGGTTGCCGTCGCTGGTGTCGCTGCCGCTGCCGTCTTCGCCGCTGCCGACGCTGTCGTTGCTGACGCCCCCGTCGGGCGGCGTGGCAACGGGCGGAGGAACATGGTCGTACGTTCCGCCGTGCTCGTCGAACGTGGCGAGCAGAAGCGTGTTCAGCGCGTTCGACCCGCGTTCGCTCGCGCTCGCACGTACGGCCGTGTAAACCTGATGCAGCAGACGTTCTCCGGCGCGGACATCCGAAATGGCGCCGCCCGTGACCACGCGGCCGTCATAGTCGGTCTCGGTGAACGGCCCCACCGGCGGATGCATGTCGTTGTGGTCATAGACCATGCGCGGTTCGATGAACGCATAGTCGGGCAGGTTGCCGGTCTCGACGTCGCGGTAGAACTGCTCCATGGTGCGGAAGTTGCTCTTCCAGAAGGGCTCGAGCGCGCGGCCGTGGATGAGTCCCGTCATCGACACCACCTGGCGGCGGTCGTAATAGACGCGCCACGTGAGGCCCGCCTCGCCCAGGCGGTTGAAGATCGTGGGCGCGGCGTTCTCCTCGCGCAGCCACTTGCCGTAGCCGCCATCCCCGTGGTTCGTGACGAAGCCGTGCGACGTCGACGCGTGGAAGAACGAGCGGTTGCAGAACGTCTGCGAGGGCACGGCGCAGTGCCAATTGTCGTAGACGGCGAACTCACGGGCCAGAGTCGAGAAGACGGGCAGCATGTCGGGCGTGAAGGAGCCCATGACGACGCCGTACTGGTCGGCCGAGGGGAACTCGCCCTGGTGGTCGGAGAGGTAGTTGTTGACGTAGTCGTCGACAAACCCCGACATGGTGGGCCGCGACGTATCGGCGGGCGCGTTGAAGGGTTTCGTCATGCGCTGCGCCTTCAGGGCGCGGTTGCTCTCGGGCGACACGGTTCCGAAGAGCTGCGTGTTGACGTGCGGGTATTCCTCACCCGGGTCGGGCTGCGGGCTCGACATGATCTGGTCGGTCGAACCCGTATAGGGATGCGCGGGCACGCGCGTGCCGTCGGGGGCGGTGTTCGCGTGGTCGCCGCCGTGCAGCCCGTCGAACTTCTGTCCCTCTGGCAGCGTCTGGTCGTCGTAAAGATAGCCGAAGATGTTGTCGAACGAGCGGTTCTCGAACATGACCACGACGAGGTGATCGAAACCGGGTCCGCCCGCGCGCGGGGGCAGGGTCGGCGCGGGGGAGGATGCGGGCCGGTTCACCGCTGAACGGCGATCGGATGTCGCGGGCGCACCGTTCACGGCGGCGGCACCGACGCCCACGGCTGCCCCGGCTGCGGCGGTCGACGCCGCGGCGATCCCGGCGCCGCGCAGGAACGTCCGGCGTGAGGGATTGGCCACATTGTCGGCAGAACCGGTCGAGTCGCCCGCGCCGGGCCGCTCATTCGAGTCCGGCCGGCCGGACTCCGTGCGTCGCGCCATGTCGCCCCCTGTTCTCGGCGGTGTCTACACCGAGCTTATGGGTGGCGACGGCGCCTGAACATGGGCAAAACCCCGGATGCCTCAGCGAGGCCAAGCTGAGCATCCCTGTCAATCCCTACCCGTTCGGGGGACACCGCGCGACAATGAGAACATGCTCGCCGAAACCGTGCCCGACCGCCGCGGGGACAGCGCGAGGCGCACCGTTGCCGCCCTCGCCGCCTCGATCTCCGAGCGCGCCCGGGGTTGCCGCATCAGCATCGCGGTCACCGAGCCCGAAGACGGCGGCGCGATCTCGCACGAGCTGGCCCAATCCGATCCGTCGGGCGCCTGGTTCGCCGGGAATATCGTCGCGCGCCCCGGCCACGAATCGATGCACGTGCTGCAGCTCGACGCCGATCGTCCGGCCGACGCCGCTCTGGCGCAGGACATGGCCCGAGCAACCGCGCGCGTCACGGGAGCCAACCTCACGCTCGCGGTCGTCGTCGCCCGCACCGACGAGCCCGCGCCCGCCGCGCGCGAGCCGCGCACGGTGACGGCCCCGGTCTCGATCACGGAGTTCGGCGACACGACGACGGACGTCCTGCAGGTCGTCAACCAGCCTGCCCCGCCCGAAAGCCAGGCAGGTGTCATCGTGTACTTCGCCCTCCACTCTCCGAACGGCAGCGATCACGTGGCCGAGCGCACTCTCAATCGCACGAGCGCGGACTTCGGTGACGCCGTCACCCTCGCGGCGCTGCGCCTGCTCGACGCCCGCGTGGGCGCTCTCGGGCGCACGCGGAACAACCGCTGACGCGCCCGATCCGTCCGGGGAGCGTGTCGCCAGAGAACCCGCGGCGTCCTCCGTCGCTCTCAGTGTGCGGCGCACAGTCGCTCAGTCGCTCAGGCGCACAGTCGCTCTGACGCTCTGACGCTTAGACGCTTAGACGCTTAGACGCTTAGACGCTCTGACGCTCTGACGCTCAGACGCTCAGGCACTCAGGCACAGGCGCTCAGGCGCTCGGGCGCAGTCGCTCGGGGTCCCTCCCTCGCTCGCTCGCAACCCCGGTTAAACGACGGAGGAGGCCCCGCATCGCGGAACCTCCTCGGGCGTCAGAGACGCAACATCCTTCGTTCTAGCTCTTGAAGGTGTCCTTGACGTCTTCGCCGACCTTCTTGGCGTTGGCCTTGGCCTGGTCGGTGTGTCCTTCAGCTTCGAGTCGTTCGTTGTCGGTGGCCTTGCCTGCAGCTTCCTTCGCCTTGCCGACGAGGTTTTCTGCGGCGTTACCGATCTTGTCTCCTGCGCTCATAAGTGAGCCTCCTAGCTTTGTGGAACTGGACGTCACCGACGTTACGACTGCGTTCAGGGGATCATCTAGGGGTTGCAGAGTCGTTCTCGGCGTGCAACGCGCGCGGTTCACGTGTGCGCGCGAATATGTGCCGTCGGGGCGGCACGGATGTCGCGCCATCTCGTTAGGCTCTTACTACAGCATCATCCGCCTAACTAGGGAGAACCCCATGAACCTGCTGGTTATCATCATCGCCATCGTCGCCGTCATCCTGTTGATCACGGGTGGCGTCACGTCGTCGCTCAACTTCCTCATCTGGGTCGGCCTCGCGCTCCTCATCATCGCGCTCATCGTCTTCCTGCTGCGCTTCATCACCGGCAAGAAGAGCGTCTAGTATCCTGTCCTAGCTGAGAGTCACGCTAGGAGGACCGTTGGGCTCGTTGATTTATGCGAACGCCGGCATCGAGATCGAATTCGATGACCGTCTTCTGACGCATGTGCAGCTCGTCATGGGCGCCAAGCTCCGCCGGGGTGAGAGTTTCTTCTTCACCTGGCGAGACGACCCGAGCGTGGGCGATGGTCGCAGTGCGATCTGGGTCGAGCCGAGCATCCCGATGTACTTCAAGTATTCGGGTGGCCGGCAGCCCACGATTAACCGCGAATGGCTCGAGTTGCTGACCGCCTCGGCGAACAGCGGCCAGGGGTTGCAGATCGTCCCCGAGCCGGGCGCGCGCGAAACCAAGACGCAGTCCAACGACAACAGCGTGAAGCGCAAGGACTAGTTCCGGCGCACATCGGCTAGACACGATTCCAGAACGGGCGGGACCTTCGGGCCTCGCCCGTTCGTCGTGTCCGGGCTCGTGCGTCACCGGCGGGCCTCCTGGCGGGCGGGGCTCGGGACGACATTCGACCGACCATTGGCTGCCCGAGGGCCGCTCACTAGGCTGGGCGCATGACCGAGAGCGCACGCGTGGAATCCATGTCCGAGGCATCCTCGTCTGGTGCGAGTGACGCGACGGCAGGGTCCGAGCCGCTCGAAACGGGCCTTCGTGTCCGTGCCGTGCAGTTCGCGCCGCTGGCCGACGCGGCGGTGAACGCCGACACCGTGAGTGCGCAGATCGCCGAGGCCGCGACATCCGGTGTTCAGCTCGTGGTCTTCCCCGAATACTCGAGCTACTTTGCCAACCCGGTGGACGGGCGCATGGTGGCCGCCGCACAGGACCTCGACGGTCCATTCCTGCGGGATGTCCGGGCCGCCGCCGCGCGCAGCGGAATCCACGTCGTCGTGGGGCTCGTCGAGGCGCACCAAGATGGCGATCGGTTCTCGAACACACTCGTCGCCGTCGATGCGTCGGGCGAGATCGTCGCCACCTACCGCAAGCAGCACCTGTACGACGCTTTCGGCCAGCGGGAGTCCGAGTGGGTGGAGCCCGGGCCGCTCGAGGCCCCCCAGACCTTCGAGGTCGGGCCATTCCGGGTCGGCCTGCAGACCTGTTACGACATCCGTTTTCCCGAGGTGTCGCGTCGCCTCATCGATGCGGCGGTCGACGTGTTGGTCGTGCCGGCCGAATGGGTGCCGGGGCCGGGCAAAGAAGACCAGTGGATGACTCTGCTGCGCGCTCGTGCGATCGAGAACACCGCTTTCGTGCTGGCCGCCGACCATCCGCGTCCCACCGGTGTGGGGCTCAGCGTGCTGGTCGACCCGGCGGGCGTCGTGCTGGCGGAGTTGGGGGACGACGCCGGAGTCGTGGATGCGACGCTCGACCGGGCCGAGCTCGATGCCGTTCGCAGGCGAAACCCTGCCCTCGAGCTGCGCCGCTACCGGGTCGTACCGGGGGAGTAGGAGCAGTCGGCGAGCCGGACAGGGCCCTGCGCGTTGCGCGGCCCGGACCTCGGGTGCAGAGGCGCTGTGCTCAGTCGTGGAGCGCGGTGCCCAGCTGCGCGAGGCGTGCGGAGGCCTCGGTGAGGACATCCCGTTTCTTGCAGAACGCGAAGCGGATGAGCGAGCGGTAGTCGCCGGCATGCTCGGCCGACACGAAAGCCGAAACCGGGATGCCGACGACGCCGACCAGTTCGGGGAGCCGCCGGCAGAGGTCGGCCGCATCGGTGACGCCGAGCGGCGCGGCATCGGCGATGACGAAATAGGAGCCGGCCGGGTTGGAGACGGCGAACCCCGCGGCCCGCAGGCCCGCCGCCAGGATGTCGCGTTTCTCGCCGAGCGCCGCCGCAGCCCCGTCGAAGAACGCCTCCGGCAAACGGAGCCCGGCCGCGATGGCCGGCTGGAACGGCGCCCCGTTCACATAGGTGAGGAACTGTTTGA
Organism: Leifsonia sp. ALI-44-B; assembly: GCF_001984125.1. GTDB lineage: Bacteria > Actinomycetota > Actinomycetes > Actinomycetales > Microbacteriaceae > Okibacterium. Next base: position 815,572 of record NZ_MTQL01000006.1, on the reverse strand, counting down.
CCGTGACGATCGGGTCGATGAGCGCCGCCGACGCTGTCACCCAGCCGATCTTCCACCCGGTCGTGCTGAACGTCTTGCCGGCCGACGAGATCGTGATGACGCGGTCAGCGGCTCCCGGCAGGGTCGCGAGCGGGACATGCGCCGCGCCGAACGTGAGGTGTTCATACACTTCGTCGGTCACGACGAGGGCATCCACCCGTTCGGCTTCGGCAAGGATCGTGACGAGAGTGTCGCGCCCGAACACCGTGCCCGTCGGGTTATGGGGCGTGTTCACGAGGATGAGCCGGGTGCGATCGCTGACGGCGGCGCGGATGTCGCGCTCATCGGGCTGAAAATCGGGGAAGCGCAGCGGCACGGGCACGAGTGTCGCGCCCGAGAGCCCGGCAAGCGCGGCATACGCGTCGTAATAGGGCTCGAACACGACGATCTCGTCGCCGGGCCCACAGAACGCGAGGATGGTTGCAGCCAGCGCCTCGGTCGCGCCCGCCGTGACGCAGACCTCTCGTTCGGGATCGACGGTCAGGCCATAGAACCGGTGCTGGTGCTCGGCGATCGCCGCGCGCAGATCGGGGATGCCGCGACCGGGCGGATACTGGTTCGCGCCGTCGGCGATCGCGCGACGCGCCGCCTCGAGCACCTCGGCTGGTCCGTCTTCGTCGGGAAAGCCCTGGCCCAGGTTGATCGCGCCGGTGGCCGAGGCGAGCGCACTCATCTCGGCAAAGATCGTCGGCGACAGCTGGCCTGTGGGCCCGAGGAGGCCTGCTGCGCGAGCGGTCCGCTGCCAGGGGGCTGAAGCATCCATGCCGAGGATTCTTCCTTTCATGCGTCTCTCGCGAGCGGTCAAGCCCCGCCCGCGATCCTGGTGTAAACCTACGGCATCGCTAAACTGGAGCCCGAGGGAAACCGGATTCGGCCATGTAGCGATATCCCAGCTAGGCGTTGGGCAGTTCCCAGTCGGTCCATTGAATAAGCACAGGTTCGAGCGAGAACCTGATCCTGCTTGGAAGGAGCAACCGATGACCGAAAACCCCACCGGCGCCACAGGAGCCGAGAACAACGACCGCTCGAACGACGCCGAGCAGCCCCAGACTTCGCACAACCCGAACGTGACCCCCACCGAAGACTTCGGTGCCGCGGCGTTCTCCTCGAACGACTCGCGAGACGGCTACCGCCCGGCCGATCAGGGCTACGCGGCGCCGCAGCCCCAGGCACCTCAGTCGCAGCAGAGCCCTCAGCAGCCGAGCTCGCAGCAGCCGCAGAACGCGCAGCAGGGCCAGAGCGCCTACGGTCCCATCCCGCAGCGCCCGGCTTCGTTCCCGACCGCCGCCGGCTACGGCGCGAACGCAGCCTACGGTGCGCCGCAGAACGGCCAGCCCAACCAGCCCACGACGCCCTACCCCGCCTACGGTGCTCCGCGCCAGGGCGCGTCGAACCCCTTCGCTCAGACCGCGGCTTACCCGGCCACGGGTGCGTCCGGCCAGCACCAGCAGGCCGGTCAGCACCAGCAGGCCGGTCAGCACCAGCAGGCCGGTCAGCACGGAGCACACGCGCAGCAGGGCGCGCCCGCCGGCAGCGGCTCACACAACGGTGGAGGCCACGGCAACGGCACTGGCGCCTTCGGCCCGGCCGCGCAGCACCAGCCGTCGTCTTCCGCGCCCAAGCGTCGCCCCACGGCCGCTCTGCTCGTCGCCACGCTCGCCATCGGCGCGCTCATCGGCGGCGCGGCCGGTGCCGGCTCCTACGCCCTGATCGATGGCTCGGGCACGCCCGTGGCCAGCTCGTCGAACGGCTCCCAGTCGGTCACGATCAACGACACCACGAGCGTCACCCGCACGTCGGCCGTGGCCGCCAAGGCATCCCCGAGCGTCGTGACGATCGCCGTGCAGGGCGACGACGGCGCAGGAACGGGTTCGGGAGTCATCCTCAGCAAGGATGGCTACGTCTTGACCAACAACCACGTCATCACGCTCGACGGCCAGAACGCCAAGCCCACCATCCAGGTCACGGCGAACGACGGCAAGATCTACTCGGCGAAGATCGTCGGCACCGACCCCGTCTACGACCTCGCGGTCATCAAACTCGACGACGCCTCGGGCCTCGAGCCCATCGAATTCGGCGACCCGAACAAGCTCAACGTGGGTGACGTGGCCATCGCCATCGGCGCGCCCCTCGGCCTCGCCGGAACCGTCACCGACGGCATCGTCTCGGCGCTGAACCGCAGCATCACGGTTGCCTCGTCCGCGGTGCCCGAAGAATCGGGCAGCGACTCCGACAGCAACACCGACAAGCCGAGCAACCCGTTCGGCTTCCAGCTGCCGGGCCAGGAGCAGTCGCAGACGCAGGCTCAGTCGTCCATCTCGCTCGCGGTCATCCAGACCGACGCGTCGATCAACCCCGGCAACTCGGGTGGCGCGCTGCTCGACAGCGACGGCAAGCTCATCGGCATCAACGTGGCCATCGCCTCGGCGGGCTCGGGCTCGTCGGACAGCCAGTCCGGCAGCATCGGCGTCGGGTTCGCGATCCCGTCCGACACGGCCGAGCGCATCGCCAAGGAGATCATCAAGGACGGCAAGGCGACCCACGGCCTGCTCGGTGCGTCGGTGCGCGACGCCGCGCAGGTCTCGGGCAGCACGGTGGCGGGTGCGCTTCTCGGCGACATCAGCTCCGGTGGCGCGGCCGAGAAGGGCGGCCTCAAAACGGGTGACATCGTCACGAACTTCAACGGCCACCCCGTCACCGACGCCAACGACCTGACCGCCCAGGTTCGTGCCCTCGCCGCGAACAGCAAAGCCGAGGTCACCTACGTTCGCGACGGCAAGAGCTTCACGGTCGACGTGACCCTCGGCGAGCTGGTTCTCTAACCGTTCGCACCGCCTCACCGCCCGATCATCGGCACGACCTTCCACTGTTCGACCGCACGAATGCCCGCACCCCGCGTGCGGGCATTCGTGCGGAGACGGCTGCTAGGCTCAAGCGGATGACGTCTGCCGAGTAGTGGGAGAGCATGAGTCACAGTTCTTCAGCGGGCGCTTCGACGCCTGCCACGGGCGTCTCGTATGTGATGCCGGTTCTCAACGACGTCACGCACGTGCGGGCAGCGGTCGATTCGCTGCTCACGCAAGATTATGAGGGCCCCTTCGAGGTTGCGATCGCTCTCGGGCCGAGCATCGACGGCACGACAGAGCTCGTCGAAGAGCTGTCCCGCACCGATCCCCGTGTGCGCGTCATCCCCAACCCCGTCGGTTCGACGCCGGCCGGCCTCAACATCGCCATTCGCGCGACGACCTACCCCGTCGTCATCCGCGTCGACGCCCACTCGGTTCTCCCGCCCGACTACGCCCGCATCGCCGTCGAAGCGCTCGCCCGCACGGGGGCCGCCAACGTCGGAGGAATCATGGATGCTCAGGGCATCTCGGCTTTCGAACGCGCCGTCGCCCGCGCTTACGGCACCAAGGTGGGCCTCGGGGGCACGCCGCACCACGTGGGCGGGGCAGAAGGCCCGGCCGACACGGTCTACCTGGGCGTCTTCCAGCGCGAGCCGCTCGAGGCCGTCGGCATGTTCGACGAGCGCATCAAACGCGGCCAAGACTGGGAACTCAACCACCGACTGCGCGCCGCCGGTGGCACCGTCTGGTTCACGCCCGCTTTGCGCGTCACCTACCGCCCCCGTCCGAGCTTTTCTCGACTCGCGCGCCAATTCCTCTCGACGGGCCTGTGGCGCGGCGAACTCACGCGACGCTTCCCCGGCGGCCGCTCGCTGCGCTACTTCGCGCCGCCCGTGATGGTCCTGGGCGTCCTGCTCGGCCTCGTCGTGGGTCTCGTCGGCCTCGTCACGGGCGCCCTGGCGGATGTCTGGTGGCCCACGCTCGGCTTCGCCATCCCGGCCCTCTACCTCGTGTTCGTCGTGCTCGCGACCCTCGTCTACGCCCGGCCCGACGGCGCGCGCTCGATGCTGTGGTTCCTGGTCGTGCTGCCCTGTATACACTTCTGCTGGGGGATCGGCTTCCTGCTCGGCTATCTATCGTTGGCCAGCAACATCTCCGATCGAGCGAACGAGAGAGGCGGTGCCGCACGTGACCGAGAGACCGGTTGACCTGGGCGCCCGCCCGCGTTCCATCGCCGAGCTGAAGGCCGTCGCGCAGCCGCCCGAGGTGCGCGGCCGCCGCAACGCCGAGCACTGGACGGCATCGCTCTACCTGCGCAACCTGTCGCCCTACGTCACCTGGATGCTGCTGCGCACGAGCATCTCGGCCAACGGCGTAACGGGTCTCATGATCATCACCGGATGGTGCGTCGCGGCGTCACTGCTCGTGCCCGGTTTTGCGGGCCCCCTCCTCGCTGTGTTGTTCGGTCAGCTGCAGATGCTCATCGACTGCTGCGACGGCGAGGTCGCCCGCTGGCGCAAGACGTCGTCGCCCGCCGGAGCCTTCCTCGACGCCGTCGGCCACTACTCGACCGAGGCGCTCATTCCTCTCGCCCTCGCCATCCGTGCCGCCGGTTACCCGTTCGACGCTCCCGAGGACTACCTCTGGACCACGCTCGGCGCCCTGCTCGCGCTCGTCATCATCCTGAACAAGGCGCTCAACGACATGGTGCGCGTGGCCCGGGCCAACTACGGCGCCGCCAAGCTCACCTACACGAGCGCCGAGTCCGCACCCCGCACGGGGCTGCTCGCCTCGGCCCGCAAGGTCGCGCGCTTCGTGCCGTTCCACCGCCTGTTCCACTCGGTCGAGCTGAGCTTCGTCATCTTCGCGGCCGCCGTCGTCGGCCTGTTCATCGGCGACCTGCAGGCCATGCGCGGCGTTCTCGTGCTGCTGCTGGGTCTCGGCATCCTCACGCTCTTCGGGCACTTCCTCGCCATCATCACGTCGAACCGCGTGCGGGCCTAGAGTGCCGCGCAACCAGGGCTCCGACGGGGCCGCCGGTCGGCTTCCGCGCATCGGCGTGGTCGTGCTCACGCAGGGCACGCGTCCGGATGACCTGCGCCGCGGCATCCTGTCGGTGCAACGCCAGCGCGACGTCGAGGTCGACATCGTCGTGGTGGGCAACGGCTGGAACCCTGTCGATCTGCCGGGCGGCGCCCGAGCCCTGGCCCTGCCCGAGAACGTCGGCATCCCCGCCGGGCGCAACGCGGGGGCGCGGGCCGTTTCGGGCGACTACATCTTCTTCCTCGACGACGACGCGTCGCTGCCCGACGACGACTTCCTGCTCGCGTGCGTGCGGCTCGTCACCGAGCGGCCCGAGATCGGCCTCATCCAGCCGCGTCTCGACGATCCCACCGGCATCCCGGCCCCGCTGCGCTGGATTCCCCGCTCGCGCAAGGGCGACGCGCGCGACCCGAGCGTCATGTTCTCGTGTCTCGAAGCGGCCGTGTTCCTGCCGCGGCCGGTTTTCGACCGCACCGGGGGATGGGCCGCACCATTCTTCTACGCCCACGAGGGCATCGAACTGGCCTGGCGCGTGTGGGATCAGGGCCTCATCGCCTGGTATGCGGGCGACCTCGAGGCCAACCACCCCGTCGTGCAGCCGACCCGGCACACCGAGTACTTCCGCCTCAATGCGCGCAACCGCGTGTGGCTCGCCAAGCGCAACCTGCCCGTGCCGCTGGCCCTCGTCTATGTGGGCGTGTGGACGGGCATCCAGATCCTCCGCTGGTGGCGCAAGCCCGGCGACCTCAGGGCCTGGTTCCGTGGCTGGGCCGAGGGCTGGCGGCAGAACCCGGGTGGCCGCCGCGCGCTGTCTTGGCGCACGGTGCTGCGGATGACCCGGGCGGGCCGCCCACCCGTTATCTAGGTGTGACCTCGCTGCCCCCTGTTTCGGGGCGGGCCGCGCACAAGTTCGGTAGCCTGGAGAGATGCCATTGCTGAACGACGCTCGACGTGCGGTGGCCCTCGCGAGAGACGTGTTGGCCAACCGGCGTGCGCGCGCAGAACTCTCCCAACGCCTCTCCAAACTCACGCCGCTCGAGCCCGGTCGCTACAAGATCGCCGTCTACTTCGCCGATAGCGCCGTCAATCTTTATCAGATCCGTCAGTGGTACAAACCGCTCGCCGAGCTGGCGAAAACGTGGCCCGTCGTCGTGCTCAGCCGGGCACCCACGGCCGCGACCGCGCTCTACGAGGAGTCGCCGCTGCCGGTCGCCTACGTGCGGCGCGTGACCGACCTCGAGCAGACGCTGGCGGAACAAGACATCCGCATCGTTTTGTACGTCAATCAGAACGCCAAGAACTTCCAGATGTTCCGTTATGGGCGGCGCTGGCACGTTTTCATCAACCATGGTGAGAGCGACAAGATGTACATGACCACGAATCAGTTCAAGGCCTACGATTACAGCCTCGTCGCCGGTGACGCCGCTGTCGCGCGCCTGAAGAAGGTTCTGTGGGATTACGACTTCGACAAGCGCGCCATCCCGATCGGGCGACCGCAGGCCGACCACTATTCGGGCACGCTGCCCTACACGCCCGACGACCGCACGGTCGTGCTCTATGCACCGACGTGGGAAGGAGACCGCGCGGCAGCCGCCTACGGTTCGATCGCCTCGCACGGCGTCACGCTCGTGCGCCGCCTGCTCGAGACGGGCACGCACCGCGTGATCTATCGGCCGCACCCGCGCAGCGGCGTGGTCGACCGCGCCTACGGCCAGGCCAACCGCGAGATCCAAGAACTGCTGGCCGCGGCCAACCAGCGCGACCCCGCCGCGCAGCACGTCTTCGACCAGGGCGCCGAGCTCGGCTGGCAGTTGTCGGCCGCCGATGTCGCCATCGTCGACATCTCGGCCATGGTCTACGACCGGTTGGCGAGCGGCAAACCCTTGCTCATCACCCGGCCGGTGGCACGCGAGGCCGAGATCGACGAGGGCGGCTATCTGTCGGCCTGCGAATGGCTCAACGCAGCGGATGCTCCGCGCATCGTCTCGCGCATCGAAACCGTGCGTGCCGATCCGGCCTCGGCCGAGCGGCTCGCGTTCTGGGTCGAGCGCTACTTCGGTGACACGACGCCCGGTGCCACGACGGCACGCTTCCACGCCGCCATCCAGCAACTCATGGATCGGTGGGACGAGCACGCGGCCGTGCACTCGGGTGACGAACAGCTCGGGGCCTCGACGGGGGCCCGCACAGCGCCGAGCGGGCGCTCGGACGACGGCGACGACTCCGACGACTAGTCGGACTCGAGTCTGGATCCGGGCGCGCGACCGGCCTGTGGGCTCGCAACGAGACAGTCAGCTCGCGACGGGTCAGCGGGCCTGCGACGGGTCAGCGGCCCTGCGATTAGTCGTCGTGCTTGCCGGACGAACGCTTGCGCGTGAGGCGAGCGAGCGCCCCCTGCTTGCGCTCACCGTCGGCCAAGGGGATCGGCTCGAGTTCGAGCGGCACGACGACGGGCGGCGGGCCGAAGTTCGTTCGCGCGGCCTGCACGACCTGGCGGCCCATCATGTGGTTGCCCACGCCGCCGATAGCGGCCCCGATGCCGAACGGCAGGGCCTTGCCGACGAACGACGTGCCCTGGTTGACGGCGAAACGCTTGAGGAACGTGCGCTTGAGGCGGTCGGTGACGGGCCCCATCACCATCTGCGGCATGCTCGACGTGATCATCTCGCCCCAGTAGACCTTGCGGGCGGGGCCGTTGTGGAACGCCTGCCCGGTGAACTGCTGCAGCAGGTCGGTGCCGGCCTTGCCCAACATGAGGGTCATGACGAGGGCGCGCGCACGCTCGGGGTCGCTCACGGCGATGCCGTGCACTTCGGCCACCGACTGCGCGAAGATGGCCGTCGACTCGAGGAAACCCGCGGTCTCGACGCCGGACAGGGCCAGGGTGACGCTCGTGCCGATGCCCGGGACGACGGCTGTCGCGCCGACGGCCGCGCCTCCCGAGGTGACGGCTGTGAGGTAGCGGCGCTCGAGCACGCGGATGAGCTGCTCGGGGGTGGCGCTGGGGTAGCGGCGGCGCAGCGACCTGATGTAGGCCACGATGAGGGGGCGCTGCACGGCCAGCACGCGGTCGATGCTGCGCACCCAGGCTGGGTCACGCGAGGGCTGCATCTGGTCGTTCTGGCCGCCCACGATCAGGGGCTGATCGGAAAAACGTTCGTTGCTCATGTGAACCTCCACGTCGGCTTTTCAGCTTACGCTCCGACGCTGGGCGCGCCCCGGATGTCGGTGCCCGTTGACGCGGGTCAGTGACTGTTGTAGTCGGCGTTGTAGCGGTCGAGAACCTCGGTGATGGGAGCATCCAGAACGAGTTTGCCTCGGTCGAGGTAGAGGCCGCGCGTGCAGAAGCGGCGCAGGTCTTTTTCGTTGTGCGACACGAAGAACAGGGTGCGGCCGCCCGCCAGCAACTCGTCGATGCGGCGGTAGCACTTCTCCTTGAACGACTTGTCGCCGACCGCGAGCACCTCGTCGACCAGGATGATCGGCTCTTCGAGCTGCGAGATCACGGCGAAGGCGATGCGCACCTTCATGCCGCTCGACAGGTGCTTGTAGGGCGTGTGGATGAAGTCACCGATCTCGGCGAACTCGATGATATCGCTGAACCGGCGGTCGATCTCGGCCTTGGACATGCCGTGCAGCCCCGCCGTGAGGTAGACGTTGTCGCGCACGGTGAGATCGTTGACGAACCCGCCGGTGATCTCGATAAGGGGTGCGACGCCGCCATTGACTTTCACGGTGCCCTCGTCGGGCAGCACGACGCCGGCCACGAGCTTCAGCAGGGTCGACTTGCCCTGGCCGTTGCGGCCCACGACTCCGATGGCCTCGCCCGCCTGCACCGTAAACGAGACATCCCGGAGCGGCCAGAATTCGCCCGGGCGCACGCGTCGCTCGCTGCGGCCGAAGAGGTCCTTGAAGCTGCGGCGCCCGCCCCGATTGCGGCGGAATCGGATGCCGACACCCGTGACGGCGATTGCCTCGACCATCAGATCTCCTTCAGGACGGAACGCTCGGAACGCTTGAAGACGAAGAGGCCGATGCCGAAAATGGCGAGCGACATGCCCGCGGCGATGGCGACGCCGATGAGGTCGAGCTGCTCGGGGAAGAACGCCGAGCGGTAGAGGCTGAAGATGCCGCTGAGCGGGTTGAACCACGCCAGCGTGTGCAGCTGCTCGGGCAGATCGGTGACGCCATAGATGATGGGAGAGGCGTAGAACAGGAACCGCAGCGCCAGCTTGGTGGCCCGCTCGAGGTCGCGGAAGAACACCACGAGCGGGGCGATGATGAGCCCGACACCCATGGTGAGGATGGCCTGCAACACGATCGCCACGGGGATCAGCAGCGCGTTGATCGACAGGTGCGCGCCCGAGAAGATCGCGAAGGCGGCGACGACGGGGATGGATGCGAGGAACTCGATGCCCTTCGACAGCACCAGGCGGTTCACCCAGATCGTGCGCGGGATCGTGGTCGAGCGAATGAGCTTCGCCTCTTTGGTGAAGGCCCGCGTGCACTCGCTGATGGTGGTGTTGAACCACGTCCACGGCAGCAGGGCCGTGAGGAGGAAGACGATGTAGGGGTCGCTGCCGACCGGCCTTTGGAAAACCTGCGTGAAGACGAACCAGTAGATGCCGGCCATGACCAATGGGTCGAGAATCGACCAGAAGTAGCCGAGGAAGCTCGTCGAGTAGCGCACCTTCAGGTCACGTGACGCCAGCAGCCACAGCGCATGACGATATCGGCCCCACGAGGAGCGTGCGGGGCGCGCTGGTGCCAGAGAACTCACGCCTCAAACATATCCGCAAACGTATGCCGCGATGTGCGTGGTGCGCTGCGCGCCGCCACCAATGCCGAACGCGCCGCCCTCCGAAGAGGACGACGCGTTCGGGCCGACACGACCGGGGCTGGTCGAAAGCTGTGTCTCGGTGACCTGTGCGGTCAGGGAATCAGACGAAGAGGTTGGCGCGCTCGAGGTCCTCGGCGAAGTCGACCTCGACGGCGTACAGGTCGGAGATGTCGACCGGCTCGACCAGCATGGCGTCCTGCTCGATGGCGAGCTCGATGCCGCGCTCAAAGTAGTCCTGGTCGTCGACGCGAGCCAGCTGACGCTGCAGCTTGGCCTTGTCGTCGCGCGACACGTAGTTGATGCCGACGGCCTCGCCGAGGCCGCCAACGACGGTCTTCGACAGCTCGCGGATGTAGCCTTCGGCGCTCGTCGTGTACTTGACCTCTTCGTCGGAGACCTTGGCGGTGTTGACGGTCACGAACGACTGGTCGCGCTTGATCATGGCGGCCGCGCGATCGAGGGCGGTCGGGTCGAACACGACGTCGCCGTTCATCCACAACACGCCGCCGGGCGCCGAAGCCGCGAGAGCGCGCAGCAGGCTCTTCGACGTGTTCGTCTGGTCGTACTGCTCATTGAAGACGTAGGACGCGTCGGGGAAGGCTTCGATGATGTGGTCGAGCTTGTAACCAACAACGATCGTCACCTTGGCGTCGTTGCCGAAAGCGTGACGGATGTTATCGAACTGCTGCTGCATGATCGAACGGCCGTCGCTCAGCTGCGTGAGCGGCTTGGGGAGCGAGCGGCCGAGACGGCTGCCCATTCCTGCGGCGAGAATGACTACTTGGGTGGTCACGGGTGAACTCCTCAACATCGTGGTTGAGCCGCGACCCGGAGGTACGACTCTGGCGAAAATACTCTTCGTCGGGGGAATCTGAGCGATGAATTTCTCGCTGTTCACCCGAAAGTCAGTGATACGACACCTCGTTATGCCAGGCTCCACGATAGCGGTGCACCCTCTTGGGGGTCACGGGTCTTGACGAGTCGTGCTCATTTCGTTATGCGGCACTCGGGTTTCTCCCAGCCAGTCAGGCGCTTCCGCCGACACGCGTTACCTCGCCGTTGCCCCCCGTTCTTGGTAGGTTTGACCGGTGACTTCCGCCGAGCCAGACCCCACCGAAACCGTGCCCGACGAGCCGAACGACCCTCGCTCCGCTACTTCGACAGGTGTCGACGGGGTGTCCGGTGCCGGCGCCGGTACCGGAGCGGCGCCCGCTGAGGGTGTCGACGCGGTGACGGATGGCGCGGCCTCCCGTGACGCCCAGCCCGCAAGCCCGGCCGCAACGCCCTCGAAGGCCGTTCCCGCGAAGAAGGCTCCCGCTCGCAAGACGCCCGCACGCGCTACGGGCACGACGAAGAAGGCGAGCTCGACGGGCTCGCGCTCGTCTGCTGCAGCCAGCGAGGCGCAGGACGACGGCGGATCGTCGCAGAGCTCGGAATCGCCAGCGCCGTCCGCTCCGGCGACGCCCGCCGTGAAGAAACCGGCGGCTCGGCGTACGACCACGAAGAAGACGACCGATGCTGCGGCATCCGCTGATGCTGCACCCGTCGGTGAATCCGTCACCGAGGCTGAGTCGACCGCCGCGGCGCAGAAGCCTGCTCGCAAACCTGCCGCGCGCACGACCACGCCGCGCACGACGACGCCCCGCACGACGACCGCAGCTCGCACGACGACCCCTCGGTCGACGGCAGCGAAGACGTCGACGACGAAGGGTGCTGCGACGAAGGCAACGGGCGCGAGCGCATCGGCGACCGAGGAAGCGGCCGTTCAGTCGGCCGCTGAGCCGACCTCGGAATCACTCGCCGATCCCGCCGTGAAACAGACGACGGCGGCCAAGCGGACGACGGCTCGAACCACGACGCCGAAGAAGACGACCTCGAAGACGACGGCCAAGACGACGGCGGCCAAAACCACGACGTCGAAGGCGGCGGCAGCGAAACAAACAGCAGCGACATCGGCACCTACCTCGAGCGCGGGCACCGACGACCCGACGGCCGCACCGACCTCCAGCGGCGCAGCCCCGTCGGGGTCGACCGTCACCGGTGCAGGCGATTCCGCTGAATCGAAGGCCCCCGCGGGTTCCTCGGCTCCTGCCGCCGACGCTGCCCCGAGCGATGAGCGTCCGCAGAAACCCGTGCTGGCGGCATCCGATGCGGCGCCGACTGCGATTCTGTCGAGCCCGGCCCCCACACTTCCCTCGGCCCCGCCCGCGCCCCCGAAACCGCAGCTCTCGGCGAGTGAGGCGGCCGAACTGTTCGCGGCAGCGCCCGAGCCGGTCACCCCGCAGTACCGGCGATCGAGCCCGCCTCCGGCACCGGTCGATACTGCTCGGGACGATACGGCTGCAGACGATGTCACGCGGCCGGTTTGGCAGCAGCCGACCTCATTGCTTCCGACGGTGACTCCTGCCGATGACTCCGCCGTTTCGCCGGTGAGCTCCGAGCAGCACGATCCGCGCCCGTCGGTGAATGACGACCGCACCGAGATCCTCCAGCTCCCGGATGCGTCGAGCTCGGGTTCCCGGGTGGGCGCCACGTCTGCGGGCCAGGCAGAAGAACCGGCTCGCCGCGTTGTGTTTTCGAAGAAGTGGCCGTTCATCGCACTGGCGGACGCCAGCGCAGATCAGGCCAAGGTAGACCAGGCTCACACGGCCGCTGCCGACGCGAGCGTCGCCGCACCGCGCACTGCGGCGGATACTCCGGCCGGATCCGTTCAGCCCGAGGCCGCTTTCAGCGAGACCCCGGCCGGTGCGGCTCGAGCCGAAACCGCCCAGTCCGGCGCCGCTCAGTCCGAGACTGCTCAGCCCGGTGCAGACGCGCTGCCCGGCGCTGCCGCCGCGAACGAGCCGGAGGTCGAACTCACCGACGAGGAGATCGCGGCGTTCGGCGCCGACCCCTCGTGGGTCGACACCGAGTCGCCGCTCGTCGAAGAAAGCTCTGTCTCAGGAGCCGCCCCCCGCGATGAGGACTCCACCGATGCCGCGGCAGTTCTCTTCGGCGCAAACGGTGAGCCCGCGAACACTGACTCGGAAGCGTCCCTCGTCGAAGCTCGCGAGACAGCCGTCACCGACGACTCCGACCCCGCTGCAGCGCCTGCGGGCTCCGCCGTGGCCGAGGTCGATGAGGAGCAGGAAGCCGCCATCGACGCCATCGCCGTGGACGCGCCCGAAGCCCACGCCACCCCGCTCGGACTCATCGACTCGGCATCCGCGTCGACCTCGATTGACGAGGAACGCCGCAAGGCCGGCGCGCCGAGTTATGCCGCCGGTTCGGGCGTCCTCAGCGTCAGCGGACTCTCGAAGCGTTTCGGCGACACGGTCGCGGTCGATGGCATCGACCTCGAGGTATCGGCGGGCTCGTTCTACGGCATCGTGGGGCCGAACGGCGCCGGCAAGACCACGACCCTGTCGATGATCACGGGTCTGCTGCGCCCCGACTCGGGCAGCATCACCATCAACGGCATCGACGTGTGGAAGGAGCCGGACGCCGCCAAGCGCAGCATCGGCGTGCTGCCCGACCACCTGCGTCTCTTCGACCGGCTCACCGGGTCCCAGCTGCTCTACTACTCGGGCGTCCTGCGCGGCATCGACGGCGCGACCGTCCGTTCCCGCGTGGATGACCTCGCCAAGGCTTTCGGACTCGAAGACGCCCTGCACCGCCTCGTCACCGACTACTCGGCCGGCATGACGAAGAAGGTCGCCCTCGCCGCCGCCATGATCCATTCGCCGCGCATGCTCGTGCTCGACGAACCGTTCGAATCGGTCGACCCCGTGTCGGCGGCGAACGTCATCGAGATTCTGCAGAAGTACGTCGACCACGGCGGCACCGTCGTGCTCTCGAGCCACGGCATGGACCTCATCCAGCGCGTGTGCGACCACGTCGCCATCATCGTCAACGGCCAGGTGCTCGCACAGGGCTCGGTCGACGAGGTGCGCGGCACGGGCACGCTCGAAGAACGTTTCGTCGAACTCGCCGGTGGGCGCAAAGCCGCGGAGGGGATGGAATGGTTGCACAGCTTCTCCGACTAAGATTCTCGATCTACGCCAACCTCGTGAAACGGGGCGGCACCCAGGTGATCTGGATGCTCGTGGGCGGCGGTCTCGGCGTCGCCATCATCTGGCTCACGAGCTTCGGCCTCGTGGCGCTGCGCGTCGCTCCCACCGAGTTCGCGCGCGACATCCTCGTCATCGGCGGTTCGTTCGTCGTGCTCGGCTTCACGCTCCTGCCCGTCGTCTTCGGCGTCGACGACGCCCTCGACCCGCGCAAGTTCGTGCTGTTCGGCGTGCCCAACCGCGTGCTCAGCCTGGGGCTCTACGCCGCGGCGCTCATCGGCGTTCCCTCGATCGTCATCGCGGTGCTCAGTTCGTTCACGGTCGTGACCTGGACGCGCGACGGGTTCACCCTCGTCATGGCCATCCTGTCGGCGCTCATCGCCGTGCTCACGTGCGTGCTCGTCGCGCGCGTCATGACCTCGGTCGCCACGCTGCTGCTCGCCTCGCGACGTTCGCGCGAATTCAGCGCCATCGTCGGGCTCGTTCTCATCGTCCTCGTGGCTCCGGCCGCCATCTTCCTCTCGAGCGTCGACTGGTCGTCGGGCGGCGGTCCCGTGCTGTCGAACGCGGCCGATGTCGTCAGCTGGACGCCGTTCGGTGCCGTGTGGGCTGTGCCCGGCGATATCGCGCTGGGTCAGGCATCCACCGGGTTCTTGAAGCTCGTGATCGCACTTGCCACGCTGGGCCTGCTCTGGCTTGCCTGGAGCGCGCTCGTGGCACGCATGCAGGTCACCGCCGACCGTCCGCCGGCCGTGCGCACCTACTCGGGTCTCGGCTGGTTCGACCTCATGCCGGCCCGCCCGGGAGCCGTCATCGCCGCGCGCTCCATCACCTACTGGGGCCGCGACCCGCGCTACCTCGTGTCGCTCCTCGTGGTGCCGATCCTGCCCTTCATCATGATCGTGCCGCTCATCGTCGCGGGTGTTCCGGCCGCGCCGCTCGCCCTTCTGCCCCTGCCGATCATGTCCGTGTTCCTCGGATGGTCGCTGCACAACGACCTCGCGCACGACTCATCGGCGATCTGGCTGCACGTCGCCTCCGGTGTGCGCGGAGCCGCCGACCGCCTCGGTCGCACCTTCCCCGTGCTGCTCGTCGGCGTGCCGCTCATCATCGTCGGCTCGATGATCTCGATCGCATTCTTCGGCGACTGGGATGCCCTGCCCTCCATGATCGGCGTCACGACGAGTCTGCTGCTCACGGGTGTCGGCATCTCGAGCTACACCTCCGCGCGCTTTCCCTACCCCGCCTCGGCGCCCGGCGACAGCCCGTTCCAGCAGCCGCAGTCATCCGGAACGACGGGTGCCGTCGTGCAGTCGTTCTCGCTCCTCGGCTCGGTTCTGCTGACGGCGCCGGCGCTGTACTTCGCGGCCCGTGGACTCTTCGACGGCGGCGAGTGGCCCCTCTACGCGCTGCTCGCGGGCGTCGGCATGGGCCTCATCGTGTTCGCGATCGGAGTTCTGGCCGGAGGGCGCGCCTTCAACAAGCGCGGCCCCGAGATCATGGCGTTCGCGACGAGCGTCTGAACGGCCAGCGCCGTCGCCGCACACGGAGTAAAATGAGGGTATGGACGTACGCATGAGCACCCTCGACCCCCAAGCCATCCCCGACGGCGGCGGAACGGCCACGCTCGATCGTGAACTCGAAGAGCTACTGCGCAACGAAAGCCTCGACCCGGGCGACCACGAGCGTTTCTCGCACTACGTGCCGAAAGACAAGATCATGCAGTCGGCCCTCACGGGCAAACCCGTGCGCGCGCTGTGCGGCAAGAAGTGGACCCCGGGGCGCGACCCCGAGAAGTTCCCCGTCTGCCCCACGTGCAAAGAGATCTACGAAAAAATGAAGAAGGACTAGTCCTATTCGAGAATCGTCTCGAGCACGGGTTCGCCGCGGCTGAGTCGCAGCGCTCCGATCGGAAGTTCGGCCACGGCCTCTTCACGGTGTGCCCGGGCAGCGCGCGTGCCCTCGATGCCGAGGTACCGCTCGTCGGCGACCCCGTCGGTCACGAGCGGGACGATGAGCCCGCGCTCCGAGGCATCCCGCGTCTCGAAAGCACGTTCGCGCGGCTCTGAGCCCAGAACGCGCACGACCTCGGCAGTGGCCTTGCCCGCGGCATCCAGTCGGCGCACGGCACTCTTGCGGCCGCCGCGCGAAACCTTGCCCGCCGACGCCTTCGCCACGGGCGTCCAATCCTCGGCGTCGTCGTCGCGCCGGGCCACCAGCTTGTAGACCATGCTGGCGGCGGGCGAGCCCGAGCCGGTGACGAGCGAGGTTCCCACGCCGAACGAGTCGACGGGCGACGGCGACAGTGCCGCGATCGTGAACTCGTCCAAGTCGTTGGTCACCGTGATCTTGGTGTTGCGCGCGCCCAGCTCGTCGAGCTGCTGCCGCACCTCGGACACGAGCACGGGCAGGTCACCCGAATCGAGGCGCACGGCCCCGAGCTGGGTGCCGGCCACGCGCACGGCGGTCTCGACACCCTTCTTCACGTCATACGTGTCGACGAGCAGCGTTGTCGACGGCCCGAGCGCGGCCACCTGCGACCGGAACGCCTCCTCCTCGCTGTCGTGCAGCAGCGTGAACGCGTGCGCGGCCGTTCCCATCGTCGGGATGCCCCAGCGCAGACCCGCCTCGAGGTTGCTCGTGGCCCCGAACCCGGCAATATAAGCCGCTCGGGATGCCGCGATGGCCGCCTCCTCATTGGCTCGCCGCGACCCCATCTCGGCGAGCGGACGTCTGCCAGCGGCCGTGACCATCCGTGTGGCGGCATTCGCGACGGCGCTGTCGAAGTTCAGCACGCTGAGCGCCAGCGTCTCGAGCAACACGCCCTCGGCGAAGGATGCTTCGACGGTGAGCAGCGGCGAGTTCGGGAAGTAGACCTCGCCCTCGCGATATCCGTCGATCGACCCCGAGAAACGGTAGTCGGCGAGCCAGTCGAGCGTGCGCTCGGACACGACGCGCTCGGCGCGCAGCCACTCGAGCTCGCGGTCGCCGAAACGCAGATCGGCGATGAGGCTGAGCAGGCGGCCGGTTCCCGTCACGATGCCGTAACGCCGGGCACCCGGCAGGCGTCGGGCGAAGACCTCGAAGAGGCAGCGTCGGTGCGCCGTGCCGTCTTGCAGCGCGGCGTCGATCATGGTCAGTTCGTAGCGGTCGGTGTGCAGTGCCGTCGATGTGCTCACGGTTCTAGCCTAAACCGACGGGTAGGCTGGGGGATCGTGAGCGACGCACCTATCGGCATCTTCGATTCGGGGGTCGGCGGGTTGACCGTCGCCCGAGCCATTCAAGACCAGTTGCCGAACGAAGAGATCCTCTACATCGGCGACACGGCGCGTTCGCCCTACGGCCCGAAGCCCATCGCCGACGTGCGGCGTTACTCGCTCGAGGTGCTCGACGATCTGGTGGCCCAGGGCGTGAAGATGCTCGTCATCGCCTGCAACACGGCGTCGGCCGCGGTTCTGCGAGACGCCCGCGAGCGGTACGACGTGCCCGTGGTCGAGGTCATCCAGCCGGCCGTGCGCTCGGCCGTGAGCGTCACCCGCAACCGCCGCATCGGTGTGATCGGCACCGAGGGCACCATCAACTCGCGCGCCTATGAGGATGCTTTCGCCGCGGCCCCCGACCTGACGCTCTTCACACAGGCGTGCCCCCGATTCGTCGAGTTCGTTGAATCCGGCGTGACCTCGGGCAGCGAGGTTCTGGGCGTCGCCGAGCAGTACCTCGAACCGCTCCGCCACGCGGGCATCGACACCCTGGTGCTCGGATGCACGCACTACCCCTTCTTGAAGGGCGCAATCAGCTACGTGATGGGCCCGGGCGTCACGCTCGTCTCGAGCGACACGGAGACCGCGAACGACGTCTATCGCCAGCTCGTGTCGCGCGGACTCGAGCGCCGCGCCCCCGCCGCGCCCGAGCACCACTACGAGGCCACCGGCCAGAGCGAGGACGAGTTCCTGCGCCTCGCGCACCGGCTCATCGGGCGGGAGATCCAGCGCGTCGACCTGGTGCAGACGGGCGTCATCGACGTGCGCGGCCTGGCCGAAGCGTCGGCCGAGATCGCCGCGCCCACCACATCCAGCCCCACTGTTTCGACCCGCACAACCCCCGAGGAGACCCCGTGACCGAGAAGACCCGTGCCGACGGACGCGCAGCCGACGAGCTGCGCACCGTGACCATCGAACGCGGATGGAGCGACCAGGCCGAGGGGTCGGCGCTCGTGTCCTTCGGCAAGACCAAGGTGCTGTGCACGGCGTCGTTCACGAACGGCGTTCCACGCTGGCTGGCGGGCAAGGGCAAGGGCTGGGTCACGGCCGAGTACTCGATGCTGCCGCGCTCGACGAACAGCCGCATGGACCGCGAATCGGTCAAGGGCAAGATCGGCGGCCGCACGCACGAGATCTCGCGCCTGATCGGCCGTAGCCTGCGCGCCGTCATCGACATGAAATCCCTCGGCGAGAACACCATCGTCATCGACTGCGACGTGCTGCAGGCCGACGGTGGAACCCGCACGGCCGCCATCACGGGCGCCTACGTGGCCCTCGCCGATGCCATCGAGTGGGCGCGCACCAAGAAGTACATCGGCCAGAAGTCCACGCCCCTCATCGACAGCGTGTCGGCCGTCTCGGTCGGAATCATCGACGGCGAGCCCATGCTCGACCTGGCCTACGTCGAGGATGTCCGCGCAGAAACCGATATGAACGTCGTCGTGACCGGCCGCGGCCTCTTCGTCGAGGTGCAGGGCACGGCCGAGGGTGCGCCGTTCGACCGCGCCGAACTCAACGCCCTGCTCGACCTCGCCCTCGCGGGTGCCGTCGACCTGGCCGAGATCCAGACCGCGGCCCTCACGAACGCGGATGGCTCGGGCCCCGCGATCGCCGGCAGCACCGCCGTCAGCTACACGGGCGTGTGACGATGGCGCTCGAGATCGTTCTGGCAACCCACAACGCCCACAAGGTCGAGGAGTTCCAGCGCATCCTGTCGCGCGACGTCCCCTCGGTGCGTGTCGTGGCGTACGACGGCCCCGAACCCGTTGAGGATGGCGTGTCCTTCGCGGAGAACGCCCTCATCAAGGCCCGCGCAGCCGCGGCGCACACGGGGCTCGTGGCGCTGGCCGACGACTCGGGCATCGCGGTCGACGTTCTAGGCGGCTCGCCGGGCATCTTCTCCGCGCGCTGGGCCGGCCACGCGCACGATTCGGCGGCGAACCTCGCCCTGCTGCTCGATCAATTGGGCGATGTGCGGCCCGAGCACCGTCAGGCGCATTTCTCCTGCGCCATCGCGCTCGTCGTGCCGGAGGGGCACCCGGCCGGCGCCTCGGAGGAGGTCGTTGTGGGGGAGTGGCACGGGACCCTGGCGACGAGCCCCCGCGGCGACAACGGTTTCGGCTACGACCCGATTTTCGTGCCCGACGGCAGCGAGCTGACCGCGGCCGAACTCTCGCCCGCGGCGAAGAACGACGTGAGCCACCGCGCCCTGGCCTTCGCCCAGATCGTTCCCGCCCTTTCGATCGTCGCGGCCGCCGAAACCGCTTGACCGTTGTCGCCGGACCGGTGAGAACCGGCCTCGGATGCGGCGCGGGCAATACCCCGCTCGGGTAATGAGAACCGGCATCATTCCTATCAAGCGCCTCAGGTTGATCCGCGTGTGCGCGGCGCTTACGGTTGAAGCATCATGGGCCACTCGCACACGCACGACCACGCGACGGGCGCCACCAACCGGCGCCGTCTGATCGGTGCGATGTGCATCGTCGGCACGGTGCTGCTTATCGAGGTCGTGGGCGCCGTGCTCAGCGGTTCGCTCGCGCTCCTGGCCGACGCCGGGCACATGCTCTCCGACTTCGCGGGGCTCACGATTGCGCTCATCGCGACGGTCGTCGCCGCGCGGCCCGCGACCGACCGGTCCACGTTCGGGTTCCAGCGCGCCGAGGTCTTCGGGGCGCTCATCAACGCCATCATCCTCGTGGGCGTCGCGGCGGGTGTGTCGATCGAGGCCGTGGGCCGTCTGGTCAACGGGGGAGACGAGCATCCGACGGGCGGGATCATGCTGCTCGTCGCCGCCATAGGTCTCGTCGCAAACGTCGTGGCCCTGCTGTTGCTGCGGCCCGCCGCGGCCGGCTCGATCAACATGAAGGGCGCCTACCTCGAGGTGCTGGGCGATCTGCTCGGCTCGATCGCCGTTATTATCGCGGCCGTCGTCATCCTCACGACGGGCTTTGGCCCCGCCGATGCGATCGCGTCTCTCGTCATCGCGGCCATGATCGTGCCGCGGGCGCTGGTGTTGCTGAAAGATGTCGTGCACGTGCTGTTCGAGTCGGCGCCGCGTGACACCGACGTGGCGCGCATCCGCGAACACATTCTCGGGCAGCGCGGCGTCGTCGACGTGCACGACGTCCACGTCTGGTCGATCACGACCGGTGCGCCGGTCTTCACTGCCCACGTCGTCGTCGAACCCGAGGTCTTCTCGTCAGGGTCGGCCGGTTCGCTCCTCGACGACCTGTCGGGATGCCTGAGCAGCCACTTCGACGTGGCCCACTCGACCTTCCAGCTCGAGCCCGCGCAGCACAGCGCCCACGAGACGCCCGTCCACCCCTGAGGGGCGGCGGCCCTACTCGCTCGCGGCAGCCGTGCCCGCTCGTCGGTCGCGCAGCCAGCCGCGCCCGGCTTTAGTGAGCTCGAGCAGGATGGGGATGCCGCTCAGCAGTACGATGCCGATGATGAAGAACTCGCTATACGTGGCCACGAACTCGATCTGGCCGAGGAAGTAACCCACGAGCGTGAGCCCGACGCCCCAGGCGAAGGCGCCGATGACGTTGAAGGTGATGAAGGTCTTGTAGGACATGCGCCCCACGCCCGCCGCAACGGGCACGAACGCGCGGAACACGGGCAGGAAGCGGGCCAGGATGATGGCCTTGCCGCCGTGCTTGGTGAAGAAGGCGTTGGTGCGCTCGACGTTCTCGGGGTTGAAGAATCGGCTCTGTTCCCGCCGGAAGACGGCGGGCCCGGCCTTGCGCCCGATGGCATAGGCCAGCTGGTCACCCGCGAAAGCCGCCACGAAAACGCACAGCGCGGTGATGCCGATGGGCGTGGGGACGACGCCCGTCGCCGTCAGGAGGCCCACCGTGAAGAGCAACGAGTCGCCCGGCAGGAACGAGAGGACGATGAAGCCCGTCTCGACGAAGACGACGACGCAGACGCCGATGAGCACGAACGGGCCGAACCAGGTGATCAGCCATTCGGCATCGAGCCAGTCGATGCCGAGGAGTGCGGGTTTCATCAGAGGTTCTCTCTTTCTGTCGTGCCGGATGGCGGGGCAGAGGTGTGGGAGCCGGTGATCCACCCGAGGGTGAAACGTGTGGCGGGGTTATTCGGAGTTGCGAGCGCTTTCGGCGGCAGCCGTCGCGGCTGTGGCGAGTCGGGCCTTCTTGGCCTTGCGCGAGGACTGCACGTAGTGGAACGCGGTGGGGATGACCGTGACGGCCACGGCGGCCAGCAGGATCAGGTCGATGTAGTTCTGCACGAAGTCGCGCACGGGCGGGATGTAGCCCAGGAAGTAGCCCACGAGCGTGAGCCCGGCACCCCAGATGAGCGCGCCCACGAGGTTGTAGAGCGAGTACTTCTTGTAGTTCATGTGCCCGATGCCCGCGGCGATGGGCGCGAACGTGCGCACGATGGGCACGAAGCGGGCCAGGATGACGGCCATGGCGCCGAAGCGCTCGAAGAACGCGTTGGTGCGATTCACGTTCTCGATGCTGAACAGGCCGGACTCTTTGCGCTCGAACACCCTGGGCCCGAACTTATGGCCGATCAGATAGCCGACCTCACCGCCCAGGAACGCCGCGAAGCCGATGGCGAGGCACACCCACCAGATGTCGAGCTGAATCACGCCCGAGAAGGTGAGGATGCCGGTGATCAACAGCAGCGTGTCACCGGGAAGCAGGAAGCCAATCAGAAGGCCGGTCTCGGCGAAGACGATCGCGCACACCACGAGGAGTGCCCAGGGGCCGACGCCCGTGATGATGGCTTCGGGGTCGAGCCAGGGGATGAGTGCGGTGTGATTCACGGTGAGAGCCTATCCGGCTATCCTGCCGAATCCATGGCAAATGCTCGGGCCACGCGCAATCTCATCCTTCGGGAGGACATGGCCCCCGCGCAAAAGACGCAAGACCCAAACGAACGCCGATCTGTGCGGAAGAAGGGACTTGAACCCTCACGCCCGAAGGCACAGGAACCTAAATCCTGCGTGTCTGCCAATTTCACCACTCCCGCTGGCGCGAATCAGTCTACAAGGGGTGCGGAGCGGCCCGCTTCAGGCTGCGACTCGTGGAAGCGAAGGCGAGCGCGAAGGCTCCCGAGCCGGCCAGCACGACGAGCACCGAGAAGACGAGCCCGTAGAACCCGACCGTCACGGCGAGCTGGCTGACGGGGCGCGCGATGCCCGCGACCACGGAACCAAAGATGAAGAGAAACGCGGGGCCCGAAACCGAGACGGCCGCGATGATGGTGCGGCGCAGCACGCTGAGCGGGCGGGAGTGATATTCCTCGCCCAGGTCGGGGCCAGGCATGGCGTAGCCGGGGCCGATGAAACCGGCCGCGAAGCCTCCGATGAGAGCGGGGATGATCCACACGCTGCCGGCGAGCACCTGGCCGGCCGTGTCGTTCTGCTGGGGCCAGCCGAGCAGGCATCCGAGAACGATGGTCGTGGCTGCGACGACCATGCTGGTCGCGAACCCACAGAACATCACACCGATACCCATCAGGACATGCTCACACCCGAACCTGGATGCTGGGCGAAGATTGGCCGAGCGTCAACGGTGGGTGGAGAGACTCGCGTGGGGAGGAATGTTGCGGGCCAGGATGCCGGCGCCCACGAGCGCGAGCACCGCCATGACGGCTGCGGCCGCCGGCAGGGAGACGACAGCCGTGACAGCGGCGATGACGAGGGGAGCGGCGGCAGCCCCGGCATCCGTCGTGAAGCGCCAGGCGCCGAGGAAGGGCGCGGGATCGGCGGGAGGTGCGACATCCGCACCGAGGGTCATGAGGATGCCCGAGCCGATGCCGTTGGCGAGCGACTGCACCACGGCCGCGGCGATGAAGAACGCGACGGCGCCCGGAACGTCGTGCGTCAGCGCCAACAGCGCCATGCCGGCACCGAGTCCGATCATGGCGGGGATGGCGCTCCACTTGCGCCCGTGCTTGTCCATGATCTGGCCGCTCAAGTAGAAGAGGCCGAAGTCGATGGCACCCGCCAGGCCGATGATGAGCGCCGTGTTCGCCTCGGACACGCCGATCGAGACGGCCCACAGCGGCAGCATCACGGTGCGGGCCGAGCGGAGCGCCGCCACGAGGGCTGCGCCGGACCCGAGCTTCAGCAGAATGCCGCGGTGCCGCCACACCGTCTGGAACAGCCCCACCGACTCCTCGGCCACGAGCTCGGCACCGGATGTCGCCACGGCACCCTCCGGCGTGACCTCGACATTCGGCCGCCCGATCATCGTCGACGGATCGGGCAGGACCACCAGGATGATGGCGGCCAGCACGCAGAACGTGGCCATGATCCAGAACGCGCTCTGCGGCGTGCCCGTGAGATGGATGACGGGAGCCGCCAGCAGGGGCCCGATGAACAGCCCAGCGCGGAACGTTCCGCCCAGAGTCGAGAGCGCCCGGGCCCGATAACGCAGCGGCACGTACGTGGTCATGAAGGCGTGCCGGGCCAGCGCGAACACTGCCGTGGCGAGCCCCAGCAGGAACACGGCGACGCCCAGCAGGAACGGGTTCGGCGCGAGGATGGCGAGGAGGACCGCGGCGACCGACACAAACGCCGCGCCGATCATGGCCGCGCGCTCGCCGACCCGTGCCACGAGCCATCCGCTCGGGATGTCGCCGATGAGCTCGCCGATCATGAGCATGGCCGACACGACGGCCGCGATGCTGAGGCTGGCCCCGAGGGAACCAGCGGCCACGGGTAGGAGCGGGATGAGCGCGCCCTCGCCGATGGAGAACAGCAGGGTGGGGAGGAACATCGAGACGGCGAGCCCCTTGACGTTGAAGGGCTGAGCGGCATTCGACATAGACCTTCACCCTACGCCTCGGGCCCGGCCCGCTAGGCTGGAGCGTGACATGGTAGAGCTAGACTTCGGCGATCAGATCGCCCAACTCCGAACCACTTTCTCCGACATTCGCGAGGTCGTGGGGCTCGATCGGCTGCGCGCCGAGATCGAGCAGCTGAGCGCAGAGGCCGGCAAACCCGACCTGTGGGACGACACCGAGAACGCGCAGAAGATCACGAGCGCGCTCAGCCACCGCCAGTCCGAGCTGGCCAAGATCACGCACATCGAGCAGCAGCTCGACGACCTCGAGGTGCTGGTCGAGCTGGCCAACGACGAGGGCGACGACGACTCCAAGGACGAGGCGGCCGCCGAGCTCGCCTCGCTGCAGAAGAGCATTGGCGAGCTCGAGGTGCAGACGCTCCTCAACGGCGAGTACGACCCGCGGCCCGCCGTCGTCACGATCCGCGCCGGGGCCGGTGGCGTCGATGCCGCCGACTTCGCCGACATGCTGTTCCGCATGTACCTGCGCTGGGCCGAGCAGCACAAATACCCGGCCAAGGTGCTCGACACGAGCTACGCCGAAGAGGCCGGCATCAAATCGGCCACGTTCGAGATCGACGCACCCTACGCCTTCGGCACGCTGAGCGTCGAGGCCGGCACGCACCGCCTCGTGCGCATGAGCCCCTTCAACTCGGCGGGCAAACGCCAGACGAGCTTCGCGGCCGTCGAGGTCGTCCCGCTCATGGAAGAGGCCGGCGAGGTCGAGATCCCCGACAACGACATCCGCGTCGACGTGTTCCGCTCGTCGGGCCCCGGCGGACAGTCGGTCAACACGACCGACTCGGCCGTGCGCATCACGCACCTGCCGACGGGCATCGTGGTGAGCTGCCAGAACGAGAAGAGCCAGATCCAGAACCGCGCGGCCGCCATGCGCGTGCTGCAGTCACGCCTGCTCCTGCTGCAGCGCGAAGCCGAGAGCGCCAAGAAGAAAGAGCTCGCCGGCAACATCACGGCCAGCTGGGGCGACCAGATGCGTTCCTACGTGCTCGCGCCCTACCAGATGGTCAAAGACCTGCGCACCGACTACGAGGTCAACAACCCGCAGAACGTGTTCGACGGCGACCTCGACGGTTTCATCTCGGCGGGCATCCGCTGGCGCAAGGCCCCGGCCGACGACTAGATCGCCCGTCGGGCTCGGCACGAGTCTGTGGACTGCTCACGCCTAGGCGTGTCTGCCGCCCGAATGACTGATGCCTGCTTAGGCTCAATGCGTCATGATTCGCTTTGAGAACGTCACGAAGAAATACGCCGGGACGAAACGTCCCGCCCTCGAGGGTATCGACCTCGAGGTGGCGCGCGGGGAATTCGTCTTCCTCGTCGGCGCCTCCGGTTCGGGCAAGTCGAGCTGCCTGCGTCTGGTGTTGAAGGAGGAGCGGCCAAGCGTCGGCTCCATCTTCGTGCTGGGCAACGACCTCGGCACCATCTCCAACCGTAAGATCCCCTACTTCCGCCGCAACCTGGGCGTCGTGTTCCAGGACTTCCGGCTGCTGCCGAACAAGACCGTCTACCAGAACGTGGCGTTCTCGCTGCAGGTCATCGGCAAATCGCGCGGCTTCGTGCAAGAGGCCGTGCCCGACGTGCTCGCCATGGTGGGCCTCGACAACAAGGCCGACCGCCTGCCCCACGAACTCTCGGGTGGCGAGCAGCAGCGTGTCGCCATCGCGCGCGCCGTCGTGAACAAGCCTCAGGTGCTGCTGGCCGACGAGCCCACGGGAAACCTCGACCCCGCTACGAGCGCCGGCATCATGCAGCTGCTCGACCGCATCAACGCCCAGGGCACCACCGTGCTCATGGCCACGCACGAGGCCGGCATCGTCGACAAGATGCAGCGCCGCGTGATCGAACTCGTCGACGGACGCATCGTGCGTGACGAACGCGGCGGCGGCTACGGCAACACGGGCGTCGTGCCCGAGCTGCGCCCCGCCGTCGTCAAGGGCGAACAGGCCGATGTCGCGCGCAAGGAACTCGCCGCCGCCGCGGCTGCCGCCGAACTCGAGACCCAGGCCATCCAGCTGCAGGCCGTCCAGGCCAACCAGGATGCCGCCAACACGGCGCAGGTGGCCCCGCTGTCCGAGCGACGCGAGGCCCAGAACGACACGGGGGCTGCCGCATCCGCCACCGGAAATCAGACGGGCATCGTGAACCTGCCCCGCCGCGACGAAACGCCCGACGAGGTCAACGCGCACCTCTCGCTGGTCGACCGGCTCGGATTGCGCTCGGGTGACGACGAACAAGCAGGAGACGACGAGCAGAACGTGGGTCCGGTCAAATGAGGTTCGGTCTAATCTGGCAGGAAGCCACGACGGGGCTCCGCCGCAACGTCTCGATGGTCATCTCCGTCGTGCTCGTCACGTTCATCTCGCTCACCTTCGTGGGCACGGCCGTTCTCATGCAGATGCAGATCGGCCAGATGAAGAACTACTGGTACGACAAGGCCCAGGTGGCCATCTATCTGTGCACAGCCGACTCGACCGACGAGACGTGCACGGGCGGCGAAGCGACCCCCGACCAGAAGGCAGCGGTCGAAACCGACCTGAAATCGCCCGCCATCGCGCCCTTCGTCGACAAGTTCTACTTCGAAGACCACCAGCAGGCCTACGACAACTTCCAGGAACAGTTCAAGGACAACGACCTGGCCCAGCTGGTGACGCCCGAGCAGCTCAACGAGACCTATTGGGTGAACCTGAAGGACCCCTCGCAGTCGGCCGTCCTCTCGGAGGCGTTCTCGAGCAAGCAGGGCGTGCAGTCGGTCACCGACCAGAGGCAATACCTCGACTCGATCTTCCAGGCGCTCAACGTGGCGAGTTATACGGCCATCGGCATCGCGGGGCTCATGCTCATCGCGGCCGTGCTGCTGATCGCCACCACCATCCGATTGTCGGCGTATTCGCGCCGCAAGGAGATCGGGATCATGCGCTTGGTGGGCGCGTCGAACCGGTTCATCCAGACGCCCTTCGTCTTGGAGGGTGTGTTCGCGGCCGTCATCGGATCGCTGCTGGCGGGCGGAGCCATCCTCGCCATCGTGCACTTCTTCGTCGACGGCTATCTGGCGCCCTCGGCCCAGTTCGTGAACTTCGTCGGGCTGCAGGACGCGTTCATCGTCATCCCGCTGCTCATCGTGGTGGGTGTCGTGCTGGCGGCGCTCTCGGCCAACTTCGCGATCAAGCGCTACCTCAAGATCTAAACGACGAGCGGATGTCGCGAGCCCCGCGTCTCGAACGTGCCCGGGCTGCGACATCCGCTCTTTCGTTGCTAGACTGAGAGGCTGCCCGCTCGGGCAACGAATTCGCTCGAACGAACAGGAGACGCCGTGCCCAGGGAACGTGGTGAGAAGGTGGTGGCCACCAACCGCAAGGCGCGCCACGACTACCTCATCGAGGACACCTATGAGGCGGGTCTCGTGTTGACGGGCACCGAGGTCAAATCGCTGCGCGCCGGCCGTGCCTCGCTGGTCGACGGCTATGGGTTCATCGAGGGTGGTGAGGCCTGGCTCGATGCCGTGCACATCCCCGAATACAACCAGGGCACCTGGAACAACCACCCCGTGCGGCGCAAGCGCAAGATGCTGCTGCACAAGGAGCAGATCGCCAAGATCTCCCACAAGGTGGCCCCCGGCGGTTACACGATCGTTCCGCTGCGGCTCTATTTCAGCGATGGCCGGGCCAAGGTCGAGATCGCGATCGCCAAGGGTAAGCGCGAATACGACAAGCGTCAGGCTCTGCGCGAGCGTCAAGATACGCGCGAGGCTGCGCGCGCGATGGCGTCGCGCAACCACCTTGGCGAATAACCAGAGGTTCTATCCAATGAGCGCACGGTGTGTGATCCACTTTGCGCACGAATCGTGCGGTTTCGACGATCAAGGCGCAGATTACTGCTAAGCCCTTGCTTGAGCATTTCTCGCGAGTGTGATTAGACTCAGCCCTACCGGCGGTGACCCGACCACGGCTGGGAGGGGAGGTCCCCATGAATACCGACGTTCATGCGGAATGGCATCGCCATGCACGCGTCCGCCTCCGATAGCACCCCCTTCCTCGACCGCGAAGCCGAGATCGACCGCGTACTCGGTACGACTGATGAGCATTTCGAGCAAGCCATCCTCATCACCGGGCGACCGGGAATCGGTAAGACGCGGCTGCTGGAAGAAGTAGCAGCCCGGGCCGGGGCGCGCACGGCCCTGATCACAACGACGGCCGCCGAATCGACGTGGCCCCTCGCGGGCTTCTCTCGCCTGTTCGCCGCGCTCGACGACCCTCGGGCCATCGAGTTCAGCGGGCGCTTCACGCTGCGCTCGACCGAACCGCAGCAGATGTTCCAGGCCGCACGCGACCTCTTGTCGGTATTGCGGGGCCTGCGGCTCGAACCCATTCTTCTGATGATCGACGACGCCGACCTGATGGACCGCGAATCCCTCATGCTGCTCGGCTTCATGGCCGGGCGGTTGGCGGGCACGGGCATCCGACTCGTCGGCACCGCGCGACGGGTGCCGAGCGGCGAGATGTTCCAGGCGGCGACGCGTTTCGAGCTGCCCGCACTCGGACCCGCGGACTCCTTGGCGCTTCTGCGTGCCACGTGCCCGCCAACGGCCGCCGGCGGGGTGCTCGAGATCGTGTGCGAACAGGCCGCCGGCGTGCCCGCGGCCCTCATCGACGTGGGCCGGTTGCTGACGCTCGAACAGTTCGAGGGCCGCGTGGCAGTGCCGCTCCCGCTGCCGCACACCGCGCGCGTGCTGGAAGACTCGGTGGCCCGCACGGCGGCGCTGGGCCCCCGGCAGCGGCTCATGCTGCAGAAGATCTCGCTGCAGGCATCCGCCAACGTCGACGCTCTGACCGACGACGCGGAGGATGCCGAGGTGATCGACGACCTAATCAACGCCGGGTTCGTGCGTGTGCGTGACCGTGCCGTGAGCATCATGGATGCGCTGCTGCGCTCGAGCCTGTACTGGGGTATCGATCCGAAAGTGCGCCGCGGAATGCATGCGGCCCTGGCTCAGACCGCGGTCGATCATGCCCCCGAGGTGGCCGTGTGGCATGCCAGTTTTACGACGGCCGAAGATGAGGATGCCGCGCGCGAACTCTTCGACGCGGGTGCCGCCTTCGAGCGCGCCGGACGCCGGTCGACGGCGGTCGAATACGCGGAGCGGGCCATCGCCGTCGCGCCCGCGCGGAATGAATTGTTGCGGCACGTGCTCGACCTCGTCGACGCGTTCTTCCGCCACGGAGAAGTGAAGTTGGCTCAGCGATATCTGATGCACGCTCAGCTCGGGGAGGACCGGGCGGCGGGAGCCTTCGTTCTCGCCGAGATACGGGCCGCCGTCGACTACACGGAGACGGGTGTGGTTCCGGAACACGAGATCGATACCGCCATCGCCGTCCATGGCTCGCGCAATCGCACGGGAGCGACGCGGCTCCTGATCGATGCGGCCTATTGGCACACCGAACGTCGGGACTTCGTGTCGGCGCGGCGGGCCATCGACCGGGCCGGTGTGGGATCGACCTCGAGCGTAGCCGAACAGGTGTTGCGCGACGGGCTCGTTGCGCTCATCGACTCCTATGACCGACCTCAACTCGTGCGGGTCGACGACGCCGACACGATTCCCCTGCGGCTGCTTCTGCTCGCGGCCGACACCGCCAGCATGTCCGAGGAATACGCCCAGGCGCGCCGCCTCTACGCGGTCGGGCTCGCGCGTCTCGACGACGAGAATACGCTGTGGCGGGAGGCGGTGTGGTTCCGCTCCGTCGTGAACGAGATCCGCGCCGGAACCATGAAACGTGCCCGCGAGGCCTATGCGGAGTGGCACCGCATGCAGGTGGCGGCACCGCACCTCGGCGCGCGCGCATCCCGCATTCAGCTGCGCGCCTGGTATGCGCTGAGCACGGGTGACTACGAGGCCGCCGACGCCCTCTTCGCCGCGGCCATCGAGCGGGCGACCGAGGAAGGCAATATGGCAGTTTCGGCCATCAGCTCGGCGATCATCGGCACTCTCGCGCTCGCCCAGAAGCGATACGCGGATGCCCGGCGTCTGCTCGACGACGCCGATGCGACCAGCAACGCCATGCCGAACCCGGCGATCGTGCGGCACCTGCCGGATCTCGCGCTCGCCGAGGTGTTGACGGGCCACCGGACGGCGGCCGAACGCACGCTGGCGCGACTCGAGGCGGCCGAGGCGCAGCATCCGAGCCGCTGGATCGAGCTGTCCATCCCGCTCGTCCGCGCCATTGTCGCGCCCGCCGACACGAGTCTGGCGCTGTTCCGCGAGGCGATCGCCACCTTCCGCGACGATGACTCCCGCTATCTGCTGGCGCGCACCTGGGAGATGCTGGCCGGTCGCCAATTCGAGCGCGGCGAGGTCGACGAGGCCGCGCATTCGCACGCCACCGCCCGGGCCATCTATCAGGCTGCGGGAGCGAACGCCTGGATCGGAGCCGCGCCGCCCGCTGCTGCGACGCCTGGGGCTCCAGCGCCCTCGGCCAATCGTTCCGAAACCGCGGCGGTTCTCGACACGCTCAACGAGGACGAACGTCAGGTGGTCGACCTCGTGCTGAAGGGCCTGCGCAACAAGGAGATCGCCGCGACGCTCTACGTGTCGGTGCGCACGGTCGAGCTGCGGCTCACGCGCGTGTATCGCAAGGCGGGGGCGCGGTCGCGATCGCATCTGGTGGCGCTGCTCAACTGACCGCGCTGGATGTCGCCCGACGCGTGGGGCTCTGCCAGACGCCCGTCGAGGTGCCCGACCGCGCCTGCACGAACGCGCGCAGACACAACCACGCGTCGAGGATGCGCAGCGGGGGATAGGCGAGGCCGAGCACGAGGTATCCCGGGCGCTTCGCCACGACCGCCGCGAGGAGCGTGAGTGCGTAGTCGGGCAGCACGACGCCGAGGAGCAGGGCCAGGGGAGGGGCGATGGTTGCGACATCCACGAGGGGCCCTGTCGTCAGCAGACCCGTCGACTCGAGACCCCACCCGAGCGTCGAGACGACGAGAATCGGCACCAGGGCCACCATCACGATGCTCGAAATGGCGAGCTCGCTCACGAAGAGCGCCAGCGCGGCCCAGAAGCGGTTGAGGCGGGGCTTGTGCCGCAGCAACGTCTGCCAGAAGCCGAGGTTCCATCGCCGCACCTGCTTGATGTAGTCCCGCAGCGTGTCGGGGTCCTGCGTGTGTGCGATCGACGCGAACGGATGGAACGCGATGCGGCCGAGTTTCTTGGCGTGCACCTCGAAGGTCATGTTGTAGTCCTCGATGGTCAGCCCCTCGGCGGCGATATCGATGTGGGCCAGGATGCGTGAGCGATACATGCTCGCAAACCCGGGCACGATCGCCACGGCGTCGGCGTGCCGGGCGGCCTGCCCGAACTTGTGCAGGAACTGCATGGCGATGTAGACGCGCTCGCGATACGAGGTGAGGATGCGGGCCTCGAGCCCCTGCTTCGGGCCGTCGAGCAGGGTCGTCGCCCGCCCGGCCACGGCGACGACGTCGGGGGAGTCGAAGAGCGCGAGACCGGTTTCGAAATAGTCGTCGGCGAGGCGCGTGTCGGCATCGAGCAGCATGACGACGTCGAAACGGCCGGCGAGATCGAAGTACTCGAGGGCCGCGACGATGGCGCCCGCTTTGCCGCGGTTCGGGTTGAGGTCGTAGACGTTGGCGCCCGCGGCCCGGGCCAGCTCGACGGTGCGATCGGACGAGCCATCCGACACGACGAAGATCTGGTAGGGCGGGATGAGCCGACCAGCGGCCCGCAGCGTCTCTTCGATCACGGTCTCCTCGTTGTGGGCGGCGATGACGACGGCGACATCGGAGCGCGACGGACGGTGGTCGAGGGCATCCGCCGGGAAGATCTTGCCGCTCTGGCGACGACGGCGCACGCGGAGGGCGCGCGTGGCCTCGACGGCGATGCGGCTGAGGCCCGCGATCGTCCACACGAGCGTGTTCAGGCCGATGGTGAAGAACACCACGATGGCGAAGGTGAGCACGGTTCTCCAAGAGTTGGGGGCTGTTCACATCGACGGTAAGCGGATGTCGACAGCTCGAACCCGCACGCAGCCGCAGAGTCACTGCGGAAAACCGCATGGGACGCCGGAAACCCGCATCGAGGTCGGCGGTCCGCCGCGTTAACCGCACCCTTGGCGAAAAGCGTTGACCACCGGGCCATCCGCGGCGGATCGTGGCACCAGGCAACCCGGACTCTCACCCTGGACGGACTGCTCACCCGACACACGATCCGGCCCGAACCGCGATCGTGCCGCAGGGCCCCCGATCTCCTGAACCCGGATCGGTGTGCCGTGCGGTACTGCCACATACCCAGGAGAACCCATGTCTACTCTCACGACGACCCGCACCGCAGACCACCCGGAAGAACCCGACAACCGCCCGGAATGGATCTTCAGCCAGACCCCCTCGAAACCTCACGCGACGTTCGACTACGACCTCGCCATCGTGGGGCTCGGCTACGTCGGCCTGCCGACGGCCCTGGCCTATTACCACGGGGGCAGCCGCGTGCTCGCGCTCGACGTCTCCGAACGCCGGCTCGACGACATCCGCGGCCACCGCGCCGACCTCGTCGAGGCAGACCGACACCGGCTCGACGTCGCCGAGAACGACGAACGCTTCCACCTGACGAGCGACCCCGCCATGCTGGCGAAGGCCCGCGCCATCATCATCTGCGTGCCGACGCCCGTCGACCGGCATCTCATCCCCGACCTCACCATTCTGAAGAGCGCGTGCGACATGGTCGTGGCGCAGGCCGTGCCGGGTCAGCTCGTCATGCTCACGTCGACCACTTACGTCGGCTGCACCGAGGACTTCGTGCAGAAACCCCTCGAGGCCCGCGGGTTCCGCATCGGCGTCGACGCCTACGTGTCCTTCAGTGCCGAACGCATCGACCCGGGCAACGAACGCTTCGACCACGACGATGTGCCCCGCGTGATCGGTGGCGCGACGCCCGAGTGCGAAGAGGAAGCGGTGCGCGTCGTCTCGCGCTACACCACCAACATCCACCGCGTCTCGTCGGTTGCCGCCGCCGAGATGACTAAGCTGTTGGAGAATACGTTTCGCGCCGTCAACATCGCCCTGGCCAACGAGTTCGCGGACATCTGCTCCACGCTCGACATCGACGTCACCGAGGTGATCGACGCGGCTGCGACCAAGCCCTACGGTTTCATGCCGTTCTACCCCGGCCCGGGCGTCGGCGGCCACTGCATCCCGTGCGACCCGCACTATCTGTTGTGGCAGCTGCGCGAGCAACGCGTCAATGCTCCGCTCATCACGCAGGCCATGACCGAGATCGCCTCACGGCCTGGCCGCATCGTCGACGGCGCCCGCGACGTGCTGGCCCGCGGCGGTATTGCCCTCGCCAACGCCCGCATCCTCGTGGTCGGCATCGCCTACAAACCGGATGTCTCCGACCTGCGCGAATCGCCCGCCATCGAGATCCTCTCGGGTCTGGCCGAGCACGGCGCGACGGTCGGCTTCGTCGACAACCACTTCGCCGGTGTGCGCCTGCCCGACGGCCGGCTGGTGGATGCCGTCATCGACGCCGCCGGTTTCGACGCCGACCTCATTCTGCTGCACACCAAGCACACGGGGACGGACCTGACCTGGGTGCGCACCGACCAGCTCGTGCTGGATGCCACCTACCGCGACAGCGAGCTGGCCCAGAGCCGCGTCATCTGACGCGCGCCGCACCCGCACCACCCACCGACTTTTTTTGCAGCGCTTGAGGGGAACAGAATCATGAGAAGTGTCATCACCGGAGGCGCCGGTTTCATCGGCAGCCACCTCGTCGAATATCTGCTTGCGGCCGGCGACGACGTCGTCGTCCTGGACGACATGTCGACGGGAGCGCCGCGCAACCTGCTGGGCGCACTCGCCGACCCGAAACTCCGCCTGGTGCAGGGTTCCATCCTCGATCGTTCGGTGGTCGAGGACACCATCCGCGGAGCCGACCGGGTGTTCCACCTTGCAGCCGCCGTAGGGGTCAGGCTCATCGTGGAACACCCGCTGTCGAGCCTGCGCACCAACATCCACGGCACCGAGAACGTGCTGGATGCCTGCCTGGCGAACAACGCGAAGCTGCTGCTGGTGTCGACGAGCGAAGTGTACGGCAAGAACACGGCCGACAAGCTCTCGGAGGACTCGGATCGCGTGCTGGGTTCGGCGCTCACCTCGCGCTGGACCTACGCGGCTTCGAAGGGCATCGACGAGGCCTTCGCCCACGCCTATCACACGCAATACGGCCTGCAGGTGGCCATCGTGCGCCCCTTCAACACGGTCGGGCCCCGCCAGACCGGCCGCTACGGCATGGTCGTGCCCAACCTCGTCGGCCAGGCGCTGCGCGGCGAACCGCTCACGGTCTTCGGCGACGGTCAGCAGACCCGCTGCTTCTCCTACGTGGGGGATGTCGTGCCCGCCCTGGTGCGCATCGCCGAGGCCCCCGCGGCCGTCGGTCGAGCGTTCAACCTGGGCGGCGCCGAGGAGATCTCGATCGAACAGCTGGCCCTCCGCGCCCTGCGCGTGACCGGTTCGTCGAGCAGCATCACCTACGTCCCCTACGAGGAGGCGTACTCCGAGGGATTCGAGGACATGCGTCGCCGCGTGCCCGACAACACGGCGGCCTTCGACCTGGTCGGGTTCGTTCCCCGGACCACGCTCGACGAGACGCTCGCGCATGTCGCGGCGGCCATCGCCGAGACCACCAAGGCCGACCCTCAACGTTCGGCCATCGTCGACCCCACCAAGGGCGGCCCCCGCGTCGCCGAGGTGGCCCAGGCCGGATGGGCACGCTGATGTGCGGCATCGTGGCCGCGCGGGTCGAGGGCGGCGCGGCACCGTTTCTCCTCCGGGCCCTCTCGCTCCTCGAATATCGGGGTTATGACTCCGCAGGCGTGGCCATCGTGACGGAGGATGCCTCGACCGCTGTCATCCGTTCCGTTGGCCGCGTCGGCGGTCTGACGACGGATGTCGCGGCCTGGGCGGGTGCGCCCCTCACGGGTCTCGGCATCGGCCACACCCGCTGGGCGACGCACGGCGCCGTGACGACCCGCAACGCGCATCCGCATCGGGATTGCACGGGACGCATCAGCGTGGCCCACAACGGCATCATCGAGAACCACCGCGCCCTGCGGCAGGAGCTCGAGGCCGACGGCCACGTCTTCGCGTCGGACGTCGACTCGGAGGTCGTGTGCCACCTCATCGAGGACCACCTCGAGTCCTCGGGCGACCTGCTGCGCTCTGTGCACGCGGCGACCCGCCGCCTCGAGGGCTCGTGGGCGCTCGTCGTGGCGGATGCCGAAACGGGCCGCCTCGTCGCGGCCGCCCACCATTCGCCCCTGATCGTCGCGTCGTCGGCGATCGGAGATTTCGTCACCAGTGACATCGGCGCCATCGCCGACTGGGTGGACGAATACCGGACCCTCGTCGACGGCGACATCGTCGAACTCGCCGACGAGCTGGTCTGGACCCGAGACGGACAGAGGGTCGCCACCCCCCAGGCGGCCCTCTGTCCCTTCACCTCGGCGGCGCTCGAACGCGGATCGCACGCCGACTACATGGCCAAGGAGATCGACGAGCAGCCCGCCATCGCGGCGCGCATCCTCGACGATCTGGTGCCCCACATCGCCGACGGCTCCCTGTGGCGGTCGCTCGAGGCGCCCGCCTTCGAGCGCATCGCCGTGCTCGGCTGTGGCACATCGCTGAATGCCGGGCGCGTCATCGCTCGCGCGTTCGGCGCCCTGGGCGGCATCCCGACGGTTTCGGTCGTGGCGTCGGAGGCATCCGAGACGATCCTCGACCCGGGCACCCTGATTCTGGCGCTCAGCCAATCGGGCGAGACGGCCGACATCCTGCGGGTTCTCGATCAGCTCGAACCCGTTTCGGCGGGGCTCGTGGCCGTGACGAACAACCCGGCGTCGAGCGTCGCGCGCCGGGCCGCGAGCGTCGTCGATTGCAACGCCGGGCCCGAGATCGGCGTCGCCGCCACCAAGACGTTCGTGGCCCAGGTGATCACGGGCGTTGCGGTGGCGGTATCGGCCCTCGTGGCGACGGGCCGCATCGACCGATCGCGCGCGGCCGATCTGACCGACGATCTGCGCCGGCTGCCCGATCTGCTGGCTCAGGCCCTCGAGGTCTCGAAGGGTGTCGTCCCCGGCATCGTCGACGAGGTCCTCGACCGGTCGGGCTTCATCTTCCTCGGCCGTGGCCCCGGTGTCGTCTTCGCCGAGGAGGGCGCCTTGAAGTTGAAGGAGATCAGCTATCGCTGGGCCGAGCACTATCCGGCGGGTGAGCTGAAACACGGCCCCTTGGCGCTCGTCGACCAGGGCACGCCCGTGATCGTGGTCGACAACGGCGACCCGCGGCTCGCGTCGAATCTCTCGGAGGTCGCGGCGCGCGGCGGCCGGGTCATCACCATCGGCGGCGCGGGCAGCACCATCCCCGCCGTCGGCATGAGCATGAGCCGACCGCTCGTCGGCGGCATGGATCGCTGGGGCCCGCTCGAGGCGGTGGTGCCGCTGCAGCTCTTCGCCCGCGAATTGGCCCTGCGGCTCGGCCTCGACGTCGATAAACCGCGCAACCTCGCGAAGTCGGTGACGGTCGAATGATGAACACAACTCTGACCTTCAGCTCGCTCGGCGACGACGGCGACGACGGCGACGAGCAGCGGCCCGGACGTTCCGAGCGCTCCGAGACGCGGCCCCCGATGATCGCCGTGATCCTGGCCGTGGTGGCCGCACTCGCACTCATCCTGTCGCCATTCGTGAAGACATCCGGGCCCGCCGATGCGGCCACCGTGAAGCCGCGCACGACCGTGAGCCTCACGTTCGACGACGGCAACGCCAACCAGCTCGCCGCCCTGCCCGCCCTGAACGCGCAGAACATGAAGGCGACGTTCTACATCGTCTCGGGTTTCGTGGGTGCGCCGAGCTACATGACCCGAGCTAATCTCGACACCCTGAAGGCGGGTGGGCAGGAGATCGGCGGACACACCGTCAGCCACGCCGATCTTGCCACCCTGCCCGCCGACGAGGTGCGCCGCCAAATCTGCAACGACCGCTCGACGCTGCTCGGGTGGGGCTATGCGGTGCGCAGCTTCGCCTACCCCTTCGCCTCGTCGACCCCCGATGCCGAACAGGCCGCCGCGTCGTGCGGGTACAACAGCGCACGCATGCTGGGCGACATCCGCTCGCGGTTCGGATGCCTCGACTGCGCGTATGCCGAAACCGTGCCGCCGGCCGAGCCCTACTACACGAAGGCGCTCGACCAGGTCGACAGCACGTGGACCCTGGCCGACCTCAAGAACTCGGTGACGCGCGCGGAGGCCGCCGGGGGATGGGTGCAGTTCACCTTCCACAACGTGTGTGCCTCGGGATGCGGCGACCTGAACATCACTCCAACGGTCCTGGCTCAATTCACGAGCTGGTTGGCCCCCCGCGCGACCACGGGCAACACGGTCGTGAAACCGGTGGGCGATGTCGTCGGCGGAGCCGTGAAACCTGCGGTCGCGGGCCCCAGCATCCCCGCCCCGACCGCCGGCGCCAACGGAGTGGTCAACCCCGGGCTCGAAACCGACGGGCCGAACGGCCTGCCGAGCTGCTGGATGCAGGGCGGCTACGGCGCCAACACGGCCACCTTCGCCACCACACCGAACGCGCACACGGGCACTCGGGCCGAAACCGTCAAGGTCTCGGGCTACACCGACGGCGACGCCAAGGTGCTGCCGACCTTCGACCTCGGCAGCTGCGCCCCAGCGGTCACGGCGGGCAAGACCTACTCGATGCGGGCCTGGTACACCTCGACGACCGTCACCCAGTTCGCGGTCTATGTGCGGAACGCCTCGGGCGGCTGGCAGTACTGGACCTCGAGCCCGTGGTTCTCGGCATCCCCGAGTTACACGCAGGCCGTGTGGCAGACCCCCGCCATCCCGGCCGGCGTCACGGGCATCAGCTTCGGCTTGAACATCTTCTCCAACGGCAGCATCACGACGGACGATTACGCCCTTTACGACAGCGTGGGTGCACCATCCGTGTCACCCACCACGTCGGTCGCGCTGAAGTCCGCCGTCGCCCCGCCGCCCGTCACGGCACCCGTCGAGGCACACACGCCTACCGAGAGCGCGACCAGCCGTGGCAGTGTGAGCCCATGACCGATCGGACGTTGTGACGTGGGGCTCCGTGCGGTGCGATCGTCGGCACTCGTGTCGACGCTCGGAATGAGCGCCGTGCTGGGCCTCACCCTCGTGCTCGCCGGCTGTGCGTCGGCGGGCACGGTGCGGGTGCTCGCGACGCCCGGCTATCCGTGGCACACCGACATCGTGGCGACGACCTTCTGGGTGGGCGAACTCTTCGACCCGTCGGCCTCGGATGGGTCGCAGGTGTACTCCACCTACGATTCCCTGTGGCAAGAGAGCTACGGCGGCTGCGACGGCATCATCGTCGACACCGTGTGCCAGACCGAACGTCGCTTCGCGGCCGACGACTACTTCCCGACGAGCATGACCCCCGCCGAGAACCCGTTCTACCTCGACCTGCCCTTCGACGACATCAACAACGATGCGGCCTTCGCCCGGCGCGACACCGTTGTGCCATGGGCGGGCGACCCGGGGTATGCCGAGCACGCGGGCGATCGAGACTTCAGCTATCTCAAGAATCGTTGGGTCGAACTGCGCCTCGGCGATCGCACGTGCTTCGCCCAGATCCAGGATGCCGGGCCGGGGAAGTACGACGATGCGGCCTACGTCTTCGGCGCCGGCGACGCTCGCCCGCAGAACGCCCGCTACGGCGGGGCCGGCATGGATGTCTCACCCGCCGTCAACGCCTGCCTCGGGTTTCGCGACCTCAACGGTGATAGCGATCGCGTGAGCTGGCGGTTCGCCGAGAACAACGATCCGCCGCCCGGACCCTGGACTCGCATCATCACGACCAGCGGCGTGCAATAGGAGAGCGGTGCTGCGGCCGGTCGTACCGACGCTGGCGCTCGGCTGGCATGAGGGCTATACTGAAAAGCTGCGTCCGAGAGGCGCTCGATCCGGTTCGCCGGTTCACAAGTCAACAGAGTGTGAGAATGACCCGCTGCGATCTATCGCGGTGTTTCGAGGGGATGATCGGTTTCGACATTGCCTGCGAAACTGCGAGAAGCGGGCCGAGGATGCAGGGTTATCTCGTAAACGATCTCTGCAAAATATAGGTGCCAATTCTAAGCGCACCGACTTCGCCCTAGCCGCCTAGGCTAGCTTCGAGGTCCGTCAGACCGGGTTCGCTCTCGTCCCGGACCCTGGCGCCATTTAGAGAGCTTGCTGCGTCGTCACGCCTGAGGGCGACGCGGGACTTTTTCTCGGGCTGGGCCTGTCACCCTAGATGCCTGTAGCAAAGGGTGGGGCCGAGTAGAACGTCTCAACAGGCTACGCCCGTAGAAGGCGCAGAATCACAGCAGTGGACGGGGGTTCAATTCCCCCCATCTCCACCATCGGTCGTTCTCACACTCTCGCGACACCAGCGGGCCGTCCTTCGGGGCGGCCCGCTTTTTCGTCCCGGCCGTCCGTCCTATCCTGGGCCAATGCCCTCTTTTCGCGTGACGATCGGCGTCGGCCCGGTGCGGCCGGGCGTTCACCCCGCCGATGTGCTTCCCACGGTCGCGGACGCCGCAGCCACTCTCACGGTCGTGGAAGCGTCCGACCTGCAGATCGTCGGCGGCCTGCCCCGCATCGTGGTCCGCTTCGAGGCCGAGGATGACGAGATCGCGCGCCAGGTCGGCGAGCACGCGCTAGCGGTGTTCGGCACGATCGCCGAGGCGCGCACGGCCGCACTCACGCGCCGCAACAAAAATCGCTGGCTCCCCGTCGCGTTCGAGGGCTGACGGGCAACGCGCCGCGGATACGCTCACGATTCGTTCAGGCTCGAAACCTCGTCGTGGCGTCGAACGCATGAGGGCCTCGCATCGAGGCGAGGCGAGGCGAGGCGAGGCCACGCAAACGCTTTTAGCCGACGAACGCGTCGATCGCGTCGGTGATCTCGGCCCGCACGTCCTCGTCCGACACCGTCGAGGTGCCGTCGCCCGGCTGCACGCCGTAGTCGCCGAAGTCCGCATGGTTCGCGCCGTCGAGCTCGACGAACTCGGTGTCGGCGGGAAGCCGGCCCGAGGCATCCTCGATTTTGGCGGGGGTCGAGAGGCCGTCGTTGCTGCCGCCGATGCTCAAAACGGGCAGACCCGACTGCGAGAGGTCGTTGGCGCAGTAGCTGCCGAAGAGCACGAGGCCCGCGACATCCTCGGTGTCGGCCCACTGGCAGGCCCGCACGCCGCCGAGCGAGTGGCCGCCGACGAACCAGTCGGTCACGTCGGGGGCGGCCTCGGTGAAGGTCGAGAGGGGGCGCTGGTCGAAGAAGGCCAGGTTGAGCGTGGGCTTCGTGATGACGACCGTGAGCCCTGACTCTTCGACGGCGCCCGAGAGCTTGTAGAGGTAGGCGTAGGGGTCGACCTTGGCGCCCGGGATGAACACGAGGCCCTCGCCGGATGCGTCGGCCCCGCCATCCTCGCCCGTGGGGGTCATGACGATGCTGTCGCCCGTGTCGGTCACCTGCACGGCCGCGTTGTCGAACACCTCGATGGTGGCGCGGCGGTCACCGGCCATGACGATCTGCGTCCACACCACGAAGGCCACGACGGCGAGCACGAGGGCCAGCAGGGCGAGCCACCCGGTCGTGCGGATGCGGCGGCGAATCGTTCCGGGTTTCGCTCCCGCGCGTTTCTCGGACATGGTGCTCCTCACTCGGCCGCTCCGCACCGGCGAAACGCGTCCCGTCAACCCTATCGGCGGGCCGCCGGAGCCGCGCCAGCCCGGGAGTATGCTTCCCCGTATATGTCGTCCTCACTCGCCAACGCCCTCAGCGGCCGTCAACGCTGGCAGGCCTTCGCCGTCTGCGTCTCCGTAGCCGCCCTCACCATCCTCGACCTGTCCAAGGTCAACGTCGCGCTCCCGTCGATCGAGAAGTCCCTCGGCGCCGGCCCCGCCGAGCTGCAGATCATCGTGGCGGGTTATGCCCTCGCCTTCGGTCTCGCGCTCGTGCCGGCCGGCCGTCTCGGCGACCTGCACTCGCGCAAGGCCATGTTCGTCGTGGGGCTCAGCCTCTTCATGGTCTCGAGCCTGGCGTGTGCCGTTGCCCCCAATATCGAGTTCCTCATGGTGGCGCGCATCGTGCAGGGCATCGCGGCCGGCATCCAGATGCCCCAGGTGATCGGCCTCACGCAGCAGCTCTTCCAGGGCGAGGAGCGCGGGCGCGCGTTCGGGCTCTTCGGCGCCACCATCGGCGTCTCCACGGCCTTCGGCCCCACACTCGGCGGCCTGCTCATCGCGGTCGGCGGGCCCACGGATGGCTGGCGCTACATCTTCGCGATGAACGTGCCGCTCGTCATCATCCTGTTGCCGTTCGCGCTCAAGCTCTTGCCCGCCAAACAGGAGCGTTCGCCGGGTTCGCGCGAACTCGACCTCATCGGCATCCTCATCCTGGCCGTCGCCACCTTCAGCGTCATGCTGCCGTTCGTGCTGACCACCGGCGGGCCCGACGATCAGCCCGCGCGCTGGTACCTGCTCATCCTGGCGGCCATCGCGGCGGCCGCCTTCGTGCTGTGGGAGCGCCGCTATAAGCGCATCGGCAAATCGCCCGTCGTGCACTTCGACCTATTCCGCAAGGGTTCCTATCGCAACGGCCTGCTCATCGCCATGGCGTACTTCGCGGCCATGCCCGCCATGTTCCTCCTGACCACCCTGTTCCTGCAGCAGGGCATCGGACTCGAGCCCGTGTTCGCCGGCATGGTCAGCATCCCGTTCGCGCTGTCGTCGGCCGTCACGGCCTGGTACGGCGGCACGATTGTCAACCGCGTGGGCCGCAAACTCGTCGTGATCGGCATCGTCATCGTGCTGATCGGCTTCTCGCTGGTCTTGCTGGCCGCCGAGCTGCTGCCCGCCGATGTGGCCATCTACGGCATGGGCGTCGGCATGCTGGTCGCGGGCACGGGTGGCGGTTTCGTCATCTCGCCCAATCAGACGCTCACGCTCGCCGAGGTCCCCGTCGAGCAGGGTGGTGTCGCCGGCTCGATGGCGCAGCTCGGCCAGCGCGTCGGAACGGCCATGGGCACGGCGGCCGCGAGTGCGGCGTTCTACGCGACGATCTATTCAGAGACCGGCCAAGCGCCGAAGCTCGAGATTTTCCATGACGCGTTCCGGGCCGGTTTCGCCGTGACCCTGACGCTCGTGGCCGTTGCGCTGGTGCTCGGCTTCCTCGACCTCGGGGCGCGCAAGCGGCGCAAGCGTTCAGCTCAGACCGCGTAGCCGCTGCTGAGTGCGCGACGCCCGCGAGGCTGAGTGCGCGACGCCCGCGAGGCTTAGTGCGCGACGCCCGCGAGCGAGCCGGTCGTGCGGCCCTCGGGGTCACCGATCATGCAGCTCACGAGGCGGTCGCCGTCTTCGGTCCAGCTCGCCTCGGTGGGCGTGTAGGGCGCGTATTCGAGCGTCGAGTCCTCGTAGCTCAGGCCCACGAAGGTCGTGAACTGGTCGTAGCATCCGGTGTCGGCCTGCTGCGCGACCTCGTCGTCGCCCGGGTACTCCGAGCCGTCGAGCGAGAACTCGTGGAAGGCCTCGAGATCGTGGGGCTCGGCGCACGGAACGGCCTCCACCTCGAAGACCTCTTCGCTCGTGCTGTCGTCGTTGATGCAGTCGCCCACCTTGATGGAGAAGACACTCGACGTGCCTCCCTCGACGACTTCCTCGGTCTCGGCATCCCGTGTGACGGGTTTGTCGATGATGCTGTTGATCAGGCTGCAGCCCGAAAGTGAGGCGGCGAGAGCGGTTGCGGCGCCCACGGCGAGGAGGCGGCGGCTGAGGCGAGACGGGGTGGGCATGCTGGTCCATTCGGAGAATCGAACGGCACCGGTCGGGATGCGGCACCGCGTTGCACGATGCTATCCGCAGCACGCCTCACTTTCAAAGCCGACTCACAGGTGAGAGGGGCTCAGCCGTGCAGAAGCGCCAGGATCTCCTCGTGCAGCAGGCCGTTGGTGGCCAGAAAACTGCGTCGGTCGATGCGATCGGTGCCATCGATCGCGGATGTCGCGCCGCCCGCCTCGCGCACGATCGGCACCAGCGCCGCCACGTCGTACTCCTTGACATCGAATTCGCCCACCGCGTCGACCAGTCCCTCGGCCAGCAGCATGTACGCCCACATGTCGCCGTAGGCGCGGTCGCGCCAGCTGGCCCGGGTCAGCGCGACGAGCTGGTCGAGGTAGCCGGCGTCGTCCCACTGTGTGACGCTCTGGAAGCTGACGGATGCGTCGGCGAGCTTCTCCACACGAGAGACCCTCAGCTGCTCGGGCGCGCCGCCCCGTAGGGACGACCAGGCGCCGGAGCCGTCGGCCGCCCACCAGCGCTTCTCGAGCGCGGGGGAGGAGACGACGCCCACAACGGGTACGCCGTCGATGGCGAGGGAGATGAGCGTGCCCCAGATGGGAACGCCGCGCAGGTAGTTGGCGGTGCCATCGATCGGGTCGATGATCCACTGCCGCGCGGTCGA
Source organism: Leifsonia sp. ALI-44-B (assembly GCF_001984125.1). Taxonomy (GTDB): domain Bacteria; phylum Actinomycetota; class Actinomycetes; order Actinomycetales; family Microbacteriaceae; genus Okibacterium. Next base: position 772,103 of record NZ_MTQL01000006.1, on the reverse strand, counting down.
GCCGGCCGTGCCGTACTCCTCGCCCAGGATGCCGTCCTCCGGCCGCTCCTCGGTGAGGATCTCTCGAATGCGGCGCTCGACGGCGAGATCGGCGTCGGTCACGAACGAGCGGTCGGGTTTGGTCGACACGTCGAGGTCGTTCGACCGGAAGCGTTCGAGCGAGATCGCGTCGGCGGCATCCGCGATGCGCAGGGCGAGCCGCAGGTCGTCGGCCAGCGCGTTTCCGGCGGCGGAGGGGTCGGCAGAACCGGCGGGAACGGGGGATGCGTCAGCACTCATGCCCCCAGCGTATCGACCCCGGATGCTCGGCCGCGCGGCTCGATTCGCGCTCGTCGCAATTCTCCTGCTAAAGTATTCCTCGGTCCGGAAGTGCAAAATTCCGGTCCGAAATGCACCTCTAGCTCAATCGGCAGAGCAACTGACTCTTAATCAGTGGGTTCTCGGTTCAAGTCCGAGGGGGTGCACTCTGGGTCGTCTACCTCTCCCACGAGGTAGGCGACCGTTGTGTTTAACGCGCGGGCCGTCGCGAGCAGGTTTGCGATCGACCAGCCACGCTCTCCGCGAAGCCGCTTGCCGACGCTCGACTGTTCCATTCCGATCATGTTCCCCAGGGCGGTCTGGGTGATTTTCTGATCCCACATGAGCAGGTGCACACGACGGCCAGTGGCGGCGTCGGCATCCTCAATGTCCAATTCAGGCTGATGCATTGTCATGCGTACAGATTACGGCCAAATCGGACAAATCCGCAACATCTGTGCCAATGGTCACGCGCCTAGTCCGTTTTGGCCTATTCTGTCCGTTATGACCAATCAGCAGAATCAGGTCGAATCAGACTATATCTCGCCCGGCGAAGCAGCGACGCTTCTCGGCGTGAGCGTGCGCACGCTGTCTCGAATGGCCGACAACGGCACTATGCCCGTCACGATCCTCCCGAGCGGCCACCGCCGCTATGAGGCGCAGATCGTCCGTGAGTTTCGTGAGGCTCGGACGGCATGAGTTGGCAAGCAACCGACTGGGCCGACCAGTTGCCCTATGACGTGGTGAAACCTCTTGCCACTCGCGTTCTGTTCAAGCTCGCCAATGTGGCGGCACAGGACGGCACGAGGGCGTGGCGCAGCAAGTACGAGATGGCCGAAGAGCTCGGCGTGCATCAGAAGAGCATCGGCCGCGCGCTGCGTGAGCTCCAGGACGCTCACCTAATCCGCCTCGGTGACCAGCGGGCAGTGGCTCACATCCGCGCCGACCGCCGTCCGACCGTCTACGACATGGAGTTCGGCTGGCATCGCATGTTCGCGCAGCCCGAGATCCCCCTTCCGCAGGATGAGGAAGACGAACCCGAAGAGGCAGCTCCGGACGGGGGGACAGAGTTATCCACAGGTTCCCACGGGGGGACACACGGGGGGACAGCTGCGGTTCCACTAGGAACTAATGGAACTACTTATAACCAGTTAACAAAAGAACCTTACGTACCTGAACGCGCGCAAGCGCTGATCGACCAGGACGAATGCAAGTTGACCTACGGCCACCGTCGAGACGCCGAGGGCACGACGTGCGTTCGGTGCGGCGCGAGCCTCTACGCAAGGAGCGCCTCATGAGCATGCCCGAAGTTGGAAGCACCAGCCACGTCTCGGCACACACAGGCCTGTGGCGATCGAACCGATGGCTCATCACGCGGGCCGGGTCTGCGACCGGGGGCTATGGCCTCGGATGGTTCGTTCAAGACTGCAATGACATCGGCGCATTCTTCACCACGTGGGACGCAGCCCTCGCGTTCGCCATGGGTCAGGCATACCCCGTGCGACAGGAGCTCTTCGCATGACCGGCGAATACCTCGACCCGATGGTTGCGTGGCCGCTAGGCGCTCTGCTGTGGCTCGTGTGGTTTGGCCAGTGCCGCCGCAGCCGCGTCGCTGACCGTCGTCACCGAGACGGCCGTGGTGCTGCTCAGCGTGTGCTCGCGCAGAGCGGCCAGCACCGCCGACTTGATGATGAAGTACAGGGCGACCAGAGCGACGGCGAGGCCGACGACGTAGCCGAGCAGGGCAAGCAGAGTATCGGTATCCATGGCGGGAGCCTATCGTGAGCGCCTACTTCGACCAGGCCATCGACCAGTGGAGAGCCGCGCGGGTCGAGTACGAACTGTTCCTCGAAGCCGCCTACGAGAGGGCCGAGACGGCGACGAACGGGGTTCTACTCAACGCACGCGGGAAACGCGCTGGCATCGACGCCTACACGCTATTCAAGGGCAACGAAACCCGAGCCCTCGCGTACGCATCCGAAGAGCTCATAGAGCACTGGCGCATTCATCCTCGCGTGCCCTTCTGCCGGTTCGAGCGCGACCGCATGGAGGCATGGTCATGAGCCAACACCACCGCAACCAGAAGTGGACGACGCACTCACCGAAGCTGCGCAAGAAGCTGGAGCCCATGCTCCCGCTGCCGTGCGTCAACTGCGGCAAGCCGGTACTCCGCGAGCACAAGTGGCAGGTCGGTCACCGCATCGACGCAGCCCGAGGCGGCGAGCCGACCCTGGCCAACGTCGGGCCAGTGCACCGGAAGTCCGAGCTCTGGCCACGCAACTGCAACCAGATCGCGGGCGGCAAACTCGGCGCGCAGATCACCAACTCCCGACGCTCGACCGCACGTAATCGTGCACAAGACATCCGCGAATGGTAGCCATCATGACCACATCGACGCTCGAAACGCCTCGATCTGCCCCGGTTTTTGAGAATCCACCCGTACCTCCGCTTGGGGGCAGCACGGAATTCTCTCTCGATCTGTGGGAAAGGATTCGGGACCGGGGGATTTCTCCAAAATTCCACTCAGGTTACACAGCGGATCGCGAGGGCCGTCTGGACTTCCTCACGGGTGCCCGCGCCTACGGTCTGGAGCTCGTAGACCTGGACGACCCCGACGCGATCGCCGCGCTCAAGATGATGAAGCCGCCGCGGAATCCGATCCAGCCCCAGCAGTTGCAGATGGTTGACACGCTGAACGCCGATTTCGATTCGCAAGTGGTCGAGGTTCCCCGACGCGGGTCAAAGACGACCACGATCTTCTGCCTGTTGTCAGGCCGGTGCGCGAACCGTCCCGGCTATCAGGTCACGTTCTCGGCGCAGTCCGGCGTCGCCGGTTCACGGCGTCTGCGCGAGTGGGCCGGACGGCTCGACGCGATCCAGCCGCCCGACGACCAGGAGCTACCCCCGTGGCTTCGCGGGGCCAAGCCGAAGCGCCCGCCGCAGGCTGTCGCGCTCTTCGGCCCGGATGCCGTTCCGACCGTCGAGCCGAAGTCGCGCGGCTTCAAGATCATGCGAGGCGAAGTCGGCAAGGGCATCTACTGGGACAACGGCTCGACGATGCTCGTGCTCAAGCCCGACGCCGACTCGTACCGCGGCGAGGCGGCGGACGTGTCGTGGCTCGATGAGGCGCAGGAGATTGACCCGCTGGAGGGCGCCGAACTGCTCGCCGGTATCGTGCCCCTGCAGGACACCAAAGAGGGCTCCGCCATCCTCATCTCGGGAACGGCCGGCGAGGCGCGGGTCGGCCCGTTCTGGGAGTTCCTCGAACAGCTGCGCAAGGGCAGCCCCGACATGGGCGGCATCGACTTCGCCGTGGACGACACGACACCGTGGGAGCTCATCGAGGACATCGAAGAGGCCATGAAGCTCGTGGCCGAAGTCCACCCCGGCATCGGCACTCTGACGACCATGGCGAAGATGCGGAAGAACTGGGCGAAGCTCCCGCGGCCGCAGTGGGCACGCGAGTACCTGTCACTCTGGCCCGAGTCGTTCGGCGTCAAGGCCATCCCCGCCGAGTGGTGGGAGAACGCCGCCCTGGCCAAGAAGAAGACCAAGCCCGCTCGCGTCGCATTCGGGGCCGACATCAAGCCGGGCGGCGGTGTGGCCGCGATCGTCGTGGCATGGCGAGACTCCCGTGGCGTCGCCTACATCGAGGTTGTCGAGCACCGCGTGGGCACCGCCTGGATGCCCGAGCGATATGGCGAGCTCAGCAAGCGATACCGCGGCTCCACGATCGCCTACGACGACATCGCAGAGGGCAAGGCCACAGCGACCGAAACGGCGCGCATGAAGCCCAAGCCACGGCTCCGGGTGCAGACCTACCGCGAGCACGCGGCCGGGTGCGTGCAGATCATGCGCGACCTCGAACGGGGCAAGCTCAAGCACTTCGGCCAGACCTCGCTCGATGACGCCGTAGACCGCGCAGCGAAGCGCGAAGTGCGCGGCGAACAGGGCGTGTGGCTCTGGGGCGTCGAAGCATCAGGCGGCGACATCACGACCCTTGTCGCGGCCACTCGCGCGCTGCGCAACTGGGACCAATGGTTCGCGAACAAGAGCAACAGCACGACCTCATCCATCATCACCGCAGGGGACTAAGCCATGACGATCAAGCTCGACCAATCCTCGACCTCAGTCGTCGTCACCTGTGACGAATGCGCCTACTGGTCGGCGTTCACCTGGACCATGCTCGCGGCCCACGATTCCGCGGTTCTTCACGAAGAGAACGTGCACGCGCCCCGCCAGGATGCCCACCGTCTGCGCGCGCAATACATCCGCCGCAACGCCGCCCGTTCGTCCGATGAAGCCGTGCGTCCAGATGATTCTCGACATGGGATTCCTCACGACACTCCGCGAAGCATTCGGGCTCCAAGACCCGTCTAACCTCGTTGGTGGCGGCTTCGCTGGCCTCGCCGGATCATCCGGCGTCGTGTCGCCCTGGTCGGACTCATCCCTCCAGGAGTTCGTCTGGTCCGACATCTTCGGAATCGCCACCAACCCCGTCACCCGGGCCGAAGCCATGACAGTCGCGGCCGTCGTGAACGGCCGAGCTCGCATCATCCAAGAGCTCGCCGGACGCCCGCTCCGTGCCCTCGACGCGAACGGCCTCGTGGCCAACCAGCCGACGTGGCTCTACCGCACCAACACCGGCACCCCGCCGTGGTTCCGCACCGCTCAGACGCTCGATGACTGGATCTTCTACGGCCACTCGCTCTGGGCATTCGAGCGCAGCGACAACGGCACGATCACCGACGCCGCCCGCATCCCCTACGAGCGCTGGGAGCTCGACCAGAACGGCGGCATCCTCGTAGACAAGAAGCCCGTCACCAACCCGGACGCCGTGATGTATCTGCCCGGCCCGATGCCCGGTCTGCTCAACTGCGCCGGGACCACGATCCGTGCATCCAAAGACCTGGAAAAGACGTGGGCCGGGAAAGCCCGCAACCCCATTCCCGCCATCGTCCTCACCGAAAAAGAGGACAACGGCATGACGGACCGAGAAGCGAAGAAGTACGTGGACGCCGTGGCCAAGGCCCGGCAGGACCCCAACGGCGCGGTCATGTTCGTGCCCTACTCGATCGCCGCCACGTTCGAAGGAACCGCCGAACCATCGTTCGCCATCGAAGCGCGCAACGCCGCGAAGCTCGACATCGCCTCGTTCCTCAACTTGCCCGCCGCCGCCGTCGAAGCCGCACAGCCCAAGGCCTCGCTGAACTACGAAACCGACGCCACCACGAAGGTCGAAACCACCGACCGAATGGCGTTCTGGTCCGAGCCGTTCGAGGCCCTGCTGTCGATGGATAACGTGTGCCCCCGCGGCCAGCGCATCCGGTTCGACTTCGGCTCGAACCCCACCGCACCCACCATCAACACCGGCCCGTACACGGAGGACTGAGAACCATGACAGACGCCCACATCATTGCCGGGGACTTGACGGCCAACCATGAGGAGCGAGTGGTCTCTGGCCTCTTGCTGCCCTATGGCGAAGTCGGTCATACCAACATCGGCATGTTCAGCATCGACCGCCCCGGCATCATCACGATCCCGGGCGACATCTCGGTGCTCAACGCCAACGAAGACCACGACCAGCTACAGCCCCGCGCCCGATTCCTCACCGCCACCGAGAGCCCGGCAGGCGTTTACGCGTCGTTCCGGATTGGCCGCAACCCGGCCGACGACGCTCTGCTCGCCCGCATCGAGAAGGCCAAACAGGCCGGTAAGCCCATGCGGCTCTCGGCGGAAGTCCGCGGCGTCGGCATCCGGAACGGCAAAGCCACGTGCGGTGAGCTCACGGGCGCAGCGTTCGTGGAGCGAGGCGCGTTCGAGTCGGCGGCGCTCATGGCCGCAGCCGTGGACACCGACCCCGAAGAGACACCCGCCGAGCCGGAAGCCCCCGCAGCGGGCGAGCCCGTCGTGACGACCGAGAAGTTCTCGGATGAGTTCACCGATGAGCAGGGCGTCACCCGCAAGCGCACCACGACCCGCACCACGACCGTGGACGGCGAAACCACAACCATCACCGAAAAGACCGTCATCGAAGAGCCGGAAACCCCGGCAGAAGAGGAACCCACCGTGACCAACGCAGCAGTCGCCCCCGGCCTGTTCAACGCCGCCCCCGCGGCCCCCGCCGCCCCCAAGCAGGACAAGAACGCCCTGTTCGCCGCGATCGCTCATGCGGTCCAGACCGGCGACACCGGCAACCTGCTCGCCGCGTTCAAGGACGTCAAGATCGACGGAACCGGCGCGGTCGGAACCGGCGTCGTCGTCCCCGAGTACGTCGGCCAGGTCTGGGACGGCCGCACCTACCAGCGCCGCATCATCCCCCTGACCGGCGCGGGCGCTCCGCTCACCAAGCTCGTGTCGAAGGGATGGCGCTTCAAGGTCAAGCCCGAGGTAGACGAGTGGGCCGGTAACAAGGCCGACGTTCCCTCGAACACGCCCACGACCGAAGAAGTCACGTTCACCACGACCCGCTTCGCGGGCGGCTGGGACTTCGCCCGCGAGTTCTGGGACTTCGGTGAGCTCGAAGTCATCGAGTCGTTCCTGCGCCTCGCCGCCGACAGCTACGCCATGAAGTCCGACAACAAGCACCTGGCCAACCTCGTCGCTGCTGCTCAGACGGCCGCTGTCGGCACCATCCCGACCGGCGTCGGCTCCGGCATCGCCAAGGTCGTGCGCGGCGCTCTCCGCGTCATCACCGCCGAAGCGATCCCGTCCTACGCCGTCGTCGCACCCGACGTGTTCGAACAGATCATGTTCACCAAGAAAGACGACGTTCTCGCGTTCCTCTCGATGAGCCTCGGACTCGAAGACGGCCAGACCGAAAACTTCAAGATCGTGCCCCACGCCCAGATGGCCACGGGAACCGTGCTCGTCGGCGCGAAGGAAGCCGCTCAGGCCCGGGAGCTCGGCGGCGCACCCATCCGCGTCTCGGCCATCGACATCGCTCGAGGCGGAAACGACGAGGCCCTGTTCGGCTACCTCCAGACCCGCGTCGAGTACCCGAAGGCACTCCAGCTCGTCACCAACTAGCCCGCCCCTGCTGCCGCCCGGCGACCTCACCCGGGCGGCAGCACCCCACCCAACCGACTCTGAAAGGCCGTCATGGCGATCCAAAAATTCATTCCGTCAACGCTAGACCCGGCTCGCCCAGACGTCTCGCTCTGGGAGTACACCATCTCGAAGGACGAGCGGTTCAACCTCGACGTGCTCGACCTGACCGGCTACAGCATGTGCGAGATTCAGTTCGTTGGAAACATCACCGCCGGTGGCGTCACGTTCCGCGGCGGGCTCACTCCCGACATGATGACCAGCGCCGCTGGCCCCCGGTGGGTGCACGGAACGGCAGGCACGTACACCACGTCGCTGCCCTTCCCCGTCGTGGGTGCGAGCCCGATCTACGGGGCCGCTCGTGAGTTCGCCGAAACGAACCTGCCGCCGTTCATTCAGGCGGCCGCGAGCGGCGACTTTGCGGGCGAGGGCAAACTCTACATTCGGGCGTCTCGATGACCGTCTGGACCTGGTACACGTTCACCACGATCCGCGACGTGTGGGACGACGCTCCGCAGGATGACGACATCCTCCGTCTCGTCATGGACTCGGCCAAGGCGCAGGTGCTCGAATTTGCGCCCGAGCTCGAAGAGGACGACCCGCTGCCCGAGCGCTACGTGCTCGCCCACCTGATGCAAACCCGCAACCTGTGGAACGCATCGAAGATCGACCCTGACGGCGGCATGGGCGAAGGAGAGTTCGTCCTGCGCCCCTTCCCGCTCGACTGGCAAGTGAAGGCGCTGCTGCGCCCCAAGCGGGCCGTTCCGGTGGCGCTCTGATGGCCGCCTCGAACAAGCCGCGCCACGTGCTGGAGCGGGCGCTCAAGCCGCTCGTGACGGCGCACCCGAAATGGCGCATCATCCCGTATCAGCGCAACGTGGACGCCCTCTCCGGCGTGATCGTGATGCTGAAACAGAAGCGCATCACCCGTCTCCCCGAAGCCCCCGATGGGCTCCACGCCATCGAGTTCACCGCCACGATCGTCTCGCCCAAGACCGACACCACCGCCGCAGAGGACGAACTGGACGACGGCGTGAACGCCCTCATCCATGAGCTCGACCTGGCGGGCATCGGATGGGCGGACGCCGAGAAGGTCAAGTTCGATGACCAGCACCTCGCCTACGACATCACCCTCACCGTCACATCAAACAAGGAGTAACCCCCATGGTCGCAATCGCCCCGAAGGGCCGCGTCTTCAAGAACTACCTGCTGAAGATCGCCACCGACAGCTACGAGAAAGCCATCAACTCGGCCGCGCTCACGCCCACCGTGCCGGTCGCCAAGTTCAAGGGCGGCACGCCGGACGCCGTGATCGTGGACACCGGCATCCCCGAGTGGAAGCTGGACCTGTCCTACCTCCAGGACTGGGAGACGGCCGGATCGCTCAGCATCTACCTCAACAACAACATCGGCAAGCAGGTCGCCATGGAGTTCTCGCCCCACGGCACCGGCCCGAAGTTCACCGCAACCGTGCTCATCACGCCCGGGGCGGTCGGCGGCGCGGTGGACGCATTCGGTGTCTCGACCGTGAGCCTCGAAGTCGTCGGCCAGCCGGTCTACGCCGCTGGCACCGTCACGTAGGTCACGCCGTGCGCATCTCGGTCTTCAACTCGAAAGAGCTCCAGGGCGTCATCCTCGCCATGAAGGGTTTCGAGCGTGACCTGGCGAAGCAGATTCGCCGGGTCACGAAGTCCGTGGTGGACCCCGAGTGGCGCAAGGCGGTAGCCGAGCGGGCCTCGACCCGCAGCGAAGCACGTGTGCTCGGCTCCACCGCCCGAGTCGCCGTCTCAGATCAGAACGTGACACTCAAGTCCGCCGCGGTCGGCCGAGCCCTCACAGGCGGTCTCAAGCCCTCCGAGAACTTCGCGGGCGTCGAGTTCGGCGCGGACCAGAACGACGTGACGACCTACCAGGCGACCTCCAAGAAGGGCAAGCGGTTCAAGGTCACACGTCACACGAAGCGGCAGTTCCGCCCCCGCAAGAAGAACGGCTACGTCGTCATGCCAGCCGCCGCCGAAATCATCCCCCGCATCGCATCCCTGTGGGTCCAGACCACCATCCGCACGTTCCACGAATTGATCGAGAAGAGGTAACGCCATGGCCAAGGGCATCAGTATCGGCGTGGCCTCGGATACCCGTGACTTCACGTCCGGCGTCAAGAAGGGCGTCATCGAGCCGCTGGAGGACGCGGCCGACGCTCTCGATGACCTCGGGCGTGACGGGCAGAAGAACGGCGACAAGCTCGAACGGGCCATGCGTGACGCCCGGGAGGAAACGTCCGACTTCAAGCGCGAACAGTCCGAGCTCGGAAAGGCGATCGCCAAATCCTCGAAGGACGGCGGCGACGCTCTCAAGCGCAACACGTCGGAGTCAACCTCCGCAGCGAAGCGCGACCTGGCCGAGCTCGGCAACGAAGCGAAGGCCAACGCGGCCGAAACGTTCTCATCGTTCGACGGCTCCGCAGAGTCGTTCGCAGACGGCATCCAGGGGACGCTCGGTGGCATCGTGTCGTCGCTCGGCCCCGCGGGTGCGATCGCCGGTGCCGCGGGTGCCCTCGGGATCGGACTCGTGATGTCGGCTCTCGAACAGGGCGGCGAGAAGTCCGACGAGTTCAAGGCCAAAGTGGGCGACCTCGCGGGCGAGCTCATCGACACCGGTTACGTCGGTGAGGCGTCGCTCAGCTACGTGGTTGACCAGTTGAAAGAACTGGCCACGGCGACCGACGACAACGAAGTGAGCCTGGCCAAGCTGCGCAAAACGTCGTCGGAATCGGGCGGTTCATTCGAAGAGCTCGCGCGCGCCTACGCCGGTAATGCAGAGGGTCTAGACGAACTGCTCGCGAAGCAGGAGGAATACGCCGACAAGCTGCGCGACGAAGCCGACGCCGTGGTGACATCCGCCAAGGGTGGCCCCGAACGATACAAGCAACTGATGGACCAGGCCGACGCCACCGACCGATATGTCGGCTACCTCAAGGAAGCGAAGACGGCGACCGATCAGGCCGCTGACGCGCAGCAGAACTACATCGACTCCGGTGGCCCCGAGCTGCTCGCCAAAGCCGAAGCGGCAGAGGACTACGCCACGTCGATCCAGGACGCTCTCGGTGAGGCTGGCGAGTCGTGGGAAGAGTTCGCGACCAAAGAGGGCGGGGTGGACCTCGCTGGCTACGTGGCCAACTTTGAGGCCAAGGCGAAGGCCGTGGAGGACTACCAAAAGAACCTCTCGACGGCATCGGAAACGCTCTCGCAGGAAGCGCTCAACTACATCTCTTCGCTCGGCGTGGACTCCGCTCCGCTGCTCGCAGCGTTCATCAACGCGCCCGCCGATCAGAAGGGGCGACTGGCCGAAATCTGGCGATCGCTCGGTAAGACCTCGACCGACACCTACAAGGCCGAGCTTGAGGCCGGAATCCCGAAAGAGATCAACGGGCCGAAGATCACGCTCGACGTGCAGTCCGGCCTCCGGGACGCGATAACCGCGATCGACGCGTTCGTGAACAAGCCCCGCTCAGCCGTCATCAACCTCCGCGCCGTCGAGAACGGTTCCGGCCGAATGGGAGTGCCCTAATGCCCGCCACACTCACCGCCACCGCGAGCCCTGACGGGTCCGTGCTGCTCATCGTGGGCGGCGCAGCGACAGACGACAAGCTCATGCGCTCCGATCGCAACGGCACCGCGCCGGTCCGACTGTTCCCGAACCAGGGCATCATCGACGGCGGCCTGCTCGTGACCGACAACGAAGCGTCGCTTATGGGCCAGGTCGTCTACTCGATCGGCACCGCTTCGCAGACCATCACCTTTGACGGCCAGGTGCTCACCGACATCCTGCTGACACCCGTGCTCCCGCAGAACCGGAACTTCCCGCTGCTCACGCTGGAGCACAGCTACGGTCGCCCCTCGACCTCGACAAAGCACCAGGTCATCAACCGCCCCGACAAGCTCGCAGCGCTCGGCCCGCTCGGCTACCGATCCGGCTCGCTGTCGTTCCTCGTGGCATCCGCCAGCATGGCCACCGAGCTTGAAGCGATCTACGACAAGGGCGAGGTGGTGCTGCTCAGGTTCTCGACCGGCACCAACCCGCTCACGGGCGAGCAGTACCCGGCTGAGCGTGACCTTTACCACCTGTCCGACGACGTGCGCGTGAACCGCGATCGCGAATCGGCCAGCGGGTTTTACAAGGTCGATGTCAACTACACCGAGATTCGCCGCCCGTCGTCCCCGCTCGCCGGTTCGTTCGGCTGGACCTACAACGACGTGCGCGACCAGTTCGCCTCATATGACGAAGTCGCCATGATCTTCCCGACGTACAACGACCTTGCCGTAGGCGGTGACCAGTAATGGCCGTCACGTTCGATTCACGGGCCGCGGAAGCCCTCACTGAGTCGATCACCCACCTAGGCGCGTTCGAGGCCGCAGGCGTGCCCCTGGACGTCGAGTCGTGCACGCTCACCTTTGACGAAGCGCAAGCCCCGCACGCCCTGTTCCGCGCCCGCTGCAAGGTGCCCACGTCACAGGCCGACCTCGATGCCCTAGACCCGCGTCTCGGGAAGCGGATGACCGTGGCCATGGGATACCGCTACGCGGGCGGCACGCGCGACGTGCAGCGGATGGCAGACCTGATCCTCGACGATCGCCGCGTGAGCCGACCGCAGAACACCATGGAGCTCGTGGGCCAGTCCGACGAACGGGTGCTTATGGACTTCGGCTCAGGGGTCACGGACACGGCCATCCCGACCAGCGCCGAAGCGTTCAGCGCCATCCGCTCGCTCATCTGGGCGTCGATCCCGAACGCGCCGACCGCCGACGACAGCACCCGCGCCACGGGGTGGGTCGGGGCCGAACCCATCGTCATCAAAGCGGGTGACAACAGCATGGCCGCCATCCTCGATATAGCCGACCGTGCGGGCGACCTGTGGGTTTACGACGACGGTTTGCGCACCTGGCGCATCACGAAGCGCCCGACGCTCGTCGGAAAGCCGAAGCTCGCGCTCAAGGTGGGCGTGGACGGCACGATCATCACGGCGCAGACCGGCGTCGGCCGCAAAGACTTCGCTAACTCGGTGCTCGTGCGGCACACGTGGCGCGACGCGAACAAGGTCGATCAGGTCGTCCAGGGCTACGCCGACGTGATGAGCGGCCCCTACTCGGTCGGCGCGATCGGTCGGAAGCTCATGGTCGTGGAACGCGACTACGCGGGCACCACCGCGACCGCCCAAGCCGCCGCGCGATCGCTCGTGCGCCGAGCCGTCTCCCGTGGGCGATCGCTCACCATCGAGGCGATCGCCGCATATTGGCTCCGCCCCGGCGACACCATCTCGATCCAGTTACCAACCGGCCCCGAAGAGCTCCACCTGATCGCAGCGGTGCACTTTGAACAGCCATCGGGCCTCATGACCATCGAGACCCGCCAACCCGACGACATCACGATTCAGACAGGAGCCTGACATGGGCCAGACGCTCAACCGCAAGTATCCCTACCCGCCCGGCACGGTCGTTCCCAACGTGCCCTATGACCTCCAGCTAGCGCTCGATCAGATCGACGCCGACGTGAACAAGGTGCTGGCGGACACGGGGTGGCTCGATATCCCGCTCTCGTCAGGCTGGACGCCGACCTCAGTCGGAGCTCGCTACCGCCGCAAGGGCGGCACCGTCCACCTACAGCTTTCGTTCGATCCCAAAACGTTCGCGCAGTTCGCCGTCATCGGCACCCTGCCGCCCGGATTCCGGCCCTCCGAGCTCATCGGCACCTGGTACCTGGTCGGCGTCTACTCAAGCTCGGCCATCGAGATTCAGATCCTTGCCAACGGCCAGATTCGAACGGCCGGCCCCGGGACGAACTTCGGCGTCAAGGGCTCGACAAGTTTCCCGATCGACTAGGAGCACCAATGGGCCTCTACGACCTTAAGAACCGCACCACGAAGTTCGGCGACAAACGCTCGTGGATCGGGCAGGACAAGAAGAAGCGCAGCGACACCCACAAGGGCGACGACTACGCGGCCACCTACGGCAACGACCCCGTGCCCGCGATCCAACCCGGCGTGGTGATCCTGAACAGCTACGACCCTGTGTTCGGCCACCGGGTCTATGTGAAGCGCCGAGACGGCCTCGTGGTCAAGTACCACATGCTCAACGAACCTTCGCCGCTCAAGGTCGGTGAGAGCGTGACGCCGGGGCAGATCATCGGCCGTACCGGCGCATCCGCTGCCAACGCGAGCGGCAACCACGTTCACGTGCAGACGGAGAAGGGCGCCGCGCTACTCGACCCGCGCCCGTTCATCCTCGACTATCTGGCAGGCAACATCCCCGCCGCCGAAATCGCCGTCTCATTCCCGAGCCCCGCCAAGACCCCAACCAAACCGATTGAAGAGGACGAAGACATGAAAACCCTGTGGCTCATCCAGACGCCCACCAACCCCGTGACCGGCGCAAAAGGGCCTCACTGGTACCTGCTGAACCTGTCGGACTACACCTACAAGTGGATGCAGAACGACACGCAGGTCAACACGTTCGCCGCCCTCGGTGTCGAGAAGAAAACCGATCAGTCGCCCGCGATCTTCGCCGGGTTCCGCGAAGTCAAATAGCCCCGGAAGGCACCCAATGAACAAGACCGTTGTATTCATCACATTCGTCGCCCTCGCGGCCGTCGGCCTCATCGGCTGCATGGTCATCATCATCCATCGGCCGGACGCCACGGCCACGTTTACAAGCTTGCTCATCACCGTGCTCGGCCTCGCGACCAGCGCCGCGGGTCTGTTCTACGGGCTCGGCAAGCAGGGCGAAAAGCTCGAGCGACAGGACCAGGTACTCGACACCATCCAGAAGCAGACGAACGGCAACCTGTCGCGGCGCGACGCGACGATCGACCGCCTGACGAACCTGCTCATCGAGAAGGGCATCGACCCCTCAAGCGGCGTTGACACCGGCTCTGAGAGCGTCGTCGGGGACGGCGACGTAAATCTGAGTGGTCGCCACGCTCGCGTGCCCGAGAAGGCGCTGGACGGCCAGTAGGTCGTTATTCGATCCGATGAAGGCGCGCGACCCGAAGCGGTGACGGAGCATGTGAGCCGTCACCCCTTCGGGCAGCACCGCGGAAATGATCTTAGACACGTAGCCTGCCGATAGATGGCCATCGATCTGACCAGGGAAGAGGTAGCCCGTCAGCCCCTCCAGCGCAACGTAATCGCGGATCGCGCCCACGACTTGATCGTTCAGGGGCACGATCCGTTTCTTGTTGCCCTTGCCGTGCACCAGCAGGGAGTAGCCCATCAGGTCGGGCCGGATGTCAGTGAGGCTCACCTTCGCTATCTCGCAGCACCGTAGGCCGACCCGAGCGCCGAGCGTGACCATGAGCCGCACCCGACGATCTATCGCCGTCACGCCCGCGGCGACGGCTGATTCAGAGGCCGGTCGAGGACGACCCGGCGTGCCCGTGACGATCGGCATACCGTGAGACGGATCGACGCTGATCCGTCCTTTGGCGTGCGCCCACGTGTAGAACGATCGCAGCGAAGATCGCACCGACCGGCGCGTGTTCGCATCCCACGCATGACGCCCCATGTACGTGAGTAGATCGTGCTCGATGGCCTCGTAAGGCTCGACGCCCGTGGTCGCGGCGAAGCGGCGCAGATGGTACAGGCGGAGCTTCTGAGTCGTCGCCGGTCGGTTGGCAGCGGACAGGAACAGTGTGTAATCCGCCAGCGGCTGCGACCATGCAGCCGGGGTCGGTATCGGTTTCCCCATACCGTTATTCGACACGAGTCGGAGAGTCGGTTTGGTCACCGCTACGATGCCCCAGAATCGTTCGATTCCCAGTCGTCGTCCCCGGCCCATCCACTGGGAACGGGCTGCGGGCTATCCGGCACCAGGATGCACTCGCCGTCGTGGCCATAGGCCCTCGTGCACATCAGCCCGCGATAGTCGTAATCACAGAGCCCACCTGATAGCTGGTGAATACTTGCTGCCTCTGGTTCCCCGCAGTAGGTCGCGTCGGTACCATCCGCTCGGTAGGTGCACTCGTCATCGTCGGGATGCCCCGACACTCCAAGGAACTCATGTCGTCTCATCGTGCTGCCTCCGAATCGTTCGATTCTGGGAGGCAGCGCGCACAGTCGGTGCCTCCACATTTCGTTTCATAACCCCGCATCGCAACCAAAGTTGTTGCCACGCAGGTTTTCGTTCCGTCTCGGTGACTGAGCACCAACGGGAACTGTCCGCCCCACCTCGCCAAGCCTGCGGCATGGAGCAGGCAGGGCCTTGTCTCCTCGAGCAGGTCATCGAGGCTCGGGTGTGCTCGCATTGCCGGCGTTGTGTAGATCGCGTCAGCGGTCACCCCACGTGCTCCGTACCTTGAGCGCGGCGTGACGATGATGACCTCCGCGCCCTTCGGAACATCACCGGTTCTCAAGTGCTCCAAGCCATCTTTGAATGTGGCCGCGATCAGGACAACTTTATTCATGCTGCTCGCCCTCCGAACAGGTCGACTACGATGGCGGGAGTGCGCCCAAACTCATAATCAGTGGGTTCTCGGTTCAAGTCCGAGGGGGTGCACTGAATGCCCCAGATATCTCGCCGATTCTGGGGCATTTTTCGTGCGCGGTGCGATCCCATTCGGGCGGTGCCTCGCGTCACGTCTCAGCGTGTCGCTTGTGATGGCGCGGGTAGTTCGAAGTCGACCGCGCGCCACAGACGCGTGTTCGCTAACGTGACGCCATGAGCCTTCTGCGTGCACTCTGGCACCACCTCGCTAGCCCATCGGCCATCTACGGCCTGATCGTCTATGCGAGCCTCATCACGGCTACGGCGGCCGACGACGAGAACGGGCCCCTGGCGATCTTCGTCTTCAGCGCCGTCACGCTCGTCGCCTTCTGGATCGCTCACGTCTTCTCGGCGGCACTCGGCCACCATGGCGGCGAGCATCGGGGCACCGTCACGGTCGCCCGTTCGCTGCGACACGCCCTGGCCGAGTCGGTCGGCCTGCTCGAGGCCGCGATCCTGCCGAGCATCCCGCTCCTGATGGGCGTCTTCGGTGTACTGACGAGCGAGGAGGCGGTGGCGTGGGCGTTGCGCGTCGTTCTCGTGACGCTTGCAGGTCTCGGCTATAGCGCGTTGGCCATTCGCGGAAATCGCTCGTGGTGGTGCCTGCTCGGATGCCTGGTGTCCACGGCCATCGGCGCAGGCATCATTTTCCTCGAGTCCATCCTGCACTGACCCGGTTTGCCGGGTGAAGGATCAGGCTCGGCGCTGGCCATTCGCCCGGTCGGCGTCGGCGGTGCGGGCCGTCTCGGGGTGCAGCATCCGCTCGTCGATGTAGGCGGGGTCGTGCGACTTCGGGTCGGCCCACACGGCGATGGTGTCGAGTTCCATGATGGTGCGCACGGCGGGGGAGACGGCGCGGTCGGGGTTGGCAGTCGCTTCGGCGGCCGCTTCGGCCGCATCTTCGTTGGAGTCGCCGTCGACGGCGGGCACGACGGATGTCGCGTGAACCCGGTCGAGGTCGGACAGGTCGTCGCGCCGAGCGCTGTCGGTGCTGTCACCGAGCCCCGCCGCATCGACGAGGGTGGATGTCACGGCGCGGGCCAGCGACAGTGCGGCCATGTCGTGGAAGAAGACCTCGGTGTCGGAGTCGCTGCGTCGCGTGAGCGTCCAGCTGCCGTTCTCGCCCACGAAGTCCTGCAAACGATCGAGCACGGCCGCGAAGACGCGCTCCTCGCTGAGTTCGAGAACCGGTGCGGGGGATGCCATGGGCTCAACGGTGGCCGAGCCGGTTGCGCCCGGGGCAGCGCCGTGCGGGCCCGCCTCGTCAACGCGGCTGTCGGGGTGCGACGACCCGGTGGCACCGGCTTCGAGGGCTGCGGCGCGCGCGGCATTCTCGGCGGCGATCAAGCGGCGACTACGGCGTCCGAACATCGTGAGGCTCCTTGCCGGACCGCCGTTTGTGAGCGAAGGGGGCGGTCGTTGCCTCTAGTGTGCACGCGAGGCATTCGAAACCCCTGCTGACACGCCGATTTGTGTCGATACGAAGGGCAAACGGGCAGCAGAACGGGCCGACACGCTGAACGTGCCGGCCCGAACTGGGGGACCTACTTCTTGAGCTTGCGCTGGTTCTCTTCGGCAACCGACCCGACGGCCAGTGCGAGGGAGATGATCCAGCTGGCCCAAGCCAGGGCGAGACGCCAGTCGCGCGGGCCCTTGCGGGTGGTCTGGATGACACTCCAGGCGCCGGTGACCGCGCCCAGGATGCTCGTGTTCATAAGGTATTTGCGCATGTTGTTAGCCTCCGTAGGCTTCCACGCTAGCGTGTCGGGCCGACTCGCCGCAGGGGGTTGTACTGTGAACTTCGTGCTGTCGACTTCCCGCGTGACCCCCGCATGAAAACCGCTCTCGTCGGAGCCGTGCTGCTCGTTCTCGGGCTCGCCGCCTGGGCGTTCGGCATCCTCGACGGCACCGAAGTTCTGGCGCTCGCCGATCGCATTTGGCCCGTGCTGCTGTTCGTGGTGGCGATCACGGTCGTCGCTGAGCTGGCCGACCAGGCCGGGGTGTTCCAGTCGATCGCCGGTCACGCCGCGCGCCTCGCCCGCGGTCGCACGGTCGTGTTGTGGCTCTTCGTCGTGCTGATGGCCGTCGTCTCGACCGCGTTCCTCTCGCTCGACACCACGGCCGTGCTCCTCACGCCCATCGTGGTGGTGCTGGCGCGGCGCATCGGCGTCAGCCCGCTGCCCTTCGCGCTCACGACCGTCTGGCTGGCGAACACGGCCTCGCTCTTCCTGCCGGTCTCCAACCTCACGAACCTGCTCGCCGAGCACCGCCTCGGCGGGGTCGGCCCGCTGGGGTTCCTCGCGCTCTCCTTCTGGCCGGCGCTCGTCGGCGTCGTCGTGCCCGTCGTCGTGCTCGCCATCGTCTATCGCCGGCCGCTGTCGGGGCGGTTCACGGTGGATGCCGCAGCCCCCGCATCCGATCGCCTCCTGTTCGTGACGTCAGCCGTCGTGCTCGTGCTGCTGCTGCCGCTGCTCGTATCGGGCCTGCCCGTGTGGCTGCCCGCATCGGCCGCGGCCCTGCTGCTGATCGCCGTGACGGCCTGGCGCAACCCGCGCGTGCTGCGGTTCGACCTCGTGCCGTGGCAGTTGGTCGTGCTCGCGTCGGGCTTGTTCCTGTCGATGGCGGCGCTGCACAACGTCGGCCTCGGCGCGTTCCTCGAACAGGTCGCCGGAACGGGCAATTCGCCGGCCGACCTGCTGCGGCTCTCGGCATCCGCGGGCGTGGGCGCGAACCTCGTCGACAACCTGCCCGCCTACCTGGCGCTCGAACCCGCGGCCACGAGTCCCGACCGCCTCATCGCACTTCTCATCGGTGTCAACCTGGGCCCGCTCGTCACACCATGGGCGTCGCTCGCCACGCTGCTGTGGCATCAGCGCCTCACCGCCATGGATGTTCGCATCTCCTGGACGCGCTACGCGCTCCTCGGCCTCATCGTCGCGCCGATCACCGTTGTCGGCGCCACGCTCGCGCTGGCGTTCCTGTAACCGACGGGCGGACACTCGCCGAGGCGCCAGGACAGCGCGACGGCACGTGCCGACAGGCCGTCCCGCAGGCGCGACAGATGATCCTCAACTCCCGAGCTGCCGAGGGAGCGGGCGACCCGTCCCGTCTAGTCGGAGGGCTCGGGGTCGAGAACGCCGTTCGAGTCGGTGGACGTGTCGCTCGCGGCATCCGTCAATGCGTTCTCGGAATCGCCCGAGGTCGGCGTGTTCTCGTGGTGGGGGAGCAGGTTGTTGATCGCGCGGCGACGGTACCCCTTGAGGTGGTCCATGCTCGTGCGCTGTTGCCCGAGGTGCTCGCGCGCGAACTCGAGCGTCTCGCGCAGGGCGATGAGTCGCTCGAACTCGGTCTTGGCCTTGCGCGTGTTGACCTCGGCGACCACCTGGCCGTCCCAGTCCTCGGCAGCGAGCATCTGCAGCACGGCCGCGACGGGCTGGCCGCCATGGCCCGGGAGCAGGTGCTCGTCGAAGATCTTGCCCTCGTCGAGCGAACCCGACCCGTCGCACAGGTGCACATGGCGCAGGCGCTTGCCGAACTTCTTGGCCAGTTCGAGGCTGTCCTGGCCGGAGAGCGCGGCGTGCGAGAAGTCGAGCGTGATGTCGTCGCAGTCCCAATCGCTCGGGTCCCAGCCGGGGGCGTATGCCTTCATGCTGCGGCCGCGCACGGCCCAGGGGAACATGTTCTCGACCGCGATGTGCACACCCGAGTTGGTTGCCGTCTGGCGCACGATGTCGAGGAAGTTTTCTGAGTAGCTCTTCTGCCAGCGGAACGGCGGATGCACGACCACGCTCGAGGCCCCAAGGGTGCGAGCCAACTCTGCCGACCGCTCCAGCTTGATCTGCGGATCGCGGCCCCACACGAAGTGCGTCAGCAGCAGCACGGGCGCGTGGATCGACATGATCGGCAGCTGGTACTTGTCGCTGAGCGCGAGGAGGGCGTCGGCGTCTCGCGTCACCGGATCGTTGGTGACCATGATCTCGATACCGTCGTAGCCGGCCTCGTCGGCCAAGGCGAACGCTCGCTCGGTCTCGAGCGGGTAGACGCAGGAGGAACTCATGCCGATGCGGATCATTGGGCCAATGATAGACCCGGACTCTGACCATCCGATGTCGAATCTCGCTCGCTGATAGCCTGGTACCCGCCCGGTTTTCGGGCCTCGAAAGGTGGATCATGTCACAGGAGACCGACGCCTCGAACGGCGAGACGCGGCAATTCGACTTCGTCGTGGTGGCCAACAGGCTGCCCGTCGACCGTGTTCCGAGCGAGGACGGTGAGGTGCAGTGGCGCACGTCTCCCGGCGGTCTCGTCACGGCGCTCGACCCCGTCATGGCCAAGGCCAACGGTGCGTGGATCGGCTGGGCCGGCGGCCCCGACCTCGATATCGAACCCTTCGAGAACCACGGCACCTGGATCGTCCCCATCCCGCTCAGCGAGCAGGAAATCGAGGAATACTACGAGGGTTTCTCTAACGACACCCTCTGGCCGCTCTACCACGACGTCATCGCGCCGCCCAGCTACCACCGCGAGTGGTGGGAGGCGTATGTGAAGGTCAATCAGCGTTTCGCGGATGCCGCAGCCCGCCTCGCCGAGCGGGGTGCAACCGTCTGGGTGCACGACTACCAGCTGCAGCTCGTGCCCGGCATGCTGCGCGAGGTGCGCCCCGACCTCGTCATCGGCTTCTTCAACCACATCCCGTTCCCGGCCTACGGCCTGTTCTCGCAGCTGCCCTGGCGCACCCAGATCATCGAGGGCCTGCTGGGCGCCGATGTGCTCGGGTTCCAGCGCGTTGCCGACGCCGGCAACTTCACGCGCGCCGTGCGCCGGCTCCTCTCCTACGAGACCAAGGGGTCGAGCATCTTCCGCCCGCTCGACGCCAATCCCGAGCGCCGCGCGCGTTCGAACAAACCGGTCGGCGCGACGCGTCAGGTGATCGCCAAGGCCTATCCGATCTCGATCGACTCCGAGAGCTACGAGGTGCTCGCGCGCCGCCCCGATGTGCAGGCCCGCGCCAAGGAGATCCGAGAAGAACTCGGCAACCCGAAGACCATCCTGTTCGGCGTCGACCGCCTCGACTACACCAAGGGCATCATGCACCGCCTGAAGGCCTACGGCGAGCTGCTGGCCGAGGGCCGCCTCAACGTCGAAGACGTCACGCTCGTGCAGGTCGCCAGCCCCAGCCGCGAACGCGTCGAGACCTACAAGGCCCTGCGCGACGAGATCGAGCTCACGGTCGGCCGCATCAATGGCGATTACGGCTCGATCGGCCACACGGCCATCAACTACCTGCACCACGGCTACCCGCGCGAAGAAATGGTGGCGCTCTACCTGGCAGCCGACGTCGTGCTCGTCACCGCCCTGCGCGACGGCATGAACCTCGTCGCCAAGGAATACGTGGCCTGCCGCTTCGACAACGACGGCGTGCTGGTGTTGAGCGAATTCGCCGGCGCTTCGGATGACCTGAAGCAGGCCCTGCTCATCAACCCCCACGACATCGAGGGCACCAAGGACGCCATCATGCGCGCCATCGAGATGCCCAAGTCCGAGCGCTCGCGCCGCATGCGGTCGCTGCGCAAACGCGTGCTCGAGAACGACGTCGTGAAGTGGTCGGAGACGTTCCTCGACGCCCTGCAGAAGGGGTATGACGGCAAGGCCCGCCAGTCGTCCGAGGTCGGGCCGACGGGCATCCAGAATGCCGACGTGTCTCTGGATGATCCGGATGCGGCGTTCCGGTCAGAGGTTGCGCCCGTCGGCGAGGCCGTCGCCGACAACGTGGACACCTCGGGTGCACCGGGTGCCGCCGAGGCCGGGTCGCGCACCGACGAGGAGCCCGGGCGATGACGCACATCGAACCGCTGCCCGAACCCTCGACCGACCCGGCCGAGCTGCAGGCGGCCCTCGAGGCGCTCGCCGCCACCGACCGCCTGCTCGTCGCGCTCGACTTCGACGGAACGCTCGCGCCGACGGTCGACCGCCCCGAAGATGCTCGAGCCGTGCCCGCCGCGCGCGAAGCCATCCAGCGTCTCGTCGCTCTCGATGACACCTGGGTGGCCTACGTCTCGGGTCGCGCGCTCGACAGCCTCATCCACGTGTCCGAGCCCGACGACAAGATCCTGCTCATCGGTTCGCACGGCGTCGAAGTGCGCCTCGACGACCCGGATGCCGAAGCCTCGCTCTCTCCCGAGGAATCCGCTCGCGCGGCCGAGGTTGAGCGCTTGCTCGACCAGATCGCCGCGGTCTATGACAACGTCTGGGTCGAACGGAAGCCCGCCGGTTTCGCGCTGCACACGCGACGCGCCGCAGACGATGTCGCGCTCGAGGCCGGAAAACGCGCGCTCGCCGAACTCTCGCTGCCGGGTGTCACCATCCGCGACGGCAAGGATGTGCTCGAATTCTCGGTGCGCTCGGCCACCAAGGGCGACGGCATCGAGGAGCTGCGTCGCTACACCGGCGCCACGGCTGCGCTCTACGCGGGAGACGACGTCACCGACGAAGATGCCTTCGCCGTTCTGCACGCCGGAGACCTGCCGCTGAAGAGCGGAGACGGTGCCACGATTGCGCCGTTCCGTGTGGGCGGCCCCGACGAGGTCGCGGCCACGCTCGCGGCGCTGGCGACGGCCCGCGAGGCGGCAATCCGGGCGCGGTGACGCTACTACACTCGTAACATGTCTGAAATCGATGTGAAGCCGCGCAGTCGCGACGTCACCGACGGAATCGAAGCTACGACCTCCCGAGGAATGCTGCGTGCCGTCGGTATGGGAGACGAGGACTGGGATAAGCCCCAGATCGGAATCGCCTCGTCGTGGAACGAGATCACCCCCTGCAACCTGTCGCTCGACCGACTCGCCCAGGGCGCCAAAGAGGGCGTCCACTCGGGCGGCGGCTACCCGCTCCAGTTCGGCACCATCTCCGTCTCCGACGGCATCTCGATGGGCCACGAGGGCATGCACTTCTCGCTCGTCTCGCGCGAGGTCATCGCCGACTCGGTCGAGACCGTCATGATGGCCGAGCGCCTCGACGGCTCGGTGCTGCTCGCCGGTTGCGACAAGTCGCTGCCCGGCATGCTCATGGCGGCCGCGCGCCTCGACCTCGCCTCTGTCTTCCTCTACGCGGGCTCGATCGCGCCCGGTTGGGTGAAGCTGTCAGACGGCACCGAAAAAGAAGTCACCATCATCGACTCGTTCGAAGCGGTCGGTGCCTGCAAGGCCGGCACCATGAGCGAAGAAGACCTCAAGCGCATCGAGTGCGCCATCGCCCCGGGTGAAGGCGCCTGCGGTGGCATGTACACCGCCAACACCATGGCATCCGTCGCCGAGGCCCTCGGCATGAGCCTGCCCGGCTCGGCCGCGCCGCCCTCGGCCGACCGTCGCCGCGACTACTACGCGCACCGCTCGGGCGAGGCCGTGGTCAACATGCTGCGCCTCGGCATCACGGCGCGCGACATCATGACCAAGAAGGCGTTCGAAAACGCGATCGCCGTGGCCATGGCCTTCGGCGGCTCGACCAACGTCGTCCTGCACCTGCTCGCCATCGCGCGCGAGGCCGAGGTCGAGCTCACGCTCGCCGACTTCAACCGCATCGGCGACAAGGTTCCCCACATCGGCGACCTCAAGCCCTTCGGCAAGTACGTCATGAACGACGTCGACCGCCACGGCGGCGTGCCCGTCGTCATGAAGGCCCTGCTCGACGCGGGCCTGCTGCACGGCGACTGCCTCACGGTGACGGGCAAGACCGTTGCCGAGAACCTGGCCGAGATCAACCCCGACCCGCTCGACGGCGAGGTCATCCGCACGCTCGACAACCCCATCCACGCCACGGGCGGCATCACGGTGCTGCACGGTTCCTTCGCCCCCGACGGCGCCGTCGTCAAGACCGCCGGTTTCGACGCCAGCGTGTTCGAGGGCCCCGCGCGCGTGTTCGAGCGCGAACGCGCCGCGATGGATGCCCTCACCGAGGGACGCATCTCCAAGGGCGACGTCGTCATCATCCGTTACGAAGGCCCCAAGGGCGGCCCGGGCATGCGCGAGATGCTGGCCATCACGGCCGCCATCAAGGGCGCAGGCCTCGGAAAAGATGTACTACTATTGACGGACGGACGATTCTCAGGCGGCACAACCGGCCTGTGCATCGGCCACATAGCACCCGAAGCAGTCGACGCAGGTCCGATTGCATTCGTGCGCGATGGTGATCTGATACGGGTCGATATCGCAGCTCGCTCACTCGACCTACTTGTCGACGAAGCTGAGCTGGACGCTCGCCGCTCTGGCTGGGCACCGCTTCCTCCGCGCTATACCCGTGGCGTTCTGGCGAAATACTCCAAACTCGTGCGCTCCGCAGCCGAAGGCGCGACGACGGGGTAGTTCTCGCCCTTCACTCTCACTCATCACCATCGAAGAGGGACTCGTTATGTCAGCGGATACTCGTACCGCAAAATCCCCATCCGATTTCGCCTCTCAGGCCGCCGCCCAGCGTGGCGCGCCCGAACAGGGGCCCGAACTGTTGACGGGTGCACAGGCCGTCGTCCGCACGCTCGAACTCCTGGGCGTCGACGATGTGTTCGGTCTGCCCGGCGGGGCCATCCTGCCGGTCTACGACCCGCTCATGGACACCGACAAGATCCGCCACATCCTCGTTCGCCACGAACAGGGTGCCGGGCACGCGGCAGAGGGTTATGCCTCGGCCTCCGGTCGCACGGGCGTCTGCATCGCGACATCCGGCCCGGGTGCCACCAACCTCGTGACGGCCATCGCCGACGCCCACATGGACTCGGTGCCGATGCTCGCCATCACCGGCCAGGTGTTCAGCCACCTCATGGGCACGGATGCCTTCCAAGAAGCCGACATCGTCGGAATCACGATGCCCATCACGAAGCACTCGTTCCTCGTGACGTCGGCCGCCGAGATCCCGGCGACCATCGCATCGGCCTACCACATCGCCTCCACCGGTCGCCCGGGCCCCGTGCTCGTCGACATCACGAAGGACGCGCAGCAAGAGACCGCGCCCTTCGTGTGGCCGCCCAAGATCGACCTGCCGGGTTACCGCCCCATCACCAAGGCGCACGGCAAGCAAATCCTCGCCGCAGCGGCACTCATGGCCTCGGCCAAGAAGCCCGTCTTCTACGTGGGTGGCGGAGTCATCCGTGCGCGTGCCTCTGAAGAACTGCTCGAGCTCGTCGAGACCACCGGCATCCCCGTTGTCACGACGCTCATGGCGCGCGGCGCGTTCCCCGACTCGAACCAGCACAACCTCGGCATGCCCGGCATGCACGGCACGGTTCCCGCCGTGCTGGCGCTGCAAGAGGCCGACCTGATCGTGTCGCTCGGCGCCCGTTTCGACGACCGCGTCACGGGCAACGCCGCGCTCTTCGCGCCCAACGCCAAAGTCGTCCACGTCGACGTCGACCCGGCAGAGATCTCGAAGATCCGGTTCGCCGATGTGCCCATCGTCGGCGATGCCAAGGACGTCATCGTCGACCTCACCGCAGCCTTCACCAACGCCACGGTGTCGGCCCCCACCGACATCGCCGAATGGTGGGCCTACCTCAACGGGCTGCGCGAGGAATTCCCGCTCGGTTACACGCCCCCGACCGACGGCCTGCTCGCCCCGCAGCACGTCATCCAGCGCATCGGCGAGATCACCGGACCCGAGGGCATCTTCGCCTCGGGCGTCGGCCAGCACCAGATGTGGTCGGCGCAGTTCATCAAGTACGAGCGCCCCAACTCCTGGCTCAACTCCGGCGGTGCCGGCACCATGGGTTACTCGGTGCCCGCCGCCATGGGCGCCAAGGTGGCCCAACCCGACCGCACCGTGTGGGCGATCGACGGCGACGGCTGCTTCCAGATGACGAACCAAGAGCTCGCCACCTGCACCATCAACAAGATCCCCATCAAGGTGGCGATCATCAACAACTCGTCGCTTGGCATGGTGCGACAGTGGCAGACGCTGTTCTACGACGGCCGCTACTCCAACACCGACCTCAACACGGGGCACGACACCGTGCGCGTGCCCGACTTCGTGAAGCTGGCAGAGGCATACGGTGCGCTCGGCATCCGCGTCACCAAGATGGAAGAAGTCGACGCGGCCATCAAGCTGGCCATCGAGACCAACGACCGACCCGTCGTCATCGACTTCGTCGTCTCGGCCGACTCGATGGTGTGGCCCATGGTGCCGCAGGGTGTCAGCAACTCCTACGTGCAGTACGCACGAGACCACAGCCCGTCGTTCGATGAGGAGGCGTAACCGTGTCCACCCATGTGCTCAGCCTGCTCGTCGAAGACAAGCCCGGCCTCCTCACGCGCGTCGCCGGCCTCTTCGCGCGCCGCGGCTTCAACATCACCTCCCTCGCCGTGGGCGCCAGTGAAATCGACGGCCTCAGCCGCATCACGGTCGTCGTCGACGTCGAAGACCTGCCCCTCGAACAGATCACCAAACAGCTCAACAAGCTCATCAACGTGATCAAGATCGTCGAGCTCGACTACGACCAGTCGGTGCAACGCGAACACCTGCTCATCAAGGTGCGCGTCGACAACACCACGCGGTCGCAGGTGCTCGAAGCCGTGACGCTGTTCCGCGCCCGCGTCGTCGACGTGGCCACCGACTCGCTCGTCATCGAAGTGACGGGCGACTCGGGAAAGACCAACGCGCTCCTCAAGGTGCTCGAGCCCTATGGCATCAAAGAGATGGCCCAATCGGGTCTGCTCGCCATCGGCCGTGGGCCCAAATCCATCAGCGAACGCGTCTACAAGAACTAACACCCACCACCGCCGGGCCGCCAGCCCGACGGAACAGACGAGGGATGCTCGCGCATCCTCGACACGAATCCAAGGAGAAAACCACGTGACCGAGATCTTCTACGACGCCGATGCCGACCTGAGCCTGATCCAGGGCAAAAAGGTTGCCGTCGTCGGCTACGGCTCGCAGGGCCACGCCCACGCGCTCAACCTCCGCGACTCCGGCGTCGAGGTCGTTATCGGCCTCAAGGAAGGCTCGAAGTCGATCGCCAAGGCCGAGGAGCAGGGCTTCACCGTCAAGAGCGTCGCCGAGGCATCCGAATGGGCCGACGTCATCGTCATCCTCGCGCCCGACCAGCACCAGCGCCACATCTACGCCGACTCGATCAAAGACAACCTGACCGACGGCAAGGTGCTCGTCTTCGGCCACGGCTTCAACATCCGCTTCGGCTACATCGAAGCGCCCGAAGGCGTCGACGTCATCATGATCGCCCCCAAGGGCCCCGGCCACACCGTGCGCCGCGAATACGAGGCCGGCCGCGGCGTTCCCGTCATCGTCGCCGTCGAAAAGGACGCCTCGGGCAAGGCCTGGGACATCGCCTGGTCCTACGCCCTCGCCATCGGCGGACTGCGCGCCGGCGGCATCAAGACCACGTTCACCGAAGAGACCGAGACCGACCTGTTCGGCGAGCAGGCCGTGCTGTGCGGCGGCACCTCGCAGCTCGTCCAGTACGGTTTCGAGACCCTCGTCGAGGCCGGCTACCAGCCGCAGATCGCCTACTTCGAGGTGCTCCACGAGCTCAAGCTCATCGTCGACCTCATGTGGGAGGGTGGCATCGCCAAGCAGCGCTGGTCCATCTCCGACACGGCCGAATACGGCGACTACGTCTCGGGCCCCCGCGTCATCAGCCCCGACGTCAAGGAAAACATGAAGGCCGTGCTGTCCGACATCCAGGACGGCACCTTCGCCAAGCGCTTCATCGAAGACCAGGATGCCGGCGCCCCCGAATTCCTCGAACTCCGTGCCAAGGGCGAAGGCCACCCCATCGAGCAGACCGGTCGCGAACTGCGCAAGCTCTTCGCGTGGAACTCGGCTGACGATGACTACACCGATGGCAGCGTTGCACGCTGACATCGGCGTAGCCGTCACGGCGACACTGCGTTGGTGGCGGGGGACGCCGAGAGCGTCCGCCGCGTCGATGGCAGCGTTGCACGCTAGTCGCTAGCTGATAGTTGTTTCTGACCGATGCGTCCGCCTGAGTGCGGGCGCATCGGTGTTTAAGCCGGGCGCAAGGGGCGAAGGGGCCGAGGTTGCGCGAGTATCCTGAGGGAATGAGCAGGCAGCCGGCGCAACCAGACGATGACGCCCTGAGTTGGGCGGGCGACGACGACCCCACGCTCGACGTGGGTGAACGTCGCGTCGACGAGCGGGCAGAGCCCCTGCCGCCTCTCGAGCCCACCGACCGTCCGTCCGCCGCCGGAGTCCCGACAACAACGCCGACCGACGCTCCGGCGGCCCGCCCGGCATCCGACGATCCGCGGGCATCCGGTGTCAGCGTCGGAGACGTCGACGAGGTGTCGGCCTGGGAGGTTGCGCCCGCCCGCTCCGAGACCGCGCACGCCCGAGCGGATGCTGATGCTGATGTCGACGCGACTGCGGTTGCCGGTACCGGTTCGGCTACGGGCGCCGCGACAGCCTCCCCGGCCGAGGCCCCTCGTGAGCAGATGTCATCCGTTGCGCTCATCGCCGTCAGCGTGCTGGGCGGCATCTTCCTTCTCTATACGATCGGCTGGTTCGTCTCGGTGCAGCGCATCGGCACAGGAGCCTCCGACGGCCTGCGCACGCTCATGTTCACGGTGGGCCAGGTGCTCGCCGTCGCGGCAGCGCCCCTGTGGTTCGCCGCCAGCTTCTTCGCCACGCGCGGGCGCCAGTCGCGCTGGTTCGTGCTGGCCCTCATCGTCGGCGCCTTCGTGCTGATTCCCTGGCCGTTCGTGATCGGAGCCCGCTGATGAGCGACACCACACCCCAGCGAGAGCCGGTCCGCAAACGCGCCCCCATCCTGCCGAAAGACGTGCAGACGGGCCCCGTCTCGACGCGCCCTGGCGCGCCGCGGACCACGTCCGGAGTCAGCCGTCGTTGGGGCGCGACGAGCCTGGCCGTCGTCTTCGGACTGCTCTATGCCTATGACGTGTGGGAGGGTCTCGACTGGCTCGTTCTCAACGTGCAAGGCGCCGCGAGCCTCGACACGACCGTGACGGGCACCGGTTGGGCATCGCTCATCCTCGTCGTGCTTGCGCCCGTGCTGCTCTTCGTGGCGGCTTTCCTCATTGCCCGACGCCGAGCATTCTTCCTGCAGATCCTGATCTATGCGGCCGGTTGGGCTGCGGCTTCGGCCCTGTACCTCAGCATCGTGACGCTGTTCTCCAGCGCCAGCATCATCGCTTAGAGCCGCCGGCTTCGGCATCCTCGCTGACGCCGGCTATCGGTGACCGCAACCATCAGTGCTCGATCGTCAGAGCGGCCAGGCCGCGAAGGCGCAGAGGCCAATGAATACGAGCTGGCCGATGAGGCGCGGCACGAGTGGCGTGGCCATCTTGCCGAACTTCTCGGGTCGGCGGGCGGCGTAGGCGTTGGCGGGGAAGACGGCGACGAGGAAGACGCAGAGCAGGATGCCGGCCAGCGTGTGCAGCGCGGGAAGTAACAAACCGACACCTCCCGCGATCTCGCACAGACCCGTGAAGGCGACGAGGAAGCGCGGATCGAACGGTTTGCGAAAGCGCAGGGGTGCCGGGATCATCGCCGCCATCCCGCGGGCAGGGCCGGGAACGAAGTGCAGAACACCCATGAGGATGAATGCCGCCGCGAGCAGGATGCGCACGATCCACTGGATGGTCTCTAACGTCATAGTCGCCATTCCATCACGTCACACGGCCGGGCGTGCGTGGGCGCTGCACTAGGGTTTAAGCATCCGCGCCCCGGCGTCTGTGGCGCGATCTCTCCCGTCGCCCGCAAGCCGAAGGAAACACCCGTGTCAAAACCGGTCGTGCTGATCGCTGAAGAACTCTCACCCGCCACCGTCGATGCGCTCGGCCCCGACTTCGAGATCCGCCAGGTGGACGGTACCGACCGCCCCGCGCTGCTCGAGGCCCTGGCCGATGCCCACGCCATCCTGGTGCGCTCCGCGACCAAGGTCGATTCCGAGGCGATCCAGGCCGCTCCGTCGCTCAAGGTCATCGCGCGCGCCGGTGTCGGGCTCGACAACGTGGACATCAAGGCCGCGACCACGGCGGGTGTCATGGTCGTGAACGCCCCGACATCCAACATCATCTCGGCCGCCGAACTGACGGTCGGTCACATCCTCAGCCTGGCTCGCCACATTCCCGCCGCGCACGCCGCGCTGGCGCAGGGGCAGTGGAAGCGCTCGAAGTACACGGGCACCGAGCTCTATGAGAAGACGCTCGGCATCATCGGCCTCGGCCGCATCGGCGCGCTCATCACGGCTCGCCTGCAGGCCTTCGGCGTCAACGTCATCGCCTACGACCCCTACGTCACGTCGGCCCGCGCCCAGCAGCTGGGTGTGCAGCTCGTCACGCTCGACGAACTGCTGCAGCAGTCCGACTTCATCACCATCCACATGCCCAAGACCCCCGAGACGACGGGCATGATCTCGACCGATCAGCTCAAGCTCATGAAGTCGACGGCCTACATCGTCAACGTCGCGCGCGGCGGCCTCATCGACGAAGATGCGCTCTACGAGGCGCTCGTCTCGGGCGAGATCGCCGGCGCGGGCCTCGACGTGTTCGTCTCCGAGCCGCCCACCGACCAGAAGCTGCTGTCGCTCGAGAATGTCATCGTCACGCCCCACCTCGGCGCGTCGACCGACGAAGCTCAGGAGAAGGCCGGCGTTTCGGTCGCCAAGTCGGTGCGTCTCGCCCTCGGCGGCGAGCTCGTGCCCGACGCCGTCAACGTGGCCGGTGGCGTCATCGACCCCTACGTGCGCCCCGGCATCCCGCTGGTCGAGAAGCTGGGCCAGGTCTTCGCCGCCCTCGCCGCCTCGTCGCCCCTCACGAGCGTCGACGTCGAGGTGCGCGGTGAGCTCGCCGCCTACGACGTGAGCGTGCTGAAGCTCGCCGCGCTCAAGGGCATCTTCACCAACATCGTCTCCGAATCGGTCTCCTACGTGAACGCGCCGCTGCTCGCCGAACAGCGCGGCATCGAGGTGCGCCAGATCACCGACGAGGTCTCCGAGGAATACCGCAACCTCATCACGTTGCGCGGCGCGCTGTCCGATGGCACGCAGGTGTCGGTCTCGGGCACCCTGACGGGCACCAAGCAGATCGAGAAGGTCGTCGAGATCAACGGCTACGACGTCGAGGTGCCCATCGCGGCGCACCACATCGTCATGGTCTACACCGACCGCCCCGGAATCGTCGCCGTCTACGGCCAGAAGTTCGGCGAAGCCGGCATCAACATCGCCGGCATGCAGATCGCGCGCCGCGAGGCCGGGGGAGAGGCGCTTTCGGTTCTGACCGTCGACTCGCCCGTGACCGACGACATCCTCGCCGATGTCGCCCGCGTGATCGACTCGTCGCTGCTGCGCGAGATCGACATCACCGAGGCGTAGGCGTGATGAAGTAAAGGCGCTCAGGCGCTCGCACGACGAAGGCCCCCATTCGGTGAACGGGGGCCTTCTGTGTCTTCTGCGCCTGAGCGAAACCTAGATGCGGTCGTCGCGCTCCGACTGACGCACGCGGGCACCGGTAACGGGGTCGATGCCCTCGCGCGTGGTGGTGACGGAGCTGCGCTTGCGGGCCAGCAGCGCGATGCCGATGATGATGATGACGATGCCCGCACCCATCAGGATGTAGCCGACGAGGCGGAGGTCGACCCAAGGAACCGTGATGTTCACGGCGAACGCGAGGATGGCTCCGACGACGAATGTGAAAATACCTGCACCGAGACTCATGGGAGCTCCTTCTGTAGACGGCGATGGCCACAGCATAGGGTGTCCGCGAGCCCCCGAGGTAGGGGTTGCACGGCGCTAGTCGGTCAGGCGCCGCACGACGCGCACGAGATCGTCGAGATCGGCCTGCGTGACCTCGCCCGAGTCGAAGCCCACACCCAGCAGGGCCGAGTTGTAGTAGAGCCCATCGCTGATGAGCACGATGGCACGGGCGGTCGCGGCATCCGGAACCGTTTCGAGAATGAGGTCGAGCCACTTCTGGCGCATCTCGGCCAGGGCCTCGCTCACACGCGGGGCGGATGTCTGAGCCAGACGCGCAACGGCCGTGATCGCGGCATCGAGCGGCGAGTTGGTGTTGATCGAGCTGCGGATGAGGTAATCCACGGGCCCGCCGGGCGCCTGCCGCATGGTCTCGACGTCCTGGTCGGTGAGGCGTTGCAGGCGGTCGACGAGGCCCTGGGTGAGAGCATCCTTCGAGCCGAAGTGGTAGAGCAGGCCACCCTTGGACACGTCGGCGCGGTGGGCGACGGCGTCGAGGGTGGCGCCGCGTTCGCCGTGCTCGATGAGCAACTCTTCATAGGCGTCGAGCAGGCGTTCGCGGGTGCCGGCGGGTTTGCTCATGACCCGATCGTACTCGTTGTCGGTTGACCTCTATACCGTCCAGTCGGTATAGTGAATGAGCTGGTCGGCGTTGACGTCGGCCTTTTTGCTTTCCATCCACACCCCGACTGCCGCCCCGTGCGGCGAGGAGCTCTCGTGTCACGCACCACCCACACCCTCGATTCATCCACCGCCGTTCCCCGCGCCGGCGTTCGAGAGTGGTTCGCGCTGGGCGTGCTCATGCTGCCGGTTCTACTCGTCTCGGTCGACAACACGGTGCTGAACTTCGCGCTGCCGCAGATCTCCGAGACCCTGCGCCCGAGCGGCACGGGTCTGCTGTGGATCGTCGACATCTACCCGCTCGTGCTCGCGGGTCTCCTCGTGTCGATGGGTTCGCTCGGCGACCGCATCGGGCGGCGCAAACTGCTGCTCATCGGTTCGGTGGGTTTCGCGGGCGTCTCGATCTTCGCGGCCTTCGCCCCCAGCGCCGAGGCATTGATCGGGGCTCGCGCGGCGCTCGGTTTCTTCGGCGCCATGCTCATGCCCTCGACGCTGTCGCTTCTGCGCAGCATCTTCCTCGACCGCGATCAGCGCCGCATGGCCATCGCGGTGTGGGCCTCTGGCTTCGCGGCGGGCAGTGCGCTCGGCCCGATCGTGGGCGGCCTGCTCCTGCAGAACCTCTGGTGGGGTTCGGTGTTCCTGCTCGCGGTGCCCGTGCTCATCCCGCTCGTCATCCTCGCGCCGCTCCTGGTGCCCGAGTCGAAAGACCCGAATCCCGGGCGCATCGATGTGCCGAGCATCCTGTTGTCGCTGTTCACAATGCTGCCCATCGTTTTCGGCATCAAGTCGATTGCCGAGAAGGGTGCTGACCCGCTGGGCATCGTCGCCATCGTCGTGGGCATCGTCGCCGGGTTCCTCTTCGTGCGTCGCCAGCGCCGGGTCGAAACGCCCATGCTCGATATGACGCTGTTCACCCGCGGTTCGTTCAGTGGGGCGGTGGGCGTCAACCTGCTGAGCGTCACCGCGTTCGTGGGCGGGCTGTTCTTCGTGACGCAACATCTGCAGCTGGTGTTGGGTCTCGCGCCGCTCGAAGCCGGGCTGACATTGCTTCCGGGTCTCGTGGCGATGATCATCGCGGGGTTGGTCATCGTGCCGATCGCCAAACGGGTGCGGCCGAGCGTCGTCATCCCGGTGGCGCTGGCGATTTCGGCGGCGGGTTATTCGGCCGTCGCCCTGTCGGGCGGAAACATCCAGGCGGCGGGGCTTGCGTTCGCATTCATCGCACTGGGCGTGGGCATCGGCGCGGCCGAGACGGTCTCGAACGAGCTCATCATCGCGAGCGCGCCGGTCGAGAAGGCGGGCGCGGCGTCGGCTGTTTCCGAGACTGCCTATGAGTTGGGGGCCGTTCTGGGCACCGCAATCTTGGGCACGATCCTCACGGCGTCTTACCGGGCCAACGTGGTTCTGCCTTCTGGGCTCAGCGAGGCGCAGCGCACGGCAGCGGGCGAAACGCTCGGTGGCGCGGTCTCGGTGGCCGGCCAGGTTCCCGCGGATGCCGCAGCCGCCCTCCTCGATTCGGCCCGACACGCCTTCGACAGTGGTGTGGGTGTGGCCGCCTGGATCGGCGTCGCGCTCATCGTCGCCGCCGGTGTCGTCGCGGCAACCAGCCTGCGCCGCGTGCGCTAGGTCGCGTCGCCTCCGGGGCTGCACATCGTTCTCCACAGGCGCCACGGATGCTTCTCCCTCCACAGATCGGCGGGTGCGCTCGATCCCGCCCGAACCGCGGCGATAGGCTGAGAGCACTCAACTTCTGAAGGCAGGAGCCCCATGTCGCGCACCGTTTCACTCGCAGTCATCCCCGGTGATGGCATTGGCCCCGAGGTCGTCGGCGAGGCGATCAAGGTGCTCGAGGCGGTGACGGCGTCGGGTGACGTCGTGTTCGAGCAGACCCACTATTCGCTGGGCGCCGGTCGGTTCCTCGAGACGGGTGATGTGCTCACCGATGACGATCTCGCGGCCATCGCGGCGCACGACGCCATTCTGCTCGGCGCCGTCGGTGGCACGCCGGGCGACCCGCGCCTGGCGGGCGCCAACATCGAGCGCGGGCTGCTGCTCAATCTGCGGTTCAGCCTCGATCACTACGTCAACCTGCGGCCCACCAAGATCTACCCGGGCGTCAAGAGCCCCCTGGCCGAGCACGGCAACGTCGACTTCGTGGTCGTGCGCGAGGGCACCGAGGGTCCCTATGTGGGCAACGGCGGTGCGATCCGCCAGGGCACGCCCGCCGAGATCGCCAACGAGGTCTCGGTCAACACGGCCTACGGCGTCGAGCGTGTCGTGCGCTATGCCTTCGAGGCCGCGGCGGCTCGTCGCTCCCAGCTCACGCTCGTACACAAGACCAACGTCCTCACCTTCGCGGGTGGGCTGTGGAAGCGCGTCGTCGACGAGGTAGCGGCCGAATATCCTGCGGTCACGGTCGACTACCTGCACGTCGATGCCGCCACGATCTTCCTGGTCACCGACCCTGCTAGGTTTGACGTCATCGTCACGGACAACCTCTTCGGCGACATTCTCACCGACCTCGCGGGCGCAATCTCGGGTGGCATCGGTCTGGCGGCCTCCGGCAACATCAACCCGAGTGGCAGCTTCCCCAGCATGTTCGAGCCGGTTCACGGGTCCGCTCCTGACATCGCCGGGCAACAGAAGGCCGACCCCACGGCCGCGATCCTGTCGGTCGCCCTCCTGCTCGAGCACCTCGGGCTCGCCGACGAGGCGCGACTCGTGAACGAGGCCGTCACGGCCGACATCGCCGAACGCGGCACCGAGAGCCGCACCACGACGCAGGTCGGCGACGCCATCGTCGAGCGACTCGCTTCTGTCAGCTAAACGTCGGCAACCGATTCTTCGGGCTCTGCCCGCACCTATTGATCTCGGGCCTTCGCCCCGACCGATCCCCAGAGGACACATCATGACCACCGCAGAAACCACATTCCCCCTCAGCTTCACGCACCACCCCTCGAGCACCGCCCGCGCCGAGGCCGAGCGCGAGATCATCCTGGCCGACCCCGGTTTCGGCAAGCACTTCACCGACCACATGGTGCAGATCGATTGGGACATCGAGACCGGCTGGCACGACGCGCGCGTCACGCCCTACGGCCCGCTCATGCTCGATCCCGCTGCATCCGTTCTGCACTACGCGCAGGAGATCTTCGAGGGCCTCAAGGCCTACCGCCACGCTGACGGCTCGATCTGGACCTTCCGCCCCGAGAAGAACGCCGAGCGCCTGCAGCGTTCGGCCCGCCGCCTCGCCCTGCCCGAGCTCGGCGTCGACGACTTCGTCGAGTCGATCAAGCAGCTCATCGCGGCCGACGGCCAGTGGGTGCCCGACGCCCCCGAGACGAGCCTCTACCTGCGCCCCTTCATGATCGCCAACGAGTCGTTCCTCGGTGTGCGCAGCGCGCAGAAGGTCGGCTACTACGTCATCGCCAGCCCCGCCGGCGCCTATTTCACAGGCGGCGTGAAGCCCGTGTCGATCTGGTTGTCCACCGAATACTCGCGCGCCGGCAAGGGCGGAACCGGTGCGGCCAAGTGTGGCGGCAACTATGCGTCGTCGCTGCTGCCCCAGGCCGAGGCCTACGAGAACGGCTGCGCGCAGGTGCTCTTCCTCGACAGCGAAGAGGGCAAATACGTCGACGAGCTCGGCGGCATGAACGTGTTCTTCGTCTACAAGGACGGCACGCTCGTCACACCCGCGCTCACGGGCTCCATCCTCGAGGGCATCACGCGCGACAGCATCATCCAGCTCGCGAAAGACCGCGGCCACACGGTCGAGGAGCGTCGCTTCTCGCTCGAAGAATGGAAGCGCGACTCCGAAGCCGGCGAGATCGTCGAGGTGTTCGCGTGCGGCACGGCCGCCGTGGTCACCCCCATCGCCCAGCTGAAGACGCCCGACTTCACGATCGGTGACGCCGAGGCGCCCGCGGGCGAGCTGACGATGGCCATCCGCCAGGAGCTCACCGACATCCAGTACGGCCGCCTGCCCGACCGCCACGGCTGGCTCACGCGCCTCGACGCCTGAGCCGCGCGTTCGGCCATTCACCCTCTTACGACACAACCACGAGGAGAACTTTCGTGAAGATCGCACGTTTCAGCCACAACGGCAGCATCAACTTCGGCATTGTCGACGAATCCGACATCGTCGTGCTCGCCGGCGACCCGATGTTCGCGGGCTTCGACACGACGGGCGAGCGAGTGCCGCTCGCCGACGCCGTGCTGTTGGCCCCGGCCATCCCGCGCTCGAAGGTCGTTGCGGTGGGCAAGAACTACCACGACCACGCCAAGGAGATGGGCGGAGAAGCGCCCGAGGCGCCGCTGCTGTTCCTCAAGCCCAACACGTCGGTCATCGGCACCAACGACCGCATCGTGCTGCCGCCGCAGTCGCAGCAAGTGGAGCACGAGGGTGAGCTGGCGATCGTCATCGGCAGCGTGGCGAAGAACGTGAAGCACGCCGACGCCGCCGATGTGATCTTCGGTTACACGATCGCCAACGATGTCACGGCACGCGACCTGCAGAAGGCCGACGGCCAGTGGGCGCGCGCCAAGGGGTTCGACACGTTCTGCCCCGTCGGCCCCGTTATCGAGACCGAGTTCGCGCTCGGCGGTGCCACCATCACCACCCGTGTGAACGGCGATGTGCGTCAGCAGGCTCCGCTCTCCGACATGATCCACTCGGTCGCCGACATCATCGAATACGCGTCCGCGGTGTTCACGCTCCTGCCCGGCGACATCATTCTCACGGGCACGCCCGCGGGTGTTGGGCCGATCGTGTCGGGTGACCGCGTCGAGGTCGAAGTCACGGGCATCGGCACGCTGTCCAACCCGGTCGCCTGACCGGCCGGCGACCAGCCCGGCCCGGTAGGATTGGCGACGATGTCTGACACCACTACGCACCCCGTGACCACCGCCACCGGCGCCGACGTTCGCGTCCGGTTCTGCCCCTCGCCGACCGGCACCCCGCACGTCGGCCTCGTGCGCACCGCCCTCTTCAACTGGGCCTACGCGCGCCACACGGGCGGCAAGCTCGTCTTCCGCATCGAAGACACCGACCAGGCGCGCGACAGCGAAGAAAGCTACGGCCAGATCGTCGAGGCGCTGCGCTGGTTGAAGCTCGACTGGGACGAGGGCATCGACGTGGGCGGCCCGCACGGCCCCTACCGTCAGTCCGAGCGCACCGACATCTACCTCGAGGTCATCGAGAAGCTGAAGGCCTCGGGCCACGTCTACGAGTCCTACTCCAACGCCGAAGAGATCGACGCTCGCAACGAGGCCAACGGCCGCGCCAAGCAGCTCGGCTACGACAACTTCGATCGCGACCTCACCGAGTCAGAGCGTGCCGAGTTCCGCGCCGAGGGCCGCGAGCCCGCGCTGCGACTGCGCGTGCCCGACACCGACCTGTCGTTCGACGACCTCGTGCGCGGCGAGATCACCTTCCCCGCCGGGTCGTTCACCGACTTCGTCGTCGTGCGCCCCAACGGCCACCCGCTCTACACGCTCGTCAACCCGGTCGACGACGCGCTCATGGGCATTACGCACGTGCTGCGCGGCGAAGACCTGCTGTCGTCGACACCGCGCCAGATCGCGCTCTACCACGCGCTCATCGACATCGGCGTGGCCGCCGCCATCCCGCGCTTCGGCCACCTGCCCTACGTCATGGGCGAGGGCAACAAGAAGCTCTCGAAACGCGACCCCGAGTCCAACCTGTTCCACCACCGCGACCGCGGGTTCATCCCCGAGGGCCTCATCAACTACCTGGCGCTGCTCGGCTGGTCGCTCACCGGCGACCGCGACGTGTTCAGCATCGACGAGATGGTCGCCGCGTTCGACGTCGTCGATGTGCTGCCCAACCCTGCGCGCTTCGACCTGAAGAAGGCCGAATCGATCAACGGCGACCACATCCGCCAGCTCGACGTCGAGGACTTCGCCGAGCGCACCGTGCCCTATCTCGTCGAGGCCGACCTCGTGAACGTGCCCCTGGGGGACCGCGAGAAGCACATCCTCGATCAGGCCGCGCCGCTCATCCAGGAGCGCATCGGCCTGCTCGGCGAGGCGCCCGGCATGCTCGGCTTCCTCTACACCAAGACCTCCGACCTCGTCATCGAGGCCGACGCCGCCAAGAGCCTGCCCGTCAACACCGGCGAGGTGCTGCAGGCCGCCATCGGCGCGCTCCAGGGCATCGACGACGCCGACTGGGCCACCGAGCGCCTGCAGAGCGTGCTCGCCGGCGCGCTCATCGAGGGTCTCGAGCTGAAGCCGCGCATCGCCTACGGTCCGCTGCGCGTCGCCATCTCGGGCCGCCGCGTCTCGCCGCCGCTCTTCGAGTCGATGGAGATCCTCGGCAAGGAAGACACCCTCGCCCGGTTGGAGGCGCTGGCCGCCTCGCACGCGTCATGAGCGCGCCCGAGTACGACGTCGTCGTCATCGGGGGAGGGCCGGCGGGTCTGTCTGCTGCGTTAAACCTCGTGCGGGCGCGCAAGCGCACGCTCGTCCTCGACAGCAACCGCCCGCGGCACTCCGCCACGCTCGTATCGCACGGCTTCCTCACGCGCGACGGCGTCTCGCCGCTCGACCTGCGCCAGCTCGCCCGCGATGAAGTCTCGAGTTACGACGAAGCCGAGATTCAGTTCGCGCTCGTGTCGAGCGTCGAACAAGAGGGCGAACACTTCCGCGTGCGGGCATCCGGCGTGCGGGGGAGTGCCGACCGCGACGTCACCGCACGCCGCGTCGTCGTCACGGCGGGCCTCGCCGAAACGCTGCCGCGCATCCAGGGCATCCGCTCCTACTACGGCACTGCACTGCACAGCTGCCTCGAATGCGACGGCTACGACAAGCGCGACCAGCCGCTCGCCATGATCGGCGAAACCGACGATCTCGCCGAGCGCGCGCTGCTCCTCACGAGCTGGAGCGACACCGTCACGGCCTTCACCAACGGGTCGGATGTCGCGCTGAGTGTCGTCGGCGAAGAAACCTTGCGCGCGGCCGGTGTCGCGGTCGAGCGCCGACCTATCGCCGAGATCACGGGCGACCGCACCGGCATGACGGGCATCACGCTCGACGACGGCACCGCGCTCGACATCCGCGCCGGCTTCATCCGCCCCGTGTGGACGGCGCCGCTCGACTACCTGGCAGCCCTGCCGCTCGACCGCGACGATGCCGGACTCGTGCGCATCGACAGCGTCGGCCGCACCTCGCTCTCAGGCGTCTACGCAGCCGGAGACATCACGCCGCCCGGCCCGCAGCAGCTCATCGTGGCTGCCGGCGCGGGCGCCAAAGTGTCGGCCGCGATCCTGTCGGACGCGGTTCACGCAAAACGGTAGCGCGTCAGTTTGGTGTCGACCGGTTCCCTAGGGTAAAGTCGATACTCGTGCCGAGGAGTTATCCGAGGCCCGTGGGGTATGGTGTAATTGGCAACACGACTGATTCTGGTTCAGTTGTTCTTGGTTCGAGTCCAGGTACCCCAGCAGTAAAAGCCTCCGCTTCGGCGGGGGCTTTTTTGTTGCCAAAAATCAGACGCGGGAGCGAGGGCCCGGCAATAAAGACTCGCGAGGCGGCTCTGTTGCCGTTGCGTTAAGGGTTTGTTTCGAGACGCAGAATGCGCTTTCGGCGAGAGTAATGTGTCACCCACTACCGAACGCGAGGAACTGGGGTACAGTAATGTGTCACACGGTACAGAAAGGCCTGACCTGGATATGACTGACAATGTTGTCGTCGAAACACCCGGCGCGAGCGATGCATCTGAGCGTCCTAGCGGGGTGCAGGGCGTGAGCGCGGTGCTGACGAAGCGCGGCGCGCGGCGGCCGTTGGGAACCGCGAACGTGCGGCTCGGCGGCGAGGGGCTGTGGGGCGTGTGGCAGGAGAGAAACCGTAGCCGCACCATCCATCACACCATTCGTGAGGTTCGGGCGGCAGGAAACCTCGACAATCTGCGGGCCGTTGCCCAGCCCGGATCGCCCGTTGCCATCGAGCGCGAGGCCCAGGGGGCCGCGCCGACCGAGTATCGCGGGCGCTACCCGTTCCTCGACACCGACGTGTTCAAGACGCTCGAGGGCATCGCCTACGAGATCGGCCGCGGCGAGGCCGACGCCGAAACGAGCGACTTCTTCGAGGAAGCCGTCGCGCTACTCGAGTCGGCGCAGCAGTACGACGGCTACCTCAACTCCTACTTCCAGGCCGAGACCGTGGACAAGCAGCCGTGGGATGACCTGGCCTGGGGACACGAGCTCTACAACCTGGGGCACCTGATCCAGGCGGCGGTCGCGGCATCGCGGCAGATGGGGGACCGGCGGTTGCTCGACATCGCGAGCCGGTTCGCCGACCTGGCCGTGCGGAAGCTCGGGCCCGACGGGCAGAACGCCGTGGACGGACATCCCGAGGCCGAGATGGCGCTCGTCGAGTTGTTCCGCGAGACCGGCAACCGCGACTACCTCACGTTGGCCGAGCTGCTGGTCGACCGGCGCGGGCACGGCACGGTGGAGCTGCGGGTGTTCCCGGCCGAGTACTTCCAGGACAACGCACCGTTCCGTGAGCTGGACTCGGTGACCGGGCACGCCGTGCGCATGGCCTACCTGGCCGCCGGGGCGACCGATGTGGCGCTCGAGAACGGCGACGAGACGTTGCTCGAGGCATCCGAGCGCCTGTGGCGGGACATGAGCCGCACCAAGCTCTACATCACGGGCGGGCTTGGCAGCAGGCACTCCGACGAGGCCATCGGCGACCGGTTCGAGCTGCCGTCGGAGCGTTCCTATAGCGAGACCTGCGCCGCCATCGCCACCATGCAGTGGGCGTGGCGCCTGCACTTGGCCACGGGCGACGCACACTACCTCGACGCGTTCGAGACCGTGCTCTACAACGCCTACGCCGCCGGACTCTCGAGCGACGGTTGCGCCTTCTTCTACGACAACCCGCTGCAGCGCCGCCCCGACCACCAGCAGCGCACCGGCGCCGAACCCGACGGCGAGATTCTGCGCCGCGCCTGGTTCGTGTGCCCGTGCTGCCCGCCCAACATCGTGCGTTGGATGTCGGAGCTGCAAGATTACGTCGCCACCACCGGTGTGGGCGCCGACGGGAACACGCTGTACATCGGCCAGTACACGACGGCGAGCATCGTCTCGGATGGCCTGAGCCTCGACATGCCGACGTCGTACCCGTTCGAAGGCGACATCCGGCTGACCGTGACCGCCAGCCCGGGCAACGAAGCGTCACGAACACTCGCCCTGCGCGTGCCGGCGTGGTGCCACTCCGCAACCGTGACCGTGAACGGCGAGAGCGTGCCCGCCGGAGTCGCGACCACCGATGGCTGGCTGCGCATCGAGCGCGAGTGGGCGGTCGGCGACACCATCGAGTTGCACCTGGACATGCCCGTGCGGGCGCATGGCTCGCATCCGGCCGTCGACGGCACGCGGGGAGCGATCGCCATCGCGCGCGGCCCGCTCGTCTTCGCCGCCGAGCAGGAAGACAACGAAGCGCCGCTCGACGACATCGTCGTGAGCGTGGACGACGTGAGCCGGGCTCGTGTCGTTCCGACCGATCTCGAGGGTCATGCCGAGACTCGGGCGGTCGGCATCATTGTGCCCGCGACTATCGCGACGACCGCCGCCAACGCGGAACTGTATCCCGAGCTCACGCCGGGTGGCGCAGCATCCGCTGAGAGCGCCACCTCGTCTGCCGCCGCCGACACCGCCGACACCGCCGACACCGCCGACACGGCCGCCACCGCCGACTCATCCGCCGGCACCGCCGACTCATCCGCCAACACCCTTGACGCGTCGCCCACCCAGCTGGCGCTCATCCCGTACTACCTCTGGGGCAACCGAGAACCGCTCACCATGCGGGTCTGGCTGCGCCGCGACATCCCTTCCGTTACCACCGAACGAAAGTAGACACCCATGAAGAAACGCTACGCAGCGGCCGGGCTCGCCCTCGCCGCCACCCTGGCGCTCACCGCATGCACGGGCGGAGGGGGCGCCTCCACCGGGGGCGGCTCAGGCGTCAGCGGCACGCCGAAAGAGGGCGGCACGCTCTACGTGCTGCAGAACGCCGACTTCTCGCACCTCGACCCGACCATGGGCTTCGACGGCGGGGTCAACAACTTCTACCGCCTGATCTACCGCCAGCTGACCACCACGGGCGTCGGCGAGGGCGCGAAGGGCACCGAGATCGTGCCCGACCTCGCCACCGACCTGGGCACGCCCAACGAGGACGCCACCGAGTGGACGTTCACGCTGAAGGACGGCGTCAAGTTCGAGGACGGCTCGCCCATCACCTCGGCCGACGTGAAGTTCGGCGTCGAGCGCTCGTTCGACCCGGCGCTGTCGATCGGCTCGCCCTACGCCAAGCTGCTGCTCGCCGACACCGACGGCTACGAGGGCCCCTACATCACGGGCGACCTCGACTCGATCGTCACCCCCGACGACAAGACCATCACGTTCAAGCTCAACCGCCCGTTCGCCGACTTCCCGTCGGCCGCCGCGCAGAACGTGTTCACGCCGTTCCCCGCCGACGGTGACGTCACGACGACGTCGCTCGATCAGCAGCCCATCTCCTCCGGCCCCTACAAGGTGGCCAGCTACCAGCGGGGCTCGAAGCTCGTGCTCGAGCGCAACGAGAACTGGGACAAGAAGACCGACGACGTGCGCGCCGCGTACCCCGACGGTTTCGACTTCACGTTCGGGCTCGACGCCTCCACCATCGACGAGCGCATGATCGCCGGCCAGGGCAACGACAAGGATGCCATCGCCGGAACCGTGCAGGCCTCGTCGATCGCCCGCATCCAGACGCCCGCCCTGAAGGATCGCACCATCTCGGGCGTGCAGGGCTGCACCACCTACATGGGCCTCAACACGACGAAGCCGAACCTCGACAACCCGCTCGTGCGCCAGGCCATCAACTACGCCATCGACAAGCAGTCGGTGAAGGATGCCACGGGCGGCTCGCAGCTGGCCGAGGTCGCCACCACCATGCTGCCCCCGACGGTTGCCGGCCAGACCGACTTCGACCTGTACGCGTCGAAGGACTCGAAGGGTGACCCCGAGAAGGCCAAGGAACTGCTGGCCGAGGCCGGTCTTCCCGACGGATTCACCATGACCATGGACATCCGCTCGCAGCCGAAGATGCAGGCGCAGGCCGAAGCCGTGCAGCAGGCCCTCTCGAAGGCCGGCATCACGGTCGAGCTGAACCTGATCGACTCGGCGACCTACTACGAGGTCATCGGAACCACGTCGCAGCAGCACGACGCCGCCATCACCGGCTGGTGCCCCGACTGGGCGTCGGGATCTACGTTCCTGCCGCCGCTGTTCGACGGCCGCCAGATCTACGAGAAGGGCAACTCGAACATCGCCCAGCTCAACGACGCCGACGTCAACGCCAAGATCGACGAGATCTACGCCATGACCGACGCCGACGAGGCCAACAAGGCCTGGGGTGCCCTCGACGAGCAGATCGCCGAACTGGCCCCGACCGTTCCGCTGCTGTTCGAGAAGGCCGTGATGGTCGTCGGTGAGGGTGTTGCCGGGGCTTACTCCGACGCCGCGTTCTCCGGTGGCATCGACCTCGTGTCGGTCGGACTCTCCGACCCGAAGAAGTAGTCCATCGCCCTCGGGGCCGGCCGGCCGAGCGCCTAGCCGGCCGGCCCCGAGACCTCACACTCCGACAGCAACTACGAAAGACGGTTCACATGTCGACAGTCCCGAGCGATCTCGCCGTCGAGGCGGGGGAGAAGGGCGGCCCCTCGACGGGCGGCGCCCCCACACCCGCCCGCCGCGTCATCCGCGAATTGCGCCGATCCCCGGCGGTCGTGCTCTCCGTCTCGTTCCTCGCCTTCGTCGTGCTGCTCGCGGTCTTCGCGCCGTGGCTGTCCGCGATTACCGGCTGGGGCCCATACACGTTCGACTCGTCGGCCATCGACTCCGACCTCGGCGGCATCCCCAAGGGCGAGCTCGGCGGCATCAGCGCCCAGCACTGGTTCGGCGTCGAACCGCAGAACGGCCGCGACATCTTCGCGCGCATCGCCTACGGCGCCCAGGTCTCGCTGCTCATCGCCGCCTCGGCCACGGTCGTCACCACCACGGTGGGCGTCGTGCTCGGCATGCTGGCGGGCTACCACGGCGGCTGGGTCGACCAGGTCATCTCGCGCGTCATGGACTTCCTCATGGCCTTCCCGTCCCTCATCTTCATGATCGCCCTCCTCTCGGCGCTGCCCGCCGGCAACCGGCCCGTTCTTCTTGTGCTGGTGCTGAGCATCTTCGGATGGCCGTACACCGCGCGCGTCATCCGCGGTCAGACGATGTCGCTGCGCAACCGCGAATTCGTCGAGGCCGCCCAGGCGTCCGGCGCGTCGGGGGCCCGCATCGTGTTCCGCGAGATCCTGCCCAACCTGAGGGGAACGATCATCGTCATCGCCACACTGGCCGTGCCCGGCTACATCGGAACCGAGGCCGGCCTGTCGTTCCTCGGCGTCGGCGTCATCCCGCCCACGCCATCCTGGGGTCAGATGATCGCGACCTCGGTCGGCTGGTACACGGTCG
Organism: Leifsonia sp. ALI-44-B; assembly: GCF_001984125.1. Classification (GTDB taxonomy): domain Bacteria; phylum Actinomycetota; class Actinomycetes; order Actinomycetales; family Microbacteriaceae; genus Okibacterium. Next base: position 727,356 of record NZ_MTQL01000006.1, on the reverse strand, counting down.
ACCCCATGTTCTTCGTGATCCCGGGCATGTTCCTGTTCCTCACCGTGCTGTCGTTCACCGTCTTCGGTGACCACCTGCGCAAAGCAATCGATGCGGGGGATGCTGCCTGATGGTGCTTTATCTCGTGCGGCGCGTGCTCGCCGCGATCGGCATTCTGCTGCTGATCAGCCTGTTCACCTACGTCATCTTCTTCGTGCTGTCGCCCGACCCGGCCGTGCAGATCTGCGGAAAGACCTGCACGCCCGAGCGCATCGACCAGATTCGCGAGAACCTCGGGCTCAACCAGCCGTTCTGGGCGCAGTATTGGCAGTTCCTGCAAGGGCTGTTCGTCGGCCGCACCTATGGTGAAGGCGCCTCGGCGATCTCGTGCGCGGCCCCGTGCCTCGGCTACAGCTTCCAGACCAACGAGTCCGTGCTCAACATGATCACGAGCCGCCTGCCCGTCTCGGCCACCGTCGCCATCGGCGCCGCCATCCTGTGGCTGCTCGTGGGTGTCTCGGGCGGCCTGCTCAGCGCCGTCAAGCAGGGCACCTGGTGGGACCGCGGCGCCATGATGGTCGCCCTCGCCGGCATCAGCCTGCCGAACTACTTCGTGGCCCTCATCCTGCAATACGTGCTCGTGGTGCAGCTGCAGATCCTGCCGTTCCCGACCGCCGTCACTTTCGGCGACGACCCGGGTCTCTGGTTCGCGTCCTACCTGATGCCGTGGATGGTTCTCGCCCTCGCATATGCGTCGATGTACGCCCGCCTCGTGCGCGCCAATGTGATCGACACCCTCGGCGAGAACTTCATGCGCACGGCCCGCGCCAAGGGCCTGCCGACCGGACTCATCTTGCGCCGTCACGCTTTGCGACCGTCGCTGACCCCCGTGGTCACGCTCTTCGGCATGGACTTCGCCGGGTTGCTCGGCGGCGCGCTCATCACCGAGACGGTCTTCGGCCTGAACGGTGTGGGCAAGCTCGCGGCCGACTCGATCTCGAAGAACGATCAGCCGGTCATCCTGGGCGTCACGCTGCTGGCCGCCGCCTTCGTGGTGGTGGGCAACGTGGTCGTCGACCTCGCCTACACGGCGCTCGACCCCCGAGTGAGGATCAAGTCACGATGAGCGAACACATCGAGAAAACGCCGACCGGGTCCTTCCGTGCCCGGCGACGCCAGGCGGATGCCGCACCCTCCGACGCCCCGCTGCTGTCGGTGCGCGACCTCACCGTCACGTTCCCGACCTCGTCGGGCAACACGGATGTCGTCAAGAAGATCTCGTTCCAGGTGGAACGCAACCGCACGGTCGGCATCGTCGGCGAATCGGGGTCGGGCAAGTCGATGACCTCGCTCGCGATTATGGGCCTGCTGCCGTCGAACGGCGTGACGCAGGGCAGCATCGCGCTCGGCGGCCGAGAACTGCTCGGCTTGCCGGAGCGGGAGTCCCGCAAGATCCGCGGCGAGCGCATGGCCATGGTCTTTCAGGACCCGCTGTCCTCGCTCAACCCCTATTACACGGTGGGGCTGCAGATCGAGGAGGCGTATCGCACGCACCGCGGCGGCACCCGCAAGGCCGCCCGTCAGGTGGTCGTCGAGGCGCTCGAACGCGTGCAGATCAAGGATGCCGCGCGACGCGTGGACCACTACCCCCACCAGTTCTCGGGCGGTATGCGCCAGCGCATCATGATCGCGATGGCCCTGTGCCTCGAACCCGATCTGCTCATCGCCGACGAACCGACCACGGCACTCGACGTGACCGTGCAGGCGCAGATCCTCAGCCTGCTCAAGACGCTGCAGAAGGAGACCGGAATGGGCATGGTGTTCATCACCCACGACCTCGCCGTCGTGAGCCAGGTGGCCGACGACGTGTTGGTCATGCGGAACGGCGACCCCGTGGAGTTCGGCACGGCCGAGGAGATCTTCTCGAACCCGCGCGATCCCTACTCGCGGGCGCTGCTCGACGCCCTGCCGCGCATCGACGATCCGTTCGAAGAGCTCGGCGTCAGCCGGGACGGGGGCCTCCGATGAGCGACACACCGCTGCTCGAGGCCCGCGGGCTGACGAAGGAATTCACCACCCGCGGCGACGGCGCCTTCATCGCCGGCAAGCGCACATTCGTGGCCGTCGACGACGTCTCGTTCGAGGTGCCGGCGCGCAAGACGCTCGCGATCGTGGGCGAGTCGGGGTCGGGCAAATCGACGACCGCTCGCATGGCAGCCAAGCTGCTCGACATCACGCGCGGTTCGCTGCTCTTCGAAGGCGAGGATGTCTCGCGCGCCAAGGGTGCGGCGCTCAAGTCCTTCCGCAGCGATGTGCAGGTCGTCTTCCAAGACCCGTTCTCCTCGCTCAACCCGCGGCACACCGTCGAGAAGCTCATCACGGCGCCGCTCGTCTACCAGGGCGTCAAAGCGCCCCAGGGTTACACCAAGCTCGCGCGCGATCTCATGGACCGCGTCGGCCTCAACCCCGACCACGTGCAGCGCTACCCGGGCCAATTCTCGGGCGGGCAGGCCCAGCGCATCGGCATCGCGCGCGCGCTCGCCGTGAACCCCAAGATCGTGGTGTGCGACGAGGCCGTCTCGGCGCTCGACGTATCGGTCCAGGCCAAGGTCATCACGCTGCTGCGCGACCTGCAATCCGAACTCGGCCTCAGCTACATCTTCATCGCGCACGACCTCGCCGTCGTGCGCCAGATCGCCGACCGCGTGGCCGTCATGACGCAGGGCACGATCGTCGAACAGGGCGACCGCGAGCAGATCTTCGACAACCCCCAACACGAATACACCAAAGATCTGCTGCGCGCGGTTCCGACGATCGACCCCGAGTGGGAGCGTCGCCGCGCCGAGATGATCCTGGCCGAAGAACTGGCAGAGTGAGACGATGACGACCAGCGCAGCCGGCACGACCGGCACCTCCGGCACCTCGACGAGCTACCTGATTCCCGGCATCCGGGTCACCGATCATGCCGTGCCCGTTCCCCTCGACTGGCGGGCGGATGCGGCGGGCCACACGGGCGGCGAGACGATCACGCTCTTCGCCCGCGAGCTCGTCGACCCCGTGCGGCAGCGCGAAGATCTGCCAGTGCTCGTCTACCTGCAGGGAGGCCCGGGTGGGAAGGGTCCCCGGCCGACGGGGCCCGACGGCTGGATCGGCGAGGCGCTCAAGTCCTACCGCGTGCTGCTGCTCGACCAGCGCGGCACGGGGCGCAGCACGCGCATCGAGGGCGGCATCCTGCGCGCCCGCGGCACGGTCGAGCAACAGGCCGCCTACCTGTCGATGTTCCGCGCGGACTCGATCGTCAAGGATGCCGAGCACCTGCGCCAGACGCTCTACGGCGGCCGGCGCTGGCAGACCCTCGGCCAGAGCTATGGCGGATTCCTCACGCTCACCTACCTGTCGCAGGCGCCGCAGGGCCTGAGCGCCAGCCACGTGACCGGCGGGCTCGCGAGCATCCGACCCGATGCCCGCGAGGTGTATCGCCGCACCTACCCGCGCGTGGTCGCCAAGAACGCCGAGTTCTACGAGCGCTACCCGCACGATGTCGACCAGATCGCACGCATCGCCGACCGCCTGGCGAGCGGCGACGTGAAACTGCCCGACGGCGATGTGCTGACCGTGCGGCGCTTCCAGAGCCTCGGCATCGACTTCGGAATGAAGCCAGGTTATGAGCGCATGCACTGGCTCGTCGACGAGGCGCTCGACGACCGCACCGAGACGGGGCTCACCGAGACCTTCCTGGCGCAGGTGCTGGCGCGGTCCTCCTATGACGACAACCCGCTGTTCGCCGCGCTGCAAGAGAGCATCTACGGGCAGGCGTCCTCCGGGGCCACCGGCTGGGCAGCGCAGGCCGAGCGTGACACGCGGCTCGAGTTTGCCGAAACGGCCCGGCCGCTCACCTTCACGGGCGAAATGATGTATCCCTGGATGTTCGACGAGATCCGCGCATTGCGCCCCTTCGCCGACGCCGTGAATCTGCTGGCCCAGCGCACCGACTGGGAGCCGCTTTACGATCTCGACCGGCTGGCCGCCAACGAGGTTCCGCTCGCCGCCGCCGTGTATTACGACGATATGTATGTCGACGCGGGGCTGCAGCTCGAAACCGTGGCGCACGTCGGTAACGCGCACGCCTGGGTGACCAACGAATACGAACACGACGGCATCGGCTCGCCGCGCGTGTTCCCGCGGTTGCGGCAGATGATCGCCGAACGGGGCGGGGCGCTCGCCGAGGAGGCGACATCCGAGACGATGGCGCGGGTCGTGGGCAAAGTGACCGTGACGGATGCGGTGGAACCGGCGGCCGCGGCAACATCGACAGCAGCGGCAACGACTGCAGCGGCAACGACTGCGGCGGCGACAAACGAGGAGACGCGATGAGCGACGAAACGACAACCGACGAGACGGCCGCGGCCGAAACGACAGCCGCACAGACGGTAACGGCCGGGCAAGCCCCCGCCGAGGCATCCGCAACCGCGTCGTCGATGCCGGCCCCCGCGACGAAGGATCCGCGCCTGCCGCGTCTCACCCAGGTTGCGGCATTCCGCGACTTCATGGCAACGGGCTGGGGCACCCCCGACCGCACGCCGCCGACCGTCGACGGTGTGGCCGCCGCATCCGCCCAGCACCGCGAACGCCTGTCGGGCGCCTTCCCGGGCCGCACGCTCGTCGTCGCGGCGGGCCGCGCACCCGTGCGCAGCAACGACGCCTATTACGAGTTCCGGCCGGACAGCAACTTCTTCTGGCTCACGGGCTGCACGGCCGAGGATGCCGTCGTCGTGCTGTTCGCGCGGGGGAGCGGCCACGATGCGGTCCTCTATATTCCCGCCCCCGCCTACCCCGGCGAGACCGGCTTCTTCGCCGACGCCGCGCACGGCGAACTGTGGGTCGGCTCTGCTCCCGGCTTCGGCGACTGGGCTGAGGCGCTCCAGGTGACGGTGCGCGATCTCGCGTCGCTCGACTCCGACCTGGCCGGCGAACGCGACGTTCTCGCGACCCTGGCCGGGGCCCACGTGCACGAGGCGCTGACGGGGGTCCAGGCATCCGCGGCCCTCTGGCAGACGCTCTCAGAGCTGCGCATGATCAAGGATGAGTGGGAACTCGGCCAATTGCGCCACGCCATCGACGCCACGGTCGGCGGCTTCGAGGCCGTCATCGGCCAGTTCGACGAGGCCATCGCGGGCGGCGGCGAACGCTGGTTGCAGGGCACGTTCGACCGCCACGCGCGCACCCACGGCAACGGCGTGGGCTATTCGACCATCGTGGGCTCGGGCGCGCACGCCCCGACGCTGCACTGGGTGCGCTGCGACGGCGACGTGAACGAGGGCGAAGCCATCTTGCTGGACATGGGCGTCGAGGCGCGCTCCTTCTATACGGCGGATGTCACGCGCACCTTCCCCGTCTCGGGCACGTGGAGCACCGAACAGCGCGCCGTGCACGATCTGGTCGAGCGCTCGCACCGCGCGGGTCTCGCCGCCGTCGGCCCCGGCCGAGCGTGGACAGACTTCCACACGGCCGCCATGGAGGTCATCGCGCAGGGCCTCGACGACTGGGGCCTCCTGCCCGTGTCGGTCGACGAGGCGTTGAGCGCCGAGGGCCAGCAGCACCGCCGCTACCTGGTCTGCGGCATCGGCCATCACCTCGGTCTCGACGTGCACGACTGCGCCAAATCGAGCTACGACGCCTACCAGGGATCGACGATGCAGGCCGGCATGGTGCTGACCGTCGAACCCGGTCTCTACTTCCATTCGTTCGACGAGACCGTACCCCCCGAATTGCGGGGCATCGGCGTGCGCCTCGAGGACGATATTCTCGTAACACCGTCGGGCTCCGACGTCTTGTCGGAGGCGCTTCCCATCGACGCGTCCGGAATCGAAGAATGGATGCGTCGGCACCGCGCCGCCCCGACCGGCTCCCGCACGGCGGGCTGAGAGGGGATACGCACCGTGACCATCACGTCGCTCCACCGAGCGGAGCAGCCGGCGAGCCTGCGCGCGCAGGTCGAGAAAACGCTATCGGCCGCCATCATCTCGGGCGAATTGGCCCCCGGCACGCTCGTGTCGGTGCCGACGCTGGCCGTGCAGTTCCGCGTGTCGGCGACGCCCGTGCGCGAGGCCATGCTCGATCTCGAGAAGCGCGGTTTCGTCGAATCGGTGCGCAATAAGGGGTTCCGGGTCACGGCAGTGAGCGACGAACACCTGCGCCAGATCGTCGAGGTGCGGCAGCTGCTCGAGCCGCCCGCCATGGAGGAGCTCGCACGCCGGGGCTTCAGGGATGAGGCCCGCGAGCATGCGGCGCGTGCCGATGCCATCGTCGCGGGTGCGCAGACGGGCGACCTGAAGGCCTACCTCGAGGCCGACCAAGTCTTCCACCGCGAGTTGACGGCCCTGCTCGGCAATCCGCTGCTTACCGAGATGGTGTCCGACCTGCGCAGCCGCACGCGGCTCGTGGGCCTGGCGGCCATGCTCGAGAGCGACCGACTGAGCGAATCCGCCGCGGAACACCACGAATTGCTCGGCTATCTCGTGGCCGGCGACGCCGAATCCGCGGGCGCGCTCATGCACCGGCACATCCATCACGCGCTCGGCTGGTGGTCGGGCCGGGCCGAAACGGTCGAGGACGACCTCGCCGTCTTGTAACGCGCGCGTTACACGTCGGGGTCATTCCGGCGAAAACCGGTGCACTCCGAGTAAATGTGTGACATATTACTGAGAAGACAGAGACGCGGCACGGATGCCGGGACGAACGAGCCGAACGAAGGGGGCGGGAGCATGACAACGGACGTCATCATCGTCGGCGCCGGCATCGTGGGCGCCGCGACGGCTCGCTCGCTCGCCCGCCGAGGCCTCTCGGTGCTCGTGCTCGATCGCGCGGCCGCGGCCAGCGGAACGAGCGCCGCCGGGGAAGGCAACCTGCTGCTCTCGGACAAGGGCGCGGGCCCCGAGCTCGTCTTGGCACAGTACGCCTCGTCGCTCTGGCCGACCGTCGCCGCGCAACTGGCCGACGAACTCGGCCCCGACTTCCCCTCGATCGAATTCGAGCGCAAGGGCGGCCTCGTCGTCGCCACCACCGAGCAGGGCGCGGCACCCCTCGAAGATTTCGCCCGCGGGCAATTCACGGCGGGCGTCGACGCGCGCATCATCCCGACCGAGGATGCCTTCGCGCTCGAGCCCTCCCTCAGCCGCAACATCACGGCCGCGGTGTTCTACCCCGAAGACGCCCAGGTGCAACCCGTCACGGCCACCGAGGCGCTCCTGGCCTCGGCGCGCCTCGCGGGAGCCGACGTGCGACCGGGCGTCAGCGTCACGGGCGCCGTGCGGGGGAGCGACGGCCGCCTCGTCGGCGTCGAGACCTCGGCCGGGCGTTTCGACGCCGGCGCCGTCATCGTGGCCGCGGGCCCCTGGTCGGGCGAGGTCGCCGCGTGTTTGGGCGCGCCGCTGCCCGTTCGCCCTCGCCGCGGCATGGTGCTCGTCACCACCCGCATGCCGCACCGCGTCTTCCACAAGGTCTACGACGGCGACTACTTCGGCGCCACGCAGTCGAGCGACGCGGCCCTGCAGACCTCCAGCGTCGTCGAATCGACGGCGGCCGGCACCGTGCTCATCGGGTCGAGCCGCGAACAGATCGGCTTCGACGACAGCCTGCGCGTCAATGTGCTGGCCGAGGTCGCCGCCAAGGCCCTGCGGCTCTTCCCATTCCTCGAGACGGCCAGCGCCATGCGCGCCTACGGCGGATTCCGCCCGTTCATGCCCGACCACCTGCCGCTCGTGGGTGCAGACCACCGGCTGCCCGGGCTGTGGCACGCCACGGGACACGAGGGCGCGGGCATCGGGCTGTCGCTCGCGACCGGCGAACTCCTGGCCGACCAGCTGACGGGCGCCGCAACATCCATCGACGCCGCGTCGTTCCAGGTGTCCCGGCCGAGCCTGGCCCCGTTCCTCGAGGAGGTGGCGTGATGGCCGCGCGCATGATCCGGGCATCGAACGATCCCGTGCAACCGCTCGGCGCCGACCGCATCGGGCTCACGCTCGACGGCACGCCCCACGAGGGTGTGCGTGGTCAGACGATCGCCGGAGTGCTGCTGGCCGAAGGCGTGCTGTCGTGGCGGCGCACGAGCGTGGGCGATTCGCCGCGCGGCGTGTTCTGCGGCATCGGCGTGTGCTTCGACTGCATCGTCGAGGTCAACGGGGTGCGCGACATCCGGGCCTGCCAGCGGCGTGCGCAGGACGGCGACGTGGTGCGCACGCAACACGATGAACTTCCCGAGGTGACGTCATGACGGATGCTCGACACGTGCTCGTCGTCGGTGCCGGCCCGGCCGGTCTCGCGGCGGCCGAGTCCGCGCTCGCCGCAGGGGCCCGGGTGACGCTGCTCGACGCCTCGGATGAACTGGGCGGACAGTATTGGCGGCACCTGCCGTCGGCTCGTCCGGCGGCCCACGAGGAACGGCTGCACCACGGGTGGCAGGGGTTCGTGCGGCGCCGGAGCGTCTTGGCGCAGCATCCCGACTGCACGATCGTGACCGAAGCTCAGGTGTGGGCGCTCGAGACCGGGGATGCCGCTGCTGCGAGCCCCGTAACCGTGCACGTGCTCGTCGGCCCGCCCGACGGAACCGACCGCACGCCCCAGACCTACCGCCCCGACGCCCTCGTGCTCGCGACGGGTGCCCACGACCGCACGCTGCCGTTCCCCGGATGGCAGTTGCCCGGTGTCTATTCGGCCGGCGCGGCTCAAGCCCTCGCCAAGGGGGAGCGCGTCTCGATCGGCGACCGCGTCGTCATCGCCGGCGCCGGGCCGTTCCTCCTGCCCGTGGCCAAATCGCTCACGCAGACGGGTGCGCGGGTCGTCGGCGTCTTCGAGGCGTCGACCCCGGCTCGCCTCCTGCGCGGCTGGTCGTCGAAACCCCTCGAACTCATTGGTGCCCGCGGCAAGGCCCCCGAACTCGTCGAGTACGCGCTCGGGCACCTGCGCCACCGCATCCCGTACCGCACCGGCTGGGCCGTCGTCGAGGCACACGGCACCGACCGCGTCCAAAGCGTCACCGTGCAGAAGGTGGATGCCTCATGGGTCCCCATCCCGGGAACGCGTCGTCGCATCGCGGCCGATGCCGTCGCCGTCAGCCACGGTTTCACGCCGCGCCTCGAACTCGCGATCGCCGCGGGCTGCGACATCACCTCGGACCGTTTCGTACGCGTCGACGACCTCGGCCGCACGAGTGTTCCGGGCGTCTTCGCCGCGGGTGAGATCACGAGCATCGGCGGCGCCGACGCCGCGCTGGCCGAGGGCAGCGTGGCGGGACACGTGGCGGCGGGCGGTGATCCGGCAGACGTGTCGCTGCGCGCCGATCGCCGCCGCCGTCGCACCTTCACCGCGTTCGCCGCTCGGCTCGAGCGCGCCCACGGCATCCGCGGCGGGTGGACCGGCTGGTTGCGCGACGACACCATCGCGTGCCGCTGCGAGGAGGTGTCGTGCGGAACCATCCGCTCGACCGTCCGCCGCACGGCGCAGACGGGTGTGCGCTCGGTGAAGCTGACCACGCGGGCCGGCCTCGGCATCTGCCAGGCGCGCATCTGCGGGCGCACGGTCGAAGAGCTCATCCGCACGGCCGAGCACGACGCTGCGCCGGCCCACGTCTCGACGAAGGCCTCGGCGAAACACCCGGCCGTCACACCCGACGCTTCTCTGTCGGCACCCGGCGACTCCGGCACCGACCCCGTCCGCCCGCCCGTGAGCACCGATCGGCGACCGATCGTGTCACCCGTTCGCCTCGGCGAATTGGCGGGGCTCGCGGCATCCGCCCGGCCCGCACGGGACTCTCTTGACCCGCCCGATCCCCTCGACCTCCCCGACGTGCGACCCGCGCACTCGGCCGAAGACTGACCGCGGCCACCCCCGCACCGGTCACACCCACCTCCCACAGCACGACACCTTTTTCACACACATCCTCGGAAGGAAACAGCCACCATGGCCAAGAACCCCCTCAATCTCGGCGGCGTCATCGTCGCCACGACGCTCGCGTTCAAGCCCGACGACAACGCCCCCGCCGGGCTCGCCGTCGACTACGACAAGTTCGCGGCGCACTGCAACTGGCTCATCGAGAACGGATGCCGCGGCGTCGGTCCCAACGGATCGCTCGGCGAATACTCGTCCCTCACCGATGAAGAGCGTCGCACGGTCATCCAGGTCGCCGTCGACACCGTTGGCGACCGCGGCCTCGTCGTCGCCGGCGTGCACGGCGTCGGCTGGCACCAGGCCCGCCACTGGGCCGAGCTGGCCGCCGAGGACGGCGCCGACGGCGTGCTGCTCTTGCCGCCCACCATCTACCGCGCCAACCGCTCCGAGGTCATCGAGCACTACACGAAGGTCAACGAGGTCGGCCTGCCGATCATGGCCTACAACAACCCCATCGACACCAAGGTCGACCTGACGCCCGACCTGCTGGCCGAGCTCTCGTCGCTCGAGAACCTCGTCGCCGTGAAGGAGTTCTCGACCGACATCCGCCGCGTGCTCGAGATCCAGGACAAGACCGACCTCGACGTCATCGCCGGTGCCGACGACCTGCTGTTCGAGTCGCTCGTCGCGGGCGCCACCGGCTGGTTCGCCGGCTACCCGAACGCGTTCCCGCGCGAGGCCGTCGAGCTGTACACGCTCGTCACCACGGGCAAGATCGACGAGGCGCGCACGCTCTACCGCGAATTGGTGCCCGTGTTCGGCTGGGACTCGAAGACCGAGTTCGTGCAGGCCATCAAGCTGTCGATCGATGTCGCCGGCGAGAGCTACGGTGGACCCACGCGCCCGCCGCGCGGACCGCTCAGCGCCGAGAACGCCGAGCGTGTCACACACGAGACGCGTCGCGCACTCGACTACCTGGCCACGCGCTAACACTCGGCCATCCGTTCAACCGTTCGTTCACTCTGAGGAGCATCACGTGAGATCGTCTCGGGTCATCCAGGCCGTCGACTCCCACACCGAGGGCATGCCCACGCGGGTCGTCACCGGGGGAGTGGGGGTGATCCCGGGCGCGACCATGAACGAGAAACGCCTGCACTTCATCGAGCATCTCGACGATCTGCGCCTGTTCCTCATGAACGAGCCGCGCGGGCACTCGGCCATGTCGGGCGCCATCCTGCAGCCGTCCACGCGGGATGACTGCGACTGGGGCGTCGTCTACATCGAGGTGTCGGGGTGCCTGCCCATGTGCGGTCATGGCACCATCGGTGTGGCGACGGTCCTGGTCGAGACCGGCATGGTGCCCGTGCAAGAGCCCGTGACGACGATCCGGCTGGATACGCCGGCCGGTGTCGTCGTCGCCCGGGTGGCGGTGTCCGACGGTCACGCCGACTCGGTCACGCTCGAGAACGTGCCGAGCTACGTCGAGCGGCTCGACCAGGTGATCGAGGTGCCGGGTCTGGGCTCGGTGCCCTACAGCATCGCGTTCGGCGGCAACTTCTACGCCATGGTCGACCTCGACGCGGTCGGGTTGCCGTTCGACCGCTCGCGGCAGCACGACATCCTCGACGCGGGGCTCGCGATCATGGCGGCGATCAACGAACAGGCGCCGCCCCGGCATCCGACGATCGACGGCGTCGACCACTGCCACCACGTGGAGTTCATCGCGCCCGGTTCGACGGCCGAGCTGTCGCGTCACGCCATGGCGATCTACCCCGGATGGTTCGACCGCTCGCCCTGCGGCACCGGCACGTCTGCGCGCATGGCCGAACTCTGGGCGCGCGGCGAGCTGCCCCTCGACACCGACTTCGTGAACGAATCGTTCATCGGCAGCCGGTTCGTGGGCCGCCTGATCGCTGAGACGGACGTCGAGGGCGTGCCCGCGGTCATCCCGACCATCACGGGTCGCGCCTGGGTCACGGGGATGGCTCAATACCTCCTCGACCCGAGCGACCCCTTCCCCACGGGCTTCCAGCTCTAACGCCACTAGCTCTCAGGAGACACACGATGACGCACGACCTTTCCGACCCGACCATCGTCACGACCGCCGCCGATGCCGCTGCCCGCGCTCACGCCGCCTCGACGCCCTTCGCCCTCACCGATCGCGGGGCCCGCGCCGACGCCCTCGTGGCCGTGGCCGATGCCCTCGCGGCCGACGCCGACACGCTCGTGCCCGTCGGCATGCGCGAGACCGGCCTGGCCGAGGCACGGCTGCGCGGCGAACTCAACCGCACGGTCGTGCAACTGCGCCTCTTCGCCGACACCGTGCGCGCGGGGGACTACCTCGACGTGCGCATCGACGAGGCCGACCCCGGGTTCGCCCTGGGGGCCCGACCCGATCTGCGCCGCTACCTCGTGCCCGTCGGACCCGTCGTCAACTTCGCCGCCAGCAACTTTCCGTTCGCCTTCTCGGTGGCGGGCGGAGACACGGCAGCAGCCCTGGCCGCCGGCTGCCCCGTGATCCTCAAGGCTCACCCCGGGCATCCGGAACTCTCGCGCCTCACCGCTCAGGTCGTCGTGCGTGCGCTCGCCGAGGCCGGCATGCCCGACGGCACCTTCCAGCTCATCGAGGGCCAGGATGCCGGCATCGAGGCCCTACGCGACCCCCGCGTCGCCGCCGGATCGTTCACCGGATCGCTGAACGCCGGCCGCGCCCTCGCGGATATCGCCGCCTCGCGCCCCGCCCCCATCCCCTTCTTCGGCGAGCTCGGCAGCGTCAACCCGGTGTTCGTCACGGCCGATGGTCTCGTGTCCGCCGGAGGTGCGGATGCCCTCGCCGCCGGTTTCGTCGCGAGCGTCTCGGGTTCGGCCGGCCAGCTCTGCACCAAACCGGGGTTCCTCTTCGTTCCCACGGGTGCGCTTGCGCAGCTCGACGCGCCCATCCGCGAGGCCGCCGAAGCTGTAGCCGCCCACCGCCTGCTCTACCCCAAGATCACGTCGGGCTACGTCGAGCGCCGTGACACGATCCTCGGCGTCGACGGCGTGCGCGCCATCGCCTCGGGATCGGTCGAGGTCGACGACGACGGCCACGGCTGGGTCACGCCCACGATCGTCGCTGTCGACCTCGACACGCTGCGGTCGGCGGGCGAAGACCTGCTCGATGAAGCCTTCGGTCCGCTCTCGATCGTCGTCGAATACGATCCGGCCACGACCGATCTCGCCGCTCTGGTGCCCGACCTGTTCCCGGGCTCCCTCACGGCCACGGTCTATGCGGGCGACACCGAGCAGACGCCCGACCTCGACCGCCTCGTCTTCGCCCTCAGCCGTCACGCCGGGCGCGTGCTCTTCGGCGGCTGGCCCACCGGCGTCGCCGTCACCCCGGCCATGCAACACGGCGGCCCCTGGCCCGCGACGACCAACGACTCGTCCACCTCGGTCGGCACGGCTGCCCTGCTCCGCTTCCTGCGACCCGTCGCCTTCCAGAGCGCCCCCGACCGGATGCTGCCCCTCGAGTTGCGCGACGACAACCCGTCGTCGGTGCCCCGCGCCACGGCTCCTGCCGGTGAGTCCACGTCCTGGGGTTCCACCAGCGCCTAGGCCCACCCGTTCGCCGAGAAAGTCTCCAACTCCCGCATGTTTCCGGGGGTTGGAGACTTTTTTGCGCGGTAGACCAATCCGTTCAGGGGCGGGTGCCGAACCCCTATCAACACCACGCACCACAGGCACATCACACAGGCATTCCGCCCACAGCCTCACATACACGAACGAAGGATTGACACCATGCGTAAGTACATGAAGACCACTCTCGGAGTTGCTGCTGCTGGCGCTCTCGCTTTCTCTCTGGCCGCGTGCTCGACCGGTGGCACGACCACCGAGTCCAGCTCCTCGCCTTCCAGCTCTTCCTCGTCGTCGGCTGACGCGACGCCCACTCCGGTTGCGTCGATCCCTGACCTCTCGAAGGGTGTCGACACTCAGGTCGCCGTCGACGCGTCGTTCGTTGACGCTCTGACCTCGCTGGGTCTGACCCCCGGCACCGTCGGCACGGCAACGTTCACCGATGGCACGTTCTCGTTCCCGATCACGGGTGGCAACGTTGACTACTACGACCCGCAGGAGGACTACCGTCCCTACGTGCAGGGCACCATCGACCACGAGGGTTCCGGCCTGTCGTTGACCGCCGGCGCGAAGGTCGTCGAGCTCAGCAACTTCGTGATCGACCCGGGCACCTCGAAGCTCATGGGTGACGTGTCCGTCGATGGAACCGTCGCCGTTGAAGACGCCGTCCTGTTCGACCTCCACGGTGGCACGCTGAAGCCGCTCCAGATGGACGGCGACAACGCGATCCTCGAGGGCACCACGGTCCACATCTCTGACGACGCTGCTGCGCTTCTGAACGAGACCTTCGGCACCGACAAGGTCGCCGGCGGAATGCTCGTCGGTGTCGCCAAGATCACCGTCGCCACCAAGTAATTCCTCCTCCTCCCCATTCGAGCGTCACCGGGGAGCACCGCCCCGCGGTGAGTAAGACAAAAGGGCCCGTTCCGAGCAGAAGCTCAGAGCGGGCCCTTTGCCATGCGCCCAGGCGGGGCTGGCTACTCGGGGAGCGGGCCGTGCAGGGCGGGCGGACTAGGCGCGGTCGTGCAACGTCACGTGATAGCCATCCGGATCGGCGAACGTGAAGGTGCGGCCGAAGGGACCGTCGATGGGCGCCTGCACGATGGTGTGCCCGTCGGCGGCGAGCGCGTCGTGCATCTGCTGCACCTCGGTGCCGTGCAGCCAGAGGGCCACGCCGATTCCGGGCTGGGCCGCGGCGGCGAGGTCGGTGCCGGGCACGATGTCGCGCAGCGCGAAGGCGATGGGCTGGGTCTGGAAGACGACGGCGTGCGGCGGCCCGGCGGGCGAGCGCACGAGGCCGAGATACTTCTCGTAGAACGCCTGCGAAGCGTCGAGGTCGCGTACCTGTAGTGAGATGAAATCGGGTCCGGTGGCGGGCATCGTGCTTCTCCTTAGCTGGTGTCAGTTATCTGACATGCATCAATCTATGTCAGACTATTGACATGAGTCAAGACGACCCGGGCATCGATCTCGAAACATCCCTCGGCTACCTGCTGAAAGAGGCGGCGAGCGCCTTGCGCGCGGCGATGGAAGACGTGCTGCGCCCTCTCGATATGACGATCACCCACTATTCGTGCCTGGAACTGCTCGCGCAGCGGCCGGGATCATCCAACTCGGAACTCGCCCGAGGTGCCTTCGTCACGCGGCAGTCGATGAACGTGCTGCTGCAGGCGCTCGAACGCGACGGCTTCGTGACGAGGCCGAGCGAGGCTCCGGTCGGCAAGGTCCTGCCCGCGAAACTCACGCCGCGCGGCCGCCGCTCCCTCGAGCAAGCAACGGCGGCCGTCAGGTCGGTCGAGGTCAGGATGCTGAGCGGCCTGTCCGACGCCGATCGAGCCGCGGCTCTCCGCATCCTGCGCAGTATGGTCTCTTCGCTCATGGAAGGGCGATGACCTTCCGGTATGCGCGCGGTTTACGGCTCGGCCTTAGATTCAAACTCTCCATCCGTCCTGCGAGCCCTGCGTTAGAACATATGTTCGAATCGGGCTATTCTGTCGTCATGGGCACGAATCGTCGCTACGCGCATCACTACGACAAGCTCATGGAGCGACGGCTGTCCGAGATTCTCATCCGGCCCAAGCCCGTGAGCCTGAGCGACGCCGAGCTCGACGTCGAACACGATCCCGTGCGCCGGCCCGGGCAGCCGATTCCCGTGCGCGCGTGGACGCGCTACCCCGAGACCTCCGCGCGCATCGAGGGCCGGGCCATCGAGTGGACGAGTCGCGCCGTGCACATCGAGTGGACCGACTCGGATGGCGTGGTGCAGCGCGCCTGGGTCTGGTCGTCGGCCGTCGACCGCCTGTGAGGATCGGCAACGGCTACGGCTACGGCTACGGCTACGGCTACAAAGGCCGAAAGTAAGTCATCCGGCCGGCGTCAGGCGAAGAGTGCGCTCCGCAGTGCGGCCGCCTGGGCACGCCAGAACTCGCGCGACACCGGTTTGCGGGCGAAGAGCGCGTCAAAACCGTGGAACGCACCCTCGACGAGCGTGATCTCGCACGGCACACCGGCCGCCGCCAGTCGTTCGGCGTAGCGCAGGTCTTCGTCGTGGAACAGGTCGAGCGTGCCGACACCGATCCACGCGGGTGGCAAGCCCGAGACATCTTCACGCCGCGCGGGGGCGGCATACGGCGACACATCAGCCGAACCGGGTTCCTGAGCCAGATAGGACGTCCAGCCGAACCGGTTGCTCCCGGGCGTCCAGACCCGAACGTTCTTCGTGTCCATATCAGTTCGCAGAACCGTGCGGTCGTCGATCATGGGGTAGACGAGCAGCTGAAAAGCGGGCCGGATGTCGCCCCGGTCATGGGCATACAGAGCGAGACCGGCCGCCACACCGCCGCCCGCGCTCGCGCCGCCGATAGCGATACGGGACGCGTCGATGCCCCGCTCGGTAGCATGCTCGACCAGCCAGGAGAGCGCGGCGTACGCATCCTCGACGGCGGCCGGCGCCGGGTGGGCCGGAGCGAGCCGATAGTTCACGCTCGCCACCGTGATGCCCAGCGTGCGCGCGAACGCGATATTCGAGGCCTCATCCTGCAGGTGATCGCCGAGCACCATGCCGCCGCCGTGGATCCACAGCAGGGCCGGCGCCACACCGTTCAGGATGCGCGGGCGATAGAGCCGCACGTTCACCGGGGGAGCGCCGTTCACACCCGGCACCTGCACGTCGTCGATCAGCATGTCCTCGGGGATACCCCGTTCGCGTCGCCCACCCCGTTGCGCCAGCGTCGCCAGCCGGGGCCCGACCGACACCGGCGGGATGAAGCGGCCGATCGCGAGATCGGGATGGAAGACAGTCATGCGGGCTCCTTCAGCATCGATTCTCGAAGTACATCACGAACGGGCTGTCGAGACCCAGCGAAACTCCACCTCCGGGCGGCCGGGGGTCCCATAGCGCGCGCCGCGTTCGACGACGCCGGAGTCCGCGAGGTGCTCCACATATCGGCGGGCGGTCACCCGCGAGAGGTTCAACCTGGCCGCGATCTCCGAGGCCGAAAGGCCCTCCGAGGTGCGCAGCAGCGCGATCACGCGGTCGAGCGTCTCACCGGCCAGGCCCGTCGGCAAAGTCTCGCGGCCGGGCGTCCGCAGGCTCGCGATGCCGCGGTCGATATCGCGCTGCGTCGTCGCGCCCGACGCCTCGTCGAAGCTCTGCCGGAACGCCAGATAGCCCTGCATCTTGTCGGCGAAGGCCCGAAAGGTGAAGGGTTTGATCAGATATTGCACGACACCCAGCGAGACGGCCTGCCGCACGGTCTTTACGTCGCGTACGGCCGTGATGGCGACGACGTCGATCTCGAGGCCGGCGGCGCGGATGCGGCGGCACACGTCGAGCCCGTGCAGGTCCGGCATGGTGAAGTCGAGCAGAACCAGATCGATGGATGCCGTGACGTGCGGCCCCTCGGAGGCGCTGTCGCGCAGCATCCGGATGGCCTCGGTGCCGCTCGTCGCCACCCCCGCCAGCTCGAACCCGTCGAGACGGCGCACATATTCGGCGTGGGCCTCGGCCGTCAGAGCCTCATCGTCGACCACGAGAACTCGAACGTCGGTCACGATTCCCTCCCCGTCTGCGCCGCGGAAACGGCGAGCGGCAACCGCACCTCGAAGGTCATGCGATGGCCGTCCTCTCCCTGCAGAACCGCGATCGACCCGCCCGACCGCACGACGGCCTGCCGCACGAGCGCCAACCCGATGCCGCGCCCGAACCCCTTCTCGTCCTCCTTCGACGTCGTCCCGCGTTCGAAGATCTGCGCGGTGTCGAGACCTGCTTCGACGAGGGGACGTCCGCGCCCGCTGTCCGACACGCGCAGCACCCCGTCGGCCGCCAGCTCGATCCGCACCCACGGCTTCTCGGGCCGGAACTCCTCCGTTCCCGCAGCGGCCGTCGATCCAGCGGCCGCCACAACCGACGCGGCCGCCGCATCCATGCCGTTATCGATCAGATTGCCCACGATCGTCACCAGATCATCGGGTGGCACGGCCACATCACCCGCGCCCTCCTCCCACTCGACCACGAGCCGAATGCCGCGCTCCGATGCCTGCGCGGCCTTCCCGAGCAGCAGCGCCTGCAGCACGGGGTTGGTGTCGCCCGCGATGAGGTCGTCGGCGAGCGCCTGCCCGCGGTCGAGCTGATCGGCCGCGAAGTCGATGGCCTCGGCCGTGCGCCCGAGTTCGAGCAGCGATACGACGGTGTGCAGCCGGTTCGAGTGTTCGTGGGTCTGCGAGCGCAACGCATCGGTGAGCGTGCGGGCGGTCTCGAGTTCGCCCGCCAGCCGCCGCAGGTCGGTGTGATCGCGCAGCGTCGTCACGGTTCCGAGCGGGCGGCGCGTCGAACGCGACCCACCCGTGCTGTCCCAGGCGACCTCCTGATTCACCACGAGCACGCGGTCGCGCGTCACGACGACGCGGTCCACGACCACCTCGCCGGATCCCAGGATGTCGTCCAGCTCGGCGGGTAGGTCGAGCGCGCCGAGGAGCACGGCATCCGTGTCGCGCGGGTCCGCACCCGGGCGACTCTCCTGCGGCAACCCCAGCAGTTCGGCGGCCTCGTCGTTGAACAACACGAGCCGTTTCGCCGGGTCGACCAACAGCAGCCCCTCGTGAAGCGCGTGCAACACACCCTCGTAATAGCCGAACATCCGCGCCATCTCTTCGGGCCCGCGCCCGCGCGTCACCCGGCGCAGATACCGCGACAGCAGCCACGACGCCGCGGCACCCGCCACGATCGTCAGCGCGGCCGCGCCCAACACGATGGGCAGCCGCGATTGCAGGGCATCCGCCACCGACGCCACCGTGACGCCGGCCGACACGAGCCCCACGATCTGAGGAGACGTCACGGTCGCGCCATCCGACCCGCCCGTCTCGCTCGGCCCGGCCGGCAGCTCGGCATAGACGGGCGCCACCGACCGCACCGACGGCCCGAGCGTTCCCGCATACGTCTCCGAGAAGGTGCGCCCCTCGAGCGCCGGCCCGATCGTGCCGATGAAGGGGCGCCCGATCTCGCCGCGGTCCGGGTGCGTGTAGCGCGTGCGGTCGGGCGCCATGATGGTGATGAAATCGGTCGACGTGTCGCGCATGAGCTTCTCGGCATAAGGCTGCAGGGTCGCACTCGCAGCAGCGGCAGAAGCCGCAGAAGAAGCCGCAGCGGGCCCGGCCGCCGTCGACGCGCCGGCCAACGCATCCTGCACGAACGGGTTGTCGGCGATGGATGCCGCGACCGCCCGGGTGTGCGCGGCCGCATCCGCCTCGGCATCCGATCGGGCGTCGAGCCACAGCCACACCGACACGACGGCCGACACGAGCACCACGAACACGAGCTGCAGCGCGAACAGTCGCGCCGAAATACTCCAGCGTCGAAACAGGGATGTCATGGCCGCTCTCACTCCGTCGGAAAAGTCTGCTCGCTTCACGATAGAGCGCCCGCCCCCGACCCGCCCGCCGCGCGGCGAGAACAATATGAACACAACGTCGGGGACCACTCGGAGCCGCCGCACACTGGGGACCAACGTGATCGCCGTCTACGAAGAAGTGACGGCGGAGGAGGAACTCTCATGGCAACGACGCATCGCATCCCCCCGCTTGGCCGCGGCCAGAAGCCGCGCAGACGGCTCGACCGCTCGCACTACCTCTACATCTTCGTGATCGTGGCCGTCGCCGCGGGCATCACGGTCGGCCTCACGACCCCCGATTTCGCCGTCGGGCTCAAGCCCATCGGCGACGGCTTCGTGGCGCTGATCAAGATGATGATCGCGCCCATCATCTTCTGCACCATCGTGCTCGGTGTCGGTTCCATCGCCAAGGCGGCGACGGTCGGCAAGGTGGGCGGCCTGGCGCTCGGCTACTTCATCATCATGTCGACGTTCGCGCTCGGCATCGGCATGGTCGTCGGCAACCTGATCCACCCGGGCGACACGCTCAACATCCAGGGCGCGAGCTACGACACCTCCGAGCTGAAATCCGAGTCGACCACTGACTTCATCCTCGGAGTCATCCCCACCACGCTCATCTCGTCGTTCACGTCGGGCAACATCCTGCAGGTGCTCTTCGTCGCCCTGCTCGTCGGGTTCGCGCTGCAGAAGATGGGGTCGAAGGGTGCCCCCATCCTCGACGCGATCCGTCAGATCCAGGCGCTCGTGTTCCGGGTGCTCGCCATGATCATGTGGGTGGCTCCCATCGGCGCCTTCGGGGCCATCGCGGCCGTCGTCGGGGCCACGGGCGTGCAGGCGCTCATCGGTCTCGGCACGCTCATGATCGCGTTCTACATCACGTGCATCCTGTTCATCGTGATCGTCCTCGGCGGCATCCTGATGCTCGTCACGCGTGTCAACATCTTCCGCCTCATGAAGTATCTGGGCCGCGAATACCTGCTGATCGTGTCGACGTCGTCGAGCGAGGTGGCGCTGCCGCGGCTGATCGCCAAGATGGAGCATGTGGGTGTGTCGAAGCCCGTCGTGGGCATCACGGTGCCGACGGGCTACTCGTTCAACCTCGATGGCACGGCCATCTACCTCACCATGGCGTCGCTCTTCATCGCCAACGCTATGGGAACCCCGCTGTCCCTCGGCGAGCAGATCTCACTCCTGCTCTTCATGATGATCGCGTCGAAGGGCGCGGCGGGGGTCACGGGCGCCGGGCTCGCCACGTTGGCCGGCGGTCTGCAGGCGCACCGCCCCGACCTCGTGGATGGCGTGGGCGTCATCGTCGGCATCGACCGCTTCATGTCAGAGGCCCGCGCCCTGACCAACTTCACGGGGAACGCCGTCGCCACGATGCTGGTCGGCACGTGGACGCATCAGATCGACCGCGACCAGGTGCGCGAGGTGCTGGCCGGCCGCCGCCCCTTCGACGAGAACACCATGAGCGTCGACGACCACGGCGACCCGGGGGAGCGCGCCTCCATCGACCGCGTCGACTCCGACGGTGCGGATGCCGCCACGCCCGCACCGGCCGACACCCCCGTCCCCGCCGCCGCAAAGGGCTAACTTTCACGTTGTGAAAGATTGCACACTGTGCAAAAATCGGAGGCGTGACACAACCCGGACTTCGTGAGACCAAGAAGCAACGAACCGCCGCGGCCATCGAGGCCGCGGCGGTTTCGCTCGTGCACGCCAACGGCTTCGAGTCCGTCACGGTCGAGCAGATCGCCGAACGCGCCGACGTCACGCCGCGCACCTTCTTCAACTACTTCCGCAACAAAGACGACGCCTTCCTCGGTGTGCACCGCGAGCGCGAGCCGCTGCCCGAGGTCGACCTGGCCGACTACTCCGGGGCTGACACCCTCACGGTCGTCATCGACGTGTTCCGGCAGAAGCTCCGCGCGCTCGACCGCGACGGGGACGCCTCCATCCAGAGCGTCAACAAGAAGCGCCACGAGGTGCTGGCCCAGCATCCCGAGCTCTTGCAGCGCGAATTCGAGAAGATGACCTCGCTCGAGCGTGACTTCACGTCGTTCGTCACCGATGTCATGCGGCGCCAGGGTCACACCGAGGCCGAGATCGCACGCGATTCCTACACGATCCTCGCGATCATGGGCGCGTTCTTCCACCAATCGTTCCGTTCCTGGGGCGAAGACCTGGGCGGCGAGCCCCTCGCCGTCCACTTCGACAGAGCCGTCGAGAACACCACCAGAATCCTTCGAGATAGGGAAACAGCGTGACGAATCACGACAGCACGACGGCTCAGCCGCCCACCGATGCCAGTAGGAAACGAGCCAGGAACGGCGCGCCGGGCGACGCCTCCTCGGCGACCCCGCAGGTCAAGGTCATCCCGATCCTGATCGCCCTGATGGTCGCGATGTTCCTCTCATCGCTCGACCAGACGATCCTCGGCACGGCGCTCCCCACCATCGTGGGCGACCTCGACGGCGTCAACCACATGCTCTGGGTCGCGACGGCCTACATCCTGGGCGTCACGATCGTCATGCCCGTCTACGGCAAGCTGGGCGACCTCATCGGGCGCAAACCGCTCTTCATCGCGGCGCTCTCGATCTTCGTGGTCGGTTCGATCGTCGGCGGTTTCGCCATGGACATGCCGTGGCTGATCGCGGGTCGCGCCATCCAGGGCATCGGCGGCGGCGGGCTCATGATCCTCGCGCAGGCGATCATCGCCGACGTCGTGCCCGCGCGGGATCGCGGAAAATACGGCGGCTTCATCGGCTCGGTCTTCGCCCTGTCGGCCGTCATCGGCCCGCTGCTCGGCGGTCTCTTCACCGATGTGCTCACGTGGCGCTGGGCCTTCTGGATCAACGTTCCGCTCGGCATCGCGGCCATCGTCACGGCCATGGTCTTCATCAAGCTGCCCAAGGTGCAGCGCGAGAAACCGCAGCTCGACATCCTCGGAACGGTCTTCATCGCCATCGCGACCACGAGCCTCGTGCTCGTCACCTCGTGGGGCGGTACCGAATACGACTGGGATTCGCCGCTCATCATCGGCCTGATCGTCTCGACCGTGCTGTTCGCGGGCCTGTTCATCTGGGCCGAGACGCGCGCGCCCGAGCCCATCATCCCGCTGCACCTGTTCCGCGACCGCAACTTCACGATCACGACGATCGCCGGCCTCATGATCGGCATCAGCATGTTCGGTGCCATCGGCTACATGCCCACGTTCCTGCAGGTGGTCAACTCGGTCAACGCCACGCAATCGGGTCTGCTGTTGCTGCCCATGCTCGGCGGCCTCATGCTGACCGCCATCGGCGGAGGTTTCCTCATCACCAAGACGGGCCGCTACAAGTGGATGCCGATCTCGGGCGCCGCGCTCGTGATGGTGGCGCTCGCGCTGTTCGCCACCATGACGGCCGATACGTCGCCGTGGCTGAGCGGCACCTACCTCGCCATCCTCGGTCTCGGCCTGGGCCTGTCCATGCAGGTTCTCGTGCTCATCGTGCAGAACTCGGTGCAGCACAAAGACCTGGGCACGGCCACCGCGGCCAACGCGTTCTTCCGCGAGATCGGCGCCACGTTCGGCTCGGCCATCGTCGGCAGCTTGTTCGTCTCGCGTCTGACCACGCAGCTTGCTGAGCAGCTCCCGGCCGGCGCTCCCGTCGGCGACACCAACGGCCTTACCCCGGCGGCCATCAACGCCTTGCCCGGCCCCATCCACGACGCCGTTGCGGATGCCTACGCCAGCGCCCTGGGCCCGGTCTACCTGATCCTCGTGCCCCTCATGTTCGTCGCCTTCGTGCTGCTGTTCTTCGTCAAGGAGATCCCGCTGGCAACCACGGTCGCCGTTCCGGAGGGCCAGCCCGTCGAACCGGGTGCGGGCGCCCACCTGGCGGCCTCCGAAGCTCGCGGCGACGACACGGTGTCCTCCGGCGGGTCGCACCGCATCCCTTAGGTCGTCCCACCCGCAACACCCCTGACACGGCGAGGGCCGGATGCCTTAGCATCCGACCCTCGCCGTTGTCGTTCTCTCGCCCGCTACAGGTCGAGGCTCTCGTTGGGCTGCACCGCGAAGTACTCGCCGCCGCCCTGCTCGGTCGCCCACTTGAGGCGGTCGTTGCCCATGTCCTTGCCGGCCTTCGACAGCACCATCTCGTGCACGGGGAATGCGCGCTTGGGCTTCACGGCGAGCACATAGTCGATGGCCTCGCCGATCTTCAGCCACGGGGCACCCACGGGGGCGGCCAACAGGTCGACCTCGATACCCTCGGGCACGTCGAGCGCGTCGCCGCCGTAGAACAGGGTGTCGTTGATGAGCACGCCCACGTTGTCGATCACGGGGATGCTCGAGTGGATGACGGCGTGCTTGCCGCCGAAGAACCGCAGCCGGAAGGGGCCCACCTCGACGGCGTCGCCCGCCTGCACCACGTTGATGGGCAGATCGGGGGCGGCCTGCGCGAGGCCCGCCGGACCGAAGATCTGCACGTCGGGGTTCTTCGACACGATGCGCTCGATCTGCTCGGGCGTCCAGTGGTCGGGGTGCTCGTGCGTGATCACGATGGCGAGGGTGTTGGCCACGTCGGTGAGGGGAGTGGTGAACATGCCGGGGTCGACGAAGAGCTTCTTGTTGGTGTCTTCGAGCAGTAGTCCGGCGTGTTCCAGCTTGGTCAGTCTCATGGTTCGAGCTAACCCCTCCGCGCGGCCGTGAGCAAGCCTCGCCGATGCCTCCTCGCTCGATTTGCCCGGTGCCTCGAATCCGTGTCATAATCGTCAAGTTGCAAAAACGGCCCCATCGTTTAGCGGCCTAGGACGTCGCCCTCTCACGGCGGTAACGCGGGTTCAAATCCCGCTGGGGTCACGAGTGAATTCATTCACGAAACGCAGCATCAAAATCCCCCTCTTCGAGAAATCGCAGAGGGGGATTTTTTCATGCCCAATTGCGGTCGATCCCAGGTTTCCGGCCATTGTTCGGCAGGTTACGGTCATGTTATTTCCGTGCGCCAAACGCCGGAATGACCGACGTGGGAGCGCGATCTGTGTAAGCATGATCCCCAACCACAGCAAAGCGGCCGCGGTTGAACTGTGCCCGTGCCGCGCCTTGCCACCCCAGAAAGAGGTAGACGGATATGACATCCGCTTCACGCACCGGTCGCCGAATCGCAGCCGCCACAGCAGGCGTCGCAATTGCAGCGCTCACCCTCTCCGGCTGTGCCGGAGGATCCAGCTCCAACTCGTCGGGCGGCTCCAAGTCGCTCACGATCGGCACCACCGACAAGGTCACCACGCTCGACCCCGCGGGTTCCTACGACAACGGTTCGTTCAACGTGCAGAACCAGGTGTTCCCGTTCCTCATGAACACGCCGTCGAACAGCCCCGACGTCGAACCCGATATCGCCGAGTCGGCCGAGTTCACCGCGCCCACCGAGTACACCGTGAAGCTCAAAGAGGGCCTCAAGTTCGCCAACGGCAACGAGCTCACCGCATCCGATGTGAAGTTCTCGTTCGACCGCCAGCTGAAGATCGCCGACGAGAACGGCCCGTCCTCGCTGCTCTACAACCTCGAAAAGACCGAGGCGCCCGACGACCTCACCGTCGTCTTCACGCTGAAGAGCGAGAACGACCAGGTCTTCCCGCAGATCCTCTCGAGCCCCGCCGGCCCGATCGTCGACGAGGATGTCTTCTCGGCCGACGCTCTCACGCTCGACCAGGACATCGTGAAGGGTGACGCGTTCGCCGGTCAGTACACGATCGCAAGCTACGACTTCAACAACCTCATCTCCTACAAGGCCAACCCCGAGTACAAGGGCCTGCTCGAGAAGGCGAAGACCGAGACGGTCAACGTCAAGTACTACGCCGAGTCCTCCAACCTCAAGCTCGAGGTGCAGGAAGGCAACATCGACCTGGCCTACCGCAGCCTGTCGGCCACCGATGTCGAAGACCTCAGCAAGAACAAGAACGTCAAGGTCCACACCGGTCCCGGCGGCGAGACCCGCTACATCGTCTTCAACTTCGACACGCAGCCGTTCGGTGGCACCACCGACGACGCCGACCCGGCCAAGGCTCTCGCCGTGCGCCAGGCCGTCGCCGACCTGGTCGACCGCGACGAACTCGCCGACGAGGTCTACAAGGGCACCTACACGCCCCTCTACTCCTACGTTCCGGACGGCCTCACGGGTGCCACCACGGTTCTGAAGGACCTGTACGGCGACGGTGAGGGCAAGCCCGACCTCGACAAGGCGAAGAAGGTTCTGGCCGACGCCGGCATCACGGAGCCCGTCGAGCTCAACCTGCAGTACTCGAACGACCACTACGGTCCGTCCTCGGGCGACGAGTACGCGCTCATCAAGTCGCAGCTCGAAGAGTCCGGCCTGTTCACGGTCAACCTGCAGACCACAGAGTGGGTGCAGTACTCGAAGGACCGCACGGCCGACGTCTACCCGCTCTACCAGCTGGGTTGGTTCCCGGACTACTCCGACGCCGACAACTACCTGACGCCGTTCTTCCTCACCGAGAACTTCCTCGCCAACCACTACAGCAACACCGAGGTCAACGACATGATCCTCAAGCAGGCTTCCACGCCTGATGCTGCCGAGCGCACGCAGCTCATCGAGGACATCCAGGCCGCCGTGGCCGCCGACCTGTCCACCCTGCCGCTGCTGCAGGGCGCCCAGGTCGCCGTTTCGGGCACCGACGTCGACGGCGTCACGCTCGACGCGTCGTTCAAGTTCCGTTACGCCCCGCTCAGCAAGGGCTAACAACTCCCGACGGATGCTTCCTCTCGGGGGAGTAGCCGACGGACCAGCCGGTCAGCCGGGGTCGATCGTTCACGCGGTCGGCCCCGGCTCCGGTCGGCCCGGCTCGTTCCACCGCTTCACCGCTCCACCGTTCCGCCGCTCCACCCCCTCACACAGTTGAGTGCGGCCCACGCCGCACAGAAGAAGGGTCATCCTCCTGAGCTCCACACTCGCGGATGCCGCAGCCGCTCCGGCCGCGCCCGCACCACAGTCTTCGTCCCGGGCGAAGAAGCGTCGATCGGGCGGCCTCGGCCGCTACATCCTGGTCCGCTTCCTGCTCATCATCCCCACCGTCTTCATCCTCGTCACGCTCGTGTTCCTGCTCATGCGCACGACGGGCGACCCCATCACGGCGGCCCTCGGCGGTCGTCTCTCGGGCGCCCAGCTGCAGGAGCGCATCGTCGCGGCCGGTTACGACCGCCCCGTGATCGTGCAGTACTTCGAGTACCTCGGTCAGATCTTCACGGGCAACTTCGGCCAGACGATCAGCGACAACCGCCCCGTCATCGAGGTCGTGCTCACCTACGGCGCCGCCACCCTCGAGCTCGCGTTCTACGCGCTCATCGTGGCGTTCATCGTGGGCATCCCGCTCGGCATGGTCGCGGCCTACTTCCGCGACCGGTTCCCCGACGCCGTGCTGCGCATCCTCGCCATCCTGTTCTATGCCACGCCCGTGTTCTTCGCGGGTCTGCTGATGAAGCTCATCTTCGCGGTGCAGCTCAAGGTGCTGCCGGTGTCGGGCCGGGCGACGACGTCGTCCGAGCTCGAGCTGCAGTTGCTCGAGGGCAAGACGGGTATCTACCTGATCGACGCCCTGCGCTCCGGCAACCCCGACGTCATCGGCGACGTCTTGGCCCACGCCATCCTGCCCGGCATCACGCTGGGTCTGCTCACGGCGGGCATCTTCCTCCGGCTCGTGCGCACCAACATGATCGGCACGCTCTCGACCGACTACGTGGATGCCGCGCGCTCACGGGGCGTCGGCGAGCTCCGGCTCGTGCGCAAACACGCCTACCGTCCGGCGCTCATCCCCATCATCACGGTCATCGGCCTGCAGATCGCCCTCCTCCTCGGCGGAGCGGTCCTCACCGAGACCACGTTCGAGTGGAAGGGTCTGGGCTTCCAGCTGGCCGAATACCTGCAGGCGCGCGACTTCGTGGCCGTGCAGGGAATCGTCGCCCTGCTCGCCGTGATCGTGGCGCTGACCAACTTCATCGTCGACGTCATCGCGGCGCTCATCGACCCGAGGGTGAGGTACTGACATGACCGTCACGACCCCCAAAACCGTTCCCGACGCCCCCGACCGCAAGCGCAGCCTGCTGTCGCGGTTGCCCATCGTGCACCAGGTGCGCCAGAGCATGGGCATCCAGCGCTTCATGCTCGTGGCCGGCCTCGTCGTCACGGGACTGTTCATTCTCACGGCCCTTTTCGCGCCGCTGCTCGCCCCCTACGGCTATTCGCAGTTGCGCGGCGACGACGGAGCCTTCGGTTCTCAGCAGGCCCCGAGCGCCGAGCATCTGTTTGGCACGACGGTCGGCGGCTACGACGTGCTGTCGCGCACCATCTGGGGCGCGCAGACGGCCCTCTCGGTCGTCATCGTGGCCGTCATCCTGTCGATCTTCGTCGGCGTGTTCCTCGGCCTCGTGTCGGGCTACTTCGGCGGATGGCTCGACCGCGTGCTCGTCGTCGTGTGCGACGCCATCTACGCGTTCCCCACGCTGCTGCTCGCCATCGTCATGTCGATCGCCATCTCGGGCGGACAGTCGAGCCTGTGGGGTGGCGTCTTCGCGGCCGCCATCTCGATCACGGTCGTGTTCATCCCGCAGTACTTCCGGGTGATCCGCGCCGAGACCGTGCGCATCAAATCCGAGGCGTATGTCGAGAGCGCCAAGGTCGTGGGTGCCAGCAACGCGCGCATCATCTTCCGCCACGTGCTGCGCAACGCCACGCGCACGCTGCCGCTCATCTTCACGCTCAACGCCTCCGAGGCCATCCTCACCCTGGCGGGCCTCGGCTTCCTGGGCTTCGGCATCGAGCCGACCTCGGCCGCCGAGTGGGGCTTCGACCTCAACAAGGCCATCGTCGACGTGTCGTCGGGCGTGTGGTGGACGGCGCTGCCCCCGGGCATTGCCATCGTCCTCGCGGTCCTCGGCGTCACGCTCGTGGGCGAGAGCCTGAACGACCTGGCCGACCCGCGCCTGCGTGGGCGACGACGTGTCGCCGCGGCATCCGGAACCGTAGCCGCCACCTCGGTCGTCCCGGGTGGCGTGCAGACCGCCGGGCCCGCGGGTCTCGGCGGCCTCGAATCGGGAGAGACATTCGGCGACGACGGAATCGAGACCAGGCCATGACCACAGCGACAACCCCCGGGGCGGATGCCTCCACCACCCGTCCGGCCGCCGTCCTCACGATCGAGCAGCTCGACGTCTCGTTCTCGACCGACGCGGGAGCGGTCAAAGCCGTCGATCGCGTAAGCCTGAGCGTCGCGCCCGGCGAGGTCCTCGCCATCGTGGGCGAATCGGGCAGCGGCAAGACCGTCACGGCCAAGACCATCCTGGGTCTCTTGCCCGAGACGGCGACGGCCGGCGGAGCGGTCATCCTCGCCCGCCGCGACGGCAGCGATTCGCACGACATCCTCTCGCTCGACCGCAAGGGTCTGCGCGAGGTGCGGGGCCGCGACGTCTCGATGGTCTTCCAGGAGCCGTCCACGTCGCTCAACCCGGTCTACACGGTCGGATGGCAGATCGCCGAGGGCATCCGCGCCCACAACAAGGTCTCGAAGAAAGAGGCCAGGCAGCAGGCCATCGAGATCCTCGGCAAGGTCGGCATCCCCGACCCGTCGACGCGCGTCGACTACTATCCGCACCAGTTCTCGGGCGGACAGAAGCAGCGCGTCGTCATCGCCATGGCGCTCGTCTTGAACCCCGGCCTCATCGTGGCCGACGAGCCCACCACGGCGCTCGACGTCACGGTGCAGGCCGAGATCCTCGATCTGCTGCGCCGCTGCCGCGACGAGTTCGGTGCGGCCATCGTGCTCATCACCCACAACATGGGTGTCGTGGCCGACCTGGCCGACCGCGTCGCCGTCATGTATCAGGGCGAGCTGGTGGAAGAGGCCCCCGTGCGCGAGCTGTTCGCTGCGCCGAAGGCCGACTACACGCGCAAGTTGCTCGAGTCGGTGCCCCGCATCGGCCAGCGCGTGCACGGTTCGGCCGAGGAGCGTGCCAAGAAAGAGTCCCTCGAGACGGCCGAAACGCTCGTCGAGGCATCCGGTCTGCGCATCGAATACCCCGGCCGCCTCGGCCGCGGTTCGTTCACGGCCGTCGACGGTGTCTCGTTCCAGATCCGCGCGGGCGAAGTGCTGGGTCTCGTGGGGGAGTCGGGCAGCGGCAAGACCACCATCGGTCGCGCCATCGCCGGGCTCACGCAGGTCACGGGCGGTTCGCTCACGGTGCTCGGCACGGAGATGAACGGTGTCAAGGAGCGTCACTTCAAGAAGACGCGCCAGGACATCGGCTTCGTGTTCCAAGACCCGGCATCGAGCTTCAACCCGCTGCTCACGATCGCCGATTGCGTGGCCGAACCGCTGCGCATCCACCGGCGCTCGCTGGGCGAACGCGAGACGCAGAAGAAGGTCGGCGAACTGCTCGAGGCCGTGCAGCTGCCCAAGGCGTTCGGCGCGCGCTACCCGCACGAGCTCTCGGGCGGACAGCGTCAGCGCGCCAGCCTCGCCCGTGCCCTCGCGCTCGACCCGAAGCTGCTCATCGCCGACGAGCCCACCTCGGCGCTCGATGTGTCGGTGCAGGCGCGCGTGCTCGAACTCTTCGCCGAGATCCAGCGCGAGTTCGGTTTCGCGGCCCTGTTCATCTCGCACGACCTGGCCGTGGTCGACCTCCTGGCCGACCGCATCGGCGTGCTCTACCACGGCGAACTCGTCGAAGAGGGCACGAGCGAGCAGATCCTCACGGCACCGCGCAACGACTACACGCGCACGCTGCTGGCATCGCTGCCCGTTCCCGACCCCGACGCGCAAGCGGCCAAACGCAACCGCAACCGCTAGTCGCTTCGGGCTGCTGGTTTCGCACAGACGGGGTGGATGCTCGAGCATCCACCCTGTCGTCGTGCAAGCGGCTGCTGCACCACCGTGTCCGCCTGTGGCAAGACCCTTCCCGCGCCGCTTGCCGGCACTATGCTTGACCCTTGCGCAGGGGGTATCCCGCACACGCGCACACCCCTTCGAAAGGCCCTGCCCACCATGCATCCCGTTCTGCCCCTCCCGTTCGAGATCGGCTCGTACGTCGTTCTGCTGCTGGTGTTGGCCTTCGACCTGCTCTACGTCGTGAAGCGCCCGCACATCCCCTCGATGAAGGAAGCGACCCTGTGGGTGGTGTTCTACGTCGGGCTCGCGCTCGTGTTCGCGTTCCTCATGCTGCAGTTCGCGGGCGGTGAGTTCGCGGGTCAGTTCCTGGCCGGATGGCTCACCGAATACAGCCTGTCGATCGACAACCTCTTCGTCTTCGTCATCCTCATGGCGCGTTTCAGCGTGCCGCGCAAATACCAGCAAGAGGTGCTCATGGTGGGCATCATCATCGCGCTGGTGCTGCGAGGAATCTTCATCCTTCTGGGCGCACAGCTGATCGAATCGTTCAGCTTCATCTTCTACATCTTCGGCGCGTTCCTGCTGTTCACGGCGTTCCGCCAGGCCTTCGGTCACAACGACGACGCCGAGGACGGCGAGACCCGCCTGACGACCTTCATGAAGCGCAAGCTCAAGGTCACCGACGAGTTCGACGGATCGAAGATCCGCACCACCATCGACGGCAAACGCTTCTTCACGCCCATGATCGTGGTCTTCATCGCCATCGGCACGACCGACCTCATCTTCGCGATCGACTCGATTCCCGCCATCTTCGGCATCACGCAGAGCCCGTTCATCGTGTTCACGGCCAACGTGTTCGCGCTCATGGGCCTGCGCCAGCTGTACTTCCTGCTGGGCGGACTGCTCGACCGCCTCGACTACCTCAAGTACGGCATCGCCTTTATCCTCGCGTTCATCGGCGTGAAGCTCTTCTTCCATGCCATGCACGAGAACGAGCTGCCCTTCATCAACGGCGGCGAGCACATCGAGTGGGCCCCCGAGATCGACACCTGGACCTCGCTCGGCGTCATCATCGGCGCCATGGCCATCGCCACCATCGCGAGCCTCATCAAGGACCGCCGCGACCGCAAGCGCGGCGTCACGGCCCCGCCCGTACACGCGCCCTCCGACGACGCTTAGGCGACCAGCAGGATGGTAGTCTGACGGGATGTTGTTCGGTCTGCTCCTTCTTAGCTGCCGCGACGAGGCCTAGTTCCAGGCATCCCTCGACGCGGAGTTTGCCGGTGCCTGACCACCCCCTTTCTCGAAGGAAAACGTCAATGCAGCAAGCATCGAACACGTCAGCATCCGGCACGCCGGTTGCGAGCGCTAATTCCACGACGGGCGCCGCGAACCTCGCCGGGCAGCCCGATCGACAGAGTCAGCCCGACCAGATGAGTCAGCCCGATCAGACGAGCCAGCCCGAGCATGCCGTCGTCGCCGACGCGCACGCCTCGGCCGCAGCTGTCGCCGCCGACAACGGTGGGCCCCGCACGCTCGCCGAGAAGGTCTGGGCCGACCACCTCGTCGTCAAAGGCGAGGACGGCACGCCCGACCTCATCTACATCGACCTGCACCTCGTGCACGAGGTCACGAGCCCGCAGGCCTTCGACGGCCTGCGCCTCGCCGGGCGCCCCGTGCGTCGGCCCGATCTCACGATCGCCACGGAGGACCACAACACGCCGACCGTCGCGATCGACAAGCCCATCGCCGACCTGACGAGCCGCACCCAGATTCAGACGCTGCGCAACAACGCCGAAGAATTCGGCATCCGCCTGCACTCGCTGGGCGATATCGAGCAGGGCATCGTGCACGTCGTCGGCCCCCAGCTCGGCCTGACCATGCCCGGCATCACGGTCGTCTGCGGCGACTCGCACACCTCCACGCACGGAGCCTTCGGCGCCATGGCGTTCGGCATCGGCACGAGCGAGGTCGAGCACGTCATGGCAACGCAGACGCTGCCGCTCAAGGAGTTCAAGACCATGGCCATCAACGTCGAGGGAACGCTCCGCGAGGGTGTCACGGCCAAGGACATCATCCTGGCCGTCATCGCCAAGATCGGCACGGGCGGTGGCCAGGGTTACGTGCTCGAATACCGTGGCTCCGCCATCCGCGCGCTCTCGATGGAGGGCCGCATGACGATCTGCAACATGTCGATCGAAGCCGGAGCCCGCGCGGGCATGGTCGCACCCGACGAGACCACGTTCGCCTACCTGAAGGGCCGCCCGCACGCGCCGGAGGGTGCCGACTGGGATGCCGCCGTCGAATACTGGCGCACGCTGCCGACCGACGAGGGCGCCCAGTTCGATGCCGAGGTGTTCCTCGACGCCGACGAGCTCGAACCCTTCGTCACATGGGGCACCAACCCCGGTCAGGGCGTCTCGCTCTCGCAGAACGTGCCAGACCCGTCGCAGATCTCCGACCCCAACGAGCGCGCCGCCGCCGAGCGGGCGCTCGAATACATGGACCTCGCCGCGGGCACGCCCATGAAGCAGATCCCTGTCGACACCGTGTTCCTGGGCTCCTGCACCAATAGCCGCATCGACGACCTGCGCGCCGCCGCCCAGATCATCAAGGGCAAGAAGAAGGCCGACAACGTGCGCATGATGGTCGTGCCGGGTTCGGCCCGCGTGCGCCTCGAAGCCGAGGCCGAGGGTCTCGACCAGATCTTCAAGGACTTCGGTGCCGACTGGCGTTTCGCCGGCTGCTCGATGTGCCTCGGCATGAATCCCGACCAGCTGGCCCCGGGCGAGCGCTGCGCCTCCACGAGCAACCGCAACTTCGAGGGCCGCCAGGGTAAGGGCGGGCGCACGCACCTGGTGTCGCCGCTCGTGGCCGCGGCCACCGCCATCCGCGGAACCCTGTCGAGCCCGAGCGACCTGGAGAACTGATCATGGAGAAATTCATCACCGTCGAGGGCATCGCGGCCCCGCTGAAGCGTTCCAACGTCGACACCGACCAGATCATCCCCGCCGTCTACCTCAAGCGCGTCACCAAGACGGGCTTCGAAGACGCGCTGTTCGCGGGATGGCGGCAAGACTCCGAGTTCATCCTCAACCAGGCCCCTTTCCAGGGCGCGAGCATTCTGGTAGCGGGACCCGATTTCGGCACCGGCTCGTCGCGCGAACACGCCGTCTGGGCGCTCCGCGACTTCGGTTTCAAGGTCGTGCTGAGCCCCCGTTTCGCCGACATCTTCCGCGGCAACTCGGGCAAACAGGGCCTCTTGGCTGCCGAGGTGGCCGAGGAAGACATCGAAAAGCTGTGGGCGGTCATCGACGCACAGCCGGGAATAAGCTTCACGGTCGATCTGGTTGCACAGACCGTGTCGGCGGGCGACCTCACAGTCTCCTTCGACATCGATGATTACACTAGGTGGCGGCTGCTCGAAGGTCTCGACGACATCGGACTGACGTTGCGCAACGAAGCACAGATCACCGCATTCGAAGAAACCCGAGCACCCTGGCGCCCGAAGACTCTTCCCGCCAGATAACGAAGTAATACAGGTGAAAATGACTACTCTTCTTCAAGATTCCTCCCGAGCCGGCGCGAGCGTCGGCCTCAAGGGTGACCGCATCACCATTCGTGGTGGGCGGCCTCTTCGCGGACGGATCGAGGTGAAGGGTGCCAAGAACCTGGTGACCAAGGCCATGGTCGCCGCCCTTCTCGGCGAGACGCCCAGCGTGCTGCGCGACGTTCCCGACATCAGCGATGTGCGGGTCGTGCGCGGCCTGCTCGAGGTGCACGGCGTCAAGGTCACGCCGGGCGACGAAGAGGGCACGCTGCTGCTCGACCCGTCGGCCGTCGAGTCGGCTCACATGGCCGATATCGATGCGCACGCGGGCTCCAGCCGCATCCCCATCCTCTTCTGCGGCCCCCTGCTGCACCGCCTGGGCGAGGCCTTCATCCCCGACCTCGGTGGTTGCCGCATCGGCGACCGCCCCATCGACTACCACCTCGAGGTTCTGCGCCAGTTCGGTGCCGTGGTCGAGAAGCTGCCGAGCGGCATCCGCATGACGGCCCCCAACGGCCTGTCGGGCACCAAGGTCGAGCTGCCCTACCCGAGCGTCGGCGCCACCGAGCAGGTTCTGCTCACGGCCGTGCGCGCGGCGGGTATCACCGAGCTGCGTGGCGCCGCCATCGAGCCCGAGATCATGGACCTCATCAACATCTTGCAGAAGATGGGTGCGATCATCTCGGTCGACACCGACCGCGTCATCCGCATCGAGGGCGTCGACCGCCTCGAGGGCTACACGCACCGCGCTCTCTTCGACCGCAACGAGACGGCCAGCTGGGCCGCTGCCGCCCTCGCCACCGACGGTGACATCTTCGTCGGCGGCGCGCGTCAGGCCGAGATGCTCACGTTCCTCAACGTGTTCCGCAAGGTCGGTGGCAAGTTCGAGATCCACGACGACGGCATCCGCTTCTACCACCCCGGCACGCCGCTGCGCCCCGTGGTCATCGAGACCGATGTGCACCCCGGCTTCATGACCGACTGGCAGCAGCCCCTCGTGGTCGCCCTGACCAAGGCCGAGGGCGTCTCGATCGTGCACGAGACCGTGTATGAACAGCGTTTCGGCTTCGTCGACGCCCTGGTCGACATGGGTGCCACCATCCAGATCCACAAGGAATGCCTGGGCGGCCAGGCGTGCCGCTTCGGTCAGCGCAACTTCAACCACTCGGCCGTCATCTCCGGCCCGTCGAAGCTGCACGGTGCCGACATCGTGGTGCCCGACCTGCGCGGCGGTTTCTCGCACCTGATCGCGGCCCTGAGCGCCGAAGGCTCCTCCACCGTCTCGAACGTCGGCATCATCAGCCGCGGCTACGAGAAGTTCATCACCAAGCTGGAACAGCTGGGAGCCGACTTCGTTCTCGAAGGCTGAACCCATGCCTGACCAGAAGTCCGAGCTGAACCCTCGACCCGGCCGACTGCGAGCGGGCCCCGAGAAGGCGAAACCGTCCTTCCTGTGGCCCCTCGCGGCGATCGTGGTGCCGGTGTCGTGGTCGATGATGCGGCTCAAGATCCGCAACCCCGAGATGCTTCCGCGCACCGGGCCCTTCATTCTCGCGCCCAACCACTACAG
The DNA here is from genome assembly GCF_001984125.1 of Leifsonia sp. ALI-44-B. Classification (GTDB taxonomy): domain Bacteria; phylum Actinomycetota; class Actinomycetes; order Actinomycetales; family Microbacteriaceae; genus Okibacterium. The sequence goes on along the minus strand of NZ_MTQL01000006.1, from coordinate 691,991 downwards.
CGAGATCGACCCCATTGTGGTCGCCCTCGCGGTGTGGAAGATCGGCCGCGCGCCGCGCTTCATGGCCAAGGCGGGGCTGTTCAAGAACAAGCTCCTCGGCTGGACGCTGAAGAAGGCGGGGCAGATCCCGGTCGAACGCGAAGGCTCGACGCGCGGCAACGACCCCGTGTCTGCCGCGGCGCAGCTCGTCAAGGCCGGCCAGGGCGTCATCGTCTACCCCGAGGGTTCGCTCACGCGCGACCCCGACATGTGGCCCATGCGCGGCAAGACGGGCGCGGTGCGCATTGCGCTGACCCACGACATCCCGGTCTACCCGATCGCGCACTGGGGCACGCAGAAGGTCATGGCGCGCTACTCGAAGAAGATCAACTTCTTCCCGCCAAAGCGCATCGACCTGCTGCTCGGCGAACCCGTCGACCTGTCGGCCTTCGCCGGCCGCCCGCTCGACTCGGCAACGCTCACCGAGGCGACCTCCGCGGTGATGGATGACATCACGAAGCTGCTCGAGCAGCTGCGCGGCGAGAAGGCACCGGCCGAACGCTGGGACCCGTCCAAGCACAACCAGAAGGAGACGGGCCGCTTTGAGTCGTAAACCCGCCGGCGCGACACGCGTCGCCGTGATCGGTGCTGGCAGCTGGGGCACGACCTTCGGCAAGATCCTCGCCGACGGCGGCACCAGTGTCACGATGTGGGCGCGCCGCCCCGAGCTGGCCGACGACATCCGCCTGCGCCACCGCAACAGCGATTACCTGCCGGGCGTCACGCTGCCCGAGAACCTGACCGCCGAAAGCGATCTCGCCGCCGCCGTGCGCGGTGCCGCGCAGATCTACGTCTCGGTGCCGAGCCAGACGCTGCGCGACAACCTGGTCGCTCTCAAGCCGCTCATCGGCCCCGACACCATCGTCGTCTCGCTCATGAAGGGCGTCGAAAAGGGCACGGGCCTGCGCATGAGCCAGGTGCTCGAAGAGGGTCTCGGCATCGATCCCTCCCGCATCGCCGTGGCCTCTGGGCCCAACCTGGCCCTCGAGATCGCGAAGGAACAGCCCACCGCGGCCGTCATCTCGTCGTCGAACCTCGAGACCGCCCAAGCCGTGGCCCTGCTCGCGCGCAACCGCTACTTCCGCACATTCGTCAACACGGATGTCATCGGCACCGAGTTCGGCGGCGTGCTCAAGAACCTCATCGCCGTCGCCATCGGCATCGTCGACGGCGTCGGCTACGGCGAGAACACCAAGGCGTCGATCATCACGCGCGGCCTGGTCGAGATGACCGACTTCGCGGTCGCCCACGGGGCAAAAGCCGAAACGCTGTCGGGTCTCGCGGGGCTCGGCGACCTCATCGCCACCTGCCAGTCCCCGCTGTCCCGCAACAACACGGCGGGCCGGCTGCTCGGCCAGGGCTACAGCTTCAACGCCGTCGTGAAGCAGATGCAGCAGACGGCGGAGGGCCTGGCATCCGTGGCCCCCATTCTCGAACTCGCGCGAACCATCGGCGTCGACATGCCGATCGTCCAACAGGTCGAACAGGTGCTGAACGGTACTCTCAACCCGAAAGACATCGCCCCCCACCTCACCACCGACTCTGATGAACCTCAGGGCGAAAGGACGAACGATGAACCCCAAGCCGACGGTGGCAGTTCTCTTTGGCGGCCGTTCCAGCGAGCACTCCATCAGCTGCGCCACGGCGGGCGGGGTTCTGGCGGCAATTGACCGCACGCGTTATGACGTGATCCCCGTTGGCATCACGCGTGACGGCGCCTTCGTGCTCGAGGTCGACGACCCGGCGCGGTTCGCACTCAACGCCGCGAAGCTGCCCGAGGTGCTCGACAACGGCACGCGCGTGCAGTGGCCCGACAGCACGCGCTCGCGCACACTGCGCGTCGTGCGCGAAGACGGCACCGTCGACGTGCTGGGCGATATCGACCTGGTGTTCCCGATCCTGCACGGTCCCTACGGCGAGGACGGCACCATCCAGGGCATGCTCGAGCTCACCGATATCCCGTATGTCGGGTCGGGTGTGCTCGCGTCGAGCCTCGGGATGGATAAGCATTTCACCAAGACGGTTCTGCAGCAGGCCGGCATCCAGGTGGCCCCGTGGCGCACCATCACGGCCCTCGACTATGCGACAGAACCGTCGGTGGCCGAGCAGGCGCTCGAAGAGCTCGGCGCTCCCGTGTTCGTCAAGCCGGCCCGGGCCGGGTCGAGCGTCGGCGTGAGCAAAGTGAGTGATGCCGCCGAACTGCACCGCGCCATGGGTATCGCGTTCGACGAGGACGACAAGGTGCTCATCGAATCAGGTATGCCGGGCCGCGAGGTCGAGATCGCCGTGCTCGGTGGCCGCCCCGGCGAACACGCGCGAGCCTCGGTGGCCGGCGAGGTCATCATCACGGGTCGCGACTTCTACGACTTCGACGCCAAATACCTCGACGCCCCCGGCATCGAGTTGGTGTGCCCGGCCGCGCTGACCGACGCCGAGCTCGCGGGCCTGCAGGACGTTGCTGTGCGCGCTTTCGACGCCATCGGCGCCGAGGGCCTGGCGCGTGTCGACTTCTTCCTCTCGGGCGACGACCTCGTGGTCAACGAGATCAACACCATGCCCGGGTTCACGCCCATCTCGATGTTCCCCACGTGCTGGATGGCCTCGGGGCTCAGCTACCCCGAGCTCATCACCGAGCTCATCGAGGTCGCGGTCGCCCGACGCGGCTGATCGCGCCGCGTGCGGTCGCAGCGCGCGCCAGCGGCACGGGAGGCGGCACAGTATCGGGCGTTACGGCCGGGCTTTACGGAGCGGGCGTCGGGTTTGACGGCTCCGTCGTGGGGTCCGTCGACGGCTGGGTCGAAGGTTCGGTCAACGGCTCGGCCGGGTTGACCGGCGTCGCCGTCGGGTCGCCGTTGTCCGAGCCGACACCGCCGAGAACGTCTTCGGGGCCCGTGCATGCCTTCGTCGCGGGGATGGTCGACACGGCCGGCCCCAGGTCGATGAGGGCCGTCGTGCCGCTGACGCCGCCCGTGTCGGCATCCGAGTTCACGAAGACCTCGATGGCGGGCGTGCGGCCGTAGGTGGTGTAGCGGTAGTTGGGCTTGTCGCTGTCGTCGGCGATCCAGTCGATGCCGTTGAGCGACACGCACGTGTCGGTGGTCGGCCCGGGAACCGCGACGCCGCAGTGCAGCAGGACGGCCGCCGGTGTTCCCCATGCGCCTGTGGCCTGCGCGTCGGTGTCGCGCTGCGGTTTGCCGGCCACGGTGTCGGGCAGCCGCACGGTCACGTCGGCGCATGCCGGGTTGTTGGCGTCGGGCGCCGAGGTGGCGGTCACGGTGGGCGCGCAGCCGGTGACGACCAGGGCGAGCGCGACGGCTCCGAGGGCACTGACGAGGGGGAGGAGGCGTTTTCGGGAAGACATCGCTTCCAGGCTACCGTTGTCGATATGTCGTCCTCAGGCTCCGACCCCCAGCTCGTCGGACACACAGCAGAGTCGGAGCTACTCGCCCGCATCCTGCCCCGTTTTCGCGCGGCCGACGCCGCGCTCGTGGGCCCGGGCGACGATGCAGCAGTGGTGCGCGCACCCGATGGATGCTTCGTCGTCACGACCGACCTCATGGTGCACGGTCCCGATTTTCGGATGGCCTGGTCGACGCCGTTCGAGCTCGGCTGGAAGGCTGCGGCATCCAATCTCTCCGATGTCGCGGCGATGGGAGCCCGTCCGACGGCCCTGGTCGTGGCACTGGCGGCGACGGCCGACCTGCCCGTCGAATTTCTCGAGCAGCTGGCCGACGGCATCCGCGAGGGGTGTGCGGCCATGGCGCCGGGGTGTGGCGTCGTCGGCGGAGACCTCTCCGTGTCGGCCACTCTGACCATCGCGGTGACGGCTTTCGGCGATCTGGAGGGCCGCGAACCCGTCCTGCGCTCGGGTGCTCGGGCCGGCGACGTGTTCGCGATCGCGGGCTCGATGGGCCGCGCCGCCGAGGGCCTCGACCTGTTGTTCCGGCACGGCGTCGACGCCGACGGGCATCCTGATGTCGAGGCAACGGCCCGCTTGCGCGCCGAATACCCCGATCTCATCCGCGCCCAGACCGCGCCTCACCCGCCCATCGGCCACGGCGTCATCGCCTCGAAGGCCGGCGCCACGGCAATGATGGATGTTTCGGACGGCCTGCTCCTCGACGCATCCCGCCTGGCCGCGGCATCCGGGGTGCGGCTCGACATCTCGGGTGCTGCGCTCGAACCGCACGGCCGGTTCGCGCTGCGTGGGGGAGAGGACCACTCACTCCTCGCGGCGTTCCCGACCGAGGATGCCGTCCCAGAGGGCTTCACGGTCATCGGCCGCGTCGTGCCGGGCCACGGCGTGAGCCTCGACGGCACCGACCTCGACCCGCATGGTTGGGACCCCTACAGCTCGTGGAGTGGCGCGCAGGGCTGACTCTGGATATCGGTGCGATGTTGCTCAGGTGCCAGCTTCGTCGCGCCGCGGGGCCCGAGCCAGTCGTTCCGCGGTGAGGCAACTCAGGCAGTCTTCGGAGCGCAAGTCGCCCAGAATGACCTATTCTTCGACGGGCCCGACCCACCACAGAGTGGTCTCGCCGTAATCTTTGCGGCGCTCGACTTCGAGGGCCGCGGGCAGCGTGGGTTGCGGCGTCCGAGCGGAGCGCTCGACCACGACACTCGCCCCCGGCGCCAGGAGCGGTGCCAACGACGCGAGAACCGCCGCCAACTCGTCTTCGCCCACGTCATAGGGCGGGTCGATGAACACGATGTCCCAGTTTCCCGCCGGTGCTCCATCCAAGAACCCCTGCACCGACTTGGCATGTACATCGATCGGGATGTCGCCAGCCAGCGCCTTGCGCACGACCGTCGCGTTGCGGCGGCACACCTGTGCCGCCTCGGCCCCGCGCTCGACCAGATCGATGTGGACGGCCCCGCGGCTCGCGGCCTCGAGCCCCAGTGCCCCGGACCCGGCGTACAGGTCGAGAACGCGCGCCTCGCGCACGAGGTCGCGCGCGTCGAGGGCCGAGAAGATGGCCTCGCGCACGCGGTCGCTCGTGGGCCGCGTGCCGCGCTTCGGCACCTGCAGGGTGAGGGATCCGGCCGCGCCGGCGACGATTCGGGTCACCGCTCCACGATAGCGGGACGACCGGCCGATGTCGGTGGCCCCGAATAGACTCGACGCATGACCGAGTCCCCGCTTGATGCCGCGCTGTCGGGCATTCTCGGTGGGCGCACGGCCACGGCTTTCGAGAAGGCCTTCGGCCTGCGCACGGTCGGCGACCTCCTGGCGCACTACCCGAGGCGTTATGCCCGCCGTGGTGAGTTGACGGCGCTCGATCAGCTGCCCATCGGCGATGCGGTCACGATCGTGGCCGAGGTGATCGAGGTGCGCGAGCGTCCCATGCGGGCCCGCCGTGGCTCCATCCTCGAGGTCAAGATCACCGACGGCGAAGGCATCCTCACCCTCACGTTTTTCAATCAGGCGTGGCGGGCCAAGGACCTGTCGCCCGGTGTGCGCGGCATCTTCGCGGGCAAGGTCGGGGCCTATCGCGGGGCGCTGCAGCTCGCGCATCCCGATTACGAGCTGTTCGACGAGGCGTCGCGCCCGGCCGACTCGCAGGCGGCCAAGAAGTGGGCGCAGATGCCCATTCCCATCTATCCGGCCACGTCGACGATCGCGAGCTGGCAGGTGCAGAAGTCCGTCGAGCTGGTGCTCGATCAGCTGCCCGCCCTCGACGACCCGGTGCCCGCCGAGGTGCGGTCCGAGGAGCAAATCCTCGGGCTCGGTGAGGCCTACGAACTCATCCACCGCCCGCAGAAAGACGCCGACTTCATGCGCGCGCGCGACACGCTGCGCTATCACGAGGCGTTCATTCTGCAGGCGGCGCTGCTGCAGCAGCGCCAGAGCGATCGCGCGCGCATCGCCACCGTCCGCGTGCCGAAGGACGGCGGGCTGCTCGACCGTTTCGACGACGCGCTGCCCTTCTCGCTCACGGGCGACCAGCAGTCCGTCGGTTCCGAGATCTTCTTCGACCTGGGCAGCCCCGCGCCCATGAACCGGCTCGTTCAGGGTGAGGTGGGCTCGGGCAAGACGCTCGTCGCCCTGCGCGCCATGCTGGCCGTGGCCGACTCGGGTGGCCAGTCGGCGCTGCTCGCTCCCACCGAGGTGCTGGCGGCGCAACACCTGCGCTCGATCGTGCGCTCGCTGGGCCCCGATCTCGCCGCCGAGCTCGTGCCCACCCTGCTCACCGGCCAGCTCTCCACGGCCGAACGCAAACGCGCCCTCCTCCGGGTCGTCAGCGGCCAAGCCAAGATCGTCGTGGGCACGCACGCGCTGCTGTCCGACACCGTCGGCTTCTACGACCTGGGCCTCGTCGTCGTTGACGAGCAGCACCGTTTCGGCGTCGAGCAGCGCGAGACCCTGCGGCAGAAGGGCCACGTGCCCCCGCATGTGCTCGTCCTCACAGCCACGCCCATCCCGCGCACCGTCGCCATGACCGTTTTCGGCGACCTCGACGTCAGCACCATCCACGAGTTGCCGGCGGGCCGCGCGGGCATCGAATCCTTCGTCGTGCCCACGGCAGACCGGCCGGGATGGATGGGGCGGGTGTGGCAGCGCGTCTCCGAAGAGGTCGCCAAGGGGCGGCAGGCCTTCGTCGTGTGCTCGGCCATCGACCGCGCCGTCGCCGAAGAGGGAGAGAATCTGCCCGCGACGGCCGATGACGCCTCTGCCTCTGCCTCGGCCTCGGAATCCGACCCGGCCGAGCCCGCGCCCGCGCTTCCGCACACCGTCGTCGACACGCTCGCCGAGCTGCAACGGCTCGACGCCCTCTCCGGGCTTCGCATCCAGGCGCTCCACGGCCGCATGTCGTCTGAGGAGAAGGACGCCATCATGCAGTCCTTCGCGGCCGGTGACACCGACATCCTGGTCGCGACGACCGTCATCGAGGTCGGCGTCGACGTGCCCAACGCCTCCACCATGGTGGTCCTCGACTCCGACCGCTTCGGGGTGTCGCAGTTGCACCAGTTGCGCGGCCGCGTGGGCCGTGGCCAGCACGCGGGCCTGTGTCTGCTCGTCACGGGTGCCCCCGTCGAGACGACCGCGCGCGAGCGAGTGGAAGCCGTGGCATCCACCATCGACGGTTTCGAGCTGGCCACCATCGACCTCGAGCTGCGGCGCGAGGGCGACGTGCTGGGCAACCGCCAATCCGGCGGGCGGTCCTCGCTCAAACTGCTGCGCGTCGTCTCCGACGGCGACCTCATCATGCGCGCCCGTGTGCACGCCGGTGAACTCCTCGCGGGCGATCCCGATCTGGCGCAGCATCCCGCCCTGCGTTCGGCCCTCGAGCGCCGCCTCGACGACGCCGAGCGTGCGGCGCTCTCCAAGAACTGAGAGGCTTCCTCACCCTCCCTGACGATTGTCTGATCGTCACGGAAAGGTAACGACCGGCCGGTAAGCTGGAGCGATGCAGAGGATCGCCGTTGTTCCCGGCTCGTTCGACCCTGTCACCCTGGGTCATCTCGACGTCATCGAGAGAGCTGCGGGGCTGTTCGACCAGCTCCACGTGCTCGTCGTCCACAACCCCGACAAGGCCGCCCTGCTGCCCATCGCGCAGCGCGTCGCCCTGCTCGAGAAGTCGGTCGCGGCCCTCGGCATCACCAACGTCGTCGTCGCGTCCTGGAGCGTCGGCCTCCTCGTCGACTACGCCACGGATGTCGGAGCCACCGTGCTCGTCAAGGGCATCCGCTCGCAGGTCGACGTCGCCTACGAGACGCCCATGGCCATCGTGAACCGCAACCTGGCCGGCGTCGAGACGATCTTCCTGCTGCCCGACCCCGCCCACGCGCACGTCTCCAGCTCGCTCGTGCGACAGGTCGCCTCCCTCGGCGGAGACATCCGACCCTACGTTCCCGCGCCCGTCGCCGACTTCTTGCAGGAATCATGACCACCTATCCCACCAGCGCGCCCACCGACGGGCAGGCCTCGTCCGCGACATCCGATATCGCCATGACGATCGAGGAGGCCACCGAGGTCGTCGCGCGCGTGCAGGCCAACGTCGAGCACGTCATCGACGGCAAATCGGCCGAGATCCGCACGGCCCTCGTCGTGTTGCTGGCCGAGGGGCATCTCCTGATCGAAGACGTTCCGGGCGTCGGCAAGACCATGCTCGCCAAGGCCCTGGCCAAGTCGGTGCACTCGACCGTGAGCCGCATTCAGTTCACGCCCGACCTGCTGCCCTCCGATGTCACGGGCATCTCGGTGTACAACCAGGTCGACGGCCGTTTCGAGTTCAAGCCGGGTGCCGTCTTCGCGAACATCGTCATCGGCGACGAGATCAACCGCGCCTCGCCCAAGACCCAGTCCGCGCTGCTCGAATGCATGGAAGAGCGCCAGGTCACGGTCGACGGCTCGACCTACCCGCTGCCCACCCCGTTCACGGTCGTGGCCACGCAGAACCCGATCGAGATGGAGGGCACCTACGCGCTGCCCGAGGCCCAGCGCGACCGCTTCATGGCGCGCATCTCGATGGGCTACCCCGACGAAACCGCCGAGCTGCGCATGCTGAGCTCGCGCAACGAGGCCAACCCGCTGCAGGCGCTCGAACCCGTGCTCTCGACGGCGGGACTGCGACGCGTGATCGCGACCGTGCACCACGTCTACGTCGCCGAGGCCGTGAAGCAGTACGCCGTGCACATCGTGCGGGCCACGCGCGAGCACCCCGACATCCGCCTGGGCGGCAGCCCGCGTTCCACCCTGCAGCTCGTGCGTGCGGCCAAGGCCCTCGCGCTCGTGTCGGGCCGCGACTTCGTTCTGCCCGACGACATCGACGCGCTCGTGCTGCCCGTGCTGGGCCACCGCGTCGTGCCGACGGGCCGTGCCCTCGGCCAGCACCAGTATGCCGACCAGCTCGTCGCCGGCATTCTCGCGGGCATCGTCGAGAACACGCCGGTCCCGGTTCCCGGGCGGTAGAACACATGGCCCGACGCTCACGTTCCTCCGGCGCCGCCGTGCGCCCGACCGTGCGCGGCTGGGGATTCCTTGCAGTAGCCCTCGCCTTTGTGGTGGCGTCGACGCTCATCGACCGCCGCGAGGGTCTCTACGTGGGCTTCTTCCTGCTCACGCTCGTGCTCGTCTCGGCCGTGCTGGTCTGGATGGTGCGGCCCCGTGTGCAGGTGCGCCGACGTTTCGCCGAGCCGGCCGTCGCCGTCGGCGAACTCGCGACCGTTCGCGTGGTCATCGAGGCCACGGGCTCGGCGCGCGGACTCAACCGCTGGGCCGAGCAACTTCCCGCGGGCTTCGGCGAGCAGGGCGGCGACCTCTGGTCGGCCGGTGCCGACGCGCGACGCTTCGGCGGCATGGTCGAATACCGCGTGCGGGCCCCGAAACGCGGGCGCTATCCCATCGGGCCCCTCTGGCTCGGCTACGGCGATCCACTGGGCCTGGCTGTAGCGCTCCGGCCCGCGGGCGAGGTCTCGACGCTGACGGTGACGCCGCGCGTGACCGTGCTCGACCAGCCGGGCGTGCTGACAGCTTCGGGCGAGGGCGGACGACACCAGCTCTACGTTCCCTCGAACCCGCGCGCCGACGAATTGATCGCGCGTGAATACCGTGCGGGCGATCCGCTGCGCCGCGTGCACTGGCGGCAGACGGCGCGCCGCGGCGAGTTGATGGTGCGGCAGGAAGAGCAGCAGGGTGACCCCGAGGCGTGTGTGGTGCTCGACACCACCGTAGCTCCGCGCGCGGCGTCGTCTGGCATGGGCGCGGGCGCGGCGAGCCCGGCCGCCGAAGCGGAGTTCGAGCGCGCGGTCGAGGCTGCGGCATCCATCGCGTTGCGGCTCTTGGCCGACGGTTTCGCCGTGACGGTCATCGAGACGGCGACCCCGCTCGAACGCCAGGGCGACCGCCTGGCCCCGCGCGTGCGCCACTACAGCCCCGGTGCGGCACCCACTTTGCTCATGGACCTTGCCGATGTACGCCGCGTCGTCACGACGTCCGACGACGACGTGTGGTCGGGCGTGGACGGCCACCTGCGTTCCCTCGGCGGCATGCTCCCGGTGTTCTGCGTGCTCACGGGCACCGGGACGGCCAGCTCGACACGCCTGGCCGCCGTAAAGGGCGCGGCCGATCCCGCCGTCGCGATCGTCGCCGCAGAAGCATTCCGCTCGGCAACCGAGCTACGCGACTCTCTTCTGACGAATGGATGGCGCGCCGCCCACCTGCCCGCCGGGCGCCCGCTCGATGATGCCTGGCGTCAGATCGCCGCGGGCGGTACCGACCGTGAGGGGGCTCTGCGATGAGTACGCAGGCACCGCCGCGCCCTTCGGCGCCACGGCCCTCCGGCAACAGCAATGGCAACGGTGGCGGTGGCGGTCGCGGCTCGTCGCCGACCCGCCCGGCCAACCGCTCCGTGTCCGATCACTCCCGCTTCGTCCGTCGCGTCCGCGCAACGACGCTCTGGCCCCTCACGCTCGCGCTCGTGGCGCTCTTCCTGGTCGCCATCAGCGGCCTCGCTCCCGTCATCGAGGGCATCGACTGGTGGTTCGAGCCCGCCCTCGTCGGCATCGTCGTGCTCGTGGGCGCCCAGATCATCCGCCTGCTCGGCGCCCCGCGCTGGGTGGCCTCGGTCGGCGCCGCACTGATCTGGCTGGCGAGCATCGTCGTGCTCTTCGCGGCCGGCGACTCGATCCTGTTCGTCATCCCCACACCCGCCAGCATCGATACGATCTCGTCGCTCGCGAACGCGGGCGCGGCATCCATCAATTCGCAGGCGACGCCCGCGACGCTCGACATCGGCATCCAGTTCCTCCTCGTCGTGGGCGCCGGGCTCTTCGCCGTACTCTTCGACGTCGTCGCCTTCACGGGCCGCATGCCGGCGGTCGTGGGCGTGCCGGTCGTCGGTCTCGCCATCGTGCCCGGCATCTTCACGGGTGACGTCGACCTGTGGTCGTTCTCCCTGTGCGCCGTGTTCTATGTGCTCGTGCTGTGGGCCGATGCGGGTGCGCGCCGCCTGGCCCGCCGCAGTTTCGGCAGTGTGGCGGCCGTGGGAGCCGCGGCTATCGTCGTCGCGCTGATCGCCACCCTCAACGTGCCCGGTTTCAACGGCGCCTCGCTCGTGCCGTCGTCGGGTGGTGTGCGCATCGGCGGGGGAGTGAGCCCGCTCATCGACCTCGGTAAGGACCTGCGGCAGCCCGGCACGAGCGAGGCCTTCCGCTACAGCACCACGAGCCAGGACCGCCAGTACTTCCGCCTCCTCACGCTCGACCAGTTCGATGGCACGACGTGGTCGTCGTCGAACTCCGACCGCACCGAGCGGAACGACGACGACACGACGATCGACATCCCGGGTCTCGGCCCCGATATCGCCACCACAGAGGCCACGACGCGCGTCGAGATCGAGACCATGGAGAGCCCGTGGCTTCCCGTGCCGTTCCCGAGCACCGAGGTCTCCGATCTGCGCGGCACCTGGATGTGGGATGTCGAGGGCCTCACGCTCTCGAGCCGCATCTCGAGCACGCGCGACCAGACCTACACGGCGACCAGCCAGAACATCGAGCCGACGCCCGAGCAGTTGGCCGAGGCATCCGCGGGCTTTCCTGAGGATGTCTCACGCTTCCTCGACCTGCCCGACGATGTGCCGGGAACGATCCAGGATGCCGCAAACCAGGCCACCGAGGGCGACACCACGGCCTATGAGCGCGCCGTCGACCTGCAGCAGTTCTTCCGCTCTGGCGACTTCCTCTACTCCGAATCGGCACCCGTCGACGAGGGCTACGACGGCGACGGGTTCGACGTCATCGCGCAGTTCCTCGAGAAGAAGTCGGGTTATTGCGTGCACTACGCGTCGGCCATGGCCATCATGGCGCGCCTCGAGGGCATCCCGGCGCGCGTCTCGCTCGGTTACCTTCCGGGAACGCGCTCGGGAGCGTCGGGCGACGAGATCTCGTATTCGGTCTCGTCAGACGATCTGCACTCGTGGCCCGAACTCTACTTCGAGGGTGTCGGCTGGGTTCCCTTCGAGCCCACGCCGAGCCGCGGCGAGGTGCCCGACTACGCCATTCCCGAGTCGACGTCGTCAACGTCTTCGGCGGCTCCCGTCGACCCTCAACAGCAGAACGGCCAGCAGTCCACGCCCACGCCGTCGGCCACAGCCCCCTCCGACACTTCCGTCGCCGAGAGCGCCGACGACACGACCCCTCCCGCCACGGCCCCGTTGCTCGCCCTCCTTCTGCTCGTCCTCGCCGCCGTCCCTGGCACGGTTCGAGCCCTGCGCCGCCGGCGCCGCCTCGGCCGTCTGCGTTCCGGAGCGGCGTCGGCGGATGTCGCGTGGCTCGAGATCTCCGAAACCGCCCGCGATCTCGGCCTCTCGGTTTCCGACGCCGCGACACCCCGACAGATCGCCGAGTCCTTGTCCACCGAGGTGCCGTTCGCGCCGCTCGAGTCCGCGCGCCTGACCCAACTCCTCGAGGCCGTCGAGCGGCTCCGTTTCGCCGGTGACCGCGCGGCCGGCCCGCCAGAGGGTGTCAGCCTCGAGCAGGCGACCACGACGGTTCTTGATGCCCTCGCACGCTCTCGCCCGACCGGTCGCCGCATCCTCGCCGCCGCCCTGCCGGCTTCAGTGCTCACCCCATCGGCTCGCCGCGAGCAGACCCCCGCCGACGCGCGCTGACGCGCGCCCCACCGCGTCCGCCCTGGGTGAAACGGCGCATCGTCTCAGCACACGGCGGGTAGACTCGCGGGGTGAGTTATGTGAAGAAGACGCCATTTACGGTGAACCTTCGGGACATCGTCCGGCATCCGGGCGAGATGCGCGAGCACGATTACGAGATCCCGTCGCCCGAGAAGCTCGGCGAGGGCCTCGTGTCCGTTCCGAAGGGCGAGCCGCTCTACCAGCGCGTCCGTTTCGAGTCGGTGCACGAGGGCATCCTGGTCACCGGAGAACTCGAAACCCGGGCCACGGGAGTATGCGGTCGATGCCTGAAAGATATCGTTCAGCCTGTCGAAGTCGAATTCCAGGAGCTTTTCGCGTATCCTAACGAGGAAGCATCTGAGTATGAGGTTCACGATGACCACGTGGATCTTGAACCTCTCATCAGAGACGCAGTGGTTTTGTCACTGCCGTTTCAGCCGGTTTGCCGGCCTGACTGCCCCGGTCTCGACTTAGAAACCGGCGAGCCGCTGGCCGAACAACCCGACGAAGACTCTCACGAACCCGTTGACCCTCGCTGGGCTGCGCTCGCGAGTTTCACCCCAGACATCAGCTCGAGAGACGTCGACGCTGCCGATACAGAAGAGAGATAACCATGGCTGTCCCGAAGCGGAAAAAGTCGCGCGCCAACACCCACGCCCGCCGTTCGCAGTGGAAGGCCGAAGTCCCCACCCTGGTGAAGACGGTCGAAAACGGCAAGGTCACCTACAGCCTGCCGCACCGCGCCAAGGTTGTCGAAGACTCCGCGGGCACCGCGCTGTTCCTCGAATACAAGGGCCGCAAGGTCGCCGACGTCTAAACAGACGCTCGGTTTATTCGGTATCGGTTCACCCGTGGCATCTGTCGAGAGCACCCCTGTCGAGAGCACGCCGCGCCGCGAATTGAACAACGCCGAACGCAGAATTGCCGGATCGGTCGACGCTGTTTCCCCCGCACAGGGAGAGCAGGTCGACCGGTCCGTTCTTCGTGACACGCTCGGAGTCGACCTCGACCCCGAGCTGTTGTCGTTGGCCCTGACCCACCGGTCCTACGCCTACGAGCACGGCGGCACGCCTCACAATGAGCGCCTCGAATTCCTCGGCGACTCCATCCTCGGTCAGGCCGTCACCGTCAAGCTCTACCGCGACAACCCCGAGTTGTCCGAGGGTGAGCTCGCCAAGCGCCGCGCCAGCGTGGTCTCCACGATCGCCCTCGCCGAGGTGGCCGAGCGCATCGAACTCGGTCCGCACATCCTGCTCGGCCGCGGCGAGATCCTCACCGGCGGCGCGCGCAAACCGTCGATCCTCGCCGACACGGTCGAGGCCATCATCGGTGCGGTCTACCTGGGTTGCGGTCCGGATGTCGCAACCGACCTGGTCCTCCGCCTCGTCGGGCCGCTCCTCGCCGACAGCGAGCGCTTCGGCGCCGCGATGGACCCGAAGACCAGCCTGCAAGAGGCGGCCGCCCGCCAGAATCAGCCGGCGCCGCACTACGACGTCACGAGCCAGGGCCCCGACCACGATCGCCGTTTCACGGCGGTCGTCACCGTCGGCCGGGTCGCGCGCGGCGAGGGAACGGGCTCGTCCAAGAAGCACGCCGAGATGGCCGCCGCCCTCCACGCCTGGTCGCAGCTCACGGGCTTCGTCAAGCCCGAGCGCACGCGGTGACGCACACCCCGGCCGGGCTGACGTCCACGTCGGTGCGTTCGGTACTTCCGGTGTCTACGCCGTTTCCGATGTCTGTGTCTTCTCCGGAAGCGACGGTGACCTCAGCGTCGAGAGTGTCGGCAGTGTCACGAGACGCTTCCCGTGCCTGAGCTCCCCGAGGTCGAGGTCGTTCGCGCCGGGCTGCAACCCGCCATCGTGGGCGCGCGCATCGTCGACATCGACATCTACGACGAACGCTCCCTGCGCCGCCACGACCGCGCCTCTGGAGCCTTCGTCGAACTTCTCCGCGGTCGCCGGGTCACTGCCGCCGTGCGTCGAGGCAAGTTCCTCTGGTTCCCCCTCGAGACCGGCGAGGATGAACGCCCCCGCGCGCTCGTCGGCCACCTCGGCATGAGCGGCCAGATGCTCCTCCGCGAGCCAGGCACGCTCGACGAGCGCACGCGCATCGGGCTGTCGCTCGAGCATCCGGAGCACGGCGATCTGCGCGTCAACTTCGTCGACCAACGCATCTTCGGCTCGCTCGCCATCGACACCCTCGTTCCCACGCGCGACGGTTTCCCCTCGGGTTTCGCCGGCGAGGTGCCGCCCGCCGCGCTCATCCCGTCGCAGGTGGCGCACATCGCGCGCGACCCGCTCGACCCGCACTTCGACGAGCTCGCCTTCTACGAAGCGCTCTCGCGCAAGAAGGTGGGCATCAAGCGCGTGCTGCTTGATCAGACCGTGGTGTCGGGCATCGGCAACATCTATGCCGACGAGTCGCTGTGGGCGGCACGTCTGCACTTCGAACGGCAGGCCGCGGCCCTCACGCGTCGCCAGGCCGCCGTGCTGCTCGACGAGGTGCGCACGGTGTTGCAGAAGGCTCTGGCCGAGGGCGGCACGAGCTTCGACGCGCAATACGTCAACGTCAACGGGGCATCCGGTTACTTCTCGCACAGCCTCAACGCCTACGGCCAGGCGGGCAAACCGTGCGGCCGCTGCGGCACCCCCATCGAACGCGTCTCGTTCATGAACCGGGGCTCACACTTCTGCCCGTTCTGCCAGAAGCGCCCGCGTGCGGCGAGGAAGACAGCGCCCGCGAGTGCTGGTCCCACCGCCGACAGGGCCTGAAACGCGCGGATGTCCGGGGCTCAGGGCACCGCATCCACTAGCGTAGAAAGATAAGAATCCCGCCACCGAAAGGGCGAACCCGGTGTACCTGAAGAGCCTCACGCTGAAGGGGTTCAAGTCGTTCGCGCAATCGACGACGTTCGCCTTCGAGCAGGGCGTCACGTGCGTCGTCGGGCCCAACGGTTCGGGCAAATCGAATGTCGTCGACGCGCTCGCCTGGGTGATGGGGGAGCAGGGCGCCAAAACGCTGCGCGGCGGAAAGATGGAAGACGTCATCTTCGCGGGTACGTCGACGCGCGGGCCCCTCGGCCGGGCCCAGGTTCTGCTCACCATCGACAACTCCGACGGCGCGCTGCCCATCGACTACACCGAGGTCACGATCAGCCGCACGCTGTTCCGCAACGGCGGCAGCGAATACGCCATCAACGGCGACAGCTGCCGGCTGCTCGACGTGCAAGAACTGCTGAGCGACTCGGGTCTCGGCCGCGAAATGCACGTCATCGTCGGCCAGGGGCAGCTCGACCAGGTGCTGCACGCCAGCGCCGAAGAGCGTCGCGGGTTCATCGAAGAGGCCGCGGGCATCCTGAAACACCGTCGGCGCAAAGAGAAGACCGTGCGCAAGCTCGACGCCATGCAGGCCAACCTCACGCGCCTGAGCGACCTCGCGGGCGAGATCCGCCGCCAGCTGAAGCCGCTCGGACACCAGGCTGAGATCGCGCGCGAGGCCCAGAGCATCCAGGCCGTGGTTCGGGATGCCCGAGCCCGCCTCTTGGCCGACGACGTCGTGGCCTTGCGACGCGCCCTCGACGACCACACTCGTGGCGAGCAGGAGCGTCACAGCGAACGCATCGTCGTGCAGGAGCAGCTCGAGCAGGCTCAGTTGCGCGCCTCGCGCCTCGAACAGGCGCAGATCGGCGACGCCGTCGACACCGCCCGGCGCACGGCTTTCGCGCTCGAATCGGTGCAGGAGCGGCTGCGCAGCCTCTACACGTTGGCGAACCAGCGCCTGGCCCTGCTCGGCAGCGAGGCCGAGGCGCCCGACGCGCAGCCGACCGTGAGCGCCGCGACCATCGACGAGGCGCGTGCCGAGCTCGTGCGCCTGACCGCCGCCGTTGACGACGCAGACGACGCCTGGAAGCGGGCCGCCGCCCAGACCGCCACGGCGCGGGCCAGCCTCGACGGCATCGACCAGGAGATCGCGGCGCAGAGCGCGCTCGTCTCGCGCCACGACCTCGAGATCTCGAAACTCAGCGGGCAGGCCGACACGGCCGCATCCCGCCTGGCGGCCGTGCGCGGCGAGCACCTGCGGCAGCAGAATGCGTTGGAGGCGGCCGAGCAACGTCGGCTCGACGCATCCGCCCGCCTGGCCGACCTCGAGGGCGAAGAGGCGCCCACCGACCACGGGCAGTCGGGCCTCGACGAGGAGTACGAGCTCGCGCAGGCGCGCGTGTTCGACACGGATGCCGAGATCGAGCGCCTGCGCGACGAACTGCACCGGGCCGAGCGCGAGCGCGACGCCCTGCAGGCCAAGAAGAGCGCCCTGTCGCGCGCCCTCGACGTGAAGAACGGCTCGGCCGACCTGACGGCGGCCGGGCTCGCAGGCATCCTGGGTGTCGTGGCCGACCACGTGCAGGTGACCCCGGGTTCCGAGGCCGCCATCGCCGCAGCCCTCGGCTCGCTCGCCGAGGCCGTTCTCGCCGACACCGATGACAACGCGGCCCGTGCCGTCGCCTATGCGCGGGACAACAAGCTCGGCCGCGTCGACGTCGTCATCGCCGGCGACGCGTCGCTGCAACAGTCCTCGCCTCCTGGCGCAGATTCCGGCGACGCCACAGACCGGAGCCGCGCCTTAGACGCGGTCGCCGCGGGATCGGGCACGAAGGCCACTGCTCGCCAAGACGGCGCCGGTTCGATGGACCTCCCGCCTCGCGCCGGCAGCCTCGTGCGTGCCGACACGCTCGTGCAGGCCCCCGCCGGCGTGCTCGCGCTCCTCTCGACCATCTACGTCGCGCCGGATGTCGACAGCGCCCGCCGCGAACGCCTCACGCTCGCGCATCCCGATCGCGCGACCATCGTCACCGACGCCGGAGACGTCCTCACCTCTCACGTGCTCTCGGGCGGCTCGGGTGAACAGCCCAGCCGCATCGAACTCTTGGCCGAACGCGACGCCGCGGCCGACGCCCTCGAGGGCCTCACCTCGACCATCGAGCGCCTGCGCTACGAACTCACCGAGCAGCGACAGCAGAATCAGGTGGCGAAGAAGCAGTCCGCCGACGCGCTGCAGATGCTGCGCCAGTACGACGCCGAGCTGGCGGCCCACAGTGAGAAGGTCAACCGCGCGCTCGTGCAGGTCGAGTCGTCGACGGCGGAGTGCGAGCGCATTCGGTCGGCCCTGGCCCTGGCCGAAAACACCGTGAACGACGCGCAGAACGCCCTCGATCAGGCCAAGCAGGCGCTCGACCAGGCCTCGTCCCGCCCGCGGCCGATCCTCGACGTCAGCGCGCGCGACGCCGTGATGGCCGAACTCGACGCGGCCCGCGAAGCCGAGGTGCAGGCGCGCCTCTCCCTCGAGACGGCCCGCGAGCGTGTGCGCCAGGGTGACGCGCGCATCGGTTCGCTCGTGCGCCGCCGCGACCAGGAGCGCCGGCAGGCCGAAGAGGCTGCACGGCGCGCGGTCATCCGTCGTCGCCAGGTGGATGCCGCCACCCACGTCATCGAAACGCTTCCCGCCGTGCTCGCCTCCGTCGACCGTTCGGTGTCCGAGAGCTCTCTGCGTCTCGCCGCCGCGGAGGAGGAGCGTCGCAGCCAGAACGAGGAACTCGGGGCGCTGCGTCGCCAGGAGGCCGGTCTCCGCGAGCGCCTGCAGGCCATCACCGAGAACGTGCACGGCCTCGAGCTGCAGATTTACGAGAAGAAGCTTCACTTGTCCGGTTTGCTCGAGCGCGCCGGTTCGGAGCTCGGGCTCGTTGAAGACGTGCTCGTGGCCGAATACGGCCCCGACCAGCTCGTCCCCGATGATGCCGACCTGCTCGCGACGATCGCGGAGAAACTCGAAGCTCAGGAGGCCGCCGCGGCAGCAGCGGTCATCGCCGAACTCGAGGCCGAGATCGAGGCGGGCAGCGGGGGAGTAGCTGCCGCCACACGCCGCGAGTTCGCCGGCGCCGTCGTGAGTGGTGCCCGTGAGACGGCGCTCGCACCGGTCGGCGACGAAAACGCCGACGCCTCCGGGCAAGGTGACACCGACGGGGACGACGACACGTCTGGAGCCCAGCCCGCCGCGCCCCGCGGCATCCCCTTCGACCGTGCCGCACAGAAGAAGCGTTTCGAGCGCGCCGAACGCAAACTCGCGCAACTCGGCCGCGTCAACCCGCTCGCGCTAGAAGAATTCGCGGCGCTCGAACAACGCCACGCCTTCCTCACCGAACAACTCGCCGATCTCACCAAGACGCGCAAGGACCTGCTCACGATCATCGACGAACTCGACGACCGCATGCAGACCATCTTCCGCAGCGCCTTCGACGACACACAGCGGGCCTTCACCGAGGTGTTCCCGGTGCTCTTCCCGGGAGGCACGGGCAGCATCTCGCTCACGAACCCCGACGACCTCCTCACGACGGGCATCGAGGTGCAGGTCAAACCCGCCGGCAAGAAGATCGAGCGCCTGTCGCTGCTCTCGGGCGGCGAACGTTCACTGGCCGCCGTGGCCCTGCTCATCAGCATCTTCAAGGCCCGCCCGAGCCCGTTCTACATCATGGACGAGGTCGAGGCGGCGCTCGACGATGCCAACCTGGGCCGCCTGCTCGAGATCTTCGAAGACCTCCGCTCGACCAGCCAGTTGATCGTCATCACGCACCAGAAGCGCACCATGGAGATCGCGGATGCCCTCTACGGCGTGTCGATGCGGCAAGACGGCGTGTCGGCGGTCGTCGGTCAACGCGTGGCGACGCCGTAGGCTGGATGCATGGCAGAACGTACACCCTGGTCCCTGTCCGGCGCCCTGCGCGGCATGTTCCAAAAACCCACCATCGACGATGACACCTGGGATCAGCTGGAACACGCTCTCATCACGGCCGATTTCGGCCCCGACCTCACCGAGTTCGTCGTCGACGACCTGCGGCAGAAGGTCGCCCGCTACCGCACGACCGACCCGCGCGACCTGCAGCGCATGCTGCGCGAGTCCATCGAGGAGCGCCTGTCGAAGTACGACACGACGCTGAAGCTCACCGAGCGCCCGGCCGTCGTGCTGGTCGTCGGTGTGAACGGTGTCGGCAAGACCACCACCATCGGCAAGTTCGCCAAGTTCCTCGGCACCTACGGCCGCACGGTGGTCGTCGGGGCCGCCGACACGTTCCGCGCCGCCGCCGTCGAACAGCTCGCCACGTGGGCGGAGCGAGCCGGCGCCGCGATCGTGCGCCCGCAGCAGCAGGGGCAAGACCCCGCATCCGTCGCCTTCCAGACCATCGAATACGCCAAGCGCACGGGCACCGAGATCGTCGTCATCGACACGGCCGGTCGCCTGCAGACGAAGGGCGGGCTCATGGACGAGCTCACCAAGGTGCGGCGCGTCATCGAGAAGCAGGCCCCGATCAGCGAGGTGCTGCTGGTGCTCGACGCCACGACGGGCCAGAACGGGCTGTCGCAGGCCGAGGCGTTCATAGAACACGCCGGCGTGACGGGTCTCGTGCTGACGAAGCTCGACGGTTCGGCGCGCGGTGGATTCGTGCTCGCCGTGCAGGAGAAGACGGGCATCCCCATCAAGCTCGTCGGCCAGGGCGAGGGCATCAACGACCTCACCGGTTTCACGCCGCATGTCTTCGCGCAGAAACTGGTCGGCTAGTGGCGCTCGAGCACGACTACTTCGGCCTGATCGAAGAGCAGCCGGGCGGAGGGCTCTACTGGTCCGAATCGGTCGAGGTCGGCGACCAGTACGTCGATCTGTCCATGAGCGTTCCGCGCGGCGAAGGTGTCAGCGACAAGGATCTCGACATCGCGGCCGCGCTGCTGCAGGCCCTCGAGGGCCTCGACCTGCGGGCCCGCGAGGACATGCTGTCAGCGGTCGACGACCGCGAAAGCGACGTGTCGGTCTTCGTCGTGCAGGCCGTCGAGGAATACGGCGACGGCATCGAGGATCTGTTCGTCGACCACTCGGGTGACCTCGACGTCGACCTCATCCGCTCGCTCGTGCTCACGCGCGTGGCGGTGCACCCGTCGGCGTCCTCCGACACCGAGGCGTTCGTCGACCTCGAGTTCGCGCTCGACCCGGATGGCTCCGACCTCGCGCTTCTCGTCTCGCTCAGCCGCTCGGTCACACCCGTCTCGATCACGATCGTCGAGTAGCGCGCCTCAATTACACCCCCTGCAGGAACACCGGCTCGCCGTCGGTGCGATCGAGGTGTGCGAGGTCGTCGGGCAGGACGCGGCCCTTGGCCCGCATCGACTGCGCCCAGAGCCGGCCCGCGCGATAGCTCGACCGCACGAGCGGCCCGGCCAGCGCCCCCGAGAAACCGATCTCGTCGGCCTCGCCCTTGATCTCGAGAAACTCCTCGGGCGGCAGCCAGCGCGCCACGGGCAGGTGCCGCGGCGTCGGGCGCAGGTATTGCGTGATGGTGATGATGTCGGTGCCCGCGTCGTGCAGATCGCGCAGCGCCTGCGAGATCTCGTGCCGCTCCTCGCCCATCCCGAGGATCAGGTTCGACTTGGTGATCAGGCCGGCCGCCCGCGCCTGCGTGAGGACATCTAATGAGCGTTCATAGCGAAACGCCGGGCGGATGCGCTTGAAGATGCGCGGCACCGTCTCGACGTTGTGCGCGAACACCTCCGGACGCGCCTCGAACACCTCGCCCAGCAAATCGGGGTTGCCCGAGAAGTCGGTCGCGAGAATCTCGACGCCCGTGCCCGGGTTCTCGGCGTGAATGCGCCGCACGGTCTCGGCGTGCAACCACGCCCCCTCATCGGGCAGGTCGTCCCGGGCCACCCCGGTCACGGTCGCGTAGCGCAACTGCATCGCCCGCACGGATGCCGCCACCCGACGCGGCTCGTCGGTGTCGTAGTCGGCCGGCTTACCCGTATCGATCTGACAGAAGTCGCACCGCCTCGTGCACTGCGAACCGCCGATCAAGAACGTCGCCTCACGGTCTTCCCAGCACTCGTAGATGTTCGGACATCCGGCTTCTTGGCACACCGTGTGCAGGTCCTCGCTCTTCACGAGGCTCTGCAGCTGCTGGTACTCGGGCCCCATGCGCGCCTTCGTCTTGATCCACGCCGGCTTGCGCTCGATCGGCGTCTCGCCGTTGCGGACTTCGAGCCGCAGCAGCTTGCGCCCGTTCGCGCCTGTTGCCGAACTCGCCGTCCCCGCAGTCGCCACGCCGCTCGGTGCCGCAGCGCCCGTCGTTCCACAACCCGTCGCCGCCGCACCGTGCGACGCCCCGTTACTCGTCCCGCACGCGCTCACGCCGACACCTCCTCGGTTGCGCCGAACGCTCGAGCGACCGCGCCCGCCACCGTCTTGGGCGCGACATCCTGTCCCGTCACCTCGCGGATAGACGTCACCCCGGCATCCCGAATGCCGCACGGCACGATCTCGGAGAACGGCGCCAGGTCGTTGGTGCAGTTGAGGGCGAACCCGTGCCGCGTCACGCCATCGTTCACGCGGATGCCGATCGCCCCGATCTTGGCGGCGGCGACGCCCGGCCGCTGCACCCACACGCCCGAACGCCCCTCGATGCGCTCGCCCGTGACGCCGAAACCGCCCAGCACCTCGATCAGGATGCCCTCGAGAGCCCGCACATAGGCCACCACATCGATCGGCTCATGCAAACGCACGATCGGATACCCCACCAGCTGCCCCGGCCCGTGCCACGTGATCTTGCCCCCGCGATCCACGTCGACCACGGGTGTGCCGTCCACCGGCCGCTCGTCGTCGGTCGTGCGCCGACCCGCCGTGAACACCGGTTCGTGTTCGAGCAACACGAGCGTGTTGGGCGAACGGCCCGCCACGACATCCGCGTGGATGTCGAGCTGCAATTGCGACCCGTCGTCATACCCGACCGGATGCGGCGAGAACCCGGGTTGCACGAGACGCGGGGCCTCGATCGTCCTGCTGACGGTGACGCTCATGCCGGGCTCCTTCCGGAAGCTTTTCGAGTTAGTGTACTCGATCCAGAAATCGTGTCGAGGTGTCAGCGAACTCCGTGCACCCGATCGACTAAACTTGTCGGATCATGGCGACATTTGGCTCACTGTCCGAACGGCTGACAGACACACTCAAGAACCTCCGCACGAAGGGCAAGCTCTCGGCGTCCGATGTCGACGGCACGGTCCGCGAGATCCGGCGCGCACTGCTCGACGCCGACGTCGCGTTCGATGTGGTCAAGCAGTTCACCAACACGGTGCGCGAGCGCGCACTCGGCGACGACGTCAACCGCGCGCTCAACCCGGCGCAGCAGGTCGTGCAGATCGTGAACGAAGAGCTCGTCAACATCCTGGGTGGCGAGCAGCGCCGCCTGCAGTTCGCCAAGCGCCCACCGACCATCATCATGCTCGCGGGTCTGCAGGGTGCCGGTAAGACGACGCTCGCGGGCAAGCTCGCCAAGTGGCTCGTCAAAGACGGCCACACGCCCATCCTCGTCGCGGCCGACCTTCAGCGCCCCAACGCCGTCAACCAGCTGCAGGTCGTCGGCGGCCAGGCCGGCGTGCCCGTCTTCGCTCCCGAGCCCGGCAACGGCGTCGGCAACCCGGTCAAGGTCGCCAAAGACGCCGTGAAGTATGCCGAGACCAAGCTCCACGACGTCGTCATCGTCGACACGGCGGGCCGCCTCGGCGTCGACCGCGACATGATGAAGCAGGCCGCCGACATCCGCAAAGCCATCGACCCCGACGAGGTGCTCTTCGTCATCGACGCCATGATCGGTCAAGACGCCGTCGCCACGGCCAAGGCCTTCCAGGAGGGCGTCGATTTCACGGGCGTCGTGCTGTCGAAGCTCGACGGCGACGCGCGCGGTGGTGCGGCCCTCTCGGTCGCCTCGGTCACGGGCCGTCCCATCATCTTCGCCTCGACCGGTGAGAGCCTCGACGACTTCGAGCCGTTCTACCCCGACCGCATGGCCAGCCGCATCCTCGACCTCGGTGACATCCTCACCCTGATCGAGCAGGCGCAAGAGGCGTTCGACGAAGACGAAGCGCGCGAGATGGCAGAGAAGTTTGCCACCGACACGTTCACGCTCGAGGACTTCCTCAAGCAGATGCAGCAGCTCAAGAACATGGGCTCCATCAAGAAGATGATGGGCATGCTGCCCGGCATGGGCCAGATGAAGCAGCAGCTCGAGAACTTCGACGAGAGCGAGCTGGTGCGCACCGAGGCGATCATCCAGTCGATGACGCCCGCCGAGCGCCGCAACTCCAAGCTGCTCAACGGCTCGCGTCGTCTGCGCATCGCGCGCGGTTCGGGCACCACCGTCACCGAGGTGAACGCGCTCGTCAACCGCTTCGAGCAGGCGGCCAAGATGATGAAGACCGTGGCCAAGGGCGGCGTGCCGCAGATGCCCGGCATGGGTCCTATCCCGGGCGCCGGCCGCATGCCCAAGAAGCCCGTCGCCAAGAAGAAGGGTGGCTCGAAGTCGGGCAACCCGGCCAAACGTGCGGCCGAGAACGCCGGTCTCGCGGCCGGCCCCGCCCAGCCCGCTGCTCCCGTCGGCACGGGCTTCGGCCTCGCCAAGGGCGCCAAGGGTGCGGATGCCGCAGCCGGCCCCTCGGCGGAAGAACTCGCCACGCTGCAGAAGTTCCTCGGTCGCTCCTAAGCGAGACGCAGAACGAAAGCCGGGTCAGACACACAGGTGTCCGACCCGGCTTTCTGCGCGCGATGGGTCGAGCGCCTCGAAATCGACGGCGGCGCGTTGCGCCTCGCGCTGACCCCGGAACGCAGCGCCTACGCGTCGACGCGCAACCCGTGCCGCAGCTCCTTGGCCAGCATGTGCACGACCGCCGGCAGGCTCCCGCCGTTCGCCTGGGCCACGGCCAGCTGCCGCTGATAACTGGCCCCCACGCGCAGAATCACGAGCGCATCGTTCAATTCCTTCTCGCACCCGAGTCGCCGGGCGATGGGGTTCAGCTCATCCACCAGCTCGGCGATCTCGTCCGTAACCAGGCGCTCGTGCCCGTCGGGTCGCACAATGATCTCGGCCTCCATGCCGTACCGGGCGGCGCGCCACTTGTTCTCGCGCACGAACCACGGCTGCAGCGTGGTGAGGGCCTCGCCGTCGTCGAGCCGCGACGACAGGTGCTCGACCAGGCAGTGGATGAGCGCCGACAACGCCCCGAATTCGGTGATGCTCGAGGCGCCGTCGCACGAACGCATTTCGACCGTTCCCCAGTGCGGCGACGGGCGGATGTCCCAGCGCACCTCGGTGTAGTCCTCGATTATGCCCGTCTTCATCATGTCCTCGACGTAGGACTCGAATTCGCCCCAGTGCTCGAGCTGATAGGGGAGCCCGGCGGTCGGAAGCTGCTGGAACATGAGCGCCCGGTTCGAGGCGTAACCCGTGTCTACGCCGCCCCAGAACGGGCTGGACGCCGACAGGGCCTGCAGATGGGGCGAATAGGTCAAGAGCCCGTTCACGAGCGGCAGCACCTTGCGCACGTCCTCGACGCCGACGTGCGCGTGCACGCCCCAGATCATCATGTTGCGGCCCCACCACTGCGTGCGGTCGATGAGCTTGGCGTAACGGTCCTTGGCCGTGACCTCCTGGTCGAACCACTGCCCGAACGGATGCGAACCGCTGCCCACGAGCTCGATGCCCAGCGGGTCGGTGATGGCCCGAACCTCGTCGATCTGGCCGGAGAGGTCGGCGATGGCATCCGGGACGCTGTGGTGCACCCCCGAGACGAGTTCGACCGTGTTGCGCAGCAGCTCGCCCGTGATGTGAGGATGCGGCGCGCCATCGGTGCTCAGCTGCTCGAGCACCTGATCGGCCGCCGAAACGAGGTCGCCCGTGTCCCTATCGACGAGGGCCAACTCCCACTCGAGGCCGACGGTGGAGCGCTCCGAGGAGGCGAAATCGATACGCATGGTGGATCCTCGTCTGTTCGTGCATTCGGCCGATTACCGTTCGGATGCTTCCGCCATTTTCACACGGAGGTGCGAAGCGCCAACATCCGCGTGTCTCGGATTATCACAAACCGCCCCGCATCTGACAGAATGGTTAGTCGAGTCCGTACCCATCCGACCCTCTAATCAGACGGGTACAGACGCCATCACAGTTTTCGTACCGAGCGTGCCCCCACCTTTCGGTATCGAGCACGAATCAGTCATCAAAAATTTCAGGAGAATTGTGTCTGTCAAGATCCGTCTGAAGCGTCTCGGTAAGATCCGCGCGCCCTACTACCGCATCGTCGTCGCCGACTCGCGCACCAAGCGCGATGGTCGTGTCATCGAAGAAATCGGCATCTACCACCCCACCGAAGAGCCCTCGGTCATCGAGGTCGACTCCGAGCGTGCGCAGTACTGGCTCTCCGTGGGCGCTCAGCCCACCGAGCAGGTTGCCGCTCTGCTCAAGCTCACTGGCGACTGGGGCAAGTTCAAGGGTGACAAGGACGCCGTCTCCACCGTCCGCGTGAAAGAGGCCAAGGTTCCTTTCGTCGCCGACGAGAAGAAGAAGCCTGTTCTGAAGCCCAAGGCTGAGAAGCCTGCCGAGAAGCCGGCCGAAGAGGCCGCTCCCGAGGCTGCTGCCGAAGAGTCGACCGAGGCCTAGTCTTGCTCGCTCCCGCACTCGAACACCTCGTCAAAGGGATTGTTGACCATCCCGACGATGTGCGCGTCGTTGCGAAATCGTCACCACGTGGCGAGGTCCTCGAGGTTCGTGTGAACCCCGAGGACCTCGGTCGTGTGATCGGTCGCTCCGGACGCACCGCTAAAGCACTCCGCACGCTCGTTGCCGCGTTGGCCGATGGCCGCCGCGTTCGTGTCGACGTCGTCGACACCGACAACTGATCGTGGAAACCCCGCAGGCGCCGGCCGACCAACTCCGGGTCGGCCGCCTCGTCAAAGCGCACGGCCTCAAGGGCGCGCTCAAGATCGAGCTTTACACCGACGACCCCGCCGCGCGCTTCGTGCCCGGCGCCGTCTTCTCGTTGCAGGTGCCCACATCTTCTCCGTGGCACGGCAAGACGCTCGAACTGAAAGAGCTGCGCTGGTACAACCAGAACCCCGTCGGCTTCTTCGTCGGTGTCGACGACCGCAACGCCGCCGAAACGCTCATCAAAGCCATCCTCTGGGTCGAGCACGACGATGACGCATCGTCCGAGCCGGATGCCTGGTACGACCACCAGCTCATGGGCCTGAAGGTGCTGCGCGACGGCATCGAGGTCGGCACCGTGTCGCGCGTCGAGCACTTCCCGGCGCAAGACCTGCTCATCATCGACACGCCCAAGGGCGACGTCATGGTTCCCTTCGTCGGCGCCATCGTGCCCGAGGTGAACATCGAGGCGGGCACGCTCACGGTCACTCCCCCGACGGGTCTCTTCGAGGAGATTCCCGACGACCCGGCCGATGCCGAGCCCGTAGCCACTTCCGAGGTCGACGCCGCGACTGCGGATGAGCCTGCCGACGAAGAAGACACCCCGCCGGCCGATTCCGACAGCGGTCGGGCCACTCCGAACGCCGGCTGATCGATGCGACTCGACATCGTCACGATCTTTCCCGAGTTCTTCGATGTCCTGGACATCTCGCTGCTCGGCAAAGCACGCGCCAACGGCCTAATCGACCTCTCGGTGCACAATCTGCGCGATTTCGCGCACGACCGGCACCGTACGGTCGACGACACGCCGTATGGCGGCGGCGCGGGCATGGTCATGAAGCCCGAACCCTGGGGTGAGGCATTCGACCAGATCCTGGGTGAAAACACCGCGGATGAGGCCTCCGCACCGGTCGTCATCTTCCCGTCGCCCGCCGGCGAGGTCTTCACGCAGGCTATGGCGCGCGAACTCAGCAACGAACCGCAGCTCGTCTTCGGGTGCGGCCGCTACGAGGGCATCGACCAGCGTGTCTTCGACGACACCGCCCAGCGCGCTCGTGTCAAACTCGTGAGCCTCGGCGACTACGTGCTCAACGGGGGAGAGGTCGCCGTCATGGCGATGATCGAGGCGATCGGCCGGCTCATCCCCGGCGTCGTCGGCAACCCGCAGTCGCTCGTCGAGGAGTCGCACGAGGACGGTCTGCTCGAATACCCGAGTTACACGAAACCGGCCGAGTGGCGGGGACATCGCGTGCCCGACATCCTGTTGAGCGGCAATCACGGCGCAATCGATAGGTGGCGTCACGAGCAGCAGGTGGAGCGCACCAAGCGTGTGCGGCCCGACTTGTTGCCCGACGGGGAGTAGTTGCCGCGTCACGACGTGCGCTCGAGACGATCGCCGCCGAACCGGATCGGCTGTCTCGCGGCGGCGTGCTCTGAGCGAACGCCGCGCTGAATCCGGCCGCTTTCGGCGCTTTCCGAGCCGCATCCTCGTAGGCTGTTCCCATGTTCGTGCGTCGCGCATTCTTCAACTGGATGTTCCTGGCTGCCGCCGTGCTGCCCATTTGGCCCCTCATCAGCGTCGGCATCTTCAGCGGCAGTGGTTGGACGTTCCTCGGCCTCATCGTCGCGATGCCCATCCTTTTCATCGCCCTCGTCGTCGTCGCCTTCTTGGTTCGCGCGCGTTTCGACGTGCGTCAGCAGCGCGCCGTCTCCTGGGCGGATGTCGCCGTCCTCTCCGTCTGGCACGCGACGATCATCGCGTTCGGCTTCTTCACGCCGGCCAGCGCCATCCTCGCCACGGCCGGCATCATCATCGGCATCGCGATCTTCTGGTTCGAGCTCTGGCAATTGCTGCGCAGCGCCGCCGAACGAGCCCGCGCAGCCATGGCCGAATACGAGCAGATGAGCCGTCAGCCCGCCTCGTCGCCCCGCATGCCGCGCCCGTCAGAACCGGCCCAGGTCGAGGAGTTCATCGTCATTCAGGAAGAGCGCCGCTCGGGCGAGGCATCCTGACGCCTCTGAGCTTTGCCAAGAGGGGTCCCCGCATGGCAGAATGGTCGATTGTGCCGCGGCCTGCTCTGCCACAGGGGAGCCAGCATCAACGTCGGACACCATAAATCTCATTCAAACCCCTATTTTCGTAGTCGACCTGTGGCGGTTACAGAGAGCGAAGCAACATGCACATCCTCGACCACGTCGATGCAGCATCCCTCCGAAACGACATCCCCGATTTCCGCGCCGGCGACACCGTCAAGGTGCACGTCAACATCGTCGAGGGCAGCCGCTCGCGTATCCAGGTGTTCCAGGGCGTCGTCATCGGCCGTCAGGGCGAGGGCATCCGCGAGACGTTCTGCGTCCGCAAGGTGAGCTTCCAGGTCGGCGTCGAGCGCACCTTCCCGGTGCACTCCCCGGTGATCGACCACATCGAGGTCGTTACCCGCGGTGACGTCCGTCGCGCGAAGCTGTACTACCTGCGCGACCTGCGCGGCAAGAAGGCCAAGATCAAGGAAAAGCGCGACCGCTAAGCGCGTTGCTCCAGCCGTCTTACAGGCTCCCCGCCGATACACTGGTGGGGAGCTTTGGCGGTTAAATGACAGACAACATTTCGGCTGCAGACGATTCTGCGGCCACCCTCGAGAATCCGACGACCCGTCGGGGCGCACACCGTTCCGAGAAGCGCGGCGGCTGGATTTTCGTTCGCGACATCCTCGTCATCTTCGTGGTTGCGCTCCTGGTGTCGTTCCTCATCAAGACGTTCCTGGTGCGGTCGTTCTACATCCCCTCGGGGTCGATGAAGGACACGCTGCAGATCGACGACCGCATCCTCGTGAACGAGCTCGTGCCCAATGTCATCAACCTCGAGCGGGGCGATGTCGTCGTGTTCCGCGATCCGGGCGGATGGCTGCCTCCCGCCGCTCCCAAGCCCGATCCCGGCCCCCTCGCCGCCAGTGCCGAGTGGGTTCTCTCGCTCGTGGGCCTTGCATCGCCCGATAGCGACGACCACCTCATCAAGCGGGTCATCGGCCTGCCCGGCGACCGCGTCGAATGCTGCAACGCGCTCGGCCAGATGACGGTCAACGGCGTGCCGCTCAACGAGCCCTACGTGCTCATGCCGCCGGGCAAAGACAGCGTCTCCGAGATCAAGTTCAGCGTCACCGTGCCGAAAGACTCGTTGTGGGTCATGGGCGACAACCGCTACGACTCGGCCGACTCGCGCTACAACCAGGATGACCCGGGCAAGGGTTTCGTGCCCATCGACGATGTCGTCGGCCGCGCGTTCGTGATCACGTGGCCCTTCGATCGTTTCGGATGGCTCGGCAACTACCCCGAGACGTTCCAGGGCGTTCCCGAGAGCCCCTCGAAGTAATGCCCGTGGTCGAACCGACCGATCTGGTCGAACGTGAGTTGTTTGCGGCGGGTTCCACGCTGGTCATCGGTGTCGACGAGGTCGGGCGTGGCGCGATCGCTGGCCCGGTTGCGGTCGGGATGTCGGTCATGTCGGCAACGTGCGGCGCACATCCTGCGGGCGTTCGAGACTCCAAGCTGCTCAGCGAGAAGAAGCGCGTCGAGCTGGCGCCGCTGCTGCGCGAGTGGTCGGTCGCGTCGGCCGTCGGCCTGGCGTCGCCTCAAGAGATCGACGAGTTGGGCATCGTTCACTGCCTCGGCCTGGCGGCGAAGCGTGCTCTCGGCTCGTTGCACGTGGCGGGCATTCCGGTGGCCGCCAGCACGATCCTGCTCGACGGCAACAGCGACTGGCTCAACCCGATCCTGGCGAGCCCGCTCGATGTGCGCACGCGCGTGAAGGCCGACCGCGACTGCGTGTCTGTGGCTGCGGCATCCGTGATCGCCAAGGTGCACCGCGACGAGCTGATGGTCGCCGCGCACGAGACTCGGCCTGATTTCGGCTGGGCGGGCAACAAGGGATACGGCAGCACGCAGCATATGGAGGCTGTGCGGGCACTCGGCCCGAGCGACTTCCACCGGCGCACGTGGCTGGTCTCCTACGCGTAGGATGGACGGACGATGGATGAAGACGAGTTCGAGGACTACGACCGCGAGGTCGAGCTTGCTCTGTACCGCGAGTACCGTGATGTTGTTTCCCAGTTCACCTATGTGATCGAGACGGAGCGACGCTTCTATCTCGCCAACGAGGTCGAGCTCAACCGGCGCGATACCGAGCATGATTTCTATTTCGAGATCACCATGAAAGACGTCTGGGTGTGGGATGTCTACCGTTCCGACCGCTTCGTGAAGTCGGTGCGCGTGCTCACGTTCAAAGACGTGAACATCGAAGAATTGACCACGCGCGACTTCGAGTTGCCGAAAGAGCTCGCACTCGACGAGTAGTTCTGCACAACCCGCGTCAGGCGTGATTTCTCCACAGATGGGGTGACTGCCGCCGCGCGAGTGTCCTGTGCCGCCACAGTCGTTGTGGAGGTTCACATGGGACACAACGCAGAGTTGGGGCGGCTGGGCGAGAGCATCGCCGCCGAGCATTTCGAGAAGATCGGCTATTCGGTGTTGGCGCGCAATTGGCGCTGTCGGCACGGCGAGATCGACCTGATCGTGGGTTGGGGCGACCACATCGTCGCCGTCGAGGTGAAAACTCGGTCGAACGAGCGGTTCGGCCATCCGTTCGAGGCCATCACGCCGGCCAAACGCGTGCGCATGTATCGCCTGGCGCAGCTGTGGCGAGCGTCGAGCGACCGGCCTGAGGCGCGCGTGCGGGTGGATGCCATAGCCATCGTCCTGCAGCGCGGCCGGCCTGCCCGTGTCGAGCACCTCCCGGCGGTGTGACGTGGCGGTCGCACGAACCTGGTCGGTGGCCCTATCAGGGTCCGAGGGCACCGTCATCGAGGTCGAGGCGGACATCTCGGCGCAGCTCCCGGCGCTGATCATCATCGGTTTGGCCGATCGCTCACTCGGCGAGGCCGGCGGGCGTGTGCGACAGGCGGCCCGCAATTCCGGCTGCAGCCTGTCGTCGCAGCGGCTCACCGTCAATCTGTCGCCCGCCAGCCTGCCGAAGCACGGTTCGGCGTTCGATTTGGCTATTGCGCTCGCTTGTTTCGCCGCCGACGGTGTCGTGTCTCGCGAGTCGATCGACGACACCGTTCACCTGGGTGAGCTGGGTCTCGACGGCCGACTTCGTCCGATATTCGGGGTGCTGCCCGCCGTCCTCGCGGCCGCTCGCGCCGGTCGCGTTCGCGTCATGGTGCCGGCCGCCAATCTGGCCGAGGCGCAGCTGGTGCCGGGTATCAGCGCGGTGGGGGTGACATGCCTGCGCGATGCCGCCATCTTCCATGGGGCGTCGCTCGCCCCCGAGCCTGTCGAAGCGATTCCCTTCGTGGGGCGCGCCGCCCCACCGGCTGTCGCTCCCGAATTGGGCCGGATAGCCGGTCAAGACGTGCCCGTGCAGTCGCTGCTGGTCGCGGCAGCCGGCGGCCATCACATCTATTTCCTCGGGCCTCCCGGGGCGGGCAAGACCATGCTGGCGCACTGCTTGCCGGGCATCCTGCCCGATCTGTCCGTCAGTGAGGCCCTCGATGTCATGTCGGTGCGTTCCCTCGGCGGCGAGGCGGTCGGGCCCGAGCTGCTTCGGCGCCCTCCGTTCGAGGCCCCGCATCATGGAGCGTCTTCGGCCGCCATCCTGGGGGGTGGCTCCGGCACGATCCGACCGGGTTTGGCGGCGCGAGCCACCGGGGGAGTGCTGTTTCTCGATGAGGCGCTCGAGTTCCCGGCTGCCGTGCTCGACGCGTTGCGGCAGCCTCTTGAGTCGGGGCAGCTCACCATCCATCGTTCGGGGGTGATGGCGCAGTTCCCCGCGCGGTTCCAGCTGGTGCTTGCGGCGAACCCGTGCCCGTGTGGTCAGTTCGGCTCGCGCGACGGATCGTGCACGTGCCCGCCGTCGACGGTGAGGCGATATCAGGGGCGACTGTCGGGTCCACTGCTCGACCGTGTCGACCTGCGGGTGCGCGTCGACCGGGTGAGTGCCTCCGAGCTGCACGCGTCGGGCGGCGATCGCCTCTCGACGGCCGAGGCGCGAGAGCGTGTGGCGGCAGCCCGGCAACGCTCTGCCGAACGGCTCGCGGGCACGCCATGGGCGCTCAACGCGCGTGTTCCGGGCGAGTGGCTCCGAGACCCCGCCCATCGGCTGCCCGCGCGCTTGTGCTCGAACCTCGACGATGCGCTCGAGCGAGGGTCGCTCTCTATGCGCGGGTACGACCGGGTTCTGCGCATCGCATGGACCTTGGCCGACCTCGACGGCACGGCGTTGCCCACGGTCGAGCATCTGGGGCTCGCCGCGTTCATGCGACAGGGGGCGCGGGCATGATGAACTGTGAGCCAGGGGCCCAGCCGGGTCTCGTTCAGGAGGTCACCGACACAGTCGCGACGCTTCGTCCATCGTCTGCCCGGCATGAGAGCGATGAGCGGTTCGCTGAACGTACTGCGCGAGTCATCCTCAGCTCCCTTGCCGAACCGGGTGACGGGGTGCTCGGCGATCTCCTCGTCGAATTCGGGGCGATCGACGTGCTGGATCGCCTCTGGGGGGCTCGAGCCGGCGGTGCGGGCCTCGGCCGCCACGAGTTCGGGCGGGCACTCGCGCGGGCGGGCGACGACAGATCCGGCGACAACCGCAGCGCGGTATTCGGACCAGTCGGTCTCAGCGCGACCGAGCCGGCTCACAGCGCTCGCCGCGGGCGCACTCGGGCCACTTCCTGCGATTCATCCTCGGAGGGACGAGCACGAGACTGGGGGGCCAACGTGTCCGAGTCGAACCCTGTCGAGGCCTCCCCGAGGGACGACCTTCTCGAACCATTTCGCTCAGATGAGTGGGCAGGAAGCGTCCGTCAGACGCGCTCAGACCGACGAGTTCGGAGCGGCAATCGCGACGGGGGTTCTGGCGGCGCAAGCCTCGATTCCGCCCTGAAGGGGGTGTCGACATCCCTCGAAACCTGGATGCTCCGCCTCGACCGCGTCGAGCAGTCCCTCAACCTGTCTGTCGCCCGTTCGGTCAGCGCCGAGCTTCTCATCCCGGGGGATGACGATTGGCCCCTCGGCGTCGACGACCTGGGCCGACATGCGCCCCTCGTGTTGTGGGTGCGTGGGAGAGCGAGCGACCTCGGGGGTGCTCGTCCCGCTGTGGCCCTGGTCGGCGCGCGCGCGTGCTCCGCGTACGGACAGCAGGTCGCAACCGACGCAGCCTGGCATCTCGCGCGAAGAGGGGCGACGCTCTTCTCGGGCGGGGCCTACGGCATCGACGGAGCGGTCCACCGAGCAGCCATCCGAGCCGGCGGGCGAACCGTCGCATTCCTCGCCGGGGGAGTGGACCGCCTGTACCCGGCGGGACACCATGCCCTTCTCGAGTCCATCATCGACAACGGAGCTCTCGTCTCGGAGGTGCCGTGTGGCACCACACCGACGAAGTGGAGGTTCCTGCAACGCAACCGGCTCATAGCCGCCGCGAGCCAGGCCACCGTCGTGGTCGAGGCGGGCTCGCGGTCGGGCTCACTGAACACGGCCGGGCACGCGGCGCATCTCGGGCGGCCGCTCGGGGCGGTGCCCGGCCCCGTGACGACGGCACATTCGATCGGGTGCCACCGGCTTCTGCGCGAATATGGCGCGACCTGCGTCACCTCGGGCGACGAGATGATGCAACTCATCGAGCCGCTTCACGGCTCCCTGACCGCCCCACCTGCGCCACGGTCGACCACGACTCAGGCTCCGACTCGGGCTCCGGCTCCTACTGCGAGTCCAGATCAGGTTCCCGCTCCCACTCCCGCTCTGGCTCCTGATCGGGTTCCCGCTCCGACTCCGACTCCGACTCCAGATCAGGTTCCCGCTCCGACGCCGGTCGTCGCCCCGAGGCCCTGTCACTCGAAGGACGAAGAGCCGCGAGCGAGGCGCGTGATCGACGCTTTGAGCGCTCGCACGCCACGACGGCCGCTCGACCTGTCGCGGCTATCCGGCCTTCCCCTGACGGACGTCGTCGCCGAACTCGGTTCGCTTCAGCTGCGAGGGGCCGTGACGTCGACGGAGACGGGGTGGCTCTATGTGCCGCGAACGCTACGGTAACGGCGGGGCCACCGGTTCGGATTGCATCGATCCGCGTTCAGAGGGCACCCGTCCGGTGTGGCGGGCGCCTTGGGCGTCCGGGCGCGGCATCCTAGAAAGATGCAGATTCGCGAATCGATGGAGCGTTACCTGGCGCACCTGGCCGACGAGAGGCGCCTTTCGCCAGCCACGGTACGCGCCTACGCGTCTGATCTCGAACAGCTGTGCGAATACTGCGAGGAACACGACGCCACCGACGCGTCCGACGTGACCTTGGAACTCGGCCGCGACTGGTTGTGGCACGGATCCCAGCGCGGGTTGAGCGCCACAACTCTCGCGCGCCGGGCCGCCGCCATCCGTGGGTGGTCGAAATGGAACGCCGCCCACATCCCCGAGGCGACGGATGCGAATGCCCGCCTGCGCTCGCCGAAGACGGGGCGGCACCTGCCGCATGTCGTGGCAGCCGGGCAGATGACCGAGCTGGTCGACCTTCTTCGTGGCCGTGCCGACGACGGCGATGCGGTAGCGATACGAGACGTAGCGATCGTCGAACTGCTCTACGCATCGGCGACACGCGTCTCGGAACTCGTGGGCCTCGA
The DNA here is from genome assembly GCF_001984125.1 of Leifsonia sp. ALI-44-B. Taxonomy (GTDB): domain Bacteria; phylum Actinomycetota; class Actinomycetes; order Actinomycetales; family Microbacteriaceae; genus Okibacterium. Next base: position 656,889 of record NZ_MTQL01000006.1, on the reverse strand, counting down.
CATCGACGACGTGGACCTCGACCGGCTCACGGCGCGGGTCACGGGCAAGGGGTCGAAGCAGCGCGTCGTCCCGTTCGGTGTGCCGGCCCAGAACGCCCTCGTCGACTACCTGACGAGGGCGCGGCCCGAGCTGCTGAGCCGATCACAGGATCGGGCGCTTGATTCCCCGAATGCCACGGCGCCCGCCGCCCGCTCGCAACACGCGCTGTTTCTCGGTGCCCGCGGATCGCGCATCGGTGTCAAAGCCGTCTACAACGTCGTGAACCGTCTCCTCGAAACACTGCCCGGCTTCGACACCGGCGGCCCGCACACGCTGAGACACACCGCGGCCACGCACCTGCTCGATGGCGGAGCCGACCTCCGATCGGTCCAAGAAATGCTCGGGCACGCGTCCCTCGGCACCACTCAGATCTACACCCACGTCTCGCTCGAGCGGTTGAAGGACAGCTACCGCGGAGCCCACCCGCGCGCCTAGACGCGCCGCGCATCACGGGCGTTGTCGGACCCTCGTCATCCTGTAGCGAAGTCGCCCAGCGGCACGAGAACGGCTCGCCGCCTCAACAGGAAGTAGGGCTCGGGGTCGACATATTCGCCCTTCACGCGCGCCCCGACGTGAAGACACGCCGCGTCGCAGTGCCCGCCCTCAGAAACCCGACCCACCCATTGACCAGACGTCACGTCGTCGCCCGCCGATACGGACGCCGAGATGGGTTCGATACTCGACACCGTTCCATCGACGTGCCGAATGGACAGAACTCCTCGGTCGACGACCACCCCGGCAAAGAGCACGACGCCCGCGGCGGGTGCAACGACCTCCTCGCCGACCGATGCCGGCAGGTCGATGCCGCGGTGCCCCGCCGAGTATTCGTCGGCCGGGCGTTCGAACGCGCGGCTCACCTCGGCCCGCCCGAGCGGCCACACCCACCGAGCTGCGACGGGAGCTGCCGCCGGATCTACCGCGGGAGCTGCCGCGTGCGCAGCTGCGGGCGTTGTTGGGGTCGCTCCTACGGGCACTGCCTGGTGCGCCGCCGAGTGTGCTGGTGCGGGCGGTTCCGAAGGCTGTACCGCGGGAGCTGCCGAGGTTTCCGCCGAGGGCGCAGCTGCGAGGGATGCTGCGAATGCTGCCGAGGCGGAGTGGGCCGGCTTCTTTGCGGCCGCTTCTTCGAAACCGAACGACAAGACGAAGACGAAGACGAACAGGAACATGAACATGGACAGGCCCGACGTCCCACCCGTGGCGCGCCTCGTGGGCGCGTATACCTCTCCGTCCGCGGTTGCAAGGCCTGTCGACCTCCGACCGGAGGGGATGCGGGGGCGTGCGTATACTTGCTGGGCCATGCTCACCAGCCTGGCCGCGCGAGCAACCGATCGGCTGCCCGCGTCGCGATCTGTGGATGACTTCCGGTCGCGGCGCTTCGGGAGAAACGGTTGTCAGCCAGCACCGACACGACCAGAATGAAGGTCAGTTCGCCGGGCACCCTCGGATGCCGCGAGCTCTGACTGAGGAGGTTACGAAATGTCCAACTCAACCGCGTCGAATCCGGCGCCTCCCAGTCAAGCGCAACTGACCCGCAGGGTCATCGGTCTTGCGATCTCGGCCGCCGTCGGAGGCTTCCTCTTCGGTTTCGACTCATCGGTCGTCAACGGTGCCGTCGATGCCATCCAGGGACAATTCGACCTGAGCTCCGGCGTCACGAGCTTCGCCGTCGCATCCGCCCTGCTCGGTTGTGCTGCCGGCGCTTACGGCGCGGGCCGCCTGGCCGACCGCTGGGGCCGCATCAAGGTCATGCTCTTGGGCGCCGGACTCTTCTTCGTCTCCTCGATCGGCGCCGGTTTCGCCTTCGCCGCCTGGGACCTCGTCATCTGGCGCCTCGTCGGTGGCCTCGGTATCGGCATCGCATCGGTCATCGCGCCCGCCTACATCGCCGAGATCGCGCCGCGCAAGATTCGCGGCCGCCTCGCCTCCCTGCAGCAGCTCGCCATCACCCTCGGCATCTTCGCCGCCCTGCTGAGCGACGCCCTGTTCGCCAACGCCGCGGGTGGCGCGGCCAAAGAGTTCTGGTTCGGGCTCGAGGCCTGGCGCTGGATGTTCCTCGCCTGCGCCATCCCGGCCGTGATCTACGGCATCCTCGCCCTGCGTCTGCCCGAGTCGCCTCGCTACCTCGTGAGCCGCGGCAAAGAAGCCGAAGCCAAGAAGATCTTCGCCACCGTGTGGCCCTCCGACGAGGTCGACCGCGCCATGCGTGAGGCCGAGAAGTCGATCGAAGAAGACCAGATTGCCAAGAAGACCGGAACCCTGAAGGGCAACCGCTTCGGCCTGGCCCCGATCGTGTGGATCGGAATCATCCTCTCGATGCTGCAGCAGCTCGTGGGCATCAACGTCATCTTCTACTACTCCACCACGCTGTGGCAGGCGGTCGGCTTCGACGAGTCGAACTCCTTCACGATCTCGGTCATCACGAGCGTCACCAACGTCGCGGTCACGATCGTCGCCATCCTGCTCGTCGACCGAGTGGGGCGCCGTCCGTTGCTCCTCATCGGCTCGGTCGGCATGACGCTCTCGCTCGCCGCCATGACCTTGGCGTTCAGTCAGGCATCCATCGTCGACGGCAAGCCTGTGCTGGACGACCCGTTCGGCACCATCGCACTCATCGGCGCCAACGTCTTCGTCATCTCGTTCGGCGTGAGCTGGGGCCCGCTCGTCTGGGTGTTGCTCGGCGAGATCTTCCCGACCCGCATTCGCGCCAAGGCGCTCGGTGTTGCGGCGGCGGCCCAGTGGCTGACCAACTTCCTCGTCACGGTCACGTTCCTGCCCCTGTCTCAGGATGTCTCGCTCACCCTCACCTACGGCATCTACGCCCTCTTCGCCCTCCTGTCCTTCTTCTTCGTCTTCTTCAAGATCCCCGAAACGAACGGCATGGAACTGGAACAGGCCGAAACGCTCTTCGTGCGCAAAGACAAGAAGAAGTCAGCCGTTTCCTAGTCCCCGGACTGGTATGCTGATCCGAGCACCTCGCTTGTCGGGGTGACTACGCGTGCCCATTCGGCCACACCATCCATCGGTCATCACCCCCTTCCCGCTTGTTCTTTCGGGCGAAGAAGGGTCGATGCGGATGTCTGTGCCGGGCACCAGGATCAGTGGCCGTCCGGCCACGGATAACAACCGAGTGGCGTTCCACAGGGGCGCCAGAATAGGAGAACGGCTCATGGCCGTCGTAACCATTCGCCAGCTGCTCGACAGCGGCGTGCACTTCGGGCACCAGACCCGCCGTTGGAACCCGAAGATGAAGCGTTTCATCTTCACCGAGCGTTCCGGCATCTACATCATCGACCTGCAGCAGTCGCTCGGCTACATCGACAAGGCCTACGATTTCGTCAAGGAGACCGTCGCCCACGGCGGCACCGTCCTCTTCGTCGGCACCAAGAAGCAGGCTCAGGAGAGCATCGCCGAGCAGGCGACGCGCGTCGGCCAGCCCTACGTCAACCAGCGTTGGCTCGGTGGCCTCCTCACCAACTTCAGCACCGTCTCGAAGCGCCTCGCTCGCATGAAGGAGCTCGAGGAGCTCGACTTCGAAGATTCGTCGAAGTCCGGCTTCACCAAGAAAGAGCTGCTCATCAAGAAGCGCGAGCTCGACAAGCTGCACAAGTCGCTCGGCGGAATCCGCAACCTCACCAAGACGCCTTCGGCTCTGTGGGTTGTCGACACCAAGAAAGAGCACCTCGCGATCGACGAGGCCAAGAAGCTCGGCATCCCCGTCATCGGCATCCTCGACACCAACTGCGACCCCGACGAGGTCACCTACCCGATCCCGGGTAACGACGACGCGATCCGCTCCGTGAGCCTGCTCACGCGCATCATCGCCGACGCCGCCGCCGAGGGCCTCATCCAGCGTCACCAGAAGCCCGAAGCCGGCGAGTCCTCCGCTCCGACCGAGCCCCTCGCCGAGTGGGAGCAGGAGCTGCTCGCCCAGAGCGAAGCCGCGCCGCTGCCCACCGAAGAGAACGACGCCGACGCCGAGGTTGCGGCCAAGAACGAGGCAAAGGAAGACGCCCCGGTCGAGGACCCCAAGACCCCCGAGGCCGACGCCGACACCGAGGCTCGCCTCGAAGCAGAAGCGACCGAGGCTGAGAAGCAGCCCGTCGCCGACGCTGAGTAATTTTCCCTCCTACCAGTTCCTAGAACGAGGAAGCAGATATTAATGGCAAACTTCACTGCCGCTGATGTGAAAGCGCTCCGCGACCGTCTCGGCGCGGGCATGATGGACAGCAAGAACGCACTCGTGGAAGCCGACGGCGACCTCGAGAAGGCTGTCGAGATCCTCCGCCTCAAGGGTGCCAAGTCGAACGCCAAGCGCGCCGACCGCTCCACGAGCGAGGGCCTCGTCGCCGCCAAGCAGAATGGCAACACGACCACGCTCATCGAGCTGGCCTGTGAGACCGACTTCGTGGCAAAGGGTGACAAGTTCATCAACCTGTCCGAGGTCGTCCTCGACGCCGCCGTCGCCGCCGGTGCAACCACCGTCGACGAGGCACTCGCCGCGTCGACCGGTGACAAGACGGTGGCCCAGGCCATCGACGAAGAGTCCGCCATCATCGGCGAAAAGGTGGAACTCCGCCGCCTCGCCGTCGTGACGGGTGACGACTTCGCCGTCTACCTGCACAAGACCTCCAAAGACCTGCCCCCGCAGGTCGGCGTGGTCGTCGGGTACACCGGTTCCGACGCCGACACCGCTCGCAGCATCGCCCAGCACATCGCCTTCGCCGACCCGCAGTACCTGGCTCGCGAAGACGTTCCGGCCGACGCCGTCGAGAAGGAGCGCGAGATCGTCACCGAGATCTCCCGCAACGAAGGCAAGCCCGAGGCAGCCCTGCCCAAGATCGTCGAAGGCCGCCTCGGCGCCTTCTTCAAGCAGGTCGCCCTGCTCGAGCAGGACTACGCGAAAGACAACAAGGTCCAGGTGAAGAAGGTCGTGGCTGACGCCGGCCTCACCATCACCGGCTTCGTTCGTTTCAAGGTCGGGGCCTAATACCCCGAAGGAGCTCGGATTGCATTCACGCAATCCGGGCTCCTTTTTTGTGCGCACACGCCGAGAGCGGCACGCGCACACAGTAGCTTTAGTGAGAATCAGGATGAAAGGGTGCACACATGTCCGACCAGAAGAAGAAGCGCCGGGTACTGCTGAAACTGTCGGGCGAGTCATTCGGTGCAGGCGCACTCGGAGTGAACCCTGACGTCGTCGCATCCATCGCCCAGGAGATCGCCCAGGCGGCCCAAGAGGTCGAGGTGGCCATCGTCGTCGGCGGCGGAAACTTCTTCCGCGGCGCCGAGCTGTCGCAGCGCGGCATGGACCGCGGCCGTGCCGACTACATGGGCATGCTGGGCACCGTCATGAACGCCCTCGCCCTGCAGGACTTCCTCGAGCAGGCCGGCGCCGCCACGCGCGTGCAGTCCGCCATCTCGATGACCCAGGTCGCCGAGCCCTACATCCCGCGCCGCGCCGAACGTCACCTCGAAAAGGGCCGCGTCGTCATCTTCGGTGCCGGGGCGGGCCTTCCCTACTTCTCCACCGACACGGTCGCCGCCCAGCGCGCGCTCGAGATCGGTGCCGACGTCGTGCTCGTGGCCAAGAACGGTGTCGACGGCGTCTACTCCGACGACCCCCGTCAGAACCCCGACGCGCACAAAATCGACCACATCACCTACCAGGAGGCCCTGCAGCGCGGTCTCAAGGTCGTCGACTCCACCGCGTTCAGCCTGTGCATGGACAACAACATGCCCATGCAGGTGTTCGGCATGCAGCCGGCCGGCAACGTGACCGCCGCCATCCTCGGAGCCGGCCTCGGCACCCTGGTCCAGAACTAGCACCACCCACCCGGGCGCCCCGGCGCCACCCGTATGTCGTCATCATCCGTTCACCATAGAATGGTGACGACTGCACGCAACGAGAAGGAGTCCCCGTGATCGCGGATGTTCTGTCAGACACCGGCGCCCGAATGAACAAAGCCGTCGAGGTCGCTAAAGACGATTTCGCCTCGGTTCGCACGGGCCGTGCCAACCCGCAGATGTTCCAGAAGATCCTGGTGAGCTACTACGGCACGCCGACGCCCCTCGAGCAGCTCGCATCGCTGCAGAACCAGGAGGCGCGCACGCTCATTGTCACGCCCTACGACAAGTCGGCGCTGAAAAACATCGAGCAGGCCATCCGCGACACCCCGAACCTGGGTGCCAACCCCACCAACGACGGCACCATCGTGCGCGTCACGCTTCCCGAGCTCACCGAAGAGCGTCGCCGCGAATACGTGAAGATCGTGCGCGGCAAGGGTGAAGACGCCAAGGTGGCCGTGCGCAACATCCGTCGCAAGGGCAAGGACGACCTCGAGGCGCTGAAGAGCGAGGTCGGCGACGACGACGTGGCGCGCGCCGAGAAAGAGCTCGAAGCGCTCACCAAGACCCACATCGACCAGATCGACGACGCGCTGAAGCGCAAGGAAGCGGAGCTCCTCGAGGTCTGACGCCTCGTGGAACACCCGCGTCCGCCCCAGGCGGCGATATGATGACCGATCCACACGAACCCCGCACGGGGAAGGTGCCGCGCGTTGCTGCGCGCAAACGCCTCAGCCGCGACGAACTCCAGTCACAGCTGAAGGCGAAGCGTGCCGAGATCGAGCGGCAGGTGCAGGCGACGCGCGCGCAGATCGACCAGGCCAACGAGCGCATCGAAGCCCGCACCGGGCGCAACCTGGTGCTTGCCATCGGCATCGGCCTGGTTCTCGGGCTGCTGCTGATCTCGAGCCTCATATTCCTCAAATGGGTCTTCGTCATCTTCGCGGCGCTCATCGTCGCGGTCACGACCTTCGAGTTGGTGCAGGCGCTCAACAAGTCGGGGCGCCGGCTCGACGCCATACCCCAGGTCGTCTTCGGCGTGGGCATCGTGGCGTCCGGCTACCTCGGCGACGGCGCCGTGCGGTGGTCAGCGCTGCTCGGGTCGATCGCTGTCGTCGTCGTGTGGCGTCTGCTAGCCCAGATGGCCTCGCAGACGAGCCGGTCCGCGATCGATACCGTCGCCGACCTCGCGACCGGTGCATTCGTGCAGATCTACGTGCCGTTCCTGGCATCCTTCGCTGTCGTCCTTGTGCGGCAAGAAGGCGGTCAGTGGTGGGTGCTCGCGTTCCTCATCCTCGTCGTCTCGGTCGACACCGGGGCCTATGTGGCCGGGCTGAACTTCGGCAAGCATCCGATGGCGCCGCGAATCAGCCCCAAGAAGACCTGGGAAGGCTTCATCGGGGCGGGCATCGCAGCGGTTATCGCGGGTGTACTGCTGGCGATCTTCATGCTGCAGGTCGAGTGGTGGGTCGGAATCATCCTGGGCCTGCTCATCTTGGGCACTGCCACCATGGGTGACCTCACCGAGTCGCTGATCAAACGCGATATGGGTGTCAAAGACATGAGCTCCTGGCTGCCTGGGCATGGCGGCATCCTCGACCGACTCGACTCCATGCTGCCGTCGGCACCCATCGCGCTGGCCGTGTTCCTGATCGTCAACCTGCAGACGCCGCTCGGATGACGCGGGCCACACGCTCCGCGCCGACCCCCGTCCGCGGTAAGGCAGAATAGTCGCGTGACAACGACATTCCCGACGGCCAAGCGTCGCAGCAAAGGGTACGACCAGCGCGAGGTCGACGCCTTCCTCGCCCGGGCCCGCGCGGCCTACGACGCGGACGACGATGGTGGCATGACATCCGATGAGATTCGCCACGTGTCGTTCGGCCTGAAGAAGGGCGGATACTCGACCGCCTATGTCGATGCCGCGCTCGAGCGACTCGAAGACGCGTTCTTCCTGCGCGAACGCGAGCGGGCGTTCGAAGAAGCAGGGAAACGCGAGTGGCTCTCGTCGGCTCGTGAGACCGCGCAGGTCATCCTGAACCGGCTCGCCCGTCCAGACGGCGAACGTTTCTCGCGCGTGAGCTTCCTCTCGAAGGGTTACCGACGGTCAGAGGTCGATGCGCTGGCCGAGCGCCTCATCGCCTACTTCGAAGAGGGAAAACCGGTCAACATCGAGCAGGTCCGCACGGTCGCGTTCTCCGCGCAACGCGGCGGATATCGCGAGTCTCAGGTCGACCTTTTGCTCGACAGCGTGGTCGAAGTGATGCTGGCGGTTCGCTGAGCGGACCCCCCTCGGGTGGCTAATACACGACATCTCGGCTAAAATCGGATGATCGTGGGTAAGCATGTAGTGAATCTTCCAGCATCCAAGCCGACTCGAGGCACTCGAGCGGCGTTCCACAGACCTCGATCCCGGTCGCGAATTGCGCTCTTCGCATTCGCGTTTGCCGCGGCATCCGGGGTCGTCATGGTCAACGTGGTAGACCCGACGGCAGGCGCTATCGCCTCGCCGTACTACCAGCCGGCCGGTCACCGCTTCGACGGAGAGGCCGCTCAGACGGTCGCCGTCGCCGGTAGCTACGAGACGGCGTTCGACCGCGATGGCTACGAGGTCGTCCTGGCTCCCAAGCCGACTCCGACCCCGACGCCGGTCGTCGAGACTCCCGCCACCGGCACGGCCACCAAGAAAGCCGCAACAGGTTCGGGCGTTGCGCCCGTGGCTGCGGCTCCCGACCCGGGTTCGGCCAAGGCCATCGCGCGTGACATGCTCGCCGCGCGCGGCATGGGCGACGACCAGTACTCGTGCCTGGTCTCTCTCTGGAACAAGGAGTCAGGTTGGCGCGTCAACGCGAACAACGGCTCGTCCGGTGCCTACGGCATCCCGCAGGCCCTTCCCGGCAGCAAGATGGCGACGGCCGGTGCCGACTGGCAGACCAACCCGGCCACCCAGATCACCTGGGGTCTCGGCTACATCACGGGCCGCTACGGCAGCCCGTGCGGCGCCTGGGCCCACTCGCAGGCCATGAACTGGTACTAAAGCCTTCCTCAGCAACGCTGCACCACTCACGCAGGGGTCGCATCTTCGGATGCGGCCCCTTCGTTGTTCCCTAGGATGGTTTCATGCCCAGAAGCAACCGGCCCCGCGGGCGCAAACCCTCCAACAACGACGAAGATCTCTCGTATCTCATGTCGGGATGGCGGCGCACCGAGACGCGGCGCGGCCGCGAATGGAACGTGCAGCCGGTGTCGGCCACGCAGGCCGCGAAGGTCTACATCTGCCCCGGGTGTCAGCTCGGCATCCAGATCGGGGTGGCACATCTCGTCGCCTGGCGCGCCGACGGCGTCATGGGCGACGAGGCCGACCTCGCCGCGCGCCGGCACTGGCACCTGCACTGCTGGAACATCGCCTGAGCCGGACCGCGGCGGCGATACCCTCGGCGTGACGGCACCATGCGCGGCATGACGCCGTGCAACACGGAGAACGACAGAACAAGCGACAGGACGAGTATGAGCGACGAGATCGAGATCCGGGGGAGCGTCGAGCTTCCCGCACGGCGGCAAGACGTGGAGCTGCACACCGAGGATGGGCTCACGCTGGTCGGCGAGCTGGCGCTTCCCGAACACGGTGACCCGGTCGCGACGCTCGTGACGCTGCATCCGCTGCCGACCCACGGCGGTTTCATGGATTCGCACATTCTGCGCAAGGCAGCCGCGCGGCTGCCCGCGCTGGCGCAACTGGCCGTGCTGCGGTTCAACACGCGGGGCACCACCTCGCCGCGAGGGACCAGTGATGGCACATTCGAGGAAGGCATCGGCGAAGAAGCGGATGTGCGCGCGGCGATGGACCTGGTCGCGCAGTTCTCGCTGCCGCATCCGTGGCTCGTGGGGTGGTCGTTCGGCACCGAGTTGGCGCTGAAGTACGGCCGACAGCACGATATCGACGGGGCCATCCTGTTGTCGCCGCCGCTGCACCGCGCAACGGCCGAGGAGGTCGCGGCCTGGCACGGCGACCCGCGCACGCTCATCGCTCTCATTCCCGAGTTCGACGAATACCTGCGCCCGGATGCCGCGGCCGAACGTTTTGCGGCCGTTCCCGATATGACTCTCATCCCCGTGACCGGCGGCAAGCACCTCTGGGTCGGCGAGTCTCAGACCCGCACCGTGCTGACCGAGATCGTGCGCGCCGTGAACCCCGAGGCGTTGCCGCTGCCGGCCGTCTGGAACGGCTGACGCCTGACGCCCGCCGGGCTGACGCTTAGCGCCCGCCGGGCGGACGCCTAACCCCCGCCGGGCTGACGCCTAACGCCCGCCGGGCTGACGCCTAACGCCCGCCGGGCTGACGCCTAACGCCCGGCGGGCTGATACCTAACGCCTACCGGGCTAACGCTCAACGCCTGGGGGCGATGGTGAGCTGCGGGGTTCCTACAGCTCGTTCTGGCGCGGGATGAGGACCTGCTTGATGATGAGCAGGATCGACGCGGCGGTCGGGATGGCGATGAGCGCTCCGAGCAGTCCGAGCAGCGAGCCACCGGCCAGGGCGGCGATGACGACGACGGCACCGGGGACGGCGACGGCCCGGCTCATGATGCGGGGGCTCAAGACATACGCCTCGATCTGCATGTAGACGAGGTAGTAGATGGCCGCGGTGATGGCCGTGGTCACGCCGCCGAGGCCCGGGATGAAGCAGACGAGCGTGATGATGATGGAGCCCGTCAGCGTTCCGACGAGCGGGATGAGCGAGAACGAGAACGCCACGACCGCGAGCACGGCCGGGAACGGCGCCTGGATGATCGACAGGAAGATGAACGACAGCACACCGTTGATGGCGGCGGTCGACGCCTGGCCGATGACGTAACGCCCGACCGACGACGTGATCTGCTCGGACAGGTCGGCGAAGTTCGCGCGCTTCGACGCGGGCACCAACTGGTACATGCCGCGCTTCATCGAGGGCAACGAGGCCGTGAAGTAGAGGGTGAGGATGAGGACGATCAGCACGCCGAAGAGCGCCGAACCGACTCCGACGACGAACGCCAGCAGCCCTCCGGTCAGGTTGGCAACGCTGTTCACATCGCTGAAGAACTTGCCGACCTCGCCGATGATGTTGTCGACGGGCACCCAGGGGAACTGCGCCTTGATGTATTCGACAAGACTCAGGTCGCCGATCTGCTGCTGGATGGTCGGAATGAGCTTGACGAGCTTCGTGATCTGCTCGGCGATGATGGGCACGAGCATCCACACGAGGCCCGCGACCAGCGCCAGGACGCCCACGACGACGATGAGCACGGCCGACCAGCGCGGGAAGTGCTTCTTCTCGAGCCATCCGACGATCGGCTCGAGACCGAGGGCGATGAAGAGGGCAGCGCCGATATAGATCAGGATGGTCTGCAGCGAGATGATCGACGTGATGATCAGCAGGCCGAGGCCGACGCCGAGCGTCGCGACCAGGCCGAACCGGAACGGATTCTGAATCTTCATGGGTGCCCCTTCGGCGCGAACGGCCGGAGAGACCCCGGCCGCAATATCGCTTCATCGTAGCGCGCAGCACGCGAGCACCTTGCGCAGGACGGACCCCGTTGCGTCTGCGCCTCCGCTCACTTTCTAGACGCCTCTCAGACTGTGCCGCTAGTCTGGAATGTCTGTGTTCGTCGCCGTCCGCCCGTCACGAACCCCTGTCGACGGGTGCGAGAACCCCCGCAACGGCGACCCAGGAGGAGATTTCGTGCGATTCGTACTCGCTATAGCCGCGTTCGTCGTGGCCGCCGCCATGATCATCACGGGCATCGCTCAGCGCACCGTGTTCCTGGGTCCGCCGACCCAGACGGTCGATGTGAAGGTGTCGGGCGAGCTGCCCTACACGGTCATCGACGGCACAACGCTGAACGCCAACCCCGGTCAGCAGACCGTGACGTTGGCCGGCTCGTCGAAGGCCTACCTGGCCTATGGCCGCACGTCCGATGTGAAGGCCTGGCTGGGGGAGTCGAAGTACAACCTCCTGACCCTCGACGACGAGAAGAAGCTCGTGTCCGACGTCGTGACGCCGAAGCCCGCCGACACGTCGACCGGGTCCAACTCGGGCGATGAGGCATCCGCCGATGCCGATACGGCCTCAGACGTCACCGACCCTGCGGGTTCCGACCTGTGGCTGGGCGAGTTCACCGAAGACCGCGCGCTGATCGCGCCCATGAGCGTGCCCGACGATGTGAGCGTGCTGATTGCTTCGGATGGCTCGGAGCCCGCCCCCTCCACCGTCAAACTGTCGTGGCCGCTCGACAACGCCACGCCGTGGGCCGGCCCGCTGATCGTCGGCGGAATCATCCTGCTGGCCGTCGGCCTCGTGCTCTACCTGCTCGGCCTGCGTCACATGCGCCGCTCGCGCGGTCCCCGCCGCAAGTCGCTGCCGCCCCTCGACGACCAGAAGAAGCTGCCGCGCGCTCCCAAGGCCCGGCGGCCCAAGGCTGCACGCCGCAACGCCCTGATCGCCGTCATCCCCGTCGCCCTCGTCTCGTCGCTGGCCCTAAGCGGTTGCAGTCCGAGCTTCTGGCCGCAGCTGCCGGCCCAGAGCGCCACGCCGACCAGCACCTCGACCGATGCGGCCGCGACGGATGACGGCCAACCCGCCCCCGTCGTCAGCGTGCCGCAGATCGAGCGCATCGTCTCGAAGATCTCGGCCGTGGTCGCCGACGCCGACGAGCAGAAGAGCGCCGACGTTGCAGCGACGCGCCTGACGGGCCCCGCGCTCGACGAGCGCAAGGCGAACTACCAGATCCGTTCGAAGAATGCCGATGCTCAGGCGACCCCCGCGATTCCCGCGTCGCCCATCACGCTGACGCTGCCCCAGGCATCCGACACCTGGCCGCGCACCGTGATGACGGTCATTCAGGATGCCGAGGACACGAGCGTCGCCCCGACGCTGCTCGTCCTGACGCAGGAGACGCCGCGCGCCAACTACCTCATCGACTACTCGGTGCGGCTCGAGCCCCAGGCTCAGATTCCGGATGTCGCGCCCGCCACCATCGGCGCCTCGCAGATTCCGCCGGACTCGAGCTTCCTGCTGATCGCGCCCGACAAGATCGCCGAAGCCTACGCCGACGTGCTCGCCAACGGGGATAGCTCGCAGTACGCCGCCCAGTTTGCGGCCGAGGGCGACACGCTGCGCACACAGGTGTCCGAAGACCGCGAGAAGAAGAAGGCCGACCTGCCCGATACGGCGTCGATCGAATTCGCCACCAAGGCAGGCTCGGGCCCGGCTCTGGCCCTCGCGACGAACGACTCGGGCGCCATCATCGCGGTCAACGTGACCGACTCCGAGACCGTGAAGCCGGTCGAAGAGGGCGCGAGCGTGAAGACATCCGGAGCCGTCGCGGCCCTCAGCGGTCTCACCGAGACGAAGAAGGGTGTCACGAGCACCTACGGCGACCAGTTGCTGTTCTACGTGCCGCCGACCGGCAGCACCGAGAAGATTCGTCTGCTCGGCTTCAGCCAGGGGCTCGTGAGCGCCACCGAACTGCCGTAGGCATCTCACCGCCGTTTACCGTTTGTCATCACTGGAGGATCTGTAAGACATGGCCAATCTCGATGTGAACCCCGCCGCGCTGCGCGGAGCCGTCGACCTGTCGGGGCTCGTCAACCGGGCCAACGCTCAGGCGGCCGCACAGCCCACGGGCGCGACGAATGGTGCTGGGGCTGCCGGGGCAGCTGCCGGGGCGCCCACGAGCGCTGCAGTGCAGGCAGCAGCCGGCCAGCCCGGAGGCGCGGGCGCTGCCGGCGCAGCTGTCGAGCTGCCCGGCCTCGTCTTCGACGGAACCGATCAGAACTTCACCCAGTTCCTCGACCTCTCGTCGCAGGTGCCCGTCATCGTCGACCTGTGGGCCGAGTGGTGCCAGCCGTGCAAGCAGCTGTCGCCCATTCTCGACAAGCTCGTCGCCGAATTCGGCGGCCGGTTCGTGCTCGTCAAGGTCGATGTGGACCAGAACCCGCAGCTGACGCAGGCGTTCCAGGCGCAGTCAATCCCGACGGTCGCGGCCGTCATCGGCGGGCGCCCGTTGCAGCTGTTCCAGGGCGCCATTCCCGAAGCGCAGGTTCGCCAGGTGTTCGAGCAGGTTCTCGAGGCCGCCGCGCAGAGCGGTGTCTCGGGTTCGGTCACGGTCGTGGGTGGGGCCGCCGGTGACACGGATGCCGCAGCCGCCGCCCCCGAGGAACCGCCGCTGCCGCCGCTGCACCAGGAGGCGTACGACGCGATCGATCAGGGCGACTACCCGGCCGCCATCCGCGCCTACGAGAAGGCCATCGCGCAGAACCCCACCGACAAGATGGCGCACGCCGGGCTCGCGCAGGTGAGCCTGCTGCACCGCCTGAACGGCAAGACGCTCGACGAGATCCGCTCGGCCGCCGCGCAGAAGCCCGACGACCTCGGCGCTCAGCTCGACGTCGCCGATCTCGACCTCTCAGGCGGGCATGTCGAGGATGCTTTCGACCGCCTGCTCACGCTCTTCCCCGAGCAGGACGCCGATGGCAAGAACACCGTGCGGGCGCGTTTGCTGCAGTTGTTCGAGGTCGTCGGGCTCGACGACCCTCGCGTCGCCATCGCGCGAGGACGCCTCACCAACCTGCTGTTCTAGACGCTCCGCTGTTCGAGACGCTCGCAACGAACGCGGACGAGACGGTCTGGACTGACGCAAGAGAAACGGCCGGGAGAAGGATTCACATCCTCTCCCGGCCGTTTCCGTGTCTGATGGGTCTCGCTATCCGCGGTACTTGAGCCAGACCGCGCCAAGGGGCGGCAGAGACATCGATGCCGACGCGCTGCGGCCGGCCCACGGGTCGTTCGTCGCCGTCACGGTGCCCATGTTGCCAACGCCCGAGCCGCCGAACGCCGCGGCATCCGTGTTGAGGATCTCGTCCCACTCGCCCGCGAAGGGCAGGCCCGTGCGGTAGTCGTGGTGAGGCGAACCCGAGAAGTTGACGAAGACGGCGATGGCGCTGCCATCCTCGGCCCAGCGGATGAAGGAGATCACCGAGCGTTCGGCATCGCCGCCGTCGAGCCACTCGAAGCCCTGGTGCGACGCGTCCAGCTCCCAGAGGGCCGGGTTGGCGACGTAGGCCTTGTTGAGCTGTGACACGAGGTCGAAGAGGCCCTGGTGGCTGGGCTGGTCGAGGGTCCACCAGTCGAGCCCGCGGCCCTCTGACCATTCGGACTGCTGCCCGAACTCCTGGCCCATGAAGAGCAACTGCTTGCCGGGGTGTGCCCACATGAAGGCCAGGTAGGCGCGCATGTTCGCGAGCTTCTGCCAGTGGTCACCGGGCATCTTGCTGAAGAGCGAACCCTTGCCGTGCACGACCTCGTCGTGGCTGATCGGCAGGAGGAAGTTCTCACTGAACGCGTAGACGAGCGAGAACGTGAGCTCGTTGTGGTGGTAGGAGCGGTAGAGCGGGTCCTCCTGGACGTACTGCAACGAGTCGTGCATCCATCCCATGTTCCACTTGTAGCCGAAGCCGAGGCCGCCTTCGCTCGTGGCCTTGGTGACGCCGGGCCAGCTGGTCGACTCCTCGGCGATCACGACGACGCCGGGGTTGCGCTTGTAGGCCGTAGCGTTCGCCTCCTGGAGGAACGAGATCGCCTCGAGGTGTTCGCGGCCGCCGTACTGGTTCGGCAGCCACTCGCCCTCGTTGCGCGAATAGTCGAGGTAGAGCATGGAGGCGACGGCGTCGACGCGCAGGCCGTCGACGTGGAACTCCTCAAGCCAGTAGAGCGCGTTGGCGACGAGGAAGTTCTTGACCTGGCGCTGGCCGAAGTCGAAGACGAGCGTGCCCCAGTCCTTTTGTTCGCCGCGGCGAGGGTCCGGGTGCTCGTAGAGTGGTTGGCCGTCGAAGTTCGCCAGCGCCCAGGCATCCTTGGGGAAGTGGCCGGGAACCCAGTCGAGCAGCACGCCGATGCCGGCGCCGTGCAGTCGGTCGATGAGGTAGCGCAGGTCGTCGGCGTTGCCGAAACGGCTGGTGGGGGCGTAATAACCCGTCACCTGGTAGCCCCATGAGCCGCCGAACGGATGCTCGGCCAGCGGCATGAATTCGACGTGGGTGTAGCCGAGGGCGAGCACGTAATCGATGAGCGGTTCGGCGAGTTCGCGGTAGCCGAGACCCGGACGCCACGAACCCACGTGCATCTCGTAGACGCTCATGGGGCGGCGGTGAACCTCGGTGGTGGCGCGCTGCTCGAGCCACGCGGCATCCTGCCATTCGTGCGTCGACGGCGGCGCGACGATGGAGGCGGTGCCGGGGGACTGTTCGGAGAAACGCGCCATAGGGTCGGCCTTGCGGTGCCAAACGTTGTCCTGGCCGAGGAGGTCGAACTTGTAGAGCGCGTCGGCTTCGAGGCCGGGCACGAAGATTTCCCACACGCCCGTCGAACCCATGTTGCGAAGCGCGTGGCCCGTGCCATCCCAGCCGTTGAAGTCGCCGACGACGCGCGCGGCCTGGGCATGGGGAGCCCACACCGAGAAGCTGACGCCCGAGATGCCGCCGTGCGTCCGCACGTGGGCGCCGAGGGCGGTCCAGAGTTCTTCGTGGCGGCCCTCACCGATGAGGTGCAGGTCGAGTTCGCCGATGGTCGGGGCGAAACGGTAAGGGTCGTCGGCGATCCACGGGGGACCGTCTTCGTAGGTGGCCTCGACGGTGTAGTCGACGGGGTCGCCGTCGAAGACGCCCTGCCAGATGCCGGCGTGGGCGTGCTCGAGCGCGACGGTGCCGCCCGGCGCGAGGTGCGCGGTGACCGATTCGGCCAGGGGGCGTCGGGCGCGGATGACCGTGCGGCCGCCGCCCAGCGGGTGGATGCCGAGAACGCTGTGGGGGGAGTAGTAGCGGCCCTCGGCGACGGCTTCGAGGATCCACTCGTCTACCGTCGGGTCGGCAGGGGTCGCCTCGGCGGGCTGAACGTCGGAAGAGTCATGGGCGGGAGCCGATGCCGCCGCTGCGTCGTCGGGCGAGCCGGGGGAGGAGGCGCCCTCGGCGGATACGTCTCCATCGGTAGACGATGCGTCCGTGGCCGCGGCGGTCTCCGTGTCGGTCGCGGTGCCCGTCGCCGGGACGACCTCGGGGGCGGCGGCGCTGTCGCCGGTCGCGGCCTCGGTCTCGGTGCCGGGAACGTCGATCACGACATCCGCCGTGTCGCCGTCGAACTGGCTGACCTGGGCCGGAAGTTCTTCCTCGACCTCGTCGGCGTGCGCCTCGGCTTCCGGCGAGATCGTCTCGGGGTCACGGTCCTGGCCGGCGTATTCGCCGAAGGGCTCCGCGTGGTGCGCGTGCTCCACGCCGGGTGCCTCGGAGACGGGCGTGGATGCGTCGGGCTTCTCGTTCTGTTCGGTCACAGGTTCCTCAGCCTTCGGTGCGGGTGTCGATGCGGTCTCGTCGGGCTCGTCGGCCGACTTCTTGGACCAGGGGAAACGGGGAGGGGTCATGGGCGGATCTCCTTCGCCTCGAAGATGTGCACCGGGTGCGAGAACGCATCCAGTCGCACGTAGTTGTGGTCCCCCCACGTGTAGGTCTCGCCGGTCACCAGATCGGTGACCTCGTAGGCCGCGCCCTGCGGAATGCCGAATGCCGTCGTGTCGAGGTGCACCGTGGTCTCGCGGACCGAGTGCGGGTCGACGTTGGCGACGACGAGGATGCGGTCGCTCGTGCCGCTTTCGGTGAAAGCGCCGTCGAGGAACTTGCTGTAGACGAGGATGCTGTCGTCATCGCTCGCGTGCAACGTCAGGTTGCGCAGCTGCTGCAGGGCGGGGTGCTCGCGGCGGATCTTGTTGAGCAGCCCGAGGAAGAGCCCGAGCGATGCGCCGGCCTGTTCGGCGGCCGCGAAGTCGCGCGGCTTGTATTCGTACTTCTCGTTGTCGATGTTCTCTTCGGCGCCCGGGCGGGCCACGTTCTCGAACAGCTCGAAACCGGAGTAGACGCCCCAGACGGGTGCGGCCGTCGCGGCGAGGGCTGCACGGATCGTGTAGGCGCTCGGCCCACCGAATTGCAGGTACTCGGTGAGGATATCGGGCGTGTTGACGAAGAGGTTCGGGCGCAGGAAGTCGCTCGTCTCGTGCGAGATGCTCTGGAAGAACTCCTCGAGCTCCTCCTTCGTGTTGCGCCACGTGAAGTAGCTGTAGCTCTGCTGGAAGCCCACCTTGGCGAGCCCCTGCAGCATGGCGGGGCGCGTGAACGCCTCGGCGAGGAACACGACGTCGGGGTGCGTCTGGCGCACCTCGTGCATGATCCACTCCCAGAAGTCGAGCGGTTTGGTGTGCGGGTTGTCGACGCGGAAGATGTGCACACCCAGGTCGATCCAGTGCCGCAGCACGCGCAGCGCCTCCTGGCGGATGCCCTCGGGGTCGTTGTCGAAGTTGATCGGGTAGATGTCCTGATACTTCTTCGGCGGGTTCTCGGCGTAGGCAATGGTGCCGTCGGGCAGAGTGGTGAACCATTCGGGATGCTCGGTCACCCACGGGTGGTCGGGCGATGCCTGCAGCGCGAAGTCGAGGGCGACCTCGATGCCGTGCTTCTGCGCCTCGGCGACGAAGAACTGGAAGTCTTCGACGGTGCCGAGGTCGGGGTGGATGGCGTCGTGTCCGCCCTCGGCCGAGCCGATGGCCCACGGCGATCCGGGGTCGTGCGGCCCCGGGTTCATGGTGTTGTTCGGCCCCTTGCGGAAGGCATGGCCGATGGGATGGATGGGCGGCAGGTAGAGCACGTCGAATCCCATGGCCGCCACACCTTCGAGGCGTCGGGCCGCGGTGCGGAACGTGCCGGACTGCCAGGAGCCGTCGGCGTTCTTGATGGCGCCCTCGGAGCGCGGGAAGAACTCGTACCAGGAGCCGACGCCGGCACGGCGGCGCTCGACGCGCAGCGTGCGCTCGTCGGAGAAGCTTTCGAGCGAGGCGAGCGGGATGTCGGCGAGAAGGGCCGACACGGTCTCGTCACTGATGACGGCGGCGCGCTCGTCGATCGAGCGTTCGTCGTCGAGCAGCGTGCGGGCGGCCGCGGACAGGCGCGCTCGCGCATCCTCTGAGCGTTCGGGCTGGTCGGCCGCGAGGGCCGCGAGTCCGGCGCCGATCTGGAACATGAGCTCGACATCGATGCCGGCGGGCACCTTGATCTCGGCGGCGTGCTGCCACGTGGCCCAGTCGTCGGCGAAGGCGCGCACGCGGAAGGTGTAGTCGCCCTCGACATCCACGCGGACGAGGCCTTCCCAGCGGTCGAGCCCGGGGGCTCCGGGAGACAGGCGGTGAGCCGTCGTGGTGCCCGACGGA
Source organism: Leifsonia sp. ALI-44-B (assembly GCF_001984125.1). Lineage (GTDB taxonomy): Bacteria > Actinomycetota > Actinomycetes > Actinomycetales > Microbacteriaceae > Okibacterium. The sequence goes on along the minus strand of NZ_MTQL01000006.1, from coordinate 637,722 downwards.
TCGGTGAGGAGCAGCTGCGTGCCGATGAGGTCGTGGCCCTCGCGGAAGGCGGTGGCGCCGAATTCGACGACCTCGCCGACGACGGCCTTGGCCGGCCACAGGTGGTCGGGCAGCGCGGGGGTGATGTCGAGCACGGGGATGCGCCCGATGACGGGGCGGAAGTCGCTGCCGGCCTGACGGGCCGCATCGGTCGCCGGGGTGTCGGCGGTCTTGTCGGCGCCCAGCGAGAGGTCGAGCGCGGCCGCACCGGCTGTCGCCGAGGCGCCGGCGGTCGAACCGCTCGTCGGCAGGTCGCCACCCGAAGCCTCGGCCGGAACGTCGTCGGTGCCGGGCTGGGTCGGCGCTGCGGCTGCGGCCGGGGTGCCGGCGTCGGTGACGGCGGCGGGAGCCGTTGTGTCCTCGAGGCTCGGCGCGTCGGGCGTGTGTGAGGCGGCCGTCGCGGGCGGCGTCGGCGGCGACGGCTCCACGATCGGGGTTTCGACGGCATCCGCCGCGCCCGGTTTCACTGAGCCAGCGTTCGCTGTGCCAGCGTTCACTGCACCGGGGTTCACTGCGCCAGCGTTCACTGCGCCGGGGCTCACTGCCCCCGGGTTTGTCACGATCCCGTCGGCCGCGGCCGCTTGGGGCGACGAAGCCTTCTTGGTGGTCTTCGCCGGTGTCCGACGTCGGTTGCCTTTTTCTGCTGCCACGAGAGCCGCTCCCCTTACCGTTGGTCCTTGTCCGACCGTACCGGAGTCGGGCTGGCTCTGTGAGGGGTTGTATCGTCCGGGCACAGCATCTAAGAGGGAGTTCACACCACCGGTTTATGCTGAGCGGGTGAAGGCGATCAGACGATTTACCGTGCGGCCCGTGCTCCCTCCCGCTCTCGACGCGCTCGGCGTGCTCGCCTCGAACCTGCGGTGGAGTTGGCACGAGCCGACGAAGCGCCTGTTCCGCGAGATGAGCGCCGAGTTGTGGGAGTCCACGGGGCACGATCCGGTGGCACTGCTGGGCGCCATCGGGGCCGACCGTTTGCGCCAATTGGCCGATGATCGCGGCTTCGTCGAGTGGGCTAACGGGCTGCGCTCCGACCTCGAGGTCTACCTGCGGGAGCCGCGCTGGTATCAGTCGCTCGGTGACGACGCGCCGACATCCATCGCATATTTTTCACCGGAATTCGGCATCGCGGCGTCGTTGCCACAGTATTCGGGTGGCCTCGGCATTCTGGCGGGTGACCACCTGAAGGCTGCCTCAGACCTCGGCGTGCCCCTCGTAGCCGTCGGCCTGTTCTATCGGGCCGGTTATTTCGCGCAGTCGCTGTCGGCCGACGGCTGGCAGAAGGAGAGCTACCCGGTTCTCGATGCGGATGGCCTGCCCATCCAGTTGCTGCGAAACGCCGATGCCACCCCGGTGGTCGTCACCCTGGCGATGCCCGACGGCGGGGCTTTGTCGGCCCGCGTGTGGCGCGCCGAGGTGGGGCGCGTGCCGCTCCTCTTGCTCGACACCGATATCCCTGAGAACACGGTCGAATACCGTGCCGTCACCGATCGCCTGTATGGCGGCGACACCGAGCACCGGCTGCGCCAGGAACTTCTTCTCGGCATCGGGGGAGTTCGAGCGGTCGAATACTGGTGCGATCTGTCGGATGTCGCGTTCCCGACGGTCTTCCACACCAACGAGGGTCACGCGGGGTTCCTCGGCCTCGAACGCATCTCGTCGCTCATCGGCCAGGGCCTCTCTTTCGCCGAGGCGCTCGAGGTCGTGCGGGCCGGCACGGTCTTCACGACGCACACCCCGGTTCCCGCGGGCATCGACCGCTTCGACCGCGGGCTCGTCGCGCGCTATCTCGACGGCGGCGACCTGCTTCCGGGCGTCGACCCGGGCGATGCGCTCACGCTAGGGGCCGAGCCGACAGACGGGGGTGACGCCGGTGCGGGAGGCGACGCATCCGCGTTCAACATGGCGTTCATGGGTTTGCGGCTGGCCCAGCGCGCCAACGGCGTGTCCGAGCTGCACGGCGATGTGTCGCGCGGCATGTTCCAAAAGCTGTGGCCCGGTTTCGAGCAGGCCGACGTGCCCATCGGGTCGATCACGAACGGCGTGCACGCCGCGACCTGGACGGATTCGCGGCTCGTGCGGCTCGCCGAGGAGCGTTTCGGCACGACCGACACGACGAGCGTCGACTGGCAGTCCGAGGCCCTCTCCGACGAGGACCTGTGGCGCGTGCGCCGCAAGATGAAACAGGCGCTCGTATCGGATGCCCGCGAGCGTGAACGCGCCCTGTGGCTGGAGCAGAATCGCGGCGGCATCACGCCGGACTGGATCGACCGCGTGCTCGACCCCGACGTCTTGACCATCGGCTTCGCGCGCCGCGTGCCCACCTACAAGCGACTGACGCTCATGTTGCACGATCAGGAGCGCCTGACGCGCATCCTGACCGACCCCGACCGGCCGGTCCAGATCGTCGTCGCCGGCAAATCGCATCCGCACGACGAAGACGGCAAGCGTCTCATTCAGAAGCTCGTCGAGTTCGCGCAGCAGCCGGCCGTGCGCGGACGCATCGTGTTCCTCACCAACTACGACATCCGCATGGCCCAGGTGCTCTACCCGGGCACGGATGTGTGGCTGAACAACCCGCTCCGCCCGCTCGAGGCCTGCGGCACCTCGGGCATGAAGGCGGCCATGAATGGTTCGCTCAACCTGTCCATCCTCGACGGCTGGTGGAACGAGTACTTCGACGGCGTCAACGGCTGGGCGATTCCCACGGCTCCGGGCGAGGGGGCCAGCGAGGAGCGGGACCTGTTCGAGGCCAACGCGCTCTACGAGCTGCTCGAGACGCGCGTGGTGCCCGAGTTCTACGACCGCGGCGACGACGGTGTGCCGAGGGCCTGGATGTCGCGCGTGCGGCATTCGCTCGCCCACCTGTCGCCCGAGCTCAGCGCCGAGCGCATGGTGCGGGAGTACGTCGAGAACCTCTACGTTCCCGCCGCGCGTTCGCGAGCTACCCTCGCGCCCGAGAACTCCCGCCCGGCCCGCGAGTTGGCCGCCTGGAAGCAGCGCGTGCGCGGCGCCTGGCCGGGCGTCGCGGTCGCCCACGTCGAATCGGGGGGACTCGAGCACGTGCCGCAGGTGGACGACGTCCTGCGCCTGCGCGCCCGCATCCTCACGGCGGGTCTGTCGCCGGATGAACTGAGCGTGCAGGTCGTCTACGGCGCCGCCTCGTTCGACGGAGAACTGACCTCGACGCGCATCGCCGAGCTGCGACCCGCCGGCGGCGCGAACGCGGGCACCGACGCGGACGCGCCGGCGGATGGATCGCACGAGACGATCTTCGAGGGTGAGGTCCGGCTCGTGCACTCGGGCGGGTTCGGCTACACCGTGCGGGTCTTGCCCCGGCATCCGCTCCTCGCGGCACCCGCCGAGCTCGGGCTCATCGCTCACCCCGACGACAGCCACGGCGTCGCGACGGCCGAGGCGCTCGGGCGCGTTCCGTCGTTGCTCGGCGAGACGTCGCTGCCGACGGCGCCCGGGCACGGTGACGACGACCACGACACCCACATGAACCGCGCCGGCGAGGACGGTCGTGCCGTCGGCGACGTCGCCCAAAGCGACGGCGAAGACACCGAGCGCGCGGAGGACTGACCCGATGTTCGACCTCGACGCATTCCCGGGCGGCCGCATCGTCGGCGGCCTGGTCGTCATGTCGATGATCGCGGTCGTGCTGTTCTTCTTCGCGCGGTCATACCGCCAATCGACCGCGGCCGGGGCGAACAGACGTTTCGATACGGTCGAGATTCCGCCCGACATCCCGGGTTCGCGTGAATTCATCGTGCGCGACGACAAGACGGGGTCGAGCTTCCAGTTCATCGTGCTGCACGACTACGCGCGGATAACTCGGGTCCTGGTGCCCAAACGCCATGAGGGCGCCGGGGCCGAACGCGACATGTTCGTCGAGGCGCTCAAACGCTCGGGCGGCGTGCAGAACTGGGCGTGGCCCGTGTCTACGGCCGAGGGGCAAGAATTCCTGGTGCGCTTGTCGCACGAGTTCCCGCAGCTCAGATTCGTCGACGGGTATGGCAACCGCATCGGGTGGCAGTGACCCAGCCCGGCAACCGAGACATCCACGACATCGAAGCGGATGTCGCGCGCCGTCTGCGTGCGGCCGGATGCGTGTTCGCCGAGGAGGAGGCCGCCCTGCTCCTGGCAGAAATGCTCGGTTCTGAGGCACCGGAGACCCTCGCAAACCGACTAGCCCTCGAGCGGATGGTGGCGCAACGCGTCTCGGGCGTGCCGCTCGAGTACGTCCTCGGCTGGGCCCTGTTCGACGGCATCCGCGTGCGTGTGGGGGACGGCGTCTTCGTGCCGCGCCACCGCACCGAGTTGCTTGTCGAAGCGGCCGCATCGGTCACCCGGGCGGGAGACACCGTCGTGGACCTCTGCTGCGGATCGGGGGCGATCGGGCTGGCCCTCGCCGGGCGGGTGCCCGGCATCGAACTGACCGCCGCCGATATCGACCCCCGCGCCGTCTCCTGGGCGCGCGTGAACCTCGAACCGGTGGGCGGCCACGTCTTCGAGGGCGATCTCTACTCCACACTCCCGGACAACCTGCGGGGTCGCATCCGCACGCTCGTCTGCAACACGCCTTATGTGCCGACGGCCGACATCGCGCTGCTGCCGCCCGAGGCGCGACTGTATGAGCCGCTCGGCACACTCGACGGCGGCGACGACGGGCTCGACATCCAGCGCCGCGTCGCGGACGACGCCCTCGCCTGGCTCGCGCCGGGAGGAACGCTCTTCGTCGAGACCAGCGAGGCGCAGGCCGGGCCGTCGGCGCAGATCATGCGTGCGGCCGGCCTGGCGGCAGAGACCATCCGCTCGGCTGAGGGCGACGCCACGGTCGTCAGCGCTCGCCGCGCCTAGTCGCTCTCGGCCCGGAACAACCACATCGACGTCGCGCATACGTCGACCACATCGCCCGGCGCGAACACGGCACCGTCGGCACCCGCAACCTCGTCCTCGGCGCTCGACCACAGCGAGCGGTAGCGCACCACGCCATCGTGCTGGGGCAGCGTGACGCTCACGTCGGTTTCGACGCCGTGCACGATGAGCAGGATGCGGTTGAACTCCTCGGTTTCGGGTGTCGACGCGGCCACGTATTGCAGCGTGCGATGGCGGGGCGACGTCCAGTCCTCGTCGCTCATGGTCGAGCCTGAAGCGTCGTACCAGTCCATCTCGCTCGCGCTCGGCACGCGCACGCCGCTCTTTCCGAATCGCTGGGGACGAAGCGCGGGGTTCTCGGTGCGCACGCGCGTCAGCGTCTCGACGTGCCGACGCAACGCCTGCTCGTGAGGGGTCGGCCCGTAGGACAACCAGGTGAGCTCGCTGTCGTGGCAGTAGGCGTTGTTGTTGCCGCGCTGACTGCGCGCGATCTCGTCACCCGCCGTGATCATGGGCACGCCCGCCGACAGCAGAAGCGTGCCGAGCAGGTTGCGCATGGCCTTGCGACGCGTGGCCAGGATGCCGGGGTCGTCGGTCTCGCCCTCGGCGCCGTGGTTGAACGAGCGGTTGTTGTCGCTGCCGTCGCGATTCGATTCGCCGTTGCCCACGTTGTGCTTCACGTCATAGGACACCAGATCGGCCAGCGTGAAACCGTCGTGCGCCGTGACGAAGTTAACCGATGCGAGCGGCCCGCGGGAGGCACTGAACGTGTTCGACGAGCCCGCGAGCCGCGTGGCGAAACCGCCGATGCCGACGGGCGGATCGCTCGCGCGCCGCGAATAGTCCACATCGCTCAACCAGAAGTTGCGCGCGCGGTCGCGGTAGCGGTCGTTCCACTCGTGCCAGCCGTCGGGGAAGTGGCCGGTCTGCCAGCCGCCCATGCCCACATCCCACGGCTCGGCGATCATCTTCACACCCGCGAGCGACGGGTCGTCGACGATCGCGGTGAGAAGCGGATGCTCGGGGTCGTACTCGTGTCCCGCGTTACGCCCGAGCGCGGCCGCCAGGTCGAAGCGGAACCCGTCGATCTGCACCTCGTTCGCCCAGTAGCGCAGCGAATCGAGCACGAGCCGCTGACCGCCCGGCGAGTTGGTGTCCAGCGTGTTGCCGCAGCCCGTCACATCGATGTAGCGGCCGCGGTCGTCCTGACGGTAGTAGCTCGAGTCGTCGAGACCGCGCAGACTGAGCCGCGGACCATCCGGCCCTTCCTCTGCCGTGTGGTTGTAGACCACGTCGAGCAGCACCTCGAGCCCGGCCTCGTGCAGCAGCCGCACCATGCCCTTGAACTCGCGTAGCACAGCGGCGGGCCCACCAGCCTGAGCGGTGCGCGACGCATAGGGCGCGTGCGGGCTGAAGAACGACAGCGTGTTGTAGCCCCAATAGTTGGTCATGCCCTGCTTGAGAAGCCGCTGCTCCGACACGAAGGCGTGCACGGGCAGCAGCTGCACGCTCGTCACCCCGAGGCTTGTCAGGTGCTCGATGGTCGACGGATGCGCGAGTCCCGCGTAGCTGCCCCGCAGATTCTCGGGCAGCGCCGGGTTGAGCTTCGTCAGCCCCTTCACGTGGGCCTCGTAGATCACCGTGCGATCGAGCGGCACGGCCGGTTTCTGCACCCCGCCCCAGTCGAAGGACTCGTCGACGGCCGTCGAGCGCCATTCGCCCTGGGCCACACGTTGCAGGCCGCGGCCGTACGGGTCGAGCAGCAGGGCGTCGGGGTCGAAGCGGTGCCGCGGGCCGGTGGGGCCGTCGGCGCGCAGCGCGTAGCGGCGGCCGGGGGTGAGCAGGGGGGAGCTGGCGGTCCAGACATCCGATTCGCCGCGCGTCAGGGGCACCCGGCCCGTCACCCACTGGGGGTCGGTGTCATCGAAAAGGACGAGCTCGATGCGGGTGGCGCTCGCGGACCAGACGCCGATGCGGCCGCCCGACCCGTCGAAAGTCACACCGAGGGACGCGAACGGGTCGGGGGTTGTCATGAGTTCTAGAGTAGTAAGGGCGTTCGACGGCAATGTTACGAGCACCTGAATGCGTCTGAGGAGCACGATATGGCGGTCTATCTCGACCACGCGGCAACCACCCCTATGCTGCCGGAGGCGATCGACGCCTACACGCGCGCCCTCGGCACGTTCGGCAACCCGTCCTCGATCCATTCGGCGGGGCAAGAGGCCAAGCGTCTGCTCGAAGAATCCCGCGAAACCGTTGCCACGAGCGTGGGCGCCGACCCCATCGAGGTGGTCTTCACGTCGGGCGGCACCGAGGCCATCAACGCGGCCATCAAGGGGCTGCACTGGGCGCGCAACGTCGGGGAGGAGCGGCCCCTCATCCTCGCGCCCGGGGGAGAACACCACGCCACGATCGACGCCGTCGAATGGCTGGTCAACCGGCAGCAGGCCGAGGTGCACTGGCTGCCCCTCGACGGCGACGGGTTCGTGCTGCTCGACGCCCTCGAACGCGAACTCCTCGACAACGGCGACCGCGTGTCGCTGCTCACGAGCATCTGGGTGAACAACGAGGTCGGCAGCATCCAGCCCATCGAGCGGATGTCGGCGCTCGCCGCCCGCTTCGGCGTGCCGTTCCATGTGGACGCCGTCGCCGCCTACGGTCACGTGCCCATCGACCTGGCCGGGGTGCGCGCCGCGAGCGGAAGCACCGGCGGCGCGGGTCTCGTGGCGCTCAGCGTGTCGGCGCACAAGATCGGTGGACCGGTCGGCGCGGGCGCGCTCGTTCTCTCGCGGCGCGCTACCATCGAGGCGCTCGTGCACGGCGGCGGGCAGCAGCGTCAGGTGCGATCGGGCACACAGGATGTCGCGGCCGCTGCGGCATTCGCGGCCGCCGCGCGTTCGGCGGTCGAGCGCATGGCCGCCGAGGGCCCGCGTCTTGCCGTGCTGCGCGACCGGCTCGTCGACGGGGTGCGCGCGGCGGTCCCCGACGCCGTTCTGAATGGTCCGACGGGCGACTCCCGCGTGGCCACCAACGCCCACTTCTCCTTCCCCGGATGCGAGGGCGATTCGCTTCTCTTCCTCCTCGACATGGCGGGGGTGGCAGTCTCGACCGGGTCGGCGTGTCAGGCGGGCATCCCCGAGCCCTCCCACGTGCTGCGCGCCATGGGCCGCGACGAGGATGCCTCGCGCGGCGCCCTGCGCATGACACTCGGTCACGGCAGCACCGACTCCGACGTCGACGCGCTGCTGGCCGCCCTGCCGTCGGCGTACGCGCAGGCGCGCAAGGCCGGTCACGCCGACCGCGCCGTCGTCCCGCGCTGACACTCCCCGGCGCGGGTACAACGGCCCCGACGCATCCGCTCTCACACGCGCGTAGACTTATCGGATGAAAATTCTTGCGGCGATGTCTGGCGGTGTCGATTCTGCGGTGGCTGCCGCCCGAGCGGTCGACGCCGGTCACGAGGTGGTCGGTGTGCACCTGGCCCTGAGTCGCATGCCGGGCACCCTGCGGACGGGCAGCCGCGGCTGCTGCACCATCGAAGACTCGACCGACGCCCAGCGCGCGGCCAACATCATCGGCATCCCCTATTACGTGTGGGACTTCTCCGAACGCTTCAAGCTCGACGTGGTCGACGACTTCATCGCCGAGTACTCGGCCGGGCGCACGCCCAACCCGTGCATGCGCTGCAACGAGAAGATCAAGTTCGCGGCGCTGCTCGAGAAGGCCATCGACCTCGGCTTCGACGCCGTGTGCACGGGCCACTACGCCACCATCGTCACGGACGACCAGGGCAACCGCGAGCTGCACCGCGCGAGTGCTTGGGCCAAGGACCAGTCCTATGTGCTCGGCGTCCTGACGGCCGAGCAGCTGGCGCACTCGATGTTCCCGCTTGGCGAGACCCCGTCGAAGGCGCTCGTGCGCGCCGAGGCCGCCGAGCGCGGTTTCAGCGTGGCCTCGAAGCCCGACAGCCACGACATCTGCTTCATCCCCGATGGCGACACGAAGGGATGGCTGGGCGAGCGTGTCGGCATTGCCGACGGCGCCATCATCGACCGCGAGGGCAACACCGTGGGCGCCCACGAGGGCGCGCACGCTTACACGGTCGGCCAGCGCCGCGGCTTGAACCTCGGCGTGCCGGCCCCCGACGGCCGTCCCCGTTTCGTACTCGAGGTCCGCCCGAAGACCAACGAGGTCGTCGTCGGCCCCAAGGAGGCGCTGGCCATCGCCGAGATTGCCGGAAGCCGTTACACCTGGGCAGGTCTTCCGCAGCAGCATCCCGAAGAATCGTTCGACTGCGAGGTGCAGATTCGCGCACACGCCGACCCCGTGCCGGCCGTCGCGCGCATCCAGTCGACCGAGAACGGCGACGAGTTCGTCGTCACCCCCGCGATCCCGCTGAACGGTGTGGCCCCCGGCCAGACCGCCGTCATTTACGTCGGCACCCGCGTTCTCGGACAGTTCACGATCGACCGCACCGTCAGCGCGGTGCCGGTAGGCGTCTAGCCGAGAGGTGCCCGGCCGCCCGGCCGTCCGGCTGCCGGGCTGCCGGGCTCGGGCGCTGGGCGCAACCCCGTTCGCTTGTCGGTGGTGATCTCTAAACTGGTGCCATGAGCACGAGCCGCGATTCTTCAGCCCCCGTCGACGAGCGCACCGATGACGAGGTCGCCGAGCTCGAGCGAGCGCGCGACGAGGTCGCCGAGCTGACCGACCGCATCCTCACGCTGCGCGACGAGTACTACGAGAAGAACGCGTCCACGGTCAGCGACGCCGACTACGACGCCATGGTGCGCCGTCTCGACGAGCTCGAGCGGCTGCACCCCGAGCTGCAGAAGGCCGACAGCCCCACGCAGACCGTCGGTGGCCGTGCAGAGACGACACAGTTCGCGCCCGTCGAGCACGCCGAGCGCATGCTCAGCCTCGACAACGTCTTCAGTCAAGAGGAGCTGGCCGAGTGGGCCGCCAAGGTCGAGCGCGATGCGGGCTCCGAGCGCGTGCGCTTCCTCAGCGAGCTGAAGATCGACGGCCTCGCCATCAACCTGCGCTACGAGAACGGTGTGCTCGTCACGGCCGCCACGCGCGGCGATGGTGTCGTGGGCGAAGACGTCACGGGCAACGTGCTCACCATGGGCACGATCCCCGAGAGGCTCGCGGGCTCAGGTCATCCGCCCCTCGTCGAGGTGCGCGGCGAGATCTTCTTCCCGGTCGAGTTGTTCGACCAGCTCAACGAGCGCCAGCGCCAGGCCGGCGAGCGAGTGTTCGCCAACCCGCGCAACGCGGCCGCCGGGTCGCTGCGCCAGAAAGAAGAGGGCAAGAGCGCCGAGAAGCTCGCTCTCATGCAGAACCGCCTGAAGAGCCTGCGCATGCTCGTGCACGGCATCGGCGCCTGGCCCGTGCGCGAGCTCGAGCGCGACACGAAGGTCACCTCGCAATCCGAGGTCTACGGTCTGCTCGAGCAGTGGGGTCTTCCCATCTCCACCCACTTCCGGGTCTTCGACACCATCGACGAGGTCGCCGGGTTCGTCAAGAAATACGGCGAGCAGCGCGCCTCGGTCGAGCACCAGATCGACGGCATCGTCATCAAGGTCGACGACCTGGGCCTGCACGAAGAATTGGGCGCCACCTCGCGGGCGCCCCGCTGGGCCATCGCCTACAAATACCCGCCCGAAGAGGTCAACACCAAGCTGCTCGACATCGTCGTGAGCGTGGGCCGCACGGGCCGCGCCACGCCGTTCGCCGTCATGCAAAAGGTCGAGGTGGCCGGCAGCGAGGTGCGCCAGGCCACGCTGCACAACCAGCAGGTCGTGAAGGCCAAGGGTGTGCTCATCGGCGACACGGTCGTCTTGCGCAAGGCGGGCGATGTCATCCCCGAGGTGCTCGGGCCCGTCATCGAGCTGCGCGACGGCACCGAGCGCGAGTTCGTCATGCCCACCGAATGCCCCGAATGCGGCACCCCGCTGAAGCCCGCGAAAGAGGGCGACATCGACCTGCGCTGCCCCAACGCGCGCAGCTGCCCGGCTCAGGTGCGCGGGCGGGTCGAACACATCGCTTCCCGCGGCTCGCTCGACATCGAGGGGCTCGGCGAGGTCGCGGCCGCGGCGCTCACGCAGCCCGCCGTGCCCGAGACGCCGCCGCTCGCCACCGAGGCCGGGCTGTTCGACCTGACGATGGCCGACATCTTCCCCATCGAGGTCGTCGTGCGCGACTCCGAGACGGGCATGCCCAAGCTCACCGAGCAGGGCGAACCCAAGCGCGACACTCCGTTCCGCCGCCGTCGCAACGTCAAGCGAGACGGCGCGCATGACCCGTCGGCCGACGTGTTCGACGGCGACGAGACCTCGGTTCCGTCGAAGACCGCGCACGAGATGCTCGCCAACCTCGAGGCCGCCAAGACCAAGCCGCTGTGGCGCATGCTCGTGGGCCTCAGCATCCGGCACGTCGGGCCCGTCGCGGCGCGCGCCCTGGCCAACTACTTCGGGTCGCTCGACGCGATCCGGGCCGCTTCGCGCGACGAACTCGCGGCCGTCGACGGCGTGGGCGGCATCATCGCCGACGCGCTCATCGCGTGGTTCGAGGTCGACTGGCACGTCGAGATCGTCGAGCGCTGGGCCGCAGCGGGCGTGCAGTTCTCGACGCCCGGGCACCCGGGGCCCGGGGCCGCCACCGAGGCCGGGGGAGTGCTCTCGGGCGTCACGGTCGTGGCCACGGGGTCGCTCGAGGGTTTCTCGCGAGAGGGTGCCCTCGAGGCCATCGTGCAGGCGGGCGGCAAGGCCGCATCCAGCGTCTCGAAGAAGACCGACTTCGTCGCCGCGGGCCCGGGCGCCGGGTCGAAGCTCGCCAAGGCCGAGGCCCTCGGCGTGCGCATCATCGACGCCGAGCAGTTCGCGCTGCTCCTTCAGGAAGGCCCGGCCGCGTTGGACGAGGGTTCTGACGCGGAGTCGCCGGAGGCTTCGGACCCAGCGGCTGACTAGCTCGGGGCGCCCCCGCACGGCGGTGAGGTGAAGGCGGCGTCCTATCAGGGCGTGAGCGGGTTGTCGCGCCTGCGTGTCTGGCGGCGCGACGAACGCTGACAGCTAGCCCGCGATAATGCTCTCGCGCACCTTCTTGCGCAGAACTTTGCCGATGAGCGACACGGGCAGCTCGTCCACGACCACGATGCGGCGCGGAACCTTGTAGGGCGTCAGCTGGTCGCGCGCAAACGCGCGTAGCGCCTCGGCATCGATCGTCTGGCCCGGCGCTGCAACGACAGCGGCCACGACATCTTCGCCCGAATGCACCGACGGCACGCCCACGACGGCCGCATCGGCTACCGACGGATGCATGCGCAGCGCGTTCTCGACCTCGGTCGGCGCCACGTTGAATCCGCCCGTGATGATCAGCTCCTTGATGCGGTCGACGACGCTCACGAAACCGTCCTCGTCGAGCGACACGATGTCGCCCGTGCGGAACCAGCCGTCGACGAAAACAGCCGCCGTCTCGTCGGGCTTGCGGTAGTACCCACCGAACACCTGGGGACCGCGCACCAACAGCTCGCCCTCGGAACCGATCGGCAGGACCTCGCGCGGGTCATCCTGATCGACCACGCGCACCTCGGTACCGGGAAGCGGCAAACCGACCGTGCCCGCCTTGCGATTGTCGGCCACCGGGTTCGCCATCAACACCGGCGAACACTCGCTCAGGCCGTAACCCTCGACGAGGAACCCGCCGGTCGCGGCCTCCCACGGCTCGACGAGCGTCTCGGGCAACGTCATAGCGCCCGAGATGGCGATCTCGATGCCCTTCAGCGAAACGCCCTGCTCGGTCGCCGCGCGCAGCAGGCGGTCGGCGATGGGCGGCACCGCGGGCAGGAACGTCGGCGGTCGCTTGGCCGCCACCTTCAACACCAGGTCCGGATCGAACTTCGGGAACAGCACCAACCGCGCGCCCATGCTCATCGCGAAGGTGAGGCACAGCGTGAGTCCGTAGGCGTGGAACATGGGCAGCACGGCATACACCGTGCAATTGCCGCGCTCGATTGTGGGCACCCACGCGCGCGACTGCGCCGCATTGGCGAGCAGGTTGCCGTGCGTCAGGGCGGCACCCTTGGGTGTTCCCGTCGTGCCCGAGGTGTACTGGATGATCGCGAGATCGCCCGTCTCGGGGCGCGGATGCTTCGCGTCGAGCTTCCTCGAGGCGACCAGTTTCTCCCACAGCACCGTTCCCGACACCTTCTCGGTGAGCGCAGCGCGTGATTCGCGCGCCTTCTTGATGGGAAGTGTGAGGGCCGCTCGCGTGTGCGCCGGCATGGCGCGTGTGACGTCGACCGAGATCAGCGTGTCGACCGCGACATCCGAGGGGAACTCCTGAACGGTGCGCACGACCTTGTTCCACACGATGGCCGTCTTGGCGCCGTGGTCTTCGAACTGGTGCCGCAACTCGCGCGCCGTGTAGAGCGGGTTGTGTTCGACCACGATGGCGCCGAGCCGCAACACGGCGTAGAACGCCACGATGTGCTGCGGGCAGTTCGGCAGCACGATGGCCACTGTGTCGCCCTTCGACACGCCCAGCCGGCGCAGGGCCTCGGCTACACGCGCGATCTGCTCGACCAGCTCGTCGTAGCTCGTGGTGCGGCCGAAGAACTCCAGAGCGGCGGTGCGGCCGTACTGGGCCGCCGATTCGTCGACGAGGTCGACCAGGCATCCGCTCTGTGTGGGGATGTCGGTGGGCACCCCCTCGGCATAACTCTTGAGCCAGGGTTTCGCGTCTTCGTTGGTCGCTTCGAGGTTCACGCCTCCACTTTAGGTGTCGAGCGCGATCAGGGCACCCGGCAGAACGCGCGTCGGCCATAGAATTAGGGCACACCACCCCCAATCAGATGGAGTGTTATGTCTGAAATCACGCCGGAGCTGGTGGCGCATCTCGCCAACCTCGCCCGGATCGACCTCGGCGACGACGAAATCCAGAGCCTCACGACAGAGCTCGGGCAGATCGTCGACAGCATCCAGAAGGTGCAAGAGGTCGCCACCGACGACGTTCCCGCCACCAGCCACCCGATCCCGCTCACCAACGTGTTCCGCGACGACGTCGTGGGCGAGACGTTGACCATCGAGCAGGCGCTGCAGAACGCGCCCGAACACGCCGACAACCGCTTCAAGGTCTCGGCGATCCTGGGGGAGGAACAGTGAGCGACATCATCCGTATGACCGCGGCCGAACTGGCCGAGAAGCTGTCGTCGCGCGAGATCAGCGCTGTCGAGGCCACGCGCGCGCACCTCGACCGCATCGCAGCGGTCGACGGCGACGTGCACGCGTTCCTGCACGTCTCAGACCACGCCATCCAGCAGGCCGAGCGCATCGACGAGCGCCGCGCCGCCGGTGAGCAGCTCGGCGAACTCGCCGGTGTGCCCCTGGCCGTGAAAGACGTCCTCGTCACCACCGATATGCCCTCCACCTCGGGCTCGAAGATCCTCGAGGGCTACATGTCGCCCTACGACGCCACGGTCGTCAAGCGTGCGCGCGAGGCCGGCCTCGTGCCCCTCGGCAAGACCAACATGGATGAATTCGCCATGGGTTCCTCCACTGAGCACTCGGCATACGGCCCCACCAAGAACCCGTGGGACTTGACGCGAATCCCCGGCGGCTCGGGCGGCGGTTCGGCCGCGGCCGTCGCAGCCTTCGAGGCGCCCCTCGCGCTCGGCAGCGACACGGGTGGCTCCATCCGTCAGCCCGCGCACGTCACGGGCACCGTCGGCATGAAGCCGACCTACGGCGGCGTCAGCCGTTACGGCGCCATCGCGCTGGCCTCCTCGCTCGACCAGGTCGGCCCCGTCACGCGCACGGTGCTCGACGCCGGTCTGCTGCACGACGTCATCGGCGGCCACGACCCGCGCGACAGCACCTCGCTGCGCGACGAGTGGCCCTCCATGGCCGCGGCCGCCCGCGAGGGTGCCACCGGTCAGGTGCTGCGCGGCCTCAAGGTGGGCCTCGTGCGCGAATTCCAGGGCGACGGTTTCCAGGCGGGCGTCAAGAGCCGCTTCGACGAGGCCGTGCAGCAGCTCGAGGCGCAGGGCGCAGAGGTCGTCGAGATCTCGGCCCCGAACTTCGAGTACGCGGTGTCGGCTTACTACCTGATCCTGCCCGCCGAGGCATCCAGCAACCTCGCCAAGTTCGACTCGGTGCGTTTCGGCATGCGGGTTCAGCCCGAGGGTGGCGGCACGGTCGAGCAGGTCATGTCGGCCACGCGTGAGGCCGGTTTCGGTCCCGAGGTCAAGCGACGCATCATCCTCGGCACGTATGCCCTGAGCGCCGGTTATTACGACGCGTACTACGGCAGCGCGCAGAAGGTGCGCACGCTCATCCAGCGCGACTTCAACGCCGCCTTCGAGCAGGTCGACGTGATCGCCACGCCGTCCGCTCCGACGACCGCGTTCAAGCTGGGCGAGAAGCTCGGCGACCCGCTGGCCATGTACCTCAACGACCTGACCACGATTCCCGCCAACCTCGCGGGCGTTCCGGGCATCAGCGTGCCCATCGGTCTCGCCCCCGAGGACGGCCTGCCCGTCGGCATCCAGTTCATGGCCCCGGCCCGCGAAGACGCCCGTCTGTACCGCGTCGGCGCGGCGCTCGAGACGCTCCTCGACGACGCGCGCGGCCACACCCTCATTTCTGAAGCACCTGCCCTGGGAGGCAAATAATGGCGAAGGATCGGTTGCTCGACTTCGACGAAGCACTCGAACTGTTCGAACCCGTCCTCGGTTTCGAGGTGCACGTCGAACTGTCGACCAAGACCAAGATGTTCTCCGACGCGCCCAACGAGTTCGGCTCGCTGCCCAACACCAACGTGTCGCCCGTGTGCCTCGGCCTGCCCGGTTCGCTGCCCGTCGTCAACGGCCAGGCCGTGCGCTACTCGATCAGCCTGGGCCTCGCGCTCGGCTGTGAGATCGCACCGTCGAGCCGGTTCGCCCGCAAGAACTACTTCTACCCCGACCTGGCGAAGAACTACCAGATCTCGCAGTTCGACGAGCCCATCGCCTTCGAGGGCTCGGTCGACGTCGAGTTGTCCGACGGCACCATCGTGACGGTTCCCATCGAGCGCGCGCACATGGAGGAAGACGCCGGAAAGCTCACCCACGTGGGCGGTTCGACGGGCCGCATCCAGGGCGCCGAGTACTCGTTGGTCGACTACAACCGCGCGGGTGTGCCCCTCGTCGAGATCGTCACCAAGCCCATCTACGGCGCCGAGCACCGCGCGCCCGAGATCGCCAAGGCTTATGTGGCCACCATCCGCGACATCGTCGTGTCGCTCGGCATCTCCGAAGCCAAGATGGAACGCGGAAACCTGCGCTGCGACGCCAACGTGTCGCTGCGCCCCCGCGGCCAGGAGAAGCTCGGCACGCGCACCGAGACCAAGAACGTGAACTCGCTCCGTTCGGTCGAGCGTGCCGTGCGTTACGAGATCCAGCGGCAGGCGGCCATCCTCAAGGGCGGCGGCACCATCACGCAGGAGACGCGGCACTGGCACGAAGACACCGGCGCCACCTCGGCCGGTCGTCCGAAGTCCGACGCCGACGACTACCGCTACTTCCCCGAGCCCGACCTGCTGCCCGTCGAGCCGTCTCTCGAGCTGATCGAAGAGCTGCGTGCGGCACTGCCAGAGCCCCCCGCCGCGCGTCGTCGCCGTCTCAAGGGCGAGTGGGGTTTCACCGATCTCGAGTTCCAGGATGTCGTCAACGGCGGTCTGCTCACCGAGATCACCGAGACCGTCACGGCCGGCGCAACCCCGCAGGCCGCCCGCAAGTGGTGGACCGGCGAGATCTCGCGTCTCGCTAACGCGCAGGGCGTCGAGGCATCCTCGCTTGTCGAGCCCGCGCAGGTCGCGGCGCTGACACGTCTGGTGGACGACGGCACGCTGACCGACAAGCTCGCCCGCCAGGTGCTCGAAGGCGTCATCGCCGGCGAGGGCACCCCGCAGGAAGTCGTCGACAAGCGGGGCCTCGCGGTCGTGTCCGATGACGGAGCGCTCATCGCGGCCATCGACGAGGCGCTGCTGTCGCAGCCCGACGTGCTCGCCAAGATCAAAGACGGCAAGGTGCAGGCCGCCGGCGCCGTCATCGGCGCAGTTATGAAGGCCATGAAGGGCCAGGCCGACGCCGCGCGCGTGCGCGAACTCGTGCTCGAGCGGGCAGCGGCCGTCGAAGAATAGTCACCCGCCGCGGGCGCTTTCAGCCCCGTGACACGTCGAGGGGGTTGAGCCGTTAAACACCGGCTCAACCCCCTCGCGCGTGCCGGGAAGCGCGGTCTACGATGTCGCCATGCTCGTGGAGGGTACGATCCGTTGGCAGGTCACAGAGGACTGTCCCTGGGACGTGCTGCTCGCGCTTGCCCTGCGCGATCTGGCCGGCCTGGCGGGGGAGTGCGCCGAAACGATCCCGCCCGTGCATCCGGCGCCCGTGCCTGCGCCCGCCGCGCTCGCTGACGAAGCTCTCGAGGGAATCGACCGGGTCGCGCTGGCGGCACAGTGGCGCGGATGGTGGGCCGGGATCATCCTGCGCGAGACGCGCCCGTTCATGTCGCCCGTGCGCCCGCCGCACTTCGAGGTGTTCGACCGGGCCCTCGAGCTGCAAGAGCTGCTCTATCGGCACTACGACGCGGCCATGCGCTGGACCGTCGACCGTCACGCCGAATACGAGCGTTCGGTGCGGCAGCGCGGGTCGTCGCTCCCGACGATCTACCGCCTCGTGCAGCGCCGACAGCTACAACTGCGCCGGCAATCGAACTCGTTCCGCGTCGACCTCACGGTGCTGCCGCTCTCGCAGTACGGCGGCTGGGTCGTGGCGCCGGATACCATCGTCGTGAGCTCGTCGTTGCGGGATGACGCGGACGCGTTCCAAGCCTGGTTCGAACCGATCGTCGAGGCGCTCGTGTGAAGGGTGACCTAGTTGCCGAACGGCGCGCGCACGTCGCGACCCGTGAGGGCGAGCAGGCGCGACTGCAGCGGCGCGTTTTCGTCGACGGCGACGGGCGAGGCGAATAATCCGGATGCCTCGAGCGTCTCCTTCTGGGGCGCGAAAACGCTCCACACGGCCTCGACCAGGTCGTCGTCGAGCTTGTCGTCGGCGCCGACTGCCTTCGCGAGATCCCACGTATGGATCGCGACATCCGACACCTGCTCGGCCAAGTATTCGCGCACGGTCACGGTGTCGTAGCTGAGGTGGACGGGCGCGTCGTGGGATGCTTCCTGCCACGCGTTCGCGGCCCGCTCCGAGTGTCGGTGCCACTCGGCCTTCAGGTCATCGGACAGCGGGTTGAGCAACCCCTGTGCCTGCCGCGTGGTCATGCCGGTGAGCAGTGCGGACACCCACTGCTGCTCGTCGATCACGTGCTGCACGAGCTGGCGCACGTTCCAGTCGGTGTCGGGCGTCGGGGCATCCCAATCGGTGACCTGCTCGAGGCGGCGCGTGAATTCTTCGTGCGCGGTGCGCTGCAGCGCCAGCCAGTCGTAGTCGGTCATCGGTGCCTCCCGGTCGGTGTGTCCCCGACCACTGTAACGCCCGGGCGCGCGAGCCATTCCCGGGCTCCAGCAGCCGCTTCGAATGTCGGTGGCGCCTGAGACAATGAAGTGTGTCCCGCCAAGATGGTCTCTCGCGTCGCGTCTCCGACGACGACGCCTCGGGCGAGGGCGCGCACATTCTGCACATCGATATGGACGCCTTCTTCGCGTCGGTCGAATTGCTCGATTACCCCGAGCTGCGAGGCAAACCCGTCATCATCGGCAACCCAACGGGCCGCTCGGTCGTCACGAGCGCCACCTACGAGGCCCGGCGCTACGGCGTGACGGCCGCCATGCCCGTGTCGAAGGCCATCCGTCTGTGCCCGCAGGCCGTCATCCTCGAGCCGCATCACGCGCGCTACAGTCACTTCTCGAAGCGCGTCATGGCGATCTTCGAAGAGGCGACGCCGCTCGTCGAGAAGCTCTCGATCGACGAGGCGTTCCTCGATGTGGCCGGCGCGCGGCGGCTGCTCGGCACACCCGCCGAGATCGGCCGCATGCTGCGACGTCGCGTGCACGAAGAAACAGGGCTCACATGTTCGGTCGGGGCCGCGGGGTCGAAGTTCGTCGCCAAGCTCGCGTCGTCGGCCGCGAAACCCGACGGGCTGCTGGTCGTGCCTCCGGCCGAGACGCTGCAGTTCCTGCATCCGCTTCCCATCCGCGCGCTGTGGGGCGTGGGCGGGCGCACCGAAGAATCGTTGCTGCGCATGGGTCTGCGCACGGTGGGCGACGTTGCCGCGGCACCGCTGTCGGTGCTCGAGCGCGCGGTTGGGGCGGCAACGGGGCGCAAGCTGCACGAGCTCGCACGCGGCATCGACGACCGGCGCATCGTCACGCAGTCCACCGAGAAGAGTGTCGGCCACGAGGTCACGTTCGACGAAGACATCCGCGAGCCGGCGCGCATCAGGCGCGAGATCCTCGGCCTGTCCGATCGCGTCGGGCAGCGCCTGCGCGCGGCGGGTCTCTCGGGGCGCACGGTGTCGATCAAGGTGCGCTACTCCGATTTCACGACCGTCACGAGGTCCCGCACGCTCGAAGACCCGAGCAATGTGTCGAAGCGGTTCTATGAAGAGGCCGCCGACCTGTTCGATGCGCTGCACACCGACGGCCGCGCCATCCGCCTCATCGGCGTGCGCGCCGAGCAGCTGACCGAGGGTGGCCGCGGAGCCCTGCTGTGGGATCCCGATGAAGAGTGGCGCGAGGCCGAGACCATGATCGACTCGCTGCGCAAGAAGTTCGGCACGGGTGCGATCGGTTCGGCGGCGCTTCTCAGCGGGACGACGCGCACGGGGCGCGATCGGGCGGCCGCCGCATCCGCCCAGCGGGCTGACCAAGCGCGTCGAGATGCCGACCGCAACCCCTTGGACGGGGAAGCGCCACAGAGTAACTTTGGGGCATGAGCAACCTTTCTCTCGACCTGGCCAACTCCTTCAAATCGCTCGGCGTCTCAACCGTCTACGGTGAGCCTGTCGAGTTCGAGGGGGGCTCCCTCATTCCCGTCGCCCTGACCTGGTACGGCTTCGGCGCCGGCGAAGGCGAAAACATCGAAGACGGCGACGAGAACGTCGCCGGTTCGGGTTCCGGCGGTGGCGGCGGTGGTGCCTCGATCCCGATCGGCGCATACGTCAAGGCGGCCGACGGCATCCGCTTCGAGCCCAACGTCGTCTCGCTCCTGGCCGTCGGCATTCCGGCCATCTGGGTCACGGGTAAGGCCCTCGCGCGCATCATCAAGGCGCTCAAGAAGTAGCCCTCACTTTCCCGGCCCCGCGGCGACTCGCCGCGGGGCTATAATTTTGTCAACACGGGAGTCCGGTGAGCCGGGCTGAGAGGAAGGTTCTCAACCTTCGACCGTCGAACCTGATCTGGATCATGCCAGCGCAGGGAGGCATCCATCTCCTTACCCGTGCCCTCATTCACCGAATAGAAGGGGCACGTATCGTGTCAACGCGCACTGAATCACTCGCACAACCGCAGGCTCCGGCCGCACCCAGCCCGTTCCGCTGGCGGGTCGTCGACATCGTCGTGGCCAGCGTGCTCGGCGTCGCTGCCGGCATCGTCTTCTGGGCCTGGGGACTCGGATGGAGCGCCATCAGCGCCCCGTTCCAGTTCCTGCCCGGCCTGCAGGCGTCGCTCGCCACGCTGTGGGTGGCCGCCGGAGTTCTCGGCGCCCTCGTCATCCGCAAACCCGGCGCGGCAATCTTCGTCGAAACCGTCGCGGCGGCCGTCTCGGCCCTCGTCGGCACCCAATGGGGAGGATTCCTCACCATCGAGGCCGGCATCGTGCAGGGTCTCGGCGCCGAAATCATCTTCCTCCTGTTCTTCTACCGCGTCTGGAACCTGCCCGTCGCCATGCTCGCGGGCGCCGGAGCGGGTCTCGCCATGGCCATCAACGACCTGGTGCTCTGGTACCCGGGCTCGGCGTTCGGCTTCATCGCCGTCTACACGATCTCGGCCATCGTGGGCGGTGCCATCGTCGCCGGTGTGCTGCCGTGGCTCGCGGCCAAGGGGCTCGCTCGCACGGGCGCGCTCGACCGTTTCGCGTCGGGACGGGCATCCGCTCGACGTGTCTGACGACAAGACGGCGTCGGTCCGCCCGGCCGGGGTCGAGGCCCGCGGCTGGGCGTTCCGGCACGCCAGTCGGCTCGCGTGGGCGGTCGATGGGCTCGACCTGTCGATCGAGCCGGGGGAGCGCGTGCTGCTGCTCGGCCCGTCGGGGGCGGGCAAATCGACGCTCATCCATGCTTTGGCGGGCGTGCTCGGCGACACCGCCGATGAGGGTGAATCGCGGGGTTCACTTCTGATCGATGGGATGCTGCCCGCCGCCGTGCGCGGTCGTGCGGGTCTCGTGCTGCAAGACCCGGACTCGCAGGTGATCCTGGCGCGCGTCGGAGACGACGTGGCGTTCGGCTGCGAGAACCTCGGCGTCGACCGGGACGAGATCTGGCGACGTGTCGCTTGGGCGCTCGATGCGGTGGGGCTCGACGTGGCGCTCGATCATCCGACGTCGCAGTTGTCGGGCGGGCAGAAGCAGCGGCTCGCGCTGGCCGGGGTGCTGGCGATGCATCCCGGGCTGTTGCTGCTCGACGAGCCCACGGCCAATCTCGATCCCGCGGGGGTGGCCGAGGTGCGGGATGCCGTGACGCGCGTGCTCGAGCGCACGGGCGCGACGCTCGTCGTAATCGAACACCGGGTCGACACCTGGGCTTCGGTCGTCGATCGTGTCGTCGTGCTCGAACCGAACGGTGGCGTCAGCGCCGACGGCTCGATCGAGCGGGTGTTGGGGGATGCCGCGACGGCCGAGCGTTTACGCGACGCGGGCGTGTGGGTGCCCGGGTGGCGCCCCGAGGCTCCCGTGCGGCGTACCCAGCCGGGAACGGGTTCGGGCATCTCTTCGGGCTCCGCTACTGGTGCTGGTACTTTCGCGGGTTCTGGTGCGGGTTCTGGCGCTGGCGCTGGTTCTGGTGCTGGTGCCGACGAGGGCGTGTTGCTGCGGGCAATCGGCCTGTCCGTCGGGCGCCCCGGCCAGCATCCTGTGCAGACCGATCTCGCGCTCGAGTTGCGCAACCGAGAACTCCTCGCGATCGAGGGCCCGAACGGCGCCGGCAAATCGACCCTCGCCCTCACTCTCGCGGGCCTGCTTGCCCCCCAGGTGGGCTCAGTGACCGCGAGCGACCTGCTCCGGGGCGACAACCGTGTGGATGTCTCACCCCACCGCTGGCGATCGCGAGAGCTCCTCAGCCGCATCGGCATGGTCTTCCAGGACCCCGAGCACCAGATCCTCAAGTCGACCGTGCGCGAAGACCTGCTGGTGGGTCCGCGTGCCGTCGCGGGCGGACGTTCACGCCGGGCGCTGCCCGCCGACATCCTCGACCGCGTCGACGAGGTGCTCGAGCGCCTGCGGCTCGCGCATCTGGCCGAGGCCAACCCCTACACGCTCTCGGGCGGCGAGAAACGGCGCCTCTCGGTCGCCACGGCCCTCGTCACCGAGCCCCACCTGCTCGTGCTCGACGAGCCCACCTTCGGGCAGGATGCCCGCACCTGGCGCGAACTCGTGGCCCTGCTCGCCGAACTCCGCGACGGCGGTACCTCGATCGTGGCCGTCAGCCACGACGCCGACTTCGTGCGTGTGCTGGCCGACCGGCGCCTCGAGGTGCGCGCATCGTCCGCCGTCCTGCGAACGGACGAGCGATTCGGGGGAGTGATCGCATGACAATCCCGTCAGCCGCCACGGCACGCGTGCAGCACCCCGCCGAACGCACCCGCCCCGGCCCCGTCATCTACCGCGTCAACCCGGTCGCCAAACTCGCGGCCACCATCCCGCTGAGCCTCGCCCTCGTCCTCACGCTCGACTGGCTTTCGGCCACCGTCGCTCTCCTCCTCGAACTCGCGCTTCTCGGCTGGGCCGGCCTCGGCTGGCGCCAATTCTGGCGCCGCACCCTGCCCATCTGGCTGGCCGCGCCGCTCGCCGGGCTCAGCATGGTGCTCTACGGGCAGGCGTCCGGTGCCACCTACGTGCAGTTCGGCATCCTGCACGTCACGGATGGCTCGATCGCGATCGGCGTCGCAACGGCCCTGCGCATCGTGGCCATCGCCCTGCCCGCTGTCGTCCTCTTCGTCACGATCGACCCCACCGATCTGGCCGACGGCCTCGCCCAGATCGTGAAGCTCCCTGCACGTTTCGTCCTCGGTGCCCTCGCCGGCCTGCGCATGGTCGGCCTCTTCGTCGACGACTGGCGATCCCTGGCTCTCACGCGTCGGGCACGCGGTGTCGCCGACTCCGGCCGCCTGCGCCGGTTCGCGGGTCAGAGCATCGCGCTTCTCGTGCTCGCCATCCGGCGCGGTTCGAAGCTGGCCACGGCCATGGAGGCCCGCGGCTTCGGCTCGACCATCCCGCGCACCTGGGCGCGCGTCTCACGCTTCCACCGAGCGGATGCCGTGCTCATCCTGATCGGCACGGCAATCGCCGCCGCGGCGGTCGTCGTCAGCATCTCGGCGGGCACCTGGAACTTCATCCTGGGAGGCTCATGACCGACATCGCCTCCCTCGCAGATCTCGTGCGGCGCGCCTGGGCGGCAATGCCCGATCTCCCATCTGCTCGTCTCGGGGACGGCGCTGCCTGGACGGCGGCCCCGGACGATCGATCTGCTCGCCTCGGGGACGGCGCGACCTTTTCTGCGCCGCCATCGACAACCCATTCGTCGTCGACACCGCCCGGGCCGGCCGCGCGGCTGCTCCTCATCGACGGCCCCAGCGGCTCGGGCAAATCGACGCTCGCGGACGAGTTGCACGCCTCGCTCTCCGACACGGGCGCCATCCTCATTCGCATGGATGAGATCTACCCGGGCTGGAGCGGACTCGAGCAGGCAACCACCATCCTGGCGCGCGATGTGTTGGCCCCCTGGCGTCACGGCGAGCCTTCGGGCCACACACTCTGGGATTGGGCAGCCGACGCGTCGGCCGGATGGCGCGACATTCCGCCGGGACATCCGCTCATCGTCGAGGGGTGCGGCGCGGCCAGCGGCTGGGCAGACGACCCCGCCACGGTGCTCGTGTGGGTGGAGGCATCCGACGTGACGCGCAAGCGCCGCGCCCTCGACCGGGATGCCGGCACCTTCGACGAGCACTGGGAGATGTGGGACGCACAGTGGCGGCACTATCTGGCGCGAGCCGACTATCGAGCCCGCGCCGACGCCGTCATCCGCACCGACTGAGGTGCATGGCGATACTCGCCGCACAAAAATCGTGCCCCCGGCAGGATTCGAACCTGCGACCAAGAGATTAGAAGGCTCCTGCTCTATCCCCTGAGCTACGGAGGCGAAGGGTTGCCCCTCCAGGTTATCGCAGCCGCCAGGCGGTCTCAGGCCTGAACGAGGCCGATCACGCCGAAGACGGCCGACACGAGGGCGATGAGAAGCGAGATGCCGATCAGCACGGCGTGCACGATCAGGAACTTCGTCGGCTTGCCCGCGGCATCCCGCGCGCGTGCATCTTTGCTGACGCGTTTGTAGAACTTGGGCCACACGATGGCGTTCCAGACGGCGTTGACGAGAAGCAGGATGGCGAGGGTCACGGTCACGCGCTCAATCCTATGTCCGGGGCCCGCACTAGGATCGAAGCATGGGTAGCGTTACAGACCGCCTCGTGTGGATCGATTGTGAAATGACCGGCCTCGACCTCGCCGTCGACGAATTGGTAGAGATCGCCGTGGTCATCACCGACTTCGACTTGAAGCCTGTCGACGAGGGCATCAGCATCGTCATCAAGCCAGATGCCTCGGCGCTGGCGAACATGGGCGAGTTCGTGACGACCATGCACCAGACCTCGGGGCTTCTCGAAGAGATCCCGAATGGCGTGAGCCTGGCCGAGGCCGAATACGAAACGCTCGAGTACATCCTCAAGCATGTGCCCGACCAGCTGAAGGCCCCGCTGGCCGGCAACAGCATCGGCACCGACCGCGCGTTCCTCGCCAAGTTCATGCCGCGCGTCGACGCGCACCTGCACTACCGCAACGTCGACGTGTCGTCGATCAAGGAGCTGGCCAAGCGCTGGTTCCCGCGTGTGTACTTCAATGCCCCCTCGAAGAACGGCGGCCACCGCGCGCTTGCCGACATCCTCGAGTCGATCCGCGAGCTCGACTACTACCGCCACGCCGTGTTCGTGGCCGACCCCGGCCCCTCGAGCGACGAGGCGAAAATCGCCGCACAGGCGAGTGTGGACAAGTTCGCTCTGGATATGTAATACACTTTTCTAGTTGCGTTCGAGCCCGAGAGGGATTCAGACGCGCATGGTGGGTATAGCTCAGTTGGTAGAGCGCCTGATTGTGGTTCAGGAGGTCGCGGGTTCAAGCCCCGTTACTCACCCCAAGTAGGATTCACGGCCAGATTCGATCTGGTTCCGGCGGGTCGCGTTCGCGTCTCGGCCGGGTGATCGATCCCCATCCGCACGCATGTGACCGGAGGCTCCGATGTCGACGCACCCCGGTTTCGAAGACGGCGACGAACAGGCGCAGGACGACAGCGGCGCCGACGTCCCCGAGTCAGACGCAGAAGCGCTCGAACCCCTCGACATTGCAGCGGAACCCTTCGAACAGCTCGTCGTCGACGAACTCGACGAACTTCCCGACGACATGGTCGACGGCCTCGACAACATCGTCTTCGTGGTCGAGGACCGCCCCGAAGACGGCTCGCTCGACCTCCTCGGCCTCTACGACGGCGTCGCGTTAACGGAGCGCGGCCAGTACGGCTTCGGCGAAATGCCCGACCGCATCATCCTCTACCGCGAACCCCTCCTCGCCATCTCACGCGACCTCGACGAGCTGCGCGACCAGATCCACGTCACCCTGGTGCACGAGATCGCCCACTTCTACGGCATCGACGACGAGAAGTTGCACGAACTCGGGTGGGGCTAAACGCCCACGCCCGGTCATCCGGTTACTCTGACCACATGAGTGCCTCTTACCGACCCCGTGCGCGGTGGGGCCGCATCATCGGAATCCCGCTCGGAACCCTCGTCATCCTGGCCGTCGGCCTCTATGGCCCGGCCACACTCATCGGCCCGCTGCCGGCCGCCACGTTCGAACCCGCCGCCGCCGCGACCAGCGACGTCGCGGGCACACCTGTCGCACTTCCCGAAACCGGTTCCTCGGCCGTGACCCTGGCCGGCGTCGATGAGCCCATCGCCACGGCGGGCACGTCCGACCCGTTGCCGGCCGCCGGCACGGTCAAGGTCATTACGGCGCTCGTCGTGCTCGACAAGCATCCGCTGGGCGCGGGCGAGCAGGGGGCCACGCTCCCGATCGGGCGCGCCGACTTCGATTCCTACACCGACTACGCGAAGAACGGCGCGCGCACGGTGCCCGTCTTCCTCGGCGAGAACTGGACGCAGCTCGAGATGCTGCAGGCGCTGCTGCTCGGCTCGTCGAACAACCATGCCGATTCGTTGGCGCGTTGGGCGTTCGGCAGCACCGAGGAGTTCGTCACCCAGGCCGACGCCTGGCTGCGCGAAAACGGTATGCAGAACACGACGTTGGCCGACGCGACGGGTTTGTCCGATCAGTCGGTGGCAACGGCATCCGATCTCGCGCGCATCGCCCAGTTGGCCGACGATAACGAGGCCATCTCGGCGATCGTCTCTAACCCGTCGACGGCTCTGGCATCCCGGCGCGGCGTGGACAACACCACCGCCTACCTTGCCGACCTCGGTGTCACGGGCCTCTCGCGCAGCTACACGGATGCCGCGGGCGTCAGCTTCCTCTACGCCGCGACGGTTTCCAAAGAGGGTCAGAGCCTCACCTTCTACGGCGCCTACGTGGGGCAGCCCGACTACGACAGCCTGGAGGCGAGCGTGCGGGCGCTCATGGACTCGGCGCAGGCCGGCGTGCAGATCGCGCCGCCGCTGCCCGCGGGCACGGTCCTCGGCACCGTGACCTCGGCCTGGGGGCGCGAGGCCGACGTGGTGGCCGGACGTCTCGCGCCGCGCATGGTGTGGAAGACCGACACGGCCAAACCCGTCGTGACGCTCGAGGAGGTGCGGATCGCGACGAAGGGCCAGCGCATCGGCACGGCGACCGTGACGGCCGCGGGCGCCGAACGCGATGCCCCGGCGCTGCTCGGAGCGTCGCTGCCCGACCCCGGGCCGCTGTGGCGCCTGTCGCACCCCGTGCCCGTGATCGCGGAGCTGGTCGCCTCCTGGAAGTGAGGCAGCCTTAGTCTCGTTCGAGGCGTCGGCCGCCGCGTCGCGGAGTAGATTGGTCGCATGCGTGAACGTCAAGCTGAGATCATTGCCGAATTGGATGTCCGCTCCGAGATCGATCCGGCCGCGGAGGTCGAGCGCCGGGTCCGTTTCCTGACCGATTACCTCGAGACGACGGGGGCCGGCGGGCTGGTGCTCGGCATCAGCGGCGGCCAGGATTCGTCGCTCGCGGGCCGTCTCTGCCAGCTCGCTGTCGAACGCCGCCGAGAGTCCGGAGCCGAGGCGTCGTTCATCGCCGTTCGCCTGCCGTACCAGGTGCAGGCCGACGAGGAGGATGCCCAGCTCGCGCTGTCGTTCATCCAGCCCGACCGCCAGGTGGTCTTCAACATTCATCGCGCCGTCGAGGGTTTTGCAGATGAGTTCCGCGACGCCACGGGCGAGAACATCACCGATTTCAACAAGGGCAACGTCAAGGCACGGTCTCGGATGATCGCGCAGTACGCCCTCGCCGGTCAGTACGGGTATCTCGTGGTCGGCACGGATCACGCCGCCGAGGCCGTGACGGGCTTCTTCACGAAATTCGGCGATGGGGGAGCAGACATCCTGCCCCTCAGCGGTCTCACGAAGCGTCAGGGCGCGGCGGTGCTGCGCCATCTGGGCGCGCCGGCCCGCCTGTACGAGAAGGCCCCTACGGCCGATCTGCTCGACGAGAACCCGGGCCAGACCGATGAGGACAACTTAGGGCTGGTCTACGCCGACCTGGATGATTTCCTCGAGGGTCGCGACGTCGAGCCCGCCGTGGCCGAGGCCATCGAGGCCCGGTATGCGGCGACGCGGCACAAGCGCACGGTTCCCGTGTCGCCGGCCGATGAGTGGTGGCGCTGAGCGTCGCACCGAACGAGACACACCGACCAACGCACAGAAGAAGGCGCCCGTCCCGAGTGGGGAGGGCGCCTTCTTCGTGCGTCTGGTGTGGCGGGGTTCGTGCCTAGGCGGTGCGCTGGCCGGCGTCGCCGACCTGGCCGTCGTGCTCGTCGTCCTTGCGGACGGCGGCGAGCTGCGCGTCGAGAGCGGCAACGTCGTCCATGAGCTTCTGGGTCTGCAGGTCGGTCGCCGCGGGGGTTGCGGGCAATGCCGTAGTGGATGCGGGTGCGGCCGATGCGGATGTCCCGGTGGCTGCGCTTTCAGCCGGAGCCGACACTGGTGTGGCGGAGGACTCGGTCGTCTCGCGGTCGGTGCTCGTGTCGCCAGCCGGGGACGTGGATGCGGAGCCAGCGGCGCGAGTGCTGGCCGAGTCGTTGTCGGATTCCGGCGCTGATCCGGCCGCGGTCGAAGCCGCCGCCGCGGGTACGGCGACGACACGCTCGTCGTCGCGGTACACATCATCGTCGGCCGTGGACGAGGACTTCTTCGAAGCCTTCGTGGTGGAGGTGTCGTCGGTGTGCTCGTCGCGGTGACGCTTGGCCGACCACTTGTCCTGCTCGGAGATGAGCGCACGCTCGTTCTCGGTGTTCTCGAATCGCCAGCGCTCGAGGTCGGCCTCGAAGATCTTCTTGGCGCGGCCGGGTTTGTTCTGCCATTCGACGAGACGGTCGCGGAACTCGGTGACGACGGGCTCGAGCTCATAGCCGAAGGTCGACGAGTTGCGCTTCATTTCGGCGAGCTGGTGCGCGGCCCAGTTGGCGGCCAGCGGCGCACCCTTGATGGGAAGGAGGCGAATGTGGATGTCGGCCTGACCCACGGCGCGGTCGGCGAGAACCTGCTCGCCGGGCGTCAGCGAGTACCACACCGAGGCTTCGGTGGAGGCGTCGACGAGCGCTGCGATAGCTGCTGCCTTCATCTCGCGATCCCGCTGGGCGACGAGGCGTCGCACGGCGGCCTTAGTGATGCCGGACGCGAGAAGCGCCGCGACGATGATGGCGACGGCGATGACCGCCGCGCTGAAAAGGACAGGCCTGGTCTCTGACGCGGTCAGCCAGGCAACGAATTCATTCCACCACTGCATGGCGGCAGACTACTTTCTCGAACGGGCGCGAGCCGGGATGCGCGCCGCCGTGTCGCCGATCCCCGTAACGGCGGGTCTGGGCCGCCCCGAGGGGTGCCGACGGCGGTCTCGAAAATCGCTCACGAATTGCGCAGGCATTCGGCCGCGTCGGCCAGCTGCCAGAATTCGCCGAGGGCAACGAAAGCCGAACGATGCGGGGCGTAGCGCTTGGCCACGAACAGCTCGCCCTCGGCCGAGAACGTCTGCTCGATATGGCCGACGACGTGACCATCGGGAGCCGTCGCGCGCCACAATGACGCGTTGACCGGTTTCAGGTCGAGCCCGCTGACGACGGCCGGACGTCGGCCCTGTGCCACCCGCTCGATCGATTGCGCCCAGGCGTCGCTCGATACGGCGGAACGCGTCACGTGAGCAGCGCCGGATGCGGCAGCCCGCCCGGCCTGTGTGGAGCGTGCCGACCGGCCGGCTCCTGCGGTCTGCGTGGATGCCATGGTGTTCTCCCGTCGTCGATCGATCTGCTGATGGGACCGACGTTACGGGCGACCACCGACATTCGGACGACGAAGCGGCCGGCCCCAGAACGGGACCGGCCGCGACATCCGCGCCAGGCGCGGAACGGTGAACGTGCTCGTCGCCTAGAGCCCCGTGCCGTGAACCGCGTGGGGTTCGATGGCGGCGATCTCGTCGGCGGTCAGGTCGGGCGCGTCGAGCGCGGCGACGTTCTGCTCGAGCTGCTTCACCGAGCTGGCGCCGATGAGGGCGCTCGTCACCTGCGGCTGACGCAGAACCCAGCGCAGCGCCAGCTGGGCGAGCGTCTGCCCGCGACCCGACGCGATCTCGTTGAGGGCGCGGGCGCGCTCGAGGTAGGTCTCCGAGATCTTCTCGGCCGAGAGGAAACGGCTCGTCGCGGCGCGCGAGTCGCCGGGAACCTGGCCGTCGAGGTAACGGTCGGTGAGGAGGCCCTGCGCCAGCGGCGAGAACACGATCGAACCGGCGCCGACCTGATCGAGCACCTCGAAGAGGCCATCCTCGATGTGACGGTCGAACATGGAGTACCGCGGCTGGTGGATGAGCAGCGGCACCTTG
Organism: Leifsonia sp. ALI-44-B; assembly: GCF_001984125.1. Lineage (GTDB taxonomy): Bacteria > Actinomycetota > Actinomycetes > Actinomycetales > Microbacteriaceae > Okibacterium. The sequence continues at coordinate 607,499 of NZ_MTQL01000006.1, read as the reverse complement.
TGTTCGGCCAGTGCTGCGGCCGCCTTGACGGTCTGCTCGGGGGAGTAGTTCGAGATGCCGGCGTACAGCGCCTTGCCCTGGTGCACGGCCGTCGCGAGCGCGCCCATGGTCTCTTCGATCGGGGTATCGGGGTCGGGGCGGTGCGAGTAGAAGATGTCGACGTAGTCGAGCCCGAGGCGGCCGAGGCTCTGGTCGAGCGACGACAGCAGGGTCTTGCGCGAACCCCATTCGCCGTAGGGGCCCGCCCACATCTCGTAACCGGCCTTCGACGACACGATGATCTCGTCGCGGTAGGGCAGCAGGTCGTCCTTCAGGATGCGCCCGAAGTTGATCTCGGCCGAACCGGGAGGCGGGCCGTAGTTGTTGGCCAGGTCGAAGTGGGTGATGCCGAGGTCGAAGGCGCGCCGCACGATCGCGCGCTGGGTGTCGTAGGAGCGTTCGTCTCCGAAGTTGTGCCACAGGCCGAGCGACACCCGGGGGAGGATGAGGCCGCTCCGGCCGGCGCGGGCATAGTGCATGGATTCGTAACGGTTCTCGTCAGCGAGGAAGGTCATGCGCTCATGTTACTGAGTGCAGAAGTCGGCCGACGGCGCAACCCGTGACAGGGAACAAATCGAGGCACCGGTAGGTTGTGGAGAAAGGTGCGCGGTCCCCGCCGCGCTCGATGAAAGGGGATCTCTATGCAGACCTATGTCTTGGCCGGCGGATGCTTCTGGTGTCTCGACGCGGTCTACCGCAACCTCAAGGGTGTCCACGAGGTCGAGTCCGGTTACACGGGCGGCGACACGGCCAACCCGAACTACGAACTGGTGTGCACGGGTCGCACGGGCCACGCCGAAGCGGTCGCGGTCACGTTCGACGAGACCGTCATCCCGGGTGAGGTCATCCTCGATGCGTTCTTCACGCTGCACGACCCCACGCAGCTGAACCGTCAGGGCGCCGACGTCGGCACCCAGTACCGCTCCGCGATGTTCTACACCGACGAGGAGCAGAAGCAGGTCTTCGAGGCCGCTCGCGACCGCGCATCCGATTGGTGGGATGGTGGCCTCGTCACCGAGATCTCGCCGCTCGGCACGTGGTACCCGGCCGAGGACTACCACCAGGACTTCTTCGCGAAGAACCCGGGCCAGGGCTATTGCATGGCCGTCGCCCGCCCCAAGGTTCTGAAGGTGCGCAAGAAGTTCCAGGAGTACGCCCTCTAGGTTTCGACCCACGCGGAGCTCGTCTCCTGAGCCTCATCTCCCAGGGCAACGCCCGGTTCTCCACAGAGCCGGGCGTTCGCTTTTTCTCCACAGTTCTTCGTCCTCCCGTCGCTGGCCGTCACCTCCGCTGCACACTCGATCCACGGGCACATCGGATGTCTGAGCGCACCTCGCTCACCGGCCCGCCACCTGGGAGACACACCATGAACGACATGATCACGGCCACCGGAATCGTCGGAACGATCCCGCGCTTCATCCACACCACCGAGGGGCTCGCCATCGCGAGCTTCCGGCTCGCCTCCACGCAGAGACGTTATGACCGGGCGGCGGCCGCCTGGGCCGATGGCGAGACGAACTGGTACACCGTGTCGGCCTATCGACAACTCGCCGAGAACCTCGCCGAGTCCCTCACGAAAGGTGATCGCGTCATCGTGACGGGCCGGCTGAAGGTGCGGCAGTGGCAGGCGAATGAAAAATCAGGACTCGCCGTCGAGGTCGATGCCGAGGCGGTCGGCCATGACCTCCTGTGGGGCCGCACGATCTTCACCAAGAGCCTGGGGCCGCGACCCGACGCCGCGCGGCCCACACCCGATCTGGGCATCCCGCAGGCCGAATGGCACACCGCTCCGCCGTCCGAAGAGATGGCGGATGCGGTGGCCGCTGCTTCGGCGGCCTGAGCGCTTCTGTGCCGGGCCCGGGTGGTGTGACGGGGCCCCGGGTGAGCCGCGTCCTCGGCGGTTTCGGAGGATTGCGGCAACCCCCTCGCCCTAGACTTTCGCCAGACGACATCTCCGGTTGGACGTCATCGTGGGGCACACGGTGGGGCAGACGGTGGGGCAGACGGTCATCGAAGGGTAGTGCGCTGTGAAGATGGTTTCGGAGAGAGTGCGGCGGTCGAGCTCGTCGACGCTGCTGACGGCCGGGGCGCTTGCCCTGACGGTCTTCCTGGCGGGGTGCACGGCGCCCGCCGAGCCCACGGCCACGCCGACGCCGTCCGCCACCGCGAGCGCAGAGACCCCCGCGGCGCCGCTCACCTACCAGCCCGATGCGGGTGCCGAGGGCAACCTCGACTACTTCAACCAGGTCAACACGCAGACCCTGGCCGCGAACGCCGAGGCCGACGGGCGCGCGTTCATCGACGGGCTCGTCACGGCCGGTTTCGACAAGGCGGCCATGGAGGTCACCAACGATACGACAACCATCGGCAACAAGGCCGACTCGATCCAGTTCTCGGTGAAGATGGGCGACAACTGCCTGATCGGGCAGAACGGCCCGAGCGTCGGCGGCTACCACTCCACCGTTGCTGCCGCCCTCGGCACGGGCAAATGTCTCGTGGGCAACACGCGCGCCATAGACTGGTAGACGATATGGCCGAATACATTTACTCCATGGTCCGCGCCCGCAAGGCGGTAGGCGACAAACTCATCCTCGACGACGTCACGATGGCATTCCTTCCGGGTGCCAAAATCGGCGTCGTCGGCCCGAACGGTGCCGGAAAATCCACGATCCTCAAGATCATGGCCGGACTCGACACCCCCAGCAACGGCGAAGCCAAGCTCACCCCGGGTTACAGCGTCGGCATCCTCATGCAGGAGCCCGAGCTCGACGAGTCGAAGACCGTTCTCGAAAACGTGCAAGAGGGCGTCGGTCCGATCAAGGACAAGGTCGACCGTTTCAACGCCATCTCCCTCGCCATGGCCGAGCCCGACGCCGACTTCGACGCGCTGCTCGGCGAAATGGGTGGTCTGCAGGAAGAGATCGACGCGGCCGACGCGTGGGACCTCGACTCGCAGCTCGAACAGGCCATGGACGCCCTCCGCTGCCCGCCGGCCGATGCCTCCATCGCCAACCTGTCCGGTGGTGAGAAGCGCCGCGTCGCGCTCTGCAAGCTCCTGCTGCAGAAGCCCGACCTGCTGCTCCTCGACGAACCGACGAACCACCTCGACGCCGAAAGCGTCCTGTGGCTCGAGCAGCACCTCGCCAAGTACCCCGGCGCCGTGCTCGCCGTGACGCACGACCGGTACTTCCTCGACCACGTCGCCGAGTGGATCGCCGAAGTCGACCGCGGCCACCTCTACCCCTACGAGGGCAACTACTCCACCTACCTCGAGAAGAAGCAAGAACGTCTCCAGGTGCAGGGCAAGAAAGACCAGAAGCTCGCCAAGCGACTCACCGAAGAACTCGAGTGGGTGCGCAGCAACGCCAAGGGCCGCCAGGCAAAGTCCAAGGCGCGTCTCGCACGCTACGAAGAGATGGCGGCCGAGGCCGAGCGCACGCGCAAGCTCGACTTCGAAGAGATCACCATCCCGGCCGGCCCGCGTTTGGGCTCTCAGGTCATCGACGCCAAGAAGCTCGAGAAGGGCTTCGACGGGCGCAAGCTCATCGACGGTCTGTCGTTCACGCTTCCGCGTAACGGCATCGTCGGCGTCATCGGCCCCAACGGTGTCGGCAAGACGACCCTCTTCAAGAGCATCGTCGGACTCGAACCCCTCGACGGCGGCGAGCTGAAGATCGGCGAGACCGTCAAGATCAGCTACGTCGACCAGACGCGCGGCGGCATCGACCCCAACAAGACGCTGTGGGAGGTCGTCTCCGACGGCCAGGACTACATCCAGGTCGGCAACACCGAGATCCCGTCGCGGGCCTACGTGTCCACGTTCGGCTTCAAAGGCCCCGATCAGCAGAAGCGCGCCGGCATCCTCTCGGGTGGTGAGCGCAACCGCCTCAACCTCGCGCTGACGCTCAAGCAGGGCGGCAACCTGCTGCTCCTCGACGAACCGACCAACGACTTGGACGTCGAGACGCTCGGAAGCCTCGAGAATGCGCTACTCGAATTCCCCGGTTGTGCCGTGGTCATCACGCACGACCGGTGGTTCCTCGACCGCATCGCGACGCACATCCTCTCCTACGAAGGCACCGACGAGAACCCGGCCAACTGGTACTGGTACGAAGGAAACTTCCAGGCCTACGAGGAGAACAAGATCGAGCGCCTCGGCCCCGATGCCGCCAAGCCTCACCGCAGCGCCTACCGCAAGCTCACGAGAGACTAATGCGACTGCACGTGCCGATCCCGCTGCGGTGGGGTGACCTCGACGCCTTCAACCACGTGAACAACGTGTCGATGCTGAAACTGCTGGAAGAGGCGCGCGTTCGCGCGTTCTGGCAGGCCGAAAGCGCCGTCGAAGACATCCCATCGACAGCGGTGATCGACGCGGGTCTCGACACCGACACGCTCACGCTCGTCGCGCACCACGAGATCGAATACCTCGCGCCCGTGCCCTATCAGCGCGACCCGCTCGATGTGCAGATGTGGCTGTCCAAGATCGGCGGCGCCAGCATGGAAGTCTGCTACGAGGTCTTCTCGCCCGCAGACGGCGGTCCCGTACTCGTCGCCCGCGCGCGCACGGCCGTCGTCATGGCCTCCGCCGAAACCGGCAAGCCACGGCGCATCACGCCCGCCGAACGCCAGGTGTGGGAGCCCTACCTCGGCGAACCCATAGTCTTCAGCCGCGGCTGATTCGCACGGCAGCCAACGCCAGCCGTCACGCTGCCCCTGCCCGAGCGCGAGCTGCGTGCGCGGCCGGCACAGCGAGCTAACGTTGCGCGGGAGTCTTCGAGGGGTCAGGCACGCGGACCATGCCCTCCTGGGCCACCGAGGCGACGAGCATGCCCGCGCGGTTGAAGATGCGGCCCTGCGAGAGACCGCGGCCGCCCGAGGCGCTCGGCGACTCCTGAACGTAGAGCAGCCATTCATCCACGCGGCTGAAGCGGTGCCACCACATCGCGTGGTCGAGCGACGCCACCTTGATGCCCGGCGTCGCCCACGGAACCCCGTGGCGCCGCAGGATCGGCTCCAGGATCGAATAGTCGCTCGCATAAGCCAGGGCCGCGCGGTGCAGGTTCTCGTCGTCGGGCAACGGCCCGATAGCTTTCAGCCACACCGCCTGATGAGCGACATGCTCGCCCTCGACGCCGAGGTAGATGGGCGACGGGACGTGCCGCATATCGAACGGGCGTTCAGAAGCCCACGAGCGAGCCACCGGATGCTTCACCGACGCCAGCAGTTCGGCGGCCGACGGCAGCGACTCGGGCTCCGGGAGATCGGACGGCATGACGACCTGGTGTTCGAGGCCGGGCCCGCCATCCTGGAACGACGCGATCATCGACAGGATCGGCTGCCCGTTCTGATAGGCCTGCGTGCGCCGAGTGCCGAACGAACGACCGTCGTGGATGCGATCGACCGAGAACGTGATCGGCAGGTTCACGTCACCCGGGCGCAAGAAGTAGCCGTGCATCGAGTGCACGATGCGGTCGGGGGCGACCGTGCGCATGGCCGCCATGAGCGACTGCGCCAGCACCTGGCCGCCGAAAACGCGGCCCATGGGCATCCACTGCGACGGACCCGTGAAGATGTCCTCGCTGGTTCGGGCGCCCGTATCGGACAAGGTCAACGCCTCGAGCAGAGACTCCAACGGATTCGGCATACACAACTCCTCACACCACAACACTGTCGGGCCCGGTCGTCGGCAGTGACGCACCAGCCCGTTAGGTAGTTTAGAGGGGACATGACAGACACCCTCCACCTCGACGACACCCGCACCCTGGCCGACCTGCGCGTCTACCTGCAACGCGCCGCCCGCATCGACGACAAAGCCGTGCGCCTCATCGCTGGCGGTGGCACGCTCGCCGCCTACGCACCCGTGCTGTATCGCCGGGGGCTGCTCGACCAGAGCCCGACGATCCTCGGGCTCCGCACGTTCCGCTCTGCCCCCATCGACGTCTTCGACCGCACCGTCACGCCGCAGAGCATGGTGGAGCGCATCGCCGCACTCGACGGCGGCGAGCGCACCGACATCCGCCTCACCGAGAAAGACGAACAGGCGCCCTGGTCGGGTGTGTCAGCACCGCGGGATGGCTGGGAGAAGATAGCGCTGATCGACTCGGTGCTGCTCGAACATATCGCCCGCGAGGGGGCCGCCGAGATCGCCGAGGCCGTGCCCACCAATGCGGGCGACCACATCGTGCACAACGTGCGCTCGGCCGTCTGGTCGAGGCCCGTGGGGGAGAGCCCTCTTCCGGGTGGGGCCGCGTTCGGCGCCGTGGGCCTCGGGTTCTTGGGGCAGCCAGAGGAGATCCCGCTCTACCGCACGGCGAACTGGCTGCGGCTGAGTTCGCAGCGCGGACACCTGCTCGTCAAGCTCTAGGCGAGGAGTCGGCTCTCGCCCCTCAGGCGCTCTCGGCTTGTGGTGTGCGGGCTCATCGACGTTCGCTCAGAGCTCGCACACATGCCTCAGCCGTCGGGCCCGCCGTGAACACACGAGCGAAATGCCAGCCGCTATTCGTCGAAGGTGTTGACCATGGCGTGGGCGGCGCGCTCCAGGTAGTCCCAGAGGGCGGCCTCATGCATCGGCGACAGCTCGAGGGTGTCGAGGGCCGCTCGCATGTGCAGGAGCCAGCGGTCGCGCGCATCCGGGTTGACCTTGAAAGGCATGTGTCGCATGCGCAGGCGGGGGTGGCCACGCTGTTCGCTATAGGTGCCCGGGCCGCCCCAGTATTGCTCGAGGAACAGGAGCAGGCGCTCTTCGGCCGGGCCCAGGTCCTCTTCGGGGTACATGGGCTTCAAGACGGGGTCGCCGGCAACGCCCTGGTAGAACTCGTGCACGAGCTTCTGGAAGACGGGTCGTCCGCCGACCTCGTCGTAGAAGTTGCTCGACAGCAGGTTCGTCACGGGGTGTCCTTCGGATCGATGGGGGGCTTCGGCTGGCGCTTGATCTTGCCGCGCCGAGGTGCCTGGTTGACGACCTCGACGGGCTTCGTGCGGGGCGGCTTGGCCCCGCCGACGCTCGCGGCGCCGTCGAAACCGGTCAGCACAAGGGTATTCAACGCGGGCAGCTTGACGCCCATTCCGTCGACGGTCTTCTTCAGGCGCAGGCGCAGCTCACGGGCCACGTCATCCTTGGCCGAGGTGCGCGTCTTCATGACGAGGCGGATGACGAGCGCATCCTCCGAGATCGACTCGAGGCCCCAGAGTTCCGGGCGTTCGAGCACGCGCGGCCGCCACTTGGGCTCCTTCGCGAGCGTCGTCGCGGTCTCGAGCAGCTTGTCCTGCATCTCGTCGATATCGGTGTCGTAGGGAATGGCGAGGTCGACGATGACGCGCGCCCAGCCCTGCGACATGTTGCCGACGCGCAGGATCTCGCCGTTGCGCACGAACCACAGCGTGCCGTTGACGTCGCGGATCTGAGTGATGCGCACACCGACCTTCTCGACGACACCCGTGGCGGGCCCGACATCCACGACGTCGCCGACGCCCAGCTGGTCCTCGATGACCATGAAGAGGCCGTTCAGCACGTCTTTGACGATGTTCTGCGCGCCGAAACCGAGGCCGGCGCCGATGGCGGCCGACAGGAGGGCGAGCGAGCCAATGAGGGATTGATCGATGTTGTTGACGATCGCGATGATGGTGATCACTACGACGGTCACGTTCACGATGTTGGTGAGCACCGAACCGAGCGTGCGCGTCCGCTGTACGACGCGTACAGCCGCCAAGGGGGATGCGGCGAGTGCCTGGGTGTCGTCAGCGTTCTGGGCCTTCTTCACGCCGGTCACGATCTGATTGACGACCCGCCGAATGACGAAGTGCATGAGCCAGGTCACGACGACGGCGAAGATGATGATCAGGGCTATGCGAATCATCAGTCCGAGGAACGTTCCCTGCAGGAAGCCGTCGAAGTCTTGCCAAAAAGCGTTCCAGTCCATTCGGACGAGTTTACGGGGCTCGGCGTGGGAAGGCACTGAGTGAGGATGGCTCACTGTCCCACGAATAGTTACTGAGTGAGGATGGCTCACTGCCCTTCGAATAGCTCGATGCCATTCGGATAGCTCACGGGGTGCCCGGACACCAGCCGTTGGGCCTCGGGCGCGCACAGACGGCGACAGGGCGCCGGTCGCGATGACCGACGCCCTGTCGAACGGTGTACTGCCTGCCTGCCTGCCTGCCTGCCTACTTGCCTGCCTGCGCAGGCGCGAGGCTACTGCGCGTCGCGCTCCTGAGCCTTCAGGGCACGCTCGGTGCCCGCCAAGTTCTCCACCACGAGACGACGGAGAGCCGCCGGCTCGGGGTTGGCATCGAGCCAGGCCACCGTCTTGCGGCGCAGCTCCTCGGAGGCGAGGCCACCCGGGTAGAACAGCACGGCCACGTATTCGGCGATCTTGTAGGTGCGGTCCTTCCAGATCCCCTGCAGGCTCTCGAAGTAGCGGTCGACGTAGGGCTCGAGGAGAGCGTCGTCGGCCGCGCGCTGGAAGCCCAGACCCGTGGTGCGCACGATCGTGTTGGGCAGGTCGTCCGAATCGAGCACGCTGGACCAGGCCGCAGCCTTGCCCTCGGCCGTGGGGATGGCGGCACGGGCGTGTGCTGCCGACTGCTGGCCCGAAGCCGTGTTGTCGACGAGCAGCTCGGCGTCGATCTCGGTCGTGCCGGCGCGGCCACCCGCGACGAGGGCGATGAGCAGCTCCCAGGCCAGGTCGGTGTCGACCGACAGGCCGTCGAGTCGGAGATCGCCGCGGCGCAGCCCCTCGATCTTGTCGAGCTGGGCGGGCGTCGACGCGATGGCCGCGAAGAACTTCACGAACTGGAACTGCGCGTCGCTGCCGGCCTCGGCCTCGGATGCGAGCGTCCACAGGGCGTCGCCGACACGCTCGGACGTGGCCTTCTGCTTCTCGGGCGCGACGTAGCTCGACGCCGCCAGCAACAGCTGGTTGAGCGTCGTGCGGATGGTCGTCGACTCGGTTTCGGAGGCGATGTTGCCGAGCACGAGCGTCACGTAGTCGCTCGCCGGCGTCTCGGCGTCGCGCGTGGCATCCCACGCGGCACCCCACACGAGGGCCCGGGCGAGCGGGTTCTCGATCTTCGACAGGTGCTCGATGGCGGTCGCGAGCGACACCTCGTCGAGACGGATCTTGGCGTAGGCGAGGTCGTCGTCGTTCAGCAGCACGAGGGCCGGACGCGTCTGGCCGACGAGGTCGGGCACATCGGTCGATTCGCCGTCGACATCGAGTTCGACGCGGTGCTCGCGCACGAGCTTGCCGTCGACCAGGTTGTAGAAACCGATGGCGAGACGGTGCGGCCGGATGGTGGGGTAGTCGGTCGCGGCCGACTGCAGCACGCGGAACGACGTGATGGTGCCCGCGTCATCCGTCTCGATCTCGGGACGCAGCGTGTTGACGCCCGCCGTCTCGAGCCACAGCTTCGACCAGCCGCTGAGGTCGCGGCCGCTCGTGGTCTCGAGCTCGGACAGCAGATCGCCCAGCGTGGTGTTGCCGAACTGGTGCTTCTTGAAGTACGCGGCGACACCGGCGAAGAACGCGTCGATGCCGACCCAAGCGACGAGCTGCTTCAGCACCGAACCGCCCTTGGCGTACGTGATGCCGTCGAAGTTGACCTGCACGTCTTCGAGGTCGTTGATGGTGGCGACGACGGGGTGCGTCGACGGCAGCTGGTCCTGCTTGTAGGCCCAGCTCTTCTCCATGGCCTGGAACGTGGTCCACGCCTCGGTCCATTCGGTCGCCTCGGCCGTCGCGATTGTCGACGCCCACTCGGCGAACGACTCGTTCAGCCACAGGTCGTTCCACCACTTCATGGTGACGAGGTCGCCGAACCACATGTGCGCGAGCTCGTGCAGGATCGTGACGACGCGACGTTCCTTGATCGCATCCGTGACCTTGCTGCGGAACACGTAGGTCTCGGTGAACGTGACGGCGCCGGCGTTCTCCATGGCCCCCGCGTTGAACTCGGGCACGAACATCTGGTCGTACTTCGCGAACGGGTAGGGGAAGTCGAACTTCTCCTCGTAGTACGCGAAACCTTCACGCGTCTTCTCGAAGATGTAGTCGGCGTCGAGGTACTGCGCGAGCGACGCCCGGGCGAAGACACCGAGGGGGATGACGCGGCCAGAAGCACTCGTCAGCTCGCTGCGCTCGACCACGTAGGGGCCCGCGACGACGGCCGTGATGTAGCTCGAGATGACGGGGGTCGGCTCGAACGCCCACGTGGAGTTGCTGTCACCGGCCGGGGTGGGCTCGGGCGTGGGGGAGTTCGACACGACCTCCCAGTAGTCGGGCGCCGTCACCGTGAACTGGAACGTGGCCTTCAGGTCGGGCTGCTCGAACACGGCGAACACGCGGCGGGAGTCGGGAACCTCGAACTGGCTGTAGAGGTAGACCTCGTCGTCGACGGGGTCGACGAAGCGGTGCAGGCCCTCGCCCGAGTTCGTGTAGAGGGCGTCGGCGTCGACGACCAGCACGTTCTTCTCGGCGAGGTCGTCGAGCTGGATGCGCACGCCGTCGGACACCTGGGCAGGGTCGAGGCTCTGGCCGTTGAGGGTGACGGAGTGCACAGTCTTCGTGATCGCGTCGATGAAGGTGGAGGAGCCCGGCTTCGCGTCGAAGTGCACCGTCGTGGTGCTCCGGAAGGTTTCCGGCCCCTGAGTGAGATCGAGCGACACCTCGTAAGCGTGGGTCTGGACGATCGATTGACGTTCCTCAGCCTCGAGGCGAGTGAGGTTTTCTCCTGGCACGTGTGCTCCTAGCATTTTCGCGGATTGTGTCCGAGGAAAGCCTAGTGCCGGGGCTTTCGTGATTTGCTAGAACCATGACCGAAACCGCTGCCCCCACATCCGTCGAATTCTGGTTCGATCCCTCCTGCCCCTGGGCCTGGATGACCTCACGCTGGGTCGACGAGGTGGCGAAACTGCGCGACCTCGATGTCACGTTCAACATCATGAGCCTCGCCGTGCTCAACGAAGACCAGGATGTGTCCGAGGAGTACCGCGCCTTCTTCCCGCGTGCCCTCAAGTACACGCGTCTCGTCGCAGCCGCCAAAGAACTCCACGGTCAGCAGATCGTCAAGCCGCTCTACGACGCGCTCGGCACGCGCATCCACCCCGGTGGGTCGACGAACCCCGATGAGGTCATCCCGGCTGCGCTCGCCGAGGTGGGGCTCGACGCCGACTTCGCTCGCTACGCCGACAGCGACGAGTTCGACCCGCAGATGCGCGCCTCGCACTTCGAGGGCATCAACCGCGTCGGTCAGGATGTCGGCACGCCCGTCATCGCCGTCAACGGTGTCGCCTTCTTCGGCCCCGTGATCTCGCCCGCGCCGAAGGGCGAAGAGGCCGCAAAACTGTGGGATGGCGTGGTGCAGGTGGCCGCCTACCCCGGCTTCTTCGAGCTCAAGCGCAGCCGCACCGTCGGCCCCATCTTCGACTGACCCGCACCCCGATTCGACCCCTCCCCGAACGCTAGGCTGATTTCTCATGCGCATTCATATCGCCACCGACCACGCCGGGCTCGAGCTGAGCCAGCAGTTGCAGACGCACCTGCGCGAGCAGGGCCACGAGGTCACCGACCACGGCCCCACCGCGTATGACGCGCTCGACGACTACCCGTCGTTCTGCATCAACGCCGCGAAGGCCGTCGTGCGCGATCAGGATGCCGGCATCGAGGCTCTCGGCGTCGTCTTCGGCGGTTCGGGCAACGGCGAGCAGATCGCGGCCAACAAGGTCAGGGGCGTGCGCGCGGCGCTCGTCTGGAACCTGAGCACCGCTCAGCTCGCCCGGCAGCACAACGACGCCAACGTCATCTCGATCGGCGCGCGCCAGCACGAGGTCGCCGAGGCCATCTCGTTCATCGACGCCTTCATCGCCGAGCCGTTCAGCTTCGAAGAGCGTCACGTGCGCCGCATCGCGCAGCTCGCCGAGTACGAGGCCACCGGCGACATCGCCGGGAAGGGCGTCGACCAGTAGTGCCAGAGGGTCACTCCGTCCACCGCATCGCGCGGCAGTTCCGACACAACTTCGTGGGCAAGACCGTGCGCGCTTCCTCGCCGCAGGGTCGCTTCGCCGAGGGTGCGGCTGTGCTCGACGGGCGCACCATCACGGATGTCGACGCCGTCGGCAAGCAGATGTTCATGCACTTCGGCGACGACGTCTGGCTGCGCGTGCACCTCGGCATGTACGGTGCGTGGGATTTCGCGGGCCAGATCACGACCGATCCGACCATCGAGTCGGCCGCCGGGCGCATGGGGCAGACGAATCAGCGGGGGACGGTTCTGGCCGATGCCGATGCCGATGCCGATGTCGATGCGGACACCGATGCCGAAGCCGAAACTGCCGCTCCCGCATCCGACGCCCCGCGCACGGGTAAGCGACGGGTGGCGGCCGCGGGCAACAAGCGCGACGACGTGCTCTTGGCCGAGTTGCGCGACGCCGACGGTGAAGATTCAGTCTCGAGCATCGGTGCACCCCGCCGGGCGCGCGTGCGCATGTCGGAGCAGACGAAGGGCCTGCCCGAGGACGACGAGACCTTTCCGCCCGAACCCGTCGGAGCGGTGCGCGTGCGCCTGCTGTCCGACACGACCGTGGCCGACCTGCGCGGCCCGACGGCATGCGAGGTCGTCACGGGTGCCGACGTGCAGCGCGTCATCGACTCGCTCGGGCCCGATCCGCAGCACGACGACACGCAGGCCGCCGAGGACCGATTCACCGCGACGGTGCGCAAGAAGCCGACGCCTATCGGGCTGCTGCTCATGGACCAGAAGGTCGTCTCGGGCATCGGCAACGTCTATCGCGCCGAGCTGCTGTTCCGCGCGAAGGTCAACCCGCACACGCCCGGCAAGCTCGTGCCCGAAGAGACCGTGCGCGGCATCTGGCGCGACTGGGTGCGGCTGCTCGCCATCGGCATCGAGACGGGTCAGATGATGACCATGGACGATCTCGACGACGAGGGCTACCGCCTCGCCATGGCCAGCCGCGCCGACCGTCACTGGGTGTACAAACGCGAGGGGCTGCCGTGCCGCGTGTGCGGCACCCACATTTCGCTCGAAGAGATGGGGGCGCGCAAGTTGTACTGGTGCCCCGTCTGCCAGGCCTGAGGAGGACCGGATGCGTCAGAACCCGAGTTTCGTGCTGGGCGATGTGGCCGACATCCGCCGTCTCATCGCCGAGAACCCGTGGGTGACCCTGGTGGCGAACGCGGCGAACGGTCTTGTGGCGTCGCACTATGCGGTCGTGCTCGACCCCGACCGAGACGACCTCACGATTCTGGGGCACGTCGGCCGGCCCGACGAGGCGATCCTCGAGTTGGGTCAGGGCGAGTTGCTCGTGATCGTGCAAGGCCCCCACGGCTACATTTCGCCCGGATGGTACGACGCCAAACCGGCCGTGCCCACCTGGAACTACGTCGTCGCCCACCTGAGCGGCGTGCCCGAGATTCTCTCGGATGACGAGAACTACCGGGTGCTGGGCGCCCTGGTCGAACACTTCGAGAAGCGGATGCCGGAGCCCCGACTCATGGAGGGCACCCCCGAGAACGCGGCCTACGCCGAGCGCATCTCGGCGGGCACGGTCGGTTTCCGCTTGACCCCGACGCGCGTCACGGGCAAGCGCAAGCTGAGCCAGAACCGTCCCGACGACACGATTGAGACCATCATCTTCGAGCTCGAGAACGGCAGCGAATACCCGAACTCCGAGTTGGCCGCCGAGATGCGCCGCGTGCGCGAGGTGCGCCAGGCGCCCCAGGATCTCGAAGTGCCGCACGCATGAAGCTGAGGTTGAGTGCGGCGAACCCCGGGTCGGGCGTCATGACGGTCCTCGCGAACGCACGCGTCCTGCCGCTGGGCGAGAACGCGCGGGAGGACACAGAGCCGGCGAGCTCGGATGTTCCGCTGCGGGACCTCCCGCTGAGCGATATCGTTCTCCGCGACGGTGTGATCGCCGCGGTGCTCCCAGCCGGCGCCGCCTCGACCATCCCTGAGTCCGACCACGCCGAACGCCGCGACCTTCAGGGGCGCTTCATCGTGCCCGGCCTCTGGGACGCCCACGTGCACTTCACCCAGTGGGCGCACACGGCGAGCCGCCTCGATGTCGGAGTCGCCGCATCCGCCGCCGATGCCGCGCGCCTGGTCGCCGAGCGCGCCGCAACGGCCGCCGAGACGTCCCTCGGCCACGCGCCCCTCATCGGCTACGGTTTTCGCGACGCCCTGTGGGACGACGAGCCGGATGCCGCTCTGCTCGACGCCGCCGCGCCCGGGCGCCCCGTCATCCTGATCTCGGGTGACCTGCACGCGGCGTGGCTCAACCGTCTGGCCCTCGTCGAGCACGGCCTCGCCGACCACGAAACGGGTCTTCTGCGCGAGGAGGACGCCTTCACGGTGCTGCGACGCCTCGACGACGTGCCAGACGAGGTGGCGGATGCGTGGGCGCACGACGCCGCTCGAGCCGCCTCCGCGCGTGGTGTCGTCGGCATCGTCGACATGGAGATGGCCTGGAACGTGGATGTCTGGCAGCGCCGCATCGCGGGCGGCAACACGCAGCTGCGCGTGGAGTTTGGGGTGTACACGCAGTTCCTCGACCGAGCCATCGCCGACGGCCTGCAATCGGGCCAGACAATCCCGCAGACGCACGGCCTGCTGCGCATGGGCCCGTACAAGGTGATCACGGATGGTTCGCTCAACACCCGCACCGCCTACTGTTTCGCGCCCTACCCCGAACCCATGGAGGGGGAGGGTGACCACGGCGCTCTGACGATTCCGCCCGAGCAGCTCGAACCGCTCATGACGAAGGCGCACCGCGCGGGCATCCGCTCGGCCGTGCACGCCATCGGCGATCAGGCGAACGCGCTGGCGTTGGATGCCTTCGAACACACCGGCGCCTCGGGTTCGATCGAGCATGCACAGCTGTTGCAGCAGTCCGACATCCGCCGCTTCGCCGAGCTGGGCGTGGTCGCGAGCGTGCAGCCCGAGCACGCCATGGACGACCGGGATGTCGCGGAGCACCACTGGGCCGGGCACACCGAGCGCACCTTCCCGCTGCGCGACCTGCTGGATGCCGGCGCGACGATCGCCCTGGGCTCTGACGCGCCGGTTGCGCCGCTCGACCCGTGGGTCGCCGTGTCGGCCGCCGTGCATCGGTCGCGCGCCGGACGGGAACCGTGGCACCCCGAGCAGGCGATCACCCTCGAGGAGGCGCTTCGGGCGTCTACCCGCACCCGAGTCGCCGAGGGGCAACCGGCCGATCTCGCGATTCTGGGTGAGGACCCGCGATCGCTCGACGCCGACGCGTTGCGACGCATCCGAGTGGACGCCACCGTCGTCAACGGCCGCTTCACGCACGACGCGCTCTAACCACGGCGCGCTTTCACCACGACGTGTGACGCGGCCCTGTCGTTATGTCCGTAGGCTCACACATTCTTCTGGGCGCTGCATTGTATTTCACCGCACCGCACGGCTCTGCAAGCGGGCGCCGAAATGACGGCGGGCGCCGAAATGACGGGCCTGACCGCCGTCGGGCGCAAAAAAGCCGGGGCCACCACAATGGTGACCCCGGCTCAGTTCTGGCGACGGAAAACCCGCCGCTCAGGCAGCGACTACGCGGCGATGTGCGCGAAGAGGAACCAACGGTCCTTCTCCAGGCCGCGCGCGATCTCGATGGCGACGTCTTGGCTGGTGAAGTCGATGGCGTCGAGCTCGTCGATGGCGGTCTTCACGTTGACGAGGGCGGCGTCGATGTGGGTGATGATCTCGGCGATCGTGACCTGCGACTGCTGGAACCCGGGGGTCAGCGAACCGGCGGTGCTCTTTGCGGCCACGGTCTCGAGGCGCGCGTCGACGGGCAGGCCCAGGGCGACGATGCGCTCGGCGGCCAGGTCGGCCCATTCCTGCGCGTGGGCGACGACCGTGTCGAGCAGCTCGTGCACGCCGATGAAGTTGGCGCCGCGCACGTGCCAGTGCGCCTGCTTGCCGTTGACGACGAGGGCCGTGAGGTCGACGACCACGGGGCTGAGGAACTGGGCGACTCCCGCGGCGACGTCGGGGGTGGTGACGGCCTGGGGGATGTGGGTGGTGGTGACATTTGTCATGGTGTGTGCCCTTCTCTCGATCTCTTCGATCTCTACGTTGACCCCAACGCTACTCACGCTCAGACATTCCGCAAGCAAGTTTAGGCTCGGCTAATTCGCTGGTCGGCGGGCGTTTTGAGCTGAGGCTATCCTCACTTGGCGGGGCTCATGGCTCATGACTTACCGCAGTGACCGGATGCTGCGAGCCACCGCCCGCGCATCCCGGATACGTTTCTCGTAGGTCGCGGCCACAACGATCAGCAGGATGCCGCCCACCCCCACCCACAGCCACCACGGGATGACGGAGTACAGGTCCGAGATCCATGGCCACAGCTGGGCGAGCGCGTGCAGCAGCAGCACGACGGCGCCGATGACGACGGGCGCCTGAAGTTTGCGCAGCACCCCGAAGAGCAGCACGGCGATAGCGGCGATGCCGAGCAGCACGACGCGCGCGATAGTGGTCTGGCCGTAGTCGGCGAGGAGAGACGGCACGAGGGCGACGATGAGTCCCGGGCCGAGCGCGGGCCAGCTGCGCAGAGCCGGGCGACGGCCCAGATCGATGAGCCCGCCCACGACGAGAGCCGATCCGACGATGACGGTGAAAATGTCGGCGTCATATGGTGCACCGCTCGTCAGACGGGCGACGGAGACGAAAACCGCGGCCGTGATGACGAGGGCCGCGCCCATGGCCGTCCAGCGCACGAGGCGTCCGAGGGGCGGAGCGTCATGAGCCGCGGCGATGATCGACACGATCGACAGCACGACGACCGCGATGAACGGCGCGAGGGTCGGCAGGTCTTGGCGCAGGGCGATCATGAGGGCCGGGAGCGCGAAGACGATCACGGCGAGCACGATCGCGAGGTCGGCGGCCCGCGGCATCCTGTCGTCCCGTTCCCGCATCCACACGATGGCGAGCACGACGAGAGCCGCGGCTGCGAGGCCCGTCCACGGTTCGATCAGCGGACCGACGGCGGGCCACGGTTCGCGCCCCAGCAGCACCAATACCCACGGCGGCGCACCGTCATCGCCGTTACCCACGCCTGACGGCATATTGGGCATGCCGTAGCTTCCCCCGCGAAGCAATTCGCCGAGACCCCTGACGAGGCCTGTCCCGGCGATCGCGACGAGCGAGGTGGCGACGAGGATGCGACGCAGGGGCAGTCCCCTGATCGCGGTGGGCCACGCCGCAGCGAGAGCCCCGACCGCCAGTCCGCCGAGGAGCAACGCCGCGGGTCGGAGGAGGTTCGGCCCTGAGACGTCGGATCCCGACATGACGACGCTCGGAAACACGAGGACGGCGAGCGCTGCGGCGGCCAAGACGGTGCGGCCATCCGCGCGCCCGGCCGGCACGGGGCGACGCCACACGAAGAGCGCGGCTAGAGCGGCGAGCAGGCCCGCAACGGGCGCCGTGTAAGCCTCGACGGTGGTGACGCCCCCGTCGGCGAGCAGCGTCCAGAGCGCGGCGAGGCCGAGGGGGATGGCGGCCCACGCGATGTGGTGGCGCGCGCGATCGCCCTGCAAAATCTCACCCTCGCCCGAGGCCAGCACCAGTGTGGCGACGGCGAGCACGAGCAGGCTCAACCAGCGGAGGTCGGCGGGGGCGCCTATCGCGGCGAAGAGGCTGAGGAAGCCGACGAGCGTCGTCGAAGCATCCCAGACGACGCGGGCGCGCCGACCGAGCGCGGAACGCCTCGCAAACAGCACGAGAGCGGATGCCGCGAGCACCACTGTCGTCAGGGCGAGGGCGGGTGCCACCTCACCCCGGGCGTCGAGCACGATTACGGTCACGGCGCCGGCGATGACCAGCGGCCCAACGGCCGCGAAGACGAGGCGCTCTGCCGTATCGGCGACCGCGGGCAGCACCTGCCACAACACGGCGGCGACGGCAGCCAGCACGAGAACGGCTATGAGGGGAGCCGAGGCGGCGTCGTCCCGCCCGTAGCTCTCGGTCACGCTGAAGCCGCCGAGACTGCCGCCGGAGGTCACCCAGCTGGCGAAGACGATGAAGCCGAGAATGGCCGCGAGGATGCCGGAGACGGAGGTGACGACCATCCGATCGGGTGCGGCCAACAGCCCCCGGCCGCGAGGGACGGCGCCAGTGGATGTCTCGCCGGAGACCGCAGGGAGGGTTGCATCGGAGGATGCTTGAGACGCAGCAGACGACTCGCCGTCGCGCGGCAGAGGGCGGCGAGACACGGCAGCTGCAACGCAGAGAATCGCGAGGGACGCCAGGGTTGCCCAGAAAGCCGGGGTGGGCACGGCGTCGCCGTCGATCCCCAGCCACTCGGGCGCCGTGAAGAAGGCGCCGATGACGCCGAAGACGGCGAGGCCGAGCAAGGCAATACGCGCGGCATCCCAGCCGGAGCCTGAGCCTGCACCACGGGGTGTTGCCGGAGCGACGATCCCCACGGAGCCCAAGATCCCCACGGAGCCCAAGATCCCCACGGAGCCCACGGAGCCCACGGTACCTGCGGTGCCTGCGGTGCCTGCGGTGCCTGCGGTGCCTGCGGTGCCTGCGGTGCCTGCGGTGCCGACAGTGCCGACAGTGCCGACGGTGCCTGCGCTGCCGAGGGTGCGGCGACCGGCAGAACGTAGGAAGATCCGGAGGGCGAGCGGCACGGCGATCGCGAGGAGGGCCGCGACCGGCCACAGGGGCTCCGACTGTCGACCGGCCACCGCCAGGGGCCCGAGCGTGATGACCGCGAAGATCACGAAGACGGCCGTGACACCGCGGGGGCGACGCAGGATGGGCGCACACAGCGCGGTGAAGATCACGGCGACCACGGCGAGTCCCGCGGCGGCACCCGTCGTACCGGGCAGAAGGGTCGCTCCGGTGAGAAGGGCCATGCTCGCGAGAACGGCCGGGGCCCAGGCCTCGCGGCCCAGTCGACCGAGGAGGGCCAGGCCGATGGCGAGTGCGGCCGCAGCCACGAGGAGCGCCAGCCCGGGCTCGAACCGCCAGTAGTACTCGCCTATGCCGAAGAGCGACTCCCTGAGGAAGCCTTCGGCCCCGGACACCGAGAACGCGGGGGACAGCCCCACGATGGCGACATAGCCGAACGGCAAAAGGCTGCCGATGACGAGAGGCGGGAAGCTGGCGCCGGCGAAGGCGACACCGCCGGCCCACACCGCGGCACGGGAACGATGGCGCCAACCCGTGCGGGTCAGGGCGCGAGCAATCCCCGCGAGCGCGATGAACGCCACGCCCGCCGTCAGCGTCAGGAGGACGATCGTCCACCAGTCGGCATCGACCCGGTAGATCGGCGTCGACAGGGCCGCGACGACCGAGAGGCCCGCGCCCACTGCGGCGAATGTCTGGGATGCAGGGTGGCGCGGCGCCGCATTGGGGGCCTTCCCGGCTTCGGTACGGGGTGTCGAATACTGTCCCTGTCCCTGTGCGTTGGCAACGGAGTATGGGGGAGCGTCGTGCTGGGCCGGCGGGTAAGCCGTCGCGTAAGCAGGTGTCCGAGCATCCGGGCTCTGGGCGCCGGGTCGCGGGGTAGGGGCAGGAGGAAGCGCCGCCAGGGTGACCCAGAGTGCCGCAACGACCCCGAACGTGAGGAGAGTTGCCCAGCGCAGCTCGGGGAAGGCGAACACTGCGGTGAGCGTGGCGAGCGACGCGAGGGTGAGGCCGGCGGCCCGCAGCCAGAGGGCGTCCGCGCGGAAGGGGCCGACGGCACGCGGCCACAGGACCGCGGCCGCAACGCTCATCGCGCCCCCGCCCACACCGGCAGCCCACCACGAGGCCGTTGATGAGAACGCGTCGACCAGGCCTCCGAGGAGGAAGAACCCGCCGAACGGGATCAGGATGGCCGCGGCGACAGAGGGCGCGCGCATGCGAGTGAGCCGTGCGAGCCCGAGGAAGACGGCGGATGCCACGAGCCCGTAGATGCCCGTGAACGTCGAGCCCTCGACATCCGAGGAACCGAAGAGGCCTTGGGATCGGATCAAGAGGCCGTCGACGAGGACGAAGACGATGCCGAGAGTCACGAGAGCCTCGGCCGTGCCCGGCAGCCGTCGGCGGAGCGCGATACCGAGAGCCGCGACCGCAGCCGCCGCCAGGAGGAGCAGGACGACGCGAATCTCGGGCGACGTCAGCACGTAGGCGATGACCGCGAAGAAGAGAGCGGCGACTCCCACGAGCGTGACACCCGCGATGAGCAGCAGAATCTGCACGCCCGAGCGACGGGGCCGCGCGGGAGGGGTGGGCTGCCCGGGCCCGAACGGTGGCATACCGGCGCTCGCCGAGGCGTATGGCTGCCGGCCCGGTGTCGTGGTGTATGGCTGATGGCCCGGTGCCGAGGGGCGCTGCTGAGGGCCCTGCTGTGACCACGGAGTCGGAGGGACGGGCGGGACGGGGGGCTGCGCGGGGGAGGGCTGCTGCACGGAGCGTTGCGGCTCAGGCGCGGACGGGTACCCCCAGTCGGGCGAAGCGGAAGGCTGGGACCCTTCGGGCGTGACGGGGCCGACGGGGGTGCTGGTGCCAGAAGATTTCGAAGCCGAAGCCGACGCGGCGCGCAGGTCGTCGGCTGTCCCGGGCAGGGGAGGACGAGCGGGAATGGACGAGACTTCGGATGACTCGGACCCAGCCCCGGGAGCCGGGTGGGGGTGCGGTTGCGCGGCCCGAGCATCGGATGCGTGGACGGTCGCGATCGTCGGCGGCGACACCGAGTCGGCGGAACCCCGCGGCGCCGAAGCCCCTTGCGCAGCCGTCTGCTGTTCCACGCGCATGAGGCCGATGAGTCGAGACCTCTCGACCGCGGCATCCCGAACCCGCTTCGACGCCTCGAACAGCTCGACCCCCCGCGGGACGCTCGCATCGAAGCCGCAGCGTTCACACACGGGGCCACGCAGCACGGAGAAGCAGGACGGGCACAGCGAGGTGTCGGTCAGCGCATCCCGCCGGGGCGGCCACATCGACGGTTCGGTATTCACAGAGGTTCCCCCTCGAAACGATCGTGGGACCACTGTGGCAGAAACCGGCCCCCTCCGCCCGCCGCCCCTCCGGTAGCGTGGCCGCATGACCGACGCCGCCTCCTTCGCCGCCGCATCCGCCGCCGCCTCTGCTGCCGCAACGGCCGCCGGCCCGACAGCCGCGGCGACCACTCCATCCGGGAACGCTCCGATGCCAGCGGGTGGAGCGAACGATTCCCGAGCCCAGGTAGCCCTCGGTGCACTGGTCCCACTCGCCGGGATCGACGGACCGCATCTCGCAGCCACCGCCTTCGTCGCAGAAGGGGCACGCATCGTCGGACACGTGGCGCTCGCCGACTGCTCGAGCGTTTGGTACAACGCGGTCCTGAGGGGTGACTACAACTCGATCACGGTCGGTGAGCGCAGCAACGTCCAAGACGGCGTCGCCGTGCACGTGGATGCCGCGTGGCCCGTCACCATCGGTCGCGACGTGTCCATCGGCCACAACGCCGTCGTGCACGGCTGCACCATCGGCGACACGGTGCTCGTCGGCATGGGCTCGGTCGTCCTCAGCGGAGCCGTCATCGGCGAGGAATCCCTCATCGCGGCCGGGGCTGTCGTCCTCGAAGGCACGCACATCCCGCCGCGCTCACTCGTCGCGGGCGTTCCCGGCAAAGTGCGACGCAGCCTCACGGACGAGGAGGTCGAGGGCATCCGCCAGAACGCGGCCCGCTACGTCGGCAACGCCGAGCTCCACGCCCGCCGCTGACCGTCGGCAACGCCGAGCTCCACGCCCGCCGCTGACCGCTGCGCACCCCTCGACGTCAATGCGCGATGTGGACGCTGCCCTCACGGCCCCCGAGCTTCGCGCTGTCGAACCCCCAGACCGAGCGTGTTGGGCCCCGCGTCAGCCTCGGCGCGGGCCTCGAGCGCGTTTCTTCGCGAGGTGCTGCGCGCGCCAGCTTCCGCTGAGGCACACGAGCGTGGCCACTACGAGGGCGACGCCCAGCCCAAATCGCGCCGTCGCAAAGGCGAACACCGCTCCGACGAAGATGAGCGCGCCCGCGATCGTCCACAGACCCGACCAGAAGGTCGCAGGAACTTTCAGCACGTTCTCTCGGTTTCTCGCTCAGGGGGCAGACCGCGGATGTCGCATCCGCCCGCTCGCCCTGTGCAGTGTCGGCGGCACTCAATAGGCTAAGCGCATGTGCGGACGATTCACGAACTCCCTCACCGGCGAAGAACTGGGCGCCTACTTCGACGTGTCCGAGCTCGACGACTACGCCACGGCCCCCGCGTGGAACATCCGCCCCACCGACCCGGTGCCCGTCATCTTCGAGTCCCCGCGCCATACTGACGAGCGGGCGGCCTCGGCAGAAGCAGCGGCCGCAGCGGCGTTCGACGCGCATGCCACCGAACGCGACGACCCGGATGCCGTCGCCCGTCGCCTCGTGGCCGGCCGTTGGTCCCTCGTGCCCTCGTGGTCCCGAGAGCTGAAGACCAAGTTCCCGACGTTCAACGCGCGCTCAGAGACGGCCGCCGAGAAGGCGTCGTTCAAGAATTCGGTGCGGTCGAAGCGCGCCATCCTCCCGGCATCCGGCTACTACGAGTGGAAGACCGTCGGCAAGACGAAGACGCCATATTACATCCACGACACCGACGAGCCGCTCGCCTTCGCGGGCCTGTATTCGTGGTGGCGTGCACCGGGCTCGGACGAGTGGATCCTGACAGCCACCATCCTCACCCGCGACGCGGTCGGGGGCTTGCGTGACATCCACGACCGCACGCCCGTCACCCTGCCCCGGCACTTCGTGGACACGTGGCTCGATCCGACCATCGTGGGCGACCAGGGGCTCGTCGACGCCGCGGTCGAAGCGGCCACACCCGTCGCCGAAGCGCTCGACTTCCACATCGTCGGTCCCGTCACGGGCGACTCGCCCGACCTCGTCAATCCGCTCTGAGTCGTCAATTCGCTCTGAGTCATCAACCCGATCTGAGTCATCAATCCGATCTGAGTCGTCAATCCGATCTGAGTCATCCGATCCGCTCTAGCGCCCGCGAGTTCTCGTCCCGCCATCGAGGACCGTTATGCTCGGCTCTGATAGCCGCCAGAGCCGGAACCGAGCAGGGGAACGATGCGCGACATCGCCGCGGACGACGCAGAAGCACATCGAGGCCCCGATCAGGGAGGCCCCGCGAAATCCGAGCCGGTCGATGAGACCGTCGCTGCGGCGCGCCCGGTCGCCACGACGAAGCCCCCTGCGACACGTCGCGCCCGCTGGGCGAACCTCATCGCCGTGCTGGCCGTCGGTATCGCCGTGCTCGTGCTCAGCATCATCCTCGGACGCGCCTACACACCCCTGACGCAGTTCGATGAGGGGGTGCACTTCGACTACATCGTCAAAATCCTCGACGAGCGCGGGCTCCCCACCGTCGCCGACACGCTGTCACCCGAGACCGTGAAGGAATACGTGTGCCGGGGCGCCGAGACGACGTGCTCCACGCCCATCACCCTCGATCAGATCCCCGTCGCCGGCGTGAACTACGTCCTCATGTATGCGCCGGTCTACTACCTCCTCGACGCCGCCGTCGCGGTTCCGTTGCGAGCCGTCACCGGCATGAGCCTCTTCGAGGCCGCGCGCATCGCCTCGTCCGTCCTCTACGCCCTCGGTTCGGCGCTGTTCCTGGCGGTTGCGATCCGCCTAGGTGCCCACCGCGGCGCCGCAATCGGCATCGTCTTCGCCATATCGGTCGCGCCGCTCGCCCTGCTGCAGGGGTCGACAGTGACCCCGGATGGCCTCGCCCCCCTCTTCGCGGCCGGCCTCGTCTGGGCGGCAACTCTGCGGGGTTCGTGGCGCCGTCGCATCATCGTCACGGTAGCGATCGCCGTTCTCGCGGCCCTCAACAAATCCAACTTCATCCCGCTCGCCACGGCCGGCATCTGGTTCGCCACGTTCCTTCCCGTCGGCGCTCAGACACTGTCGACGTTCCGGTCCGACTTCCGCGCGAACGCGAAAGGGTATGCCATCGGCGTGGCGCTGTCTCTCCTGCCGCTTCTCGCGCAATCGGCTTGGAACACCTGGCGCATCGCGGGTCGCATCCCTGGACGCGAGCCCGACGGCGGATTGAACACCATCATGTACACCGATGGCAGCATCCTCGACGCGATCTTCTCCGGCGTGCGGGCGCTTCTCCAACCGATCCACGACAGCGGTTTCCCGCCATCGCCCGAACTGTGGAGTATCGGCTATCTCCTGCAGGCGCTCGTGTTCGGTGGCGTATTCCTGTTCGCGCTCAGGCCGCTCGCGGCGGCGGACGACACGACCCGTGTCGGTGGAATGAGCGCGACCGCGGGCATCCTGCTGTCCTTCGTGTTCCTGCCCGTGACGTTCTACGTGCTCTATCACTCGATCGGCACGCAATCTCGCTACGGTCTGCCGCTCATGATCTTCGCGGCGATCATCGTCGTTGCCACGATTCGCGGTCGCGTCGCCGGGTGGGTGCTCGCGATCTCGGGGCTGCTCGTCTACGCCCACACGATCGGCGAGGTGCTCACTACGCCGACGTCGTGATGAAAGGCGTCCACAGAACGACGACAGCCCGCCGATCGGAGTGATCGGCGGGCTGCCAGCGTATTCGGAGGGGATGACGGGAATCGAACCCGCACCATCAGTTTGGAAGACTGAGGCTCTACCATTGAGCTACATCCCCGTGCCCGGCGAACCGGTGCCTGAACATACTATTACAGCCGCGGGCGTGCTGAGTGCCACAACCGCCGCGGCATCCCCCTAGACTAGACTTTCGAGGTCAATCAGCCTGCGTTCGCGCCCGGCGGTTGCCTCACCGAGTGTGTGACATTCGGGGCGTAGCTCAGCTTGGTAGAGCGCTCGCTTTGGGAGCGAGAAGTCGCAGGTTCGAATCCTGTCGCCCCGACCACACATGTCATCCTCGGCCCGAAACGCCCCACGCGACAACTGCCGCGTCGTTACGGGTTCGAGTACAAGAGTTTCGAACACAGGAGATTGAACACGTGAAGTCCACGGTCGAACAGCTGAGCCCCACGCGCGTCAAGCTCGCCATCACGGTGACGCCCGACGACTTGAAGCCCAGCATCACGCACGCCTACGGTCACATCGCCGAGCAGGTCAACATTCCTGGCTTCCGCAAGGGCAAGGTTCCGCCCGCGATCATCGACCAGCGCGTCGGCAAGGGTGCGGTCCTCGAGCACGCCGTCAACGAAGGCCTCGACGGTTTCTACCGCGCCGCCGTCGAAGAGCACAGCCTCCGCTCGCTCGGCCGCCCGCAGGCCGACATCATCGAATGGCCGAGCGACAAGGACTACTCCGGTGACCTCCTGGTCAACGTCGAGGTCGATGTCCGCCCCGAGATCGAGCTGCCCGAATACTCCGGCCTGACCGTCGAGGTCGAGCCCGCCGAGATCACCGACGAAGACGTGCAGGAAGAGCTCGACCGCCTGCGCACGCGCTTCGGCACGCTCATCAGCGTCGACCGTCCCGCCAAGACCGGTGACTTCGCTCAGATCGACCTCGTCGCCACCATCAACGGCGAAGAAGTCGACCGTGCCGACGCCATCAGCTACGAGCTCGGCTCGGGTGAGCTGATCGAGGGCATCGACGAGGCCCTCGACTCCCTCACCGCGGGTGAGAGCACCACGTTCAGCGCCCCGCTCCTGGGCGGCGAGCACGAGGGTGAGCAGGCCGAGATCGCCGTCACCGTCACCGCCGTGAAAGAGCGCGAGATGCCCGAGGCGAACGACGACTTCGCTCAGATCGCCAGCGAGTTCGACACCATCGACGAGCTGCGCGAGAGCCTCAAGAGTCAGGTCGAGCGCCAGAAGGCCTTCGGCCAGGGCGCCGAGGCTCGCACCAAGCTCGTCGAGCAGCTCGTCGAGTCGGTCGAGATCCCCGTCCCCGAGCAGCTCGTCGAAGACGAGGTGCACCGTCACCTCGAGGGCGAGGGCCGCCTCGAAGACGACGCCCACCGCGAAGAGGTTCGCGTCTCCTCCACCGAGACGTTCCGTCAGCAGATGCTGTTCGACGCGATCGCCGAGGCCGAGAAGGTCCAGGTCAGCCAGGAAGAGCTCACGCAGTACCTCATCCAGGGTGCGTCGCAGTACGGCATGGAGCCGGGAGAATTCATCCAGGTTCTCGACCAGAACGGCCAGATCCCCGCCATGGTCGGCGAAGTAGCCCGTAACAAGGCCATCGCCGTCGTGCTCGGCAAGGCAACCGTCGTAGACACCAACGGCAAGGCCATCGACCTCACCGGCTTCGTGCCCGAGGCCGACGATGCCGGCACCGATGAGGTCAGCACCGACGCCGCCGCCGACGAGGCCGGCACCGACGAGGCCAGCACCGACGAGGCCAGCACCGACGCCACCGAGAGCGACGCCGCGCCGGCCGACGAGGCCGCCGCTGAGAAGCCCGCGAAGAAGGCACCGGCCAAGAAGGCTGCCGCCAAGAAGCCCGCCGCCAAGAAGGCTGCCGCTTCGGATGACGCAGACGCTAAGTAACACCCCGTTCGGCCTCACGGCCTGAGCGCCTCGAATGCCCCCGGTTCACGCCGGGGGCATTCGTGCGTTCGGTCGGGGAACTTCGCATGAGCCGAGACGCGGTGCCTCGGCATCCGACACGCACCGAAAGGGAGCGCGACACGCCGCACGTGGCCAGAAGACCCGGCAGGGACACGGCAACGTCTGCCCACGGCGAACACGCCCGTTTGCCGACGTTAGCTCCTATAGATTCGATTCCAAGCGATAACTGAAATGGAGCGCGACATGGCCGAACCAGCACTGTCACCCAGTGTTTTTGACCGACTGCTGAAAGACCGCATCATCTGGCTCGGGTCAGAGGTGCGCGACGACAACGCCAACGAGATCGCCGCAAAGCTTCTTCTGTTGGCGGCTGAAGACTCCACCCGAGACATCTACCTCTACATCAACTCGCCCGGCGGTTCGATCACCGCAGGCATGGCCATCTACGACACGATGCAGTTCGTGCCGAACGACATCGTCACCGTCGGAATCGGTATGGCCGCCTCGATGGGTCAGCTTCTGCTGACCGCCGGCACCAAGGGCAAGCGCTACATCACGCCCAACGCGCGTGTTCTGCTGCACCAGCCGCACGGCGGCTTCGGCGGAACGGCGAGCGATATCCAGACGCAGGCTCAGCTCATCCTCGACATGAAGCGCCGCCTCGCCGAGATCACCGCCGCCCAGACCGGTAAGACGGTCGAGCAGATCAACCTCGACGGTGACCGCGACCGTTGGTTCAGCGCGCAAGAGGCCCTCGAGTACGGCTTCGTCGACCACATCCGCGAGTCGGCCACCGACGTCGCCGGTGGCGGCGGAACCGAAACGAACTGACTCACGAACTCGACGAAGGAAAACAGATGAACATCCCCACATTCGGTGGAAACGCCACGAGCTCGATGGGTCAGGCATCCGGCGTTCAGATGCCCGGCAGCCGTTACATCCTGCCGAGCTTCGAAGAGCGCACCGCCTACGGCTACAAGCGCCAAGACCCCTACGCCAAGCTGTTCGAAGACCGCATCATCTTCCTGGGTGTCCAGGTCGACGACGCATCGGCCGACGACATCATGGCGCAGCTGTTGGTGCTCGAGAGCATGGACCCCGACCGAGACATCGTCATGTACATCAACTCGCCCGGTGGCTCGTTCACCGCGATGACGGCGATCTACGACACGATGCAGTACATCCGTCCGCAGATCCAGACGGTCGTCCTGGGCCAGGCAGCCTCCGCTGCCGCCGTGCTCACCGCCGCCGGCACCCCCGGCAAGCGCCTCGCGCTGCCCAACGCCCGCATCCTCATTCACCAGCCCGCCGTCGGCGAGGCCGGTCGGGGACAGGCGTCGGACATCGAGATCCAGGCCGCCGAGATCATGCGCATGCGCACCTGGCTCGAGGCCACGCTGTCGAAGCACTCGAACCGCTCGCAGGAGCAGGTCAACAAAGACATCGACCGCGACAAGATCCTCGGCGCCAGCGAGGCGCTCGAGTACGGTCTGATCGACCAGGTGCTCACGAGCCGCAAGTCGCTTCCCGCGGCGATCGCTCAGTAAGACAGAACAGCCGAGCTGATACCCAGCACGGAGAGGGCCGGATGACGCGCACGCCGCGGCATCCGGCCCTCTGTCTCTGCCGCGCGGCGTCCCCTGCCGGTGGCACACGCTGAGGGCGAACCGATTTTGCGGGCGGCCGGACATGGCGCAGACTTTGACCACACACGACCGGCGCACGACAGCCGCGAAGCCGCTTCGGCGGAACGCATCCGACGCGCCGCGACCGACCGGCCGGGTTCGGGGCAAACACGCCGAATCGGGTTAGGCTCGACAGTACGCACAACCACGATCTAACTGCGAAAAGGGAGCGTGACGGGATGGCTCGGATAGGTGAGAGCGCCGATCTGCTCAAATGTTCATTCTGCGGCAAAAGCCAGAAGCAGGTTCAGCAGCTGATCGCTGGTCCTGGCGTGTACATCTGCGACGAATGCGTCGAGCTGTGCAACGAGATCATCGAAGAGCGCATGGCCGAGGCGGGCGAAGACGCCCCCGCCGGTGACTTCGAGCTGCCCAAGCCCAAAGAGATCTTCGGCTTCCTCGACGAGTACGTAATCG
This sequence comes from Leifsonia sp. ALI-44-B, assembly GCF_001984125.1. GTDB lineage: Bacteria > Actinomycetota > Actinomycetes > Actinomycetales > Microbacteriaceae > Okibacterium. Next base: position 578,835 of record NZ_MTQL01000006.1, on the reverse strand, counting down.
GCCAGATGGCCGCCAAGCGTGCCCTCTCGGTCGCCGTCTACAACCACTACAAGCGCGTGCGCGCCCGCAACACGCTCACGGCCGCCGACCAGCTGGGCGACGATGTCGAGATCGCCAAGAGCAACATCCTGCTCATCGGCCCGACCGGTTGCGGCAAGACCTACCTCGCGCAGACGCTGGCCAAGCGGCTCAACGTGCCGTTCGCGGTCGCCGATGCGACGGCGCTGACGGAGGCCGGATACGTTGGCGAAGACGTCGAGAACATTCTGCTGAAGCTGATCCAGGCCGCCGACTACGACGTCAAGCGCGCCGAGACGGGCATCATCTACATCGACGAGGTCGACAAGATCGCCCGCAAGGCCGAGAACCCGTCCATCACGCGCGATGTTTCGGGTGAGGGTGTGCAGCAGGCGCTGCTCAAGATCCTCGAGGGCACGGTCGCGTCGGTTCCGCCGCAGGGTGGTCGCAAGCACCCGCACCAGGAATTCATCCAGATCGACACGACCAACGTGTTGTTCATCGTGGCGGGCGCCTTCGCCGGGCTCGAAGAGATCATCTCGTCGCGGGCCGGCAAGAAGGGCATCGGCTTTGGGGCCCCGCTCCACTCCAAGGGCGACGACGTCAACCTGTTCGGTGAGGTGCTGCCCGAAGACCTGCACAAGTTCGGGCTCATCCCCGAGTTCATCGGTCGCCTTCCCGTCGTCACCACGGTCACGCAGCTCGACCAGGAGGCGCTGATGGAGATTCTGACGGTGCCGAAGAATGCGCTCGTGCGGCAGTACCAGCGCATGTTCGAGCTGGATGGCGTCGAGCTGAACTTCGATAACGACGCCCTCGAAGCGATCGCCGACCTCGCCGTTCTGCGCAAGACCGGTGCGCGCGGACTGCGAGCCATCATGGAAGAGGTTCTCGGGCCCATCATGTTCGAGGTTCCCTCGACCGACGAGGTGGCCGAGGTCATCGTCACGCGCGAGACCGTGCTCGAGAACGCGGCGCCGACGCTCATCCCGCGGCAGAAGCAGCGTCAGGACAAGTCTGCGTAGGACCTCACCCTTCGAGTGGGGACTGCGCGAAGAAGGCCGGGAGATATTCTCCCGGCCTTCTTGCTGCGCCTCGTGATTGGCCCGGTCAGTGCTCGAGACCGCGGCGGGTGAGAAGTGGTTCGATGACGGCATCCCGGCCGCGGAACGCGCGGTACGCCTCGAGCGGGTCCGTGCTGCCGCCGACGCCCAGAAGCAGGCGACGGAACCGGTCGCCGTTCTCGCGCGTCAGCCCGCCGTTTTCCTCGAACCAGTCGACCGTGTCGGCATCCAGCACTTCGCTCCAGATGTAGGAGTAGTAGCCGGCGTCGTAGCCGCCCGAGAACGTGTGGGCGAAGTAGGCGCTCGAGTAGCGCGTGGGCACGGCGGGGTTGTCGAGGCCCACATCGGCGAGGGCATCCGCTTCGAAGCTCTCGACATCGCCGACGGCATCGTCGGCCGTGATGCGGTGCCAGGCCTGGTCGAGCAGCGCGGCCGCCAGGTACTCGCTGGTGGAATGGCCCTCGTCGAAAGCTGAAGACGCCTGGATCTTCGCGACGAGGTCGGCGGGCAGGGGCTCACCCGTGCGGTGATGGACCGCGTAGTTCTCGAGAACCTCGGGCCACAGCATCCACATCTCGTTGACCTGGCTCGGGAACTCGACGAAGTCGCGGAACACATTGGTGCCCGAGAACTTGGGGTAGGTGACGTGGGCGAAGAGGCCGTGCAGCGCGTGGCCGAACTCGTGGAAGAACGTGTTGACCTCGTCGAAGCTGAGCAGGGTCGGCGAGCCGGCGGGCGGTTTCGGCACGTTGAGGTTGTTGACCACGACGGGCGGCAGGCCGAGAAGCGTCGACTGCGAGACTAGCGGGTTCATCCAGGCGCCGCCGCGCTTCGAGTCGCACGTGTAGAGGTCGAGGATGTAGAGGCCCAGCTCGGTGCCGTCTTCGTTGTGCACCTCGAAGACGCGGGCGTCGGGATGGTAGGCCATCAGGTCGTGGCGCTCGGTGAAAGTGATGCCATAGAGCTTCGTGGCCGCGAAGAACACGCCGTCGCGCAGCACGCGTTCGGCCTCGAAGTAGGGCCGCATGGCCTGCGTGTCGACGTCATAGGTGGCCTGGCGAACCCGCTCGCTGTAGAACGCCCAATCGTGGGCTTCGATGGCGAAGGGCTCATCTTCGTGCTCGTCGACGATCTGCTGCAGCGCTGCCTGTTCGGCGCGCGCGTTGCGGGCCGCCGGCGGTGCGAGCTGGCCGAGCATGCGCGAAACGGCCTCGGGGCTCTTGGCGGTCTGTTCGGACGTGACGTATTCGGCGTGGCTGTTGAAACCGAGCAGATGGGCGCGTTGGGCGCGCAGGCGAGTGATCTCGAGCACGAGTTCGCGGTTGTCATACGGTCCGCCGCGGCGACCGCGCGCCCGCGAGGCCTCCATGATGCGGTGTCGCAGCGTGCGCGATGTGAGGGATGCCAGCACGGGATGTCCGGTGGGCAGGACGAGTGTGATGAGGTAGGCGTCGTCGATGCCGCGATCACGGGCGGCCGCGGCCAGCGACGCGATCTCGCCCTCGCTCAGGCCATCGAGCTCTTCCACATCCGTGACGAGAACCGCCAGGTCGTTCGTGTCGGCGAGCAGGTTCTTCTCGAAGCGTGTGGTCAACGTCGACAGCGTCTGGTTGAAGGCCCGCAGCCGCTCCTTGCCGTCGTCGTCGAGGTTGGCGCCCGCGTGCTCGAATTCGGCGAGGTAGCGCTCAACCAGGTAGCGCGACTCGTCGTCGAGAGCGTCGGATGTCTGGGCGACGGCGCGCACGCGGGCGTAGAGCGCGGCATCCAGCATGATGGCGTCGTCGTGGGCCGCCAGTCGCGGCGCGATCTCTTCTTCGAGCGCGTTGGTGGCCTCGTTGGAGTCGGACGAGCTCTTGTTGAAGAAGACCGTCGCGACGCGGTGCAGGATCTGCCCGGCGCGTTCGAGAGGAATCATCGTGTTCTCGAACGTCGGCTCGTCGGGGTTGCTCGTGATAGCACGGATCTCTTCGAGGTGCGCCCGCATGCCCGCCTCGAATGCCGGTTCGTAATGTTCGTCGGAGATATCGGCGAAGGGAGGCAGATGGTATGGAAGCGGACTGGGTGCGATCAGGGGATTCGTCGTATCGGCCATCCCGCCAGCCTACGCCGCCGTCACATCGACGAGGCCGTCGGGTGGGGGAGTTAGTGTCGGGGTATGGCAACGATCGAACGGTATACCCACGGACACCACGACAGCGTTCTGCGCACCCACAGCTGGCGCACGGTCGACAACTCGGCCGCCTATCTGGTGCCGCACCTGGTGCCGGGCGCGTCGGTTCTCGACGTGGGGTCGGGGCCCGGAACGATCACGGTCGACATCGGTCGTCGTGTGGCCGGCGGTCGCGTGGTCGGCATCGATGCCGCCGAAGACGTCCGCGACCAGGCCCAGGCCCTCGCCGACGACAACGGCCTGACCAACGTCGAATTCCAGGTGGGGGATGCCTATCACCTCGAGTTCCCCGACGACACGTTCGATGTGGTGCATGCTCACCAGGTGCTGCAGCACGTGGCCGATCCGGTCGCGGTCCTGCGCGAGATGCGCCGCGTGGTGAAGCCCGGCGGCGTGGTCGCCGCGCGCGACGTCATCTATGGCGGCGCCGTGTGGCACCCGCTCCTGCCGGGCCTGCGCAAATGGATGGATGTCTACCAGGCCGTCGCACGCTTCAACGGCGGCGACCCCGACGGCGGGTCGAGCTTGAAGGCCTGGGCGATGGAGGCCGGCTTCGAGGACATCTCGACGGGAGCATCTATCTGGTGCTTCGCGGATGACGCGGATCGCGAGTGGTGGGGCGGCAACTGGGCCGTGCGCGCCCTCGAGTCGAGCTTCGCGCCGCAGTCGATCGAAGCGGGTGCCGCCACGCTCGAGGACCTGCAAGAGGTCTCTGAGGCGTGGAAGACGTGGGTGGCCGACAAGACCGGCTGGTTCGCGATGCCCCACGGCGAGATCCTCGCGACCAAGTAGTCGGACCCCGCTAGCGCTGGCGTCGGAACCGCGACCGGCACCGACAGTGAAACCGGCACGGGCACGAATGCCGGCGCGCATTCGGTTCCCTCTAGAAAGCGCCCTCGTCGTCCTCATCGTCGGCGCTGCGTATGGTCGCCGATTCGGGCCCGAGGGCCGAAGCGGGCTGATAGGTGACGGTGGTGCCGTCATCGAGCTCGACGACCGGTTTGCCTTCGAGCCAGGTCAGCGTCCAGCGCCAACCGGCCGCATCGGTGCCGCCGGCCGAGACCTCGGCCTCGACGGATCGAACGGCCTCGGTGACGACGCCGGGCAGGCTGGCCGGGGCGTCCTGCCCGAAAGTCCAGCGCGTGCCGAGCTGCATGAGCTTAGAGCCCCATGTCGTAGGTCAGCCACGTGGTGCGGGCCGCGACCTGGTCGTAGAGCTTCTGCGCATCGGCGTTGTCTTCGGCTGTGACCCAGCGCACGATGCGGGCACCGCGGGCGCGGGCTGCCTCGCCGACGGCCTCGATGAGCTGCGTGGCGATGCCGCTGCGACGCGCGTCAGGCTGCACGAAGAGGTCGTCGAGGTAGACGCCCACCTCGCCGGCGAGCGGCCGCGCGAATCCGCGGTAGTGCGCGAAGCCGACGAGCGTGCCGTCGGCGTTCTCGGCCACGAGGCCGTGCACGTCGTGCTTGCCCTCGGAGATCCAGCTCCACACGAGCAGGGCCTTCTGGTCGGTCACGGGGGAGTTGTAGAAATCGCCGTATTCGACGAAGAGCGGCAGCCACGAGAAGAAGTCGCGATCGCGCATGGGGCGGATCGTGACGGCTGCGGTGGGGGAAACGCTGGTGCTCTCGGACATGGTGGTGCTCCTTAGCTGTCGGCCGGCGCGAGCACGATGTCCGTGACGGCCAGTTCGGCGGCGGTGATGAAGGTGAGGGTGTCGATGCGTCCGACGGCCTTGAGGTCGGAGGCGGCGCGCGCGAGCGATTCGGTCTGCTCGGCGGTTCCGGCGATGGTGGCCTGCGCCACGGGCGTCTTCTGCGAGGCCTTCGCATCGGTCTTGGCGCGGCGGATGCTCGTCAGTGCTTCGGACGCCAGCGTGAGGAGCGACGCGTCACCGTCGGGCAGCCCGTCGAACTCGGCCACGGTCGGCCAGTCGGCCACGTGCACGGAGCCGTCGTTGAACCACGACCAGGCCTCTTCGGTGGCGAACGGGATGACGGGAGCGAACAGTCGCAGCAGCACACCGAGCGCCGTGCGCAGAGCGAGGGCGGCGGATGCTTGACCCTCGTGCTCCTCGTCGTAGGCGCGTTCCTTCACGAGCTCGAGGTAGTCGTCGCAGAACGCCCAGAAGAAGCTCTCGGTGATCTCGAGCGCACGGGCGTGGTCGTAAGCGGCGAGGGCTGCCGACGCATCCGCCACGACGCGTTCGAGCTGCGCGAGCATGCTGGCGTCGAGCGGCTCGGTGATCTGGGCACCCTCGGGAACCTCGAAACCGAGGATGAACTTCGAGGCGTTGAGAACCTTGATGGCGAGGCGGCGACCGATCTTGATCTGCGTGGGGTTCTGCGGATCGAACGCGGCGTCGGTGCCGAGACGCGAGGAGGCGGCCCAGTAGCGCACCGCGTCGGAGCCGTGCTTCTCGAGGATGTCGGCGGGCGTGACGACGTTGCCCTTCGACTTCGACATCTTCTTGCGGTCGGGGTCGACGATGAAGCCGGACAGCGTGGTGTTCGTCCACGGCTTCTCGCCGTATTCGAGCGTCGAGCGCAGCATGGTGCTGAACAGCCACGTGCGGATGATGTCCTGGCCCTGGGGGCGCAGTGAGTAAGGGAAGACGAGGTTCCAGAGTTCTTCGTCGCGCTCCCAGCCGCCCGCGAGCTGCGGGGTGAGGGATGACGTGGCCCACGTGTCCATCACGTCGACCTCGCCGATGAAGCCGCCGGCCTGGCCGCGCTGAGACGCGTCGTAGCCGGGTGCGGGCTCGGAGGAGGGGTCGACGGGCAGCATCTCGCGCGTGGCCACGATGGGCTGGTCGAAGACGGGGTTGCCGTCGCCGTCGAGCGGGTACCACACCGGGATGGGCACGCCGAAGAAGCGCTGGCGCGAGATGAGCCAGTCGCCCGAGAGGCCGCCGACCCAGTTCTCGTAGCGCACGCGCATGAAGTCGGGGTGCCAGTCGAGGTCCTGGCCGAAGGCGAGCAGCTTGGCGCGCAGCTCTTCGTCGCGGGCTCCGTTGCGGATGTACCACTGGCGGGTCGACACGATCTCGAGCGGCTTGTCGCCCTTTTCGAAGAATTTGACGGGGTGCACGATGGGCTTCGGGTCGCCGATCAGGCTGCCCTCTTCGCGCAGCAGCTCGACGATGGTCTGCTTGGCGCTGAAGACCGTCTTGCCGGCGAGCTGGGCGTAGGCGGCGAGGCCCTTCTCGCTCGTGATGACGTCGGGTGCCTCGGCGATGATGCGGCCGTCGAAGCCCATGATCGCGCGGTTCGGCAGGTCGAGCTCGCGCCACCAGATGACGTCGGTCAGGTCGCCGAACGTGCAGATCATGGCGATGCCGGCGCCCTTGTCGGGCTGCGCGAGGTGGTGCGCCACGATGGGCACCTCGACGCCGAAGACCGGCGTCGTCACGGTGGTGCCGAAGAGGTGCTTGTACCGCTCGTCGTCGGGGTGGGCCACGAGGGCGACGCAGGCGGCGAGGAGTTCGGGACGCGTGGTCTCGATCTCGACCGAACCGCCGTCGGCCTTCTCGAATGCGAGGCGGTGGTAGGCGCCCGGCTGCTCCTTGTCTTCGAGCTCGGCCTGGGCAACGGCGGTGCGGAAAGTGACGTCCCACAGCGTCGGGGCCATGGCCTGGTAGGCCTCGCCGCGCTCGACGTTGCGCAGGAACGCGAGCTGCGAGGTGAAGAGGGCTTCGTTACCAATGGTTCGGTAAGTCTGGGTCCAGTCGACCGACAGGCCGAGGGCCCGCCAGACGGCCTCGAACTGCTTCTCGTCCTCGACCGTGAGGCGCTCGCACAGCTCGATGAAGTTGCGGCGCGACACGGGCTTCTGGTCGGCGGCCTTGGTGGATTTGTTGTCGCCACCCTCGAACGGCGGCACGAAGTCGGCGTCGTAGGGCAGCGACGGGTCGCAGCGCACGCCGTAGTAGTTCTGCACGCGGCGCTCGGTGGGCAGGCCGTTGTCATCCCACCCCATGGGGTAGAAGACGCGCTTGCCCGACATGCGCTGGTAGCGCGCCACGACGTCGGTGTGCGTGTAGCTGAAGACGTGACCGATGTGCAGAGAACCGGAGGCCGTGGGCGGGGGAGTGTCGATCGAGTAGATGTCGTCGTGCGTGACACCCGTTCGATCGAAGCGGTAGACGCCCGACTCTTCCCAGCGCGTGCCCCAGGAGGTTTCGAGGCCCTCGAGGGCCGGTTTGTCGGGAACGCTCGCGGGCATGCTGTGACTCCTGATCGCTATGGGCGGCACCGTGTGTACGTGCCTGAGTGTGTTCTCTCCCACCAGCGTACCGATTCGTGCCCCACCGAGCACATCCGCGGGATGTCTGTGCAGAACGAACGCCCCGCGCGGCTGTGCAGAACGATCTGCGTCAGCCGCACGGGGCGTTCGGGATCAGGGCTACCGCTACGAGGTCTGCAGCGCGGGCTCCGCGACCTCGGAATCGTCGGCCGCGGCATCCCGAGCCGTGACGCTCGAGCGACGCACCGCCCACGCCGACACGAGCGTGATGGCCGACATGACGGCGAGCACGACGCCGGGGTGCCACCAGGCCTGGCCCGTGGCCTGACCGAACGCCAGGGTCAGTGCGGGCACGAAGCCCGAGACGACGGCCGCGATGCTGTAGGCGATCGAGAGTGCCGAGTAGCGGTGGCGGTCGCCGAACAGGTCGGCCATGGTGCCGCCGAGCGCCGCCCAACTCATGGTGGGCAGGATTCCGCCGATGATCATGGTGCCGACGAGGATGCCGAACGTGGCCTGCTGCAGCACGAAGTACATCGGGAACGCGATCAGCAGCGTGCCGAGCGCGCCATAGGCGACCACCCGGGCCGAGCCGATGCGCGTGGCCCACCATCCGAAGAGGGGAATCGTGACGAGCTGGAGGAGGCCGCCGATGGTCGTCGCGACGAGGAGGTTCTCGTAGGTGAAGCCGAGCACCGCCACACCGTAGTTGATCGTGTAGGTGTTCATGAGCGAGTACGACCCGATGCCGAGGAGCGCCGTGCCGATGGCCAGGGCGAGCGCGGCGGGCTGCTCGCGGAAGACGCGCAGCACCGGCATCCGCTCGCGCTTGTCGTTCTTGACGAGGTTGGCGAACACGGGCGTCTCGTCGATCGACCAGCGCAGGTAGAGCGAGATGGCGACGAGCGGGATGGCGGTGAGGAACGGGACGCGCCATGCCCATGCGACGATCTCTTCGTCGGGCAGGGCCGACGTCAGCACGAGGAAGAACGCGGCCGACAGGATCGAGCCGATGGGCGAACCCAGCTGGGGGAGTGCGGCCCAGAACGCGCGGCTCTTGCGCGAAGAATGCTCGGAAGCCAACAGGATGCTGCCACCCCACTCGCCGCCCAGCGACACGCCCTGCGCCAGACGCAGCAGCACGAGGATGACGGCGCCCGTCCAGCCGGCCATGGCGTAGGTCGGCAGCAGGCCGATGAGACCGGTCGCCACACCCATGATCAGGATGGTGATGAGCAGGGTCTTGCGTCGGCCGATGCGGTCACCCAGGTGCCCGAAGATGATGGCGCCGATGGGCCGCACCACGAAGCTCACAGCGATTGTCAGGAATGCTGCCAGCGTCGCACCGAACGGCCCCAGCGGGTCGAAGAAGAGCGGTCCCGCGAAGAATGCGGCAAAGTAGGCGTAGATGTAGAAGTCGTACGATTCGAGCGCGGTCCCCACAAGGGATGCCACGGCGACGCGCCTGGCCGTTCGGGGGTTCGATGCCCGCACGGCGGTGGGCGAAGAGTGTGTAGTCGACACGAGCATCCTTAGCTTGAAAATTTGTACTCAATACATATACAGGATTGGTGAGCATTCGATGGGGTCGAAATATTCCGCATCCGTGGGAAGACCCAAACTGTCGTCGAAACAGATCCTCGAAGACGCCGCCGCCGAACTCTTCCTCGAGCAGACCTACACGGGCACGACGATCGATCAGGTGGCGCGCCGGGCCGGCGTCAGCCGCAACACCTTCTTCAACTACTTCGGCTCGAAATCAGACCTGCTCTGGGTGGATGTCGATACCGCCCTCGACGCGCTCGAGACGGCCCTCGCGGCGGACGCCTCCGAACCGGCCGCCAGCTTCGCCGCCCGCATCGACACCGTGTGCGCCGCCCTCGCCGAGGTCGCTCACCAGCATCCGCACAGCCGTGTTCCTCTCGGCTTCACGCAGCGCGAGATCATGGGCACCTCGGCCGAGTTGCAGGCATCGGGCCTCATCCGGATGTCGCGAGCTATGTCCCTGATCGAGCGCTCGATCGGCGCACCCGCCGCTCCCTCCGGCGCCACCTCCTCCGACACCGCTCGCCCCGGCGCCGCTGCCAGGGACGCCGACCCCCTCGTCGTTCGTTCCTTCGCGGCCGCCGTCGTCGCTGCGGCCGCCGCGGGGGCCATGCACTGGGCGAGCGCCGGGGTGGCACGCGGCGAGCTTGCCGACGACATCGAGCGAGCCATCCGACCGGTGTGCTCGGGTTTCGGCGCCTGACGCCGTAGACTTGAGGCACAGGCGTCGATCCGGCCATCACCGGGAAGCCTTCGGAAGAAAACGCACCGGTTCGCCGGGGCGCCGGTAGAACCGAACGGGTGGGCCCGTCACAGCCGAATGAGCGGTTCTCGCGACAGCATCCGTCGCGGGGGCAAGCGAGGTGGTACCGCGTTGCGTGAGCGACGTCCTCGCAGGAGATGACCTGCCAGGAGAGACATGTACCCGCGCCGTGCCCAATCGGGCGATGCCCCATCGAATTCCGTTCCCGCGAACTCGGACGCCGCCGCATCTGCCGCGCCGAGCGACGCCAAGCCCAGCGTCCCCGGAGCCGCTTTCGGCGTCACGCCCTCGCCGCGCTTCCCCGACATCGAGACCGACATCCTCTCGTTCTGGAAAGAGGACGGCACCTTCCAGGCCTCGGTCGACCAGCGCGCCGGCGACGACGAATGGGTCTTCTACGACGGCCCGCCCTTCGCCAACGGTCTGCCGCACTACGGCCACCTGCTGACGGGCTATGCCAAGGATGTCTTCCCGCGCTTCCAGACCATGCGCGGCAAGCAGGTGCACCGCCGCTTCGGCTGGGACACGCACGGCCTGCCCGCCGAGCTCGAGGCCGAGCGGCAGCTGGGCATCACCGACAAGAGCCAGATCGAGGAGATGGGCCTGGCCGCGTTCAACGACGCCGCGCGCTCCTCGGTGCTGAAGTACACCGACCAGTGGCAGGAGTATGTCACGCGCCAGGCGCGCTGGGTGGACTTCGACAACGACTACAAGACGCTCGACATCACTTACATGGAGTCGGTGATCTGGGCGTTCAAGCGCCTGCACGACAAGGGCCTCGCCTACGAGGGCTACCGCGTGCTGCCGTACTGCTGGCGCGACGAGACCCCGCTCAGCAATCACGAGCTGCGCATGGACGACGACGTGTACAAGATGCGTCAGGACCAGACCGTCACGGTCACGTTCCCGCTCGTCGGGCCGAAAGCCGAAACGCTGGGCCTTACGGGCGTGCGCGCCTTGGCCTGGACCACGACCCCGTGGACGCTGCCGACCAACATGGCCCTCGCGGTCGGTCCGGACATCGTCTATGCCGTCGTACCCGCCGGGCCGAACGGCACGCCCGACGCAACGGTGCAGCGCGAGGAATCCTCGGTCGACGCCTCCGCCGACCACGCGCCCGCCGCTCCCCAGGTCGAGGCCCGCCGCGAGGGCGACGGCGCCGGCGAACACGAGCACTCCGCACCCGGCAGCATCCAGTCATCCGGTGACTCTGCCGCACACCCCGCACTCTCGGTCGAGGTTCTCGGCGGCGAATACCTCATCGCCATCGACCTGGTGGGCAACTATGCCAAGGAGCTCGGCTACGACTCGGCCGACGAGGCGAAGGCCTCGATCCGCCGCACGGTCGTCGGCCGCGAACTCGAAGACGTCGCCTACGACCGCCTCTTCGACTACTACGCCGACACCGAGACGTGGGGCACCGAGAACGCCTGGCGCGTGCTGGTGGCCGACTACGTCACGACCTCCGACGGCACGGGCATCGTGCACCAGGCCCCCGCCTATGGTGAGGAAGACCAGAAGATCTGCGAGGCGGCGGGCATCCCCGTCATCCTCTCGCTCGACGCGGGCGGACGTTTCGTCTCCGAGATCACCGAGGTCGCCGGGCTGCACTGGTTCGACGCCAACAAGCCGCTCACGCAGCTGCTGAAGGCCGAGGGTCGCCTGCTGCGCCAGGCCAGCTACGAGCACTCCTACCCGCACTGCTGGCGCTGCCGCAACCCGCTCATCTACAAGGCCGTCTCGAGCTGGTTCGTGCGCGTGCCCGACTTCCGCGACCGCATGGAAGACCTCAACCAGGAGATCAACTGGGTCCCGGCCAACGTGAAAGACGGTCAGTTCGGCAAGTGGCTCGGCAACGCCCGCGACTGGTCGATCAGCCGCAACCGCTACTGGGGTTCGCCCATCCCCGTGTGGAAGAGCGACAACCCCGACTACCCGCGCATCGACGTCTACGGCTCGCTCGACGAGCTCGAGCGCGACTTCGGCGTGCGCCCCACCGATCTGCACCGCCCTTACATCGACGAGCTGACGCGTCCCAACCCCGACGATCCAACCGGCCAGTCGACCATGCGTCGCATCCCCGACGTGCTGGATGTCTGGTTCGACTCGGGCTCGATGCCGTTCGCCCAGGTGCACTACCCGTTCGAGAACCGCGAGTGGTTCGAGTCGCACAACCCGGCGGACTTCATCGTCGAGTACATCGGCCAGACCCGCGGATGGTTCTACCTCCTGCACGTGCTCTCGACCGCGTTGTTCGACCGCCCGGCATTCACCAACGTCATCAGCCACGGAATCGTGCTGGGCAGCGACGGCCAGAAGATGTCGAAGTCGCTGCGCAACTACCCCGATGTCTCCGAGGTGTTCGACCGCGACGGCTCCGACGCCATGCGCTGGTTCCTCGTCTCGAGCTCGGTGCTGCGCGGCGGCAACCTCATCGTCACCGAGGAGGGCATTCGCGAGGGCGTCCGTCAGCTGCTGCTGCCGTTCTGGAATACGTGGTACTTCTTCGCGCTCTACGCCAACACCGCTCGTGAGGGCGGTTACGAGGCGCGCTGGGATGCGACCTCCACCGACGTTCTCGACCGCTACATCCTTGCCAAGACACGTGAACTCGTTGTCGACGTGACGGACAACCTCGAGAACCTCGATGCGACGATTGCGGCCGCCAAGCTGCGCGACTTCGCCGACGTTTTGACCAACTGGTATGTGCGGCGTTCGCGCGACCGCTTCTGGCAGGGCGTGGACGAGAACGGCGCCGGTCGCGAGGCGTTCGACACGCTGTACACGGTCCTCGAAACCCTCGCGCGGGTGGCGGCTCCGCTCATCCCGCTCGTGTCTGAGCGGGTCTGGAAGGACCTGACCGGCGGCCGCAGCGTGCACCTGGAAGACTGGCCGAACCCCGAGCACCTGCCCGAGGATCACCGCCTGGTCGAGGCCATGGACCGCATCCGCCAGATCAGCTCCACGGCCCAGGCCCTGCGCAAGCAGGCGGGTCTGCGCGTGCGCCTGCCCCTGGCCGAGCTCACGGTCGTCACGGCCAACGCCGAGGCACTGGCGCCGTTCGAGGGCATCCTGCGCGACGAGCTCAACGTCAAGCGCGTGAGCGTGGCCGAGCAGACCGACGAGAGCGCGGCCGAGCACGGCATCACGTCGCGCCTCACGGTCAACGCGCGCGCCGCTGGCCCCCGCCTCGGCAAGAACGTGCAGCAGGTCATCAAGGCCGCGCGCTCGGGCGACTGGTCCGAGACCGACGGCGTTGTGACGGCCGGCGGAATCGAGCTCGTCGAGGGCGAATACGACCTCGTGCTCGAGACGCAGTCGGTCGACGGTGCCGAGAACGTGCTGGCGTTGCTGCCGGGCGGCGGTTTCGTCATCCTCGACACGCAGCTCACGCCCGAGCTCGAGGCCGAGGGGCTGTCGCGCGACCTCATCCGGGCCGTGCAAGACACGCGTAAGGCCGCCGGCTTCGAGGTGAGCGATCGCATCGACCTGGGCGTCGTCTTCTTCGACGAGCGGGATGCCGAGGCCATCGCCCTGGCACGTTCGAGTGTCGACGTGCCCGGCGAGACCCTGGCCACCTCGTTCGAGGTCGCCTCGCCGTCGACCGGTTTCGACCTCGACGCGTCGAGCGCCGTCTCGCCCGCCGAGTGGTTGCCCGTGGCGGTTCCCTTCGCGCCCGACTTCTTCCAGGATGTGAAGGCGGCTCAGTTCGCCAACGCGGGCCGCTTCGTGGTGGCCGTGCGCAAGACCGAAAGGAGCATCGATGTCTGATCGCTCATCCGCCGGCGACGGCCTGTTCTCGGACGACGCCGATCGCGCCGCGGGCGTCTACCAGGCGCTCATGGCGCGCTCGGGTGAGGGTTCGCCCCGCCCGCGACTCGACGCCACGCGCCACGCCGTCGAACTGCTCGGCGACCCGCACCACGCTTACCCGATGATCCATCTCACGGGCACCAACGGCAAGACCAGCACGTCGCGCATCATCGAGAGCATCCTGCGTGCCTACGGGTTGCGAACGGGCCTGTTCACGAGCCCGCACCTGGTGTCGTTCAACGAGCGCATCGTCATCGACGGCGAGCCGATCTCGGATGCCGCGCTGGCCGACAACTGGGAGGACATCTCGCCCTACCTCGAGATGACCGACGCGTGGCTCGCCGAACGCGGCGAGGGCCCGCTCACGTTCTTCGAAGCGCTGACGGTGCTCATGTTCGCGGCCTTCGCCGACGCGCCCATCGACGTCGCCGTGGTCGAGGTGGGCATGGGCGGCGAGTGGGATTCCACGAACGTCGCCGACGCCCGCGTCGCTGTCTTCACCCCCATCGACATCGACCACGTGCAGCGTCTCGGCTCGACCATCGCCGAGATCGCGCGCACCAAGGCGGGCATCATCAAGCCGGCCTCCGAGGTCGTCACGGCCCAGCAGAAGCCCGAGGCCCTGGCCGAGCTGCAGCGCGCGGCCGAACTCAGCGAGGCCAGCCTGGCCGTCGAGGGACGCGACTTCGAGCTGACCGGTGACACGGTCGCGGTCGGCGGCCAGATGCTCGCCGTCCGCGGCATCGCGTCCACCTACGAGGAGCTCTACCTGCCCCTCTATGGCTCACACCAGGGCCAGAACGCCGCCGTGGCTATCGCGGCTGTCGAGACCTTCATCGGCTCGGGCGGGCATGCGCTGTCGGCCGAGATCCTCACCGAGGGTCTCGCCGAGGTCACGTCGCCCGGTCGACTGCAGCTCGTCGGCACCGAACCCACCGTCCTCGTGGATGCCGCGCACAACCCGCACGGTGCGCTCTCCTTGCGCGTCGCCATCGACGAGTATTTCGACTTCGACGAGGTCGCGATCGTCGTCGGCGTGCTCGACGACAAGGATGCCGCGGGTATCCTCACTGCGCTCGGGCCCGTCGCCACACGCCTCTACGTCACCGAATCCGAGTCGGAGCGCGCCATCCCGGCCGACGCCCTGGCCGAGATCGCGCACGTCGCCACGGGCCTCGAAGACGTCTTCGTGCTGGATCGGGTCGAAGACGCCGTGCAGAACGCCCGCCAGTGGGCCGCCGAATCACCCAAGCGGCTCGTCGTCGTGACCGGTTCGATCACGGTCGTCGGCGAGGTCATCGACCTGGCGCGCGACGAGGAGTGGAAACCGTGAGCGGACTCTTCTCGGGCCGAGGAGGCGGCCGCGCCGGTCGCCCCCGCCGTCAGCGCAGCGTCACCGAACTCGTCGCCTCGATCGTCCTGGGCTTCGAAACCGTCGTCGTCTTCCTGGCCGCGCTCGTGATCTTCGGCCTCAAGGCGCTGCCGCCCGCCCCCGCGCTGATCGGCGGGGCCGTCTTCTGCCTGGCGCTGTTCGCGGCGATCGGGTTGCTGCACACGCCCGCCGGAATCATCCTCGGCTGGGTGCTGCAAGCCGCTATCGTGGCTACCGGCATCTTCGTGCCCGCCATGTTCGTGGTCGGCATCCTGTTCGTCGCGATCTGGGTGTACGCCATGTATGCCGGAGGACGCATAGACCGCAGAAACAACTCGCACAACACTCTGGAGACCGAATAATGGCCGTTCAAGAAACACTCGTCCTGGTGAAGCCCGACGGCGTCGCCCGCAGCCTGACCGGTGAGATCCTGCGCCGCATCGAGGCCAAGGGCTACTCGCTCGTCGACATCAAGCTCGTCGAGGCCGAGCGCGAGCTGCTCGCCGAGCACTACGCCGAGCACGAGGGCAAGCCCTTCTTCGAGCCGCTCGTCGAGTTCATGCTCTCGGGCCCGATCGTCGCCATCCGCGTGGCCGGCGACCGCGTGATCGAGGGCTTCCGTGCCCTCGCCGGCGCGACCGACCCCACCACGGCTCTGCCGGGCACCATCCGCGGCGACCTCGGCCGCGACTGGGGCCTCAAGGTGCAGCAGAACCTGGTG
Source organism: Leifsonia sp. ALI-44-B (assembly GCF_001984125.1). Lineage (GTDB taxonomy): Bacteria > Actinomycetota > Actinomycetes > Actinomycetales > Microbacteriaceae > Okibacterium. Next base: position 563,123 of record NZ_MTQL01000006.1, on the reverse strand, counting down.
CACGGATCTGACAGCCCCGAGTCGGCGGCGCGCGAACTGACGCTCTGGTTCAAGTAACCGCTCCGACGAAAACGGCCGGTCTCCCTCGGGAGAACCGGCCGTTTTCGTCTGCGCGGGCGGTTACAGGAACGACAGGAAGTCGAGACGCACCTGAGCCAGGATGGCGATCACCACGTAGCAGAGCACGGTGATGAGCGGCACCCATCCGGCCAGTGACCGTGCCACGCGCCGCGCCGATGCACTGACCGGGATGTTGCCCGACCCGAGGTTGTAGAGCGTGACCGCGAGGAACGCGGGAATGGTCACCGACCACGTCACCATGCACCACGGGCACAGGGTGCCCAGCACGAAGATGCTCTGGCTGATGAGCCAGATGACGAAGACGAGGGCGCCGAGCAACCCGATGTTGAAGGCCACCCAGAACCAGCGCGCGAAACGGGCGCCGGCCAGGATCGCCACGCCGACCGCGATGGGCGCGACCCACGCACCCAGGCCGATCAGCGGGTTGGGAAAACCGAAGAGGGCGCCCTGAGCCGAGCCCAGGTTCGCGCCGCACTGCACGACGATGTTGAAGTCGCAGGATGCCGTCGACCCCGGGTTCTGCAGCAGGTGAAACTTCTCGATCGTCAGCTGGAAGGCCGCGATCCAGCCGATGACACCGGCGATGATCAGGAAAATCGCGAGGCCACGAGGATGGATGCGCCCCGCCGCATGCTCAGCGCCACCGTCTCGCGTGTCGTCGTCCGTGTCGATGTCGTCACCGACGTCAGACGTGCGGCGGGCGTTTTCGGGGGAGCGGGCGGCGGTTTCTCGGGACACAGTCGGATTATGGCACGCGCGTTCGAGCCAACCCTTCGAATGTCGCGCACCCCGAGGCGTGTGCGTGCGATAATGGACGCGCACCGTCGGGGCCGCGCTCCGACAACGCATGATGTCTTTGCTACACCGAACCCGAGTCATCCGAATCGCACCGCGAGTGTTTCGCGAGCGAATTGATACGGGGGAGAGTGCAGTTGTGTGCCGATCACGGTGATCGGCCGAAGGGTGACCAGAGCCACGTGGCCGGTTGCTGTGAGTGTTAACGAGTGGAACCGGCGCACCAGCGCTGCTCCACCAGAGATTTCCCGGCAGGGTGGCGCGGCCACTTCGCCGGATGAGGAGTGCACCAGTAATGGTGAAAAAGAATATTGATTCCAACTCGTCCGAATCTGGCGAGACCACCGCGAACGACGCCCTGAGCGACGCGAGCACCGAGACGCCCAACACCGAAGCGTCCGACACCCAGACGCCGCACGTCGCCCCCGAGTCTCCATTCGAGGGTGCGGACTCGGCTGAAGCCGTGACTGACGCGCCGTTCGGGGACGAGGCGTTGCCGGTCGAAACTGCGGCCGCCGAGACGCCCGGCAGCGAGACGCCTAGCACCGAGACTGACGACGTTCAGTCACCGCCTGCCGCGGGCCACGCAGCCGCCGCTGACGTCTCCGACACCACGGAGGCTGCTGAAGCCACGGATGCTGACACCACCACCACCGCCGCCGCCGCCGACTCAACCGACGCTGCTGACGCCCCCGAGGCCACTAACGAGGCCGACGCTGCTGACGCTGACGCTGCGGGCGCCACCGTGGTTCAGGATGCCGCGAGCACCGCTGACGCCGCGGGCACCGACGGTTCTCGCTCCGACGCCGCTGGGGCCCCGGCCTCTGCATCCGTCACTGCTGGCGCAGATGACGCGTCCTCCGCCTCCTCCTCCACCTCAGACTCGTCGGCTGCCGCTGCCGAGCCTGCAACGTCCGGCTCGAAGCGAGAAGCGGTCGCAGGCGCCGAAACGCCCGCCGCTGCATCCACGCCGACTGCCGAACCCGAAGCGGCCCCGGCGCCATTCGTGTCGGCACCGTCGACGCTGCTCATCTTCCAGGCGCCTCCGGTTCTGCCGCAGGTGGCCGACGACCGCGACGACGACCGCGGATGGCGCGACCGCTCGGGTTCCTCCCGCAACGACCGTCGTTCGCGCGACGACGACCGCCGTTCGCGTGACCAGGGTGGCCGCAACGCCTCCGACCGCACCGACCGCTACTCGCGCGATGACCGTGACCGTGACCGCGACGACCGCGACGACCGCTCTCGTGACGACCGCTCGCGTGACGACCGCGCCCGCGACGACCGTGCCCGCGACGACCGTGCCCGCGACGACCGTGCCCGCGACGACCGTGCCCGCGACGACCGTGCCCGCGACGACCGCGACGACGACACCGAGTCCTCCTCGGCCCGCCGCCGTAACCGCCGCCGCTCCGGCGAAGAAGACCGTTCATCGGGCACCGAGCCGGCCAATACGGTCGTCAAGGTGCGTCAGCCGCGCGAACCCGAGCTCATCACCGAACCGCAGCGCATCAAGGGTTCGACCCGCCTCGAGGCCAAGAAGCAGCGCCGCCGCGACGGTCGCGACGCCGGGCGCCGCCGCACGGTCGTGACCGAGGCCGAGTTCCTCGCCCGCCGCGAGTCCGTCGACCGCAAGATGGTCGTGCGCTCGAAGCACAGCCGCATCCAGATCGGTGTGCTCGAAGACGGCGTGCTCGTCGAGCACTATGTGGCCCGCAACCAGGACGCCTCGCTCATCGGCAACGTCTACCTGGGCCGCGTGCAGAACGTGCTGCCCAGCATGGAAGCCGCCTTCGTCGACATCGGCCGCGGCCGCAACGCCGTCCTCTACTCCGGCGAGGTCGACTGGGATGCCGCCGAAACCGGCAACCAGCCCCGCCGCATCGAACTGGCGCTCAAGCCCGGCGACCGCGTCCTCGTGCAGGTCACCAAGGACCCCGTCGGCCACAAGGGTGCCCGTCTCACGAGCCAGGTCTCGCTGCCCGGCCGCTACCTCGTGTACGTGCCCAACGGGTCGATGAACGGCATCAGCCGCAAGCTGCCCGACACCGAGCGCGCGCGCCTCAAGAAGATCCTCAAAGAGGTCCTGCCCGACAACAACGGTGTCATCGTGCGCACCGCCGCCGAGGGTGCGACCGAAGAGCAGCTCACGCTCGACGTCAACCGCCTCATCAACCAGTGGGCCGAGATCTCGCGCCAGGTCGAGTCGGTCCAGGCCCCCGCGCTGCTGCACTCCGAGCCTGATCTGCTGATCAAGATCGTCCGGGATGTCTTCAACGAGGACTTCCAGAAGATGGTCATCGACGGCGACGACGCTCGCGAGGTCATCGAGAGCTACCTGCGCGGAGTCGCCCCCGACCTGCTCGAGCGTGTCGAACGCTACGAAGGCCAGAAAGACTCCTTCGACGAGTACCGCATCAGCGAACAAATCGAGAAGGCGCTCGACCGCAAGGTCTGGCTGCCGTCCGGCGGTTCGCTCGTCATCGACCGCACCGAGGCCATGACGGTCATCGACGTCAACACGGGCAAGTTCGTCGGCTCCGGGGGAAACCTCGAGGAGACCGTCACCAAGAACAACCTCGAAGCGGCCGAAGAGATCGTGCGCCAGCTGCGTCTGCGCGACATCGGCGGAATCATCGTCGTCGACTTCATCGACATGGTGCTCGAGAACAACCGCGACCTCGTGCTGCGGCGCATGGTCGAATGCCTCTCCCGTGACCGCACCAAGCACCAGGTCGCCGAGGTCACCTCGCTCGGCCTCGTGCAGATGACGCGAAAGAAGCTGGGCCTCGGCCTGCTCGAGTCGTTCTCCGAGCCGTGCGAGACCTGCGCCGGCCGCGGCGTCATCGTGCACCACGAACCCGTGTTCAAGCACCGCCAGCAGCAGCAGACGCCCCAGCCGGAGCGTCGCCGCGGCGGCAAGGGCCAGAACGGCAACGGCAACAACGGTTCGTCGAACGGCAACAATGGCAACAACGGCGGCAACGGCAACAACGGTGGCAACAACAACGGCGGTGCCAACAATGGAGGCGGCAACGGCAACGGCAACGCCCTGAGCCAGGCCGCGAAGGCCGCCCACGCCATCACGGATGACGCCAAGAACGCTCTCGCCCAGATCGCCGCCAGCACGCTGGCCGCGCACCCCGCGGGAGACGAGTCGGCGCAGGGCGAGCACGACGCGCACGGTTCCGCACAGGGCCAGGTCGCCGCATCCACCGAGACGAACGGCGACAACTCTCGTCGCGACGCTCAGCAGGGCGGCCAGCAGTCAAGCAACGGCCAGCAGAACGGGTCAGGCGACTCGGCCTCGGAGTCGCCGCGCAAGAAGCGCAGCCGCAACAAGCGCGACAAGCAGCAGAACGATCGCGCACCGCGCGACGAACGCGGGCCCGAGGCATTCAACACGGATGCCTCAGCGCCCGCCGAGTCGACGGCCGCCCCCGTCGAGCGCTCCGCCGCTCCTGTCGAGGCTCCCGCAACCGAGGCGTCGAACCCTCCCCGCGAAGCCACGCCCGAGCGCCAGGCCGAGCCCGCCCGCATTCTCGACCTGCCCATCGTGGCGAACAAGGTCGAGCGTCCGGTGCGTCGCAACGCGGACGACCTGCTCGGCTCCGTGCTCGACGCGCTGCCCGAGCCCAAGCAGCCCGGCCAGGGTCGCTCCAAGAGCCGTCGCGTCACCACGGCCGCTCTGCAGGGCACGCCCGTGCGCCACGAGCCCACGCCGGTGAAGCGCGCGGAAGACGCTCAAGAGAACTAACGGCGCAACGCTGCCCCGGATGCGGAAACGCACCTCTCGGGGCAGCTCAGCGCGACGAAGGACCGGGCTTTCGAGCTCGGTCCTTCGCCTTTACCCGAAGGCCGGAAGCGATCAGGCGCCGCACCAGTTCGTTCGACGGAACAGGAACTGCCCCGGCCGCGATCAATCGCTCATAGGCGCGGGCGGGAACGTCATAATGGTCCAGGTCGAAACTGCGCGGCGGCACGTCATTGCGTTTCGCGAAGTCGTGCAACTCCTCGATCGAAGAATCGCTCACCAAATGTGACCAGAACGTGTCGTGGGCCGGCCAGTCGGCCGGGTCGATCAGGATGGTCATGAGACAATCTTAGGAACGTGTCGAGAGAGCTCCGGTCGCATTTGTGGCCGAAGAAGTAATCGAGTAGAGTTGACCGTTGGTGTGCGTTGTTCAATCCGCGCATCACACAGGTTTTCTGACACCGGCAGGCCATCCCGTTCGCGGGGTGCCGAACGGTACAGATCAACCGGTGCAGGTCTCGAGCGGTGTGGATATCCATCCGGACTCGTTCAATCTGTGCAGGAGTTGTCTGAAACATCGGGCAGTGACTGTCCGAAATATGTTCACCGGAGCGTAGAGCTCCCCAAAGATAGGTACGAGTAGTGGTTTACGCAGTTGTGCGCGCCGGCGGTCGGCAAGAAAAGGTAGAGGTCGGCACCATCGTCACGATGGACCGGATCAAGGCCAATGCAGAAGGCAACGTCGAGCTCGCTGCTGTCCTGCTCGTCGATGGCGACAAGATCACCTCTGACGCGGGTTCGCTCGCCAAGGTGACCGTCACGGCAGAGGTTCTCGGCAACCTTCGCGGTCCGAAGATCGTCATCCAGAAGTTCAAGAACAAGACCGGTTACAAGAAGCGTCAGGGGCACCGTCAGGAGCTCACGCGCGTCAAGATCACCGGCATCAAGTAAGGCATCGAGGAGAAGAACAGATGGCACACAAGAAGGGTGCGAGTTCCACTCGCAACGGTCGTGACTCCAACGCACAGCGTCTCGGTGTCAAGCGCTTCGGCGGTCAGGTCGTCCTCGCGGGCGAGATCATCGTCCGCCAGCGCGGCACGCACTTCCACCCCGGCGTGAACGTCGGGCGTGGCGGCGACGACACGCTGTTCGCCCTCTCGGCCGGCGCGGTCGAGTTCGGCAACAAGGGCGGCCGCAAGGTTGTCAACATCGTCGCATCGGCTGCCGAATAAGCATCGATTCGCGAGCGGCGCGATAAGCGTCGCAGTGATTTCTGACAGTGGGCGAGCCTCGGCTCGCCCACTGTTTTTTTAGCTACAACACCGTCGGGCGACATCCGGCGAACAATTGAGGGTGAAGGAGGTGGGCTCGTGGCGACATTCGTCGATCGAGTAACACTGCACTTGCGTGCGGGTAACGGCGGAAACGGTTGCGTTTCGGTGAAACGCGAGAAGTTCAAGCCCCTCGCCGGCCCCGATGGTGGCAACGGCGGGCACGGCGGCGACATCGTCCTCGTCTCCGATACGCAGACCACCACACTGCTGGCCTACCACCGCGCCCCCCACCGTCACTCCCAGAACGGCGGCGCCGGAATGGGCGACCACCGCGCCGGCTTCATGGGCGAAGAGATGGAACTCGCGGTCCCCGTCGGCACGGTCGTGAAAGACGCCGACGGCAACGAGCTGGTCGACTTCGTCGAACCCGGCATGCGTTTCGTCGTCGCCCCCGGCGGCCAGGGCGGCCTCGGCAACGCGGCCCTCTCCAGCACCAAGCGCAAGGCACCCGGTTTCGCCCTGCTCGGAACGCCGGGTTGGGAAGGCGACGTCTTCCTCGAACTCAAAATCGTCGCGGACATCGCGCTCGTCGGCTACCCGTCCGCGGGCAAGTCCAGCCTGGTCGCCGCCATCTCGGCCGCCAAGCCCAAGATCGCCGACTACCCGTTCACCACGCTGCACCCCAACCTCGGCGTCGTTCAGGCCGGTGACGCCCGCTACACCGTGGCCGACGTGCCCGGTCTCATCGAGGGTGCCAGCGAAGGCAAGGGCCTGGGGCTCGAGTTCCTGCGTCACGTGGAGCGGTGCTCCGCGCTGCTGCACGTTCTCGACTGCGCCACGCTCGAACCCGGGCGCGACCCGCTCACCGATCTCGACATCATCCTCAACGAGCTCGGCAAATACCCCGTGCCCGAAGGCCAGACGCCGCTGCTCGAGCGACCGCAGCTCATCGCGCTCAATAAGATCGACGTGCCCGAGGGGCGGGAACTCGCGGACTTTGTGAAGCCAGACCTCGAGGCCCGCGGCTATCGCGTGTTCGAGATCTCGACCGTGAGCCACGAGGGCCTGCGTCAGCTGTCCTACGCGCTCGGCGAGCTCGTCGAGACCGAACGCCGTGCCCGTGAAGCCGAGGCCGCCGCTCGCCCCCGCATCGTCATCCGCCCGCAGGCCGTCAACGACAGCGGCTTCAAGGTCGTCGTCGAGGGTGGCACCTACGGCAACGTCTACCGCATCCTGGGCGAGAAGCCGCAGCGGTGGGTGGCGCAGACCGACTTCACCAACGACGAGGCCGTCGGCTTCCTCGCCGACCGCCTGGCCAAGCTCGGCGTCGAAGACCAGCTCTTCAAGGCGGGCGCTGTCGCCGGCTCGACCGTCGTCATCGGCCCCGGCCAGGGTGTCGTCTTCGACTGGGAGCCCACGCTCACGTCGACTGCCGAGCTCATCACCACACCGCGTGGTGCCGACGCTCGACTCGACGACAACTTCCGCCCAACCCGCAACCAGCGCCGCGAGAACTACTTCGAGCGCATGGATGCCAAAGCCGAAGCGCGTGCCGAGCTGGCGCGCGAACGCGAAGCCGGGTTGTGGAACGTCGACGAAGAGAACGATGCCGAGGCCGATTCGGCTGCGACATCCGGCGCCGAGGGCTCCGAACACGAGGGTTCCTCCGAGGAGAAAGCCGAGTAACACATGGCGCAAGCTGTGCAGGTGCGCGGGCGCGGCGACATCGCCGCCGCCCGACGCGTCGTCGTGAAGGTCGGGTCGTCCTCGATTTCGGGCGACAACGCCGGTCAGATCGAGCCCCTCGTCGATGCGCTCGCGCGGGCGTTCGGGCGTGGGGTCGAGGTCATCCTGGTGTCGTCCGGTGCCATCGCGACCGGAATGCCGCATCTGCGCCTCGACTCGAGGCCCACGGACCTGGCCACGCAACAGGCCGCGGCCGCCGTCGGTCAGAACGTGCTCATCTACCGCTACCAGGACAGCCTGCGCCGCTACGACATCGTCGCCGGCCAGGTTCTCCTGACCGCGGGCGACCTCGAGAACCCGACGCACCGCAGCAACGCCGAGCGTGCGATGGAACGGCTTCTGTCGCTCCGCATCTTGCCCATCGTCAACGAGAACGACACGGTCGCGACGCACGAGATCCGCTTCGGCGACAACGACCGACTCGCGGCCCTCGTGTCGCAACTCGTCCGCGCCGATGTGCTCGTGTTGTTGAGCGATGTCGACGCGCTCTACACGAAACCGCCCAGCGAGCCGGGCGCCCAGCGCATCGACAACGTCGCCGCCGGGGAACAGCTCGAGGGTGTCTCGTTCGGAGAATCCGCGTCGGGCGTGGGCACCGGGGGAGCGGCCACCAAGGTCTCGGCGGCACGGCTGGCAGCGGATGCCGGCACCGCCGTCCTCGTCACCGCCACTGCCCTGGTCGAGCAGGCGCTTGAGGGCGCTCCGATCGGCACCTGGTTCGAACCGCAACCGCGCTAAGCGTCTTTCGCCACAGCCGCCCCCGTTCGTCGTCGGGCCGTCACACGGTGTCGCCCGAGCATCCCGATCGCTAAACTCGGGTCATGACTCTGGCAGCCGATGTTTCGCAGCACGTTTCCGGTGACGACACTTCCGCGGTGCCCGCAGCCGCCCCCGCGGACGACGTGGTGTCGGGTGTGCACGAGCGCCTGATCGCGGCACGTGCGGCATCCCGCATCCTGGCCGGTTCGACCGGCAACCAGCGCGTCGCCGCCCTGCACGCCATCGCGGCGGGGATCGAGGCGAACATCGAGCGCATCGTCGAGGCCAACGCTCTCGACCTGGAGGCCGGCCAGATGAACGGTCTCGCGTCGGGGCTCCTCGACCGGCTGCGTCTCGACGAGTCGCGCCTGCACGGGCTCGCCGCCGCCGTGCGCCAGATCTCGAGCCTCACCGATCCCATCGGCCAGACGGTGCGCGGCAGCACCCTCCCCAACGGCATCAAGATCGACCAGGTGCGCGTGCCGTTCGGCGTCGTCGGCGCCATCTACGAAGCTCGCCCCAACGTGACGATCGACATCGCGGCCCTGGCCCTGAAGAGCGGTAATGCCGTCATCCTGCGCGGTGGCACGGCCGCCGAGAACAGCAACCGGGTGCTCGTCACCCTCATCCGTGAGGCGCTCACGAGTACCGGTCTGCCGGCCGACGCCGTCGACACCATCGACGATTTCGGCCGTCCCGGTGCCGCCGAGCTCATGCGGGCCAGGGGCCTGGTCGACGTTCTGATTCCGCGGGGGAGTGCTGCGCTCATCCAAACCGTCGTGCGTGACTCGCAGGTGCCCGTCATCGAGACAGGGGCGGGTGTCGTGCACATCTTCCTCGACGCCTCGGCGCGCGAAGACTGGGCGATCGACATCGTCGAGAACGCCAAGGTGCAGCGGCCGAGCGTGTGCAACGCCGTCGAAACCCTTCTCGTGCACCGGGATGCCGCGGCGCGCGTGTTGCCCCAGGTGCTCGAGCGCCTGCGTTCCGCCGGTGTCACCCTGCACGGCGACGCACGCACGGCCGCGCTCGCGCCCGACGTCGTGCCCGCCACCGAGGCGGACTGGGAGACCGAGTACATGACGCTCGACATCGCCGTGCGCATCGTCGACGACCTCGACGAGGCCCTCGAGCACATCCGCCGCTACTCCACGGGCCACACCGAGTCGATCATCACCGACGACGTCGCCTCGGCCGAGCGCTTCCTCGCCGAGATCGATTCGGCCGTCGTCATGGTCAACGCATCGACGCGGTTCACGGATGGCGCCGAATTCGGGTTCGGCGCCGAGGTGGGCATCAGCACCCAGAAGCTTCATGCTCGTGGACCCATGGGCCTCCCCGAATTGACGAGCACCAAGTGGATCGTGCGCGGTTCCGGCCAGGTTCGCCCCTAGCGCGTGCCGAGCCGGTACACTACTACGAGGCTCTTTTGGCGTGATAACGCGCACGGGGCCGTGAAAAAACATCGAACGGAGAACTGATGTCCTTTGCGACCATCGTGCTGGCCGCGGCCGAAGCACACGTCGAGCTGCCCATGCCGACCTGGATGTATGCGCTGATCGCCGCCATCATCTTCATTCTCCTCGGCCTCGCCACGTTCTCCTACCGCGACGTCGCGAACCGTCACGCCGCCAAGGCCAACGCTCGCGCAGGCCGCGTTCACGACCACGACGTCTCCGGCCACGGCCACTAAGTCGGGCGCCAGATAGCAGTCGACGACCTGTGACCTCCGCCGCGAGCACCACCCGGCCACGCATCGGCGTGATGGGTGGAACGTTCGACCCCATTCACCATGGGCACTTGGTCGCGGCCAGTGAGGTCGCGCAGTCGTTCGGACTCGACGAAGTCATCTTCGTCCCCACGGGCAGCCCGTGGCACAAGCAGACGGTGACGAGCAGCGAGCACCGCTACCTCATGACCGTGATCGCCACGGCATCCAACCCGCAGTTCACCGTCAGCCGCGTCGATATCGACCGGGGCGGGCCCACCTACACGATCGACACTCTGCGCGATCTGCGCAAACAGCGGCCCGACGCTGAGTTCTTCTTCATCTCGGGGGCCGATGCCGTGGCCCAGATCCTGGGTTGGAAAGATCACGACGAGCTCTGGTCACTGGCCCACTTCGTCGCTGTGAGTCGTCCGGGACATCCACTCAACATCTCGGGGCTGCCCCAGCAAGACGTAAGCTTGCTGGAGGTTCCTGCGCTGGCGATATCGTCTACCGACTGTCGGAGCCGGGTTAACCGGGGTTTCCCGGTCTGGTATTTAGTTCCCGACGGTGTCGTGCAGTACATCACCAAACACCACCTTTACCGGAGTAGCCCATGAGTTCGAACGACGAGCCACAACTCACCCGCCGCCAGATGCGCGAGCGGCGCGGGGTCGACACGCAAGGCGTGCCCATCGTCGGCGCCGGCGAAGGCTCCACATCCTCGGGCGATGCCGCGAAAACGGTTCCGGCCGCGCCCGCCACCCGTTCGCGGCGCGTTTCCACGTCCGCTGCCGTTGCCGGTGGTCAGATTCCCGACATGCAGGCGGCCGAGCGAGCCGCGGCCGACGCATCCACCGACGCCGAGAAGGCCGAAGCCGCTCGGCAGACCGCACCCGCTCTGTCCCTCGAAGAGATCGCCGAGCTCGAGAAGCGTGCGCAGGCGGGCATCCCGCTGACGAGGCGTCAGGCCCGTGACCTCGAGAAGGCTAAGACCGCCTCGGTTCCCATCATCAGTGCGGCGGATGCGGCAGCCGCCCGTGCGGCTTCGGCGCCTGCCGTCGCAGCCGATGCTTCGTCGTCCCACGGTGCGGCATCCGAGGACCTTCGCCGTGAGGGTGATGGTGCAGCTGAGAACGCGCCGGAGTCGTCAGACGTTGCCGAACAGGACGCGGCCGCTGCCGTGGACAGTGACGTCGAATCCGCTGGCGTCGAATCCGGTGACGCGGAATCCGGTGACGCCGAAGACAGCGAGGCCGAGAACGGCAACGCTGAAGCCAGCGCTAACGGGAACGGCGAAGCCGCCGACAACACGGCGAGCGATGCCGGCGAACACGGTGGCGACGACGCCGTAGAGACCGCCCCCGCGAAAACATCGAAGCGTTCCAAGCGTGCCGAGAAGAAGGCTGCCCAGGAAGCCAAGCGTGCTGAAGAGGCTTCGCGCGAGGCGGCAGACGCCGAAGCGGCCGCCGGCTCTAACGGCGTGGCGGCCAAGCCGGCCACGCCCGTCGCCCCCATCCGCCCCGCCTTCATCGGCAAACCGGCCGCGAATGCGGCTCCGCTCATCGAGCGCCTCGACAACGCCTCGGACGACGGCGAGCAGACGTCGGGTCGACCGGGCCCGCGTCGCTCGAGCTACACGCCCCTCGGTGCGGATGATGCGACCGGCGCTGCGTCGACGCCCAGCGACGCTGTCGACGCCGAGACCGTGGAGGACGCCGACGCTGGCACCGACACCGACGGTGGATCTCCGTCACGGGACTCCGCCTCGGCGAAGACTCCCGAAACGATCGTCGTACCCGAGGTCGTCGAGAACTCCCACTCCGACGCCGCTTCGTCGTCGGCGCCGGATGATGGCGACTCGGCCGAGGGTGTCGCCACCGACGCAGCCGGCGCCGAAGACGGCGCGCCCAAGCTCGCCGAAGGCTTCGGCGAGCAGGTTCTCGAAGCGGGCACGGCATCCAGCACGACCGTTCCGCACGAGCAGCCCTTCGACCGCATCATCGCGCGTGGTGTGGAGGCAGCCGAGGCGCAAGCCGCCTCGAACGCGCTCATCCTGCCCACCATGCCGACGAACGACTCGCTCACCGGGCCGATCTCCTCGAACGGCAACGTGATCGTCACGGGTTCGATCGATCTGCCCGCGAGCCTGTCCTCCACGGGGCAGCACCCCAACTACTTCGATAAAGCTGAACTCGACACCATGTTCGAGGCCGACGAAGAGGCCGCGCCCGCAACGGCCGGCACCCCCGTCTCGGCGGCCCGTGCCGTCAGCACGCACACGCAGACGGGCGACGTGATCAACCCTCCGGCGCCCAGCCGCGACCACCGCCTGCTCATCATCCTGGCCATCACTGCCGGAGCCTTGCTCACGGCCGTGCTCGCCGTGGTGATCGTCGGCTTCGTCGTGGGCGCCTTCTAGCCCTCCCTCGTATCAACGCTCCGCCCGTGGCGGCGCAGGTGGGAATCCCCACCGTGAAAGGATCCACACCGTGACCGCACGCGACACCTCGCTCGAGCTTCTGGCCATCGCCGCCGAAGCCGCCGACTCGAAGGGCGCCGACGACCTCGTCGCGCTCGACGTGTCAGAGCCCCTCCCGTTCGTCGATATCTTCCTGCTGGCCACCGGCCGCAGCGAACGCAACGTCCAGGCCATCGCCGGCGAAGTCGAAGATCAGCTCAACCTGGCCGGGCACAAGACCCTGCGCCGGGAAGGCCACGGCGCCGGCCGTTGGGTGCTCATCGACTTCGGCGACATCGTGGTGCACGTCTTCCATGAGGAGGAGCGCATGTTCTATTCGCTCGAGCGCCTGTGGAAAGATTGCCCCGTTCTGCCTCTGCCCGAGAAGGTCACGCAATCGTCGACAGAAGATCTTCGATAAGTGCCGTCTCGATTTCGTCTTCGGCCGATTCGTGTAGTAATCTAAACAGGTTGCTTCGAGCGATCGGAGACAAAATCTGGGTCTGTGGCGCAGCTGGTAGCGCACCTGCATGGCATGCAGGGGGTCAGGGGTTCGAGTCCCCTCAGATCCACCAAAACACAAAATATGGTCTCGCAGAATCATCTGCGGGGCCATATTTTTTGCCCGAATCCCATCGAATCTCAGCGGTGAGAAGCGCTGGGGGCCTGAGAGCGTTTTTGAGCGCTGCGCCTAGGGCCCCGCTCGACGTGCCTGCCGATGTCTGCCCCTGTCTGCCCCTGCCTGCCACTGCCTGCCCGTGCGAGCCGTCGAGGGCCGCACGCGCGCCGGTGTCAGCCGCGGTACTGAATGACCGCGCGCCCCGCCTTGAAAAGGTTCTGGCCGACGGTCGAGGGATCGCTCACATAGCCCGAGATCATGGCGCCGTCGCGCAGCATCATGAGCTCTTCGGCCACCGACTCGGCATCGGGCACGCCGATCTTCTCGAGTGCCTCGCGTGCGGTGCGGATGCCCCATCGACGGTGCTCGTCGATGACAACGCGCACGGGATGCTCGGGGTCGGGGTATTCGGCACCCGCGTTCAGGAACGCGCAGCCACGGAACCCCGGCACGCACGCCTCGTCGCCGAGTGCGCGTGCCACGAGGCCGAGCGCGATCGACGGATGATTCGCGGCCCGGGCCAGCACATGGCTGATGCCGGCGCGCTCCCAGGCGGCGCGGTTCTCGAGGTAGGCGACGACCAAGTCGTCCTTCGACGGGAAGTAGCGGTAGAACGTGACCTTGGTGATGCCCGCGGCCTGAATGATCTTGTCGGCCGAGACGGCGCGAATGCCCTCGGCGTAGAACAGGGCCGTCGCAGCGTTGAGGATGCGATCACGCACGGGCAGCGCACGGTCGGACACGGCGGGCGTGGGCGCGGGCAGGGAGTCGGCCGGTGCGTGGGTGACGGGCTGCGTCATGGGAACCCCTATTCTTGCGAGCGGCCGAGCCTGCGACACGCCGGGGCGGTGCAACACGCGTTCATCTGCCGGCGAGCTTCGGGTTCGCGCGGCCGCGGCCTATGAAATCCGAGCTTATCAGGGGCGTTGCGGTGTCGGCAGGGGCGGGACGTCGCGGCATCCGACATCGTTCAGAAGAAGTTTGACGAAACTGGAATAGACATCCATTTACATGTGTTTGCATAGTTCGGTGGCGATGAGCCCGCCACGGTCCGATATCCGGATCACCGAACGAACAAGGAGCACCTCATGACGGACACCATCGACATTCCCGGTTACAAGGCCGGCACCTGGGTCATCGACCCCACGCACTCCGAAGTCAGCTTCAGCATCCGCCACCTCATGATCTCGAAGGTCCGCGGCACGTTCGACCTCTTCGAGGGCACGCTCGTCACGGGCGAGAACCCCCTCGACTCGAGCGTTACCGCGCACGCCAAGGTCGAGTCGATCAACACCAACGAGCCCAACCGCGACGGCCACCTGCGCACCGGTGACTTCTTCGAGGCCGAGAAGTACCCGACCATCGACTTCGTCTCGACCGCGGTCCGCCAGGAAAAGGGCGACTTCAAGGTCGACGGAAACCTCACCATCAAGGGTGTCACCAAGCCCGTCACGTTCGACTTCGACTTCGGTGGCTTCAGCCAGGACCCGTACGGCAACTACAAGGCCGGCGCGACCGCTACCACCGTTATCAACCGTGAAGACTTCGGCTTGAACTACAACGCGGCCCTCGAGACCGGCGGCGTGCTGCTCGGCGAGAAGGTCACCATCACCATCGAGCTGCAGGCCGCGCTCCAGGCGTAGTCCCACTCCTCGGCCCGCCGAGACGACGCGGATGACGGAGCCTCTGTCGCCCGTCACCGCCTGACCACGCGTCAGCCTGTCGCCTCGCGCAGCCACTCGGAAGCGGCGGAGAATCCCTCGGGACTCTCCGCCGCTTTTCTGCGCGCACGGGGCCTCGTCAGAGTGCCGACGCTCAGGAGTTCGCGCCCACGATCTCTTCGCGCACGCGCCGCAGGTCTTCGAGCAGCGAACCGATCAGGATCCAGTGGTCGGGGTGCGGCCGCTGAATGACCAGGGGTGCGGTCAACGCGGGGATCTCGGCCGTGACCGGTTCGGCATCCTCATCGCGTTCCTCGCCGGACGGTCGGGCGAGGAGCCGCAGGTCGTGCGCGGCGCGGTGCAGCTCGCGGGCAATCTGTTGCACGGTCGATTCTTCGGAGAGGGTCGCGTCGTAGTGGTCGCGCACGGCCCGGGTCATGCCGATCGTGCGGGTGACCACGGGGGAGAGGCGATCGAGCAGCTCACGAATCTGTCGCAACTCGTCGCGGTGAGCCGACCGCCGCGGGTTCAACGTGAGCGACTCTTCGCCCTTGGAGAGCGATTCGACGGCTTTGTCGCGCATGGGCCGCAGCAGTCGCGCCTCGATCATGGCGCCCTCGACCGCGCTGTGGCTGTGCGGCGTGGCGAGGATGTCGGCCAGTCGGTCGAGGCTCGCGGCCAGTTCGGCGACGAGGGCTGCGGCATCCGCGCGCGCCGGCCCGATCATGACGGGCGGCACGATGAGCGCGTTCACGATCACGCCGATGGCCGCGCCGATGAGCGTCTCGATGATGCGGTCGACGGCGTAGCCCGGGGTCGTGGCGCCGATCGACAGCACGAGCATGGCGCTGATCGGGATCTGGTTCGACGATCCGGGCGTCAGGCGCAGCGCCCAGCCGATGAGGATCGACACGACGATCGCGGCGAGCACGATCCAGCCCTGTTGCCCGAAGACGATGCCGATGGCCGACGCGATGAGGACACCCGCGATGACGCCGACGCTGCGCTCGACGGCCTTGCCGAGCGACTGGTTGACGCTCGGTTGCACCACGAGCAGGGCCGCGATGGCCGCGAAGATGGGCAGCTGGCCCGGCAGAACCGTGATGGCCACGAACCACGCGGCGATGGTGGCGACGGAGGTCTTGACGGCCTGGATGAGGGGGAGACGCTTCGCCGTGCGGATGGGCGTTGCGCTCGTCAGCGCACGTAAGCGGTTTTTCCGGGCCATCCCATTCTCCCTTCGCATCGGGTGCCGGGCCGACGCGCGGCCCTCGCATGACACCTAGGACAGATCGAACTCCGACAGGCGATCGAGCAGCCCGGCGCCGTCGGGCGCATAGATCCAGTGAGCCTGCGAGGGCGCGTGCTCGTCGGGTTTCGAGCGACCACCCGCGAGAACCGCCTCACCGGGGGACAGCTGGCGGATGGCGACACCCGCGACGTGCTCGGGACGCTCCTCGGAGAATGCGCCGTAGATCTCTTCGTCGTGCTGGCCGTCGTCGCCGACGAGCAACCACCGGATGTCGGGGAACTCGTCCGCGAGCCGTCGCAGGTTGGTCTCCTTGTGCAGCCGCCCGCTGCGGAACCATCGATCGTGCGTAGGACCCCAGTCGGTGAGCAGCAGGGGCCCGGACGGGTAGAGGTTGCGCGACAGGAACCGCGTCAGCGTGGGAGCAACGTTCCAGGCGCCGGTCGACAGGTAGATGACGGGCACGGTCGGATGACTGCGCGTCAGTCGCTCGAGCATGACGGCCATGCCGGGGACGGGTGTGCGCGCGTGTTCGTCGAGCACGAAGGTGTTCCACGCCGCCACGAACGGCCGGGGGAGCGCCGTGACCATGACGGTGTCGTCGACGTCGGAGATGACGCCGAGGCGCGTGCTGGGGTCGACGATGTAGACCCGGGCCTCGACGGGCTCGGTGTCTTCGGTGCCGAGCGTGATGCTCTGCCAGCCGGGCTGGAGGTCGGCCGTGACGACGACGTCGACGACGCCCCCGCGGTCGGCCTGCACGCGGTGCTTCGTGTCGCCGACCTGCACCCAGACATCCGCCTCGACGACGGGGATGCTCGTGAAGCTGCGCCACCCGCGGATGCGCTCGTCGGGTTTGTCGAGGTCTTTCGCGGGTGTGGCGACCTTGGGCGGCGTGAGGACGACGCGCGCGAGGACCCGCACCCATGTGGTGGAACCGTAGCCCGTGAAGGGCACGACCGTGGCGATGTCACCGCGTTTGCGGGCGCGGCGGTGGCGCCAATCTTGCACGGCATCGTCGATGCGCGCGGCGCGGTGGAGCGTTCGTCTAGCGTGGGCGACGAGGGGTGCGTCGGGGGAGCGGTCGCTGTCGTGGGGCACCCGACAAGTCTGTCATGGTTGCGGCGCCTGCCTCGGGGGTTGCGCGCGCCGAGGTGGCCGCCGGGCTGGCGGAGTTGCCGGGGCCAGCGGGGTTGCCAGCTGCATCGCTCGCGACATCCGCCGTCATGTGGCGCTCTTCGCTGCGGTGCAGAACCTTCTTGACGACGAGGACGGCCACGAGGAACACAACGATGACGCCGACGAAGAGGTAGCCCGCGAAGTGCAACTTCTCGGAGAGCTCGCGGAACGTGCCAGCGGCGACTGAGCCGACCGTGACATAGGCGGTCGACCAGATGACGCAGGCGGGGATGGTCCAGGCCATGAATTTGCGGTAGGTCATGGTGCTCATGCCGACGGTCAGCGGGATGAGCGAGTGCAGCACGGGCAGGAACCGCGACACGAACACCGCGATGCCGCCGCGGCGCTGCAGATAGTTCTCGGCGCGCACCCAGTTGTGCTCGCCGATCTTGCGACCGAGGCGCGACGCGCGGATCTTGGGGCCGAAGTAGCGCCCGAGCGCGAAACCGACCGATTCGCCGCCGAGAGCGCCCGCGATGACGACGAGCACCATCGAGAGGTACTGCACGGGCCCGTCGACGGCCGTCGAGGCCACGAGCACCATGGTGTCGCCCGGAACGACGAGACCGACGAGCACGGAGGTCTCGAGGAAGATGCCCAGCCCGGCCAGGAGGGTGCGCAGCACGGGGTCGACGCTCTGGACGAGGTCGAGCAACCACATGAGGATGTCGTTCACGAGCCGAAGCCTAGTGATCGAGGCTGGAGAAGACCCGATATTCGTACCGTGATCGGGGCTCGTTTTTGTGCCTTTCCGAAAAGGTGAGCATGTGGTCAGACCACAGGCCGAAATCGCGCTACGATTGATTCAGCGGGACACCAAACCCGCTCGATTCCGCCGATCCGGCGACACGCTGCCCGGGGGATCAGCCGCTAGCGGACCTCTGAAAACGGAGCTCTCAGTGAACGAATTACTCGACCCGCTGCTTCTCTCGCGATGGCAGTTCGGTCTGACGACCATCTACCACTTCCTGTTCGTCCCCCTGACGATCGGAATGGCCACCACGGTCGCCATCTTCCAGACCGCCTGGGTGCGCACGGGCAAGGTGCACTACCTACAGATGACGCAGTTCTTCGGCAAGATCTTCCTCATCAACTTCGCCATGGGCGTCGTGACGGGCATCGTGCAGGAGTTCCAGTTCGGCATGAACTGGTCCGACTACTCGCGCTTCGTGGGCGACGTCTTCGGAGCCCCGCTCGCGCTCGAGGGTCTGCTGGCTTTCTTCTTCGAGGCCACCTTCATCGGTCTCTGGATCTTCGGCTGGGACAAGCTCTCGCCCAAGATTCACCTGTTGACCATCTGGGCCGCGGCCATCGGCAGCATCCTGTCGGCGTACTTCATCATCGCGGCCAACGCGTTCATGCAGAACCCGGTCGGTTTCCAGATCAATGAAGAGCGGGGTCGCGCCGAGCTCACCTCGATCGTCGACGTGCTCACGAACAAGGTCGCCCTGGCGGCGTTCCCGCACACGATCTTCGCCTGCTTCATGGTGTCGGCCGGACTCGTCATCACGGTGGCGGCCTACCACCTCTCGCGCAATCAGCACCTCGACACCATGAAGCCGGCCCTGAAGTTCGGCCTGTGGACGATGCTCATCGCGGGCGCGCTCACCACCCTGGCGGGCGATCAGCTCAGCCTCGCGATGGTCCAGACGCAGCCCATGAAGATGGCGGCGGCCGAGGCGATGTACGACACATCGACGGGGGCGGATGCATCCTTCTCGATCTTCACACTCGGCACACCTGACGGCGTGCACGAACTGTTCTCGATCCGCATCCCCTATCTGCTCTCGTTCCTGTCGACGCACACCTTCAACGGAACCGTCGAGGGCATCAACGACCTGCAGGCGCAGTACGTGCAGCTCTACGGCCCCGGCGACTACACGCCCATCATCTGGGTCACCTACTGGTCGTTCCGCTGGATGATCGGCCTCGGCATCTTCCACATCCTCGTGGCCCTCACGGGTCTCTGGCTCACCCGCAAGGGGCGCATGCCCGAGCAGAAGTGGGTGTGGAAGATCGCGATCTGGTCATTCCCCGCGTCGCTCGCCGCCATGATCGTCGGCTGGGTCTTCACCGAGATGGGGCGCCAACCGTGGCTCGTCTTCGGCTTGCTGAAGACCGCGGACGGAGTCTCGCCGAACATCACGGGTCTCGACGTGCTGATTTCGCTGATCGCGTTCACGGCCGTGTACGGCACCCTCGCGGTGGTCGAGTTCAAGCTCATCAAGAAGGCGGCCCAGAAGGGGCCGGACGACGCACCCGTCGCCGACGAAGAGTCCGGCATCCACCAACCGGTCACCACCGTCTACTAGCGAGACAGGAAGAATAATCATGGACCTCGGAATCCTCTGGTTCTGGATCGTCGCCTTCTTCTTCGTGGGCTACTTCGTCCTCGACGGCTTCGACTTCGGTGTAGGTATGTCGCTGCCGTTCCTCGGCAAAGACGACACCGACCGCCGCGTCATCATCAACACCATCGGGCCCGTGTGGGACCTCAACGAGACGTGGGTGATCGTGGCGGGCGCTGCCCTGTTCGCGGCCTTCCCCGAGTGGTACGCAACGTTGTTCAGCGGGTTCTACCTGCCGCTCCTGCTCATCCTGCTGGCCCTCATCATCCGCGGTGTGTCGTTCGAGTATCGGCACCAGCGGCCCGAGGCGTCGTGGAAGAAGCGCTTCGACACCATGATCATCGTGGGCAGCGCCATCCCGGCCCTGCTGTGGGGCGTGGCCTTCGCCAACATCGTGCAGGGTGTGCCGCTCGACGCGGATCACAACTACATCGGCGGCTTCTTCGCCCTGCTCAACCCGTATGCGCTGCTCGGCGGCGTCACGACCCTGCTGCTGTTCTTCACGCACGGCGTCATCTTCGTCTCGCTGAAGACCGACGGCGAGCTGCGCGAGCGGGCCCGCAAGCTGGCGGCGCGTTCGGGCATCGCCACGATCCTGGTGGCGGCGACCTTCCTCGGCTGGACCGTGCTGGCGCACCCCGAGAAGTCGGGGGTCGTGATCGGTGCCGCCGCGGCCGCCGTGCTGTTGATCCTCGCCTACATCGCCAACGCGCTCGGCAAGGAGGGGCGCGCCTTCGCCCTCATGGCGGCGACCATCGCGGCGGCCGTGCTGACGCTCTTCGTGGCGCTGTTCCCGGCCGTCATGCCCGCATCGAACGACCCCGCCAACAGCCTCACGATCGCGAACGCGTCGTCGACGCAGTACACGCTAGAGGTCATGAGCTGGGTCGCGGTCATCGCGCTGCCGCTCATCCTGCTCTACCAGGGCTGGACCTACTGGGTGTTCCGCAAGCGGGTCTCCCGTTCGCACATCGAAACCGCCGCGCACTAGCCTGACACGGTGAAACCCCTCGATCCGCGTCTGCTGCGCTACGCGAAAAGCGCGCGACTGTTCCTGGTGGCCGGTGGGGCTGTCGGCCTCGCCACCACCGGGTGCATCGTCGCCTTCGCGTTCCTCCTGACGACGCTCATCACGCGGGCCATCGACGGCACTCCGCTCGACACGCTGTGGCCGTTCGTCGGGGCGTTGGTTGCGGTCATCCTGATTCGCGCGGTTTTGGTCTGGGCCAACGATGCACTGTCGGCCCGCGCGGCGGCGCGCGTGAAGAGCGAGTTGCGCACACAGATCGTCGATGCCACCACCACCCTCGGGCCGGCCTGGATGTCGGGCCGCTCGTCGAGCGATATCGCGACGCTGGCGGGGCGGGGCGTCGACGCCCTCGACGACTACTTCTCGAAGTACATCCCGCAGCTGTTGCTGACCGCTATCGCCACCCCCGTCATCGTGCTCTCGATGTTCGTGACCGACTGGCTGTCAGCCGTGATCGTGATCGTCACGTTGCCGCTCATCCCGGTCTTCATGATCCTGATCGGCTGGGCCACGCAGGCCGTGCAGCAGAGGCAGTGGCAGGCGCTCGGGCGGCTGTCGCGCGGGTTCGTCGACACGCTCGGCGGGCTGGCGACACTCAAGATCTTCGGGCGGCAGAACCGGCAGGTCGAGCGGATGTCGCGCATCACGCGTGAGTACCGTGTCGAGACCATGAAGGTGCTGCGGGTGTCGTTCCTGTCGAGCTTCGCGCTCGAGCTCGCCGCAAGCCTCTCGGTGGCCATCGTGGCGGTTTCGGTGGGCCTGCGGCTCGTGGACGGATCGATGCTATTGCCGGCCGGCCTATTCGTGCTGTTGTTGGCGCCCGAGGCGTTCCTGCCGATCCGGCAGGTGGGGGCGAACTTCCACGCGGCAGCCGAGGGCGTGACGGCGGCGGATGAGGCGTTCGCGATTCTCGATGAGGCGCGGGCGCGCCGTAAGGGGCACGATGCTGCCTCGGAGAGCGTCGTTTCGGGTGGCGCTGTCGTTTCGGATGCCGCCGACGATGGCGCTCCTGATACGGATGCTCGCACCGGCCTCTCCGTGACCGACCTGACCGTGTCCTACGAAGAGGCCGTGGCCGTGCAGAACTTCTCCGCGACGTTCGCCGCCTGTTCGCTCACGGTGCTGTCCGGGCCGAGCGGCTCGGGCAAGTCGACGATCGTGGCGGCGCTGAACGGGTTCGTGCCGGCCGAGGGCCGCATAGCCGTCGACGGCCGGGAGGTCGCATCCGACCGATTGGTAAACGATCGCGCCTGGCTGGCGTGGGCCGGTCAGAAGCCGGGGCTCATCTTCGGCTCCGTTGCCGAGAACGTGGCGCTGGGCGACGCGCAGCCCGACGAGTCGCTCGTGCGTCGGTCGCTCGAGCGTGCCGCAATTGCCGACCTCGACCCGCGGCTGGAGTTGGGCGTCGGGGGCTCGGGCGTGTCGGGCGGTCAGGCACAGCGCGTGGCCATTGCCCGTGCGCTCTATCGCCTCGAGAGTCGCGGATGCCGCGTGCTCGTGCTCGACGAGCCCAGCTCGGCTCTCGACCATGCGACCGAGGCTCGGCTGATCGCTAGCTTGCGCGAGGTCGCGCGGGCGGGCGTGGCCGTGATCGTCGTCAGCCACCGTCAGGCGTTCCTGAGCGCGGCCGACGTCGTGGTCACTATCGCGCCTGTCTCGGCGGCAGGGGCGACCGCACGAGGGCGGGCCGGAGCAACAACGGCTGTGGCGGAAGGAACGGAACGATGAGCCGCAACACTGCGGGTGACACGCGCGCCGAGGCCCGCGGCATCCTGAGGCTTGCTCAGCCGCGGCTGAGGGTGGCGCTGCCCGGCATCCTGGTCGGCATCCTCGCCGCGTTCTGCACGGTGGCGTTGCTCGCGACGAGTGCCTGGTTGATCACGAAGGCCGCCGAGCAGCCGCCCATCCTGTTCCTGTCGATGGCCGTGGTCGGGGTGCGCGCGTTTGCCCTGGGGCGCGCCTTCTTCCGCTACCTGGAACGTCTGGTCAGCCACGACGCCGCGTTCCGGCAGCTCGAGGCCGTGCGCGTCGAGGTGCTGCGCCGTCTGATCCCGCTGGCTCCGGGCGGACTCGGTCGCGCCAAACGCGGTTCGCTGCTGTCGGCGCTCGTCTCGGATGTCGACGACCTGCAGAACCTGCCGCTGCGGGTGGTGCAGCCCATCGTCACGTCCCTCGGCGTGGCGGTCGTGGCCGTCGTGGGCGTCGCGTTCCTGTCGCCCGTCGCGGCCCTGGGCCTCGCCGTCTGCCTCGTGCTGGCCTTCGCGGTGAGTGCCTTCTGGGTCACGCGCTATGCGGCGCGCGCCGAACGGTCGATCGCACCCCGCCGTGCCGCCGTGCTCGACGCCCTGCTCGACTACCTCAACAACCTCGACGTGCTGACCGCCTACGGTGCCGACACCGAGGCCCGCGCGCGCATCGAGCGGGCGGATGCCGACCTCACGCAAGCCGTCGTGCGCCGCGCCGGCGGTGCCGGAATCGCGGCCGCCACCCTGAGCCTGTTCTCGGGTCTGGCCGTGGTCATCGCCGTCATCGCGGGTATCCCGGCCTTCGGCGCCGGAACTTTGAGCGCCCCCGAGTTGGCTGTCATCGCGCTCGTGCCGCTCGCCGTGTTCGAGATCGTGGCGATGGTGCCCGTGGCCGTCGGTGTTTTCCGTCAGGTGCGGTCGAGCGCGGCGCGGATCGCCGAGGTGGTACCAGCAACGGTGCCCGCCGGCATCCCCGTGGACGATCCCGCCGCCCGGGTCGGCGGCGACCGTGGGGGAGTGGATGTAGGGAGCACAGCCGATCGTCGTGGCGAGGATGTGGCGTCCAGCGTGCCGCGCATCCAGCTGACGGACCTGAGCGTGCGCTGGCCGGGTCGCGCCGACGCGGCCGTGCGCGGAGTCACCGTGACTCTCGAGCCGGGGGACCGGCTGCTCGTCGAGGGCGAGAGCGGCGCCGGCAAGACGAGCCTCGCTCAGGCCCTCGTGCGTTTTGTCGACGTCTACGGCGACTATCTCATCGACGGCGTGCCCGCCCAGCGGATGCCGCAGGACGAGGTTCGCCGCATCGTCGGGCTCTCGGAGCAGACGCCCTACCTCTTCGACGAGACGATCCGACAGAACCTCCTCTTCGCCAAGGACGACGCCGACGACGCGCAGCTGCTCGACGTGCTGCGCCGCGTGGGCCTCGACTCCTGGGTCGCGGCCCGGGGCGGACTCGACGCGCGCGTTGGTGAGCGTGGCTCACTGGTCTCGGGCGGGCAAGCCCAGCGCATCGCCCTCGCCCGGGCGCTCCTGCACGACTTCCCCGTGCTGGTGCTCGACGAGCCGACCGCCAACGTCGAGGCCGACCTGGCCGACGCGCTCGTGCGCGACCTGGTTGCGGCGGCCGGCGATCGACGCACCGTCATCCTGATCTCGCACACGGATGTTCCGGCCGGGCTCTTCAGCCGCCGCCTCACGTTGCGACCCGACGGCGACGCCCGGCTGAGCGAGTCCCCGCGACCGTAAGCTGTGGGGGTGACATCCGCCCCCTCTTCTGACCCCGAACGCGAGCGTCGGCGCGGCGTAGCGTTCGGTGAGCGGTTGGTCGACCTTCCGGATGGCGTGAGCACCGAGCGTCTCTACGACGAGCTTTTCGCGGCGCATCCGTTCAGCTTCTGGTTGGATGCGGGCGTCGACGCGGCTAACGGCCTGAGCTACCTCGGTACGGGCGATGAGCTCGTGGTGCAGGGGGAGCAGTCAGCCATTCGCGCGGGCGTTGATTCCGGCTCCGGCGATGCTCGGATCGTGACAGTCGCCGACATCGGGGATCACATGCGGCAGCGTTTCGAGGAGCCACTCGAAGCAGGGGACCGACGACCGTCACTCGGCGGGTTCAAGCCGGGCTGGGTCGGATTCCTCGGCTATGAGTGGCGGGCCGACGGGTCGTCGACGGCTGCAGCGCGGCATGCCCACGTCGTCGGTGACTTCTTTGTCGACACCGATTCGCGCACGGTCGCTGACCCTGACCCGAAGCCCGTCGCTGACGCGGGACACGCCAGCCCAGTAACTCCCGAAGCCGCCTTCTTGCGCGTGACGCGGTTGCTGGTCGTCGACCATGCTGCGCGAACAATGTCGATCTTCTGGGCGGATGACGATGCTGGCGCCAGCTGGGCGGACGACGCGGTGGCCGCGATCGAACGGGGCCGAGACACAGGCAATGGCGAGGCGAGCATCAGCGGCGCTGCGACCGAAACGGATGATGCCGCCGCCCACGCACGCGCCGACACGCCTGCGGAGGCGGGGGAGCGAGCTGCGACAACGGGCCTCGCGCATCCGGAACCCGCTTGGCGTCACGGCCGGGCCGCCTATCGCGCCCTCATCGACCGGTGCCGCGCGAGCATTGGCCGCGGGGACGCCTATCAGCTCTGCCTCACGAACCGCATCGACGTTCCGGGGGCCTTCGACCCCGTCGAGGTGTTCCGCACCCTGCGACGCTCGAGCCCGACGCACCGCGGCGGCCTCCTCCGGTTCGGCAGCCTCTCGCTCGTCTCGGCCAGCCCCGAGAAGTTCCTCGGTCTCGACCGCGGGGGTCGCATCGAGGTGCGACCAATCAAGGGCACGCGGCCCCGAGCATCCGATGCCGTGCGCGATGGCGAACTCGCCGATGAGCTGCGGGCGAGCGCCAAGGAACGTGCAGAGAACCTCATGATCGTCGACCTCATGCGCAATGACGTGGGGCGCGTCTCGGCCCTCGGCAGCGTGCGCGTGGACACGCTGTTCGACGTCGAGAGCTATGCGCACGTGCACCAGCTCGTCTCCACCGTGTCGGGGCAGCTGGCCGACGGGTGCGATGCCGTCGACGTCCTCGCCTCGACGTTCCCCGCCGGCTCGATGACGGGGGCCCCGAAACAGAGCGCCATCGACATCCTCGGCGGCCTGGAGGGCGCTCCCCGTGGGCTGTATGCCGGGGCGTTCGGCATGGTCGGGGCCGACGGCACGCTCGACCTGTCGATGGTCATCCGCAGCATCGTCGTGGACGCGCACGGGGCCAGCGTGGGCGCGGGTGGCGGCATCACGTGGTCGTCGGATGCGGCAGCCGAAGTCGACGAGATGGCGCTCAAAGCGCGGGCACCGCTCGGGGCGCTCGGGGCCTCCGCTCATCCGCCCGACTGAGTGCATTCGCGGAATGCCGGGCCCCCGCCCAAGGTTTAGTAGCATTGAGATTTGGGCCGTCAGAGAGCGGATGTCGCGACATCCCCCGGCTTCATTCACCCGAACGAATTGAGAGTGCTGTGTCTGAGCGTGAAACGCCCGAGAGTGCCGTGTCCGAGAGCGCCCCGACCGTAGCGAGCACCGACGCCGGTGCCGGTGCCGTTGCGCCCGACCGCTACGACTTCCAGGCGATTCAGGACAAGTGGCTTCCCGTCTGGGACGAGATGAAGCCGTTCCGCACCGACGACGAGTCCGACACGCGTCCGCGCAAGTACGTGCTCGACATGTTCCCTTACCCCTCGGGCGACCTGCACATGGGTCACGCCGAGGCCTTCGGCCTGGGCGACGTCGTGGCGCGCTACTGGCGCCAGCAGGGCTTCAACGTGCTGCACCCCATCGGCTGGGACTCGTTCGGCCTGCCCGCCGAGAACGCGGCCATCAAGCGCGGCATCGACCCCCGCGGCTGGACGTATGACAACATCGACCAGCAGAAGCGCTCGTTCCGCACCTACGCGCCCTCGTTCGACTGGGACCGCGAGCTGCACACGAGCGACGAGGAGTACTACCGCTGGACGCAGTGGATCTTCCTGAAGCTCTATGAAAAGGGTCTCGCCTACCGCAAGGCCAGCCAGGTCAACTGGTGCCCCAACGACCAGACGGTCCTCGCCAACGAGCAGGTCGTCGACGGCCGTTGTGAGCGGTGCGGCCACCTCGTCACGAAGAAGAAGCTGACGCAGTGGTACTTCCGCATCACCGACTACGCCGACCGCCTGATCGACGACCTGAACCAGCTCGAGGGCAAGTGGCCCACCAAGGTTCTCAGCATGCAGAAGAACTGGATCGGCCGCTCGACGGGCGCCGACGTGCAGTTCACGATCGAGGGCCGCTCCGAGCCGATCTCGGTCTACACGACGCGCCCCGACACGCTCTACGGCGTGACCTTCATGGTCGTCGCGCCCGATTCCGACCTGGCTGCCGAGCTGGCGTCCGGTTCGACGCCCGAGGTGCGCATGGCGTTCCAGGACTACCTCGAGAAGGTCCAGGGCACGAGCGAGATCGACCGCCTGAGCACCGAGCGCGAGAAGACCGGCGTGTTCCTTGACCGCTATGCCAAGAACCCGCTCACGGGTGAGCGCATCCCGATCTGGGCCGCCGACTACGTGCTGTCCGACTACGGCACGGGCGCCGTCATGGCCGTTCCCGCGCACGACCAGCGCGACCTCGACTTCGCGCGCGCCTTCGACCTGCCGGTGCGCGTGGTCGTCGACGTCAATCAGCCCGTCACGGGCGCCATCCCCGTGCTCGTCGACGGCGAGCTGCCCGATGACCTACCGCTCGTCGACCCCAAGACGACGGGCGAGGCGCTCACGGGCACCGGCCGCCTGATCAACTCGGGCCCCTTCGACGGTCTGTCGAAGAACAACGCCATCAAGAAGATCACCGAGGCGTTGGCGAGCTCGGGTCTCGGCAAGAGCGCCAAAAACTACCGCCTGCGCGACTGGCTCGTCTCGCGTCAGCGCTACTGGGGTGCCCCCATCCCGATCATCCATTGCGAGGCATGTGGCGAGGTGCCCGTGCCGCTCGACCAGCTGCCCGTCGCGCTGCCCGCCGCCGATGGCCTCGACCTGCAGCCGAAGGGCACGAGCCCGCTCGGTGCCGCAGAGGACTGGATCAACGTGGCGTGCCCGTCGTGCGGCGGCCCCGCCAAGCGCGACTCCGACACCATGGACACGTTCGTCGACAGCTCGTGGTACTACTTGCGCTTCCTGTCGGCCAAGGACGCCACGCAGCCCTTCGATAAGAAGCAGGCCGAGAAGTGGGCGCCCATCGACCAGTACGTGGGCGGCGTAGAGCACGCCATTCTGCACCTGCTCTACTCGCGCTTCATCACCAAGGTGCTGTTCGACCTCGACTACCTGAGCTTCACCGAGCCGTTCACCTCGCTGCTCAACCAGGGCATGGTGCTCATGGACGGCGCCAAGATGTCGAAGTCGAAGGGCAACCTGGTCGAATTCGCCGACGAGCTGAAGAAGTACGGCGCCGACGCCCTGCGCGTCACGCTGGCCTTCGCGAGCCCGCCCGAAGACGACATCGACTGGGCGGATGTCTCGCCCGCCGGTTCCTCCAAATTCCTGGCCCGCGCGTGGCGCATCGCCCAGGACGTCACGTCGTCGCCCGACGTGGTGTGGAAGAACGGCGACCAGGCTCTGCGCCGCCACACGCACCGCTTCCTCGCGGATGCCCCGGGGCTCGTCGAGTCCTACAAGTTCAACGTGGTCGTGGCCCGCCTCATGGAGCTCGTCAACGTGACTCGCAAGACCATCGACACCGGCGCTGGCGCGGGCGATCCCGCCGTGCGCGAGGCCGCCGAGGTCATCGCCATGGCGCTCAACCTGTTCGCGCCCTACACGGCCGAGGACATGTGGAACATGCTCGGCTACGAGGCGACCGTTGCGGCGACGCAGTGGCGCAAGGCCGACCCGACGCTGCTCGTCGAAGAGAAGGTGACGTGCGTCGTGCAGGTCAACGGCAAGGTGCGCGACCGCCTCGAGGTCTCGCCGCGCATCGACGGCGCCGAGCTCGAGAAGCTGGCCCGCGCGCTGCCCTCCATCGTGAAGGCCGTGGGCGACCGCGAGATCGCGAACGTCATCGTTCGTGCGCCGCGCGTGGTGAACATCGCCGTGAAGGGCTAGCTCGAGCCTGTCTGACGAGGGGCCCGCGACCATGAGGTTGCGGGCCTCTTCGCTTCGCTTTGGCGTGGCGTCTTTTGCCGATTGAGTGCACACCGATTTGGCTCGTCTCTCGCGCTCTCCACAAGGGTGGTTTCGGGTCATTGTCCACTGATCGGGCAATCGAGGTCGGGCTTGCGCCAGCCGGACATAGCTTGTCTGCATGCCCCGCACCGATCCCGCCCCGCCCGCTTCGAACCTCCCGCGTCGTCCTCGCCGCCACGGCGCCGCCGCGTTTCGTCGTCGTGCCGTCCAGGCGGTGTCGCGGGTGAGAGAGTCGGTGCGCACGCAGAGGCGCACGATGGCCGTCGTCTTAGGCACAGCTGTGGCGGCATTTCTCGCTGCCTGGTGGTTGTCGCCGGTCGCGGCCGAATCTGCGGGGTCGCTCACGACGATCGGGATGACCGCGGCGACAGCCTCTCCGACCGGTGTGACGGCGCCGAAAGCTGCATCGGCCTCGGATGTTGCGTCAGCATCCAGTGCTGGGTCGGCGTCCGGTGCCGGGTCGGCTTCGGGCGCTACAGCGGTGTCGGGTGCCGCGTCGGCCCGGGGAGACTCTTCGGGGCAGGAGGCCGCCGGGACGGACGGCGGCACGGCGAGCTCGGGCAGCCCGTCGGGGTCGACGCGCTCGCTCTTCGTCCACGTCTCGG
Organism: Leifsonia sp. ALI-44-B; assembly: GCF_001984125.1. GTDB lineage: Bacteria > Actinomycetota > Actinomycetes > Actinomycetales > Microbacteriaceae > Okibacterium. The sequence continues at coordinate 533,903 of NZ_MTQL01000006.1, read as the reverse complement.
GCGCCGTAGCGAAACCCGGCCTGGTCGAAGTCGCCGATGGCGCGCGGGTGTTCGACGCCGTTGCGCAGGCGGGTGGTGTCACGGCCGAGGCGCGCGAGGGCGGCGTCAACCTGGCGCGCTTCGTGGTCGATGGAGAACAGATCCTCGTTCCGCGGACCGATGATCCGGCGTCGGCGGGCGGAGCAGCCACGGGCACTGAGGCTACCGCCTCAGCGGCGGGAGGCGGCAGCTCGTCGGGCGGAGCCGTTGCGGGGCCCCCCGGTTCGGCAGGCAAGATCAATCTCAACACGGCGACCGCGGCCGAACTCGAGACGTTGCCCCGCGTCGGCCCGTCGATGAGCGCCAAGATTCTCGCCTGGCGCGCCGAGAACGGCGCCTTCTCGGCCATCGAAGACCTCAATGACGTCGACGGCGTCGGCGATAAGACCTTCGAGTCGTTGAAAGACCTCGTCACCCTATGAGCCGCCGCTATGGCCTCATCTTCGCAGCGATGCTCGCGTGGGCCACGGCGGGGTTTCTCGTGGGGTCGCCGAGCGCTGCGGTCGGTGTGATCGGTGCGTGCCTTGTGGCTCTGGCGGCTCTCGCCGTCGCCGAATCAAGCGGATGGAGGGCTCGTATTGGTCGGTCCGCACGATCGATACGGCGGTTCTCGTTTGTGCTGACTCCCGCATGGATGCGGTCTGCGCAGGCCGCCGCAAGGGTCGGGCCCATCCAAGCAGGCTCGCTGCCCCAGGCCGAGGGAGAAGCGCGCTCCCTTCGTCGGGCGGACGTGTCGTTGGCACTCGTGATCGCGCTGGCGGCTTCCTGCGCGGTCGCGGGCGTCGTCGCCGTCCGCGCGGAGGGCAGAAATCCGAACATCCTGCAGGAGTGGGCCGGGGGCTCCCGCTCTCTGACGGCCGAGGTCACGGTCACGTCGTTGAGCTCTCCCGTCGAGGGGCCGACGCAGGCCGAGTGGGGCGAAGTCTCCTCGGGGTTGAGCGTGCGATTTCGTGCGCAGGTGTCGCAACTGCAACGGGGCAAAGAGGTGCTTCCGGCGGCGTTCCCCGTGCTCGTCTTCGCGCCGGATGTCACCGAGACCGGCGGCCCACCCCTTGGCAGCGTCGTGCGCGTGAGCGGGAGATGGCAGCTCGCCGGCGTGGGCGACCGCGTGTCGGCGCTCGTGTTCAGTGACGAGAGCCCGGCGACGATCGTCGCTGCTCCGGATGCCCTGAGCTGGGCGCACGGGCTGCGGAGGTCGTTCGTCGGAGTCGCGAGTGTGCTCCCCGGCTGGGGCGGCCAGTTGTTGCCCGGCCTCTCCATCGGAGACACGAGCGCGGTCTCGGTCGAGCTCGACGAGGCGATGAAAGCGAGTTCGCTGAGCCACCTCACGGCGGTTTCCGGGGCGAACTGTGCCATTGTCGTCGCCATCGGATTCGCCCTGGGCGGTGTGTTGGCCCTGCGGCGCAGCGCGAGGATCGGTCTGGCATTCGTGCTTCTCGTCGCGTTCGTGGTGCTCGTCACCCCCGAGTCGAGCGTGATCCGGGCATCGGTGATGGCCTGTGCCGTGCTGGTGGCTCTCGCCAGCGGCCGGCCGGCGGCGGGGCTCGCCGTACTGTGTACAGTCGTCGTCGCGCTTCTCATAGCCGACCCGTGGCTCTCGCGCGACTACGGGTTCGCGCTGTCGGTGCTGGCCACCGGGGGGTTGCTCGTTCTCACGCGACCGCTCACGGACCTCCTGGCCCGGATCGCGCCCCGGCCGGTCGCCGCGGCTTTCGCGCTGCCGTTGGCGGCGCAGCTCGCGTGCCAGCCGGTCCTCGTGATGCTCGAACCCACCCTCGCGGTCTGGGGCGTCGTCGCGAACCTGTTGGCCGGTCCCGCGGCGCCGGCTGCCACCATCCTGGGTCTCGTTGCCTGCCTCCTGAGCGCCGTGACGCCCCTGCTTGCTGTGCCGATCGCGTGGGCCGCCTGGGTGCCGGCGGCCTGGATCGCCCAGGTCGCAGCGTGGTTCGAGAACGCGCCGGCCGCGAGGCTTCCGCTCCCGCCCGGTCTGGCTGGAGTGCTTGTGACGACGCTCGCGCTCCTCCTCGTCGGCGGGCTCGCGCTGGCGGTGAGATCGCAGCGGATGCTTCTCGCCAAAGTGCTCGCGATGGGAGTCGTCGTGGTACTCGGCGGCATCGTGGGCACCGTGGTCCCGGTTGCCGTCCGTGACTCGTCGACCCCGCCGGGGGAGTGGGTCGTCGCCTCGTGCGATGTCGGGCAGGGGGACGCGACCGTGCTGCGCGCCGGCGCGCATGTCGGCCTCATCGACGTCGGTCCCGACGAGGAACTCCTTACGCGCTGTCTCACCCGCTTGGGCATCACCCAGCTCGACCTGCTTGTGCTGACCCATTTCGACACCGATCACGTCGGGGCCTACGCCGCGGTCGTCGGCCGGGTCTCCGAGGTGCTCGTCGGTCCGACGGATGGCGCGGCCGACGAACGCATCGTCGATGCGCTGTCCGGCGGCGGAGCGGCCGTGCGCCAGGTGCGAGCGGGCGAGCGCGGCAAACTGGGGGAGGCGATGGAGTGGAGTGTCCTGTGGCCACCCGCCCGTGGGGAGATCGAACCGGGCAACGACGCGAGTGTGGTGCTCGAAACGCGGAGCGCGGTCCGCGGAGCCCCCGACGCCACGCATCCGGCGCTCAGGGCGGTGTTCCTCGGTGACCTCGGCGCCGATGCGCAGAACCGATTGCGACGCTCGCGTCTCGTTCCTGCGGATGTCGACGTGGTCAAAGTCGCTCATCACGGGTCGAAAGACCAGAGCAGCCCGCTTTACGAGCGGCTGCGGGCGACCCTCGGTCTCGTGTCCGTCGGAGATAACGACTATGGGCACCCGACGGCGTCCATCCTCGAGACGCTCGACCGCGTCGGCACGAGCGTGCGTCGCACCGACCTGGACGGGATCATCGCTGTCGGCGCACGTGCTGGTCCCGCTGCGAGGCCCGCCGATAGAGCCGGCCCGGGCCGAGCGCCTCTCGAGGTGTGGACGTCGGGCGCGCGCCACAGCGTCGGTGGTGGCGGCTAATCTGGAGGGAGACGAGAAGGAGAATCGTGGCGGCAGCACGCACGACGAACGCCCGCGGGGGCGCAAAGCCCGCCGGCAAAGTGGCGATCCCGCAGGTGTCGTGGAATCAGATCCGCCCGGCGCCGGTCGTCCTCGTCTCTGGGCCCCAAGGTTTCCTCGCCGATCGGGCCATGAAGTCGCTCCGCGAATTCCTGCGTGCCGAAGACCCCGCGCTCGAGGTGAGCGACGTCGCGGCCGACGGCTACACGCGCGGCGAGTTGGCCAGCCTGGCGAGTCCGTCGCTGTTCGGTGAGCCGCGGCTCGTGCGCGTGTCCGCCGTCGAGAAGTGTTCCGACGACTTCCTCGAAGACGCCCTGCGCTATCTCGAGAGTCCGCCAGAGGGTGCAACCGTCATCCTGCGGCACGGGGGAGGCGTGCGGGGCAAGAAGCTCCTCGACGCCATCCGGGCGGCCAAGGGCGTCGCCCTCGAAGTAGTCTGCGCCGACCTCAAGAAAGACGCCGAGAAGTACGAGTTCGCCCAGGCCGAGTTCCAGCTCGCCGGGAAGAGCATCCGCGCCGCGGCCCTGCGCGCCATCGTCGCGGCATTCAGCGACGACCTCGCCGAGCTCGCGAGCGCGTGTCAGCAGCTCATCGCCGACACCGCCGACGAGATCACCGAGGCGACGGTCGCGAAGTACTACGGCGGCCGGGTCGAGACCAACGCGTTCTCGGTGGCCGACGCCGCCATCGCCGGTCGTTACGGCGAAGCCCTCGTGGGCCTGCGACATGCTCTCGACTCGGGTGCCGACCCGGTGCCCATCGTCGCGGCGTTCGCCAGCAAGATCCGCACAATGGCCAAGGTCTCGGGCGCGGGCGGGTCCACGGGCGACCTCGCGCGCCGCTTCGGCCTCGCGCCCTGGCAGGTCGAGCGAGCTCGGCGCGACCTCCGCGGCTGGACCGACGAAGGCCTCGGCCGCACCATCCAACTCGTCGCCGAAACGGATGCGGCGGTCAAGGGACAGGGTCGCGACCCCGTCTTCGCGCTCGAACGCATGGTGACCGGCATCGCCTCGCGCGGCCGTTCCCTGCGCTGACCGGGCCCACCCCCATCCCAAGGGCGCGAAAAAGCCCCGCCGAAGCGGGGCTATCTCGATAACTTCTTCGGGATGACCCCTCAGAAGGGGACGTCCGGAAGAGGAACGACCTGAAGGTGAAGACCTAGAGAGCAGAAACCTTCTTGGCGAGAGCCGACTTGCGATTCGCAGCCTGGTTCTGGTGGATGACACCCTTGCTCACGGCCTTGTCGAGCTTCTTGCCGGCCAGCTTGAGGGCGGCCTCGGCCTTGGTCTTGTCACCAGCGGTGACGGCGTCACGCGTGTGGCGCACAACCGTGCGGAGTTCGCTCTTGACCGCCTTGTTGCGCTCCTGAGCCTTCTTGTTGGTGCCAATTCGCTTGATCTGCGACTTGATATTTGCCACGTTATTACGCTTTCGTTCGACGACGTTTGGACGAGCCTCGAGAAAAACCCGAGACGTGCTCCGCGGGATGAACCCGGGGGCGTGCCGGTCGACGCGAGAGGGGCGCTTTCCGGCGAAAATCATGTGGAAGAATCCACACGCAAGCCAACAGGTAACGATACCAGCGAAAGGGGTTCGCGGCAATTCGTGCAGGCGGCCGCGACACACGCTCGCAACATCCCGTCGATACCGTTGGCTCATGCCGGAAATAGCCTCCCACATCGCCCTCGTTCCGCCCTCGGGCATTCGCGGCCTGTTCGAAATCGCGCTCACGCTCGACGACGTCAATCTGCTGGCGGTCGGCGAACCCGATGTGCCGGTCGCGCCGCACATCATCGAGGCGGCGCAAGCAGCCTGGGGGAGGGACGAGACCAACTACACGGCCAACGGCGGCCTGCCGGAACTGCGGGATGCGATCGTCGACAAACTGGCGCGCGACAACGACGTCCACGTCGACCGCGAGCAGGTCTGGGTGACCATCGGAGCGACGCAGGCGCTGTTCCAGGCCATGGGACTCATCCTCGACCCGGGTGATGAGGTGCTCGTGCCCGATCCTGGCTACACGACCTTCTCCATGAACGCGCGCATGCTGGGCGCCGTTCCGGTCGCCTACCCGCTGAGTGCCGAACGCGACTTCCAGCCTGACCTTGCCGCGCTCGAGACGCTCATCACGCCCGAGACGAAGGCGATCATCGTCAATTCGCCGTCGAACCCGCTCGGCACTGTGCTTCCTGCGGACGCCGTGGACGACATCCTGGCTCTCGCGCAGCGTCACGGGCTCTGGGTCATCAGCGACGAGGTCTATGAACGATTCGTCTACGACGAGCCTCACATCTCGCTGGCGAGCCGCGACACCGACGACCGCGTGCTCAGCGTCTTCTCGCTGTCGAAGACCTACGCGCTCACGGGCATCCGCGTCGGCTATCTCGTCACGCCTCCCGGCCTTGCCGCCGTCATGCGCACGATGCAGGAGGCCATGATCAGCTGCGTGTCGACACCGGCCCAGCGCGCCGCGATCGCCGCCATCACAGGTCCGCAGGATGCCGTCGACGAGGCCAAGCGGCACTATCGCGACAATCTGCGAGCCGCCACCGACCTGCTCGATCGGCGCGGCATCCGCTATCTCGAACCGCGCGGCGCCTTCTACCTCTGGGCGGATGTCTCGCATGCCACCCATGGCGACGTCGCCTCCTGGGCCGAGCGATTCCTCCTCACGGAACGCGTGGCCGTAGCGCCCGGCAGCGCCTTCGGCCGCTCGGGCGAGGGCTGGATCCGTATCTGCGTCGCGACCGGCCGCGACCGTCTCCTGCAGGGCCTCGAGAAGCTCCCCGCCCCCGCCAGCTAGGCTCGCACCATGGCAACTCCTCTTCGCATCGTGGTCGCCGGGGCATCCGGTTTCATCGGCCGGTACCTGGTCGATTCGTTCCGTACCGACGGCTTCGACGTGTCGACCATCGGGCGAACGGATGCCGACGCCACCTGGGGAGACGCCGCCGCCATCGCGTCCCTCGTCGACGGCGCCGACGTCGTGCTCAACCTCGCCGGCCGCTCGGTCAACGCCCGCTACGGCGCCGCCCGCCGCGCCGAGATCCTGCACTCGCGCCTCAACACCACGCGCCAGCTGCACGCCGCCATCGAGCGCGCCGCCAACCCGCCGCGCGTGTGGCTGAACGCCAGCACCGCCACCATCTACCGCCACGCCTTCGACCACCCGCAGACTGAGTCCACGGGCGAACTCGGCGAGGGTTTCTCGGTCGACGTCGCCCGCGCGTGGGAGGGCGCCTTCTTCGAGGGCGATCTGCCCGGCACTCGCCGCGTGGCCCTGCGCATGGCCATCGTCCTCGGGCACGGCTCGGCGCTCGTCCCGCTCATCGCGCTGGCCCGCGCGGGCTTCGGCGGCCCGCAGTACGACGGCCGCTGGTTCGGCACGCCCGCCCGCCGCGCCTCCGGGGTCTACCACGAGCGCCGCGCCACGCACGGCCGGCAGATGTTCTCGTGGGTGCATGTGCGCGATGTCGAGCGCATCATCCGTTTCCTCATCGAGCACGACGAGCTCGACGGGCCCGTCAACGTGGTGTCGCCGCATCCCGTCGATAACCGCACGCTCATGCGCATCATTCGGCGCGCGGTCAAGATGCCCCTCGGTCTGCCGCTCTTCCGCTGGATGACCGAGCTCGGCGCCTCCGCCATCCGCACCGAATCCGAGCTCCTCCTCAAGAGCCGGTGGGTACTGCCCGAGCGCCTCGTCGAGGCGGGCTACGAGTTCGAGCAGCCCGATCTCGACGCCGCCGTGCGGGACATCGTCAGCACCGACTGACCTACGAACCTTCCGCTGGCCGGCCTCACACGGGTTATCGACCAGCCGCCGCCGCCGCGCGTAACGCCCAGCGACGGCATCCCGTGCCCACTCGTGGGACAATGGGGGTTCGTCCATCTGTTCTACTTCCCGTGAGGATGTCGTGAGTCCCAAAGCCCTCCGCGCGCAGGAGCCCTCTGCCACCGATCCGGCTTTCATCCGGAACTTCTGCATCATCGCCCACATCGACCACGGCAAGTCCACGTTGGCCGACCGCATGCTGCAGATGACGGGCGTCGTCTCCGACCGCGATATGCGCGCCCAATACCTCGACCGCATGGACATCGAGCGCGAGCGCGGCATCACGATCAAGAGCCAGGCCGTGCGCATGCCCTGGTCGCAGGGCGACGACACGTTCGCGTTGAACATGATCGACACCCCCGGCCACGTCGACTTCAGCTACGAGGTCTCGCGGTCGCTCGCGGCGTGCGAGGGCGCCATCCTGCTGGTCGACGCCGCTCAGGGCATCGAGGCGCAGACCCTCGCCAACCTCTACCTGGCCCTCGAAAACGACCTCGAGATCATCCCGGTGCTCAACAAGATCGACCTGCCGGCCGCCGACCCCGACAAGTATGCCGCCGAGCTAGCGAGCCTCATCGGGGGAGACCCGGCCGACGTGCTGCGCGTCTCGGGCAAGACCGGCATGGGCGTCGAAGATCTGCTCGACCGCGTCGTCGAGCGCATCCCGGCCCCGAAGGGCGACGCCAACGCGCCCACACGCGCCATGATCTTCGACTCGGTCTACGACAGCTACCGCGGCGTCGTCACCTACGTGCGCATGATCGACGGCAGCCTGTCGCCGCGCGAGCGCATCCAGATGATGTCCACGCGCTCGACGCACGAGCTGCTCGAGATCGGGGTCTCGAGCCCCGAGCCCATCCCGTCCAAGGGTCTGGGCGTCGGCGAGGTCGGCTACCTGATCACGGGCGTGAAAGACGTGCGCCTCTCGAAGGTCGGCGACACGGTCACCACGCTCAAGAGCCCCGCGACCGAGGCGCTCCCGGGTTACACCGACCCGAAGCCCATGGTCTTCTCCGGTTTGTACCCCATCGACGGCGGCGACTACCCCGACCTGCGCGAAGCGCTCGACAAGCTCAAACTGTCGGATGCCTCGCTCAACTACGAGCCCGAGACATCCGTCGCCCTGGGCTTCGGTTTCCGCTGCGGGTTCCTCGGCCTGCTGCACCTCGAAATCATCACCGAGCGCCTCGAGCGCGAATTCGGTCTCGACCTGATCACCACGGCGCCCTCCGTCATCTACGAGGTGCGCACCGAAGACAAGAAGACCGTCACGGTCACCAACCCATCCGAGTTCCCGACGGGCAAGATCCAGGCCGTGTCGGAGCCCGTCGTGCGTGCCGCCATCCTGGCGCCCAAGGACTACGTCGGCACGATCATGGAACTCTGCCAGTCGCGCCGCGGAACCCTGCTGGGCATGGAATACCTCGGTGAGGACCGCGTCGAGTTGCGCTACAGCATGCCTCTCGGTGAGATCGTCTTCGACTTCTTCGACCACCTGAAGAGCCGCACGCAGGGCTATGCCTCGCTCGACTATGAGCCCATGGGTGAGCAGGAGGCCGACCTGGTGAAGGTCGACATCCTGTTGCAGGGCGAGCAGGTCGACGCGTTCAGCGCCATCGTGCACCGCGAGAAGGCCTACGCCTACGGTGTGCTCATGACCGAGCGCCTCAAGAAGCTCATCCCGCGCCAGCAGTTTGAGGTGCCTATCCAGGCCGCCATCGGCGCCCGCATCATCGCGCGCGAATCCATCCGCGCCATGCGCAAGGATGTCTTGGCCAAATGCTACGGCGGTGACATCACCCGCAAGCGCAAGCTGCTCGAGAAGCAGAAAGAGGGCAAGAAGCGCATGAAGATGGTGGGCAAGGTCGAGGTTCCGCAGGAGGCGTTCATCGCCGCCCTGTCGGGGGACACCGAAGGTAAGGAGAAGAAGTAGCGTGCGTCGCAGCAACTTCGTCGACCTGCCCGTGAACTACGCGGCCGTCGGCGCCACCCAGGCAGCAGACCTGATGCAGTACCCGCCGGAGGGCTTCGTGCCGAGCGAGTCCTCGATCCGCCTGGGCAGTGGCGAGCAGCGATTCCACACGGCCGCGGCTCAGCTGCTCACGTGGGGCGTGCAGCACGCCTCGGGCATCACGGTGAGCGACATCCACGTCGATGAGGGCGCCCAATACGGCGGAATCCGGTACGCAGAAGACGGTTCGGCGCTCGAGCCCATCCACGCGGCCAGCGAGAAACGCTTCGGGTCGGATGGCTCGCCCTACATCGCGGCGGGCACGACGGCGCATCTGCGCGGCAGTGTCGACGGCGCGCACGTCGACGCTCGCATCCGTGTCGTCTATGTGGTCGAGGAGCCGACGCGCGTCGCCTTCGCCTACGGAACCGTCGACGCTCACCCCGTCTCGGGCGAGGAGTCGTTCCAGCTCGAGCACCGCGATGACGATTCGGTCTGGTTCACGGTGCGCGCCTTCACGCGTCCGCTGACGCTGACGTACCGCCTGCTGCCCGTGCTCGACCGCCGTCGCCGCAAGCGCCTGACGCAGGCCTACCTGCGCTCCTTGTCGCCGGCTTTCCCGTCGGCACCGCCCGCGTCCGCCGCTCAGGGTTCCTAGTGGCCGGAGCGTTGCCTCTCGGCGACCCGGCCCCGGCCGACGGACTGCTGCCCGTTTCGGCGGCGGCCGGTTCGGGTGACCGACCGTTCGGCATGTACCTGCACGTGCCGTTCTGCCGCGTGCGCTGCGGCTATTGCGACTTCAACACCTACACGTCCGACGAGCTGCGCGGTGCGAAACGCACCGACTATGCGGGTCAGGCGGTCGACGAGGTGCGCCTGTCGGCTCACGTTCTGCGCGAGTCGGGCGTCGCGCCACGTCCCGTTTCGACCGTCTTCTTCGGCGGCGGAACTCCGACCCTCCTGCCGGCATCCGACCTGGTCATGATGCTCGCCGCCGTGCGCGACGAACACGGTTTCGCGCCGGGCGCCGAGGTCACCACCGAGGCCAACCCCGACTCGGTCGACCGCGACTACCTGGCCACGCTGAAAAATGCTGGCTTCACACGCGTGTCCTTCGGCATGCAATCGGCCGTGCCGCACGTGCTCGCCACCCTCGAGCGCACGCACGACCCCGAACGCGTGCCGCTCGTCGTCGCCTGGGCGCGCGAGGTGGGCCTGCAGGTGTCGGTCGACCTCATCTATGGCACGCCCGGCGAGACGCTGGCCGACTGGGAACGCTCGATCGACCAGGCCCTGGCGACGCGCCCCGACCACATCTCGGCCTACTCGCTCATCGTCGAGCCGGGCACCAAGCTGGCCCGCCAGATCCGCTCGGGTCAGGTGGCCGAACCCGACGAAGACCTGCAGGCCGACATGTACGACCTGGCCGACGAGCGCTTCCAGGATGCCGGTTACGGCTGGTACGAGGTGAGCAACTGGTCAACGGGCCACGACACCCGCTCGCGCCACAACCTCTCCTACTGGACGGGTGCCGACTGGTGGGGCATCGGCCCAGGGGCGCACTCGCACGTGGGTGGCGTGCGCTGGTGGAACGTGAAGCATCCCGCCGCCTACGCGGGTCGGATGGCGGAGGGGACCTCACCGGCTGCCGGGCGCGAGACGCTCGACGGCGACGTGCAAGAGATGGAGCGCATCATGTTGGGCGTGCGCATCGCCGACGGGCTCGACATCCGCTCGCTCGCGCCCGAGGGCCGCGTGGCCGTTGCCGGGCTCATCGCCGACGGTTTCGTGGATGCCGCGGCCGCCCTGCGCGGACACCTCGTGCTCACGCGTCCCGGCCGTCTCATGGCCGATGCGGTCGTCAGGCGCCTGACCGACTACTGAGCCGTCGTCGGCTGGCGTCCGAGGGTTTTCGACGAGAGAAGGGCCGCCCCGAGTGGGACGGCCCTTCTGTCGTTGTGCGAGAGCCGCGCTACTTGATGAGGCGCAGCGAGAACGGGTAGCGGTAGCTGCCGCCCTGCGTCACGCGCACGCCGCCGATGATCGAGAAGACCAGGTTGACGACGTACAGCGCGCCCTGCAACAGGCCGAAGATGCCGGCGATGCCGTAGGCGCCCGTGGAGTAGAGGATGGCCTGGATGATGCCGATGACGATCGACAGCGCGATGTAGCCGATGAGGAACGTGATCTGCCAGTTCAGCGCCTCCTTCGACTCTTCACGCACGCGCGGACCGCGGTCCTTGAAGACGAGGAAGATGATGAGCGAGGGCAGGAGCCACAGCACACCGAGGAAGTGCGAGAGGCTGGCCCACAGCTTGTCGTCGGCGGGGGAGAGGGGCTGGGGGCCGTAGCCGGGCTGGCCGCCGAACTGCGGGGGAACGGGGCCGCCGGGGCCACCGTGTTGACCGGGCTGGCCGTAGGGCTGACCCGGCTGCTGGCCGTAGGGCGGCTGGCCCTGCTGACCGTAAGGCGGCTGACCCTGCTGGCCGTACTGGCCGGGCTGGCCCTGGGGCTGACCATACTGGCCGGGCTGGCCGGGCTGGCCGGGCTGGCCCTGAGGCTGCCCGAACTGTCCCGGCTGGCCCTGGGGCTGACCGTTCGGCGCACCGAAGGGCTGCTGCGGAGGCTGCTGGCCATACGGGCCAGCCTGCGGGGGCTGCCCGAACTGGCCGGGCTGCGACGCGCCGGCGGGTGCGCCGAAGGGCGGCTGACCCGGCTGCTGGCCGTAGGGCGAACCGGGCGCCTGCGGCTGCGACGGCGCGTGCGGCTGGTCGGGCTGCTGCGGCTGTCCGTACGGCGAAGCGGCCTCGGGCTGGCCCGGCTGGTGGCCCGCTGCGCTGCCGTCGATCGGTGGCACCGGCGCGCCGTTCGACGCGTCGTCGGGTTTCTTCTCGGCCGGGTCTTGCCCGTGTGCATCAGTCATGCCCTCAAAGTAGCGCCTCGCGGTGCCGTGCGGCAATTGGCCGAGCCGAGGTTACGGAGGTAGAATTGGCACTCTGAGCAAACGAGTGCCAGCGGGCCGGTCGTCACAGGCGGCCCCGCGGCGCAGCCGACACCGAGGGGAGTAGCCGATGCCATCCGATCGCGGTCTCGAAGTCCTCCGTGCCATCGTGCAAGATTATGTCGCCAGTCGCGAGCCCGTTGGCTCCAAGGCCATCGTCGAGCGTCACTCGTTCGGTGTGTCGGCAGCCACCATCCGCAACGATATGGCCCAGCTCGAAGACGAAGAACTGATCGTCGCACCGCACACTTCCTCCGGCCGAGTGCCGACCGACAAGGGCTACCGTCTCTTCGTCGACCAGCTCGCCGACCGGCGTCCGCTCTCCGCGGCGCAGCGCGAGGCCATCGAGGCGTTCCTCGGGCAGTCGGTCGGGCTCGACGATGTTCTTTCGCGCACCGTGCGCCTGCTCGCCCAGCTCACCAACCAGGTCGCGATCGTGCAATACCCGTCGTTCGCCCGGGCCCAGGTGCGGCATATCGAGCTCGTCTTCCTCGCCGAACACCGCCTGCTCGTCGTGCTCATCACCGACAATGGCCGGGTCGAGCAGCGGGTCGTCGAGTCCCCGCTCGTTACGCTCGAGACCGACGTCGAGTCGCTCAAGCAGCGCTTCAACCAGGCGGCCGTGGGCATCGGTGTGGCGGATGCCGGGGCGGCACTCGAGCGCCTCGCCAACGATGCCCGTCCCGACGAGGCGCCGCTCATCGCATCCATCGTCGCGGCCCTGATCGATCAGCTCTCGGCCTATCGGCAAGACCGGCTCGTCATGGCGGGTGCCGCCAACCTGGCCCGCACCGAAGAAGACTTCTCGGGCAGCATCTATCCCGTGCTCGAGGCGCTGGAGCAGCAGGTCATCCTGTTGCGGCTCTTCGGCGAGCTGCAGGCCGATCCGTCGGGCATCGCATCGTCGAGCGTCATCGCGCGCATTGGGCAAGAAAATGCGTCCTTCGGTTTATCCCAGACATCTATCGTCACGAGCAACTACCGTTCCTCTGCGGGCGAACTCTCGCGCCTCGGCGTGCTCGGACCGACGAGAATGGATTACTCCAATAACATCGCCGCGGTTCGCGCAGTTGCCCGCTATCTCTCCCGGCAACTGGGCGATGGCTGACCCCTCCTCTTTTGGCTTCACTCTTTCTGCATCACCTCTCGAACCCATTTACCTCTGAACACTTCCCGGCCCGGAGAAACCTCCGACCGGGATCGACGAAAGGCCTTCGGTGGCTGACCACTACGACGTACTAGGCGTGTCGCGCGACGCTTCCCCCGACGAGATCAAGAAGGCATACCGCCGGCTCGCCCGCGAGCTGCACCCCGATGTGAACCCGGCGGCCGAGGCCTCCGAGCGGTTCAAAGACGTCACGCACGCCTACGACGTGTTGAGCGACCCCCAGCAGCGCGAGCGCTACGACCTGGGCGACCAGGGCGGTGCCGGTTTCGGCGGCGCGGGCGGCTTCGGCGGTTTCGGCGACATCTTCGACACGTTCTTCGGCGGCGGCGGCCAGCAGCGCGGCCCGAAGTCGCGCCAGGAGCGCGGCCAGGACGCCCTGCTGCGCGTCGAGCTCGACCTCGGCGAGGTCATCTTCGGCACGCACCGCGACCTCGAGGTCGACACGGCCGTGCTGTGCGAGACCTGCCAGGGCTCGTGCTGCCAGCCGGGCACGTCTCCCGTCACGTGTGACATCTGCCACGGTTCGGGCCAGATCCAGCGCCAGGTGCGTTCGCTGCTCGGCAACGTCGTCACGTCGGCTCCCTGCGGCACCTGCCGCGGCTACGGCACCGTCATCCCCGCGCCGTGCGCCACCTGCCAGGGCCAGGGCCGCGTGCGCGCGCGCCGCACGGTTCCTGTCGACATCCCCGCCGGCGTCGACACGGGCCTGCGCCTGCAGATGCCCGGCTCGGGCGAGATCGGCCAGGCCGGTGGCCCCAACGGCGACCTCTACCTCGAGATGAAGGTGCGCCACCACGACATCTTCAGCCGCGACGGCGACGACCTGCTGTGCACGCTCGAAGTGCCCATGACCGACGCCATCCTGGGCACCGAGACGACCGTGCCCGCGCTCGACGGCGATGTGCCGCTCGAGGTGCGCCCGGGTGTGCAGTCGTCCGAGGTGCTCACGATCAAGGGTCGAGGCATCACGAAGCTGCGCGGTTCGGGTCGCGGAGACCTGCGCGTCGGCATCCACGTGGTCACGCCCACCAAGCTCGACCACAAGGAGCGCGAGCTCATCAAGTCGTTCGCATCGCACCGCAAGCAGTCGGGCCCGAAGCTCGGACAGTTCCAGCAGGGGCTGTTCCAGAAGCTGCGCGACCGCTTCATGAACGCCTAGCGGGCAGCGCCATGAGCAGCCTGTTCCTGCGCGAGGACCTGACCGAGGCTCCCATCGGCGAAACCGTCGAATTGACGGGTGCCGAGGCCAAACATGCGGCCACCGTGAACCGCGTGCGCGTGGGCGAAACGGTCAGCGTCGGCAACGGCGCGGGGCTCCTGGCCACGGGTTCCGTCGAGTCGTCGAGCGCGTCGAGCGTCGTCATCCGTGTCGAGCAGTCACAGCGAGCGGATGCCGCGAGCCCGGCTCTCGTGCTCGTGCAAGCCCTGGCCAAGGGCGACCGCGACGAGCGCGCCGTTCAGGCCGCCACCGAATTGGGTGTCGACGCGATCGTGCCCTGGTCGGCCGAGCGCAGCATCTCCCGCTGGGACGCGCAGAAAGCCGAGAAGGGTCGGCAGCGCTGGCAGACCATCGCTCGCGAGGCGACCAAGCAGTCGATTCGCCCGTGGCTGCCCGAGGTGGAGCCGCTGCAATCGACGGCTCAGCTGGCCGAACGGGCCTCGCGTGCGCTCGTGCTGGTGCTCGACCCGCGCGGCGAGACCACGCTCGCCGACACCGAATTGCCCTCCGAGGGTGAGATCGTGATCGTCGTCGGGCCAGAGGGCGGAGTGTCGCCCCTCGAACTCGACCGGATGGCTTCAGCCGGCGCGCGCATCGTACGACTCGGGTCGACCGTGCTGCGCACGTCGACCGCCGGTCCGGCCGCCCTCGCCGTGTTGAACGTGCGGCTCGGGCGCTGGTGACGATCGGCGTCATGCGGGATGTCAACCATCCACGCTGAGAGCGAACCGATCTGTGGATAACCGCCTCTGCGTGCCGCTGTTTCTTTAGAATGGGCCTATGTCCGATTCCGAACGATCCATCTTCGCCCGCATCGTCTCACGCGAGATTCCGGCCACGATCGTGGCTGAAACCGACCGCGTGATCGCGTTCGAAGACATCGCGCCGAAAGCGCCCGTGCACGTCCTCGTGGTGCCTAAAACCGAGGCCTACCGCAACGTCACCGAGCTCGCGGCCGCCGAGCCCGATCTCCTGGCCGAACTGGTCGAGGTGGGCTCCCGCATCGCCGCCGAGCGCGCGGGCGGCGACTACCGACTCATCTTCAACACCGGCGAGAGCGCCGGTCAGACCGTCTTCCACGTGCACGCGCATGTCCTCGCGGGAGACCTTTCGGAGGGCTCACTTGCCACATTCTGACGACTCGTCCCGTTCGTCCGACGCCCCGGTCGCGACGAACACTCCCGAAACATCCGTCGACCCGTCGCTCGTGACGAGTCCCGGTGCCGAGGCGGCCGGCGCACACGTCGACCGCCACCTCACGATCGACGGTGTCGCCATGGTGCGGCTGCTCGGCCCGCAGGATCGACTTCTCACGACGATCGAGAAGCAGTTCCCGGGCGTCACGGTTCACGTCCGGGGCAACGAGGTCACGCTGAGTGGCGAACGCGCCGAGGTGAATCAGGCGGCCGCACTCGTCGACGAGCTCATCGCGCTGGTCAAAAACGGCCTCGATCTCGACCCAGAGGGAGTCCGCTCCTCGGCCAAGATGCTCGACGAGGGGCAGAGTCCCTCCGGCGTCATGAGCCAAGCCATCCTGTCGTCGCGCGGCAAGACCATCCGACCCAAGACCGCGGGCCAGCGTGACTATGTCGAGGCCATCGACGAGAACACCATCACGTTCGGCATCGGCCCGGCCGGAACGGGTAAGACCTACCTCGCGATGGCCAAGGCCGTCCAGGCGCTGCAGCGCAAAGAGGTCACGCGCATCATCCTGACGCGTCCAGCGGTCGAAGCAGGTGAGCGCCTCGGGTTCTTGCCCGGCACGCTGACCGACAAGATCGATCCCTACCTGCGGCCGCTCTATGACGCGGTCAACGAAATGATGGATCCAGAACTCGTGCCCAAGCTCCTCGCCGCCGGCACGATCGAGGTCGCGCCGCTCGCCTACATGCGTGGGCGCACGCTCAACGACTCGTTCATCGTGCTCGACGAGGCTCAGAACACGACACCCGAGCAGATGAAAATGTTCCTCACGCGCCTGGGCTTCGGGTCGAAGATGGTCATCACGGGAGACGTCACGCAGGTCGACCTGCCGACCGGCTCGTCGGGCCTGCGACTCGTCACGCGGGTGCTGCGGGAAATCGACGACATCCACTTCGCCGAGCTGACGAGCGACGACGTCGTGCGGCATACGCTGGTCGGCCGCATCGTCGATGCCTACAGCGAATATGATCAAACGAAGCAGGCGCAGCGTTTCGAGCGCGAGCAGGCAGCCGAGTTCGCCAACCGGGCCGAGCGTCGAGGAGCCCCTCGCGATCGACAGCCCCGCCGCGGCAGCGCTTCTTGAGAGGCGCCCGCCCACCACACACCCCTACTCCTGAAAGGCCACGTCCGTGAGCATCGAGATCAATAACGAGTCACAGATGCCCGTCGACGAGGCCGCTCTGCTCCGGCTCGCCACCTACGCGTTCCAGGCTATGCACGTCAACGCCGAGGCCGACCTCAACATCGTTCTCGTCGACACGGGCGCGATGGAACAACTGCACGTGCAGTGGATGGACGAGCCCGGCCCCACCGATGTGCTCAGCTTCCCCATGGATGAGCTGCGCCCCGGCACCGAAGACAACCCCACGCCCGCGGGTCTCCTCGGCGACATCGTGCTGTGCCCGCAGGTCGCCGAGTCGCAGGCCGACGACGCGGGCCACTCCACCACGCAAGAGCTGGTGCTCCTGACCACCCACGGCATCCTCCACCTGCTGGGCTTCGACCACGCCGAGCCCGACGAAGAGCGCGAGATGTTCGGCATTCAGCGCGATATCCTCATCGGGTTCGCCATGCAAGAGCGACGCGGCTGAGATGCCGGTAGCCCTCTTCATCACCGCGGCGTTCCTGCTGGTCGCCTTCGCCGGGCTCATGGCCGCCGTCGATGCGGCCATCACCGTGCAATCCCGCGCCGATATCGCCGACCTGGCGTTGCATTCGCGCGCGAAGAAGTCGCTCACGGCCATCGCCGACGATCCCGGCCCCCACCTCAACGCCGTCAACTTCGTGCGCATCACGGCTGAGACCACGGCCGCCGTGCTCGTCACCCTGGTGTTCTCGTTCACCATCGACGAGCTGTGGATCGCCCTCGTCGTGTCCGCCCTCGTCATGACGATCGTGTCGTTCATCCTCGTCGGCGCGAGCCCGCGCGGCTTCGGGCGCACCCACGCCGGCGCCATTCTCACGGTCGCGGCGCCCGTCGTGCGTTTCGTGCGCGTGGTGCTCGGCCCGCTGCCCAACGCCCTCGTCGCCTTCGGCAACCGGGTCACTCCGGGTGTGTCCCGCAACCGGTCGTTCTCCAGCGAGCAGCAGCTGCTCAGCATGGTCGACGAGGCGGCCGAACAAGACGTGCTCGAAGAAGACGACCGCGAACTCATCCACTCGATCTTCGAATTCAACTCGACCGTCGTGCGCGAGGTCATGGTTCCACGCACCGACATGATCACGATCGAAGACGACCTCACGGTCGATCAGGCCATGAGCGTCCTGTTGCGCACGGGCGTCTCGCGCGCCCCCGTTCGCGCCGACGAAGTGGACGATGTCATCGGCATCCTCTATTTGCGCGACCTGGCCCGGGCCCTGCACGAGGGGGGCGCCACGTCGGGGGAGCGCATCGCGAGCGAACTGGCCCGGCCGCCTCTCTTCGTGCCCGAGTCCAAGAAGGCCGACGCCATGCTGCAGCAGATGCAGGCCGAGTCCAATCACCTTGCCATGGTGATCGACGAATACGGTGGAGTGGCGGGGCTCGTCACCCTCGAGGACCTCATCGAAGAGCTCGTGGGCGACATCTCCGACGAATACGACGCCAACACCGACGAGGTCACCGATCTCGGCGACGGCCGCTACCGGGTCGACGCGCGCCTCGCCGCCGACGAAGTAGGCGAACTCTTCGACATCGAACTCGACGACGACGACGTCGACTCCATCGGCGGGCTTCTCACCAAGACGCTCGATCGACTCCCCGTTCAGGGTTCGCAAGCCACCGTCGGCGGGCTCGTCATCACCGCAGACCGCACCGAGGGGCGACGCGGTCGCCTCAAAACCGTCATCGTCGAACGCACCGACGCCCTCGCCGACGTGCAAGCGTCGTTCGACCAATCAAAGGAGTGACCGTGGACAACGGCACCGCAGACAGCGCAGCAGAGAACACCGCAGAGAACACCGTAGAGACGGTTCACGACGACGTGGCGGCAAGCGCCGCCAGCGAGACCGGCGAGAGCGGCGCGAATGGCGCGAACGACACTGATGACGCGGAGACTGCGACGGCGTCGGCCGCATCCGAGGGGGGAAAGGCCCGTAAGCCGCGCAGCTCCGCCTCCAGCGAGCCGCAGCGCGAGGAGGTCGAGGGCGACTACCGCGCCGGGTTCGTCTCGTTCGTCGGTCGGCCCAACGTGGGCAAGTCGACGCTGACGAACGCGCTCGTCGGGCAAAAGGTGGCGATCACGTCGTCGAAGCCGCAGACGACGCGCCGCGCCATCCGGGGCATCGTGCACCGCGAAGACGGTCAGCTGATCGTGGTCGACACCCCCGGCATCCACCGCCCGCGCACCCTACTCGGGCAGCGCCTCAACGACCTCGTTCAGTCGACGCTCGGTGACGTCGATGTCATCGGCTTCTGCATTCCCGCCACCGAGAAGCTCGGCCCCGGCGACCGCTTCATCAACGAGCAGCTCGACGGGTTCCCGCGGGCGAAGAAGGTCGCGATCATCACGAAGGTCGACGCCTCCTCGAAGAAGAACGTGGCCGCCCAGCTGCTCGCCGTGCAAGAACTGCGGGAGTGGGACAGCATCATCCCGATCTCGTCGGTCGAGGGCACCCAGCTCGACGTGCTCGCCGCCGAGTTGGTCTCGCTCATGCCCGTGTCCGAGGCGCTCTACCCCGAAGAGGCCGTCACCGACGAGTCCACAGAAGACCGCGTCGCCGAGTTCATCCGCGAGGCCGCGCTCGAGGGTGTACGCGACGAGCTGCCGCACTCGTTGGCCGTCACGATCGACGACATCGTGCCGCGCGAAGGCACCGACCTGACCGACATCTACGCCAACATCTTCGTCGAACGCGACAGCCAGAAGGGCATCATCATCGGCGACCGCGGATCGCGTCTGCGCGACGTGGGCGAGCGCGCCCGCGCCCAGATCGAGCCGCTCGTCGGCACGCGAGTCTTCCTTTCGCTCCGCGTGAAGGTAGCCAAGGAGTGGCAGCGCGACCCGAAACTGCTCGGGCGTCTCGGCTTCTAGGCGACGCGCGGTATCGAGCGAACGCGGCGCACGTCGAGCAGGGCACGGAATGAAGACGGCACGGACGAACACGGCACCACGGCATGTCATTCATCCATCGGGAGGACCATGTTCGGCCGCCAGCACCCCCGCCCGTGCCCGCACCCCGTAACGTGGGAAGTATGTTCAGGCCCCTGACGACCACCCAGAAGTGGGTCGACGGCATCATCGCGCTGTTCTGCCTGTTCCTCGGGTTGGGCTTCACGGCGCTCATCGGCCAGCCCGCCCTCGCTTACGTGGTGCTGCTCGGCATGGCCGTGTCGCTGGCGCTGCACCGAGCATCCCCGGGACTCGCCCTCGCCCTCGCCTGGTTGACGGCCGTCGTCCAGATGCTCGGCATGGTCAGCCCCCAGGTCAGCAATATCGCCATCCTCGTGGTGCTTTATTCGACGGCGTCCCTCGGCAGCCCACGCGTGCGCTGGCTCGGGCTCGTCTCCGCGCTCGGCGGCGGCATCATCGCGGCCGCCTACACGTCCCTGCTCATCATCGGCGCCGCGACCACACCGGGCGCCGGCGGTCTCGTCAGCGTTCTCTTCGACCCCGACCAGCAAGCGCAATACACGTTCACCACCGCCGTCGGCTCGGCGGCCGGCATCTTCGTGCTCACCCTGTCGTGGGTGCTCGGCCTGCTCGCCCGCACGGGCCGCGAAGCGCGTGCCGCCGGTTACGAGCGCTACGTCGCCCAGCAGCTCAATGTGCAGACGCAGCAAGAGGTCATCGTCGAGCAGGAACGCAACCGCATCGCCCGCGATATGCACGACGTCGTGGCCCACTCGCTCGCGGTCGTCATCGCCCAAGCGGATGGCGCGCGTTACGCCCGCGCATCCGACCCGACCGTCGTCGACCGCTCCCTCGAAACCATCTCGGCCACGGCCCGGGAGGCCCTCGGCGACGTGCGCGTTCTGCTCGCCGAGCTGCGGCACCGACAGACCGACGGGCCGCAACCGATGATCGCCGACATCCCGCACCTGGTCGAACAGATGCGAAGCGCCGGCCTCGACGTGCGCCTCGAATCGGTCGGAACGCCCGTCAGCGTCGTCACCGGGCACCAGATCGCCGTCTACCGCATTGCGCAGGAGGGGCTCACCAACGCGCTCCGCCACGGCGCCCCCGGAACGCCGGTGTCGGTGCGATTCGACTGGCGCGCCAACGGCGTCGTGCTCAACATCCAGAACGCGGTGCCCGTGCCGACCGCGCCCGCCGGCCGCGACGACATCCGCACCGGCAGCGTCGCCACGGTGGCCGGCCACATCGCGCCGCCGACCTCGCCGACCACCCCCCGCGCCATGCCCTCCGTCGGCCACGGCGTGCCGGGCATGCGCGAACGAGCCACCCTCGCCGGCGGCCGCCTCGACGCCCGCGAAGTCGCCCCCGGCGTCTACCAAGTCACGGCCTTCATCCCGGCCGCCGCCCACACCCCCTCGAACGGAACCCGATGAGCCTCACACCGCCCGCCTCACCCTTCGGCGACCAGCCCACCGGCCGCGACAGCGCAGGCCCGACCGGCTACAACGGCTCCGCCGCTGCCTCTGGCTACGGTGCTGCCCCCGGCGACGAGACAGCCGCCAGTGACGGCCGCATCAGCGTGGCCCTCGTCGACGACCAGGCGCTCTTCCGGGCCGGCATCCGCATGCTCATCGAATCGCAACCAGACCTCGCCTTCGCCGGTGAGGCCGGTGACGGGCGCGCGGGGCTCGCGCTGATCGCCGAGACCCGCCCCGACGTCGTGCTGATGGACGTGCGCATGCCCGTCATGGACGGCATCGAGGCCACGGTCCGAGCACTCGAAGACGCCGCCCGCAGCGGTTCGAAGGCCCCCAAGATCGTCGTCCTGACCACCTTCGATCTCGACGAGGGGGCCGCTCATGCCCTGCGCTCGGGTGCCAGTGGATTCCTGTTGAAAGACACGCAGCCGCCGTTCCTCCTCGCCGCCATCCGCACGGTTCACGCCGGTAACGCGGTCATCGCGCCGGGCGAGACGCAGGCCCTCATGAAGCACCTCATGGGGGACGCGCCCAAACCGCAGCCGCCGGCGGAATTCGGCCAGCTCACGGCGCGCGAGCGCGACATCTTCCTGCTCGCCGCCCGCGGCCTCTCGAATGCCGAGATCGCATCGACAGAATTCCTTAGCGAATCGACCGTGAAGACGCACATCTCGCGGGTACTCGCGAAGCTCGGCCTGCGCGACCGCGTGCAGCTCGTCATCTTCGCCTACGAGCATGGCCTCATCGCGTAGCGCCGTCGCGCGCCATCGCGAGCTACCGCGGCCAATCGTCCCGAGGAATGGTCCTGAGGGCCGACGACCGATGGACCGCCCGGACGACGCGGCAACCACTCGATCTCCCTAGCGTTGAAGCATGACCTTCACGACACTCGACATGGGCCTCGCCGCCCGCGTGACCAACGTTTCGAAACGCTACGGCCGGGGGGATGGCGCGGTGCTCGCGCTCGACGACGTCTCGATCGGCGTGCGTCGGGGCCAGTTCACCGCCATCATGGGCCCGTCGGGCAGCGGTAAGTCGACGCTCATGCACATCATGGCGGGCCTCGACCAGCCCACATCGGGCGAGGTCTGGCTCGGCAACACCGAGATCGGCCGCCTCGGCGACTCCGAGCTGACCGTTCTGCGTCGCCGGCGCATCGGCTTCGTCTTCCAATCGTTCAACCTCGTGCCCACGCTCGATGCGCGCGCCAACATCATGCTCCCGTTCGACCTCGACAAGCACACGCCCACGACCGAGGAACGCGCCTGGATCGACACGCTCACCGATTCGCTCGGCCTGACGGGCCGCCTCACCCACCGCCCGCACGAGATGAGCGGCGGCCAGCAACAACGGGTCGCCATCGCCCGCGCCCTGGCGTCGCGACCCGACCTGATCTTCGCCGACGAGCCCACGGGGGCCCTCGACACCCGCACGAGCCGCGAGGTGCTCGACCTGCTCTCGCGCGCCTGCGTCGAATACGGGCAGTCGATCGCCATGGTAACGCACGATCCGGTGGCGGCTAGCTACGCCGACCGCATCGTCTTCCTCGCCGACGGCCGCATCGTGGACGAAATGGCCGGGGCGAGTCCCGAGCAAATCTCGAGTTACATGCTCGCTATGGAACGCGCGGAGTGATGCGCCCGACACCCCGGCAAGTTCCCATCCTGCTCCCATTCCGCCTCCAGTCTGGTGCGCCCGCGTGCTGCCATACTCGATCTGGTTTCGGAAAGGACGACCATGATCGAATGGCTGCAGGCGGTTCGCATCGACCATCAGAAGGTGCTCTTCGTGGCACTGGGCGTCACGGTCGTCCTGTTCGCGATACTGGCCGTGCGGCCACACGTCCGCCGGTCGGTCGTGCCCACACTCGTGGCCACGATCGCGGCCGCGGGCGTCGGCATCCTTCTGGTCTGGTTGGTGGGCGATGTGTGGGATGTCTTCGACTACACGTTCACGGCCACGTTCCGCCTCTGGGTCGCCCTCATGCTGGCCGGGGGAACCTTCGCCGCCATGAGCTTTCGTCACACGAAGCTCTGGCGCAAACTGGTGGCGGCGGCGGCCATCCTCTCGATCGCCGCGACGTCGGCGCTCTTCATCAATGCAGACTTCGGTGAGTACCGCACCATCGGCGACATCTTCACCCCGCGCGAGGTGCCGGCCCTGTCGCTTCCCCGTGAGGCCCCGGCCGGGGCGGCGGATGTCGCGACTCCCGGTTTCGCGGCCGCCTGGGCACCGCCCGGCGACATGCCCGCGACCGGTTCCGTCGGAGAGATCCGAATCCCGGCCGCACTCTCGCATTTCGACGCCCGCAATGCCGTGGTCTACCTGCCCCCGGCCGCGAGGGTCGCGACGCCCCCGAAGCTGCCCGTCATGGTGATGCTCTCGGGCCAACCGGGAGCCCCCGACGACCTCTTCGTCAAGGGCGGACTCGCGCATACCCTCGACGCCTATGCGGCCGCGCACAAGGGTCTCGCGCCCATCGTCGTCGTGCCCGACCAGTTGGGTGCGCCGGAGAAGAACCCCATGTGCGTCGATTCGCCGCTCGGCAATTCGGCCACCTACATCACGCAAGACGTCACAGCGTGGATCACGGCGAACCTGCCCGTCACGACGGACCACCGCTACTGGGGCATCGGCGGGTTCTCGCAGGGCGCCACGTGCACCACGCAGTTCGGCCCCGCGCATCCCGAGCTCTATCGCACGTGGTTCGATATCGCCGGCGAGCAGGCCCCGACCATCGGGGACAACACGGTGCGGGATGGCTTCGGCGGGTCGCAGGCGGCTTACGACGCGGCTAAACCGGCCGCGATCCTGGCCAAGAACGCGCCCTATCAGGATGTCGCGGCCATCGTCGGCTACGGATCCCTCGACACGCGGCTCGGCCCCGAGACGCAGACGGTCGAGGCGGCCATGAAGGCCGCGGGCGTGTCGACGACCGAGATCGTGTCACCCGGCACCGCGCACGACTGGAACACCGTGACCTACATCTTCGGCAAAGGCATCCCCTTGCTGGCAGAACGACTGGGATTGAAGACAGAATGAGCGACGACATCCAACGAACGGTCCAGCCGGCTGGCAAAACGGCGGCCCCGCCCGCGCAGCCCGCCGAGCCCGCGCAACCCGCCTCGCCCGCCCAGCCCGCACAGCCCAGCGAGCCGGGGCCGCCATCGCGCGCGACCCGAGCGCTGACGAGCATCGGCCGGTGGGCCCGGCGGCGCCCGGCCACGATCGCGCTCACGCTCGTAATCGCCGCGCTCAGCGTATGGGGATTCGCCTCGTCGACCTACGGCTGGGGCTGGGACATCCTCGCCACCGGCCAGGACGACGTCTTCGTCGAGCATCACTGGTGGGGCATCTTCACGGCGTTCCTCGCCGCCGACGGTTGGCCCTCACTCATCGCCGTCGTGCCCCTCCTGCTCGTGGTCGTCGGCGAATCCGAACGCCTGATGGGCACCTGGCGCGTCCTCGTCGCCTACCTCGGGGGAAGCGCAACCGCGGCCCTGCTCGGTTTCGCCATCAGCTACGCCGAGCGCACGGTGCTCGAATACGTCCCCCTGAGCGCGGCATCGGTCGACACCCTCTCGCCCGCGACGGGTGTCGTGTGCGCCGCGATGGCCGCGAGCGCTTTCACGGGCGCGTTGTGGCGGCGCCGCATCCGCCTCTTCGCGACGCTCTTCGCCGTGACCCTGTTCCTCTACGCGGGGGGAGCGGGCGACCTGTTCGCGCTCCTCGCCGTTCCCATCGGGCTGGGCATCGGTTTCCTGCTGGGCGGCAGTCGTTCCCACCTGCGGCTCGTGCGCAGTTCGCATCACGAGACGCGCGTGCTGCTGGCATCCATCGTCGCTCTCGGCGGTGTCGGGCCGATCCTGGCCGGCCAGATCGGCACGGGCGACGGTCTGCTGTCTCTCTATGGGGCCCTGTCCTTCGACCCGGTGTCGAGCGCCGACGGCGTGTTGTGTGCGCTCGGTTCGGCGAGCGCGCCCTGCTCGTCGACGGCCGATTCGCTGCTGGACGCGCATTCGGCGGTCGCCCTCATCTCGGTGTTCCCCATGCTGGCCATGCTCTTCATCGCGTGGGGTGTGTTCCTCGGCCGACGCGTCGCCCTGTGGTTGGCGGTGGTCGCTAACGTGCTGCTGAGCGGCGCCATTTCCATCTACTTCGGCCTGACGCCCGCCACGCTTCCGCAGCTGTTCCCGACGATCAACGAACTCGACACCGCGATCGACCGTCGTGCGTTGGTGTCGTTCATCGTGTGCGCGCTTCTGCCCCTGGCGGTTGCGCTTCTCCTCATCTTCATGCGGCGCCACGTCGCGGTGCGGTCGACGCGCACGGCGCTCCGGCGTTTCGTCGTGACCCTTCTGGCGGGGGCTTTCGGGGCGGCGGCCCTCTCGTTCGTCGGCACCTGGATGCTGCGAGATCAGTTCCGTCCCTCCATCTCGCCTCTCGACATCCTGAAAGAGCTGCCGCTGCGCCTCGCGCCGCCGTCGTTCGTCGTGTCCGACGGGCTCGGTTTCATCGCCGTCACGCCGTGGGCCGACCTGTTCTGGTACGGCCCGTCGATCCTGTTCGGCCTGGTTCTCGTGGCCGCCGTGGCCCGTCTCGTGCTGTCGCCTTCGGCGGTTCCCGGCACCGACGATCGCCTGCGCGCCCGGGCGCTCCTCGAACAGGGCGGCGGCGACACATTGGCGTTCATGTCCACGTGGCCGGGCAACAGCTTCTGGTTCGACGGCGAGGTCAGGGCGGCCGTCGCCTATCGCGTGCGCGGGGCCGTTGCCGTCACCACGGGCGGCCCGTTCGGCCCCGACCACGACGATCCGGCCGTCATCCGCCGCTTCATCCGCTTCTGCGGGGACAACGGCTGGACGCCAGCTTTCTATGGCATCGACGATCGCTCGGTGTCGGCCTTCGACGATCTCGGATGGCATCGCCTCGAGATCGCCGAAGAAGCCATCGTGTTGCCGCAGCAATGGTCGACAACGGGCAAGAAGTGGCAGGA
Organism: Leifsonia sp. ALI-44-B; assembly: GCF_001984125.1. GTDB lineage: Bacteria > Actinomycetota > Actinomycetes > Actinomycetales > Microbacteriaceae > Okibacterium. The sequence goes on along the minus strand of NZ_MTQL01000006.1, from coordinate 507,912 downwards.
CATCCGCACGTCGATCAACCGCGCGGAGCGGGCCGGCATCGTCGCCGAGTGGACCTCCTGGCCCGAGATGTCGTTGTCGAAACGGTCTCAGGTGCAGGCCATGTCCGAGGCCTGGGTGGCCGATAAAGAGCTGCCCGAGATGGAGTTCACGCTCGGCGGCTTCGACGAGCTGGCCGACCCCGCCGTGCGCATCATGCTGGCCGTGGATGGCGAGGGTCAGATCGAGGCGGCCACGAGCTGGTTGCCGTCCTACGGCCCCGACGGCGTCATCGGCTACACGCTCGACTTCATGCGGCGCCGCGCCGACGGCATGAACGGCACCATGGAGTTCCTGATCGCGAAGTCGGCGACCACCATGCAGGCCGAGGGCATCCAGTTCATGAGCCTGTCGGGCGCGCCGCTCGCCAAATCGGGCGGTGGGGGACAAGCGGATGGTGAGGCATCCACCATCGCGCGCCTGCTCGACTACATCGGCACCTCGCTCGAGCCCGTCTACGGCTTCCGCTCGCTGCTCAACTTCAAGCGCAAGTTCCAGCCCACGTTCGTACCGCTGTGGCTCGTCTACCCCGACGCCGTGCATCTGCCGGCCATCGGTGTCGCGCTCGTGCGCTCCTACATTCCCGAGCTCTCGGTCGCGGATGCCGCACGCTTCGTTCGTGACATGCGCGAGCCGCGCGCCGTGGTGTAGCCTGAGCGGGTGTTGTTCGGTGCGCTCCTCCTTAGCTGCCGCGACGAGTCCTAATCCCAGGCCTCCCTCGTCGCGGAGTTCGTCATCGGCTGAATTCGATTCGCGAGGAGCTGTAAGACCATGAAGAACACCCAGAAGCCGTCGGCCATGCCGGTGCACAAATACCGCCCGTTCCACGAACAGATCCGGGTAGAGTTGCCCGATCGCACGTGGCCCTCGAAGCGCATCGCCGAGGCGCCGCGCTGGTGCGCCGTCGACCTGCGCGACGGAAACCAGGCGCTCATCGACCCGATGAGCCCCGAGCGCAAGCGCATCATGTTCGACCTGTTGGTCGGCATGGGCTACAAAGAGATCGAGGTCGGCTTTCCGAGCGCGAGCCAGACCGACTTCGACTTCGTGCGCAGCCTGATCGAAGAGAACGCCATTCCCGAAGACGTCACCATCCAGGTGCTGACGCAGGCACGAGACCACCTGATCGAGCGCACCTACGAGTCCATCAAGGGCGCCAAGCAGGCCATCGTGCACCTCTACAACTCGACGAGCATCCTGCAGCGCGAGGTCGTGTTCCGCACCGACAAGCAGGGCGTCATCGACATCGCCCTGCACGGCGCCCGCAAGTGCCGCGAGATGGAGAAGACCATCCCCGAGACGGCCGTCTTCTACGAGTACTCGCCCGAGAGCTACACGGGCACTGAACTCGAGTTCGCCGTCGACATCTGCAACCAGGTGCTGGAGGTGTTCGAACCCACGCCCGAGCGCAAGGTCATCATCAACCTGCCCTCAACGGTCGAGATGGCCACGCCCAACGTCTACGCCGACTCGATCGAGTGGATGGGTCGCCACCTCAACAATCGCGAGAACGTCATCATCTCGCTGCACCCGCACAACGACCGCGGCACGGCCATCGCCGCCGCCGAGCTGGGCTACCTGGCCGGTGCCGACCGCATCGAGGGATGCCTGTTCGGCAACGGCGAGCGCACGGGCAACGTCGACCTGGTGGCCCTCGGCATCAACCTGTTCACGCAGGGCATCGACCCGCAGATCGACTTCAGCGACGTCGACGGCGTCAAGCGCACGGCCGAGTACTGCAACCAGCTGCCCGTCCCCGAGCGCAGCCCCTGGGCCGGAGACCTCGTCTTCACGGCCTTCTCGGGTTCGCACCAGGATGCCATCAAGAAGGGCTTCGAGGCCATGGCCGCCGAAGCCGAGCGCACGGGGAAGACGGTCGACGAGCTCGAATGGGCCGTGCCCTACCTGCCCGTCGACCCGAAAGACCTGGGCCGCAGCTACGAGGCCGTCATCCGCGTCAACTCGCAATCCGGCAAGGGCGGCGTCGCCTACCTGCTGAAGACCGACCACGCGCTCGACCTGCCGCGCAAGCTGCAGATCGAGTTCTCGGGTGTCGTGCAGCGCAAGACCGACGCCGAGGGTGGCGAGGTCACGAGCGACGCGATCTGGCACATCTTCCAGGACGAGTACCTGCCCGCTGCCGACGACGACGCCAAGTGGGGTCGCTTCGAGCTCACGGCCACGCGCACGGCGAGCGACTTCCAGGGCGAGGTCGAACTCGTGGTCGATCTGCGTGACGGCGACGAGGTGTCGCAGGCTCAGGCATCCGGCAACGGCCCGATCGCCGCGTTCATCGAGGTCATGCGCGGCCGCGGCATCGAGATCTCGCTCTACGACTACGTCGAGCACACCATGAGCGCCTCGGGCGATGCCAAGGCCGCGGCTTACGTCGAGCTCGACGTCAACGGCACGCGCCTGTGGGGCATCGGCATCGACGGCGACATCTCGACGGCGTCGCTCAAGGCCGTCGTCTCGGCCGCCAACCGCGCCATCCGCGCCGAGGTGCGCGAGCCCGAGCTGCAGACGGTCTAAGTCAGACGAACGTGAGGCGGGGTCAGTCCGAGAGGGCCGGCCCCGCTTTCGCGTGCCGGGAGCGGCATGTGGATGATCGGCAGAGCGGGAGAGGTCAGGCGCGCCCGCGCCGCCAGCGCGGCCAACTGCTGAGCGCGCGCTGCTCGGGCAGGCTCCATCCGAAGCGCACCGCGAGAATGCGCAGCAGCGTCGTCACGATCACACACACGATGGCGCCGACCTCGATGGGCACACCCGTCACGAACAGCACGCCGAGGGCCGCGCATCCCGCCAGCGCCGCGACGGCATAGAGCGAACCCACGTGCATCAGGGCGATCGGGATGTTGAGCATGACATCGCGCAGCACCGACCCGCCCACGGCCGACAACATGCCCACGAAAACGGCGGGGACGGGCGGGATGCCGACGGCCAGCGCCTTGGTCGTGCCGATCGCGCCGAAGAGACCGATGGTGAGCGCATCCAGGCCGATGATGAGCCGGTTCAGGCGCGTGAAGATCGCGAGCAACAGCATGCCGAGAAGAGCGGCGCCGACGGCCGTCAGCAGGTACCAGTCGCTGCGCAGCGCCGCGGGCACCTGGTTGAGCAGCAGGTCGCGCACGATACCGCCGCCGAGCCCCGTGACGATGCCCATGATGGCGACGCCCAGGATGTCGAGCCGGCTCTCGCGAAAACGCGACGCGAACATGGCCCCTTGCACGGCGCCGACGCCCACGGCGAGCAGATCGGCCCAGAGCGGAATCACGAAGAGGGGGGTCACCACCTACATCTACCACGGCCCGGGGCGGCGCGCGTAACCGGCCACTGTCAGGGGGAGGAGAGATAATGAGGTCATGCCCCTGTACCGTGACGAAGCCGTGGTGCTTCGCACCCACAAACTGGGCGAAGCCGACCGCATCCTCACGCTGCTCACGCGCCAGCACGGCAAGGTGCGGGCCGTGGCAAAGGGCGTCAGGCGCACGGCATCCAAGTTCGGGGCGCGGCTCGAACCGTTCATGGTGGCCGACATCCAGTTCTATGAGGGGCGCAGCCTCGACATCGTCACGCAGGCCGAATCGCTCGGTTCCTATGGCGCCCAGATCGTGGGCGACTACGACGCCTACACGGCCGCGAACGCCATGGTCGAGACGGCCGATCGGCTCACCGAGTCCGAGGCCTCGCTGCAGCAATACCTCCTGCTCGTGGGCGCGCTACGGTCGTTGTCCCGCCGCGAACACGTGCCCAACCAGACGCTCGACTCCTACCTCCTGCGCGCGCTGTCCCTGGCCGGCTGGGCTCCGAGCTTCTATGACTGCGCGCGCTGCCAGGCCGAGGGCCCGCACACCCACGCGGTCGTGCAGCTGGGTGGTGTGGTGTGTGACAACTGCGCCCCTCCCGGTGCCCCGCGCCTCGACGCAGAGACCATCGACCACCTCGCGGCTCTCTTGACGGGCAGCTGGGATGTCGTAGAGGCCAGTTCCCCGTCCGCTACCTCCCGCGCGAGCGGCGTCGTGGCCGCCTACACGCAGTGGCACCTCGAGCGCGGCCTCAAGTCGCTCTCCCACGTATCCCGAGAGGAGGGCCGGCGTTGAGCCCGAAGCCCTACACGCACAAAGACGCTGTCGAATACCGCGCGCTCGACTGGACCGGCGTCTACCCGCCCGAGTTCCCGAAGAAGGGCGTGCCCGAGCATGTGGCCATTGTCATGGACGGCAACGGGCGCTGGGCCAACAAGCGCGGCCTGTCGCGTGTCGAGGGGCACAAAGCCGGCGAGGCCGCGCTGCTCGACGTCGTCGCCGGAGCCATCCAGGCCGGCGTGAAGCACCTGTCGGTGTACGCCTTCTCGACCGAGAACTGGCGGCGGTCGCCCGACGAGGTGCGGTTCCTCATGGGCTTCAACCGCGACGTGCTGCACCGGCGCCGAGACCAGCTCAACGAGTGGGGCGTGCGCGTGCGCTGGGCGGGCCGCAAACCGAAGCTGTGGGCATCCGTCATCAACGAACTGCAATACGCCGAGCAGCTCACGGCCGGCAACGATGTGCTCACGCTCACCATGTGCGTCAACTACGGCGGTCGCACCGAGATCGCGGATGCCGTGGCCAAGATCGCCGCCGACGTGCAAGCCGGGCGCCTGAAGCCCTCCGGCATCAGCGAGAAGACCATTCAGAAGGCGCTCTACACACCCGAGATGCCCGACGTCGACCTGTTCGTGCGGTCGTCGGGCGAGCAGCGCACGAGCAACTTCCTTCTGTGGCAGAGCGCCTACGCCGAAATGGTGTTCCTCGACCGGCTGTGGCCCGACTTCAGCCGCACCGACCTATGGGAGGCGATCGGGCTGTACATCGGGCGCGACCGTCGTTTCGGGGGAGCGGTCGACACACCCCAGGCGTGATGCAGTTCTCGGGAATGCCGGCGAGCCTCCGGCCGTTGACCTGTGTCGTGACTGAAACGACATCGCAGCCCGAGACCACCACGACCGACGCCGTCCACTCGGTGGCCCAAGCCGTCGGCACGATCTCGGTAGACATCTGGTCCGATATCGCGTGCCCCTGGTGCTACATCGGCAAGCGCAAGTTCGAGGCCGGCATGCAGAAGTATCTGGCCGCGGGCGACGATCGCGCGGTGGCCATCGAGTACCACTCCTTCGAGCTGGCACCCGACACCCCCGTCGACTTCGAGGGCGACGAGCTGGACTTCCTGTCCCGCCACAAGGGCATGCCGCGTGAGCAGGTGCAGGAGATGCTGGCGCGCGTGACCGATATCGCGGCATCCGTCGGTCTCGACTACGACTTCGGCAAGCTGCACCACACCAACACCGTCAAGGCGCACGAGCTGCTGCACATCGCGAAAGACCACGGCGTGCAGCTCGAACTCATGGAGCGCCTGTTCAAGGCCTACTTCGTCGAGGGCGGCCACGTCGGCCGCATCGAGGATCTCGTCGCCTACGGTGCCGAGGTCGGACTCGACCCCGTCGCGACCGAGGCGACGCTGCGTTCGGGGGAGATGACCCCGCGCGTGCGCGAGGACCAGGCGATCGCGAGCCAGTACGGCATCCAGGGCGTGCCCTTCTTCGTGCTCGACGGCGCCTACGGCATCTCGGGGGCGCAAGAGGCGGACACATTCGCCGACGTCCTCGAGCAGGTGCTGCAGGTGCGGATGGCCGCCGCCGCAGAGCTCGAGGCCGAGAACGCCGAGGGTGCCAAGGGTGCCGCAACCGACGACAAGGCCGGCGCATGACCACGGATGCAGCGGGCGCGGCATCGCCGCCGGTACCTGACGTTCAGCCCGTCGTGACCGCCGCGCGGGTGCCGCTCGCATTCGCGACGCCGAATGCAGCCGGTGCGGTCCGGGCGCCTCTGACGGTGTTGGGTGCGACCGATGTTGGGTTCTGCGAAGGCGACTCGTGTGTTCTTCCGGGCACGGGCAGCGACTCGGCCCCTCACTAGTCGCTCGCGTGTTCGTCGGGCGGCCGCGGGTCGATCGCCTGATGACCCCCGGCGGATCGGGGGACCGATTCGCGCGCGGGTGCAAGCCCTGAGCGCCGGGGCGGGTGGTTGAGGCGGTCCGCTATTCGGGGTCGGTGATATCGCCAACGTGTGCGCCGAGGGCGGTCAGGAACGCCTCGGAGTCGACGAAGAGGCTGTGGCCGTGCGCGCCGGCCCCGAGCGCGATGCGGCCCGGCCCGATCGTGCTGTCGGCATACACCGGCAGCGCCGTGCGGCTACCCAGCGGGGTGATCGTTCCGCGTTCATAACCCGTGGCCTCGAGCGCGAGCTCCTTGTCGGGCAGCGACAGCTTGTTCACGCCCACGACAGCGCGCAGCTTCGCCCACGAGATCTTGCGGCCGCCCGGCACGAGGGCGAAGAGGAACGAGCCGTCGTGCCGCTTCACCACGAGCGTCTTCACGATCTCGCCGGGCGTGATCCCGAGGAGCGAGGCGGCCTCGTCGAGGCTCGACGCCTCGGGCCGCTCGACGATCTCGACGTCCAACCCCAACTGCGCGGCGTGCGCCCGCACGCGATCCGTTCCCTCGATATCGCCGAAGTTCGACCCGTCGTCCATGCCCTGCGCCCCGATCTGGGAGAATTGAGTAGTTATGTCTGCCGTATCCACGATAAGCCACCCCCAGAGCGCCGCTCCGGCCCTCACCATCGGCAACCTCTCGCTCGAGGCGCCGGTCGTGCTGGCGCCCATGGCGGGCATCACCAACACGGCCTTCCGCCGTCTGTGCCGCGAATTCGGCGCGGGTCTCTACGTCAGCGAGATGATCACGTCGCGCGCCCTCGTCGAGCGCACGCCCGAGACCATGCGCCTCATCCAGCACCACGAGTCCGAGACGCCCCGCAGCATCCAGCTCTATGGTGTCGACCCCAAGACGGTCTCCGAGGCCGTCACCATCCTGGTCGCCGAAGACCGGGCCGACCACATCGACCTCAATTTCGGATGCCCTGTGCCCAAGGTCACCCGCAAGGGCGGCGGCGCGGCGCTCCCGTGGAAACAAGACCTGTTCCGCGACATCGTCGAGGGCGCCGTGAAGGCGGCCGGTTCGGTGCCGCTCACGATCAAGATGCGCAAGGGCATCGACCCCGACCACCTCACCTACCTCGAGGCCGCGAAAGCCGCCCAGGGGGCCGGCGTGGCGAGCATCGCGCTGCACGCGCGCACGGCATCCGAGTTCTATTCGGGTCACGCCGACTGGAACGCGATCCGCACCCTGAAAGAGACCATCACCGACGTGCCCGTTCTCGGCAACGGCGACATCTGGTCGGGTGCCGACGCCGTGCGCATGGTCGAAGAGACGGGCTGCGACGGTGTGGTCGTCGGTCGCGGATGCCTCGGTCGCCCGTGGATCTTCAGCGACCTGGCGGCGGCGTTCCGCGGCGAGAACACCACCCACCAGCCGAGCCTCGGCGAGGTGGCTGCCACGTTCCGTCGCCACGCGGTGCTGCTCGCCGAGTTCTTCGACAGCGAAGAGCGGGGGTGCCGCGACATCCGCAAGCATGTCGCCTGGTACTTCAAGGGCTACCCGGTGGGCGGCGACCTGCGCGCGCGCCTGGCCACGGTCGAATCCCTGCAGCAGATGGATGACCTGCTCGGCACGCTCGACGGCGACCTGCCCTACCCCGGCGAAGCCGCCGAGGGTCAGCGCGGCCGCGCGGGCACGCCCAAACGTCCGGCGCTGCCCGAGGGGTGGCTCGAGAGCCGCACGCTCGCCACCCGTGAGCAGAGCGACCTGAACGAGGCCGAATTGAGCACCAGTGGTGGCTGAGCCCCAGGGCGTCGCGCGCGCCGAACAGCGGGATGGCTACACCCCGCACGACGAAGAGCGCTGGCTGCCCGAGCACCACTCGTCGCGCCGCAGCGACTTCGCCCGTGACCGCGCGCGGCTGCTGCACTCGAGCGCGCTCCGGCGTCTCGCCGCCAAGACGCAGGTGCTGAGCCCCACGGCGGGCCTCGACTTCGCTCGCAACCGCCTCACGCACTCGCTCGAGGTCGCCCAGGTGGGCCGCGAGCTCGCGAACAGCCTCGGCCTCGACCCCGATGTGGTCGACACGGCCTGCCTCGCGCACGACCTGGGTCACCCGCCCTTCGGCCACAACGGCGAACGCGCCCTCAACGACTGGGCCGCCGACATCGGTGGTTTCGAGGGCAACGCGCAGACGCTGCGCCTGCTCACGCGCCTCGAGCCCAAGGTCTACGGCCCCGACGGCCAGAGCTACGGCCTCAACCTCACGCGCGCGAGCCTCGACGCGAGCTGCAAATATCCGTGGCCGGCGGCCGAGAGCGTTCCCGACCCGGGTGGGCGCGCCAAATACGGTTTCTTCGACGACGACACCCCCGCCTTCGAGTGGCTGCGCTCGGGCGCCCCGGTGGCCCGCCAGCGCTGCATCGAGGCGCAGGTCATGGACCTGAGCGACGACATCGCCTACTCGGTGCACGACTTCGAAGACGCCATCGTGAACGAATACATCGACCCCGCGTTCCTCAGCGCCCGCGCCGGGCACGATTCGCTCATCAAGGCCGTGCAGGCCTGGGCGGGCGACGAGTTCAGCCTCGACGACCTGGGGTCGGCATTCGAGCGGCTCGCGGCATCCGATCTGTGGGTCAGCAGCTGGGACGCGTCGCGGCGTGACCTCGCCAAGCTCAAGAACTTCACCAGTCAGATGATCGGGCGTTTTGCGGGGCAGGCCACGGCAGCCACGCGTGAGGCTGCGGCGAGCGACGCGCTCATCCGCTTCAACGCCGACGTCGTCGTGCCCAACGCCATCATGGCCGAGATCGCCGTGCTGAAGGGTGTCGTCGCGGCGTTCGTCATGTCGAGCGATGCGCGGCAGCCGATCTATCGCCAGCAGCGCGATGTCCTGACCACGCTCGCCGATCGCCTCTACAGCGAGGGCGAGCGCTCGCTCGACGTGGGTTTCGCCGACGACTGGCAGCGTGCCGACACGGATGCCGCGCGCAAACGCGTCGTCGTCGACCAGGTCGCGAGCCTCACCGACCAGTCGGCGCTCAGCTGGCTCGAGCGCCCGACCGCGCACGCCGAATAGGGCACACGAACCCCGACCGACGAGCAGCTCGGATGTCGGCCGTGCAACGTAGGATGAACACATGGCCGGACTCATTCGTCAAAGCGACATCGACGAGGTCAAGGCGCGCACGAATATCGCCGATGTGGTCGGCGAATACGTCTCGCTGAAGTCCGCCGGCGTGGGCTCGATGAAGGGCCTGTGCCCCTTCCACGACGAGCGCAGCCCCAGCTTCCACGTGCGCCCCCAGGTTGGTTTCTACCACTGCTTCGGCTGCGGCGAATCGGGCGACGTCATCTCGTTCCTGCAGAAGATGGATCACGTCACCTTCACCGACGCGGTCGAACGCCTGGCCGGCAGAGTCGGCTTCCAGCTCACGTTCGAAGACGGCGGGCAGGCGCGCAGCGAGCACGGCGCGCGCTCCCGTCTGCTGGCCGCAAACCTCGCCGCCGAAGAATTCTTCCGCGAGCAGCTCATGACGCCCGGGGCCGATGTGGGCCGCCGGTTCCTCGGCGAACGCGGCTTCGACCAAGCGGCCGCCACCCGTTTCGGCGTGGGTTTCGCCCCCAAGAGCTGGGATGCCCTCACCAACGCCCTGAAATCGCGCGGTTTCACCACCGACGAGCTGAGTGCCGCGGGCCTCGTCTCCTCGGGCGACCGCGGCGTCTACGACCGTTTCCGCGGGCGCCTCGTCTGGCCCATCCGCGACGTCACCGGGCAGACGATCGGCTTCGGGGCGCGCAAGCTGCTCGACGACGACAAGGGCCCCAAATACCTGAACACCCCCGAGACCGCGGTCTATCACAAAGCCCAGGTGCTCTACGGGCTCGACCTCGCCAAACGGGATGTCTCGCGCTCGAAACGCGTCGTCGTGGTCGAGGGCTACACGGATGTCATGGCCTGCCACCTCGCGGGCGTCACGACGGCCGTGGCCACCTGTGGGACGTCCTTCGGCGTCGATCACATCAAGGTACTGCGCCGTGTGCTCGGAGACGACAGCGCCACGGGTGAAGTGATCTTCACGTTCGATCCCGATGCAGCCGGTCAGAAGGCCGCCATGCGCGCCTTCACCGAAGAGCGCCGCTTCGCCGCGCAGACGTATGTCGCCGTGGCACCCGACGGTCTCGACCCGTGCGATCTGCGCCTGGCTCAGGGCGACGCGGCCGTGCAGCGCATGGTCGACTCCAAAGAGCCCATGTTCGAGTTCGTCATCCGTCAGGTGCTGTCACAGTACGACCTCGAGACCGTCGAGGGTCGCGTGAGTGCACTGCGCGCGTCGGCACCCATCGTGGCCGACATCCGCGACGCGTCGATCCGTCCGGGCTACGAGCGCGTGCTCGCCCGGCAGTTGGGGCTCGAGCTGGACGAGGTGCAGACGGCCGTGCGGGGTTCCTCGCGCGGCGGTAGTGGCAACGGCGGGTCCGGCTCCCGCGGGGCATCGCGTCCCGCCGCGTCGCGCGCCATCACGAGCAACCCCGGGGGAGTCATCACTCTCGGCATGACCCCGAGCGGCACAGCGGCCTATGTGCCCGCCGCGCAGGGCATGTCCGCGCCGTCGGCACCCACGCGCCTCGATCCGGCGCCGGCGCAGAACACTGTGGCCCCCGACGAATACCCGCCCGAGCCGGACGACGAGTACGACGACGGGGGTGGCTGGGCGCCCAACGGCCCCGATGGCGACGGCCCCGGCATCCTCGACGCTCGCGACGGGGGAGCGGTGACCTCATTGCGCGAGGAGCGACCGCTGTCTCTCGCCGACCTTCCGCCCGACCAGGCCACGCGGCTCGAACGCGACGCGCTCATGGCGATTCTGCAGTTCCCCGAACTGGCCGGTCACGAGTTGGTGGCGCGTGCCGTGCACACCGGTTTCGTGAACCCGTCGCTCGCGGTCATCCGCGATGCCATCGCCACGACGCTCGACAGTTTCGGCACCGAGGCGTGGTTCCCCCGCGTGATCGACGCCGTTCCCGTGCCCCTCGCGTCCCTCATCCAACAGCTCGCCGTTGCACCAGTGCCCGAGCGTTCAGAGCGCGACCTCAGCGCGTACGTGCGTGAGATCGCCTCGGCTCTCGTCGAACGCGACCTGCTGCGGCAATCGCACGAGATGCTCGGAAAATTGCAGCGCACCGATCCCACCGAACGCGAGGCCTACCGCGCCGTGCAACGACAGCTGCTCGACCTCGAGGCCGAGCGCCGCGCGCTCAAAGAGACATCCTGACCGTTCGTCCACCCTCTATGGGGCAGGATGGACGCATGACGAGCACCGACCGGTCCGCCCCGCCTTCGTCCGCCATTGTCGTCGACGATCTGACCGCCGAGTACCCGGGCCACCACGGTTCCCTTCCCTACAGCGCGGTCAACGGCGTGAGCTTTCGCGTGGGCAGGGGCGAGATCGTGGGCATCGTGGGCGAGTCCGGTTCGGGCAAGTCGACGCTCGCTCGCGTGCTCTCGGCCCAGGCCGGCCCCGGCATGCCCGACATCACGGGCGGCGGGGTGACTGTTCTCGGCGAACAGCTGCGCGGCATCCGGCGACGCGCCCGCAACCAGGTGCAGTTCTCGGTCGCTTACCTTGCGCAAGACGCCAGCGCCACGCTCACGCCCGACTACACGGCCGCGGAGATCATCGCCGAACCCGTGCTGTCGCGCGACCGTCGCTACAACCGAAAAGCGCTCGGCACTCGCGTGGCCGCCATGCTCGAAGCCGTCCAACTCCCGCTCGCGGTGCTCGAGAAGTTTCCCTTCGAGCTGTCGGGTGGTCAGCGGCAGCGCGTGGCGATCGCGCGTTCGCTGATCCTCGGGCCGAAGCTCCTGATCGCCGACGAACCGACGGCCGGCATCGACGTCACCGTGCGCCCCGCCATCGTCAGCCTGCTCGATACGCTGCGCACCGGGCGCGACTTCGCGGCCGTCGTCATCTCGAATGACCTGACCCTGCACCGAAAAGTCTCCACGCGCGTGCTTGCCCTCGACCGCGGGCGCATCGTGGGCGTCGGCGACGTCGACGACCTGCTCGCCGAAGGACGACACCCGTTCTTGGCCCGCCTGAACAGCATCGAGCAGGCGGATGTCGCGGCCGCCGACACGCCCGAATAGCCGCCACTCCGGCCCTCGATTTTGCGGAACGAAATCCTTTGGTAGAGTTGCTACGCGCTGATGCAGAAATGCACCAGATCGTATTCCTCGATAGCTCAATTGGCAGAGCAATCGGCTGTTAACCGATAGGTTGTTGGTTCGAGTCCAACTCGGGGAGCGAAAGGCCGCGTGGGCTCCACCCCCGCGGCCTTTTTTGTGCCCGAAACCGAGGCCCCGGCGCCTGAGCGCCCGAGCGTCTGAGCGCCTGAGCGCCTGAGCGCCTGAAGCGCAGGGAGCGGCGCGCAGAACCTGCGCACCGACATCCCTTACGCGTCGAGGTCGTCGACCCCGGGCATCCAGCTGATGCCGTCGACACCCCAGCCGGCCTTCTTGATGGCCTTCTGCACGGTCTTGTAATAGGGCGCCACGAGGCGGTCGGCATACAACACGCCGTTGAGGTGGTCGAATTCGTGCTGCAAAATCCGGGCCCTCCAGCCGTCTACCTCGAGCTCGAAGGGCTTCTGGTCGAGATCGACGGCACGCAGGATGGCGCGTTCCGAACGCACGAGCGGAAAACGCTCGCCCGGCACCGACAAGCACCCCTCGGAGTCGAGTTCGTCTTCCGGAGCGCCGGCCGGAAGGGGCGTGATCCACAACTCGGGATTGATGGCCACGCCGCGCCACGGCTCGCCCTCGTCGGTGTCGTAGGTGTAGACGAAGAGGCGCAGGCCGACGCCCACCTGCGGCGCGGCGAGACCCACGCCGGGCGCCGCATCCATCGTCTCGAACATGTCGGAGACCAGCGTGCGCAGCGTGTCGTCGAACACGGTCACGGGGCTGGCGGGGGAGTGCAACACCGGATCTCCGGTGATTCGAATGGGGAGGATGGTCATTCGTTGAGCCTATCCGGGCCGACCTACGGGTACAGTCATTACGTGATTCCACTGATCGACGACATGGCTGACATCGCCGACCTCACCGCCTCGTTGGTGCCAGACCCGCGGGCCCTCATCGGCATCCCGCTCGCCCTCATCGGTGCCGTGTTTCTGTCGTTCGGTGCGCAATACCAGCACCGCGGTGTCGCCAAGGTCGAGGCGAGTTCGAACGACGCCAACTCGGGTCTCTCGGGCGCGCAGCTCGGCGCGCTCATCAAGCGCCCCTCGTGGGTGCTCGGCACGGTCATGCTGGGCCTCGCCATCGTGCTGCAGCTAACGGCGCTGAACTTCGCCCCGCTCATCGTCGTGCAGCCGCTCGGCGCCGTGGCGCTCGTCATCACCACCATCCTCAACGCCCGCATCTCCAAGGTGCGGCTCAACCGCAAATCGGTGCAAGCCGTCATCGCATGCGTTGCCGGTGTCGGCCTCTTCGTCGCCCTGGCCGCCAGCTTTGCCGTCGAGAAGCCGATCACCGACAGCGAGCTCATCACCATCCTGTGGATCCTGCTCGTCGTGCTCATCGCGGCCGGCGTGTCCTTCGGAACGCTGCGCAAACGCTTCAAGGCCATCTACTACATCCTGTGCGCGGGCATCATCTACGGTTTCGTGGCCACGCTCGCCAAGGTCATCATCAACCGCATCCAGAACGGCAACTTCGAGTGGCTCACGGTGCTGTGCGTGATCGGCCTGCTCGTCGCCACGGCCCTCGGCGCCTACTTCGTGCAGAACGCCTACTCGTCGGGCCCGCCCGACCTGGTGGTCGCTGGCCTCACGGTCATCGACCCCATGGTGGCTGTCGGAATCGGCATCATCGTGCTGGGCGAGGCCTCGCAGGCTCCACTCTGGGCGGCCATTGGATTCGTCATCGCGGGCGCCATAGCCGTGTGGGGCGTCTTCCAGCTGGCGCGGCACCATCCGGGCATCACGAAGTAAGCGCGGCGCTCCCGGGTGCGCGCAGAGCCATTGGTTAGACTGACGGTGCACATCCGCGAGAAGCACCACTCCGGCCCCGGCCGAAGCCCTGCCGACCACGAGCGAAGGAAACACCCGCCTTGTCTGATCCCGTCGATCCGAGCGCGTCCGCCCCGGCCGAAAGCCCCGAACAGAAGCGCCCGCTGCGCATTCTGATCGGTGCCGACACCTTCGCCCCCGATGTCAATGGTGCCGCCCGCTTCGCGGAGCGTCTGGCCGCCGGAATGGTCGCCCGCGGCCATGAGGTGCACATCGTGGCCCCCGCCGCGTCGCGCCGTCACGGCACGTGGACCGAGCGTCACGAGGGCGAGCTCATGACGGCCCACCGCCTGCGCAGCTGGCGTTGGTACCCCCACGACTGGTTGCGCTTCGCGCTGCCCTGGGACATCAAGCGTCACAGCGCCCGCATCCTCGACGAGGTGAAACCGGATGTCGTGCACTCGCAGTCGCACCTCGTGACCGGTTTCGGCCTGTCCTACGAGGCTGAGAAGCGCGGCATCCGCATCGTCGCCACCAACCACCTCATGCCCGAGAACATGCTCGAGTTCACGCTCATCCCGAAGCGCCTGCAGAACCGGCTCATCACGTGGGCGTGGAAGACGGCCAAGAAGACGCTCAGCCGCGCCGAGGCCGTCACGACGCCCACGCAGAAGGCCGCCGACTTCCTCGAGAAGTACACGGGCCTCACAGGCGTGCGCGCTATCTCGTGCGGCATCGACGCGCACATGTACACGCCGGACTTCACGCCCCGCACCGCGAACCGCATCGTCTTCGTCGGCCGCGTGACGGGTGAGAAGCAAATCGACGTGCTGATCAAGGCCGTCGCGAAGCTCGACCCCGCTCTCGACGCCACGCTCGAGATCGTCGGCGGCGGCGACCAGCGCAAGAACCTCGAGAACCTCGTGCAGCAGCTCGGCCTCGGCGATCGCGTCACCTTCACGGGCTACGTCGACGACGATGAGCTGCGGGCCGCCTACACGCGTTCCACGGTGCTCGCTATGCCGTCGATCGCCGAACTGCAGTCGATCGTCACCATGGAGGCGATGGCATCCGGCCTGCCCGTGGTCGCCGCCAACGCCATGGCCCTGCCTCACCTCGTGCACGACGGCGAGAACGGCTACCTGTTCGAGCCCGGTGACTCCGACGAGCTGGCGGCGCGCCTCACCGACATCTTCACGATGCCGGAGGAGAAGCTCGTGGCCATGAAACGCGAATCGCTGCGCCTGATCGAGGCGCACGACATCCAGCGCACCCTCTCGACCTTCGAGAGCCTGTACCGCGGCGAGGCCGTCACGACCGCCTACGCCGCCGACGACACCGACGAGCCCGAGGTTGCCACGTCGGCACCGTCCGAGCGCTAGCGGCGACGCTTGTCGCTAGGATGAAGGCGGCGCTGCAAGCCTGGGGCGGTAGCCAAGCTGGTTAAGGCATCGTGCTCATAACACGACTATGCGCGGGTTCGAGTCCCGCCCGCCCTACTTCGGACGATGTGTTCTCACACCGTCTCGCGCGTCGCGTCGTCCTCGGCGAGACGCAGCGGGAGCGCTGGGATGCGCTGCTTGGGCTCAGTCTGGGTGAGCGCAGTCTGGGTGAGCGCAGTCTGGGGGAGGGCAGTCTGGGCGGGGACGCCCTGCCGGGGGACGGTTTGCGTGGGCACGAACCGCGCGGTGACGGTCAGCCCGGCGATCGCGAGCTGTTGCGCTTTGCGCGTTCGCGGGCCCTCATACAGAGTGCCGTCGCGGAGTTCATCGGGGAGAGCGGCCCCGACCTCGTGCTGGATGCGCGCTGCCCCTCGTGTGACGGACCGCACGGACCGCTCACGCTTGCTGTGCGCGAAGGGGGCGAGACGGGCGCAGAACGCGAGAAGGTCGTAGCGCCGTCGCCGTCGCCGTCGTCGTCGTCGTCACCGTCGCTGTCGCCGCCGCCTAGGCGACGGAGGCTCAAGTTCGGGTCGCCTTACTCCGCGCCTTCCGTGGCATCTGTGTCGCTGTCGACGTCGGAGGACATCATCGTGGTCGCCGTGTCCGATGACGCGCGACTGGGGGTCGACGTCGAGGTGCTGTTCTCTGCGCGCCGTTTATCGGGGTCGGGCGATGTGGCTCAGCGCGTGCGCGATGTGGCGGACGTGCTCGGGGTGGACGCCGGCGACGAGCGCGATGTGCTGCAGCGGTGGGTGAGAGTCGAAGCCGTCCTCAAGGCGGATGGGCGCGGCCTGCGTGTCGACCCGCGCGACGTGCGCTTCGTCGAGGAGGACGCCGACGATCACGATAACGATCGCGACGAAAATCACAATCACAATGACGACAGTGCTGGCCTGACGACCGGCGCGCCGCGATGGCGCGCGGCCGTGCGGGACGATGCCGACGTTGTCTATCGCGGCATGGACCTAGCCTTGGCCTCGGGCGTCGTCGGTGCCGTGGCGCACGCCGCTGACCTCGGCTAGAGGCGGGTTCAGCCGCGCAGCGCCGGAAGCCGCGGCAACTCGGGCCGTTCGAGCCACTCGTGGAAGAAGTCATCCAGCGGGCGCCCGGCGGCTTCTGTCGCCAGTCGTGTGAAGTCGGAGGTCTCGGCCGTCGAGTGCCAGTAACGCGTCGTCCAGGCTGTGACCAGCGCGAAGAAGCGCTCGTCGCCGAGCATCAGGCGCAGCGCGTGCAAGGTGAGCGCACCTCGCTTGTACACGCGGTCGTCGAAGAGGTCGTCCGCGCCCGGGTCGCCGAGGACGAGGTCCTGGGGGGACGCCGACAGCCTCCCGTGGTGCGAGCGTGCCGAAGCATCCGCGGTCGGCCCACCCGATGCCTCGGCCCAGATCCATTCGGCATAGCAGGCGAAGCCCTCGTTCAGCCAGATGTGCCGCCACGATCGCAGCCCCACCGAGTTGCCGAACCACTGGTGCGCGAGTTCGTGTGCGATGAGCCGCTCGGAGCCGCCGTTGCCGTCGGCGTGATTCGACCCGAACGACGCGAGCC
Source organism: Leifsonia sp. ALI-44-B (assembly GCF_001984125.1). GTDB lineage: Bacteria > Actinomycetota > Actinomycetes > Actinomycetales > Microbacteriaceae > Okibacterium. The sequence goes on along the minus strand of NZ_MTQL01000006.1, from coordinate 490,895 downwards.
CCTGGGCTTCGAGCGGGATCTCGAGCTCGTCCTCGGTCACCACGACCGTGTACTCGGGGAACGGGTAGGGGCCGAAACGCTGGCTGAAGACATCCATCATCGCGGGAAGGTCGCGGAAATCGTGTTCCACGCGCGCGCGCAGTGCCGGTGGGAAAGCCGCGTGAATGGTCACGGGTGATGACGTCGGGCTGACCGTCATGCGTTCGCGGCGGTAGCGCCCGATGTGCACGGCCGTCAAATAAGACGAGGTGGGCTCGGGTTGGCGGTACACCCAGCGCGTGCGCCCGCCCGTCGTCGAGCTTTCTTCGAGTACGCCGTTGCACACGACCGCATAGTCCCGATCGCACGTGACCTGGATGCGGTAGCTCGCCTTGTCACTGGGTAGATCGTTGCACGGGTACCACGACGACGCCCCGGATGGCTGCGACGCGACGATTACGCCGTCCTGCAACTCCTCCCAGCCGACGAGACCCCAGCGGCTGCGGCGGGGCTTCGGGGCGCCCGCGTAGGCGATGCGCACCTCGAACGTGGCGCCGGGCGCGATGGGCTCGCGCGGGTGGATGACCACCTTGTTGCGGACCTGTCGCACCTTCGGTGTGCGCACGCCGTCGACCGAGACGGATGAGACGGTCAGGCCGGCGAGGTCGAAGACGATGCGGTCGAGAGGCTGAGGGGCGGAGCCGGCATCCCAGCCACCGCCATCGCCGCCATCCGCGATCGCCGTGATGGTCGCCGTCGCCGCGAGCCGGTTCGTCGCGACCCGATAGTCGAGCTCGAGGCCATAGTGCACACTGCGATACCCGTCGTTGCCGAGCGCAGGAATGTAGGGGTCGGCATTGCGAGCGGCCGGAGCACCGGTCATTTGGAGACGACGCGATAGTCGGCGGTCGTCACGTCGCGCCAGGGGCCGATCGGGTTGCCCGACCAGCGGCTCGAGGCGGGCACGGTTTCGCCGCGCATGACGAGCGACGCGGGCCCGACCGTGGCGTGGGAACCGATCGTGGCGGCGGGAAGAATGACGCTGTGCGGCCCGAGTGTCGAGCCGGCCGCGAGGGTGACCGAATCCATAGACATGATTCGATCATGAAAGAGGTGTGTTTGCACAACGCAGCCGCGGTTGACGGTGCTGCCGTCGCCGAGCGTCACCAGGTCGGCCTCGGGCAACCAGTAGCTCTCGCACCACACGCCGCGGCCGATGTGCGAGCCCAGGCTGCGCAGCCACCACACGAGTGCGGGCGTTCCCGACGCCAGGCGCGCGAACCAGGGCGCCGCCGTCATCTCGACGAACGTGTCGGCCACCTCGGTGCGCCACACGAACGACGACCAGAGCGGATGCTCGGACTCGCGGATCCGGCCGACGAGCACCCATTTGGCCGCAGAGGTGACGACGGCAGCGAGAGCCGCGGCAGCCGTCATAACGAACGGGGACGCCACGATCGCAAGCCCCACGCCACCGGCATCGGCGGCCGCGAGCAGTGCGACGACCACGAGCAGGCCGAGCAGAGCGCTCACGATCACGGGCACGACGCGCAGCAGCTCCCACACGGCGCGCGCCACACGCAGTCGCGCGGGCGGCTCGTAGGTGCGGCTCTGGTCGCCCGTCTCGGCCGAGCGGCGCAATTGCACGGGCGGGGAGCCGAGCCACGAGGTGCCGGGCTTCGACTTGCGGGGCGCGGCCGACAACACGGCCACGAGCGCGCCCTTCGGAACGTTGCGGCCCGATCCGGCCATCCCCGAGTTGCCGAGGAAGGCTCGTTTGCCGATGACGACGGGGGAGATGCGCAACCATCCGCCGCCCAGCTCGTAGGAGGCGATGAGCGTATCGTCGGCCAGGAACGCGCCGTCGCGCACCGTGGTCATCGAGGGCACGAGCAACACGGTGGATGCCTCGACGTTGCGCCCGACATTCGCCCCCAGCAGTCGCAGCCACAAGGGTGTGAACAGGCTGGAGTAGAGCGGGAAGAGGAACGACCGCGCGAGGTCGAGCAGCCGCTCGATCGACCAGACCTGCCAGCCCACGCGGCTGCGCACGGGGTGGACACCCGCGGTCACGCCGATGCTGAGGAGGCGCACGCACACGACCACGAGGCCCGCGAGGAGCAGACCCGCGGCGAGGGTTGCGGGAACGATACCCGCCAGCGCGCGCACCAGCACGGCGGCGAGATCGGGAGCGTCGGTGATGGACCACGCCAGCAGCGCCACGCCGAGCGCGAACGAGAGCACGGGGATGCCGGCGAGAGCCACCGACGACGCGCCGAATGCCGCCACCCAGCGCGTGCGTTTGGGTGGACGCGCACCCGGCCACCAGGCGCGCGAGCGGCCGATGCGCACGGCCGGCGAACCCGCCCACTGCTGGCCGGCGGGAACGCGCCCGAAGACCGCCGAGCCCGCGATGACCTCGGCGCCCCGACCGAGCCGCGTGCCGGGTGCGAGGGTGCTGCGCGCGCCCACCGACGACTCGGCGCCGATGCGGATGGAGCCGAGGCGGACGACATCCCCGTCGATCCAGTAGCCCGAGAGGTCGACCTCGGGTTCGATGGAGGCACCGCGGCCGATCGTCAGCATGCCCGTGACGGGTGGCACGGTGTGCAGGTCGACGTCGGGGGCGATCTTGGCGCCGAGTGCGCGGGCGTAGTAGACGATCCACGGCGCGCCCGCGAGCGAGACCGCGCCGATCGACGTCTGCATCTGCTCGGCGAACCAGAGCCGTCGGTGCACCGAGCCGCCGCGCGGGTGGTCGCCCGGCCGCACCCCAGCCAACAACACGCGCGCCACGACGACGGACAACACCATGCGGCCGATCGGGGTCGCGAAGAGCAGCAGGGCCGGCACGACGAACCACAGCGGGGCCGCGGGCAGAGCGTCGAAGTTGGTGTCGTTGGTCAGGTCGTCGAGGGCGTGCAGCACGGTCGCGATGCCGAGGGCGATGGCGGTCCAGCGGATGCCGCCCACGAGATGCAGAAGGAGGCCCGCGAGAGTCTGAAAGACCTGCATCGAGCGCGGCACGGGTGGGACGACATGGTCGGACGGGCGCGCGCGTCCGCCGGCGCGGGCCGCCGCCTCCTCCTCGGCCGCGGCATCCGCCGAGCGCTCGAGCAGGTCGTCGCACAGGGCTCCGAGCCGCGGGTGGTCATAGAGATCGGCCACCGTGTACTCGGGCACGTGGTTGCGCAGGCGGCCCACCAATTGGGCGGCCGACAGCGACCCGCCGCCGAGATCGAAGAAGTTCGCGTCGGCATCCGAGACCGGGATGCCGAGCACGGCCTGCCAGTCGGCCGCCACGCTGCGGAAGAGGACCTCCGCGGGCGTGAGGTCGCCTGCATCGACGTCGCCCCGCCCGGCGCCGGACACGGAGTCAGCAGCAGGCAGCGGCCAGGGCAGCGCGCCCCGATCGACCTTGCCCGAGGTGCGCGTCGGCAGAGTGTCGAGCGCCGCGAGCGCGGGCACCAGTGCGGCCGGCAACTCATCGCGTAGCGCCCGCGTGGCACCCGCATGGTCGAACGTCTGCGGGTCGGCCACGGCCAGATAACCGACCAGCACGGTGTTCCCAGCCTCGGTCTTCTGCACCGCGACGGCGGCGGCCGATACCCCCGGCAGCTTCTGCAGGGCAGCCTCGATCTCGCCGAGTTCGATGCGGCGGCCGCCGATCTTCACCTGATCGTCGACGCGCCCGGCGAAAACCAGGCCCTCGCCGTCGAATCGCACGCGGTCGCCCGATCGATAGGCTCGCTCCCAGCCGAGCGACGGCAAGGCGGCATACTTCTCCGTATCCTTCTGCGGGTCGAGGTAGCGCGCCAGCCCGACGCCGCCGATGACCAGTTCGCCCACCTCGTCGCCGCGCACGGGCATCCCGTCGTCGCCGATGACCGCGAGGTCCCAGCCGTCCAGCGGAAGGCCGATGCGCACGGGTTCTCCCGCGTGCAGCAGGGCCGCGCACGCCACGACGGTCGCCTCGGTCGGACCGTAGGTGTTCCAGACCTCACGTCCGGGCACAGCGACGCGCGTGACGAGTTCGGGCGGGCATACCTCCCCGCCGAAGATGAGCAGGCGGATGTTCTCGAGCGAATCGTCCGGCCACAGGCTCGCGAGCGTCGGCACGGTCGACACGATCGAGATGCCGTGCGTCGTGAGCCAGGGGCCGAGGTCGGAACCCGTGCGCACGAGCGAGCGGGGCGCGGGCACGAGACACGCGCCGTTGCGCCAGGCCAGCCACATCTCCTCGCACGACGCGTCGAAGGCGACCGAGAGCGCCGCGAGCACCCGGTCGTCGGGCCCGATGGGTTCGTCGGCGAGGAACAGGCGCGCCTCGGCGTCGACGAAGGCCGCGGCCGAGCGATGCGTCACGGCGACACCCTTCGGCGTGCCCGTCGACCCGGAGGTGAAGATGATCCAGGCATCGTCGTCGGGTGTCGGTGGCGTGAGCATGGGTTGGGAATGCGTGCTGGCATGGGGCGCCGAGCCGTCGAAGATCCGCGTGCGCGGGGTGCCGTCCGGGCCCTCGAGCCAGCCATCGCCCGAGAGCGTGCCCCGCACCCGGGCCTCGCGGAACACGAGGTCGGCTCGTTCGTCGGGGTCGTCGACATCCACGGGCACATAGGCGGCGCCGGCGGCCATGACCGCGAGGATGGCGATGTAGAGCTCACGCGAGCCCGAAGCGAGTCGCACACCCACGCGGTCGCCGCGGCCCACGCCGTCCTCGACGAGGCGCGCGGCCACGCGCACGACGTTGGCCATGAGCTCGCGATAGCTGAGGGCGCCTCGGGCGTCTTCGAGAGCCGAGGCGTCGGGATGCCGTGCCGTCGTCTCGCGCAGGATGTCGATCAGCGTGCGGGGGGCGGATGCGTGGGCGCCTCGTTCGAGCAAACGTGCGGGGTCGCTATCGGCGGGGGTATCGAGCGTTTCGGTCACGCCGGGCTCCGATGGTGTTGTGAGGCTGGTTCGGGTACCGCCAGGCTACGGAGCACAGGTAGACGGGCGTTGAACGGATGGCAACGTGCGGGGGAGCGCAGCATCCGTTCAGCCGGCCGATCGGGTGTCGGAGCCCCACGCGTCGAGCGTGCCGGCGAGGTTCTCGATGTGCGCGAAGTGGCCGGTGCCGGCTAGCCGCGTGCGCCGCAGAGTGGGCACCGTGCGGGCCAGCGCCGCCGGGTCGTCGCGCGCCACGAAAACGTCGCGATCGCCCGAAACCAGGTGCACGGGGCACGTGATGTGCCGCCACCGCGCGTGTGCCGGATACCGGGCGGCGCGCCGCGTGCCCGCCACGAACGCGTGCGGCCGAAGCTCCTCGCCGAGCGCCGCCACAACACTCGGATGGACCGGCCGCCGCCGATCGAACAGGGGCGACACGAGAAGCGGCAACAACCGGAGCCGCGTCAAGAAGCGCACGAGGGGCGCACCTCGCCCGGGCAGGATGTCGAGAAAGCGCATGCCCTGCAAGAGGCCCGTGAACCCCGGCAACCGCCGAAAAGCGCGCACCGGATGGGCGCCGCTGTCGATGACCGCAAAACTCACGGCAGAGACCAGGTCGACTCGGCTCACGCGTTCGGGCGCCGCGGCGGCAAGGTGCAGCGCGACGAATCCGCCCAGCGAATGCCCGACCAACCTGTAGCGGGTGGCACCCCTGCGCGCGCCGGGCGTGGTATCGGCTGACTCGGTGGCGGAGTTTGCGGCCGCGGTATCGGCAGTCTCGAGCACGGCGCCGGCGTTCTCGAGCGCGGCATCGGCAGCTTCGAGCACGGTCTGCCCGAGAGCCTCGATCGTGTAGGCGTCCTCATTATCGGGGAACGGTGAATCACCCCATCCGGGAAGATCCACGAGCACCAGAGCCCGGCCGGCCATATCGCCCCGACGGTCCCACTCGGCGATGAGCGGCGTCCAGGTGCTCCACGAACCCGCGGCGCCGTGCAGAAGAATCAGAGGCGAACCCGCGCCCGCGACACCGGCCCGGAGATGAACGACGACGCGACCCAATGTGGTCTCGACGTCCCGGCGCTCCAGGCCCAGCGCGCCGGCATCGAGCACGAGCGCTGCGCCATCCGTCGACAGGTTCACGCGAGCGTCGACCCCGGGCGTCGGCCGCGACTCGGCCTCACCTCGCGCTGGGGCCGGGATGCATCGGGGCCCGCGCCGATCGTCCGCTCGAACTCATCCAGCCAGGCCACGAGAGCATCCCGGATGCCGCGCCTCGCCGCCTCGGCGGCAACACGCTGCGGGTTGTCACCCTCCTCGACGCCGTCACGCGTCGCACCGCCGCTCTCGCGCTGCGCACCGCCCGCCAACTGCGCACGATACCCCTCCACCACTGGGGCCACATCCACCCCCGGCAGCGACGACACGATCAGCACCTGATCGAGCAGATCGTCGATGCGGTCGCCGGCATTCGCTTCGGCCACGCGCACCCACTCGGCGACGGCGGCCTCGCCGGCATCCGTCAATCCGTACAGGGGCAGCCCGTCGTCGGTCATGCCGCGATTGCGCACCAGACCCGCCGTCATCAGCCGGTCGAGCGTGCTGTAGATCTGCCCCACGTTAACGCTCGTGCGGTGCGGCGCGCGGTCGAGGAATTCGTCGCGCACCTGCAGCCCGTAGGCCGGACCGAGGCTCAGAATGGCCAGGAGACCCGCGCGTACCGACATGCTGCACTCCTCGGCTCAGGCCTCCGATCGGAAACCTCTGCTCAGTATAGGGATGCTCGAACCCTGGGCATTGGCCGCCGTGCCGGAATGTCGGTTGTTTTTGCCCTGACCCTGGGTGATAATCGGGACTATAACTTCAGAAGCAGCATCTCGAATCATCCGAGCGGTCGTAGGGGAAGACGCACCGCAGTGAACGGAGGATGAGATGCAGGCGACGTCAACCAGAGGAGTGGTGTTCATCCACTCGTCTCCCCGCGCGCTCTGCCCCCATGTCGAATGGGCCGCAGGTCGCGCTCTTGGTCGTGCGGTCAACTTCGACTGGGCCGAGCAACCCGTGCTGCGGGGCGCCAAGCGTGCCGAGTTCGTGTGGGAGGGGCCGCAGGGCACCGGGGCAGCCATCGCCTCGGCGTTGCGCGGCTGGGAGCACCTGCGCTACGAGATCGCCGAAGACGCGAGCCCCGGCTCCGACGGCGGTCGTTGGCTGCACACGCCCGATCTGGGCATCTTCTTCGCCCAAACCGATGCGGCCGGCAGCATCGTCGTCCCCGAAGACCGCATCCGCGCCGCCATGTCGACCGCGGGCGCGAACGCGCACCTCTTGCAGCAGGAGCTGAGCGGCGCCCTCGGTCAGCCGTGGGACGACGAACTCGAGGCGTTCCGCTACGCCGGCGATCAGGCTGCGCCCGTCGTCTGGCTGCACCACGTGGGTTGAGCGCGAACCCACCCCGGGTAGGGCGCGCGGAGGACACCCCGGCGCACGCCCCCACAGATGGACAGAAGGCCCTGGCGGAATACCGCCGGGGCCTTCTGTCTGTCTATTTGCCTGTCTGTCGTCGAACGCGTCGACTAGTTGAAGCTGCGGAACCCGATCACCGAGTTGTGACCGCCGAAACCGAACGAGTTGCTGATCGCGAGCAGGTCGCCATCGGGCAGCTTGCGCGGCGAGGTCACGACGTCGAGGTGGATCTCGGGATCTTGCTCGGTGAGGTTGATCGTGGGCGGCATGATGCGCTCGTGCAGGGCCATCACGGTGAAGAGCGCCTCGATCGCGCCGGCGCCGCCGAGCAGGTGGCCGGTGGAGGCCTTCGTGGCGCTGACGGCGATGTTGTCGAGGTGGTCTCCGAACACGCGGCGCAGGGCGTTGTATTCGGCGATGTCGCCGACGGGCGTCGACGTGGCGTGCGCGTTGACGTGCACGACATCCGTCAGCGAGGCGCCGGCGTTCTGCACGACCTCGAGCATGGCGCGCGCGGCGGCGGAGCCCTTGGGATCAGGCGCGGTGATGTGATAGGCGTCGCTCGTGACCGCTCCGCCGACGAGTTCGGCGTAGATGGTCGCGCCGCGGGCCTCGGCGTGTTCGAGGGTCTCGAGTACGAGGGCGGCTGCGCCCTCTCCGAGCACGAAACCATCGCGCGTGACGTCGTAGGGGCGGGACGCCGTCGCGGGGTCGTCGCCGCGCTTCGACAGGGCCTGCATCGATGCGAAGGCCGCGAGCGGAAGCGGGTTGATGGCCGCCTCGGAACCGCCGGCGACGATGATGTCGGCGTGGCCCTGCTGCAGGTGCTCGTAGGCATTGGCGATGGACTCGGTGCTCGAGGCGCAGGCCGAGACGACGGTGCGGGCTCCGGCGCGGGCGCCGAGGTCCATGCCGACGGCGGCCGCGGGGGCGTTGGGCATGAGCATGGGAACCGTCATGGGCATGACGCGGCGGGGGCCGCGCTCGCGCAGGGCATCCCAGGCGTCGAGGAGCGTCCACACGCCGCCGATGCCGGTGGCCCAGTCGACGCCGAGGCGTTCGGGTTCGACCTCGGGGGCGCCGGCGTTCTTCCAGGCCTCACGCCCGGCGATGAGCGCGAACTGGCTGGAGGGGTCGAGACGCTTGGTCTCGACGCGCTCGAGCACCTCGGAGGCGGGCACGCGGGCCTGGGCGGCGAACTGCACGGGCAGCTCGTACTTCGAGGCCCATTCCTGTTCGAGGGTCGACGCTCCGGACTGGCCGGCGAGCAGGTTGCGCCACGATTCGTCAGCGGTGCCTCCGAGCGGCGAGGTGCCTCCGAGGCCGGTCACGACAATACGTTTGGGGGTCATTCGACAAACTCTCTGAAAGTACGGTGCGATCTGGCTCGCGACGGGGGCGTGGCCCAGGAACGAATCCTTGGACCGTGGCCCCCGTCGCGGAGAAGCTGGTAGGCGTGACCCGAAGGCCGCGCCGAATTAGCCCTGAGCCTGAACGATGAAGGTGACGGCGTCGCCGACGGTCTTGAGGTTCTTGACCTCTTCGTCGGGGATCTTGACGTCGAACTTCTCTTCGGCGTTGACGACGATCGTCATCATCGAGATGGAGTCGATGTCGAGGTCGTCGGTGAACGACTTGTCCAGCTCGACCGTGTCGGTCGCGATGCCAGTCTCGTCGTTGATGAGCTCGGCCAGGCCGGCAAGTACTTCTTCGTTGGACAATGCCATTTTTATCTCCTTGGGGGGTGTCGATTGACCGTCACCCAGTTTAGGTGAGGACGGATGGTATTTACGGCAGAACGACCACTTGGGCGCCGAATACGAGGCCCGCGCCGAAGCCGATCTGCAGCGCGAGTCCGCCCGAGAGTTCGGGGTTCTCGGCCAGCAGTCGGTGGGCGGCGAGCGGGATGGAGGCCGCCGAGGTGTTTCCCGTCGTTTCGATGTCACGCGCGATGACGACCGTGTCGGGCAACTTGAGCTGCTTCGCGAACTCGTCGACGATGCGCATGTTCGCCTGGTGGGGGATGAATGCGGCCAGCTGGTCGCTCGTCACACCCGCCTTGTCGAGTGCCTCCTGTGCGACCTTCGCCATCTCCCACACGGCCCAGCGGAACACGGTCGGGCCCTCCTGGCGGAGCGTCGGCCATTCGATGCCTTTGTTGCGGTAGTCCTTGAGCGTGCCGGACATGCCGACGGCGTCCCACTTCGAGCCATCCGAGCCCCAGACCGAGGCCGAGATGCCCGCGGAGTCGCTCGGGCCGACGACGGCCGCGCCGGCGCCGTCACCCAAGAGGAACGAGATGGTGCGGTCGGTGGGGTCGATGATGTCGCTGAGCTTCTCGGCACCGACGACGAGCACGTATTCGGCGAGACCCGCACGGATGAGGGCGTCGGCCTGCGCGATGCCGTAGGTGTAACCGGCGCACGCGGCCGAGATGTCGTAGGCGGCCGCGGGGTTGGCGCCCACACGGTCGGCGAGCAGTGCGGCCATCGACGGGGTCTGCACGGTGTTGCTCACGGTGGAGACCAGCACGGCGCCGATCTTCTGCGGGTCGACGCCCGACTTCTCGATCGCTTCGCGCGAGGCCTCTTCGGCCAGGTCGACGGCCGTGATGTTCTCGGAGGCGCGGCGGCGCGTGATGACGCCCGTGCGCTGGCGGATCCACTCGTCCGAGGAGTTGATGGGGCCGATGATGTCTTCGTTCGGCACGACGAGGTCGCCGCGGGCGGCACCCAGGGCGTAGATGCGCGTGAACTGCGGTCCGGTGGACTGCTGCAGGGCGGGAAGGGAAGTCATAGGGGAGAATCCAAGCGTCGTTCGGGCCGATTCGAGAATCGACCGGGCAATGTCACCGTCGTCGCGGGCTGCGGCATCCGGTGAGGGGGAAATCAGGAAACGAGGTCGAGGGCGGCCTGGAGGTCGTCCGGGGTCTTGATCGCAACGGACGCTACACCCTTGAGTCCGCGTTTGGCGAGCCCCGTGAGGGCACCGGCGGGCGCGAGTTCGATGAGGCCGTCGAGGCCTGCAGCCTGGAAGGACTCCATGCAGCGGTCCCAGCGCACGGGAGACGAGACCTGGGCCACGAGGGACGAGACGAACTCGGCTCCCGAGGTGACGACGGCTCCGTCGTGGTTGGACCAGAGCGTGAGTGTGGGGTCGGCGGGCGTGAGGGCCGCGGCGTCGGCGGCGAGGGCATCCCGCGCCGCGAGCATGTAGCGCGTGTGGAAGGCGCCCGCGACCTGCAGCGGGATGACGCGGGTGCCGCGCAGCGGTTCTGCCGCGAGGGCGGCGAGGGCGTCGGTGGCGCCGGCGACAACGATCTGGCCGCCACCGTTGAAGTTGGCGGGCTCGAGGCCCAGCTCGGCGAGGCGTTCGAGCAGCGCGGCCTCGTCGCCACCCAGAACGGCGCTCATGCCGGTGGATGCCTGACCCGCGGCCTCGGCCATGTAGCGGGCTCGTGCGGCGACGAAGCGCATGGCGGCGTCTTCCGTGAGGATGCCCGCCCCGACAGCCGCGGTGATTTCGCCGACGGAGTGACCGGCGATGCCGCCGATCTTGTCGAGCGCGCCGGCGCGGCGCAGGGCGTGCAGCGTGAGCAGTCCCGCCGCGACGATGAGCGGCTGCGCGACGGCGGTGTCGCGGATGGTGTCCGCATCGGACACGGTGCCGTGCTTCTCGAGGTCGACACCGGCCGCCTCGGAGTAGCCGGCGAGCAGGTCGCGGGCCTCGGCATCCTGCAACCAGGGAGTGAGGAAACCGGGAGTTTGGGAGCCCTGACCCGGGCAGACGATGACGATCACGCTCTTAGTCTGCCAACAGGTCGAGCGTTTCGGGTGTTGAACACGGCACAACTATCGCCAAACCCTTTGTCGGTTTCGGCAAAACGGGCCGGATGGCTCAGCGGCGGCGCTTCGTCTGCTCGGGTTCGGCGATCGACCCGAGGATGAGCGCGGACTGCAGGATGAGCGACTCGCGCGCGCCCGTGGCGTCCCAGCCGATAACATCCGAGACGCGTTTCAGGCGATAGCGCACGGTGTTGGGGTGCACGAAAAGCTCACGTGCCGTGGCCTCGAGCGAGCGCCCGTTGTCGAGGTAGCACCACAGCGTGTTGACGAGTTCGGCCGAGTGCGCGTGCAGCGGCCGATAGACCTTCTCGATCAGGGTGGCGCGGGCCAACGGGTCGCCGGCGAGGGCGCGTTCGGGCAGCAGCTCGTCGGCCTGCACGGGTCGCGGGGCGTGACGCCACGAGCGCGCGACGGCGAAACCGGCGAGGGCCGCCCGCGCGCTGCGAGAGGCTTCGACGAGCGTCGGCACCGGATGCCCGAGCACGAGGTGTCCCGCGCCGAATCCGGTCTCGAGCTGCCGTGCGATCTCCATGAAGCTGAGGGGCTGTGTCGAGCCGCCGTTCTCGTCGTCGGTCTCGCGCACCTCGGCGCGCCCGATGACGAGCACGAGGCGGCTGCCCTGAACGCCGATCAGCACGTCGGCCGACAGATGCCGGGCCGTGCGACGCAGCTGGTCGACGTCGAGCTGCGGGGGAGTCGTGCCAACGAGCACGGCGACCTCTCCGTGCCCGTGCCAGCCGAGGGCGGCGATGCGCGAGGGCAGCTCGTCGTCGGCCTCGCCGGACAAGATCGAGTCGACCACGAGCGCCTCGAGGCGCGCATCCCACAGGCCACGCGCCTCGGCGGCACGTGCATAGACATCGGCCGAGGCAAACGCGATCTCTCGCGAGTAGAGCAGGATGCCTTCGCGCAGGTGTTCGCCCTTGTCGGCGACGCGCTCTTCGACGACTTCGACGACCACGCGGATGAGCTGCAACGTCTGCTGCAGGCTCACCGATCGCAACAACTCTCGCGGGGCGGCGCCGAACACGTCGGCGGCGATCCACGGGGTGCTCTGGGGGTCTTCGTACCACGAGATGAACGAGGAGATGCCCGCCTGCGCGACCAGTCCGACCGCCGACCGCCGCCCCGGCGGCATCTCTACATACCAGGGCAGCGTGTCTTCGAGCCGTTTCAATGTGACGGTCGCCAGCTCGCCGCTGATGCGGCGCAGCCAGGCGAGCGTCTCCTCTTTCGTTCGTGGCACGGTGGGTGGCTGAGCTTAGCTCTCGCCGCCGGCGTTGCCGGAGGTGCCCGCGTTCACGTCGTGCAGACGGTACTTCTCGATGGCCTGCGACGCGAGCGAACGGTCGACCTTGCCCTGCTTGGCGAGCAGCTCGAGTGTGCGCACGACCACCGACGGTCCGTCGATCTTGAAGAAACGACGAGCTGCGGCGCGCGTGTCCGAGAAGCCGAAGTTGTCGGCACCCAGGGTGGCGAAGTCGTTCGGCACGAACTGGCGGATCTGGTCGGGCACGGCGTGCGAGTAGTCGCTCACCGCGACGACCGGTCCCTCTGTGCCCTGCAGCTTCTGCGTGACGAACGGGATGCGCTCGTCCTCGTGCGGGTTGAGGAAGTTGTGCTCGTCGGCGGCGAGGCCTTCGCGGCGCAGCTCGTTCCAGCTGGTGACGCTCCAGACATCCGCCGAGACGCCCCAGTCGTTGGCGAGCAGCTCCTGGGCTTCGAGGGCCCAGGGCAGGGCGACACCCGACGCGAGGATCTGCGTCTTGATGCCGTCGTGCGAGGACTCGTTGACCTTGTAGATGCCCTTCAGCAGGCCTTCGACATCGAGGTTCTCGGGCTCTTTCGGCTGCGCGATGGGCTCGTTGTAGAGGGTGATGTAGTACATCACGTTGGGGTCTTCGTGGTGGCCGCCATACATGCGGTCGAGGCCGGCGCGCAGGATGTGGCCGATCTCGTAGCCGTAGGCGGGGTCGTAGGTGACGACGGCGGGGTTGGTCGCGGCGAGCAACGGCGAGTGGCCGTCGGCGTGCTGCAGGCCTTCGCCCGTGAGCGTCGTGCGACCGGCCGTTGCGCCCATGATGAACCCGCGGGCCATCTGGTCGCCGGCAGCCCAGAGGGCGTCGCCGGTGCGCTGGAACCCGAACATCGAGTAGAAGACGTAGACCGGGATGAGCGGCTCGCCCTGCGTCGAGTAGGTCGTGCCGAGCGCCGTGAAGGCCGCGGATGCTCCGGCCTCGTTGATGCCCACGTGCACGAGCTGACCCTGCGGGCTCTCCTTGTAGGCGAGCAGCAGTTCGCGGTCGACCGACGTGTAGTGCTGGCCGTTCGGGTTGTAGATCTTCGACGTCGGGAAGAAGGCGTCGATACCGAACGTGCGGGCCTCATCGGGGATGATCGGCACGACGCGGTTGCCGAACTGCTTGTCGCGCATCAGATCTTTCAGCGTGCGCACGAACGCCATGGTGGTGGCGATCTCTTGCGTGCCGGAACCCTTCTTGGCGATGGCATAGGCCGAGTCGTCGGGCAGCGTGATGTCGGTGTACTTCGAACGACGCTCGGGAACGTAACCGCCGAGGGCCTTGCGGCGGTCGTGCAGGTACTGGATCGCCTCGTCGTCGTCGGACGGCTTGAAGTACGGCGGCTGGTACGGGTTCTCTTCGAGCTGCGCGTCGGTGATGGGGATGTGCATCGCGTCGCGGAACGTCTTGAGGTTGTCGAGCGTCATCTTCTTCATCTGGTGCGTCGCGTTGCGACCCTCGAAGTGCGGGCCGAGGCCGTAGCCCTTCACGGTGTGCGCCAGGATGACGGTCGGCTGGCCCTTGTGCTCGGAAGCGGCCTTGAATGCGGCGTAGACCTTGCGGTAGTCGTGGCCGCCGCGCTTCAGGTTCCAGATGTCGTCGTCGGAGTAGTCCTCGACGAGCTTCGCGGCGCGCTCGTCGCGGCCGAAGAAGTTCTCGCGGATGTACGCGCCCGACTCGGCCTTGTAGGTCTGGAAGTCGCCGTCGGGGGTGCTGTTCATGAGGTTGAGCAGCGCGCCCTCGGTGTCGTTCTCGAGCAGCGAGTCCCACTCGCGGCCCCAGATGACCTTGATGACGTTCCAGCCGGCACCGCGGAAGAAGCTCTCGAGCTCCTGGATGATCTTGCCGTTGCCGCGCACCGGCCCGTCGAGTCGCTGCAGGTTGCAGTTGATGACGAAGTTCAGGTTGTCGAGGCCCTCGTTGGCCGCGACCTGCAGCTGGCCGCGGGACTCGACCTCGTCCATCTCACCATCGCCGAGGAAGGCCCAGACTTGCTGGTCGGAGGCATCCTTGATTCCGCGGTTGGTGAGGTAGCGGTTGGCCTGCGCCTGGTAGATGGCGTTGATCGGGCCGAGGCCCATCGACACGGTCGGGAACTGCCAGAACTCGGGCATGAGGCGCGGGTGCGGGTAGGACGACAGGCCGTTGGGGGCGTGCGACTTCTCTTGACGGAACCCGTCGAGCTGGTCGGTCGTCAGGCGGCCCTCGAGGAAGGCGCGTGCGTAGGTGCCGGGGGAGGCGTGACCCTGGATGAAGATCTGGTCGCCGCCGCCCGCGTGGTCTTGCCCACGGAAGAAGTGGTTGAAGCCGACCTCATAGAGGGCGGCGGATGACGCGTACGTCGAGATGTGGCCGCCCACACCGATGCCGGGCCGCTGTGCCCGGTGCACCGTGATGGCCGCGTTCCAGCGGATCCACGCGCGGTAGCGGCGCTCGAGTTCTTCGTTGCCGGGGAACTCGGGTTCGTTCTCGGAAGCGATGGTGTTGATGTAGTCCGTGGTCGGAACCATGGGCACACCGAGGTGCAGTTCGCGCGACCGCTTCAGCAAGCTGAGCATGATCTCGCGGGCACGCCCGCGGCCGTGGACCTCAACGAGTTGTTCGAGCGATTCGTTCCATTCCGAAGTTTCTTCGGGATCGATGTCGTTGTCGCTGACCGAATACGGGTCCTGGTTGTTTACAGTCACCGTCGACCTTTCTCTACGCGGCAGATCGTGCCTGATGGGCGGTGCGCACAGGAGTGGATAGCCGTGTTGTGGCCATCGGGCACCACACTCCAGCCTAGCCACTTCGGGCGGTTTCGGTGACCACGCGCACACGTGCACACGAGGATGCCGCGAGCCCCCGCATCCGAGTCGCGTTCAGGTTCCGTTCAGCGTTCGTTTGACACGCGCGAGGTGAAGAGTACGATCGGCCTACGTTAGGCGCGCACAACCCTGCCGCATCGATGCCAGGCTCACGCGGCCTGAAAGGACACGTTTCACTCATGGCTTTGGAGAACGACACACAGGCTCCGGACTTCGAGCTCGCCAACCAATACGGCGAACTGATCCGTCTGAGCGAGTTCCGGGGCAAGCGTCCCGTCGTTCTGGTCTTCTTCCCGCTCGCGTTCTCGGGCATCTGCACGGGCGAACTGTGCGCCCTGCGCGACAACATCGCCATGTTCCGCACCGAAGGTGTCGAGCTCATCGGCATCTCGGTCGATTCGAAGCACACGCTGCGCGCCTGGGCCGAGCAAGAGGGTTACGACTTCAACCTGCTAGCCGACTTCTGGCCGCACGGTCAGGTCGCCAAGGAGTACGGCGTGTTCCTCGACGTGAAGGGGCTCTCCAACCGGGCGACCTTCATCATCGATACGCAGGGCATCATCCGCGCCAGCTTCATCACGGCGCCCGGCGAGGCTCGCTCGTTGGCCGCCTATCGCGCCGCGCTCGAAGAACTGCACCAGCCGGCCTAGGGTTCGCCGAACGAGTGGTTCGATTCACGCGCTCGACGAGTCGTTGGCTTCTGATGCTGCTGCCTCACTGCGCCCGACGGGCCCGGCCGGTCTTTAGCCGATCAGGCTGACGGCGCGCGCGATGACGAGCGCCAGGATGATGAAACCGGCGAACGCCTCGAGCCCCATGAGCAGCTTCGCGCGGTGCGACAGCGGCATGGTGTCGGTGGGCGAGAACGCCATCGAGTTCGACAGCGAGAAGTAGAGGTAGTCGACGAACGTCGGCACCCAATCGGCCACGGCGCTCGACCGGGCCCGCACCTCGGTGATGGCGTCGTCGTCCTCATCCTGGGGAAAACGGAAGTCGGCCGGCTGCAACTGGTCGCGAGCGAGCCGGGTGCGGGCAACAGGTCCGCCGCGGTCCAGCTCCCAGAACACCAGTGCGAAGGCGATCACGTTCGTCAGCCACACCTGCAGCGCCGAGAGCAGCAGGGGAGGGCCGTCGTGGGTTCCGTCGACCAGGAGCTTGATCAGCAGCACGAGCGTGATCTGGTTGGCGACCAGGATGAGGAGCGCCAGGCCGAGCGACAGCAGGCGAGAAAAACGCGTCTCCCGATTCAGCCGGTGCGGGTTCAAGATGAGCAGCGGGATGACGAGCAGCAGCCCGATCCCGACCACCACATAACGCTGCACGCTCAAGAGATCGTTCGGCAGGAACGCGTACAGCGTCAAGGCCGCGAGCACCCCGATAATGGGCGGCCAGCGGTGTTCGGCCGGCACCTGCCGCGACGGGTGTTGTTCCATGAGGCCGAGTGTATGCCGTAACATGGGTGCTCGCCGCGTCACGCGGTGAGGGCCTTTAGCTCAGCTGGTAGAGCGCCACGTTTACACCGTGGATGTCATCGGTTCGATCCCGGTAGGGCCCACGGTATTTATGGCCCGCCTTGCAGGCGGCGCGGCGGTGTTCATGGCCCGCCCGTGAGGCGGCACAGCTGTGTTCATTGCCCGCCCGTCAGGCGGCGTCGCTTCAGATGGCCGCTTTCAGACGGTCGCGCAGGAACCCTACGACCCGCTCCCTGGCTCGGTAGGCGCTGTTCTTCGGATGCTCGCGCACCTCGTTCGTGAGCACCGAATGGGCGCCGCGGACGAAACCATCCGGGTTGCCCGTCGAGGAGTCGAGTTCGATGACCTCGAACGCGTCGCCCAGCCGCTCGGCTATGGTCGCGAACCGTGCGCGAGGAACGCTCGCGTCTTCACTGAACCGCAGCCCGATCGCGCACACCTCTCCGGCGCTGGCGCGCTCGGCCACGCGGTCGAACTCGCCGGGCGACATGGTCGGGTCCATTTGACGCGCCCGCCCGATCGGGAAAGGCGCGGCAGGCTGACTCAAGACGGAGGCGGCGACCGAGTCGTCGACCGCGACGGCGAGCGCGAAGCCGCCCGTGAAGCACATCCCGATAACGCCGACACCACGCCCGGGCGTGCGCGACGCCAGATCGGATGCAACCGCACGCAGGTAGTCGGTGATCGGTCGATGCGCCCCCGCGGCGAAGGCGCGGAACTCGCTCGCGACGCACAACCGGGCAACGGTCTTGAGGATGTACCCGGTCGAAGCGGCGCGTCCCGGCTGCCCGAACGGCGATGGCACGACCACCGTGAATCCTTCGACCACGAGATGTTCGGCGAGCCCCAGAACCTCGGGCGTGATGCCGGGGATCTCCGGGATCAGGACGACGCCCGGCCCGTTGCCCTTCTCGTAACGGTCATAGGTGAACCCGCCGCCCGTGAAGGGAGTTTTCGTCCATCCGTCGAGCGTTGCCGTGGGCGCGTTGTCGGTCATAGGCCCAACCTACGACCGGATGGCCGACATCCGACCCTTTCCCAGGCGACTCTTTCCTACACGCCCGATTCCGCCATTAGTCGATCGACTAACACTCGGATGACCTCCTTCCGCCCGGTCCTCGGCCGCGCCAATCTGAAGACATCACACAGAAGCGAAACGCGGAAGGAACCTCATCATGACGAATGTCCAGAGCACCCCGACCAAGACCCGCACCCGTCGTTCGATCGGCATCGCCTCGGCGGCGCTGTCGGCCGGCATCCTCGGCGCCGTGATGGGCGTCACCCCGGCGAACGCCGCCGACGCACCCGGCTTCTCGGGCGAAGAGTTGCAGCAGCTCTGTAGCGGCGAGACGATCTCGAAGGACGGCGGCGTCTTCCGTTCCGCCAACTGCACGTACAAGCCGGGTGGTGACGTGCAGAAGTTCATGCGGTGGAAGGCCGTTCCGGACACGAAGGTCTCGGCCTGCGACGGCCAGAGCAACCAGACGAAGCGCCTCCAGATGCAGACGGTGACGTTCTCGCAATCGTGGACGGTCGGTGGCAACGCCGGCCTCAACATCAAGGACATCTTCAGCATCGGCGTCGAGAGCAGCTACACCGAGACATCCACCACGGCCACCGCCAACACCGACGAGATCGTCGCCAACTCGGGCCAGACGAACTTCGCCACCCTCGGAGAGCCGTTCGTGCGTGAGACGGGACCCATCGAGGTGACCGTCGAGCGGGAGAACCGCATCGGGCTCACCACCGGCCAGGTCGTCTCGGTCTGGGAGGACGCCGGCACGCAGAGCCTGAACGACGTGCAGCGTGACGTACCCGACCCGACGCGCATGGGGGAGTCCGGCCGCGGTGAGGCTCCCTGCGGCGAGACCAACCGTGTGCCTGAAGACCCCAACCAGTGGTACGACTACTTCGGATAGTCGCCACGCAACGCGAGGCCCCGCTTACCGCTCGTCGGTGGGCGGGGCCTTTGTCGTGTCGGCCCGGTCAGACAGCGGTCACGACTCCTCTGCGGCGTCGGTTGTGTCGGGCACCGCTGGTGGCGCCGTCGAGTTTGTGTCGGTGGCCGGCGCTGCGGACGGGGGTGCGGGCGCGGGCGGCAACGCGGCGATCTTCGAACGACGGGCCTGACGTGGCGCACGGGCGACCAGCGCACCGCGAACGAAGGCGACGGCGACGAGGGCCGTTCGGTTGGGCGCACGCCAGGTCCGCATCAGCCGCGACAGATGCCAGGCCACGGTCTGACGACTGAACCGCGTACTCCGCGCGATCTCTTCGTTCGACAGCCCGTAGGCCGCGAGCGTGAGCATGTCCGCCTCATCCGCGGTCAGAGCATCGGATGCCGCAGCCAACTCGACATCCGAGAGCCCGACGTCGGCGAGCCCGACATCCGTGAGCTCTCCCGGCGCCGCCGTATCCCGCACGCGGTCTTCCGTTTCGCCGCTCACGTGGTCCGCCGCGTCGACGCGCCCGCGATGAGCAGCCCAACTCTCGGCCCAGCACGAGCCGAGTTCGTATGCCACGTGGGAGGCGCGGGCCATCGCGAGCACCGTCTGAGCGCGATCCGCGCTCCGCGTATGCCGGATGACCACCGAGAACACCTTCAGTGCCGGAAATGCCCCGCGCAACACGACGGAGAAGTTCACGCCGGGCCCCACCGCCGCGCGGGCGGCCACCTGCCGCAGCCGAGTCAGACATGACTCGGGCACGGGTGTCCCCTGCTCGACGGCTACGAGGGCCGGCAAAAGCACGATCGGAACGATTTCGCGGTAGCGCTCCTGCAGCCACTCCCGGTCGTCGAGCGGAACCTCGTCGAGCGGGGGCGCAACCAGCAGTCGCGCGAAGTCGGGTGCGCGCTCCGGCAGGCCCAGCTGCAGCGCCTGGCCCGGCCGCATGAGTTCCATCGTCGGTGCCTTCATTCCCACACGTCCCCCTCGCCGTTGTCTCCATCGTCGCATCGACAGGCGGGGTTCGGCACAATCGCCCTCCCGTTGACAGTGCTGCCTCGATCACCTACATCGGTCGACCACCGCGCCGCCCGGCCTAGGCTGGTTGCCATGACTACCACTCTGCGCACCGTGACCGACGTGGTCGAGAGGCTCTGGCCGATCGATGGACAAGAGTCGTGGGATGCCTCGGGCCTCATCGCCGGCGCGTCCGAGCAGCCCGTCGCCACCATCCTGCTCGCGGTCGACGCGGTCGCCGAGACGGTGGACGAAGCCGTCGAACGCGGCGCCGGAGTCTTGCTGACGCATCATCCGCTGCTCTTGCGCGGGGTGACCACGATCGCGTCGTCCACCTACAAAGGGGCGCTGCTGCAGAAGCTCATCAAGAACGACTGCGCCCTGCTCGCCGCCCACACCAACGCGGATGTCGTGGCCGACGGCACCTCGGCCGTGCTCGCCCGGCACCTCGGCCTCACCGACGTCTCACCCATCGTTGTCTCGAAAGAGCAGCCTCTGCGCGACGCCGACCCCGAAGCGCCCCTGGCAGGCATCGGCCGCGTGGGCACCCTGCCGCAGCCCGTGCGCCTCGGCGACCTGGCGCGAGCCCTCGGCACGATCCTGCCCGCCACGGCCACGGGCGTGCGCGTCGCGGGGGAGTACGACCGACTGGTGCAGCGCGTGGCGCTCTGCGGGGGCGCGGGCGACTCGCTGCTCGGGGAGGCAGCGGTGCAGGCATCCGACGTCTACATCACGAGCGATCTGCGGCACCATCCGGCGTCCGAATTCGTCGAGCAGGCGCGGCTGGGCGACGGGCCCGCCCTCATCGACACGTCCCACTGGGCATCCGAATGGCTCTGGTTGGATGTCGCGGCCGAACAGTTGCGCCGCGAACTGCCGGGTGTCGAGGTGCTCGTGAGCGAGATTCGCACCGATCCGTGGGACTTTGTCGTCACGCAATGAGCCAAGATAGAGGTATCGCTACAACGTTGGGATCAGTGTGAAAGCCAGTCTTGCCGAGCAGAAGCAATTGCTCTCGCTCCAGGCCGTCGATACGACGGTCGCTCAGTTGAACCACCGCACCAAGAATCTGCCGCAGAACGCGGAGATCGCGCAGCTGCGCACGCAGCTCGATGCGCTGCGCGGACGACTCGCCACCGAGACCGGAACGCTCGACGACACGCGCGCCGAACTCTCGCGCCTCGAGAGCGATGTGCAGCTGGTCGAGGCACGCGTCGCGCGCAACACCGAGCGCCTGCAGCAGACGGCCTCGGCGAAAGACGTGCAGGCGTTCGAGCAGGAGCTCGAGTCGCTGAAGCGTCGCCGCGACAACCTCGAAGAGATGGAACTCGTCGTCATGGAGCGGGCCGAGACCGACGAGGCCGTCGTCAACTCGACCCGGGCCGAGGAGGCCGAGCTGACCGCCCGCATCCAGACCCTCGAGGCCGAGCGCGAGGCCGCCCTCGATCGCCTGAGCGGCGAGCTGGGCACCGCGACGGGTGAGCGCAACACCGTGGCCGAGAAGGTCACGCCCGAGCTGCTGGCGCTCTACGAGAAGCTGCGTGCGCGCGGCGGTTTCGGCGCGGCACTGTTCCGCGCGGGCACCTGTGGGGCCTGCAACATCACGTTCACGGGCAACGACCTGCAGTCGCTGCGCGCTCAGGAGATCGACGCCGTCGTGCAGTGCCCCGAGTGCAACACCATCGTCGTGCGCACGGAAGAGTCGGGTCTCTGGTGAGCCACTCCTTCGTCGTCGAAGCCGACGGCGGTTCGCGCGGCAACCCCGGCATCGCCGGCAGCGGCGCGATCGTCATCGACGAGGCGTCGGGCGAGATCCTCGCCGAAGAGGGTGTCTATGTGGGCATCGCCACCAACAACGTCGCCGAATACCACGGCATGATCGCCGGGTTGAAGAAAGCTTTCGAGATCGATCCGACCGCCGTCGTGCACGTGCGCATGGATTCGAAGCTCGTGGTCGAGCAGATGTCGGGCCGCTGGAAGATCAAGCATCCCGACATGCAGAAGCTCGCGCGCGAGGCGCACGCACTCATCGGCTCGCGCCAGGTGACGTTCGAGTGGATCCCGCGGGCCGAGAACTCGCGCGCCGACGCCATCGCCAACAAAGCCATGGACCGCAAGGTCAGTTTCGCCGAATAGCTCTCGATAGACTGGGGGCGAACGGGCCGGCTAGACGGTCGCGTCATCCGCCTTCGGGTGTGATGCCGAGGAACGTCCGGGCTCCACAGAGCAGGATGGTGGGTAACACCCACCCGGGGCAACCCGCGAGACAGTGCCACAGAAAGTAGACCGCCGCCGGGCAACCGGCGGTAAGGGTGAAACGGTGGTGTAAGAGACCACCAGAGGCCAGGGTGACCTGGTCGGCTCGGTAAACCTCGTCCGGAGCAAGGTCAGACAGAACACCATGGGGCTGCTCGTCCCGTGTTCGGGTAGACCGCTAGAGGGCTGCGGCAACGTAGTCCCGAGAGAGATGGCCGTCACGGTCGCGCAAGCGCCCGACAGAACCCGGCGTATCGGCCGACCCGTTCACTTTCTTCGCCGCCCTGCTGCGGAAACGACGATGCGGCGGCTCGTGATCGAGCCGCCGCATCGTTCTGTTCAACTCTCTCGCCGGATGCGAGCCGCCACTACTTCTTGGCAGCGCCCGAGTCGGCCATCTTCTCGCCTGCACTGTCGCTGTCGGCCTTCGCTTCGACGTCGGAACCGGCGGCCGCAGACGTGCTGCCCACGTGCGCGGCCGCATCGCCGTGCACGGCCAGCGCCGCGGCGCCCAGGATGCCCGCGTTGTTGCGGTGGTGCGCCGGAACGATGGGCGT
Source organism: Leifsonia sp. ALI-44-B (assembly GCF_001984125.1). Lineage (GTDB taxonomy): Bacteria > Actinomycetota > Actinomycetes > Actinomycetales > Microbacteriaceae > Okibacterium. The sequence continues at coordinate 468,323 of NZ_MTQL01000006.1, read as the reverse complement.
GTTCAGGCTGAGCAACGGCAGGAACTTCTCGTGGTGCTTCGACACGCCGCCGCCCACGATGAACAGGTCGGGGGAGAAGAGGAACTCGAGCTTGTCGTAGTACTTCTGCAGGCGCTTGGCCCAGTGCTCCCACGACAGGTCGTCGCGCTCCTTGGCGCCATACGACGCCTTCGACTCGGCGTCATGGCCGTCGATCTCGAGGTGTCCCAGCTCGGCATTCGGGATGAGCACGCCGTTGAAGATGAGCGCGCCTCCGATGCCGGTGCCGAGCGTCGTCATGATCGTGAGACCCTCTTGGTCTTTCGCGGCACCGAATGCGGATTCGGCGTAGCCCGCGGCATCCGCGTCGTTGACGAACGTGATCTCGCGACCCAGCGCGTCTTCGAACTGCTTCTCGGCGTCGAGGCCGATCCACTTCTTCGACACGTTGGCGGCCGACAGCGTCTTGCCGTGCTTGACGATGGCGGGGAAGCAGACACCCACCGGAGTGTCGGCCGACGGCGGGTCGAGCTGCTTGAGCAGGTCGACGGTCGTCTGCAGGATGTCGGCGGGCTTGCCTCCGTCGGGCGTTGGCACCTTGATGCGGTCGGTGAGCAGCTCGCCCGACGCCAGGTCGATGATCGCGCCCTTGATGCCCGTGCCGCCGATGTCGATGCCGATCGCGGTCTTGGTGGAAGCCGACGAGACGTCGGTGTCGGATGCGGTCTGAGCGGGAATCGGAGTTCCGCTGGTGGTTTTCGCCATGACAGTCACCTTAGAGGGGTTGCGGGTTCGAACGGGAGGGGTGGTGGCGCGCGCCGTCGCCGCGCTAGAAGCTCGTCTGGCCGGTTGGCAGCGTCAGGATGTCTGCCCCGCGTTCGGTCACCACGAGGGTGTGCTCGAATTGAGCGGTGATGCTCTTGTCGCGCGTCGTCACGGTCCAGTCATCCGCCCACATGTCCCACTCGTGCGTGCCGAGCGTGAGCATAGGCTCGATCGTGAAGACCATGCCGACCTCCATGACGGTGTCGAACTGCGGCGCCGAGTCGTAGTGGGGGATGATGAGGCCCGAGTGGAACGCCTCACCCACGCCGTGGCCCGTGAAGTCGCGCACGACGCCGTAGCCGAAACGCTTGGCGTAGGACTCGATGGTGCGGCCGATGACGTTGACCTGGCGGCCGGGTGCGACGGCCTTGATGCCGCGGCGCAGCGACTCCTCGGTGCGCTCGACCAACAGGCGCACCTCCTCGCGCGGCTCGCCCGCCATGAACGTGCGGTTCGAGTCGCCGTGCACGCCGCCGATGAAGGCCGTGATGTCGATGTTGACGATGTCGCCGTCGTTCAAGACGGTGTCGTCGGGGATGCCGTGGCAGATGACCTCGTTCACCGAGCTGCACAGCGACTTCGGGTAGCCGCGATAGCCGAGCGTCGACGGGTAGGCGTCGTGCTCGATGAGGTAGCGGTGCCCGATGGCGTCGAGTTGCTCGGTGGTCACGCCCGGCTTCACGTTCTCGCCCACGAGCGCGATGGCGTCGGCGGCGATGCGACCGGCGCGCCGGATGGCCTCGATCTTCTCGGGCGGGTAGACATCTGATCCGGTGAAGGGCGACGGCGCCGTCTTGCCCACATATTCGGGGCGGGGGATGCTGGCCGGCACCGGTTTGACCGCGGTGAGCTGGCCGGGAATCAGGTGTCCGTGAGAGTCCTTGGGCATAGGATCAAGCTTAGTCCGGCGCAGAATCGGCGCGGCACAGAAGCGAAGCCGGCGCGGCACAGAAGGGGACGACGATGTCAGAAGATCCGTCGAAGCAGTACTGGTACAACATGAAGACGCAGGCCGTCGAGCAGGGGTACGCCTCGCCGTCGGCCGATCGAGTCGGCCCGTTCGCCACCCAGAGCGAGGCGGCGCACGCGCTCGACAAGTTGCGCGAGAACAGCCAGCGTTGGGCCGCCGAAGAAGCAGCCGAAGACCGCTGAGGTTCGGCATCCGCGACGGTCGTCAGAATCCACTAGCCTGGAGTTCTTGAGGCTTGCTTCGAGACATCGGCGATCGCCCGGAAAGAGGAGTGCATGGATAAGCAGACTGACTTCGTTCTTCGGACCATCGAAGACAGAGGCATCAAGTTTGTCAGGCTCTGGTTCACCGATGTGGTGGGCACACTCAAGTCCGTGGCCATCGCGCCCGCCGAGGTCGAGGGCGCTTTCGCCGAGGGACTCGGGTTCGACGGCTCGGCCATCGAGGGGCTCACGCGCTCCTACGAGTCCGACCTCCTGGCGCACCCCGACCCGACCACGTTCCAGATTCTTCCCTGGCGCGGCGAGATCGACCCCACCGCGCGCATGTTCTGCGACATCACGACCCCGGATGGCGTCGCAGCCGTCGCCGACCCGCGCAACGTCTTGAAGCGCACGCTCGAAAAGGCGGCCGACCGCGGGTTCACGTTCTACACGCACCCCGAGATCGAGTTCTACCTGCTGAAGTCCGCGCAGCTCGGGCCAGAGGGTCCCATCCCCGTCGACTCGGCCGGCTACTTCGACAACGTCCCCGGCGGCACGGCCCACGACTTCCGCCGCCGCTCGGTGCGCATGCTCGAAGATCTCGGAATCTCGGTCGAGTTCAGCCACCACGAGGCGGGCCCCGGCCAGAACGAGATCGACCTGCGCTACGCCGACGCGCTCACCACGGCCGACAACATCATGACGTTCCGCACGGTCATCAAAGAGGTCGCCATCGAGCAGGGCGTCTACGCCACGTTCATGCCGAAGCCACTGTCCGATCACCCGGGTTCGGGCATGCACACGCACATGTCGCTGTTCGAGGGCGATCAGAACGCGTTCTACGAGGCCGGCGCCGAATACCAGCTGTCCAAGACCGGCCGCCAGTTCATCGCCGGTCTGCTCAAGCACGCGCCCGAGATCACGGCCGTCACGAACCAGTTCGTCAACAGCTACAAGCGCCTCTGGGGCGGCGACGAGGCCCCGAGCTTCGTGTGCTGGGGCCACAACAACCGGTCCGCGCTCATCCGCGTGCCGCTCTACAAGCCCAACAAGGGGCAGTCGTCGCGCGTCGAATACCGTGCCATTGACTCGGCCGCCAACCCCTACCTCGCCTACTCGCTCATGCTGGCCGCCGGCCTCAAGGGCATCGAGGAAGAGTACGAACTGCCGCCCGAGGCCGAAGACAACGTGTGGAGCCTGAGCGACACCGAGCGACGTGCCCTGGGCTACTCGTCGCTGCCCGCGAGCCTCGACCATGCCATCCAGTACATGGAGGAGTCCGAGCTCGTCGCCGAGACGCTGGGCGAGCAGGTGTTCAACTACGTGCTGCTGAACAAGCGTCGCGAATGGCAGGAGTACCGCGCGCAGGTCACGCCGTACGAGCTCGCCAAGAACATCGAAATCCTCTAAGCAGGAGACTCCGTGCAGCGGCAGATGGCGACTCTGACCGAATTGGCGCGCATCGGGTTCGCCGATCTCAGCGAGTCGAGAGAGGTTCTCGACACTCTGCAGGAGGTTGCCGGCGTCGACCCCCGCGAGTTCCTCGAGGACTTCCGGGTCGCCGCCGACCCCGACCAGGCGTTGCGCGCCATCGTGTCGCTCGCTCGCGTCGACGATGGTCGCACAGCTCGCTTGCTCGCTGATCCCGTGCACCGCGTCGTGCTGCTGCGGTTGGCCGGTGCGTCGCAGGGACTCGTCGAGTTCTTCGAGCGGCATCCCGACCAGTTGGATGTCGTCACCGAGCCTTCTGCCGAGTTGCCGTCGGCCGCGCAGATCGCCGATGACCTGCTGGCTACCGTGCACGAGGTCGACGGGTTCGCGTCCGCGGGCACGGCATCAGCCGGCGGAACATCCGCAGCCCGGGCAGCTGGGGCGAGCTCGGACGCCTCCGGCTCAGGCGCCTCGCGCTCAGCAGCATCGAGCGGCACGTCATCCCCGGCCTGGTCCGAAGACCGCCTGTGGACCGACCTGCGCATCCGCTACCGCCGTTGGCTCGTGCGCATCGCCGCCTTCGACCTGTCGGCCTCCGACGCCTCGGCCGTGCTCGACCGGGTGGCCACTCGACTGGCGGATGCCGCGGGCGCCGCGCTCGAGGCATCCCTCGCCGTGGCCCGCACCCACGTCACCATGCCCGGCGCCGGCCCGGCCCGCTTCACGCGCGACGAGGTCGCGCTCACCCGTTTCGCCATCATCGGCATGGGCAAGGCGGGCGCCAACGAACTCAACTATGTGAGCGACGTCGACGTCATCTTCGTGGCCGAGGGCGATGAAGAGGGCGGCCTCGAGAACGCCAAGGCCGTTGACATCGCGACGCGCCTGGCCGTACTCACCATGCGCGGCATCTCCGAGGCCGGTTTCGAGCCGCCGCTCTGGGAGGTCGACCCGAACCTCCGCCCCGAGGGCAAGCAGGGCGCCCTCGTGCGCACGCTCGACTCGCACATCGCCTATTACGAGCGCTGGGCCAAGAGCTGGGAGTTCCAGGCGCTGCTGAAGGCACGGCCCTTGGCCGGCGACCCCGACCTCGGGCAGCGCTACGTCGACGCGCTCTGGCCCAAGGTGTGGTCGAGCGCGTCCCGCGAAAACTTCGTCGACTCGGTGCAGCGCATGCGCGAGCGCGTGACCGACAACATCCCGTCCGATGAGCTGCACTATCAGCTCAAGCTCGGGCCTGGCGGCCTGCGCGACATCGAGTTCACGGTGCAGCTGCTGCAGCTCGTGCACGGCCAGAGCGACGAGAGCGTGCACGAACGCGGCACGATCCGGGCGCTCGGGGCCCTGTCCGAGAGCGGCTACATCGGCCGCGTCGAGGCCGCCGGTTTTGCGCAGGACTACCGCCTCCTGCGCGTGCTCGAACATCGCCTGCAGCTCAGCCGACTGCGGCGCACGCATCTCATGCCCCGGGATGACGCATCCTTGCGTGTCCTCGCCCGTGCCTCGGGTCTCGCCACGACAGGTCACGCCCTCGTCACGCGCTGGGAGAGCACCAAGAACGAGGTGCGCACGCTGCACGAGCGCCTGTTCTACCGGCCGCTGCTGAGCGCCGTCGCGGCCCTGCCCGAGGACGAAGTCACGCTGAGCCCCAAACAGGCCGAGGCGCGCTTGGCGGCCATCGGGTTCCGCGACGCCCGGGGCGCGCTGTCGCACATCCAGGCGCTCACGGGCGGGGTGTCGCGCCGGGCCACCATTCAGCGGCACCTGCTTCCCGTCATGCTGCGCTGGTTCGCCGACGGCGCAGACCCCGACTACGGGCTGCTGGCGTTCAGGCGGCTGTCCGAATCGCTCGGCGGCACGCACTGGTTCTTGCGCATGCTGCGGGACTCGTCGGGTGTGGCCGAGCGTCTGACCCGCGTGCTCAGCGGATCGCGCTACATCGGCGAGCTGCTCGATCAGATCCCCGAGGCATCCGCGTGGTTGGAGGACGATCGGGAGCTCAAGCCTCGCAGCCTCACGACGCTACGAGATGAAGCATCCTCGATTCTGCGCCGCCACGCCGATGCCGAGCCCGCCGCCAAGGCCATCATGCGGATGCGTCGGCGCGAGCTCCTGCGTCTCGCGATCTCGTCGGTGCTCGGCGTCGTCGAACTGCAGCAGCTCGGGGCCGGCCTAACCGACGTCACGACGGCCACCCTCGACGGCGTACTGCGCGCCATCCGCCGCCGCGACGGCCTCGGATCGGATGCGCTCGAGTTCGCCGTGATCGGCATGGGACGCTACGGCGGAGGCGAGCTCGGTTTCGGCTCGGATGCCGACCTGCTCTACGTGTTCCGGGCCACCACAGGCACCCCCGAGGCGACCACGCAGGCGGCCAACGCCATCGTCAAGGCACTGTCGGGTCTCACGGAGGATCACCGTGTGCCGCTCGACCTCGACACCGACCTGCGGCCCGAGGGCAAGAACGGGCCACAGGCGCGCTCGCTCGACTCCTACCGCGCCTACTACGAGCGCTGGTCGCTCACGTGGGAGGCGCAGGCGCTGCTGCGGGCGCGCGGTGTGGCAGGTGATGAGCAGCTGCTGGCCGACTTCGAGGCGCTGGCCGACACAGTGCGCTACCCGACCGCGATCGCCGAACAGGCGGTGCGCGAGGTCAAACGCATCAAGGCTCGGGTGGAGAACGAGCGGCTGCCGCAGGGTGCCGACCCGACCCGTCACGTGAAGCTCGGCCGAGGGTCGCTGAGCGACGTCGAATGGTTCGTGCAGCTCATGCAGCTCGAACACGCCGCCGCCATCCCCGACCTGCGCACGACATCCACGCTGGATGCCCTCGCCGTCGTCGCCCGCGAGCACCTCGTCCCCGACGCCGACGCCGAACGTTTGCGCGAGGCCTGGCTCTTCGCCTCGCGCCTGCGCAGCAGCATGACGCTCTGGCTCAACAAGACCACGGATGTCCTGCCCAGCGACCGACGCCAACTCGAGGGCATCGCGCGCGTCATGGAGTACCCGCCGGGCTCGGCCACGCAGCTCGAGCAGGACTACCTCGCGGTCACCCGCCGGGCCCGCCGCGTCTTCGAGCAGCGCTTCTACGGCCTGCCCGACCGCATCCAGCCCTCGACGGCCTGAGGGCTCGGCAGCCCACCACCCAGCCCGGGGGAGGGAACGGGTTGCTGTGACAGCGGTGGTGCAGAGCATTGTTGAAGCCCCGCCGCATCCGCCAATGACCCCAGCCGCTCTGTGGCCTCGTCGCACCGCTTGACGGCCGGAGCGAACGACTGAGGGCCGCCCCGACGAATCGGAGCGGCCCTCAGTAACCGACAAGCGGTCGTTCAGCGACTAGACGCCGAAGTACAGCTCGTACTCGAACGGGTGCGGGCGCTGTGCCAGCGGCTTGATCTCGTTCTCGCGCTTGTATTCGATCCAGGTCTCGATGAGCTCCGGGGTGAACACGTTGCCGGCGAGCAGGAACTCGTGGTCGGCTTCGAGCGCGGCCAGGGCGCCTTCGAGCGTGGCGGGAACCTGAGGAATGCTCTTCGCTTCCTCGGGAGGCAGCTCGTAGAGGTCCTTGTCGACGGGCTCGTGCGGCTCGATGCGGTTCTTGATGCCGTCGAGGCCGGCCATGAGCTGGGCGGCGAACGCGAGGTACGGGTTGCCCGAGGCGTCGGGCGCGCGGAACTCGATGCGCTTGGCCTTCGGGTTGGTGCCCGTGATCGGGATACGGATCGAGGCCGAGCGGTTACCGGCCGAGTAGACCAGGTTGACGGGGGCTTCGAAGCCGGGAACCAGGCGGTGGTACGAGTTGACCGTCGGGTTGGTGAACGCGAGCACGGCGGGGGCGTGCTTCAGCAGGCCACCGATGTACCAGCGGGCCAGGTCGGAGAGCCCGCCATAGCCGGCCTCGTCGTAGAACAGCGGCTTGCCGTCGCTCCACAGCGACTGGTGCGTGTGCATGCCCGAACCGTTGTCGCCGAAGAGGGGCTTGGGCATGAACGTCGCCGTCTTGCCCCACTGGTCGGCCGTGTTCTTGACGATGTACTTGAACTTGAGGATGTCGTCGGCCGCGTGCACCATCGTGTCGAAGCGGTAGTTGATCTCGGCCTGGCCGCCCGTGCCCACCTCGTGGTGAGCGCGCTCGAGGATGAGGCCCGCGTCGATCAGCTTGAGCGAGATGTCGTCGCGCAGGTCGGCCTGCTTGTCGACGGGCGAGACGGGGAAGTAGCCGCCCTTGTAAGGGGTCTTGTTGGCGAGGTTTCCGCCTTCTTCGACGCGGCCCGAGTTCCAGGCGCCCTCTTCGGAGTCGACGAAGTAGAAGCTCGAGTGCTGGTTCACTTCGTAACGCACGTCGTCGAAGATGTAGAACTCGGCCTCGGGGGCGAAGAACGCGGTGTCGGCGATGCCGGTCGAGGCCAGGTACTTCTCGGCCTTCTTGGCGACCTGACGCGGGTCCTTGGAGTAGACCTCGCCGTTGCGGGGGTTGTAGATGTCGAACACCATGATGAGGGTGCGCTCGGCGCGGAAGGGGTCGACGTAGGCGGTCGAGACATCAGGGATCAACTGCATGTCGGACTCGTGGATGTTGGCGAAACCGCGGATGGAAGAACCATCGAACAACTGGCCGACGGAGAAGAACTCCTCATCGACGGTCGAGGCGGGGATGTTGAAGTGCTGCTGCACACCAGGAAGATCGGTGAATCGGATGTCGAGGAATTTGACGTCCGTGTCTTTGATGAACTTGAGCACCTCGGAGGAATCACTGAACATGGGAAGAACTCCAAATGGCTTCGTACCGAGCGGGGTGCGACATGCACCCAACCCGAGGCTATTGATAGGGCATTACCCCGCAGTGTCGCCCATGTTTCGGGCGTGTTACGAGTCGATGGGCACGTAGACTTGAGCCGTGCCGAACCCCCCAAAGCCTAGCGTCCGCTTCGGAGACCTCCAACCGAGCCGCTATCCCGGGCAGCGTCTGGGCCTGCCCGAAGAGGGTGTCATGAGCGTCGCCCGGCCGGGTCGTCGCATCTCGGCGTTCCTCATCGACAGCGCCATCTCGGCGCTCATCTCGTTCGCGTTCTTCAACTACGACACGTGGGCCACCTTGCTCGTTTTCGTCGTCACCCAGGTCGTGTTCATCCCGACGATCGGGGGAGGTCTCGGCCACCGTGCGGTCGGCATCCGCGTCGTCAAACTGGGCGGCGGATGGATCGGCGTCTGGCGCCCGGTCGTGCGCACTCTCCTCCTCGCCATCCTCGTTCCGGCCCTCGTCTGGGACTCGGATCAGCGCGGTTTCCACGACAAGGTCGCGGGCACGCTCCTCATCCGCAGTCGCTAGCCATTCCGTAATTGCGCATAACGCAACGATCGCCGAGTCAGTGCAGGGGCGAAATGAGCAGCCTTCTCATTCCTTGATCGCAGGTTCGAATCGTCAGTCCGGCTCTCGGCTAACATGGATGGATGACGAATCCTGCTGCGGTTGAAGACGTTCCCATCGGCGGGGACGACATTCGCCTCGGCCAGTTCCTCAAGTTCGCGGGTCTACTGGACTCCGGCGGGAACGTGAAAGAGGTCATCGCCGACGGGCTGGTCACCGTGAACGGCGAAATCGATCGACGCCGTGGGCGCCAGCTCGCGATCGGCGATATCGTCGGCTTCGAGGGGCATCGGGTTCGCGTCAGCCACTGAGCTAACCGACCTCCCGGCTCCTGTGCGTCGGTTCCGAGCGTCGAGTGCGACGGCCGGCCCCCGGAACTCGCGTGGCGGCAGCTCTAGGCGAGGCACGCGTGGACCTCATGCTCCTCACGGCTCAGCTCGCGGGAGCGTGAGCCTGAGCGCACACGGTGCTGCAGCGCCGGTGACGCCGTATGAAAGTGCAGCATTCACCGGTACTTGTCGTCGCCTCCGCTGTGGCCGAACCGGCCGAACAGACGAAGAAGGCCCGTCCTCTCGGACGAGCCTTCTTCACATGCTGACGTGGGCTAGCGGGCGCGCTGCGGGCGGGCCTTGAACGGGTCGACGCCCTTGGGGATGGGCATCTGCGTGCCGAGGGACGCGAGACGGTTGGAGACGGCCAACGCCTCGGGCTTGGTGAGCGTGTTCTTCACCTTGCGCACCGACTTGGCGAGCTTGTGCAGCTCGACCGAATCGTCATCGGGGCCGACATAGAAAACCGTGACGGGAACGTTCGGAAGAACGCGGTTGATCTTGCGCTTCTCGTCGTCGACGAGCTTGCGTGTGCGCGACACGGGGCCCTCGCCCACGAGCACGACGCCGCCGCGGCCGACGGCCCGGTAGACGGCATCCTGTGTGCGACCGTTGACGTTGACGGGCATTTCGCTGCCGCGCCAGCTGCGGGGGAGCGAGCCGCGGAACACGGCGCCAACGGCACCGGGCTGCCCGGCAATCTGCCCATAGGCGGCACGCTCGGCGCGGCGACCCAAGATGAGCATGGCCGCCAGGATTCCGGCGAGCACACCGGCGATCACCCAGAGGACGATGCCGAAGACGCTGTCGCGCGAGAAGATGAGTGCCAGTGCCACACCGACGGCAACGCCGCCGAGGAAGCCGAGCAGCATCGCCCAGACGACATTCGGGTCATAGCGGCGAGTCATCTGGAAGACCTGAGCCATCTGCTTGAGACGACCCGGCTCCTTCGCCTTCTTCGCGGGTTTTTCCTTACGTGCCATGGTGTCAAGGATACCGGCATCCGGCGCTTTCGCTCTGCACAGTTTGCGATCCTCCGCTTCGTCCACAACGTGATCGCCGAGGGCGCGCTCCGAGCCGCGAACCGCAAGGCTGGGCAGCATGACGGATGCTTCGCGACACCCCCTGATCGGCTCGATGGTCGAGGGCTACAGGCTCGACCGTGTGCTCGCCGTGTGGGCCTGCGCGACGGACTTCGATGCCTCGCGACGAACCCCCGAAGAAGCTGATGCGCCGCGACACCCGCTCCCGGCTGATTTCGCGTCGCGCCGTTCGTCGCGACCGCGAGCGGCCGGGCCTGCGGCTCACGAACGCGAGGTCACCGCACGCGACGATGAACGGGTGCGCGTTCGCGTCTGGCACGAGCCCGACGTTTCAATCGGCGATGACCCGTCGCCGCATCCCCTACGGCGACCCGTCGGGCCGATCCGTTCCCGCGGCATGCCTCGGATCGCGAGAATGCTTCACCAGGGGTTCGGTCGGGCGGCCAGGGTAGACCGCGCGAGGGAAGGCCCGGTTGTGCGCACGGAACCGCCGGAGGCCATGCGGCGAAAAGAGCTCGATCTCGCCTCGAATTGGAGCATCCGAAGCAGTGTCATCCCACGCCCGAGCTCCTTGTCGATGACCGAACCGGGCATCCGACCACCCTACGGCTCGTGCGAGGCGGCGATCTTTCCCGCTCTCGGGGAGTTGCTGAGTGTCGGCCTCAGCCGTGAACAGGGTGAATCCATGAACTCCCGGACGGTTCTTGCCGTGCTCGTTCCGCTCCTGAACGGCGTAATCGAACTGCTCGACGCCGGCTATCAGCCGCATCCCTTCGTCCTGGGCGCTCTGGCCCAGGGTGCCTCCGGGTACGTCGTCGTCGACGCCGACCTCGTGACCGCGCGGCGAGCAAGGTCCCCCGCCGCGGCCGGGGGCGGAGACCGGGTGCAGGCGGAGTCAGGTGTGGCGCCGGGCACGTCGAGCCGAGCGCAGAGAGAGGCACGCGCAGCTCACGCAGCGGCGGGAACTGCAAGACCCGAACTCCCTGCGCGCGAGGCGCTCACGACACTGGCACCGATCGTGGAGGAACTGTCGGTCCTTCTCAGGCATTCGACCGAGCGAGGGTCAGCGGGGGACACCCTGTCGGCGCGGTGGGCGCTGTGGAGCGACCACATCGAAGGTGCCTCGCCCCGCGCGGCCCTCACACTACTCGAGGCTCAGCTTTTCGCGTGGCACGAGGAAACAGCAGGCGTTCGTGCATCTGGCGGCGGACATCCTGACCGCGGATATCGCGAACGCGAACCTTCGGGGAACGACGAAGCGGCGCCCACCGAAGTGGACGCCGCTTGAGGGGAAATCGAACCGAGGTTAGATTCCGAGGTCGTTCTGGAAGTTGCCGTCTTCGAGACGGTTCTTCACGGCGACGAGGAAGCGCGAGGCGTCCGCGCCGTCGACGATGCGGTGATCGTAGGACAGGGCCAGGTAGACCATCGAACGGATGGCGATCGACTCGACGCCGCCGTTCGAGATTACGACGGGCTTCTTCGTGACGATGCCGGTGCCGAGGATGGCGACCTGCGGAAGGAAGACGACGGGCGTGTCGAACAGGGCGCCGCGCGAACCGGTGTTGGTCAGCGTGAACGTTCCGCCGGCGAGCTCGTCGGGCTTCAGCTTGTTGTCGCGCGTGCGGGCCGCCAGGTCGGCGATCTGCGCGGCGAAACCGTTGAGGTCGAGCGACGAGGCGTCACGGATCACGGGGGTGAGCAGGCCGCGCTCGGTGTCGACGGCGATGCTCAGGTTCTCGTGATCGGGGTAGACGATCTGGTCGCCGTCGATCGTGGCATTGATGACCGGGTAGGCCTTCAGGGCCTCGGTCGCCGCGAGAGCGAAGAACGGCAGGAACGACAGCTTGTTGCCGGTCTTGGAGTGGAACTCACCCTTCACCTGGTCGCGGAACTGAGCGATCTTGGTGACGTCGACCTCGACGACGCTCGTGAGCTGAGCAGAGGACTGCATCGACTCGACGGCGCGCTGGGCGACGACCTTGCGCAAACGCGACATCGGCTGCGTGGTGCCACGCAGCGGGGAGGTCTCGAGCGGCTTGCGCTCGGCCTCGACGGGAGCTGCGGCCGGTGCGGCGCTCGACGCGCTCTTGGCCTTGGCAGCCTCGAGAACGTCTTCCTTGCGGATGCGGCCACCGACGCCCGTGCCGGAGACGGTCGACAGGTCGACGCCTTCCTGCTGAGCGAGACGACGCACGAGCGGCGTCACGTAGCCGGAGTTGCTGCCATCGCCGGCCGGAGCGGACGACTCGGCCGGAGCGGAAGCGGCGGGAGAGGAGGACGCTGCTGACACCGGAGCCGGAGCCTCGGTGGGAGCAGACGGCGCGCTCGGGGCGGCAGGCTGAGCGGCAGCGCCGTAAGCGTTGCCCTTCTCGTCCTCGGCCTCGGGTGCGTCTTCCGCGGGAGCGGAGGCGACCTCGTCGGCCGGCTGTTCGGTGGAGGGAGCCTCGGGTACCGGCTGCTCTTCGACGGGCGCGGGCGCCTCTTCGGCGGGTGCCGGCTCGGATGCGGGTGCCTCGGCCTCGGGAGCGGAACCCTCGTCGGACGAGCCCTGGCTCGAACCGTCGCCGATCTCGACCAGCGCGGTGCCGACCTCGACGGTCTCGTCTTCCTGAACCAGGATCTTCTCGATGACGCCGGCGACCGGCGACGGGATCTCGGTGTCGACCTTGTCGGTCGAAACCTCGAGCAGAGGCTCGTCGACCTCGACGCGGTCTCCCACGTTCTTCAGCCAGCGGGTGACCGTGCCCTCGGTGACACTCTCGCCGAGTGCCGGGAGGCTAACGGATTCGCTCATGACCTTAACTCCTTCAAAAACCTAATTCGTGACTGTTTGTCTTGGTGCTTCTGCTGTTTACAGCGCGTGCAACGGCTTTCCGGCCAGCGCGAGGAATGCTTCGCCGACCGCCTCGTTCTGCGTGGGGTGCGCGTGAATGAGCGGCGCGATGTCTTCGGGGTATGCCTCCCAGTTGACGACGAGCTGGCCTTCGGCGATGAGCTCACCGACGCGGGCGCCGATCATGTGCACACCGATGATGGGGCCGTCGTTGACGCGGACGACCTTGACCGAACCGGTCGTGCCGATGATCTCGCTCTTGCCGTTGCCGGCGAGGTTGTAGTCGTAGGTCGAGATCTTGTCGTCGCCCCACTGCTCTTTGGCCTTGGCTTCGCTGTAACCGACCGACGCGACCTCGGGGTCGCAGTAGGTGACCTTGGGGATGTTGATGTCGGGGATGACGATGGGCTTCAGGCCCGCGAGCTCTTCGGCGACGAAGATGCCCTGCTGGAATCCGCGGTGTGCCAGCTGCAGGCCGGGGACGATGTCGCCGACGGCGTAGACGCCGGGGACGCTCGTCTCGAGGCGCTCGTTCGTGATGACGAAGCCGCGATCCATGGTGACACCGACCTCTTCATAGCCGAGGTTGGCGGTCGACGGGCCACGACCGACGGCGACGAGCAGCAGGTCGGCGTCGAAGGTCTTGCCGTCTTCGAGCGTGACGACGACACCGTCATCGTTCTGGGTCACGCTCTGGAAGCGCACGCCGAGCGAGTAGTTGATGCCGCGCTTGCGGAACGCGCGCTCGAGCGACTTGGAGATCGACTCGTCTTCGTTGGGAACCAGGTGGGGGAGCGCCTCGATGATCGTGACGTCGGAGCCGAAGGACTTCCACACGCTCGCGAACTCGACACCGATGACACCGCCGCCGAGCACGGCGACCTTCTTGGGGATGAAGTCGAGCTGCAGCGCCTGCTCGCTCGTGATGACGCGGCCACCGATCTCGAGGCCGGGCAGCGAGCGGCTGTAGGAGCCCGTGGCGAGGATGACGTTCTTGCCCGTGATGGTGCGGTCGCCGACCTGGACGGTGGTGGGGGACGTGAGACGACCCTCGCCCTCGATGGTCGTGATCTTGCGCGCCTTGACGAGGCCCTGCAGACCCTTGTACTTCTTGGCGACGATGCCCTCGCGGTAGGCCGTGACGGCCTGGATGTCGACTCCCTCGAAGGTGGCCTTCACGCCGTACTTCTCGGAGTCGCGAGCGCCGTCGGCGATCTCGGCCGAGTGCAGCAGAGCCTTGGTGGGGATGCAGCCGCGGTGGAGGCAGGTGCCGCCGACCTTGTCTTTCTCGATCATGCCGACGGTGAAGCCGAGCTCTGACGCGCGCAACGCTGCGGCGTATCCGCCTGATCCACCGCCCAACACGACCAGGTCGAACGTGTCGTTCGATCCCTGGTTCTCAGACGTGGTGTTTCCGGACGGGTTGGTTTCCGACACTGAACTTCTCCCTCAAGCATCTGGTTGTGCGTGTTGCTGGTGTGCGCCCGCCTGGTTCTCAGGTGACGCAGAGGCGGGCATCCTTTGCCCATTCGAGCCTACTACGGGCGGCTAAACTCTTCGGCCACTTTCAGCAGTGTGCGAACGCCCGACGCGGTCGGACCTCCGCCGGTGAAGCCGTACGCAGCATCCGTATTGTTCGACGGGCCGGCCGTGTCGATGTGGGTCCAGGGGATCTGGCCGCTGCCATCCTCGATGTCGCCGATGAATTCGCGCAGGAATGCCCCAGCGAGCAGCATGCCCCCGGCGGTCTGGCCGAGCTTCGCGTTCTGCAGGTCGGCGATGGGCGAGTTGAGCTTCTTGCGCAGCTCCTCGGCGAAGGGCATGGGCCACATGGGCTCGTCGACGGCGTCGGCCGCGGCCTTCACCTGGGCCACGAACGCGTCGTCACCCATGAGTCCGGAGTAGCGATTGCCGAGGGCGACCTGCTGCGCGCCGGTCAGGGTGGCGATGTCGACGATGGCGTCGGGGAATTCCTCGCTGGCAGCGACGAGGCCGTCGGCCAGCACGAGGCGGCCCTCGGCATCCGTGTTGTTGATCTCGACGGTGGTGCCGCCGCGAATGGCGAGGATGTCGTCGGGGCGCATGGCCTGACCGGACGGCATGTTCTCGGCGATGCACATCCAGGATGTGAGGCGCACGGGCAGTTCGAGTCGCGCGGCGGCAACGATGACGGCCAGCACGCTCGCGGCGCCGGCCATGTCGTACTTCATGCCGATCATCGAGCCGGCGGGCTTCAGCGACAGGCCGCCCGTGTCGAAAGTGATGCCCTTGCCGACGAGGGCGAGGTGTTTGGCTGCGCCCGCGGGGGAGTAGCTGAGCTTGACGAGGCGCGGGGGTCGCGTCGACCCCTGTCCGACGCCCATGATGCCGCCGAAGCCGTCGGCGACGAGCTGCTCTTCGTCCCAGACGGTGACGTCGATGGGGAGGCCGGCCGCAGCCTCGACGGCCGCCGCGGCGAGCGTCTCGGGGTAGAGGTCGGACGGCGGCGTGTTGACGAGGTTCTTCACGGTCGACACGGCTTCGGCGACCGCGGTGGCATGTGCGGTGACGTGGGATGCCTCATCCGAACCGTCGGCGACGTGCTCGCCCGTGTGGTGCACGACGACGTTCCCCACGGCAGGCTTGTGGTCACCGAGCGACGCGCTGCGGTAGTCGAGGAAGGTGTAAGCGCCCAGAGCGGCACCCTCGGCGAGCGCCCGGAGCTCATCGGCCGACTGGGTGGCGATCGCGATGGCGACCGTGGACTGGCCCGCCAGCTGACGCAGGGCCGAACCGGCGGCGTAACGGAGGGACGCGGCATCAACGGTCGAGCCGAGGCCCGCGACGGCGAGGGGGATCGAGGTGCCAGCGGGCGCCGGCAAGCGTACGAGACCGTCCTTGGCCCCCGTCGAACCGACCTGACGCAGCTGGGCTTCGATAGCCTCGGCGTCGACGACGCCGTCGAGAGCAACGAGCGCCGGACCGTCGGCGGTCGAACGCGCGGCGAGAAGAATGATGTCGGGCTGGGTGCCGCCGGCCTCACTCCCGTATTTGGTGGTCGATCGGACGGTGAGGGAGATCTGCGGAACGCTCATTCCATCCATGTTAGGTGCTCGTTGCTGGGCGCCAGGTGCCCGCGCCTGTTCGCTCTCGGCACGACGCCCGACGCCCCGATCGAGCCTTCTCCCGGGACACCCCCGTTTAGAGTTAAAGAATGAACGAGACCGACCGGCTGTACCAGACCACCGACGCCTTCGGACGGGTGCCGAGCGGCCTCGACCTCGTCGTCTCCCTCACGGGTTTCTCCGACGCGGGTTCCGCCGCTTCGCAATTCAACGAGTACGCCCTGGGCGCGTTGACCTCTGAACCCGTCGCCGTTTTCGACAACGATGTGCTGCTCGACTACCGTGCGCGCCGCCCCATCATCTACTTCAACCAAGACCACGTGAGCGACTACTCGCCCGCCAAGTTGCAGTTGAGCCTGGCCTACGACGACCTGCAGCAGCCCTTCTTGTTGCTCACGGGTTACGAGCCCGACTTCCGCTGGGAGGGGTTCATCGCGCAGGTGCTCGACCTCATGGATCAGTTCGAGGTCGCATCGACGACCTGGGTGCACGCCATCCCCATGCCCGTGCCGCACACGCGCCCCATCGGCGTCACGGTGTCGGGCAACCGCTCCGACCTGATCGAGTCGATGAGCGTCTGGCGCCCGCACACGCAGGTGCCGGCCAACGTCTTGCACTTGCTCGAGTTCCGGCTCGCCGCGCGTGGGGCGGATGTCTCGGGCTTCGCGCTCCTCATTCCGCACTACCTGGCCGACACCGAGTACCCGTCCGCGGCTCTCGCGGCGATCGACAGCATCAGCGCCGCGACGGGTCTCATCCTGCCCACCGACTCTCTGCGCGAGGACGGACGCGAGTTCGTGTCGCGCATCGACGAGCAGGTCGCGGGCAACGAAGAGCTGCAGCGCCTCGTCGGAACGCTCGAGGAGCGCTACGACACCTACATGGAGGGAAGCGCCCTCAAGTCGCCGCTCGTCGACTCCGAGGGTGGCCTGCCGTCGGCCGACGAGATCGCGGCAGAGCTCGAGAAGTTCCTCGCGGGTCGCCGCGGGGGAGACGAGCGTCGCCCCGAGGACTGGCGCTAGAGGCTGGCGCTAGCCGGCAGAGACCGACCGGGCGTTCCGTCGCCAAGGTCTCCTCACGGGTGACGGCCGGGGCCCTCGAGTTCGCGACCGTCATCCGTTCTGCGCAGCAGGCGTAGGGTTGTCCGGTGAACTCTCGCAGATCTTGGCTCGTTTTCGGGATCGGCGTCTTCGCCTACATCGCCGCGGTGATGCAGCGCACCACTCTCGGGGTGGCAGGGGTCTCGGCCGTCGACCGGTTCGACGCATCCGCCGCCGCCCTGTCGTCGATCGCCGTTCTCCAACTCATCGTCTATGCCGCCATGCAGGTGCCCGTGGGCGTGCTCATCGACCGTTTGGGCCCCCGCGTGCTCATCATGTCGGGGCTCGTCATGCTGGTCGTCGGCCAGAGCCTCATGGCCTTCGCCGAGGTCATCCCGCAGGCGATCGGCGGCCGCATCCTCGTCGGGGCCGGCGACGCCGCGATCTTCGTCTCGGTCATGCGCCTGGTGACCTCGTGGTTCCAGGGCCGCATCGTTCCCCAGCTGTCGCAGTGGGTGGGCAACCTGGGGCAGCTCGGCCAGGTGCTGTCCGCCATCCCCTTTGCGTTCGTCTTGCACTCATTCGGATGGCAGCCCGCCTTCCTCTTCGCCGCCGCCATGGCCGCGCTCGCCCTCGTTCTCGGCCTCGCCTGCATCCGTGACCGTCCGCGCGACTCCATCGAGCCGCCACGTGTCAGCAGCTGGGGCGAGGCGTTGCACCAGCTGAAGCTCAGCTTCAAGCGTCCGGGAACCCAGCTCGGCTTCTGGGCCCACTTCGTCACGCAGTCGAGCGGCACGGTCTTCTCGCTGCTGTGGGGCATCCCGTTCCTCGTCTACGGGCTCGGCTACACCGAGGGTTTCGCGGCGGCCATGCTGCTCGTGATCGTGGGGTCTGGTGTGGTCTTCGGCCCGATCCTCGGACTCTTGACGGCCCGCTACCCCTATCGCCGGTCGAATCTGGTGTTGGGGATAGTCTTCGCCATGGCGGTCGCCTGGACGGCCGTTCTGCTCTGGCCGGGAACCCCTCCCTTCTGGCTCGTCCTCCTGCTCCTCATCGTCCTGGGCGCTGGCGGCCCGGGTTCGCTCATCGGCTTCGACTTCGCGCGCACCTTCAACCCCACGCGCGTGCTCGGCTCGGCCAACGGCGTCGTCAACGTGGGCGGGTTCCTCGCCAGCTTCGTCATGATGTTCCTCATCGGAACCGTGCTGGATGCTCTCGGCCACGGCGCCGACTCGCCGTCCGAGCTCTATTCGCTCGATTCGTTCCGGGCCGCGTTCTGTGTGCAATACGTCGTCATCGGTGCGGGCGTCGTCATGCTGCTGCACGCCCGCCGTCGCACGCGTCGACGCCAGAACGAAGAAGAAGGAATACGCGTGGCCCCCATCTGGGTTGCACTGGTACAGAAGCTGAGGCGCGGACGGCGACGCTGAGTCCCCGACGCGAGGCCGCTAGTGGCTCAGATTTGCAGAAAACCGTGGCATAATGGTTGACAGAGACCCGGTCTTGTCATAGGCGCATCCGAAACTCGTGATTCCCCCCGTGCATCCGCACAGGAAAAGGAAGCACCGTGATTTCGGGTGAGTTCGTTTAGGACTTGACATGGGTCTTCGTAATGTCCGAAAACACGTGCAAGCGTGTCTGTCCGATAACTGTTGCGTCCGTGTGCGGGGGAGCGATATCGCTGACACACGGGCCTCGAATAAAGTCGCGTCGCTCCCGTCGACGCGTGGGACTGGAAGGTGTTCGTATGGCCACTAAGGCCGCCGTAGCCGCTGAAGAAGCGGTTACCTCCGAAACAGAGGTCGACACCGTCGACCAGAAGACGACCGCCGCGGCCAAGAAGGCCCCGGCGAAGAAGGCTGCTGCCGCCAAGGCTCCGGCCGCCAAGGCACCGGCCAAGAAGGCTCCGGCGAAGAAGGCTGCCGGCACCACCGCCAAGCGCGGCACCAAGGCCGCCGCCACCGACGAGCCCGATGAAGACGCCGAGCCCGTCGAAGACGTCGTGATCGAGGTCGACGACGACGAGACCGCCGAGGTCGAAGAGGGCACGGGCGAGAAGGCCGCCGTTGCCGCGGCCGCCGAAGTCCTGCCGCAGGGTGCCATGGTGCTCTCGTTCGGCGGAGACGACGAGGACGAGGTTCCCGTCTACTCCAGCGCCATCACGGGCGCCACGGCCGACCCGGTCAAGGACTACCTGAAGCAGATCGGTAAAGTCGCGCTGCTGAACGCGGCCGAAGAGGTCGAGCTCGCCATGCGCATCGAGGCGGGTCTGTTCGCCGAAGACAAGCTGTCGCACATGACCGACCAGGAGAAGCGCACGCAGCTCGGCCGCGAGCTCACCTGGGTCGCGAAAGACGGCGCCCGCGCCAAGAGCCACCTCCTCGGTGCCAACCTCCGTCTCGTCGTCTCGCTCGCGAAGCGCTACACGGGCCGCGGAATGCAGTTCCTCGATCTCATCCAGGAAGGCAACCTAGGCCTCATCCGTGCCGTCGAGAAGTTCGACTACACCAAGGGCTTCAAGTTCTCGACCTACGCCACCTGGTGGATTCGTCAGGCCATCACGCGCGCCATGGCCGACCAGGCCCGCACCATCCGCATCCCCGTGCACATGGTCGAGGTCATCAACAAGCTTGCCCGCGTGCAGCGCCAGATGCTCCAGGACCTGGGTCGCGAGCCCACGCCCGAAGAGCTGAGCCGCGAACTCGACATGACGCCCGAGAAGGTCGTCGAGGTGCAGAAGTACGGCCGTGAGCCCATCTCGCTCCACACGCCCCTCGGTGAAGACGGCGACAGCGAATTCGGTGACCTGATCGAAGACACCGAAGCCGTCGTGCCCGCCGACGCCGTGGGATTCACCATGCTGCAGAAGCAGCTGGAAAGCCTGCTCGACTCGCTCTCCGAGCGCGAAGCCGGAGTCATCCGCATGCGCTTCGGCCTGGGCGATGGCATGCCGAAGACACTCGACCAGATCGGCGACACGTTCGGGGTCACCCGCGAACGCATCCGTCAGATCGAATCCAAGACGATGGCCAAGCTGCGCCACCCGTCTCGGTCGCAGTCGCTTCGGGACTACCTTGAGTAAGCCCGGAAGCCTCGCGTTCGTACCCCCCGTCGTTGCGGGCCGGCTCGCCCGGTTCGCGACGCGGTTGCGCGGCGGCGGCAGTGCGTTCCCCGGCCTCGTCGCCCAGAAGGTGGCGCCCACGTTCATCAGCGACGTGATGTCGCAGCTGCCCTACGGCGCCGTCGTGGTGCTCGGGTCGAACGGCAAGTCGACGACCACCAACATCCTGACCGCCATCGTGCGGGAACACGGGTTGAAGGTCTTCTCGAACCCGTCGGGTGCGAACATGCCGCAGGGCATCGCTTCGGCGCTCCTCGCCGACACATCGCTGACCGGCAAGCTCGACGCCGATATCGCCATCCTCGAGGTGGATGAGGCTTACGGTCAGTTGATCTGCCGTCAGGTGAAACCGCGCTCGGCCGTCATCTTGAACCTCGTGGTCGACCAGATTTACCGCTTCGGCGAACCCGACCGCGTAGCGGGCATGTTCCGCGACATCCTGGGCGAGGTCAGCGACTATGTCGCGCTCAACCGCGACGACAACTTCCTCGCCAACCTCGGCACCACGATCGAGAACGAGGGTCGCCTGGCGATTGACTACTTCGGCGTCGACGCCGATGTGCTCGCCGCGGCGCCGCACGGTCAGGTCTCGGCCACCGATTACGCCGGCGGCAAGGCCGATCCCTCGGCCGCACCGCGACACGTCGTGGCCGAAGTGGTCGCCGCCTCGGGCTATGACGCGACAATCTCGTTCGAGGGCGTGGAACATGCCGTGCGTATGCCCGCCCGCGGGTTGCACTATGCCGTCGATATCGCCGCCGCCTTCACGTTGGCGCGCAAGACGCTCGGCGAGAAGTTCGACATCGCGAAAGCCATCCACGCCGTTCAGACCACCAAGACCGTCTACGGTCGCGGCGAGATTCTGACGGTCGACGGCGTCGAGATCGAGATCTTGATGCTCAAGAACCTCGCGAGCCTGCAGCTCAACCTCGACTCGCTCGACCGCGTGCCCGATTCGGTGCTCTTCGCGTACGACGACTCCAGCTACGACCCGTCCTGGCTCTACACGGCCGACCTGTCGAAGCTCGATTACGTCGACGTGATCTCGGGCCCCAAGGGCGCGTTCATCGCCCTGCGCCTCGCTTATGAAGGCAAAGGGTATGGCGTGATCGAAAGCGACACGACGAAGGCCGTGCAGCGCATGCTCGACGGCCCCAAGCCGAAGAGCGGCCGACACACGTTCTTCCTCGACTACGACCAGATGCTGCTGACGCGCAAATACCTGGGCTACAAAGACCTGGAAGCGGGTGCGGCATGACCATCAAGATCGTTGAGCTCTACCGTGACTACCTCGCCGTGAACGGTGACGTCGGAAACGTCTTCGTGCTAGCACGCCGCATGCGGCTCGCCGGCATCGACGTCGAAGAGATCCAGGTGAACGAGGGCGATGAGCTGCCCGCCGAGGCTGACATCGTGACCATCGGTTCGGGGCCGGGAAGCGCCGTGCGCGCCATCGCCCCCGAGCTGCAGCGCCACGCCGAGACCCTGCAGTCGTGGGCCGCCGCCGGCGTTCCCATGATCGCCGTCGGTGGAGGCTTTCACCTCTTCGGGCGCATGGTGTCGTTCGGCGAGGCTGGCACGGTTCGCGGCGCGGGCGTGTTCCCCATGGACACCGACGCCAACGTTGCGCGCGTGCGCACCGACGCTTTCGCCGCAGACAGCAACTTCGGGTTGCTCGTCGGCACCGAGAACCACAGCTCCGAATCGGTCGTCGACGGCGGGACGGCGGCGCCCCTCGGCACCGTGCGCAACGGCCGCGGCAACCTCGTCGCACCCGCTGGTGCACGCCATGAGGGCATCATCGTGAACGAGGCCGTGGGAACACACCTGGGCGGGCCCGTGCTCGTGCTCAACCCGCGCCTGACCGACCACATCATCGAGGTCGCGACGACGCGCCGCGGCGAGACCTATACGAAGAATGCCGAACACGAGTCGATCGACCGCGTGGTCGACCTGGCGCGTACGGTCCTCATCGACAAGGCGAACCTCGGCTAGAGCACGCGGAGGGCTCGGAGCCTTCAGCGGCCCACAAGCGCCGAACGAAGCTAGCCAACACAGGTAGACAACACAGCTAGACAACACAGAAGCGCCCGACCTGATGGTCGGGCGCTTCGTCGTGTCAGAAGGATGATTTGTCACGAAGACGGTGGGGCGCCGGCCGGCGTGTGGATGACGCCGGGGGCGCGGCCTGGCTACTTAAGCGCGCTGCTCTTCGAAGAGACGCGACGACTCGTCGTGCCAGGTGTGAGCGATCGAGGACAGCTTCTCCTGGTACTTGCGGCCGTGGTGGGCGCAGAACAGGAGCTCGCCGTTGTTGACCGTCACGCGGATGTAGGCCTGGGCCCCGCAGCTGTCGCAGCGGTCGGCCGCGGTCAGTTGCTGCTGGGCTGCATCGGTGCTCGTAGCGGTGTCGATGCCTGTTTCGTTTGCGATGTGTGACATGGTGTGCCCTCCTGACTCGTGGGATGGTCTCGCGTACTTGCTATGTAACCACGCGCTTCTGGGAACGAATGGAGCCGTGCGGGGTATTTCGCTGTACGCGTAGATATCTTCGCCACCGCGGGTGTCATTGGATTGGTCGTCGGTGGTTCCACGTAGAGTTAACGCTTGTGAACTCCGACTATTCCGCCCGCCATCTCTCGGTCCTCGAAGGTCTCGAAGCGGTGCGCAAACGGCCCGGAATGTACATCGGGTCCACCGATTCCCGCGGCCTCATGCACTGCCTGTGGGAGATCATCGACAACTCGGTCGACGAGGCTCTCGGCGGCCATGGCGATCGCATCGACATCCGTCTCTACCCCGACGGCAGCGTCGAGGTGCGCGACACCGCTCGTGGCATCCCCGTCGATATCGAGCCCAAGACGGGTTTGACGGGCGTCGAGGTCGTGTTCACCAAGCTGCACGCGGGTGGCAAGTTCGGCTCGGGTTCGTATGCCTCGTCCGGCGGGCTGCACGGCGTCGGCGCATCCGTCGTCAACGCTCTGTCCGAGCGCCTCGACGTCGAGGTCGACCGCAACGGCAAGACCTACGCCATGAGCTTCCACCGGGGCGAGCCGGGCATCTTCGCCGACAATGGCGAGCCCACTCCCGATGCTCCGTTCACGCCGTTCGAGAACGGCAGCGAGCTGCGCGTCGTGGGCAAGGTCAAGCGCGGTGTCACGGGTTCGCGCATCCGCTACTGGGCCGACCGACAGATCTTCACGAAGGGCGCGGCGTTCAGCGTCGAGGACCTGCAGGCCCGCGCCCAGCAGACCGCATTCCTCGTGCCGGGGCTCACGCTGATCATCGAGGACGAGCGCGCCGACGAGCCCATTCGCACCGAGTACCGCTACGACGGCGGCATCTCCGAGTTCGTCGACTACCTCGCCGGCGACCAGCCCATCACCGACACCTGGCGCCTGACGGGCGACGGCACGTTCACCGAGACCGTGCCCGTTCTCACCGACGGCGGCGCCATGGTGCCCACCGAGGTCGAGCGCCGCTGCGAGGTCGACATCGCGCTGCGCTGGGGCACGGGTTACGAGACGATCATGCGCTCGTTCGTCAACATCATCGCGACGCCCAAGGGCGGAACCCACCAGGCGGGCTTCGACCAGGGGTTGCTCAAGTTCGTCCGTTCGCAGGTCGAGCTCAACGCCCGCCGTCTGAAGGCCGGCAACGACAAGGTCGAGAAGGATGACGTGCTCGCGGGTCTCACGGCCGTGCTGACGGTTCGGCTGCCCGAACCGCAATTCGAGGGGCAGACGAAAGAGGTGCTCGGCACACCCGCTGTGCGCAGCATCGTCTCCAGCGTCGTGGCCAAGGCCATGAAGGAGCTATTCGCGTCGCCGAAGCGCGACGACAAGGCTCAGACGGCGCTCGTGCTCGACAAGGTCGTGGCCGAGATGAAGTCGCGCCTGTCCGCGCGAGCGCACAAGGAGACGCAGCGCCGCAAGAACGCGCTCGAGAATTCGTCGCTTCCGGCCAAGCTCGTCGACTGCCGGTCGAGCGATGTGGCGCACAGCGAACTCTTCATCGTCGAGGGCGACTCGGCTCTCGGCACGGCCAAACTGGCGCGAGACAGCAACTTCCAGGCGCTGCTGCCCATCCGCGGCAAGATCCTCAACGTGCAGAAGGCATCCGTGTCGGACATGTTGTCGAACAACGAGTGCGCGTCGATCATCCAGGTGCTCGGCGCCGGGTCGGGGCGCTCGTTCGACATCTCGCAGGCGCGTTACGGCAAGGTCATCCTGATGAGCGACGCCGATGTCGACGGCGCCCACATCCGCACGCTGTTGCTCACGCTGTTCTTCCGTTACATGCGGCCCATGATCGAAGAGGGCCGGGTGTTCGCGGCCGTGCCGCCGCTGCACCGCGTCGTCGTAATGAACCCGGGGTCGAAGCCCAACGAGACGATCTACACGTACTCCGAGGCCGAGCTGGCCGGGGTATTGGCGGGGCTCAAGCGCACGAACAAGCGCTACCAGGAGCCAATCCAGCGCTACAAGGGTCTCGGCGAGATGGATGCCGACCAGCTGGCGACGACGACAATGGACCGGTCGAACCGCACGCTTCGACGCGTTCAGGTGCAGGATGCCGAGATGGCCGGCAAGGTTTTCGAGCTGCTCATGGGCAACGAGGTGGCTCCGCGCAAGGAGTTCATCGTCGAGAGCTCCGACCGCTTGAACCGCGACAGCATCGACGTCTAGCGAGGCTGCGGGACCGCTGAGGGTTGCGTCTGCCCGTATCGCCCTGCACGGACAGCGCACACAGTGACGATCTGGGGCGAGCCCGCGGGCCCTCGAGCCTTCAGATTGACGTGCGCACAAGTCGTCAAGCCGTCGCGCGGTCAGGCCGTCAAACCGTCGAACCGTCAAGCCGCCAGGTTGTCAAACCGTCGCGGCGGTGGGTGCACCCGCAAACCAGCCTCTGAGGGCCGCCCGCTCCTCGAAGCAGGCGGCCCTCCGTAGTGCTCATTAGAAAAGTGCGGCGTCGTCCGGCTCGTCGCCGGCCGCAGGCGAGCTCGGGATGTCGGCGGCCGCCAGTGGCGTGTCCAGGGCCTGCTGCACGGATGCGTCCGATTCAGTCCCGTCGACGGTCAGCGTTGTTCCGACGGCGCTCTCGGGCGATTCGCCGGGCGCCGAGGGAGCCGAGTCGGCGGCGTTCCGTTCGGATTCGGTGAGCGGCACGGGGTCTGACCCCGCAGCGAGGGCTCCGACGGCGTCGGCCGGCGTCGCGATGCTCGCACCGATGTAGCCCACGACGCCCTCGAGGAACTGACCCGACGCGTCGCGCTTGGCGAGGGCCTCGGGGAGCTTGCGCACGGCGCCGTCTGTGCCGACGGCCAGGGCGGGTTCGGGGCCGACCCACGCGACGACGAGCGCGTCCT
Organism: Leifsonia sp. ALI-44-B; assembly: GCF_001984125.1. Taxonomy (GTDB): domain Bacteria; phylum Actinomycetota; class Actinomycetes; order Actinomycetales; family Microbacteriaceae; genus Okibacterium. Next base: position 442,706 of record NZ_MTQL01000006.1, on the reverse strand, counting down.
CGCCCTTCAGGAAGCGTTGTGCCCGCACACCGCCGGTCGCGCGGCCCTTGGCGGGGAACTCGTCGAACGCGCTCACTTTGCCGCTGCCCGGGTCGGTGCCGGCCAGCGCGCTGGTGTTCGCGGCGACCGTCGCGACGACGGTGCGCGTCGTCTCGTCGGCGCGCACGACGTGGAACGAGATGACCGAGGCGCCGGCGCCGAGCTTGATGCCCGCCATACCTCCAGCGGTGCGCCCCTGCGGACGAACGGCGGAGGCGGCGAACCGCAAGAGCTGGGCGTCGCTCGTGACGAACACGAATTCATCCGTGTCGGTTGACGGCGCCGCGGCAACGACGACGTCCTTCGGCTTCAGCTGGATGATCTCGAACTCGGGTTTGTTCGGCCAGTCGCCCGGCGTCACGCGTTTGACCACACCGGTGCGCGTGCCGAGGGCGATCGGCTTGGCCGAATCGAGGGCCACGATCGCGAGCACGCGCTCCTTGGGCTGCAGCGTGATGTAGTCGGCGATGCGCACGCCGGCGCCCAGCTGCACCGAGTTGGGCGGCACGACGGGCAGCTCGAGCGGCGAGAAGCGGATGAGGCGGCCGAGGCTCGTCACGGCGCCCACCTCGGTGCGGCTCGACGTTTCGAGCATCGACAGCACGGCGTCGTGTTTGCTGCGGCGCGGGGGAGCGGCGACGGGTTCGAGGCCACCCTCACCGGGGTAGTCGACGCGCACCATGCGGCCGGTCGCGCTCAGATAGATGCGACAGGGCGTGTCGGCCAATTCGAGAACGGGCTGATTCTTGCGCGACCCGGCCGATGCGATGGAGGGCTTTGCGGCCGTCAGGAGCGTGCGTCGGGGCGTGCCGAACTGCTCGGCGACGGCTTCGAGCTCGTCCGAGACGAGACCGTGCAACCGAGCAGTGCTGCCGAGGATCTCTTCGAGTTCGGCGATCTCGGCGAGCAGCTTGTCGCGCTCGGCCTCGAGTTCGATGCGCGAGAACTTGGTGAGCCGACGCAGACGCAGTTCGAGGATGTATTCGGCCTGCACCTGGCTGAGATCGAACACGTCGATCAGTCGCGTGCGGGCCTGGTCGCTGTCATCCGACGCACGGATGACCTGGATGACCTCGTCGATGTCGAGGATCGCGATGAGCAACCCCTCGACGAGGTGCAGGCGCTCCTTGCGGCGCGCCAGGCGGTACGTCGAGCGACGCGTGACCACCGAGATGCGGTGCTTCACGTACACCTCGAGCAGCTCGCGCAGGCCCAGCGTGCGCGGCCCGCCCTCGACGAGCGCGACGTTGTTGATCGAGAACGAGTCCTCGAGCGGTGTGTAGCGGTAGAGCTGTTCGAGCACGGCCTCGGGACTGAAACCCGTCTTGATGCCGATGACGAGCTGCAGGCCGTTGGTGCGGTCGGTGAGGTCGGTGACGTCGGAGATGCCCGAGAGCTTCTTGTTGTTGACGCCGTCCTTGATCTTCTCGATGACCTTCTCGGGGCCGACGAGGTAGGGCAGCTCGGTCACGATGATGCCCTGCTTGCGAGGGGTGATGGCCTCGATGCGCACGCGGGCTCGCGTCTTGAACGCTCCGCGGCCCGTGGCGTAGGCGTCTCGGATGCCGTCGAGCCCGACGATCGTGCCACCGGTGGGCAGATCGGGGCCGGGCACGAACTCCATCAGATCGTCGAGCGAGGCATCCGGGTGTTCGAGCAGGTGCCGAGCCGCCCCTACGACCTCGATCAGGTTGTGCGGCGCCATATTGGTGGCCATGCCGACCGCGATGCCGCTCGCGCCGTTGACGAGGAGGTTGGGGTAGGCCGCCGGCAACACCTCGGGCTGCTGGAACTGGTTGTCGTAGTTGGGCACGAAGTCGACAACGTCTTCGTCGAGGTCGGCCGTGAGGGCGAGGGCCGCGGCTTCGAGGCGGGCCTCGGTGTAGCGGGAGGCGGCGGGGCCGTCGTCGAGCGAGCCGAAGTTGCCGTGGCCGTCGACGAGAGGAACGCGCAGCGTGAACGGTTGCGCCAGGCGCACGAGGGCGTCGTAGATGGCGCTATCACCGTGCGGGTGCAGCTTTCCCATCACCTCGCCGACGACGCGGGCCGACTTCACGTGCCCGCGGTCGGGCCGCAGCCCCATCTCGGTCATCTGATAGAGGATGCGGCGCTGCACGGGTTTGAGTCCGTCGCGCGCATCGGGCAGCGCGCGCGAGTAGATGACCGAGTAGGCGTATTCGAGGAAGGACCCCTGCATTTCGGCCGAGACGTCGACGTCTTCGATGCGCTCGTTGATCGGGGCGGCGGGGGCGTTCTTATCGCTGCGGGGCATACGTGTTTTCTGACCTGGGTGGTGGTCCGGTTGCGGGCGACGGGAGGGTTCGCGCCTGGATGTGCCAGACTTTCCCGGTGGCTTCAATCGTATCGATCCCGCCCGTTCGTCCGCGCAGCCTGACCGGTGTGCTGCCGGATTCGCTGGCCGCGATCGGGGGTGTCGCCAACCCGTCTGGCCTGCCCGCCGTCGATCACGTCGTCGTGGTCGTCGTCGACGGCCTCGGCTCGCGCTTGTTGTCTGCCCGATCGGGCTACGCGCGTTTTCTGCGCTCGGCTCCCGACCGCACCATCAGCACGGTTTTCCCGACAACCACGGCGGCCGCGCTCACGTCGCTCACGACGGGCGCCGAGCCCGGTCAGCACGGCCTCGTCGGCTATCGCATGCTCGACGCTCGGCACGATCGGCTGGTCAACGGCCTCACCGGCTGGGATGCCGGCATGGACCCCGAGACGTGGCAGCGCTGCCGCACGGTCTTCGAACAGGCGGGCGATGCGGATGTCGCAGCCTTCGCCGTCGGCCCTGCCACGTTCGCGGGCTCGGGCTTCACCCGGGCCACCCTGCGCGGCGCGTCCTACGAGCCCGCCGACACGTTGCGCGCCCGCTTCGAGCGCGCGGACGCCCTCACGCGGGCGAACACCCGCTCGCTCACCTACCTCTACGTGCCCGAACTCGACAAGATCTCGCACCAGCACGGCTGGGAGTCCGACCGCTGGACCGCGGCCCTCGAGGAGCTGGACGGTGAGATGCGACGTTTTGTCGCGGCGGTCGGTCGACGGGTCGGCGTGATCCTGACGGCCGACCACGGGTCTCTCGACGTGCCCCACACGTCGCAGGTGCTGTTCGATCAGGCGCCCGAGCTGGTGGCGGGGGTGCGGCACGTGGGCGGCGAGCCGCGCTGCCTGCATCTGTATCTCGAGCCCGGGGCCACTGCATCCGATCGCCTGAGGATGGCGGATGTTTGGCGGGACTCAGAGGGTGAGCGCGCGTGGGTTTTCAGCCGCGACGAGGCCATTGCCCAGGGGCTTTTCGGTGACGTGCACGACGAGGTTCTGCCACGCATCGGTGACGTCGTCGTTGCGGCGCGCAAACGCATCGCCTATTACGACTCGCGGCCGGCCGATCAGGCAGCACGACGGATGATCGGGCAGCACGGTTCGCTGACCGACGAGGAGCGCACCGTGCCGTTCATCCGCTTCGGCGCCTTTACGCAATAACTAGGCCGTCGCGGCAATCGGCGAGCACCCTCAGCTCTCGCGAGAAGTCGAGATCGGCGCGACATTCGGCGGAATGGGCGCCGGCCATCCGCGGTGCAGCACGCCCGTCACGATCGACCTCGGGGTGTCGGGCGTTCGGGGTTATCAGTCGTCGTCGGTGCGGGCGCCGAAGACAATCTCGTCCCACGACGGCATGGCCGTGCGCCCGCGCTTCGAACCGCGGGCCGGTGTGATCGCCGGCGGCTTCTGGTCGTCGTCTGAGCGCTTCGAGGGAGACGCGCCCGTGAGGGTGTCGAAGTTCTCGAGCGGCACGTCGACGGGGCGCACGGGACCGCTGAAGGGGCTGCGGTCGTCGTGCGCGTCGGCCTCGGTGCCCCGGGCGCCGCGGTCGCTACGGTCGAGGCCTGGACGCTCGCCCGCTCGTTCGCGAGACGGCTCTGACCGCGACGCGTCGCGCAGACCCGACGGATTCGACGCGCTGGCGGCACCGGCGGCGAAGGGGGAGTCGGAGAACGGCGAGCTGCCGCCGAACGGGGTCGAACCGCGTTCACCGGACGGCTGAGCGGGGGAGCGACCCGAGTCCGGGGCGGGCGAAGCATCGGTCTGCGGCGTGCGCGCAGCGGATTCGCGTTCGCCACGGCGACGACGCAGGGCCTCGAGCAGGTCGGCGGTCTGGTTGGACGGTCCACCCTGATCTTCGGCGCGGTTGATCGCGGCATCCGCGGCCTTCGACGAGCTGCGGTGGTGCGGCGCCACGTCGACGGGGCCGATCTCGATCTGCGAGGCCGTGTCGTTGAGGTCGATATCGGGGTCTGCCGCGGCAGGGACGAACGTGAAGGCGCCGCTGTCGAAACGGCTGTCATCGGGTGAGGAAGACTCGCGCTCGACGGCGCGCAGCTTGGGGATGAGTCCCTCGGCAGGCAGGGCGCCCTGGCGCGACAGCGTGACGGCCTCGGCCCCGAGCGGCGCCAGCGCGTTCTTCTTGGGTTCGAAGGTCCAGCGGGCGTCGTGCTCGACATCGGAGGCCGTGAACGACAGTTTGACGATCCAACCGTTCTCGTCCTTCCAGCTCGTCCAACGCTCGTCGCTCGCGCCGAGGCTCTCGAGACGGGCACGGATGGCGGAACCGAACGTCGGCTCTTCGTCGTCCACACGGGGGTCGATGGCCGCGAGCACCGGAACGCTGAGGGCAGCTGCGACCATGTGCTCACGTTCGGCGACGATGGGGCCCTCGAAACGGCGCACGTAGTCGATCTCGGCGCCCGTGACATCCGCGACTTCTTCGGCCGACATGCCCGAGCGAATGTGAGCCTGAATCTCGCGAGGGCTCAGCTTCGGGGCGTCGCCCGTTGCCTGTTTGCGCGCGCGACGCACATGGGAGAGAAGGGACTCGTCGACGGGGAGTCGAAATTGCACCCCGTTGTCGGTGCTCGCGACGATGGCATTGCCGTCGACGCCGATGACAGTCAGTTCCTGCATAATCATGTGCCTCCGAGGCTGAGATCAATTCACTCGATGGTCGCACGCCGAACCCCCGTAGACCGGGAATAACGCGGGCGTGCCGCGAGTTGGATGCAGCGACGAATCAGGGAGCCCAGTACTGGTTTGCTATTCGTTCATCTTTGATGCAAACTATCGCCGCCGGACACGGTCGGCGGACGAGAAAAGAAGTGGAAAACAATGGCAACGGATTATGACGCACCCCGAAAGAGCGACGACGACTCTGAGTCGATCGAGGCCCTGAAGGAGCGTGTCCCCGACAAGCTGTCTGGCGCGGTCGACGTCGAAGACGCCGATAACCCGGGTGGCTTCGACCTTCCCGGCGCCGACCTCTCCGACCTCGACCTCGATGTCGTCGTGCTGCCTCCCCAGGCAGACGAGTTCACGTGCGTGGAGTGCTTCCTGGTGAAGCACCGCTCGCTCATCGACCACGAGACCAAGCTCGGCGCGATCTGCGTGGAGTGCGCCGCCTAAGCAGTCGAACTGCTCAGACGCTTTCTGGCCGTCGCGATCCCTCGATCGCGGCGGCCAATTTTTGTGGCTCCCGCGTGGACACGAGCCAGTAGGGCGTCGGGTCGTTCTCGTCGAGGACGGGGATGCGCACGACCCCCGAAATCCATCCGCGGAACAACATGTAGGCCCGGGCGTCGAGCTTGCGGCCACGCTGTAAAGCGGCCTCGGTTCCTGTGAATGCCTTGGGAGTCCCGACCAGGTCGAGGCTGATGCGGGCCCGGCCGGCGCGCAGCTCGCCGTCGCCCACGCTGATGGTGGGCGCCCCCACGATGAACAGGGTCGTCATCCCGCCATAGAGAATGACCGCCGTGATGACTCCGGCGACCCACGAGATGGGGGCGAGAACGAGGATGCTGGCGGGGATGACGAGCGCCGTCGAGATGTAGATCCAGGGGGCCGGCCAGAGCCGTTCGCGATAAGGGGACATGACTCACTTCGTTGATCGATCTGCACTACCCTCGATCTGTGACCGAAAGCGTTGACGTTCTTATTATCGCCCCCGAGGTTCCGCGCTACGCCCATCCGGGCGATGCGGGCGCCGACCTGGTGTCCAGCGAGCACCTGGTTCTGCAGCCGGGCGAGCGTCGACTGGTCGGCACGGGCGTCTCTATCGCGCTGCCCGACGGATTCGTCGCCTTCGTCGTGCCGCGTTCGGGCCTCGCCACCAAGCACGGCATCACCATCGTGAATTCGCCGGGCACGGTCGATGCCGGTTACCGCGGCGAGATCAAGGTCACCCTGCTCAACACGGATGCGCGCGAGCCCTACGAGATCGCGGTCGGCGACCGCATCGCGCAGCTCATCGTCATGCCCGTCTCTCGCGCCACGTTCGTCCCCGTCGAGACGTTGCCGGGCAGTGCTCGCGGCGCCGGCGGCTTCGGGTCGACGGGCTACGACAGCGCCGCGGCATCCGACCCCACTTCTTCTGACACACCGACTGGAGCGAACGCATGAAACTGCGCAAAGGCAAGAACCCCGAAGAACAGCCCGACACCGCCATCGAGACGGTCGACGCGGCCTCGGCCGACGAGGCGTCGTCCGAGGTGACGACGGCGACGGGTGATGCGCTCGAGGCTCCCGCCGACGAAGAGACGGTTCTCGACACCACGAAGTCGGCCCCCGACGACCGCGCCACCGAAGGCCCGCTCGACGAGAGCGAAGCCAACGCCGTGCGCCCCTACATCGACCTCGGGGGAGTGAAGATCCTCCCGCGCGAGGGGCTGAACCTGCGCCTCGAGATCGAAGAGTCGACCAAGCGCATTGTCGCGGTGGGCCTCGACTACGCCGAATCGACGCTGCAGATCCAGGCCTTCGCGGCACCGCGCTCGATCGGCCTGTGGAACGAGACGCGCGAGCAGATCGCCGAACAGATCGGTTCGCAGGGCGGCACGGTCACCGAGCGCGAGGGCGGCCTCGGCTACGAGCTTCTCGCCGAGGTTCCCGTTCAGGTGCCCGCCGGTCAGCCCGCAGCCACACGCATCGCCCGCTTCGTGGGTGTCGACGGGCCGCGCTGGTTCTTGCGCGGCGTCATCGCCGGTGCCGGTGCGACGGATGCCGAGAAGGGCGCCCTCGTCGAGGAGCTCTTCCGCAGCGTCGTCGTCGTGCGCGGCGACACCCCCATGCCCCCGCGCGACCTCATCCCGCTGAAGATGCCCGCCGGCGCGGGTCAAGAGGCGTAGAGCCTCGGCATGAGCGATCCTCACCAGGGAAACGGCGAGCACCCCGTCGGCCGCTACGGCACGTCGCCCGACGAGGCCGCGGTCTCGACCCAGGGTTCGGCGTCCGGGGTGCCGGCTCAGGGTTCGGAGCCCTCGGTGCCGGCGCAGCGTTCGGCGCCCGTCGGGAGCGGTGCAGCTGCCGATCATGATGCTCCCGAGCCCGCCACGGTCCTCGGCGCCTCCCTCGCGGGGGCCGCCCGCAAGGCCGGGCTGGGCGACCTCATGGAGTCCGAACGCCCGACCGGCGCCGCCCTCTTAAAGGCCATGGGCGGGGTGCGCGGCATCATCGAAGCCATCGTGCCCGGTCTGCTCTTCCTCCTCGTCTTCACCTTCACGCAGAGCCTTCCCTGGGCCCTCGGCGTCTCGGTCGGCGTCGCTGCGCTGCTCACGCTCCTGCGCATCATTGGCAAGACGCCGGTGACGGCGGCTCTCGGCGGCCTCGTGGGCGTCGTGCTGTCGGCCGTTCTGGCCCTCATCACCAACAAGCCCGAGGACAACTTCGTCCTGGGCTTCTTCACCAACGGCGGGTACGGCGCCGTCCTCTTGATCTCGGTGCTTGTCGGGTGGCCCCTGATCGGCCTGGCCGTCGGCTTCCTCATGAACGACGGCGTCGCCTGGCGCCAGGACCGCGTCAAGCGGCGCGCACTCCGCTGGCTCACACTTGCCTGGGCGGGCCTCTTCATCCTGCGCCTGGCCGTGCAGTTGCCCCTCTACTTCTCGGGCAACGTCGAATGGTTGGGCTCGACGAAGCTGCTCATGGGCATCCCGCTCTATGCGCCGCTGCTCGTCGTCAGCTGGCTCGTGGTGCGCGGCCTCTACCGTGCCCCCGAAACGGATGCTGTGGCATCCGACACGCCCGTTCGCCCGGGTTCGCCCACCTGACGCCGCACCCCGCCGCACGCTGCTAGAATTATCTCGACATCAAGATAAATACGGCAACGTTCGATCGCCGTTTCTCGGAAGCACTTAGGCTCGCCTTGCTAGCCTTACCCCCCTTCTGAGGCCGAGAATCGACAAGCGGCAAGCGTGCGACTTGCCTCTGCCAACGAAGGAGAAGGCACAGTGTCAAACGTGAACAGCTTTGGGGCCAAACAACAGCTCACCGTCGGTGAAACCGACTACGAGATCTTCCGAATCGACAGCGTCGCCGGTTACGAGAAGCTCCCGTTCAGCCTGAAGGTCCTGCTCGAGAACCTGCTCCGCACCGAAGACGGCAAGAACGTCACGCGGTCGCAGATCGAGGCCATCTCGCAGTGGAACCCCGCATCCGAGCCCGACACCGAAATCCAGTTCAGCCCGGCCCGCGTGGTCATGCAGGACTTCACCGGTGTGCCCTGCATCGTCGACCTCGCCACCATGCGCGAGGCCGTCTCGGCTCTGGGCGGCGACCCCACCAAGATCAACCCGCTCGCCCCCGCCGAGCTCGTCATCGACCACTCGGTCATCGCCGACCTCTTCGGCCAGCCCAACGCCTTCGAGCGCAACGTCGAGATCGAGTACGAGCGCAACGGTGAGCGCTACCAGTTCCTTCGCTGGGGCCAGACCGCGTTCGACGACTTCAAGGTCGTCCCGCCCGGAACGGGCATCGTGCACCAGGTCAACATCGAATACCTGGCGCGCGTCACCATGACGCGTGAGGTCGGCGGCGTGCTGCAGGCCTACCCCGACACCTGTGTCGGCACCGACTCGCACACGACTATGGTCAATGGCCTGGGCGTGCTGGGCTGGGGCGTCGGCGGCATCGAGGCCGAGGCGGCCATGCTCGGCCAGCCCGTCTCCATGCTCATTCCGAAGGTCGTCGGCTTCAAGCTCTCGGGCACCATCCCCACGGGTGTCACGGCCACCGACGTCGTCCTCACCATCACCGAGATGCTGCGCAAGCACGGCGTCGTCGGCAAGTTCGTCGAGTTCTACGGTTCGGGCGTCGGCGCCGTGCCGCTCGCCAACCGCGCCACCATCGGCAACATGAGCCCCGAGTTCGGTTCCACCGCTGCCATGTTCCCCATCGACGACGTCACGCTCGACTACCTGCGCCTCACGGGTCGCAGCGACGAGCAGGTCGCGCTCGTCGAGGCCTACGCCAAGGAGCAGACGCTCTGGCACGACCCGTCGGTCGAGCCCGTCTTCAGCGAATACCTCGAGCTCGACCTCGCGACGGTCGTCCCGTCGATCGCCGGCCCGAAGCGCCCGCAGGACCGCATCGAGCTGTCCGCAGCCAAGAGCCAGTTCGCGGTCGACCTCAACAACTACGCAACGGTGGAGCACGACATCGTCGACCTGACCGTCGCGCAGTCGTTCCCGGCATCCGACCCCGGTGAATTGCAGCCGGAGGATGGCGAGTCGCACCACCACCACGAGCACCAGAGCACGGCACCCCAGACGGTGACGAAGCCCACCGAAATCACGCTCGCCTCGGGCGACGACGTCACCATCGACCACGGGGCCGTCGCCATCGCGGCCATCACGTCGTGCACCAACACGTCCAACCCGTCGGTCATGCTCGCGGCCGGGCTGCTCGCTCGCAACGCCAGCAAGAAGGGCCTGAAGGCCAAGCCGTGGGTCAAGACCACGCTTGCTCCCGGCTCGAAGGTCGTCACCGACTACTACGACAAGGCCGGCCTCACGGGCTACCTCGAAGACCTCGGCTTCTACCTCGTCGGCTACGGCTGCACCACGTGCATCGGCAACTCGGGCCCGCTGCCCGAAGAGGTGTCAGAGGCTGTTCAGAAGAACGACCTGGCCGTCACGGCCGTACTGAGCGGAAACCGCAACTTCGAGGGTCGCATCAACCCCGACGTGAAGATGAACTACCTGGCGAGCCCGCCGCTCGTCATCGCCTACGCCCTCGCCGGCACCATGAACTTCGACTTCGAGACCGACGCGCTCGGCCTCGACGAAGACGGCAACGACGTCTTCCTGAAGGACATCTGGCCCGACGCCGCCGAGGTGCAGTCGACCATCGACTCATCCATCGACACCGAGATGTTCACCCACGAGTACGCGGGTGTCTTCGAGGGTGACGAGCGCTGGCGTTCGCTGCCGACGCCCACGGGCGCCACGTTCGAGTGGGATGAAACCTCCACCTACGTGCGGAAGCCCCCATACTTCGACGGCATGACGCTCGAGACCACCCCGGTCACCGACATCACGGGTGCGCGCGTCCTCGCCAAGCTGGGCGACTCGGTCACGACCGACCACATCAGCCCCGCCGGCCAGATCAAGGCCGACAGCCCGGCCGGCCACTACCTGGCCGCCAACGGCGTCGACCGCAAGGACTTCAACTCCTACGGCTCGCGTCGCGGAAACCACGAGGTCATGATTCGCGGAACCTTCGCGAACATCCGCCTGCGCAACCAGCTGCTCGACGGCGTCGAGGGTGGCTACACCCGCGACTTCACGCAGGACGGCGCCCCGCAGTCGTTCATCTACGACGCGTCCGAGAACTACCAGGCCGCCGGCATCCCGCTCGTGATCTTCGCGGGCAAGGAGTACGGCTCGGGTTCGTCGCGTGACTGGGCGGCCAAGGGCACCTCGCTGCTCGGTGTGCGCGCCGTCATCGCCGAGAGCTTCGAGCGCATCCACCGTTCCAACCTCATCGGAATGGGTGTCGTGCCGCTGCAGTTCCCCGCGGGCGAGACGGCCGAGAGCCTGGGCCTCGATGGAACCGAGGTCGTTTCGATCACGGGCATCGAAGAGCTCAACGAGGGCCACACGCCCAAGACCGTGCACGTGGTCGCCACGCCGAGCAACGAATCGGATGCCTCGCGCAGCCCGATCGAGTTCGACGCCGTCGTCCGCATCGACACGCCCGGTGAGGCAGATTACTACCGCAACGGTGGAATCCTGCAGTACGTGTTGCGCTCATTGGTCGCCTAGGTAGCAGAGCTAGACTCGCATCTATGAGCCTTCTCGAGAACATCCATGGTCCCCGTGATCTCGATGGCCTCTCGAGCGAGCAGCTGGTGCAGCTCGCCCAAGAGATCCGCGACTTCCTCGTCAGCGAGGTGTCGCGGACCGGCGGGCACTTGGGGCCGAACCTCGGTGTGATCGAACTCACGATCGCGATCCACCGAGTGTTCGAGTCCCCGCGTGACTCGATCGTGTTCGACACCGGGCACCAGAGCTACGTGCACAAGCTGCTCACGGGTCGGCAAGACTTCGCGGGCCTCCGCCAGCGCGGTGGCCTCGCGGGGTATCCGCAGCGCTCCGAGTCGCCGCACGACATCGTCGAGTCCTCGCACGCGTCGTCATCCCTCAGCTGGGCCGACGGCATTTCGCGCGCCTACGACATGACGGGCCAGCACGACCGGGCCGTCGTCGCGGTCGTGGGCGACGGGGCCCTCACGGGCGGCATGACGTGGGAGGCGCTGAACAACATCAGCGACGACAACACACGTCGCCTCATCATCGTCGTCAACGACAACGGCCGCTCCTATGCGCCCACCATCGGCGGCATGGCCAAGTTCCTCAGCAACGTGCGCACGCGTCCCATGTACACGACGCTGCAGAAGTCGAGCGAGAAGGCATTCTCCCGGCTGGGCTCGCCCGCTCGCGCGTTCTACCGCGGTGTGCGCGGCGGCCTGCACGGGTTCCTCAGCCGCTTCACCGATAACGAGGCGCTCTACTCGAACCTCGACATCAAGTACATCGGCCCGGTCGACGGGCACGACGTCGACGCTATGCAGGAGGCGCTCACGCAGGCGCGCGAACACAACGCGCCCGTCATCGTGCACGCCATCACGCAGAAGGGTAAGGGCTACGGCCCCGCCGTCGACGACGTCGCCGACCAGTTCCACGCCGTCGGCAAGATCGACCCGATCACGGGTGAGCCCGTGACGGCATCCGAGGGCGATTCGTGGACCGGCATCTTCAGCGACGCCCTCGTGCACGAGGCCGAGCGCAACGACAAGATCGTGGGCATCACGGCCGCCATGCTGCGCCCCACGGGTTTGCACCGCATGGCCGAGCGTTTCCCGAAGCGCGTGCACGACGTCGGTATCGCCGAACAGCACGCCGCGACATCCGCCGCCGGTCTGGCCTTCGGGGGATTGCACCCCGTGGTCGCGCTGTACGCCACGTTCGTGAACCGCGCCTTCGACCAGATTCTGATGGATGTCGCGCTGCACAAGGCTGGCGTCACGTTCGTGCTCGACCGCGCCGGGGTCACGGGCCCCGACGGCCCGAGCCACCACGGCATCTGGGACCTCGCCATCCTGCAGGTCGTGCCCCACATCCGTATCGCCGCGCCCCGCGACGCCGTGCGCTTGCGCGAAGAACTCGCCGAGGCCGTGCGCGTCGAGGACGCGCCCACCGTACTGCGGTTCCCGAAGGGCTCGGTCAACCCCGAATTGCCCGCCATCCGACGTTTCGACGACGGCGTGGAGGTGCTCGTCGAAAGCGAGCGCAACGACGTGTTGATCATCACGGTCGGCCCGATGGCCGCAATGGGCGTAGACGTGGCCGAGCGGCTGCAGGCGCAGGGCATCGGCGCGACGGTCATCGACCCGCGCTGGGTCGTTCCTGTGGCGCAGAGCGTGATCGACCTGGCGCGCGAACACCGACTGGTCATCACGATCGAGGACGGCATCCGAGTCGGCGGCGTGGGTACGCGTATTCGGCAGGACCTGCGTGCGGCCGGAGTCGACACGGCCGTCGACGAACTGGGTGTGCCCGATGAGTTCATCGACCACGCCTCGCGCGACCAGATCCTCACGGACGCCGGGCTGACGGCCCAGCAGATCGCGCGCGATGTGGTCGACCAGGTGCTCGGCAGCCGCATCCCCGTGGCGCGGCCCCTTGCGAATGACGGAGACGAGCCTTCGCTGGGCGGCGAATCCGACGAGGAGCAACACGCCGTTCCCGGCCGCACGACGAAGGCCGACGGAGACGCCGAACAGCTGTAAGACCGCACGCAGAACGCGCAGAACGCGCAGAACGCGCAGAACACGCTGAGGGCCCCCTCTCGTGAGACAGGGGGCCTTCAGCGTGTGGTCGCGCCGAGCGCTACTCGACGCCGACGATGGGCGGGTGGTGGAACGTGTCGTCGAAGACCCGCTCCGAGGCACCCACGCGGTCGAGGTACGGCGTCGCGCCGCCCATGTGGAACGGCCAGCCGGCCCCGAGGATGAGGCACAGGTCGATGTCCTCGGGCGCGTGCACCACGCCATCCTCGAGCATGCGGTGGATCTCGTCGGCCAGACCGTCTTCGACGCGGCGGCGGATCTCCTCGCCGGTCTGAGGAGTCGTGCCGCCCGAGACGATCTTCACGGCCTTTTTGTCGAAGCCCGTGATCTTGCCCTTGCCGTCGCGCTCGAAGATCTTGCCGTGTTCGGCGAGGCGGTGCAGGTTGGGGCTGTCGAAGAAGCGCTCGGGGAACGCCGCGTGGTGCGTGTCGAGCACGTGCGCGCCCACCGTGAGTCCGACGAGTTCGAGCAGCTCGAACGGTGACATCGGCAGGCCGAAGTCGTCGAGCGCGTGGTTGACCACGTCGAAGGGGGTGCCCGTGTCGACGGCATGCATCGCCTCGCCGAGCAGCTTGGCGAGGATGCGGTTGACGACGAAACCGGGAGTGTCCCGCGTGATGACGGCGTTCTTCTTCAGGTTGGCAGCCGTCACCCTGGCCGTCGCCAGGGCCTCGTCGGTCGTGTGCGGCGTGCGCACCACCTCGATGAGCGGCATGACGGCGACCGGGTTGAAGAAGTGGAAGCCCACGACCCTTTCGGGATGCTTGAGCTTCGAGCCGATCTGCTCCACCGACAGCGATGAGGTGTTGGTCGCGAGGATGGCGGTGTCGGAGATGTACTGCTCGACGTCGGCAAAGACATCCTGCTTGACACCCAGCTCCTCGAAGACGGCCTCGATGACCCAGTCGCAGTCGGCGAAGTCGGCCTTCGAGGTCGTCCCCGTCACGAGGGCCTTCAGCCGGTTGGCCTCGTCGTTGCCGATGCGTCCCTTGGTGAGCAGCGCGTCGATCTCATCGCGGATGTAAGAGATGCCCTTGTCGACGCGCGCCTGGTCGAGGTCGGTGATCACGACGGGCACCTGCAGGCGCCGCACGAACAGCAGTGCGAACTGGCTGGCCATGAGACCCGCTCCGATCACGCCGACCTTCGTCACGCGCTGCGCGAGCTTCTTGTCAGGCGCACCGGCCGGATGCTTGGCGCGCTTCTGCACGAGGTTGAACGCATAGATGCTCGCCTGGAACTGGTCGCCCGAGATGAGCTCGGAGAGCGCCTCGTCTTCGCGCGCGAACCCGTCGGCCTTCGACCCGCTCTTGGCGGCCTTCAGCAGGTCGAGCGCGGCATACGGCGACTTCGGCACGGTGCCGATCTTCGACTCGAGCATCTTGCGCGCGATGCCGATGGCGGCATCCCACTTGACGAGTCGTTCGACCTTGCCGGGTTCGTTCTTGCGCACGACCTTGACGCGGCCGGAGAGGACGCCGTCGGCCCACGCGAGCGAGGATTCGAGGTAGCTGGCCGACGGGAAGATGGCGTCGGCGATGCCGAGGTCGAAGACCTGCTGGGCCTTCAGCATCCGGTTGGTCTTGAGCGGGTTCTCGACGACCACCTTGAGGGCGTTCTCGATGCCGATCAGGTTGGGCAGCAGGTAGGCGCCGCCCCAGCCCGGGATGATTCCGAGGAACACTTCGGGCAGTGCGACGGCCGGGGCCGCGGCGTCGATGGTGCGGTAGGTGGCGTTCAAGCCGATCTCGAGCCCGCCGCCGAGCGCGAGCCCGTTGATGAACACGAAGGTGGGAACGCCCAGGTCGCCCAGTTTGCCGAGCACATGGTGCCCGAGCTGCGCGAGCTGCTTCGCAACCTTCTTCGAGGGGATCTCGCTCACCTTCGACAGGTCGGCGCCGGCGGCCAGGATGAACGGCTTGCCCGTGATGGCCAGTCCGTCGATCTCGCCGGCGGCGGCGCGGGCGCGCTGGGCGTCGAGCACACCGTCGAGCTCGAGCAGCGTTGCCGGGCCGAGCGTGTTGGGCCGCGTGTGGTCGCGCCCGTTGTCGAGCGTGACGAGTGCGAGCGTCTTGCCCGAGGCGAGGGGGATGTCGCGCACGAACGCGTGCGTGACGACCTCGTCGGCGCTGAGCGCGAGCAGTTCGGAGAAGTCGATCGTCGTGTAGTCGGTCATGGCTATTTGCGTCCCTTCTTGCCCGTGAAGTGCGGGTTCTCCCAGATCACGGAGCCGCCCTGGCCGAGGCCGACGCACATGGCGGTGAGGCCGTAGCGCACCTCAGGGTGCTCCTCGAACTGGGCCGCGAGCTGAATCATGAGGCGCACACCGGATGCGGCGAGCGGGTGGCCCACGGCGATGGCACCGCCCCAGGGGTTCACGCGCGGGTCGTCGTCGTCGATGCCGAAGTGGTCGAGCAGCGACAGCACCTGCACGGCGAACGCCTCGTTGAGCTCGAACAGGCCGATGTCGTCGATCGTCAGGCCGGCCTTGCGCAGCGCCTTCTCGGTGGAGGGCACGGGGCCGATGCCCATGATCTCGGGCTCGACGCCCGCGAAGGCGAAGCTGACCATGCGCATCTTGGGTCGCAGACCGAATTCCTTGACGGCATCCGAGCCGGCGAGCAGGCTCACGGTGGCGCCGTCGGTCAGGGGAGAGGCGTTACCGGCCGTGACGCGCCCGTGCGGGCGGAAGGGCGTGCGCAGCGAGGCGAGCCCCTCCATGGTCGTCTCGGGCCGCATGCCCTCGTCCTGCGTGGCGAGGCCCCAGCCCTGTTCCGAGCGCAGGGCGACGGGAACGAGGTCGGGTTGGATCTTGCCGGCGGCATAGGCCGCCGCGATCTTCTGCTGGCTCAGCATGCCGAACCGGTCGGAGCGCTCCTTGGTGAGGTGCGGGAAACGGTCGTGGATGCGCTCGGCGGTCTTGCCCATGTCGAGCGCGTCGCCCGAGACGAGCTTCTCGGCGAGGAACCGCGGGTTGGGGTCGGCGTTGAATCCCATGGGGTGCCGGCCCATGTGCTCGACGCCGCCGGCGATGGCGACATCGTAGGCGCCGAAAGCGATACCGCTGCCGAGGGTGGTGACGCTCGTCATGGCACCCGCGCACATGCGGTCGATGGCGAAACCGGGAACCGAACGGGGGAGTCCGGCGAGCAGCGCGGCCGTGCGGCCGAGCGTCAAGCCCTGGTCACCGACCTGGGTCGTGGCCGCGATGGCCACATCGTCGACCCGATCCTTCGGCACGTCGGGGTTTCGCTCGAGCAAACCGATCATGGCTTTCACCACCAGATCGTCCGCCCGGGTGTTCCAGTACATGCCTTTTTCTCCGGCGCGCCCAAACGGGGTACGAACACCATCGACGAAATAGACGTCAGTTCTCTCGGCCACTCTGCCTCCCACTTTCGGATGTTGCTCAGAAGCCTAGGAGGAGCGCATTCCCGCCGGGAATCCTTTGACCCTTCCTACGACTCGGGCTCTCCTCGACCGGTGGCGCGTTGTGGGCTTCCACAAAGGCTGCGGCGATTGGCTCGGAGGTTATCTCTAGTTGCCACGGGCGCGCGCCGAGCGCTTCCAGAGCCGAGCGGATGTGTGCGGCATCCAGTTCGGCGGGCGGTTCCCACGCCACGCGCCGCAGCGTTTCGGGCGTCAGAAGATTCTCGACCGGCATCCCGAGCTCTTCGGCGACCGTCGTCAAAGCGGCGCGGGCAGCCTTCAGGCGCAGATCGGCTTCCGGGTTGCGCTCTGACCAGCTGCGGGGCGGCGGCAGCGTGTCGGTCTGGGGCCGCAGCACCGGCAGGTCGGTCGTCGTGCGACCCTCCTCGATGGCGGCCCACCACCGGTCGATCTCGGTGCGGCTGGCGCGGCCGCTGAAGGCGCGCAGGCTGGCGAGCTGGCTGGATGACTTGGGCTCGGCCTTCACGGCCGCGACGAGCGACGTGTCGGGCACGAGTCGCCCGGGCGCCGTGTCGAGTTCGCGGGCGAGGGCATCACGCGCCTCCCACAGCGAACGCGCGACGGCCAGGTTGCGGGCACCGCGCACCGAGTGCAGACCGGAGAGGCGGCGCCACGGCTCGTGCCGCGGGGCTCGCTCGGGTTTCTGCACCTCGGCGTCGAACTCCTGCTCGGCGATCTGCTTCTTGCCGCTCTCGACGAGCATCTCGTCCATCTTGTCGCGCACGTCGACGAGCAGTTCGACGTCGAGCGCCGCGTATTCGAGCCAGGATTCGGGCAGCGGGCGCGTCGACCAGTCGGCAGCCGAGTGCTCCTTGGCCAGGTGGATGCCGAGCAACTCCTCGACTACGGCGCCGAGGCCGACGCGCGCGAGGCCCAGCAGGCGTCCGCCCAGTTCGGTGTCGAAGATGTGCGTGGGGGAGAGACCAACTTCGCGCAGGCAGGCCAGGTCCTGGCTCGCGGCGTGCAGCACCCATTCCTCGTCGCGGATGACCGCCTGCAGCTCGTCGAACGAGCCGATCGCGGGCGGGTCGAAGAGGAAGATGCCCGCGCCGCGGCGGAACACCTGGATGAGGTAGGCGCGCTGCGAATAGCGGTAACCCGAGGCGCGCTCGGCGTCGACCGCGACGGGTCCATGCCCGGCGGCGATGGCGTCGACGGCCTCGAGATACTCTTCGCGGGTGTCGATGACGTGACGATCAGCCACGGAGGTTCCTTTTCGTCGAGAGCAGCGTGACGCCTTCGGTGGTCGGGGGAAGGCCCGCGAGCATGCACAGCAGCTCGCCCCAGCCCTCGACATGCGCCGAGACATCCTGCTCGAGGGGTGTCCAGGATGCGCGCAGCTCGATCTGTGCGCCGTCACCCTGCTCGGCAAGCTCGCCGAAGCCGGAGGACAGGATCTTGGTGGCCGTGCCCGAGGCGGCCGTGTACTGGGCGTCGCGGGCGTCGAGCGCGTCGACGAGCCAGGACCAGGAGACCTCGGCGAGGAACGGGTCCAGGCCGATCTCGGTCTCGAGGGGGGCCTGCGCGAAGCACACGATGCGGAACGTGCCGCCCCAGGCATCCACACCGTCGGGGTCGTGCAAGAGGATGAAGCGGCCGGTGCCGAGCGGCGAGTCCTCGCCGTGCCGGGCGGGCGCGGGCGTGACATCGGCGGCAAGAGCGACGGCGTAGGGCGCCAGCTTGCCGGGGGCGGGGATTTCGGTCACGGTGAGTTCGGGACGGTTGTCCGCGCGACGCACGGCGTCGAGCGCAACCTGGAACTCCACCGGGTACTCGCCCGGGATCGGTGTATCAGCCACCCTCGCAGACTAGAGTTACTTTCCAATGAAAGCCCAGAGCCACGCCGTCCCAAGCCGCAAGCCGTCGCCGAGCATTGTGGGCATTACTGCCGCAGCCGTCGGCGGTGTCGCCGCACTCGCATCGATCGCTTCCGTCGTCGCCGTGGGTGCCGTCGCCCGCATGGTGGTGACGCCGGCCAAGCAGAGGCAGCGAGACACCGAGGTGCTCTCGCTCAATCGTCGCCGCAAGACCATCACGCTGCGGGCCACGCCCGACACGATTCTTCCGGGTCGGTACGGCATGTGGTTCGGCCAGCCCGAGCGCTATCTCAAGCTCGGCCCGGTGCTCTGGCGCGACCGCACGTCGGTGACGCGTCGCCTCGAGAGCGACGAGATCGGCCTGCCGCTGCACGGCCGTGCCACCTTCAGCGGCTGGTACTACCAGCACCCGCGCGAGTTGGGCCTCGAGTCCGAGAGCGTGCGCATCGAGACGCCCATCGGCGCGGCGCCCGCCTGGCTCGTGCCCGCCGAGAACGCGCGCGACACCTGGGTCATCCTGGTTCACGGTCGTGGCGTCAGCCGGGGTGAGACGGTGCGGGCGGTTCCCGTGCTGCGCGATGCCGGCTTCACCACGCTCAACGTGTCCTACCGCAATGACGGCGACGCCCCGCGCAGCGCCGACGGCCGCTATGGCCTCGGCGCCACCGAGTGGGAAGACGTCGATGCGGCCATCGATTACGCGTTGGCCGCCGGTGCGCGCGACGTCATCCTCATGGGATGGTCGATGGGTGGCGCCATCAGCCTGCAGGTCGCTCTCCAGGGCCGCAATCGCGACGCCGTGCGCGGAATAATCCTCGAATCGCCCGTCACCGACTGGAATCGTGTGCTCGTGTTCCAGGCCGAGGCCGAGAGCATCCCGCCCATCGTGCGGCACGGCGCCCTCGCAGCGCTCGGCAACCCGTGGGGCCGCCGCCTGACGGGCCTCGACGCGCCGCTCGACTTGCCCTCGCTCGATATCGTCGCGCGCAGCAGCGAGTTGTCGGTGCCGATCCTTATCTTGCACAGCGACGATGACGGTTTCGTGCCGTCGAGCGGTTCGCACGCTCTCGCCGATGCGCGACCCGATCTCGTGACGCTCGACATCTTCCAGGTGGCTCGCCACACGAAGCTGTGGAACTACGATCCCGATCGCTGGAATCGCTCCATCGCGGGCTGGCTCGACAAGAACTTCCCGCGCGGCGCCTGAGCGCTGGCGACCGCGGCGCGACCGGTGCACGCCGGCCGGTCAACGGGGGTCAGCCGGTCAGTGCGTCAGCTGTCTGGCGGCAACTGCCTCCCGGCGGCGTGCCGATCAGCGAGCGTTAGGCCGCGGTGCGGTCCTGCGCGTCGGGCCGCAGGCGATGGTAGGTGTTGCCGTCGTCGTCGACGAGCAACCCGTCGAGCGTGAACCATCGCTGGAACTCGTCGTCGCCGCCGATGAGGGGGCGGGCCGGCAGCACGAAGGTGGGCGCGACGCTGAGGTACACGGCATCCACCTCGCCGGCACGGATGAATTGACCGGCCAGGTTGGGCCCACCCTCGCACACCACGCTCGGGTAGCCATTGGCCGCCAGGGTCTCGACGATTTCGGCAGGGCCGGGGTCGTCGCCCGGCATGGCTAGCCGGCGGCACGGCAGGTCGCCGAGGTTGGCGAGCACCTGCTGCTCGTTGCCTTCCGGGTAGAGCACGACGAGCCGCTCGGCGTCGTAGTCGTCGCCCAGCTTGTGACCTGACAGCGAACCCGATCGGGTCACGACGGCCAGCACGGCGGTCTTCGGTATGACGTAGCCTTCGGCGCGCACGCTCTCGGCGCCCACGAGCACGGCGTCGGCGTGGTCGCGGATGACGCCGAGGATCATGCGGTCGGTGCGGTTGGAGAGCGTTTCGCTTGTGCCATCCGGGCCCGTCGCCGAGCCGTTGATGCTCGAGATCATGTTGAGCGCCAGCCACTGGGCGGCCTGCGGGCGGTACCGCTCCGAGACCCACTTCTTCGAGTCGGCGGTGCGGCCGGTGCAGCGGGATGCCGTGGCGGGCACGATCTCGGTCAACCCGGTGCCGCGCGCGATGACGGGGGCCTCGGCATCCGAGTCGGAGGGACCCGACACCTCGGGGGTGCCGGACGCGCCGGACGCAGCCGACCCCGCGGTGGTCATCGACCGACCCGGGCCCGCAGCTGTCGCTTGGCGCGCTGCAGCATGCCGCTCATGCCGTTGAGGCGCAGCGGCGACACCGCCTGAGACAGCCCCAGCATCTGGGGGTAGTCGTCGGGCAGGGCCAGCGCCTCGTCGACCGTGAGGCCGTTGAGCGTCTGGGCCAGGATGGACGCGAACCCGCGCGTGGTCGGGGCCTCGGGCGGCGCCTGCGCGAACATCGTCACGAGCCCGTCGTCGACCTCGACCACGATGAACACGGGCGCCTGGCATTCGGCCACGCGCTCGAGCAGCTCGGGGTGGTCGGCGAGACGCTCGGGCAGAGCCGGCAGCTCGTTCGAGAACTCGAGCAGCAGTTCGAGACGCGACGACAGGTCGAGGTCGAGGAATTCGTCGCGGATCTCGGCCGCCTGGCCGGTGAGGGTGCTGTCACTCATGCGTCAACGCTAGCGCGTCTGCGGGGCCTCGCCCGGCTCGGTGCCCGTGACGATGGGGACGCGCACGGCGCTGCCCCACTCGGTCCACGAGCCGTCGTAGTTCTTGACGTCCTCGAAGCCCAGCAGGTGCTGCAGCACGAACCACGTGTGGCTCGAGCGTTCGCCGATGCGGCAGTAGGCGATGACGGGTTCGCCGTCGGTCAGGCCGGCGCCGTCGCGGTAGATGGCCGACAGCTCGTCCACGTTCTTGAACCGGCCGTCCTCGGCGACGGCCTTGCCCCACGGCACGCTGCGGGCGGTGGGGATGTGACCGGCGCGCAGGGCGCCCTCTTCCGGGTAGGCGGGAGCCGTTGTGCGTTCGCCGCTGTACTCCTCGGGGCTGCGCACGTCGATGAGCGGGCGGCCGAGGTGGGCCAGCACGTCGTCCTTGTAGGCGCGCAGGGCCGAGTCGTCGCGCGTGACGACGGGGTAGTCGGTGGCGGGGCGGGCGGGGCGCTCGGTGGTGAGGGGACGGCCCTCGACGATCCACGTGTCGCGGCCGCCATCCATCAGTCGAACATCTTCGTGGCCGAACAGGCTGAAGACCCAGAGGGCGTAGGCGGCCCACCAGTTGTTCTTGTCGCCGTAGATGACCACGGTGTCGTCGCGCGAGATGCCCTTCTTCGAGAGCAGGGCCGCGAAACCGGCGCCGTCGATGTAGTCGCGCTGCACCGGGTCGTTGAGCTCGGTATGCCAGTCGACCTTCACGGCTCCGGGGATGTGCCCGGTCTCGTAGAGCAGCACGTCTTCGTCGGATTCGACGATGACGAGGCCCTCACGGCCGAGGTTCTCCGCCACCCAGGCGGTGCTGACGAGGCGTTCGGGGTGCGCGTACGCCTCGAACTCGGGGTTCTGCTCACGTTCGACGGTCATTGTTCCTCCTGGTGAGGTTAAGCTGGAGCACGGCCAGCTTCATTCCCGGCTGCCCGTCCTGATTTCTTCCCCGTGTGAATCTACGCATCCCTCAGCCGGATGTCATATTCGCGCCCCCCGAATGAACAAAGGTGTCAGCGTATGTCGCCCTCCGAGACCACCGGCGTCGTCAGCCTGGCCGCCCGCAGCCCCGAGATCTCGGGTGCGCAGATCGTGGCGAGCCTCGTGCCGCCACGTCAGTTCGAGACGGCGAGCTTCGAGAGTTACCGGCCGGATGCCGACTTCCCCTCCCAGGCCGAGGCCGTCACGATCCTCACGGAATTCGCCGACTCGTGGGGCGTGCAGAAGTCGGGTGGATTCTTCGGCCGCAAGAAGAACAAGGCGCCCGCCGTGAAGCCCGGGGTCTACCTCGACGGCGGTTTCGGTGTCGGCAAGACGCACCTCCTGGCGGCCCTGTGGCACGCCGCCCCCGGGCCGCGCAAATACTTCGGCACGTTCATCGAGTACACGGCGCTCGTCGGCGCGCTCGGTTATGCCGCGACGGTGGAAGAGCTGCGTGGGTCGACGCTCATCTGCATCGACGAGTTCGAACTCGACGACCCGGGCGACACCATGGTCATGACGCGCCTGCTCGGCGAACTGGTGGCGACGGGCACGCGCATCGCCGCGACATCCAACACGCCGCCCAATGCCCTCGGCGAGGGGCGCTTCGCGGCGGCCGACTTCCTGCGCGAGATCCAGGCGATGTCCGACAACTTCCGCACGCTGCGCATCGACGGCAACGACTACCGCCGCCGATCGATCGAGGGGCACGCGGCCGTGCGCGACGACGCCGCCTACACCGAGGCGCTCGAAGATGCCACGACCCGGCGCGCGGGGGACGAAGCATCCGACGACACCTTCGACGACCTGATCCAGCACCTGTCGACCGTGCACCCCTCGCGCTACATCGGCCTGCTCGACGGCTTGTCACTGATCGGCCTGAGGGATGTGCACGTGCTCGACTCGCAGACCGAGGCGCTGCGCCTCGTGGCCTTCATCGACCGCGTGTACGACGCCCAGATCCCCATCGTGCAGACGGGCACACCGCTCGACGAGGTATTCGGCGGCGACATGCTCTCGGGCGGATACCGCAAGAAGTATCTGCGCTCGATGTCGCGCATGATCGCCCTCACGACGGGGGAATAGCAGCACCGCCGAAACACGCCCGCAACACTCGCGTGCATCCGTAACACACCCGAAATGCGGTGTGAACACCCGTGGAATCTCGCCCGCCGAGACTGTCATCGTGCCAGCCGAACGCCCCGCGTCCGGTGGCAAACCCGATGCACACTCGAGCAGGTTAAGGACACGATATGGACACCGGCACCATTGCCTGGGCGATCACGGCGACAGCACTCGTGCTGTTCATGACGCCCGGCGTCGCCTTCTTCTACGGCGGACTCGTCAAGGCCAAGAGCGTCGTCAGCATGATGATGATGAGCTTCGGGGCCCTCGGCCTCATCAGCGTGCTCTGGATTCTCTACGGCTTCAACATGAGCACCGTCTCGGGCGCCTTCGACTTCGCGGGCAACCCGTTCTCCGATTTCGGCCTCACGACGCTGTCGCAGGGTGAGACCGCCAACACCGACCTGCTGGGTGCCACCTACGGCGCGACGTTCGCCATCATCACGGTGGCCCTCATCTCGGGCGCCATCGCCGACCGCGCCAAGTTCGGCGCCTGGATGATCTTCGCCGGCATCTGGGCCACGGTCGCGTACTTCCCGATCGCCGCGTGGGTGTGGGGCGGCGGCTGGATCATGAACCTCGGCACGACGCTCTTCGGCGAAGAGGCGGGCCTCGCGGTCATCGACTACGCCGGCGGAACGGCCGTGCACATCAACGCCGGTGCCGCGGCCCTTGCGCTGGCCCTCGTGCTCGGCAAACGCGTCGGGTTCCAGAAGGGCATGTCGAAGCCGCACAACGTGCCGCTGACGCTGCTCGGCGCGTCCATCCTGTGGTTCGGCTGGTTCGGCTTCAACGCCGGTGCCGAGTGGCTCAACAACATGGAGAACGTCGGCCTCATCGTGATCAACACGCTGGGGGCCACGGCCGCGGCGATCATCGGCTGGCTCGTCATCGAGAAGCTGAAGGACGGCAAGGCCACCTCGGTGGGCGCGGCCTCGGGTGCCGTGGCCGGTCTCGTGGCGATCACGCCCGCGTGTGCCAACCTGACCCCGGGCTGGGCCCTACTGCTCGGCGTCATCACGGGTGCCGTGTGCGCCCTCGCGATCGAATTGAAGTTCAAGTGGGGCTTCGACGACGCGCTCGACGTGGTCGGCATCCACCTCATCGGTGGCCTCATTGGCACCGTTTACCTGGGCTTCTTCGCCACCTCGACGGGTCTGTTCGTCGGCGGCGGATGGGAGCAGCTGGTGCTGCAGGTGGTGGCGGCCCTGGCCGTGCTGATCTACTCCTTCGTGGTCGCGCTCGTGATCGGTTTCGCGATCCAGAAGACCATCGGCTTCCGCGTGAAGAACGAGGACGAGATCGCGGGTGTCGACACGTCGGTGCACGGCGAAGAGGGCTACGCGCTCGACGTCGTCTGATCCGACGGGTCACACGACACAGGACAGCACGAAGGGGATGTCGCATCACGCGGCATCCCCTTCGTCGTCAGTGTCCTTCGTCGCTGCGCAGCTGCAGGGTCGCGCTCTCGCGGGGTGCCCGGTCCCGGCGGTCGGCTACTGCGCCGTCCGCACGGTGACTCCGAGCGCCTTACTTCTCGTCTGCGGGGGCGAAGAACGCCCCGATCGCCGAGCTCAGCGCGGGCGCGTCGTCGACGTGGCACAGCTCGCGCGCCGAATGCATCGACAGGAGACCGATGCCGACATCCACCGTGCGGATGCCGAGGCGCGTCGCCGTGAGCGGCCCGATGGTCGAACCGCACGGGATGACGTTGTTCGAGACGAACTCCTGGTAGGGCACGCCCGCCTGGGCCGCAGCATGGGCGAACATCGCTGCCCCGTGTCCGTCGGTGGCGTAGCGCTGGTTGGCGTTGATCTTGAGCAGCGGACCCGACCCGGCGATCGGCCGATTGGCCGGGTCGTGCCGTTCGGGGTAGTTGGGGTGCACGACGTGCCCAGCGTCAGCCGACAGGCACCAGGATGCGGCGTAGGCGCGCAGGCGATCGCTGGGTGTCTGGCCGAGCCCCGCACCGATGCGCGTGAGTACATCGTCGAGGAACGGCCCGCTGGCGCCAGAACGCGTCTCCGAGCCGAGCTCTTCGTGGTCGAAGGCCGCGAGCACGCTGATGGTCTTGGTGTCGGCGGGAACCTCCATGAGCGCCCGCAGGCCCGCGAAGACCGAACTGAGATTGTCCATGCGGCCCGCCGCGAAGAGCTTCTTGTCGAGGCCGAAGCGCGCGGGCGCCTGCGTGTCGGCCGTCAGGATGTCGTAGCCCTTCACATCCTGAGCGTCGAGCCCGGCGAGCCCCGCCAGGTGCGCGAGCAGATCGGAGTGGCCGACATCCCCGACCCCGTAGACGGGTTGCGTGTGGCGCTGCTTGTCGAGCGTGAGGCCGTCGTTGACGCCCCGGTCGAGGTGGATGGCGAGCTGCGGGATGCGCAGGAACGGGCCCGTGCGCACGAGGTGCTCGACGCCGTGACGGTCGACCAGGCGCCCGGCGAGCTCGATCTCGCGGTCGAGCCACGAGTTGAGCAGGGGGCCGCCGTAGACCTCGACGCCGGCCTGCAGCCACCCGTTCGAGCCGATGCTCGGGTGCGGTTTGAGCTTGAAACCGGGGGAGTCGGTGTGGGCGCCGAGGATGCGGAACGGCGTGGTGGGGTGGGCGTCGTGCGGCTGCACCCACGCGATGATGGCTCCGTCACGCACGACGTAGTGGCGGCGCGCCTCGGCGCGGGGCGAGGCCGAGCCGGCGTCGTCGCCTGCAGAATTGGCCGTGGCATCGATCCAGTCGGCGCGCTCGTCCAGGCGCGTGAAACCGGCCTCGTCGAGCCACCGGGCGGCCTCGGCGGCGGCGTGATACGAGCTGGGCGAGGCCTGGATGAAACTGGCGAAGTCGTCGATGTAGCGGTTAACGTCCATCCCGCTATTCAATCACCGCGCGTTCGGGTTAACGACGCGAGGGCTGGCCGACGGGATGCGCGCGCGTCAGTCGTTTATTCGTTCAGCCGTTCAGCCGTCGTTCGGCTTCGACCAGCAATCGGCGTAGGGCGTTTTCGGTGGCCTCACGATCGCCTCCCCCAAGCACGGCGGCGATCTCGGCCTCGAGTGCCAGCTGGGCGGGCAGGGCGTCGTCGATGAGATCGCGACCGGCGGGGGTGAGGTCGACGAGCACGACGCGCTTGTCGTGGCTGGCGCGCTGCCGCTCGGCGAGACCGGACGCTTCGAGCCGCAGCATCCGCTTGGTGATGGCCGCGTTGGACACCGTCAGAAGATGCGCCAGCCGGGTGGCGGCGACGGGGGAGCCGGACCGGCGCAGCACCGTGAGCACGTCGAATTCGCCGCGGCCGATGCCGAAGGGTTCGAGCAGGGCGTCGCTCAGCAGGGTGACCGCCCGCGACAGGCGATGGATGCGGCCGAGCACGGCGATCGCGGTCGTGTCGAGTTCGGGCCGTACGGTCGCCCAGGCGGCGCGCGTCTCGTCGACGGAGTCTCGGATCTCGTGAGAGTCAGGGGTGCCGGGCATGCCGCTCCTTTGCCAAATGCTTTACGGGTAAAATATACAGCATGAGTTCTGCTGCGCCCGCCCTTCCCTGGTGGAAGACCGTCTTCGTCTTCGGGCCCCACGCGGGCTCTCATCGGGTTGCCGCTCGCGCCGGCATCTCCGTCGTCGTGCCGCTCGTCACGGTCTGGGCGCTCGGTCACGTCGAATGGTCCTTGTATGCCGCCTTCGGGTCGTTTGCGGCCCTCTACGGCCGCAACGTGGGTTATCGGCACCGGTTCCGCATGCAGCTTTCGGCCGCGATCGTGCTGGTCGGTGCGGTCGTTCTCGGCGTCGTCATCGCCGGGATGCCCGCGCACGAATGGTGGATCGTCGGCATCGGTGCGGCGTGGGCCACGCTCGTGGCCGTCCTCTCCGACGTCTTCCGCTGGAACCCGCCCGGCCCGCTCTTCGGTGTCTTCGCGTTGTGCGCCGTGGCGTCGGTGCCGCCCGGCCCTGGCTCGCTCCTGGTCGCCTTCGTGGTGTCGTCGGGCGCGGCGGTCGTGTCGCTCATCGTGGGCGCTGCGGGCGCTGTGATCGTGAGGCGCGCTCGCGCGGAGCGCCGTGGCGCGGCGTCTGCCCAGCCCGAGGCCGCTCCATCAGGCTCCCGCGCAATGTCCGAGTCGAGCGCAGCTCCCGCCACAGCGACCCCCTCGGCCTCCGTCTCTGCCTCGGAGCCCGCCGCCGGCCGGCTTGCCATGCTCCTCCCCGGCGGCGCCCAACGCCTCGCCCACGCCGCCCGCTTCGGCGTCGCAGCGGCCCTCGCCGGCGGCCTCTCCACGGCTCTCGGCATCGGCCACCCCTACTGGGCCATGATCGCCGCCGTCGTTCCCCTCGTCGCCGTGCGCCTCTCGCATTCGGCCCTGCGCGCCACCCACCGCATCGCCGGAACCTTCCTCGGCCTCATCCTCGCGGCTATCCTTCTCGCCGCCCAGCCGTCGGGTCTCGCGGCCATCGCGCTCGTAGTGGCCCTGCAGATCGCGGCCGAACTCTTCGTCACGCGCAACTACGGCTTCGCGCTGCTGTTCGTCACACCGCTCGCCCTCGTCATGATCGACCTCGCGCATCCCACAGACACGGCGACCCTCGTCGTCGACCGCCTCGTCGAGACAGCCCTCGGAACCGTCGTCGCCCTCCTCGTGGCCGCGGCGACCTGGGCGCTCTGGGGCCGCCGCGACAGCGCACCGGCATCCGGGACCCTCGGCCCATTGCCCGGCACCCCGACCGCTTGAGAAGATGAGCGGATGCGCGCATCCCGAACCTTCTTCGCCCGCGACGCGCTCGAGGTAGCCCCCGAACTTCTCGGAGCCCACCTCACGATCTCGTCTCCCGAGGGCGCCATCACGGTGCGCATCACCGAGACCGAGGCCTACCACGGTCTCGGCACCGGGCAGGTGCACGACGCCGGCTCGCACGCCCGCATGGGCAAGACGGCCCGCAATGCCACCATGTTCGGCGAGCCCGGGCACCTCTACGTGTACTTCTCCTACGGCATGCACAACGCCGTCAACGTGGTCTGTTCGCCCGAGGGCATCGCGTCGGGGGTGCTGCTCAGGGCCGGCGAGATCGTTGCGGGGGAGGAACTGGCCCGCAGCCGCCGTCCGGCCGCCAAGACGTCTCGCGACCTCGCCAGGGGGCCGGGTCGTCTTGCCCAGGCGCTCGGCCTCGTCTACACGGAGCACGACGGCATGGATGCGCTGAGCGACACCGTGCCCCCGTCATCCGGGCCTGAAGAGCCCCCTGCGTCAGAGCCTGCCGGCGACGAGCACCTCGCGGCCGAAGGTTCCGACAAAGAGCGCCTCGCGGCCGAGAATTCTGGCGACGAGCGCCTCGCGGCCGACAGTTCTGATGACATGCGACTCGTGGCGAAGCGCCCGCTCGACAAACGCACGCGGGCCCACCTCGAACTGCCCGATGTCCCGCCCGCTCACATCTCTCGTGGCCCGCGCACGGGCGTGAGCGGCGAGGCGGGTTCGGATGCTTTCCCGTGGCGCTTCTGGATCACCGACGACCCGACCGTCTCGCCGTATCGACCCGCCGCGCTCCGCAAGCCCCGTCGCGCGGGCACCGCCTGAGGGAGCGCGCAACGGCGTGGCTCCGCACGCCCGCCGCCTGGAGCCGCCACCGACCGCGTGGCCTCGCCTGGCCGCCTCCTCGTCGGCTGCCTGACGCCGCAGCATCCGTGCCTAGTGGCATGCCGCGGGCCTTCTCGCAACCCCGTGTCTCGGCCGCGGACGCTCACCTAGTCTGCTGAACACACCGACAAAAGGAGCGACATGCCTGACGCAAACATCGGAGAAAACGACGGCGACTACACCGTCGAGAAGGCCGAAGAGCAGGGGACCGGCGGCTACGGCGGACCGTTCCCGACCGACCCGGCCGAGGAGTCGACCGAGGGCGGCGGCTCGAAGGCCGATGGCACCGAAGCGGGCGAAACCGCCGACGGCCCCGCCTACACCTACGACGCCGACAGCGACACGGTCGAGTCGGAAGACGACGACGCCTCGGGCGCAGCCTCGTCAGACGGCGACGCGTAGGCTCGACGCATGGCAGAGAGCACGCAGGGTCGCTATGTCGAGCCCGGTCAAGAGTTCAACCGAGACACCAACTACATCGAGGACCGCATCACGCGTGACGGCCGCGACGGCTGGCCGGTCGAGGCGGGACGATACCGGCTGGTAGCGGCCCGCGCGTGCCCCTGGGCCAACCGCTCCATCATCGTGCGGCGCCTGCTGGGACTCGAAGATGCGATCAGCCTCGGGCTGCCCGGCCCCACGCACGACGCGGACAGCTGGACGTTCGACCTCGACGAGGGTGGCGTCGACCCGGTGCTCGGCATCGAGCGCCTGCAGCAGGCCTTCTTCGCGCGGTTCCCCGATTATCCGCGCGGCATCACGGTGCCCGCCATCGTCGACGTTCCGAGCGGCAAGGTCGTCACCAACAACTACCCCCAGATCACGCTCGACCTCTCGACCGAGTGGACCGAATTCCACCGCGAGGGCGCACCTGAGCTCTACCCCGAACATCTCCGCGCCGAAATCGACGACGTCGCCGAGAAGATCTTCCACGACGTCAACAACGGCGTCTACAAGGCCGGTTTCGCCGGTTCGCAGCGTGCCTACGAGCGAGCCTACGACACCCTCTTCGCGCGCCTCGACTGGCTTGAGGAACGGCTCGCGGGTCAGCGCTACCTGGTGGGCGACACCATCACCGAAGCGGATGTCCGCCTCTTCACGACGCTCGCCCGCTTCGACGCCGTCTACCACGGCCACTTCAAGTGCAACCGCAACAAACTGACCGAGATGCCCGTCCTCTGGGCCTACGCTCGCGACCTCTTCCAGACCCCCGGATTCGGCGACACGATCGACTTCGACCAGATCAAGAAGCATTACTACATCGTTCACAGCGACATCAACCCGACGGGCATCGTGCCGAAGGGCCCCTCAGAGACCGGATGGCTCACCCCGCACGGCCGCGAATCCCTCGGCGGTCGCCCGTTCGGCGACGGCACAGCCCCGCAACCGCCCCGTGCCGGCGAAGAGGTCCCGCCGCTCCGCGACTAGCCCTCGAGGCCGCTGTGCGTGGAGGCTGCTCTGCGCGGACCCTGTGTGCGCGGAGGCCGCTTTGTGCGGCGCGGAGGCCACTCTGCGCGCCACGTTGATGATCTCGGCGTTATCCCTCTACCCCTCGAAGTTCGCGTCGGCCCCTAGGGCGCGAGCAATCTTCGCGACGGTCGACGAGGGGCGGGCCCCGGCCGCGACGAGGACTCGCTCGATGTCATCCAACAGAGCCGTGCGCTCGTCACGCGTAGCGGGCGCCGCCGGCAGGAGTTCCGCCTCCCACTCACGCCAGGCTCGTTTCGTTCCAGCCCGCAGGTCCGTCGTCGAGACCTCGTCGTCGGCGATCTCGGCGACATCGTTCCCCGCGGCATCCTGCAGGTGAACGAGCGTGCGAACCGTGTGGATGCGCGCCAGCGGCGTCACCGCGCGACCCTCCAGCACGGCTGCCAGACGTTCGAGCACGCCCTCGGGCACCGACTCCTCGGATCCGTCCTCCAGCGGCCAGTGCACCTCGGTGCGCCCCTCGTCGGCGGGCAGCTTCACGTGCCAGCCCTCGTCCGCGCCGCCGGAACGCCGCCGGATGATGATGTGGTTTGCCGCGAGAACGTGATCCTCGGTGTCGAAGTAGAGCGCATCGAGCGGCACACCCTCGTGCCGCGTAACGCTCGCGACGCCGTCGACCTCGTTCAGGTCGGGCACGGCGCTCTCCGCGGCAACGTCATACTTGCGTTCGATCTCGACCTGCTCGGCACCTGACATGACACCCTGTCTACCCGGATGCCGATGTCGCCGCCAGCACCCACGCCGACGCGCTCCGTCGCCACGATCACCGGGCAGCAAAAAGGGGATGAGCGCCGCAACGCCATCCCCTCATCGCTCACCGCCCGGCGGCTCCTAGGCGGTCTGTCCAGAGTGCTCGCCCTCGGCAATCTCCTCGACGAGCTTGGCGTTGAACGCCGGCAGGTCGTCGGGCGTGCGGCTCGAGACGAGGCCGCTGTCGACCACGACCTCTTCGTCGACCCAGTCAGCGCCGGCGTTCTTGAGGTCGGTCTGCAGGCTGGCGAAGCTCGTCATCTGGCGTCCGCGAACCACATCGGCCTCGATCAGCAGCCATGGGCCGTGGCAGATCACGCCGACAGGTTTGTGCTGCTCGAAGAACGAGCGGGCGAACGACACGGCGCCCTGCTCCATACGGATGTTGTCGGCGTTCACGACCCCACCCGGCAACACGAGCGCATCGAACGCGTCCGCCGAAGCATCCGCAACGGTCTGATCGACACCCTGCGTGTGGCCGTTCTTGCCGGTCACCTCACCCGAAGACGGTGCAACGAGGGTGGGGATGCCGCCAGCCTCCGTCACGGCCTGCCACGGGCTCGTCAGCTCGGCGTCCTCGAAACCGTCGGTCAACAGAAAAGCGACTTTCTTACCCGAAATGTTCTCAGTCATCGTGGAATCCTCCCTTTCGACGTCGTCCGGCCAACCGGTCGAACACCGTCCACGCTAAAACGGTCGTCATAGCGGCGACACCCCGTTGACGAACCAGCGGACGCCGCCTAGAAAGCGAGGCGCAGAAATCTTGGGCACAAAAAACTCCGCCAGCTTGAGCTGACGGAGAGGAGGGACTGGTGGGCGATACCGGACTCGAACCGATGACCTCTTCCGTGTGAAGGAAGCGCGCTACCAACTGCGCCAATCGCCCGCGAAACGGAAGAACGTCCGCCTGCGAG
This sequence comes from Leifsonia sp. ALI-44-B, assembly GCF_001984125.1. Lineage (GTDB taxonomy): Bacteria > Actinomycetota > Actinomycetes > Actinomycetales > Microbacteriaceae > Okibacterium. Next base: position 410,726 of record NZ_MTQL01000006.1, on the reverse strand, counting down.
ATTCGATCTTAGCGGAGCGAAACCGAGAAACGCGAACCGGGAGGGCGCAAGCGTCCGGGGGAGTGCTTCGGAGAAAAATTTGCCGAAAAATAGAGAAAAATTACCCTAAGAGAATCGGCCCGGTCACATCCCGAATCGGCTACCCAAACGGGGCGGCCGAAAACGTCACAAACAGCCCGAAAACCGAAAAAGTGGGTTCTCGGTTTGTGCAAAGCGTTCCCCGTCAGTTAGAGTTCCTAAGCACTCAGAAATGAGCGCAATGCGGATGTGGCGCAGTGGTAGCGCATCACCTTGCCAAGGTGAGGGTCGCGAGTTCGAATCTCGTCATCCGCTCGAGTGTCAAGATCAGTCTTCCAGGCTGGTCACGGCATGTGGGCAACCACACGCGGTGGCGTGGCCGAGAGGCGAGGCAGCGGCCTGCAAAGCCGTCCACACGGGTTCGAATCCCGTCGCCACCTCCAACACTCACAAACCCCACACATCGAAAGATGTTCAGCGGGCGATTGGCGCAGCGGTAGCGCGCTTCCCTGACACGGAAGAGGTCACTGGTTCGATCCCAGTATCGCCCACCATCAAACCCCCGGATCAAGATCCGGGGGTTTTCTGTTTAGGACAAGCTGCAACTTCGAGCAGCAGAGATTCGAGTAGGGGATCGACAGTGACCCGCGATCGCATAACCTGCGATCGCGCTGGTTCGATCCCGGTACGGCCAGCCAACCAAGCCTCCGGATTGAGATCTGGAGGCTTTCTGCTTGGGGCAGGCTGCGGCTATTAGCAGCTGAGGGTTCTTTAGGGGATCGGCGGTGGCCCGGGATCGCATGACCTGCGATCGGGGTGGTTCGGTCCCGGTATCGCGACATACGGACGAGAGCTGGGCGATGTGCATCTCGCTGTTGCAGACGATATATCAGCATGCCATGATGTGGTGACAGTTGATGAATGGAGCGTGCCGAGTGTTCGATGCAGGTAGAGGGCAGAAGAAGAGGTCGGGAACGCGGCGAAGTCGCGGGCGGGAGCTTGTCGCTGTGGGACTCGTGGCGCTGATGGTCGGGGGTGGCGCCGCCAGTTCGGCCTTGGCCGCGGTGCCGGTGACGCCCTCAACGAGCGGAGGCATCATCGGTTCGCAGAAGAATGCCGATGCGCCGCGCGAATGTGAGGGCGACGAAGTCCTCGTCGGTGCTCGCGGACAGAACCGTGTGGGAGCGACGGGCCCCGGCGGCATCCTCGTGCAATTGGACCTCTTGTGCGGTTCCGTCGACATCGGTGCCGATGGAAAGCCGGCCGTGACCCCGAACGCGGAATGGTTGAGCTTCCCCGCCTTCAACGAGGGCCGGGGCAACACCACCGAAGGCCTCTGCCCGGTGAACCAAGTGGCCTATCAGCTCTCCGGCTCGACCTTCACCAGCCAGGCCACTCAGTGGACGCAGAGCGCGATCCTCAGTTGCCGCCCCCTCGTCGTGACCACCGACGGTGAACTGAAGGTGGATGGCACGGCACAGAAGACGCTCGTGACCGCGGGGGACAGCCGTGCCAACCCCACGGGCCAGCGCATCGAAGGACCGTTCTGCGAATCGGGCGACGGTGAACTGAATTCATCCATCGTGCGGGGTTACCGTCCGCAGCTCGGTGGCGAAGGCCTCGACGGTTACGCGCCCAGTTGTGCCACATTCGCGGTCGACCACGGCGATGCGCCCGAGAGCTATGGCGCGGCATCCCATCCCGCGAACGCGGGCACGTTCCTCGGCGCACTGGTCGACGGCGAGAGGATGTCGGCCTTCAGCGCCGATGCTCGCGGCGACGATGCCCCCGCCGGAGATCGCCCGAACGTCGCTGTCGACGACGAGGATGGCGTTGCCACTCTTCCGACTGTGGAAGCCATCGAAGGTGGGGGCTACTCGGTCGACGTCGCGACCACGAACCGTGTCCTGTCGGTGCCGGCCACACTGACCGCCTGGATCGACTTCGACCGAAACGGCACGTTCGAGCCGAGCGAAGCCGCCTCGGCCGTCGTGCCTCCCGGCGCATCCGGCACCAGCACGCGCCTGACCTGGACGGGCCTTGAGAAGCGCATCGCCGCCAGCGGGACATCGTTCGCCCGCATCCGCCTCGCCGTCGGAAACGACGCAGCCGGCCCGGCCGGCCCCCAACGCGCCGGCGAGGTCGAGGACTACTCCGTGGAGCTGGTCGCCGCCGAACCCACGCTCGATCTCGAGAAGACGGTCGAAAAGGTGACGGATGTATCGAAAGACGGCGTCACGAACACATCCGATGTGCTGACCTACGCCTTCGTCGTCACCAACCCGAGCTCGGTCTCCGTGACGGGCGTGACGGTCACAGACCCGCTGCCCGGCCTCGGTGCCCTCACAGCCACCGACTGGCCGAGCGGCAGCGCCGGCGTACTACGACCCGGTCAGAGCGTCACATTCCGAGCCGACTACACGGTGACCCAGGCGGACACCGATCGTGGGTCGGTCGTCAACACGGCATCCGCCTCGGCGCTGTCTCCCCTGAACCAGGCCGTAGACGCGCCCGACTCGACGACCACCACGCCGCTCGACCGGACGGCGAGCCTTACTCTGACGAAAAAGGGCGTTCTGGCGGCAGGCGATGCCGAAGCGGGGGACCGGGTCGACTACACCTTCGCGGTGACCAACACGGGGTCGCTCACGGTCGCCCAAACCGCGATCGTCGACCCGAAGCCGGGGCTCAGCACGCTCGAGTACGACGCCTGGCCGGGCACACCCGGGTCATTGGCGCCGGGCGAGTCGGTGACGGCATCCGCGACCTATGAGCTCACGCAGGCCGACATCGATGCGCGTTCCGTGGATAACACCGCGACCGTGTCCGGCGTCAGCGGTGCCGGCCCCGTGCCGACCGTCGAGAGCACGGTAAGCGTTCCGATCCCGTCGCGCTCCGAGATCGCCATCGAGAAGACAGCCGTCTTCGAGGGCGGCGACACGCCCAAGCCTGGCGACCGCATCGCCTACGAGTTCGAGATCTCGAACGTTGGCGCCACCACCGCGAAAGACGTCACGGTACGCGACGAACTACCGCGCCTCTCGACGCTGACGTTCGAGCAGTACCCGAGTGGAACCGACGGCGTGTTGGCGCCCGGTCAGAGCGTCCGCGCAACCGCCTCCTACGTTCTGACGCAGGAGGACATCGATACGGGCACGGTCGACAACACTGCATCGGCGGGGGCGCGGACCCTGGACGGGAGCCCCATCCCCGAGGTGCTCGACGCGGCGAACGTCGACCTCAACAACCTGGCCGTGCTCACGATCGAGAAGCGTGCGGCTTTCGCCGGCGGTTCGCACGCAGTCCCCGGCGAATCCGTCGAATACTCCTTCACCGTGACGAACGAGGGCAATGTGACGCTCACCGACGTGCAGGTGGACGATCGACTGCCCCGGCTCTCGCTCATCACCTTCGGCACGTGGCCGGGTGAGGCGGGCCAACTGGCGCCCGGCGAAACCGTGACGGCTTCGGCCAATTACGCGGTAACCGATGCCGATATCCGTGAGCAGGGCGTGTCGAACACGGCGTCGGCCACGGCATCCGCCCGCTCGGGACCGGTTGTCTCGGAGCCGTCTGTGGCCATCGTGCCGCTGTCGCCCGAGCCGAAGATCATCCTCGCTGCGACCGGAGCGGCCCCGATGGTGGCCGGTCTGGTGGTGCTAGGACTGCTGGTCCTCGGATCGATTCTGTGGGTCGCCGCGCGCCGCCGACAGGCGAAACGCTAGGCGCGCCAGACACGGCACGTTGCGGGTCCCCATGGCTTCGGCCATAGGGGCCCGCTGCGCGTTGAGCCACCGCCGTCGCACTACAGTTGTACAGAACGATTTTGTCTAAGGAGTGGACCCTGGTGCCTGACGGTTTTGAGCTATTCACCGATCGGTCCGTCGTCGCGATGCGCGTCAACGGCGAGCTGAAAGATCTGGCCACGCAGGTCACCGACGCCGACACGGTCGAGGCCGTCACGATCGACTCCGAGGATGGCTTGAACATCCTGCGTCACTCGGCCGCGCACGTGCTTGCGCAGGCCGTGCAGAAGGTCAACCCCGACGCACGCCTCGGCATCGGGCCGCCCGTCACCGACGGCTTCTACTACGACTTCGACGTGCACGAGGCGTTCACGCCCGAAGACCTCAAGGCGCTGCAGAAGGAGATGGACCGGATCATCCGGCAGGGGCAGCGTTTCGTGCGCCGCGTCGTCTCCGAAGAAGAGGCTCGCGAGGAGCTCGCGTCCGAGCCCTACAAGCTCGAGCTGATCGGCATCAAGGGTGGGCACGCCGGCGAAGACAACGAGAGCGTCGAGGTCGGCGGCGCCGAGCTCACCATCTACGACAACATCGACCCCAAGTCGGGCGAGACGCTGTGGAAGGACCTGTGCCGGGGCCCGCACCTGCCTTCGACGCGCATGATCGGCAACGGCTACGCGCTCACCCGCGTGGCCGCGGCATACTGGCGCGGTTCGGAGAAGAACCCACAGCTGCAGCGCATCTACGGCACCGCCTGGCCCACCAAGGACGAACTGCGCGCCTACCAGGCCCGCATGGAGGAAGCGGCGAAGCGCGACCACCGCAAGCTCGGCCGCGAACTCGATCTCTTCAGCTTCCCCGACGAGATCGGCTCGGGACTCGCCGTGTTCCACCCCAAGGGCGGAATCATCCGCGCCGAGATCGAGAACTACATGCGCGAGCGACTCGTCGCCTCCGGTTACGACCTCGTCAACACCCCGCACATCACCAAGGGTCACCTGTTCGAGACCAGCCAGCACCTCAGCTGGTACAAAGACGGCATGTTCCCGGCGATGCACCTCGATGCCGAGTACAACGAGGCCGGCGAGGTCACGCGTCAGGGCCAGGACTACTACCTGAAGCCCATGAACTGCCCCATGCACAACCTCATCTACCGGGCGCGCGGTCGCAGCTACCGAGAGCTGCCCATGCGGTTGGCCGAGTTCGGCACCGTCTACCGCTACGAGAAGAGCGGCACCCTCTCGGGTCTCACACGCGTGCGCGGCCTGACCCAGGACGACGCCCACATCTACGTCACGCCCGGTCAGGTGAAAGAGGAGCTGGCCCGCCAGCTCCAGTTCGTGCTCGAAACTCTGCGCGGCTACGGCCTCAACGACTTCTACCTCGAGCTCTCGACGAAAGACCCGGTCAAATACGTCGGCACCGACGAGGTCTGGGAAGAAGCCACCGAGACCCTGCGTCAGGTGGCCGTCGAGTCGGGCCTCGAGCTCGTCGCCGACCCGGGCGGCGCGGCGTTCTACGGCCCCAAGATCTCGGTGCAGGCTCGGGATGCCATCGGCCGCACGTGGCAGCTCTCCACCGTGCAGCTCGACTTCAACCAGCCCGAACTCTTCGAACTCGAGTACACCGCCGACGATGGATCGCGCCAGCAGCCCGTCATGATCCACCGCGCGCTCCTCGGCTCGATCGAGCGCTTCTTCGCCATCCTGCTCGAGCACTACGCCGGCGCGTTCCCCGTGTGGCTGAGCCCCGTGCAGGTCGTGGGCATCCCCGTCGCCGAGCAGTACGGCGACTACCTGCAAGACGTCATCGACCAGCTCAAGAAGGCCGGCGTGCGCGCCGAGGTCGACCACTCCGACGACCGCATGCAGAAGAAGATCCGCAACCACACCAAGGCCAAGGTCCCCTTCCAGCTCATCGCGGGCGAAGAGGATTCGGCTAACGGTTCGGTCAGCTTCCGCTTCCGTGACGGCACGCAGCTCAACGGCATTCCCGTGGCCGACGCCACCCAGCGCATCACCCAGTCGATCGCCGACCGCGTTCAGGTGGACACCGCATGGCCCGCCTGAGCATGGGCGACTACGACGCCGATGCGGATGCCGCAGCATCCGATGTTCGCATCGACGACGCCGCGCATCTCGCGGGTGTGCCCGACGAGTTCCAGCGCTTGTGGACCCCGCACCGCATGGTCTACATCGAGAAGGGCCAGCAGCCCGAGGAACACGAGTGCCCGTTCTGCTACGCCCCGTCGCTGAGCGACGAGGACGGCCTGATCGTCGCGCGCGGCGAGCACGCCTATGTGCTGCTCAACCTGTTCCCCTATAACAGCGGTCACCTGCTGGTCTGCCCGTACCGCCACATCGCGACGTACGACCAGGCCACTCCCGAAGAAGTGGCTGAGATCGGGGCGCTCACGCAGACCGCGATGCGCGTCATCCGTGAGGTTTCGCACAACCACGGCTTCAACATCGGCATGAACCAGGGCGAGGTGGCGGGGGCCGGAATCGCGGCGCATCTGCACCAGCACATCGTCCCGCGCTGGCAGCACGACGCCAATTTCCTGCCGATCATCGCCAAGACCAAGGCTCTGCCGCAGCTGCTCGGCGACGTGCGTGCGTCGCTCGCGGCGGCCTGGCCGGCCTGAGATATCCCGCTCGGCGCCTCGAGCGCGGAGCGTAATACTGTGGCCCCCGGCCGCGTTCTCTTCATCAATCCCGAGTAGAATCTGAGACTATGACTGACAGCACCACGAACGGCGAATTCGGCTCCAACCGCGTGAAGCGCGGCCTGGCAGAGATGCTCAAGGGCGGTGTGATCATGGACGTCGTCACGGCGGAGCAGGCGCGCATCGCCGAAGATGCCGGCGCCGTGGCCGTCATGGCCCTCGAACGCGTCCCCGCCGACATCCGCGCCCAGGGCGGCGTCGCCCGCATGAGCGACCCCGACCTCATCGAGGCCATCCAGGCCACCGTGTCCATCCCGGTCATGGCCAAGGCCCGCATCGGTCACTTCGTCGAGGCCCAGGTGCTCGAGGCCCTCAACGTCGACTACATCGACGAGTCCGAGGTGCTGAGCCCGGCCGACTACGTGAACCACATCGACAAGTGGGGCTTCGGCATCCCGTTCGTCTGCGGTGCCACCAACCTGGGCGAGGCCTTGCGCCGCATCAACGAGGGCGCGGCCATGATCCGCTCCAAGGGTGAGGCCGGCACGGGCGACGTCTCCGAGGCCACCAAGCACATCCGCACCATCAAGGCCGAGATCCGCGCCCTGTCCGCGCTGACCAAGGACGAGATCTACGTCGCCGCGAAAGAGCTGCAGGCGCCTTACGAGCTCGTCGCCGAGATCGCGCAGACCGGCAAGCTCCCCGTGGTTCTCTTCACCGCGGGTGGCGTGGCCACCCCGGCCGACGCGGCACTCATGATGCAGCTGGGCGCCGACGGCGTCTTCGTCGGCTCGGGCATCTTCAAGTCGGGCGACCCGGCCAAGCGTGCCGCCGCGATCGTCAAGGCAACCACGTTCTACGACGACGCCAAGGTCATCGCCGAGGCGTCGCGCGGTCTGGGAGAAGCCATGGTCGGCATCAACGTCGCCGACCTCGCCGCCCCGCACCGTCTCGCCGAGCGTGGCTGGTAGCGCGACGCCCCGCATCGGGGTCCTGGCACTCCAGGGCGACTTTCGCGAACACCTCGCGGTTCTGAACGGGCTCGGCGCAACCGCCGTGCCCGTTCGGCGTGCCGGCGAGCTGTCCGAGATCGACGGACTCGTCATTCCCGGCGGCGAGTCGAGCGTCATGGACAAGCTGGCGCGCACGTTCGAGGTGGCCGAACCCCTGCGTGAGGCCATCCGGGGCGGCTTGCCCACCTACGGCACCTGCGCAGGCCTGATCATGCTCGCCGACCGCATCGTCGACGGCATCTCCGGGCAGCAGACCCTCGGCGGCCTCGACATCACGGTGCGGCGCAATGCCTTCGGCACGCAAACCGACTCGTTCGAAACCGACCTCGACGTTCCGGCGCTGGGCGATCCGCCCGTGCACGCCGTCTTCATCCGTGCACCCGTCGTGGATGCCGTGGGCGGCGACGTCGACGTGCTCGCACAGGTCCCCGACGGGCGCATCGTGGCGGTCGAACAGGGCTCCGTCATGGGCACATCGTTCCACCCGGAGGTCACGGGCGACACGCGGTTCCACCGCTACTTCCTCGACAAGATCGCCGGTCGAGTGCGGGCCTGAGCGCCAGCCGCGGCGCACTTCGGCGGTGCGCGGGCCCCAGACATCCCGTCGGGCCATAGAATAGACGGGATTTCACGGCAGTAAGGGAGCATATGTCCGGCCACTCCAAATGGGCGACGACCAAGCACAAGAAAGCGGTCATCGACCAGCGACGTGCGAAATCGTTCGCCAAGCTCATCAAGAACATCGAGGTCGCCGCCAAGATCGGTGGCGCCGACATGTCGGGAAACCCGACGCTTGTCGACGCTGTGCAGAAGGCGAAGAAGACCTCGGTCCCCAACGACAACATCGACCGCGCCATCAAGCGCGGCGCCGGTCTCACGGGCGAAGTGATCGACTACACGACGATCATGTACGAGGGCTACGGCCCCAACGGTGTCGCTCTCCTGATCGAGTGCCTCACCGACAACAAGAACCGTGCCGCGGCCGACGTGCGCACCGCCATGACCCGCAACGGCGGCACCATGGCCGACCCGGGCAGCGTGGCCTACAACTTCAGCCGCAAGGGTGTCATCGTCGTCCCCGCCGAGAACACGACGGAGGACGACATCCTCGCCGCCGTGCTCGAAGCCGGCGCCGAAGAGGTCACCAACGAGGGCGACACGTTCGAAGTCTTCACCGAGGCATCCGATCTCGTGTCGACGCGCCAGGCGCTGCAGGAGTCGGGCATCGACTACGACTCCGCCGACGTCGCGTTCGTCCCCAACCTCAAGGTCGAGGTCGACGCCGACACCGCCCGCCGCGTTTTCAAGCTCATCGATGGGCTCGAAGACAGCGACGATGTGCAGAACATCTACACCAACCTCGACCTCAGCCCCGAGGTCGAAGCCGAGTTGCACGCCGACGACGACGAGTAGTCGAGCGTGACGATGCGCGTGCTCGGCATCGACCCCGGCCTCACCCGGTGTGGTGTGGGCGTGGTCGACGTCGAGCGAACGCGCACGGCTTCGCTCGTGCACTACAGCGTCATCCGGTCGTCGCCCGACGCGCCGATCGAGGAGCGCCTGCTGACGATCGCGCAGGGCATCGACCAGGCGATCGACGAGTTCGGCCCCGCGGCCGTCGCCGTCGAGCGTGTCTTCGCCCAGCACAACCTGCGTTCCGTCATGGGCACGGCCCAGGTGTCGGGATTGGCGCTGCACGCGGCCGCGCGCCGCAGCATCCCCGTCGGCATGCACACGCCGAGCGAGGTCAAGGCCTCGATCACGGGCTACGGCTCGGCCGAGAAGAAGCAGGTGCAGACCATGGTCGCGCGCATCCTCGGTCTCGCCGAGCTGCCGCAACCCGCCGACGCGGCCGACGCGCTAGCCCTGGCGATCTGCCACGCCTGGCGCGGCAACGTGTCGCTGCAGAAGCAGGCCGCCGCGGCGGGCGGGGGAGTCTCGACCCGGATGGCCAAGGCCCAGGCATCGGCCGGCACCCGCTCGTCCGGCCTCACCCCGGCTCAACGCGCGTGGCGCGCCGCCGAACGCTCCGGGGGAACGTCGGGGGCTTCGCCTAGGCTGACAGAGTGATTTCTTCGGTACGTGGAACAGTTCTGAGCGCCCTGGGTTCGACGGCCGTCATCGAGGTCGGCGGGGTGGGGCTGTCGATCCAGGTCACGCCCGAGCATGCGCTCTCGATGCGCACCGGTTCCGAGGCTTTCGTTCACACCACGCTCATCGTGCGTGAGGACTCGCTCTCCCTCTTCGGCTTCGAGACCGCCGAGCAGCTCGCGGTGTTCGAGCTTCTGACGAGCGTTACGGGCGTCGGCCCCAAGTCCGCGCTCGGCGTGCTGGCCGTGCTCACGCCCGATCAGGTCGCCCGCGCCGTCTCGAGCGAGGACGACGCCGTGTTCCGCAAGGTGTCGGGCATCGGGCCCAAGACGGCCAAGCTCATCGTCGTCGCGCTCACGGGCAAACTGCGCATCACGGCATCCACGTCGTCGGCTTCATCGGCTCGCGCCGTCGCGGCCCAACCCGTCGACGAGAGCGTGCTCGTGGCCCTCATCGGCTTGGGGTGGTCCGAGAAGATCGCTCAACGCGCCGTGGAAGACGCCGTCGCGAACAACCCCGAAGCGGATGTCTCCTCCGTGCCCGCCCTGCTGCGCCTGGCTCTTGCCCAACTCGGGCCCGCCGCGAGTAGCGCCGCCGGGAGGACCCGCTGATGGCAGACGACCTGACCCGCCCCGACCTCGAATCGGATGCCGAGCTCGCCTTCGAGGGTGCGCTCCGGCCCGAATCGCTGGCCGAATTCGTCGGGCAGACGAAGGTGCGCGGGCAACTGCAGTTGCTGTTGACCGCCGCGGCGATGCAGGGACGCACGCCCGACCACATCCTGCTCGCGGGCCCTCCGGGACTCGGCAAGACGACGCTCGCCATGATCGTGGCGCACGAATCGGGGCGCCCGTTGCGCATGTCGAGCGGTCCCGCCATCCAGCACTCGGGTGATCTGGCGGCCGTGCTGTCGTCGCTCGTGCCCGGCGAGGTGCTCTTCATCGACGAGATCCACCGCATGGCGCGCTCGGCCGAAGAGATGCTCTACCTGGCGATGGAAGACTTTCGCATCGACATCATGGTCGGTAAAGGTGCGGGTGCCACATCCGTTCCCCTCGAGCTGGCGCCGTTCACGCTCGTCGGTGCGACGACCCGTGCAGGTTTGTTGCCCAACCCGCTGCGTGACCGCTTCGGCTTCACGGCGCACCTGGAGTTCTATGAAGAGGACGAGTTGCGCGAGGTACTGGCGCGCGCCGCCCGCCTGCTGCACTTCGACCTCGACCGTGAGGGCCTAGCCGAGATCGCGGGCCGCTGCCGCGGAACACCCCGTATCGCCAACCGCCTGCTGCGCCGCGTGCGCGACTTCGCCCTCGTGCACGGTCGGGATGCGGACGCCGATGCGGTGCGCGCGGCCCTGGAGCTCTACGACGTCGACCCGCTGGGCCTCGACCGCCTCGACCGCGCCGTCATGCAGATCCTGCTCGAACGTTTCGACGGGGGTCCGGTCGGCCTCAACACTCTCGCCGTCTCGGTGGGAGAAGAGTCAGAGACCATCGAGAGCGTCGTCGAGCCGTTCCTCGTGCGGATCGGCCTCATCACGCGCACACCGCGCGGACGCGTCGCGACCCCCCAAGCGTGGAAACACTTCGGAATCGAACCCTCCCAGGGAGCCTTCCTGCCCGGTGTCCTATAATTCAAGCTGGCCCCCTGGCCGGTTACCCCAAAACATGCGGCAAAAGCGCCGCGAAAGGTTCGTCTCTCATGGCATTTGATCCGCTGACTATCGGAATGCTCGCCATTCTGGCCGTGCTCATCTTCTTCATGTTCCGCAACGGGCAGAAGCGCAAGCGCGACATGGAAAGCCTGCAGTCCCAAGTTGTTCCCGGTGCCGAGGTGATGACCAACTTCGGTCTCTACGGCACCATCCTCGCCATCGACGAGGGCGACAACAAGGTGCAGCTCGAGACGAGCCCCGGCAATGTCGTCACCGTGCACCGTCAGACCATCGCGCGCGTCATCACCGACGAGGTCGTCGTGCCCGCCGATGACAGCACCGAGACCGTTGCGGCTCCCGAGTTGAACGCCGACCACGCGACCTACGCCGAGAACCCCGAGTTCGGTGAGCGCGTCGACGGAACCGAGCGCACCACCAACGATTCGCGCAACAAGAAGATCGACGAATAACATACTGGAATTGCCCCGTCCGGCCCCGCAAGGGCCGGACGCCTAAGAAAGCTGAGTAAATCGTTGGCTAAGTCCAGATCGACGCCCGTGCGCAAAGCATGGCGTTCCCTCTCGTGGTTGGGTGTCATCGTCCTGGTTCTGTTTGGCGTCCTCGCCAGCGGTGTCATCTGGTCGAACGCCTCGTGGATGCCCAAACTCGCGCTCGACCTGCAAGGTGGAACGCAGATCATCCTGGCGCCGCAGCTGCAGGGCGGTGAGCAGATCACCAACGAGCAGTTGACGCAGGCGGTCTCGATCATCCGCCAGCGCGTCGACGCCTCGGGTGTCTCCGAAGCCGAGGTCACGACCGAGGGCGGGCAGAACATCGTCGTGTCCATCCCGGGCGAAGCCGACGAAGAGACGCGCAACCGCATCGAGTCGAGCGCCAAGCTCGAATTCCGTCCGGTGCTCGTCGCGGGTGCGCCGGCCAACACCTTCGTGGGGGATGACGGCCAGTCCACGCCGTTCCCGTCTCCCGATCCCGGCCTGGTGTCGACGCCGACGGCCGCTCCGACGAACGGCAGCGACCTCGCTTATGTGACGCCGGCGCTGCAGGCGCAGTTCCAGGCGTACGACTGCGCCAACCCGCCGAGCGACGAAGACCAGGCTCCGGCCGATCAGCCACTCATCACGTGCGATGACGCCGGCTCTGCCAAGTACATCCTCGGCCCGGTCGAGCTCGACGGTTCGGCCATCACCGACGCGACGAACGGTCTGCAGACCACGCAGTCCGGCGGATCGACGGGCCAGTGGGCCGTCAACATCACGCTCGACGGCAAGGGCAGCGACGTCTTCGCCCAGATCAGCCAGCGCCTCTACGGCGCACAGGCGCCGCTCAACCAGTTCGCGTTCGTGCTCGACGGCAAGGTGCTCTCCGCCCCGTCGATGAACGGTCTGATCACCGACGGCAAGCCCAGCATCACGGGCAGCTTCACGCAGGAGACGTCCAAGACGCTGGCCGACCAGCTGAAGTACGGCGCACTGCCCATCAGCTTCACGGTGCAGTCATCCGACACCATCTCGGCCACCCTGGGTTCGTCGCAGCTGACGATCGGCCTCATCGCCGGTCTCATCGGTCTGATCCTCGTCGTCATCTACACGCTCTTCCAATACCGATTGCTCGGCTTCGTCACGATCGCGTCGCTGATCGTCGCCGGCATCCTGACCTATCTCTCGATCGCCCTGCTGTCGTGGAGCGAGGGCTACCGCCTGTCGCTCGCCGGTGTGGCGGGTCTGATCGTGGCCATCGGCTTCACGGCCGACTCGTTCATCGTCTACTTCGAGCGCATCCGCGACGAGTTGCGCGATGGCCGCGGGCTCGAATCCGCGGTCGAGGCGGGTTGGCGTCGTGCCAAGCGCACGATCTACGCGTCCAAGGGTGTCAACGTGCTCGCCGCCGTCGTGCTCTACGTCCTGGCGGTCGGCAACGTGCGCGGCTTCGCGTTCACGCTCGGACTGACGACCATCATCGACATCCTGGTCGTCATCCTCTTCACGCACCCCATGCTGCAGCTGCTCGCGCAGACGCGGTTCTTCTCGAGCGGACACAAGCTGTCGGGCCTCGACCCGAACGCCCTCGGTGCTGTTTACCGCGGCCGCGCGCAGTTCCGCACACCGACCGACGTGCCCGGTTCCAAGGTCGCCAAGTCGAGCCGCGAGGCCGAGCGTCGCCAGACCATCGCCGAACGCAAGCGGGCCGAGCAGGAGCGTGAGTCGGTTTCGGCCGGCGCGCCCACCCGCCCCGCCGACAGCGCCACCACGAGCAAGAAGAAGGACGCCTGATGGCCAGCTTGACCACGTTCGGCAACGACCTCTACACGGGTAAGAAGTCGATCAACTTCGTCGGCAAGCGCAAGGTGTCGTTCACCGTCGCCATCGCGCTCGTAGTGCTGTCGATCCTCGTGCCCATCGTCAAGGGCGGCTTCAACTTCGGCATCGAGTTCAGCGGCGGTTCGCAGTTCCAGATCGCCAACGTGTCGACCACCGACCAGACCGTGGCGCAAGACGCCGTCGCGTCGGTCGTGCCCGACGCCGTGGTCCGCGTGACGACCGTCGGTGACAGCGCGGTCCGCGTGCAGACCGACCAGATGACCGCCGGTGAGACCAAAGAGGTGCAAGACTCCCTGGCTACGGCCTACAAGGTCGACGCCTCCGAGGTCAGCACCTCGTTCATCGGCGCCTCATGGGGTGCGGATGTCACGCGCCAGGCTCTGCTCGGACTCTTCGCGTTCCTCGCGCTCGCGTTCGTCATCATGGCCCTCTACTTCCGCACCTGGAAGATGTCCGCGGCCGCCATGCTCGCGCTGCTCGACGTGCTCATCATCACGCTCGGCGTCTACGCGGCCAGTGGCTTCGAGATCACGCCCGCGGCGGTGATCGGATTCCTCACCATCCTGGGCTACTCGCTCTACGACACGGTGGTGGTGTTCGACAAGATCCGAGAGAACACGACGGATGACGGGGAGAACGCGTCTCGCACCTTCGCCGAATCCGTCAACCTCGCCGTCAACCAGACGCTCGTTCGTTCGATCAACACGTCGGTGGTCGCGGCTCTTCCCGTCGCCGCCATCCTCGTGATCGGTGACTTCGTTCTCGGCGCCGAGACGCTGCGCGACATCTCGCTGTCGCTGCTGATCGGCATCCTGGTCGCCACCTACTCAACGATCTTCGTGGCCGCCCCGCTCTACGCGCTGTTCCGTCAGAACGAGCCGGCCATCAAGAAGCGCGATGCGCGTGTGTTGGCTGCTCGCGAGAAGGCGAACCGTTCGAGCGTGTCAGGTGCTTCGGGCGAGGCCGTTCCGGCGACAGAAACCGTCTAACGCGCCGGCCATCCGTTCGCCTCTCCTCCGGGAGGTGCGTGGGGGCCGCAGAGGCCGCATCCTTCGGGGTGCGGCCTCTTTTCGCGCACAGGGGAATGCTGGGCCTCCCGCTGGTCTTCGGGTCTTCGAACTCGCGAGATAATGGAGCGTTGCCCATTCCGTAGGAGGAGCGAATATGTCCGAGGCCGTTCAGTCCTCCACCGCATCGCTGCGCCGCCTCGTGCCGCGCATCTTCTCCAAGGCACAACCAGCCGGTGCCGTCGACCGCCTCGTGCGCACGACTCGCCTGCATCACCCGAAGGCCGACCTCTCGATCCTCGAGCGCGCCTACGCCGTGGCGGACCGCGCGCACAGCGGGCAGAAGCGCCAGAGCGGCGAGCCCTACATCACGCATCCGCTGGCGGTCGCCCAGATCCTCGCCGACCTCGGAATCGGCCCCAAGACCCTCGCCGCCGCGCTGCTGCACGACACCGTCGAAGACACCGACTACGGCCTCGACGAGCTGCAGGCCGAGTTCGGTGACGAGGTCGCCATGCTGGTCGACGGCGTGACGAAGCTCGACAAGGTCAAATACGGCGAGAGCGCTCAGGCCGAAACCGTCCGCAAAATGATCGTGGCGATGTCGAAAGACATCCGCGTCCTGATCATCAAGCTCGCCGACCGCCTGCACAACGCTCGCACGTGGGGCTTCGTCCCTCCGGAGAAGGCCAGCAAGAAGGCGACCGAGACGCTCGAGATCTATGCGCCGCTCGCGCACCGACTCGGCATCCAGACCATCAAGTGGGAACTCGAAGACCTCTCGTTCGCAGTGCTCTATCCCAAGATCTACGCCGAGATCGAGAGCCTCGTGCGGCAGCGCACACCGCAGCGCGAAGAGTTCGTCCAGCACGTCATCGACGCGGTCAACGACGACCTCAAATCGCAGAAGATCCGGGGCAAGGTCGTCGGTCGGCCCAAGCAGTACTACTCGATCTACCAGAAGATGGTGGTGCGCGGACGCGAGTTCGACGACATCTACGACCTGGTCGGCATCCGCGTGCTCGTCAACTCGGTGCGCGACTGCTACGCCGTGCTGGGTGCTATTCACGCGCGCTGGACGCCGATCCCGGGCCGGTTCAAGGACTACATCGCGACCCCCAAGTTCAATCTGTACCAGTCGCTGCACACCACGGTCATCGGGCCGGGCGGCAAGTCCGTCGAGATCCAGATCCGCACGCACGAGATGCACCAGCACGCCGAATACGGTGTCGCGGCGCACTGGAAGTACAAAGAGCGGGTCAACGGCAAGACGCCCTCCATATCGTCGAAGTCCAACGACACCGACATGGCGTGGCTCGCCCACATCTCGGACTGGCAGGCCGAGACGGCCGACCCGGGAGAGTTCCTCGACTCGCTGCGGTTCGAGATCGGCGCCAAAGAGGTCTACGTCTTCACCCCCAAGGGTCGGGTCATCGGCCTGCCTGCGGGCGCGACGCCCGTCGACTTCGCCTATGCGGTGCACACCGAGGTAGGCCACCGCACGATGGGCTCGAAGGTCAACGGCCGCCTGGTGCCGCTCGAGACCGAGCTGAACAGCGGCGACGTCGTCGAGGTCTTCACGTCGAAGAACCCCGACTCGGGCCCCAGCCAGGACTGGCTGAACTTCGTGCGCAGCACCCGTGCCCGCAACAAGATCCGCCAATGGTTCACCAAAGAGCGACGCGACGAGGCCATCGAGCAGGGCAAGGATGCGATCGCCCGCGCCATGCGCAAGCAGAACCTCCCGCTGCAAAAGCTCATGAACCAGGATTCGTTCGCCGAGGTGGCGGCGCAGATGCGTTACGAAGACGTGTCGGCGCTGTATGCAGCCGTAGGCGAGGGGCACATCTCGACGCAGTCGGTACTCGAGAAGGTCGCCGCTCTGCTGCAGGGCGACGCCGAGAGCGAGAACACCGAGATCGACTTCCCGGTGCGCGGTCGCACGCGGCCGGTGCCGCACAGCGATTCCGGCGTGCTGGTGCGCGGCGCCCCCGACATCCTGGTGAAGTTGGCGAAGTGTTGCACGCCCGTGCCGGGTGACGACATCGTCGGCTTCGTGACGCGAGGGTCGGGTGTGTCGGTGCACCAGGCGGATTGCCACAACGTGGCGTCGCTGCTCAACGAACCCGAGCGCATGATCGAGGTCGAATGGGCGCCGTCCTCGAAGAGCGTGTTCCTCGTGCAGATCCAGGTCGAGGCGCTCGATCGGGCGGGCCTGCTGAGCGATGTCACGCGCGTGCTCAGCGAGTACCACGTGAACATCCTCTCGGCCACGGTGTCGACCAATAGCGACCGTCTGGCGCTCAGCCGCTTCGTCTTCGAAATGGGCGACACGACCCACCTCGACCGGGTGCTGAACGCCGTGCGACGCATCGAGGCCGTTTACGACGTCTACCGAGTGAGCGCGGGCTAGGGGTTTTTCAGCGCCCGAGAACGCGTCAGAAGGTGCTCTCGCGAGCTTCCTCTGGCGCGTTCATGCGTGGATCGTGTAAGGGCGTCGAGCGTTTCTGTTCTGTGAGTCCCGTTCGGAGGGCGTCCGGCGCGGCCTCGGTCGCGTCCCGGTAAGAGACGTTCTCTGCACCGGGTCGTGGCGACACGAAGTCATCTCTGACATCGGGCTCGGTGCATTCGTTTGCGCATTCGTCTGCGCGCTCGACCACTCGAGCCGCCTCGCGTTGGGCGGCGAAGAGGTTGTCGCTCCTCAGGTTGCTCAGAATGCGCCCGATGAGCGTGATCGCCTCGTGCGCTCTCGTTCCTCGTCGCGGTCGAGCTCCCGCTAGGTAGGTGTCGACGGTGTCGAGCCCGGCGAGAACGAGGATTGCCGTGAGCGCAGCCGTGCGAATGGCGACTGCGTCTCGCTCCCGCGGATGAGATCGTCCGTGATTCCGTGCCGCGTCGTCCGGGTCGCCCGCGCCGACCAGCGTTTTGGCGATGGCCACGCCCGTTGCCAGCTCGGTGAGGACCGGCCAACCACCTCTGAGGCACACATCGTCCTCGCGAACGTGCGCTTGCGCGACCAGCCAGTCCTCGGCGAGCGGTGGGACGGGAACGCGCGCGGGGGCTCGCGCGAGCACCTCGTGCACGCGCGGAGGGGCCAGGATCGCGCCGTGCACCCATGCCGCGCTGAGGCCGCCGGCAACGAACGGTGGAGCCTCGGCTGGCGGCGCCGCCATCCGACTCCTCGCGTATCGTTGCGGCTGCGAACCACGACGGCGTGACAGGTCGAGGAGGAGTGCGCGGAAGAGAGCATCGGCCCGCAAGCCCGGGCGGTCGGGCTCGTCAACGGCGTGGAAGGTGCGATCGAGCGGCCACAACTCGCCGTCGAGCACGAGCGCCCGCAATTCTGGCCGGGGGAGGACATCCGGTCCGAGAGTCGCGGGCAGCGCGTAAGCCATGTCACCAGTGTGACGAAGCGAGCTCGCTGTCGGCGCCCCGCCGTGGCTTCTGTGGAGAACCCACCCGTCCATCGACGGTGGAGAGGGACACGCGACCACTTCGACGGTGGAAAGGGACACGCGACCACCCCGACGGTGGAGGGGGACGTGCGACCACTTCAACGGCGGAGGGGGACGTGCGACCACGGCTTAACGGACGAACTCGCGTCCGGTCAAATGCCGGGACGCGAGCTCGTCGTTGCAGAAGGGGCTAGCCCACGGGGCCTAACCCGCAGTGATCTAACCCAGTGCGTTCAACCACACCTTGCGCGCTTCAAGCGCTTCCGTGGCTTCGGCGACCTTTGCCGAGTCGCCCGAGGCCTTCGCCTCTTCGAGTTCGGCCTCGAGCTTCTCGATGGCCGCGTTCAGCTGGCCGGCGAGTCCCTCGGAACGGGCCTTGCGCTCGGGGTTGTTCTTCTCCCAGAACTCCTCGTCGAGGCCGCGCACGTGCTGTTCGACCTTGCGCAGGCGCTCTTCGACGGGCTTGACCTGGTCGCGGGGCACGCGACCGATCTCGTCCCAGCGGCGCTGGATGGCGGTGAGGGCCTGGCGGGCCTTGTCGCGGTCCGTGATCTCGAGGATGGGCTCAGCCTCGGTCAGCAAGACCAACTTCAGGTCGAGGTTCTCCTGGTATTCGACGTTGTCGCGTGCGTCGACCTCGGACTTCGCGCCGTAGATCGCGTCGCCGGCCGCCTTGAAGCGCGCCCAGAGAGCGTCGTCGTGGCGCTTGCCGGCACGACCCGCGAGCTTCCACTCGTCGAGCAGACCGCGATAGGCGTGCACGCCATCGGCACCCTGGGGTACGAGGGCCTCGGCGCGCTCGATCAGCTTCTGCTTCTTGGTCTTGGCATCGCGGTGGACGCTGTCGAGTTCGGCGAAGAACGCCCGGCGGTTCGCCTCGATGGTGGAGCGTGCGGTGCGGAACCGCTTCCACAGTTCGTTCGCGTCACCCTTCGGCAGCTTCGGGCCGTCTTGCTGGTGGGCCTGCCAGCGGGCGAAAAGCTCGGTGATCTGCTCGGTGGCCTGCTTCCACTGCGTCTTGGCAGGGTCGCCGGCGGCGAGCGATTCGGCCTCGACGACGATCGACTCACGGTAGGCGAGTGCCTCGGCAACCGCGGCCTTCGCCTCTTCGCTCTGCTGCTCGGTGAGCGCCTCGACGGTGGTATCGAGAGCAGCGACGCGCGCACGCAGGGCCGCGATGTCGCCCACGGCGTTGGGTTCGGTCAACGCAGCGCTCAGCCGAGAGGCTGCCTTCTGCACGTCAGCCGCGGGAGCGCCGCGTTTGACCCGCTGCTCGAGCAACGTGACCTGGCCGGCCAGGTCGGTGAATTTGCGCTCGAAGTAGGCCAGGGCCTCTTCGGGGGTTCCGTCGGGATATTGCCCCACGGTGCGCCACTCGTCGCCCTCGCGGACGAATACGGTGCCGGTCTCATCGACGCGGCCCCACGGTTGCTGTTCGGTAGTTGACACGTGCCTCACCTTGCTGCGGGTGTCGCGCATGGCGCGCGACCGGAAACTGGTCCCAGCCTATTACGTCGGCAGTCCGCACGAACGCCGATCTTGCGGGGATTGACTCGGGACGTTATTGAACGGTGATCGAGTCGATGGTTGTGGGCACTGCCGGGGTGCCGTCGCCCGAGCCATCCGCCGTGCCTTTGCTCGTGACGTCGGTGTTGAGCGTGTCGAGGCCAGAGGTCACCTGTCCGAGCACGGTGTAGCCGCCCGCTGCATCTGCCGGGAGGGTGGTGTCTTCGTAGACGATGAAGAACTGACTGCCGTTGCTGTAACCGTTGTCGCCGAGGCGGGCCATGGCGATCGTTCCCGCGGGGTAGACGTTGTCGGCGGGCGCGTTCTCGACGGGTCCGAAGGACCAGCCGGGTCCGCCGGAGCCCGTTCCCTCTGGATCCCCGCACTGGAGCACGGCGGCGCCGCCCGTCGTCAGGCGGTGGCACGTGAGGCCGTCGTAGAACGTGTTTTGTACCAGGGTGACGAAGGAGGCGACGGCCTGGGGTGCCGCGGCCCCGTCGAGGTCGATACCGAGCGGAATGCCGTTGATGGTCATCGTGCCGGTCCAGGTGCGGTTCTCCGAGACGTCGGCCGAGGGCACGTCGCCCGTGTTCTCGGTGGTGGAGGGAGTTTCTCCCGGAGTCGGCGTCGGCGTGGCGCTGGCCGTCGGCGTGGCGGCGGGCGTGCCCGGGCCGCCGGAGAAGTAGAAGATCTGCGCGCCCGTGACCGCGGCGATCACGACGACGAAAGCGATCGCGGCGATCCAGTTGTCGCGCCGCCGGCGGGCGATCTTGTGCCGGTGCACCGTCTGCCGGGCCTCGTAGCCGCGCAGGCGTTCGCGCGACTCACGGCTCACTCGATCGGTGCTCTTGTTGGGGGCCACGTGTACTCCTCGGCGGTGCTGCAGGGGCGGGGTCGCATCGGCTGCGGACGGCGACGGTCCGGTGTCGCCAGGAGAACTCTATTGTTCGAAGCTTTGGGCGGACAAACGACGAGCCGAGCGGATGCCGCGCGCCCCCGCATCCGCAGTGTCGGTGGTTGCGGCTAGCCTGAACGAGCGGCTCTTTCCGGCCGCACGACAAGCGTCACGACACGTGACCGGCATCAGAGAGGCACACGTTGGCGGGCAGTGGCATGTTCTCGGGTGCGGTACCCCTCGCGGTGCGCATGCGTCCGAAGAGCCTCGACGAGGTCGCGGGGCAGCGGCATCTGCTGAAGCCCGGCTCGCCTCTCGTCAGTCTGGCGACGGATGCCTCGGGCGCCAAGGGCTCTGCCTCGGTCATCCTGTGGGGCCCTCCCGGCACGGGTAAGACCACCATCGCGCAGTCCATCGCGCACAGCTCCGGGCGCCGTTTCGTCGAGCTGTCGGCCGTGACGGCTGGCGTGAAAGACGTGCGGCAGGTCATGGAAGAGGCCATGACGAGCCGCGATCTCTACGGCTTGTCTACCGTCTTGTTCCTCGACGAGATCCACCGCTTCACCAAGGCGCAGCAAGACGCCCTTCTGCCCGGCGTCGAGAACGGCTGGGTCATCCTCGTTGCGGCAACCACCGAAAACCCCTCGTTCTCGGTCATCTCGCCCCTTCTCTCGCGGTCCCTTCTTCTCACACTCGAGCAGTTGAGCGACGACGATCTGCGCACCGTCGTGCAGCGGGCCGTCGACGACCCTCGCGGCTTGGGTGGGCGCTTCGAGGTCACCGACGAAGCCATGGACACGATCATCCGCCTGGCCTCGGGCGATGCACGGCGGGCGCTCACGGCGCTCGAAGCGGCATCGGTGAGCGCTGATTCGCTGGCCAACGCTGTGCCCGACCTCGTCGAGGCCGCTGAGAACGCTCAGGAGGAGACCGCCTCGGGTGACGCAGACCGGAGCGAGAACAAGGGCGACGGTATTGACCGCGGTAACGACGGGGCCTCGGACGAGGAGACCGACTTAGACGAGGACGAGGACGAGGAAAATGGTGAATCAGGCTCGGATACAGACTCGGATGCGGCCAGCCATCGCTCACAGGACTCGGGCGGGCCGGCGCGGCCCCGTATCACTGCGGATATCGTGTCGTCGGCCGTCGATCGCGCGCTCCTGCGTTACGACCGCAACGGCGACGAGCACTACGACGTCATCAGCGCGTTCATCAAGTCGATCAGGGGTTCCGACGTCGACGCGGCGCTGCACTACCTGGCGCGCATGATCGAAGCGGGGGAGGACCCGCGCTTCATCGCCCGTCGCATCATCATCTCGGCCTCCGAAGACATCGGAATGGCCGATCCCAACGCACTCGGTGTCGCCGTTGCCGCCGCCGACGCGGTCCAATTCATCGGCATGCCCGAGGGCCGCATCCCGCTCGCGCAAGCCGTCGTCTATCTCGCCACGGCCGCCAAATCGAACGCCTCCTACCTCGCCATCGACAAGGCCATCGCGGATGTCCGAGCGGGAGCGTTCGGGCGCGTGCCCAAGCCCATGCGCGATGCCCATTACGCCGGTGCCAAACGCCTCGGCCACGGCAAGGGCTATCGCTACCCGCACGACACCGATCTGGGCGTCGCGGAACAGCAATACCTCCCCGACGAGCTGCGCGACGTCCGCTATTACACGCCCACCAACCACGGTAACGAGCGCGATGTGTCGTCCCGCCTCGCGAAGCTCATGCGCATCGTGCGCGGGGAGAAGTGACGCGGGCGAAACGCGGCGTCGGAGCATCCGAGTCGACGGGCGTTCGTCGTGCTACGATCTATGAGGCCAAAGATCCGGTTGAGCGTGCGGCTGCGCGACACCAGCGATCGATGGGAAACGTTCTGTAGCCGAACGGCCCGGTCAACCCCTCTGATTTTGCATCGCTCCTCAGCGATCCCTTGCATGCGCCCCGGTGTGTGCGAGTGAGAGCCGAGCGGCGCTGACATCCACTCTTCAGAATTCCACGAAAGGAAACCGTGTCTACCAAGTCACGTACCCGTAGCAAGACCCGCCTGTCGCGGTCGCTCGGTATCGCCCTCACCCCGAAGGCAGCGAAGTACCTCGAGAAGCGTCCCTACGCTCCCGGTGAGCACGGCCGCACCAAGCGCAAGGCCGACTCCGACTACGCCGTTCGTCTGCGCGAGAAGCAGCGTCTGCGCGCCCAGTACGGCATCCGCGAGAAGCAGCTCAAGATCGCGTTCCAGGAAGCTCGTCGCGCCGACGGCCTGACCGGTGAAAACCTGGTCGAGCTGCTCGAGATGCGTCTCGACGCTGTCATCCTGCGCGCCGGTTTCGCCCGCTCCACCTCGCAGGCTCGCCAGCTCGTCGTGCACCGTCACATCCTCGTCGACGGCCAGCTCGTCGACCGCCCGTCCTTCCGCGTGAAGCCGGGTCAGCTCGTGCACGTCAAGGAGCGCAGCGAAGGCCTCGAGCCCTTCCAGGTCGCAGCCGCCGGCGGTCACGCCGAGGTTCTGCCCAAGGTTCCGGGTTACCTCGAGGTCGAGCTCGACAAGCTCCAGGCGCGACTCGTTCGTCGCCCGAAGCGTGCCGAAGTTCCCGTCACGTGTGAAGTTCAGCTCGTCGTCGAGTACTACGCCGCGCGCTAGTCCGACACAGAGTTCAGCCCGAAGGGGGTCACGGTTCGTCCGTGGCCCCCTTCGGCGTTCCCGCCCGAGACAACGGGCCTGCAGATCGTTCTTCACAGTCGGATTAAGAGTGTTTTCTCCCGGGTCCCTGTGCCGACGGGATGGGCGGGAAGCATCCGGCTAGGATTGTCAGGCTGTCCCTGATCGTCGACTCTGAGGAGAAACGCATGAAGAACGTCTTCTGGCTGATCGTGGGCGTTGGTGCCGGTTTCGTGGTCGCCCACGAGATCAACAAGAGCCAACGTGGTCGCGACTTCTTCGAAGACGTCGACTCCCGCATCCGCGAGTTCACCGAGACGATCGGCGACGCCTACAAAGAACGCGAAGCCGAGCTCAAAGAACGCATCGACACCATCGTCGACGAGGCGCAAGAGACCCTCGACGAGCTTCGCAAAAACTAAGCGTCAACCGCGGTGCCGGCCGATCGTCCCCATCGGCCAAAGGCACGCCCCCATCCGCACCACCTGAACGGAATCATGAAAACAGCAGACATTCGTCAGCGCTGGCTCGACTTCTTCGGCGAGCGTTCGCACACAGTCGTCCCCTCGGCCTCCCTCGTCAGCGACGACCCCACCCTCCTGTTCACGGTGGCCGGCATGGTGCCGTTCGTGCCCTACCTCACCGGCCTGGTGCCCGCGCCCTACCCGCGCGCGACGAGCGTGCAGAAGTGCATCCGCACGAGTGACATCGAAGAGGTCGGCAAGACCCCGCGTCACGGCACGTTCTTCCAAATGAACGGCAACTTCTCCTTCGGCGACTACTTCAAAGAAGGCGCCATCGGCTACGCGTGGGAGCTGCTCACGTCGTCCGAGTCCGACGGCGGCTACGGCTTCGACCCCAAAGACCTGTGGGTCACGGTCTACAAAGACGACGACGAAGCGATCTCGCTGTGGAAGAAGATCGCCGGTTTGCCCGACGAGCGCATCCAGCGCCTCGGCGCCGACACCAACTATTGGTCGACGGGTCAAGCCGGCCCCGCCGGGCCCTGCTCCGAGATCTTCTTCGACCGCGGCCCCGCTTACGGCCGCGACGGTGGCCCGGCAACGGATGACGACCGGTACGTCGAGATCTGGAACCTCGTGTTCATGCAGTACCTCGTCGACAACGTGCAGAGCAAGACAGACTTCCGCATCGTCAGCGAGCTGCCCAAGAAGAACATCGACACCGGCATGGGTCTCGAGCGCGTCGCTTTCCTCAAGCAGGGCGTCGAGAACATGTACGAGATCGACCAGGTCCGCCCGGTTCTCGATCGCGCCGCCGATCTGAGCGGCCGTCGCTATGGCGCCGACCACGGCGACGACATCCGCATGCGCGTCATCGCCGATCACGTGCGCTCGTCGCTCATGCTCATGAGCGATGGAGTGACGCCGTCGAACGAGGGCCGCGGTTACATCCTCCGCCGCCTCATGCGGCGCACGGTGCGCGCCATGCGCCTGCTGGGCGTCGACACCGCGACGTTCCCCGAGCTGTTCGACGCGTCGCGTCAGGCCATGATGGCCGCCTACCCCGAGGTCGACACCGACTTCTCGCGCATCTCGCAGGTCGCCTACGGCGAAGAGGAGACGTTCCTCCGCACGCTCGCCAGCGGCACGACCATCCTCGACTTGGCCGTCGACAAAACAAAGCAGACGGGCGCGCAGACGCTGCCCGGCAATACCGCCTTCCTGCTGCACGACACCTACGGTTTCCCCATCGACCTCACGCTCGAGATCGCTCAGGAAGCGGGCTTCACGGTCGACCGTACGTCGTTCGACAGCCTGATGAGCGAGCAGCGTCAGCGCGCGAAAGCCGACGCCAAGTCGAAGAAGACGGCTCTGGCCGACCTCTCCGTCTATGGCGCCTTCCGCGCTCACGGCGAGACGACGTTCACGGGTTACACCGAACTGCAGACCGAGTCGCGCGTACTCGGGCTCATCGTCGACGGCGAATCCGTGCAGAAGGCCCAAGCCGGTGACATCGCCGAGGTCATCCTCGCCGAGACGTCGCTGTACGCCGAGTCGGGCGGCCAGGACGCCGACCAGGGCCTCATCGTGGGCGCCGGGTTCGAACTCGAGGTGCTCGACGTGCAGAAGCCAATCAAGGGGCTCATCAGCCACAAGGTGCAGGTCACGTTCGGCGAGGTCGGTGTCGACGATGTCGCCACGAGCGTCGTCGACCCGAACTACCGCCGCGGCGCACGACAGGCGCACTCGGGCACCCACCTCATCCACGCCGCTCTGCGTCAGGTCCTCGGCCCCAACGCCCACCAGTCGGGCTCATACAACAAGGCCGGTTACCTGCGACTCGACTTCTCGTGGAACCAGGCGCTCTCGCCCGAGACCCGCAGCGAGATCGAAGAGATCTCGAACAACGCCGTGCGCGACAACCTCGAGGTCGTCACGCGAGAGTTGCCCATCGACGAGGCGAAATCCCTCGGCGCCATGGCTCTGTTCGGCGAGAAATACGGCGACGTCGTTCGCGTCGTCGACATCGGCGGGCCCTGGTCGCGCGAATTGTGCGCGGGAACCCACGTCGAGCGAAGCTCCGAGATCGGTTTGATCAGCCTCGTCAGCGAGTCGTCGGTGGGTTCCACCAACCGTCGCGTCGAGTCCCTCGTCGGCCTGGAAGCGTTCCGCGACCTGGCTGCCGAGCGTGCACTCGTCAACGAGCTCACGTCATCGCTCAAGACGCCCCGCGAGCAGCTCCCCGACAAGATCGCCGAACTCGTCGCCAACCTCAAGCAGGCCGAGAAGAAGATCCAGGCCTTCGAATCGCAGGCGCTCAGCCAGCGCGTGCCGCAGCTCGTCGAGTCGGCGGCACGCATCGGTCAGACCCTCGTCGTAGCTCAGAACGCCGGCGCGGTCGGTTCGCAAGACGACCTCCGCCAGCTGGCCACGAGTGTGCGTGAGCGTCTCGGCAGCGATGCGGCCCTCGCGGCCATCGCGGGCGACGTCAACGGGCGTCCCGTGGTGATCGTCGCCACCAACCAAGCCGCGCGCGACGCCGGGATCAAGGCCGGCGTGCTCGCTAAGACCGCGGCTCAGGTTCTCGGCGGCGGCGGTGGCGGCAAGGACGATCTGGCACAGGGTGGCGGGTCCGACGTATCGGCCATCGACGCAGCGCTCACCGCCATCACCGACCAGGTGGCTCGTTAGCGAATGACCGAGGTTCGGCAGGGCATCCGCATCGGCGTCGATGTGGGCAAAGTGCGCATCGGGGTCGCCCAGAGCGACAGATTCGCCATGCTCGCGACGCCCGTCGAAACGGTGGCTCGTGCGGGTGACGGCGGTTCCGACATACAGCGCATCATGGCCATCGCCGACGAGGCGGATGCCCTCGAACTCGTCGTCGGACTACCACTGTCGCTCTCGGGCACCCACACGGCGTCCACGGCCGACGCACTCGAGTTCGCCGCCCGACTCGCCGCGGCAAGCCCGCGGCCGGTTCGGCTGGTCGACGAGCGCCTCTCGACGGTGTCCGCGCACTCGGCGCTCCGGGTTTCAGGAAAGAGCCAGAAGTCGAGCCGTAAGATTGTCGATCAAGTCGCAGCGGTCATCATTTTGCAACACGCCCTCGACGCTGAGCGCGGTGGTGGCACGCCGCCCGGCGTGATCGTCGCCCCGAACGAAGGACCCCCCATTCGTGGCTGAGAAACCCGACTCTCAAGACCCGTTCCATCACATCTTCGGTAATTCCGACAGCGCTTCCCCCTCGGGCGCCGCGGGATCGAAACGCGAGCTGTCTCGGCGCGAACGCCGTGAGGCAGCCGAGCGGGCCGAGGCCGAACGCGAGACATCGGCTGACACCGACCGTTCGAATGATGCGGAACGACGCCGTCGCGACGAAGCGGCGCGCGCCGAGGCTGCAGCAGAAATCCGCGCGCGGTCCGGGCGCGAGAATGAAGCCGTTCGGGCGCGCGTATCAGAGAAGCAAGCGGCCGCTCCGAACGACGGTGGGCGAACGCAGCGCCAGAGCTCCGACGAGCGCCTGCAGCGTGAGGAACGATCCCGCCGCGCTCAGGCCGAAGATCGCCGGGCGCGAGCCGAGGCCGATGCGGAAGCCGCCGCCGCCGAGCAGGCATCACCCGTTTCAGCGCGCCGGGCCGCGACGCACGGCTCGATGCCGAGCGTAACGCCGCGCGACGCGGAGGCCTCGGGACGGCCCGCTTCCGAGACGAGCGCTGGCCGACCCGACCGGACCGCAGGCAAAGACGCCTCGTCGGCCGCATCCTCCGACCAGAAGGCGGATCGCGCAGGGGATGTCTCCGCGGATGGCGCCGCCAATGACTCTTCAGACACCACCAAGCGTCACGACCCCTCCGACGCCGAGTGGTTGCGCGTCATCACCGGCGCGGTCGACACCACACCGGGCGACGAGCCGGCCGCCGCCGGCTCCGCTGCCTCGACCTCCTCGCGCTCGGATCGCCGTCGCTCGACGCACCTCGAATACGACCAGCACGAGAAGAAGAGCCGCAAAGGTCTCATCGCCGGCATCGTCATCGTGGTCGTGCTCGCCCTCATCGTCGGTGGAGGCGTCTACGCCTGGAACGCCATCGTGCCCGGCATTACCTCGATCTTCGCCACGAACGAGCCCGACGACTACGAAGGGTCCGGTAGCGGCGAAGTCCTCGTCACCATCATCTCGGGCGACAACGGCTCTGACATCGCGAAGACACTCAAAGACGAGGGCGTCATCGCATCCCAGGACGCGTTCTACCAGCTTCTGCTGGCCCAGGCCGACGCGCCCGTGTTCCAGCCCGGCACCTATGCCCTGGCCAAGAAGATGAGCGCGCAAGCAGCACTGGATGCCCTGCAAGACCCGGCGTCGAAGCAGGCGAACGGTTTCGTCATCCCCGAGGGCACCGCCATGAAGGATGCGTTCGACCTCATCTCGTCGGGCACCGGCGTCTCCGTCGACGACCTCAACGCTGCCGCGGCCGATACGGCCTCGTTCGGGCTTCCCGCCGAGGCGAAGACGCTCGAAGGTTTCCTGTTCCCGGCGACCTACGAGTTCGAACCGAACACCCCGGCGCACGACATCCTCAAGCGCCTCGTCGACCGCATGTACGAGGCGCTGGACAAGGCCGGGGTCGCGCCCGAGAACCGCTGGAAGACCGTCGTGCTCGCGGCGCTCGTGCAGCGCGAGGCCGGACTGCGCGACGACTACCCGAAGGTCGCTCGCGTGTTCCTCAACCGGTCTGACCCGGCGCTCTGGCCGAGCGGCCTGCTGCAGTCCGACGCGACGGTTGCATACGGCACCGGAAACACGCACCTCGTCACGACGACCGACGCCGAACGGGCCGACGCCAACAACCCGTACAACACCTACGTGCACCCCGGCATGGTCATCGGCCCGATCTCGAACCCCGGCGACATCGCCATCGACGCGGCCGTGCACCCGGCCGACGGCTCGTGGCTGTACTTCGTCACCTGGAACCTCGAAACCGGCGAGACCGTCTTCTCGAACACGCTCGAAGAGCACGAGGCCGGCGTGCGCAAGTGGCAGCAGTGGATGAAGGACAACCCCGACTATGGCGGGTAGCGAGACGGCCGACGCCGGCGTCGCCTCGTCGGCCACCGCGACCGGGGGAGCCTCATCGGACTCTCGCCGACTCGCCGTGTTCGGATCGCCCATCGAGCACTCGAAATCGCCCGATTTGCACGTCGCGGCCTATCGCGCGCTGGGCCTGGATTGGATCTACGACCGGCGCCAGGTCGAGGTCGCACAGCTCGCCGATGTCGTCTCGGCCCTCGGGTCCGAGTGGCGCGGGCTCTCGCTCACCATGCCCCTCAAGCAGCAGGCGTTCACGCTGTCCGACACGCTCGACCGCACAGCGCAGGTCACGGGGGCCGTCAACACGTTGCTGCTCGACGACGCGCCCGACCGCCGCATCCACGGGTTCAACACCGATGTCGCGGGCATCGTCGGCGCACTGCGCGACGCGGGAACGTCGAGCGTCGGCCACGGACTCGTCCTGGGCGCCGGCGCGACCGCCGCCTCCGCACTGGCCGCGCTGGCACAACTGGGCGCGCGTGACGTCACGGTGGCCGCGCGCTCGGCGCAGCGAGCCGAGCCGCTCCACGACGTCGCCGACGAACTCGGTGTGGCGCTCCGCGTGCGCGAACTCCCGACAGGCTGGGCTGACCTCGAGGATGTGGATGCCGTCATCTCGACGCTTCCGGGCACGGCCTCGCTCGAGCATCCACTGCCCGACGAGCTGATCGCCCGCTCGACACTGCTCGACGTCGCCTACGACCCCTGGCCGAGTGTGCTCGGACAACAGTGGGCCGCGCACGGCAGCCGCGCAGCCAGCGGGCTCGACATGCTCGTGCACCAGGCCCTCGTCCAGGTGCGCATCTTCGTGCTCGGCGATCCCCTCGCCGTGCTGCCCGACGAAGCCGCCATCCTCAGCGCGATGTTCGCCGCCGTCGGCATCTCGCGCCCCGCGACGTAGGGAGAGCCCGCGACAACGGGAACGGGCCGCATCGGAGCCGTCATCTGCGAGGGCACGCCCAGCGGATGTGGAAGGATGGAACAATGCTTCGTTGGCTCACCGCAGGCGAGTCCCATGGCCCAGAACTCGTTGCCATCATCGAGGGTCTGCCTGCCGGGATTCCCGTATCACTCGACTCCATCCGCGCCGATCTCGCCCGCCGCAAACTCGGCTACGGGCGCGGCTCGCGCATGAAGTTCGAAGAGGACCAGCTCACCATCTCGGGCGGCGTGCGCCACGGTGAAAGCCTCGGCAGCCCCATCGCCCTGCGCATCGGCAACACCGAATGGCCCAAATGGGTCGAGGTCATGAGCCCCGAAAAAGTCGAGGCCACCGAGACATCTCGCGGCCGCAACGCGCCGCTCACGCGCCCGCGCCCCGGCCACGCCGACCTGGTGGGCATGCAGAAGTACGGTTTCGACGAGGCCCGGCCCATCCTCGAGCGCGCCAGCGCCCGCGAAACGGCCGCGCGCGTCGCCCTGGGCGCCGTCGCCCGCTCCTTCCTGGGCGAACTCGGCATCGAGCTCGTCAGCCACACGCTTTCGATCGGGCCCGTTCGCGTGCCCGAAGGCTCCGCTCTGCCGAAGCCGTCCGATGTCGACGCGCTCGACGCCGACCCGCTGCGCTGCTTCGACGCCGCCACGAGCGCGCGCATGGTTTCCGAGGTCGACGACGCCAAGCACACGGGTGACACGCTGGGCGGTGTCGTCGAGGTGCTCGCCTACAACCTTCCCCCCGGGCTGGGCTCGCACGTGCACTGGGACCGCCGCCTCGACGGCCAGCTGGCCCAGGCGCTCATGGGCATCCAGGCCATCAAGGGCGTCGAGATCGGCGACGGTTTCCTCACCACCACGCGCCGCGGCAGCGAAGCCCACGACGAGCTGTTCCAGATCGGCGACGAGATCCTGCGCTCGAGCGATAAAGCGGGTGGCACCGAGGGCGGCATGTCGACCGGCACCGTTCTGCGCGTGCGCGCCGGCATGAAGCCCATCGCCACGGTTCCGCACTCGCTCCGCACGGTGGATGTCGCAACCGGCGAGGCAGCGGGCGCGCACCACCAGCGTTCCGACGTGTGCGCCGTGCCCGCCGCGGGTGTCGTGGCCGAGGCCATGGTGGCGCTCGTCCTCGCGAACTCGGTGCTCGAGAAGTTCGGTGGCGACTCCATCGAGGAGACGCGCCGCAATCTGAAGGCCTACCTGGCCGCCATCCCCGCCGAACTTCGCACCGGACAGGACGCCACCGTCGCACCGCCGAGCGACTGGGGAACGACCCCGAGCACCGATAACGACTACGGCAACGACATCAGCACTGACGTCGCCACCGGCCACGACAGCGACATCGACAACAACAGCGGCGCTGAGACCCGCGCCGGAGCGTAGGGATCGTGGCCGAGCATCCGCCGCTCCCGGTCGTGCTCATCGGGCCGATGGGAAGCGGCAAGACGAAGGTCGGACGTCGGGTCGCCCGCACGCTGGGCGTTCCGTTCGTCGACACCGACAAACGCGTCGTGGCCCAGCACGGCCCGATCACGGACATCTTCCGCGAGCACGGCGAAGAGTACTTCCGCCGCCTGGAGCGCGAGGCCGTAAGCCAGGCCCTGACTGAGAAGGCGGTCGTCTCACTCGGAGGGGGAGCCATCCTCGATGAGGACACCCAAAACGATCTGCGCCAGCATCCCGTCGTCCTGTTGACCGTGACGGCCGAAGCCGTCGCAGCCCGCATCACGACCGACGCCCGGCCCCTGCTCGCCGACGGCATCGAGAACTGGCAACGCATCTACGACGAACGCGCCCACATCTACGAGTCGCTCGCAAGCGTCACATTCGACACATCGACCGGCCCGATCATGCAGATCGCCGATCGCATCGCCACCTGGGCGAAGGAGAAAGCATGAGCACCACCGATAACGGCACCGACAACGGCACGGCCGACAGCACGGGAGGCGCCTCCGGCGCAACTGGCGCCACAGGCACCACCGACACGACCGGCGCCTCCGGTACATCTGGCACAACTGGCGCCACTGCCACCACCGGCACGACCGTGATCGAGGTGCCGGGAACGACCCCGTACCCGATCCGCATCGGCCGCGCCATCCTGGGCGACCTGCCCATCGACCTCGGCGACGCCGTGCGCAAGGTGCTCATCGTGCACACTCCCACGGTCGGCGCGAAGGCCGAGAAGTTGCGCGCCGAGCTCAGCGAACACTACGAGGTTCTGCTCGCCGAGGTCCCCGACGCCGAGGGCGCTAAACGCGTCGAGGTGGCCGCCTTCTGCTGGCAGATCCTCGGCCAGGCCGACTTCGCCCGCACCGACGCCGTCATCGGCTTCGGGGGAGGAGCGGTCACCGACCTCGCCGGCTTCGTCGCCGCCACCTGGCTGCGCGGCGTGCGCCTCATCCAGATCCCCACCACCGTACTCGGCATGGTCGACGCCTCCATCGGCGGCAAGACCGGCATCAACACCAACGAGGGCAAGAACCTGGTCGGGTCGTTCTACGCCCCCGCCGCCGTCCTCGCCGACCTCGACCTGCTCGACAGCCTGCCGAAGAACGAGATCCTCGCCGGGTTCGCCGAGGTGGTCAAGGCCGGTTTCATCGCCGAGACCGAGATCCTCGACATCGTCGAAGCGGATGTCGACCGCGCCACCGATCCGTCCACTCCCGAGTTTCGTCGCGTCATCGAGCTGGCCATCGGCCTGAAGGCGCGCGTCGTCGGCGAGGACTTCCGCGAGGCCGGCCTCCGAGAAATACTCAACTACGGCCACACCCTCGGCCACGCCGTCGAGCACGCCGAGCGCTATCAGTGGCGGCACGGCGCGGCCGTCGGCGTCGGCATGATGTTCGCCGCCGAGCTCTCGCGCTTGGCTGGTCGCCTCTCCGACGAGGCCGTCGACCGCCACCGCCGCATCCTCGATTCGCTGTCCCTCCCGCATGAATACCCGGCCGGTCGCTGGCCCACCCTCCTCGCCACCATGAAGAAGGACAAGAAGGTGCGCTCGGGCATGCTGCGCTTCATCGTGTTGGACGAGATCGGCAAACCGACGGTGCTCACGAGCCCCGACACCTCGCTGCTCTTCGCCGCGTACCAAGAGATCGCGTCGTGAGCGGCGCTACGCTGACAGGCATGACCGACCGCATCCTGGTTCTCAACGGCCCCAACCTCGGGCGCCTGGGCTCGCGTGAACCCGACGTCTACGGTTCGGCCGACCTTGAGTCGCTCCGCGCGGCGCTGACTGAGGACGCAGCACGGGCGGCGGGCGCAACCGGGGGCGCCGACACATCGACTCCCGTGTCGATCGACCTCCGCCAAACCGACGACGAGTCCGAGCTCATCCACTGGTTGCACGAGGCCGTCGACACGCGCACCCCCGTCATCCTCAACCCCGCGGCGTTCACGCACTACAGCTACGGGCTTCGAGATGCCGCGGCCCAGCTGCACACGGCCGACATCCCGCTCGTCGAGGTGCACATCTCGAACCCCCACGCGCGCGAACGCTTCCGCCACACGAGCGTCATCTCGGGCGTGGCCACGGGCGTCATCGCGGGCTTCGGCTTCGGCTCCTACCGCCTCGCCCTGCACTACCTGCTGACGCGCTAGACGGCGCTCCATTGGCCGCGAAACCCGTCTGCCGCTAAACTCGAACGTCGGGCATCGCGGATGCCTCCTCCACACCTCACGAACGGACACCAAAACCCCATGGCATCTACCGCTGACATCAAGAACGGCGTGGTCCTGAACATCGACGGCCAGCTGTGGAACGTCATCGAGTTCCAGCACGTGAAGCCGGGCAAGGGCGGCGCCTTCGTGCGCACCAAGATGAAGAACGTCATGACCGGCAAGGTCGTCGACAAGACCTACAACGCGGGCACCAAGATCGACATCGAGAACGTCGACCGCCGCGAATACAGCTACCTCTACAACGACGGCGACAACTACGTCTTCATGGACGCGACTGACTACGACCAGATCAACGTTCCCGCAGCCGTCGTCGGCGATGCCGCCAACTTCCTGCTCGAGAACCAGACGGTCACCATCGCGCTCAACAACGGCAACCCGCTGTACGTCGACCTGCCCGCCTCCGTCGTGCTCGAGATCACGTACACCGAGCCCGGCCTGCAGGGCGACCGTTCGACCGGCGGCACCAAGCCCGCCACCGTCGAGACCGGCTACCAGATCCAGGTGCCGCTCTTCGTCGAGCAGAACACCAAGGTCAAGGTCGACACCCGAACCGGTGACTACCTGGGTCGCGTCAGCGACTAGTGAGCGCCCGCACTAAGGCCCGCAAACGGGCCATCGATATCCTCTATGTCGCCGATCTGCGCGAGATGGACTTCGCCGACGCCCTGCAAGAAGAAGCCAAACGCGCGGCCAGCGAGCCGCAGCGCGAAGCATCCTGGCTCTACGCCCGCGACATCGTCGACGGCGTGATTGACAACCGCGATGAAATCGACGAGCAGATCGAGAGCTACGCGCAGGGCTGGACTCTGCAGCGCATGCCCACGCTCGACCGCGCCATCCTGCGCATGGGCGTCTGGGAGATCCTCTTCAATGACGAGGTTCCCACCGCCGTCGCCATCGATGAGGCCGTCGAGGCGGCCAAGACGCTGTCGACCGACGACTCGGCCGGGTTCATCAACGGCCTGCTGGCCAAGATCGCCCAGTCGAACGCCGCCATCTAGGCCGTTAGATCACGTCCGCATGACACTGAGGCGCTCATGAAACTCAAACGCGTCCACCACATCGCGATCATCGCGAGCGACTACGAGGTCTCGAAAGCCTGGTATCAGCGCGTGCTCGGCTGCGAACTCCTCACCGAGGTGTATCGCGCCGAGCGCGACAGCTGGATGGGCGACCTCGCCCTGAACGGCGAGTACCTCATCGAGCTGTTCTCGTTCCCGAACGCCCCGGTGCGTCCGAGCCCCGAAGCCCAGGGCCTGCGCCACCTCGCGTTCGCGGTCGACGACGTCGAGGCCTGCCGCGCCGAACTCGTCGAGCAGCAGGTGCGCGTCGAAGAGGTGCGCATCGACCCGCACACGAGCCGCAAGATGCTCTTCTTCTTTGACCCGGATGGCCTGCCGCTCGAGTTGTACGAGGCGTGATCCTGCTAGGCTGAGTCTCACTATCGGCAACCTTTAACACCGTCCAGAGAGGCGGAGAAGGGAGTCTGAATGAGCGCGCGAACCGTGCTTCACCAGGCTGACATCGCCCGGGCGTTGACTCGCATCTCACACGAGATCCTCGAGTCCAACCGCGGCGCAGACGATCTCGTCATTCTCGGCATTCCCACCCGCGGCGTCCTCCTCGCCGAGCGCGTCGCCGGGCTCGTGAGCCAGATCTCGGGCCAGGACATCCCATTCGGAGCCCTCGACGTCACGCTCTACCGCGACGACCTCGGCCGGCATCCCACGCGAAACCCGCAGCCCAGCCGCATCCCCGCCGGGGGAGTGGACGGCAAGACCGTCGTCCTCGTCGACGACGTCCTCTTCTCGGGCCGCACCATTCGCGCGGCGCTCGACGCCCTCGGCGATTACGGCCGGCCACGCGTTGTGCGCCTCGCCGCGCTGATCGACCGCGGCCACCGCGAGCTGCCCATCCGGCCCGACTTCGTGGGCAAGAACCTGCCGAGCGCCCTCGACGAGCGCATCAACGTGCGGCTCACCGAGCTCGACGGCGACGAATACGTGTCGATCGAGGGGGCCGACGCATGAGGCACCTGCTCTCGACCCGCGATCTCGATCGCGGCGCCGCCATCCGCCTGCTCGACATCGCCGAAGACATGGCCGACACGCAGCTGCGCGAGGTCAAGAAGCTGCCCACGCTGCGCGGCAAGACGGTCGTCAACCTCTTCTTCGAGGACTCGACGCGCACGCGCATCTCGTTCGAGGCGGCCGCCAAGCGCCTCTCGGCCGACGTCATCAACTTCAGCGCCAAGGGTTCGAGCGTGTCGAAGGGCGAGAGCCTGAAGGACACCGCCCAGACGCTGCAGGCCATCGGCGCCGACGCCGTCGTGATCCGCCACGGCGCCTCGGGTGCACCGCGCACTCTCGCCAACAGCGGATGGATCGACGCGGGCGTTCTGAACGCCGGTGACGGCACGCACGAGCACCCGACGCAGGCCCTGCTCGATGCCTTCACGATCCGCCGCCGCCTGCGCGCGGGGGTATCGCGCGGCGCCGGGCTCGACGGCGTGAAGGTCACGATCGTCGGCGACATCCTGCACTCGCGCGTGGCCCGCTCGAACGTGTGGCTGCTCGACACCCTCGGCGCCGAGGTCACGTTGGTGGCCCCGCCGACTCTGCTGCCCGTCGACCTCGCGGCCTGGCCTGCCCGCATCCTCTACGACCTCGACGTGGCCATCGACGAGGGCCGACCCGATGTCGTCATGATGCTCCGCATCCAGACCGAACGCATGCGCGACGCGTTCTTCCCCAACCCGCGCGAATACTCCCGCCGCTGGGGCCTCGACGATGAGCGTCTCGCGCGTCTCGGGCCGGATAGCATTGTGATGCACCCCGGCCCGATGAACCGAGGCCTCGAGATCTCGTCTCGCGCCGCCGATTCGGCGATGTCCACGGTGCGCGAACAGGTCTCGAACGGCGTCTCCGTGCGAATGGCGGCGCTCTACCTACTGCTCTCGGGTAACACGGAGGAAGGATCATGAGCCGGATGACCGATGTCTCCCTGATCGAAGGCGCAACGCTCGCGGATGGTTCGCGCTCCGACATCCTGATCGCCGATGGTGTGATTCGTGAGCTCGGTTCGGGTCTCAGCGCCCCGGCCGGAGCGACGCGTATCGACGCCGACGGGTTGCTCGCTCTGCCCGGGCTCGTCGACCTGCACACGCATCTGCGCGAGCCCGGCTACGAGCAATCCGAAACCGTTCTAACGGGCACGCGCGCTGCTGCGGCCGGCGGGTTCACGACCGTCTTCGCCATGGCCAACACCTCGCCCGTTGCCGACACGGCCGGCGTCGTGGAACAAGAGCTGAGCCTGGGCCTCGATTCGGGATTCGCGCGCGTGCAGCCCATCGGCGCCGTCACGGTGGGCCTGAAGGGCGAGCGCCTGGCCGAGCTGGGCGCCATGGCCTCCTCACGCGCGTCAGTGCGCGTCTTCTCCGACGACGGGTTCTGCGTCTCCGACCCGCTGCTCATGCGGCGCGCCCTCGAATACGTCAAGGCGTTCGACGGCGTCATCGCCCAGCACGCGCAAGAGCCGCGCCTCACCGAGGGCGCCCAGATGAACGAGGGTGCGCTCTCGGGCGAGCTCGGGCTCGCCGGCTGGCCCGCGGTCGCCGAAGAATCGATCATCGCGCGCGACGTGCTGCTGGCCGAACACGTGGGCTCGCGCCTGCACGTCTGCCACGTGTCGACGGCCGGTTCGGTCGACGTCATCCGCTGGGCGAAGGCTCGCGGCATCCCCGTCACGGCCGAGGTCACGCCCCACCACCTGCTGCTCACCGAAGACCTGGTTCGTGACTACGACTCGCGTTTCAAGGTCAACCCGCCCCTGCGTCGGCGCGAAGACGTCGAGGCGCTGCGCCAGGCTCTGGCCGACGGCA
This sequence comes from Leifsonia sp. ALI-44-B, assembly GCF_001984125.1. Taxonomy (GTDB): domain Bacteria; phylum Actinomycetota; class Actinomycetes; order Actinomycetales; family Microbacteriaceae; genus Okibacterium. The sequence continues at coordinate 373,631 of NZ_MTQL01000006.1, read as the reverse complement.
CCATCGACATCGTCGCCACCGACCACGCGCCGCACCCCGTCGAGGCGAAGGACTGCGAGTGGGATGCCGCGGCCAACGGCATGGTGGGCCTCGAGTCCGCGCTCTCCGTCGTACACGAGGCCATGGTCGAGACGGGCCTGATCGGCTGGGCGGATGTCGCACGCATCCTGTCGCAGACGCCCGCTCACATCGGCCGCATCGGCGGCTACGACCGCGGCATCGCCGTCGGAGCCCCGGCCAACCTCGCGCTCTACGACACGTCGGCCCGCCGCGCATTCGGCACCGACGACCTCGCGGGCAAGTCGAGCAACACACCCTACGCGGGTATCGACCTGCCGGGGCGCGTGCTGCACACCTTCCATGACGGTTATGCCACGGTCACCGATGGACGCGTGCTCGATTCGGCCGTCGTGGCTGAAAAGGCACGGGCGTTCCGGGCCGCCGGAGCCGCCGAGGCAGCCGGAGCCGCCGACGCAGCCGGGGGAGGCGCCCGTGGATAGCCGCCTCATCCCCGGCATCTTCGTCGTCGCATTCCTGGCGCTGCTGCTCGGCGCCATGGTGTGGGCGTGGCGCGGGCGACGACGCAGGGATGCCGCGATCCCGGCCCTGCCCGCCGCACCCGAGTCGCTGCATCCCATCCTCACCGCCGACGTCTTCTACGTCGCCACGTCGCGCGCCGGCCAACCCCTCGAGCGGCTGGCGTTACCCGGCCTCGGGTTCCGCGCCCGAGCCGAGCTCATCGTCGCGACTGAGGGTCTGCTGGTGCAGATCCCGGGGGAGCACCCCGTGTTCATCCCCGCCGGCCGGATCGCCGACGCATCGACGGCCACCTGGACCATCGACCGCGTGGTCGAGTCCGACGGGCTCATCCGCGTGCGCTGGTCGACCGGCATCCCCACCCCCGACTTCGCCGAGAGCTATCTCCGGCTGATCGAATCCCCCCGACAAACCGAAGTGCTCGAAGCCATCCGACGCCTCGGTACCGCTGGAACGGCCCCCGCCGCTCCCAGCACGAAGGAGAACTGACATGACCTCATCCCCGTTCCGCAGCAAGGCGAAGGCGGTGCTCGTCCTCGAAGACGGCACGCGCTTCACCGGCCAGGCCTTCGGCGCCACCGGCCAGACCCTCGGCGAGATCGTCTTCCAGACCGGTATGACCGGCTACCAGGAGACGCTGACCGACCCGTCCTACGCCGGGCAGATCGTGCTCATGACCGCGCCGCACATCGGCAACACGGGCGTCAACGCCGAGGACGAAGAGTCGGCACGCATCTGGGTCGCCGGCTACGTCGTGCGCGACCCCTCCCGCATCGTGTCCAACCACCGTTCAGAGGGCACGCTCGACGCGCAGCTCGAGAAGGACGGCGTCGTGGGCATCGCGGGCGTCGACACGCGCGCCATCACGCGCCACATCCGCTCGGCCGGCGCCATGAAGGCCGGCGTCTTCTCGGGCGCCGACGCCGACCTCTCGGACGGCACGCAGCTCGAGCTGGTGCGCGAGGGTCGCGACATGCGCGGCCTCAACCTCTCGGCCGAGGTGTCGACGCAGCACCCCTACGAGATCGCCGCGACCGGCGAACGCGTGGGCCGGGTCGCCGTGCTCGACCTCGGCGTGAAGAAGAGCACCCTGACCTATCTCTCGGAGCGCGGCTTCGACGTGGTCGTGCTGCCGCAGAACGTGAGCGCCGATCACGTGCGCTCCCTCAAACCCGATGCGCTCTTCTACTCCAACGGCCCGGGCGACCCGGCCGCGAGCGACCACCACGTCGAACTCCTGCGCGACGTGCTGCGCGACGGCACGCCCTACTTCGGCATCTGCTTCGGCAACCAGCTGCTCGGCCGCGCCCTGGGCTTCGGCACCTACAAGCTGCCCTTCGGCCACCGCGGCATCAACCAGCCCGTGCTCGACAAGTCCACCGGCCGCGTCGAGATCACCTCGCAGAACCACGGCTTCGCGGTCGACGCGCCCATCGAGGGCGTGCACGAGTCCTCGCAGGGCTTCGGCCGCGTCGAGGTCAGCCACTATGGCCTCAACGACAACGTGGTCGAGGGTCTGCAGTGCCTCGACATCCCCGCCTTCTCGGTGCAGTACCACCCCGAAGCGGCCGCAGGACCGCACGATGCGAACTACCTCTTCGACCGCTTCCGCGACATGGTCATTCGTTTGAAGGCCGACGCCACCACCGACGCGAGCACAGACGCCACCTCAGGAGACAACAACTAATGCCCAAGCGCGACGATATCAAGAGCGTTCTCGTCATCGGCTCCGGCCCGATCGTGATCGGCCAGGCCGCAGAATTCGACTACTCGGGCACGCAGGCCTGCCGCGTGTTGCGCGAAGAGGGCGTGCGCGTCATCCTCGTCAACTCGAACCCGGCCACCATCATGACCGACCCCGACTTCGCCGATGCGACCTACATCGAGCCCATCACGCCCGAGGTCATCGAGACCATCATCCAGAAAGAGCGCCCGGATGCCGTGCTCCCGACGCTCGGTGGTCAGACTGCCCTCAATGCGGCCATCGCCCTGCACGACGCCGGCACGCTCGCCAAGTACGACGTCGAACTCATCGGCGCCAAGGTCGAAGCCATCCAAAAGGGTGAGGACCGCCAGCTCTTCAAGGACCTCGTGATCGAAGCGGGTGCGGATGTCGCGCGCAGCCACATCGCCCGCACCGTGGAAGACGCCAAGGAGTTCGCGAAGGACCTGGGCTACCCCCTCGTCGTGCGACCCTCCTTCACCATGGGTGGTCTCGGCTCGGGCTTCGCCTACACCGAGGCCGAACTCGTGCGCATCGTGGGCGACGGCATCCACTCGAGCCCCACCAGCGAGGTGCTGCTCGAGGAGTCGATCCTCGGCTGGAAGGAATACGAGCTCGAGCTCATGCGTGACACGGCCGACAACACGGTCGTCGTCTGCTCCATCGAGAACGTCGACCCCGTCGGCGTGCACACGGGCGACTCGATCACGGTCGCGCCGGCCCTCACGCTGACCGACCGCGAATACCAGCGCCTGCGCGACATCGGCATCGACATCATCCGCGCCGTGGGCGTCGACACGGGTGGCTGCAACATCCAGTTCGCCATCGACCCCGCCAACGGCCGCATCATCGTCATCGAGATGAACCCGCGCGTCTCCCGGTCGAGCGCCCTCGCCTCGAAGGCCACGGGCTTCCCGATCGCGAAGATCGCCGCGAAGCTCGCCATTGGCTACCGTCTCGACGAGATCCCCAACGACATCACCAAGGTCACGCCCGCGAGCTTCGAGCCCACGCTCGACTACGTGGTCGTCAAGGTTCCTCGCTTCGCGTTCGAGAAGTTCCCGGCCGCCGATCCGACGCTGACGACCACCATGAAGTCCGTCGGCGAGGCCATGGCCATCGGCCGCAACTACGCCACAGCCCTGCAGAAGGCGCTGCGCTCGCTCGAGAAGCGCGGCTCCAGCTTCCATTGGGGTGAAGAGACGCGCTCGGTCGACGAGCTGCTCGAGATCAGCAAGGTCCCCACCGACGGCCGCATCGTCGTCGTGCAGCAGGCCCTGCGGGCCGGCGCGACGGCCGAGCAGGTCTTCGAAGCCACCAAGATCGACCCCTGGTTCATCGACCAGATCGTGCTCATCAATGAGGTCGCCGACTTCGTGCGCACCGCCGATGTGCTCGACTCCGAGGTGCTCACGGTCGCCAAGAACCACGGTTTCTCCGACGCCCAGATCGGTCAGCTGCGCGGCTTCGGTGAGACCGAGGTGCGCGAGGTTCGACACATCCTCGGCGTCCGCCCCGTTTTCAAGACGGTCGACACCTGCGCGGGCGAGTTCCCGGCGCTCACGCCCTACCACTACTCGAGCTACGACCAGGAGACCGAGGTCATCGCGAGCGACCGCCGCAAGGTCGTCATCCTGGGTTCCGGCCCCAACCGCATCGGCCAGGGCATCGAGTTCGACTACTCGTGCGTGCACGCCTCGTTCGCCCTGCGCGACGCCGGCTACGAGACCATCATGATCAACTGCAACCCCGAGACGGTCTCCACCGACTACGACACGAGCGACCGGTTGTATTTCGAGCCGCTGACGCTCGAAGACGTGCTCGAGATCGTGCACGCCGAAAGCCAGTCCGGCGAGCTCGTCGGCGTGGTCGTGCAGCTCGGCGGGCAGACCGCCCTCGGACTCGCCGCCGGGCTCAAGGCCGCCGGCATCCCGATCCTCGGCACGACGCCCGAGGCCATCGACCTGGCCGAAGAGCGCGGTGCCTTCTCCGCCATCCTCGACGCCGCGGGCATCCTGTCGCCCCGCAACGGCACCGCCACCGAGGTCACCGGAGCCGTCACCGTGGCCGAAGAGATCGGCTACCCCGTGCTCGTGCGCCCCAGCTTCGTGCTCGGCGGTCGCGGCATGGAGATCGTCTACGACACGGCCTCGCTCGTCGACTACTTCGACCGCATGGCCGACCAGGGCATCATCGGCCCGCAGCACCCGCTGCTCGTCGACCGGTTCCTCGACGACGCCATCGAGATCGACGTCGACGCGCTGTACGACGGCGAAGAGCTCTACATCGGCGGCGTCATGGAGCACATCGAAGAGGCCGGCATCCACTCGGGTGACTCCTCGTGCACCCTGCCTCCCGTCACGCTCGGCCGCTCGCAGATCGACCAGGTTCGTGAGGCGACGCGCGCCATCGCCGAGGGCGTCGGCGTGCGCGGCCTGCTCAACGTGCAGTTCGCGATCGGCGCGGGTGTGCTCTACGTGCTCGAGGCCAACCCTCGGGCGTCCCGCACGGTGCCGTTCGTGTCGAAGGCGCTCGGCATCCCGCTGGCCAAGGCGGCGTCGCTCATCATGGTCGGCTCGACCGTGCGCTCGCTCGTCGACTCGGGGCTGCTGCCCCCCATCGACGGTTCGCGCGTTCCCATGGACTCGCCCGTCGCCGTCAAGGAGGCCGTGCTGCCCTTCAAGCGCTTCCGCACCAAGGCGGGCGACATCGTCGACTCCGTGCTCGGGCCCGAGATGCGCTCGACCGGCGAGGTCATGGGCATCGACCGCGACTTCCCGCGGGCGTTCGCCAAGAGCCAGGCCGCTGCCTACGGCGGAATGCCGCTCGGCGGAACCGTCTTCGTCTCTGTCTCGGACCGCGACAAGCGCTCGATCGTGCTGCCGATCCTGCGCCTGAAAGAGCTGGGCTTCGAGATCCTCGCCACCGAGGGTACAGCCGAGGTTCTCAACCGCAACGGCATCACGGCCCGCACGGTGCGCAAATTCTCCGAGGGCAACGAGGCATCGGTGGGCGAGCCGTCCATCGTCGATCTCATCAACCGCAACGAGGTGGATGTCGTGATCAACACGCCGTCCGGTCGCTCGGCTCGCGCCGACGGCTACGAGATCCGCGCGGCCGCCGTGGCCGAGGACAAGCCCCTGTTCACGACGATCGCCGAGCTGACCGCCGCCGTGGCTTCGCTCGAGGCCATCCGCACCGGTTTCGACGTCCGCTCGCTGCAGGAGTACGCGCAGGACCGGGCAGACCGCGCCGCGCGTGCCGCTGAGCTCGCTTCGGCTTCGGCTTCGGCTTCGGCTTCGGCCGGCAGCGTCTCGCAGGCATGACGGGGGCCGGCACACCCACCTTCGGAGACCGCCTGAACGACGCCTTCGGGCGCTTCGGGCGGCTCTCGGTAGGTATCGACCCTCACCCGTACCTCCTGTCGGCGTGGGGGCTCTCTGACGACGCCGCCGGACTGCGCGAGTTCGGCCTGCGGGTCGTCGAAGCCAGCGCGGGGCAGGCGGGCATCGTCAAACCGCAGGTGGCGTTCTTCGAGCGCCACGGCTCGCGCGGCTATGCGGCGCTCGAAGAAGTCATTGCGGCTGCGCGCGCGGCCGGACTCCTCGTCATCGCCGATGCCAAGCGCGGCGACGTCGGCACGAGCGTCGAAGCTTACGGTGAGACCTGGCTCCGTCCCGGTTCGCCCCTCGAAGCGGATGCCGTCACGCTCGTCGCCTACCAGGGCGTCGGGTCGCTCGATGCCCCCATCCGGTTGGCGCGCGAGCACGGCAAGGGTGTGTTCGTGCTTGCGGCGACGAGCAACCCCGAGGGTCGCGACATCCAGCGCGCCTTCGTCGACACGCACGCAGCCTCGGCTGCCGAGGATTCGAACGGCACCTCGGATGGCGGGGCACCGCGTCGTGTCGCCCGCGCCATCGTCGACGACATCGTCGCCTCGAACGCCGCGGCGGGGGAGACCAAGCTCGGCTCGGTCGGCGTGGTCATAGGTGCAACTCTGCGGCTCGCCGAGTTCCAACTCGACTTCCGCCCCTCTCCCGTGTTACCTGTATTAGCGCCCGGTTTCGGGCATCAAGGCGCGGCCGTATCTCAGTCGGCCGACATCTTCGGGCCCATGAGCCCCGGTGTCATCGTCGCCCAGTCGCGGAGTGTGCTCGACGCCGGCCCCACCGGTATCGCCGCCGCGATCAAGAACCAAGCAAAGGATGTGAGAAGCAACATTGCCTGAAACTTCCCCCCGGCGCCCGCCCGAGGTCGACCGCGTTGCGGCGTCTCGTGCTGCTGTCGCCGCCCGACGCGCTCGTGCCACGGTCAAGGCACGAATCGCCGACGGACAGGTTTCGGCCCTCCAGATTCTGGACCGGGCCATCGCAGATCCGGAGGGCGTGGAGGGACGTCTCCGGGTCACGGACTTCTTGCTCAGCGTGCCCGCCATCGGCGCGACGAAGCTCGCGAAGATCCTCGAAGACCTCGGCATCTCGCCCGCCAAGCGCGTGGGCGGCCTCGGTCAAAAGCAGCGGGTGCGGCTGCGCAACTTCCTCATCGAACGTGAGGCGACCAACCGTTCGCGCAAGCGCAGCCGCTTGATCGTGCTGGCCGGGCCGACGGCCGTCGGCAAGGGCACGGTGGCGAACTACATCCGCGAGCACCACCCCGAGGTGCAGCTGTCGGTGTCGGCGACGACGCGCCAGCCCCGCCCGGGCGAGGTCGAGGGTGTCAACTACTACTTTGTCGACGACACCGAGTTCGACCGCATGATCGTCGAGGGCGAGCTGCTCGAATATGCGACCGTGCACAACGCGTACCGCTACGGCACGCCGCGAGCGCCCATCGAAGCGGCGCTGCGCCGCGGTGAGAGCGTCCTCCTCGAGATCGACCTGCAGGGTGCCCGCCAGGTGCGTCAGGCCATGCCCGACGCCACGCTGGTGTTCCTGTTGCCGCCCAGCTGGGACGAGCTGGTGCGCCGGCTCGTCGGCCGCGGCACCGAGGGCGAGGAAGAGCGCGAGCGACGACTGGCCACGGCCAAGATCGAATTGGCCGCGCAGAACGAGTTCGATGTGAAGGTCGTCAACAACACGGTCGCCGAAGCGGCGGAAGAAGTCGTAGACTTGATCAAGACTCGCGGGAATTCCGGGTCATCCCGTTAATCGGGTCGATGCTTCGCATCGTGAGACCGGAACATCATCCCCAGCAGACTTTCCATCAATACCCACACGAGGAGTGTGACCATGGCTGACAAGCTCACCGGAATCATCGACCCGCCCATCGACGACCTGCTCTCGAAGGTCGACTCGAAGTACGCCCTCGTCATCTTCGCGTCGAAGCGCGCGCGCCAGATCAACGACTACTACTCCGACCTGCACGAAGGCAGCCTGTTCGACAACGTGGGGCCGCTCGTCGACTCCAACGTCGAAGACAAGCCGCTGTCGGTCGCGATGCACGAGATCAACGAGGACAAGCTGGTTCTCAAGCCGATCGTTCCCGCTTCCTAAGCGCGATCCGCTCGGCGGGTTCACGTGCGTGAACTCTCCACCAGGTTCGGCCGTCACCTTCGGGTGGCGGCCTTTTCTGTGCGCTCGGTCGCTGTTCCGGGACTTTTTTCCGTGGCAGATCGTTCTCCCCAGGTGAGATGCCGTGAAGTTCTTCACAGACGCGTAACCACCCGGGGCCTGTCGGATGCCCCGGATATAGTTATGAGCACCGTGAGGCGGGCATCCACTCACACCGATCACTCATCCGTGCTGGTTCGCACGGGCATTCAAGGTAAGGCACCTGCATGACACAACTGCGTCTCTTCTCGTCGGAATCGGTTACCGAGGGGCACCCCGACAAGGTCTGCGACCAGATCTCCGATGCCATCCTCGATGCCCTCCTGACCGAAGACCCGCGCTCGCGTGTCGCCGTCGAGACGCTCGTCACGACGGGCCTCGTCCATGTCGCGGGCGAGGTCACGACCGATGCCTACGTCGAGATCCCCGCCATCGTGCGCGAGCTCGTCACCTCCATCGGCTACGACTCGTCCGAGGCCGGCTTCGACGGCGCCTCCTGCGGCGTCTCCGTGTCGATCGGCCAGCAGTCCGCCGATATCGCCCAGGGTGTCGACGACGCGTTCGAGAGCCGGGAGCAGTCGTCTTCCGATGCGCTGGACCAGCAGGGCGCCGGCGACCAGGGCATCATGTTCGGCTTCGCCACCACCGAGACGCCGCAGTACATGCCTTTGCCGAGCTGGATCGCTCACCGCCTCGCCGAGCGCCTCGCGGCCGTGCGCAAGTCGGGCGAGCTCGCCTACCTCCGGCCCGACGGCAAGACCCAGGTCACGATCGGCTACGAGGGCATCATCCCGCGCACGGTCGAGACCATCGTCCTCTCCACCCAGCACACCGAGGCCGTCTCGACGGCCCAGCTGCGCGCCGAGGTCGAGCGTCACGTCATCCGCCCCGTGCTCGACACGATTGACCTCGACACCAGCAACGTACAGTTCCTCATCAACCCGACCGGCCGTTTCGTGGTCGGCGGGCCCAAGGGTGACGCGGGGCTGACCGGCCGCAAGATCATCATCGACACCTACGGCGGCGCCGCACGTCACGGCGGCGGCGCTTTCAGCGGCAAAGACCCGTCGAAGGTCGACCGTTCGGCTGCCTACGCGCTGCGCTGGGTCGCCAAGAACGCGGTTGCCGCGGGCTTCGCCGACAAGCTCGAGGTCCAGGTGGCCTACGCCATCGGCAAGGCAGCGCCCGTCGGCCTCTACGTCGAGTCGTTCGGCACGGCCAAGGTGCCCGAGGCGACCATCGTCGACGCCATCCGCGAGGTCTTCGACCTCCGCCCCGGTGCCATCGTCCGCGAACTCGATCTGCTGCGCCCCATCTACCAGCAGACGGCCGCCTACGGTCACTTCGGCCGCGAGCTTCCCGACTTCACGTGGGAGCGTCTCGACCGCGTCAGCCAGCTGCAGAGCGCTGCCGGACTCTAGCGCCATGGCCGAACCACTGGCCGACCCGACCGGAGGCTCGGCGCTGCCCGAGACCGGAACGGTCGCCCGGGTGGTCATCGACTCGCCGCTTCCGCAGCTCGACCATCTCTTCGATTACGCCATCCCCGAGAAGCTGCGGGGCTCCGTCATGCCGGGCGTCCGCGTGAAGGTGCCGCTGCGCAGCGCGAACCGCGTCGCCGCGGCCTACGTCGTTGAGGTCGTCGACACGAGCGACTTCGGCGGAGCCCTCACACCGCTCGAAGAACTCGTCTCCGACGTTCCTGTGCTCACACCCGAGGTCTGGTCACTGGCGCGCCGGCTGTCCGAGCGCAGCGCGGGGGGAGCGAGCGACATTTTGCGTCTCGCCATCCCGTCACGGCAGGTGCGCGTCGAGAAGGCGTGGAAGGCCCGCGCCCTCGAGGCCTCGAAGCGGGCACAGGTCGCCGAACCGGCTGACGCGGGAGTGCAGCCCGGCACCGTCGCAGACGTCGACGTGGCCGCGCAGCCCGAAGCCGGCGCGGACGCTGAGTTAGCAAAGGAGCCAGGCGCTGACGCGGACGTTGACGTCGCTACACAGCCAGACGCTGACGCGAGAGTCGCCGAGGTTACGCAGTCAGAAGGCGAGCTGCACGGGTTGATCGCCGTCTCGGGCTACCGCGACACTGTCTGGCGGGCCGTCGCCGAGGGCGGCAGGCTGGCGCTCGACGCTATCCCCAGCCCGCGCGAAACAGCAACGGGAGCGCCCATCGGCTCCTGGGCGCGCACACTGGCCGAGCTCGCGCACAACACGGTCATGTCAGGACGCACGGCCGTCCTGCTGACGCCCGACTACCGCGACCAAGACCAACTCGAGGCGGCGCTGGCCGATCTGCTGCCGCCAAAACAGATTTCCCGCGTCGATGCGCGGCAGTCGAACGCCGAGCGTTACGCATCCTTCCTCGACCTGCTCGACGACCGCCCGCGCGCGATCGTGGGCAACCGGTCAGCGATCTACGCCCCGAGCTCCCGGCTCGGCCTGATCGCAATGTGGGACGACGGCGACCACCTGTATCGCGAACCACTGGCACCCTATGTGCACGCCCGCGACGCGGCCCTCGTGCGGCAAGAAGAATCGGGCGCGGCCCTCGTCGTTCTCAGCCACGGCCGCAGCGTCGAAACCGAGCGGCTCGTGCAGATGGGCTGGCTCACGGCCGAAGCTCCGAAACCGCTCGTCGCACCCCGAGTCATCCAGACGGCCCGCCAAGACCAGCCCGATGCCGCATCGGGTGCTGCCCGCATTCCCTCGACCGCGTGGCGCATCGCCCGAGAGGCGCTCGAGACCGGTCCCGTGCTCGTGCAGGTGGCGCGGCCCGGGTACGCTCCGGCTGTCGCCTGCGCCAACTGTTCGCATCTCGCCCGCTGTCGCGAATGTCATGGCCCGCTCGGCGTCACGCGCGCCGGAGCCACACCGGCCTGCACGGTCTGCGGAGCCCTCGCCGTCAACTGGCAGTGCGACACGTGCGAGCACAAGCTCTTCAAGCTCGTCACCCGAGGCTCGGGCCGCACGGCAGAGGAACTCGGCAAGGCGTTCCCCGGCCACACCGTCATCGTGTCCGACGGCGAACGCAATGTCCGCACGATCGAGAGGCGCGCATCGCTCGTCGTCGCCACCCGCGGAGCCGAGCCACTCGTGCAGGGCGGCTACGCGGCGGTGCTCCTGCTCGACGGTGAACGCATGCTCGCCGCCGAATCGTTGAGCATCGCGGAAGACTGTCTGCGGTGGTGGTCGAATGCCGCGGCCCTCGCCGCACCGCGCGCGCCCGTCGTGCTGACGGGCGTCGCGGGAACACTCGGCACCGCCCTGGCCAACTGGGATCAATCCGGCTTCGCGCGTCAAGAACTCGACGACCGTCGCGCACTGCGCTTCCCGCCGGCCGTGCGCGTCGTCGCGCTCACGGGCACGGCCGAGAGCGTCGATCGCGCCATCGACGACGTCCGCGCCGAACACGAGCTACCGCCGGGCGCCGTGCTGGGGCCGACACCGCACGAAAAAGAACAGGTCCGCGCCGTCATCCGCACCGACTATGCGCTGGCCCAGAGACTCGCCAAGTCGCTGCGCGCGTCCGTCGTTCGGGCAGCCACTTCCAGGCGACGCCCACCGGCCGCCAAGGGTGGCTACCGCCCAGCGCCTACACTGAAAGTGCACTTCGACGATCCGGAGATCTTCCAATGACAGCCCCCGACCATCGCCGACAGGAGCCCACCGCATGAAGATCGTTTTCGCCGGAACGCCCGCCGTCGCCGTCCCCACCCTCGAGGCGCTCGTCGCGAGCCGACACGAGGTCGTAGCCGTCATCACCCGGGCCGACGCGCCCGTCGGACGCAAACGCGTCATGACTCCGTCTCCCGTGGCCGCGGCCGCCGAGCGCGCGGGCCTCACGGTGATCAAAGCCAACCGTCTCGACGACGACGTGACCGCAGCCATCCGTTCACTCGAACCCGACCTGGGAGTCATCGTCGCCTACGGGGGCCTCGTCAAGCGAGCCCTGCTCGACACACCGACACACGGATGGATCAACCTGCACTTCTCGCTGCTTCCCCGTTGGCGCGGCGCCGCGCCCGTGCAGCACTCGCTCATCGCGGGCGACGAGGAGACGGGCGTCTCGATCTTCCAGCTCGTGCCCGAACTCGATGCGGGCGACATCTTCCTGCGGCGCGCGCTCCCCGCGCCCGACGACGCCACCGCGGGCGACCTGCTCCAGGCCTACGCCGCCGAGAGCGTGCCCCTGGTGCTGGAGGTCGTCGACAACATCGCCTCGGGCACTGCTACGTCCGAACCGCAGAGCGGGGACGTCACACTCGCCCCCAAGCTCTCGGCCGCTGACGGGCGCCTCGACTGGTCGGCCGATGCCTCGCGCGTCTTCGCCCACTATCGAGGCGTCACGCCCGAGCCCGGAGCACACACCGAGATCACTATCGCCCCGGCCGGCGGTTCGACCGCCGCCGCTGTCGCGGCAGGCGCTGGTGCCGCACACGTCGCTGGTGTCGCTGAGCCGAGTACCACGACTCTGAAGGTGCTCGAGCTCGCTCGCACCACTGGCCGGGGCCTCGACGCGGGGCGGCTCGCCCTCATCGACAAGCGCGTACACATCGGCACCGGTTCGGGTGACGACCTCGAACTCGTCCGCGTGCAACCTGCCGGGCGTCAAGCAATGGCCGCCGCCGACTGGTGGCGTGGCCTTCCCAGCGGAGCGGAGATCTCAGCCCGATGAGCGACAACACCCACAAACGCACGTCTCGGCCGGCCGGCCGCCAGCGGCCCCGCAGCCGCCCCGCCCCCGTCGTCACGGTGCAGCCCGCCCGCCGCGTGGCCTACGACGTACTCACCGCCGTTAGCCGCGACGACGCCTACGCCAACCTGCTGCTGCCAACGGCCATCAAGAGGGCGGCCCTCAACACGGCCGACGCCGGACTCGCGACCGAGCTCTGTTACGGCACGCTGCGGTTGCGCGGCTACTACGACCGCGTCATCGAGCTCGCGGCTGGCCGGTCGATCGACGACATCGACCTCCCCGTACTCGACGTGCTGCGCCTCGGCGCCCATCAGCTGCTGGGCATGCGCGTGCCCTCCCACGCGGCCGTCAACGAATCCGTCTCGCTGGCGCGCGAGGTCGGCTCGCGCTCGGCCAGCGGTTTCGTCAACGGCGTCCTCCGCACGCTGTCGCGGAGCGAAGCGTCGGAATGGAAAGAAAAGGTGCTCGCGCGGGCCAAAAACGCCGACGACCGCCTGGCCGTCGAATACGCGCACCCCGCCTGGATCATCCGCGCCTTCCGCCAATCACTCACGGCCGAAGGCCGCGTCGACGAACTCGAACAGCTGCTTGCCGCCGACAACGACGCTCCGAGGGTGAACCTCATCGCCTTGCCCGGTTTGATCGACGCACCGGCCGATGCGCACCCCAACGAATACTCTCCGGTGGGCTTCACGCTGGGCCACGGCGACCCCGACACGACCATCGGGCATGCCGGCGGCCGGCTGCGCGTGCAAGACGAAGGGTCTCAACTCGCCGCGCTCGCGCTCAGCCGATTCGAACCCGTGCAACCGGGGGAGCGGTGGCTCGACCTGTGTGCCGGGCCGGGTGGCAAGACGGCTCTCCTCGGTGCCGAGGCACACACCGGGCACGCCCATCTCGACGCCAACGAGATCACGCCCGCGCGCGCCGAACTCGTGCGCCGCGCCATCCGCCCTCTCGCCGACGTCCCCGAGGTGAGCGAGCTCGACGGTCGCCAGATCGGTGAGCATCGCCCGAACACCTACGACCGCATCCTCGTCGACGCGCCGTGCACGGGTCTCGGCGCATTGCGACGCCGCCCCGAGGCGCGCTGGCGCAAAACCGCCAAAGACGTCGCCGACCTCACCGTGCTGCAGGCCTCCTTGCTGGCCTCGGCCTTCGACGCCCTGAAGCCGGGCGGCACGGTGGCCTACGTGACCTGCTCGCCCCACATCGCCGAAACACGCGGCGTCGTCCTGGCCGCGCTCGGTCGGTGGGGTGCCGACGCCGAACTCCTCGACACGGCCGCCGCCCTGCAACGCATCGCGGTGAACGACCTCGACCTGGGCGACACGACGCTCGGCGAGCACTCGGGCACCGTCGCTCAGCTCTGGCCGCACCGCCACGGCACCGACGCCATGTTCGTGGCACTCATTCGCAAGAACGCACGATAGGGAGACGCCGTGACCGCCCGCATCAACCCCAGCATCCTCGCCGCCGACTTCGTCAACATGGAACGCGATCTGCACCGCATCGCAACCGCCGACCTCGTGCACGTCGACGTCATGGACAACCACTTCGTCCCCAACCTCACGTTCGGCCCCCAGATGGCCGGACGCATCCAGGATGTCTCGCCCATCCCGCTCGACGTCCACCTCATGATCGACAACCCCGAGAAGTGGGCCCCGGGCTATGCCGAGCTCGGCGCCTACTCGGTCACCTTCCACGCCGAGTCGACGACGGACCCCGTCTCCGTCGCCCGGCGCCTGCGGGAGATCGGTGCGCGAGCCGGCCTCGCCCTCAAGCCTGGCACCGATGTCGATCCCTACCTCGACCTCCTTGCCGAATTCGATCAGGTGCTCGTAATGACCGTCGAACCGGGTTTCGGCGGCCAGTCCTTCATGCCCGAAACCATGCCCAAGCTGCGGGCGCTGCGTGAACGCGTATCCCAGACGGGTCTCGACGTGTGGCTGCAAGTGGACGGCGGCATCAGCGAGAAGACCATCGCCATCGCGGCAGAGGCCGGCGCCGACACGTTCGTGGCCGGATCGAGCGTCTTCGGCGCCGAGAACCCGGCGCTGGCGATCGACACGCTGCGCCGCGAGGCCGCCGCCCACACGCACACCCCCTAGCCGCGTTACTAGTAACCTGGGTGAGTGAAGACATTCGACGCCCTGTTCGCTGAACTCAGCCAGAAGGCCATCGACCGCCCCGAGGGCAGTGGCACGGTCCGCGAGCTCGACGGTGGCGTGCATACGATCGGCAAGAAGATCGTCGAAGAGGCCGCCGAAGTGTGGATGGCCGCCGAATACCAGAGCGACACCGAGACCGCCGAAGAAATCTCGCAGCTGATCTACCACGTGCAGGTCATGATGATCGCCAAAGGCCTCAGCCCGGAAGACGTCTATCGACATCTGTGAGTCCCGCTCACGTCATCCGACTTCTTCTACCCGAAAGTTTTTCCATGTTGCGAATCGCAGTGCCCAATAAGGGCTCACTGGCCGAGACGGCCGCCGTCATGCTCACCGAGGCTGGCTACGCCACGCGTCGCGACCCGAAAGAGCTGCACCTGATCGATGCCCGCAACGGCGTCGAGTTCTTCTACCTCCGCCCGCGCGATATCGCGACCTATGTCGGCTCGGGCGCGCTCGATGTGGGCCTCACGGGCCGCGACCTGCTGCTCGACTCGGGTTCGACGGCCACCGAGATCGAGGCGCTCGGCTTCGGTGATTCGACGTTCCGGTTCGCTGGCCCCGAGGGCCGCTTCGCTCAGCTCGAAGACCTGCAGGGCGTGCGCGTCGCCACCAGCTACCCGGGCCTCGTGGGCGACTTCCTGCGCAGTGCGGGCGTCGAAGCCACGCTCGTCCACCTCGACGGCGCCGTCGAATCTGCCGTGCGTCTCGGTGTGGCGGATGCCGTGGCCGACGTCGTCTCCACGGGCACGACACTCCGCAAGGCCGGGCTCGAGATCTTCGGCCCCGTCATCCTCGAATCCACGGCCGTCCTCATCGGCAACGGCGACGAGAAGCCGGGCCTCTCCACCCTGCGTCGCCGCCTGCAGGGCGTGCTGGTGGCCCGTCAATACGTGCTCCTCGACTACGACCTCCCCGTCGCGCTCCTCGAACAGGCCACCGCGGTCGCCGGCGGCATCGAGTCGCCCACCATTTCGCCCCTGCGCGACCCCGAGTGGGTCGCCGTCCGCGTCATGATCAAACGCGAAGAAACCAACGACATCATGGATGCGTTGTACGAACTCGGTGCCCGCGCGATCCTCGTGAGCGCCATCCACGCCGCCAGGCTCTAGCGGGAAGGACACACGCACGATGTCGGTCATCACCCGCGTCATCCCGTGTCTCGATGTGGCCGACGGCCGCGTCGTCAAGGGCGTCAACTTCCAGAACCTGCGCGATGCCGGCGACCCCGTGGCCCTCGCGCGGCAGTACTACGAGCAGGGCGCCGACGAGCTCACGTTCCTCGACGTCACGGCCACGGTCGACGACCGCGCCACGACGTATGACGTGGTCGCGCGCACGGCCGAGCAGGTCTTCATCCCGCTGACCGTCGGCGGCGGCATCCGCAGCACGGAAGACGTCTCGAAACTGCTCGCCTCGGGTGCCGACAAGGTGGGCGTCAACAGCGCCGCCATCCGCCGCCCCGAACTGCTCGACGAGATCTCGGGCGTGTTCGGAGCCCAGGTGCTCGTGCTCTCGCTCGACGTGAAGCGTTCGGCCGAGCTTCCCTCGGGGTTTGTCGTCACGACGCACGGCGGCCGCACCGAAACCACGCTCGATGCTCTGGCCTGGGCGCGCGAGGCCATCGAGCGCGGCGTCGGCGAACTGCTCGTCAACTCGATCGACGCCGACGGCACGAAGGAAGGTTTCGACCTCGAACTCGTTGCGGCCATGCGTGCACTGAGCCCCGTCCCCGTCATCGCCTCGGGCGGGGCGGGCGACGTCTCGCACTTCGCCCCCGCCGTCCAGGCCGGCGCCGACGCCGTGCTCGCCGCGAGCGTCTTCCACTCCGGTCAACTGACCATCGGCGACGTCAAACGCTCGCTGCGCGCCGAAGGAATCGAGGTCCGCTCATGACCGAAACGCACACCGCGGCCCCGAGCCCCTCAGCCGTCGAAGCCCAGATCGCACGCGTCGCCTTTGCCGACAACGGCCTGGTTCCGGCTGTCGTGCAGCAGTACGACACGGGCGAGGTCCTCATGCTCGGCTATATGGATGCCGAAGCCCTCCGCCGCACGCTCACCTCGGGCCGCGGCACTTTCTGGTCGCGCTCCCGACAGGAATACTGGCGCAAGGGAGACACGTCCGGCCACGCGCAATACGTGAAGGACGTGAGCCTCGACTGCGACGGCGATACGCTCCTCGTCCGGGTCGACCAGGTCGGCGTCGCCTGCCACACGGGCACCCGCACGTGCTTCGACGGTCGCGACCTGCACGCCGTCAGCGCCGATCGACCGGCCTCGGAAGGAACGGCATCATGACGACGAGCATGCCGGGCAGCACCACGCGCGCCCAGTTCGACGCCCTCACGGCCGAGCACCGCGTCATCCCCGTCGTGCGCGAACTCTTCGCCGACGGGGAAACCCCCGTCGGTGTCTACCGCAAGCTCGCGATCGGCCGCCCGGGCAGCTTCCTGCTCGAATCGGCCGAACAGGGTGGCATCTGGTCACGGTTCTCCTTCGTCGGCGTCTCCTCGTTCGGCGTGCTGACGCAGGAGGGCGAGACACCCCGCTGGATCGACTACGGCATGGATGTCGAACGCGCCCTCGGTTCGCTCGACGACGTCCAGCCGCTCGAGGCCATCACACGCCTGCACGCCCGCTGGCAGACCCCGAAGATCGACGGCATGCCGCCCCTCACGGGTGGTCTCGTCGGCTTCATCGGGTGGGAGGCCATCCGCCAGATCGAACGCCTGCCGAACCGCCCGCCGCTCGAGAACCGCGTGCCCGGCCAGGCGCTCTGTTTCGCGGCCGACCTCGCGGTGCTCGACCACCGCACGGGCACGGTGCTGCTGATCGCCAACGCGCTCAACGACGGCAGCGAAGCATCCGACGAGCTGTGGGATGCCGCGCAACGCCGCCTCGACGCCATGCAAAGCGACCTGGCGCAACCGAGCGACGCCTGGCTCGCCGACGTCGATCTCTCGGCCGAGCCCACGCCCCATCACCGCACGCAGCGCAGCGACTTCCTGGCCGCGGTCGACACGGCGAAAGAGCACATCCGCGAGGGCGACATCTTCCAGGTCGTCGTCTCGCAGCGGTTCGATCAGCCGACCGACGCCGCGCCCATCGACGTCTACCGCATCCTGCGGACGCTCAACCCGAGCCCGTACATGTATCTGCTGACTCTCGACACGGTCGATGGCGTGCCCTACTCCATCGTCGGCTCGTCGCCTGAGGCGCTCGTCAAGGTCGAAGACGGCCGCGTGTTCACGCATCCGATCGCCGGCTCGAAGCCGCGTGGCGCCACGCCCGAGCAAGACGCCGACCTCTCGGCCGAGCTCAGCGCCGACGAGAAGGAGCGCGCCGAGCACCTCATGCTCGTCGACCTCTCGCGCAACGACCTGCTGAAGGTCTGCCGCGCGGGCAGCGTCGAGGTGACCGAGTTCATGCGCGTCGAGCGGTTCAGCCACATCATGCACCTCGTGTCGTCGGTCGAGGGCGACCTGCTTCCGGATGTCTCGCCCGTCGACGTCTTCCGTGCAACGTTCCCCGCCGGAACGCTCTCGGGCGCCCCGAAGCCCCGGGCCCTCGAGATCATCGACTCCCTAGAACCCGCCCAACGCGGCGTCTACGGGGGAGTCGTAGGCTACTTCGGCTTCGCGGGCGACCTCGACCTCGCGATCGCCATCCGCACGGCCACGCTCATCGACGGCGTCGCCCACGTTCAGGCGGGTGGCGGTCTCGTCGCCGACTCGGTGCCCGAATCGGAGTTCCAGGAGTCGGTGAACAAGGCGGCCGCCCCGTTGCGTGCTGTCGCCGTCGCGAACACCATGAAAAGGATCAGATGACCTCCGAGACCCCCGGGCCGGACGACGTGACGCCTGCTGCTACGGACGCTGCCGCCACCGACGCCGACGAGCGCCTCGAACGCGCGACGGCCCGAGCCAAGCGCGTGAAGTACCTGTCGCTGCTCGGCCTCGTCGTCCTCAGCGCGCTGTCGCTCCTCGCCTGGACACAAACGTGGTTCAGCGCTCAGCTCTCTCAGACGCAAAACTCGCCCGTCGTCGGCATCATCGAGGTCTCGGGCGAGGTCGCGGCTCCCGCGCTCTCGGCCCTCGCCCTGGCCGGGCTGGCCCTCACGGCAGCGCTGGCCATCGCGGGCGTGCTGTTCCGCTACATCCTCGCGGTGCTCAACATCCTGCTCGGCGTCTGCATCTCCCTCTCGGCGTTCCTCGCCCTGCAAGACGGCGTGCGGGCCTCCGAGCCGGCGGTCACCCAGGTCACGGGCATCGCGGGGCACGAGTCGGTGCGCACGATCGTGAGCTCGGCCATCCCCACCGCGTGGCCCATCGTCACGCTCATCCTCGGCATCGGTTTCGTGCTCGTCGGCGCTCTCGTGCTGGCCACGGCGCGTCGCTGGCCGAGCTCGTCCAAGCGCTATCGCACGGTCGCCGTCAACACCGCGGATGCCGCCACCGACGGCGCTTCGACCGCCGACGGCCCCTCCGCCGACCTCGGTTCCCGAGAGCCCGGCTCGCACGGCCACTCGGCGGCGGCGGCATCCTCGACAGGCGCCCCCGTCTCCACCGACGGCACCACGCCCGAGGCTCCGGCGGCCGCCGACGGCACCCCCCGCATGGACCCCGTCGACAGCTGGGACGAGCTCACGCGCGGCGACGACCCGACGCGCTGAGCCCGCGTTACGCCCTGGGCCCGCCCGGGCCACGCGTGGCGCTTCGGCAACGGATGCTCTGCGCTCTCCGCAGGCCGCCGCCCTCGACTTTTCCCCCACGTCGCGTCACTCGTCTCGCCCCCGTTTCACAGCCGGTAGAGTAGATCGCGCAATCATCGATGAAGGAGTTTCATGAGCAGCGAGTCAATTGATATGGGACACGGCCACTCTCCGGCCGCCTGGATCTCGGTGACGGTGATGCTCGTCGCGTTCGCCGTCGGAACCCTGTTCTTCGTCCTCGACATGCCTCTCTACGTGGTCATCTGCGCGGGCGTCGTCCTGATCGGTGCCCTGCTTTGGCCCATCCTCGCGAAAATGGGCTACGGCGTCGGCGGCGCCAAGTACACCTCGAAAGGTCACTGATCGTGCTCGCCGACCTCATGGCCGGCGCAGCTGAAGACGCCGATGAGCGCCGCGCGGTCATCCCGCTCGCGGCCGTCGAGGCCGAGGCTCTCGATCAGCCGGCCGCACTCGACGCCCTCGAGGCCCTGCGCCGTGGCCCGAACGTCAAGGTCATCGCCGAGGTCAAACGCGCGAGCCCGTCTCGCGGCGATCTCGCCGACATTCCCGACCCGGCCCTGCTCGCCTCGGCCTACGAAGAGGGCGGCGCCAGCGCCATCAGCGTGCTTACAGAGGGCCGCAAGTTCAAGGGTTCGCTCGACGACCTGCGGGCCGTGCGCCAGCGTGTGTCGATTCCCGTGCTGCGCAAGGACTTCATCTCTCAGCCCTACCAGGTGTTCGAGGCGCGTGCCGCCCGGGCCGACCTCGTCCTCCTCATCGTCGCCGGCCTCGGCCAGACCGAACTCGCCGAGCTCTACGCGCTCGTCGGTGAGCTGGGCATGACCGCGCTCGTCGAAACCCACTCGGCCGAAGAACTCGACCGCGCGCTCGAGATCGGCGCCGACGTCATCGGCGTCAACGCCCGCAACCTCAGCACGTTCGAGCTCGACCAGTCCCTCTTCGGCACCCTCGCGCCGCGCATTCCCGACGGCGTCATCAAAGTCGCCGAGTCCGCGGTGCTCCAGCCGGCCGATGTGGCACGTTATCGTGCCGACGGTGCCGACGTCGTCCTCGTGGGCGAAGCACTCGTCACGGGCGACCCCATTTCCACCCTCACGCAATTCTTGGCGGTATAGACCATGGCACTTCGGCAGCAGACCGGCCCCTACTTCGGCGACTTCGGCGGGCGGTACGTGCCCGAATCGCTCGTCGCGGCGCTCGATGAACTGACCGAGGCGTGGGAGCAGGCGAAGAACGACCCCGCTTTCCAGGCCGAGCTCGACGAACTCTTCGCCACCTATGTCGGGCGCCCGTCGCTCATCACCGAGGTTCCGCGTTTCGCCGAGCACGCCGGGGGAGCGCGCATCATCCTGAAGCGCGAAGACCTGAACCACACGGGCTCGCACAAGATCAACAACGTGCTCGGCCAGGCCCTGCTCACGAAGCGCATCGGCAAGACGCGCGTCATCGCCGAGACCGGCGCCGGCCAGCACGGCGTCGCCACGGCAACAGCGGCCGCCCTGTTCGGCCTCGATTGCGTCATCTACATGGGCGAGGTCGACACCGAGCGCCAGGCCCTCAACGTGGCTCGCATGCGCCTCCTCGGCGCCGAGGTCGTCGCCGTCAACACGGGTTCCCGCACCTTGAAAGACGCCATCAACGACGCCATGCGCGACTGGGTCACCAACGTCGAAGACACCAACTACATCTTCGGAACCGTCGCCGGCCCGCACCCGTTCCCCGAAATGGTTCGAGACCTGCAGAAGATCATCGGCGAAGAGGCCCGCGAGCAGGTGCTCGCCCTCACGGGTGCGCTGCCGACCGCGGTCGTGGCCTGCGTCGGCGGCGGTTCCAACGCCATGGGCATCTTCCACGCCTTCCTCGACGACGAAGACGTGAGCCTATGGGGCTACGAGGCCGCCGGTGACGGCGCCGACACGCCTCGCCACGCCGCCACCATCACGAAGGGTCGCCCCGGAGTCCTCCACGGTGCCCGCAGCTTCCTGCTCCAAGACGAAGACGGTCAGACGGTCGAGTCCCACTCGATCTCTGCGGGCCTCGACTACCCGGGCGTCGGCCCCGAGCACTCCTGGCTGTCGAGCATCGGCCGGGCCAACTACCGTCCGATCACCGACGCCGAAGCCATGTCGGCCCTGCGCCTCCTGAGCCGCACCGAGGGCATCATCCCCGCCATCGAGTCGGCCCACGCCCTCGCCGGGGCACTCAAGCTCGGTCGCGAACTCGGGCCGGACGCCGTCATCCTGATCAACCTGTCGGGCCGCGGCGATAAAGACATGGAAACCGCCGGTCGCTACTTCGACCTCATCGACCAAGGAGCCGAACAATCGTGAGCGCCGTCGCCACCGCCCTGCAGAAACGCCGGGACGAAGACCGCGGGGCCCTCATCGGCTACCTCCCGGCCGGTTTCCCCACCATCGACGACAGCGTCGAGGCGGCCATCGCCATCGCCCGCAACGGCGTCGACGTGATCGAGCTGGGCCTGCCCTACTCCGACCCCGTCATGGACGGTCCCGTCATCCAGGCCGCCACGCAGCAGGCGCTGGCCAACGGTTTCCGCCTGCGCGACGGCTTCGAGGCCGTGCGACGCATCACGCAGGAGGTCGACACCCCGGTCCTCCTCATGACGTACTGGAACCCGGTCGTGCAATACGGCGTCGAGCGCTTCGCCGACGACCTCGTCGAGTCTGGCGGCGCTGGTTTGATCACGCCCGACCTCGTTCCCGATGAGGGCGGCGAATGGATCGATGCCTCCGCCCGCACGGGGCTCGACCGCGTCTTCCTCGCGGCGCCCTCTTCGTCCGATGAGCGACTGCGTCAGGCCATCGATGCCAGCCGCGGCTTCGTCTACGCCGTCTCCACCATGGGCATCACGGGTGCCCGCAGCGACGTCGACCAGGCGGCCCGCACGCTCGTCGAGCGTCTGCGCGAAGCCGGCGTCGAGAACACGTGCGTTGGCCTCGGCATCTCCACGGCCGAGCAGGTGCGCGAAGTCAACGAATACGCCGACGGCGCCATCGTCGGGTCCGCCCTCGTCAAGGCTCTGGCCGACGGGGGAGTGGCCCGCGTCGCCGAGGTCGCCCGCGAACTCTCCGAGGGCACCTATCGCGGTCGCTGACCCGTCATTCTCGCCAATGCTCTGCCAGTAGAGTTGATCCCGCACACCCCACGAACACTTCCCGAAAGGTGCAGAGCTAGGTGAACCTCCCGCTGAGCATCCCGAGTCCCTCCGTCAGCTACTTCCAGGTCGGGCCGCTGCAGATCCACTTCTACGCTCTGTGCATCCTCGCCGGCATCATCGCGGCAGCACTCTTGACGAATCACCGCCTCAACAAGCGCGGCGCCGAACGCGGCATCATCCTCGACATGATCCTGTGGACGGTTCCTTTCGGCATCGTCGGCGCGCGCATCTTCCACGTGCTCACGCACCCCAACGACTATTTCTTCCCGGGCGCCGAGCTCTGGAAGGTCGTCGCCATCTGGGAGGGCGGCATCGCCATCTTCGGCGCGCTCATCGGTGGCGCCATCGGTGCCTACATCGGCTGCCGCGTGCTCGGCCTGCGCTTCTGGACGTTCGCGGATGCCCTGGCCCCGGGTCTCCTGCTCGCGCAGGCGTTCGGCCGCTTCGGCAACTACTTCAACCACGAGCTCTTCGGCACCCCGACGAACGGATGGTGGGGCCTCGAGATCGAGAGCTCCAACCCGGCCTACCCGATCGGTCTGCCCGACGGCACGCTCTTCCAGCCCACGTTCGCCTATGAGGTCATCTGGAACCTGCTGGGCGTCGCCGTCATCCTGCTGCTCGAGCGCAAACTCGGCCTGCAGTGGGGCAAGGTCATCGCCGTCTACCTGATCTGGTACGGCCTCGGTCGCATCGTGTGGGAGTCGATCCGCATCGACCCGTCCGAGATCTTCTTCGGCCTGCGCGTCAACGTCTGGGCGGCTATCTTCGCCGTGGTCGCGGGCATCCTGATCTTCGTCGTGCAGTCGCGCCGTCACACGGGTCTCGAGCCGAGCGCCTATGTCCCCGGTCGCGAATTCAACGCCACCGCGGCTGAGGTAGACTCCAAGAACACCGATGCGGGATATGTCGATCTCAGCGAGCCTGAAGACACGAAGCCGGATTCGGACGCAGCCGTTGCCACAAGCACGACAGGCTCACAAAAATAACGGTTAGGTTCACCCCGATCCCCTTCCCGAGGCACCACTCTGATGTGGTGCCACGTCCCTTCGGCGGGCCACAGGCGTCCCTCCGGTTGTTTCTCCCTTGTCGTGAGGACGGTCAGTTATGACGCATTCCCCCACATCACACACTTTCTCGCAGGTGCCGGCCCAGCAGGGCATGTACAACCCGCGGCACGAGAAAGACGCCTGCGGTCTCGCCATGGTGGCGACGCTGCGCGGCACGCCCGGGCACGACATCATCGATGCCGCCCTCGACTCGCTGCGCAACCTCGAGCACCGCGGGGCCATCGGCTCCGACGCGGGAACGGGTGACGGCGCCGGCATCCTGACGCAGATCCCCGACGAGTTCCTGCGTGCCGTCACCGACTTCGAGCTGCCCGAAATGGGCCACTACGCCGTCGGTCTCGCGTTCCTTCCGCTCGACGAGCACGCCCGCGGCCAGCTCAAGGCCGACATCGAGGCCATCGCCGACTCCGAGAACCTCCAGGTGCTCGGCTGGCGCCTCGTGCCCACCGACCCCGACAACCTCGGCAAGCTGGCGCGCAAGGCCATGCCCGTCGTCGAGCAGCTCTTCGTCACGAGCCGCTACCACGACCACGACGGCCAGACCCTCGCGGGCATCGCCCTCGACCGCCAGACCTACCGGCTGCGCAAGCGGGCCGAGCGTGAACTCGACGCCTACTTCATCTCGCTGTCGAGCCGCACCCTCGTCTACAAGGGCATGGTCACCACGCTGCAGCTCGAGCCTTTTTACCCGGACCTGTCCGACGAGCGCTTCGCGTCGAAGCTCGCCATCGTGCACTCGCGCTACTCGACCAACACGTTCCCGTCCTGGCGTCTCGCCCAGCCTCTCCGCATGATGGCGCACAACGGCGAGATCAATACCGTGCAGGGCAACCGCAACTGGATGCGTGCGCGGCAGTCCCAGCTCGAATCCGAGCTGATCGGCGACATCCGCCCGTTGCTGCCCATCATCACGCCCGGCGCCAGCGACTCGGCCTCGTTCGACGAGGTGCTCGAACTCCTGACCCTCACGGGTCGTTCGCTCCCGCACGCGATGATGATGATGGTTCCCGAGGCGTGGGAGAAGCAGAACGGTCTCGACGACGAGCTGCGCGACTTCTACGAGTTCAACAGCATGCAGATGGAGCCGTGGGACGGTCCCGCCGCCCTCACCTTCACTGACGGCACGCTCGTCGGCGCCACGCTCGACCGCAACGGCCTGCGCCCCGGCCGCTGGCTCGAGACCACCGACGGTCTCATCGTCCTCGGCAGCGAGATCGGCGTGCTCGAGGTCGACCCGTCGCGCATCAAGCGCAAGGGTCGCCTGCGCCCCGGCCGCATGTTCCTGGTCGACACCGAGGCAGGTCGCCTCATCGAAGACGACGAGATCAAGACATCCCTCGCCGCCGCGCAGCCCTGGGGGGAATGGCTCGACAACGGCCGCATCCACCTGAAGGACCTGCCCGAGCGCGAGCACATCGTGCACACGCCCGCCTCCATCACGCGCCGCCAGCGCACCTTCGGCTACACCGAAGAAGAGGTGCGCATCCTTCTCACGCCCATGGGCAAGAACGGCGCAGAGCCGCTCGGTGCCATGGGGTCTGACACGCCCATCGCGGTGCTCTCGAAGCGTCCGCGCCTGCTGTTCGACTACTTCGTGCAGCAGTTCGCGCAGGTCACCAATCCGCCGCTCGACAGCATCCGCGAAGAGGTCGTCACCTCGCTCAAACTGGGCCTCGGGCCCGAGCGCAACCTGCTGTCGTGGGGCCCCGAGCACGCGCGCCAGGTCGTGCTCGACTTCCCGGTCATCGACAACGACGAGCTCGCCAAGGTGCAGCACATCGACCCCACGGCCGGTTCGCGCACCACCTACACCGTGCGCGGCCTTTACCGTGTCGAAGACGGCCCCGATGCCCTGCGCGACCGGCTCACCGAGATGTGCCACGAGGTCGATGTGGCGATCAACGAGGGCGCCAGCTTCATCGTGCTCTCCGACCGCGACTCCAACCGAGACCTCGCGCCCATCCCGTCGCTGCTCATGATGGCGGCCGTTCACCACCACCTCATCCGGGCCGAGAACCGCATGAAGGTGGGCATCATCGTCGAGGCCGGCGATGTGCGTGAGGTGCACCACGTGGCGCTGCTGATCGGTTACGGCGCGTCCGCCGTGAACCCCTACCTCGCCATGGAGAGCTGCGAGCACCTCGTGCGCAGCGGCATGATCGAGGGCGTCACGCCCGAGAAGGCCGTCAAGAACGTGATCTACGCGCTCGGCAAGGGCGTGCTCAAGATCATGTCCAAGATGGGCATCTCGACGGTGTCCTCCTATGCCGGCGCCCAGACGTTCGAGGCCGTCGGTCTCGCTCCCGACTTCATCGACGCCTACTTCACGGGCACCGAGACGAAGCTCGGCGGCGTGGGCATCGACGTCATCGCCGAAGAGAACCTGCGTCGCCACCGCGTCGCCTACCCCCACAACACCGCTGAGCACTCGCACGAGCGCCTCGAAACGGGTGGCGAATACCAGTGGCGTCGGGATGGCTCGCCCCACCTCTTCAACCCCGACACCGTTTTCCGGCTGCAGCACTCCACCCGCAACCGGCGCTACGACATCTTCCGCGAGTACACGTCGATGATCGACGGCCAGGCCTCCGAACTCATGACCCTGCGCGGCATGTTCCGGTTCGCCGACGGCAAGCGTCCGCCCGTGCCGCTCGACGAGGTCGAACCCGTCGAGTCGATCGTCAAGCGCTTCTCCACGGGCGCCATGAGCTACGGCTCGATCTCGAAAGAGGCGCACGAGACGCTCGCGATCGCCATGAACCAGCTGGGCGCAAAGTCCAACACGGGTGAGGGCGGAGAAGACGTCGACCGCCTGCTCGACCCCACGCGCCGCAGCGCCATCAAGCAGGTCGCCTCGGGTCGTTTCGGCGTCACGAGCATGTACCTGACCCACGCGGATGACATCCAGATCAAGCTCGCGCAGGGTGCCAAGCCCGGCGAGGGCGGCCAGCTGCCGCCGGCCAAGGTCTACCCCTGGGTGGCCCGCACGCGTCACGCGACCGCCGGAGTCGGCCTCATCTCGCCGCCCCCGCACCACGACATCTACTCGATCGAAGACCTCAAGCAGCTCATCTTCGACCTGAAGCGGGCCAACCCGTCCGCGCGCATCCACACCAAGCTCGTCAGCCAGTCGGGCATCGGCGCGGTCGCGGCGGGTGTGGCCAAGGCGCTGAGCGATGTCATCCTGGTCTCCGGCCACGACGGCGGAACAGGCGCGAGCCCCCTCAACTCGCTCAAGCACGCGGGAACGCCGTGGGAGCTCGGCCTCGCCGAGACGCAGCAGACGCTCATGCTCAACGGCATGCGCGACCGCGTCGTCGTGCAGGTCGACGGTCAGATGAAGACCGGCCGCGACGTCATCATTGGCGCCCTGCTCGGCGCCGAGGAGTTCGGTTTCGCGACCGCGCCGCTCATCGTCGAGGGCTGCATCATGATGCGCGTGTGCCACCTCGACACGTGCCCGGTTGGCGTCGCCACGCAGAACCCGGTTCTGCGCCAGCGCTTCACCGGCAAGCCCGAATTCGTCGTGACCTTCTTCGAGTTCATCGCCCAGGAGGTGCGCGAATACCTCGCCGCCCTCGGGTTCCGCTCGATCGAGGAAGCCGTCGGCCACAACGAGATGCTCGACATCCAGGATGCTCTGCACCACTGGAAGGCGTCCGGAATGGACCTCGCGCCCATCCTCGTCGGGCCCGAGTTCGATGACGACGAGCCGCGCACGCACGCCCGCAACCAGGACCACGAGCTCGACAAGCACTTCGACGTCGAACTCATCCGCCGCAGCCACGACGTGCTCGAGAACGGCGGCCAGGTGCGTATCGAGCTGCCCATCCGCAACACCGAGCGCGCGGTCGGCACCATGCTCGGCCACGAGGTCACGGTGCGGCACGGCGAGCACGGCCTGCCCGAGGACTCGATCGAGGTCGTGCTGAGCGGTTCGGCCGGCCAGTCCTTCGGCGCGTTCATGCCCTCCGGCATCACGTTGCGACTGCACGGCGACTCGAACGACTATGTGGGCAAGGGTCTCTCGGGCGGCAAGATCATTGTCCGGGCTCCGCAGGGGAGCGCTTTCGTGCCCTCCGAGAACGTCATCGCCGGAAACGTCATCGGCTACGGCGCCACGCAGGGCAGCCTGTTCCTGAACGGCATCGTGGGCGAGCGTTTCCTCGTGCGCAACTCAGGCGCCACCGCGGTGGCCGAGGGCGTCGGCGACCACGCCCTCGAGTACATGACCGGCGGGCTCGCGCTTATCCTCGGCCCCACAGGCCGCAACCTGGGCGCGGGGATGTCGGGCGGCACGGCCTACGTGTTCGACCTCGACCCGCAGAACGTCAACACGCAATCGCTCGAGAGCGGCGAATTGCACCTGCTGCCCCTCGGCTCCGCGGATGTCGCCATCGTGCGCGACCTGCTGGAGCGCCACCACGCCGAGACGGAGTCCGAGCTGGCCGCGCGCCTGCTCGCCGACTTCGATGCCACGGCACAGAAATTCGTCAAAGTATTGCCCCGCGACTACGCAGCCGTGCTGCAGACGCGCGAAGACGCCGAACGCGAGGGTCTCGACCCCGACGGCGACATCGTGTGGGGCCGGATTATGGAGGTAACCGGTGGCTGACCCGAAAGGCTTCCTGAAAGTCACGGAACGCGAACTGCCGAAGCGTCGCCCCGTTCCCGTCCGCCTCATGGACTGGAAAGAGGTCTATGAGCAGAACGACCCCGCGCAGGTGCGTCGCCAGGCCGGGCGTTGCATGGACTGCGGCATCCCGTTCTGCCACCAGGGCTGCCCGCTCGGCAACCTGATTCCCGAGTGGAACGACCTGACGTGGCGCGGCGAGGGTCGCGACGCGATCGAGCGCTTGCACGCCACGAACAACTTCCCCGAGTTCACGGGTCGCCTCTGCCCGGCACCGTGTGAGTCGTCGTGCGTGCTCGGTATCAACCAGCCGGCCGTGACCATCAAGCAGGTCGAGGTCTCGATCATCGACCAAGCGTTCGCCAACGGCTGGGTCGACTCGCACCCGCCGGAGCGCCTCACGGGTAAGACCGTCGCCGTCGTGGGCTCTGGCCCCGCTGGCCTCGCCGCCGCCCAGCAGCTGACGCGCGCCGGTCACACCGTGGCCGTTTACGAGCGCGACAACCGCATCGGCGGACTGCTGCGCTACGGCATCCCGGACTTCAAGATGGAGAAGAAGCACCTCGACGCGCGTCTCAAGCAGATGACCGACGAAGGCACGCGTTTCCGGGCCGGCGTCAACATCGGCGTCGACATCACGTGGGACGAACTGAAGGCGCGCTACGACGCCGTCGTCGTTGCCACGGGTGCCATGGTGCCGCGGGACCTGCCCATCCCGGGGCGCGACCTTCCCGGCGTGCACTTCGCCATGGAATACCTCGTTCAGGCCAACAAGGTCGGCGCGGGCGACGACGTTCCCGATCAGATCACGGCCGAAGACAAGCACGTCGTCGTACTCGGCGGCGGTGACACCGGCGCGGACTGCATCGGCACGGCGCACCGCCAGGGAGCGGCCTCGGTCACCAACCTCGCGATCGGCACGCAGCCCCCCTCGGAACGCACCGACGCCCAGCCCTGGCCCATGATGCCCACGCTCTTCGAGGTCGCCAGCGCCCACGAAGAGGGCGGCTCGCGTGAATACCTCGTATCGACGGTTGAATTCTTGCCGAACGCCGCGGGCGAATTGCGCGCCATCCGCGTGGCCGAGACCGAGTTCGTCGACGGACGCCGCGTGCCGAAGTCGGGCACCGAACGCGAGATCCCCGCCGACCTGGTGCTCCTGGCACTCGGTTTCACGGGCCCCGAGAGCGACCAGCTGGGCGACCAGCTCGGCGTCCCCTTCGACGGTCGCGGCAACGTGGGCCGCGGCGACGACTACCAGACGAGTGAAGAGGGCGTGTTCGTGGCCGGTGACGCCGGCCGTGGCCAGTCGCTCATCGTCTGGGCCATCGCCGAGGGCCGTGCGGCCGCCGCAGCGGTCGACCGCTACCTCGAGGGCGAAACCGAGCTTCCCGCACCGGTCCGGCCGACGGACCGGGCCATCTCGCTCTAGACTTTCCCCGGCGGTCGTTCGCGATCACCACCCACCCCAGCAGCCAGACGCGCCGCCTCGGCGCAGAAGCACGGAGAAACCCCAGTATGAGACGAGCCAAGATCGTCGCAACCCTCGGACCGGCAACATCGAGCTATGAGAACATCAGAGCCATCATCGATGCCGGTGTCGACGTGGCGCGCATGAACCTCAGCCACGGAAGCTACGACGTCCACGAGGGTGTGTACGCCAACGTGCGTAAGGCCGCTGCCGACGCCGGCAAGCCCGTCGCCGTCCTGGTCGACCTCCAGGGGCCCAAGATCCGCCTCGGCAAGTTCGAGGGCGGCCCCTACCACCTGGCCGAGGGTGACATCTTCAAGATCACCATCGAAGACATCGTCGGCAACAAAGACATCTCGGGCACCACGTTCAAGGGCCTGCCCAACGATGTCAAGCCGGGCGACCCGCTCCTCATCGACGACGGCAAGGTCACGCTGCGCGTTCTCGAGACCGACGGAACGGTCGTCACGACCGAGGTCGTCGTCCCGGGCCCCGTGTCCAACAACAAGGGCATCAACCTGCCGGGTGTCGCCGTCAACGTTCCCGCTCTGAGCGACAAGGACGAGGCCGACCTCCGCTGGGGCCTCAAGCTCGGCGCCGACTTCATCGCGCTGTCCTTCGTCCGCAATGCATCCGACATCGTCCGCGTGCACGAGATCATGGCCGAAGAGGGTCGCAAGATCCCCGTCATCGCCAAGATCGAGAAGCCGCAGGCCGTCGACAACCTCGAAGAGATCATCGACGCCTTCGACGGCATCATGGTCGCCCGTGGTGACCTCGGTGTCGAGCTTCCCCTCGAGGCCGTCCCGATCGTGCAGAAGCGCGCCGTCGAACTGTGCCGCCGCATGGCCAAGCCCGTCATCGTCGCCACGCAGATGCTCGAGTCGATGATCAGCTCGCCGCGTCCCACGCGCGCCGAGACGTCGGATGTCGCGAACGCCGTCCTCGATGGTGCCGACGCCGTCATGCTCTCCGGTGAGACCAGCGTGGGAGAATTCCCCGTCATCACGGTCGAGACGATGGCGAAGATCGTCGAGTCGACTGAGATCCACGGCCTCGACCGCATCGCCCCGCTCGGCACCAAGCCGCGCACGCAGGGTGGCGCCATCACGCTCGCTGCCGCCGAGGTCGCCGACTTCGTGGAGGCCAAGTTCCTCTGCGTCTTCACCGAATCGGGCGACTCGGTGCGCCGCATGACGCGTCTGCGTTCGCAGATCCCCGTGCTGGGCTTCACGCCCGACGAGGCCATCCGTCGTCGCATGTCGCTCATCTGGGGCGTCGAGAGCGTTCTGGTCGAGCGGGTCACCCACACCGACGCCATGTTCGGTCAGGTCGACGACGAGATCCTCGCCAAAAAGCGTGCCAACGTCGGCGACAAGGTCGTCGTGATCTCGGGTTCCCCTCCCGGAATCGCCGGCTCCACCAACGACATGCGCGTGCACAAGGTGGGTGACGCCCACCACGAGGCGGCTCCGGCCTACGCCAAGAACTAGCGCTGTCAACGACGAAGGCGGGACATCCTCGGATGTCCCGCCTTCGTCGTTCTCCGGTGAGCCTGCGCCATCATGGCGCGCTCACCGGTCGGGGGTTATTCGCCGTTCGCGCGCTTGCCGACCTCTTCGGTGTGGCCGTCGAGCTCTTCGTCGGTCGCGGCGACGTTCGACTGCTCGAACCGCTGCGAGAGGGCTTCCTTGACGATGTCGTCGGGCTGGCCCGGCAGGTCCTGAGCCGTCTGAGCAATGATTCCCTCGGCCTTTGCGGCGTCGTCGGTCTCGTTCTGATCCATGCGGGGGCCGTCTTGCGTGGGCTGTGCGCGGTGGTCGCTCATGAGGTTTCCTCTCGTTGTGGGAACCGTCGATGGTCCTCACCCCCAGATTACTCCGCGGGGACGACCGAGGCCCGGCCGCGCATGCGCCTTGCGGCGGTTGCCCAGCACCGATAATGGGGGAGTGACGATCGCTCCCGACATCCGCTGCCCGTGCCTGAGTGGCGAGGTCTATGGCGCCTGCTGCGGCCGGTATCACAGCGGCGCTCATACCGCCCCCACGGCGGAAGTGCTCATGCGGTCGCGCTATTCAGCTTTTGCGCTGGGCCTGGAGCGGTACCTCCTGAACTCCTGGCATCCGTCCACCCGTCCCGATAGCGTCGATCTCGATGACGAGACCCGGTGGACGCGGCTCGATATCGAAGACGTGCGGCGGGGTGGGCCGACCGACAGCGAGGGAGTCGTGCGGTTCACCGCCATCTATCGGGATGCCGACGGCGGACATCGCCTGACTGAAACCTCGCGCTTCGTCCGAGAGAGTGGCGTCTGGTTCTACGTGGACGGCATCCACGCCTAGGCGGTCGACCGGTGACCGGTGACCGGTGACCGACAACCGACGAGCGACGAAAAGGCGCCCGGCCGCCCGCACGCGAGTGCGAAACGGCCGGGCGCCGATGTGTGAGAAACCTCAGGCTCGCGCGTTCTCCGGGAACGGCAGCTCGTCGAGGTCGATGTTGGGGTTCGTGTCCTGTGTGTCGACGAGCTCCTGCGCCTCGGCGTCGGTCTCGACGCTCGGCATCGAACCCGGCAGGGGCCGCTTCGCAGACTCCTTCATGAAGTAGATGGCGATGGCACCCACGATGGATGTCGCGATGAGGTAGAACGCGGGCGTCAGATCATTACCGGTCCACTGCAGCAGCCCCTCGATGATGAACGGAGCCGTACCGCCGAAGATCGCCACCGCGACGTTGTAGGCGATGCCCATGCCGCCATACCGGCTGGATGTCGGGAACAGCGCCGGCAGGGACGACGCCAGGTTGGCCACATAGAACGTCACGGGGAAGGCGATGAGTGCGAGCCCGGCCAGCGTCGACCAGATCTCACCGACGCCGAGCAGCAGGAAAGCGGGCACGCTCAGGACGATGGTGCTTCCCGCGCCGATCCACAGCACGGGCCGGCGACCGATGCGGTCGGACAGTCGACCCGTGAGCGGGATGCACAGCGACATCGCCACGAGCACGGGGATGGTCAAGAGCGTGCCGTGAACGGCGTCGTACCCGAGCGAATCGGTCAGGTAGGTGGGCATGTAGGTCGTGAGCGCGTAGCCCACGGTGTTGGCGGCCGCCACGAGCGCGATGGCGAGCACGATCTGGCGCCAGTAGGCACGGATGAGGGCGCGCGTTCCCTTGGGGCCCTCGGCCGCGACATCCGCCTCGCTCTTGTTCTCTTGAGCGTCCATCGTCGCCTGGAACGCGGGCGACTCCTCGATCTTCAACCGGAAGTAGATCGCGATGGCACCGAGCGGACCGGCCACGAGGAACGGCAAGCGCCAGCCCCACTCGACCATCTCTTCGCTCGACAAGATGAGCTGCATGACCGACACGACACCCGCGCCGATCGCGAAGCCGAAGTAGCTTCCGAGGTCGAGGATGCTCGCGAAGAAACCTCGGCGCGCATCGGGCGCGTACTCGCTGACGAACGTCGTGGCGCCGGCATACTCGCCGCCCGTCGAGAAGCCCTGGATGAGCTTCAATACGATGAGCAGGATGGGCGCCCAGAATCCGATCGTGTCGTAGTTCGGCAACACGCCGATCAGGAACGTGGAGGCAGCCATCAAGATGAGCGTCATCGCGAGGATGCGCTGGCGGCCGAGACGATCGCCGAGACGACCGAAGATCACACCACCGAGGGGGCGGGCGATGAACGTGACGGCGAAGACGCCGAGGCTGAATAGCACCTGCACGTTGCTCGGCGCGTCGGAGAGGAAGACCTGGCCCATGATGACGGCGAGGTAGCCGTAGACACCCACGTCGTACCACTCCATGGTGTTGCCCACCACGGTGCCGCCGACGGCCTTCTTCAACATCGCCTTATCGACCACATTGACGTCGGAAACCTGAAGTCGCCGCTTCTCGGGTGCCTTCTTGCCGCGCCGCTTGGCCAGCAAGGCCTTGATCTGCGCGAAGGAATCGTTTCGCTGTTCGGTCATCGCCTGCTCTTTCGATCGTGCCCCGAAGGGTCGGAAATTCTGGCGGATTGTTCCGGCGCTCACGGGGCCGGGCCAAATGAAATCCCCGCTGGCTACCCCTTTCCTACGGGGTCCCCAGCGGGGAGGGTGGTTGTGCCGGTGGTGGGACTCGAACCCACACGTCCTCTCGAACAAAGCATTTTGAGTGCTCCGCGTCTGCCATTCCGCCACACCGGCGCACAACAACATCGACAAGATTACCGTAGGATTTAGGCGTGACTGAGCAAGAAGCAACTCCAGCAGCCCCCCGCCGTGTCGTCGTGGCCGAAGATGAGTCCCTCATCCGCCTCGATATCGTCGAAATTTTGCGCGACAACGGTTTCGAGGTGGTCGGTGAGGCCGGCGATGGCGAGACCGCCGTCCAGCTCGCTACCGAGCTGCGCCCCGACCTCGTCATCATGGACGTGAAGATGCCCCAGCTCGACGGCATCTCGGCGGCCGAGCGCCTCAACAAGGCCCAGATCGCCCCGGTCGTCCTCCTCACGGCCTTCAGCCAGAAGGAGCTCGTCGAGCGCGCGAGCGAAGCCGGTGCGCTGGCCTACGTCGTCAAGCCGTTCACGCCCAACGACCTGCTGCCGGCCATCGAGATCGCTCTCAGCCGCTATCAGCAGATCATCACGCTCGAGGCCGAAGTCGCCGACATGGTCGAGCGCTTCGAGACGCGCAAGCTCGTTGATCGCGCCAAGGGCCTGCTCAACGAGAAGATGGGCCTCACCGAGCCCGAGGCTTTCCGCTGGATTCAGAAGGCTTCCATGGATCGCCGCCTGACCATGCACGATGTTGCCCAGGCGATCATCGAGCAGCTCAGCGCCAAGAAGTAGCGTTGCCAAGAAATAGCAGCGCCAAGAAGTAGCAGCGCCAAGAAGTAGCAGCGCCGAGAAGTAGTTCGGCGCCGACACATTCGGCCGGGTTACAGGCCCGATACGACGAAGGCCCGCGACGCAACAGTCGCGGGCCTTCGTCGTTCTCGCTCGCACGAGACGCGGCAGGTGTCAGGCCGAGGCGCCCGGGGCATCCTTGATCATGTTGGTGATGCGGATGGTGGAGCAGCGACGCCCTTGCTCGTCATCCACGGCGATCTCGTGCACGGTCAGGCTGCGACCGAGGTGGATGGGTGTGCAGACGCCTGTGACGAAACCGCTCGTCGCGGATCGCGTGTGCGTAGCGTTGATATCTATGCCGACGGCAAGTTTGCCGGGCCCTGCGTGCAGATTGGCAGCCATCGACCCGAGCGACTCGCCGAGCACGACATAGGCGCCTCCGTGCAACAACATGGCGGGCTGCGTGTTGCCCTCGACGGGCATGCGGGCCACGGCACGCTGGATGCCGAACTCCACGAACTCGATCCCCATCTTCTCGGCGAGGGCCCCGGCCCCGCGTTCGCGGACCCACTCGAGGGCATCGTCCTGGGATGTCGTTGCGTCGGTCACGCGCGGTCCTCTCGTCGGTGGTCGTCGGCGCTTGTCGGCCGTTGTCTTCCTGCGGGCATCGTGGCCGTTCGAGGCGGGCAGCTGCGCCATCGCATCGAACCGGATGTCCGTTCCCGACCCGCCCAGCGGAGTGTCGGTGCTCGCTTGTAGGCTGGTGTGGTGTCGGACATCGAAAAGCCTACCCTCCTCGTCATCGACGGTCACTCGCTCGCCTTCCGGGCCTTCTACGCCCTGCCGGTCGACAGTTTCCAAACCCGCGACGGGCAGCACACGAATGCCATCCACGGCTTCATCTCCATGCTGCTCAACCTGC
Source organism: Leifsonia sp. ALI-44-B (assembly GCF_001984125.1). Classification (GTDB taxonomy): domain Bacteria; phylum Actinomycetota; class Actinomycetes; order Actinomycetales; family Microbacteriaceae; genus Okibacterium. The sequence continues at coordinate 338,116 of NZ_MTQL01000006.1, read as the reverse complement.
TAAAGAACGAGAAGCCGACGCACATCGCGGTGGCGTTCGACATCTCGCGGTTCTCGTTCCGCACGCGCGAATACCCCGACTACAAGGGCACGCGCGGCGAGACGCCGGCCGAGTTCATCGGCCAGATCCCGCTGCTGCAAGAGGCCCTCGCGGCCATGAACATCGTCACCATCACGAAGGAAGACTTCGAGGCCGACGACATCCTGGCCACGCTGGCGGCTCAGGGCACGGCGCAGGGCTATCACGTCAAGGTCGTCTCGGGCGACCGCGACACCATCCAGCTCGTCAACGACGACGTCACGCTGCTCTACCCGTCCCGCCAGGGCGTCACCGACCTCACGCGCTACGACCCGCCGAAGGTGTTTGAGCGTTACGGCATCGAGCCCCAGCAATACCCCGAGATCGCAGCCCTGGTGGGGGAGACGAGCGACAACCTGCCCGGCATCCCCAAGGTGGGCGAAAAGACGGCGGTCAAGTGGCTGCTCAAGTACGGCAGCCTCGACGAGATCCTGGCGCACGCCGACGAGATCACGGGCAAGGTGGGCGAAAGTCTGCGCGAGCACCAAGAGAACGCCGTGCGCAACCGCAAGCTCAACCGGCTCGTCACTGACCTCGACCTCCCCGTGTCGCTCGACCAGCTCGCCAAACAGCCGCTCGAAGAACAGGCCGTTCGCGAGATCTTCGCCCGACTCGAGTTCCGCACGCTGCTCGATCGCGTGCTCAAGCTCGAGGGTGTCGTCCCCGATGGCAGCGCCGAAGCCGCGGTCATCGAGGCCCAGCCGACCGCTCCGACCGCACAACACCTGCTCGACGAAGAGCTGGGCGCCTGGCTCGCTCGCGCCGAAAAGGCCAACCCGGATGGGCTGGGCGTCATGGTTCACACGGTCGACGGCGTTCCCGTCAGCATCGGTGTCGCCACTCCCACCGAGTCGGTCCTGCTCGAGTGGATCCCCGAGCGCGCCGATTACGCGCCGCTCGAGGCCTGGCTCGCCAGCGAGGCTCCGAAGCTGTTCTATGGCGCGAAACCGCAACTGAAGGCGCTCACTCGCGCGGGTCTCACCCTAGGCGGCTTGGCTTTCGACGCCGAACTCGCCGCCTACCTCCTGAAGCCTGGAGGCGCCGAAAAGGGTCTGGCCGATCTCGTGGCGCGGCGTCTGGGCGAGACCATGCCCGTCACCGACCCCAATCAGCTCGTCCCCTCCGAAGACTCGGGTTCGGCCGCAACCGATGCGTGGTACGTGTTGCGCCTGGTCGAGCCGCTCACCGAAGCCCTCGACGACGGCTCGCTGCGGGTGCTGCGCGACATCGAGCTGCCCACGCTTCGGGTGCTGGCTGCGATGGAACTGCGCGGTGTCGCGGTCAACCACACGCAGCTCAGCGAGCTGTCGACACAACTCCTCGAGCGCTCGAACACGCTCGCGGCGTCGGCATTCGCCGAGATCGGTCGCGAGGTCAACCTCGGCTCGCCCAAGCAGCTGCAAGAGGTTCTGTTCGACCAGCTGGGCATGCCCAAGACCCGCGCCAACAAGACCGGCTACTCCACGGATGCCGGGGCCCTCGCCGATCTGCAGGCCAGCAACCCGCACCCGTTCCTCGACCTGCTGCTGCAGCACCGAGACGCGTCGAAGCTGCGTCAGATCGTCGAGACTCTCGACAAGACCATCCGACCCGACGGGCGCATCCACACGAGCTATGTGCAGACCGGCACGTCCACGGGCCGCCTGTCGTCCACCGACCCCAACCTGCAGAACATCCCCGTGCGCACTGAGGAGGGTCGCCGCATCCGCCAGGCTTTCGAGGTGGGCGAGGGATACGACACGCTGCTCACGGCCGACTACTCGCAGATCGAGATGCGCATCATGGCGCACCTCTCGGGCGACCCCGGCCTCATCGAGGCTTTCCAGGCGGGCGAAGACCTGCACCGCTTCGTCGGTTCGCGCATCTTCGGCGTCGACCCGCAAGACGTCACCTCCGCCATGCGCAGCAAGGTCAAGGCGATGTCTTACGGGCTTGCCTATGGGCTCAGCGCCTTCGGTCTGTCGAAGCAGCTGCGCATCGACCAGTCCGAGGCGAAGCAGCTCATGACCGACTACTTCGCCCGGTTCGGAGCCGTGCGCGACTACCTGCGCCACGTGGTCGAGCAGGCCAAGGTCGACGGCTACACGACCACCATCTACGGCCGCCGACGTCCCTTCCCCGAGCTCAAGAGCCCCAACCGCGTGCTGCGGGACAACGCCGAGCGCGCTGCACTCAACGCGCCCATCCAGGGGTCCGCGGCCGACATCATGAAGATCGCCATGATCCGCATCGAAGACGAGTTCGCCGAGCGCGGGCTGCGCAGCCGCATGCTCATGCAGGTGCACGATGAATTGATCTTCGACGTGATGGGCGACGAATGGGACGACGTCGAGTCGATCGTGCGCACGCACATGGCGGGCGCGGCCGATCTCGCCGTTCCGCTCGACGTGCAGGTGGGCCGCGGCGCCAACTGGAACGAGGCGGCGCACTAGGCCGTCCGTCGCCGGGCGGTGGCGGTCGCCGACGGTCCGGGCCTAGGCTCGGATCCATGAGTGCTGACACCCCCCGCGACGCCACCCCCATCGACGCCATAGCCGAACGATGGGTCGACACGCTCGTCGACCTCGACCCGCTGCTCGGAACATACATCGGCCGCCCCGAGGCCAACCGGCGCTACGGCGACTTCTCGCCCGCCGGCCACGAGGCCTACCTCGACGCCGCCAAGAACACCATCCGCGACCTGGATGCCGCCACCCCCGTCGACAGCGTCGACGACGTGACCCACCGACCTCCGCAACGAGCTGCTCCTCGACGTCGAATCGAGCGACGCGGGCCTGCACCTGCGCGACCTCAACGTCATCGCCTCGCCGGCTCAGGGCATCCGCGAGATCTACGACCTCATGCCCACGGCCACCGTCGCCGACTGGGACGACATCTCCGCCCGACTGAAGGCGCTCCCCGCGGCTGTCGACGGCTACATCGAAACGTTGCGCACCGGCATCCGCCAGGGCATCGTTCCCGCCCGTCGCCAGGTCGCCGAGGTCTTCGAGCAGGTCAAGCGGTATGGTGCATCCGACGGCTTCTTCGTGGCGCTCGGAGCCAACGCCGGCCCCGACGAGGGCTCACTGCCGGCATCCCTCGCCAACGATCTGTCGGCCAACGCCGGAGCCGCGGCGGTCGCCTACGGTGAGCTCGCCGACTTCCTGGCGCACGAACTCGAACCCGTGGCCGGCGACAACGACGCCGTGGGCCGCGAGATCTACGCCCTGCAATCCCGACGCTTCCTCGGCGCGACGATCGACCTCGACGAGACCTACGAGTGGGGTGTCGACGAGCTGCAGCGCATGGTCGACGAGCAGGAGTCCATCGCGCGGCAGATCAAGCCAGGGGCATCCGTCGCCGAGGCGATCGCGTTCCTCGAGCAGGACGACTCGCGCAAGCTGCACGGAACCGACGCGTTGCGCGAATGGATGCAGCAGACGAGCGACCGCGCGGTCGAGGAGCTCGGCCGCAGCCACTTCGACATTCCCGACGAGATCCGGGCGCTCGAATGCATGATCGCGCCGACGCAAGAGGGCGGCATCTACTACACCGGCCCCACCGACGACTTCTCGCGCCCCGGCCGCATGTGGTGGTCGGTGCCAGAGGGCGTCACCGAATTCGACACCTGGCGCGAACTCACCACCGTTTACCACGAAGGCGTTCCGGGACACCACCTGCAGATCGGCCAGGCCGTCTACAACCGCAAGACGCTCAACACGTGGCGCCGCCAGCTGGCCGGCACGTCGGGACACGCCGAGGGTTGGGCCCTCTACGCCGAGCGCCTCATGGAGCAGCTCGGCTATCTCGACGACCCGGCCGACCGCCTCGGAATGCTCGACGGTCAGCGCATGCGCGCGGCCCGCGTCGTGCTCGACATCGGCGTCCACCTCGGCAAACAGCGTCCCGACGGCCAGGGCGTGTGGGATGCGGACTACGCGCTCGAGTTCATGGGCCGCAACGTCAACATGAACGACGGTTTCGTGCGCTTCGAGGTGAACCGCTACCTCGGATGGCCGGGCCAGGCGCCGTCCTACAAGGTGGGGCAGCGCATCTGGGAGCAGCTGCGCGACGAGTACGCCCGCCGTGCCGGCGCGGACTTCCAAATCAAGGAGTTCCACCGCGAGGCGCTGAACCTCGGGGGAGTGGGCCTCGACACCCTGCGCACGGCCCTGTTCACCGACTGATTCGGCCGCCCCGAGCATCCGATCTTCCGCCGCAACTCCCGCGCTCCGAGCCCCGGACGCGGGAGTTGCTGGCGACCCGTCAAAACACGTAGGATTGACTGTCACATTTGTGACAACCAACATCCGTTCGCCGCATCGCTTTCAGACGCAGAATCATCGAGGCTGTGCGGCCTGATTCATGTCCATACTGGAGTAATCACTCAATGACAAACACAACGACCGACAAGGCGCCCAAGCAGGTTGCGATCAATGACATCGGATCCGCTGATGACTTCCTCGCCGCGGTCGAAAAGACGCTGAAGTTCTTCAACGATGGCGACCTGATCGAGGGCACCGTCGTGAAGATCGACCGCGACGAGGTCCTCCTCGACGTCGGTTACAAGACCGAGGGTGTCATCCCTTCGCGCGAACTTTCTATCAAGCACGACGTCGACCCCTCCGAGGTCGTCAACGTCGGCGATTCCGTCGAAGCCCTCGTCCTCCAGAAGGAAGACAAAGAAGGCCGTCTCATCCTGTCCAAGAAGCGCGCTCAGTACGAGCGTGCCTGGGGCGACGTCGAGAAGATCAAGGACGCCGATGGCGTTGTCACGGGTTCGGTGATCGAGGTCGTCAAGGGTGGCCTCATCGTCGACATCGGACTCCGCGGCTTCCTCCCCGCTTCGCTCATCGAGCTGCGCCGTGTGCGCGACCTCACGCCCTACCTGGGCCAGGAGATCGAAGCGAAGATCCTCGAGCTCGACAAGAACCGCAACAACGTCGTCCTGTCGCGCCGCGCCCTGCTCGAGCAGACGCAGTCCGAGAGCCGCACCACGTTCCTCAACAACCTCCAGAAGGGACAGGTCCGCAAGGGCGTCGTCTCGTCGATCGTCAACTTCGGTGCGTTCGTCGACCTGGGTGGAGTCGACGGTCTGGTTCACGTCTCCGAGCTCAGCTGGAAGCACATCGAGCACGCCAGCGAGGTCGTCGAGGTCGGTCAGGAAGTCACCGTCGAGATCCTCGAGGTCGACCTCGAGCGCGAGCGCGTGTCGCTGTCGCTCAAGGCCACGCAGGAAGACCCGTGGCAGGTCTTCGCCCGCACCCACGCAATCGGTCAGGTTGCCCCGGGTAAGGTCACGAAGCTCGTTCCGTTCGGTGCGTTCGTTCGCGTCGCCGATGGCATCGAGGGCCTCGTCCACATCTCCGAGCTCAGCGGCAAGCACGTCGAGCTGGCCGAGCAGGTCGTTTCGGTGGGCGACGAGGTATTCGTCAAGGTCATCGACATCGACCTCGAGCGTCGCCGCATCTCGCTGAGCCTCAAGCAGGCCAACGAGGGTGTCGACCCCGAGGGCACCGAGTTCGACCCGGCTCTCTACGGCATGCTCACCGAGTACGACGACCAGGGCAACTACAAGTACCCCGAGGGCTTCGACTCCGAGACCAACGAATGGCGCGAGGGCTTCGAGGCTCAGCGCGAGAAGTGGGAGCAGGACTACGCTGCCGCCCAGGCTCGTTGGGAAGCACACAAGAAGCAGGTTGCTGCCGCCGCTGCCGAAGAGGCATCGAACGAGGGACAGGCTGCCGCCGGTTCCACGTTCTCGAGCGAGTCGGCCGGCGCCGGCACGCTTGCTGACGACGAGTCGCTCGCCGCTCTGCGCGAGAAACTCTCCAGCAACTCCTAAGCACCACAGCACTACCGGTTAGATCGCCGCAAGGCACTGAGGGGCCGAATCCGAGAGGGTTCGGCCCCTTCGGCGTTTCTCGGCATTCCCTGGTTCCGAGCGCAGCGTAGGCGTCGATGTGCCGCTGCAGCGGGCGCCGGTCCTGCCGCTGGCGCCGTTGTCGTTACCGGATCTCTGCTTCTGCCTCTGCCTCTACCCCTGCCTCTGCCGCCGGCGATGCCGAAACCGAGGTCGGATGCCGGGGCGCGAACTATCCTGCCGAACTATCCTGTTGATATTTGGTATATCACTGATACGCTAGTTCTGGAATTTCAGTTGAAGTTTCAGTTCGGCCGGCTCGGCGTCATGTGCGTCGATCGTGCCCTCGATCAGAAGAGGCATCCATGTTCACAGAACCGTTGAACCGCTATTTGCACACCGAGGTCAAGTCCATCAACGACCTGCGCATCAGCCCGCGGCAGGAACGCAGCAGACGCACGCTCGACGTCATCCTCGACACGACAGCGGCTGTGGTCGCCGCCGACGGTTTCACCGCCGTGACGACGGCCGACATCGCCGAGCGCGCCGGTATTGCCATCGGCACGTTCTACCGCTTCTACCCCGACCGCGAGGCGCTGCTCACGGCTTTGCGCAATCGCACCTACACGACCTACCTCGAGCACCTGATCGCGGCGTTCGACCGCAAGACCCCGCGCACCTGGAAACAGGCCGTCTCGACCATGATCGAGATCAATATCGAGTGCTACCGCACCATTCCCGCCTTCGCGATCGTGCACCTGTCGCTTCTTGCTGCCGACGCCGCCGAGCGCGAGGCGCACCTGCGACGCGCGGCCCTGTATCTCGAGGCAATCGTCGAATCACTGGCCGAGTTCGGGTTGCCCTCGTCCAAGGCCTGGCGCACCCGCCTCGAGGTCGCCCTCGAACAGGCTTCGGCCCTCACCTCGTTGGCGTTCCTCCGCGACTCCGAGGGAGACCGGCGCATCCTGGCCGAAGCGCGGCGACTTCCCATCGACTATCTGCAGGAGTACGCCGCCTCACTCTGACGCAGCGCTACGCTGGGGGAGTGAAACTCGTCGGGCTCACGGGCGGAATCGCGTCCGGAAAATCAACCGTTGCACGTCGCCTCGAACAGCGCGGTGCCGTCCATATCGACGCCGATCTGCTGGCGCGCGAGGTGGTCGAACCGGGCACGCCGGCTCTCGACGCGATTCGAGCACGATTCGGCGGCGGTGTCATCAGCCCGGATGGCCGTCTCGATCGCCCGGCGCTCGGTGCCATCGTCTTCGCCGACGCCGAGGCCCTGTCCGATTTGAACGGCATCGTGCATCCGGCTGTGCGGCAGCGCACGGCCGAGTTGATCGCCGAGGCCAAGGCGCGCAACGCGGACGCCGTCGTGGTCTACAACGTGCCGCTGCTCGTCGAGGCTCAGGTGCCGCATCCGTTCGACCTCATCGTGGTGACGCACGCGCCACGAGACGTGCGCATCGATCGCTTGGTCCGACTGCGTGGGAGCTCAGAAGAGGACGCGCGCCGGCGGGTCGACGCGCAAGCCTCCGATGAAGAGCGGCTCGCCCGTGCCGACGTCGTGATCGACACGGCGGGTTCCGTCGACGACACACTGCGTCAGGCGGATGTCTTGGCGACCGAGCTCGGACTTCCCGAGGCGTAGCCCGTCCGCCTCTGTCGTGACCGCCCTGGGCGAACATCCGTACGAATGTCGGTGGTGATCTTTAGACTTGAGGCATGCAACCTACGCGCGCCGTGCGACCTTTCGAGGTCATCAGTGAATACACCCCGAGTGGCGATCAGCCCAAGGCGATCGCCGAGCTGGCGGGGCGCGTCAACGCGGGCGAGACCGACGTGGTGCTCCTGGGTGCAACCGGCACGGGCAAGTCGGCCACCACGGCGTGGCTGATCGAGGCCGTGCAGCGACCCACGCTCGTCCTGGCGCACAACAAGACCTTGGCCGCGCAGTTGGCCAACGAGTTCCGCGAGTTGCTCCCTAACAACGCCGTCGAGTACTTCGTGTCCTACTACGACTACTACCAGCCAGAGGCCTATGTGCCGCAGACCGACACCTTCATCGAGAAGGACTCGTCGATCAACGCCGAGGTCGAGCGCCTGCGTCACTCCACCACCAACTCCTTGCTGAGCCGCCGCGATGTCATCGTCGTCTCCACCGTGTCATGCATTTACGGCCTCGGCGCGCCGCAAGAATATCTGAACGCCATGATCGCCCTTCAGGTGGGCATGCGCGTCGACCGCGACTGGCTCATCCGCAAGTTCGTGTCCATGCAATACCAGCGCAACGACATCGACTTCTCGCGCGGGCACTTCCGCGTGCGCGGCGACACCATCGAGATCATCCCGATGTACGAAGAGCTCGCGATCCGCATCGAGATGTTCGGCGACGAGATCGAGGCGCTCTACACGCTGCACCCGCTCACGGGCGACGTGGTGCAGAAGATGGACTCGGTGTCGGTGTTCCCGGGTTCGCACTACGTGGCGAGCACCGATGTCATGCAGCGCGCGATCGGCACGATTCAGGAAGAACTCGAAGAGCGCCTCGCCGACATGGAGCGACAGGGCAAGCTGCTCGAGGCTCAGCGACTGCGCATGCGCACCACATTCGACCTCGAGATGATGCAGCAGATCGGCTTCTGCTCGGGCATCGAGAACTACTCGCGTCACATCGACGCGCGGGCGCCGGGGGAGGCACCGCACTGCCTGCTCGACTTCTTCCCCGACGACTTCCTCGTCGTCATTGACGAGTCTCACGTTACGGTTCCGCAGATCGGCGCGATGTACGAGGGCGACTCCTCGCGCAAGCGCACCCTCGTAGAGCACGGTTTCCGCCTTCCGAGCGCGCTCGACAACCGCCCGTTGAAGTGGAACGAGTTCAAAGACCGCGTCGGTCAGACCGTCTATCTCTCGGCCACACCCGGCAAATACGAGATGGGCATCGCCGACGGCGTGGTCGAGCAGATCATCCGCCCGACGGGTCTCGTCGACCCGCAGATCGTCGTCAAGCCGTCCAAGGGTCAGGTCGACGACCTGCTCGAAGAGATCCGCGTGCGCACAGAGCGCGACGAGCGCATCCTGGTCACCACGCTGACCAAGAAGATGGCCGAAGAGCTCACCGACTACTTCACCGAGGCCGGCGTGCGTGTGCGCTACCTGCACTCGGATGTCGACACGCTCCGTCGCGTCGAGCTCCTCACGGAGTTGCGTGCGGGCGTGTACGACGTGCTCGTGGGCATCAACCTGCTGCGAGAGGGCCTCGACCTTCCCGAAGTGTCCCTCGTCGCCATCCTCGATGCCGACAAGGAAGGTTTCCTGCGTTCGTCGACGTCGCTCATCCAGACCATCGGCCGCGCGGCTCGAAATGTGTCGGGCGAGGTGCATATGTATGCCGATCGCATCACCGACAGCATGAAGCGCGCCATCGAAGAAACCGACCGCCGGCGCGAGAAGCAGGTCGCCTACAACACCGAGCACGGCATCGACCCGCAGCCGCTGCGCAAGAAGATCGCCGACATCACCGAAGCGCTCGCCCGCGAAGGCGCCGACACGGCCAAGCTCCTCGCCTCGCGCGACGGCAAGAAGAAGGCGCCGACACCCAACCTCCGACGTCAGGGGATCGCGGCAGAGGGCGCCGACCAGATCGAGGCGCTTATCGCCGACCTGAACGGCCAGATGCTGGCCGCGGCCGCCGAGCTGAAGTTCGAGCTGGCGGGGCGCCTCCGCGACGAGGTCCAGGACTTGAAGAAAGACCTGCGCCAGATGGAAAAGGCCGGCCACCTCTAGGCGTCACGCGGTGCCGAAACGCAAGGCCCACGCTTCCCGATCACCACTGTCAGTGGTTCACCGTACTATCAAGGAGTGCCAATTTCTCAGGTAGATTCCACCGCAAAGCTGAGCGTCCGCGGAGCGCGGGTGCACAACCTCCAGAACGTCGACATCGACATCCCGCGTGATTCGCTCGTCGTGTTCACCGGTCTGAGTGGTTCCGGCAAATCCTCGCTCGCGTTCGACACGATCTTCGCCGAGGGCCAGCGCCGCTACGTCGAGTCCCTGTCGGCCTATGCGCGTCAGTTCCTCGGCCAGGTCGACCGCCCGGACGTCGACTTCATCGAGGGCCTGAGCCCCGCGGTCTCCATCGACCAGAAGTCCACCAACCGCAACCCGCGGTCGACCGTCGGCACCATCACCGAGGTCTACGACTACATGCGCCTGCTCTGGGCGCGCATCGGCATTCCGCATTGCCCCGTGTGTGGCGAGCCCATTCAGAAGCAGACCGTGCAGCAGATCGCCGACCAGATGATGGAACTCGAGGCCGGCACGCGCTACATGATCCTCAGCCCGGTCGTCTCGCAGAAGAAGGGCGAGTTCGTCGACCTCTTCAAAGAGCTGGCCGCCAGCGGTTACTCCCGCGCCATCGTCGACGGCGAGCAGATCCAGCTCAACGAGCCGCCCACGCTGAAGAAGCAGTACAAGCACGACATCCAGGTGGTCGTCGACCGCCTGGTCGCGGGCCCCGACATCCTCGGTCGCCTGACCGACTCGCTCGAGACGGCCCTGGGTCTGACCGACGGCCTCGTCAACATCGATTTCGTCGACTCCGAGGGTCCGGCATCCGTGCGCAGCTTCTCCGAGAAGCTCTCCTGCCCGAACAACCACCCCATCCAGCTCACCGAGATCGAGCCGCGCACGTTCTCGTTCAACGCGCCGTTCGGCGCCTGTCCCGAGTGCACGGGTCTCGGCACGCGCATGTCGGTCGACGCCGAGTTGCTGCTGGGCGATGAGGACCTCAGCATCGCCGGGGGAGTCATCCTGCCCTGGACGAGTCAGGGCAAGGGTCTCTACCAGTACTACGACAAGCTGCTCGAGGGTCTTGCGCGCGACCTCGACTTCTCACTCAAGACACCGTGGAAGAAGCTGCCAGAAGAGGTGCGCGAAGCCGTCATGCGCGGCAACGACTTCAAGGTCAAGGTGAAGTGGCGCAACCGCTTCGGCCGCGAGATGAGCTACACCTCCGGCTTCGAGGGCGTCATGCCCTACATCGAGCGTCAATACCTGCAGGCAGAGACTGACGCGCAGCGTGCGCGGTGGTCCGAATACCTGCGTGAGGTTCCGTGCCCCGTGTGTGAGGGCAAGCGCCTCAAGCCCGAGGTGCTGGCCGTCCTCGTCAACGACCGCAACATCGCCGACGTCTCCGAACTCAGCCTCACCGACGCTCGCGCGTTTATGAACGAGCTCGAGCTCTCGAGCCGTGAGGCCAAGATCGCGGCTCAGGTCCTGCGCGAGATCAAGCTGCGGCTCGACTTCCTCATCCAGGTGGGGCTCAACTACCTCAACCTCGCCCGCGCAGCCGGATCGTTGTCGGGTGGCGAGGCCCAGCGCATCCGTTTGGCCACCCAGATCGGCTCGGGGCTGACGGGTGTGCTCTACGTGCTCGACGAGCCCAGCATCGGCCTGCACCAGCGCGATAACCGGCGCCTGATCGAGACACTCATCACGCTGCGCGACCTCGGTAACACGCTCATCGTGGTGGAACACGACGAAGACACCATCCGCACCGCCGACTGGGTCGTCGACATCGGCCCCGGGGCCGGCGTGGGTGGCGGCAAGGTCGTGCACTCGGGTTCCTACGAGAAGCTCCTCGAGAACACCGAGTCCCTCACGGGCGATTACCTGTCGGGCCGCAAGGCCATCGAGACCCCGGCCAAGCGACGACCGCGCGACAAAGACCGCCAGGTCTCCGTGGTGGGTGCATCGGCCAACAACCTCCAAAAGGTCTCCGCCGACTTCCCGCTCGGCACGTTCACGGCCGTCACAGGCGTCAGCGGTTCGGGCAAGTCGACGCTCGTCAACGACATCCTCTACCGCGTGCTCGCGAACAAACTCAACGGTGCCCGCAAGGTGCCAGGCAAGCACACGCGCGTCACCGGCCTCGAACACCTCGACAAGGTCATCCACGTCGACCAGGCGCCCATCGGGCGCACCCCGCGTTCCAACCCCGCCACCTACACGGGTGTGTTCGACCGCATCCGCACGCTGTTCTCCGAGACGAACGAAGCCAAGGCAAGGGGCTACCTGCCCGGTCGCTTCAGCTTCAACGTCAAGGGCGGGCGCTGCGAGGCGTGTTCGGGCGACGGCACCATCAAGATCGAGATGAACTTCCTGCCCGACGTCTATGTCGCGTGTGAGGTGTGCGGGGGAGCGCGCTACAACCGCGACACGCTCACGGTGCACTACAAGGGCAAGAACATCGCCGAGGTACTCGATATGCCGATCGCCGAGGCCGCGGACTTCTTCGAGCCCATCAGCGCCATCCACCGGTTCCTCAAGACGCTGGTCGACGTCGGACTGGGATACGTGCGTCTGGGCCAGAGCGCCACGACCCTGTCGGGCGGCGAGGCGCAGCGCGTCAAGCTCGCGACCGAACTGCAGCGCCGCACCAACGGGCGCAGCATCTACGTTCTCGACGAGCCGACCACCGGTCTGCACTTCGAAGACGTACGCAAGTTGCTCCTCGTGCTCAACAGCCTCGTCGACAAGGGCAACACGGTCGTGGTGATCGAGCACAACCTCGACGTCATCAAATCGGCCGACTGGATCATCGACCTGGGCCCGGAAGGCGGTTCTGGCGGCGGCCGCGTGCTCGCCACGGGCACGCCCGAGAAGATCGCCACGGTGAGCGAGAGCCACACCGGCATGTTCCTCAAAGAGATCTTCGACGCCGACCGGGCCGAGACGCGCAAGGCCGGTTAGCGGTGGCAGATCCACTCAGCTACCGCCCCAAAGCGGGAGAGATCCCCACTCAGCCCGGCGTCTATCGATTCAAGAACGACGCCGGGCGGGTGTTGTACGTCGGCAAGGCCAAGAACCTCCGCGCCCGTCTGAGCAACTACTTCGCACCATTGCACTCGCTGCACGAGCGCACGCGGCGCATGGTCACGAGTGCCAGCGGCGTCGACTGGACCGTGGTCGGCAGCGATATCGAGGCCCTTCAGCTCGAATACACGTGGATCAAAGAGTTCGACCCGCCGTTCAACGTCAAATTCCGCGACGACAAGACGTACCCGTTCATGGCCATCACGCTGGCCGACGAGGCGCCCCGTGTGCTCGTCACCCGCAACCCCAAGATCAGAGGGGCGAAGTACTTCGGGCCCTATCCGAAGATCTGGGCCGTGCACGACACCATCGACCTGATGATCAAAGCGTTCCCCATCCGAACCTGCAGCGACTCCAGCTACAAGCTGGCCATGCAAACGGGGCGGCCCTGTTTCCCCGGCCAGATCGGGCGCTGCGGCGGCCCGTGCTCGGGCAAGGTCACCATCGCCGAGCACCGCGCCATGGTCGACGACTTCGTCAGCTTCATGACGGGAAACGACCGCCGCTTCGTCACCGAGGCGACCCGCAAGATGAAAGAGGCGGCTGCCGCCCAGGATTACGAAGCGGCCGCGAAGTACCGCGACCGCTTGCTCGCCCTCGAAGCCGTCCTCGCCAAGAGCGCCGTCGTCCTCTCCGACAACGTCGACGCCGACCTCTTCGGCATCGAGCACGACGAGTTGACGGCCGCCGTGCAACAGTTCGTGGTGCGCGGCGGGCGCATCCGTGGTGTCCGGTCGTGGACGGTCGACAAGGAACTCGACCTCGACGAGAGCGACCTCGTCGAAGCCATCCTGCAGCGGGTGTACGACGCCGCCAGCGGCACCGATGTTCCCAAAGAGATCATCGTTCCCGAGCTTCCCGACGACACGACCGAGCTCGAAGCGTGGCTCACCGCCCGCCGGGGCAAAGGCTCTGTGCGCCTCAAGACGGCTCAGCGCGGCGAGAAGGCCGCCCTCATGCAGACCGCGCAGATGAACGCCAAGAACGCGCAGATGCTTTACAAAACCAGGCGCAGCGCCGACTTCGTCGCTCGATCGCAGGCGATGTCCGACATCCAGGAAGCGCTCGGCATGGAGGAAGCGCCCCTGCGCATGGAGTGCTACGACGTCTCCCACCTCGGGGGCACCAACATCGTCGCCTCCATGGTCGTCTTCGAAGACGGGCTGCCGCGCAAAGATCAGTACCGCCGCTTCAGCATCGCCGACTCCACCGACGACACCGAGTCCATCTACCAGGTGCTCACCCGCCGGCTCGCCTATCTGCGAGAAGACGAAGAAGAGAGCGCCACCGAGGTCGACCCGCTCGAGCAGGTCACCAAGCCGAAGAAGTTCGCCTACCCGCCGCAGCTGCTGATCGTCGACGGCGGCGTGCCCCAGGTGCAGGCCGCACGCCGCGCCCTCGAAGAATCGGGGCGCACCGACATCCAACTCGCCGGCATCGCGAAGCGGCTCGAAGAGGTGTGGCTGCCCGACAGCGATTACCCCGTCATCCTGCCGCGCAACAGCGAGGCGTTGTTCCTCATTCAGCGCATCCGAGACGAGGCGCACCGGTTCGCCATCAGCTATCAGCGGGCCAAGCGGAAGAAAGACATCGGCTCGGTTCTCAGTGACATCCCGGGGCTTGGGCCCAGCCGCATCAAGGTGCTGCTCAAGCACTTCGGCTCGGTTGCGCGCCTCAAGCTCGCAACCCCCGCAGAGATCGCCGAGGTCAAAGGCGTCGGCCCCCAGTTGTCGGCCACCATCCACGAGCGTCTCCACAGTCGATAGGCTGGACCGAACGACGATCGACACGAATCGAGAGCGCCACGCATGAGCACGGATGAAACAACGCCCCAACAGGAAGTCCTCATCGTCACCGGCATGTCGGGCGCCGGGCGATCCACGGTCGCCAATGCCCTCGAAGACCACGGGTGGTATGTGGTCGACAACCTGCCGCCGCAGATGCTCCGCCCGCTCGTCGACCTCGCCGAACGCGCCGAGGGGGCACTGCCCAAGATCGCGGCCGTCGTCGACGTGCGCGGGCGCGACTTCTTCACCGACCTGCGCTCCATGATCCAAACCCTGCGCGAAGGCACCCAGGTGCGCGTCGTATTCCTCGACTCGACCGACGCCGCGCTCGTGCGTCGCTTCGAGGCGGTCCGCCGGCCGCACCCGCTCCAGGGCCGCGGCACCATCCTCGACGGCGTCACCCTCGAGCGTTCCCGTCTCGCGACCATCCGCGAATCGAGCGATGTCGTCATCGACACGTCCGAGCTCAACATCCACCAGCTCGCCAACATCATCGCCGATATGTTCGCCGAAGCGGGCCGGCCAGGCGTGCAACTGACCCTGATGAGCTTCGGCTTCAAGTACGGCATTCCCACCGACGCCGACACGGTCGCCGACGCCCGATTCCTGCCCAACCCGTTCTGGGTGCCAGAATTGCGTTCGCACACCGGCCTCGACGAGAGCGTCAGTGACTACGTACTCTCCCAGGATGGTGCGGAAGAATTCATCGACGCCTACGCCGCGGCCCTCGCGCCCGTTCTCGCCGGATACCAGCGCGAGAACAAGCGCCACGCGACCTTCGCCATCGGATGCACCGGTGGCAAGCACCGCTCTGTAGCTATCACGGAACGGCTCGCCGAAAAGATCCGTGAAATCCCCGGCGTCGACGTCACCACCAAACACCGAGACCTCGGGCGCGAATAGCCGCGCCCCCAGGCTCCGCACCACAAACGAAAGACGACGAACAACAATGGCATCACGACTGGCACTGAGCGCTGAGGTCAAAGAAGAGCTGACACGCATCCACGAACCGCGCGCGGCCGCCCGAGCCGCCGAACTCACCTCACTGCTCCGCTTCAGCGGTGGCCTGCACGTCATCTCGGGGCGCATCGCCCTCGAGTCCGAGCTCGACTCGCCGCACCTCGCCCGACGCGTGCGCCGCGATCTGGCCGAGGTCTACGGCGTTCGCAGCGAGGTCTCGCTCATCCCCGCATCCGGCTCGCGCCGCACCGACTACTACCTCGTGCGCGTGATGGATGGCGGGGAAACCCTCGCCCGCCAAACCGGCCTGCTCGACGCGCGCCGCCGTCCCGTCCGCGGCCTGCCCAACAAACTCACGACCGGCTCACGCGAAGACCTCGCGGCCATCTGGCGCGGAGCCTTCCTGGCCGCCGGCACCCTCACCGACCCTGGCCGCTCCGCCGCCATCGAGGTCATCTGCCCCGGCAACGAGACCGCCATGGCACTCGTCGGCGCCGCCGGCCGCCTCGGCATCTCCGCCAAGGCGCGCGAGGTTCGCGGCGTGCACCGCGTCGTCATCCGCGACGGCGAGGCGATCTCGGCCATGCTGATCGCCATGGGCGCCGTCGGCACCGTGCAGGCGTGGGACGAGTTGCGCCAGCGACGCGAGGTGCGCGCGACGGCCAACCGTCTCGTGAACTTTGACGACGCCAACCTGCGCCGTTCCGCCCAGGCGGCCGTCGCGGCCTGCTCCCGCGTCGAGCGCGCAATGGAGATCCTCGCCGACGAGATGCCCGAACACCTGCGATACGCGGGCGAGCTGCGACTCAACCACCGCGAGGCCAGCCTTGACGAGCTCGGGCACCACGCCGACCCCGTCATGACGAAAGACGCTATCGCGGGCCGCATCCGTCGCCTCCTCGCAATGGCCGACAAGAAGGCCTCCGACCTGGGCATCCCGGGCACCGACGCCAACCTTCCGTCCGACCTAGACGAGGTGTGACGGACCTGTCAATCCGGGAAGTTTCCGAGAGCGGGCTGTGTTCCCGTGGATAGACTGGAAGCCTCCCGAACGCGCGCAGACGACGTCTTTCGGCGCCGCCGGCGCGAGGTCGGGTACACCCGCACAACCGCAGAAACGCGGGAGCGGACACGATAGGAGAGAAGAAATGGCAGAATACACACTTCCCGAGCTGTCCTATGACTACGGCGCACTCGCGCCCGCCATCAGCGGCCAGATCATGGAGCTGCACCACTCCAAGCACCACCAGACTTATGTCACCGGCGCCAACACCGCCCTCCAGCAGATGGCCGAGGCCCGCGATTCGGGCAACCTCGCCAACATCAACAAGCTGGAGAAGGACCTGGCCTTCAACCTCGGCGGCCACGTCAACCACTCCGTCTTCTGGACCAACATGTCCCCGAACGGTGGCGACAAGCCCGTCGGCGAGCTGGCCAGCGCCATCGACGACTACTTCGGCTCGTTCGAGAAGTTCCAGGCCCACTTCACGGCCGCCGCCCTCGGCGTGCAGGGCTCCGGTTGGGCCGCCCTCTTGTGGGACTCGATCGGCCAGCGCCTCATCATCAGCCAGTTCTTCGACCAGCAGTCGAACTTCCCCGTCGGCACCATCCCGGTCCTGCTCCTCGACGTCTGGGAGCACGCGTACTACCTCGACTACAAGAACGTCCGCGCCGACTACGTGAAGGCGTTCTGGAACATCGTCGATTGGTCCAATGTTCAGGCACGCTTCGACGCGGCCCGCACGAAGACCGAAGGCCTGCTGGTACTGTCATAGCAGGCGTGGATGCCTTGGCGAACAGTCGCTGAGGCATCCATCACCCCCACTCGACACTCGCTCGAGTAACCCCCATAAATGCGCGTCACGCGCCCCAGCAACAGGAGTGATCCTTGTCCGTAAAGATCGGTATCAACGGGTTCGGCCGCATCGGCCGTAACTACTTCCGCGCAGCCCTCGCCAAGGGCAGCGACCTCGAGATCGTTGCCGTCAACGACCTCACCGACAACAAGGCGCTGGCCCACCTTCTCAAGTACGACTCCATCACCGGCCGTCTCGACGCAACCGTCGAGCTCGAGGGTGACAACATCATCGTCAACGGCAAGCCCATCAAGGTTCTCGCCGAGCGCGACCCCGCCAACCTCGGCTGGGGCGACCTGGGTGTCGACATCGTGATCGAGTCGACCGGCCGCTTCACCAAGGCAGCCGATGCTCGCAAGCACATCGAAGCCGGCGCCAAGAAGGTCCTCATCTCCGCTCCCGCCACCGACGAAGACGCAACCTTCGTCATGGGCGTCAACGAGCAGGACTACGACCCCGCCAACCACCACATCATCTCGAACGCGTCCTGCACCACGAACTGCCTCGCGCCGCTCGCCAAGGTGTTCAACGACAAGTTCGGCATCGAGCGTGGCCTCATGACCACCGTGCACGCCTACACCGCAGACCAGAACCTGCAGGATGGCCCGCACAGCGACCTTCGTCGCGCCCGTGCAGCCGCGATCAACATCGTCCCGACCTCCACCGGCGCCGCCAAGGCCATCGGCCTCGTGCTGCCCGAGCTGAAGGGCAAGCTCGACGGCTTCGCGCTGCGCGTTCCGGTCCCGACCGGCTCGATCACCGACCTCACGGTCACGTCGTCGCGTCCCGTCACGGTCGACGAGGTCAAGGCTGCTTACAAGGAAGCCGCCGAGGGTCCCCTCAAGGGCATCCTGAAGTACACGGAAGACGAGATCGTGTCGAGCGACATCACGACCGACCCGCACTCGGCCATCTTCGACTCCGGCCTGCTGCGCGTCCTGGGCGACCAGGTCAAGCTGTCGGCGTGGTACGACAACGAGTGGGGCTACTCCAACCGTCTCGTCGACCTGACCGAGTACGTGGCGGATCGCCTCTAAATATGTCTCTTCGCACACTCGAATCCCTGGGTTCGGTGGCGGGCAAACGCGTCGTCGTTCGGTGTGACCTCAATGTTCCTCTCAAGGATGGGGTCATCACCGACGACGGACGCGTTCGCGCGTCTCTGGAGACCCTCAACGTTCTGATCAACCAGGGCGCCCGCGTCATCGTCATCTCACACCTCGGTCGTCCCGATGGCGCCCCCGAGACGAAGTACTCGCTCGCGCCCGTAGCCCAGCGCCTCTCCGAGCTGCTCGGCAGCCCCGTCACCTTCGCCAGCGACACCGTCGGCGACAGCGCGCACGAGGCCGTCGAACAGCTGACCGACGGCAACGTGGTCCTGCTCGAGAACCTGCGCTTCAACCCGGGCGAGACGAGCAAAGACGCCGACGAACGCCGCGCGTTCGCCGCGCAGCTCGCCGAGTTCGGCGACGCCTTCGTGTCGGACGGCTTCGGGGTCGTGCACCGCAAGCAGGCCAGCGTCTACGAGCTTGCAGAACTCCTGCCGAGCGCCGCCGGCACGCTCATCGCCACCGAACTCGAGGTGCTCGACAAGCTCACCGAGAAGCCCGAGCGCCCCTACACGGTCGTCCTCGGCGGCTCGAAGGTGTCCGACAAGCTCGGAGTCATCGGTCACCTGCTCCCGCGCGTGGACAACCTCCTCGTCGGCGGCGGCATGCTCTTCACCTTCCTCAAGGCGCAGGGCCACAACGTGGGTTCCAGCCTTCTCGAAGAAGACCAGCTCGACACGGTTCGCGGCTACCTGGCCGAGGCCGAGAAGCGCGGCGTCAAAATCGTTCTGCCGACCGACGTGGCCGTCGCAGCGAAGTTCGACGAGACGGCCGAGCACGTCATCCGCAGTGTCGATGCGATCGAGGACACCCCGTTCGGTTCGTCCGGACTGGGTCTCGACATCGGTCCCGACACGTCGGAGGCTTTCGCCGCCATCATCCGCGATTCGAAGACCGTGTTCTGGAACGGCCCCATGGGCGTATTCGAGCTCACGCCCTTCGCCGCGGGCACCAAGGCCATCGCCCAGGCGCTCACCGAGACCGATGGCCTGAGCGTCGTCGGTGGCGGTGACTCCGCAGCGGCGGTTCGTGCGCTCGGTTTCACCGATGATCAGTTCGGTCACATTTCGACGGGAGGCGGAGCGAGCCTCGAATTCCTCGAAGGCAAGCGTCTCCCCGGCCTGGAGGTACTCGGATGGTAAACACCCGCACCCCGCTCATCGCGGGCAACTGGAAGCTCAACCTCGACCACCTGCAGGCGATCGCGTTCGTGCAGAAGTTGGCGTGGAGCCTGTCCGATGCCAAGCACGATCCGAGCACCGTCGAGGTCGCCGTGTTCCCGCCGTTCACCGACATCCGCTCGGTGCAGACGCTGGTTGCGGCAGACAAGCTGCCCATCGCCTATGGCGCTCAGGATGTCTCGGAGCACGAGTCGGGCGCCTACACCGGCGAGATCTCCGCCACGTTCCTGCGGGCACTCGAGTGCGGCTACGTCATCGTCGGCCACTCGGAGCGGCGCACGCTGCACAACGAGACCGACGAACAGATCGCCGGCAAGGTTGCTGCAGCCGTGCAGCACAACGTCGTTCCCGTCATCTGCGTGGGGGAGACGAGCGAAGACCTCGAGAAGCACGGCCCGAGTGCCGTGCCCGTCGCGCAGCTGAAGGTCGCCCTGTCGAAGATCTCGTCGACCGCCGACATCGTCGTGGCCTACGAGCCCGTGTGGGCTATCGGTTCCGGCCAGGCGGCCACGCCCGAGCAGGCGGAGAACGTTGCCGCGGCTCTGCGCGACGTCATCCGTGAGACGCTGGGTGACGAGGTCGCGCAGAAGACTCGTATTCTCTATGGCGGATCGGTGAAAGCCAACAACATCGCGGGCTTCATGCGTGAGCCCAACGTGGACGGCGCTCTCGTCGGCGGCGCGAGCCTCGACCTGAACGAATTCTCGAGCATCGTGCGCTACCAGAAACATGTTGGTGTGTGACGTTCGAGGTTTGACGCGCTTCTCCCGCTATAATTGACGACGGTCGCCGGAATTCCGGTTCCGCCGTATGAAAGGCCCCCGTGGAAATTCTTCAGGTAGTACTGCTGGTTGTGCTCGGCATCACGAGCCTCCTGCTCACGTTCCTCATCCTCTTGCACAAGGGGCGAGGTGGCGGGCTCTCCGACATGTTCGGTGGGGGTATGTCGTCGAACCTCGGGTCCTCCGGTGTCGCCGAACGAAACCTCAACCGCATCACGGTCATCCTGGGCCTGGTGTGGTTCGCCACCATCGTGGCGTTGGGTTTGATCACCAAGTTCCAGTCCGGCGTTTGATCGCCGAGTCAGACAGAAGGAGATAGGCACATGGCTGCAGGAGGAAGCGCAATCCGGGGATCCCGCGTAGGCGCAGGCCCCATGGGGGAGCAAGACCACGGTTTCCACGCCGAGCGCGTGGCGGTGTCTTACTGGGACGCCCTCGGCAACGAGACGGTTCGCCACTTCGCGGCAAACCTGCCCGACGAGGAGATCCCCGAGACGATCGACTGCCCCGCATCCGGTCTTCCGGCCGGTCGCGACCGGGCGAACCCGCCGGCACTGTCGAAGCTCGAGCCCTACAAGACGCACCTCGCATACGTGAAGGAACGTCGCACCGAGGAAGAAGCCGAGCAGCTGCTCGAAGAGGCTCTTCAGCAGCTCCGCGCACGTCGCGGAACGCTCGCCTCGGCGAAAAAGTAGACGCGAACGCACGCACTGATTCACGCAGAGAGGGCCGGGAACACACGTTCCCGGCCCTCTCTGTGTGTCCGCAAGGCGCTACCCGAGGCTCCCATCCTGAACGGGCGCGGCTAAGCCGCGCGGGGGGACTTACCCGGCGATCTGTGCTGCCTCGACGATTCAGACGAAGGACCCCTCGGCATACTCCCGCGCAGGGCTCAGCAAGCCCGCGGCGGAAAGGGTTTGGGAATCACACGTGTGGGCATAATGAAGGCAGCCCGTGAGCTGGGCCGCGATACCGATTCCCTGCTGAACAAGGCTCAGCCACACACACGTCGCACGCACACAAAATCGCCTCCCCGCACGGTGGCGAGGAGGCGATTCAGCGATTCTCCGATTCTCCGGGACGGGCCTAGTAGGACGGCGCGATGAGCGACTCCGGAACTTCAGCCGCGGCGTCCTGATCGACGAAGAAGACAGTGCGCTTGCGACCCTTGATACCGGCAACCGGAACCTCATGGAAGCTCGCGCCCGCCATGCCGAGGCCGAGGGCGGCCGCCTTGTCGGCGCCCGAAAGAACCAGCCAGATGCGGTCGGAGCCGTTGAGCACCGGACGGGTCAGGCTGAGGCGCAGGGGCGGCGGCTTCGGCGCATCGCGCACGGCAACCACAGGAACGTCTTTCACGCCCACCTCGGGACGGTCGGGGAAGAGCGACGCGATGTGCCCGTCGGGCCCGACACCCAAGAAGGTGATGTCGAAGCGCGGGACCTCGTTGCCATCCATCGCGAACCTCGCGAGCTCGGCCGTGTAGACGGCCACGGCCTCGTCGAGATCGGCGACCTCGTCAGAAGCCGGGAACGGGTGGATGTTCTCGGCGGGCACGGGGATGTGGTCGAGCAGAGCGGCACGCGCCCCGACATCGTTGCGATCCTCGTGACCGGCCGGAACGAAGCGCTCATCGCCCCACCAGAAGTGCACCCGAGTCCAGTCGACGCTGTCGCGTGCGCTGGACTCGTTGATGGCGCTCATCACGCCGGTGCCGGCGCGACCCCCGGTGAGGACGATGTTCGCTGTCCCCAGATCGTCCAACAGGTCGACGGTTTTGGTTATGAACCGGGCAGCTACCGATCCGAAGAGAGCGGTGTTGTCTGGGTGAACCAGCACGCGTCGATCGTTGGTCATCTAGTTTGAGCCTTTCGTGGGCAATTCAGCCTCGTCGAGCTGACCGAGACCAGTTGTGAGCACGTCGCCGTACAAATCGTCAGGATCGAGTCTACGCAATTCCTCGGCGAGGCAGTCACGCAGGCTGCGACGTGGTAATGCGAGGTCGTGCGTCGGCTGGTTCGGCTGGACGAGAGTCGCGACGTTGGCAACCGGACGCTCGAGGTCGATGTCTCCCGAAGCACGCGTCAACCGCACACCATGGATGCCGGAAGACCCGGCGCCGCGCGAGGTCAACTCGTGCTTCACGTTCACCTTGAGCTGCAGTTGCAGCCAGGCGGCGAGAAGAACCGTCGAGGGCGAGTCGGCCGCACCCGACACCTGCGCCTCGAGCACGGGCTCGTACGGCGGCTGGTCGAGAACGGCGGCGAGCTGCGCCCGCCACAGCGTCAGACGCGTCCACGCGAAGTCGGTATCACCGGGCGCGTAGGTGCGCGCCAGGTGCAGCAGGGCTTCGTGCGGATCATCCTGAGCCGAGGCATCGGTGATGCGTCGCTGAGCGATGCGTCCGAGAGGAGACGTGGAAGCCACCTCGGGTGCCTTACCGGGCCACCAGGCGACCACGGGGGCGTCGGGCAGGAGGAGGCCGGTGATCAGGCTTTCCTCGTTGTTGCCCGCTTCGCCGTAGGCGCGCAGGATGATGACTTCGCTCGCGCCGGCGTCGCCGCCAACGCGGATCTGCGCGTCGAGGCGAGCCGTCTTGGTGGCCGCGGCGGTCGCGGACGATCCCGCGGCATCCTCAGGCTCTTTGGCCAGCACGATCACGCGCATGGGGTGCTCGCGCGATGCATCGTTGGCCGCCTCGATCGCCACCTCTTCGGTGCCGAATTCGGCGGCGATCACGAGAGTCAGCACGCGGCCGAGGGCGACAGCGCCACCCTCGTCGCGAATCGTGACGAGCTTCTTGGTGATCTTGCTCGTCGTCGTGTCGGGAAGATCGACGATCATGGACGCCTCCAGGTTCGGCCGTCGCGGGCCATCAATTCATCGGCACCGGCAGGGCCCCAGGTGCCCGGCTGGTACTGCTCGAGCTTTCCACCCTGCTTCGCCCAGAACTCTTCGATCGGGTCGAGGATCTTCCACGAGAGTTCGACCTCTTCGTGGCGGGGGAACAGGGGCGGGTCGCCCAGGAGGACGTCGAGGATCAGGCGCTCGTAAGCCTCGGGGCTCGCCTCGGTGAACGCGTGACCATAACCGAAGTCCATGGTCACGTCGCGCACCTGCATGGCGGCACCAGGAACCTTCGAGCCGAACCGGATGGTGACACCCTCGTCGGGCTGAACGCGGATCACGAGTGCGTTCTCGCCCAGCTCGGAGGTCTGGCTCTTCTCGAAGAGGTACTGCGGCGCACGCTTGAACACGACGGCGATCTCGGTCACGCGGCGCCCCAGACGCTTACCCGCACGCAGGTAGAACGGCACACCGGCCCAACGACGCGTGTTGATGTCGAGGCGCATGGCGGCGTAGGTCTCGGTGGTCGATTCGGGGTTCATCCCGTCTTCGTCCAGGAATCCGAGGACCTCTTCGCCACCCTGCCATCCACCGGCGTACTGGCCGCGAGCGGTCGAGGTGGAGAGGTCTTCGGGCAGACGAACCGCCGCGAGCACCTTCTCTTTCTCGGCACGCAGATCAGCCGCGTCGAAGGAGATGGGCTCCTCCATGGCGGTCAGCGCGAGCAGCTGCAGCAGGTGGTTCTGGATGACGTCGCGGGCTGCGCCGATGCCATCGTAGTAACCGGCACGGCCGCCGACGCCGATGTCCTCGGCCATCGTGATCTGCACGTGGTCGACATAGTTGGCGTTCCAGATCGGCTCGTACATCTCGTTGGCGAAGCGCAGCGCCAGGATGTTCTGGACCGTCTCCTTGCCGAGGTAGTGGTCGATGCGGAACACCGAGTCGGCCGGGAAGACCGACTCGACGACAGCGTTCAGTTCGCGAGCCGTCTTGAGGTCGCTTCCGAAGGGCTTCTCGATGACGACGCGGCGCCACTCGCCATCGGCGGGTTCGGCCAGCCCCGAGCGGCGCAGCTGCTCGGTGACCAGCGGGAACGCCTTGGGCGGGATCGAGAGGTAGAACGCGTGGTTGCCCATCGTTCCCCGCTCGCGGTCGAGCTCGTGGATAGTCTCCTTGAGCTTCTCGAACGCCTCTTCGTCGCCGAATTCACCGGGAACGAAGCGGATGCCCTGGGCAAGCTGCGCCCAGACCTCTTCGCGGTATTCGGTGCGGGCGTGCTGCTTCACGGCGTCGTGGACGACCTCCATGAAGTCTTGGTCTTCCCAGTCACGCCGGGCGAAACCGACCAGGGCGAAACCGGGGGGCAAGAGCCCCCGGTTCGCCAGGTCGTAGACCGCCGGCATGAGTTTCTTGCGGGAAAGGTCGCCGGTCACACCGAAGATGATCAGGCCGCTGGGCCCGGCAATCCGGTTGAGACGGCGGTCGGAGGGCAACCGCAGCGGGTTGAACTCCGGGGTGATTTCCACCGGGGACATACTGCTCCTTGTGTGCCTAACGCTCGGAAGCGTTCAGGGATTCGAAGAGTTTTTCGACATCCGCCTGCGCATCGGTGAGCGTGAGGGTGACGACTGGACGGCCGTGCTCGGCGAGCACGCTGGCGTCACCGGCGGCCTGAGCCTGGATCAGCTGGCCGAAGGTGAACGGACGTTCCGGGATTTCGAGGTCGACGTTCGAGACCTCGGTGATCTGCAGGAACACGCCGGTGGCCGGGCCACCCTTGTGGTACTGACCGGTGGAGTGCAGGAACCGGGGTCCCCATCCGAAGGTCACGGGGCGTCCGGCGCGAGCCGCGAGCAGGTCGCGGATGCCGTCGAGCTGGGGGAGTGCCAGTCGGTTGACGTAGGCCTGGATGGCCACGTAACCGTCGGGTCCGAGCTCGGCGAGCAGGGCATCGACGACGGCCGAGACGCTGGAAGCGCCCGCGACCACGTTCGAGGTGCCGCGCACTTCGATGCCGCCGTCGACGAAGGCCGGGGCCGTCGCTTCGGGGCGGGCGTCGAGCAGGCCTCGCGTTGCAACCTTGGCCGACTCGACGTCGGGCTGGTCGAACGGGTTGATGCCGAGCAGGCGGCCGGCGATCGCGGTCGCGTACTCCCACACCATCATCTGGGCGCCGAGCGTGCCCGAAACGAGGATTTCTCCCACGTGACGGTCGTGCTTCAGCAGGTGGTGCTGGTCGGCGTCGTCGACGAGGCGAACGATCTGCACGTCGGGGTAACCCGCCGTGATCTCGGTCGACAGGGGTTCGAGGACGACGGGCAGGATGCCGGTGCCCTGCTTGCCCGTGGACTCGGCGATGAGCTGCTCGGCCCAGTCGGCGAAACCGACGATGTGGGTTCCGTCGGACACGATGCCGAGCTTGTCGCGACGGGGCGAGGTGCCCGCGATCGCGGCGGCCAGGATGAGGGCCGGGTTGTGGGCGTCGTCGATAGCGATGTCGACCAGGGCCGACTCCGCTTCATCGAGCAGCTCGTTGAGGTTCACACCGGCGAGGCCCGAGGGCACGAGGCCGAATGCCGTGAGCGCCGAGTAGCGGCCGCCGACGTTGGGGTCGGCGTTGAAGACCGTGTAACCGGCCTCGCGAGCCGACGCGTCGAGCGGCGAACCCGGGTCGGTGACAACGATGATGCGCTCGCGCGGGTCGATGCCGGCCTCGGTGAACGCGTACTCGTACGCGCGGCGCTGGCTGTCGGTCTCGACGGTCGAACCGGACTTCGAGGACACCACGAGGGCGCTGGTCTCGAGGCGGTCGTTCAGGGCGGAGAGCACCTGGCCGGGGGCGGTGGAGTCGAGCACGGTGAGCTCGACATCCATCGTCTTGGTGATGACCTCGGGGGCCAGCGACGAGCCGCCCATGCCACCCAGGACGATGTGGTTGACGCCACGCGCCGTGAGGGTTGCACGCAGCTCTTCGATCTGGGCCACGAGCGGTCGCGAGATGCTGACCGCTTCGACCCAGCCGAGGCGCTTGGCTGCTTCGGACTCGGCGTCCGCGCCCCACAGGCTCGGGTTCTGAGCCGTGATACCGGAAGCCACGAGGTCGTCGACGAGGGTCGGGACGACCTTCTGCACCGCCTCTTCGGCTGCGCCGGTCACATGGATCTTGAAACTCACTTGGCGGCCTCCAGAGCAGCGGTGACGGTGTCGAGCAGCTCGTTCCAGGAGACGATGAACTTCTCGACGCCCTCCTTCTCGAGCAGCGCGGTGACCTCGTCGTAGGAGACGCCGACGGCCGACAGGCGGTCGAGGATGGCGTTGGCCTCGTCGTAGGAACCGGTGATGGTGTCACCCGTGACCTCGGCGTGGTCGAACGTGGCCTCGAGCGTCTTCTCGGGCATGGTGTTGACGACGCCCGGCGCGACGAGCTGCGTCACGTAGAGCGTGTCGGGCAGCTCGGGGCTCTTGACACCCGTCGAGGCCCACAGGGGGCGCTGCTTGTTGGCGCCGGCCTGCAGCAGCACCTGGGCGCGCTCGGAGTCGAAGCTCTGCTCGAAGACCTCGTAGGCGAGCTGCGCGTTGGCGACGCCGGCCTTGCTCTTGAGCGACAGGGCCTCGTCGGAACCGATGGCGTCGAGACGCTTGTCGATCTCGGTGTCGACGCGCGACACGAAGAACGAGGCGACCGAGTGGATGGTCGACAGGTCGCGGCCGGCCTCCTTGGCCTTCTCGAGACCGGTCAGGTAGGCGTTGATGACCTCGCGGTAGCGCTCGAGCGAGAAGATCAGGGTGACGTTGACGCTGATGCCCTCGGCGATGACGGCCGTGATGGCTTCGAGGCCCTCGATCGTCGCGGGGATCTTGATCATGGCGTTGGGGCGGTCGACCTTGGCCCAGAGTGCCTTGGCCTCGGAGATGGTGCCGGCGGCGTCGTGCGCGAGGCCGGGCTCGACCTCGATCGACACGCGGCCGTCGAAGCCCTTGGAGGCGTCATAGACGGGGCGGAAGATGTCGGATGCATTGGCCACGTCGTCCGTGGTGATCTCGAACACGGCGGCGGTGACGTCTTTACCCGCGGCGGCGAGTTCGCGGACCTGCTCGTCGTAGGCCTCACCCTTGGACAGCGCCGAGGCGAAGATCGTGGGGTTCGTGGTCACGCCGACGACGTTGCGCTCGGCGATCAGCTTCTGCAGGCCTTCGGACTTGATGCGCTCGCGCGACAGGTCGTCGAGCCAGATGCTGACGCCGGCGGCGGACAGCTGTGCGGTGTTGGTTTCAGTCATTTTCTTCTGTTCTCCTTGTTGCTCGGTGGTCTGATCGTGGGAGCGATCAGTTGTCGCCGAGCGAGTCTTTGGCGGCCTGGACGACGGCTTCGCGGGTCATACCGAACTCGCGGAAGAGGGTCTTCCAGTCGGCGGATGCACCGAAGTGCTCGATCGAGACGGAGCGGCCGCGGTCGCCCACGATCTCGCGCCAGCCGAGCGAGAGCCCGGCTTCGACCGACACGCGAGCGGTGACGGCCTTGGGCAGCACCTTCTCGCGGTATTCCTCGCTCTGCTCGGCGAACCATTCGAGCGCGGGAGCCGAGACGACGCGGGCGTTGATGCCCTCGGCGGCCAGGTCTTCGCGCGCCTGAACGGCGAGCTGCAGTTCGGAACCCGTGGCGATGAGGATCACGTCGGGCGTGCCGTTCGGGGCCTCGGCCAGGATGTAAGCACCCTTGGCGACGTGCTTCGCCGAAGCGAAGGTGTCACCGGATGCTTCGTCTTCGCCGCGCTCGAACACGGTGATGTTCTGGCGCGTGAGGGCGATACCGGCGGGGCCTTCTTGGCGACGCAGGATCTCGAGCCAGGCGTAGCCGACCTCGTTGGCGTCACCGGGGCGGACCACGGCGAGGTTAGGGATGGCGCGCAGCGAGGCGATCTGCTCGATCGGCTGGTGCGTGGGGCCGTCTTCACCGAGGGCGACCGAGTCGTGCGTCCACACGAAGATGGACGGCACGTTCATGAGTGCGCCGAGGCGGACCGCGGGACGCATGTAGTCGCTGAAGATGAGGAACGTTCCACCGAAGGCGCGCGTCGGGCCGTGCAGCACGATGCCGTTGAGGATGGCTCCCATGGCGTGCTCGCGGATGCCGAAGTGCAGCACGCGGCCGTACTCGTTACCGGTCCACTCGTGCGTCGAGTGCTCGGACGGGATGAACGACGCGCCGGACTCGATGGTGGTGTTGTTCGACTCGGCGAGGTCGGCCGAACCGCCCCACAGCTCGGGCATGAGCGGTGCGATGGCGTTGAGCACCTTGCCGGAGGCGGCGCGGGTCGAAACGTCCTTGCCGGGCTCGAACACCGGGAGAGCCTCGACGAGGCCGTCGGGCAGTTCGCCGGAGAGCACGCGGTCGAGCAGCTGCTTCTTCTCGGGGTTCTTCTCGGCCCAGGCGTCGAACTTCTTGTTCCACTCCTGGTGGTCGGCTGCGCCGCGCTCCTGCAGCGAACGCGTGCGCTCGATGACCTCGTCGGCCACCTCGAAGGTCTGCTCGGGGTCGAAGCCGAGGACTTCTTTCACACCGCGCAGCTCGTCGGCGCCGAGGGCGGAGCCGTGGATCTTGCCCGTGTTCTGCTTCTTCGGCGAGGGCCATCCGATGATGGTGCGCAGCACGATGAGCGACGGACGGTCGGTCTCGCCCTTGGCGGCCTCGATGGCGTCGTGCAGCTCGTGCACGTCTTCGACGTATTCGCCGGTCTTCTTCCAGTCGACCGTCTGCACGTGCCAGCCGTAGGCCTCGTAGCGCGCCTTGACGTCTTCGGTGAAGGCGATGTTGGTGTCGTCTTCGATCGAGATCTGGTTGGAGTCGTAGATGGCGATCAGGTTGCCGAGCTGCTGGTGGCCGGCGAGCGAGGATGCTTCGCTCGTGACGCCTTCCTGCAGGTCGCCGTCGCCGGCGATGACATAGATGTTGTGGTCGAACGGGCTCTCACCGGCGGGGGTCTCGGGGTCGAACAGGCCGCGCTCGTAGCGAGCGGCGTAGGCGAAACCGACGGCGGAGGCGAGGCCCTGGCCGAGGGGGCCCGTGGTGATCTCGACACCCTTGGTGTGACCGTATTCGGGGTGACCGGGCGTGAGCGAACCCCAGGTGCGCAGAGCCTTGAGGTCGTCGAGCTCGAGGCCGTAGCCGCCCAGGTAGAGCTGGATGTACTGGGTCAGGGAGCTGTGCCCGACCGAGAGGATGAAGCGGTCACGCCCGAGCCAGTGAGTGTCGGTCGGGTCTTGCTTCATGACCTTCTGGAAGAGAAGGTATGCCGCGGGGGCGAGGCTCATCGCGGTGCCGGGGTGGCCGTTGCCCACCTTCTCGACGGCGTCTGCCGCCAGCACTCGGACGGTGTCTACCGCCTTGTTGTCGATGGAATCCCATTGCAGAGCTGCCACAGTCTTATTGACCCTTCTTGAGTTGCGGATGACCCTAACCCAGGCCGATCCGGAGGAGATAACACGCACGCGCTGGCATCGTTGGCAGAGTGACGGCACGGCACAGCCGAACACGTCTTGCGGGCATGCAGCCGCGCACGTATTGGTTGGCGAGCGTGTCAAGCATAGCGAGGATGCCTGCCACATTTCGGGAACGTTGCGGGTGATTTCGCCTCGGGCGCAACGGGTCTACAATTTGTGCCCCGCGCCGGATGACCTAGAATCGATAACAGATTTCCACCGGTTAGAGGAGCAATGGACGTTGCCGTAGAGCCCCAGGTCGGCCAGAGACCCATCGACTTCCGAACGAAGCTCAAAGGCTACGTCGCTTTGACGAAACCCCGGGTGATGGAGCTGCTGCTGGTCACCACCATCCCGGTGATGATCCTTGCCCAGAACGGTCTGCCCAATTTCTGGCTGATCGTCGCGACCGTCATCGGCGGCGCCATGAGCGCCGGGTCCGCTGCAGCATTCAACTGCTACATCGACCGCGACATCGACAAGGTGATGAACCGCACCAAGAATCGTCCGCTCGTCACGGGTGTCCTCACCCCGCGAGAGGCGTATGTCTTCGCCTGGGCGCTGGGCGTGCTGTCGACCGTGTGGCTCGCGCTCACGACCAACCTCGTGGCCGCCGCACTGTCCGTCGCCGCCATCCTCTTCTACGTGTTCATCTACACGCTGTGGCTCAAGCGCCGCACGCAGCAGAACATCATCTGGGGCGGCATCGCGGGCTGCTTCCCGGTTCTCATCGGATGGGCGGCCGTCACGGGCGATCTCACGTGGGCACCGTTCATCCTCTTCGGCGTCGTCTTCCTGTGGACCCCGCCGCACTACTGGCCCCTCTCCATGAAGTACCGCGAGGACTACAAGGCCGTCGGCGTCCCCATGCTCGCCGTCGTGCGCGGTCGCGCCCAGGTGGGCCTGCAGGTCATCCTCTACGCGTGGGCCACGGTCGCGTGCTCGCTGCTGCTGACGCCCGTCGCGCACATGGGTCTCATCTACACGGCGACGGCGCTCATTGCGGGCGGCTGGTTCATCTACGAGACGCACCGCCTGTACAACAGGGCCATCCGCGGCGAGAAGGTGTCGCCCATGCGCGTCTTCCACGGCTCGATCAGCTACCTCACGCTGCTGTTCTTGGCCGTGGCCATCGACCCGCTGCTGCTCTTCTTCCCCTTCAACTAGGCGCGGTCCGCACCTCCCCGCGAGCACGAAGAAGCCCCTCCAGTCATCCGACTTCGAGGGGCTTCTTCGTTGTGGGGGATCATCCGGTGACGACGACGGTCGAGCACCGCATGCGGGGCCGCCTCACCGGACAGGTGCTGTAACCGACCCATGTAGAGGGCCAAAGGGCCTACGACCCGGCATGGACCCGGTCAGTTGTTCAGCGGGTCAGCGCGTTGGGGCGTCAGTGCGTCGGGGCGTCGGCGGCGCGAGGATGTCTGCGCTGCGGCATCCAGGTCGGCAAGATCGTCGCCGGGGGAGAGGGCGATGGCCGGCGACTTGAGGTTGAGCACGACCGCGGTCATGGCCGAGGCCAG
Source organism: Leifsonia sp. ALI-44-B (assembly GCF_001984125.1). Classification (GTDB taxonomy): domain Bacteria; phylum Actinomycetota; class Actinomycetes; order Actinomycetales; family Microbacteriaceae; genus Okibacterium. Next base: position 306,789 of record NZ_MTQL01000006.1, on the reverse strand, counting down.
CAAGCACGCGAGAACCATGTGGATGCCCACGAGGATTGCGGGCAGCCCGAGGCGCGCCTGAGTGAGCCCCACGATGATCTGCACGACCTCGACGGCGAGGAGCAGGGCGGTCCAGCGACGCAGACCCACGTAGGGCGAGGCGAAGGCCCCGATCACGAGCACGAGTGTGAGCGCCAACGTGGCGTAGGCGGGCCAGCTGTGCACGTGCTGCAGGAACTCGGAGTCGAGCCCGTTTCGGGGCGCGTCGGCGTCACCCGCGTGCGGCCCCGAACCGGTCGTCAGGATGCCCACCACGATGGTGACGGCCACGACGGCGCTCGTGACGTGAGCCGTGATCGCATACCAGCGGGGCACGTCGAGGATGCGGTGCCCGGTGGGCGTGTAGATGCGGTAGACCAGGGCGGTCGACAGCGCCACGAGCACGACCGACACGACGAAGTGGAAGCCCACGACGTACGGGTTGAGCTTGGTCAGCACGCTGATGCCACCGATGATCGCCTGCGCCGGGATGCCGAGGCCGATGAGCAGGGTCAACACGAACAGGTCGCGGCGCTCGGCCCGGAACCGGATGACGGCCATGAAAGCTGCGATGGCGACGATGACGAGCACGAACGTGAGCAGGCGGTTGCCGAACTCGATGACACCGTGGATGCCCATCTCGGGCGTGTTCACGAGCGAACCCGTCGTGCACTTGGGCCACGTGGGGCAGCCGAGGCCGGATGCCGTGAGCCGCACGAGTCCGCCCGTGCCCACGATGACCGTCTGGACGACGAGCGTGGTCCAACCGAGGACACGCACTCGACGGTCGTCGACACCGTTCGGCAGCCAGTTCCAGAATCGGCGTGTCAGCGCTCTCAGGTTCTCCACGATCGACGCAGTCCGTTCTCTCAGATATTTCGTCACAACAAGCTGGGAGAGTGGGGCCTTTTACCCGTCTCTCCCTGTAGAATTGGCCCAGGTTCCACGTCGGAAGCACTGCAGAGGCAGGCCGAACGTTTGAACATCAAAGCTCGAGTTCACTCACAATTGTAAGTTCGCATCGCGCGGCCGCGGACACGTTCGCGGCCCGAGATCACAACTTGCACCGATGTGCTCGACCATCGACACGTTCCAACGAGCGGCTCATCACTGAGGCAGCCCTCGGAAAACCAGAAAGTCGGCCACCGAAGGCCATTGCACGTTCGCCCGTCGCTCGCGGCGCGTCGAGCGGTCAGCCTCCGAGACATCGGTGACCTGATCATGCGGTGATAATTCGGGCCCGGCGGGAATGCCGTGAACAGAGATCCTGTTTCTAGCGGTAGGAAAAGAGGTATTTATGTCTGATGTCTTGATCGACCGCCCCGAGCTCGAGTCTCTGGGTCAGTACGAGTTCGGCTGGTCCGACTCCGATGCGGCCGGCGCTTCCGCCCGTCGTGGAATTTCCCCCGAGATCGTCGCCGACATCTCGCGCTTGAAGAACGAGCCCGAGTGGATGCTCCAGCGACGCCTGAAGGCGCTTCAGCTGTTCGAGCGCAAACCGATGCCCACGTGGGGTGCCGACCTGTCGGACATCGACTTCGACAACATCAAGTACTTCGTGCGTTCCACGGAGAAGCAGGCCCAGACGTGGGAAGACCTGCCCGAAGACATCCGCAACACCTACGAGAAGCTCGGCATCCCCGAGGCCGAGCGTCAGCGCCTGGTCGGTGGCGTCGCGGCTCAGTACGAGTCCGAGGTCGTCTACCACCAGATCCGCGAAGACCTCGAGCAGCAGGGTGTCATCTTCAAAGACACCGACACGGCGCTGCGCGAGCACCCCGAGATCTTCGAAGAGTACTTCGGCACCGTCATCCCCTCGGGTGACAACAAGTTCGCGGCGCTCAACACGTCCGTCTGGTCGGGTGGCTCGTTCGTCTACGTGCCGCCGGGCGTGCACGTCGACATCCCCCTGCAGGCCTACTTCCGCATCAACACCGAGAACATGGGCCAGTTCGAGCGCACGCTGATCATCGCCGACGAGGGCAGCTACGTGCACTACATCGAGGGCTGCACGGCTCCCATCTACAAGTCCGACTCGCTGCACTCGGCCGTGGTCGAGATCATCGTGAAAAAGAACGCCCGCGTTCGCTACACGACGATCCAGAACTGGTCGAACAACGTCTACAACCTGGTCACCAAGCGCGCCACGGTCGCCGAGGGCGCGACCATGGAGTGGATCGACGGCAACATCGGTTCCAAGGTCACCATGAAGTACCCGTCCATCTACCTCATGGGCGAGCACGCCAAGGGCGAGACGCTCTCCGTGGCCTTCGCGGGCCCCGGCCAGCACCAAGACGCCGGCGCCAAGATGATCCACATGGCTCCCTACACGCAGTCGTCGATCGTCTCCAAGTCGATCGCCCGTGGCGGCGGTCGTGCCGGTTACCGCGGCGAGGTCCGTGTCGACGCAGCCGCGCACCACTCGGCCAACACCGTGCGTTGCGACGCTCTGCTCGTCGACACCATCTCGCGCAGCGACACCTATCCCGCGATCGACATCCGCGTCGACGATGTGCAGCTCGGCCACGAGGCCACCGTCTCGAAGGTCAGCGAAGAGCAGCTCTTCTACCTGATGTCGCGCGGCATGCCCGAAGACGAGGCCATGGCCATGATCGTGCGCGGGTTCATCGAGCCCATCGCCCGCGAACTGCCGATGGAATACGCGCTCGAACTCAACAAGCTCATTGAAATGGGCATGGAAGGATCCGTCGGTTAAATGTCGACCCAAGCACCAGAAGCAACAACGAGTCGCCTCGACGAGTCGGGTCAGCACGGATTCAAGGCACACTCGGATGGCGGCTACGTTCCCGTGCAGACCCGCTCCGCGCGGTTCGCGTCGACGAGCGTCCTCGACTTCCCGACGGTCACCGGCCGCGAAGCCGTGTGGAAGCTCACGCCCGTAGCCACCGTCGCATCTCTCATCGACGGTGAGCTGGATGGCTCGGGGTACGAGTTCCAGGCCGAGCCGGGCGTCGGCATCGACATCAGCTGGGTCGATCGCACCGACGCCCGCGTGGGTACGGCCGGCATCCCCGAAGAACGTGCCTCGGCCAACGCGTGGAGCTCGTTCGAGAAGGCTCTCGCGATCACTGTCTCGGGCGAAGAGGCAGCGTCGGTCACCGTCGCGCGCTCCGCTCTCGGAACGGCACCGCGCGCCGCGCACACGATCATCGAGGCCAAGCCGTTCAGCCAGGGTCTCGTCATCCTGCAGAACGACGGCGACGCCCAGCTCACCGAGAACGTCGAGATCATTGTGGGCGACAGCGCCTCGCTGACCGTCGTCACCGTGCAGCAGTGGAACGACGACGCCCTGCACCTGGCATCGCACTTCGCCAAGATCGGCCGCGACGCCAAGCTCAAGCACGTCGTCGTGACGCTCGGCGGCAAGGTCGTGCGCGTCAACCCGACGACGCACCTCGCCTCGCAGGGCGCCGACGTCGAAGCGCTCGGCCTGTACTTCTCCGACGCCGGTCAGCACCTCGAGCAGCAGGTCTACGTCAACCACGATGCGCCCAACACGCGCAGCCGCGTCAACTACAAGGGTGCCCTGCAGGGCGCCGGCGCCCGCACAGTGTGGATCGGCGACGTGCTCATCCAGCAGAGCGCCCCCGGCACCGACAGCTACGAGCAGAACCGCAACCTCGTGCTCACCGATGGAACGCGCGCCGACTCGGTGCCGAACCTCGAGATCGAGACGGGCGACATCCAGGGCGCCGGCCACGCCAGCGCGACCGGTCGCTTCGACGACGAGCAGCTCTTCTACCTGCAGGCCCGCGGCATCCCCGAGGCTCAGGCGCGCCGACTCGTCGTGCGCGGCTTCCTGACCGAGATCGTGCAGAAGATCGGCGTCGCCGAGCTCGAAGAGCGGCTGCAGGCGGCGATCGAAGACGAGCTGGCGAAAACCGCCATCACCGGGGGCGAATAAACATGGCCCCCCGCGTCTGTTCCGTCTCGGAGCTCTCGCCCAACCAGGCCAAGCGCGTGGTGGTCGAGGGACATCCCATCGCCCTCGTTCAAGACTCGGCCGGCGACATCTTCGCCATCGGCGACACGTGCACGCACGGAGACATTTCGCTCTCCGAAGGTTTCGTCGAGAACGACACGCTCGAATGCTGGGCGCACGGTTCGCAGTTCTCGCTCACCACGGGTAAGCCGCTCACGCTGCCCGCCTATGAACCCGTCCCGGTCTACAACGTAGACGTGGTCGACGGCGACATCTTCATCGACCCGACCGTAACGAAAGAGATTTAGATCCATGTCTGTACTCGAGATCCGCGACCTGCACGTCAGCGTCGAAACCGAACAGGGCACGAAGCCCATCCTCAAGGGCGTCGACCTGACGATCCGCACGGGTGAGACGCACGCCATCATGGGCCCCAACGGCTCGGGCAAGTCCACGCTGGCCTACACGATCGCCGGCCACCCCAAGTACACGGTCGACTCGGGCAGCATCACGCTCGACGGCGAAGACGTCCTCGCCATGAGCGTCGACGAGCGCGCCCGCGCGGGCCTGTTCCTCGCCATGCAGTACCCGGTCGAGATCCCCGGTGTGACCGTCACGAACTTCCTGCGCACGGCCAAGACGGCCATCGACGGTGAGGCTCCCTCCATCCGCCACTGGATCAAAGACGTCAAGAAGTCGATGACCGACCTGCGCATGGATGCCGCGTTCGCCGAGCGCAACGTCAACGAAGGCTTCTCGGGTGGCGAGAAGAAGCGCCACGAGATCCTGCAGCTCGAGCTGCTCAAGCCGAACTTCGCCGTACTCGACGAAACCGACTCCGGCCTGGACGTCGACGCGCTCAAGATCGTCTCCGAGGGCGTCAACCGCGCCAAGGAGAACACCGGTCTCGGCGTTCTGCTGATCACGCACTACACGCGCATTCTGCGGTACATCAAGCCCGACTTCGTGCACGTGTTCGTCGCCGGAAAGGTCGCCGAAGAGGGCGGCCCCGAGCTCGCCGACCGTTTGGAAGAAGAGGGTTACGACCGCTTCCTCACGGCCGAAGCGTCTGCCTAAGATAACGACATGGTTACCACACTGGCACCGCAGAAGTTCGACGAGGTCGAAGAGGCCCTGAAGGACGTCATGGACCCCGAGCTCGGCGTCAACGTCGTCGACCTCGGCCTCATCTACGACCTCGGTTGGGATGACGAGAACGACGCCCTCATCATTCACATGACCCTCACCTCGGCCGGCTGCCCGCTGACCGACGTGCTCGAGGAGCAGACCGCCCAGGCGCTGGATGGCGTCGTCGACGCGTTCCGCATCAACTGGGTCTGGATGCCGCCGTGGGGCCCCGAGCGCATCACCGACGATGGTCGGGACATGATGCGCGCGCTGGGCTTCTCGATCTAGGCACGGCTCAGGCTCAGGCAACTCGACAAACGAAAAGGCGCGCTCCCTCGCGGGGAGCGCGCCTTTCTCGTTGCTGCGGGTCGTTTCCCGCGAGCCGCTACTTCGCGGAGCCGTCCTTGCGGGCGTCGATCGCGCGGACGCCTTTCCAGGCGAGGGGCAGCACGCCCGCGGCGATGGCTGCCTTCACGATGCCGCCGATGATGAACGGCTGCACTCCGAGCGCCAGAACGTTGGCGAGCGAGTTGTCGATGCCCAGGTTGCCGAGCACGATGGCCATGTAGGGCACGCCGAACAGGAACGGGACGATGCTGGCGAGGATGAAGCCGAGGAAGGCGAGCCAGAACTTCTTGTCCCAGTTGCGTTCGGCGAGCCATCCGACCAGGCCGGCCGTGAAGACCATGCCGATGATGAAACCGAAGCTCGGCTTCAGCACACTGAGCGGGCCGCCCGTGAACTCGGCGAAGATCGGCAGACCGGCGACGCCCAGCACGAGGTAGAGCGCGAGTGACGCGAACCCACGGCGGGCGCCGAGCGACGCGCCGACGAGGATGACCGCGAGGGTCTGACCGGTGATGGGAACGGGCCAGAGCGGGATGCTCACCTGGGCGAGGCCGGCGACGACAGCGGTGCCTGCGACCACGAGGGCTGCATCGGTGGCGAGGCTGCGATTCTGCACGAGCGCGTCGGCGAGCGTGGGGCGGGCCCGGTCGAATGTCACACTGGTCATGGGTCTCCTTGATGAAGATCGGTGGGGGATCTGGCCGGACGATTATCGAACCGTCGGCCCAGGATTTATACTAGAGGGCTGACCCCCCTGAACGACGTTGTATGAACGTCACCAAAGAATAGGACTTTGCCTGTGCTGAGTGTGCACGACCTCGAGATTCGTGTCGGCGCACGCGTCCTCATGGAAGACGTCAACTTCCGCGTTTCCGCCGGCGAGAAGATCGGGCTCGTCGGTCGCAACGGCGCCGGCAAGACCACGCTCACCAAGACCCTCGCGGGCGAGCTGCCCCCGACGGCAGGCAAGATCGAATACACGGGTGAGATCGGCTATCTGCCGCAGGACCCGCGCTCGGGCAACCCCGACGACCTCGCACGCACGCGCATCCTCGACGCCCGCGGCCTCGGCCAGGCCGTCTTACAGATGAGCAAGGCGATGGAGGAGATGGCGTCGCCCGACGCCGCCATCAGCGACGCGGCCATGAAGCGTTACGGCGCGATCGAAGACCGCTTCCTCGCCCTCGGGGGCTACGCCGCCGAAGCCGAGGCCGCCTCGATCGCGTCCAACCTGAGCCTTCCCGATCGCATCCTCGATCAGCCGCTCCGCACCCTCTCCGGTGGTCAGCGTCGACGCATCGAGCTCGCACGCATCCTCTTCTCGGGTGCCGAAACGATGCTGCTCGACGAGCCCACCAACCACCTCGACGCCGATTCCGTCGTGTGGCTGCGCGAATTCATCAAGAACTACCAGGGTGGCGTGGTCATGATCAGCCACGATGTGGAGCTCGTGGGCGAGACCGTGAACCGCGTGTTCTACCTCGACGCCAACCGCATGGTGATCGACGTGTACAACATGAACTGGAAGAACTACCAGCGGCAGCGCGCCGCCGACGAGGAGCGCCGCAAGAAGGAGCGCGTCAACGTCGAGAAGAAGGCGACCGCGCTGCAGTTGCAGGCCGCGAAGTTCGGGGCCAAGGCATCCAAGGCCGCTTCGGCGCACCAGATGGTCGCGCGGGCCGAACGCATGCTGTCGGGGCTCGACGAGGTGCGGGCGGTCGACCGCGTGGCCAAGCTGCGCTTTCCCGCGCCCGCCCCGTGTGGTCGCACGCCGCTCATGGCGAGCGACCTGTCGAAGAGCTACGGCTCGCTCGAGATCTTCACGGCCGTCGACCTCGCGATCGACCGCGGCTCGAAGGTCGTCATCCTGGGCTTCAACGGCGCGGGCAAGACGACTCTCCTGCGCATGCTCGCGGGCGTCGACAAGCCTGACACCGGGCAGATCGAGCCGGGGCACGGCCTGCGCATCGGCTACTACGCCCAGGAGCACGAGACCATCGACGTGAAGCGTTCGGTGCTCGAGAACATGGTGTCGTCGTCGCCGCACATCACCGAGACCGAGGCGCGCAAGGTGCTGGGCTCGTTCCTCTTCACGGGTGACGACGCACATAAGCCCGCTGGCGTGCTGTCCGGTGGAGAGAAGACGCGTCTGGCCCTTGCCATGCTCGTCGTCTCGGCGGCCAACGTGCTGCTGCTCGACGAACCGACGAACAACCTCGACCCGGCGAGCCGCGAGGAGATCCTCGACGCCCTGGCGCACTACGAAGGCGCCGTCGTGCTCGTGAGCCACGATGAGGGTGCCGTCGAGGCGCTCAACCCGGAGCGCGTGCTGATTTTGCCCGACGGTGTCGAAGACCACTGGAACAAGGACTACGCCGACCTGATTTCGCTGGCGTAGGTTCGGTCGGTCTCAACGCCGGCACGGACGAACGGACTCAAGGGGTTGGCTGCAGTGCGCAGTCAGCCCCTTCGTCGTTAATGGCCATGGACGAGCGGACCTGACGGGGGCCGCTCGCGCAGCACTCGTTGCGGCTCACAGCTCGCAGCGGAACGGAGGGCTCAGGTCAGCGACCCGAGCCGAGGATGGCGTCTTCGACCTCGTTGTCCGACTCCGCCTGGGCGATGGCCTTCTTGCGGGCGCGCTCGTCGGCGCGGATACGCTCCTCCGGGTCGTCGGCGTTCAAGTTGCGGTACTCCTGGCGCACGGCCCAACCGAAGCCGATGAAGCCCAGGATGGCGAAGACGAACCACTGGAACGAATACGACAGGTGCGGGCCCTCATCGGGAGTGGGACGCGTGACGCCGACGGGTGCGGCCTCGGCCGGTGCCGGTGACTCACTCGCCAGCAAACCGTAGGCGCCCGTGTAGGTGGGTTCGTCCAGCGTCTTCTGCAGATCATCGAGCTGGATGGTTGCGATCTGGCCCTCGGGGGCGCCACGGCCGGGCAGCGTGGGCTCTCCGGCCTTGAGGCGCGCCGACACGGTGACCTCGCCGGCCGGGGGAGCCGGGATGTTGTCGGGGGAGTCTTGGCCGCTCCCCGTCGGCAGCCAGCCGCGGTCGACGATGAAGATGTCGCCGTTCGCCAGCTCGAGCGGAGTGATGACCTCGAAGCCGGGGTTGCCGTTGAGGGGACGGTTGCGCACGAGCACCTGCTCGTCCACGAGGTAGGTTCCGGTGACGCTCACGGGCAACCACTTGTCGTCCTCGTCGAAGGAGTCGAGCGAGGGGAGAGCCTGGTCGATGGGCACGGGCGTGTGGTCGAAGTTGGCGGCGACGCGGTCGATCTCGACGCGGGCCTCGGCACGTCGGGCCAGCTGCCAAGCGCCGAGGGCGCAGCAGACGAGTGCGAACACGATGACGAGGGCGAGATATCCGGCCCAGCGTTTGGAGAAGGCAAAGGACCAGCCGGGGCCGGCCGGAACCGGGCGGCCGGAGGGGGTGGCGGCGGACGAACGGGCGGTGCGCTGATCGGGAGACGTCATTCGGCGGTCCTCTCGAAGGCTACGACCCGGACGGGGAACTCACGCGCGGCCAGGAAATCGCGCAGGTACTCGACGTGCTCATCGCAGGCCAACCACACTTTCACGCGATCGGGGGTGTGGATCTTCGGGTTGCGCCATTCGACCCGGGACGAGGCGGCAGCGCGGCATCCGGCTCGGGAGCATTGCGCGACGGAGGGGTCGTTGCCGAGATCGAACAAGCTCATGAGGCGCGCCGATCGGCGGTGGGTCCGGCGTCGTCGACGACCTCGGCGTCCTCGGCGTCCGGAACGCTTCGGGTGGCATCGCCCGACCGACCGGAATCGCCGGGGGGAGTGGCATTGTCGGATTCACGAACGTTCTCGGGAACGACGAACACATTGTCGCTCGTCGATGTGCGTCGCGCAGCGGGCGCGCTGGATCCGGGCTGGGCAGCCGCGGCCGAGGATGTGGCCGCGTTCGCGGTCGTACCGGCTGTGGCCGTAGGCGTAGATGCGCCGGTCGGCGGTGCGTCGTCGCCCGCTCGAGCCGAACCTTCGCTCGAGGCTGTGGCACGCTCGTCCCCACCGTCGGGTCTTGCGGCACGTTCGCCGCGAGGCTCGTCGGCAAAACGCGCCGGCCGGCCCACGGGCACGAGGGCCCCCGGGCGCTCGACGTCGGGCTGCGGGGGAGTGTTGCCCACGTTGGCCAACACGACGGCGATGTAAGGCAGGATGATGGCGCCGGCGGCGATGATCCACATGGCCCATCCGCGCACGAAAACGAGGAGCACGACACAAACGACGCGGATGCTCATGGCAACCGTGTACTTGATCATCCTGCTGCGTCGATCGTCTTCCGGCGACGGTGGCAGGGACGTGATGGCCTGCGTTTTCATATGGGTCAAGCCTACGTCTTCCCCTCGCCTATGCTGGTACGGATTCTCCGCGGATACGCGGACCTGAAGGCAATACGGAGGAATGATCTGATGGCAACGGCACGAACGGTACTCATCTCGGGCGGCAACCGCGGCATCGGCTATGCCATCGCGGAAGAGTTCATCGCCCAGGGGCACCGCGTGGCCGTGACGGCCCGTTCGGGCGAGGGCCCCGCTGGGAGCATGACCGTGCGCGCCGACGTGACCGATCAGGCATCCGTCGACGCCGCCTTCGCCGAGGTCGAAGCCGAACTCGGTGCGGTCGAGGTCGTCGTGGCCAACGCGGGCATCACCAAAGACACGCTTCTCATGCGCATGACGGCCGAGGACTTCGACGCTGTCGTCGACACCAACCTGGGCGGCTCGTTCCGGCTGGTCAAACGCGCCTCGAAGGGCATGCTCAAGGCGAAGTACGGGCGCATCGTGCTGATCTCGAGCGTCGTCGGCCTCTATGGTTCGGCCGGTCAGGTCAACTATGCGGCGTCGAAGAGCGGACTCGTCGGCATGGCGCGGTCCATCACGCGCGAGCTGGGTGGCCGCGGCATCACGGCCAACGTGGTCGCCCCCGGCTTCATCGAGACCGATATGACGGCCGAGCTTCCTGAGGCCACGCAGGCCGACTACAAGAAGAGCATCCCCGCCGGTCGTTTCGCCACGGCCAACGAGGTCGCAAAGGTCGTTGCCTGGATCGCGAGCGACGACGCCGCCTACATCTCCGGCGCGGTCATCCCCGTTGACGGCGGCCTGGGAATGGGCCACTAGACCCGAGGAATTTTTCTGGCCTGGCGAGGGCAGCTGAGCCCCGGAGGTGCGGCTGTCTCGTGCCTCCGCGAACGGGGCGCGGACTATTGTGCGCCCCTGCATGCAGGATCGCCGATTGTTGTGCGCCTCAGCGGGCCGGGTCGCCGAGTGTCGTGCACCTCAGCGGGTCGCCGACTGTCGTGCGCCTTACCAGGCGGCGCCACCGTTCGGCGCCCGCGTGAACAGGACTAGAGAGAACCGCGCGGGATGCCGAGGAGTGGCAGCAGGGCGCGGAGGTCAACCTCGTGCGCCACGACGTCGGCGCGCTCACGCACGACCGGCTTGGCGTTGAACGCGACCCCGATGCCGGCGACTGCCATCATCTCGAGGTCGTTAGCGCCATCACCGGCGGCAAGCGTGCGGTGAAGAGGAATGCTGGAGGCCGACGCCCAGGCGGTGAGCGATTCGGCCTTCGTCGTAGCCGTGATGATGGGGCCGTCGACCTCACCGGTGAGGCGACCGTCGGCCAGCGCCAGGCGGTTGGCCAGACAGAAGTCGAGTCCGAGCCCGTTGGCCGTCGCATCCAGCAGCTCGTGAAACCCGCCCGAGACGACGCCGATCAGGCCGCCCGCCGCGTGAACGGCGCCGACCAACTCTCGGGCACCGGATGTCGGTGTGATCTGTTCGCGGGCCCGGTCGAGCGCCGAGCTGTCGAGTCCCCGCAGGGTCGACACGCGCGCGCGCAGGCTGGCCGCGAAATCGAGCTCGCCGCGCATCGCCTGCGTCGTGATGCGTTCGACCTCGTCGAGCGACCCGGCTTCGGCGGCCAGCAGCTCGATGGCCTCGTTCTGCAGCAGCGTCGAATCGGCATCGAGCACGACGAGGAAGCGGCCGCGCGGGGGAGCGGTCGCGGCATCCGAATGCATCATGGCTCGACGCACACGCCCTTGCCGACCACGGTCAGACCCGAGTCGGTCACGGTGAAACCACGCGCACGGTCACGGTCGTGGTCGACGCCGATCTGGGCGCCGGGCCGCACGAGCACGTTCTTATCGAGGATGGCTCGCTGCACGACGGCGTCCGGACCGATCTGCACCCGGTCGAACACGACCGAGTCGACGACGCGGGCACCCGACTCGAGCTGAGCCCACGGGCCCAAGACGCTGCGCTCGATGTGCGCACCCGAGATGAGCGAACCCAGCGACACGATCGAGTCGATGACGGTGCCGAGGTTGCCCTTGGCGTCGCGCACGAACTTGGCGGGCGGCGAGTTGAGCTGCTGCGAGAAGATGGGCCACTCGCGGTTGTAGAGGTTGAAGATCGGCAGCGTCGAGATGAGGTCTTGGTGGGCCTCGAAGAACGAGTCGATCGTTCCCACGTCGCGCCAGTAGTAGCGGTCGCGATCGGTGGAACCGGGAACGTCGTTGCGACGCAGGTCGTAGACACCGGCATCCCCGCGGTTCACGAAATCGGGGATGATGTCGCCACCCATGTCGTGGTTCGAGTCGGTGCGTTCGCCATCACGTGTGACCGCATCGATCAGGGCGTCGGCGTTGAAGACGTAGTTACCCATCGACGCGAGCACCTCGTGCGGCGCATCGGGCAGGCCGGGGGCGTCGATGGGCTTCTCGAGGAAGCGCTCGACGCGCGTGGGGTCGTTCTGGTCGACGTCGATGACGCCGAACTGGTCGCTCAGCTCGATGGGCTGGCGGATGGCCGCGACCGTCGCCCCGAGACCCGAAGCGATATGCGCCTCGATCATCTGGGTGAAGTCCATGCGGTAGACGTGGTCGGCGCCGACGACGACGACGATGTCGGGCTTCTCATCGCGCAGGAGGTTGAGCGACTGCAGGATGGCGTCGGCCGAACCGGAGAACCACCGCTTGCCGAGCCGCTGCTGCGCGGGCACCGAGGCCACGTAGGAGTTAAGCAGCCCCGACAGACGCCAGGTCTGCGATACGTGACGGTCGAGCGAGTGCGACTTGTACTGCGTGAGCACGACGATCTGCGTGAGACCCGAGTTGATCAGGTTGCTGAGCGCGAAGTCGATCAACCGGTATTGACCGCCGAACGGAACCGCCGGTTTTGCCCGGTCGGCCGTGAGGGGCATAAGACGCTTGCCTTCGCCACCGGCCAAGACGATGCCAAAGATCTTCTTCGATGCAACCATTCCCCCACACTAGAGCCAACCTCAGGGGTGTACTAGCGTTCTCGACATGCGAGTCGATGTGTTGACGAAGGAATATCCCCCCGAGATCTATGGCGGCGCCGGTGTGCACGTGGCGGAGCTGGTCTCTGCGCTCCGCCGGTCCATCGATGTGGAAGTCCGTTGCTTCGGCGCGCCGCGGTCCGAGGAACACACGACCGCGTATGCCCTGCCCGAGGGCCTCACGGGTGCGAACGGCGCCATCGGAACGCTCGGCACCGACCTCGAGATGGTGGCGGATGCCGCGGGCGCCGACGTCGTGCACTCGCACACCTGGTACGCAAACGCCGCTGGTCACATTGCAAAACTGCTGCACGGCATCCCGCACGTCGTGACCGCGCACTCGCTCGAACCCCTGCGTCCGTGGAAGGCCGAGCAACTCGGCGGCGGCTATCGCGTCTCGAGCTGGATCGAGAAGACCGCGTTCGAGGCGGCCGATCGCGTCGTGGCCGTGTCGAACGGTATGCGCGCCGACATCCTCCGCAGCTATCCCTCGATCGACCCCGAGAAGGTCGTCACGATCTACAACGGAATCGACATCGATGCCTGGGCGCCCGTGCACGACGACGAGTTGGTGCGATCTTTAGGGGTTGACCCTCAGAAACAGTCCGTGGTATTCGTGGGCCGCATCACGCGCCAGAAGGGTCTGCCGTACCTGCTCAAGGCGCTGCGATTCTTGCCCGCCGACGTGCAGGTCGTTCTGTGCGCCGGAGCCCCCGACACCCCCGAGATCCTCGCCGAGGTGCAGGAGGGTGTGCGTCAGCTGCAGCAGGAACGCGAGGGCGTCATCTGGATCGACCGGATGCTTGCCCGACGTGAGCTCTCCAGCATCCTCACCGCGGCCACCACGTTCGTGTGCCCGTCGGTCTACGAGCCCCTCGGAATCGTCAACCTCGAGGCCATGGCGTGCGGCGCGGCCGTCGTCGGAACGGGAACGGGCGGCATCCCCGAGGTCGTCGTCGACGGTGTGACGGGCCGCATCGTGCCCATCGACCAGGCGACGGATGGCACGGGCACCCCCACCGACCCCGAGAAGTTCGTGCGCGACCTCGCGGATGCCCTGATCGAGGTCGTGAGCGATCCGGAACGGGCCCGCGAGATGGGGCGCGCCGGCCGCGAGCGTGCCGAAACCGAGTTCAGCTGGCAACGGATAGCCGATCAGACCGAGGCGCTGTACCGCTCCATCGCCGCGGACTGAAATTCGGTGCGTCCGGAGAGCGCAAACGGCACTCCGGGCGCACCACCGGCCGATAGGCTTGACCCATGGCGAGCGTTGTTCAATTCACCGATGTATCCGTAAACCGTGGCGGAAGCCCCATCCTCGACTCCATCACCTGGTCGGTCGAGGAGAACGAGCGTTGGGTGATCCTCGGCCCGAACGGCGCCGGCAAGACCACCCTGCTGCAGCTGGCCTCGAGCTTCATCCATCCGACCCGCGGTCAGGTCGATCTGCTCGGCGCACGCCTCGGCGGCATCGACGTCTTCGAGCTGCGCCCGCGCATCGGTTTCGCATCGACCGCCATGGCCCGCCGCGTGCCGCACGACGAGACGGTGCTCAACGTCGTCATGACGGCCGCCTACTCGGTGACCGGCCGGTGGACAGAAGACTACGAGCAGATCGATGAGCGCCGCGCCCACCGCGTGCTGTCCGAGTGGCGGCTCGAGGGTCTGGCCGACCGCACCTTCGGCACGTTGAGCGACGGCGAGCAGAAGCGTGTCCTCATCGCGCGAGCCGTCATGACCGACCCCGAGCTGCTACTGCTCGACGAGCCGGCCGCCAGCCTCGACCTCGGCTCTCGTGAAGAGCTCGTCGCGCTGCTCGGTGGCTATGCCCGCTCCGAAGAGGCCCCCGCCATCGTCATGGTCACGCACCACGTCGAGGAGATCCCCATCGGTTTCACGCACGCTCTGCTGCTCGGAAACGGCGGCATCGTGGCCCAGGGCCCGCTCGCCGAGACGCTCACCTCCGAGAACCTCACGAACGCGTTCGGGCTGCCGATCGTGCTCGAGGAGCACAACGGCCGCTTCAACGCCCGCGCCGAGTAGCGTTCGCCGCGCGCGACACGCCTCGCCGCAACGCTCACGCAGACGGCCAACCATCTGATAAAGTAAGTAGCTGGCGTCTGCGCCAGATTCTTTTAGTGCCACCACACAGACAACGATCGCAAGGAACCTCATGAAGACTGACACCCACCCCACGTACGCACCGGTCGTTTTCCGCGACCTCGCTTCGGGTGCGACCTTCCTCACCCGTTCCACCGTCTCGTCGAACAAGACCATCGAGCTCGACGGCGTCGAGTACCCCGTCATCGACGTCGAGATCTCGTCCGAGTCGCACCCGTTCTACACGGGCAAGCAGCGCATCATGGACTCGGCCGGCCGCGTCGAGAAGTTCAACCAGCGCTTCAAGGGCTTCGGCAAATAAGCTCCTCCCTCTGATTCGGGCTCCGCGAGAGCGGGTCGCCCAATCCAGAGTCGCTCCAAAGGGCCGTGCAACCGTCAGGTTGCGCGGCCCTTTGTCGTACCCGCGGGTGGTCGAGGGGTGAGGTGCCAAGCCGGGTGCGGCGTACGACGAAGGGCTGAACAAGTCGGAAATCGTTCAGCCCTTTTCGGCACCCGCCCACGACAGGCAAGGTGACGCGTTAGCCATCGTGGCGCTAGCCCGTGACGCGCCGGCCGTGAAGGCGTCAGGGAATCGGCGCCAGGGAATCGGCGTTAGCGAATCGGCCAGGCGCCGCTCGTGGTGAAGGCGGGGTCGCGCGTGCGGCGCATGTAGTCCTGGAAGCTCGCGGCCTGGTCTTCGCACCAGCCGACCTGCAACTTGTGCAGCTCGATGGCCTCGAAGAGCAGCTTCTCGCCGTGGGCGCGGGCGAGCGCCTGGGCCACGCGGCCCGCGGCGATGGCGTCGGCGCCGGCGTCGTGCGCATCGGTCAGCTCGACCCCGTAGTGGGCGGCCGCCGCCTCGAGCGTGCGCTTGCCCTTGCGATAGCGATCGACAGCCTTGTCGATCACGAGCGGGTCGATGACGGGGGCCGGCTCTTTCAGCGGCTCGAGCCCGTAGCGCTCGGCCTCGTGGTGCAGCAGGCTCAAGTCGTAGGGCGCGTTGTAGATGACGATGGGGATGCCGGCGGCGATGAGTGCCTTCAGCTCGGCGAGGATCTCGGCCACCACGACGGCCGCGTCACGACCCTCGGCCCGCGCCCGCTCGGTGCTGATGCCGTGGACGGCAGACGCCTGGGCGGGGATCTCGATGCCCGGATCGGCCAGCCAATCGGTGCGGCGCACGACCTCGCCGTTGGCGTCGATCAGGCCGACGTGTGCGCTGACGATGCGCGACGTGCGCACATCGATGCCCGTGGTCTCGAGGTCGAAGACGCCGAGTCGGTGGGCCCAGGGATGTATCTCTTCTGCATTCACGTTTTCACCTTACGTTCGACCACCGACAGCGGTGAGGAGCCCTCGCCGCAGACATCCGAGAGGGCGGGGCTGCGGGACCGCTAGACGTAGGTCGTGTAGCCGACGTGCAGCCAGTAGAAGCTCTGCGTGCCGATGGTCAGCGTGAGCTGGCCGTTCTCGTCGACGCTCGGGAACTCGTTGCCGCCGAAGAGGTCGTAGAGGCGCGCATTCTGCAGATCGCCCGCATCGATCTTCACCGAAACGGGGTGGTGCGAGAAGCTGAACACGCACAGCACGTCTTCGGGCTGGTCGCCGAAGTGTGTGCCAGAACCCTCATAGGTGCGGATGAACGCGAGCACCGACTCGTGGTCGGTCTTCAGCACCTTGATCTTGCCGAGCGCGAAGGCTGGGTGACCCTTGCGGATGTGGATGACGTTGCGGATCCAGTGCAGCAGGGACCGCGACTGCGCCAGCTGGGACTCGACGTTGACGAGCGCGTAGTTGTAGACGAGCGACTGCACGACGGGCAGGAAGAGCTTGCCCGGGTCGGCGGCCGAGAACCCGGCGTTGCGGTCGGGTGTCCACTGCATGGGCGTGCGCGAGGAGTCGCGGTCGGGCAGCCAGATGTTGTCGCCCATGCCGATCTCGTCGCCGTAGTAGAGGAACGGCGCGCCGGGGAGCGAGAACAGGAGCGCGTGCGCGAGTTCGAGTTCGGCGCGCGAGTTGTCGACCAGGGGAGCGAGGCGCCGACGAATGCCGACGTTGGCTCGCATGCGCGGGTCGTAGGCGTACCAGCCATACATGGCCTGTCGGTAGTCCTCTGACACCATCTCGAGCGTCAACTCGTCGTGGTTGCGCAGGAACACGCCCCAGCCCGCCCACGACGGCACATCGGTGGTCTCGCCCAGCACACGCACGAGCTCTTCGGCCTGCTGCGACCGCAGCGAGTAGAAGATGCGCGGCATGACGGGGAAGTCGAAGGCCATGTGGCATTCGGGCTCTTCGTCGGTGCCGAAGAAGGCGGCCACCTCGCGCGGCCACTGGTTGGCCTCGGCGATCATGATGCGCCCCGGGTATTCGAGGTCGACCATGGCGCGCAGCTTTTTGATGAACTCGTGCGTCTCTGGCTCACCCTCGCCGTTGCCCTCGTCGGACTCGTAGAGGTAGGGGATGGCGTCGAGCCGGAACCCGTCGACGCCCAGGTCGAGCCAGAACCGCACGGCGTCGAACATGGCGTCGTGCACGGCGGGGTTGCGGAAGTTCAGGTCGGGCTGGTGCGAGAAGAAACGGTGGAAGTAGAACTGTCGACGCTCGGGGTCGAAGGCCCAGTTCGAGTCCTCGGTGTCGGTGAAGATGATGCGGATGTCTTCCCACTTCTCATCCGTATCGCTCCACACGTAGAAGTCGCCGTAGGGCCCGTCGGGGTCTGACCGCGACTGCTGGAACCAATCGTGCTGGTCGGACGTGTGGTTCATGGGCATATCGATGATGATGCGCATGTTGCGCTCGTGCGCCTTCGTGACCAGGTCGCGGAACTCGTCGAGCGTGCCGAACTCGGGCAGGATCGAGTAGTAGTCGGCCACGTCGTAACCGCCGTCGCGCAGGGGAGACGTGAAGAACGGCGGCAGCCACAGCGCGTCGATGCCGAGCCACTGCAGGTAGTCGAGCTTCGACGACAGGCCGCCGAGGTCACCCGAGCCGTCGCCGTTCGAGTCGACGAACGACCGCACCATGACCTCGTAGAAGACGGCGCGGCGATACCAGAGCGGGTCTCGTTGCAGGCCGGGCAGCTGAATGGGCGCGGTGAAGGTCACGAGGATCCAATCGGAGAGAAGCTGGATGCGTTGGCGGGGCGGGTCACCCCGGTGGTTCGGGTCTGTCCGAGTCTATGTCCAGAGGCGCGGTCGTCGCGGGCAGTGGGGGCGCGTTTCGGGCCCGGTTTCGGCCGGTGGGGCGCGCCGCCCGAGCGTGGGCCGACGCATCCTCGTAAAGGCGTCGTAAACTGGCGCGGATGTCTGCCACCTCGCCCTATGCCGAACAGCTCGGCCGTTTCACCGTCGTCTCGTCCGAGATCACGGTGAACGGCGCCCCGACACGGTATTGGGAGTACGTCGACGAGTGGGATGGCGAGAGCGGCACGATCATCCTCGTGCACGGTTTTCGCGGCGATCACCACGGGCTCGAACCCGTCGTCGCCCAGCTCGCAGGCTACCGAATCATCAGCCCCGATCTTCCCGGCTTCGGCGAGTCGGGCCCGTTCCCGGTCGGCGAGCACACCATCGAGGCCTATGCGTCGTGGCTGCAATCGTTCGTGGCGCGGCTCGAGTTCGCCGAGCGTCCCGTGATCCTGGGGCACTCGTTCGGCTCGATCGTCGTCAGCGCGGCGATGGCGTCTGGCATGTCGGCGTCGCGCGTCATCCTCGTCAACCCGATCGCCGCGCCAGCGCTCCAAGGGCCTCGTGGCGTACTCACACGTCTGGCCGTCTTCTATTACTGGGCCGCGTCGGCTTTGCCGGCGAAGGCCGGCTTCGCGCTGCTGCGCAATCCGCTGATCGTGCGGATCATGAGCCTGGCCATGGTCAAGACGAAGAACCCCACCCTGCGCGCGTTCGTGCACAACCAGCACGACCTCTACTTCAGCGTGTTCTCCGATCGGGACACGCTCATGCAGGCGTTCCAGGCGTCGGTCAGCCACGATGTCAGCGAGTATGCGGCGCGCATCGGCGAGCCCACCCTGCTGATCGCGGCCGAGAAGGATGACATCACGTCGGTCAGCGCTCAGCGCGAGCTCGTGCAGCTGTTCCCCGATGCCCGGCTCGAGATCATCCCGAAGGTGGGCCACCTCATCCACTACGAGACGCCGCGCGAGGCCGCGGAGTTCATCCGGGACTTCCTCGGGCGCTGAGGCAGTCTGCCCCAAGCAATTCGAGCCCCTCGAGCAGAACCGCTGGTGCGGACCGAGCAGGCCCGACGTTGCCGGATATGCCCGCGCGGGCAAGACCAGCAGCGCTACCCAGGCGTCGCGAGCGTCACTTCTCAGGCGTCTTGCGGGACCAGGTCTTCGTCGACCGCCGTGCCGTTGAACGCGACGATCTCGAGCGCCCCGTCGACCAGGCTGAAGTCGTGGAACGACCCGTTGGCGATCAACTGACCGGCCGCCGGCAGCTCGCCGCCCGACAGGTGCTTCACGAGCGACCCGATGACGCCGCCGTGCGTGACGACAAGCACCGATTCACCCTCATGGCGTGCGGCGAACGCGCTCAGGTCGGGCAGCACCCGGTCGATGATCATGGCATCCGTCTCGAGGCCCGGCACCTCGGCGCCCGCAGCGAAGGCCTCGCGCCGCTCTTCGCTCGTCATGCCCTCCATGGCTCCGTGGTGGCGCTCGACGAGGCCGGGCAACGGGTGCGGGTCGAGCAGGCCGAGGCGCGCCGAGATGATCGAGGCGGTCTCGTAGGCGCGCGACAGGGGACTGGCGGCGATGGCATCCCAGCGGCGCTCGGCCAGCAGGTCACCCGCCTGGCGGGCCTGACGGCGACCCGTGTCGTTGAGGGGGATGTCGGTCTGCCCCTGGATGCGGCGTTGCAGGTTCCAGTCGGTCTGTCCGTGGCGAACGAGGGTCAGTGAAGTCACCGCTACAGCCTAGCGGCGAGCACCTGAAGGGTTTCGGTGGCGCCTGCATCGACCTTGACGGCGGCGCGCTGGTCGCCCTTCGTGACGCCGCGGTTGATGATGACGATGGGCAGTTTGCGGCGACGAGCCTGCTCGAGCAGTCGGATGCCCGAGTTGACGACGAGCGACGAGCCCGCGATGACGAGCGCGTCCGAGCCGAGAACCAGGTCGCGCGCCTCGGCGTATTTCTCGGTGGGGATGAATTCGCCGAAGAAGACGACATCGGGTTTCAAGCGGCCGCCGCACACGGTGCAGGCCGGCACGACGAAGTCTTCGACGTGGGTGACCTCGGCGTCGCCATCGGGGTTGAGCGACACGGACTCGGGTTTCTGCAGCCACGGGTTGAGCTCGTCGATGCGGTGCGCGATATCGGGCCGGGCGAAGCTCTGGCCGCAGTCGAGGCACACGACGCGGTCCATCGAGCCGTGCAGGTCGACGACGCGGCGCGATCCCGCGCGCAGGTGTAGGCCGTCGACGTTCTGGGTGATGACACCGGAGACCAGTCCGCGCGCCTCGAGTTCGGCGAGCGTGCGGTGGCCGTCGTTCGGGCGGGCGGCGTCGAACATGGCCCAGCCGAGGTGGCTGCCCGCCCAATAGCGCTTGCGGGACAGGTCATCCGACAGGAATTGCTGCACCGTCATGGGCGTGCGTTTCGGGGCACCCGCGCCGCGGTAGTCGGGAATGCCCGAGTCGGTGCTCACGCCGGCCCCGGTCAGCACGGCGAAACGTCGGCCGCGCAGGATCTCGGTGGCCTCGTCGATGCGTTCGGCCGTCGACCGGTCGCCATCGCCCGCCTGGGTCAGCACGGTCATGAAGCCTCCTCACGCTCGCCCCTGACATGATGGAGTCAGCGACGGGGTTTCGTCCTCCACAATACCGCCGGATCCGCCCGGCCCCTCACCCGACAAGTAAGGTAGCGCGCGTGCGTTTGATCCCCATCGAGAGCCTCGACACCGAGGGTCTCGCCGACTACTCCCGCCTCACCGATGTGGCGCTCCGCCGAGTGTCAGAACCGGAAGGCGGGCTCTACATCGCCGAGTCGACCAAGGTCATCACGCGCGCCCTCGCCGCCGGCCACCGCCCCCGCTCGGTGCTGTTGCAAGAGCAGTGGGTGAAAGATGTCGCGCCGCTGCTCGACGCCTTCCCCGACGTGCCCGTCTACGTGGGGGATGCCGCGACCCTCGAATCCCTCACCGGCTATCACCTGCACCGCGGTGCCCTGGCCGCCATGCACCGCCCCGAGATGCCGGACATGCGCTCCCTCATCCGCGGCGCGCGTCGCATCGTGCTGCTCGAGGACATCGTCGACCACACCAACGTGGGCGCCATCTTCCGTTCGGTCGCGGGCCTCGGCGCCGATGCCGTGCTCGTCAGCCCGCGCTGCGCCGACCCGCTCTATCGACGCAGCGTGCGCGTGAGCATGGGCACCGTCTTACAGGTGCCGTGGACGCGCATGCCCGAATGGTCGGAGGCGCAGGCGATTTTGCACGAGGAGGGTTTCCACATCGCGGCCCTCGCGCTCGACGACAAGGCCGTCACGCTGGATGCCTTCAGCCACACGCCGCCCGAGCGCGTCGCACTCGCGCTCGGTGCCGAGGGTGACGGGCTCAGCCGCGCCGCGCTCGAGGCCGCCGACACCACCGTCATGATCCCCATGCTGCACGGCGTCGACTCGCTCAACGTGGCCTCGGCCAGCGCCGTCGCCCTGTGGTCGCTGCGGGTCGACGCATGAACGCCCGGGGTCGCGTCACCATCCTGGCCATCGTGCTGCTGATCGCCCAGGTGTTCCTCGCCGGGGGGAGCGTGCTCGCGAAGCCCTTGCCCGCGACATCCGCCCAGCTCACCGCGACACCCGAGCTCACGCAGGCCGCCCAGCCGCTCACCTGGCCGACGTTCGGGCGCGGGGCCGTCGGCGCTGTCGGATATGACGGCGTGCTGGCCGAGCACGGGGACCAGGGGCGCGTGCCGATCGCGAGCGTCACCAAGACCGTGACCGCGCTGGTCGTGCTCGACAAGATGCCCATTGCCGACGGCGAACAGGGGCCCTCGATCACGCTGACCGACGCCGACGTCGAGATCTACAACCAGGTCATCGCCCAGAACGGGTCGAGCGCCCGCGTCGTCGTGGGGGCCACGCTCACCCAACGTCAGATGCTCGAGGCGCTCATGCTGCCGAGCGCCAACAACTACAGCATCATGCTGGCCGACTGGGCCTACGGCTCGCTCGACGCGTTCCTCGTGGCCGCGAACAACTGGCTCACGGCGAAGGGGCTCACCGACACTTACCTGGCGGATTCGAGCGGCCTGTCGCCGAAGAGCGTGTCGTCGCCCGCGAACCTCGTCGAGATCGGCAAGCTCGTGCTCGCCAACCCGGTGCTGGCCTCGGTCGTGAAAGAGAAGGATGCCGTGCTGCCGAGCATCGGCCAGGTGTCGAACACGAACAAGCTGCTCGGGTTGAACGGCGTCATCGGGTTGAAGACCGGCACGACGCCCGAGGCCGGGGCGTGCCTGCTCTTCGCCGCCGAAATGCCTGTGGGGGACAGCACCGTCACGGCCGTGGGCGTGATCCTCGGCGCTCCGAACCACAAGGTGCTGAACGACTCGATCCTCACGCTGCTCGGCACCGTGAACTCGGCGTTCCACTCCGTGACGCTGGCAACGCCGGGGCAGGAGTACGGGACCTATGCGACGCCGTGGGGTGACGAGACATCCCTCGTGTCGGATGCTCAGGCCACCGCGATCGTGTGGCAGGACACGCCCATCACCATCACCACCACGGCGCGTCGCCTGACGTCTGCCGAGGCGGGCGAGAACGTGGGCACGCTGACCATCACGGTGGGGGAACAGAAGACCGACTACCCGCTCACCACGAAAACGGCGCTCGACGAGCCCGACACCGCCTGGCGGTTGGCGCACCCGCAGCCCTGAGTCACGAGTACCGAGCGCACCGGGGAGTGAACCGGCGCGAGCGCTCAGTCGAGGCGCGTGACCTCTTCGACGGGCACGTCGGCGGCCTTCTCGATGGTCTGCTGCGCGTCGACGAGGGCGCCGTCGTTGCCATCGAGGGCATTCGTCGAACGCTCGGAATCGGCGGCCTCCGCGCGTGTAGCGGCCTGTATCTCTTCGTCGATCTCCATCTCGGCGTCGAGTCGGCTGTACTTCTCGGCGAGGGGACGCTTGGCCGAAACGTAGTCGCCCGAGGACTGGTGGCGGATGCGGCGGATCACCCACGGCACGAAGTACTCGCGCGCCCAGGCCAGGTCTTCGGCGCGCGCGTGCCGCCAGCTCGCGGCGGGCAGCGGCTCGGGCTTCAGCGGCTCGAGGTCGTTGTCGACCGCCAGGGCCTCGAGCACGAGGCGCGCAACCGTGTGATGGCCGAGCGGGTTCATGTGCAGCCGGTCGACCGACCAGAAGCGGGAGTCTTGCAGGTCGGTGGCCGCCCACTGGTCGACCACGACGAGGTCGTAGCGTTTGGCGATGGCGCGCAGGTTCTCGTTGTAGATGGCGACCTTGCCGCGGATGCCGCGGAACACGGGAGCGAAGCCCACGTCGACACCGGTGAAGATCACGATGGTGGCCCCGTCGCGCTGCAGGCGTTGGATGACGGTCTCGAACTTGGCCGAGATCGCGTCGGGATCGCTGCCCGGGCGGATGACGTCGTTGCCGCCGGCCGAGATCGTGATGAGGTCAGGTCGCAATTCGAGGGCGGGCTCGATCTGATCGTCCATGATCTGCTGGATGAGCTTGCCGCGCACGGCGAGGTTGGCATAAGCGAAGTCGTCGGTGCCGCGGCTCAGCACCTCGGCAACTCGGTCGGCCCATCCGCGGTTGCCGCCCGGAACCGAGGGCTCGGGGTCGCCCAGCCCCTCGGTGAACGAATCGCCGATCGCCACGTAACGCGACCACGGATGCTTCTGAACCGCCAAAATCTTCCTCCTCAGACCGTCCCACCACCGGCGTGCCGGGAGACAGACGGTCTTCTGTGTCCGAGGGGTGTGAAACGAAACCCCTCTGCGAGCGTACTCTTCCCCCACAACGGGCCGTCAAGTGTCGGGTCCAGCCCGAATGTCGGTGGGGCTCGGGTAGGATTTCGTCTAGTGAGCGCAGAGTTGTCGATGAGTGGATCAGAGGGGCCGGGCCTCGGCACCTCGGCTGCCGAACATCTCTCGCCCGCGTTCCCCGAGCGGGCCGCCTGGGGCACGGCCTCCAAGTTGCGAGCCTGGCAGGCCGAAGCGCTCGAGGCCTATTTCGTGTCCGAGCCGCGCGACTTCCTCGCCGCCGCCACCCCCGGCGCCGGAAAGACGACGTTCGCGCTGCGCCTCGCCGCTGAGCTGCTGGCGCGCCGGGCCATCGACCGCATCACGGTCGTCGCCCCGACCGAGCACCTGAAACGGCAGTGGGCCGACGCCGCGCACCGTGCGGGCATCCGCCTCGACCCCATGTTCTCCAACGCCGCGGGCACCTACGGGCGGCACTACCACGGTGTCGCCGTCACCTACGCGCAGGTCGCCGTGCGCGCGGCGCTGCACCGCACCATCACCGAGTCCCGGCGCACGCTCGTCATCCTCGATGAGGTGCACCACGGTGGCGACGCGCTCAGCTGGGGCGATGCCATCCGAGAAGCTTTCGAGCCCGCCACGCGGCGCCTGCTGCTCACGGGAACGCCGTTCCGCAGCGACACCGCGCCCATTCCCTTCGTCACCTATGCGCCCGACGAGAAGGGCATCCGCACGTCGCAGACCGACTACAACTACGGTTACGGTCGCGCGCTCAAGGACGGCGTCGTGCGCCCCGTGCTCTTCATGGTCTATGCCGGCCACATGCGCTGGCGCACTAAGGCGGGCGACGAGATGGAGGCCCGTCTCGGCGAGGGCAACACCAAAGACATCACGGGGCAGGCCTGGCGCACGGCTCTAAACCCCGAGGGCGAGTGGATTCCCGCTGTGCTGCGCTCGGCCGATCGGCGCCTGAGCGAGGTGCGTCAGCAGATCCCGGATGCCGGTGGCCTCGTCATCGCCACCGACCACGTCGCGGCACGCGCCTACGCCGCCATTCTGAAAGAGATCACGGGGGAGTACCCCACTGTCGTGCTGTCCGACGAGAAAGAAGCGTCCGACCGCATCGACGAGTTCTCGAGCGGAACCTCGCGGTGGATGGTGGCCGTGCGCATGGTGTCCGAGGGCGTCGACGTTCCGCGGTTGTCGGTAGGCGTCTATGCGACCTCGTCCTCGACGCCGCTGTTCTTCGCGCAGGCCATCGGGCGCTTCGTGCGGGCGCGGCGACGCGGTGAGACGGCATCCATCTTCTTGCCCAATGTGCCCAACCTGATGGCTCTGGCCAACACCATGGAACTCGAGCGCGACCACGCCCTCGACCGCCCCACCAAGGAGGGCGAGGAGGGCGACCTCTACAACCCCGAGGACGCCATGGTGGCGGCCGCGAACCGCGAGGAGAAGGCGTCCGATTCGCTGACGAGCGAGTTCAGCTATGAGGCCCTGTCGTCCGAGGCCACGTTCGACCGCGTCGTCTACGAGGGCGCCGAGTTCGGCACGCTGGCTCAGCCCGATACCGACGAGGAGCTCGACTTCATCGGCCTGCCGGGGCTCCTCGAGCCCGAGCAGGTGCACGAGTTGCTGCAGCAGCGGCAGGCGCGTCAGGCGAAGCGTCAGTCGACCCGTCGCAAGACGGGCGTCTCGGATGCTGCGGGCGGCGACTCGGCGGCCGGTGGCGGCTCCGACATCCCCCCGCCGCTCTATCGCACCCTGAAGGAGCAGCGCAGCCTGCTGAACAGCCTCGTGGGCCTCTGGGCCAAGAACACGGGCGAACCCCACGGTCTCGTTCACGCCGAGCTGCGCCGCGCGTGCGGCGGCCCCGCGGTGCCCCAGGCGAGCGTCACGCAGCTGCAGGCGCGCATCGACTACCTGCGCAAACGCCTCAACCACCACTGAGCAATGATCGTGTCGCCCAACGGGTGAACCATGAAGACAGTAATCGTGTCGCCCAACGGGCGAACCGTAGGCACAGAAAAAGCGGCTGGAATAAATTCCAGCCGCTTTTTCGATCGTGCGCGAAGGGGGACTTGAACCCCCACGCCCTTTCGGGCACTAGCACCTCAAGCTAGCGCGTCTGCCATTTCCGCCACCCGCGCATTTCGATCGGCTCCGATATGTTTCCGGCGCCGAGATAAGACGATAGCACGGATTTGGAGTGCGTTTACACGCTGGACACCTTCTCCAGCCGCGATAGCGTTGAGTCATGACGGATGCGGCAAACGAAACCCCTGAGAGCGACGCAAATCTCGACCGCACGGCGGTTATTGCACGAGATTTGATCCGATTCGACACCACGAACTATGGCGGGGGAAAGTCCAACGGCGAGACCGTTGCGGCCGAATACCTCGAAGACTTGCTCACCAAAGCGGGCCTGAAGCCCGAGATGCACGATGCGGCTCCGGGCCGCACGAGCGTCATCGCACGTGTGAAGGGGCGCGACAGCTCCAAGGGCGCCCTGGTGGTGCACGGCCACACCGACGTCGTGCCGGCCGATCCGGCGAACTGGACCGTCGACCCGTTCTCGGGTGACATCAAGGACGGCCTGCTGTGGGGCCGCGGCGCCGTCGATATGAAGAACATGGATGCCATGATCATGGCGTCGCTCGAAGACATCCTCAGTTCGGGCCGCCAGCCCGAGCGCGACCTGGTCGTGGCCTTCTTCTCCGACGAGGAGAACGGCGGCGTCTTCGGCTCGCACTACATGGTCGAGAACCACGCGCACCTGTTCGAGGGCGCCACCGAGGCCATCAGCGAGGTGGGCGGCTATTCGATCACCATGGACGGCAAACGCGCCTACCTGCTGCAGACGGGCGAGAAGGCCCTCATTTGGATCAAGCTCATCGCCCGAGGTCGCGCGGCGCACGGTTCGCGCCTGGTGCCCGACAACGCCATCACGGCGCTGGCCGAGGCGATCGCTAGAATCGGTCGCCGCGAGTGGCCCATCAAGCTCAACCAGACCACGTCACAGCTGCTGGGTGAGGTGGCGCGCATCCTGGGCGTCGACCCGCAGCGCGTCGGCCCCGACGAGCTGGCTCTGGCGACGGGCACGGCCTCGGGCTTCGTGCAGGCGTCGCTCCGCACGACCAGCAACCCGACACTCCTGAACGCCGGGTACAAGCACAACGTGATCCCCGACACGGCCGAGGCGCTCGTCGACATCCGCTGCCTGCCGGGGGACGAGGAGCAGGTGCTGGCCGAGATCCGCGAGCTCATCGGCCCCGACATCGAGATCTCCACCATGCACCGCGACATCGGCCTCGAGAACGAGTTCTCCGGGCCCTTGATCGAGGCCGTGACGTCGTCGCTGGCGAAACACGACCCGGGCGCACCCGTCTTGCCCTACATGCTCTCGGGCGGCACCGACAACAAGGCGCTCAGCCTGCTCGGCATCACGGGATACGGCTTCGCGCCGCTCAAGCTTCCCGCCGACATGGACTTCCCCGGCATGTTCCACGGCGTTGACGAGCGCGTGCCGCTCGACGCGCTAGTGTTTGGCAGGCAGGTTTTGACCGACCTGCTCCTGACCTACTGAGCCACCCTGGAGCTTGCCGAACGTGGATTTCCTGAACGCCATCATCCTGGGCTTCGTCCAGGGTTTGACCGAATTCCTGCCCATCTCGTCGAGCGCGCACCTCAGCATCGTGGGCGAGTTCCTGCTCGACGGTCGCGACCCGGGTGCGCGGTTCACCGCCATCACGCAGATCGGCACCGAGCTGGCGGTCGTGATCTTCTTCTGGCGTGACATCACCCGCATCATCGGCGCGTGGTTCAGGGCCCTGTTCGGCAAGATCCCGCGGTCCGACCCCGACGCGCGCATGGGATGGCTGATCATCATCGGCTCGATCCCCATCGTCGTCATCGGCCTGTTCTTCCAGGACGCCATCGAGACGAGCCTGCGCTCGCTCTGGATCACGGCGACCATGCTCATCGTCTTCGGCGTGCTGCTCGGCATCGCCGACTACGTGGGCGCCAAGAAGCGCAAGCTCAAGGACCTCACCTACGGCCACGGCGTCGTCTACGGGTTCGCCCAGGCCCTCGCCGTCATCCCCGGTGTCTCCCGCTCGGGCGGCACCATCACGGCCGGGCTGTTCATGGGCTACGAGCGCGCCGCGGCGGCCCGCTACGCCTTCCTGCTCGCCATCCCCGCCGTT
The DNA here is from genome assembly GCF_001984125.1 of Leifsonia sp. ALI-44-B. Classification (GTDB taxonomy): domain Bacteria; phylum Actinomycetota; class Actinomycetes; order Actinomycetales; family Microbacteriaceae; genus Okibacterium. The sequence goes on along the minus strand of NZ_MTQL01000006.1, from coordinate 278,739 downwards.
CTCGGCTCGGGCTTCTACCAGGTCTACAAGAGCATCGCCAAGCCATGCCTCGAGGGTGCCACCAATTGCACCCCCGATGTCTTCGGCCCGCTCGAGACGCTCGTGGCCACCGTGATCGCGTTCGGCGTCGGCCTCGTCGTCATCGCGTTCTTCATGAGCTACATCTCGAAGCGCAGCTTCCTGCCGTTCGTGATCTACCGCATCGCCCTCGGCGCCGCGCTCATGATCCTGCTCGGCACGGGCGTCATCACGGCCTAGTCGTTCGTGCACGTCGGCCGGGCGGATGCCGCGGGCTTAGGCTTGAGCAGTGAAATCTTGGCCGCGTCCCACCGTTCCCGTCCTGCCCGGCACCTCCGAAGCCCCGTGTCTCTACGACACGGCCAGCGGCGAACTCGTCTGGGCGCACACGGGTGACGTCGCGCGACTCTACGTCTGCGGTATCACGCCCTATGACGCCACCCACATGGGCCATGCCTCCACCTACCTGGCCTTCGACACGCTGCAGCGCGTGTGGCTCGACGCGGGCCTCGAGGTGCACTACGCGCAGAACGTGACCGACGTCGACGACCCGCTGCTCGAGCGTGCCGCCGCCACGAACGTCGATTGGCGAGACCTGGCGGCCGAGCAGGTCGAGCTGTTCCGCACCGATATGGCGAGCCTCAGCATCCTGCCGCCCGACGACTACGTGGCGGTCACCGAGGTCATCGAACCGATCGCTGATGCCGTGAACACCCTGCTCGAGAAGGGGGCGGCCTACCGCGTCGACACGCCCGACAGCTCGACGGGCGACGACATCTACTTCGACACGCAGAAGGCGGCTGAGCTGTCCCCGTGGCACCTCGGCCAGGAGACCAACCTCGACCTCGCCACCATGCAGCGCTTCTTCGCCGAGCGCGGCGGCGATCCCGACCGCGCCGGCAAACGCCACACGCTCGACCCGCTGCTCTGGCGCGCCCACCGCGAGGGCGAGCCGTCCTGGTCGACCGCCGTCGGCGAGGGGCGCCCCGGCTGGCACATCGAGTGTTCGGTCATTGCGCTCGACGCGCTCGGCGCCGACTTCACGGTGCAGGGCGGCGGCAGTGACCTCGTGTTCCCGCACCACGACCTGAGCGCTGGCCATGCGGCCGTGCTGTCGGGGCATCCGCTCGCTCGCGTCTTCTCCCACGCGGGCATGGTCGCCTACGAGGGCGAGAAGATGTCGAAATCGCTCGGCAACCTCGTGCTCGTCTCGAAGCTGCGCGCGGCGGGCGTCGACCCCCGGGCCATTCGCCTGACGATTCTGGCGCACCACTACCGCAGCGACTGGGAGTGGACCGACGAGGCCCTGTCCGCCGCGACGCAGCGACTGCTGTCCTGGATGTCGGCGGCCCGACGCTCGCGCGCCACCTCGGCCGATTCGCTCGCCGAGTCACGCGCTATCGAGCTCCTGGCTCCGCTGCGACACGCCCTCGCGGGAGACCTCGACACCCCGTCGGCGCTTACTATCCTCGACGCGCTCTTCGACAGCGGCGAGGATGCCGTCGCCGCTCTCGCTGCCCGCGCCTCCGACGCCCTTCTGGGCGTGTCGCTCGAGCACGCCAACGTGCCTGCCACGGCCGGCGCCGGGCGCACCGCTTAAGCACAGCAGGCGGCCCCGAGGTTCGACGGGAGAAGCGGCGGGTTACGGGGTTTCTTCGTCGCCTTCGCCGGGAGCGTTCGTCGTTCCGTCGGACTCCGTGTCCGCGCTGGGCTCCTCGGGCGCAGCAGCACCGTCGGTTGCGGGTGCGTCCGCGTCGTCGGCGTCGGCGTCGGCGTTTCCGTCGGCCTGAGGCGCGGCGCCGCCCGCGGGCTTGTCACGCGCGGGACCATCGGAACGCTGCCCGGCCTTGTTGTCGCGCACGTCGGCGCGATCATCCGACTTGCGCAGGTATTGCTCGAACTCGCGTGCGATCGCCTCGCCGGATGCCTCGGGCGACTCGACCGTGTCGCGCGCCTGCTCGAGCCCGCGGATGTAGGCGGCCATGTCTTCGTCTTCGCCGGCTAACACGTCGATACCGGTCTCCCAGTCGCGCGCGTCGTCCATGAGGGAACCGCGGGGGATCACGACATCCACGATCTCTTCGAGTTTGTCGATGAGCGCGAGCATGGCCTTGGGCGACGGCGCGTTCTGCACGTAGTGGGGGACCGATGCCCACAGGGACACCGTGGCAATGCCCGTGGATTCGGCCGCCTCGCCGAGCACGCTGAGGATGCCGACGGGGCCCTCGTACGTGCTGCGCTCGATGTCGAGCTCGCGGCGGATGTCGGCGTTCTCGCTCGACAAGAACACCGAGATCGGGCGGGTGTGCGGCACATCGGCCAGCATCGAGCCGAGGAACACAATCGCCGAGACATCCGCCGCCAGCGCCGCGTCGATGATCTCGGCCGCGAAAGCCTTCCAGCTGCGCGAGGGCTCGGTGCCGATGAGCAGGTAGACGTTGTTGCCGTTGTCGCCCGAGATCTGCATCTCGGCGTCGTCGGCCAGAAGCTCGCTGTCGGAGAGTGCGGGGTTCTCGGGGCCATAAAGCACGGCGCCCGGCCATTCGAGGCTGCGCGACCCGTCGTCGTTCGAGGTGATGACGGGGCGGTTGAACTGGTAGTCGTAGTAGAGCTCGGGATCGACCTCGGTGATGGGGGAGAGTTCGAGCTGCTCCTTGAGCGTTTTCACGGCACCGGTCGCCGCCTCTCCGGCATCGTTCCAGCCCTCGAAAGCGACCACGAGCAGTCGGCCGTTCAGCATCCCCATAGGCGTTTGTCTCCTCCAGCAATCCCGCGCGGGTCGCCCCGACGCTCCCTCCACAATAGGCCGTTCGCAGAACCCAGTAGCATTGAACCCCGTGACTACTTCTCTGCCTGCCGCCGTTCTTTGGGACATGGATGGAACCCTCGTCGACACCGAGCCCTATTGGATGTCGGCCGAGAAGGTTCTCGTGTCCTCCTACGGCGGGACCTGGACCGACGCCGACGGCCTGACGCTCGTCGGCAAGGGCCTGTGGGACAGCGCGCAGATCTTGCAAGACCGCGGCGTCGCCCTCTCGGCCGACGAGATCGTCACGACGCTCACGTCGAAGGTCATCGAGCAACTCGAGAGCGACGGCGTGCCGTTCCAGCCGGGTGCACGCGAGCTGCTGGCCGAGCTGAAGGAGGCGGGCGTGCCGACGGCCCTCGTCACCATGTCGATCCGCCCCATGGCCGAGAAGGTCGCGTCGCTCATCCCGTTCGAGGCTTTCGATCTCGTGGTCTCGGGCGATGAGGTCGACAACGCCAAACCGCACCCCGAGCCCTACCTGAAAGCCGCTCGCCTGTTGGGTGTCGACATTCTCGACTGCGTCGCCATCGAAGACTCCGAGCCGGGCATCGCCTCGGCCGTCGCCTCCGGGGCCGCGACCATCGGCGTGCCGCACGCCGTGCCCGTCGCCCCGCGCCCCGACTTCACGTCGCGCGACACGCTCGCGGGTGCCACGCTCGCCGAGTTGAGCGGCATCCTCGAGGCGCACCGCGCCGCCCGCACCACGACCACCAGCCGATAGGACCACCGATGACCCACACCGATCCTGCGGCCGAGGCCCCCCGCTACAGCCCGCAGCCGAGCGGCCCGTTCGTTCCCGGCGACCGCGTGCAGCTCACGGGGCCCAAGGGCAAGATGAACACCATCACGCTCGAGCCGGGTAAAGAGTTCCACACCCACCGCGGCGCCGTGAAGCACGACGACATCATCGGCTCGCCCGACGGCAGCGTCATCACCAACACGGTCGGCGTCGAATATCTCGCCCTGCGGCCCCTGCTCGTCGACTTCGTCATGTCGATGCCGCGCGGCGCGGCCATCATCTACCCGAAGGATGCCGCGCAGATCATCGCGCAAGCCGACATCTTCCCCGGGGCGTCGGTCGTCGAGGCCGGCGTTGGATCGGGTGCGCTCTCGCTCTGGCTGCTGCGCGCCATCGGCCCCACCGGCACGCTCTCCTCCTATGAGCGCCGCGACGAGTTCGCCGATGTGGCCCGCGACAACGTGGCCACGTTCTTCGGCGACGACCCCACCAACTGGACCATCACGGTCGGCGACCTGCAGGAGCAGCTGCCGCTCACGCAGAAGCCCGGCTCGGTCGACCGCGTCGTGCTCGACATGCTCGCGCCCTGGGAGTGCATCGGCGAGGCTGCCGACGCCATGAAGCCCGGTGGAGTCATCCTCTGTTACGTCGCCACCGTCACGCAGCTGTCGCGTGTGGCCGAGGCCCTGCGCGACACCGAGCGGTTCACCAACCCCATCTCGAGCGAGACCATGGTGCGCGGCTGGCACGTCGAGGGCCTCGCTGTGCGCCCGGAACACCGCATGATCGGGCACACCGGTTTCCTCATCACCGCCCGCAAGCTGGCCGACGGCACCGTGCTGCCCGAGCTCAAGCGCCGCCCCTCCAAGACCGACTTCAGCGATGAGGATGTCGAGATCTGGACGCCGGGAGCGCTCGGCGAACGCAACGTGAGCGCCAAGAGCCTGCGCAAGCGCGTGCGCGCGGCCCGGACATCCGCGGATCTGTCGCGTTCGCGCGGCGTGGACCCGGAGGCGGACATCGAGACGGAGATCGACGCGGCGCCCGAAACCGGTTCCGCTGAGGTAGCGCTCGACGTGAACCCCGGCGGCGTGGATGCGGTCACGCCCGACGACCCGCGCGACTAAACTATGCGAGGCGGCCCGCTGCATGCGGTGACGCCCAAACCCGACTCTCTCTGCACCGAAACGAGGCATTGTGCGCAAAGTCCCCGCACTGATCGCGACCGCCGGACTCGCCGCTGTGGCGCTGACAGGCTGCGCGCCGGCCGGAGGGTCGTCGTGCACGCCCGCCGCACCCGCGGGTGACGCTTCTCGCCTCGTGCAGGCCTCGGGTGACTTCGGCAAGACCCCCAAGGTCGACTTCCCGACGCCGCTCGACGCCAAGAAGACCGAGGCGTCCACGGTTATCGCGGGCGACGGCGAACGCATCATCTCGAACGACCAGCTGATCACGCTCGATATCGCGCTCTACAACGGCACGACGGGCGCATCCGTCACGTCGACCGGTTTCACGGGCGAGGCCGCCTCTATCCCGCAGTCCGACCTGCTGCCCGGTATGCGCGATGCGCTGCACTGCGCCGTCGCCGGCTCGCGCGTCGTCGCCGTCATCCCCGGCGCCGAGGCGTTCGGCGAGGCCGGCAACCCGGCCGCGGGCGTCAACGCGGGCGACTCCGTCATCGCCGTCATGGACGTGCAGGACGTGTACCTGTCCAAGGCCGACGGCGCCGACCAGTACGTCTGGGAGTCCGGCTTCCCGACCGTCGTCACCGACGAGAACGGCGTCCCCGGCCTCACCATCCCGAAGTCCGACCCGCCCAAGGATCTGAAGTTCGTCGCCCTGAAGAAGGGTGACGGCGCCAAGGTCACGAAGGACTCGACCATCTACGTGCAGGCGCTCATCGCCGACTGGAAGACCCGCGAGGTCACGCAGTCGACGTGGACGTCCGAGGGTGGCGCCCAGCCGCTGCCCGTCGCACAGCTGCAGGCCGGAATCCAGGATGCTCTCGTCGGTCAGACCGTCGGCTCGCAGGTGCTCCTGATCCTGCCGCCGGCCGAGGGCGCACAAAGCGACTCGACCACCGTCTGGGTCATCGACATCCTGGGCATCCAGTAACACCGAGAGCAATCAGCGGGGAGCCGTCCGTGGCAGAACGTTCCGCCTCACCGCGCGTCGCGGTCGAGGAGCGCCTGTTCTCGCTCGTGCTCGCGCTGCTCGCCACCGAGCAGGGCCTCACGAAGACCGAGGTCCTGTCGACCGTCCAGGGGTACCGGCAGAAGTTCGTGGTCGGAGGCGACAACACGAGCCTCGAGCGCCAATTCGAGCGCGATAAGGACGACATCCGCGAGCTCGGCATCCCGCTCGAGACGATCGAGGCGCCCGAGAGTTCCGGCAACAACCAGCTGTTGCGCTACCTGATCCCCAAGGGCGCGTACGATCTGCCAGCCGACATCACGTTCTCGTCGGCAGAGATCGCGATGCTGTCGCTCGCGGCGACCGTGTGGCGACAGGGTTCACTGTCGGGGGAGTCGCAGCGCGCCATCCTCAAACTGCGCTCACTCGGCATCGAGTCGACAGAACCCGTCATCGGCTATGCGCCGCGTGTCCGCACCCGCGAGAACGCCTTCGACCCCCTGCGCACGGCGCTCGACCGGCACCAGGTGGTGACGTTCGTCTACGTCAAACCCGGGGGGAGCGCGCCGCGGCTGCGCACCGTGCATCCGCTCGCGCTCGTGCAGTACCGCGGGCGCTGGCATCTGTCGGCCTACGACGAGGGCGTGAAAGACCGCCGCACGTTCCTGCTCTCGCGCATCGTCGGCGTCGTGAAGGTGAAGAACCGCACGTTCGACGCGCCGGCCGAAACGGGTCTCGCCGAACGCGCCCTCGCTGAACTCGACGCCCTCTGGCAGGCGAACGTGGCGCGCGTGCGCGTGGCACCGGGCAGCGACGCCGAGGCCCGTCTCGGCAAGCGCGGCACCCTCGTCGATGCGGATGCCGGCGAGCCCACGATCGAGCTGCATTACACGGATGTCGACCTCCTCGCCGACGAGCTCGCGGGTTATGGGCCCGAGGCAGAAGCCGTGTCGCCGGAGCGACTGCGAGCGGGCGTCATCGCTCGCCACCGTCGCACGCTCGAGGCACACGCCCGTCTCAACGACGACGCAGGCGGCAGTGCCGGTGACTCATCGGCAGCCGACGCCGGATCCGCCCGCCCCATCGGAGGTCGTCATGGCAGCTAGGACCCCGGCACCGCAGGCGCGAGACAAGCTCGCCTTCCTGCTGTCGTTCGTGCCCTACCTGATGGATATCGAGCGCGTGAGCGTGGCGGATGCCGCCGCCCACTTCGGCGTGCCCGCCGAGCAGATCCGGCAATCGGTGCGGCTCATCGCCGTGTCTGGCGTGCCCGGCGAGACCACGTCCTACCAGCACGAAGACCTCTTCGACATCGACTGGACGGCTTTTGAGGAGCACGACGAGATCGCGCTCACACACCAGGTGGCCATCGACGACTCGCCCCGGTTCTCGGCGCGCGAGGCCGCTGCGCTGATCGCCGGCTTGCAGTACCTGTCGGCGCTGCCCGGCCAGAACGATCGCGCCGTGCTCGACTCGCTGCTGCTCAAGCTATCGCGGGGCGCTTCCGGGGTTCCGAGCGAGGTGCTCGTCGGGCGAGCCGTGGTCGACTCCTCGCTGGATGAGATCCGCGCAGCCCTCACCGACGGTCGACGCATCGAGTTCGTCTACCTCAACTCGCGCGGCGAACGGGAGGTGCGCTCGGTCGACCCGCTGCGCATCGAATCCGTCGACGAGGACTGGTACGTGCGCGGCTGGGACCATGCGCGCCGCGGCGTTCGCACGTTCCGGCTCGACCGGCTGTCCGAACTGCGCACGACCGACATCCCGATCACGAAGACGCCGGCGGATGTCGCGCTGCCCGAAACGCTGTTCGAGGGGTCCGACGAGGACCTCGCCGTTTTGATCGAGGTCGAGGCCGACTCGGTTCCCCTCATCGCGGAGTACATCGCGCCGGACACGCAACCGGTGCCGCACGGCTCCCGCGTGCGCGTCGAGTTGCGGTTGGCGCACTACCACGGCCTCAAGCGCCTGGTGGCGAGTCTGCCGGGGGTCGTGCAGGTGCTTGAGCCCGACGAGGCACGGGATGCGGTGGCCGAATGGTCGAGGCAGGCGCTCGAACGCTATGGCGAGGCATCCTCAGCATCGTGACGAGACCGAGCGAGACGCCGAGAGACTGCGCAGAATCGGGCGGTCGCGGGCACCGCGGGTTAGACTGGAACGAACTTCGACAGTCAAGGAACGAATCATGGGTATTTTCGGCAACCTGACCGGATGGCACCTTCTCGCCATCGTCTTCCTCGTATTGCTTTTGTTCGGTGCTCCGAAGCTTCCGGGCCTCGCCAAGAGCGTCGGGCAGTCCCTCAAGATCTTCAAGAACGAGGTGAAGAGCGACAAGGTCGATGGTGACCACGCCGCTGCCGCCGACGCGCAGGTGCCGACGCAGCAGCCCGCCGCTCAGGTTCCCGCGCAGCAGCCGGCTCCCGTTCAGCAGGCACCGGCGCAGCAGCCGGTTGCGCAGCCGTACGTTGCACCACAGGCACCGCAGGCCGAGCCCGCGCCCGTTCTGAGCGCACCGCCGGTCCAGCCGGCTCCTCACGGTGAGGCGACCTCGGCGGGCGCGCAGAACGCCGAATCGCACCAGAAGAACTAGCGTGGCAACGGCCAAGCCGTCGAAGAACTCCGAAGGGCGCATGTCGTTCGGCCAGCACCTCGCCGAATTGCGCAAGCGCCTCTTCATCAGTGCCATCGCGATCCTGGTCGCGATGGTCGTCGGCTTCATCATCTCGGAATGGCTGATCGATCAGATCGCCATTCCGATCACCGAGATCGCCGAAGAGCGTGGCCGAGCCATCCTCAACTTTGACGCCATCACGGGTGCCTTCGACCTGCGCATGAAGGTCGCGTTCACGGCCGGTCTCGTCATCTCGAGCCCGGTGTGGCTGTACCAGGTGTGGGCGTTCTTCGTGCCCGGCCTCACGCGCAAAGAGATCGCCTATGTGCTGGGCTTCTTCCTCTCGGCAATCCCACTGTTCCTGGCCGGCTGCGCCGCCGGTTACTACGTCATGCCGCACATCGTCGAACTCATGGTCGGCTTCACCCCGGCCGACGCGTCGAACTTCTTCAACGCGGCCATGTACTACGACTTCGTGCTGAAGCTCATCATCGCGGTGGGCATCGCCTTCGTCCTGCCCGTGTTCCTCGTGCTGCTGAACTTCGTCGGCGTGCTGAGCGCCGCCGCCATCATCAAGGGCTGGCGCGTGGCCGTGCTCGTCATCGCGCTCTTCTGCGCCGTCGCTACACCGGCCGCCGACCTGGTGTCAATGTTCTTGCTCGCCATCCCCATGGTGTTCCTATACTTCGTGGCTTACGGAGTGGCCTACCTGCACGATCGACGGGCCGCCAAACGGCAGAAGGTTCGAGAAGCGGAGTTGGTCGGATGAGTGACACCACGTTGTCGCCCGCAGAACGCTATGCGCGCGCGAAGAAGAACACCTCCCTGGTGCGGGGGTTCCGAGATCGCCTCGACTTCGACCTGGACGCGTTCCAGCTGGAGGCGTGCGCGAGCCTCGAAAAGGGGCGCAGCGTGCTCGTGGCGGCCCCCACGGGTGCCGGCAAGACGATCGTGGCCGAGTTCGCCGTCTACATGGCCATGGAACGCCGCTACGACAAGGTGTTTTACACGGCGCCCATGAAAGCACTCAGCAACCAGAAGTTCCAGGAGTTCGTGGCCGAGTACGGCCCCGAGAACGTGGGCCTGCTGACGGGCGACACGAACATCAACTCCAACGCGCGCATTGTGGTCATGACGACCGAGGTGCTGCGCAACATGCTCTACGCCGACAGCGACCTGCTCACCGACCTGAGCTTCGTCGTCATGGACGAGGTGCACTACCTCGCCGACCGGTTCCGCGGCGCGGTCTGGGAAGAAGTCATCATCCACCTGCCGCAGCAGGTGCGGCTCGTCTCGCTCAGCGCGACGGTGTCGAACGCCGAGGAGTTCGGCGACTGGCTGCAGGCCGTGCGCGGCGAGACCGACGTCATCGTGTCAGAGGAGCGGCCGGTGCCCCTCGACCAGCACGTGCTCATGGGCACCAAGCTGATCGACCTCTTCGCGGCCCCCTCGCTCGCCGATACGCACCAGGTCAACCCCGAGCTCGTGCGCATGGCCCAGTTCGGCGGGCGCACGGTTTCGAACCGCCAACACAAGGATGTCTCGCGCTACAACCAGCGCCGCTCGCAGTACCACCGTCCCGAACGCATGGACCGCGGCAACATCGCCCGCATGCTCGACGAGCACAACCTGCTGCCCGCCATCTTCTTCGTCTTCAGCCGCGTGGGCTGCGACCAAGCCGTCAAACAGGTCCTGCGCTCGGGTGTGCGCCTCACCGAGACGCACGAGCGCGCCGAGATCCGCGAGATCGTCGAGGAGCGCTGCCGCACCCTGCTCGACGAAGACCTCGCCGTCCTCGGCTACTTCGAGTGGCTCGACGGGCTCGAGCGCGGCGTCGCAGCCCACCACGCCGGCATGCTGCCCGCGTTCAAAGAGGTCGTCGAAGAGCTCTTCCGCCGCAAACTGGTCAAGGTCGTGTTCGCCACCGAGACGCTCGCGCTCGGCATCAACATGCCGGCCCGCACCGTCGTGCTCGAGAAGCTCGAGAAATTCAACGGCGAGGCGCGCGTGCCCATCACCCCGGGGGAGTACACGCAGCTCACGGGGCGCGCCGGGCGCCGCGGCATCGACGTCGAGGGACACGCCGTCATCCAGTGGCAGGAGGGGCTGCATCCGCAATCGGTGGCGTCACTCGCATCGCGTCGCACCTATCCGCTGAACTCGAGTTTCAAACCGACCTACAACATGGCCGTGAACCTGATCGATCAGTTCGGCCGGTCTCGCACGCGCGACATCCTCGAATCGTCCTTCGCGCAGTTCCAAGCCGACCGCGCCGTCGTGTCGATCGCGCAGAAGGTGCGCGAGCAGCAGAAGACGCTCGAGGGCTATCAGAAGGCCATGGAGTGCCACCTGGGCGACTTCTCCGAGTACGCGGCGATCCGACGCGAGCTGAGCGATCTCGAACGCAGCGGTGAGCGCACCTCGAATTACTCGAAGGCCGCGCAGCAGAAGCGTCAGGCGGCCCTGGCTGATCTGCGCCAGCGGCTGAAAAGCCACCCGTGCCATGGATGCTCCGACCGCGAGAAGCATGCGCGCTGGGCCGAGCGCTGGTTCAAGCTCAAGAAGCAGACCGATCAGCTGGGCCGCCAGATCTCGACGCGCACGGGAGCCGTGGCCAAGATCTTCGACCGCGTCACCGATGTGCTGCTGAACTACGAATACCTCGTGCGCGACCCCGACGGCGCCGTCGTGCTGAGCGCGGCCGGGCGCACCCTCAAGCGCATCTACGGCGAACGCGACCTGCTCGTGGCCGAGGCCCTGCGCCGCAATCTCTGGAACGACCTCGACCCGGCCAGCCTCGCCGCCATGGCCACGTGCATCGTGTTCGAACCGCGGCGCGACACCGGCAACCTGCCCGAGCGCTTCCTGCCGCGCGGCGCGTTCCGTGAGGCGTTGGCCCGCACCGAGGACATCTGGTCGCGCCTCGACGATTACGAACGCGAACACAAGCTGCCGGGGAGCGAGCCGCTGGCCACCGGGCTCAGCACGGCCATGTATCACTGGGCGCGTGGGCACACCCTCGACTCGGTGCTGACCGAAGCCGATCTCGCGGCGGGCGACTTCGTGCGCTGGACCAAGCAGACCATCGACCTGCTCGACCAGTTGTCGATCGTCGCCGACGGGGGAGTGGGGCGCAACGCCCGCGCCGCCCTCGAAGCAATTCGCCGAGGAATCGTCGCCTACAGCACGGTGTGATGCGCGGCTGGGTTGCCCTCGATGAGCTGCTGCGCCGGCGATCGTGCCCGGCAGACGCGGGAATACCTGGGCGCGGCCGAGCGTCAGAATTCGTCCGGTTTCGCACCGTAGGCTGATCAGGTGAACTCCCGCTCTCCCCGGCCCATCCTTCCCCTCTGGGCCGCTCTCATCGTCGCGGCCGGCGCGGGCATCGTGCTCGACGGCGGTTTTCCCGACCTCGGCATCTGGCCCCTCACATTCGTCGGCATCGCGCTCATCCTGGTGACGCTCATCGGCCGGCGGCTCGGCTCGGCGTTCCTCGTCGGATTCGTCGCCAGCCTCGCGTTCTACCTCGTGCACGTCTCGTGGACGGCGCTCTACCTCGGCCCCGTGCCCTGGGTCGCGCTCTCCACGCTCGAGTCGCTCTTCTTCGCGGCCGGCGCCATGCTGCTCACGCTCGCCTACCGCTGGGTGCCGCGCGTCTGGCCCCACCGCCTGGGCCGCTACCTGCTGCTGCCCCTCGTCGTGGCGGGCCTCTGGACACTGCGCGAAGAGATCGTCAGCACATGGCCCTACGGCGGCTTCGCGTGGGGCCGCGTCGCCCTCAGCCAGTCAGAGAGCCCGCTCGCCGGTGTCGTCGCTTGGACGGGCGTCTCGGGTCTCAGCTTCCTCATGGTGCTGCTCGTCGCCGTCATCGTCGAGATCGTCCGCACTCCGCGCGAGAACACGATCGGGTGGGATGCCCGGGGCCGACGTCCTGCGTTCACCGGATCCGCCGCGGCGGGCGCTCCGGCGCGCGTCGGCTACCTGCCGCGCATCACGGCCGCGGTCGCCGCGATCACGGTGCTCTTCGCCATCCCGTTGTGGCCCGTGGCTCAGACGGGCACGACGACGATCGCCGCGGTCCAGGGCAACGGCAAGGCGGGGTACTTCGACGGTGCGGCACCGGGCGATGTGCTGGCGGCTCAAGCATCCGCAACCTTGGCGCTCATCGACAAGAACGTGCAGCCCGATATGGTCGTGTGGCCCGAAAACGGCAGCGACCTGAACCCGCTCGAGAACAAGCAGGCGGCCGATGTGCTCGACTATCTGGGTAACGCGCTCCAGGCGCCCCTGGTCGTCGGAACGATCACCGAAAACGAGGGCAAGTACTACAACTCCTCACTGCTGTGGGAGCCGGGCTATGGCTCGACCGACCAGTACGACAAGAAGCATCCCGTGCCCTTCGGCGAGTACGTTCCCGACCGCGCGTTCTGGGAACCGTTCGCGCCCGATCTGATCGGCCTCATCCAGCGCGAGTACACGCCCGGCACGCGCGACAACGTCTTCGACATCGGCGGCGTCATGGCGGGCCTGTCGATCTGCTTCGATATCGCGGATGACGCGCTCACCCGGGATGCCGTGCGCGACGGTGCCGAGGTCATCCTCGCGCAGACCAACAACGCCGATTTCGGCCGCACCGACGAGAACCAGCAGCAGCTGGCGATCGCGCGACTGCGCAGCATCGAGACGGCTCGCAGCCTCGTGAACATTTCGACCGTGGGCACGAGCCAGATGATCGGGCCGCGGGGAGAGACGCTCAGCGAGATCCCCGCCTACGAACCCGGTTCGATGGTGGCGACGCTGCCGCTCGTATCGACCATCACGCCCGCGATGGCCTTCGGCGCCCAGCTGGCGTGGTTCGTGTCGCTCGGCGGATTGCTCGGGCTCATCGTCGCCGGCATCTCGCAGCGCGAGCGTCGCCGTCGCGGCTGAGTCGCCTGTGTCGGGGCGCAGCGTAGCCCGTGCCGTGCGCAGCGGTCAGTGGGGGAGGGCGCGGCTTACGGCGCGGCCGGCGAGTGGCAGACCGGTTCCCGTTCGGGCACACAAAAACCGCGGTCCCGCCGAGAGGCGACGACCGCGGTCGATGAGTAGGGAACCTGCCTGCTAAGCGATCTTCTGACCGCGGCGGGCCCGCAAGAAGTTCAGACGCTCCTGCAGAAGCTCTTCGAGCTCCGCTTCGGTCCGGCGTTCGAGCAGCATGTCCCAGTGGGTGCGTGCCTGCTTCGGGTCGGCGCGCGTGAGCTGAATCGGCTCCGAACCGATCATCAGCACGGCCTCGCTGCTGCAGTGACGGCATTCCCACGTTTCCGGCGCCTCGGCGTCGGCCGCGAAGTACAGCGACGTCTCCTTGTTACAAACCGGGCACAGATAGCTGTGGTGGGTTCGTTCCGAAAAAATGACGCCCTCTTCGCTCTGTAGGCTCTGGGCGCCCAGGCGCATTCCGCGCAAACTGCGATCTGCCATTGTGTGGTCTCCTCTCGCGATGCATGCTCAGTTATAAACCCCCAAGCTGTGCGGGAGCTTCCCTGCGGCCGCTTTCTCCCAGTCAACTGCCAGCGTGAGAGGGCCCCAAAGCCTCGAAGACGTCGAGCACGTCGACGACGGCGCGAGCGACATCCGGTCGATCGGTGACGATGCCGTCGACGCCCAGTTCGAGCAGGCGGCGGATGTCGGAGCGTTCGTTCACGGTCCACACGTGCACCTCGAGGCCCGCGCCGTGCAGCGTGGCCAGCAGGGGCGTCGTGACGAGGGGGAGAGGGCCGGCCCGTTCGGGGATCTGCAGGGCGAGCACCGTGCCGGGGAGGAGCCGCGTGACGGCGCGGACCAGCGCGGGTCGACCGGTCAGGGCGGCGAGCAGGATGACAGCCGTGCCAATGGATGACGCGGACGTCGCGATGCCGGGGAGGAGACGCACGGCGCGGGCACGCGACACCTCGGAGAACGACGTGAGCAGGACACGGTCGGCAGCCCCCGCGCGCCAGACGTGTTTTGCGGTAGCGACGACGGCGTCGGGTGCCTTGAGGTCGAGGTTCCAGAGCGCATCGGGGAAGGCATCCAGCGCTTCGGCGACCGTCGGGATACGGTGGCCGCCGCCCAGATCGATGCGGCGCACCTCAGCGAGCGTGAGCGTGCGGATAGCGACGTCGTCGAGTGGCGAAGAACTTGCAGCGTCGTCGGGCGCGACCTCGGGGAGGACGCCAGCCGGGAGGTGTTCATCGTGGAAAAGGACGGGGACGCCGTCACGCGTCGCGCGGACATCCGATTCGAGGTGCGACGCACCCGCTTCGAGGGCGGCCCGGAAGGCGGCGAGCGTGTTGCCGGGCACGCCGTCGGCGAAGCCCCGGTGCGCGAAAACGCGTGGCCCCGCGGCATCGAGATACCGTGAGACCACGCGTGGACGCTGCATGGTCGGCTAGTTGCCGGGACCGGCCGGCGGGGCGCTGGGCGGCGAGTCGGGGAACCCGGTCGGCGGCTGGACGCTGGGCGGCTGGATGCTCGACGGCGCAGCGTCACCCGACGGTGCCGGCGCGCTCGAGGGAGCGTGCTCGTCCGACGACTCGGCAGGGGTCGACGACGAGCCGGACGGCTTCTGGCCGCCACCCTGACCTCCGCCGAGACCGGCGGCGCCCATGAGCTTCGACAGGTCTTCGCCGTTCTTCGGCAGGAAGCCCGAGCCGATGCCCTTCAGAGCCTCGGTGAGCTCGGACGGGATGATCCACAGCTTGTTCGCCGACCCCTCGGCGAGCTTCGGCAGCGTCTGCAGGTACTGGTACGCGAGCAGCGTGCTGTCGGGGTTTCCGGCGTGGATGGCGCTGAACACCGTGGTGATGGCCTCGGCCTCACCCTGCGCGACCAGCACCTGGGCCTTGGCGTTACCCTCGGCGCGCAGGATCTCGGCCTGCCGGGCACCCTCGGCCTCGAGGATGGCGGACTGCTTCGTTCCCTCGGAGATGAGGATGGCGGCGCGGCGATCACGCTCGGCACGCATCTGCTTCTCCATGGAGTCCTGGATCGACAGGGGCGGGTCGATGGCCTTGAGCTCGACGCGACCCACGCGGATGCCCCACTTGCCGGTCGCCTCGTCGAGCACGATGCGCAGCTGACCGTTGATGTTGTCGCGGCTCGTGAGCGCCTCTTCGAGGTTCAGGCCACCGACGACGTTACGCAGCGTGGTGGTCGTCAGCTGCTCGACGGCGCCGAGATAGTTGGCGATCTCATACGTGGCGGCGCGAGCATCCGTCACCTGGAAGTAGACGACCGTGTCGATCGAGACGACCAGGTTGTCCTCGGTGATGACGGGCTGCGGCGGGAACGAGACGACCTGCTCGCGCAGATCGATGAGCGGGCGCACGCGGTCGATGAACGGCACCAGCAGGTTGAGGCCCGGCAGAAGCGTCTTGTGGTAGCGGCCGAGGCGCTCGACGACACCGGCGTTGGCCTGGGGGATGATCCGGATGGACCGGAACAACACCACCAGCACGAAGATGACGAGGACGATGCCGACGACCCAGGCCACGATCGTGCCGACGAGGGCGGAAGAATCGGTCATAGGGCTTTCCTTTCGGCGGGGGCGACGACAGCGGTCGCTCCCTGGATGGCGTGGACGGAGACGTGCGTGCCCGGTTCGAGCGTTCCGCCCGGCGCGGTGGGCAAGAGGATGGCGGTCCACGTGTCGCCGTTGGCGAGACGCACCTGGCCGCCGGTCGACGACACGGGGCGCAGCACCTCGCCCGGCATGTTGAGCAGCGCCTCGACATTGGACGGCGTCTTGTCTTCGCCCCGATGCAGGGCTCTCAGGAGCGACGGCCTGACGAAGGCGAGAAGAACGACGGATGCGACGGCGGCGATGACGATCTGCAACCACCACGGGGCGCCGAGCAGGCCGCTCACGAGGCCGACGGCGGAACCCACGGCGATCATGAGGAACGTGAACTCGAGCGACAGCATCTCGATGATGACGAAGACCAGGATGAGCACCAGCCAGACGATCCAGGCGTTGTCGATGATCCAGTCCATACCGGCCTCCAAGAGGGTGTCGGGGGGCTCCGTCGATGTCGTCATCGACCGGGGTCTCTTCAACGAACCTATCAGCTAGCGGCGGGGCGGCATATGGGAGTTGGTAGTCTCGGGGCTGGACATCACCGCCCTCGCGGCGACCGCATCGACAAGGAGAACACGTGTCACAGCCACTCAGCCCCGGATCGCTCGACGGAAAGTCTGTGCTGGTCACCGGCTCCTCGCGCGGCATCGGCGCAGATACCGTTCGCTTCTTCGCCGAGGCCGGTGCGCGCGTCGTCATCAACTTCCGCAACAAAGAGGCGCGTGCGCTCAAGCTGCAGAAGGAGATCGAGGCCGCGGGCGGCCAGGCGCTGTCGATCGGCGCCGACCTGACCGACCCGGCATCCGTCGAGGCCATGATGGACACGATCCGGGCCGAATACGGCGGGCTCGACATCCTGGTTCTGAACGCCTCGGGCGGCATGGAGTCGGGCATGGCCGCGGACTACGCGCTCACGCTCAACCGCGACGCCCAGCTCAACGTGGTCGAGAAGGCGCTGCCGCTGCTGTCATCCGGATCGCGCATCGTGTTCGTCACGAGCCACCAGGCGCACTTCATCCGCACCACGCCCACCATGCCCGAGTACGAGCCCGTCGCGCTGTCGAAGCGTGCGGGCGAGGATGCCCTGCGCGAGAAGCTGCCCGAGCTCGAGGAGCGCGGCATCGAGTTCGTCGTCGTCTCGGGCGACATGATCGAGGGCACCATCACGGCCACGCTGCTCGAGCGCTCGAACCCGGGTGCTATCAGCCAGCGCAAGGAATCCGCCGGACGCCTCTACAACGTGAACGAATTCGCGGCCGAGGTGGCGCAGGCCGCCGTCGACCCGATCCCCGCCGACAACACGCGCCTCGTCGGAGACACGAGCGACTTCGTCGCCGAGTAGGTCTGACAATCAAACGCTGAAGGGGCGCTCACGAATTATCGTGAGCGCCCCTTCAGCGTCGTATGCGCAAGCCCCGTGCGGTCGTGCACGTGCCACCCGGCACGAGACCGCGGAGATGGTTGCGGCCGCCGGGTCTAGGCGATGCCAGCGCGCTTGGCGGCGCGGCCGAACGTGAACGCCTGCACGATCTCGACGACGCCCGCGACGATCGCGAGAACCGCCACGAAGACCAGCAGGGCCGCCGCCGACTGCACGGGTACGAACAGCACGATCACACCGGCCACGATGCTGACCACGCCGTAGAGCACGCCGAACCAGCGCGAGGAATCGGGCGCCGACTCGACGAGCGACGCGATGCCCTCGATGATCCACGTGATGCCGATGGCGGCCGCGAGCACGGCCACGCCGAACACGGGGTTCAGCAGGATGTAGACGCCACCCAGGATGAGCAGCACGCCGAGGATGACGCTGAACACGCGATAGCTCGTGCCCTCCGAGTGGCCGGAAAACCCCTTGACGATGCGCAGGATGCCGACGACGAGGAAGTAGATGCCGAAGAGCCAGGCCACGAGCGCGAGCGTGGCGCCGGGCCACACGAGGATCGAGATGCCGAGGATCACGGCTAGCAGACCGGCGACCCCCAGGGCAACCCGGATGCCCGTCACCTGCGAGGGTGAGAGTCTGGACGAATCGACGTTGATGAAGAACGTTGAGGTGGACATGAGGCGGATACCTTCCTTTCGTGGTGAAGGCTGATGTGCCCACCTTGCCGCAGATCCGTGGCCCGTGGGGAACAATTTCCGTTCGCGACGCCGGCCAGGGAAGGCGCGCGAGAGGTGCGGCGACGACCCGCGGAGCGGAAAGCGAGAACATGAGACTGAGACGCAGCAATTCGAACGGCCGCGGATATCGGCGCGTGCGCTCGGGGTCGGGTTTCAGCTATCGCGACCTCGACGGCTCGACCATCACCGATCCCGCGCTGCGGGAACGCCTCGAAAAGCTCGGAATTCCGCCCGCCTGGGAGGATGTCTGGATCGCACCGTTCGAGAACGGGCACATCCAGGCGACGGGTGTCGATGCGGTCGGGCGGCGCCAATACATCTACCACCCGGGTTGGCGCGAGAAGAAGGATCGCATCAAGTTCGACCGCGCCCTGCAGCTCGCCGAGGCGCTGCCGAACGCCCGTCGACAGGTCACGATCTACCTGCGGAGCGACGGCGTGTCGCGCGAGCGCACCTTGGCCGCCGCCTTCCGCATGCTCGACACCGGGTCGCTGCGGGTGGGTTCCGAGCGCTACACCAACAGCAACGGCAGCCACGGCCTCGCGACCCTCTTGGGCTCGCATGCGCGCGTGTCGGGCGACACCGTGCACCTGCACTTCCCGGCCAAGAGCGGCAAGGAGTGGGAGTCAGACATCACGGATGCCGACCTCGCGGCCGTCGTGCGACAGCTCAAGCGGCGGGGCGGCCGGGCTCGGTTGCTCGCCTACAAGGACGGGCGGCACTGGCATCCCGTGACGAGCTCGGACATCAACGACTTCGTGAAGGAGATGACCGGCGGCGACTTCACGGCCAAGGACTTCCGCACGCTGCACGGCACCGTGAC
Organism: Leifsonia sp. ALI-44-B; assembly: GCF_001984125.1. GTDB lineage: Bacteria > Actinomycetota > Actinomycetes > Actinomycetales > Microbacteriaceae > Okibacterium. The sequence continues at coordinate 259,885 of NZ_MTQL01000006.1, read as the reverse complement.
GGCGGCCGTCAGCCTCGCCAGGACGGGGCCGCTGCCGTCGCAGGCCAAGCGCAACCGGGCGATCAGCCAGGCCATGCGCGACGCCGCCGAGGTGTTGAGCAATACGCCGACGATCGCGCGGGCGAGCTACGTCGATCCGCGGCTCATCGACCACTACAACCAGGGCGAGACCATCGACCCGAAGCGCGCGGCGTCGGGGGAGTCGGAGGTGCGGGCGCTGCTGTATCGCGAGGGCACCGTGACGAGCATCCGTCGGGCCGACAAGGAGAACGCATCGTGACTGCACGAACGGAATAAGCGTCGGGCCCGAACAGACGCTCGACCGGGCCGGGCGCCAGACAGATATCCCCGAGGTCAGGTCGGCTGCCAGACCGGGTCGGGATACAACCTGCGACGATCAGACGGCGACGACGATCAGACCGGGTCAGGGCCTAGGCGCGGCAGACGCGTCACGCCGAAGTGGTCGCGCAGCGCGGCCGTTGCGGCATACGCGCCCGGCAGCCCCGTGACGCCGGGGCCCGGGGGAGTCGCCGACGAGCACAGGTAGACGCCGTCGACGGCGGTGCGCCAGGGCGTCGGCGAGAGCGTCGGGCGGCGGATGAGCTGCAACAGGTTCGGTTCACCGGCCGAGATATCGCCGCCGATGTAGTTGGGGTTGTAGCCCTCCATCTGCTGCGCCGTGCGCGACGACGACGCCAGGATGACATCGCGGAACCCCGGCGCGAACCGCTCGATCTGCCGCACGATCGCCTCGGTCATATCACGATCCGAATCGGCGGGCACGTGCGTGTAGGCCCACAGCGTGTGCTTACCCTCCGGCGCACGCGACGGGTCGAAACGCGTCGGCTGCGACACCAGCACATAGGGGTTGTCGGGGTGTTCACCCCGGGCCACCTGGTTCTCGCCGGCCGCGGTCTCGGCCGCCGTTCCGCCCAGGTGCAGGGTGCCGGTCTTGTGCAGTTCCTCGTTGGTCCACGGCACGGGTCCCGACAGGGCGAAGTCCACCTTGGCCACACCGTTTCCGTATTGGAACCGTTCGAGCGCACGACGGTAACCCGCGGGTATGCGGTCGCCGAGGATCTCGACGAGGGCGCGGGGCGTCGTGTCGAACAGTGTGACGGTCGAATCGGGCAGATCGGCCGCGCTCGTCACGTGCTGGCCGGTCTCGATGCGCCCGCCGTGGGCGCGCACGTCGTCGGCCATGGCGTCGACGATGGCTTGGCTGCCGCCGATCGGAATGGGCCATCCGCCGTCTTGGTGTCCCGTGACCGACAAGACCAGACCCGCGGCCGACGACGCGAGCCGCGGCATGGGCATGATGGCGTGGGCGGCCACACCGGCGAGCATGGCGGGCGCACGGTCTTCGCGAAAACGGAACGCCCCCATGGTGGCGGCCAGTTCGAGGGCGCGCACCCCGAAGAGCGCCAGGGCGATCGGATGCCGGGGCACGCGCGTGAGGGGAGACCCCGTCGCCTGCGCGACATCGTGCGCGCGGTCGACGAGCGGGCCCATGAGCCGCAGCCACTGGTCGCCGTCGACCCCCAGGTGCTCGGCCGTGCGGTGCAAATCACGATAGGCGAGCCCGGCGTCGCCGCCGTCGAGCGGCTGCGCATAGGAGATCTCGGGCGTGACGAAGTCGACGCGGTCGGTGAGGCCGAAGCGGCGGAAGAAACCGGACGCGAAAGCCATCGGGTGCACGGCCGAACACACATCGTGCCAGTAGCCCGGCAGCGTCAGCTCGGCCGTGCGCGCACCGCCGCCGATCGTGTCGTTGCGCTCGAGCACCGTCACCTCGATACCGGCGCGCGCGAGCACGACGGCCGCCGAGAGTCCGTTCGGCCCGGCCCCCACGATGGTCGCGGTGGGCGTGGTCTTCGCGTGAGCGCGGGCGTTCGGGGTGGTGGCGTGCGTGCGTCGGAGCGACATGCGCGTCCTCTCTCGGGTAGAGCGTATTCGGATGCTGATATACGAGTCTAGCGTTCCGGCCGGAACTCCCACTCGGTGAAATCGGGATGATCTTCGCCCTTGTCGTAGGCGTAGCGCCGGGCCTCGACCCGGGCGGCCTCCCACGTGTCGGACAAACCCGCCGGAACGTCGCGGCCCTTCTCGGCGAGGCGCTTCACGGCATCCATCGCCAAGGAATAGCGATCGATCTCGTTGAGCATGACCATGTCGAACGGCGTGGTCGTCGTGCCCTTCTCGGCGAAACCGTGCACGTGCATATCGTCGTGGTTGTGCCGGCGGTAGGCCAGCTGGTGCACGAGCGAGGGGTAGCCGTGGAACGCGAAGACGACGGGCACGTTCTCGGGGAACATGGCGTCGTATTCGGCATCGGGCATGCCGTGCGGGTGGGCTTTCTCGTCCTGCAAGCGCATGAGGTCGACGACGTTGATGAAGCGCACGCGCATACCCTCGACGTTCTCGCGGATGAGTTGGGCGGCCGCGATGGCCTCGAGCGTGGGCACGTCGCCGGCCGAGGCGAAGATGACGTCGGGGGCAGCATCCGCGCCGGTGTGGTCACCCGGGGACGATGCCGCCTCGTTGCCGGCCCAGGGCCAGACGCCCATACCGTGCTCGACGTGCGCGCGGGCGTCGTCGATGTCGAGCCAGGATTGCTGTTGCTGCTTGCCCGCAACGATGACCGTGATGCGATCGGTCGTGTCGAAGACGCCGGCGCCCACGTGCAGCAGGGTGTTGGCGTCCGGCGGCAGATAAACCCGCACGAGATGCGCCTGTTTGTTGACGACGAGGTTCAGGAACCCCGGGTCCTGGTGGGAGAAGCCGTTGTGGTCCTGGCGCCAGACGTGCGACGACAGCAGGTAGACGAAGGGGGAGACGGGCTCGCGCCACTCGACCTCGGCCGCCGATTCGAGCCACTTCGCGTGCTGGTTGAACATGCTGTCGACGATGTGCACGAACGCTTCGTAGGTGTTGATGAGGCCGTGGCGGCCCGTGAGGATGTAGCCCTCGAGCATGCCGTGCAGCAGATGTTCGCTGAGCACCTCGGTGACGCGGCCCGTGTGCGCCAGGTGCTGATCGGTGCTCTTGATGTCGGCGGCCCACACCTTGTCGGTGACCTCGTAGACGGCCTGCAGGCGGTTCGAGGCGGTCTCGTCGGGCCCGAAGATGCGGAACGTGTGCGGGTTCTCGCGCACGACCTCGGCCAGCCACTTTCCCCAGGTTCCCGTGGCCGACACGAGTTCGCCCTTGTTCGGGGGAGCGGGCACGGCGTGCGGTTCGACGGCCGGCAAGACGAGCGGATGCCGCAGCTCGCCGCCGTTGGCGTGCGGCGTGGCACTCATGCGGCGTTCGCCCCCGGGTGCCAGCGAGCGGATGTCGGCGGCGGGCACGGCGTTCTCGTCGAACAGCTCGTCGGCTCGGTAGGACCGCATCCAGTCTTCGAGGATACGCAGGTGTTCGGGGTTCTCGCGCACATCGTCGACGGGGATCTGGTGCGCCCGCCACGTGTTCTCGACGGGTTCGCCGTCGACCTCCTTCGGGCCCGTCCAGCCTTTCGGCGTGCGCAGGATGATCATGGGCCACGCGGGGCGGTCGGTGTGACCCGCGTCTCGAGCATCCGACCAGATCTGTTCGATACGCGCGACGGCGGCGTCGAGCGCGCGGGCCATGCGGGCGTGCACGAGCATGGGGTCTTCGCCGTCGAAACCGCCCGACACGATGACGGGCTCGTAGCCGTAGCCGCGGAACAGTGAGAGAAGCTCGCTTTCACCGATGCGTGCGAGAAGAGTCGGGTTGGCGATTTTGTAGCCGTTGAGGTTGAGGATGGGCAGCACCGCGCCGTCGTTCTTCGCGTCGATGAGCTTGTTGGCGTGCCAGCTCGTGGCCAGCGGGCCCGTTTCGGCCTCGCCATCGCCCACGACACACGCCGCGATCAGGCGCGGGTTGTCGAGCACCGCGCCATAGGCGTGCGACAGCGAATAGCCGAGCTCGCCGCCCTCATTGATCGACCCCGGGGTCTCGGGCGCCGCGTGCGAAGGGATGCCGCCCGGGAAGCTGAACTGGTGGAACAGCGCCGCGAGGCCCTCGACGCCCTGGCCGAGATGCGGGAAACGCTCACTGTAGGTGCCCTCGAGCCACGTGTTCGCGACCATGGCCGGGCCGCCGTGACCCGGGCCGCAAACGTAGAGGTACTCGTTGTCGGTGTGTTGGATGACGCGGTTCAGGTGCGCATAGATGAAGCTCAGGGCGGGGGAGGTGCCCCAGTGTCCGAGCAGGCGCGGTTTGATCTGGTCGGGGCTCAGCGGCTGCGTGAGCAGCGGATTGCCGAGCAGGTAGATCTGGCCCACCGTGAGGTAATTGGCGGCGCGCCACCAGCGGTCGACGATCTCGAGCTCGTCACTCGACGGGGTCGACGGTGCGGGGGAGGCGAAGGCGGACGTGCTGGCGGACGAACTCTGACTGTCGGTCATCCTTCGACGCTAGGCGAGTGGCCGGGGCGTCACAAGGGACTAGCTGTCCCGGCCGGTTTCTGCCAGCAGGGTGAGCGCGGCCAGGACGCGCGGGTTCTTGGCCGAATCGGCCGGCACGCCGAGGATGCTGTAGATGCTCGTCAGGTGGTTCTGCACCGATTTCTCGGCGATTCCGAGCCGGGCGGCGATGCCCTGGTTCGACAGGCCCTGGGCCAGCAGCTGCAGCACGGCGTACTGCCGGTCGGTGAGACGGTGCAGCACTGACTCAGTGCGCGGCGTGGCGTGCGCGATGAGGTCGGGGTCGAGCATCGAGTCGCCCCGCGCCGACGCCTCGATGGCGGCGAACAGTGTCTCCGAGGTGAGCGCCGACTTCTTCGACAGATAGCTCCAGCCGCCCCGCATGTCGTCGGGCATCTCGAGCAACATGTCCATGAGGTCGTAGGCGGAGAGCAGGACGATGCCGAGTTCGGGGGCCTGGCGTTTCAGGCTGACCCCGAGGCTCACGCCGTTTCCGTCGGGAAGTTCGATGTCCATCGTCAGAACGTCGACCGTGCCCGGCAGGAAGAGTTTGCGCGCGTGCGCGACCGTGGTGGCCCGACCGACGAGCCGCGTGCGGGGATGCTTGTCGATCAGGTCGCCGAGCATGCCGTTGAAGAGGGGTTGGTCTTCGACGACGCCGACGCGCAGGGGAGTGGTGCCCCCGGATGACCGCGACGTTCCGCCTGCGCGCGGGGTGCGCTCCGAGATGTCCATGTGACGAGTATGCCGGGTGGGATGCGCGCGAAGGGGGAGGAAACTCTCGGCGGGATGCGCAGCGAGCGTCGCCGATGCCCCCAAAATAGGCACGCCGATTGCCGCCGAAAATGAGATTCCTTTGAGAAAATCGACCTGTGGGGATCAGGAGACCGGCGCGGGGGCTGGCACAGTCGCGCGCCGATGACACCGACAGGCGGGACCACGACGATCGCAACGACCGCATCAGCGATTCGCGGTCGTTCGTCGTCGCCTCGGGTGCCGTCGCCCTGGCCTTCGGCATCGGTACGGCCATGCAGACGGTCTATATCTTCGCCTGGGTGGCGCCCGGCGGGTCACGCGGCATGCTCTTCGAGCGCATCACCGCGAACGTCGTCGGCATCGGGGGAGCAGTACTCCTGCTCGGCTTCCTGCTCATGACCCGCTGGGGTCCCTCGCTGCACGAGTGGTGGCGGCCCCGTGTGCTCGCGCTCACATTCGCCGTGTCGTGCGTGGCCGGGCTTGTGCGGGTCGGCCTGCAGCTGCTGCTCGGGGTGTATCGCTCGCCGACCGCCGATGTCGTGCTGGTCGAGTTCGGGGCCTCGGTGGCGACGCTCATGGTGTGCGGCGCCTTCGGGTTCGCCGTCTCGGCCGCGCGCCGCAGGACCCGCCACGAGGAACGCGAGCAGACGGCTCAGCGACGGGCAGCCGACCTGGCGCTGCAGGCACTCCAAGGCGAAGAGCTGCGCGTAAAAAGCGAGGTCGCGGAGGGTTTGCACGGCACGGTGCAGCAGCGCCTCGTGTTCATCGCCGCGAGCCTCGACGAGCTGGCGAAACGGGTCGGCTCGGGGGAGACGGTTTCCGAGGAAGACATCCGGTCGGTCGAAAACCGGGTGGATGAACTGCGCGAGCGGGATGTCCGCGCCACGAGTCGTCTGCTCTCGCCGCCGTTGCTCGAGGTGGGTGTCGCGCCCAGCATCCGCGCCATTCTGCAGCGCCTGCCGACCAGTATCGTCACGAAGTTCGACGTCTCGCGTGAATTCCGGGCGCTCGACGACCCCGCCGACAACGTCATCGGCCTGTCGCAGCGATCCCTGCTCGTTCGGAGCCTCGAGGAAGGCATCACGAACGCGCTCAAGCACGGTGCGGCCGACAGCATCCGGGTGTCGCTGTCTGTCGTCGACGATGCCGAGCCCGCGGGAAAACGAATCGTTCTCACCGTCTTCGACAATGGCGTCGGAATCGCTGACGACCCGTCCATCGACGGCGGCCTGCTGTCGTTGTCACGACGCATCCAGGCCTTCCAGGGAGATATGAAGATCGGCCCCGGCAACGAAGGCGGCACGGCGTTACGCGTCTCACTGCCGGCGCCTCAGCTGTCGCGAAACGAGCCCGAGAAGGACCCCGCTCCCACTCCCCAATAGAGTGCCGATAATGCACATTATGTCAACAAAGCCGTTTCGAACCCTCCCCAGCCGGCGAACTCAGTGAGCGAAGTCGTAGAGGGAATCAGCGAGCCGACCGAGGCGGCAACAGGTCGACGCATTCTCCCCGCAGCGGCGTGAGGATGGCTTCGGCGAGATCTTCGAGCTGATCCAGCTGCCGATCGCCGAGCAGGTCGAACACCCGGGAACGCACCTCGGCGACATATCCGGGTTCGACCTCAGCCAGGAGTCGATCGCCGGCCGGCGTAAGCCTCGCGAGCGTCTTGCGCGCATCCGTCGGATCGGCACTTCGAGCGAGAAGTCCTCGTTTCTCGAGACGCCCGACGATCCTCGACAGGTGCGACGGCGTCACGCTCGCCGTGGCGGCCAACCGGCTCATGTGGATCTCACGATCCTCCCCCAGGGCCAGGCAGCGCAGGACCCCGAACTCGGCATGACTGAGATCCGCCACCTGTTCGAGATACACATCGAGTTCGGCGGGCAACCACATCATGACGCCGACGAACAACGACCAGGTGCGGTCCTGCTGAGGCGAGAGGCGATCTGAGGTGGTCACGACACCACGATACCGATACTTGCCACGGAAAGGAATCCGGGTTAGGTTACTTTCCGCAGCAAGCATTTGCTGCTCTCCCCTTCGAAAGGTCTGACTCGATGCTCGCTGCGCGCTTTCACACGTACGGCTCCCCCGACGTTCTCCTCGTCGACGATGCGCCCGAACCTCATGCGGGTGACGGTTCCATTCGTGTCCGGGTGCTGGCCACCAGCGTGAACCCGATCGACGTCATCCTGCGCGCCGGCCACCTGCAGCAGTTCCTGCCTCTCACCCTGCCCGCGATCCCCGGCCGCGACGCCGTCGGCATCATCGACGAGATCGGTCAGGGGGTGTCAGACGCACACGTCGGCGACCGCGTCTTCGGCCTGGGCGGGATCAGCGACACCACGGGCGAATTCGCGGTGCTCACGGCCTGGGCCGACGTGCCGAGCGCCTGGTCCACGGCTCAGGCCGCGGCGGCCGGGCTCGCATCGGCGACCGCGGCTGCCGCCCTCGAAACCCTCGGAGACCTGAACGAGCGGACCCTGCTCATCGAAGGCGCTTCCGGTGCCGTCGGCAGCGCCGCCGCCGCGTTCGCCGTCGCGGCCGGCGCCACCGTCATCGGCACGGGCCGTGCGAGCAACCACGCTTACCTCGAATCGCTCGGCATCCACCCGACCACCTATGGAGCGGGTCTCGCCGATCGGGTGCGCGACCTGGCGCCCGACGGGGTCCACGCAGCGCTCCATTCCGCACCGTCGAAATCGCTGCCGGATCTGCTCGGGATCGTCGGGGACCCGTCGCGCGTCGTCACCGTCATCGACGATCAGGGGGCTGCGCGACTGGGCCTCCGCAAGGTGGACGCTCGCAACGATTCTGCGCTCCTCCGATACGCCGCCGCGCTCGGCGAGAAGGGCCTCTACACGCCGCGCGTGGATCACGAATTTTCTCTCGCCGACATCGTCGAGGCGCACACCGTGGCCGAGAGCGGTTCCGGCAAGGTCGTGATTATTCAGCCCTGATCGTCATCGTCGAGGCGCCGCAGCCGGGAGTTGTAGGCGACGAGTTCCGCGTCCCCGTCCCGCTCGGCGCGTCGGTCGTAGCGTTTGGCCGACTTCTCGTCGCTCTTCACCCACTGCGCCACCACGACGAGCGCGATCAGCACCGTGGGGATCTCCCCCGCGCTCCACGCGATGCCGCCGCCAACGCCCTGATCGGCGAGGAGCTGAGCGGTCGTCGCTCCCCCGAGCGCCGTCCACCACGCCTCGGCGAGCACGGCCGAGTTCGCCATGATCGTGAGGCCGAAGAAGGCGTGGAAGGCCAGTGTCGCGAGCAGCACGAGCAGACGCATGAGGTGCGTGGGGCGGTTCGGACCCGGGTCGATGCCGATGAGCACCCAGAAGAAGAGGTATCCGGTCGCCAAGAAGTGCACCGTCATGAAGACGTGGCCCTGGTGCGCGAACATGGCCCATTCGAACCATCCGGTGTAATAGAAGACCACGAGGCTGCCCGCGAAGAGCACGGCCGCGACAGCCGGGGTCGACAGAACCCGCAGATAGCGCGAGTGCACGAGGATGAGCATCCATTCACGGATGCCGCGGCCGCCGTCGTTGCGAGCGGGCAGCGTGCGCAGCGCCAACAGGACGGGCCCGCCGAGTACTAGCAGGGGCGGCACCACCATCATGAGCGTCATGTGCTGCAGCATGTGCGTGCTGAAGTGGACCTGCCCATAGACGGCCGGTCCCCCGCTCGTGGCATAGAGGAGCGCGGCGCACCCGGCCACCCATGACACGATGCGGCCGAGGGGCCAGCTGTCGCCGCGTCGCCGCACGCGCAGGGCCGCCCACACGTACCAGCCGGCGCCCACGAGCGCGAGGCCCGCCCACATCCAGTCGATATGCCATTCCGTGAACATGCGCAGGGGCGTGACATCGGGCGGATACGGGAAACCCAGCAGGCGGTGGCGGATGTCGTCGGCCACGGGTTCCTGCGACACGGGCGGCAGGCTGCGTGAGAGCGCCACCGACGCACCCATCGTCACGGCCATGACGACGACCTCGCCAACGGCCAGGCGCACGAAAGCCGATCGGTCGGAGGGGTCGCGCCGCAGCCGCGGGATGAGACGCAGGCGATGCCACGCGCCGGCCACGCCCAGCAGCACGAGCGCCGTCGCCTTCACGATCAGCAGGATGCCGTAGGGCGTGACGAGGTCGGCCGGCGAGCTGATGCGGAGCGATGCATTCACGACACCGGAGAAGGCGACCGCGCCGAAGGCCCACCCGGCCAGGAGGGAGTAGCGGGCGACGACGGCGCCGAGCTGGGCGCCGACCTTCTTGCGCAGGAGGATGACGGCGACGAGCCCACCGGCCCACGCCGTGACGCCGATGAGGTGGATGGCGAGGCTGTTGACGGCGTTGCCGTGCTCGTCCGATCCGGCGGCGTGGCCCGACAACGAAAGCGGCAGGAGCGCAGCGACAGACAGGACGGCGGCCGTGGCCACCCAGGACTGCCGCCGCGCGAGCAGGGCGATCGAGAGCGCGGCGGCCACGCATCCCATCGACACCAGCATCGTCTGGCCGAGCTCGAGCTGGGTCGCGTAGAAGACGAACGTCGTGGGGAACGACGGCGCGGTCAGGGGCACGCCGATCGAGTTCGCGGCGGTGAAGACGAGCACCGCGATGCCCGCCGCCAGCCAGACGGAGGCCGCCCAGCTTGCCCACCACACAGCCTTGGCCTGCGAGAACGACATGAGGCCGGGGGCGATCTTCTGGCCCGGCAACCAGAACGTGGCGGCGAGGAGCAGACCGATGGTCACCGAGGCGGCCGCGTCGTGCAGCACGCGCGCGATGGGGAGCCCCCAGGTGACCAACTCCCCCGGGTTGGTGAGCAGCTGGCCGCGGCCGAGTTCACCCGTGAGGGAGAGGCCGAGGAGTGTCGCCACGACGGCGAGCGGCACCGAGATCGCGAGGGCGATTGCGACGAAGCCAGGCGGTGTGGGGCTCCAAGCGGGGCCGGCATCGGTGTCGGGCTCCGTATCGGGCATCGGGGTGGGCGCGGGTCGAGGGGATGTCGGGGTGGGGTTGTCTCTGTTTTCGGCCACGGTCGGTGGCTCCTTCCTGAGCGGCCAGCCGCAGCCGTACCGCTCGATGACCTCGCCGAGGTGACGCCTTCTCAGGCGTCGACGACGGCAACACGAAACGCGACACGGGAACGCAGGGGCCGCACGGCGCGGCATCCGGCGTCACCGGCAGCGGAAATCGCTGCTCAGGTCGCGAGAGGGAGTGAGGGGAAGGAGACTGCGGGCGGGCCGCGGTGCGACCGCGTGGAGGGATAGACGCTGAGCGACCGAGGAAGCGAGACCGTCTCGATGTCCGCGGGAGCGGCGGCGAGGAATGGAACGGGGATCGTGGAGACGACGGGAAGTAGAACGCGCACGAGCGCGACCGCGAGCGTGCGAAGTCGCCGAACGACCCGCTCGCCCTGATAGATCGCCAGGATCGTCACGGCGGCCGCCGCAGCGTGAGCCGCCCACATGCCGGCGTGTGCGTGCGCGGGGACACCTGCGCTAGGGCCGCTGGCCGGAGTCGCCAGCAGAAGCGGTGCCGCTGCCGAACCGTGGCCTCCGTGCCCCTCGTGACCTACTCCCCCGGTTGCCGATGCCGCGGACGTGTTACCGGCGCTCCCGAGAACGAACAACACGTGGAACAGCATCTGGCTGGCGATCACCGAAGCCGACACGCGGAGGATCGACAGACGTCGACCGGCCAGCGGAACGCAGACGGCCGTCGCCAGAACGAGAGGCACGAGGATGCCGAGCAGCCCGGGCACCTCTCCCCCGCCCGCCACGTGCGAGAGCAACGCCACGAAGGTCGACGCGATCGCCGCCAGCGCGCCCCGCAGGGCCCGGGCCGAACGCGTCGAGGTCATACGGCCATTCTCGCAGGACCTCGACGAGTAAACCGGCCGCGCGGTGAGTCGTCTACAGGTTCGGGCGCCCCGCGCTCGCCGCCTCGGTTGCCACCTGCACGGCATCCCGCGGTTCGCGTTCGAGGAGCAGACGCAAGTCACTCCCCGATGCGCTCAAGAAACCGTGCCGTACCGACGTGAAGATCGACAGGAGCATCGCGGGCTGGAAGGGCTTCAGGCCGGCGGCATCCAACTCGACCCGCTTGTCGTGGAGCGAGACGTCGGCGAGGTCGACCCCGAGACGGGTCGCAACGTCATTCGCCGTCACCGGTTCGCCGACGAGGTCGTAGGTGCGTCCCACGTGCCGCTCAGGACGGTCGGCCACGACGGCCGCCGCCTCGGCCAGATCGGCCCGTGCCACCGCCGCGAGGGCCCCGCCGCCGAACGCCGACGTGAGGCGCGAACCGTCCCAGCCGAAGAGCGAACCGAACAGCTCGGCGTAGAGGCCGTTGCGCAGGATGGTCCAGGACAGCGAGCTTTCTCGCAGGCGTCGTTCCGTCCACCGATGCGCCAGCGCGAACGCGAGGTGGTCACCCTCGGAAGCCAGGCTGGTGTAGACGACATGTGCGACACCATCCCGCTCGGCCGCCGCGATCGCCGCCTCGTGACGCGCGACGACGACATCGTCCTCGGCCTCCCCGGCCGACACGAGAACCAGCGTAGCGACGCCCTCGAACGAGATACTCGCGGGGTCATCGAAGTCAACGAGGGGGCCGCGGGCCGACGACGAGCGGCTACTCCCCCGGGCGGCGGTCCCCCGCTCGGACAGGAGGGTGAGGATGGCGTGGCCGAGCTGGCCGCTGGCGCCGGTGACGAGAATCAAGACGAGACCTTTCGTGGTTCTGATGCCTAACTAAGCTGATTGTGTTCGCCCGTTTCGACCGCCACAAGGAGGCACTCTCGTGTCAGTGACGCACACCGAAGTAACCGCCACCCTCGACCCGTGCGGCGCGAGCGACCACCCCGACTGCGGCATCCGCGACATGCTCGACCGCGTCGGCGACACCTGGACCGTCATGGTCGTGACCGAGCTGGGCGCGTCCGAGCGTCGTTTCCTCGAACTGCAGCGGGCCATCGACGGCATCTCGCAACGCATGCTCACGCTCACGCTGCGTCGGCTCGAACGCGACGGGCTCGTGAGCCGCACGGTCTACCCCACGGTTCCCGCGCAGGTGTCCTACGCGCTGACCGACTCGGGGGCGCGACTGACCCACCTGATCAAGGCGCTCGCCGACTGGTCGCTGGCCGAGCGCGCCGCCATCGCCGATGCCCGCCAGCGCTACGACGACACGCATCCGGGCCACGTCATCCGGTAACGGTCCGGCCGAGTGAGCCGCGCACATCGGGGGCGCTAGCATGCTTACTCCCCCGGCCGGTAGCCCCCGCCCGCTTGCCAGCCGGAATCGCCCCCGCACATAAGGTAGAGCCTGACCCGAACCCGAGGATGTCTTATGACCGATGTAGCCACGAAAACCGCCGCCGTCGTCTACAACCCGATCAAGGTCGACCTTGACGAGTTGCGCGAGACCGTCAACCGTGAGGCCGCGGCTGCCGGGTGGGGCGAGACGCGCTGGTATGAGACATCCATCGAGGATGTCGGACAGGGCGTCACGCGCACCGCCATCGACGACGGCGCCGACCTCATCTTCGCGGCGGGCGGCGACGGAACCGTGCGGGCCGTCTCGGAGGCCGCGCGCGGCACGAGCGTTCCCGTCGCCCTGCTGCCGTCCGGCACCGGCAACCTCCTGGCCCGCAACCTGCATCTCACCCTGAACGACATGCCCGGATCGGTGCAATATGCCTTCACAGGCGCCGACCGTGAGATCGACCTCGGTGTCATCGACATCGAGCGCGCCGACCGCACGCGAGAGAAGCACGTGTTCGTCGTCATGGCCGGTCTCGGCATCGACGCCAAGATGATCAAGAACACCGACGACGACCTGAAGAAGAAGGCCGGCTGGGCCGCCTACGTCAAGGCCATCGTGACCTCGCTGCGCGACCCGAACGAGTTGCATGTGCGTTTCCAGCTCGACAACCACCGGCCTGAACGCCGCACCGTGCACACCCTCATCCTCGGCAACTGCGGGTCGCTGCCCGCCAACATTCTTCTGCTGCCCGACGCCAAGGTCGACGACGGCCTCTTCGACGTCATGATGATGCGCCCGAAGGGTGTGCTCGGCTGGATCCGCGTGTGGCTGAAGGTGGCCTGGACCAACGGCGTCGTCATGCGCACCAAGGCCGGCCGGGCCCTCGCGGGTCAGCGCAAGAACGACCGCGACATCCGTTACGAGACGGGCACAACCTTCGTCGCCCGCTTCTCGCGCCCCGAAGAGATCGAGCTCGACGGCGACACGTTCGGCGAGGTCGTGGCCTTCAACGCCCGCATCGAACCCGGCGCGATGATCGTGCGCGTGCCCGCCGACGCGGCGTGAGCCCGATTCGTCAACTCGACGCGAGCGGGCCTCGCCGACTCGACGTGAACTGCTCTCGCCATCTTGTCAGTGCCACGGCACCCGGAACGCGGAAGGGTGAGGGCCGATGAGCGTGCTCGGTCGGGCCAGACTGCTCGCGTTGTCCTCGCATCCGGGGCCGACGGTTGCGGTCACGACGCTGTCGATCATCCTGGGCGTCGCCGTGGGCCTGGATGCGTGGCGCGTCGCGCTCGTGGGTCTCGCCATCCTGGCCGGCCAGCTGTCGATCGGGCTCTCGAACGACTGGATCGATGCCCGGCGCGACACCGAGGTCGGGCGCACCGATAAGCCCATCGCCTCGGGCGCCATCCTGGCGTCGACGGTGCGTAACGCCGCCTTCGTCACCGCCGCCATTGCCGTCGTCTTGTCGTTCGCGCTGAGCGCGGGGACCGGCATCGCCCACACCATCCTCATCGCCTCGGGGTGGGCCTACAACGCCGGGCTCAAGCGAACGGCCTTCTCGCTCGTGCCGTTCCTCGTGAGCTTCGGCCTGTTGCCCAGCGTCGTGACGCTCGCGGCCGCCGAACCGTCGGCCGCGGCCTGGTGGGCGACCGCGACGGGTGCCGTGCTCGGCATTCCCATCCACTTCACGAACGTGCTGCCCGACCTCGACGACGACGCGCGCACGGGCGTCTCGGGGCTGCCACACCGCCTCGGGCGACGAGCCACGGGAACGATCGCCTTCGTGGCGCTGGTCGTCGGCGCAGCATTCGTCATGCTCGGCCCGGTTATCGACGCGGGTTTCGACACGGGCCCGAGCGTGCTCGCCGTGGCGGGTTTCGTCGTCGTCAGCGCGATCGCGGTGATGGGCATCGTGCTGGTTCTCACGCGGCCACCGAGCCGCCTCCTGTTCCAGCTGATCATCGTGTCGGCACTCGTGCTGGTCGCGCAGCTCGCGCTCAGCGGCGGCACCATCCTGGCGGCCGCGAGTTAGACGAGCCCTGCCCGCCGGTTCGCCGTGCCGCGAATAGCTCCGGAGAGGCTCGCGAGTCGGCGTCGCTAGATGAGCTTCATGGCATAAACCTGCGCGAGCAGGCCGGATGCCGGCGACTTCAGCAATCCGCCGAGCGCCAGGTTGCGCCCCGCCACCGTCAGCGACGACGCCCGGCGCCCGAGCGCCATGTTGATTTCCGCCTGTCGCGCCGCGCGGCGTGCGGCGACCCCCCGCTCGCGTGCATAGTCAGCGGCCCGATCGGACGAGACAGAGCCTCGGCGCACCGTGGTGGCGATGATCGGGAGCAGGGCCTGGGCGTCCAACCATCCGAGGTTCATGCCCTGACCACCGATGGGCGAGATCTCGTGGGCCGCGTCGCCGATGAGGGCCACGCGCCGGCCGAGCACGCGTTCGACGAAACGACGCCGCACCGTGAACGCGCTCAACATGAGGTTGCTCGAGGGTTCGACAGCGGCCCCCGTGCGCTCGGCCACGAGCGAGGCCACGTGATCGGCGTCGGGCTGCTCCATCATGGCGTCGGTGGCGACGACGAAACGGCGCAGGCCGCTGGGCAGCGGGAACGATTCGACGACGCCGCGCCGCTCGAGGTGGATGACGGCGTCGGACTCGTCGCCCGTGTCATCCCGAAAATCGCCCATGACGAACGTGTCGGGGTAGAACCTCGTGGCCACGCGGACGCCGAGCAACCGCCGCAGGGTGCTGCGCGGCCCGTCCGCGCCCACCACGAAACGCGCACGCTCGGTGACCGTGCTGCCATCGGATGCTGTGCCCGTGACTGCGACATGGCCGGGGTGCTCCTCGATGCCCGAGACGGAGATGCCGCGGCGCAGGGCACCCGGGGCGAGTTCGGCGAGCTTCTGCTCGAGGTTGGCCTCGGTGCGGTACTGCGGCAGCGACAGCACGAAGGGGAACCGGTCCGACACTCCCCCGAACGACAGCGTGCCGACCGTGCGCCCTCCGCTGCGGGCCACACCGCGGCGAATGGGGATGCCCTCGGCGACGAGTTGATCCGCCAGGCCCAGGCGCTCGAAGATTCCGAGGGCGGGTGGGTGAATGCCGATGGCCCGCGACAGGGTGGCCGGATGATCCCGCTTCTCCCACACGGCCACGTCGAGGCCGCGGTCGGCCGCGAGGGCCGCCATCATGAGCCCGACAGGGCCGCCTCCGACGACGATGACGTCACGCACGGGAAGCACCGCGCCGTCGGGCAGCAGCGTCGAATTCGAGGCGCACGCGGAACGGCTTCTGCCCGCACACGGTCCAGCCGGCGGGCGCCACGCGCGCCAACTCGTCGACGCGGAAGCTGCGCCGGATCGACAGAAGCCCGTCGACGTGGATGAAGGAGCGGCGCGAAACCGGCCAGGTCGCGACCTGGTAGGCGCGATAGGCGACGGGCGAACGCTCGAGGTCGCTGTGCACGACGAAGCGGTCGGCCAAGGCCTCGGAGTCGGCGAGCAGGTCGGCGCGTTGGGCGTCGTCCAGGTGGTGCAGCAGGTGGTTCGAGGTGACGATGTCGAAGCGGTCGCCGCGTTCGACGAGGTCACGGCTGGATGCCGCCTCGAAGCGCACGCCCGGGCGTTCGGGGCGCGAGGCGGCGAATGCGTAGGCGCGCTCGTCGGGGTCGATGCCCGTGACGCTCAGGCGATACCCGTCGCGGTGGGCCCAGCGCGCGATCGAGCGGGCGATGTCGCCGCCGCCCGAACCGATGTCGAGCAGCGTGTTCTCGCGCGTGGCCGACAGGCGCGGGCGGATGCGGCTGCGGTACACGTCCTTCCACCCCGACACGAGCGCGTTGATGACGCGGAAGTCGCGATAGGTGGCGTCGAGCAGGGCGGCGTCGCAGCGCGGGTCGTCCATGAGCTCGACGAGGCTCGTGTCGCGCCGCGAGAATTCGGGGCGGCGCGGCGTGGATGCCGGGACGACGGGTCTCGTGCCCGCGGCGCGGCTCATCCGGCGACCCGTTTCGTGAGGATGGCGCTTTCGACCGTGAGTCCGGGGCCGAACGCCATGGCGCACACGCGTTCGTTACCAGCGCTCTCGCTCGTGCTCGTGCCCGTGCCCGTGCCCGTGCCCGTGCCCGCAGCATCCGCGTCGTGCAGAATCTCGCGCAACACGAACAGCACGGTCGCACTCGACATATTGCCGAAGTCGCGCAGCACGCGCCGCGACTCGACCATCTGAGCATCGCTCAGCTTCACGGCATCCTGCACCTTGTCGAGGATGCTGCGCCCACCCGGATGGATCGCCCACCGCTCGATATCGGCGCTGGCCTCGGGTCGCGACTCCCCCAGGCGCGCCAACAGCGGGTCGAGGGCCCCCTCGATGTGCTTCTCGATGATCGACGGAACATAGCTCGACAGCACCATCTCGAAGCCGTGGTCGCCGATCTTCCACGCCATATCGGTCTCGCCGACGGGCGTCAGAACCGTTTCGAAGGCGTCGAGGTCGAGCACGGGGTGACCGGCCGGGGCGTCGCGCGACGTCACGACCGCGGCGGCGGCACCGTCGGCGAATACCGACGAGGCGACGATGGTGTCGGGGTCGTTCGACGACGAGATGTGCAGAGAACAGAGTTCGACCGAGACGACGAGCACCACGGCATCCGGGTCGGCCAGGCAGAAGTCGCGGGACGCGCGCAGGGCCGGGAAGGCGCCGTAGCAGCCCATGAACCCCAAGTGATAGCGCTGCGTCGACGCGCGCAGGCCGAGGTCGCGCACGAGGCGATAGTCGGGGCCGGGGGCGAAGAAACCCGTGCACGACACCGTGACGACGTGCGTGACATCCGCGGCCGTCAGACCACCGGATGTCTCGAGCGCGAGCCGTGCCGCCGCGAGGAACAGCTCGGGCGACCGGTCGATGTAGACCTCGTTGCGCACGCCCGTCGTCGGGTTGCGCAGCACACCGGTCTCGCGATCGAGGAAGACGCCCTCGGTGTCGTCGGCGAACTCGCCACCCAATTCGCCCAGTACGGTGTGCCGTGTCTCGATCGCCGATGCGTCGAAGGCGGCCCCGATCAGACGGTCGGCCAGACGCCCCATCCCCGGCTGAGCGCGAAACAGATCCCGAACATCGGGTTGTCTGATGATCGTTTTCGGCACAGCTGTTTCGAGGGATCGTACGCTCACGGGCATACGTCACTCTAACTCGGCAGGCCCACGCGCCCCGGCCCGTTGACAACCGGCCGCTCGAGGCCCCGCCACACAGAGCCGACGGCGGGCACGAGCGCGAGGACCGCATAGGCGACGGCCGCTGCGAGCAGCACGGGTGCCAACCCCCAGAGCGCAACGCCGGTGCCGCCAACCAGGCTTCCGATCGGCATGGCGGATGCGGCGACGGCCGTGGTCGCTCCGAACACGCGCGCCCGCGCATCCACGGGGATCTGACGAAAGAGCGTGGACTGCAGGATGGGGTTGATGGCCCCCGCGGCCAGGCCGGCGCAGAACAAGACGCCGAGCACCACGAGGGGTGGCGCGCCGACGAGCATGGCGACGAACGGCGGCGGGCCGGCCAGCGCCAGTGCGACGACGAGGAACCGACGGCGCGGGAGCCGGGCGGCAACCATGGGGAAGACGGCGGCCCCGATGAGGGCGCCGGCCGAGAAGCATCCGATCATGAACCCGAAGAGCGCGCCGCTCGCCGAAACACCGGTGGCCCAGATCGGCATGATGACCGTGAGGTTGGCCGAGTCGATGGCGTTGGTGACGAGGATGAGGAGGATGAGGGCGCGCAGGAGGGGCGTGCGCCAGAGGAACGTTAGACCGAACCAGAAACCACGGGTGTCGGCGGCGGGTGTCGATGGCGCCGCCTGAACGGGCACACGCCGAGCGGGGAGCGCGACGGCGATCAACACGACGGCGCCCGCACACATCACCGCGGTGAGGAACAGCACATTTCCCGCCCCGACGATCGCCACCCCGAACCCCGCCACGGCCGAACCGACGAGGGCCGAACTGCGTTGGATGGCCGAACTGGTTCCCGTCACCCGGTCGAGAGTCCATCCGCACCGCTCGCCCAGTTCGGGCAAGACCACGGTCTTCGCGGTGTCACCGGGCGTGTCGAAGATGCCGCCGAGCAACACGAGGGCGAGCAGGAGGCCGAAGGGCAACGCATCCAGCATCGCAAGGATCGGCACGGCGACGACGCACGCGGCGCTGAGGGAGTCGGCGACCAGCGATGAGACGCGGGAGCCGAACCGGTCGACGAGGGGCGCGCCGAGAACGCCCCCGATCACGACGGGGAGCGTCGAGAACATGCCCGCGACCCCCGTCGCCGCGGCCGAACCGGTGCGGTCGAGCACGAAGAGCGGCACGGCCACCATGACGATAGCGTTGCCGACCTTCGACAGCGCCAGAGCAGACAGCACCCCGAGAAGCGCACGCACGACGGATCAGGCCTTGCGAAACGCTTGGTAGATGAGGATGGCCGGGGCGGTGTCGTCGCCCGGTCGAGCCCCGATCTCGGCCCACTTCTCCGCGACGGCGCGCAACTCCTCACCGCAGGCGGCGAGCTGGGACGCCGTGAGATGTGCAACGGCGTCGCCCGACGTCGCCGCCTCGATCCACTCGGTCGGCAACGTCTCTTCGCGTTCGAGAGCGGCCGACGCCTCAGCCACATAGGCCTGCAGGATGCCGTGGCGCAGCGCTCGGCTGGCGAGCCGCTCCTCGGGCGGGGCGTCGGGGCCCGTCGGCTCGACCGTCGTCCAGGCATGCCGCGCCCGCCACCAGGTTTCGCGCGCGTCGCGTGCCAGCTCGGGGGCCGGCTCGACGAAGCCGTTCTCGGCCAGGACGCCCAGGTGGTAGCTCACCGAACCCGGCGCGGCGTCGACCACACCGCACAACTCCCCCACCGACCGCGGGCCCGTAATGCGCAGCTCGCTGAGAAGCTTCAGGCGCAGCGGGTGGGCGAGCGCCCGCATGGCCTTCGGATCGTCGAGTGCGATCGCGTTCGGCTTCGTCGTCTTCTTCTTCTTCCTCGGGGTTGTCGTCATGGCCTTACTCTACGATTAACAAGAACTCTTGTGCAACCGTCGTTGCGGGATCTGTTCGCCGCCTCAGAACTGGGCCCCCGTAGTGCAAACAAAGCTCAGTAATTGACCCGTACAGCCCCGCATTGTCGCCGGATGACCGTTTTGTTTGCATGTGTACATCGGGCGGGCGACGGCATTTCGTAGTCGACCGCGGTTCAACCAGGGGAATCTCGTGACTCAGCTCACCAACACACAGCCGCACACCGACGACACGCGGAACGGCCGCACCCGCCGTCGGCGGCTCAAGGCCATGCTCGCCGGAGGACTCGTGCTCGGAGTCGGTGCCGCCATCACGCTCGCGGCGTGGAACGACTCGGAGTTCGCGCAGGGAACGTTCGCGTCGGGCGCGTTCAACCTCGAGGGCAGCCTCGACGGCACCGCGTTCAGCGCGCACCCCACGGCCGCGGCCGGTTCGGCAGCCGACCTCGACTTCACCCTCGACGCCGCCAACCTGAGCCCCGGCGATGTGGTCTTCGCGCCGTTTGCAATCCGCCTCGACGACACCACCACCTACGACGCCACGACGGCGATCACGGCCACCACCTCCGCCGGCGCGGTCGTCGGCCTCACCTATTCACTCACGCAGCCGACGGCCTTCGGGTGCGACGGAACGACGACGGGCACGTCTCTGGTCGCCGCGGGAACGGCCGTCGGCACGGTTCCGGCCGACACGACGCTCGACCTGACCGCGGGAACGTCGCCGGATGCGGGCGACCCGGCCTATCTGTGCTTCACGGTGACCGCGGGGCCGACGCTGCCGCAGAGCCAGACCGGAACCGTCACCTGGCAGTTCCAGGCCGTTTCGGAGTAGCCGGTGCCCGCTCATGCGGCGCCTCGAGCGGGGCGCGTGCGGCGGCGTCGGGGACTCCCTCGCCGCGTGCGCGCGCTCCTCGCGGGCGGCCTCGTGCTCGGGGTCGGTGCGACGGCGACGCTCGCAGCCTGGGTCGATAGCGAGAACGCCGCGGGCTCGTTCACCGCGACCGTCTTCGACACCGAGGCCAGCGTCAACGGCACCACCTATGCCGACCACCCCACGGCGCCCGGTGCCACGATCGCATTCGATACGTCTGGGATGTCGGCGGGCAGCGTGCGTTACGGCCTCCTCTCCGTCCGCACCAAGACGAACAGTGTCGCGGGCAGCCTGAACATCCAGGCGGCGACCGTCACGAACGGCACGACCGACACGGCGCCGCTGCTCGGCGACGCCCTGCGCTACCGACTCGTCCGCTCGGCGACGTGCACGGCCGCGGCCTTCACGGGCACGCCGACGTGGGTGGTCGGCGGCGCGACCGATGTCCGCGCGCTCAACACCGGGCAGAACGCGGGCACCACGGTGGCGCTCGCGGCCGCCACCACCTCGGCCCCGGGCGCGGCCACGCCCCTGTGCTTCGAGGTGTCCCTGCCGACGGGAGCGTCGAACAGCCTGCAGGGCAAATCCGCCACGGCGGTCTGGACCGTCACCTCGACGTCGGCGCAATGATGCCGCCGGACGGCGTGTCGGCCGACCCATCGCCGACGGGCTTCGCCTCCGCGCCCGCGAAGCCGCCGGCCGCCACCCGCGCCGGCCGGGCTGGCCGGGCCGCCGACGCCATCCTGACACTCCTGGCGGTCGGGGGTTCGCTCTGCATCGTGCTGGTGCTCCTCGCCGTCGTCTTCCATGTGTCGATCATCATGTTCAAGACGGGGTCCATGTCCCCCACCATCCCCGCCGGTTCGATCGCGCTCGTGCAAGAGGTGCCGGCCGATGCGGTCGCAGTCGGTGACATCGTCACGGTCGATCGCCCCGGCGTGCTGCCCGTGACCCACCGCGTGACGAGCGTCGCCGAGGATGCAGCGGCCGCCGCATCCGCCAACAGCCACGCCCGCACGCTCACGTTGAAGGGCGACGCGAACCGCACCGAGGATCCGGCGCCCTACACGGTCGACAGCGTCAAACGCGTGATCTTCTCGCTCCCGGGCATCGCGCCCCTCGTCGCGCAGGCATCCAACCCTGTCGTGCTCGGCACGACGACCGTGGTGATGGCCGCCGTCGTGACCTGGGCGTTCTGGCCGCGTCGCCACCGCGCGAAAGCCGCCGGGAGTGCGGCCCTCGTCGCCGCCCTGGCCGCCGTCACCGTGTCGCTGGCGCCGCCGCCCACAGAGACCCTGGCCGCCTGGACCGACCCGGTCGTCACGACGGCACCGTTCGCCGCCAAGGTCATCCCCGCCCCGACCATCACGGGATGTTCGGCCGCCAACGTCCTCCTGGTCGGCGGCCGGGTGACGATCACCTGGACGCTGCCCGCCGGGCACACGGCATCCGACATCGTGTATCTGTGGTCGTCGAACGGGCAGGCTTCCGGCGTGCAGACCGTGCCGCTCAGCTCATCGGTCGCGACGACCGGGCCCTCGGCGGGAGGCGTCTACACGACGACGTTCCAGGGCGCCCTGCTCTCGAACCTCCTGGGCGGGCAGGTGCTCGTCGGGGTGCGCACCCTCGACACGTCGTCGTGGATCTCGACCGATAGCCTGGCCCGAGCCTCCCTGCCCGCCCTCGTCGGCACGGGATCCTGCACGGTCCTCTGATCTCGGCGGGCCGCCACACACGAACGGGCCCTGCGCGCACGAACGGGATGCGGGACGCCAACGCTCTCGCGCCGCTCCCGCATCCCGTTCTCGATGTCACGCGCCCGTCAGTCAACCGGGCGTGTGGCTGCAACCTACGCCGTGGCGCTCAAGTCGTGGATGAGGGCCTTCTCGTCCTCGGTCGACAGCGACGTCTGCACGACGTGGCCGCCGTACGGGGCCAGCGCGGCGGCGAACTTGTCCTCGGTCAGCTTGAGGGCGTACACGACGACCGACGACTTACCCTCGGCAACGCTCTGCTTCACGCGGTCGCGGAACTGCTGGTCGATGCCCGTCTTGTCGAGCCCCGCGAACAGGGCGCCGAAGAGGCCGCCCGAGATCAGGCCGAACAGCGGAACGAAGAACAGCAGGCCGATGAGCGCGCCGAACAGGGCACCGCTCGCGGCGCCGACGCCGACCTTGCCGGCCGGGCCGGGAGTCTCGACATGGGCCTTGCCCTCGTGGTCAACCTTGACCAGCGCGAGCCCGGCGAGTTCGACCACGAGGTCGGTTTGCAGACTCTGGATCTCGTTATACGCCCCCTCGGCGCTTGCCTCATCGTCGAACGCAATAACAATCAGATCAGCCATTTTCCGGTCCTTTCCTGGCGGGGTGATTTCCCCTTGGACGCTAACCTAGGACTCCCCCCGCCCGGGGGGCCAGTGTTTGGACAAAGTTCGTCATCCCGTCGCACATCGGCAAGACGACGCGAAATGGCGGTCAGCAAATCGGCTCGGGTTTCTCCGACCGAACGGCGTGTCGAAAAGCACCGGGCGCCGCCGACGCGAAACCTGCACGAAGCCGACACGCCCGAGCGTGCTCTCCCTTCGTCCGCTCCATAGTGCTCGCGCGGCCTCGCCCCTATAGTGAGGTCATCGACGGGCTCCGGGCCCGTCATCCCGAGGGGAGGCTCGCGGTGGCATCTCGTTTTCGCGTGCTTCCCGGGCTCACGGCACGCACAGCCCTGCGAGAGTCCACGGCGGGCGTCACGCTCCTCGCCCTCGCCGTGCCGCTCAACATCGGCTACGCGCAAATCGCCGGCCTGCCGGCCACGGCGGGCCTCTACGCACTCATTCTGCCGTCGGTCGTCTATGCCCTGCTGGTCTCGTCCCGCCAACTAGTCGCGTCGCCGGATGCCGCGGCCGCCGCCCTCGTCGCGTCGTCGCTCGGTGGGCTCGCCGTCGCCGGCGGGGCCGACTACGCCACCCTCGCTCTTGCGCAGGCGATCATCGGCGGGCTCATGTTCGGGCTCTTCGCACTCTTCCGCCTGGGCTTCCTCGCCAACTTCCTGTCGAAGCCCATCCTGATCGGGTTCGTCGGAGGCCTGGCGCTCGACATCCTGGTCAGCCAACTCGCCAAGATGCTCGGCATCAAGATCGACAGCGGCGCCGAATTCGTCGACAAGGTCGTGGCGCTGATCTCGGGCCTCGGCACAGCGAACGTGTTCTCGATCGCCCTGTCGGTGGGTTCGGTCATCGTGCTCCTCGTGGGACGGCGATTCGGCCGCCAGGTGCCGTGGGCGCTCGCCGTGTTGGTCGTCTCGACCATCGTGGTGGTGGCGACGGGGCTCGAGGCGCGCGGCGTCTCAGTGCTGGGCGCCATCGAGGCCGGCCTGCCCACGCTGTCGTGGCCGATGCTTCCCTGGTCGAGCTGGTTGGCCCTGATTCCGTCCGCGCTGGCCCTCACGATGGTGACCATGGCCGAGGGGCTCCTCGTCTCGCGCAACTACGGCGAGAAGCGCGGCTATCCGACCGACCCCAACCGCGACCTTCTCGCTTTCGGTGCGGCCAACGTGGCGGCCGGGGTTTCGGGCGGCTTCACGGTCGGGTCGTCCACCTCGCGCACCGCGGCGCTCGACCAGATCGGCTCGCGCACCCAGCTGCCCTCGATCGTCGCCGCCGTGGGCACGCTCCTCCTCCTCGTCTTCGGCACGGCGCTCCTCGAGCACATCCCCTCCCCCGCCATCGGTGCCATCGTCGCGGTCGCCATCCTGCCGCTTCTCGGCATCGGTGAGCTGCGACGCCTCTGGTCCGCCGACCGGTTCGAGTTCGTCGTGGGCGCCGTGTGCTTCCTGGGCGCGTTGCTGCTGGGCCCCATCCTCGGCATCCTGCTCGCTTTCGTGCTCGCGCTCATCAATCTCGCCAAACGCGCGGCCTCCCCCGCTATCGACACCGTGGGGGCGGATGGCGCGGCAACCCGCCGACCCGCACCCGGCCAGCCCGTCATCCTGCGTTTCGCGGCGCCGCTCTTCTTCGCGAATGCGGCAGCGTTCGAGCGCGCCGTGAGTGCTCTGGCCGACGCCGAGCCGGCACCCCGAGCCATCGTGCTCGACCTCGAAGCCGTCACGGATGTCGACGTCACGGGTTCCGAGTCATTCGCCGCCGTTGCGAAGAAACTTCACGATCGCGGCATCCGACTGGCCGTCAGCCGCGTGCGCCCTGACCTCTCCCATCGACTCGAACACTTCGGGCTGCTCGACGGGCTCGTCGTCTACGCCACCAATCGCGAGGCCCTCACGGGCGAGACGGTCGACCCGCAGGGCACGACGAGCACACCGGGCGAAGCCGACCGTACCTGAACGCTGGCTCAGGCCGACGACCCGCATGTCGACGGCCGACCGCCGGGGCATCGCGCAGGAGGCCGCAACGCGACAACGCGGCAACGCGGCAACGCGGCAACGCGGCAACGGCAGACTCCCTCTGGCGGCGCAACCCCCGCCGCGCCTCAGGCAGTTCCCTCCCGCGCCTGACAGGATGAGCGGATGAGCTTGCCGATCGAAGACTACGCCGTCATCAGCGACTGCCACACCGCCGCCCTCGTCGGCATCGACGGCAGCATCGATTGGCTGTGTTTTCCCCGTTACGACTCGGCCTCGATGTTCGGCGCCCTGCTCGGCGACGAGAATCACGGGCGCTGGAAGGTGGCGCCCACGCATCCGGACGCCGTGAATAGCCGACGCTACCTCGAGGGCACACTCGTGCTCGTGAACACGTGGACCACTCCCGACGGCGTGGTCGAGATCATTGACTTCATGCCGCACGGCAACCGTCGCGCCGACCTGGTGCGGCGCGTGCGCGGCATCAGCGGCCGCGTCGTGGTGCGCGAGGAGGCGCGGTTCCGTTTCGGTTACGCCGACGCGCTCCCCTGGGTGCGCCAGATCACCGACTCCGACGGCGCCCCCGCCCTCCTCGCCACGGCCGGCCCCGACTCGGTCGTTTTGCGAAGCCCGAAACTGGCCGCGGAAGACCACCGCCATGGCGTCGAATTCACGGTCGCGGCCGGCGAGACCGTCGATCTGTCGCTCACCTGGTACCCCTCGCACCGCGAAGCCCCCGAACCCGAAGACATCTCGGCCGTCCTGGCCTCGACGGCCGGTTGGTGGCGCCGCTGGTCCGACCGTTGTGCCCACGACGGTTCCTATCGTCCCGCGGTCGTCACGTCGCTGCTCGTCCTGCGCGCCCTCACGCACGAAGACACGGGCGGCATCGTCGCCGCCGTCACCACGTCCCTGCCCGAGCAGTTCGGGGGCAGCCGCAACTGGGACTACCGCTACGTCTGGCTGCGTGACGCCGCCCTGGCTCTTGGTGCGCTGCTCGCCCACGGCTACTCCGACGAAGCGGTGGGATGGCGCGACTGGCTGTTGCGCGCCGTCGCCGGTGATCCCTCCGACGTGCAGATCATGTACGGCATCGCGGGCGAGCGCAATCTGCCCGAGGTCGAGGTGCCGAGCCTGCCCGGCTACAAGGGCGCGTCGCCCGTGCGAGTGGGCAACGGCGCCGCGACCCAATTCCAGACGGATGTCATCGGGGAGGTCATGGTCGCCCTGCACGAGGCCCGCGAGGCCGGCATCCGCGAGGACGAGTTCTCCTGGCCGCTGCAGCGCGCCCTGCTCTCCTACCTCACCGACAACTGGCAGCGCCCCGATCGTGGAATCTGGGAGATCCGCGGCGAACCGCAGCACTTCACGCATTCGCGCGCGATGGTGTGGGCGGCCTTCGACCGGGCCGTGCGCGCCGTCGAGGAGTTCGGCCTCGAGGGCCCCGTCGACGAGTGGCGCCGCCTGCGGGACGACGTGCGGGCCGAGATCGATGCCTCCGGTGTCAGCGCCGCGCACGGTTCGTTCGTGCAGCACTACGACGCCGACGATGTGGATGCCGCGCTCCTCCAGCTGGCCCAGGTCGGTTTCTGCGCCTACGACGACCCGCGCATGCTCGCAACCGTCGCACGCATCGAGTCCGAGCTGCTCGACCACGACCTGGTCCTGCGCTACCGCACGGAGTCCGGCGTCGACGGCCTCGAGGGCACCGAGCATCCGTTCCTGGCGTGTTCGTTCTGGCTCGTCGAGCAGTATGCGCACTCGGGTCGCCAGGTCGATGCCGCGCGCCTCATGGACCGCCTCTTGAGCGTGACCAACGACGTGGGCCTCCTCAGCGAGGAGTACGACGTCGGCGAGGAACGCCAGGCCGGCAATACACCGCAGGCGCTCTCGCACCTCGCTCTCGTGCGCGCGGCCGACGCCATCTCGGTCGCGCTCGGGAAGACCCCCGTCTCGACGACCTAGCCCGCCGGTCGCCCGACGTAGGGCACGAGGTTGTGCGTGCGCACGGGAACCAGCTGAACGCGCTTGCCGGGCTCAGGTGCCTCGATCATCTTGCCGCCGCCCACATAGATCGTGATGTGGTACATGCCCTGCGAGTTGGTGGACTTGCCGGGCGAATAGAACAGCAGGTCGCCGGGCACGAGGCTCGACGCCGAGGCGAGGCGGCCTTGTTTGCTGAGCTCGCGATACTGCGCCCCCACCGTGTGGTAGCCGATGTACACGCCCGCCTGGCGGTACGCGATCATCGTGAGGCCTGAGCAATCCCAGGCGTTCGGCCCCTCGGCCGCGAACACGTAGGGGTCGCCGAGCTGCGCGTAGGCGAACGCCACGGCGCTCGCGGCGGCGGAACTCGGCGCGCCGGATCCCGACGGCGCCGGCGCGGGTGCGGCGGGGGCCGCCGGCGCGGGAGCAGCCGGTGCAGCGCCGCCGCCCGACGGCCGCGACCCGTTCGTGTTCTGTTGCGCGTTCTGCGCGGCCCGTGCGCGTGCGGCTTCGGCCGCAGCCTGGGCAGCGGCAGCCTGTCGCGCCTGCTCGGCCGCAGCCGCGGCAGCGGCCTGACGAGCGGCCTCGGCGCGGGCCTCGACGCCCGCCTGGTATTCCTTCTCGGTGTTCTCGGTCTGGCCCTTCAGATAGGCCAGCTGAGCGTCGAGCTCGTCGGCGTGCGACTGCTGCTCGGCCAAGGCCTTTTCCGAAGCCTGGGCCGCCGCGTTCGCGACCGCCAGCGCCGACTTCGACTTCTCGGCCGCGGCCGTGAGCGCCTGGGCGGCCTTCTCGGCCTGTTCGCTCAGCGACGTGACCTGGTTTGCATCCTTCTTGGCCTGCTCGAGCAGCTCGGCTGAATGCGCGCCCACCTGGTTGAGCGTGCCCAGTTTCGACAGCAGATCGCTTGCGTTCGTGCCCCCGCCGGTGAACAGCGACGCCTCGAGGTCTCCCCCGGCGCCTGTGCGGCCGAGTTGCGCCACGATGCGCCCAACCTTCTTCGCCGAGGCGTCAGCCGTCTCCTTCGCGGTGGCGAGCTTCGCCTTCAGATCGTCGGATGTCTTCGTCGCGGCCTGCTCGGCAACCAGAGCCACCTGATAGGCCTCGCCCGCTTGCAGCGCCGCAACGCCCTTGGCGTCGGCATCCGATTTCAGGGTCTGGAGCAGGCCCGTCAGCCGATCAATCTCGGCCTTCTTCTGGTTCTCGTTGGCGCGCGCCGACGTGACGTCGTCCCAGCTGGGGTAGCTCGGCGCCGCCAGGGCCGGGGATGCCGGACCAACGAACACTCCGGCGGCCAGCACGGCCGCCACCGTCACGGTGGTGAAGAAGGACGATCGACGGGTCATAGGGGCTAGGCCTTTCATACCGGATGCGTCTCGACCGAAGTACATTGGCCGCAGCACCCGCGCATCTCGGCGGCCACATCCTCGATCACTGTAGTCAGACCACTGGGGTCACACAAGCGATTTTCGGGACACGCCGAGGGCTCCATCGACCGAATGCCCGATGAGACGATAAAGCGGCATTTTCCTATGAATGCCCCAAGAAACTGCCCCGCTCTGGGCAGTCAGTCTTCGCCGAAGCCGGTCTCGATGAGCTCGCTCAACTCGTCGACGGCGCGACGTGCGTCGGGTCCGGTGGCCCGGATACGAGCCTCGGCCCCGCGAACCAGTCCCAAGGACATGATCGCCAGCAGGCTCTGCGCATCCACGCCGTTCACGTCGATGCGCGCATCGAACGATCCGGCAAGCTTCACGAAGTCGGCCGCGGGTCGCGCGTGCAACCCGTCGCGGTTCACGAGCACGACCGTGCGTTCGACGGCACCGTCAGCGGCTGCGGATGCATCTCCATCGTGAGCGCCCGAGTCCGATCCTGACGCCGCAGCCGTTGCCTCGACCCCGGCCTCAGCCCCGCCACCGGCGGTCCGCGCCGCCGCGACGACGTCATCCAGCCCCGAACCCATCTCGGCCGCGACCGCAGCCGCGACCGCACCCTCGACGAGCGGCGCATCGACCACGCGGACCCGCTCACGCACGGCATCGTCCTCGAGGAAATCCACGGCCGTCTCGGTCGTCAACAGAGCCGAGCCCAGGTCATACAGGACGACGACACCGTCGCCCGAGTCGGCCGAGGCCAGACCGCTCTGCACCTTCTCGAAGCTCGTGCCGATGCCATCCTCGTCGGTGCCCCCCGCCGCGACGATCGTCACGGACGCGGCCATCTGGTGCGCCAGGTCGGCCACCCCCTCGGCGATCTTCGACGAATGCGAGACGAGCAGTAGCCCGACACTCATTTGACACCCGCGGCCACGGCGGCCTCGCGCAGGATGAGCGACGACGATTGCGCTCCCGGGTCGCGGTGCCCGATGGCCCGCTCGCCCAGATAGCTCGCTCGCCCCTTGCGCGCGACCAGAGCCTCCGTGTCGACGGCACCCTTCTCGGCGGCATCGGCCGCGGCCGAGAGCACGGCCGGCACATCGGCGCCGGCGGCCTCGGCAGCGGCGGCGGCCTCCACGGCGGGCGTCCACGCATCGATCATGGTTTTGTCGCCCGGCTCAGCTTTACCGCGCAGCACCACGCCATCGCGCGCCGCCGTGAGCAGCGCGACGATGTCCGACGCACTCAGCTCGGTCTTGCCGGCAATGGCACCGGCCGCCTTGAGGTAGGCGGTGCCGAGAAGCGGTCCGGATGCCCCGCCGACCGTCGAGATGAGCGTCGAGGCGACCATCTTCAGCACATCGGCCGGCGTCTCGGGCGTTAGCGCGTCGAGCTTCGCCGCGACGGCCTGGAACCCGCGGTCGAGGTTCTCCCCGTGGTCGGCGTCGCCGATCTCGCGATCGAGGTTGATGAGTTCGGCGCGGTGTTCCGAGACGGTGTCGATCGTTCCGCGCACCCACGCGGTCGCCCAGTCGGTTCCAACGGTCATGATGTTCCTTTCGTCCGGGTCCTACCGACCCCAGCGCAGCGCGGCCGTCTGCACGGGCGCATCCCACAGGGTCGTCAGCTCGTCGTCGAGTTTCAGCACGGTCAGCGAGGCACCCTGCATTTCGAGGGCCGTCACATAGTTGCCCACGAGCGAACGCGTCACGGTGATGCCACGCTCGGCGAGCACCTCGGCCGCACGGCGGTACAGGATGTAGAGCTCGATCTGCGGCGTGCCGCCCATGCCGTTGACGAAGAGGAGCACGTCGTCTCCGCTCGCGAAGGGCAGGTCTTCGAGAATCGGTTCGAGCAGCCGGTCGACGATCTGGTCGGCGGGTTCGAGCGAGATCTTGGCTCGCCCGGGTTCGCCGTGAATGCCGATGCCAATTTCGATCTCGTCATCGGCCAGAGTGAAGCTCGGCTCGCCAGCGTGCGGCACGACGGATGGTGTGAGCGCGACGCCCATCGACCGCACCTGTGCGACCACCTTCTCGGCCACCGCGGCGACCTCGTCGAGCGAATCCCCGCGTTCGGCGGCGGCTCCCGCGATCTTCTCGACGAGGACCGTGCCCGCGACGCCGCGTCGGCCCGCCGTGTAGAGCGAGTCCTTGACCGCGACATCGTCGTCCACGATGACCGTGCGCACGGTGATGCCCTCGGCCTCGGCCAGGTCGGCGGCGGTCTCGAAGTTCAGCACGTCGCCCGTGTAGTTCTTCACGATGTGCAGCACGCCCGAGCCTCCGTCGACCGCCTGGGTCGCGGCGATGATGGGGTCGGGGGTGGGCGAGGTGAAGACGGGACCGGGAACGGCGGCGTCCAGCATCCCGAACCCGACGAAGCCGGCGTGCAGCGGTTCGTGCCCGCTGCCGCCGCCCGAGACGAGGCCGACCTTGCCGCTCACGGGCGCGTCGGATCGGGCGATGAACAGCGGTTCGGTCGACAGTGTGACGAGGTCGGCGTGCGCCAGCGCGAAGCCGGCGACCGACTCGTCGACCACGTTCTTCGGGTCGTTGATGAGTTTCTTCATTGAATCCTCCTGGGCTCGGGGCCGTGCGGGCATCGGAGGCCCGCACCCTCAACTTATCCGTCCGCCGCGGCGGTGCATAGACGCAATCGAACCCTTGACACCGGCCCCGTTACGAGCGGGATGCTGCGGCCACCCAGCGCTCCAATTGCGATGCCGCGGCCCCCGAGTCGATGGTCTCCTCGGCAATGCGCATCTGCGCCCGGAACCGATCGAGAATGGGCACCTGCACCTCGCCCGGATCCTCCGCCAGACGGAACGACACGAGCCCGGCGGCCGCATTCAGCACGACGATGTCGCGCACGGGACCGGTCTCCCCCGACATCACGCGGTGCACGATGCGCGCGTTGTGTTCGGGGTCGCCGCCCACGAGTTGCTGCATCGTGGCGCGCGTGATGCCGAGGTCGCGCGGGTCGAGGTCGTGTTCGGTGACGAGCCCGCGGCTCACCTCCCAGATGTGGCTGTGGCCCGTGGTGGTCAGCTCGTCGAGCCCGTCGTCGCCGCGGAACACGAGCGCCGTCGCGCCACGCGTCTGGAAAACCCCCACGATCAACGGCACGCGGTCGAGCTGTGCCACGCCCACGGCCGACGCTTCGGGCCGCGCCGGGTTGCACAGCGGCCCGAGGTAATTGAAGACGGTGGGGATGCCGAGCTCCGACCGCGTGCGCCCCGCGTGCTTGAACCCGGGGTGGAAGGCGGCCGCCCACGCGAACGTCATGCCCGCCTCATCCAAGATCTCGGCCACGCGCGCCGGTTCGAGCGTCAGATCGATGCCGAGCGCCCCCAACACGTCACTCGACCCCGACTCCGACGACGCCGCGCGGTTGCCGTGTTTTACGACGGGCACACCGGATGCCGCCGCCACGATGGATGCCATGGTCGACACGTTCACGGTTCCGAACCGGTCCCCGCCCGTGCCCACGATGTCGAGCGCCATGGGGTTCACGTCGAGGGCCACCGCATTGTCGAGAATGGCGTCACGGAATCCGACGATCTCGTCGACCGTCTCGCCCTTCGCGCGCAGCGCCACGAGGAACGCCGCCAGTTGCGCGTCGGTCGCGTTTCCGACCATGACCTCTTGCATGGCCCACGTAGCCTCGGCCACACTGAGGTCGTCGCCGTCGAGCAGGGTGGTGAGAATCGCGGGCCAAGAGGTCGTTTCGAACATGCCCAAATCCTATCTGCGCCCGCCAGTTCGCCGCATAACCCCTGAATCGGCAGGCTTTTCACAGGGGATGGTAAGGCCCGCCTAAGTCAAACAGTGATGGTTTTTCCGCACGTCGTGACAAAATCGCGCCCGAACATCGGACATAATGGAGGGGTGACGAGCACCTCCCTCAACTATGCGGCGCGAGCCCCCAAGATCAACCGACCGAACTCAGTAGCGGTCGGAACAATCGTGTGGCTGGGCAGCGAAGTCATGTTCTTCGCCGGCCTCTTCGCCATCTACTTCACCCTCCGCTCTGTGGCGCCCGATCTGTGGGCCACCCACACGGCCACACTGAACATCCCGTTCTCGACGGTCAACACGATCATCCTCGTGGCCTCGTCGTTCACGTGCCAGTTCGGTGTGTTCGCGGCCGAGCGCATGCAGCCGCGCTCCGTGGGGCCCAAGCCCTCGCAGTGGGGCATGGTCGAGTGGTTCTTCCTCACCTACACGCTCGGCGCCATGTTCGTCGTCGGCCAGATCTTCGAGTACGCCACGCTCGTCAGCGAGGGCATCTCCCTCAGCTCGGATGCCTACGGCTCCGCGTTCTACCTGACGACCGGTTTCCACGGCCTCCACGTCACGGGCGGTCTCATCGCCTTCCTGCTGGTCATCGGACGCGCTTACGCGGTCAAGACCTTCACCCACAAAGAAGCAACTAGCGCAATCGTCGTGTCCTACTACTGG
Organism: Leifsonia sp. ALI-44-B; assembly: GCF_001984125.1. Lineage (GTDB taxonomy): Bacteria > Actinomycetota > Actinomycetes > Actinomycetales > Microbacteriaceae > Okibacterium. The sequence goes on along the minus strand of NZ_MTQL01000006.1, from coordinate 227,303 downwards.
CACTTCGTCGACGTCGTCTGGCTCGGCCTGTTCTTCGTCATCTACGTTCTCAAATAGAAATCGGAGCTGAGCCATCTCCATGCTTAGGAAACGCAACACGTCCGCTCGCACGGCCCGCAAGAACGGTCGGCGTTCCCCGCTGGCCACGGTCGCTCTGATCGCGGTCGGGCTGCTCTTCACGGGCGGCGCCTACGCGGCCTTCAGCGCCACCACGGCCAACGCCGAGACTCCCGCCGCCAACTCGCAGGCTTCGGTCGAAGAGGGCAAGAAGCTCTTCCAGGCCAACTGCGCCACGTGCCACGGCCTGGCCCTCGACGGCAGCGAAGACGGCCCCAGCCTCATCGGCGTCGGTGCAGCATCCGTCGACTTCCAGGTCGGAACGGGCCGCATGCCCATGCAGGCCCAGGGCCCGCAGGCGCTCGAGAAGCCCGTGCAGTTCACCGAAGAGCAGATCTCCTCGCTCGCGGCCTACGTGGCTTCCGTGGCTCCCGGCCCCGCCATCCCCGAGGAGCAGTACCTCGACGCGCAGGGCGATGCCGCCAACGGCGCCGAGCTGTTCCGCATCAACTGCGCCATGTGCCACAACGTGGCCGGTGCCGGTGGAGCCCTGACCGAGGGCAAGTTCGCTCCCCCGCTCACGGGCGTCACCCCCGCGCACATCTACGAGGCCATGGTCACCGGCCCGCAGAACATGCCCGTCTTCAACGACATGAACCTCACGCCCGAAGACAAGCGCGACATCATCACGGCCCTGAAGTACACCGAGAATGCATCCACCGTCGGCGGCAACCCGCTCGGCGCGCTGGGCCCGGTGGCCGAAGGCCTCTTCCTCTGGATCTTCGGCCTGGGCGCCATCGTCGCCCTGACCGTGTGGATCACGGCGAAGTCCAACTAACAGATTTAGCAACAGCGTTCTCCCCCGAACGCATCACGAAGGAGCACAATGGCACAGGACGGTAACAGCGGCAGAGAGCTCGCCGCTGCCGACCAGTCGGATCACGGCCACGAGCGTGTCGGTTCGCCCGGCACCGCTGTGGTGACCTCCGACCGAGTCACCGACCCCGGTCTGCCGGAGCACCGTAAGCGTGTCACCGACCTCGACCCGAAGAAGAACAAGCGGGCCGAGCGCGTCGTCTACACGCTGTTCTACCTGTCGATCGCCGGCAGCGTCTTCGCGATCGCCGCCTACATGGCCTGGCCGATCAACCCCGAAGACCTCATGTCGGTCCGCGCGAACAACCTGTTCATCGGGCTCGGCCTCACGCTGGCGCTCATGGGCATCGGCATCGGTGCGGTCCACTGGGGCAAGGCCCTCATGGCCGACCACGAGGGCGTCGACCTGCGTCACCCCGTCCGCGGCACCGACGCCACGCGTGAGCGCGCCGTCGAGATCTTCGCCGAGGCCAATGAAGAGTCCGGATTCGGCCGCCGCGCCCTCATCCGCAACTCCCTCATCGGTGCGCTGATCGCGTTCCCGCTGCCCGCCGTCGTGCTGTTCCGCGGCCTCGCCCCCGAGGGCGAAGACCCCGTGCACCTGCTCAACGAGACCGCCTGGGAGAAGGGCACGCGCCTGGCGCGCGACCCCTCCGGTCAGCCGATCAAGGCCTCCGAGGTCACCCTCGGTTCTGTCTTCCACGTCATCCCCGAGGGCCTCGGCGACATGCCGCACATGCTCGAGGAGAAGGCCAAGGCGATCGTGCTGCTCATGCGCCTCAAGCCCGAAGACCTCGTAGAGCTTCCCGAGCGCAAAAACTGGTCGTACGATGGCATTGTTGCCTACTCGAAGGTCTGCACCCACGTGGGTTGCCCGGTGGCTCTCTATGAGCAGCAGACCCACCACCTGCTCTGCCCCTGCCACCAGTCGCAGTTCGATGTCACCAACCACTGCGCGGTCATCTTCGGACCGGCCGCTCGTCCCCTCCCGCAGCTTCCCATCGCGATCGACGACGAGGGTTACCTCATCGCCCAGAGCGACTTCCACGAACCTGTCGGGCCTAGCTTCTGGGAGCGTCATTGAGTACCGTAACCGCCCCGCCCACGGCCACTGAGTCGTCGGCGCCCGTGGCGAAGAAGAGCGGCGGCCTCACGGCCGGCGCAGCCAACTACCTCGACGAGCGCACGAGCATCTCGGCCGTCGTCAAGGAGTTCGGTCGCAAGATCTTCCCCGACCACTGGTCGTTCCTCCTCGGCGAGGTTGCTCTCTACAGCTTCGTCGTGATCCTGCTCTCGGGCAGCTTCCTCACGTTCTTCTTCCAGGCCTCCATGGCCGAGGTCCACTACGACGGCTCCTACGTGCCGCTCAAGGGCGTCGCCATGTCGGCGGCTATGTCCTCCACGCTCGACATCTCGTTCGACATCCGTGGCGGTCTGCTCATGCGCCAGGTGCACCACTGGGCAGCCCTGCTGTTCGTGGCGTCCATCGGCCTGCACATGCTGCGCATCTTCTTCACAGGTGCGTTCCGCAAGCCGCGCGAGCTCAACTGGGTGATCGGCTTCGTCCTCTTCATCCTCGCGATGGCCGAGGGCTTCACGGGTTACTCGCTTCCCGACGACCTGCTTTCCGGCAACGGTCTGCGCATTATCGACGGCATGATTAAGGGCTTCCCGATCGTGGGAACGTGGATCTCGTTCCTCCTCTTCGGCGGCGAGTTCCCGGGCACCGACATCGTCGGCCGCCTCTACACGTTGCACATCCTGTTGCTGCCGGCCCTGGTCGTCGCCTTCATCGCGCTGCACCTGGTGTTCGTCGTCGTGCACAAGCACACGCAGTTCCCCGGTGCCGGCCGCACGCAGCAGAACGTCGTCGGCTACCCGGTCCTCCCGGTGTACGCCGCCAAGGCCGGTGGGTTCTTCTTCATCGTCTTCGGCGTCATCATGCTGATGGCCACCTTCTTCACGATCAACCCGATCTGGAACTACGGCCCCTACGACCCGTCGCCGGTGTCCGCGGGAACGCAGCCTGACTGGTACATCGGTTTCGCCGACGGCGCCCTGCGTCTCGTGCCTCCGCACCTCGAGTTCATGCTGTTCGACCACACGTTCTCGTTCAACATCCTCATCCCCGTCGGCGTTCTGGGTCTGTTCATCCTCACGGTTCTGATCTACCCGTTCATCGAGGCCTGGGTCACGGGTGACAAGCGCGAGCACCACATCCTCGACCGCCCGCGCAACGCCCCGACCCGCACCGCCATCGGTGCTGCCGGTGTCACGTTCTACGCGGCGCTCTGGGCTGCGGCCTCCTCCGACATCATCGCCACGCACTTCATGGTGACGATGGAGGGTGTCATCCACACGCTGCAGTTCTGCCTCATCGTCGGGCCGTTCATCGCGTACTTCATCACGAAGCGCATCTGCCTCGGCCTGCAGAAGAAGGATCGCGAGATCGTTCTGCACGGCTTCGAGTCGGGCCGCATCGTGCGCCTGCCCGGTGGCGAGTACATCGAGGTCCACGAACCCGTCGACGAGTACGAGCGTTGGGAACTGGTCAGCTACGAGGACTACAAGCCCCTCATGATCCGCCCCAACTCGCGCGGCAAGATCACCACCACGCAGCGCGTGCGCGGATCGCTCTCCCGCTGGTTCTTCGAAGACCGCATCGCGCCGACCACCAAGAACGAGATCGAGCGCTCGCACGGAGACCACTAGTCTCCACTGAACGCCACGAAGGCCCCGCCGCTTCTGCGACGGGGCCTTCGTCGTTTCTCCACAGCGATCCCCCGGGCTCTCCCGGCGGGTTACCCTCATCGCGTCGCGACCGATCCGGGCCGGCGCTGCGGAGGCCTTTCCGACTCGTGAGCGGGCGAATCCAGCGAGCGGTCCTGCTGCTGGCCGGGCGTCTGTCCTCTGTTAGCGAGCGGTCCAGCTGCCGGCCGGGAGTTTGTCCTCCGTCCCCCACCGGGACGCTAGACGGTGCCCCAGAACGCGTCCTCGGCGTTGCCGTCCTCCGAGAAGAGGTGCATCTCGACGATCTTTCCGTCGCGCACGGTCAGCAGATCCAGCCCCGCCATATCCATGGACGCGCCCGTGCGTCGCCCCGTGAATCGTACCGGCACGGCCACCAGGTCGCCGTTTACCATGAGGGGCCCCGAAACCTCGAGGGCGAACGACCCCTCGCTGATCTCCATCATGCCGCCGATGAGCGATCCCACGCCGTCGATTCCGCGATGGACGCCGGAGAAACGGTTCTCCCCCGGCTGGTGCCACACGACGGCTTCGCCGAACTGCGCCATGACCGTCGGCACGTCACCGCGGCTCAGGGCCGCGAAATAGTTCCGTGCCGCAGTGGACGGCCATGATCGTCATCACGCTGAGCTCAGGCCCCGTGCGCTTCGGAGACATCCGCTCAAGCGTCGAGGGCATCAGCGGCAAGGTCCTGTCTTCCACCCTGAGGGATCTCGAGCGCGATGGCATCGTCAGTCGTACCGCCTACGACGAGATGCCGCCCCGCGTCGAATATGAGCTCCCACCGCTCGGCCAGACGCTGCACGACCCGCTGAGAGCCCTGGGCGCGTGGGCCGAGGATCACATCGAACAGGTCATGCAGGCGCGGGACAACTTCGACGAGGTGGCCGAGCGCCGGCTCTGACACCGCCTTAAACGACGAATGCCGCTCCCAGTAAGGGAACGGCATTCGTGGGCTCTCAGAGGCGCTTAGCGCGCGTGGTAGCCGCGGTAGTACTCGTAGGTCCAACCCGTGATCGCGATGACTGTGAGGGCGACACCGCCGAAGGCGATCCAGATGCCGACCGCGAGGCCCAGCATGACCAGGGCGCCACCACCGGCGAGGATGATGGGCCACCAGCTCCAGGGGCTGAAGAAGCCGATCTCGGGGTCGCCGTCGTCGATGTTGGCGGTGAGCGTGTCTTCGGGGAGCTCTGCACCCTGCTGCTTGTGCACGCGGCCCAAGTAGAAGGCGAGGAACGCACCGAGCGCACCGCTCAGCGTGAGCGCAACCGTGCCTACCCACTCCACGTAGCCGTGGAAGGGGTCGACCAGGTTCCAGAAGGTGTAGACACCCGCGAGGAGGAAGCAGAAGACGGCGATGATCCAGAAGAGGACGACGTTAGCTTTCATGGGTTACTTCACCTCTCCGGCGCCGAGGTCGACAGTGGGCGTCTCGGGAGCATCCTTGGCCGGACCCACACCGACCGGCAGGCCGGCTTCGGGGTGGTTCAGGTCGAACGCGGGACGCTCGGAACGAATACGCGGGATCGACGTGAAGTTGTGGCGCGGGGGCGGGCAGGATGTTGCCCACTCGAGCGATCCGCCGTAACCCCAGGGGTCGTTCACCGTGATCTTCGGAGCCTTGCGAGCCGTCAGGTACACGTTCAGGAAGAACGGGATGAGCGACACGGCGAGGATCATGGCGCCGATGGTGGACAGCTGGTTCATCCAGGTGAAACCGTCCTCGGGCGAGTACGTCGCGTAACGACGCGGCATGCCCATGACGCCCAGCCAGTGCTGGATGAGGAACGTGGTGTGGAACCCGATGAAGAGCAACCAGAAGTGCCAGTAACCCAGCTTCTCGTTGAGCATCTTGCCGGTCCACTTGGGCCACCAGAAGTAGAACCCGGCGAACATCGCGAACACGACGGTGCCGAAGACGACGTAGTGGAAGTGGGCGACGACGAAGTACGTGTCCGACACGTGGAAGTCGAGCGGCGGGGAGGCCAGGATGACACCCGTGAGGCCACCGAAGACGAAGGTGACCAGGAAGCCCAGCGACCAGAGCAGCGGGGTCTCGAAGGTGACCGAGCCGCGCCACATGGTGCCGATCCAGTTGAAGATCTTCACACCCGTCGGCACAGCGATGAGCATCGTCATGAGCGAGAAGAACGGCAGCAGAACCGATCCGGTGACGTACATGTGGTGAGCCCACACGGTCACGGACAGGGCGGCGATGGCGATCGTCGCGTAGACGAGGGTCTTGTATCCGAAGATCGGCTTGCGGCTGAACACCGGGAAGATCTCGGAGACGATGCCGAAGAACGGCAGCGCGATGATGTACACCTCGGGGTGACCGAAGAACCAGAACAGGTGCTGCCACAGGATGACGCCACCGTTCTCGGCGTCATAGATGTGTGCCCCGAAGACTCGGTCGGCGCCCAAGGCGAAGAGCGCGGCCGCGAGGACCGGGAAGGCCATCAGGACGAGCAGCGAGGTGACGAGCGTGTTCCACGTGAAGATCGGCATGCGGAACATGGTCATGCCGGGGGCACGCATCGTGATGATCGTGGTGATGAAGTTGACCGCACCGAGGATCGTGCCGAAGCCCGAGAGCGCGAGGCCGAGGACCCAGAGGTTGCCTCCGACGCCCGGTGAGAACGTGGTACTCGAGAGCGGCGCGTAGGCGAACCATCCGAACGAGGCCGCACCCTGCGGGGTGAGGAACCCGCCGACGGCGAGCATGCTGCCGAAGGCGTAGAGCCAGAAGGCGAACGCGTTCAGACGCGGGAACGCCACGTCGGGAGCACCGATCTGCAGCGGCATGAGCGCGTTGGCGAAACCGGCGAACAGCGGCGTCGCGAACATGAGGAGCATGATCGTGCCGTGCATTGTGAAGAGCTGGTTGTACTGCTCCTTGGTCGAGAGCAGCGCGAGGCCGGGCTCGAACAACTGCGCGCGGATGATGAGGGCCATCACGCCGCCGATGCAGAAGAAGATGAACGACGAGATCAGGTACATGTACCCGATGGTCTTGTGGTCTGTGGAGGTGATCCACTTGACCAGGATGTTTCCCTTGTGCTCGACCGACGAGCGGTCGATGACGCTCGCCTGGCCCGAAGGGAGTTCGATGGTGGTAGCCATGGCCTACTTGCCTTCTTCCTCGGCCGACGCGGGCGTAGTGCCCGGGAGGTTGCTGTTTCGTGAGTATTCCTCGCCGAAATCACCCACGTTGCCCTGGTCTGCCAACGACTCGAGGTAGTCCTCGTATTCGGCGGGCGAGACGACCTTCACGTTGAAGAGCATGAGCGAGTGGTATTCACCACAGAGCTCGGCGCACTTGCCGGCGTAGGTGCCCTCACGCTCGGGCGTGAAGTACATGTAGTTGATCTTGCCGGGGAACATGTCCTTCTTGTACAAGAAGTCGATGACCCAGAAGGAGTGGATGACGTCGCGGGACTGGAGCGCGATCTCGACGGTCTGGCCCTTGGGCAGGTAGAGCGTCGGCAGCAGCTCCTGGTTGACGGTGCCACGGTCGGCATTGGGCTCGTCCTGAGCCTGCACACCGGTGGACCACACGTCTTCGCCCTCGACCGCGTCGGGGTAGACGAAGTCCCAGGCCCACTGCTTGGCGAAGACCTCGATCTTGACGTCGGGGTTGGCCGTTGGCTGCTCGATGGCAGCCTGATCGCGGGCGGTGAAGGCGAAGAAGCCCAGCACCAGGATCAGCGGGATCACCGTGTAGAAGATCTCGATGGGCATGTTGTATCGCAGCTGCGCCGGGAGGCCGGTCTGGCCCTTGCGACGGCGGTAGACCACGATCGCCCAAATGAGGAGACCCCAGGTGACGACACCGACCGCGAGAAGCACGATCCAGGACGTGACCCAGAGGCCTGCGACCCGCTCGGTGTGGTTGGTAACCGGTGCCTCACCCTCGATAAAACCGGGGAGATAACCGTGTAGCTCGGCTTGGGTACAACCGGCGAGGACCACTGCGAGAGTGATCGCGACCGGAATTACAGCCCATCGGAGTCGACGTTTCGAACGCACCTGGGACCTTTCAGAAGACACTGTTAGTTCCCTGTCAGTCTATCCCGATAGTGCCGAGAGGTCGTGACCATTTACGGGCAGGAAACGGCATTTGTGCTGTTCCCGACGCAAAACAAAAGACGAGGAGCCCGGCCTGTCGCGGCCGGACCCCTCGTCCTCACGTATTCGTGCCATCGCGCCTCAGGCGCGAAACACACTCAGCTTTAGTGGAAGCTGTCCCCGCATGCGCAGCTGCCCTGGGCGTTGGGGTTGTCGATCGTGAAGCCCTGCTTCTGGATGGTGTCTTCGAAATCGATCGAAGCGCCATCGAGGTAGGGCACGCTCATCTTGTCGACGATGACCTCGACGCCGTCGAAGTCGACCGTGGCGTCGCCGTCGAGCATGCGCTCGTCGAAGTAGAGCTGGTAGATGAGGCCCGAGCATCCGCCCGGCTGGACGGCGACGCGCAGACGCAGGTCGTCGCGGCCCTCCTGCTCGAGCAGGTTGCGCACCTTCTGTGCGGCACCGTCGGACAGCCCGACGCCGTGGGCGGGGGCAGTGGTCTCTGCGGGAGCGGCGGTGGTCGCCGCCGGTGACATCGTGTCTGTCATGACTCTCCTTGGGGTTTCGGGGCCCGAATGCCGGCTACAGGAGCCGCAATCGAAGCTGTTAGATCAAGTCTAAGCTCTGCAACCGGCATTCGGTTCGGTTCATTCCCCGCTGGTCTGCGCGTTCATGCGCCCGAGCAGCAGGGCTTCGGCCAGCAGCGACTTCTCGAAGACGCCGAGGTGCAGCGACTCGTTCGGGCTGTGTGCGCGCGAGTCGGGGTCTTCGACGCCCGTCACCAAGATCTCGGCGTTCGGGAACTCGCGCACGAGGTCGGCGATGAAGGGGATCGAGCCACCGATACCGAGCTCGACGGGCTCGACGCCCCAGGCATCCGACATGGCCTGTTTGGCCGCGCGCACCGATTCACCCGAGGTGTCGACGAGGAACGGGTTGCCCAGTTCGAACTTGGCGAGCGAGATGTGCGCGCCGAAGGGGGCGTGCGCACGCAGGTGGGCCTCGACCGCCTGCAGAGCGTCCTCGGCGTTCTGGCCGGGGGCGATGCGGATGCTGAGCACGACCGATGTGGTGGGCGCGAGCGTGTTCGACGCGGCGTCGGTGGACGGGGCGTCGATGCCCGTCACCGTGATCGAGGGTTGACCCCAGATGCGGCTCAGGATTCTGCCGCGCCCGATGGGCGTGACGCCCTCGAGAATTCCGGCTTCCTGACGCAGCTGTTCTTCGTCGTAGTCGGGGGTTTCGCCGTCGTAGGTGGTCAAGCCGTCGACGGCGACCGAGCCATCCTCGTTCCACAGCGTGGACAGAAGACGGATGGTGGCGAGCATCGAGTCGGGCACCGCTCCCCCGAACATGCCGGAGTGCGACGCGTGCGCGAGCGTGGAGACGGTCAGCGTGAACTTGACGTTGCCGCGCAGGCCGACCGTGAGGGCGGGGGTCTCGGTGTCCCAGTTGTTGGAGTCGGCGACGACGATGGTGTCGGCCTGCAGCGCCTCGCGGTTGTCGACGAGGAAGTTGGAGAAGGACAGCGAGCCCGATTCTTCTTCACCTTCGACGAAGAGAGCGATACCGAGGTCGAGGTCGGTGCCCACGGCATCCGTCAGAGCGCGAATGGCGCCGATGTGCGCCATAACTCCGGCCTTGTCGTCCGCAGCACCGCGGCCGTAGAGGCGGTCGCCCTTGACGGTCGGCTCGAAGGGAGGGGTGTCCCAGTCGGCCGCGTTTCCGGGAGGCTGCACGTCGTGGTGGGCGTAGAGCAGGATGGTGGGGCGGCCGTTCTTGGCGGCACGCTTCGCGAGCACGGCGGGGCGACCGAGCGTGTCGGTGTCCTCGATGGCCGCACGCTTGATCTCGACCGTGTCGAAGATGCCCGTTCCGCGCGCGAGTTCGGCGACGGCCTCAGCGCTCTTCACCACGTTCTCGGGGTCGAATGAGTTCCACGAGACGCTCGGGAGGCGGACGAGCTGCGACAGATCGGCGATGGTCGAGGGAAGCCGGTCACGGACGGCCTGCCGGATCCCGGCATCCGTTCCGGACAATGAGCTGGATGAATTCTCCTGGGTTTCGGTCATACAGGTAATCTTAAGAGCAACCGACTCAAGGACCCCACGTGACCAAGCACACCGAAACCCGAAACGCGGCCGAGACATCGGCTCACATCGAGACCGCCGAAGAGACCCAGGCCCGCATCAACGCCGGCAAGGGGCGCCCGACGCCGACTCGTAAAGAGCGCGAGGCCGCCAACAAGCGCCCCCTGGTGCCGAACGATCGCAAAGAAGCGACGCGTCAGGCCCGTGCTCAGCTGTCCGTCGAGCGCGAGCGGGCCCGCGTCGGCCTGGCCGCCGGTGAAGACCGCTACCTGCCCGTGCGCGACAAGGGTCCGCAGAAGCGCTGGGTGCGCGACTACGTCGACGCCCGTTTCAGCATCGGTGAATTCCTCATCCCCCTCATGTTCGTCGTCATCGTGCTGACGTTCTTCCCCGACCCGGCCGTGCAGCTCTACGGCATGCTCGCGCTGTGGCTGTTCTTCGCCCTCGCCGTGATCGACTCCTTCTTCCTCGCCTACCGCGTGAAGCGCAAACTGGGCGAGAAGTTCGGCGTCGACAACGTCGAGCGCGGTGTGCGGTGGTATGCCGCCATCCGGGCCCTGCAGTTGCGCGCCCTGCGCCTGCCGAAGCCGCAGGTGAAGCGCGGGCAGTTCCCCGACAAGGTCAAGTAGGTCGGGAACCCGGCGCGATCAGGCGCCGCAGATCTTAAGCCGTCGACGAGCAATCGTCGGCGGCTTTCTGCTTTGTGCGCCGGCGTGCGAGACCGAGTCGCGCGGGGCGGGGCACTGTTGCCTGGGTCCGGGTCGAGCCACCTCGCGGGCAAGCGGAGTCGCGCGACGCGGCGGTCGACCACGCCTGGGGCGAGCTACGCCGCGGAGGAGCGGAGTCGCGCGAGGCCGCGGTTGATCTGGCGGGCCCAGAGCGGGCCGCGGTAGAGGAACGCCGTGTAGCCCTGGACGAGCGTGGCGCCGGCGTCGAGACGAGCCGCCACATCGTCGGCCGTGTCAACGCCGCCGACCGAGATGACGCACAGCTCGGCGGGCACGACACCGCGGATGATGCGCAGCACCTCGAGGGAGCGCGCGGCGACCGGGGCTCCGGACAGGCCGCCCGCGCCCGCCTCTTCGATGAGGGAGGGCTTCGAGCGCAGGCCCTCGCGGGAGATGGTCGTGTTCGTAGCGATGATGCCGTCGAGGCCGAGACGCACAACGAGTTCCGAGATGCGTACGACCTCGTCGTCGGCCAGGTCGGGCGCGATCTTGACGAGGAGCGGCGTGCGACCCGCGGCTGCCTTTACCGCTTCGAGCAGGGGGGCCAACTTGTCGAGCTCTTGAAGCCCGCGGAGGCCCGGCGTGTTGGGCGAGCTCACGTTGACGACCAGGTAGTCGGCGATGGGCGCCAGGACAGCCGTGCTCGTCAGGTAGTCGTCGATGGCGCGGTCGACGTCGACCACGCGGCTCTTGCCGATGTTGATGCCGAGAACCGCACGGCCTGAGCGGCCACGTTCGCGGCCGAGCCGGCGAGAGGCGGCCTGCGCTCCCCCGTTGTTGAAGCCCATGCGGTTGATGAGCGCCTTGTCGTCGACGAGCCGGAACAGGCGCGGCTTCGGGTTGCCCGGTTGGGCGTGCGCGGTGAGCGTGCCCACCTCGACGTGGCCGAAGCCGAGGGCGCTGAGCCCCGCGAACATGGTGCCGTCTTTGTCGAACCCGGCCGCGATGCCGAACGGCGTCGGGAACGTCAGGCCGAGCGTGTGCACACTGAGGTCACCGGTGGGCGCGGTGTAGCGCTTGACCGCCGTTGCGGCCCCGACCGCCGGGATCGCGCGGATGACGAGCGCAGCCAAGTGGTGTGCGCGTTCGGGTTCGAACTTCGACAGGACGTGGTCGAACAGCAGGCGGTACATGGATGCTCCAGCGGTCGGGTGTCGGACGAACCAGCTGTGGCCCACCCAGGAGGTCGGGGATTCGTGATGTCGGGGGTATCGGGGTGTTCGGCGGTCAGGCTTCGGCGGTCAGGCCCCGAGGATCAGGCTTCGGCGGTCAGGCCCCGAGGATCAGGCCTCGGCGCCGGCGCCAGCCGCCTCGTGCCCTGCCGCGTGCTCGGCGCGCAGCTGCCCGATCGCCGCGTCGAAGTCTTCGAGTGAATCGAAGGCCTGATAGACACTCGCGAAGCGCAGGTAGGCGACCTCGTCGAGCTCGCGCAGCGGCGTGAGGATGGCGAGGCCGATCTCGTTGGCCTCGATCTGCGAGGCCCCCGTCTGACGGATGCTCTCTTCGACCTTCTGCGCGAGCAGGGCCAGGTCGGAGTCGGTCACCGGGCGGCCCTGGCAGGCCTTGCGCACGCCGCTGACGACCTTCTCGCGGCTGAACGGCTCGACGACGCCACTGCGCTTGATGACGTTGAGGCTCGACGTCTCGGTGGTGCTGAAGCGGCGGCCGCATTCGGGGCACTGTCGGCGGCGGCGGATCGACAGACCGTCGTCGCTCGTGCGCGAATCGATGACACGGGAATCGGGGTGGCGACAGAAGGGGCAATACATGGTGTTGTCAGGATACCGGCTCGACGGAGGCGGAGACCTGGTCGGATGAGCCTGTGGAGGATGCGACATCCGAGCCGCCTGTGGAGAAGCGTTGTGACACCGCGTCGCCGTGGGCGGGCAGGGCTTCGGCGCGGGACAGGGCGACGATGCGATCGCCGACATCGGCCAGGGCCGCGCGGTCGTATTCGACGATCTGCTGCGGCCGCAGGAACGTGTAAGCGCCGAGGGCCGACGAGAAACGCGCCTGGCCTCCCGTGGGCAGGACGTGGTTCGAACCGGCCATGTAGTCGCCGAGGCTCACGGGCGACGATGCGCCGAGGAAGACGACGCCCGCGTCGGTGATGCGCGCGAGCACGTCGTCATTGCGTCGGGTCTGGATCTCGAGGTGCTCGGGAGCGTAGATGTTGCTGAACGCGGCGGCCCGGTCGAGGTCGTCGACCAGCACGATCGCCGACTGCGGGCCCGAGAGAGCCTCGGCAACGCGGGCACGGTGCTGCGTGAGCTGCTGCAGGTTCTCGAGTGAGGCTTCGACCGCCTGCGCGAAGGCCGCGGAATCGGTGACCAGGAGCGATGCCGCCGCCTCGTCGTGCTCGGCCTGGCTGATGAGGTCGGCCGCGACGAAATCGGGGTCGGCGCTGTCGTCGGCGATCACGAGGATCTCGGTCGTGCCCGCCTCGGCGTCGATGCCCACCTGTCCGCGCACGAGGCGCTTCGCGGCAGCGACGAAGATGTTGCCGGGGCCCGTGACGACGTCGACACGCTCGAGTCCGACATCCGGAACACCGTAGGCGAAGGCGCCGATCGCGCTGGCGCCGCCGATGGCGTAGACCTCGCCGATGTCGAGGAGGCGAGCGGCGGCCAGGATGGTGGGGTGCACGTTGCCGCCGTACTCGCGCTGCGCGGGCGAGGCCAGGGCGATCGAACGCACACCCGCGACCTGCGCCGGGACGGCGTTCATAATGACGCTCGAGGGGTAGACGGCCTTGCCGCCGGGAACGTAGAGGCCGACCCGACCGACGGGCTGCCAGCGCTGCACGATGCGGGCGCCGGGGGCGATGTCGGTGGTCAGCTGCGGGGGAACCTGCGCGGCGGTCGCGATGCGCACCCGGCGGATGGTCTCTTCGAGCGCGGCGCGGACGGCCGGGTCGAGGCCCTCGAGTGCGGCGTCGAGATCGGCTGCGGGCACCCGGAAGGAGGCAGGCGCTCCCCCGTCGAAGCGCTCGGCGTGTCGGGTGAGGGCCGCCGCGCCCTCGGCACGGACCTCGGCGATCAGGGTTGCCGCGGCGTCTTGGGCGACCGAGACATCGACAACGGGTCGCGGGATGAGGTTTTCGAGCTCCGAGGGTGTGAGAGAGCGGCCGCGAAGATCGATTGTGTTCACCATGAGCACGAGTTTACCGGGGTTCACGGCGTCGGCCCGGCCGCGCACCTGAGACTGAGCGCGGTCCGTCAAACCTCGGATGGCGTGAGCGGGATCCGTCTGCGAGTGTGCCGCGCAGCGCTCCTGCCGGGCATCTGGCCCCGAAGTGCCTAAGGATTCGAGGCATCCTCAGAAAAGCCGGGGCGACACGACGAAGGGAGCGAGCCCGAGGCCCGCTCCCTGCGCTGAATCAGTAGGCGATCGACATCGGCGACCGCCCGTTCGGACTAGCCTCGCGTCAGGTTCTCGAGGTCGCGCAACACGCCGACGCGACCGTCGTCGTGTCGGATGACGAGTTCGGTGCCACGGTCGACGACCGCGAGGGCCCACGCGGACGGGCCGATCTCGAAGACCGTCACGCCGGTGTGCTCGTCGTAGACGGGCCGCGGGACGGGCGAGTACACCCAGAACGGCTGCGTCGAGACGGCGGCCGGGGGTTCGACCTCGCTCTCGTGCTCGGAGACGTGTCGCAGAGCGGAGACGGGCGTCGGGTCGGCCGCGGGGATCGCGTCGTCCGGGTCGTCGTCATCGTCCTGCGGGTCGGTCGAACGCGGCGACGAACCGAAGTCGACGTTGGGCGCGAACGACGGGATGTCGGAGCGCAGGACGGTCTCGGTCGACGCTTCGCTCGGAGCGTCGGTCGCGGAATCGGTGGCGTCGGACAACGCGTCGGAGTCGGACTGCCCGGCCGTGGGCGGCGCCGCGACGGGCGAAGCCGCCGAACCGTGTGCGTTCTCGTCGGACCGGTAGGAGCCAGTGTTCGCTCCGGGGGCCGGCTCGCCGTGCGCGGTGTCGTCGCTCGAGGGCGTCGTGCGCACGTCGTCCGAGTCTTCGAGGCCGAGGGTTTCGAAGGCCGTCGGCTCGGATTGAGGTGCCGCGTTGTCGAGCACGGGCGACTGCGGACCGGCCGCGGAGTCATCCGCAGCCCACTCGCGTGCGGCGCCGCCGTCACCGCCAGCGAGCGGAGAGCCCGACACGGCTGAATCACCCAGGCGGGCGTAACCGAACTGGCTCGTGGGCTGATCATCGGTCGACGGCGGCGCGAACGAACCGGAGGCGTACGACGACGTCGCGTTGTCGCTTTCCGAACGCCCAGCATCGCTCGCGGCCTGTGCGTTGTGCTCGACGTTGTTCGGCTGACCGTACGGGGCGGCACCGTTCTGGCCGGCACCGTTCTGACCGGCTCCGTTCTGACCGGCACCGAAGTGACCGGCACCGAACTGCCCCGTCTGGTTCTGGCCGCCACCGTTGTAGCCGCCGCCGAAGCCGGCGCCGTACTGGCCCGTTCCACCCTGGCCGGGGTTCTGCGGTGCCTGACCGTTCCAGCCGTTCGCCGGGTAGGCGCCCGTGTTGCCCTGGGCACCGGGAGCGGCATACTGCTGACCCTGCTGGCCGGGCTGACCCTGCTGCCCGGTAAAGGCGTTGCTCTTCTCCGCCTTCGGGCGGGCGGCGAGAGCCGCAGCCGGACGCGCGGTCGGGTGCGCGCTCGACTCACCGCGATCAGCGAAATCGGCCTTGAAGGGCGGGATGATGCTGCCGAGCGTGGTGACGACGAGCAGTGCCAGGCTCACGAGGAAGCCGAGGATGACTCCCGCGCCGACCGAGAAGCCCGCGCCGAACGGCGAGATGGCCGCGCTGGCGGTGCCGACGATGATGAGGAGGCCCAGGTAGAACGAGCCCGTGACGATGACAGACACGGATGCGAACTGGTCGACCGACAGCGAGCCGACGCGCAGCTTCGTGCGGAGCGACGGCACCAGACGGCGCAGCGTGATGAGCACGGCCGAGGCCAGCACGAGCAGGAGACCCGGGATGACGAGCCAGGTGAACGGCGCCCACACCGAGTAGTAGTCGATGAATCCGCCCGAGATGATGGGCAGGAAGGACGCGACGATGAGCAGCACCGTGAGGCCGAGGATGATGATCTCGCGCAGCGTGAACGGGCCGATGCCGAAGGCCAGACCCTGATCGTTGGTGCGCTTCTTGGGTGCCTTCGGCGTGTCGTTCTTCTGCGGTACCGCGAACGGACCCGTGGCGTGCGCCCCATAGGGCTGGCCGGGGGCCGTGCCATAGGGCTGACCGGGAGCGCCGTACGGCTGCTGCCCACCGTTCTGACCCGTGCCGTAGTGGCCCGCGACGGGCTGTGGTGCGCCCGGTGCGCCCTGGTGCGGCGACGGCGGAGGCCCCCACTGGTCGTTGCGCGGAGTGGAATCCGTCATTGTTGCTCCTTCTGTGGGAGTGGGATGGGGCCGGCCGGCATGGCCGTCGGGCGAGCAAATCGCCCGGGGAAGGTCAGCGCGATCCTAGCCGAGGCAATTCGGACCGAGCAATGACTTGAGCTCGCCGAAGAGATCGGCCGTCACCTTGACGGGCTTGGGCACTTCGAACACGCGCGCGATGTCGCCCCGCACGAGCTTCAATCGCACCTCGGCCTCGCCGGGGTGGCGAACGAGGATGTCGCGCAGGGCGCCGACGATCTCGGTGGTCGCCCGGGAGTCGGGCATGACGAGGGTCAGCTGACCCGTTTCGTCGGCCTGCTCGAGTTCGGGGGCGAACAGGGAGTAGGCGTGCAGGTTCATGCCGTCGTCACGCATGCTGACGCGACCGCGCACGACCACGACCGTGTCGGCGATAAGCGCGGACTGGAACTCCTGATAGCCCTTGCCCATGAACATCACGGTGATCTCGCCGCCGAAGTCCTCGACCTGGATCATGCCGTACTGGTTTCCGGATGCCTTGGCCACGCGGTGCTGCACACTCGTGATGAGCCCCGCGATGGTGACGGTGTCGCCATCCTCGGTGGAATCGGCGGCCATGAGGTCGGTGATTGTCGTCGACGCGTGCTTGGCCAGCGGGATCTCGAGGCCGGCCAACGGGTGGTCGGAGACATACAGCCCCAGCATGTCGCGCTCGAAGGCGAGCTTGTCGCGCTTCGACCACTCGGGCCGCTCGGGCACCTGCTGGGCGGCCTGAGGCTCGTCCCAGAGGCTGTCGAAGTCGAAACCGACCTGGCCCTTGGCCTCGTTGCGCTTGTCGTTGACGGCCGACTCGACGGCATCTTCGTGGCATTCGACGAGCGCGCGCCGCGTGTTGCCGAGCGAGTCGAACGCCCCGGCCTTGATGAGCGACTCGGTCGTGCGCTTGTTGGCCACGTGCAGCGGAACCTTGCGCAGGTAGTCGTGGAAGCTCTCGAAGCGCCCCTTGTCAGTGCGCGCCTGGCGGATGCCTTCTACGACGTTGCTGCCGACGTTGCGCACGGCGCCCAGACCGAAGCGGATGTCTTCGCCGACGGCCGCGAAGAAGCCGATCGACTCGTTGACATCGGGCGGCAGCACCTGGATGCCCATACGGCGGCACTCGTTCAGGTAGAGGGCGAGCTTGTCGCGCGCGTCGCCCACGCTCGTCAGCAGCGCGGCCATGTACTCGGCGGGGAAGTGTGCCTTGAGGTAGGCGGTCCAATAGGAGAGCACGCCATAGGCCGCCGAGTGCGCCTTGTTGAACGCGTAGTCGGAGAACGGCAGCAGGATGGCCCACAACGTTTCGACGGCGGCCATGGAGTAGCCGTTGGCCGTCATACCCGCCGAGAAGCCCGCGAACTGCTTGTCGAGCTCGGACTTCTTCTTCTTACCCATGGCGCGCCGCAGGATGTCGGCCTGACCGAGCGAGAAACCGGCGACCTTCTGCGCGATGGCCATGACCTGCTCTTGGTAGATGATCAGACCGTAGGTGGTCGAGAGCACCTCGCTGAGCGGCTCTTCGAGCTCGGGGTGAATGGGCGTGATGGGCTGCTGCCCGTTCTTGCGCAGCGCGTAGTTGGTGTGCGAGTTGGCGCCCATGGGCCCCGGCCGGTAGAGCGCGATGAGGGCCGAGATGTCTTCGAAGTTGTCGGGGCGCATGAGGCGCAGGAGCGACCGGATGGGCCCGGAGTCGAGCTGGAACACGCCCAGCGTGTCGCCGCGGGACAGCAGGTCGTAGGCGCCCTGGTCGTCGAAGTCGAGGTCTTCGAGCACGGGACGGAAACCGCGGTTGGCCTCGATGTTGTCGAGCGCGTCGTCGATGATCGTGAGGTTGCGCAACCCCAGGAAGTCCATCTTGATCAGCCCGAGCGACTCGCACGCCGGGTAGTCGAACTGCGTGACGATCTGGCCGTCTTGTTCGCGCTTCATGATCGGGATGATGTCGATCAGCGGGTCGCTCGACATGATCACACCGGCCGCGTGCACGCCCCACTGGCGCTTCAGGTTCTCGAGGCCGAGCGCCGTGTTGAACACGGTCTGCGCCTCGGGGTCGGACTCGACGACCGAACGGATGTCGGACGCCTCCTTGTAACGCGGGTGGTCTTTGTCGAAGATTCCCGTGAGCGGGATGTCCTTGCCCATGATGGGCGGCGGCATGGCCTTGGTGAGCTTCTCGCCCATGCCGAACGGGAAGCCGAGCACGCGCGAGGAGTCTTTCAGCGCCTGCTTGGCCTTGATGGTGCCGTAGGTCACGATCTGGGCCACGCGCTCGTCGCCGTACTTCTCGGTGACATAGCGGATGACCTCGCCGCGCCGACGCTCGTCGAAGTCCACGTCGAAGTCGGGCATGGAGACGCGGTCGGGGTTGAGGAACCGCTCGAAGATGAGGCCGTGTCGCAGCGGGTCGAGGTCGGTGATCTTCATGGCATAGGCCGCCATGGAGCCGGCGCCCGAACCACGGCCGGGGCCGACGCGGATGCCGTTCTTCTTCGACCAGTTGATGAAGTCGGCGACGACCAGGAAGTAGCCCGGGAAGCCCATCTGGCTGATGACGCCGACCTCATAGTCGGCCTGTTTGCGCACATCGTCGGGGATGCCGGCGGGGTAGCGCTCGTGCAGCCCCGTCTCGACCTCTTTGATGAACCAGGTCTCTTCGGTCTCGCCCGCCGGCACCGGGAAACGCGGCATGTAGTTGGCGCTCGTGTTGAACGCCACATCGCAGCGCTCGGCGATGAGCAGTGTGTTGTCGCACGCGCTCTCGTAGTCGCGGAACAGGTGCCGCATCTCAGATGCCGACTTCAGGTAGAACTCGTTCGAGTCGAACTTGAACCGGTTGGGGTCGTCGAGCGTGGTGCCCGACTGCACACACAGCAGGGCGGCGTGGGATGTCGAATCTTCGGCGTGCGTATAGTGCAGGTCGTTGGTGGCGACGAGCGGCAGGTCGAGCTCACCCGCGAGCTTGATCAGGTCGGACATGATGCGGCGCTCGATGCCGAGACCGTGGTCCATGATCTCGCAGAAGTAGTTTTCCTTGCCGAAGATGTCGCGGTAATCGGATGCCGCCTGCACGGCTTCCTTGTACTGCCCGAGTCGCAGTCGCGTCTGGATCTCGCCCGACGGGCATCCGGTCGTAGCGATGAGCCCCTTGGAGTAGGTGCTCAGCAGTTCGCGGTCCATGCGGGGCTTGAAGTAGTAGCCCTCGAGCGAGGCGAGCGACGACAACCGGAAGAGGTTGTGCATGCCCTCGGTGCTCTCGCTGAGGAGCGTCATGTGCGTGTAGGAGCCCGCACCCGAGACGTCGTCGCCCCCGCCATCCCCCCAGCGCACGCGCGTGCGATCGCTGCGGTGAGTGCCGGGCGTGATGTAGGCCTCGGTGCCGATGATGGGTTTGATGCCCGCCTCGGTGGCCGTGCGCCAGAAGTCGAAGGCGCCGAAGACGTTGCCGTGGTCGGTGACGGCGACGGCGGGCATGCCTTCGGCGACGGCCTTCTCGATGAGGGGTTTGACGCGGGCCGCGCCGTCGAGCATCGAGTACTCGCTGTGGACGTGCAGGTGAACGAACGAGTCGTCTGATGAGGGCAAGACTTCTCCGACTGACCTTGTGGGGATGAACTTAAAGACTAACCCCGACGTGTGACATCGGCGCCTCGCAGGACGCCGGTCGAGGAAGCCTCGGGCGCGGCGGCGTGAGCCGTGCTCAGCCTTCGGCGCGCAGGATCTCGAGGGCGCGGTCGAGCTCGGCCGGGTAGGGCGCCGTGAACGTGACCCACTCGCCCGTGGCCGGGTGATCGAACGAGAGCTGGGCGGCGTGCAACCACTGCCGCGTGAGCCCCAGGCGCTCCGAGAGGGCGACCTCGGCCCCGTAGAGCGTGTCACCCACGCACGGATGCCGCTGCGCCGCCATGTGCACGCGGATCTGGTGCGTGCGCCCCGTCTCGAGGTGGATCTTGAGGAACGACGCGGCGCGGAACGCCTCTTCGGTCTCGTAGTGCGTGACCGACGGTTTGCCCTCGGCCGTGACCGCGAACTTCCAGTCGTGGCGCGGGTGCCGCCCGATGGGCGCGTCGATCGTGCCCGTCAGCGGATCGGGGTGACCCTGCACGACGGCGTGGTAGATCTTCTCGACCTCGCGGTCGTGGAAAGCCAGCTTGAGCGAGGTGTAGGCCCGCTCGGTCTTCGCAACGACCATGAGGCCGGACGTTCCCACGTCGAGGCGGTGCACGATGCCCGCGCGCTCGGCGGCGCCCGATGTGCTGACGCGGAAACCAGCGCCCGCGAGGGCCCCGAGCACCGTGGGGCCGTTCCAGCCGACCGACGGATGCGCGGCCACACCGGCGGGTTTGTTGATGACGACGAACTCGTCGTCATCGTGCACGATCGTGAGGTCGTCGATGACGACGGGGACGATGGTGGGCTCGGCGCGGGGTGTCCACGACACCTCGAGCCAGGCATCCTTGGGCAGGCGGTCGGATTTGCCGAGGACGACGCCGTCGACGCTCACTCCCCCGGCTTCGGCGACCTCGGCCGCGAACGTGCGCGAGAAGCCGAGGAGTTTGGCCAGGGCTGCGTCGACCCGAGAGCCCACCAGCCCGTCGGGAACGGGGAGGCTGCGTGATTCCATGAGGTCTCTATCGAAGGGGTTCGTCGGTGGAACGGGCGGCCGGCTCGGCATCGGCCAGGTCTTTCGCCTCGGCGGCGGCCCGCTTGGCGGAGATGCTGCGCGTGCCGTCCATGTTGATGCCGCGCAGCGTGAGCAGGATGAACAGGCCCATGCTGGTGACGATGCAGATGTCGGCGACGTTGTAGATCGCGGGAAGCATCCACGGGGTGCTGATGAAATCGACCACGTGTCCGAGGCCGAAGCTCGGCTCGCGGAACAGGCGGTCGGTCAGGTTGCCGAGGACTCCCCCGAGCAGCAGGCCGAAGACGACGCCCCAGCCGACCGAGCGGATCTTGCGCGCGAACACGATGATGACGACCGTGACGACGGCCGCGAGGATCGAGAAAATCCAGGTGCTGCCGGCGGCGAGGGAGAAGGCAGCGCCCGGGTTCTTGACGAAGTGCAGAACCAGCACATCGCCCAGAACCCGGACCTGCTCACCCAGCGTGAGATTGCTCTCGACGAGGAACTTGCTGAACTGATCGAGCGCGTACGCCGCAATCGCGACGGAGGCGAGTACGATCAGCGCCCGTGTGCCCCGGGGGGCACCGGACTCATTCGGCAAGGGATTTACGCTTTGGACGCGTCTGCGCCGACCTTCGCGCCGGACGGGCCGGCGTTCTGGTCGAGCTCGTGCAGCTGGCTCTCGATGTAGCCGCGGAGCTTCTGACGGTATTCGCGCTCGAAGACACGCAGCTCATCGATCTTCTTCTCGATGCCGGCCTTCTGTTCGTTGAGGATGGCGGCCTGCTCGCGCTGCTTGGCCTCGGCCTCGGCAACGATGCGGGCGGCGGCGGCGTGACCCTCGGCGACCAGTGCGTCGCGCTTCTCGGAGCCTTCGCGCACGTGCTCGTCGTGCAGACGACGGGCGAGCTGCAGCAGGCTGGAGGACGACTCGGACTCGTCCACGCTCTCGGCCGGGGCGGCAGGCGCGGCGGCAACGGGCGCGGCGGCCTTGGGGGCCTCCTGAGCGACGGGTGTGGCTTCGGTCTTCTCAGTGGAAGAACCGGCCTTCTCGAGGCGCTCCTGGAGCTCCTGATTCTCGGCAACGAGGCGACGCAGTTCGACGACGACCTCGTCGAGGAAGTCGTCGACCTCGTCCTGGTCGTATCCCTCGCGGAACTTCGTCTGCTGGAACTGCTTGTTGACTACATCTTCCGGAGTTAGCGCCATGGCTTTCCCACCTTTGTTATTTCGACTGTGTTGTTTTCGAGCGAGATCTCGATGACGTGCCTACGCTAGCAAACCTCGTCGCGCGCCCGCTGGACTTTCGTGATCAGCGCAGGTAGATCAGCGCAGGAACGAGTTCACGAGCGTCATGGCGATGATCACGCAGAGCATCGTGATACTCCATCCGAAATCGAGCGCCACCGGGCCCACCCGCAGCGGGGGAAGAATCCGCCGGAAGAACCGGATCGGAGGATCGGTGACGACGTAGACGGTTTCGGCTGCCACCAAGCCGGCGCCGCGGGGGCGCCAGCTCGGCTTGAAGCTCCGCGCGAGGTCGAGACCGAAACGGCCCCACATCGCGAAGAAGTACAGCAGAAGCAGGAAGTAAAGGATGCCGCCGATGATGGCGAAGGTTGTGCTCACCCGTTAATTATTGCCGAGCGAAGAAGGTCGACTCGCCCTCGACGGGCTGAGCGACCGTGTCGCCGAGCACGGCGACGTGCGAGGGCGACAGCAGGAAGACCTTGCTGGTGACGCGCTCGATCTTTCCCTGCAGGCCCTGAGAGAGGCCGCTAGCGAAGTCGATCAGGCGACGAGCGTCGCCCTCGGACATCTGCGAGAGGTTGATGATGACGGGCACGCCCTCGCGGAAGGTCTCGGCGATGATCTGCGCGTCCTTGTACTGCTTGGGGTGCACCGTGAGGATCTCGTTGAGCTCGGCGGGTGCGGCCTGCTTGACCTCCGTGGGGCGGCGCAGCGGCGTTACCGGGGCGCGCGTGGGGGTCGGGGCGGCCTGAGGAGCGGCGCTCTCGGCGCGCGGGGCGGCCTTCTGGGGCGCCTCGTTCTGCTGCTGCTGCTCGTACTCAAGGTCCTCGTCGGCGAGGCCAAGATAAACCATTGTCTTCTTCAGCGGGTTGGACATCGCTACCTCCGTTTGTGCGGTTCTTCCTCTTCGACATTAACCGGTCGCGGGTCTGTTACCCGTGATTGCGGTGCCGATTCGTAGGTGTGTCGCGCCCTCTTTCAGCGCGGCTGTGAAATCGCCTGACATTCCGGCCGAGATGCGGTCGGCACCCGGATCGATGGCTCGCACGCGTTCTGAGATGGCGCGCAGGCGAGCGAAGGCGGCCCGGGGTTCTTCGCCGAGGGGTGCGACGGCCATCACACCGCGCAGTCGGATGCCGTCGCCCGCGAGTACGCGCTCGACCAGGGCCTCGACGGCGTCGGGTTGCACGCCGCCGCGCGTGTCGCTCTCGGAGAGGGCGACCTGCACGAAACCGTCGACGATGGATGCCTGGACGTCGTCGTCCCCGGGAGCGGCCGCGAGAGCATCCACGAGGCTCAGGCGATCGAGCGAATGGATGGCGTGCGCATAACGCCTGGCCTGACGCGCCTTGTTGCTCTGCAACTGCCCGACGAAGTGCCAGCGCAGGTCGGGGAGGTCGTCGAGCTCGGCGGCCTTCGCTCGAGCCTCCTGATGGCGGTTCTCCCCCATGTCACGCACGCCGAGGGCATAGAGCTCGCGAACGAGGCTCGCGGGGTGGAACTTGGTGACGACGATCGTCGTGATCTCGCTCGCGTCTCTACCGGCACTGGCCGCCGCCTCGGCCACGGAGGCAGAGACGGCGGCCAGTCGGTCCGCGAGGCCGTGCTCGGAGGGCACGGTCCCGGTGGAGCCCATTGCTACTTCAGGAAGTCGGGGATGTCGAGCTCGTCCTCGTCAGAGAACGCCGGGTCGACGGCGGGGGTCGGCACGGAGTGACGCTCCTCAGAGATGGACCAGGTGTCGTTCTTCTCGGCGGCCGGCGCGGGCGTGGCCGGGGCGATGGGAGCCGCGGCAGGAGCCTGGACCGATTCGGGGGAATCGTTCTTGGCGGTGACGACGCCACCCGTTCCGATGACGGCGTCGCGGTTGGCGATGGCGTCGCGCGACGGCGGCTCGCCTCCGTCAAAACCGGCGGCGATGACCGTGACGCGCACCTCGTCGCCCAGGGTGTCGTCGATGACGGCACCGAAGATGATGTTCGCCTCGGCGTGGACGGCCTCTTGCACGAGACGCGCGGCGTCGTTGATCTCGAAGATACCGAGGTTCGATCCACCCTGGATCGACAGCAGCACACCGTGCGCACCCTCGATGGATGCTTCGAGCAACGGTGACGCGACGGCCAGTTCGGCGGCCTTGATGGCACGGTCGGCTCCACGCGACGAACCGATACCCATGAGGGCGCTACCGGCACCCTGCATGACGCTCTTGACGTCGGCGAAGTCGAGGTTGATGAGGCCGGGGGTGGTGATCAGGTCGGTGATGCCCTGCACACCGGCGAGCAGCACCTGGTCGGCCGTGGAGAAGGCCTCGAGCATGCTGATGCCGCGGTCGCTGATCTCGAGCAGGCGGTCGTTCGGCACGACGATGAGCGTGTCGACTTCTTCTTTGAGCTTGGCGACGCCCAGCTCGGCCTGCGCCTGGCGGCGGCGACCCTCGAAGCCGAAGGGCTTCGTGACGACACCGATGGTGAGGGCGCCGATCGACTTGGCGATGCGCGCGACGACGGGTGCGCCACCCGTTCCCGTTCCGCCACCTTCACCGGCGGTGACGAACACCATGTCGGCGCCGGCGAGGGCTTCTTCGATTTCTTCGGCGTGGTCCTCGGCAGCGCGGCGACCCACCTCGGGGTCGGCGCCGGCACCGAGGCCGCGGGTGATCTCGCGTCCCACGTCGAGCTTGACGTCGGCATCCGACATCAAGAGCGCCTGGGCGTCGGTGTTGATCGAGATGAATTCGACCCCGCGGAGGCCGAGCTCGATCATGCGGTTGACAGCGTTGACGCCGCCACCGCCGATGCCGACGACCTTGATCACGGCAAGGTAGTTCTGGTTGTTTGTCACGTCCGGCCTCCGATGCGAACTTTCAACCTCAAGTTAAGGCTTAAAGTTATGCTGAGTATGCAATTCCTGATCTGAACGTTATGGCGAGAGGCCACCCGACCTCGACCGCCGCGCCGCGTGTCGCGAATATCCGAGCAGAAATTAGGGTTGCTGGCGCACGACGACGGTTTTGCGCGACGACACGTCGTACTGCGCGACCGTAGCCGGATCGGTTGCCGCCATGAGACGTTCGAGTGCCAGGGTCTTGAACGCGCCGTCATCCGCGCTGCCCCAGAGCACCGTCGCGTCGGTGTCGCGGAGTTTCAGCGTGACGTCGTCGTGCGTCTTGGCGGTGACCGAGGCTACCTTCTGGCGCAGCTCGTCGGGCATGGCGCGCAGGACGCCCGCGGCCGACTGGAAGCCCTCGCTCGAGACGCCGTCGGGCACCTCGATAAGCGGGTAACCCGTCGGCTGCGTGTTGGATGCCTCGATCACGACGCCCGCCGCGTCGACGACCGTGAAGCCCTCCCCCGTGTCGATGACGCCGACCGGAGTGCGCTCGACGAGCTTGACGACGAGGGTGTCGGGCGGGCGACTCTCGACCGAGTAGGACTCGATGAGCGGATACTTCACGAGCTCGGCCTTGATCGCGCTCTCGTCGATCAGGGGGAACGGCGAACCGACGATGGGCTGCAGGCCCTGGACGACGGCGTCGGAGGAGACGCGCATGGCGCCATCCACCTCGATTGTGCGCACCGAGAGGATGGGACTGAAGGCCAGAGCGGCCGCGAGCACGCCGATGCCGACGACCGAGCCACCCGCGATCAACCAGGTGCGGCGGCGGCGACGCGAGCGGGCCGTGAAGCGTTTGACCTCGGCGCGTTCGACGCGTTTGCGTTCGCGACGGGCCTGCCGAACGCTCGGGAGGAAACCCGAGGATGCCCGGGCGTCGTCGTCTCGGGGCTGCGGCGTGCGCGTGCCCGCCGAGGATGCGGACGAACCGGCCTTCTTCCCACGCGCACCGGCGGGCGTGGAGTGTGGGCTGGACGATACTTCGGCCCCACGGGACTTCTTATCGCCCGCGGAAGGGCTGTCCCCACGCGACGACTTTCCCGAGCCCGAGCCCGAGCCCGCGCGGGGCGTCGCGCGCGGGGCGTCGGACGTCGAGCGGCGCGGCGAGCCCGCTTCGGAGGCGTCGGGCGTCGCGTCTTCCGCACCGTTCGCCGCAGAACCGCGCGCGGGTCGGCGGCCCTCAGGCGGTGGTGTGAAACCTGACGGTCGTTTCATCGGATGCCTCAGCCGCGGTGGTCGGTGAGCGACCCGAGCAGCTGCGGCACGATGCGATACACGTCACCGCAGCCGAGGGTGATGACGAAGTCTCCTTCGCGCGCGATCGATGCCGTGTAGTCGGCCGCCTGCTGCCAGTCGGCGATGAACGCGACCTTCGACGGGTCGGAGAACTTCTCGCTCACGAGAGCGCCCGTGACACCCGGCTCGGGGTCTTCGCGCGCGCCGTAGACGTCGAGCACGACCGTCTGGTCGGCGTAGCGCTCGAGGGTTTCGGCGAACTCGCGCGCAAACAGGCGCGTGCGGCTGTAGAGGTGCGGCTGGTGCACGGCGATGATGCGCCCCTCGCCCACGACCGTGCGGGCGGCAGACAGCGCCGCGGCGACCTCGGTGGGGTGGTGCGCGTAATCGTCATAGACGCTCACGCCGTCGATGGTTCCGTGCAGCTCGAAGCGGCGCTCGGTGCCGCCGAACTGGGCGATGGCGCGCAGTGACTCGCTCGCACCGAAGCCGAGCCCGACCAGCACGGCGAAGGCGCCGGCCGCGTTCAGGGCGTTGTGGCGCCCGGGCACCGTCAGCGTGGCGCCGTTGTCCTGGCCCTCGAACGACACGATGAACGACACGGGGCCTTCGGTCGTGATCGAGTGCACGCGCACATCGGCGTCGGGGCTCTCGCCGAACGTGATGACGCGTTTGCCCTCGAGCTTCGAGGTCACGCGCACCGCGCCGGGGTCGTCGGCCGAGATGACGACGAACTCGGATGACTTCTGCGCGAAGTCGACGAACGCCTGCTCGAAGGCCTCGAGCGAACCGTAGTGGTCGAGGTGGTCGGGGTCGACGTTGGTGATGAGCGTGACGGCGGTGTCGTAGAGCAGGAACGAACCATCCGATTCGTCTGCCTCGACCACGAAGAGATCGCCCTCGCCGTGCGCGCTCGAGACACCCAGCGACTCGATGACGCCGCCGTTGACGAAGCTCGGGTCCTCGCCGAGGCCCAGTAGGCCGGTGACGATCATGCCCGTCGACGTGGTCTTGCCGTGCGCACCCGCGACGGCAACGAGACGCTGCTGGTTGATGAGCCAGGCGAGGGCCTGCGAGCGGTGCAGAACGGGCAACCCGAGCGAGAGCGCCAGCTGGTATTCGGGGTTCTCTTCCCACAGGGCGCCCGTCACGACGAGCGTGTCGGCGTCACCTACGTTGGCGGCATCGTGGCCGATGGCGACGGGGATGCCGAGAGCACGCATGGCGTCGACGGCACCCGATTCGCGCACATCCGACCCGGTGACGGTGTAACCGGCGTTCGCGAACAGGCGCGCGATACCGCTCATGCCCGAACCGCCGATGCCCACGAAGTGCAGGCGGCCCAGGTTTTCGGGAATCGCCACGGAGAAGTCAGGTTTGATCGTCACGGGTTCGCACTCTTTTCGAAATCGGTGGCCCTGAAGGCCGATTCAGTTATAACCCATCGGGCTGGGTGGCCGGGGAGGCTAGTTCAGCGCTTCCCGGATCAGTTCGTACATGCGCTGCGAGCCCTGCGGCGTGCCCATCGAGCGCGCCTGGATGGCCATATCGTGCAGCCGAACGGTGTCGGTGAGCAGCGGGATGAGGTCGGAACGCACCCACGACGGGGTGAATTGGGCGTCGAGCACCAGGATCGCTCCCCCGGCGCGCACCGAGTCGGCGGCGTTGAACCGCTGCTCGCCGTTGCCGACGGGGTAGGGGACGTAGACGGCGGGGACGCCGAGTGCCGAGAGTTCGGAGACCGTGCCCGAGCCCGCGCGCGAGACGGCCGCGTCGGCGACTCCGAGGGCCAGTTCCATGCGGTCGCAGTAGTCGAGCAGGCGGTAGTGCTTCTCGCCGGGGTCGGTCTGGTCGAAGTTGCGACCGACGATGTGCAGGATCTGCCAGCCGGCCGCGACGATGTCGTCGCGCGACTCGAAGATGGTGTTGTTGAGGCGACGGGCGCCCGACGAGCCGCCGGTCGCAAGCAGCGTCGGGCGATCGGCGTCGAGGCCGAAGAGATCGCGGGCCTCGGCCCGGGCGGCATCCCGATCGAGGCGTTCGATCTCGGGGCGCAGGGGCATGCCGACGAAACGGCCGCCGCGCAGCTTGGTGCCGTGGAAGGCCACGCCGACGAAGGGGGTGTATCGAGCACCGAGTTTGTTGGCCAAACCGGCCTTGGCGTTGGCCTCGTGGATGACGAGGGGAACCTTGCTGCGTCGCGCCGCTAGATAGGCCGGGGCCGAGGCATACCCGCCGAAACCCACCACGACGTCGACTTTGCAGTCGGCGATCAGGGCGACGACATCGTTGACGGCCTTGCGAAAACGCGACCCGAACGTGATGGCGCTCTTGCTGGGCTTGCGCGGGAACGGCAGGCGCTCGATGGTCGACAGCTCATAGCCGCGCGCGGGCACGAGCCGGGCCTCGAGGCCCTCCTTCGTTCCGAGCACGACGATCTCGGCATCCGGTTCGTTCTCGCGGATAGTGTCGGCGACCGCCAGCAGGGGGTTCACATGTCCGGCGGTGCCTCCGCCGGCGAGCAGATAGGTGGTCATCGAATTCCTCGGGTGGGGGTGCCGAACGCGGGGGCCCTGAGGCCCGTCGCCTTCTCGCGGCCCGATGTGCGGGCGAACGAGAGGACGATACCGATCGACACCAGGGAGGTCAGCAGGGCTGTGCCTCCGGCGGATATCAGGGGAAGGGGGACGCCGAGAGTCGGCAGCAGGCGCAGCACGACGGCGATGTTCACGAAGGCCTGGCCGATGACCCACACCATGATGGCGCCCGTGGTGATGCGGGCGAAGGGGTCGGTGCTCGAGCGGATGATGCGCACGAACGCCACGGCCAACAGGACGAAGAGCAGCAGAACGACGACGGCGCCGATGAGGCCGAGTTCTTCACCGATGATGGCGAAGATGTAGTCGTTGGATGCCGCGGGCAACCAGGAGTACTTCTCACGCGAGTTGCCGAGGCCGAGGCCGAAGAGGCCGCCGTTGGCCAGCGCCCAGGTGCCGTGCAGCGGTTGCCAGCACAGGTTCTCGTAGTCGACGCAGTCCTCGTCGAGGAACGACGTGATGCGCGCCATCCGGTTGGGGCTCGTGATCGCGAACCCCAGGAAGACGACGATGCCGAGGATGAACGGCAGCGAGAGGTAGCGCAGCTTGAGGTTGGCGAAGTAGAGCGCGCCGATCACGACCATGCCCATGATCATGACGGTGCCGAGGTCGTGCCCGAGCAGCACGAGGCCGAGCGCTATTACGGCGACGGGAACGGCGGGGATGAGCGCGTGCTTCCAGTCGCCGAGCAGCGCGATCTTGCGGCCGAGCACAGCGCCCAGCCAAATGGCCAGGGCGAGCTTCAGAAGCTCGGAGGGCTGACCCGAGATGGGCCCGATGGCGATCCAGTTCAGGTTTCCACCGACCGCGAATCCGAGCGGCGTGAAGACGAGCGCCTGCAGCAGCAGCGCACCGCCGAGGACGACCCACGCCCAACGCTTCCAGAAGGTCGCGGGGATGCGGCTGATGACGAGCATGAGCGGGATGCCGATCACGGCATACGTCGCCTGCTTCCAGAAGCCGCCGAAGAAGCCCGAGTCGTCGAGGAACGAGTCGACCGACGAGGCCGACAGCACCATGACGAGGCCGATGAGCACGAGAAAGACCGTCGTGCCGAGAAGCAGGTAGTAGTTGCTCGACTCCGGCGTGAAGATGCGCCCGAGCGAAATGCGGGTGGCCTTCGAGCCGGAGCTGTGCTCAGCGGTCGTCGGTCGGTCGGTCGGTGGAGCGCTCATCTGCCTGACCTCCCAGATAGGTGCGCACGGCCTGCTGGAACTTGTGGCCGCGTTCTGCGTAGTTGGCGAACTGGTCCATCGATGCCGCCGCGGGAGCGAGCAAGACCACATCGCCCGGTTCGGCGATGCCGGCCGCGAAATCGACGGCCGCGCTCATCACCTGTTCAGTGTCGGATGTCTCGACCTCGAACAGCGGCACCTGGGGCGCGTGTCGCCCGAATGCCTCGAGGATCGGCTGGCGGTCGACGCCGATGATGACGACACCGCGCACACGGTCGGCGTGCCGGCGCACGATCTCGTCGATCTGCACACCCTTCAGCAGCCCGCCGACCACCCAGACGACCGAGGGGTATGACGCGAGCGACGCGTTGGCGGCGTGCGGGTTGGTGGCCTTCGAGTCGTCGACCCACGTGATTTCGCCGACGCTCGCGATGACCTCGATGCGGTGGGCGTCGAGCGCGAAGCCCTGCAGCGCCAGGCGGACCTGTTCAGGCGTGACGCCGTAGGAGCGCGCGAGGGCCGCGGCGGCGAGCACGTTCTGCACGATGTGCGGCGCCGCGAGGCCGAGCTCGTGCAGTTCGTCGACCGTGGTCAGTTCGAGCGCCGAGGAGTGGCGTTCGTCGAGGAACGCGCGGTCACACAGGATGCCGTCGACCACGCCGAAGTCGCTCGGGCCGGGGACGCCCAGGTCGAAACCGATGGCGCGGGCACCGTCGGTGACCTCGGCCTCTTGCACCATGCGCATCGTGCGCTCGTCGGCCTTGTTGTAGACGCAGGCGACGCGCGTGCGGTCGTAGACGTGCGCCTTGGCGGCGACGTAGGCCTCGAGCGAGCCGTGCCAGTCGATGTGATCGTCGGCGATGTTGAGGCACACGGCCGAGAACGGCGTGACCGGGTCGGGCCCCGTCTGCGCGCTGAGGTAGTGCAGCTGATAGCTCGAGAGTTCGACGACGAAGACGTCGAAGCCCGCGGGGTCGCGCACGGCGTCGAGAACGGGCACGCCGATGTTGCCGCACGGAGCGACGCGCAGGCCGGCCGCGGCCAGCATGGTGGCCGTGAGCTGCACGGTCGTGGTCTTGCCGTTGGTGCCCGTGACGAGGATCCACTCGGCGGGCGTGCCCACCTTGTCGCGCACACGCCAGGCCAGCTCGACGTCGCCCCACACGGCGACGCCCTGCTCAGCGGCCCACACGAGAATCGGATGCGTGGGCACGAAGCCCGGCGACACGACGATGACATCGGGCTGCTGGTCGGCAAGCTCGGCCGGCACCTCGTCGAGGGACGCCTGCACGAGGCGGGCACCGATGACGGGGATCAGCTGCGCGCGCTCGTCGGCCACATTCGACGCGAGGACGAGGACATCCGCCCCCAGTTCGGTGAGCGTGTCGGCCACCGAGAAGCCCGTCACGCCGAGGCCCAGAACGGCCACTTTCAGGCCCTTCCAGTCGGCGTGCCAACTCGTGAGGCCGTCGAGGCGATTCTGCTGCGGCACTAGCGGGTGATCCATTCCAGGTAGAAGGTTCCGACGCCAGCGGCGACGAACAGGCCGCCGACGATCCAGAAGCGCACGACGACCGTGACCTCGGCCCATCCCTTCAATTCGAAGTGGTGGTGGATGGGGCTCATGCGGAAGATGCGCTTGCCGTGGGTGATCTTGAAGTAGGCGCGTTGCACGATGACCGAGCCGGTCTCGATGACGAAGAGGCCACCGATGAAGACGAGGAGCAGCTCGGTGTGCGTGAGGATCGCGAGGGCGGCCAGGGCGCCGCCGAGCGCGAGCGAACCGGTGTCGCCGAGGAAGATCTGGGCGGGCGACGTGTTCCACCAGAGGAACCCGATGAGCGCACCCGAGATGGCGGCGGCCACGATGGCGAGGTCGAGCGGGTCACGCACGTCGTAGCACTTGTAGCGCACGGCCTCGGCGAGGTTCGGGCTGAAGCACGACTGGTTCGACTGCCAGAAACCGATGATGACGTAGGAGCCGATGGCCAGGATGGACGCGCCCGTCGCCAGGCCGTCGAGACCGTCGGTCACGTTGACGCCGTTGGAAGCCGCGGCCACCAGGAAGCTCGTCCAGATGAGGTAGAGAATGACGCCGATCAGCGGAATGGCGGGGGCGATCAGCAAGAAGTTGATTGGCAGGTCGCGCGTGAACGAGATGGCCGTCGACGCGGGCGTGATGCCGGCCTGGTTGGGGAAGTTCATGGCCATGATGGCGAACGCCGTGGCGACGATGACCTGGCCGAGCACCTTGGCCCAGCCGCCGAGACCCAGGCTGCGCTGTTTGCGCGTTTTCATGAAGTCGTCGATGAAGCCGACGACGCCGAGCCCGACCATCATGAAGAGCACGAGGAGCGCCGACATGGTGATGCGATCGCCCGTGATGAGCATGGCGACGAAGTAGCCGAAGAGCGTGCCCACGATGATGACGATGCCGCCCATGGTGGCGGTGCCGCGCTTGGCGTGATGCGACTGCGGGCCATCGTCACGGATGAACTGGCCCCACTTGAGCTTGCGGAACAGCCGCACGAAGACGGGCGTGAGGAAGAGCGAGAAGGCCATCGACAGAGCGGCGGCGGTCAGAAGGGCTACCACGCGAACAGTTCTCCCAACCGGTCACCGAGAAAGCGGAGCTTCGCGGAATTGGACGATTTCACCAGAACGGTGTCGCCCGCTCGGAGCTCCGTTGCCAGATAGTCGTAGGCCTCGTCTTGCGTTTCGAAGTATACCGACTCGCCGTCCCACGACCCCTCGTTGATCGCGGTGATGTGCATGCGCCGGGCTTCGGCGCCCACGACCACGAGCTGCGAGATGTTGAGGCGTACGAGCTGCAGGCCGATGCGGTCGTGTTCTTCGCCCGCGAACTCGCCGAGTTCGGACATGGCGCCCAGCACGGCGACCGTGCGGGACCCCTCGGGACTGATCTGGGCGAGCGTCTTGATGGCCGCCGACATGGAGTCGGGGCTGGCGTTGTAGGCGTCGTTGATTATGGTGACGTCATCGCGGCCGCCGAGCACCTCCATGCGCCAGCGTTCGGCGCGGGCGACGCCCTCGAGCGCGGTGACGGCTTCGCCCAGCGGCACGCCCAGCGTCGTGGCGACGGCCAGCGCGGCCAGCGCGTTCATGACGTGGTGTTCGCCGAGCACCTTGAGGTGCACCGTGCGGCTCTCGCCACCGGGGATGGTGACGACGAAGGTGGTGCCGGTGCGCGACGAGACGATGTCGGTGGCGCGCACGTCGGCCGAGTCTTCTTGGCCGAACCAGAGCACGCGCGCGGGCGTGACATCCGCCATCTGTCGCACGCGGTGGTCGTCGGCGTTGAGCACGGCGACGCCCGTCTCGGGCAGGTCGGTCACCATCTCGCTCTTGGCCTTCTGCGTGGCCTCGATGCCGCCGAAGCCGCCGGCGTGGGCCAGGCCGACCTTCAGCACGACACCGATCTCGGGATGCGCCATGACCACGAGCCGCGTGATGTCGCCCTGCTTGCTGGCACCCATCTCGGCGACGAGGTAGCGCGTGGAGGGCGTGAGCCGGAGCATGGTGAGCGGTGCGCCCACCTCGTTGTTGAAGGAGCCGCGCGGGGCCACGGTCTCGCCCTGGGGCTCGAGGATGGCGCGCAGCATGTTCTTGGTCGTGGTCTTGCCGTTGGAGCCCGTGATGCCGACGACGCGCAGGTCTCCCCCGGCGCGCACGCGGTCGACCACGGCGCGGGCCAGCGTTCCGAGCGCTTCGACGACGTCGTCGACGACGATCTGGGCGACGTTCTCGTCGACCTCGTGCTCGACGAGCGCGAGCACGGCGCCGTTCTCGACGGCTTTGCCGACGAACAGGTGGCCGTCGGTCTCTTCGCCGGGTTTGGCGACGAAGATGCCGCCGGGCGCGATCTCCCGGGAATCGGTGTCGACGAGGCCGGACACGGTGCTGTCGGCCGTGAGGCCCGCCTCGCGGGTCGCGAGCGTGCCGCCCGTGATGTCGGCGATCTCTCGGAGTGTCAGTTCAATCATCAGTTCTCAGTTCTTGGCCGGTCGGTGTGCGGGCCAGTGTGATGCGGTGCGTGATGCGGTGCGCACGGCAACGCCCGTTTCACTCGCTGCAGGGTCGAGCGAAACAGGCGTTGTCATGACTCAGTATTCGCCGGGGTAGTTCGCCGGCGTGCCCGTGGAGGGCGGAATTCCGTAGCGTTTGATCACTTGCGTGACGGCCTGTTTGAAGACCGGTGCCGCCGCTGCCGACGACATGAGGGTGAGCGGGTCTTTCAGGTGCACGGTGATCACGTATTGGGGGTCTTCTGCCGGAACGGTTCCGGCCATCGAGGCGACATAGGTTTTCTTCAGTTTACCCGCGCCGTCGGACTGTTCTGCGGTGCCCGATTTTGCTGCTACGCGGTAACCGGGCATCGTGAGGTCTTTCGCCAGGAACCCGTTCGTGACCACGGTTTCCATCATTCCGAGGACCTCTTTAGAGGCTTCCTCGCTGATGACCCGTTTTCCGCTGGATGCGGCGGGCACTTCCGTCGTCGTCCCGTCGGAGTATTCGCACCCCTCGACGAGCTGCATGGGCAGTTCGACTCCCCCGTTGGCGATCGCCTGGTAGGCGTTGGCCATCTGGATGGCGGTGACGGCGACGCCCTGGCCGAACATGGTGACGTAATCGGTCTGGTTGTCCCATTTCTCCCACGGGTGCAGGATGCCGGAGTCTTCGCCGGGGAACCCGATGGCCGACGCATCGCCGATGCCGAACTTCTTCAGGTAGTTGTAACGGTCTTGCGCGCTCATCTTCTCGCCGAGCTTGCTCAGACCCGTGTTGGACGACTGCTGCAGCACGCCCGTCAGGGTGAGGCGCTCGGGGTCGTGCGGCAGGGCGTCTTTGATGCTGGCGCCGTTTTCAGGCTTGTAGCGGTATTCGGCGAGCACCTGCGAGGTGGGCGTGGCGAGCCCCGCGTCGATGAGGGATGCCGCGGTCAGTGGCTTGAAGATCGACCCGGGCTCGAAGGGCGCCGTGAAGGCTTTCGAGCCGCGGTCTTCGGGGGCGGTCGCGTTGATGTCGTTGGGGTCGACGCTCGGCCATTCGGCCAGCGCACGGATCTTGCCCGTCTTGACCTCGGTGACCATGACCGTTCCCGAGGTCGCGCCCGTCGCGGCGATCTGCGAGGCCACGAGCTGCTGCATGTACCAGTTCAGGTCCGCGTCGATCGTGAGCTTCACGTTGCCGCCCTCTTTGGCGGCCGTCGTCACCTCGGTGGTGCCGGGCAGGGCCACACCGTCTTTCGAGCGCTGGTAGCTCTGCGTGCCGTTCTCGCCCGTGAGGCAGGCGTTTTGCTGCAGCTCGATGCCGGCGAGACCCTTCTGATCGCTGCCGACGAACCCGATGACGTTGCCCGCGACGGACCCGTTGGGGTAGGTGCGGCCGGGGTTCTGCTCGGTGTAGATCCACGGGATGTTGAGGTCGCGGATCTTCTGGTAGCTGTCGGCGCTCTGCGATTTGATGAGGAGCGCGTAGTTGGACGCGGAATCGGCGGCGAGGGCATCGTCGATGATCTTCTGCAGGTCGGAGGCGGATTGCCCGGTGATGGCGCCCACCTCGGTGAGGGCCTGCTCGACCGTGACCTCTTGCTTCTTGCCGTCGACGGTGCGGTCGAATTCTTTGACGTCGCGGGGCGATGTCGTGATGTCGAACAGCGCGACCGTGCTGGCGAGGATGTTGCCGTTGGTGTCGAGGATCTCGCCGCGCGGCGCGTAGATGGTGCCGTTGGCGGTGGTCTTCGTCAGCGAGTCGGACACCAGTGCGTCGGCGCGCACGAGCTGGATGTCGACGAGTCGGACGACGAAGACGGCCACCACCACGATGACGGCTGCGACGGCGAAGACGATGCGCCGCTTGGTCGAGACGGTGTGTGAGGCCACGCTTCGTCCTTCTCTGCTCGGGTTCTCGGCTGACGCCTCTCGGCATCCGGTCTGTCAGCGCCTGGTCGGGCTGCACCCGTCGCGACGCTCTCTGTCTCGGTGATCGCGGGGCGTTCACCGGGGCGGAAGCGCGCCCCGGGCTAGTGAGTGCTCGGGGACGGCAGACCGTTCTCCAACGATACGGTCGGCGGCGCGGCTTCATCGGTAGGCGCGCCCTCGGCGGTTGCGTCGGGGTCGCCGACCGTGGCGTCGGGCGCGACGGCGAGCGGGTCTCCGGCGATCAGCGAGTTGGGAATGGCGCTGGACGAGATCAGGGGAACCGGCGTGTCGGTCGTGGCGGCGGTGGCGTTGCCGGTGACCGAGCCGTCACTCAGGCGCAGGTAGGCGGGCGTGCCGTTGATGACCATGCCGAGCGATTCGGCGTTGGCGGCGAGGTATTGCGGAGACGAGATCTCTTTCACGTCGTTCGACACCGTCTGCAGCTGCAGCCCCAACGACCGCTCGGATGCCTGCAGCGACGAGATCTCGTAGGCGCCCTGGCTGAGCCCCACACCGAGCAGCAGCTGCGCGATGACGACGACGAGCACGCCGCCGACCGTGACGAGCGCGTAGGCCGTCTTGGGCCGCGCGCGGCGCGCGTCCTTGGGAACGGCCTCGATGTAAGGGGCCTTCTTGCGGCCCGGCTGCGTGGGCGACGACGGTGCGGGCAGTGCCGATGCGGTCAGCGGCAGGTCATAGGCGGTCTGGGCGCTCATCGGGTTCCTTTTCTCACGCGCTCGATGGCCCGCAGTCGCACCGGGGTGGCGCGGGGGTTCTCAGCTTTTTCGTCGTCGGAGGCGAGTTCGGCACCCTTGACCAGGGCGCGGAAGAGGGGGGCGTGTTCGGGCAGCTCGACGGGTAGGCCCGCGGGGGCCGTCGACGCGATGACCTTCTGGAAGTCCTTCTTGACGATGCGGTCTTCGAGGGACTGGTAAGCCAGCACGACGATGCGGCCGCCGACTGCGAGCGAGTCGAGGGCGCGCGGGATGGCGTCTTCGAGCACCGAGAGTTCTTGGTTGACCTCGATGCGCAGGGCCTGGAAGACGCGTTTGGCGGGGTGGCCGGCGCGCTGCACGGCCGCGGGGGTGGCCGCCTGGATGATCTCGACGAGTTCGGCCGACCGGGTGATGGGGCGGGCGTCGCGAGCCTCGACGATCTTGCGGGCGTAGCGTTGCGCAAGCTTCTCTTCGCCGTATTTCTGGAAGATGTTGCGCAGCTCGTGCTCGGTGTAGGTGGCGATGACCGTCTCGGCCGTGAGCTCGCTCGTGGCATCCATGCGCATGTCGAGCGGTGCGTCTTTGGAGTAGGCGAAGCCGCGCTCGGCCTCGTCGAGCTGCAGCGACGAGACGCCGAGGTCGAACAGGATGCCGTGCACCTCGGGAATGCCGAGACCCTCGAGTGCTTCGTCGATGCCGTCGTAGACGGTGTGCACGAGCTTGACGCGATCGCCGAAACGGGCGAGGCGCTCACGCGAGATGGCGAGGGCATCGAGGTCGCGGTCGAGACCCACGAGCGTGATGTTCGGAAAACGCTCGAGGAACGCCTCGGCATGGCCGCCCATGCCGAGCGTGCAGTCGACCAGCACGGCACCGTCGGCCGCGAGGGCGGGTGCCAGCAGCTCGACGCAACGCTCGAGCAGAACCGGGGTGTGGATGTCGTTCAGGGCCATATGAACCGGGTGGCCCCTGGACTCTGATCCCCATCCGACCCGACCTGGCAACGGGGAAGTATGCCAGGGAGTGGACGGCTGGGAGTCAGAACGCAGGGACTAGAAAAGTCCCGGAATCACCTCCTCGGCGGTGTCGGCGAATGCTGCTTCTTGTTCGGCCAGGTAGGCCTCCCACGCTTCGGTGTCCCAGATCTCGGCGCGGCTGCCGGCGCCGATGACCGTGAGGTCGCGGCTGAGGCCGGCGTAGGCACGCAGGGATGCGGGGACCGTGACGCGGTGCTGCTTATCGGGCGTCTCGGCGCTGGCGCCGGACAGGAACACACGCAGGTAGTCGCGCGCCTGTTTCGAGGTGACGGGCGCCTGACGGATCTTCGTGTGCAGTTCTTCGAACTCGCGGGTGGAGAAGACGTAGATGCAGTGCTCTTGGCCCCGCGTCATCACCACTCCCCCGGCGAGCTCGTCGCGAAACTTGGCCGGCAGGATGATGCGTCCCTTCTCGTCGAGCTTGGGGGCGTAGGTGCCAAGAAACACGTGTCATCCCCCTTCTCGTTCCGGCCAACTTTCGGGATGTCTCCACTTTACTCCACTTCGCACCACAAACCTATGACATCCACCTCTTTTCTCGGCCGAATCGGGAATAAATCCGCGCCATTGCAGGCGACGCGCGGGTGGAGGGACAGGGAGAGCAATGGGGTGCGCTCGGGACCGTTTCGTGGCGCGCTAGACAGCGCGACCCGCGAGGACACGCAGAGTGGAGGAAAGGTCCGCGGCGGCGGGGAGGAAAATGGAGAACGGCGTCGCTTCAGCGGGGAGCGCCTGCGCAGAGCGCTGGCAGAGAGCACTGACGGAGAGCGCGGGCGGAGAGCGCGGGCGGAGTACGCCGGCGGGCAACAAAAAAGCAGCCGCACCGAAGTGCGACTGCTTGAGTGTGTGGAGCGGGATGCGACCGGGGAAAGCTGGCCAGCCCCCGGGACCGGGGCTATTCTCCGCGGTCGTCCTGGCGACGATCCCAGCGGCTGTTCATTCGATTCATGAACGTGCCACCCGATGCGGCCTTCTTCTTCGAGGCGGACGGGCGCTGCGCTTCTTTCAAAACGTCTTCAGCCGTGAGCGTGCCGTGGTGCTTGCGGGGCGTGATGGCGATCATCACGCCGGCGAACATCACGACGAAGCCGATAATGCCCACGACGGGCTGCTGCAGAACCACGCCCGTGACGAGGGCGCCGACGCCCAGGATGCCGACGACCGAACCGATCGCGATGCTGCGGTAGCTCGGGCGGCCGCGCTGATCTCCGGCGGTCGACACGAAATCGGCATCGTTGCGGTAGAGGTTGCGCTCCATCTCGTCAAGGAGCCGTTGCTCCTGCTCGGAAAGCGGCATGTCTTACCCTCCAACTCGCTCAACACGGGGCATGTATGTCACGAATTCTAACCCCGCCATCGACACCTAGGCTAGGCCAGGCATCCCGCTAGGGTGGTCTTGTGACCGAAAGCCGAAACCTTGCCGAACTGGTCAATGATCGGATCGAAGAATTCCTCGAAACCCGTGCGTCAATTCTCGCTCACCTCGGCGATGACCTCCTTCCGTTCTCCGCGTTCTCTCGGGAGTTTCTCAGCGGTGGCAAGCGGTTCCGGGCAAGCTTCTCCTACTGGGGGTGGCAGAGCGTTCGCAGCGCCGCGGGCGACGTCGGGCAGCCGACATCCGATGAGCTGAGGGCGGTCGTCACACTGGCGGCATCGCTCGAGATCTTCCACGCGGCAGCGCTCGTGCACGATGACATCATCGACAACTCCGATACGCGTCGCGGGGCCCCGGCCGCACACCGTCGCTTCGAGAAGTTGCACACCGACGGCGGATGGGATGGCGACGGCGACGACTACGGCCGCGCATCCGCCATTCTGCTGGGCGATCTGCTGCTCGGCTGGAGCGATGAGATCCTCGACGAGGCGCTGGCGCTGGTCGATCGCGCGACATCCATTCGGGTGCGTGCAGAGTTCATGCGCATGCGCACCGAAGTGACGGCCGGGCAATACCTCGACATCCTCGAGGAGCGTGCGTGGCGCAGCCGGCCCGAGAGCGAACACCGCGAGCGAGCCCAGCGCGTGGTCGTCTTCAAATCGGCGAAATACAGCATCGAGGCACCGCTGGCTCTCGGCGCATTGCTCGCCGGCGGCAGCGATGATCAGCTCGAGGCGCTGCGCTCCTTCGGCCTTCCGCTCGGCGTGGCCTTCCAGCTGCGCGACGACCTGCTCGGCGTTTTCGGCGACGAGAAGGTCACCGGCAAGCCGAGCGGCGACGACCTGCGCGAGGGCAAGCGCACGGTGCTCATCGCGCTCACGCGTGAAGCCGTGCCCGCGCCGACCAAGAACCTGATCGACGAGCTGCTGGGCGATCCGACGCTCGAGCCCGAACAGATCGCGTCACTGCAGGCGACCATCACCGAGAGCGGCGCGGTCGACCGCTCGGAGGAGATCATCGCCGAGAACGTGCGCGTTGCGCGGGCAGCCCTCGACGGAGCGCCCCTCGGAGCGGAAGCGATCGAGCGCTTGAGCGAACTCGCCGAAACCGTCACGCGACGTAACTACTAGATCCAGCCGAGTCGGCTCTGCGGGCGACCGCTTCGCACCACTGCGCGTCCGGCCGTGCCGCATCGGCGGGTGTGCCGCTCGGCGAGACGAGCCCGCCGAGAAGTGTGGTTTAGCCGAGCGCCTGAGCGACGCGGCGGACCTCGGTCTTGCGGCCGGAACGCAACGCCTCGATGGGCGAGACGCCGAGGCTCTCGTCTTCGGTGAGCAGCCAGTCCATCGCCTCGTCGTCGGAGAAACCCGAGTCGGAGAGCACGAACAGGGTTCCGCGCAATTCCTGCAGCGGCTCGTTGTCGCGCAGGAACACGGCGGGAACGCTCAGGATGTTGTCGCGGCGCACGGCGAGCAGGTGCTTGTCTTCGATCAGACGGCGCACCCGGCTCTGGCTGAGGTCGAGCAGCTCGACGAGGTCAGGAACGGTGAGCCACTCGTGGTGGGAAAACGCATCAGTCACACCCCGAGTCTGCCACGATCCCGGGACTCGGAAAAGCAGGCGGCCGGCAAAACGACGTCGGATGACGCGGCATCGTGCACCCCGGGACATCCGCCGTCCGGCCACCCCGTGTTGACGAGGTTCTCTCGACTGTGCCACCGTGGGTACGCAATGTCACTCAAACGGGGGTCACGAAAGATGGGCACATCATGCGCCGACGCACCCTGACCACCCCCGCCGCCCTGTCCAACACGGGCGCGGTTCTGTCCAGCACGGGCGGCATCATGCTCGGGCTCGCGCTCACGGCGCCGCTGGCCGCGCACGGCGTTCCGCACACGGCACCCGACGATCGCATCCCCGACGACGCTTCCGGTACCGGTACCGGTACCGGTGACGCGACGGGCACGGGCCGAGCAGCTGCCGCCCGGGCGGATGTCACGGCTCATACCACGGCCCACGACGCGGCCGACGCACCGACGTGGGGCGACATCTCGAGCACCCGTCCCCTGCCCACACTCGGTTTCGGCGGCGATCCCGAAGGGGGCGTTCCCTCGGTCGCCTCGGCCACCCCGGTCGCTCCGGGCGCATCGGTCGCCACGGTCACGTCGGTCACTTCGGTCGCTTCGGTCGCTTCGGTCGCTTCGGTCGCTTCGGTCGCTTCGGTCGCCGGCGCATCGTCCTACACCGTCCAGAGCGGCGACACCGTGTCGGATATCGCGCAGAAGCACGGAGTGGCGACGGCATCCGTTCTGGCACTCAACGGCCTGAGCTGGTCGAGCACGATCTTCCCCGGGCAAGAGTTGACCTTGCGCGCAGCAGCGGCGGGCCCCTCGACGCCCGCGCCAGCCCCTGCCCCGTCTGCGCCCTCCGGGCAGGCCCCGTCGGCATCCGCGTCGTACACGGTCGTCTCCGGTGACACCCTCAGTGGCATCGCGGCGACACACGGCGTGACGACAGCGGCACTCTTCGCCGCCAACGGCCTGCACGGCGGCGACATCATCTACCCGGGGCAGACCATCGCGCTTCCGGGCCTGCAGACGGCCGCCGCCACAACTCCGGCCCCGCCCGCCGCGCAGCCCGCTCCCCCGGCAACCGCTCCGGCTCCGGCCCCGGCCCCCGCACCGGCTCCGCAGCCCGCGCCGCAGGTCATCGCCACGCTCGACGCCCCCATGACCGAGAACGCCCGCCTCATCATCGCCACCGGCCGCAGTATCGGCGCCAGCGACCAGGCCATCGTCATCGCGCTAGCCGCCGCCATGCAGGAGTCGAGCATGCGCAACATCGACCACGGCGACCGCGATTCGCTCGGGTTGTTCCAGCAGAGGCCGAGCCAGGGATGGGGAACGCCCGATCAGGTGCGCGACCGGCAGCGAGCCATCCTCGCCTTCTTCGGCGGAAAGACGAACCCAAATAAGGGCGTCACCTCGGGTCTGTTCGACGTTCCGGGCTGGGAGAATCTCTCGGTGACGCAGGCGGCACAGGCCGTGCAGAAGTCGGCGCACCCCGACGAATACGCCAAGTGGGAAGCATCCGCCCGCTCGTGGCTGGCGCAGCTCGGCTAGAGGTTTCTTACGATCCGGTTACGAATATCGAACCGGTGCGTGTCTCATCGGTGTTTTGCCAGGCCGTCGGTGACGCCACTCCATAGACTCTCTTCGTGACCACCAGCCAGCAGACCGACCCCATGATCGGGCGTCTCATCGACGATCGATACGAGGTTCGCTCGCGTATCGCCCGTGGCGGCATGGCGACGGTCTACCTGGCCACCGACCTGCGCCTGGAGCGCCGGGTGGCCATCAAGATCATGCACGGGCACCTGTCCGACGACTCCAACTTCACGTCACGTTTCGTGCAAGAGGCCCGTTCGGCGGCCCGTCTGGCCAACCCCCACGTCGTGAGCGTCTTCGACCAGGGTCAAGACTCCGATATGACCTACCTGGTCATGGAACACCTCCCCGGCATCACCGTGCGTGAGCTGCTGCGCGACCACGGCCGGCTCACCCCGCGCCAGGTCGTCGACATCATGGATGCCGTCGTCACCGGTTTGGCCGCCGCTCACCGCGCGGGCATCGTGCACCGCGACCTCAAACCCGAGAACGTGCTGCTCGCCGACGATGGCCGCATCAAGATCGGCGACTTCGGCCTCGCCCGCGCCGCCAGCGCCAACACGGCCACCGGCCAGGCGCTGCTCGGCACCATCGCCTACCTCTCCCCCGAGCTCGTCACGCGCGGCATCGCCGACAAGCGCAGCGACATCTACGCACTCGGCATCATGATGTATGAAATGCTCACGGGTGAGCAGCCCTACAAGGGCGAGCAGCCCATGCAGATCGCCTACCAGCACGCCAACGAGTCGGTTCCGCGCCCGAGTGCACTGGTTCCCGGCATCCCCGACGAATTCGACGACCTCGTGCTGTGGACGACCGAGCGCAACCCCGACGAGCGCCCCGCCGATGCCAGCGAACTGCTCGAGCGCCTGCGCGAGGTCGAGAACACTCTCGGCATGCCCGCCACCAACACGTCGCACGCCACCATGCTCATGCCCGCGCCACTCGAATCGCAGTCGCCGGCCGAGCTCACGCGCGTGCTCACCTCGCAGGCCGTCGCCACGGGCCCCGTCGATGCGGATGATGCGCCCACCGTGCTCGGCCGCCAGAGCAATGCCCGTCGCCGACGTGGCTACTGGCTGCTCGCGCTCGTGCTCTTCCTCACTGCGGGAGCGGTGGGAACGGGTCTCTACTTCGGTGCCGGGCCCGGCGCCCAGGTCGCCATCCCCACCGTCGTCGGTTCGAGTGTCGAGGATGCCGACGCGGCACTCGAGGAGCTCGAGCTGGTCCCGGCACACGCGCAGGTCTACAGCCTCGAGGTTGCGCCCGGAACAGTCATGGATGCGAAGCCCGGGGCCGGAGCATCCGTGGCTCGCGGCACCACCGTGACACTCACCGTGTCGCAGGGACCGCAGCCCGTCACGCTCGGTGTGCTCGCTGGTCGACCGCTACCCGACGTGCAAGCCGAGTTCGATCAGAACAAGCTCACCCTGGGCGCCGTGACCAAGAACTTCGTCGCCGATGTGCCCGCCGACACCGTCATCTCGGCGTCGCGGCAGTCCGACGGCGGTGACATGTCCCAGGGCGGTGACACCGCGCAAGGCCAGACGATTGACCTCGTCGTGTCGGCCGGCCCGATTCCGGATGTCGCGGGCCAGACGCTCGAGGACGCCACCACGACACTCGCCACCGTCAACCTCGGAGTGGGCGAGAAGAAGCAGAGCCAGTTCAGCGACACCGTCGCGGCCGGCGACGTGATCGGAATCGTTCCCCCCGCGGCCGACCAGACCATCACCGAGGGCAGCCAGATCACGCTCATCGTGTCGAAGGGGCCGGATGTCGTCACGGTTCCCGACCTCGCCGGCAAGAACATCGCCGAAGCCAAGGCGGCCCTCGAGCAGCTCGGCTTCACCGTCAAGGTCACGACGATCGTGCCCGAGAACGCCTGGAACCTGCCGGGCCTCACGGTCACGGGTTCCGACCCGGCCGGCGGCACCGCCATCAAGCGCGGCAGCACCGTCACCATCACGGCCAACATCTAACCGCCAGACAAACAAGAAGGGCCCCGCTCGAAAGCGGGGCCCTTCTTGCATTGGTTCAGATGCTACTTCGCGAGCTCCTCGGCCACGAGGAACGCCAGCTCGAGCGACTGCATGTGGTTGAGGCGCGGGTCGCACAGCGACTCGTAGCGCGTAGCCAGCGACGCCTCGTCGATGTGCTCGGAACCGCCGAGGCACTCGGTGACATCGTCGCCCGTCAGCTCGACGTGGATGCCACCCGGGTGGGTGCCGGCCGCGCGGTGCGCCTCGAAGAAGCCCTTGACCTCGTCGACGACGTCGTCGAAACGCCGCGTCTTGTAGCCCGTGGGCGTGGTGAGACCGTTGCCGTGCATCGGGTCGGTGACCCAGAGCGGCGTGGCGTCGGTCTTCTTGATGGCCTCGAGCAGGGGTGGCAGGGCATCGCGGATCTTGCCCGCGCCCATGCGCGTGATGAACGTCAGGCGCCCGGG
Organism: Leifsonia sp. ALI-44-B; assembly: GCF_001984125.1. Taxonomy (GTDB): domain Bacteria; phylum Actinomycetota; class Actinomycetes; order Actinomycetales; family Microbacteriaceae; genus Okibacterium. Next base: position 182,843 of record NZ_MTQL01000006.1, on the reverse strand, counting down.
CTCGCGGTTGGGGTCGAGCTTCTCGATCAGCGCCGTCATGGTCTCGGGCGTGGTGCTGGGGCCGAGCTTGACGCCGATCGGGTTGCGCACCCGCGACAGGAAGTCGACGTGCGCGCCGTCGAGATCGCGCGTGCGCTCCCCGATCCAGATGAAGTGGGCCGACGTGTTGTAGGGCGTGCCCGTGCGGGAGTCGATGCGCGTCATGGGGCGCTCGTAGTCCATGAGCAGGCCCTCGTGCGCGGTGTAGAACTCGACGCGCTTGAGCTCGTCGAAGTCGGCGCCCGCCGCCTCCATGAACTTGATGGCCTTGTCGATGTCCTTGGCCAGCTGCTCGTACATCTGGTTGGCGGGATTCGAGGCGAAGCCCTTGTTCCAGCTGTGCACCTCGCGCAGGTCGGCGAAACCGCCCTGCGTGAAGGCCCGGATGAGGTTCAGCGTCGAGGCGGCCATGTGGTAGCCCTCGACGAGGCGCTGCGGGTCGGCGCGGCGCGATTCGGGCGTGAAGTCGTAACCGTTGACGATGTCGCCACGGTAGGCGGGCAGCGTGACGCCGCCGCGCGTCTCGGTGTCGCTCGAACGCGGTTTGGCGAACTGGCCGGCCATGCGACCCATCTTGATGACGGGCATGGAGGCGCCGTAGGTGAGCACGACGGCCATCTGCAGGATGGTCTTGACCCGGTTGCGGATCTGGTCAGCCGTCGCGCCGGCGAACGTCTCGGCGCAATCGCCCCCCTGCAGCAGGAAGGCTCCGCCGGCCGCGGCACGGCCGAGGCGCTCGCGCAGCAGGTCGACCTCGCCCGCGAAGACGAGGGGCGGGAACGCGGCGATCTGAGCGGATGCCTTCTGCACGGCCTCGGCGTCGGGCCACTGCGGCTGCTGCTTGATCTCGAGCTCACGCCAATAGTCCAAACCGGCAATCACGGACTCGTCTGCCAACACAACCGGCTCAGTCGGATTCACCACAGTTTTTCCTATTTCTTTCGCAGGGAAATGCCTCACACCAGGGGCATGAGGCACGGTGCTTCAGCCTATCGCGAAAGGGCGGCGGCCTTCTCCTTGACGCTCGTGGCGTAGACATCCCGATATTCCTGGCGGCTGAGGCGTTGCATCTCGTACATGAGCTCGTCGGTGACCGAGCGCAGGATGAAGCGGTCGGATTCCATGCCCTCGAAACGCGAGAAGTCGAGGGGTTCACCGATGATGATGCCCATGCGACGGATGCGCGGCAACCGGCGACCGGTGGGCATGGCCTTCTCGGTGTCGATCATGGCGACGGGGATGATGGGGACCCCGGCCTCGAGCACCATGCGCGCCACACCCGTGCGGCCGCGGTACATCTTGCCGTCGGGGCTGCGCGTGCCCTCGGGGTAGATGCCGAGGAGCGATCCGCGCGACAACACCTTGAGACCCGTGCGCAGCGATGCCTCGGATGCCTTGCCGCCCGAGCGGTCGATGGGCAGCTGGCCCGTCGCGCTCATGAACGTCTTGGTGGCCCACCCCTTGAGGCCGCGGCCGCTGAAGTACTCGCTCTTGGCCAGGAAGGCGATGCGTCGGCGCAGGTAGAGCGGCAGGAGCACCGAATCGATGAACGACAGGTGGTTGCTCGCCAGGATGGCAGCACCGTGGCGCGGAACGTTCTCCTCGCCGACGACCCACACGCGGAAGAGCGCCTTGACGAGGGGCCCGACGACCACCTGCTTCATCAACCAATAGAACATCGGCGTTCCACTACTTTCTCGGGGCTGAGGGACCCGCGGGCAGGCGCGAGGCGAAATGCCGCGCCAGATCGGCTGCGCCCACGACACCCGCGTCGTTGACCAGTTCCGCAATCCTAAACTCCGGCTCGGGGTGATAGCCGCGCGCCGAGAGGTTTTCTTCATAGGCGTGTCGGATGGGGTCGAGCAAGAGGTCTCCGGCCTGGGCCACTCCCCCGCCGATGACGAACATCTGCGGGTCGAGCACGGCGCCGAAGGTGGCGCAGGCCTCGCCGATCACGGTGCCGAGCTGGCGGAGGGCCGTGAGCGCGCCCAAGTCGCCATCGCCGATGAGCTCGGCGATGTCCGAGCCGTCGAGACGGCCGCGTTCGGCCCGCACACGCGCGAGGTTCTGGCCGATTCCGCCGGCGTCGGCCAGCTCGTTGGCGATGCGCTGCAGCGCCCGGCCCGAGGCGTATTGCTCGAGGCATCCGTGTGCACCGCAGCCGCACAGGAGGCCGCCCGGGACGAGGCGCAGGTGGCCGAGCTCGGCGCCGGCTCCGAAGCCGCCGCGGAAGAGCGTGTCGGAGGCGACGATGGCGCCGCCGACACCCGTGCCGATGGTGAGCATGACCATATCGCTGACGAGCCGCGCGGCCCCGAAACGGAACTCGGCCCAGCCCGCGGCGTTGGCGTCGTTCTCGATGACGATGGGCAGGTCGATGCGCGCCTCGAGCTTGGCGCGGAAGGGCTCGTTGCGCCAGTTGATGTTCGGCGCGTAGTAGACGGTCGATTGTGCGGCGTCGATGAAGCCCGCGGCCGCGACGCCGACGGCGACGACGTCGTGCTCGGCCGACAGGGCCGTGACCATCTCGACGACGGCGTTCTCGATGAGCTGGGGCGCACCGGCCGGGGTGGGCGTGCGCAGATCTCGGACGATCGTGCCGTCGGGGTCGATGACCGCTCCCGCGATCTTCGTTCCGCCGATATCGATTCCGATCGCGTGCACGCGCTGACCTCCGGGTCGTCGAGGGGTGGTGATGGTGTGGCGGCCAGGGGCAGCAGCACTCCCCGAGTGTAAACCCGCGGCCCCGCGCGCGCCATTTGGAGTCCGACCCGTGGAACACCCGTAGAGTAGAGGCACCCGATTACCTGGTACCGAAGGAGTTGCCGTGGAAAAGATCGCCACAACGTTCGTCACGCCCGCCGTCGTCCCGAAGGACCCCGACGCGAACGCGACCGACCTGCTGGTCGACCGGGTTGCGGCGACGCCCGACCGCCCCCTGTTCGCCGTGCCCGACGCGGCGGTCCCGTCCGGCTGGCGCGACATCACGGCGCGCGAGTTCCTCGACCAGGTCACGGCCCTCGCCAAGGGCTTCGTCGCGGCCGGCATCGAGCCCGGCGACCGCATCGGCCTCATGTGCAAGACGCGCTACGAGTGGACGCTCATCGACTTCGCCGCCTGGTTCGCCGGCGCCATTCTCGTGCCCGTCTACGAGACGTCCTCCCCCAGCCAGGTGCAGTGGAACCTGAGCGACTCCGAGGCCGACGCCGTCATCCTCGAGACCGCCGAGCATTTCTCGCGCTTCGACGAGGTGCACCCCGAGCTCCCCCGCATCGACAAGGTGTGGCAGATCGACCTGGGCGACCTCGAGAAGCTCGCGGCGCAGGGCGTCGACGTGCCCGACGCCGAAATCGAACGACGCCGCTCGATCGCCAACGAAGACGATATCGCCACCCTCATCTACACGTCGGGGTCCACCGGCAAGCCGAAGGGATGCGTGCTCACCCACGCCAACTTCGTCGAACTCTCGCGCAACGCCTACGTCGCGCTCAACGATGTGCTCGAAGACCCGGATGGCGCGTCCACCCTGCTCTTCATCACCACGGCCCACGTGTTCGCGCGCTTCATCTCCATCCTCAACGTGCACGCCGGCGTGCGCACGGGGCACCAGGCCGACACCAAGCAGCTGCTGCCGGCGCTCGGCTCCTTCAAGCCGACGTTCCTGCTGGCCGTGCCCCGGGTCTTCGAGAAGGTCTACAACTCGGCCGAGCAGAAGGCCGAAGGCGGCGGCAAGGGCAAGATCTTCCGCGCGGCCGCCGATTTCGCGGTCGAGTACTCGAAGGCCGGCGAGAAGGGCGAGGTGACCTTCGGCATGAAGGTCAAGTTCGCGCTCTACAACAAGCTCGTCTACAGCAAGCTGCGCGCGGCCATGGGCGGTCGCGTCAAATACGCCGTCTCGGGTTCGGCTCCGCTCGGGCCGCGACTCGGGCACTTCTTCCACAGCCTCGGCATCGTCATCCTCGAGGGGTATGGCCTGACCGAGACCACGGCGCCCGCGAGCGTCAACCTGAGCACCAAGTCGAAGATCGGCACGGTCGGGCCCGCGATGCCCGGTGTCGGCATCCGCATCGCCGAGGACGGCGAAGTCGAGGTCTCGGGCATCAACATCTTCAAGGAGTACTGGAAGAACCCCGAGGCCACGGCCGAGGCGTTCGACGACGGCTGGTTCCGCACGGGCGACATCGGATCGTTCGACGAGGACGGCTTTTTGACCATCACGGGCCGCAAGAAGGAGATCATCGTGACGGCGGGCGGCAAGAACGTGGCGCCGGCCGCGCTCGAAGACCCCATCCGCTCGAACCCCGTCGTCGGTCAGGTCGTCGTCGTGGGCGATCAGAAGCCCTTCATCTCGGCGCTCATCACGCTCGACCCCGAGATGCTGCCTACCTGGCTGGCCAACAACGGTGAGGATGGCTCACTCTCCCTCGAGCAGGCGGCCTCGAATCCCGCGGTGCTCGGCGAGATCCAGCGCGCCATCGACGCGGCCAATGCCCGGGTCTCGCGCGCCGAGTCCATCCGCAAATTCGTGGTCCTCACGACCGAGTTCACCGAGGCGTCGGGGCACCTGACACCCAAGATGAGCATCAAGCGCCACGTCATCATGAAGGACTTCGCCGACACCGTGGAGAGCCTTTACGCCGGCTCGCCCAACACGCAGGGCCACTCGATCCTGCACTAGTGGCGCACATGACGAAGGCCCCGATCACCGGTGAGTGGTCGGGGCCTTCGTCATGAGTGGCGCGGAATGCGCGGCGGGGTCGCGCTGCCGGATCGCCCAGTGTCATGCGGGGCGCGCGGCTCGGTTCAGAACCAGTCGCTCTCGCGCACCTGCTTCATGGCCTCGCGGCGGTGCTGCTTCTCGAGCCGTTCGAGGTAGAGCATGCCGTCAAGGTGGTCGGTCTCGTGCTGCAGGGCCTGCGCCATGAGTCCCTCGCCCGAGACCTCAATCTCGTTGCCTTCGACGTCGATGCCGCGCACGCGCGCGAACGGGTAGCGCGGGGTCGGGAACCAGAGGCCCGGCACCGACAAGCATCCCTCGTCGACCGGTTCGGGCTCACCCGACACTTCGACCAGCACGGGGTTGATGACGTAGCCCACATTGCCGTCGATGTTGTAGCTGAAGGCGCGCAGGTTGACGCCGATCTGGCTCGCGGCGACACCCGCGCGACCCGGCAACTTGACGCTGTCGACGAGGTCGTCGATGAGACCGCGGATGCCGTCGTCGATATCGCCGATCGGTTTGGAGGGCGTCTTCAACACGGGGTCGCCGAACAGGCGGATCTGTCGTTCTGTCACGATGTCTTTCTGTTGTCGTACTGGTCCCTCGCCCGGGGCGGTCGGTGCAGACCGAACCGCCCCGGGATGAGGACTATTCGCTGGGGGTGATGACGACCAGCAGGTCGCCGGCCTCGACCTGCTGCGTGGTCGAGATGGCGAGACGCTCGATCTTGCCCGCGACGGGAGCCGTGATCGCGGCCTCCATCTTCATGGCCTCGATAGACGCGACGGGCTGCCCGCTCGTGACCTTCGTGCCGGGTTCGACCTTGAGCGTGACGACACCCGAGAACGGCGCGGCGACCTGGCCGGGCTTCGACGTGTCGGCCTTCTCGGCGGCCTTCGTCTCGATGGCGACGCTGCGGTCGCGTACGAAGACGGGGCGCAACTGGCCGTTGACCATGGTCATGACGGTGCGCATGCCCTTGTCGTCGGGCTCACCGATGGCTTCGAGGCCCACGTACAGGCGCACGCCCTTCGAGAACTCGACCACGTATTCACCCTCGGGCTCGAGGCCGTAGAGGTAGTCGACGGTGTCGATGATCGAGAGGTCGCCGAACAGCTCGCGCATCTGCTCGAACTGGCGCGTGGGCGCCGGGAACAGCAGGCGGTTGAGGGTGGAACGACGCTCGAGGGAGTCGCCGTCGAGTGCCGCGAGGTCATCCGCGCTGACGGGGGCCACATCGATGTTCACGTGACGACCCTCGAGCACCTTCGAGCGGAAGGGCTCGGGCCAGCCGCCGGGCAGTTCGCCCAGCTCGCCCGCCATGAAGCCGACGACCGACTCGGGGATGTCGTACTTGCTCGGGTTCTGCTCGAAGTCGGCCGGGTCGGCGTTGACGGCCGCGAGGTGCAGGGCCAAGTCGCCCACGACCTTCGATGAGGGCGTGACCTTGGGGATGCGGCCGAGGATCTTATTCGCGGCGGCGTACATGTCCTCGATCTTCTCGAAGTCGTTCTCGAGCCCGAGCGCGATGGCCTGCTGGCGCAGGTTCGACAGCTGGCCGCCGGGGATCTCGTGCTTGTAGACGCGGCCGGTGGGGCCGGGCAGGCCGGACTCGAACGGCTTGTAGACGTGGCGCACGGCCTCCCAGTAGGGCTCGAGGTCCGAGACGGCAGCGAGCGAGAGGCCCGTGTCGCGCTCGGTGTGGGCCAGTGCGGCGACGAGAGCGGAGGCCGAGGGCTGGCTCGTCGTGCCGGCCATGGGTGCGCTCGCGACATCTACCGCGTCGGCGCCCGCGGCACTGGCCGCGAGCAGGGTGGCCAGCTGACCGCCCGCGGTGTCGTGCGTGTGCACGTGCACCGGAACGTCGAAGCGCTCACGGAACGCCGCGACGAGCTTGGCGGCCGCGGCCGGGCGCAGGAGACCGGCCATGTCCTTGATGGCGAGGATGTGCGCGCCGGCCGCCACGATCTGGTCGGCCAGGTTGAGGTAGTAGTCGAGGGTGTAGAGGTCTTCCGCCGGGTCGAGCAGGTCGCCCGTGTAGCAGACGGCCACCTCGGCGATGGTCGTCCCCGTCTTCAGCACGGCGTCGATGGCCGGGCGCATCTGCTCGACGTCGTTGAGCGCGTCGAAGATGCGGAAGATGTCGACACCCGTGGCCGCGGCCTCGCGCACGAAGGCGTCGGTCACCTCGGTCGGGTAGGGCGTGTAGCCGACCGTGTTGCGGCCGCGCAGCAGCATCTGGATGTTGACGTTGGGCAGGGCCTCGCGCAGGCTCGCCAGGCGCTCCCACGGGTCTTCGCCGAGGAAGCGCAGCGCTACGTCGTACGTAGCGCCACCCCAGGCTTCGACCGACAGGAGTTCGGGCGTGAGACGGGCGACGTAGGGCGCCACCGCGAGCAGGTCCTTGGTGCGCACGCGCGTGGCGAGCAGCGACTGGTGGGCGTCGCGGAAGGTCGTCTCGGTGACGGCCAGGGCGGTCTGCTCGCGCAGCGACTTCGCGAAGGCGACAGGGCCGAGCTCGAGCAACTTCTGGCGAGAGCCGGCCGGGGCGGGCGCCGACAGGTCGACCTTCGGCAGCTTGTCGATGGGCTTCACACCCGTCGGCCGCGCGCCGTTCGGCTGGTTGACCGTGACGTCGGCCAGCCAGTTCATGATCTTGGTGCCGCGGTCTTTCGACTCGTGGCCTTTGAACAGGCCCGGGCGCTCCTCGATGAACGAGGTGCTCAGGTCGCCCGCCACGAAGTCGGGGTCTTCGAGCACGGCCTGCAGGAACGGGATGTTGGTGGACACGCCGCGGATGCGGAACTCGGCCAGGGCGCGTTTGGCCCGCGTGACGGCAGCCGGGAAGTCGCGGCCACGGCACGTGAGCTTCGCCAGCATGGAGTCGAAGTGGGGGCTGATCTGCGCACCCGGGTTGATCGTTCCGCCGTCGAGACGGATGCCGCCGCCGCCGGGCGAACGGTAGGTGGTGATCTTGCCCGTATCGGGCCGGAAGTTCTGCGACGGGTCCTCCGTCGTGATGCGCGTCTGCAGCGCCGCGCCGTGCATGTGGATCTGGTCCTGCGTCAGCCCGAGGTCGACGAGCGATTCGCCCGAGGCGATGCGCATCTGCGACTGAACGAGGTCGACATCCGTGATCTCTTCGGTCACGGTGTGCTCGACCTGGATGCGGGGGTTCATCTCGATGAAGACGTGCTTGCCCGCGCGCTCCCCCGCCGTGTCGACGAGGAACTCGACCGTGCCGGCGTTGACGTAGCCGATGGACTTCGCGAAGGCCACGGCGTCGCGGTAGAGGGCCTGGCGCAGCTCTTCGGAGATGTTCGGGGCCGGAGCGATCTCGACGACCTTCTGGTTGCGGCGCTGCACCGAGCAGTCGCGCTCGAACAGGTGCACGGTACCGCCCTGGGCATCGGCCAGGATCTGCACCTCGATGTGACGCGGGCGCAGAACGGCCTGCTCGAGGAACATGGTCGGGTCGCCGAACGCGCTGTCGGCCTCGCGCATGGCCTCGGCCAGGGCGGGGGCCAGCTCGTCCTTGGTGGCCACGCGACGCATACCGCGCCCGCCACCACCCGCGACGGCCTTGGCGAAGAGCGGGAAGCCCACGGCATCCGCACCGGCCAGCAATTCGTCGATGTCTTTCGAGGCAGGGGTGGATGCCAGCACGGGAACGCCCGCGGCGATGGCGTGCTCTTTGGCCGTGACCTTGTTGCCGGCCATCTCGAGCACGGAGGAGCCCGGACCGATGAACGTGATGCCGTTGGCCGCGGCCTGTTCGGCCAGGTCGGGGTTCTCGGAGAGGAAGCCGTAGCCCGGGTAGATGGCGTCGGCGCCCGACTCCTTGGCGACCCGGATGATCTCGGCCACATCGAGGTAGGCACGCACGGGATGCCCGGGCTCACCGATCTGGTAGGCCTCGTCGGCCTTCAAGCGGTGCAGCGAGTTGCGGTCTTCGTAGGGGAAGACGGCGACGGTGCCGGCGCCCAGCTCATAGGCCGCACGGAATGCCCTGATCGCGATTTCTCCGCGGTTGGCGACAAGAATCTTCTTAAACATGCAGACCTTTCGGGGGGCTTCCGGGGGCGACAGCGCACAGCGAACGTTTAGGTTCTCTCAGCCTAGTAAAGGTAACGTAGACGATTGTGCATGTACTCAGCGTATCGAGCCTCAAGGGAGGCGTCGGCAAGACTACGGTCAGCCTCGGCTTGGCCTCCGCGGCGTTCGCGCGCGGCGTGCGAACCCTTGTCGTCGACCTCGACCCCCAGTCCGACGTGTCCACGGGCATGGATATCGCCCTCGCGGGCCGCCTGAACGTCGCCGACGTTCTCGCCTCGCCCAAGGAGAAGGTGGTCCGTCAGGCCATTGCCCCTTCCGGCTGGACGAAGACCCACCCCGGCACGATCGACGTCATGATCGGCAGCCCGTCGGCCATCAACTTCGACGGCCCGCACCCCTCGATCCGCGACATCTGGAAGCTCGAAGAGGCGCTCGCGCACGTCGAAGCCGACTACGACCTCGTGCTGATCGACTGCGCTCCCTCTCTCAACGCGCTCACGCGCACAGCCTGGGCCGCGAGCGACCGCGTGTCGGTCGTCACCGAGCCCGGCCTCTTCTCCGTGGCCGCCGCCGACCGCGCCCTGCGCGCGATCGAAGAGATCCGCCGCGGCCTCAGCCCGCGCCTTCAGCCCCTCGGCATCATCGTCAACCGCGTGCGTTCGCAGTCGCTCGAGCACCAGTTCCGCATCAAAGAGCTGCGCGACATGTTCGGCCCGCTCGTGCTCAGCCCGCAGCTGCCCGAGCGCACCTCGCTGCAGCAGGCCCAGGGCGCGGCCAAGCCGCTGCACATCTGGCCCGGCGACAGCGCTCAAGAGATGGCGCACAACTTCGACCTGTTGCTCGACCGCGTGCTGCGCACCGGCCGCGTGGGCGAATACGCCGAGCTTCCCGCTTCGGCCAAGTAACCACAGCGCCCCGCCAACACGGTCGGCTCGCTCAGCTGCGCGGAGTCTGCTCGACCGGGTGGGGCTGCTCAGTCGAGCGCATCGACGGCCCGCACAGATCTAGCTGAGAGCCTGAGTCTGCTTAGCGCGCGATCTCCCAGACGTAACCGCTCGGGTCGCGGAAGCTGGCCGTGCGAATGCCCCAGGGGCGATCCATGGGCCCGTTGAGGAGTACCACTCCCCGCGACACGAGTTCAGCGCACCGCTCGTCGACGTCGTCGACCGGGATCGTGAACTGCATGCGTGGGTTGTCGTTCGACGTGCCCACCTCGGCCGGATGGACGAGCTCCTCGGCCGCTTCGACCTTGAGCAGGTTGATGAGCGTGTTGTTGAACGAGAAGACGGCCGAGTCGTCGTCGAGGAACATGACCTCGAGGCCGAAGGCCGTGCGATAGAACTCGATCGAGTCGACGAGGTCGTCGACGAACAGGGTGATGGCGGAGATGGCGGGAGGCCAGGCATCCGCTGACATCGTGAGGCCTAAGCGCTCCGGGCGGCGCGGCGCGCGGCGAGCTCGTCGGAGGGATCGAGCGTCTGCGGGTCGAACTCGACGAGCGTCGTCTCGACCTCGCGCAGCACCTTGCCGACCGCGATGCCGAAAACGCCCTGGCCGCGGCTGACGAGGTCGATGACCTCATCGTTCGACGTGCACAGGTAGACGCTGGCGCCATCGGACATGAGCGTGGTCTGGGCCAGGTCGTTGACGCCGGACTCGCGCAGCTGGTTGACGGCCGTGCGGATCTGCTGCAGCGAGATGCCCGTGTCGAGCAGGCGCTTGACGAGCTTCAACACGAGGATGTCGCGGAAGCCGTAGAGCCGCTGTGAACCCGAACCCGCAGCACCGCGGATGGTGGGCTCGACGAGTCCCGTGCGTGCCCAGTAGTCGAGCTGACGGTAGCTGATGCCGGCGGCGCGGGCGGCAACGGCGCCGCGGTAACCCGCCTGATCGTCGCGCTCGGGCATGCCGTCGGTGAAGAGCAGCCCGAGACCGTAGCGAGCGTCGTCGTTCGACGACCCGCCGTCGTCGGCACGGTCGCCGTTGGCGCTGATATCGATCACCGTGAGCCCTTCTGAAGATGTCGCGGGGTTTGTTCCGCTGAGACAACGCTACCCATGCGGGCACCCGAGTACAACGACATCCGCATTCTGCGTTCCGGCGTGTCGAGTCACCGTGATGCTTCTGTGATAAATCGCTATCGATCGAAGCGTGTGAGGGCCGCCCGGATGAGGCTCGACCTCACGACCTCGAGCTGCCCGGCGATCTCGCCCGACAGCTCTTGCGCCTTGGCACGGCTGGCGGCGTCTTGGCGCGTGGAGAGCGGGAGCAGGGCGCTTTCGACCATGCCGACCTCGCGCTCGGCAGCCCCGCGATAGCCGCGCAGGTGGCGGGGCTCGATGCCATAGCGCTGCAGGGCGACGAGCGCGCGCAGCACCGAAATGGCCTCTTCGCCGTGGAACTCGGCGGGCTGGATAAGGTTGGCGCTCACCGCGGCGGTGAACAGCGCGGCCGAGGCGCCCGTGTCGCGCAGCAGATCTTCACGGCTGTAACGGCGGCCGGCCGGGATGATGGTCGAGACGGGCGCGAGCGGCGTGCCGCCGGGGAAGACGGGTGCGCGGCCCTCATCGAGGTCGGCGAGGTATTGCCGGATGACCTTGAGCGGCAAGTAGTGGTCGCGCTGCATCGACAGGATGAGTCGCAGCCGCTCGACATCGACGGGCGAGAATTTGCGGTAGCCCGATTTGGTGCGCGACGGCGAGACCAAACCCTGCTCTTCGAGGAAGCGCAGCTTCGAGTTCGTCAGGTCGGGAAACTCGGTCGTGAGGCGCGCGAGCACCTGGCCGATGCTGAGCAGAGGCCCGCCGGCCGCCTTCGACGGTGACGCGGGCTTGCCCTGCGGCGACGGCTTCCCCTGCGCTGCCGGGGCGGCCGACATCAAGCGTCCGACGTATGGGCGGCGCCGGACGTGTTGGCATCGCCCTTGATGACATCCAGTCGCGACGGGTAGTAGGTGAGGCGGAACTTGCCGACCTGCACCTCGCCACCATCAACGAGGATGGCGGAGTCGATGCGCTTGCCGTCGTAATAAGTGCCGTTGAGCGAGTTGAGGTCGCGGATCTCGAGCTTGCCCTCGTGACGCACGAACTCGGCGTGACGGCGGGAGACCGTGACATCGTCGAGGAAGATGTCGGCGTCGGGGTGACGGCCGACCGTCGTGACATCGGCGTCGAGCAGGAAGCGTGCCCCCGCGTTGGGACCGCGGCGCACGATGAGCAGAGCCGAACCGGCCGGAAGGGCCGCGATGGCCTCTGTCTCTTCTGAGGTGACGCCGGCGTCGATGGCGGCCAGTGCCGCGCCGAACTCAGCGCTGAAACTCGCCGTCGTGTCGCCGTCTACGCCCTGCCCGGAACGCCCCTCGGGGGCGGGCACGCGCAGGTAAACACTGGTCTGCGGGTTCTTATCCTCGTGATGTGACACCTGGAACCTCCTCGGATTCAAGCGTATCCGATCAGACTGTCGTTCGTGTCTGCGGATTTCGGGAGAGTGCGATGGTCTGCCTGAGATAAAGCAGCCCGGCCCACCAGTAAAGCACTGCTCCGACGATGGAGAAAATCAGGCCGAACGGCTGAACCCAGGGTGCCACATCGGGCAGAGCCGCCGCGAGCATGAGCACCGGGAACCCGACCATGAGGCAGGCGGTCGCGAACTTTCCTACCCAGTTCACAGGGAAGGCACCGTGACCCCGCCGGGCGAGCAGGATGGCGACGACGATGAGCATGACATCCCGAGCCAGGATGACCGCGACGAGCCACCAGGGAATGAGCGAACGGATGGCCAAGCCGAGCAGCGCAGCCAGGATGTAGAGGCGGTCGGCGGCCGGGTCGAGCAACTGCCCAAGACGCGAGACCTGGTTGAGCTTGCGGGCCAGGAAGCCGTCGAGGAAGTCGGTGATGCCCGAGACCGCGAGCACGACGAGAGCCCAGATGTCTTCGCCCTCGACGAGCAGCAGGAGGAAGACCGGAACGAGAGCTAACCGAAGGAAGCTCAGGAGGTTGGGGAGAGTGAGGATGCGGTCACCCACCTCGGTGGTCCCCTGCTCGAACTTCTCGCCCTCAGCCATCCCTCGATTGTAGAGCCTTGAGGCGTGTGTGCTCAGGTCGCGAACGCACCACGCGCGACGTACTCTGTGTGAATGACCCGCACTCCCGAGCGCCCGACCCGACGGGTGCTTCCTCGCTTGGCGTCGCGCTGGGCGACGCGCACCCCCGTCTTCAAGGCCACCGCACTCGGCATCCTGGGTGCCGGGCTCGTCGCGAGCGTGCTCGTGGGCGTCGCGGCGAAGGGGCCGGCGGCAACGACGGCGGCGGGTGGGCCGGACGCCGTGGTGGCGGCATCCGAGGGCGCCCTGCAGACCATCGGCTTCGGCCAGGCCTGGAACCGCATCGCCGAAACCGACCGCCCCTTCGTGGTGACCGTGCTGGGCGATTCGACGGGTGACGAGCCGGGCGAATGGGTGGATGTCGCCATGCGCCAGATCGCGACCGAACAGAGTCGCCCGCTCATCGTGCACCCGTGGGACAACCAGCTCGTCGGCTACCTGCCCGAGGTGCTGCACAACGCCGGAGCGCCGGGTGCGCCGCTCATCGTCTGGAACGGTTCGGCACGCGGCAAGACGCCCGCCTACTCGCTCGCACATCTCGCCGTCATGGCGCCCGAGAAACCCGATGTCGTCATCGTGAACCACGGGCTCAACAACGTGCGCAACCCGGCCGATGTGGGCCCGCAGCTGACCGAGCTGCTCGGCACCATCAACCGGCAGTGGCCCACGAGCGTCGGGTATGCGGCCATCCTCGAGAACCCGCGCTTCGACGAGTGGGCTTCGGCACACGCGCAGGTCATCGACACGGTCACCGGCTGGCTGCACGCCAACCCGACCGTGCTCGCGATCGACGTGCACAGCGCCTACGAGGCGACGGGCAACGCTATCGGGCTGTTGCTGCCCGACCACTTGCATCCCTCGCTCGAGGGTTCGGCGCTGACCGCGGCGACCGTGCTGAACGCCATCAAAGACCCCTCCGAGGGCTGATCGGATGGCCGAGCTCACGAGCGCCCGCATCGACGCGTGGCTGTGGGCCGTGCGCGTGTTCAAGACGCGATCGGCCGCGACGACGGCGTGCCGGGCCGGACACGTGCGTTTGAACGGCGATCGGGCCAAGGCTGCGGCGCTCGTGCGCCCGGGCGACGAGATCCGCGTGCGCACGGGCGAGGGCGACCGCACCGTCATCGTGCAGCGCCTGCTCGTGAAGCGCGTGGGCGCGCCCGTTGCGCAGGAGGCCATGATCGACCGCACGCCTCCCCCGCTGCCGCGCGAAGAGCGCGCGAGCGTGGGTGAGCGCGACCGCGGGGCCGGGCGCCCGACGAAGCGCGATCGGCGCGAGATCGAGCGGTTGCGCGGGCACTAGGCGGCGCGGCAGGACGACAGAAGCCCGAGCCGACGAGGTCGGCCCGGGCTTCGCTCCTGCACAGGAGATCGGGATGCGGCGCGGCGGGCGCGCCACGGCAGTGCTAGTTGGGGATGCCAGCGCTCTCGGGCGTCTCGTCGGCACCGGGTGCACTCGGCTCGAGCAGGGTCGCCACACGACGGGCCAGGTTCTGGTCGACGTTCGTCCAGTACTGCAGCACGCGCTCGCGCAGACCCGGCATGGTGACCTTGGACACGTGGCCCGCGATGTTGTGGGCGAGACGCTCGCGCTGCTCGTCATCCATCACATCGCGCACAAGGGTGCCGGCCTGGCCGAAGTCGTCGTCCTCGGCGTGCAGCGTGGCGGCCGAACGCATGAGCACGCCGTCGTTCTGCCAGCCGTCGCTCTCGGCCGCGCGGGCCGGGTCGGCGTGGGCGCCACCGAAGGAGTTCGGCGCGTAGACCGGGGTGTCTGCCGACGCGAAGTCGTAGCGCATGGCGCCTTCCTTCGAGTAGGTGTGCACGGGCGACTTGGGCGCGTTCACGGGCAGCTGCGCGTGGTTGGTGCCCACGCGGTAGCGGTGCGCGTCGGCATAGCTGAAGATGCGCGCGAGGAGCATCTTGTCGGGGCTCGCCGCGATGCCGGGCACGAAGTTCGAGGGCGCGAAGGTGGCCTGCTCGATCTGCGCGAAGTAGTTCTCGGGGTTGCGGTTGAGCGTCATGGTGCCGACCTCAATGAGCGGGTAGTCGCCCTTCGGCCACACCTTCGTGAGGTCGAACGGGTTGAACCGGTAGGTCGCGGCATCGGCGTAGGGCATGATCTGCACCGACAGCGTCCAGCTCGGGAAGTCGCCGGCCTCGATGGCCGTGTGCAGGTCGCGGATGTGGAAGTCGGCGTCCTCGCCCGCGATCTGGTCGGCGTCGGCCTGCGACAACACCTTGTGGCCCTGGTTGGTGCGGAAGTGGTACTTGACCCAGAACTTCTCGCCCGCGGAGTTGATCCACTGGTAGGTGTGCGAGCCGAAGCCATCCATGTTGCGCCACGAGGCGGGCAGGCCGCGGTCGCCCATGAGCCAGGTCACCTGGTGGGCGGTTTCGGGAGACAGCGTCCAGAAGTCCCACTGCATGTTGTGGTCGCGCAGGTGCGAACCCGGCAGGCGCTTCTGCGAGCGGATGAAGTCGGGGAACTTGATGCCGTCGCGCAGGAAGAACGTGGGCGTGTTGTTGCCGACGAGGTCGTAGTTGCCCTCGTCGGTGTAGAACTTGAGCGCGAAACCGCGGGGGTCTCGCCACGTGTCGGGGCTGCCCTGCTCGCCGGCGACGGTCGAGAAGCGTGCGAGCATCTCGGTGCGGGCACCGGGCTGGAACAGGCTGGCCCGCGTGTAGGCGCTCACGTCGTGCGTGGTCTCGAAGACGCCGAAGGCGCCGCCACCCTTGGCGTGCACGACGCGCTCGGGGACGCGCTCGCGGTTGAACTGGGCGAGCTTCTCGATGAGGTAGTGGTCGTGCAGCGGAATGACGCCGTCGGCGCCGACAGCCTGCGAGTGCTGGTCGCTGGCGACGGGGGCTCCGGAATTCGTGGTGGTGAACTTCTCGGTCACGGATTCTCCTTGTGTGTGGGGTGGCACGCGCGACCAGATGGCGGCGTGGAAGGTTTCGGGTGATTTCAGGCTGTCAGCGGGCGGTAGCCGCAAGCTGATGGGTTGCGGTGAAGAACCACTGAATCGAGGATGCTTCGCGTCACGCCGAGGCGAGCGACTCTCGATCGGTGGCGGCGGCGCACGCGGCGCACAGGCCCTCGAAGGTGACCTCGGCTCGCGTCAGCACGAAGCCGCTCGCGTCGGAGGGTGTGAGGCACGGTGCGTGCCCGACGACGCAATCGATGTCGGCCACGGCTCCGCAGCCCGAACAGACCACGTGGTGGTGGTTGTCTCCGACGCGGGACTCGTAGCGCCAGGGCGAACCTGGGAATTCGACGCGCCGCACCAGCTCGGCCTCGGTGAAGGCCGCGAGCACGTTGTAGACGGCCTGCAGGCTGGTGCCCGGCAGCGTCTCGGCGACGCGCTGGTAGACCTCTTCGGCCGTGAGGTGGCCCGGCTCGCGGAGCACCTCGAGGGTGGCGAGCCGCGGGGCGGTGACACGCAGGCCAGCCTGTTGCAGTCGCTCCGAATCGGTCATGAGACGACGCTAACAGTTATTTTGAATGATTCAAAAAAGCGCTGGTCGGGGCGGCGTGTCGGTGCCGTCCCGACCAGCGCCGGGGATGAAACAGGATCAGCTGTCGCGCGAGGCCTTCGAGCGCTTGCCCGCGGAGATGAGATCTTCTCTCACCTTGCGGCGCAGCACCTTGCCGATGAGCGACGTGGGCAACTCCTCGACCTGCACGATGCGCTTGGGCACCTTGTAGGACACGAGTGTGCGGCGGGCGAAGTCGCGCAACCCACCCGTGTCGAGCACGGCGCCGGGCTTCAGCACGACGGCGGCCGAGACATCCTCGCCACCGCTGGCGCGCGGCAGGCCGACCACGGCCACCTTCACCACGTCGGGATGCTGTATGAGCACCTCTTCGACCTCGGAGGGCGACACATTGAAGCCACCCGTGACGATGAGCTCTTTGACGCGGTCGACGATCGTGACGAAACCGTCGTCGGAGACGTGCACGATGTCACCCGTGCGCAGCCAGCCGTCGGCCAGGAGCGTCTCGGCCGTCTCGTCGGGGCGGTTCCAGTAGCCCTGGAAGACCTGGGGGCCGCGCAGCAACAGCTCGCCCTCCTCGCCCTGCGGCCGGTCGGCACTCGGATCGGCCGGGTCGACGACGCGGATCTCAGTGCTCGGAAAAGGCACGCCGACCGTGCCGGGGCGGCGGCTCGGGCCGATGGGGTTGCCGAGCGCGACGGGCGACGTCTCGGTCATGCCGTAACCCTCGACGAGCAGGCCGCCCGTGACGCTCTCCCAGCGCTCGACGGTCTGCACGGGCAGGCTCATGGCGCCCGAGATCGCGAAGCGCACGCTCGAGAGGTCGATGCCGCGGTGCTCGGCCGTGCGCGCCAGCTGATCGTAGATGGGCGGCACGGCGGGCAGGAACGTGGGCGGGTTCTTCTTGGCGGCCTCGAGCACGAGATCGGTCGTGAAGGTGGGCAGGAGAACGAGTCGCGCGCCGATGCTCATGGCGAAAGTGAGGCACAGAGTGAGTCCGTAGGCGTGGAACATGGGCAGCACGGCGTAGAACACCTCGCCACCCTCGGTGAGGCCCGGCACCCAGGCGCGGCCCTGCATGGCATTCGAGTACAGGTTGCGGTGCGTGAGCATGGCGCCCTTGGGGCGGCCCGTGGTGCCCGAGGTGTATTGCAGCACCGCCAGGTCGTCGACGGCGGGCTTCGGATGCTTGCGCTTCAGCGACCCCTTCGACAGCAGCCGATCCCACGCGATGTGGTTCTTGGTGGTGGGCGCCGTGCCGAGCTTGGCCCGGGCTTCACGCGCCTTCTTGATGGGCAGCTTGAGCGCCAGGCGCTGCGACTGCGGCATCTCGGTGGTGATGTCGACCGAGATGACGGCGTCGAGGGCCAGGTCGGCGGGGAACGTGGCGAGCGTGTCGACGACCTGCTGCCACGCGATCACGACGCGGGCATTGTGGTCTTCGAATTGGTGGCGCAGCTCGCGCGCCGTGTAGAGCGGGTTGTGCTCGATGACGATGGCGCCGAGGCGCAGGATGGCGTAGAAGGCGACGACGTGCTGCGGGCAGTTGGGCAGGATGATGGCCACCCGGTCACCCTTCTGCACGCCGAGTCGGCGCAGGCCCTCGGCGGCGTGATCGATCTGGCGACCGAGTTCGCGATAGCTCGTGGTGCGGCCGAAGAACTCGAGCGCCGTGGCCTGGTCGTAACGGTGCACGCTGCGGAACACCATGTCGACGAGGGAACCGTCGGGCTCGTCGATGAGATGCGGGACGTCGGGTGCATAAGACGAGAGCCAGGGCTTTTCGCTCAACCAATCGGACACGGACGGGCCTCCTTGCGGGTCGGGTCGCGCCAGGGGATGCGCTTCGCCAATTATCTGGGTATCGGCTGGCCGAACCCTGTGCGCCACAGGGGGGTTGCGCGGCGAGGGTTTGTGGGCGGGGTGACACGACGAAGGGGTGTTCCGGAAAGAATCCGGAACACCCCTTCGGTGATCAGCCTCGAGTGGGGTGCGATTGCGGAGTCAGCACGACGTCAGGGTCTCCGCGACCGCCGCCCCTCTCGGGCGTTCGTGGTCAGGCCTTCGTGCGCTCCGCGGAACGGCGACGCGCGAAACCGGCGAACAGCAGGCCGAGGACGGCGAGCAGGCCCGCTCCCCCGACGAGGAGCGAGACATCCGCACCCGTTGCCGGGAGGGAGCCCGAGCCGTTCGAGGCCACCGGGGTGCCGGCTGCCGGCGCCGGGTCGACACCCGGGGCGGTCGGCAGAGGCGTGGCACCGTCGGTGGGCACCGGCGTGGGCTCGGGGGCGACAACGGCCGTGTCGACCGAGAAGGCGACACCCGCCGAGTAGGCCGAGACCTGCGAACCGTCGGTCTGCAGGGCGTAGGCCAGGAAGTCACCGTCGGGGAGACCCGTGAAGGTCACCGAGAAGGAGCCGTCGGCACCCGCGGTCGTCTGCCCGAAGACCCAGCCGGCTGCCGGGTCGAAGGGGACGTCGGCGGCGGCCTGGTCGGCCGAGGTCGACGACGAGCTCTTGGCGGCGGCCGGAGTGGCCTGGGCCTTGCGCGTGACGGGTCCCTCGGGGAACTTGACCGAGTCGTACAGCTCGACCTGGACCGTGGCGCCGGGGGCACCCTTTCCGGTCACGGTGACGGAATCGGCCGTGACGACCTGGTCGACCGTCGGGGCGGCCAGCGTGGGAGCCGCGAGCGTGAACGCCGTCATGGTGACGGTCGCCGTCTTGCCCGAGGTGCCCGTTGCGGTCAGCGGGTATTCGCCGTCGGCCGCACCCGCGGGCAGGTTGACCGAGGTGTTGACGCGACCGAGCGCATCGGCGGCGACGGTCTTGGCGACCTGCGTGCCGACCGTGAAGGTGACCTGCTCGTCGGGCTGGAAGCCGTCGGCGACGACACCGAAGAGCGTGCCGGGCTTGACGCGCTTCGACTGGACGCCGATGCTCGCCTCGGTGGCCGCACCCGGTGCGACACCGGCGGCGGCGGACGCGTTGACCATGCCCGCACCGTAGAAGTCGCGGGGCTCGGCGCAGCGCGCGTCACCCGTGGGGCAGGCGAGCGGCGTGGCCTGGCTCTTCAGCAGCTGCTCGAGCTGGGCGGGCGTCGCGGACGGGTTGGTGGCCGCGAGGAGAGCGGCGACACCGGCGACGTGCGGGGATGCCATCGACGTGCCGTTCTTGCTGCCGTAGATGTCGCCGGCCGCGTTCTCGGTGATGGTCGACCAGATGCCCGAACCGGGGGCGGCGACGTCGATCTTGTCACGGCCGTAGTTCGAGAAGGAGGACTTCGAGATGGCGCCGGTCGACGGCGTCAGGGCGAGCGACGCGACCGAGACGACACCCTCGACCTCGGTCGGGATGTCGAGGCACCCGGCGTTGATCGGGCGGTCGGGCACGGGCGTGGTGTCGTTGGGGCTGTCGGTGTCGATCGTCTTATTGGCGAGGTCGTAGTCCGAGTTGCCGGCGGCGGCCACGTTCAGGACGCCCTGGTCGGTGGAGTACTCGACCGCGCGACGGACGGCCTCGAGGCCGGCCTTCTGGTCGGCGGCGTCGGTGCACCAGAACTGCCACGGGTCGACGTAGTAGCTGTGGTTCGCCACGTCGATGCCGTGGGTTGCGGACCACATGAAGCCGCAGATGGCGTATTCGGGGTAGATGAAGCCGTCATCGCTGACGACCTTCACTGAGGCGAGCTTGGCGCCGGGGGCGACACCCACGACACCCGCGCCGTTGTCGGCGGCCGCGATGGTGCCGGCGACGTGCGTTCCGTGGTCGCTCGTGGTGGGGACCCAGGCGGACTGCGCCGTGTTGGGCACACCGTTGGTGGTGCAGCCGACGGATGCCGCGGCATCCACCTGATTGGCCAGGTCGGGGTTGGTGATGTCGATGCCGGAGTCGACGACGCCGACGAGAACGCCGTCGCCCGTCTCGGCACCGTGGGCGCTGATCGAGCCGATGGCGACCTGATCCCACTGGTTGCCCTCGGTCGGGATGCCGGGAATGGCGTCTTCGACACTCGGCTGGTGGATCGACAGCGTTCCGGGCGTGCCGGTAGCGGCACCCTCGGTAACGGGGGCCGTGCGCGTGGGACCGGCGGACTCGATGCCGGCCGCGGCCTGCACCGTGCCCTGGAAGGCGGCGCTCGTCGACTGCGCGACCGTGACGCCGATCTCGGGATAGGTCATGACGACCGTGCCGCCGGCTGCCGTGACGGCGGCTGTTGCGGCGGCGATGCCCTCAGCCCCCGTCGCGGTGTTGACGACGTAGTTCATGAGTTCGCCGTCCTTGACCGCGACGGCGGTCGGGGCGGCGGCTGCGGTGGTGGTCAGTTGTGCGCCGGTGGTCGCCGTGCCGGCGAAGGCGCCCGTTGCCGGTGCCAGGCACAGGGCCCCCGCCACCGCAAAAGTCAGCGCGCCTGAGGCGAGCCGAGATTTTCGTTCAATCTTCACTGATGTTCCCCTCGGAAGAGCCGCACACCGTGCGCGGCATCCCCCCACAATAGGGGGCATCGTGTTACGGATGTGTTGCGAATTCTTCACGAAGCGAGACGGATGTTCACCCCCGGTTGGGTGTCATACCGGAATGATGCTCGGATGCTGCGACGAACCAGCGAATTCCGCTCATGCGAGCCCCGCGGGAGCCCGCGGATGTCGGGTGGGAGCGGCTCGGAATCCGACCGTCGGTCGGGCGACTGGCGACCTCGCCGACGATCAGACGAAGCGCACGGCCGCCTGCAGGCGCGTGCGCACCTCGAACGATTCGGTGCCGCCCACGATCGGCGTGTCGGCCGATCCGGCTCGCAGGAAATGCGGGAGGCGCGACCGACCGAGCACGAAGGCCTCGGGAGAACGCGCGCGGCCGACCTCTTCGAACTCGCTCTCGAGCGAGCCGTCGGGCACGATGATGGCGACGCCCGTGAACTTGACCCGGGCCGTGCGCCCGAGCGCGCGCGCCGAGCGCACGAGGGAGCGCACAGGCTGCTCTCGGTCGCCGAAGTTCTCGCCCGTGACCTCTCCGCGCGATACGGACACGCTGCCGCCGCGATCTTCCGAACGCAGGGCGTAGAGACCCGTGGGGCCGAGCACGACGTGGTCGATCTTGTCTTCGTCGCGGCCGGGGTCGACATCGTTCCACACGGTGAACCCGATGCCGAGGTCGGCGAGCACGACCGAGGTCTCCTCCTCGGCGATCGCCTTCGCAAGTGTGAGGCGGATCTCGAGCGGCGCCGAGCGCACGAGCGCGGGATCGTAGGGGTCGGGGAGGTCGGGCCCACGGCCGGCCCACTCGCGGATGAGGCGCAGGTAGGTCTCGCGCGCGGCGCCGCCCGGGTGGCCGTAGAGGCGGGCCCGGGGACGCGTGTGCTGCTGGCGGCTGGTGCTGCCCGAGCCCGACGCCCACGTGGACGACGAACCGTCGGTTGGCCAAGCGGCCGAACCGCTCGGCGACGAGGCACCGCGGTCGTAGGCGGCGCGATCGGCGGGGTCGCCCACCTTCTGCCAGGCGCGCTGCACGGCCGCGAACCGCACGGCGTCTCCCCCGGTGTCGGGATGTGTCTCGCGCAGTTTGCGGCGGTAGGCCCGGCGCAACTCGTCGTGGTCGGCCGTCGGCGCGACGCCGAGCACCTGGTAGGGCGTGACCTGAGCGGGTGACTCGGGCATCAGGTCGTCCTCCGGGGTGGGTGCGCGGCTGGCTTTCCGGATGGGCTTCGTCGAGGATGCGCGCGGTGCGTGCCGCAGAGACGGGGGCCGTGAGAGCCGCTCGGCCGCCGCGGCGCTCGCGAAAAACGATACCGGGCGAAACTGGCGGCCCGGTGACAGGAGGGCCCTCGGCATCCGGTTCTCAGGATGCTTGCAGCGAACGTGCGGTTGCGGGATGCCTAGTCGCGGTGCGGCGAGTTATCCGGATCGGACGCCCCCGAAGCGGCGGCGTCGGCCGGCGAGGCGTCCCCCGCATCGACATTGTCGTGAGCACTCTCGCCGCCGGCGTGTGGGCTCGCGGCCGAAACGACGTCCGAGCCACTCGGAACGGGGGCAGGAGCCGAACCCGCACCGTGCACGCTGCCGCGCCCGGGCACCGGGAGTCGTCGGAGTAACCCGCTCAAGAAACCGGCCGGCTCGCGCTCGATCGGCGCCTCGACCTCGAGTCCGTAGTACTCGCCGATGTGGTCGACGAACTGGGCGCGGCGCGCGCGCTCGTAGGCGCGCTGTTCGCGACCGAAGGCCAGAGCGGTCGACCAACACATCAGGAGCATGATCACGCTGAACGGCAGCGCGATGATGATGGCCGCCGTCTTGAGCGCGTTGAGCCCGCCCGAGAGCAGCAGGGCGATGGCGAGCAGGGCGGTCGTGAGCGTGAAGAACACGCGCACCCAGCGCTTCGGCTCGACCTGGCCGCCCGAGGCGATCATGCCCATGACGAGGGAGCCGGAGTCGGCGGACGTGACGAAGAAGATTCCGATGAGGAGGATGGCGCCGACCGTCAGGACGGAGCCCGCGGGCAACTGGCCGAGCATCTCGAAGAGGGAACCCTCGACATCCACCTGGCCGTCGGCACCGACGAGACCACCGGGGCCTTGCAGCTCGGAGTAGATGGCCGTGCCGCCCAAGACGCTGAACCACAGGCACGTGATGATCGTGGGCACCAGGATGACACCCGCGACGAACTGGCACACGGTGCGGCCACGCGAGATGCGCGCGATGAAGATGCCGACGAAGGGCGCCCACGAGATCCACCAGCCCCAGTAGAACGTGGTCCACGCGGCCTGCCAAGCCTCGCCCTCGGCACCCGAATAGGCGCTCGTGTTGAACGACAGCGCCACGAAGTTCTGGATGTAGCCACCCATCGACTGCACGAAATCGCGCAGCAGGAACTGGGTCGGCCCGACGATCAGGAGGAAGAGCACGAGGAGGGCCGCCAGGATGAGGTTGAAGTTGGACAACCACTTCATACCTTTGTTCACACCAGACAGCACCGAGAACAACACGACGCCCGTGATGACGACGATGAGGCCGATCTCGAGCAGCTGCGACGGTTCGACCACGCCCGTGCTCTCGAGACCCGCCGCGATCTGCAGCACGCCGAGGCCGAGCGACGTCGCGACACCGAAGAGCGTGCCGACGAGGGCGACCACGTCGATGGCGTTGCCCCAGCCGCCGCGCACGCGTTTGCCGAGCAACGGTTCGAGGGTCCACCGGATCGACATGGGGCGCTTGCGGCGGTGGATGGCGTAGGCCAGCGCCAGGCCGATCACGACGTAGATCGACCACGCGTGCACGCCCCAGTGCAAGAACGTCTGGGACATCGCCGACTGAGCGAGTTGCGTCTCGGTGCCGGTGACTCCGGGGCGCGGGCTCGCGAAGTGGCTGAGTGGCTCGCTGACGCCGTAGAAGACGAGGCCGATGCCCATACCGGCGGCGAAGAGGAGCGAGAACCAGGAGCCGAGCGAGAACTCGGGTTTGTCGTCATCCTGACCCAGTTTGATGTCGCCGTAGCGGGAGAAACCGACCCAGAGGCTGAAGACCACGAAGATCGTGGCGATGAGCACGTAGTACCAACCGAAGTTGGCGACGATGCTCGACTGGATGGCCCCGAAAGCCGATTCGGCGGCGGTCGGTGCGAGCATGGCGAACGCCACGAACACGATCACGATCGCCGCGGCGGGCCAGAACACCCACCGATGGATCGAGGGCGGCGTCTTCTGGTCAGGAGTCGTCGTGTTCGAGGGCATCAGAGGAGCCTAACAATCGGGGCGGCGCACGTCACATCGGGGCGGGATGCCGCGGCGCGTCGCGAGTGGGGCGTGCGGCGTGGGGGCTTCGCGGCGGTGCGGGAGCGCCCCGGACTGCGAAGAGTCCGGGGCGGAACGGGCTATTCGGCGTCGAGGTCGGTTTCGAGCAGCTGCGCGAGCTCCTCGAGTGCGGCTTCGGCGCCGTTGCCCTCGGCCTTCAGCGTGACGACGTCGCCGTTGGCGGCGCCCAGGCTCATGATCGAGAGGATGCTCGACGCGTCGAGGTCGTCGCTGCCCTTGGCGGCGATCGTGACCTCGACCGGCTGGCGGTTGACGGCGTCGATGAAGAGCGACGCGGGGCGGGCGTGCAGTCCCACGCGGCTGGCGATGGTGGCTTGGCGTTCGGCCATGGTGTTCTCCTCAGGTGCGGATGGTGCGGATGCTGCGGACGAGTGGTCAGAGACCGAGCGTCTCGAGAATGGGGAGGTGCTCGCGCGCGATGCGGCGGGCTTCGGCGGCTGTCGGCGCGCCGACGACGGCGGCCGCGATGGTCTGCGCCTCGTCGAGCGTGACCGAGCGCAGCACCGTGGAGACGGCCTGGATGGCGCGGGACGTCATCGAGAGCGTGGTGACGCCGAGCCCAACGAGCACGACCGCGAGGGCCGGATCGGCCGCGGCCTCGCCGCACACGCCGACCGGTTTGCCCGAGGGGGCGGAATCTGACGCCGAGCCCGCACCCGTTGCGGTGCCAACCGCTGCGCGACCCGCCTGGCCCACGTGCTGCACGAGCTGCAGAACGGCGGGCTGCCACGGGTCGTTGAGCGCGGAGAGGGAGCCGAGCTGACGGTCGGCGGCCATCGTGTACTGCGTGAGGTCGTTGGTGCCGAGGCTCACGAAGTCGGCGGTGGCGAAGATGTGCGCGGCGGTCAGAGCGGCCGACGGAACCTCGATCATGACGCCGTTGGTGGGGAGCCCCGCCTCGCGGCAGAGACCCACGAAGTCGGCGGCCTCATCGGCCGTGGCGATCATGGGGGCCATGACCCAGACATCCGCGTTCTCGGCCTCGCGCGCGGTCTGGATGGCGCGCAACTGGTTGACGAGCACCTGACGCTTCTCGAGCGAGGTGCGGTAGCCACGGATGCCGAGCGCCGGGTTGGGCTCGTCGTCGTTCGTGAGGAAGGCGAGGGGTTTGTCGGCGCCCGCGTCGAGCGTGCGCAACACGACCTTCTTGCCGGGGAACGCGGCGAAGACGGCGCGGTAGTCGGACACCTGCTCCTCGACGGAGGGTTCGGTGTCACGGCCGAGGAAGAGGAACTCGGTGCGGAACAGGCCGACGCCCTGCGCGTTGGCGTCGACCGCCGCCGCCGCATCCTTCACGCCGCCGATGTTGGCGAGCAAGGCGACTTCGTGGCCGTCGGACAGGCGGCCCGTACCGTCGAAGGGCACGAGGGCCTCGGACTGGCGGGCCGCGAGCTCGGCGTCGGCGCGTTCGGCATCGGACGGGTCGAGGATGACGCGGCCACGGGTTCCGTCGACGTAGACCTCGCTGCCGTCGGCCAGTGTCGTGGCCTGCGACGCCGCGACGACGGCGGGGATGCCGAGGGCGCGCGCCAGGATGGCGGTGTGCGACTGGGGGCCGCCGTCGCTCGTGACGAGCGCGATGACCTGGGCCGGATCGAGCGTTGCCGTGTCGGCCGGGGCGAGGTCGACGGCGACGAGCACGTAGGGGTGGCCGGGGTTCGGCAGGCCGGGTGCCGAGACTCCGCGGAGGGCCGCCACCAGGCGGGCGCGCACGTCGTAGACGTCTTGCGCGCGCTCCCCCATGTAGCCGCCGAGGGCCGCAAACTGTTCGGCGATGGACGTTCCCGCCTCCCAGACGGCGCGTTCGGCGCTGCGGCCGTCGTCGAGCAACTTCTTCGCCGCCTTGGCGAGCGTAGGGTCGGAGGCCATGAGCGCCGTCGCCTCGAGCACGTCGCGCGCGTCGCCCGAGACGGTGGCGGCGCGGGCCGTGAGCTCGGCCTGGACGGTGGCTGCGGCATCCGTGATGCGGGCGTATTCGTCGTCGATGCTGCGACCCGGAGCGGCCTTCTCGGCCGGATCGGGGGCCTCGACGGGAGGGGCCATGCGGGCGACCGGACCGATGACGCGGCCGGGGCTGACGCCCACACCCGTGATCTCGGAGCCCGACGCGGCGGACTCGGGGGCGGCGGTTGCGTCGGCGGCGCCGGATGCCGACGCTGATGCCGCGGATGGAATGGTCGTGTTGCTCATAGTCGGGTCCTCGCAAGAGTGGTGCGGGCGGATGCAGCGGCTCGCGGCATCCGCCCTAGGAGTTTAGGCCGCGGGGGCCGGTTCGCGCACGGAGCCGGAGGCGGCCGAGACACCCGCGCCCGTGCCATCCGCTGCCACCGTGGGACGCTTGCGCACCCACCGCTTCAGCGCGATGACGGCCAGCGCCGAGACGATCATGCCCACCAGGACGGCGACCAGGAACATGCCGAAGTTGCCGATGGCGAAGAACACGAACACACCGCCGTGGGGGGCCTGCGATGTGACACCCGTGGCCATGATGATGGCACCCGTGGTCGACGCCCCGAGGATGGAGGCCGGGATGACGCGCAGGGGGTCGACGGCCGCGAACGGAATCGCGCCCTCGGAGATGAAGGCCAGACCGAGCGCCCAGGCCGCCTTGCCGTTCTCGCGTTCGACGGCCGTGAAGAGCTTGCGGTCGAGCACAGTGGCGAGAGCGAGAGCGAGCGGCGGAACCATACCGGCCGCCATGACGGTGGCCATGATCTGCCAGGGGGCTTCGTTCGACAGGCTGCCGGCGCCGAGACCCGCGACGGCGAAGGAGTAGGCGACCTTGTTGATGGGGCCACCCAGGTCGACGGCCATCATGGCGCCGAGGATGATTCCGAGCACGACGGCCGACGCACCGGTCAGCGAGCTGAGCCACGTGTTCAGGCCCGTCGTGAGCGCGGCGATCGGGCCGCCCAGCACCACGACCATGAGGCCGGACGCCACGATCGAACCGACGAGCGGGATGATGACGACGGGCATGAGGCCGCGCAGCCAGCGGGCCACCTTGAGGCGTCCGAGGGCGTAGGCGATGCCACCGGCCAGCAGACCACCCGCGAGACCACCGATGAAACCGGCGCCCATGAGGAGCGATACGGCACCGGCCGTGAAACCGGGCGCGATGCCCGGACGGTCGGCGATGGCGTAGGCGATGTAACCCGCGAGGGCCGGCACGAGGAACGCGATCGACGCGTTGCCGATGGCGAAGAAGACTGCGCCCAGGTAGTAGAGCAGGCCCTGCTCGGGCAGGTTGAAGACGCTGTTCTGCACGATGATGTCTTTCGCGACATCGCTGATCTGGTATCCGCCGAAGAGGAAACCGAGGGCCATCAACAGGCCACCGCCCGCGACGAACGGGATCATGTAGCTGACACCCGTGAGCAGCCAGCGCTTGAGCTTCTGGCCGAAGTGCTCGTCGATGCCGCCCTGGTCGGCGGAGGCGTCGGAACCGGCGGCACCGGCGCCGGCACCCGGGACGCGTCGCGCGTTCGGGTCGGTGGCGGCGGCGAGAGCCTCTGCGACCATCTCGTCGGGTTCGTCGATGCCGCGCTTGACGGGCGCCTGGATGACCGGTTTGCCGGCGAAGCGAGCCCGGTCGCGCACGTCGACGTCGACCGCGAAGACGACGGCCGAGGCGCGCTCGATGAGTTTCGGGTCGAGCGGCGTGGCGGCCGACGAGCCCTGCGTCTCGATGTGCAACTCGACACCCGCGCGTTCGGCCGCGGCGACGAGGGAGTCGGCGGCCATGTAAGTGTGCGCGATACCCGTGGGGCAGGCCGTGACACCGACGAGGAGGGGCTTCTCGGCGGGGGCCGTCGTGGCAGCCGCCGGGGCAGAAGCGGGCGCGGCCTGGTCGGTCGAGGTGGCGGCCGCGGCGGGGGCCGCGTGCGCCGGTCCCGAGTTCGATGCGGCGGCGGTCGATGCGGCAGCGGGTGACGCGGATGCCGCGGCTGCGGCATCCGGGCTCGCTGCGGGCTTGTCAGCGACGGCACCCTCGACGAGCGACACGATCTCGGCGGGCGTTTCGGCCTGGCGCAGGGCTGCCGTGAAGTCCTTCTTGATGAGCGACCGGGCCAGCTTCGACAGCAGCGCGAGGTGGGTCTGGTCGGCACCGTCGGGCGCCGCGATGAAGAAGATGAGGTCGGCGGGACCGTCCTTGGCGCCGAAGTCGACGGCGGGGTTCGGGCGGGCCATGGCGAGGGTCGGCGTATTGACGGCCGTCGAGCGGCAGTGCGGGATAGCGATGCCGCCCGGGATGCCGGTGTCGGTCTTGCCCTCGCGCTCCCACGCATCGGCGTAGAGGGCGTCGACGTCGGACGCGCGACCGGCGTCGACGACGAGCGCGGCGAGGGCGCGGATGACCTCGGAACGCTCGGCACCGAGGTTCACGTCGAGCAGCACCAGGGACGGTGTGATCAGATCGGACATGGGGACAATCTCCTTACTGGAGTCCGGCGGCGATGCGCGGAATCGGGCTGACGACGATGTCGCCGGGGTGGGTCTGTTCGGGTGAGGGCACGGTCGAACCGGGCAGGGATGCGGCCGCCGCGCCGTGCGCGACCGCCTGGGCGAGCGCTTCGGGGGCCGAGGCGCCGTTCGTGAGGGCGTAGAGGAAACCGGCCAGCGACGAGTCGCCGGCGCCGACCGTCGAGCGCGCCGTGATGCGCGGGGCGGGGGCGAACCACGAGCCGTCGCGCGTGACGAGCACGGCGCCGCGCGAACCGAGCGTGCAGAGGACGGCTCGCACGCCCCCGTGGTCGTCGCAGCGCGGGGTGCCGTCGGGCGAGAATCCGGGGGTGTGCACGTGACCGTCGCGGGACGGTGCCGACGCCGAGGATTCGATGAGTCGCCAGGCGGCGGCGGCCGCTGCGGCGGGGTCGGCCTCAAAGGAGTCCTCGTCGCCCTCCCCCGTGACCTCGGCCAGTTCGGCGGCGTTCGGTTTGATGAGGTCGATGCGGTGGCCCGAGGAGACGAGCGCCTCGAACGGGGCGCCCGAGCCGTCGACCGCGACGAAGGGACGGGTGGGCGCGGCATCCACGGCGCTCAGCACGTCGACATAGAAGTCGTCGCCCGCACCGGGGGGCACCGAGCCGGCCAGAACGAGCCAGCGAGCGGATGCGGCGTGCCCGGCCACGAGCGCCACGAGCTCGGCGCGCGCCTCGACGCTCAACCGCGGCCCGGGCTCGTTGATTTTCGTCGTCGTTCCGTCGGGTTCGGTCAGCGTGAGGTTGGAACGGAGCGGCGCGCCGACGGGCACGTTCGCGACCTCGATGCCGAGCGCCCGCACGGCGACGACGAGCGCATCGTCGTCGTCGCCCGGCAACACCGCGACGGTGTCGAGGCCCGAGGCCTGCACGGCGCGGGAGACGTTGACGCCCTTGCCGCCCGGCTCCTGGTGCGAGGTCAGCGCGCGCTGCACGTCACCGCGGGCGAGGGGGGCGCCCAACTCGACCGTGCGGTCGAGGGACGGGTTGGCCGTGAGCGTGACGATCATGCGAGCACCGTTTCTACGTCGGCGAGGCCCAGCGCGTCGTCGAGATCGGCGGGCAGCGCGGCATCCGTGATGAGGGTGTCGAGGTGGTCGAGGTCGGCGAAACGGAAGAGCGCCTCCTCGCCCACCTTCGTCGAGTCGACGAGCGCCACGACACGTCGGGCGCCGCGGACGATGGCGGCCTTGACGGCACCCTCGAGTTCGTCGGGCGTGGAGAGGCCGAAGTCGGCGCTCAGACCGTTGGCGCCGATGAAGGCGATATCGGGGCGGATGCGCGACAGCTCGTCGACTGTCGACGTGCCGACCGCGGCGCTCGTGATGCCGCGCACGCGACCGCCGACGAGGTGCAGCTCGAGGTGCGGGCTCTGGTGCAGCACGGCCGCGATGGGCACCGAGTTGGTGATGACCGTGAGGGTCTGCGATTCGGAGACGGGGGTCCATTCGGCCAGAAGTTCGGCGAGGCGGCCCGTTGTCGTGCCCGCGTCGAGCACGATCGAACCCGAGAACGTGGGCGGCAGCATGCGGAAGGCGGCGTGGGCGATGGCGTCCTTGGCTTCGCTCCGCTGCTCCTGCCGCACGGCGATGCTCGACTCGGCCACGGTCGTGCGGTCGGCCGTGACGGCTCCCCCGTGCACGCGGCGCAGCAGGCCGGCGGCTTCGAGCTGGTCGAGGTCGCGACGCACGGTCTCGGCGGTGACGTCGAAG
Source organism: Leifsonia sp. ALI-44-B (assembly GCF_001984125.1). Classification (GTDB taxonomy): domain Bacteria; phylum Actinomycetota; class Actinomycetes; order Actinomycetales; family Microbacteriaceae; genus Okibacterium. The sequence goes on along the minus strand of NZ_MTQL01000006.1, from coordinate 152,432 downwards.
CGGCGGGAGAGACCGGAGACCGAGACGCGGCCCGCGGTGTGCAGCACGTCGGTGATGAGTGCGTGTCGCTCTGCTTGATACATGTGTCGTCCTTGACGGTGTGTCGTGTGCGTCGGAGCTGCGGGTGACCGGGCGGTTTCGATGGGCCGAGCCGCTCGATCTGCGTTGGGGATGATTGTAGGCACGAAGATTCCTCGAATGCAACACAAACACAGATAGTCAGACATAAACCCACATCACCGGGATCGAAAAAGGCCCGCCATCCGAAGACGACGGGCCGGGGCGCGAGGTGCCGGGCGGCTCAGACCGGCCGCGCTCGACGGGGCGTTTCTGGGCGCCTCAACGGTCGGCCTTGATGACCGAGAGCACGTTGCCGGCGGGATCGCGGAACCACGCGATGTCCGGGCCGAAACCCTTTGCCACACCGCGCTCGTCCGTGCGGACGCCGGACAACTCGTCGTCGGCATAGATCTTCGTCACCACGCCGAGGTCGTTGAGCTCGGTCACCGCCCGGTCGACGTCGTGCACGGCGAAGTTCAACACCGTGAACTCGGCGGGCACATGCGTGGGTTTGGGATAGATGACGTGCTCGCCGCCACCCGGGAGTTGCACCATGAGGGTGTGCATCTCGGTGCGTTCGACCGCGAGGCCGAGGATGTCGCGATAGAACGTCTCGGCGGCGTCGATGTCGTCGACGCTGAAGCCACTGAAAGCCGCCTCGGTAGTGAACATGGGTTCTCCCTCGCTCGAAATCTTCCTGGTTATCCACAGATTGGCACTCACCGGTCGGGATGTCGAGGGTTCGCCCTAGGCTCGAAACATGCCCTCCGCCGAATCGTCTGCCGCCCCGTCCACCCCACCCGCCAGCTCGCCGCGAGCCGGTGTCGTTGCGGGTGAGGATGGGCTGCTCCGTCCCTATTGGGCGTCGGTCGATCCGCTCATGCGCGAGTACTACGACACCGAGTGGGGCATGCCCGTGCGCGACGAGCGCGGGCTCTACGAGCGGTTGACGCTCGAGGCGTTCCAGTCGGGGCTGTCGTGGGCGACGATCCTGCGCAAACGGCCGGGCTTTCGGGCGGCCTTCGAGGATTTCGACCCCGACGCGGTCGCGCTCTACGACGAGCACGATGTCGAACGGCTCATGCAAGACGCATCCATCGTGCGCAACCGCCTGAAGATTCTCGCCGCGATCACCAACGCGCGGGCGACCATCGCGCTGCGTGACGAGGGAGGGCTCGTCGACTTCGTCTGGTCGTTCCGGCCCGCCGAGACTCCCCGCCCCGCCACGATGGCCGAGGTGCCCACGACGTCGGCCGAATCCATCGCCCTGTCGAAGGCGCTCAAGAAGAAGGGTTTCGCCTTCGTCGGCCCCACCACCATGCACGCCCTCATGGAGGCCGTGGGCATCGTCGACACCCACCTCGTCGACTCCCACCGCCGAGGGAGCTCGGGCGTCTGGCTCCCGGCGTCTGACTCCCCCGCGAGGGGGAAATCTGGGCCTGAGAGCGCTGCAACTCCGCACACGAGCGCCATCCCGACCTAGGCTGACAGCGTGAGACGACGACGTGAAACCGGATTCCGTGCCCGCCTGACCGCCCTCATCGCCGTGACCGCCGGCGGTGTGCTCGCCCTGGCGGGCGCGACATCGGCCATGGCTGGCGGCCTGCACGCCTCCGATGACGACGACAACGTCTCGAACTTCACGTTCTCCCAGTTCGACGCGCGATATCTGGTCGATCAGGACGCCGACGGGTACTCCACGCTCGACGCCACCGAGACCTTCGTCGCCGAATTCCCCGACTTCGACCAGAACAAGGGCATCATCCGAGCGATCCCCGAGACGTATGAGGGCGTGCCGCTCGATACGACCGTCGAATCCGTGGTCGACGCGAGCGGCCAAGACGTGCCCTACGAGCTCGACAGCGAAGACGGGTTCGTCACGCTCGCGCTCGGCACCGACGACTATGTGCGCGGACAGCAGACCTACGTCATCCACTACACGCAGAAGAACGTGGTCGGCACCTTCGAGAACACCGACGCCGACGAGTTCTACTGGGATATGCCGGGCACGGGATTCGCGCAACCGTTCGCCGAGGCATCCGCGACCGTGGAAATCGCTCCCGGCCTCGTGGACAGCCTCACGGGCAATAGCGCCTGCTACGTCGGCAACCAGGGTTCGACCGACGACTGCGCGCTCACCGAACAGGCGACGGGCAGTGGCACGACCTTCACGATCGCACCCCAGCAGCTTCAGCCGTCGAGCACATTCACCGTGGCCATCGGTTTCGACAAGGGCACGTTCACGCAGCCCGTCCGCCCGGCCACGCTGCCCGTCTTCACCGTCGTTCCGGGCACCGTCACCGGAATCGGAGTGGTCGTGGCGGGCATCGCCGGTCTGCTGCGCCGTCGCAGCACGCGCGACAACGCCGGCCGCGGCACGATCATCCCGCAGTACAGCGAGCCCGAAGATCTCGACCTCTACACCGCCAGCAACCTCATCGGCAAGGAATCCAAGGCCACGTCGGCCCAGATCATCCGCCTGGCCGTGCGGCGCAATGTGCGCATCATCCAAGACCGCGACGCGCAGAACGAGCACGGCACGGGCGACGGGTTCCTCGTCGAATACATCGGCGCCGACGGGGCGACCGAGACCGACCTCACCACCCTGCGCATCCTCTTCGGCGACCTCGTGCCCGGGGCCGTGTGCGATCTCGGGGTGAAGAGCGAGTCGCTGACGACCGCGCTCAACGCGCTGCAGTCGAAAGCCGCTTCGAAGGCCAAGGCCGCCGGTTATCGGCGCCGCGCCCACGTGGCCGGGGCGGCGCTCCTCCGCATCGGGGCCGGAATCATCGCCGTCGCGGGCGCGGTCATCATGATCGCCGGTCTCGCCAGCTACGGCAGCAACGCATGGACCGTCATTGGCGGGTTCGGCGGTGTCATCCTCTTCATCCTCACGATCGTGCTCACCTCCCCGCGCGAAGCGCTCACGGCCGAAGGCGCCGAACGCCGCGACTACCTGCTCGGCATGAAGGAGTACCTGACGCTCGCCGAGGCCGACCGGTTCCGTGTGCTGCAGAGCCCGCAGGGAGCCGAGCGCGTCGACGTGGGCGACAACCGGCAGGTGCTCAAGGTGTACGAGAAGCTGCTGCCCTATGCCGTGCTGTGGGATGTCGAAGAAAATTGGGCCGACGCGCTCAGCGCCTACTACGCCCAGGCCGGCTACGCACCCGATTGGTATGCCTCGAACGCCGGATTCAACGCCGCCCTGTTCCACGCCAACATCGCCAGCATGAGCGCCACCACGGTCGCCGGGTCGAGCGCCTGGTCGTCGTCCGGAGGAAGCAGCTCGTTCGGCGGCTCCATGGGCGGAGGCTTCGCCGGGGGTGGCGGGGGCGGCGGAGGCGGAGGCGGGCGCTAAACCGCGCATTCTCCCCCGTCCGTCCAGACCACGCGCAAACCGGCCCCGCTCTTCGGCGATGTATCGAAGAGCGGGGCCGGTGAGGGTTAACGCGTGGCCTGTATCGCGCCGCAGGGCGGCGCCGGGCCGGACCGAGCTGCGCTGGGCTGGGGCGCGCCGGGGCTAGCGGTAGGTCGAAGCCATACCGGCGGCGTCGTAACGGGTGCCGGCCGCCGCACCGCGCGGCGCGACATCCTCGATGGATTTCAGCTCCTCCGGCGACAACACGATCTCGGCCGCTGCGGCGTTCTCCTCGAGGAACGTGCGGCGCTTCGTGCCCGGGATCGGCACGACGTTCTGCGCGAACAACCACGCCAGGGCCAGCTGCGACGGCGTGACATCCTTGGCCTCTGCCAGCTCGGTCAGGCGATCGACCACCCGCAGGTTGCCCTGGATGTTCTCCTCGCTGAAACGCGGCAGGTTCTTGCGGAAGTCGTCGTCCGGGAAGTCGGCGACGCTGCGGATCTGACCCGACAGGAAACCGCGTCCGAGCGGCGAATAGGCGACGAAACCGATGCCCAATTCGCGCACCGTGTCGAGCACGCCGTTGGCCTCGGGCTCACGCTCGAACAACGAATACTCGGTCTGGAGCGCCGTGATCGGGTGCACGGCGTGGGCGCGGCGGATCGTGTCGGGCGCCGCCTCGGACAGGCCGATGTAACGCACCTTGCCCTCGGCCACGAACTCGGCCATGGCACCGACAGTGTCCTCGATGGGGACGTTCGGGTCGACGCGGTGCAGGTAGTAGAGGTCGATGACATCCGTGTTCAGGTGCTTCAGCGAACGCTCGAGAGCCGTGCGCGCATACTCGGGCGAACCGTTGACGGCGCGGCGCTCGGGGCCGTTCTCGCCCACCACCACCTCGCTGCCGAACTTCGTGGCGATCTGGATCTCGTCGCGGCGCGAACCCAGCGCTGTGGCGATGAGCTGCTCGTTGAGGAACGGGCCATAGATCTCGGCCGTGTCGATGAACGTGACGCCCAAGTCGACGGCGCGGTTCAGGGTGGCGATCGACTCGACATCGTCGCGCGGCCCATAGAACGCGCTCATCCCCATGGCGCCGAAACCCTCGACGGGAACGACGAGGCCCTGGCTTCCCAGTGCAACAGTCTTCATGCGTGATCTACTTTCTCTCGATAGAACGCGATCTTGCGTTCGATGGCGGCGAGGTGATTCTGAACCTCCCGCAGTTCGTGGAGCACGCTCAACCGGTGGCCCTCTAACATCTCGAGCCGCTCGGACTCGTTGTCGGGCACGCGCGACAGGGCGACGAAACGCCGGATGTCGCGAATGGGCATGCCCGTGCGCCGCAGCATCACGAGGCTGCCGATCCACCGCAGGTCGGCCGCGTAATAGCGGCGCTGGCCCGACACCGAGCGCTCCGGCGAGGAGAGCGTCAAGCCCTCCTTCTCGTAGTAACGCAGGGTGTCGATGCTGAGCCCCGTGCGGGCGGCGACCTGGCCGATCGTCAAACCCTCGCTGGGGATGTCGGCGTCCAGATCGGCCGCGGGAGGGGCCAGTTCAGTTGTGCTCACGGGTCCAGCTTGCTCCCTGGAGTGCGCTCCAGGTCAAGCCGGGGTCGAACATTCCCGGTTGGCACTCAGAGCGACGCCTCCCGTGTGTAGCCCGTCTACTGGGGGTAGTCCGCGGGGCGCCCGCGACAAGCCGCCGACCTAGGCTGGAAGACGGGCACCACGCGGGTGCGCACGGCACGACGACGGAGGGGGCCCGGATGACGGACGAACCGGCCTCGGCACCGAACATCGCCCCGGCGCGACCCCTGACGCTGCGCGCACCGATCGAGCAGGCATCCGATTTCGACCGATTCGTGGCCGCCCTCACGGACCTGCGGCTGCCCGCGCGCGTCACCGACGAGGTGAACGGCAACGGCACCGGATTCGTGCACGGCACCATCCTCGTGTCGGAGGACGACGAACCGCTGCAGGCGGTGGCCGACGGCGTGACGCTGACGTGGCGGCCCGTCTCGGCGACGACCGTGAAGATCGCGCTGGCACGGGCCCTGAGCGGCACGGTGTACTTCGACGAGGTCGAGTACCACCTGGGCGACGAAAGCGAGGACGACGAGCGGACCTGCCCGCCCGCCACGGGCGTGCTCGAGAACTTCGTCTGGTGGACCCCCGAATTCGGCGAGATAGGCGGCATCTTGGCGCGCCGTGCCGGACAGCCGCTGCACCTCGTGCGCGACGGCGACACCGGGCTGTTCGCCCCGACCGGCTCGGCCGACGACGTCTTCGAATCGGGCGTCTGGGCGGCCGCCGGCTCGGTGGCCATGTGGCGGCAGGGCGGCAGCCGCGTGGCCGCCATCGGCGTGAAACGGGATGTGCTGCTGCACACGTGGGACCTAAACTGGCGCCGCCTCGACCCCGCGCCGCATCTGCGCGACGTGGACGGCCTCGCGGTCACGGACTACCTCGACCGGCTCGACGACACCGACCTCGACGCCGCCGACTGGTCAGATGCGTTGCGCCTCGACGCCGACCGCGCCCAGCAGCTGCGCATCCTGTTTCGCCGGGACGAGAGCGACGAGCGCACCTTCGCACGGCTGGCCGAGATCCTGTCTACTCCCCCGGCGCTTGCCGACGTGGCCGAGGGGCGGACCGGCGTCGACGAGTTGCCGGGTGCGACGATCACCCAGCCATCCTCGACCTGGTCGACCATCCGCCGCGCTATGAGCGAGGAACTGTCGGGCGACCGCTCGTCACCCGCGGCACCGCAGCCCCCGACCGGATGGGTGGGGCACCGGCAGCGGCGATCCGGGGCGTACATCGCGGTGGCGGCGCTGATCTTCGTCGCCCTCAGCGCCGTGCTGCTCGTGACGAAGATCGTCACGAGCAGCACGGACACCGTCTGGGTGCAGGCGCTTCTTCTCGTTGCGCTCGTCGCAGACGTCGCGTGGCCGCGGCGGCGAGATCGCGGCGACGAAAACGCCGCCTGATCGTCCGGGGTTATCCGAAGCGGCCGTTGACGTAGTCGAACGTGCGCGAGTCGAGGGGGCTGTCGAACATGGCCTCGGTGTCGCCGTGCTCGACGATGGCGCCGGGCTGGCCCTGTGTCGCGAGGAAGAACGCGCACTGACCCGAGACGCGCTGCGCCTGCTGCATGTTGTGCGTGACGATGACGATGGTGACGTCGTTGACCAGTTCGAGCATGGTCTCTTCGATGACGCGCGTCGACGTGGGGTCGAGGGCCGAGCAGGGCTCGTCCATGAGCAGCACGCGGGGCTTCACGGCGAGAGAACGCGCGATGCAGAGGCGCTGCTGCTGACCACCGGACAAGCCGCCGCCGGGCGCGCGCAGACGGTCGCGAACCTCTTTCCAGAGGCCCGCCTTCGTGAGGCAGCTTTCGACGAGGTAGTCACGTTCGTCACGGCTCGACCGTGTTCCCGTGAGTGTGAGGCCCGCGATGACGTTGTCGTAGATCGACATGGCCGGGAACGGGTTGGGCTTCTGGAACACCATGCCGATGCTCTTGCGGGCATCGACGAGGCGCCGTCCGGTGTCGTAGATGTCCTCACCGTCGATGAGCACCTCGCCCGCGAGGCTGGCCGACGGGATGAGCTCGTGCATGCGGTTGAGGATGCGCAGGAACGTGGACTTGCCGCATCCGGACGGGCCGATGAGTGCCGTGACGACGCCCGCGGGCATCGTGAGGGATACGCGATCGAGCACCTGGTGGTCGCCGAACCACGCCGAGATGTTGCGGGCGTCGAGTTCGGCGAGGGGCGCGCGGGCGGGGTCGAGACCCGCGAAGGGGTGCAGGGCGGTCTGCTCGAAACCGGCCGGGATGGGCGGGGCGCCGGGCGTTGTGTAGGCCGGGGCGTAAGCCGGTGCGGCTCCCGGGGCCGCACCGTGGGGCGTAGTCAGCGTGGCCGACGGGCCGCCGAACGGCGTGTTGGCCAGGAACGGGTTGGACGCCTCGTAGGTGGCCGGGTGCACGGTCGTCACCGAGTCCACACCGGAGGCGTAGGGCGCCGAACCCGTGGGCTGAGGAGCGAAGGGCGAGCCGGGCTGCGCCCCCGACGGCGCGGACCCTGACGCCACGCCCACGGCCTGCGGCGCGGCGTGTGGCGCAACGGGCACGGGCTGCGGCGCGACGGAGGCCGCGACATCCGAGGACCGTGCTCGCCGCGAACGGCTCGTGCGGGTGGGGAGGATCTCGGTGCGCTGCTGGTCGGGCGTGTTGTCTGTCATGCGTTTCTCTCTCGGGTCGAACTCGTCAGAGGAGGTTGGGAAGAAGGCGCGTCACCTGGTCGGCGACGAGAAGGCCGCCGAGCACGAAGAGCGGCGCGGCCACGACCCAGGTCTTGCGGGCACCCAGGCGGCGGAACGACCACACGGCGCCCAGCGAGATCGCCAGGAAGAACTGGCCCGCGAAGACGAGGGCCCACACCGTGGACGTGTCGGTCGCGAGCTCTTTGTGGCTGGGCGGCAGCGAGATCGCTGTGGTCTGGCGTTTTCCGGCGGGCTGCGCATCGCCCACGAGCTGTGCGTCGACGCGCACGACACCCGACGGAATGAAGGCGGCCCCGCGCGCGGTCTCGAGGATGAGTCGGCTCTGGCCGGCCGCGGGCGGCGCGGGTGCGGGATCGCCCGCGTAGCGCGTGCCGATGACCTCGAAGATGTTGGCGCCCTGGCCCGTGACGACCGTGATGCGGTCGCCCGGTGCGAGACGCTGGATGCCGCCGAACGGGCCGCCGTAGGAGCTGGCGCGGCCCATGACGACGCTGATGCCCTGCTGGCCGGGCAGCACGGTGTCGCGGCGGTGGCCGGGCCCCGACTGCAGCACACCCGATGAGGAACCCTCGGAGACGACCTCGCTCAGGCCGAGCGCCGGGATGTCGATGCGGGCGACGGGAGCGCCGTCCGCGAGCAGCGCGCCATCGGAGTCGCCCTCGGAGACGGGCGCGACCGATGTCGAGAGTTGCACGCGGAAGGCATCCTGAAGCTTCTGCTGGTTCACCTGGTGTTGCAGGTGGCTCAGGATCATGAGGTTGATGGCGAAGCCCAGGAGGAGCGCGGCGAGCATCGAGAGGACACCGCGCGCGATCGCCTGGTTGCGGCTGAGGGGCGCGAGCTGGCGCGGGGGCCGCGGAGCGCGACGCGGGGGCTTGGGCGGCCGGGGCGGCCGGGCCGCGCGCGGAGCCTTCGGCGCACGACCGGCAGCGGCGCCCGATCGGTCGTGGATGTCGTCACCGGCCCCCAGCGGCCCGCCCGGGCCGATCAGCAGGTCGGTGCGCGGGGCTTCGATGGCGTCGGGGCGCTCTTCGGCGATGGTCATGCGAACTTCTTCTCCGCGACGGTGGTGGTGATGTAGCCGACGATGCGCCAGGCGGCGAGGCCGAGCAGCACGAACAGGGCGAGGCCCATGAGATAGAGCGGGGGGATGACGACCATGGCGTCGCGCTGGACCTTCTTCGTGTCGACACCGTCGATCTGAGCCGGCGGCGTGATGGTCGCGTGCGCGTTGACGATGCCCCACTGACCGGCTCCCGGGACGACGGCCGAGACGATGCGCTTCTCCCCCGGCTTGAGGCCCGTGACGGTGACCTGTCCGCTTGCGCCGAGACGGTTGCCGAACGGCCCGCCCAGCCAGAAGTCGGCCGACAGGTCGATGGTGCTCTTCGAGGCGTTGCGCACGCCCACCTTCACGTCGACCTCGCCCGTGAAGGGGTTGAGCGACGGGATGTACGAGGTCGAGATGCCGCCCGCGAAGAGGCCGCCGCCGAGGTCGACCTCGTCGGCCGCGGTCACGGGGTCGGTGCTGGTGGGCGCGGTCGAACCGGGCAGATCGGATGTCGCGCCGCCCGTTCCGCCGGAGCCGGAGCCCGACGAGCCGCCGCCGAAGCCGCCGCCCGTGCCGGTGCCGTCGCCCGAGCCCGTGCCGAGCCCGCCGTCGCCCGAGGTGCCCTCGCCTCCCGTGTTGCCGGGGGCATCGGTCGCGGGGGGCTGCGTGGGCGCCGGGAGGTCGACCTGCAGGCCGATACCGCTGCCCGGGCTGGGCGTCGGGGTGGGCACGGACAGCGCGCGCAGGCTCGTTGCGGACGGGGCCATAGGCGACACTGCAGTCGAGGACACTTCCTCCGAGGACACAGCGGTCGCGGCGGTCGCGGCGGTCGCCGACACCGCCGGAGCGACGAGCAGCGCCGTCGCCAAGCCGGCGGCCGACAGCGACACGGTCACGCGTCTCGTGAGCACTCCGCCCATGCGGGTGCGAGAAAGACGACGCGATGTCGAGGTCTGGGGCGTGCGCATCTCAGCGGCGTCCTTCCGGGTGAAGCGGGCTGGCGGGCGGACCCGCGGTGCTCGAGGCGGCATGAGAAGCGGCGGGAGAAGCGGCCTGAGAAGCGGCGGGTGCCGTGGCGGGAGGTGACGCGGGCGTGCCGCCAGCCGCCGGCGCGGCGCCGCGGTCGGCCTCGGCCTTCCGGCGCGCCTCTTCTTCGGTGTAGGCGATCCAGGCGGCGGCATTCTTCGCATCGCTGCGTCGGCGCCAGCGCAGCCACAGCCACACGAGCAGCGCGATCGCGGCCAGGACGAGAAGCCAGATGGGCCACGCGATCGTCACGGTGTCGCGGCTGGTCGCGGGCAAGGGACCGGGGTTCAGGGCATCCGCGTCGATGACGGCCGCGAGCTTCACGTAGGGGTTGAGGTAGGCGTATTGCCCGACACCCTTCACGTCGACCGTGACCGTGCGGGTCGAACCCGGCAGCATCTCGGTGAGTTCCTGCCGCTTCACCTCGCCGAGGGTCATGCCGAAGAGGCCGTTGACGCCCATGACGAGGTTCGCTCCGAGGGCCACGTTGCCCGCGTTCTTGAGCGTGAAGGTGAGCGTGGTGCTGCCGTCGAAGGGGTTGATCGATGGGTTGTAGCGGGCCTCGAGCGACGAGATCGTCAGGGCGGGCTGCAGGTCGCCGGGCACGCGCACGTAGACGCGGGTGGCGACGCGGCGGTCGACGAGCACCTGGCCCTCGGCGGATTGCACCGAGATGACGATGCCCGCGGCATGGTCTCCGGGGCGGGCGTCGGCGGGGACGTCGACCGTGAACGGAACGACCTGAGAGGCGCCGGGGTCGAGAGGGATGCTCATCTTCTTCTGGCCGCCCTCGAACGTGACCCAGTTGCCGGCGTCGGTCACCGCGGCATCCGTGTCGAGCAGCCCGTAGGAGCCGTCCTCGGTGTTGTAGGCGTCGGTCGCGAACACCTGCATGGTCTGCGGTGTCGTGCCCGTGTTGCGCACGAGGTACGAGTCTTCGAGGTGCTGCCCCGGGGATGCCTGGTAGCTGAAACGTGAGCGGTCGTCTTGACCCTGCCCGTCGGAGGGCGTTCCGGAGATGCCGTCGGTGTCATCGGCGTGAGCTGAGACGACCCCCGTCGACAGCGAACCGCCCAGCAGCGCGAGCAGCAGAACGATCGTGGAGGCGGCGCGTGACGTGCGTCGGCTACGGGCAAAAATGGGCACAGTACATTCGTCCAAACGGAGTTGGCCTCGGTCTGGCCGGATGTTGAACCAGACGTTAACGGCCACGGGCCGGAGGCTACAAGGTGCCCCCAGTGCGGGGGCGGAGGTGCGGGATGCGCGGAATGCGCGGGTGCTAGAAACGCAGGTACGGGGGCGGCTCCAAGAGCCACCCCCGCACCCCGGTGGGGCTACTTCGAGACGAGCGTGAGCGTCATCTTCGAGGTGTAGGTTCCCGCGGGCTTGTCACTCGGGGCGACGAACGTGAGCTCGCCTCCCAGCGTGAGGTTGGCCACGGCGGTGCCGGCTGCGCTCGTCGCGAAGGCGGCGGGGTAGACCGACGAACCGGCCTTCTGCTCGGCGCCCAGCGAGATGCCGGCGGGCGCTGCGACCGACGCGGACGGCTTGAGGCCGAGCTGCTTCTTGTCGATCGTGGCGTTGGCGGCGGCGTTGGTGAAGTCCGCGACCGTCGCCGTGAGGTCCCAGCCGGGCTTCGATGCCGCGCGGGCGTCGGCCACCGTGAAGGCGGGCAGGGTGCCCGTGGCGGTCGAGACACCGTCGACGACCGTCGCGTTGCCGATGGTCGCCTTGGCGCCGGCGGGAACGTTCAGGCTGAGGGCGCCATCGGTCGGGGCCGGAACGACGGCCTCGAGGTCGATGTCACCGGTCTGGGCGCCGGCGGGCGGCTCGGTGGGGGTCGTGGTGCCCGTGGGCTCCTGGACCGTCCAGTTGCCGGTTCCCTTTTCGACCGTGATGGGAGCGTAGAACACACCCGACTTGGCGAGGGCGACACCGTTGTAGATGAGGCACGCCATACCGAGCGAGTACTCGCCACCGTTGGCCTTGACCTGAGCGGCAGAGCCGAGGACCTGGCCGCTCAGCTTCGCCGCGAACTGCTGAACTTCCTTGTTGCTGCCGGGGATGAAGCCACCGTCGGCGTAGGCGGTCCAGGCGCTGATGGTGCGCTCCTGGCCACGCGGCGCGATGAACGTGCGCGTGGTCTCGGTGTCGGACGAGCACTGGAAGCGGCCGTAAGCGTCGGTGGCGGAACCGACACCGATGAGCTCGGCATCCCAGTCGTGGACGGTGCCGGGGGCGAAACGCGTCTCTTCACCGGCGTCGTAGATGTAGACCTCGGCGTCGGAGCCGTTGAGTCCGGGTGCAGCCGAAGCTGCCGTGACCGATGCTCCGATGAGCGACGCGGCCATGACGCCCACCGCGGCGACGCGGATGGCGGTTTTGTTCAACATGATTGCCTTTCTGGGCAGAGGTGGAGCGGGTTAGGAGAGGTTGGCGCGCAGGGGGACGGTGCTGGAAGGAGCGAGGAAGCCGAACTTCTTCTTGACAGCGCCCGAGGTGGCCGCGCCGGAGTTGAAGTTGGTGAGGCTCTTCGTCTTGGTGCTGTCGACGAGGGCCGCGAGGTTTGCGTCGTACTTGGCGTTCGTCGAGTCGATGCGGGCCTGCTCGACGACGACGTAGGTGTCACGACCCCACGTGGTGTTGGCGTAGAAGGGGGCGTTCGGGGCGATCGCGGCACCGGTGCCGGTGGTCGGTGCGACCGAGCCCTGCGTCGAACCGAGCACGGCGTTGCCGGTGCGGTTCTGGCCGGCGCCCGACTTCTGGGCCACCCAGCTGGCGACCGAGAAGGGGATGATCTGGCCGTCGCCGGTGAGTACGGTGCCGTCGTTCTCGGCGAAACCGGGCTGCTGCACGCAGGAGCCGAGCGTGGGGTTTCCGATGGCGGTCAGGAAGAACTTGCGCGTGCCGGAGGCGGCCTGCGGAAGAACGGGTGTGACGGGCACGCCGCCGACCGACGTGACGGTGCACTCGTAGACCTGCTTGAGCGTCGCGGCGCTCAGCTGGTCGAGGCCGGCACCCTGGTAGGCGTAGGAGACGGCGTCGCGGCCGAACGGGATGTAGGCGAGGGCGCCGTTGTTGTTCGCCAGCGCGCCGGGGCCCGAGGAGGAACGAGCGATGTCGACCTGGCCGGGGATAGCGACAGCGGGCGTGGTGTTGCCCGAGACGCTGAAGTTGCCACCGTCGATCGAGCGACTGAGCGCCTTGACGCCGTCACCGGAGCCGGCGGGACGAGCGAAGTAGGCTCCACCCGACTTGGCCTGGATGGCGGCGGAACCGAATGCGTCGAACGATCCGATCGTGTTGCCACCGGCGGTGACGCGCACGTTGGAACCCGTGATCGTGGTGCCGTTGGCGAGGGCGTTACCGGCATCCTGCAGGGTGTCCGAGCCGGCCAGCACGTAGCTGTTCGACACCGGGTCGGCGTTGGCGGGTGTAGCGAGCGCGAGACCAGCGACGGCCACGCCCAGGGCTGCGCAAAGCGCAACAGCCTTCTTCGTCTTCACTGCGTTTCCTTTCGGGAGGGTTTACCGACCGATGCTCGGAGAAGCAGGGCCGACTCGGCGTCGATTCCGCCGGCGGCGGGTTGTTCGACGGGGTCCAAGAGTGTGGGCATCAGAACCGACGTCTGAGGCGGGAGAGGAGCGGCACCGCGAGAGCGGAGGCCAGCCCCGTGAGCACGCCGACGGGAACGGCGAAGCCGATCGAGCCGAGGGCGGGGTCGTCGGGCGTGATGGGACCGCGCAGGTCGGCGGCCAGGTCGCCCGTGGCGGAGGGGTCGGTGCTCGCGGAGGCCGCATCGACCGAGCCGCCCGTCGAGCCGGTGTTGGCGAACGAACCCGTGGGTGCGCCATCCCCCAGGCCCGAGCCGTCGAGGGTCGGGCTGCCGTCCGAGCCGGCACCGGTAGGGGCTTCGGCGGGCGGCCACCCACCCGATTGGATGGCGGCGGCGGCGCGCACGGCCTGATCCTGCCACCCGGCCGGGATGGGCGCGTAGCCAGCGGGGAGCGTTCCGTTGTCGGTGCCGGGGTTCTGACCCGTCGTGGCGGCGTAGCGGATGAACGCGGCGTAGTCGGCGCGCTGGGCCTCGTCGGCGATCGACGGGGCCGCGGCGGCGTAGACCGGCATCGCGAGCGGGTAGGCCGTCGGCGCGCCCTTCGCCTGCTCGCCGGCGGGGTCGTATTCGTAGACCTGCGCCTGCGTGGCCGTTGGCGTCATGGCCGCGGCGGCCGCGGTCAGCGACTCGCTCGTGGGCGAGACGAACTGGCCGGCGGGGTTCAGCAGGGATGCCTGCACCACTTGGTACTTGGCGGCCGACGCCGTGTCGGTCAGCCCGAGCACGCGCTGGTACCCCGTGAGGTTGCGGATGCTCTTGCCGTACTTCGGCGGAGCGGACTGCGGGTCCCAGGCCCCGAGCGTCTGACCGTCGCCCCGCAGCGTCAGGTAGGCGCCCGTGTCGAGGTCGTTCGTGTAGGGCCGCCACGTGACGAGGTTGACCACGCCACCCGTCGTCGGCGATGCGGGCTGCTCGACGGGGTCGGCCTTCGGCGCGTCGTCGCGCGGGTAGCTGAGACCCGTGCCCGTGGGGTTCTTCGTGCTGGAGGTCGAGCTGTAGGGGTTGACGACCATGCCGTAAGGGTCGGGGGTGCCCTCGAGGAAGGCCCGGGCGTCGGCATCCGCCATCACGTAGCGCCACAGCTGGTAGAGGGCATCCGATCGACCCTGGGGTACGAGCAGGTCGGAGAGCGACGGGCTGACGAGCGACTCGTTTTTCCAGTCGGCGTCGTTGATCGCGAGGAAGTCGGGGTCGAACGTGAGGTTGCGCGCGTTCTTGCCGGGTTTCGCGGTGCTCTCGAAACCGAGGTGCTTCTTGTCGGCGAGCGTCGGCAACGCGTCGAGGTAGGAGTTGGTGAGCAGCTTGGCCACGAGGCGCGGCGTGAGCTTCATGCTGTCGTAGGGCAGACCCGTTTTGGCCAGGGCGGCGGGCGGCGTGGTGCCGTTGTCGACGGGCTGGCGGTCGATGGCGAACGACACCGAGACGCCGGCGAGGGCGACGGGCGCATAGGCGAGTGAATCTTCGACCTTTTCACCGTCGGGCCCGGCGAGGGGGCGGGAGGTCAGGGCGAGGGCCGAGGCATCCGGGGACAGGCTGGCCGCTTGCAGGGCATCGGATTCGGTGCCCGCGCTCATCGTGTAGGTCGCGCCACCCTGCGCACCGCAGAGGGTCGGCTGCCACGAGGCCACGGCGCCCGCGACGAGCTCCGAGCCCGAGAGCTGGCGTTCGGCCTGGCCGAGCTCGCACGAGATGCCGAGGGGCTTGAAGTCCATGCGGAACGCGATGCGGTGCTTCCAGTTGTCGGCGAAGAGGCCCGACTTGGTGACGTGCTGTTCGCCCGCGTCGTGGGTTCCGCGCGGCACGACGACGAGCCAGCAGGCCTTGCCCTTCTTCGAGCCGTCGGCCTGCGCGACGGGGTTACCGCAGCCGAGACCGGATGATTGCAGCGCCGTCTGCACCTCGAACTTGGCCGAGCCGTTGCCGCCCGAACCCGAGCCGGCCCACTTGACCTCGTTGGAGGTGTAGGGACCGAAGAACTCGTTCTGGTTCACGTTGACGTCGACCTGTTTGCCGTCGACGATGCTCGACACGACCTTGCCGTCGACCGAGCGGAACGGGATGGACGAGTAAGCGGGGCGGAGGACGCCCTGGCCGGGAACCGTGTACTGCTGATCGGCCGCGTCGACGTTCTTGTCGTCCATGGCGTTGTCGCGCGTGGCACCCGGGGCGTTGAAGGCGCCGTACTGGCACGTCGTGCGGTCGGGCACCGGGATGCTCGACGCGGGGTCGTCGCCCCAGCACTGCATGATCTGTAGGAAGTTCTCGCCGCCCGTGTCGCCCGAGGGAACCGTGGACTGCTTGCCGCCGGTCCAGCTGACGGTCACGCCCTGCGCCACGAGTTCGTCGGTCTGCGAGACCGTGACCTTCAGGTCGGGGAACGGCGCGTTGGCGATGTCGATGTCCTGCTCGGCGGCCGCGATGGTCACGGGGCCCTTGGCGTCGGCGTGGGCGCTCGAGACCGGCGCGATGGTGTTCGACAGCAGCAGCACACCCGTGACCGCGAGGCCGACGACCGCTCCGAAACCGAGCGATCCTCGGGTGAAGAGACCCGTGCGCGGGGATGTCTGAGCGGCGCGGGTGCGGCGCGAGACGAGGCGCCGGGCGGCGGCTATGCGGGTGTGTGTCACGGGGTGTACTCCAGATGCTGTGGCCAGAACGGGGCCGATGAGAACGAAATTATGGGCGGTTCGTGTCCGCGAGATGAACGCGTGCGGAACGAGCCATCTCCGCAGGCTGACGCTTGCCGCGGGTGCCTCCCCCCGACCAGGGGGCACACCCGCGACAGCGTCGTAGGGCCTAGCGGGCGCGCTTCAACCGGCGCGACAGGAACGGCGGCAGGACGATGGCGCCGAGCAGCAGGATGCCGGCCGCCAGCATGCCGTTCTGGGCCCAGCCCCAGCCCTCGTCGGGCAGGTCGAACGCCGTCGCTACGGCCGAGCCGCCCGTTCCGCCACCCGAAACCAGGGCTCCGTTGGCGTCGTAGACGACTTCACCCGTCGCGCCACCCGCGGTTCCGGCATCCGTGCCGGCTCCCGCTCCCCCGTCGGTGGCCGCACCCGCGCCGCCCGCACCCGTGGTGCCGCCCGCGCCGCCCGTTGCCGAGCCGCCCGTTCCGCCACCCGTCGTCGCGGTGTCTTCCTTGGCGCCCGCCGTGCCCGTCGTGCACTGGTTCGGGCCCTGCTTGTCGCAGTCCGCCGGCTGGGCCGCGGTGGCCGCGAGCTGGTTGTTGCCCGGCGAGTCACCGGGCTTGAAGGTGGGGTTGTTGCACTTGTTGATGTCGACGCCCGAGGCATCCGCACCCGGGATGCGCTTGATCTGCTCGAAACCGGCGAGCACGAGGTTCATGGGCAGCGGCGAATAGCCGAGCGCCGAGGCCTGCTGTTGGCCCTCGCACAGCATGTAGTTGGCGAACGCACCGAGCGTCTTGCCCTTCTCGACCGTGACCGAGTTGGTGGTCGCCGTCGGCACGATCATGTAGGAGTAGCTCGAGAGCGGGTAGGTGCGCTTGTCGCCGTTGTTGTAGACGCCGTCGAGGATCTGCGTGAGGTAGTCGGCCGAACCCTGGTTGGTGTTGATCTGCGCCTGCATGAGGGCGACCGCGACCGAGGATGCCGTGGGCTCGACGTAGTAGCCGGCCTTGTTCAGCACCTTGGCCACGGGGAAGCC
The DNA here is from genome assembly GCF_001984125.1 of Leifsonia sp. ALI-44-B. Taxonomy (GTDB): domain Bacteria; phylum Actinomycetota; class Actinomycetes; order Actinomycetales; family Microbacteriaceae; genus Okibacterium. The sequence goes on along the minus strand of NZ_MTQL01000006.1, from coordinate 135,363 downwards.
CGACTTCATGGCATAGGAGTACTCGACGTAGGTGATGGCACCCTCGCCGTAGCCCTGCTTGACGAAGCCCGAGACGCCGAGCGAACCGTTCTGGCCCTTGGCGTTGCCCGTGACGGGGTACTGCGACGTGAGGCCGCAGGGCGTCGTGCGACCGGCGACCTTGCAGAAGGCATCCCAGAGGCCCGGGTACTGCTTCGACATCCAGAGCGTGAACTGCGCGGTCGAGCCGGAGCCGTCGGAACGCACGACGGGGATGATCTTCTTGTCGGGCATGGCGAGGCCCGGGTTGTCCTGCGCGATCTGCGGATCGTTCCAGTTGGTGATGACGCCCGTGAAGATCTTGGTGACGGTCTCGCCGCCGAGGCGCAGGTTGGTGACCTTCTTGCCCGCGATCTTGAGATTGTACATGAAGGATGTTCCGCCGGCCACGATGGGCATGTAGGCGAACCCGGTCGTGGGCTTCTCGGGGGCCGAGCCATCCTCGGGCTTCGACTGGAACGGGATCTCGGAGACGGCGTAGTCGACGCGCTGGTTGATGAAGTCCTGGCGGCCGGCCGATGAGCCGACACCCGAGTAGTTGATGGTCATGCTGTAGTTCGAGGCCACGTTCTTGCGCCACTGGTCGAGGGCGTTCTGTGACCACGTCGAACCCGAACCCGTGATGGGGGTCCAGGAGGCGGCGAGGGCCGGGGCGGCACCCTGCCCGCCGATCAGCCCGATGAGGAGGAAGGCGGCGGCGAGGCCGGCGACGAGAATGCGGATGGTGCGGGTGAAGCGCGTCACAGCGACGACTCCTTCTGCTCGGGGTTCTGCGGGGCGGCGGCCGGAGTGGCCGCCGGGAAGTTCGGGTTGACGAACGTGCGGGGTGTGTGGGCGCGCGGCGCCTGCTCGTCGACCATCTCGGGCACGAACGTGTACACGGGCGACGCCGCGCGCCGCTCGATCTCGCGGTCGGCCATCTGGTGGGCCATGCGCTGCGTGTCGCGCACCGATGCCGCGGCCGCCGCGCGTCGCTGCCGATCGGTCAAGACGCCCGGGCCGCGCCCGCCAATGATGCGCGCCACGAAGAACAGCGCCAGCACGAGCACGATGAGCACGGCCGCCGTGCCGAAGCCACGCGCGATCATGTTGGGCTCGGGCGAGCGCACGAAGTCGAAGACCTGCAGCGGCAGCGAGATCATCGGGCCCTCGAAGGGGTTCGTGTTCATGACGGCCGTGACGCCCGACGTGAGCAGCACGGGCGAGGTCTCGCCGATGCCGCGGGCGGTGCCGAGGATGACGGCCGTGACGAGTCCGGACTTCGCGGTCGGCAGCACGACGTGCCAGATGGTGCGCACGCGCGACGCGCCGAGAGCGTAGGACGCCTCACGGAGGTTGCCCGCGACGAGGCGCAGCACGACATCCGAGGCGCGGATGACGATGGGCAGCATCATGACGGTGATGGCGAGCGACGCGGCGAAACCCGAGCGCTGGTGCGTGATCAGGGTGATGATGGCGGCATAGACGAAGAGGCCCGCGACGATCGAGGGCAGGGCCGTCATGGCGTCGGCGATGGTGCGCACGAACCGCGCGAAGGGCCCGCCGACCTCGTTGAGGAACACGGCCGTGGTCACGCCGAGCGGCACCGTGATGGCCAGCGCGATGCTGATCTGGATGAGCGTGCCGACGATGGCGTGGATGATTCCACCCATGCTCAGCGGATCGAGCGGCCCGGCGAGCTCCATGGTCTGCGTGAAGAAGTTGAGGTGGGGCAGGGCCTCGCTGCCGCGCGCCAGCGTGTAGACGGCGATGAAGACGAGCACGGCGAAGAGCGTGATGCCGGCGCTGTAAAGCAGCGTGGTCATGACGCGGTCGCGCACCTGCTGGCGGTCGGCGCGCAGCGAGACGAGCAGCGCGTAGAGGCCGATGAACGCGAGGAAGGCGACGACGCCCCAGCCGATCGCACCCGTCATGGGGGTGAACCAGCCGAAGAGCAGGCTCGCGATGGCGCCGCCCGCGAGGAGCGACCCCAGCAGGTTGAACTTGTCGTCGATCGTGGACTGGCGGATGCGGCGGCGCTCGCCGATCTCGACACCCGTGGCGTCGGGGATGAACGTGCGTGCGTGCGCGGCGACGGGTTCGTGGCCCGCGTCGTCGGCGAGAGCATCCGAGGGTCTGGTCAGAAGATCGCTCACGATCAGCTCGTCTCTGCGCCGGAGCGCGACCGGGCGACGATCGACGACGCCGTGAAGTTGATGACGAGCGTGATGAGGAACAGCACGAGACCCGCGGCCATGAGCGCCGACAGCCCGAATTCGCTCGACTCGCCGTAGCGCAGGGCGATGAGGGCCGACACCGAGTTGGTGCCCGTCTTCAGCACCTCCCAGTTGATGGTGAACACCGGGGAGATGATCATGTACACCGCGATCGTTTCGCCGAGCGCGCGGCCGAGGCCGAGCATCGTGCCACCGATCATGCCGCCCCGCCCGAATGGCAGAACGACGGCCTTGATCATCCCCCAGCGGGTGGAACCGAGCGCGAATGCACCTTCGCGCTCCCCCGGCGGTGCCTGCGAGAAAGCTTCGCGCATCACCGACGTCTGGGTGGGCACCACCATGAACGCCACCACGATGCCGGCGATGAACGCCGACCCCGTGAACGCGGCCGGTTCGGTGAGGGTGTTGCCCGACGCGTCATCCACGCGGAAGATCGGGATGAACGCGAGGTAGGTCGAGATCCACTGCGAGACCGGGATGATCGCGGCCTGCAAGAAGAAGGCGCCCCACAATCCGAACACGACACTCGGCACGGCGGCCATGAGGTCGACCATCGTGACGAGGAACTGGCGCACCTTGGGCGGCACGATCTCGGAGATCAGCAGGGCGGTTCCGAGCGCGAGCGGCACGGAGATGACCATGGCGACGAGGGCGATCGAGAACGTGCCGAAGAGGATGGCCGCCATGCCGAACTTCTGCGTCTCGGGCGACCAGGCCTGCTCGACGAGGAACGACGGGCCCGCCACGCGCAGGGCGTCACCGGCGCGCACGGCCAGGAAGAGGCCCACGAGCAGCATGATGCCGACGGTCGTGGCACCGGCCGAGTAGCCGACGATGCGGAGCGCCTGGTCGGGGCCGGAGAGCGCCGTGGCGAGGGAGCGGCGGCCGGAGGATTTACCGGGCTCGCCGGTCGGCGTGCCGGTCGCGGCAGGTTGAGCCGCAGCATCCGAGGCGGGCTTCTCGTTCGCGCCGGCCACCAGCACGTCGGTGCGGGCGTCGGCCAGCAGCACCTCTTCGATGGTGACGAAGTCGTCGTCTCGTTTCATGAGCACTTTCGGTGGGGGGTGTTCGGTGTTCCGGCATCGCGCCGCAAGCACACGATCCGGTCGTTCGGTGAACGGCGGGCATCGACAAGGTGAAGGAGCCATTGCCCCGAGACGAGGAACAGGCGCGCGAGGCCCGGAAACATCAGCCTCGTCCCCCGCTTTGGGGTGGTGCCTGGGCGCCGGATGTCGGGGCCGTCGTGGCGGGCGGGTTCGCCGGTTTCGGGTTGCCCGGGTTTGCGGGTGCCGTCGGAGAGGTGCCCGGCTGCGTTCCGGGCTGCGGAGCACTGTGCCCGACGACCAGGCTGACGACCGACCCGGTGGCCTGGCGAGATCCCTCGCCCGGCGACGCCTCGAGCACGATGTCGGCCTGCGACGGCGAGGTCACGGCGCGGCTGTCGAGGCGCACCGCGAAACCGGCGGCCTGCACAGCCTGGACGGCCGCCTGCGAGGTGAGACCCGTGACGGGCGGGACGGCGTTCGACCCGGAGGCCACGACGAGATCGATGGCGGTTCCCTCGGGCACGGCGGCACCCGCCGGCGATCCGGTGGACAGCACGGCGTCGGCGGCGAGCGGCGAATCCTGACGAGAGACGGCACCGGGCAGCAGCCCGGCCGCCGTCAACAGGCGTTCGGCGGCGGCTAGCGAGACACCCGCGAGTTCGGGCACGGTCGCCGTGGCTGCGGGCGCCGGGGCGGGCACATCGGATGGCAGGGGCGCGGGCGTCGATGCCGTCGGCGCGGGTGCGGGGGCTGCCGTGGCGCTCGGGGCCGGCGACTCCCCGGCCTCGGAGGACGATGGCGCCCCCGTGGCCGCGCCCACCCAGATGGCCGTGACGGTGGCCAGCACCACGAGCCCGGCCACCCAAGGCCAGAGCAGGCGGCCCGAGTCGTCCGGTTCGGCGGCGGCGGTCGTCGCGTCGAGGGGTCGGACGGGCGTTCGGAAGGCGGCAGTCGAGGCGGCAGTCGAGGCAGCAGTCGAGCCGGTCGCCGTGGCCGGCCGCAGGGAGGTGGTCGGCGCACCGGGAAGGCCGCGGTTCGTGCCGAGAACGGTCGTCGCAGCGGCGGCACCCAGAGCAGCGCCGCCCAGCCCGGCCACGGCAGCCGGCAGACGCTTCGTCACCGAGGCATCCGCCGCGCCCGTAGCGCCAGCCATGCCAGCCGCGCCAGCCGCCGCCCAGCCGCGCCGCACCCGGATGCGCTCGAGGGCCTCGGCGAGCGCCGTCGCACTCTGCCACCGGTCGTCAGGATGTTTGGCGAGGCCGCGCACGACGACGCGGTCGACCTCGCCGGGGATGCGGCTGTTCTCGGCCGAGGGCACGGGTGGGAGCGCCTCGCGGTGGGCGGCCATGGTGCGTTCGGGGGTGGGCCTGACGTAGGGCGCGTGTCCGACGAGGGCGAAGAAGAGCACGGCCGAGAGCTGGTAGACGTCGCCGCGTTCGTCGACGGGGGCGGCGATGGATTGTTCGGGTGAGACGTAGTCGGCGTTGCCGAGCACGCCGTGCGGGGCATCCGGGTCGGCCGTCGAGCGCAGCACGTCGCTGCCCGTCGAGGGCTTGCCCGGTGTGTCGGCGAGGCCGAAGTCGATGAGGCTCACGTCGAGGGTGCCGTCGGGGCGGCGGTGCACGAGCACGTTGGCGGGTGAGATGTCGCGGTGCACGAGGCCTGTGGCGTGCACCGCGGCGGTGGCGCGGGCGAGGTCGGCGGCGAGCGCCAGGGCGTCGGGCACGGTGAGGGGGCCGCCCTCGGTCACGGTTTCGGCGAGCGAACGTCCCTCTCGGAACGGGAAGGCGATCCAGGCGCGCTCCTCGTCGTCCGAGCGGTGCACGCCCGTTGCGATGGCCGACACCACTCCCGGGTGTGTGAGCCCCTCTGTCGCGCGGGCTTCGGCGAAGAATGCCTCCCGCAACGCTTCGTCGGCCGAGAGGTGCGGGTGTAACACCTTGATGGCAACGCGGGCTGCGGGGTTCGGTGTGCCGGTCGCAACGGTGCCGGTCGCAACGGTGCTGGCCTCCTCGGTGCCGACCTCCTGGGTGCCGGTATACACGGTGGCGGCATACACGGATGCCGAGCCGCCCGTCCCGAGCAACTCCCCCAGCTTCCAGCGCCCCGACAGCAACACGCCTAGGCCGATCCGACCAGGGTGGCCGCAGCGGACCCCGGCGAGCGCGCGATGGCGGCCGAGGCGACGAGCTGCACGGCGGCGGCCGCGGACTCACTGTTGGCGGCTGCTCCCCCGTACCACCGGCCGCACGTGAGCACGACGACCCCGCGGTGCGAGGCTACCCAGCCGCGCATGCCGGGCCGAGGGCCGAGCACGAGGGACACCTCGAGGTCCTCGGACGAGTTCTGCAGCTGCACGGCGTGACGCTCGGCGTCGACGATGGTGCGGTAGAGGTGCGCGCTGCGCGCGAGTTCGCGGTTGTTGGGTGCGAGGAGGCGCCAGACGACGGCGGGTTCGGCGAGCCCGCGGGCGGCTTTCGTCCGGGCATCGGTCTGCGAGCGGGCATCGAGCTGCGTGCGGGTGTCGGCGTGGGCGCGGGCATCGATCGGGGCGCGGACGTCGGGTTCCGCCATCACTCGTGCGGACGTCGTGCCGAAGGGCTCTGGGGTGTCGCCGGAACGCCGGCCTCGCGCATCCACGCCGTCGAGCTCTGCCTGGAACCTCGACCAGGCGGCCAGCATGGGGTCGGTACGCGCGGCGAACGAGGTGAACACGATGCGAGCGCCTGGCGCCATGACTCCCCCGGGGCGAGTGGGAACGAACGAGGATCCGGGCGTCGGGCGCGCGGTGGATGACCGGCCGGAGCGGCTGCGCTTCGGCCCGTGTTCGCACTCTCGGGCTCACAGGTTGCGCATAGACATCCGAAAGGTGAAGGCGACGTGTCCGGAATATGAGCGGTCGTGCGGCCGTGTCACCCGTTCGGGAGCGGGGCTATCACGGATTGGCACGAGGCTTGCCCCCCGTTAGGGAGCAACAGTCTAGAACGACTTCTCCGGAGAAGCACTCCCTTGTCACCGAGGAGAAGCGCTTCTACATTCGTTGAATCGGCATTGGCGCCTGAGCGCCGCCACAGCACACCCAGGAGAACCCATGACGGTCGTCACACCGAAGACCAGCCCGACAGGAAAAGAACCCGACGGCCCGGACAGTGAGAAAACCTCACAGAGCGCCGGTCGCCGCGCGGGCAAGAAACCCAAACCGCACCGCGATCGCTTCAACCGCCGCGAAGCCATCTCGGGCTATCTGTTCATCGCCCCCTGGGTGATCGGATTCCTCATCTTCACGGTCGGCGCCATGGCCTACAGCCTGGTCATTTCGTTCAGCCGCTACAACCTGGCGGCCAACACCTCGACCCCCGTCGGGCTCGCCAACTACGAGGCCCTCTTCACCGACCCCAAGGTGGGCGTCTCGCTCGCCAACACGCTCTTCTACGCCGTCATGGCCGTGCCGCTCGAGATCGCCTTCGCGCTCGTGCTCGCCCTGCTGCTCGACAAGGTCGGCCGCGGCGCCGGGTTCTTCCGCACCCTGTATTACCTGCCCAAGATGACGCCCACCGTGGCGACGGCCGCCGTGTTCCTCCTCCTGCTGAACGGCAACACGGGCGCCATCAACCAGTTCCTCGGCATCTTCGGCATCGAGGGGCCGCAGTGGCTCATCGACCCCGCCTGGGTGAAACCGTCCATCGTCATCATGACCCTGTGGGGCGTGGCCGGAACCATGGTCATCTTCCTCGCCGCGCTGAAGAACGTGCCGCGCGAACTCTATGAGGTGGCCTCGCTCGACGGCGCCGGCCCCATCCGCACGTTCTTCCGCATCACGGTGCCCATGATCTCGGGCGCCATCTTCTTCAACGTCATCGTGTTGACGATCGCGGCCTTCCAAGTCTTCGACCAGGCGTATCTGCTCTTCTGGCGCGACCAGTCGAGTTCGTCGCCCGAATCGTCGCTCTTCTACGCCGTCTACCTCTTCCAGCAGGCGTTCCGTCAATTCAACTTCGGTTTCGCGGCCGCCATGGCCTGGCTGCTGTTCGTCATCATCCTGCTCATCACGCTCGTGCAGGTGAAATTCGGCAACCGATTCGTCTACTACGAGGGAGATGACCGCTGATGAGCGTCACCCAGTCCAGCCCGGATGCCGCGAAACTCGCCGCCGGAGCGCTCGCCGATCCCGCCATCGCCCAGAACGCGGGGCCCGAGTCATCCCGAAACGGCCGTCGCCGCCGCCTGACCGGCCCGCGCCGCAGTGGACCGCAGACCCTCGTCGGCCGCCTGCTGCTCGGCGCCGTGCTCGTCATCTTCGCGCTGCTGTTCCTCTACCCGTTCGTGTGGCTGCTGGCCGCGAGCCTCAAGCCGCGCGGCGAGGTGTTCGACAATGCGCTGATCCCCAAGACCCTCACGTTCGACAACTACGCCGAGGTGTGGAACCAGCTGCCGCTGCTCAACTGGCTCGGCAACTCGCTCATCATCGCCCTGCTCGCCGCCGCCCTCGTCGCGATCTCGAGTTCGGCCGTGGCGTTCGGGTTCGCCTACTTCCGCTTCCCGGGTCGCGGCCTGCTCTTCGGCCTGGTGCTCGCCACCATGATGCTGCCGGGCGCCGTCACCATGATCCCCCAGTACCTCATCTGGAAGGAGCTGGGCCTCATCGGCACGTGGGTTCCGCTCTTCGGCATGAACCTCTTCGGGTCGGCGTTCTACATCTTCCTGCAGCGGCAGTTCTACTTGGGGCTGCCCCGCGAACTGTTCGAGGCCGCCCGGCTCGACGGGGCGTCGAACTGGCAGTTGTTCACGAAGATCGCCATGCCCCTCAGCATCCCGTCGTTCATCATCGTGTTCATCTTCGAGTTCCAGTCGTCGTGGAACAACCTGCAGGCCGCGCTCATCTACCTGAACGCCGGGTCGGTCGAGCAGTTCACGGCGCCCCTCGGCCTCGCCTACGCCATGACCAAGTACTCGCCCACGAACGGCGGCCAGGGCGACTACCAATACGTCATGGTCGCGGCCCTGCTCATTACCCTGCCGATGCTCATCATCTTCTCGTTCGGGCAGCGCTACTTCGTCGAGGGCATCGCCACACAGGGCCGCAAGGGATGACGCGTCACAGAATCCTTCTCATCAGCGACACGCATATCCCGGCCCGGGCCCCGCGATTGCCGCGTGCGGTCGTCGAGGCCATCGATGAGGTCGACCTCGTCGTGCACGCGGGCGATTGGGTGGATGTCGCGACCCTCGACGTGCTCGAACGCCTCTCGCCGCGCTTCGTCGGCGTGTACGGCAACAACGACCACGGCGTGCTGCGGGAGCGACTGCCCGAGGTGGCGCGCTTCGAGCTCGACGGGCTGCGGTTCGCCGTCATTCACGAGACCGGTGCGACGACCGGGCGGGAGAAGCGAGCGGATGTCGCGTTCCCCGATGTGGATGTGCTCATCTTCGGGCATAGCCACATCCCCTGGGACTCGGTGTCGCCGCGCGGTATGCGGCTGCTCAACCCCGGGTCGCCCACCGATCGTCGCCGGCAGCCGCGGTGCACGCTGATGATTGCGACCGTCGAGGACGGTGTGCTGACCGATGTCGAGGTGCGCACCGTCGAACGGGATTTCAGCGCCGAGGTGCCCGAACCCTGATCGGTGCCGCCGTCGCCGTCACCCTCGCAGCCGCCGGTGCCCTCGTCGCTGCCCTCGCCGTTGCCCTCGCCGTGCGGGCTCGTCGTGCGGACGGGGCCGGATGTTTCGGTTGCAACACGCTTCCCCCGAATGGGTGACACGGGTTTGTAAGGATGGGTAACATACCGGGAACGGTGGCGGGCACCGGGTTCACGACACGATCGGGGCTCAGATGGCGAGTAACGCCGAAACGGCCTGGGTGCGGGCCTGCGTGGCGCACGCGCTGCGCGGCGAGGCAGACACCGACACGGACGGCGCTGGCGCGGGGCCCGGGACTGTCGCTGGCACCGGCACCCGCACCCTCACCGGCGCCGCTGATACCGCGGCAGTCTGGTCGCTTCTCACACCCGCGCAGCGCGCCGGCCACGCGCCCCTCCCCGATCCCCTGCCCGCGGCGCAGTCCCTGACCGACCGACTGGCGCCGCGCCTGGGCAATCTCCCGGCCGCCCATCGCCGCGCCCTCCTCATTGCGAGCGTGTCGATCTCCGACCGCACGGAGGTGCTCGCGGCCGCCAGCGGTCTGACGCTCGACGGACTCTTCGACGGAACGTTCGACGGCCTCGTCTCGTTCGTCTCCCGTCGCTACCGCCTGAGCGATCCCCGCGTGCGAATCGTCGCCCACGCCACCGCAAACGTCGCTGAACGCACCGACGCCCACACTCGTCTCGCGGCGGCCCTCGCCGAATCCTCCCCGTACGAAGCCGCCTGGCATCGCTCCCTCGCCGCCCTCGGCGGGCTGCCCGACGTCGTCCCGCGCCTCCTCGGCCTCAGCCGCCGGGCCCTGCGCCGCGGCGACAGCGTCTTCGCCTACCGCGTCGCCCGAGAGGCCGCCAGCCAGTCGGAGCCCGGACGCCTGCGCACCATCGCGCAGCTGCGGGCCGGGCTCTCGGCGCTTCACTCGGGGCACGCCCGCGAGGCACGCGAGTGGTTAGGCGCCGTCCTGCGGTCGGGCGACGTCATGCTCGAGGCATCCGCGCTCGCCGCCTTCATCTTCTCGGTGGGCGCGGCCGACGGGCACGTGCCGCACGCCGACCTCGACCGCCTCGAAGCCCGCTGGAGAGCCGAAACGGGTCGAGGACTCACACCGGCATACGGTCGCGGCATCGTCCTCGGCCTCGCGACGGCCGCCGCCCTGCACGCCGAACGGGACGACGCGGCGTCTGCCCGGGCATTCGGCGAGCGCGCCCGCGAGCTGACCCGGCAGATGGGCTCGACGGATGCGGCGAGCGCCGGCCCGGCGAACGACATCGTCTCGGGCGTCTGGGTGTGGTTGGCGGCGTGCGGTGTGGCCGGTTCGGGCGCTGCGGGAAGCGCCGAGGCAGGTTGGTCAGAGGCAGGTTGGTCCGAGGCCCCGGCGAGGTCGTCAGATCCGACGGTCGCGGCGGGCCTCTCGCTGGTCGACGCGTTCTCCGCGCTCTCGAGGCGCGGGGCCGCCGGTGCCCGGGATGCCGCGCACGCGCTCGCCGACAGCATCCTGTCTCTGGCGCCGCTCGACCGGGAAGCGGCCCGGGACGGAGGAACCCGCGGTAGCGCCACCCCGCTCGTCGAAGCACACCTGCGGGTGGCCCACTGGATCGTCGAGCAAGCCGGCAACGAGAGCACCCCCCATACGGCAGTGTCGGACGCGCCGCCGCGGCGGGGGCCGGTTTCCGATCCGGGTGACCCCCTGCTGTCCCGCCTGCCCCTGCACCTGCCCTTCGGCGGAACCTTCGTGCGCCAGCTCGACGCTTCGGCCCCGATAGAGCGCACGGGCGACGACGCAACACCGAGCGTTCTTCATCTTCCCCGGCGTGTGGGTCTGGCAGGCCGGCCGGGGCCGACGCCCGAACATCCGACGCGGTTCGACGACACATCACCCCACGCATCCCGCAGCGGCGGTCGGGCGGTCGCCGGCGCTCAACCGCTCGATGAAGCCGGTGAGACGGCGCATCCTCTCGCCACCGTGCAGCGCCTCTTCCCCGACGACGAGCCCGCCTGGCTCGCCGCCCTCACGGCTCGCGAAGCAGAAGTGGCCCGGCTCGTCGTCGGCGGGGCCAGCAACCGCGAGATCGCGGGGCGCATGCACCTCTCGGTGCGCACGGTCGAGGTGCACCTCGGCCGCGTCTTCCAGAAACTGAACGTGCACTCGCGCACGCAGCTCAGTTTGCTCGTGCACCGGGGCGGCTACGTAGAAACCCGTAGCTGAGGCATCCACTTGATCACGGGCTCCGACGAGTATGCGGGAATCCCTCATGTGCCCGGCACCGGCCCCCACCTATCGTCATCACAACCCGGGCGGATGCGCGGCCGAACCCCAGTGCATCCACCCCTCATCCCGCAACCTGAAAAGGGTTTACCGATGACACCTCGACGTTCCACCCTGAAACGCGTGCTCGGGGCGGTGGGGGCACTCGCCTCCGGCCTCCTCGTCACCTCGACGCTGTTCGCGCTTCCGGCACCGCCCGCCGCCGAAGCCGCCACCACGAACGGCACCATCAACGGATACCGCAACGTCGGCTATTTCGCCCAGTGGGGCGTCTACGGCCGCGACTTCAAGCTCAAGGCCCTGCAGGACTCGGGCGCCGCCGGTAACCTCACGGCCATCAACTACTCGTTCGGCAACATCGACAACAACAACCTCACCTGCTTCATGGCCAACAAGGCCCAGGGCACGGGGCCGAACGGTTCGGATGGCGCGGGCGACGCCTACGCCGACTACGGAATGGGTTACACGGCCCAGAACTCGGTGGCCGGTGTGGCAGACACGTGGGACCAGCCCCTCGCCGGGTCGTTCAACCAGCTCAAGCAGCTGAAGGCCAAGAACCCCGGGCTGAAGCCCATCATCTCGCTCGGCGGGTGGACGTGGTCGAAGAACTTCTCACGCGCCGCCGCCACGCAAGCATCCCGACAGAAGCTCGTCTCCTCGTGCATCGATCTCTACATCAAGGGCAACCTGCCGCTCATCGACGGGCGCGGAGGCCCGGGCGCAGCCGCCGGCGTATTCGACGGCATCGACATCGACTGGGAGTGGCCGGGCACATATAGCGGCCTCGAGGGCAACGGCGTCGACACCGTCAACGACGCCAACAACTTCCGGCTGCTGCTGAAGGAGTTCCGCACGCAGCTGGATGCCTACGGCTCGACCACCGGCAAGCACTACACGTTGAGCGCCTTCCTGCCCGCCAACCCGGCCGACATCGCCGCGGGTGGATGGAACAACCCCGAGAACTTCACCTACCTCGACTACGGCAACATCCAAGGGTATGACCTCTGGGGCGCCTGGGACCCGACCCTCACGGGCCACCAGGGCAACCTCTACGACGACCCCGCAGACCCCCGGCCGGCAGCCCAGCGCTTCAGCGTCGACAAAGCCGTCAAGGCCTACACGTCCAAGGGCATCAAACCGGCCCAACTCGGCCTCGGACTCGCCACCTACGGCCGCGGCTGGCAGGGCGTTCCCTCGGGCAAGCCCTGGAGCCCCGCGACCGGCGCGGCCCCCGGAACCTACGAGGCCGGCAACGAGGACTACGACAAGCTGAAGAACCTCGGCACCGATCACTACGACGCCGCCATCGGCGCCGCCTGGCGATCCGACGGCAATCAGTGGTGGAGCTACGACAACCCGCAGACCGTGAAGCTCAAGGCCGACTACATCGTCAAGAACAAACTCGGTGGCGGCATGTGGTGGGAGTTGTCGGGCAACCGCGACGGCACCCTCATCCAGACGCTCACGACCGCGCTGCGTCAGGCGGCGGCCGGGCCCGTCGGGGGGACGACGCCGACGACTCCCCCGGTGACACCGACACCGAGTCCCACGCCGACTCCGACGCCGACGGCCCCTTCGACCACGAACCCGACGCCCACGCCGACGCCCACCCCGACGACGCCGCCCGCGACCGACGCGTGGGATGCGACGAAGGTCTACGTCGCCGGCAACCGCGTCACCTACAAGGGTGTGCGGTACGAGGCGAAGTGGTGGACGCAGAACAACATCCCCGGCACCGAGGAATGGGGTCCCTGGAAGGTGATCTCCTAACCGCCGCGCACGAAGACACCGATTGAGGATGCTGCCCGACACGCCGTCGGGCAGCATCCTCGTGTCTCGTAGCACCCGCGGCATTCCGGGCCCGCGACCGGCCGGCCGGAATTCGTCCTAGTGCGCGCTTCGGCGCAGCGACATACTGGTGCACACCACGTCACGTTCACACTGGCCGCGAGGAGAAACACATGGCTTCCGTCATCGGCGAGATCCTGCCACTGGCCCTCGGCATCGCGATCAGCCCCGTGCCGATCATCGCCGCCATCCTCATGCTGTTGTCGCCCAAGGCGCGCACGACGAGCGTCGGATTTCTGCTCGGCTGGGTGCTCGGCGTCGTCATAGCCGTCATCGCATTCACGCTGCTGTCGTCGCTGTTGCCCGAGAGCGACGAGGATGCGTCGAAGCCCATCGCCGGCGTCATCAAGATCATCCTCGGCCTCCTGCTCCTGCTGCTCGCCACGAAGCAGTGGCGCTCGCGGCCCACGGGCGACGGCGAGCCGCCCCTGCCCAAGTGGATGTCCGCCATCGACTCGATGACGCCCGCGCGCGGGCTGCTGCTCGGCTTCGCGCTCTCGGCGCTCAACCCCAAGAACCTGCTGATGAGCGTGGGGGCGGGTGTGACCATCGGCGGCGCGGCGCTCGGTGCCGGCGAATCGACCGTCGCGATCGTCGTCTTCACCGTCATCGCGGCCTGTACGGTCGCGGTGCCCGTCATCGGCTATCTGGTCGCCTCGAGTCGCATGGCCGGCCCGCTCGAGAAACTGCGCGCGTGGCTCGTGCACAACAACTCGACCGTCATGGCCGTGCTGCTGCTCGTCATCGGCGTCGTCATGGTGGGCAAGGGCATTTCGTCGTTCTGACGGCGAGTTGTGCTCAGTTCCGGTCGTCGAGTTCGTCGACCGAAAGGCTTTCGCCCGGTCGCGGCGTGCGGAAGGGAGAATCGCCGTGTGCGCCGCCTGGGCCAGGGGCATCGTCGAGCGCGTTTTCGCTATCCTCCACGTGCTCCGTGTCCTCCGTGTTCTCGGGCAGGACATCGGGCTCTTCCGCGTCCGGAACGCCCGGCGCACCGGGGCCCGGTTCCGCCGCCGCGGGTGCGGAATCGTGGTCATCGGACTTCGGAAGCAGGGGCTCGAACATCGACATGCTCAGAGATTCTCATTCCAGGGTGTCGTGCGTCAGCCCCCTTGACGGCGGTCGGCGAGTGGTTCCGGCTCGCTCGGCACAGTCTGTGGCAGGGTGAGGGGATGACGAAGACTCCGGGTAGCCCCGACATCCGATCGATCCTCGGCCGCGTCACCGTGTTCGGCGCAACCCCGCCCGCCTTCGATCCCGGCACCGCGCCCGCCGACCCGCTCGAGCTCTTCGCCGAATGGCTCGCGGATGCCGTCGACGCGGGTGTCGCCGATCCCAACGCCATGACACTGTCGACGGTGGATGCCGACGGCTCACCCGATGCCCGCGTGCTGATCTTGCGCGACGCAACGCCCGAGGGCTGGTCGTTCGGAACGAGCTCGTCGAGCCCCAAGGGCCAGCAGCTGGCGGCCAGAGGCGCGGCCGCACTGACGTTCTACTGGCCGGCCCGGGGGCGCCAGGTGCGCGTGCGCGGCCGGGTGGTCAAAGGTTCGGCCGAGGAAAACGCCGAGAGCTTCCTGTCGCGCGGCACGGGCGGCCGCGCCGAATCGTTCCTCGGGCGCCAGAGCGACGTGATCGACGACCCCGACGAGCCGCGTCGCGCCCTCGACGAGGTGCGCCAGCGCATCGAGGAGGACCCTGACCTGGTCTCACCCACGTGGACGATCTACAGGGTCGTGCCCGAAACGATCGAGTTCTGGCAGGCGTCCCGCGACCGCTCACACCTGCGGCTGCGCTACCGCGCCGCGGGCGACGCAATCGTCGTCCACGCGTTCCACACGGAGCGGCTCTGGCCCTGAGGCGGGCGTGTCTGCCCTGAGCTCTCGTTAGTGCAACGAAAGAGGGGGCCACCGCCCTTTCCGGCGATGACCCCCTCTTCGTGACTGGTCGCTTAGTGCATGACCGGCTTGTCGTCACCGATCACATCGGCGGGCTTGCGCACGAAGAACGCGGCGGCGACGGCGAACAGCGAGATGATCGCGCCCGTCAGGAACGCGGCACGCGCTCCCCCGGCGCCCGCGACGACCTCGGATGCTCCGGCCGTCGACAGCGCGATGGTCTGAGCCGTCATCATGCCGATGAAGAGCACGGTTCCCGCGCCACCGGCGAGCTGCTGCACGGTGCCGACGATCGCGCTGGCGTGCGAGTAGAGCTGCGGGCGCACCGAGCCGAGCGCCGATGTCAGCAGCGGCGTGAAGAGGAACGCGAGGCCGATGCTCAGCGCGATGTGGGCGCTCAGGATGAGGAAGAACGGCGTGCTCTCGGTGGCCATGCTGAGCCCCCAGAACACGAGGCTCACGAGCGCCGAGGCCGGCACGATGAGCGGCGTGGGGCCGAACTTGTCGTAGAGCCGGCCGACGAACGGGCTCGCGATACCCATCACGAGGCCACCGGGCAGGAGCAGCAGACCGGTCTCGAGCGGTTCGAGCTGCAGAACGCTCTGCAGGTAGATGGGCAACACGATGATGCTGCCGAACATCGCCATCATGCTGACGGCCATGAGGATGATCGAGATGGTGAAGTTCTTCGAGCGGAACGTGCGCAGGTCGAGCAGCGCGTCATCCTTCTTCTGCAGCGCGATCTGGCGCCAGATGAACAGGCCGAGCGCCGCAATGCCGACGACGAGCGGCAGCCACGACGGCATGGCGCTGGCGGAACCGCCCTCTGCGGCCTCGGCGTTGGCACCCTCGCCGAGGGCGTTGAGGCCGTAGACGAGCCCGCCAAACGCGAAGGCCGACAGGACGACCGAGAGCACGTCGAGGGGCATCTTGCGCGGGGTGGTCACGTTCTTGATGAGCAGCGAACCGATGATGAGGGCGGCGACGGCGATGGGCAGCACGATGATGAACATCCACCGCCAGCTGAGCGTGTTGAGGATGATGCCCGAGATCGTGGGGCCGACGGCGGGGGCGACCGAGATGACGATCGAGATGTTGCCCATCATGCGACCGCGGGAGGCGGGCGGAACGATGGTCATGACCGTGGTCATGAGCAGCGGCATCATGATGGCCGTGCCCGTGGCCTGCACGATGCGGCCGGCGAGCAGGATCTCGAAGCCCGGGGCCATCGCGGCGATGAGCGTGCCGATGCTGAAGAGCGTCATGGCGGCGATGAAGACGGGCCGCGTGTTGAAACGCTGCAGCAGGAACCCGGTGATCGGGATGACGACGGCCATGGTGAGCATGAAGCCGGTCGTGAGCCACTGGCCCGTCGAGACGGGGATGCCGAGGTCGCGGTCGAGCGTCGGCAGCGCGACACCCATGATGGTCTCGTTGAGGATGACGACGAAGGCCGAGACGATGAGCACGCCGATGACGACGCGGTTGCGCGCCTGGGTGGCGGCATCATCCGTGTTCGACGTTGCGGTAGCCGAGGCCGAGGCGCGGGCGGGGCCGGCATCGGTGGGGCCGGCGGGCGCCGGTGCGGAACCGGCCTGGCCGGCGGTGAGGTCGGAGGTGCGTTCGGAGGTGCTTGAGGCGGGGCCGTTTTCGGGCGTCGCGCCGCTCTCGGATGAGAGTGTGCGTTCGGTCATGTGTGTTTTCCTGTCAACGGCGTGTCACAAAGTGTTCACGGTGAGGGGTGGGCCGCGTCACGCGGCTCGGGAAGCCGGCGTGGGCGCAGCTTCGCGGAGAATCGAACGTCGTTCCGCCGCCTGGGGCAGTGGGACACCGGTCAGGGATGGTCAACGTTCTCTCCAGTGTGCTCTATTCCGCCGACATCGGGATTAACTTCTCGTGACGGTGCGCCGAGCGCACGGGTTTTCCTCGAACGGGAATGAACCGCATGCCCCGGCATGTTGCGAGAAAGGTTGTCGCCGGTCCACTACCCGAGGAGTTTCATGACGCACACCGTTGATCGTTCGGGCGTGGGCTTCCGGTCTGAGCGCGGCCCAATCCTCATCGCCCTCATGCTGAGCACGGGTCTCGTCGCCATCGACTCGACCATCCTCGCGACCGCGGTGCCGTCCATCGTCGGCGACCTCGGGGGCTTCGCGCTCTTCCCCTGGTTGTTCTCGATCTACCTCTTGGCACAGGCGGTCAGCGTGCCGCTCTATGCGAAGCTCGCCGACACGGTGGGCCGCAAACCCCTCATCCTCATCGGCGTCGGCCTTTTCCTGCTCGGCTCGATCCTGTGCGGTTTCGCCTGGAGCATGCCGGCCCTCATCGCGTTCCGCGCCGTGCAGGGCCTCGGCGCCGGTGCCGTGCAGCCCATGGCCATCACCATCGCGGGCGATATCTATACGGTGGCCGAACGCGCCAAGACGCAGGGCTACCTCGCGAGCGTGTGGGCCATCTCGTCGGTCGTCGGCCCCACGCTCGGCGGCGTCTTCAGCGAGTTCGTGTCGTGGCGCTGGATCTTCTTCGTCAACGTTCCGCTGTGCCTCATCGCCGGGTGGATGCTGTGGCGTCACTTCCACGAAAACATCGAGCGCCGTCGCCACCGGGTCGACTACGCCGGTGCCGTGCTGTTGACGTTCGGCCTGAGTGCCGTCATCCTCGCGGTTCTCGAGGGCGGTCAGGCGTGGGCGTGGAACTCGCCGCAGAGCCTCGCCGCGTTCGGTCTCGGCGCCGTGTTGCTCGCAGCCTTCGTGCTCGTCGAGCGTCGTGCCGCCGAACCCATCCTGCCCCTCTGGGTGTTTTCGCGCCGCCTCTTGCTCACGACCACGTTCGTGTCGCTCGGCGTGGGCGCCATCCTCATCGGGCTGACGTCGTATGTGCCGACCTATCTCGAGGGTTCGATCGGCGTCTCGCCGCTCGTCTCGGGGCTGGCGCTCGCTGCTTTGACGATCGGATGGCCCATCTCGGCGTCGCTCTCGGGTCGCCTGTATCTGCGCATCGGGTTCCGTCGCACGGTTCTCATCGGCATGGTCTTCGCCGTCGCCGGGGCGGCCGTCCTGGTCGCGTTTGCGGGCGCACCGAACCTCATCGTCACGGCCGTCGGATGCTTCGTCGTGGGTCTCGGCCTCGGACTCGTCGCGACGCCGTCGTTGATCGCCGCACAGTCGAGCGTGCCGTGGAACGAGCGGGGTGTGGTGACGGGGACGAACATGTTCGCGCGCTCGATCGGCAGCGCGGTGGGTGTTGCGATCTTCGGGGCGATCGCGAACGCGATCTTCGCGGCCACGCCGAATGGCGACAATGTGCCCTCGGTCGTGGAGTCGGCGTCGGGTGCCGTGTTCGTCGCGGTTCTCGTGTGCGCCGCGGCCACCGTCGTGGCGGCCGTGTTGATGCCGAGGGCGCGTGTCGAGGACATTGAGCACATTCCGGCGGGCGATCCCGCTTAGGGACGCGTTTGCGCGTATTCTTGGCGGGACGAGCCTTTCTGGCTCCGCTACGGAGAGGTCCACCATGGCCGACAAGTCCCCCAAGAAGTCCGGCGCCAAGACGGCCGCCGCAAAGACTCTGAAAGAGAAGCGCACCGAGAAGAAGTCGAAGGCCGCGTCGAAGAGCAAGTCCGACTAAGACTCTTTCGCACATTTCGAGAACCGCAGGGGCCCTGGCTTCTGCGGTTCTTGCGTTCCCGGGGCCGCTTCGGAGGTTCTCGCATCCCAGGGGTGGGTCACCTCTGCGGTTCTCGCCCTTCCGGGGCCGGCTCTGCGATTCTCACGTGCCCGGGGCCGGCTCTGCGGTTCTCGCCTTCCCTCTGTCCCCTCCGCGGGTCCGCGGGCCCGGACCGCTTCCCGCCGGGGAGTCCGCCTCGTCGGCGCGAGGTCACGCTCCGGCTGCCGTCCGCTCAGCCGAAACAAGACCGATCGCGCTGTCGAACGGGCTGACGACGGCGTCTTGCCGCACGGTGCTGGCGCCCGTCGGCCCCGACGTGATGCGCAGCCGCGACGGGATCTGTTCTTTCATGGCGTCGACGTGGGAGATGAGGCCGACGGTGCGCCCGCCCGTGCGCAGGCTGTCGAGGGTGGACAGCGTGATGTCGAGCGTCTCGCGGTCGAGCGATCCGAACCCTTCGTCGACGAAGAGCGTTTCGAGCGTGATCCCGCCGGCGCGACTCGTCACGATCTCGGCGAGGCCGAGCGCCAGGGCGAGGGAGGCGAGGAACGTCTCGCCGCCCGACAGCGACGCCGTGGCCCGGGCCCTGCCGGTGTATTCGTCACGGATGGCGAGCCCGAGCCCGGACGATGCCCCGCGGTAGGCGCGTGAGTCGTCGTGCTCCAGCCGGAACCGCCCGCTCGTCATGGTGTGCAGGCGCGCGTTGGCGGCGGCGATGATCTCTTCGAGTTCGGCCGCGAGCACATACGCCTCGAGGTGCATGCGCTTGTCGTTCGGCTCCTTGCCTTCGACGGCGTTGGCCAGGCCCCTGATGGTGGTGTAGGCGGCGAGCTGCTCGCCCCCGGTGCGCAGGGTCTCGCTCGCTTCGGCGACGATGGCGTCGAGCGTGCGCTGGCGCTCCCGCACCGCGGCGTGCACATCGGATGCCTGAGCCACGCGTTCGCGAGCCCGGTCCCGTTCCTCGTTGACGACTCCGACATCGATCGGTTCGTCGGGCAACCCCAGCAGCTCGGGCTCGGCGAGGGTCGCTTCGGCGGCGGCCAGGCCGGCGTCGTGCTGACGAACCGTTGCCGTGTGGGCGGCCTGCTCCCCCGGTTCGAGGTGCGCGGCGCGCAGCTCGTCGAGTGAGGAGAAGTCGCTGTCGGCCAGTGCCCGTGCCACGGCGGCGCGGGCCTGTTGGAGCGCCTGTTCTGCGGCTTCGGCGGTTTCAGCGGCCGTGAGGAACCGCGCGGCGACCGACACGGTCTGCCGGATGCTATCCGCACGGTCGGCGACCGTGTCGAAGCTGCCGCGCTGGCTGGTGACGCGGTCTCGAGCCTCGGCCAGTCGGCTCTTCAGCCCGGCGAGCGTGTCGGCCACGACCGCCCGCTCGAGGTGCAGCTGTTCGGATGCGGCTGCTGCCTCGGTGTGCTCCGTGTCGAGGCGTTGTCCCTCCCGGTCGAGCCTCGCCGCTTCTGCTCGCGCCGCTTCGGCCGCGTCGAGCGCTGCGGTCTGGCCCTCGAGTTCCTGGCTCAGGTCGTCGGGCGTGCGCCCCGACGACGCGATCTTCAGCGCCGCAACCTCGTCGTCGGCGGCGCGGCGGCGGTCAGCGGCCTTCTGAGATTTCTTGTCGGCGCGTTCGACGCGCGCCCGGCCGTCCTCCAGCGCCTCGTCCGTGACCGCTTCGCCGTCAGCGACGGCGGGCTGCGGATGTTCGCGCGAACCGCAGACCGCGCACGGCTCACCGGGCTCGAGCTCCGCTGCGAGATGCGCGGCGTCGCCGTTGAGGCGGCGTGAGAAGAGGTCGCTCAAGTCCTGGGCGGCGCGCGCATGCTCGGAGACGGCGTCCGCTTCGGCCCGCAGAGCTTCGGCTGCGGCCAGCCCGGCGCGTTCGCCCGCTCGCGCCGCTTCCAGTTTGCGCGCCAGGTCGTCGACGCGCGCCGCCAGATCGTCGTGTCGGGCTGCCGTGAGACGCGCCGCGTCGCGCCGGGCGCGGAGGTCGTTCTGCATTTCGGGCAGCACATCGAGTCGCGCGCGCAGGTCCGCGGCGCGGGCGTCGATGTCGAGCAGACGCTCATCGGCGGCCGCGAGCTCAGAGGCCAGCGTCACGGCCCGCTCCTCATCGCGCAGGGCCTCGGCCATCGCGCCCAGCGTGCGGTTCAGCTCGTCGACGAGCCCGGCTACGCGTTCTGCCGTGGGCACGTCGGCGGCGCCAGCGACGTTCAACGCCTCCGCGGCACCGCCATCCGCGAGCAGGCCATCTGCGGCGTCGGCCAGCCGAACCTGCGCCCGCGAGACATCCGCATCGGCACTGTCGACACCGTCGAGAAGGGACCACAATGCGTGCGCCCGCTCGTGGGCCGCCAGCCGCGCACGGAGCGTGGCGATGTCGGCCGCCTGTTCGCCGAGCCGTTCGAGCGTCGCCGCGGCGTCGGCTCGGCGAGCATGCCGCCGGGCGATGTCTTTAGCGTCCGCGACACGTCCATCGGCCTCGTCCAGCTGCCTCGTCGCGTGATCGAGCGCCGAACGGGCAGACGCGACTCGCGGCGCGAGAGAGCGGGCGACGCGGTCGAACCACTCGCGGTCGGGCTCGGCCGGCGCGGAGAGAGCCGCCTCGGGCGCGCCGTCGGCGCCGAGCGTGCCATCGCCCTCGAGCGTGCCATCGGTCTCGAGCGTGCCATCGGTCTCGAGCGTGCCATCGGTCTCGAGCGTGCCATCGGTCTCGAGCGTGCCATCGGTCTCGAGCGTGCCATCGGTCTCGAGCGTGCCATCGGTCTCGAGCGTGGCCGTTGCGACGGCCCGGTCGGCGAGCCTGCGCAGCGCATCGCCGAGGGCCTCGACCTCGCCCTTCAGCGCCGCGCGGCGATCGGCGAGGATCTGTTCGAGGTCGCCGAAGCGGCGTGTGCCGAAGAGGCTGCGCAACACCTGCAGGCGATCGTCGTTCTTCGCCAGCAAAAACTCTTGGAAGCGGTTCTGCGCCAGCAGGATGACCTGCAAGAACTGATCTTTGTTCAGCCCGACGATGCGGTCTATCTCGGGAAAGACGTCGACCGGCCGGGCCGCGATGCCCCGCCACTCGCCGGCCTCGAGCCGCTCCAACACGGCCGTCTGCTTCTGTGTCGTGAGCCCACCGCCACGCTTGGCCGGGCGCACGTATTCGGGCGTGCGCGTCACCCGGTAGCGATCTGCGTGCACCGAGAACTCGAGCGTGACGAACGAGGGGTCCTCGGGCGCGCAATAGTCGCTGCGCAGACGCGTCTGGCTCGGGCCGCCGTCGAAACGCGGCACGGCGTTATAGAGCGCGAAGCAGATGGCGTCGAGAATGGTCGACTTGCCCGCACCCGTCTTGCCCGAGATGAGGTAGATGCCGTCGTCTTCGAGCGCATCGAAGTCGATGTGCTGCTCGGCCTTGTAGGGCCCGATGCCGGCAAACGTGAGCGCGTTGATCTTCACGAGGCCACCCCGTCCGCGTCGAGCTCGCCGAGCGCGTCGAGCACCAGCTCGCGCTCGGCGGCGGTGAGAGCCTGCCCGTTGCGCACGTGGCCCAGGAAACCGTCGACGATGTCGAGGTCGCTCTTCTGGGCGATGCGCGCCGCATAACTTTCGGTCGAAGCGGGCGCCGTCGTCGCCGGTCGGTGCTCGAGGGTGGCGCACCACGGGAAACGCGCGCGCAGGCGGGCCATGGCGTCGAGGGGCCTCACATCGTCGGTCAGGATGGCGGATACCCAGTCATCCTCGGCCGGCGCGAACCGGTCGAGCGTCAGCAGCTCATCGATGGTGCCCGTCAGAACCGACAGGCGGCGCGGGATCGGAAGGTCGACCCACCGCGCCCCCGCGAAGCCGTCGTCGTCGAGGTCGACGATCCAGACGCCCCGCGGCTTGCCCGCCTCGGAGAAGGAGTAGTGCAGAGGTGCCCCCGAATAGCGGATGCGTTCGGTCAGCACAGCCCGACCGTGGATGTGGCCGAGCGCCACGTAGTCCGGCCCGTCGAACACGTCGAGCGACACGATGTCGAGCCCGCCGGCCGTGATGTCCCTCTCGACATCCGATGCCTCGTCGGGGGCGCCGACCGCGCCCACGAAGCTGTGTGAGGCCACGATGTATCGACCCCCGCGCGCCTCGGCGTCGTCGCGCACGCGCTGCATGACGCGCGCCAAGACGTCGTTGTGCCGACGCAGGGTCTCGCCGGGAAAGAGGTGGCGCACGAGCGAGGGCTCGAGATAAGGGATGCCATAGATGTGCACGCCATCGACCGTGACGGGCTCGAGCATGCGCTCGGGATCGGTCAACACGTGGATGCCGGCGAGCCGCGCAAAGCTCGACTGAAACCCGAGCCGCGCCGCAGAGTCGTGATTGCCGCTCGTGGCGACCACCACGGCGCCGGCCTCGCGCAGAGCGGTGAGCGCGGCCGTGAGTACGCGGAAGTGCTCGCCCGACGGCATTGCCGAATCGAAGATGTCACCCGCGACGACGACCACGTCGACCCGCTCATCGCGCACGATCTGGGCGAGCGACTGCAACACCCCGTGCAACGCATCGACGGTGGCGTGGCCGTGGAACGTGCGGCCGATATGCCAGTCGGAGGTGTGCAAGATGCGCATGCGTCGAGCCTACTGAGCACCCCCGACATCCGGGGCGGGGCACGGCGGCACCATACGCGGCAGAGGCGGTCCGCGCTATCCCCTTTTCACGGTTCACCGGGTGGCGTTGGATGAATATCAGCGGCCGTCATCGCGCCGCTTCGACACGGTATGGAGGCATCACATGAGCACGACAGACGGATCGACCCCCGGCGTCCAGTCCCACGTTCCCGGTGAAGACGACAGCGACAGCTCGATCGGCGGCGTGGCTCCCGATGGCACGGCGCTCAGCCACGTCGACGACGACTCCCTCCCCGCCCAGGACGGCCTGAGCTCCGGCGGCGACACGGTCGCCGACGACGCCGACACCGCTGACGGCGACACCGCCGACGCGCAGACCGACGCGGATGTCGCGGCCGATCTCGACGCCGCCGACGAGACCGACTCCCCCGAACACCGTTCGGGAACGGGCGACAACGCCCCCGAAGACGTCGACGGCCCGGGTGCGGCCGACGAGGGAGCCGCGCCGAGCGGGTCAGCCGCCGAACAGGGCGACGACGCCGTGCGGGCCGCGCAGGCCAGCGCCTTCACGCACCCCTGACCCACAGACCGCACGAACCCCGCGGAGGACCCCGATGAGCGACAATCTGACCCCGGCCGATCTCGATATCGACCCGTCGACCGGCTCGCCCGTGCAGCTCTACCGCTGGCTGCTGGCCAGCCTGCTCTTCGGGCGCCGCATCCAGCAGGAGATCGCCGCGCAGACCTACCGCACGCTCATCGACCACAGCTTCACGTCGCCCGCGCGCTTCTCGGAAGTGGGACGCGAGCAGTTCCGCCGCATCCTCGACGAGGGCGGCTATGCCCGGTTCGACTACATCATGACCGACGAGCTGCGCGATGTGATGCCCCGCCTGGCCGAAGAATACGGCTCGGTGCACCACCTCGTCGCCTCGTCATCCGACCGCGATGAATTGATCGACCGCCTGACGGCGTTCAAGGGCATCGGGCCCGTGACGGCGCGCATCTTCGCCGACGCCATGCCGTCACATCTCTACGGCACGGCGCAGCCCTCGGGCGTCAGCAGCTGAGCTGACCTCAGCCCTCGCGGGCGGCCCTCAGCAGCGCGACATCCAGCTTGTCCATCTGCATCATGGCTTCCATGACACGACCGGCCACTCCGGGCCGCGGGTCGGAGAGACCCTCATCGAGGGCCGCGGGAACGACCTGCCACGACAGACCGAACTTGTCGACGAGCCATCCGCACCGACTCGGCGCGCCGCCGTCGGCGATGAGCGAATCCCAGATGTGGTCGATGCGCTCCTGCGTGTCGGCGCGCACGAACAACGAGATCGCCGGCGTGAACTGATACATGGGCCCGCCGTTGAGGGCGTTCATTTCGAGACCCTCGAGCACGAACGACACGGCCAGCGCCTGCCCGGCCTGCGGCGTGCCCTCGGGATAGCGCGACACGTTCGTGATGCGCGAATCGTCGAAGATCGACACATAGAGCTCGGCGGCCTCTTCGGCACGGCCGTCGAACCAGAGGAACGGGCTGATGGTCTGCATGGTCGTCATGCTAGACCTCGCCCGCTCCCCCGGCTACAGCTGGCTATCAGCCGCAGTTGGCGACCGGCGACGGCTCTAGTACTTGTAGGACTGCCCGCCGTCGATGGGGATCACGGTGGCGTTGACGAACGAGGCCTCGCCCGACAGCAGGAACGCGACGACGGCTCCGACCTCGTGCGGCTTGCCGAAACGCTTGGCCGGGTTGACGCTCACGAACTCGGTGCCGGCCTCTTCCCAGTTCACGGGGTCGATCTGCTTGAGGGATGCCTCGACCATGGGCGTCATGATGGCGCCGGGGGCGATGGCGTTGATGGTGATGCCGAACTGGCCATATTCGATGGCCGAGTTGCGGGTCAGGCCCACGACGCCGTGCTTGGCGGCCGCGTAGCCGGACTGGTTGCCGACGCCGCGGATGCCGCCGACGGAGGCCGTGTTGACGACCGAGCCGAAGCCCTGCTCCTTCATGACCTTCAGCACGTGCTTGAGGCCGAAGAAGACGCCGTTGAGGTTGATGCCGATGACCTTGGCGAACTCGTCGCTGCCGTACTCCTCGGTCAGGTTCTGCTTACCTTCGATGCCGGCGTTGTTGTAGAAACCGTCGATCTTGCCGAAGCGTTCGACGGTCTTCGCGACGTAGTTCTCGACATCCTCTTCTTTCGAGACGTCGGCCGTGATCGTCTCGAGCTGGGCGTCGGGTGCGACCTCGAGGATGGCCGCCTTGACGTCGTCGAGACCCTGCGCATTGAGGTCGACAAGCGAGAGCGCGCCGCCCTCGCGAGCGATGTGGAGTGCGGTGGCCTTGCCGAGACCGGAGGCCGCGCCGGTGATCAGGACGACTTTGCCCTCGAACCGTGTCATGAGTGAAACCTTTCTTTTCGACATCTGTCGATTAGGTTCCAGCGTACGCCTCTTTTCGGCCGCTCGTCAGGCCCCCAGCTGCCCCACTCTGTCGATGCGCACGACAGCCACACCCTGCTCGTCCGACTCGGCCAGATCGACCGTCGCGCTGATGCCCCAGTCGTGGTCGCCCGCGGGATCCGCCAGGATCTGCCGCACGACCCAGGCCCCCGGCTGCTCGTCGACCAGCAGCAACGAGGCACTGCGCGCCGCGGCATCCGTTCCGATGGGCGACAGGGGGCGGGATGACTCGGTGTCCTCGTATTCGGCGAAGAACCCGTCGAGGGCGTCGCGCCAGGCATCCGCGTCGAACCCCGAGGCAGCATCGAGTTCGCCGAGCGCCTCGTAGTCCTCGCGCGCCGCCAACTGCACCCGCCGGAACATCTCGTTGCGCACCAGCACCCGAAAAGCGCGCACGTTGTTGGTGAGCCGCTTGGGCGCGGGCGGCACCACGCTGTCGGGGTCGCCCGGATCGAACGACGGGTGGACGAGCTCCTCCCACTCGTCGAGCAGACTCGAATCCACCTGCCGCACCAGCTCGCCCAGCCACTCGATCAGGTCGCGCAGCTCGTCGGTCTTCGCCTCGTCGGGGATGGTCTGACGCGCCGCCCGGAACGCGTCGGACAGGTAGCGCAGCACGAGCCCCTCCGACCGCGCGAGCTTGTAGAAGGAGATGAAGTCGCCGAAGGTCATGGCGCGCTCGTACATGTCCCGCACGACCGATTTGGGACGCAGCTCGAAGTCGCCGATCCAGGGCTGCGTGGCCGAATAGGTCTCGAACATGGCGTCGAGCATCTCCTCGAGGGGCTTCGGATGCGTGATCCCCTCGAGAATCTCCATGCGCTCGTCGTATTCGATGCCGTCGGCCTTCATCTGGGCCACGGCCTCGCCGCGCGCCATGAACTGCTGCGCCGAGAGCACGGGCCGGGGGTCGTCGAGCGTCGCCTCGAGCACCGAGATGGTGTCGAGCGCATAGTTCTCGTTCTCGGGGTCGAGCACGTCGAAGACGGCCAGCGCGAAGGGCGATAGCGGCTGGTTGAGCGCGAAGTTGGGCTGCAGGTCCACGGTCAGGCGGATGGTCGCACGCCCGCCATCCGGGCTCTCGATCTGTTCGACGATCTCGGCCGTGCGCAGGCTGCGATAGATCGACAGCGCCTGCCGCAGCAGAGCCAGCTGTCTGGCGCGCGGCTCGTGGTTGTCCTCGAGCAGGGTGCGCACGGTGGTGAAGACGTCGCCGCCCTGCCCGATGAGGTTGAGCATCATGGCGTGCGTGATCTGCATGCTCGACGTGAGGGTCTCGGGTTCGGCCGCGACGAGACGCTGGAAGCTGGGCTCGCCCCACGACACGAAACCGTCTGGCGCCTTCTTGCGCACGATCTTGCGGATCTTCTTGGGATCGTCGCCCGCCTTGGCGATGGCCTTCGCGTTCTCGGTCTCGTGCTCGGGGGCCTGCACGACGACCGTGCCGGCGGTGTCGTAACCGGCTCGGCCCGCGCGCCCCGCGATCTGGTGGAATTCGCGCGCGTTGAGCTGACGCATCCGTTGCCCGTCGTATTTGGTCAGGGCGGTCAGGAGCACCGTGCGGATGGGCACGTTGATGCCGACGCCCAGCGTGTCGGTGCCGCAGATGACACGCAGGAGACCCTTCTGTGCCAGCTGCTCGACGAGGCGGCGGTACTTGGGCAACATTCCCGCGTGGTGCACACCGATTCCCGAGCGGATGAGGCGGGACAGCATCTTGCCGAACGACGTCGTGAAGCGGAAACCCCCGATGAGGTCGGCGATGGCATCGCGCTGTTCGCGCGTGACGACCTTGATGCTCGTCATGGCCTGCGCGCGTTCGAGGGCCGCGAGCTGCGAGAAGTGCACGATGTAGATGGGCGACTGGCCGGTCTGCAGCAGGTCTTCCACGGTCTCGTGCACGGGCGTCTTGGCGTAGTAGTAGTGCAGCGGGACGGGTCGCTCGACTCCCGTGACCGTGGCGGTCGGGCGCCCGGTGCGCGCCGTGAGGTCTTTGGCCAGCCACTCGACGTCTCCGAGCGTGGCCGACATGAGGAGGAACTGGGCCTTCGGCAGCGTGAGGAGCGGCACCTGCCAGGCCCAACCCCGATCGGGGTCGGAGTAGAAGTGGAACTCGTCCATGACGACCTGGCCGACGTCGGCCGCGTCGCCCTGCCGAAGTGCGAGGTTGGCGAGAATCTCGGCCGTGCAGCAGATGATCGGCGCGTCGCCGTTGACCGACGAGTCACCCGTGACCATGCCCACGTTCTCGGCGCCGAAGATTTCGACCAACGCGAAGAACTTCTCGCTGACGAGCGCTTTGATGGGGGCGGTGTAGTAGCTGCGCTTACCCTCCGCGAGGGCTGCGAAATGGGCGCCGATCGCGACGAGCGATTTACCCGTTCCGGTGGGGGTCGAGAGGATGACGTTGGCGCCCGTCACGATCTCGAGCACCGCCTCCTCCTGCGCAGGGTAGAGCGAGAGGCCGCGGCCGCCCGCCCACTCCTCGAAACGCTCGAACACGACATCCGGGTCGTAGCTGTCGGGCAGGCGGGCCGTGAGTGTGGGCGCGGGCGACACGGATGCTGCAGCCTGATCGTCCGCGGAATCGGCCGCGCGATCGTTCGTGGGATCGGTCGCCGAAGCGGGGACGGAGGTGGTGTCGTCGGCAGGTTCGGCGTCAGTCATGATGCTTCGATCCTGCCCTACTGTCGGGTTTCCTGTCGGACGTCTCTCCTACACTGCACTCATGCCCTCGCTCGATCCGACCGCCGAACTGCGCGCCCTGCCCCTCGGCACGCGCGTCGTGGTGCGCTGGGCGCTGCGTGACGGCATGCCAGAGGCCGACGGCATCCATCGCTATACGGATGCCTTGGGCCTGCTCATCGCGCGTGACGAATCGGGCATCGGCGTCGAGACGACACGCGGCCTCGTGCACATCGGCTGGGGTGACGTGTTGGCCGGCAAACGCGTGCCCGACCCGCCCGTGAGGCGCACCAGCAACAGGAGTATTTCGTGACCGAGACCCACTGGATCGTCGACATCCTTCTCGTGATTCTGCTCGTGTCCTATCTCGTCTATGGCTACCGCGTGGGCATTCTGCGCACGCTCTTCGGCATCGCGGGTCTCGTGCTCGGAGGCATTGCGGCGTACTTCGTGGTGCCGCTCGCGGCGACCGCCGTTCCGCCCGAGTGGCGGGTGCTCACGGTGATCGTCGTGGCACTGCTGCTGCTGTCCCTGGGCTTCACGATCGGCACAACGATCGGGCGCGTGCTGCGGCGCGGCGTGCAGATCGTCAAACTCGGTTTCGTCGACCGGCTGCTGGGGGCCGCGGCCAACGTCGTGGTCGGCGCCCTCGTGCTCGGCCTCGTGGCGTCGCAGGTGAGCGCACTCGGCGTGCCGGCGCTCACCCAGATGACGGCGTCCTCCGCGGTCATCAAGGCCATCGACGGTCTCACGCCCGATCCGGTCAAGACGTGGCTTGCGCAGGTGCGCACGGCGGCCGTCGACGACGCGCTGCCCTGGATCACCGAGGCGCTCGGCGTGCCGAGCGAGACGCCCGATGTGCCCGATGTGGCCACCGATTCAGCCTCCCTCGCCGCCTCGGCCGATTCGGTCGTGCGCATCTCGGGCACGGCCGCCGAATGCGGGCTCGGACTCACGGGTTCTGGTTTCGTCGTGTCCGACGACCGCGTCGTCACCAACGCGCACGTGCTGGCGGGCGTCACCGACCCCGTGATCGAGGCGCCCAACGAGTTGCCTCGGCCGGGGCGTGTCGTCTACTTCGACCCGGTCGACGATCTAGCCGTCATCGCCGTCGACGACCTGGATGCGCGGCCCATTCCCCTGGGCCAGAACCTCGCCGCGGGGGCCGACGCCGTGGTCGACGGGTATCCGCACGGCGGGCCGTTCACGACCGGCCCGGCTGGAGTGCTGAGCGTGAGCTCGTTGCGCGTTCCCGACATCCGCAACGAATCGTCGAGCGACCGCAGCGTGTACACCCTGGCCGCCAACGTGCAGCCCGGCAACTCGGGTGGGCCGCTGCTCGCCACCGACGGCACGGTCGTGGGCGTCGTGTTCGCGCGCGCGACGACGGTGCAGAACGTCGGCTACGCCATGACGCTCGACGAGCTGTCCCCCGTGGCCGCGCAGGCCGCCGCGCTCGACGCCCCCGTGTCGTCGGGCGGCTGCATCCGGGAGTAGACGAGGTTCAGCGGGGTCCACGCCCGTCACGCTCCGGGCGAACGGGTCCCAGCCCACTCCGCTCGTGACGCACCCGCGAACGTCAGCCGTGGCGAGTAAACTCGCCCAGTGCACGAACATGACTTGACTTCCGCTCCGGAGACCGACGAGACCACCGATCGGGGCGAATCCGACGGCGCCACTGGCCCCGTCGGCGCATCCGGCATCGACCCGGCCGATCTCGAGACCACGCTGCGCACCCTGGCGTCGCTCAACACGATCGACGACCAGCATCCCGATTTCATCGCCGTGCGCCGCGCCACCGCGAACATGTTCAAATCCGTGAAGGTCTCGCGCCGGGCCGAGAAGCGCCAGCGTATCAGCGCCGCCGACCGGGCTGTCGTCGCCGCCACCGCCACGGGCGCTCCCGACCGCATCGACGACGAGACGCGCGGCATCGAGCTGGCCATCACGGCCGCGGCCCCCACCGCGGGAACGCTGCTCAAGGCGCGTCCCTGCTACATCTGCAAGGAGCGCTACACCGAGGTCGACGCGTTTTATCACCAGCTGTGCCCGCGCTGCGCGGCGCTCAGCCACCAGAAGCGCAACGCGCGCACCGACCTCACGGGCCGCCGCGCGCTGCTCACGGGCGGCCGCGCCAAGATCGGCATGCACATCGCCCTGCGGCTACTGCGCGACGGCGCCCATACAACCATCACGACGCGTTTTCCCCGCGACGCCGTGCGCCGGTTCCAGGCCCTGCCCGATTCGGGCGAGTGGCTGCACCGCCTGCGCATCGTGGGCATCGACCTGCGCGACCCCGCCCAGGTGATCGCCCTGGCCGATTCGGTGGCCGAGCGCGGGCACCTCGACATCCTCATCAACAATGCGGCCCAGACCGTGCGCCGCTCGGCGGGCTCCTACTCGCTGCTTGCCGATGCCGAGACCGCGCCGCTGCCCGACGGCCCGCTGCCCGAGCTCTCCACGTTCGGCCACACCAACGACCAGCACCCCATGGCCCTCGCGGCCTCGGTGGCCGGGCATCCGATCCTGGCGGGCGTCACCCCGGCGCGCCGCGGCGACGACGCCCCCGCGCTGACGCCCACCGACATCGCGACGCTCGCCATGACGGCCGGGTCGTCGAGCCTCGACAAGCTGGCCGACGGCACGGCCATCGACGCGGGCGGCCTCGTGCCCGACCTGCACGCCGTCAACTCGTGGACCCAGAACGTGGACGACGTCGACCCGCTCGAGATGCTCGAGGTGCAGCTGTGCAACACGACGGCTCCGTTCATCCTGGTCGGCCGTTTGCGCCCGTCGCTCAAGGCCTCGCCCGCCCGCCGCACCTACATCGTCAACGTCTCGGCGATGGAGGGCGTTTTCGGGCGCGGCTACAAGGGCCCCGGGCATCCCCACACCAACATGGCCAAGGCCGCGCTCAACATGCTCACGCGCACGAGCGCTAAAGAGATGCTGGATGACGGCATCCTCATGACCAGCGTCGACACCGGGTGGATCACCGACGAACGCCCCCACCCCACCAAGGTGCGGCTGGCCGAAGAGGGTTTCCACGCGCCGCTCGACCTGGTCGACGGAGCTGCCCGCGTCTATGACCCGATCGTGCGCGGCGAGGCCGGCGAAGACCTGACCGGATGCTTCCTGAAGGATTACGAACGCTCGCAGTGGTGACGCTGCGGTCGATGTCGACCCGAAGCGATGCTTCATGCAAACGCATGGAATAGATCCGGGGTCGCGGGCGCTGAGGTGGGTATGAAGAAAATCGGCTTCCTCTCGTTCGGCCACTGGCAGCCCGTGCCGGGCTCCCTCACGCGCACCGCGCAAGACGCGCTGCTGCAGAGCATCGACCTGGCCGTGGCCGCCGAAGAGATCGGCATCGACGGCGCTTTCGTGCGCGTGCACCACTTCGCGCGCCAGCTGGCCTCGCCGTATCCGCTGCTCGCCGCCATGGCCGCGCGCACCAAGACCATCGAACTCGGCACGGGTGTCATCGACATGCGTTACGAGAACGGATGCTACGCCGCCGAAGAGGCCGCCGCCACCGACCTGATCTCGGGCGGGCGACTGCAGCTCGGCGTGAGCCGGGGATCGCCCGAGACGGCGCTCAACGGTTCGGAATCGTTCGGCTATGTGCCGGCCGACGGCCAGACCGACGCCGATCTCGCGCGCGAGCACACGGCCGACTTCCTGCGCGGACTCGAGGGCCACGGCATCGCGCCCGCCAACCCGCAGGCCACAGGAACCCGGGCACTCTTGCCCCTGACGCCACAGTCCCCCGGGCTGCGCCAGCGCATCTGGTGGGGGTCGGGAACCCGCGGCACCGCCACGTGGACCGCCGAGCAGGGCATGAACCTCATGTCATCCACGCTCTTGACCGAAGACACCGGCGTGCCGTTCGGTGACCTGCAGGCCGAGCAGATCCAGCTGTTCCGGGATGCCTGGGCCACCGCCGGTTGGGACTGGGAACCGCGCGTCTCGGTGAGCCGCAGCATCCTGCCCATCACGACGGACCAGGACCGCGCCTACTTCGGCAACCTCGCCACGCGCGAGCGCCAGGACCAGGTCGGCTACATCGACAACTCGATCGCGCGCTTCGGCAAGAGCTACGTCGGCGAACCCGACAAGATCGTCGAAGAGTTGCTCGGCGACGCGGCCGTCATGGCCGCCGACACGCTGCTCGTCACGGTGCCCAACCAGCTGGGCGTCGACTACAACGCGCACCTGCTCGAGACCATCGCGCGCGACATCCGCCCGGCCCTGCAGTAGCGCCTCGGTGCGCCGAAGCCGTCGGGCGAGACCCGGCGCGCTTCGGTAGCGTGGGGGTATGGATGACGTGAGCGAGGTCGAGTTTCGACGGGCGCTGGAGGCGGCGCAGGAGGCGTGTCTGGCGTTGCCGAACGCCCTCGAGGAGTATCCGTTCGGCGAGGAGACCGCCGTGTTCAAGGTGAGCGGCAAGATGTTCGCCATGATCGGGATGACCGAGCTGCCGACGACGATCACGCTCAAGGTGATGCCCGATCACGGCGAGGCGCTCGTGCGTGATCATCCCGCCGTGCGGCCCGGGTATCACATGAACAAACGTCACTGGGTGACGGTCGATCTGGCCGGCGACGCTGATGCGACCTTCGTCGAGGACCTCGTGGGCAACTCCTACGACCTCGTCGTGGCGAAGCTGCCGCGGCATGCCCGACCCGCGGTCGAACGTTCGGCGTCGCTGCCGAAGAACGCGCGGCGCTAGTACCCTCGCACTCCCATGCGGGTGTCAGGGGTGGGGGTTAACGTCGCCCTATGGGCACACTCACGAACGTGTGGAGATCGCATCTCCTGTCGACGCTGTCGGGCGACGACGACGGGCGCCCCTACTGGGTCGAGTCGCTCGAGACGGGCAATGACGCCGGATACTTCGGGCCCGGGTCGGCGTCGTGGACCGTGCACGCCGGCATCTCGACGATGGTCGCCGGCATTCGAGCATTGCTCATGCAGACGTTGCACCCGGGGGCCATGGCGGGCGTGCACGATTGGTCGCGTTATCAGGAAGATCCGCTCGGGCGGCTGTCGGGCACCATTCAGTGGTTGCTCACGGTGACCTATGGCGATCGGGCTTTGGCTCAGCAGGCGTCGACGCGGGTGGGGCGCTTCCACGATCGCGTGGTCGGCACGTATGTCGATGCTCGCGGCGAAGAGCGGCCCTACGCGGCGGGCGATGCCGAGCTTCTCTCGTGGGTGCACGTCGTGTTCACCGACGCGTTCTTGCGGTCGCACGAGACGTGGGGTGGCAGCATCCCGGGCGGTGCCGATCGTTATGTCGACGAATGGGCCACGGCGGGCGAGCTGATCGGTGTCGCTGACGCGCCGCACAGCGAGGCTGAGCTGCGCGCTCAGCTCGAGGCGTTCCGCGCCGACGGCACGCTGATGGGCGGCGAACGCGTCGACGAGGCCGTGAGGTTCATTCGCAATCCGCCGCTACGCAAGGGGATGATGCCGGCCTATCGCGTCATGTTCGCGGGCGCCGTCGCCACCATCCCTCGCGAGTATCGGCAGATGCTGGGGCTCAAGCGATCGCCGCTGCCCGTCGTCACGGCGACTCGCCTCGTGTTGGGGCTCGTGCGAATCGTGCTCGGGCCGAGCTCGACATCCGAGCGGGCTGCGCGCAAGCGGATCGCGTCACTCCGGTCGACCGCAGTCTGACACATCGCGGCCGGACTGGCCCATCACCCGCGATGGCGCCCAGGAGTCCGGGATCGTGAGCGGAAGAGAAGTTCTTCGCCGGAAAGCGTTTCGCGGCGAATTCGACGAAGTTCAGTCGGGGCGACGCAGGCTATGGACATCTGAGCCCAAGAAGCCGGTGGGGCCGTCGCATCAAACGACGACCCCACCGGACGCGAACTGTTGCGGCTACGGTTAGCCGTTGGGCAAGATGACCGCGCGGCCGCGGATCGAGCCCTCGTGCAGGCGCTCGTAGGCCTTCGGGCCGTCGTCGATGCTGAACGTTTCGGTTTCGACGCTCAGCTGACCGCGGCGGGCCATGTCGAGAACCTCGATGAGTTCGCCGCGCGAACCCCAGTACGGCACGCGCAGTGCCGCGTCGTAGGCGATCGTGCCGAAGCCGACCGAGGCCGTTCCGCCGCCGATACCCACGATCGTGACGTCACCGCCCGTTGCCACCGACGCGGTCGCGATCTCGACGGTCGGCTGCACACCCACGAAGTCGAAGACGGCCTCAGCGCCCAGGCCATCCGTCAACTCTTTGATCGTGTCGACGGCGTTCTTGTCGCTCAGGATGGCGTGGTGTGCGCCGACCTCTTTCGCCAGCGCGAGCTTCTCGTCGTTGACGTCGAGGGCGATCACGGTGGCGCCGGAGAGCGCACGGATGATCTGGATGCCCACGTGCCCGAGGCCGCCCGTACCGATGACGACGGCCGTCGAACCGGCGCCGAGCTTCGGCAGCGACTGCTTGATGGCGTGATACGGGGTAAGGCCGGCATCCGTCAGCGAGACGTTCTTGGCGGGGTCGAGGTCGCCGAGCGGGACGAGGTGCCGCGGGTCGTCGATGAGCATGTACTCGGCCATCGAGCCGGGCGAACCGAGGCCGGGAGGGGTGATGCCCTCGGCGGCGGCGTTGGTGCAATAGTTCTCTTTGCCCTCGGAACAGTTGTGGCAGCGGCCGCAACCCCAGGGACCGTAGACCGCGACGGCGTCGCCGACCGAGAGGTGCTCGACGCCTTCGCCGAGCTCGTGCACGACGCCCGTGCCCTCGTGGCCGAGCGTGAGCGGCAGTCCGTAGATGTACTGATCCTCGGGAAGACTCATGATGAACTCGTCGGAGTGGCAGACGCCCGCGGCGGTCACCTTGAGGAGCACCTGTCCGGGGCCGACCGTCGGGATGGGGATGTCCACGACCTCTGGCTTCGACCCGATCTTCGTGTACTGCAACGCTTTCATCGTCATCCCTTCGGTTTCGTATGTATCGGGTGCTTCGGTGAACGCCGCTCATCTTCGACGGTATCGCGGCGGGCCGTTCAACTAAACGGGTTGACGGCAGCGCGAGGCAGAGTCGAGGTCTCGGCGCGGCTCAGGGAGGAGGGCCCCCAAGCGGTGGTGGCCAGGAGTGGCCGTGCGCCGGGTGGCCGGGTCAGCGAACAGGGGTTGCCAGAGGGCCGTGTGCGCGGTGACGGCGAAGCGCCAGTACTGCTCCTGCGCCGAGCGCGAGGAGAGCGAATGCGGCGATCTGACCGAGCTGGGTGCCCGAGAAGGCTAGGGCGCTCGCCGTCGAATTAGCTGGGGAGACTCCGGCGCCGTTGCCGTTACCCGCGGTGCCGCCGCCCATGTCCGGTCCGCCCGGCACGGCCGGAGAGGTGGGTGTGGTCGGGGTGCTCGGCTCGCCCGGGGCCTCGAGCACGGCGAAGGCCACGGTCGACAGGAAGACGTCGCCCCCGCCCGCGTTGGTGACACCCTCGACCGCCCCATACGTGAGGCCTTGAATCTGAACCGTGTCGGCACCTGCCGCCGCCGCGAACAGGTTCGCTTCGTCGTATTCGTCGGCGCCATCACGCGCCACGCTGCCGAACTGCGTCGCGGTTCGGATGTTTCCGCCCGCCGCGAGATCGAGCGCGAAGACGTCGACGCTCCCCGCGGATGCTTGGAACCGGCCGTCGGTGTGGCCGACCAACAGCGTCGCGCCGTCTGCGCCCGCGACGAGCGCCGCCGTACGGTCGTCACCCGGGGTGCCGTATTGCCGCATGCCCGAGACCGTGCCCGCGCCGTCGACGTCGGCGACGAACGCGTCGTTGCCGCCCGCCGACGGTGTCGTCGCCAGCGCTCCGCCTGTGAAACCGGCGGCCTGCCAGCTGCTGCCGCGCGCGAGCAGGGCGCTGACCTGATCAGACGAGTCGGTGCCGATCTGCGTGACGAAGGTCGGCCCGGCGGCCAGATCGTTGCCGAAACCGGCTAACCAGCCATCCGTTCCGCCGTGGGCGGTTGTGCTGGGCATCGCGCCCGTCGTGACACCGCCAAGGGCCAACCGGCCGTCCTCGGAGCGCGCGATTGCAAGCGTTTTATCTTCGCCCGCGCCGCCGAATTGATGGGTGCTCGCCACGGCGCCGTCGCGGCCCACGTGCATAACCAGAGCATCCTTGTCACCGGCCGGGATTGCGTCGCCGACTCGGCCGGAGGTGTAACCCGCGAGGAACGCTCCGCCCGCACCGTCACCGACGATCGCGTAGGCCCGGTCGGCGGCCGCCGGGTCGCCCGCCGTGGTCGTCCAGAGGACTGTGCCGTCGGTCGAGAGCGCGGCCGCGAGCACGTCGTCGTTCTGCGCGCCGGCGTGATCGACGCGCTGATAGCCGCCCACGATCACCGAACCATCCTCACCTTCGACGAGGCCGTAGGCGCGTTCGTTGAGCGGCGACGCGATGGCCGTCGTCCACTGCACGGCGCCCGCCGACGACCGCTTCTGCACGAGGATGTCGGTGCCGCCCGCCGAGCTGTGGCCCCAGGCATCCCCCGCCGCGGTTATCGCCTCGACGACGCTGCCGTCGGCCAGGGTGAGGATGCCGCTCGCGCGATCGTCGCCTGCCGAACCCGTTTGCGATCCCGTGAACGGAGTGGGAGGAGTGGTCGAGAGGCGGGGGCCGATGTCGGTGAGGCCCTCGGCAAAACCGCGCGCCCAGACATCCCAATCGTGGCCGCCGTCGTACGTGCGCATCTCGGCCGTGATGCCGGGGACCCGTTTCGCCCGGTTGTACAGCGTTGCGGCCTCGTAGTCGAGGTCGTGGATGGCGTCTTCAGGCTTCGGGTTGGCGTATTCGTCGTCGCCGACAGCGATGAACAGGTGGACGGGCAGCGCGGGGTCGAAGGCGTCGAGCGCGGCCGGGTAGGCGAGCTCCTGGTAGCGGGCCTCGTCGTAGAGGGCGTCGCCGCGACCGTAGGCGCCGAATTCGCGCGTGGAGGAATCGACGGGTGTGCTCGGCACGTAGACGGCGGGTGACAACACGAGCGCCGACGAGAACAGATCCTGGTGGGCGGTTGCGAAGCGCAGGGCTCCGGCGCCGCCCATCGAGTAGCCGCCGACAGCTCGGCCCGCGCGGTCGTCGACGGTGGGGTAAGTGGCGTCGATGTGGTCGACGAGGTCGGTCGTGAACGCCGTCTCGACGGCCTGGCCCGGCGTGGTGTTGGCGGCCCCTCCGGTGTAGAGCGAGTCGACGTAGTAGCTGCCTCGGCCCGACCAGGGCGCGTCGGGCATGACGACGATGAGCGGCGGCACCTGGCCGTCGGCAATCATCGAGTCGAGCTTCGGGGCGACCTGCTGCCACGCGGCCTGCGTGTCGCCGCGGCCGTGCAGCAGGTAGAGCGTCGGGTAGCGCTCGGCGGCGTCGGCGTCGAAACCGGCGGGCAGGTAGGTCGTGTAGTCGATGCCGCCCGCGACGGTGTCGGTGTCGACATGCCCCGGG
This sequence comes from Leifsonia sp. ALI-44-B, assembly GCF_001984125.1. GTDB lineage: Bacteria > Actinomycetota > Actinomycetes > Actinomycetales > Microbacteriaceae > Okibacterium. The sequence continues at coordinate 97,577 of NZ_MTQL01000006.1, read as the reverse complement.
ACGAGCTGGCTGGTGGGCGCGGCGGCGGTTTTCGCCAGGCCGAACGTCGGCTCGGCGAGCGCGGTCGCGCTCGAGACGGCCGTTGCCGACGACGTGCCGGCGAGGGCCAGCGCGCCGGCCAGGGCGAGACTTGCGGCGAGGCTAGCGGATGATTTCCACGACATTGTGGCTCCTGATGATTCGGTTGTGAGGTATTCGGTTGTGGGTGATGGAGGAGGACTGCTCAGGTGACGGCTGCGGTGGCGTTCTTCCGCGCGATGATGCTGCGGGCCCGCCCGATCATGGCGGGGTCTACCATCTCGCCGCTCGCCAGAGTCGTCACTCCCCCGTCGCGCATGGCCTCGAGCACCTGTTCGGCCCAGACGACCTCGGCCGGCTCGGGTCGGAAAGCGCTCGCGATGACAGCAAGCTGAGTCGGATGGATGGCCACGCGCCCGAGCCATCCTCGGGTTGCCCCATCGGCGGTGTCGGCACGCAAACCCGCCTGGTCGCGGATATCGGGGTAGGCCGACATCATGGGCGCGTCGAGACCGGCGGCGCGGGCAGCGAACAGCACACGCGTGCGGGCGTAGCCGATGACATCCGGATGCCGGGTGGCGAGGTCGCTCGCCAGGTCAGACTCCCCCAGGGCCAAACGGGTCACCGCGGGGTGCGACGCGATCTCAAGGGCCCGTTCGACGCCCAGAGCCGTCTCGAGAATGGCCGTCACGGCGATGTGCTGGCCACAGCCCGGGCTGACATCGTCCAGCAGGTGGATGACGCGATCCACGTCCGAGGCCGCCTCGACTTTCGGCAGCCTGATCTCAACCGGGCGCGCGGCCCCGTCTGTCTGCAAGATTGGGGCGATGGCCGCGAGGTCGTCAGCGAGGAACGGACCGGCGTTCACCCGCACCTGGATGAGCGTCTCTCCGCGCGCACCGAGGCTCCCTCGCGCATCGGCATCGGCATCGGCATCCGTATCGGCGTCAGCATCCGTATCGGCATCGGCATCGGCATCGGCATCGGCATCGGCATCGGCTGTGACCTCGGCTTTGCCGCTTCTCTCGTCGCGGAGACCCGCGCCCCGCTCGGCAAACGCCGCCACGATCGTCTCGCGCGCCTCAGCCTTCTGCGCCACCGGTACGGCATCCTCCAGGTCGAGGATGACGAGATCGGCGCCCGACGTGAAGGCCCGCTCGAAGCGGTCGGAGCGGTGGCCGGGCACATACAGACCCGTGATCGGCGGGAAGTCAGGCATCCGGTCGTTCATACGATCCCCCGTTCCCGCAGCGCGGCCAGTTGCTCGGGCGTCACGCCGATCTCGTCGAGAACCGCCGCGGTATCGGCACCGTGTGAGCGGCCCGTGAAGCGGATGTCCCCGGGCGTCTCGGACAGCCGGAACAACACGTTCTGCATCTTCACCGGTCCAAGGTCGTCGTCCTCGACCGTACGGATGGTTCCGATGGCCTCGTATTGCGGGTCGGCCATCACGCCGGCGACATCGAGCACCCGGGCGACGGCCGCGTTGGCCTGCTCGAAACTCGAGACGACGTCATCGGTCGAGCGTTCGGCGATCCACGCCGAGACGGCCGCGTCGAGTTCGTCGGCGTGCTCAGCGCGGCTGTGGCCGGAGGCGAACCAGGGCTCGTCGACGACATCGGGGCGTCCGACGAGAGTCATCACGCGTTCGGCGATCGACTGCGAACTCGTCGACACGGCCACCCAGTCGCCGTCGGCCGTGCGATAGACGTTGCGCGGAGCGTTGTTCACCGACCGGTTGCCCGTGCGCGGCTGCACGCGGCCGAGCTGGTCGTAGGCCGTGATCTGTCCGCCCAACAACATGAGGATCGGTTCGATGATGGCCATATCGATGGCCTGGCCTGTGCCCGTGGCCTCGGCCTGCCGCAGCGCCACCATGATGGCGTAGGCCGTTGCGAGGGCGGCGATCCCGTCGGCAAGGCCGAAGGGCGGCAACGTCGGCGGGCCGTCGGGTTCACCCGTGAGGGCCGCGAAACCGCTCATCGCCTCGGCGAGCGACCCGAACCCGGGGCGACCCGCATACGGACCGATCTGCCCGAAAGCCGTCACGCGCGCGATGACGAGCCGCGGGTTGGCGGCCAGCAACTGTTCGGGGCCGAGCCCCCAGCGCTCGAGCGTGCCCGGCCGGAAGTTCTCGACCAGCACATCGGCGTCGCGCACGAGCTGCAGCAGGAGCTCGGCACCCTCGGCTTGACCGAGATTGAGCGTAAGAGTCCTTTTGTTGCGCCCGAGAGTCTTCCACCACAGGTTGATGCCGTCGCGCGCCGGGCCGTGACCGCGGGCCGCGTCGGGTTTGGTCGGATGCTCCACCTTGATCACATCGGCCCCGAAATCGCCGAGGAAGGTCGCCGCCAGCGGACCCGCGAACAGCGTCGAGATGTCGAGCACGCGCACATCCGCGAGAGGCAGCGGGCGCGACGACGAGGTCTGCGTCATCGGGTTCCTCCCTCGTCGTCCACGTCGACGGTGTCCCACGCCAGGCGGAACCCGATGTGCGGTGAGCGGTCGATCCCGAGTCCCGTCGCTAGGAACTTCAGGCTGAAGGCGGGCTCGCGCTCGCCGCCGTCGACATACCAATCCGAGCCGGGCGCTTCATAGTCCGAGCCGCCCTTCAGCATGCTGAACCGCGTGATGCCGTCGGTGTGTTCGCTCTCCGTCCAGTTCCACACGAGCGGGCGGATGCGTTCGAACCCCGGCTGCTCGGCCGCAACCTGCCACTCGAATTCGGTCGGCAGGCGCGCACCGGCCCAGGCGGCGTAGGCGCGGGCGTCGTCGAGCGAGACACCCGTCACCGCGACATCCGGATGACTGGAGCCCGACGCCGTTCCGACCAGGAATCGGTTCGACGAGGCCGGTTGATAGCCCGTCTCGGCGACGAAACGCGTGAACTCGGCGACGGTCACCTCGCGGGCGGCCACCGAAGCGGCGCCGAGCGTGACCTCGATGATCTCTTCGCGGTCGTCGTGCAGGCGCGGTGCGAGGGGCTTCCACTCTTCGACGTAAGGGGCGCCCTGATACGTACCTGTCTCGCGACGGCGATAGCGGAACGGAAGCGCGTAATCGCCGGCGGCCACGGGAACCACGCCGACGTGTGAGCCCGCGCCCGTGAACCGGGATTGCTCGGGCAGCGTGCGCCGAGCGATACGCGCGGGGAATGCCGACCAATCGGGCATGCTGTCCCGCAGCTCGGCGGAACAGGCACGGTCGTCGGCCGCCTCGGCCAGCAGCGCGGAAAGCTCGGCCTGGCCAAGCCCGAACGGCGTGGAAGCCGAAGCGGAAGCAGGAGCTGATGCGGAAGCGAACGCATCGACACGGCCGCCGGATGTCTGGGCTACGGCATCCATCGTGACGAGCACGGCTGTCACGCCCCGTGCGGGCACCGACACCTGAGCATCATCAAGCTCGACGCCGGCGCACAGATCGTAGGCGCGCGATCCGTCGGACGGGAGCCCACCCACCAGCGCCGCGACAGCCTCGCCGCGATAGTCGCTGTCGCCGCGGTTCACGAGCGTGTAGAGCGTCATCGACCCGAGCCGGTAGGTGCTCGTGTACACACCCGCCGCGATGGCCGCGTCGGTGCCGCCCGCCAGCGGCTGCCAGTCACCGCGGCTGAAGACGTCGGTGAAGGCGCGCTGCACGCGCAGCATCGAGCGAAGGGTGGCCTTGTCGCGTTCGTTCCAGCCCACCCAGACGCCGAAGACGGTGTCCCACACGAGCATGCCCGTGCCATTCATCCAGGCTGACTGCAGTTCGGCCGAGTGGTCGCGGTTCCAGCGCCTCGTCGAGTGCATCATGTGCCGCTGCTCGAAGAGGTGCGCGCGCATGACGCCCGGGGCATTGCTGTCGGCGAACCACTGAGCCCAGCTCAGCTGATGGTCGGCGATGCGTTCGTTCGGAACGCGCGACTCCCCCTCCAAAACCTGAGGCGGTCTGGCGGAACGCAGTGCCGTGACGAGCGAGTCGTCGGCCTGTTTGAGCGTGTCGAGAAAGACACCGTCCACCCCGAGTTCACCCACGAGAGCGGCGAGCTCGGTCGGGTCGTCGCCGTCCGGCCGCCGCGTGCCGGTATCCCACGGGTTGTAGTTGATGAAGACCCGGATGCCGCGCCGCTGGAACTCGGCCACGACATCCGCCATGCCGGGCACCTCGCGGTAGAAGTCGAACTGGTTGCGGTTGTCGATGCCGATGACGGGGTAGGCGTGCCACAACACGACGCCGTCAAAGCCGCCGTGGTCGGCCGTGCGCTCGAGGAACGCCTCGACCGTGAAGCGCGAGGTGGCGCGATCGAAGAGACGCTCATCCCACAACCACACGAGCGCGACGCTGTAGCAACTACTTGTCCAGCGCTGGTCGGGGCGGTCATAGGCCTCACCCGAGTAGGCGAGGCGGGCGCGGGCATCGTCGCGCCAGGCGGCGAGGGCCTCGCGCCAAGCGGGCCAGTCGGCGGGGTCGCTCGGGGCGCTGAAGATCTTGGCGATATCGCCCACGGCGGGGTCGAGCTCATCGCGTCCGTCACCCGGCAGGGGCAGCTCGGTGGGGCGGTCGATCGGGCGCGGCACGAGCGGGTTCAGGCCGTTGGTGTGCGCTTCGTCGGGGTCGTGTGCCGGCGCATCCGGGCGCACGGTCGTGTCAGAGTGCATCGTCGATCTCCTGGCGATTCGGGATGGAGGGCACGGCGCCGGATCGCTGTACCGAGAGCGCGGCGGCGGCCGTGGCGAAGAGAGCGGCGCCTTCGAGAGCGTCGGCGTCGATGGGCGTCGAGCGCGCAGCTGCAACGCCGTCGCTCAGAGCGCCGGCGTCGGACGCCGCAGGGTCGGACGACGCGGAATCGGATGCCGCAGGATCGGAGGCCGCGGGATCGGTCGGCGATACGTCGGTGCCAGTTCGGGTCGCGTCGAGCGCGGCGACGAACGCTCCACAGAAGGTGTCGCCCGCGCCCGTCGTGTCGGTTGCCGTGACCCGGCGGCCGGCGATGTGCCGAGTGTTGTCAGCGCCTCGCTGCGCCACGATGGCCCCGGCGGCCCCGATCGTCACGACGACGACGGGAACCAGTTCGGTGAGAGCCGCCGCGAGTCGGTTGTGCGCCTGCAACGAGTCAGCCTCGCATTCAGTCCCCACATCGATCCCCGCGAACCGGGCCAGGGCAGCCGCCTCGTGCTCGTTGACGATCAGGATGTCGAGGGCCTCGAGCACGGCCGACGGCAGGTCGAGAATGGGCGCGGCGTTGAGAACGACGGTGGTGCCGGCATCCCGAGCGATCTGGGCCGCCCACTGCACGGTTTCGACCGGGGTCTCGAGCTGCATGAGCAACACGTCGGCGTCTCGGATGGCCTGTTCCTCACGTTCGTCGAGGTCGACGAGCAGCGCGTTGGCGCCCGAGTTCACGACGATGCTGTTCTCGGCGCCGTCGTCGACCGTGATGAGCGCCGTGCCGGTCGGGGCGTCGACCGTGCGAATGAGCGTGGTGACACCATCCGCGTGCAGCTGGTCGGTGAGCGTTTCGGCGGCGGCGTCCGAACCGAGGGCGGCCACGAACGTGACGGATGCTCCGGCCCGCGCGACGGCGATGACCTGGTTGTTGCCCTTGCCGCCCGGATGTTCGGCGAAACCCGTGGCGAGCACGGTCTCACCCGGGGCGGGGATCTTCTCGACGCGGTAGACGAGGTCGAGGTTGGCGCTTCCGAGAACGGTGACGGTCATGGTTCAAGCCTCCCGCACGAGCGCCAGCGTGCGCGCGGCCAGCGCGTCGAAGGTCACGGCGTCGAAACCCGGAACGCTCGTGGCGAGGCGGTTGTGCAGCGGCTCGATCCAGGCGGCGGGCAGGCCGCGGGCCCCCGTGAGGGCACCGGCGATCGATCCGGCCGTGGCACCCACCGAATCGGTGTCCCAGCCGCCCGAGACGGCCGTCGTGATGGTGCGCGCGTAGTCGCCGTCACCGCGCACGAGCGCGAAGGCCAGCAGGGCCGAGTTGTTGACGGCGTGCACCCAGTGCAGGTCGCCGTAGTCGTCGTAGATGGCATCGAGTGCGTCGTCGAGGGACAGGTCCGACGCGCCCAGTTCGGCTCCTCGCCGGATGGCGGCCGCGTAACGACTCCGGGCCGGAATGACGCCCAGTCCCGCGTGGATGACCTCGTGAACGTTCGACGCGACGAGCGCCGCCGAGCAGCACGCCGCTGCGAACATCGCGCCGTAGACGCCGTTGCGGGAGTGGCTGAGGCGCGCGTCGGCGTAGGCGAGCCGTGCGGCTTCGCGGGCGTCACCGGGCGAGACCCAGCCGTACACATCGGTGCGGATCTGCGCGCCGATCCAGTCCTGGAACGGGTTCGCGACGCGGCCGGCCTCGTCGGGCTCGTAGCCGTCGAGCAGGTTGCGATAGACGATGCGCTCGGCCGTGAAGACGCGCCCCCCGGGCAGGTTGGCGAGCCACGATTGCGCGACGTCGTCGGTCGTGAATTCGCGGCCCAGGCGTTCGAGCAGGTCGAGCGCGATCAACGGAAAGTTGAGGTCGTCGTCCTCGGGCATACCGTCGATGTTATCGACGAGGCTCGTCGGGCGGCTGCGGCGGTTCCAGGGGTAACGCCGGGCGATCTCATCGTCGAGTCCGCGTTCGGTGAAGTAGCCCGCGATCGGCCAGTTGCCCGTCGATTCGGCGATGGCACGGATGCCCTCGCGCGGGATTTTCTCGACGGGCTTGCCCAGCAGGCATCCGGCGGCCCGGCCGAGCCACGCGCCGTGCACGCGGTCGGCGAGGTCGGAGGAAGAGGAGGCCGAAGGCGAGGCCACAACCGGGCCGGAAGCCGAAGCCGAAGCCGAAGCCGAAGCCGAAGCCGAAGCGATGATCTCATCGAAGCCGTCGGGTTCGTTCGCCGCGATCTCGGGCGACACCTCCCACGTGTCGGTCTCGGCCAACATCTCGCGCCCCAGCGCCCGCAACTCGGCCGACGCACGTTCCGGCGTCGCCCCGCTCACGGGCGCGATATCGGACCCACCCGCCGCCAGCCACCGCACCCGCGCGGCAGCCAGTGTCGCGGCATCCACACCGTCGATCTGGGCGGCCCGCAGGGCATGCGGCACGAGGTCTTCTGGCTGGGTCCAGCTCAGGCGGATCACGCGTGCTCACGCTCCCGACGCGCCGGGTCGGCGGCAACCTCGGCGGTCAAAGCATCCACGGCACTCTGCTGCGCCTCGAACCGCGCGCGGTCCTTCGCCCAGATGTCGCGGGCGATGCGCGCCATGCGCGGGCCGGTCGCCGTGATGTCGATGGCGCTTCCCGCCGACACGCCCTCGATCCACTCGGTGGGCACGACGGATGCTCCGCCCAAAGCCCCCGCGATCGACCCCGCCATGACGGCGATCGAGTCAGAGTCGCGGCCGTAGTTGATCGATCCGAGCACGCTGTCGCGGTAGTCGCCACCGGCGAGCACGAGCATGCCGAGCGCGATGGGCAACTCCTCGATCGACTTGGTGCGGCTCGGGATGCGGGCGTCGCGTGCCGGCGCCCGGTAGTTCGGTCCGACGGTGTCGTAGGGTTCGACGGCGCGTCGCAGCAGCGCGAGCGAGGTGCGCCAGCCATCCGTGGCGAAGCCGCCCGCGTCGCCGAGTGCCCCCGAGGCGGCGGTCACGACGGCGTCGATGGCGTCCCACGTGCCGTCCTTGGCCAGGCGCAAAGCAGTCTCGATGACGTCGTCGACGGTGGCCCCTGGCAGCATGGCCTCGGCGACACACGCGGCATAGACGCCGGCGGCCTCGCGGCCATAGCTCGACTGGTGGGCGCCCGCGACGTCGATGGCTTCGGCGTAGGCGCCGTCGGGCGACCCCGCGTTGGCGATGCCGATGGGCGCCGCATACATGGTCGCACCACAGTTGACGATGTTGCCGACGCCGGCCTCGCGCGGGTCGATGTGGCCGTAGTGGATGCGCGCGACGAGCCACTTCTCGGCCAGGAAAATGCGCTGCAGCAGAATGTTCTCGGCCTCGAGCTCGGGAATCCAGCGCTTCTCGCCGATCAGCAACGGCACCAGGTGGTCGGCCACCGAGTAGGCGTCGAGGTGGGCGCGCACGGTGTCGTAGACGTCGACGAGCGCCGTGGTCATGAGGGTGTCGTCCGTGATGTGCCCGTCGCCCTTGTGATAGGGCGCGATGGGTCGAGCGTTCTTCCAATCGGCGAGGAACGGCGGAACGATCCCCTCGATGAACCCGTCGTAACGCTCCTGGATGGCCTCGGGCGTGTTGCCCTCCGCCGCTCCCCCGAGCGCGTCTCCGACGGCTGCGCCCGCTAAGGCTCCGGTTGCTTTGTCCTCGAGCAGATCCATCTGCGTCGTCTCCTTGTTCGTGCGTTGAGTGTGTGGGGCCGGCCGGGCGGTCGGCGGGCCGGTCAGCAGCGGCCAGCGGGGCGGATGCGTGGGCTGCAGGCATCCGCCCCGCCGACCGTGTGCGGCTAACCGCCGATCGACGACCAACCGTCGGTGAGCTGCTTCTTCAGCTCGTCGAGCGAGATCGAGTTGGAGAAGTACTGCTGCAGGCCCGGGGTCGCGAACTGGTCCTTCCACTGCGGGTAGTTCGTGGCCTTCTGGAACGGGGCGCCCTTCAGGTCTTCACCCGTGGCGAGCAGTTCCTTCCAGCCGGTCTGGTCGGCCGTCTGCTCGGCCACCTTGTCGCGTGCGTCGGAGGACGACGGGATGAGCCAGTCGCCCTGCGCGAGCGCGGCCTGGTTGTCGGCGTTCATGAAGTAGTTGATGAACTCGGCGGCCTGTTCGGGGTGCTTCGACTCCGCGGCGACCGACATGGTCTGCGGGTTGGCGGCCTGCACGGGTCCGTCGCTGCCGGCGAGGGGCGGCAGGACCGTCCAGTCGAAGCCCTCGGGTGCCGTCTCGGTGATCTGCTGGGCGAGGAAGTTGCCGCCCACGTACATGGCGTACTTGCCGCCGAGGAAGCCGGGCAGCACATCCGAACCCGACTGCGTGAGGGTCACGGGGTCGAGCGAGGCGTCGTCATAGGCCATGGCGTGGATCTTCTCGGGCACGGCGAGTTCGTCGTCGCCCACGTCGATCTTCGCCGAGCCGTCGTCGGCCACGTCGAAGAAGGTGCCGTCATAGCCGAGGGCCGTGTTCATGATGGCGGCCGTGGGCTGCTTGAGGCCCCAGCCGACGCCGAACTTGCCGTCGGCCGTCAGCTCTTTCGAGACCTTCTGCAGGTCGTCCCACGTGAGCTCGTCGCCCGCGGGAACCTCGACGCCGGCATCCGCGAACGCCTGCTTGTTGGCGTAGACGACGTAGGTCTGCAAGAGGGTGGGGGCGGCGACGATCTTGCCGTCGGCCGTGGTCACGGTGCTCCACACGTCATCCGAGACCGACTTCTTGACGTCGTCGCTCAGGTAGGACGACAGGTCGGCCAGGTAACCCTGGTTGGCGAAACCGAGGATGTCGGAGGATTCGTCGTGGATGATGTCGGGTGCCGTTCCGCCCTGGAACTGCGTGACCAGCTGGTCGTGCACGTTGTCCCACGAACCCTGCGTGAGCTTCACCTGGATGTCGGGGTTGTCGGCGTTCCAGTCGTCGACGATCTTCTTCGTCGCGGCGACCGTGGAGTCCTGGTAGGCGAGGCTCTGGAAGGTCAGCGTGACGGGACCCTCCGATTCGCCGCCGCCTGTGCTGCTGCCGCCGGAGAAGGCGCAGCCGCCCAGCAGGCCGGCCAGCGCAAGGGCGCCGACGCCGAGCAAGGCTTGTTTTCTCATGGTGTTACTCCTTTGTCGTGGTTTCACTGCGTTGTGACACGGGTGGTGATGCGGGGTGAAGTTGGAGTGCGGGGTGAAGCGTTTAGCCCTTGACGGCGCCCGACAGCAGGCCCGAGGTGAGTCGGCGCTGGATGAGGGCGAAGAACACGAGGCTCGGGATGGTGGCGAGCAACGATGCCGCGGCGAGCTGGCCCAGCTGCACCTGGCCCTCGGCCCCGACGAATCGGGCGAGCGTGAGGGGCAGGGTCTGCAGGGCCGGATCTTGGATGAGCACGAGGGCGAAGAAGAACTCGTTCCAGGACGAGATGAAGGTGAAGAGGCTCGTGGCCACGAGACCGGGGGCGAGCAGCGGCAAGACGATCGACACGAGCACACGGATGCGTGAGCCACCATCCATCGCGCCGGCCTCTTCGAGTTCGACCGGGATGCCCGCGACGTAGCCCTGCAGCATCCACAGCGCGAACGGCAGCGACCACACCGAGTAGACGAGGATCAGCCCCAGCAGGTTGTTGATCAGGCCGATCTGCTTCAGCACGAGGAACAGCGGGATGATGATCAGGATGAACGGGAACACCTGGCTGAGCAGGATCCACCCCGTCGCGATCGACCGCAGCTTGGTGCGGAACCGGGCGAGCGCATAGGCGGCCGGCAGCGAGATGAGCGTGACGATGACGGTGGTCGCAACGGCCACGATGAGGCTGTTGCCCGCTGCCTGCACGAGGTTCGCCTTGGCGATGGCCTGGATGAAGTTGTCGAAGTTGAGGCTCGTGGGCAGGAAGCTCGGGTTGGGCGACTGGAGCTCGGCGGGCGTCTTGAACGCCGTGGTGAGCAGGAACAGCAGCGGAAAACCGAGGAAGACGATGTATCCGGCCAGCGCCACATATTGCAGCGGCCGGGTGACGCGGCGCTGGATCGGGCTCTGCGGGATGCCTGAGTCCTGGCTCTTGCGCCGGCGCGGCGTCTCGGGCGGCACCGTCTCCTGGCGGGCGGGCGTCGGGGTGACCGTGGCGTTGCTCATGACTGACGGCTCCTTGCCTGGCTGCGGAGATAGAGGAACAGGAACGCGGCGATGACGATGACCATCACGTTGCCCATCGCGGCGGCGTAGCCGAAGTTGCCGTAGCGGAACGCCTCGTTGTAGGCGAAGAGCATGGGCAGCATCGTCTGGCCGCCCGGTCCGCCGGCCGTCAGCACATAGACGAGGGCGAAGGAGTTGAAGTTCCAGATCAGGTCGAGCGTGGTGATGGCGACGATGATGGGTCGGAGCGCCGGCAGCGTGACGTGCCAGAAGCGTTGCCACGTGCTCGCGCCGTCGATGGCGGCGGCCTCGTGCAACTCGCTCGGCACGTTCTGCAGTCCGGCGAGCAGCGTGATGGTGGTCTGCGGCATGCCGGCCCAGACGCCCACGACGATGACGGCGGGCAGGGCGGTCGAGAAGTCGCCGAGCCAGTTGATGTCACCGGGGAGGCCGAGCGCGCGCATCCCGCCGTTGATCGGGCCGTAGGTGGGGTTCAGCATGAGGCGCCACATGATGGCGATGATCACAGGCGGCATGGCCCACGGCACGAGCGCGAGCGTGCGGGCGAGCCAGCGCATCTTCAGGTTGAGGTTCAGAAGCAGCGCCAGCCCGAGGGAGGCGAAGAACTGCAGGATCGTCACACCGAAGGCCCAGATCAGGCCGATGCGGAACGAGTTCCAGAACAGCTCGTTGGTGGCCAGCCGGGTGTAGTTGTCGACGCCGTTGAACGACACGACCTGTCCGAGTCCGGCCTTTGCGTCGGTGAAACCGAGCAGGATTCCCTGAACGAGCGGGTACACGCTGAACAGCACGACCGGGATCAGTGCCGGCAGCACGAGCAGCCAGGCGTCGCGGCGGGATCCGTTCACCGGAGAGCCGCCGGAGGACCGGCGACGTTTCTGGGGAGCGGAAGCCTCGGCGACAGTGGCGGGGCTTACCGTTGAGGTCATAGCAAGGGTTCCCTCTTCTGGTTTCGGGTGGTTTCGGGGGTCACGGGCGCAATCTCTCCGGCGGCCTGGCGGGCGGGGTTCGCGGCGGGGTCGACGGCCGGGCGCGCGGGCGAGGATGTCGATTCCCTGATCGTGAGCGTGGGCTGGATCACTTCGCGGCGCACGGGTGCGTCGGGATCGGCCAGGCGGCGCAGCAGCAGCTTCGCGGCGGTCTTTGCACGCTTGACCGAGCCGAGGTTCACGCTCGTGATCGAGGGGTTGGCGAGCTCGGCCAGGTCGGTGTCGTCCATGCCGACGAGCGCAATGTCTTCGGGCACGCGCAGGCCGCGCGCCGTGATGACCTTGATAGCCGCGATGGCGAGCAGGTCGTTGGCGCACACGATGGCGTCGGGCGTCGAGCGGTCGAGCAGTTTGGTGACGGCCTTGAGGCCCGCCTTGTAGGTGAAGTCGCGCGCGTTGACCTGCCCGTCGGCGTTGTGCGGCAGGCCCTGCTCGTCGAGCGCGCGCAGGTAGCCGCCGAGTCGGGCGGCACCCGGAACGGTGTCGACCGGGCCGTTGACGAAGGCGATGCGCTGGCGGCCCTGTTCGACGAGGTGCTCGACCGCCAGGCCGACGCCCCGCACCGAGTCGGCACGCACGTTGTCGATCTCGACGTCGCCCGGCAGCGAACCGATGACGACGATGGGTAGGCGGCTGGCCTGGATGCGGGCGACCAACTCGTCGGTCACCTTCAGGGGGCTCATGACGAGGCCATCGGCGAAACCGCGGTTCAGGTTCGTGAGCAGGTCGATCTGGTCGCCCGGCTCGCTGCCCGTCGAGGACAGGATGAGGCGGTAGCCGGCCTTCGTGACGACGCGCGAGATCTCGTGCATCATGGCGACGTAGACGGGGTTTCCGGCATCCGCGACCGCGAGGGCGATCTGCTGCGTCTTGCCGGCCTTGAGGGATCGCGCGGTGGCGTCGGGCACGTAACCGAGCTCGTCGGCGGCCCGCTGCACACGCTCGACGATGGCGTCGGAGGCGGGCAGCCCGTTCATGACACGGCTGACCGAGGCGATCGACACGCCCGCGCGCTCGGCGACGAGCACGAGCGTGGACTTCTTCGTCGCGGACATGGCATCCCTTTACGTCATTGGAGGGTTTCGCAGAGCGTGTAAACGTTTACGAGAACGTTTACAGCGACTATACGAGCGGATGCCGGGGAGCGCAAGCGTTTCCGTCAGGCGCTCGGAAAACAGGCCGATTCACCCGCAGGATTGGCGCGCGCAACGAGCCGAGAATGCGCGCTTACTCAGCGCCCCGACAGCGGCGCGGTCGAGTCGCGCACGACGAGATGCGTCGCGAGATCGATGCGCGTATCCCCCGCCGCCTCGGCCGCGGCGACATCGCGCAGCCGCAGCACGAGGCGCGCGGTCTCCTCGGCCATGCGCTGCAACGGTTGGTGCACGGTCGTCAGGCGGGGGCTCGCCCAGCGCGCGACGGGCACGTCGTCGTAACCGACAACCGAGAGGTCATCGGGAACCTTGAGCCCGAGCATCCGCGCCGCATCGAACACGCCGAGCGCCTGCAGGTCACTTCCCGCGAAGATCGCCGTCGGGCGCCGATCGGCCGGCACGTCGAGGATCTCGAGGGCGCGTTCGCGACCGCCATCCACGTGGAAGTCGCCGAAACGCACGAGCGATTCGTCGACCGGCAGGCCCGCCTGACTGAGGGCCGATCGGAACCCGTCGAGGCGGGCGAGCGAGCACATCATGTCCTCGGGGCCCGTGATGGCGGCGATGCGCGTGTGGCCGAGCTCGATCAGGTGCCGCGTGGCCATGACCCCGCCCGACCAATTGGCGCTGCCGACCGACGGCACACCGGGCGACGGGTCGCCGGCCGGATCGATGATGGCAAACGGGATGGCTCGCGACCGCAGCTGTTCGCGGTGCTCCTCGGCCAGATCGGAGAACACGAGCACGACCCCGGCCGGGCGGCGGCGCAGAACTCCCGAGATCCACTCAGGACCGGGCGCGTGGCGGCTGCCCGATTCGGTGACGACCACACTCATGCCGTTCTCGCGGGCGACGCGTTCGACGCCCTTGATGATCTCCATCGACCAGGCGCTCTCGAGCTCATGAAAGACCACCTCGAGCAGCGTGGCGTCGCGGTTGTCTCCCCCGCGGCGTCGATACCCGTTCGATTCGAGGATCTGCTCGACGCGCGTGCGCGTGCGGGCCGCGACATCCGACCGGCCGTTCAGCACCTTCGAGATGGTGGAGAGCGAAACGCCCGCTTCGACCGCGAGTTCGGCCAGGGTGACGCGGGGTTCGGTGCTGTCGATGGTCATGGTGGGATCGTATCCGCCGTTCCGGCTCGGGCCGTGGAGGGTTGTCGGGCTTCGTGATGCATCCGTGATTTGTTGGTGTTGACCCCAAATAGCCGAACCCGTATGCTCAGGACATCCTAACCACTTTCGATAATGAAATCGAAACTTTCGAGGAGCGTTCAAAGATGAACAAGAGCACATCCCGCGTCACCCGCTTTCTTGCAGGGGGTGTCGCCCTCGCCGTCGGTCTGACGATGAGCGGTTGCGCGTCCGGCGGCTCCGGCGGATCCGACCGACCCGAGAATGAGATCCATGTCGCCGTCTATGGCGACTCCGGCAACACCGTCGAGCAGCAGCTCGTCGACACGTTCAACAAGACCAGCGACGTCAAAATCGTGCTCGACACGATCCCCGGAGCCGACTACCAGCAGAAGCTGCAGACCATCATCGGCACGTCCAACGCGCCGGACATCTTCTTCAACTGGGGCGGCGGCAGCATCTCCGACTTCGTCGAGAGCGACCTCCTCCTCCCCCTCGACGACTTCATCGAGGAAGACCCGGGCCTGAAGGACAACTTCCTGCCCTCGGTCTTCAACACCGCGGTCATCGACGGCAAGGCCTACGGCATCCCGATGCGCGGCACGCAGCCCGTCATGCTGTTCAACAACAAGCAGGTGCTCGCCGACAACGGCATCACGGCCCCCGCCACGTGGGATGAACTGCTCGAGGCCGTCGAGAAGCTCAAGGCCGCGGGCATCACGCCCATCGCGCTCGGCGGCGCCGACCAGTGGACCACGCTCATGTGGTTCGAGTACGTCTACGACCGCGTGGCCGGACCCGAGCTGTTCGAGAAGGCCCTCGCGGGCGACACCAAGGTCTGGGAGTCGGCCGCCAGCAAGAAGTCGCTCGGCATGCTGAAGGACCTCATCGACGCGGGCGCATTCGGCACCAACTACGACTCGGTGAAGTTCACCGACGGCGGTTCGCCCACGCTCCTGCGCACGGGCAAGGCCGCCTTCGAGCTCATGGGCTCGTGGGAGTACGCCACGCAACAGGACGTCGACCCGACGTTCGCCGAGACCAACCTGGGTTACACCGAGTTCCCCGCCATCGAGGGCGGCAAGGGCGACGCCAAGAACCTCGTCGGCAACACGAACAACTTCTACTCGGTGCTGAAGGCCACGCGCTACCCCGACACGGCGCGCGACTTCCTGAAGCTCATGTACTCCGACGAGTTCGTCGAGGCGCAGCTCGGCATCGGCAACCTGCCGACCACGACCAACACGCCCGAATTCTTCCAGGATGCCGCGAGCCCCGACTACGCCGCCTACCAGTTCGGTCTCGTCGAAGCCGCACCCTCCTTCCAGCTCTCGTGGGACCAGGCCTACCCGCCGTCGGCGATCACGCCCATCCACCAGGCCGTCGCGCAGTTCTTCAGCGGACAGATCGATGAGGCCGGCTTCATCCAGGCCATGCAGGCTCTGAAGTAAGGACCACCGTGACAACGCTTGCTCCCCGCAGGCGCTCCACGAACCGGGGCGGCCCCTCTGTCGGCCGCCCCGGTGCCGTGTGGGCTCTGCCTGCCACCCTGTTCTTCGGGCTCTTCGCCCTCGTTCCCCTCGTCATGGTCGTCGTGCTGTCGTTCACACAGTGGTCGGGCATCGGCAGCCCGCGGTTCGTCGGGCTCGAGAACTGGACCGACCTCGCCTCCGATCCGGTCATGATGAAAAGCCTCTGGTTGAGCGTGCTGCTCGTCGTCCTCGGTGTCGTCACGCAGACCCCGCTCAGCATCCTGCTCGGCGTGTGGGCCGCTGGCCACCAGAAGAACCGCGCCGTGCTCTCGGCGATCTACTTCGTGCCGCTGCTGCTCTCGGCCGCGGCCATCTCGGTGCTGTGGCGGGCGCTGCTCGACCCGAACTTCGGCATCCCGGGCCAGCTGCCGTGGCTGTTCGGCGACGGCAACCTGCTCGGCAACCAGGCCGGCGCCATAGCCGTGCTCACGTTCGTGGGCATGTGGCAGTTCACGCCTTTTCACACGCTCATCTACCAGGGCGCCGCACGGGCCATTCCGCAGGTGCTCTACCAAGCGGCGCAGATCGATGGCGCGTCGACGGTGCGTCAGTTCTTCAGCATCACGTTGCCGCAGCTGAAGAACAGCGTCATCACCTCGATGATCCTCATGGTCGTCGGCGGCCTGACCACGTTCGACACCGTGCTCATCCTGACCAACGGCGGGCCGGGCACCGATACGACCATCACGGCGTTCTACATGTACCAGCAGGCGTTCCGCAGCTTCAACTTCGGCACCGGTAGCGCCATCGCCGTGGTGCTCGTGGTCGTCGCGACCGCCATCTCGCTTCTCGTCGTGCGGCTCTCTGGCTACGACAAGATGCAGAGCGAGCAAGAAGGAATCTGATGAAACCTCGTCCCAATTATCTGGCCGGGTTCGGGTCGATCGTCTGGTTGCTCGTCGTCATCCTGCCCCTCTACGTGCTCGTGTCGGCGTCGTTCCAGACGCGGCAGGGGTATGGCGCCGACGGGCCGCTCGCGGTGCCGACCACGTTCACGTTCGAGAACTACGCCAACGCCATCTCATCCGGTTTCGGGCTGTACTTCGTCAACACCGTCATCGTCACGGTGGCCGTCGTCCTCATCGTCGTGGTGCTGGTCGCGCCGCTCAGCTACGCCATCGTGCGCAGCCGCGGGCGGTTCGCGACGGGGGTCTTCCGGCTGTTCCTGCTGGGGCTCGCGGTGCCGTCGTCGGCCGTGATCGTGCCGATCTTCTACCTGATCAACGTGGTCGGGCTCTACGACAACCTGTTGGGCATCATCCTGCCCACCGCCGCCTTCGCGCTGCCCGTGTCGACGCTCATCCTGTCGGGCACCATGCGCGATATCTCGCCCGAGCTCTATGAGGCCATGGCGATGGATGGCGCCACCCCCGTCCGCACGTTCTTCCGGCTCGTGCTGCCGCTGTCGAAGTCGGGCATCTCGACCATCGTCGTGTTCGCGGCGCTGCAGGCGTGGAACGGCTTCCTGTTCCCCCTCATCCTCACCCAGTCCGACAGCACCCGCGTGGTGACGCTCGGCCTGTTCAACTTCCAGTCGCAGTACGGCGTCAACGTTCCGGGGCTGCTCGCCGCCGTCATGTTGTCGATGATTCCCGTGCTGCTCGTCTATCTCTTCGCCCGCCGGGCCCTCGTGCAGGGCCTCATGGGCATGGGAGGAAAATAACCATGACCGTTCACGATGACAGCCGGGCCACTCAGCGGCCCGCCGACAGCCACGCCGAGACGACGGATGATTCGAGCCTGCCGCTCTGGAACGACCCGTCGCAGCCCGCATCCCGCCGCGTCTCTGCCCTGATCGCCGAGATGACGCTCGAGGAGAAGATCGCTCAGCTCTATGGTGTGTGGGTGGGCGCCTCGAACGACGGCGGCGAGGTGGCCCCGCACCAGCACGATATGGACGACCACATCGACCTCGACGCACTACTCCCCCATGGCCTCGGGCAGCTGACCCGGCCCTTTGGCAGCGCGCCCGTCGACGCCGCCGTGGGTGCGCGTTCGTTGCAGCGCACGCAGGAGCGCATCGTGCGCTCGAACCGCTTCGGCATCCCGGCCGTCGCCCACGAGGAGTGCCTGGCCGGTTTCGCGGCGTGGGGGGCCACGGCGTATCCGGTGCCGCTGTCGTGGGGCGCGACGTTCGACCCGCAGCTCATCGAGCGCATGGCGGGCCACATCGGCCGCGACCTGCGCTCGGTCGGTGTGCACCAGGGCCTCGCGCCCGTGCTCGACGTGGTGCGCGATGCGCGCTGGGGCCGGGTCGAAGAGACCATCGGCGAGGACCCGTATCTCGTGGGCACCGTCGCCTCGGCCTATGTGCGCGGCCTCGAGCGAGCCGGTATCGTCGCCACGCTGAAGCACTTCGTGGGGTACTCGGCGTCCAAGGCCGGGCGCAACCTGGCACCGGTGTCGGTGGGGTCGCGCGAGCTGGCCGATGTGCTGCTGCCGCCGTTCGAGATGGCCGTGCGCGAGGCCGGTGTGCGGTCGGTCATGCACGCCTACACCGATATCGACGGTGTGCCTTCGGCGGCCGACGCGTCGCTGCTCACGGGGCTGCTGCGCGACACCTGGGGGTTCGACGGAACCGTCGTCGCCGACTACTTCGGCATCGCGTTCCTGCGGCTGCTGCACGGTGTCGCCGAGACGTGGGCGGATGCCGCGGGCGCGGCCCTGGCGGCCGGTGTCGACGTCGAGCTGCCGACCGTCAAGGCCTTCGGGGCGCCGCTCGTCGAGGCCGTGCGGAGCGGCGTCGTGGACGAGGCGCTCGTGGATCGGGCGCTCGAGCGGGTTCTGCGGCAGAAGGTCGAGCTGGGTTTGCTCGATGCGGACTGGTCGGCTGTGCCCAGCGCGCTGCGGACGAGCGACGATTCGCCCCGGGACGGCGCAGGCGTCGGCGTCGGCGTCGGCGAGGCCAGTGTGGTCACGGCTAGCGCCGGGACACCGACCGCAGATGCGCTTCCCGAGACCGGAACGCGAGAAGCGGGAACCGTCGATCTCGATCCCCCCGCGAACCGCGCCCTGGCGCGCGAGATCGCCGAGCAGGCGATCATCCTGCTGAAGAACGACGGCATCCTTCCTCTGGTGTCGCCACGGCGCATCGCCGTTCTCGGGCCCAATGCCAACGAGCCCCTCGCGGTTCTCGGCTGCTACAGCTTTCCCGCGCACGTGGGTGTGCAGCATCCTGAGCTGCCCGTCGGAATCGTGTTGCCGACGCTCGTCGACGCCCTCGGAGCCGAGTTCCCCGACGCCGAGCTCGTCGTGGTGCGCGGCACGGGCGTCGACGATGTCGACCGCTCGGAGTTCGAACGCGCGGCCGAGGCGGCCCGATCGGCGGATGTCGTCCTCCTCGCGCTCGGTGACCGCGCCGGTCTCTTCGGCCGGGGCACGAGCGGCGAGGGGTGCGACGCCGAGTCGTTGCGACTGCCGGGCGCGCAGCAGGACCTCGTGGACCTCGCACTCGCCTCGGGCACGCCCGTCGTCGTGACGTTGCTCGCGGGTCGCCCGTATGCGCTCGGGGCTGCGGTCGACGAGGCGGCCGCGATCGTGCAGACGTTCTTCCCGGGTGAAGAGGGAACGGGCGCGCTGGCCGGGGTGTTGAGCGGGAGGGTCAACCCGTCGGGGCGGCTGCCGGTGAGCGTTCCGCGCAGCCCGGGGGCTCAGCCATCCACCTATCTGGCGGCGACGCTCGCCGGGCCGACCGAGGTGTCGAACATCGACCCCACGGCGGCGTACCCGTTCGGGCATGGCCTGTCCTACGGCGCGTTCGAGTGGTCGAACGTTGAGGTCGCGAAGACATTCGTCCCGACCGACGGCACGATCAGGCTGAGCGTCGAGGTGCGGAACGCCTCTGAGCAATCGGGTGCCGATGTCGTCCAGGTATATCTCCACGACCCGGTCGCCGATGTGGTGCGGCCCGTGCAGCGCCTCATCGCGTTCGCGCGCGTCGAGTTGGATGCCGGAGCCACCGCCCGCATCCACATCGACCTGCCCGCCGACCTCACATCGTTCACGGCGCGCGACGGTCGGCGCATCGTCGACCCGGGCGACCTCGTGATCGGTCTCGGACGCTCGAGCGGCGATATCCCGCTCACAGTCCCCGTGCGCCTCACGGGCGAACGACGCGTCGTCGACCACACGCGCGCGCTGCACGCCGACGTCCGTATCGACACCGAGCCCGATCTCGCGCCGTCTCCGTCGCCGTCGCGGACAATCACGCCTGCCTCTGCGCCTGCCTCTGCGTCTGCGCCGACACCTGCGCCTGCGCCTCACGCCGGATAACGTGTCCGTGTTCGCGAACCCGGTTCTCCCCGGGTGTCACCCCGACCCGAGCATCTGCCGGGTCGGGGACGACTACTACCTGGTCACCTCGACGTTCGAATACTGGCCGGGCCTGCCCATCTTCCACAGCCGCGACCTGGTGAACTGGCGGCTGATCGGCCACGCGATCGACCGCCCCGACCAGGTGGATCTGTCGACGGTGCCGTCCTCGGGCGGTCTCTTCGCGGCGACCATCCGCCACCACGACGGGCTGTTCTTCCTCACCTGCACCCTGGTGCACGGGCAGGGGCGTCGCGGAAACTTCGTGCTCACGGCATCCGACCCGGCCGGCCCCTGGTCTGACCCCTTCTGGCTCGACGAGGCACCGGGCATCGACCCGTCGTTGTTCTTCGACCACGACGGGCGCGCTTGGCTGACCGGCACCCGCCTCGCCGAACCCGGGCTCTGGGCGGGGCAAACCGATATCTGGCTGCGCGAGCTGCGCATCGAACGCGACCCAGTGTCGATCGCCCTCATCGGCGACGAACACCTTGTGTGGCGCGGCGCCCTGCATGGCGCGGTCTGGGCGGAGGGTCCGCACCTCTATCGTGTCGACGGCCGCTACTACCTCGTCGCCGCAGAAGGTGGCACCGAACACGATCACGCGGTCAGCGTGGCGGTGGCGGATGCGGTCACGGGCCCGTACGTCGGCAACCCCGCGAACCCTGTCCTCACGCACCGGCATCTCGGCCGCGGGTTCCCGGTTACGGGCGTTGGTCATGCCGATCTCGTCGAGCACACGGACGGCACGTGGTGGGCGGTCGTGCTCGGCAGCCGCCCCGTTGGCTCCTCCGATGCGCAACCGCTCGGCCGTGAAACGTTCCTCGTGCCGGTCGACTGGCAGAACGGCTGGCCCGTCTTCGCGCCGGGCGTCGGGCACATCGCCGCCCCGTTCGAGACGCCGGCGCTGAGGAATCCCGCCGTTTTCGAGGCCTTGGCGCCGAGGCATCCCGCCGCTTTCGAGACGCCGGCAACGCAGCAGTCTGCCCCGTTCGCGGTGGCGCGCAGCACCCGCGCGGTCTCGCCCTCCGGGTCGGCGAGCGACGACCCCACGCCGCCGTCGAACTCGTCCGCGGGCTCGTCGCCCTGGACGTTCGTGCGCACGACCCCCGAGCCGCGCGCGATCTTCTCCTCGAGCCCCGAAGCATTCGATCTCATCCCCCGCCCCGTCACGCTCTCGGATGTCGGCGCCCCCACGTTCGTCGCTCGTCGCCAGCAGCACGATCGCGCCGCCTTCGAGGCCACGTTCACGGTTTGGTCCGACCCCGGCGTCGTCGCGGGACTCGCGGTCCGCCAGTCAGAATCCGATTGGATCTCGCTCTCGGTCACGCCAATCGCCGATCCGAGGCCCCCCGCGGTCGGTCCAGGAGAGGCCACCGCTGCGGACGCGGGAGATGCCGTCCGCGCGGGTGACGCAGCTGGTCGGCGCGATGCCGGACGTGCGTCCCCCGTCGAGCGCGCGGTCTCGTTCACCCTCACCCTGACCGAGAGCCGAGCAAGCACCGAGCGCCGCCTCGCCGAGCAGTCGATCCGTGTACCTGTCTCCCCCGACGAGACCGACCCGCAGGTCACGGTGTTCATCGAAACCGTCGGCGGCCTTTACGGCTTCGGCGCGCGCCACCCCGCGCACGACCCCTCAGCTTCCGAGCTCGCGGAGCCGGAGATCCGGCTCGCCGACGTGGATGGAGCTTTCCTCACGTCCCCTGTCGCCGGCGGCTTTCTCGGCCTGTGGCTCGGTGTGTTCGCGTTCTCTCGCCCGCCCTCCGACTCGAGCGCACCGGCCGGCTTCCACGGGCGCGCACCGACGCATCCGGATGCCTCGTCGAGCTTGAGGACGGGGTCTCCCGGGCTCATTCCGGAGCGCTCGGATGCGACGCGGGGACCGGTGCCGTGCGTCGTCCGTGTGTCGAACGCTCACTACGAGCCGCGGTGAGCCGCACCACCTACGGGACCGTTTTCGCCCCCGCGCGCGCACTGAATTCCGTCGGCTTCGCGTGGCGCGACCCGCGACTTCCCGCCCGCCCGAAATACTTGTGGCAGTCCGACCTGAGGAGCATCGATGTTCACCGATATGACCGAAACCGAGCTGCAGTCTTATCGCAGCGCCCAGACCCTCCCCGAGGATTTCTCGGAGTTCTGGGAGTCGACTCTTGTCGAATCGCGCGCCCTGGGCGACGACGTCTCGGTGTCGAAGGTTGAGACCCCTCTGACGACGATCGATGTCTACGATGTGACGTTCCCGGGTTTCGGTGGCGATCCGGTTCGGGCGTGGTTGCGCGTTCCCGCGGGGGCGACGGGCCCGCTTCCGACGGTGGTGCAGTTCGTCGGTTACGGTGGCGGGCGCGGTCGTCCCTGGGCCGAGCTGTTCTGGGCGTCGACGGGTTTCGCGCATTTCCACATGGACACGCGTGGCCAGGGCGGCAACTGGTCGGTGGGCGATACCCCTGACAACGGCGGCAGCGGCGGCCCGCAGTTCGCGGGTGTGATGACCCGCGGCATCCTGAATCGCGAGGATTACTACTACCGCCGCCTCATCACTGATGCGGTGCGCGCGGTAGATGCGGCGGCGGGCCTGTCGCTAGTGGATTCATCTCGCATCGCGGTTCGTGGCAACAGCCAGGGCGGCGCGTTGGCGATTGCCGCGTCAGCCCTGTCGCCGCACGTGCGTGCGGCAGCGGCGGGGGTGCCGTTCCTGGCCGATTTCCCGCGGGCGACGGTTGTCACGAACGCTCTCCCGTTCCGTGAGATCGGCGAGTTCTTGAAGGTGCATCGCGAGAAGGTCGCGCAGGTGCACGACACGTTGCGCTACTTCGACACCGTCAACTTCGCCCGCAATTCGTCAACCCCGACGTACTATTCGGCGGCCCTGATGGATGCTGTCACGCCACCGTCGACGGTGTTCGGGGCGTTCCACGAGCACCACGGCCCGAAGTCGATGACGGTGTGGCCGTACAACGGTCATGAGGCCGGAGACGTCGACGAGGAGCCGCTCATCCTCGACTTCCTGCGCCGAGAACTCGACCTCTGAGACTCGGCTCCGAACCCGAACCCGAACCCGAGCCCGGCGCGCCGAGCCTGATCCCGATCTCCCGCGCGCCGAGCCCGAGCCCCGAGTTCGAGCGCTGAACCTGAGCGCCGAGTTCGGCCTGTGCTCCGGACCCACGGGTTCGGCCTGGTCAGGTGCCAGGAGCCGGTCAACTCAGCAGGTCTCCTTCGCGCCATTCGCCGGCCAGGCGTTCGCCACGTTCGGCCGCCTCGACCTCACGGGCCCGCAGTTCGACGCGTCGAATCTTGCCCGACGCCGTCTTGGGCAACTCGAAGAATTCGACCCGGCGGACTCGCATGTAGGGCGGCATCGCGTCGCGAGCATGCTGCAGAATGTGCCGAGCCGTTTCGGCGTCGTCTTTCCACCCGTTCGCCAGCGCGACGTAGGCCTTCGTGATGTTGAGCCGCATGTCGTCGGGCGCCCCGACGACCGCGGCTTCGGCCACGGCATCGTGCTCGATCAAGATGCTCTCGACCTCGAACGGCGAGACCTTGTAGTCGGATGATTTGAAGATGTCGTCGGTGCGCCCGATGAACGTGATGTAGCCCTGCTCGTCGCGCGACGCGACGTCTCCCGTGTGGAAGTAGCCGTCGGCCATGGCCTTCGCCGTTTTGGCGTCGTCACCGAGGTAGCCCGACATCAGGTTGACTGGCGACGCGCTCAGGTCGATGCAGATTTCCCCTTCATCACCGGCCTCACCCGTGAGCGGGTCGATGAGCGCGATCGCGACACCCGGCAACGGTGTGCCCATCGATCCCGGAACGAGCGCCGCGCCCGGCGTATTGGCGATGATCGCGGTCGTCTCGGTCTGCCCATACCCGTCGCGGATCACGAGCCCCCACCACGAACGGATGCGGCTGATCACCTCGGGGTTGAGCGGCTCTCCCGCCGACATGATCTCGCGCAGCGCACCCGGCCGCCGCGTGATGTCGTTCTGAATCAGCATCCGCCACACGGTGGGCGGCGCACAGAAAGTGGTCACATGGGCGCGATCGAGCTGCGCGACAAGGGCCTGCGCGTCGAAACGCTTGTAGTTATAGACGAACACGGTCGCCTCGGCGATCCACGGCGTGAAAAAGCAACTCCACGCATGCTTGCCCCACCCGGGCGATGAGATAGCCAGGTGCACGTCGCCGGGCTGCAGCCCCAGCCACGACAGCGTACTGAGGTGCCCGACGGGGTACGACGAATGCGTATGCACGACCATCTTCGGCTTGCTCGTGGTGCCCGAGGTGAAGTAGATGAGGGCCGGGTCATCGGAGCTCACCTGAACGCCCGGTTTGTCGTTGGACGCCCCGTCGCTGTCGCCGTATTCCGCCCATCCGTGAGCCAGGCCGCCGATCGCGATGCGCCCCACGCTCGTCGGGACACCGTCGAAGAGGGCCGCGTCATCGGCGTTGGCGATGATGTGCGCGACGTCTGCGCGGTCGATGCGGTCGGCGAGTTCATCCGCCCCGAGCACTGTCGAGGTCGGCAGGATGACGGCGCCGAGCTTCATGATTGCCAGCATCGTCTCCCACAACTCGACCTGGTTGCCGAGCATGAGCATGACGTGGTCGCCCTGACGAACGCCCCGCTCCCGCATCCAGTTCGCGACCTGGTTCGAGCGCCGGGACATCTCACGGAATGACACTTTTGTCTCGCGACCGTCTTCTTCGACGATCCAGAGGGCGGTGCTGTCGTTTTCGAGGGCAATGGCGTCGAACCAATCGACAGCCCAGTTGAAGTGCGGGCCGACGTCGGGCCAGCTGAAGCGTGCACGGGCGGCGGCGGCGTCTTCGCGCTCGTCGAGAAGGATGTCGCGGGCGGCGAGGAACGACGCCGTGGCGGGTGTGGGACTCATCTGACTATTGTGCTGCCGGAGCGATACAGAGAGCGGAATATTCGTGCATCTGTGCAGAAAATCCGACTCGGCGCGCTGTGGAGAACCTCAAGCCGCAGGCACGGGGTTCAGGGCATGCAGGGCATCTACGAGGGGCGCGAGTTCGGGAGCGTCCGTTGCCTCGGCGAGCGCCTGCTCGAGAGTGCGGTCGTGCACCGGTCGCGCCCGATCAAAGATCTTGTGCCCGGCCGCAGTCAGCTCGGTGTACACGCCTCGCCGGTCGTCGAGACACAGGACGCGCGTGAGCAGCCCGCGGTCTTCGAGGCGGTTCACGAGACGCGTGGTGGCGCTGCTGCTGAGGGCTGCGGCCCGGCCGAGCTGCTGCATGCGCATGTGCCACCCGTCCTGTCGGCTGAGCGCTTCGAGCACGGTGTATTCGACGACCGACAGGTCGGCCTCGGCATTCAGTGCACGTTCGAGGGCCGCTTCGATGCGGCCGTGCAACGCCGCGAGCGTGCGCCAACCCTGTGCGCGCACTTCGACAGCGTCGTCTTCGATGCTCATGCGATGTCCTTCCCGTGACCGCGCGCGGTCGACGCATTTAGTTGCTTGCGCGGATACCTAGCGTGTGCAAGTATTTACCCCGCGCCTGCAAATAACAGCGTATGCGTCCTATCGGCGTAAGTACACATCGTGGAGGTCACCCCGTGCCTATCGGACTCTTAGCTCTCGCCCTCGGCGGCTTCGGAATTGGCCTCACCGAGTTCGTCATCGCCGGCCTCCTCCCCGAAATCGCGGCAGACTTCCGGGTCGATGAAGCGGCGGCTGGATGGCTGATCTCCGGCTATGCGCTGAGCGTGGCGGCCGGCGCCATCCTCTTGACCGCCGCCGTGACGAAGCTGCCGCGCAAGCAGGTGCTCATCGGCCTTATGGTGTTGTTTATCATCGGCAACCTGGTGTCCGCGGTCGCCCCCACCTACGCGATCATGCTGCTCGGCCGCATCGTGGCGGCCCTCTGTCACGGAGCTTTCTTCGGCATCGGCTCGGTGGTCGCGGCCAATATGGTCAAACCGCACAAGCGCTCGGGTGCCATCGCCATCATGTTCACCGGCCTGACGCTAGCGAACGTGCTCGGTGTCCCCTTCGGAACCTTCCTCGGCCAAGCGGCTGGCTGGCGCTCCACCTTCTGGGCGATCACAGGCATCGGCGTCATCGCGCTCGTGGGCATCATCGCCCTGGTGCCGGCCCCGCGCGGAGTCGCGACGGCCCAGACCAGCCTGCGCACAGAATTCGGGGCGTTTCGTTCGCGCCAAGTGTGGTTGTCGCTCATCGTCACCGTGCTGGGCTTCGGCGGCATGTTCGGCGCCTTCACCTACATCGCATTCACTCTCACCGAGGTGAGCGGTTTCGCGAGCGCGGCGGTCCCGTGGCTCCTCATCCTCTTCGGCGTCGGAACGTTCCTCGGCAACATCGTGGGCGGCAAGGCTGCCGATCGCTCGCGCGACCTCACCATCACCGTTTTCCTCGCGGGACTCACGGTCGTTCTCGCCACGTTCGCACTGCTCGCCGCGAACCCGATCGCCACCGTCATCCTCCTGGCGCTCATGGGCGGTTTCGGCTTCGGCACCGTGCCCGGGCTGCAGACCCGCATCATGCACTTCGCGGATCACGCCCCGACGCTCGCCTCGAGCTCGAACATCGCGGCCTTCAACGTGGGAAACGCACTCGGCGCCTGGCTCGGCGGCATCACCATCACCGCCGGCCTCGGCTACACGTCCCCACTCTGGGTGGGAGCATCCCTGACGCTCGCGGCACTTGTGGTGATGATCGTCGCTCTGCGTTTCTCCGCCGCAACCGACCGGATGTCTTCAGCTCCCTCCCCGGCAACCGCACCCGCCTCCTGATCGCTCAGTTCGCGAGCGAGTGCGAGCGAATGGGACCGAGCTGGCCCAGGGGCGCGTAGAACCCCGTCCACCCGTAGTCGAAGAGCACGCCCTGCAGGCCGACCTTGCTGTATCCGTCGGCGGATTCGACCATCCCCTCGGACGGAACGGCGAGCACATGAGCGGCCTCCTCGTCGGTGAGGCCCAGCGTGATCGCCGACTGGCGAGCGCGTTCGGGTGAGGTGTAAGCCAAGAGCATGGGCTGCTCGTCGACCACGACGGCGAGCGGCTGCACGTCCGCCATGGCGTCCATGTCACCGCGCGGGATGAAGAACCAGCGCTCGAGCGAAAAGACCGCCTTCCAGAGGGCCGTCTGGGTGGCGATGTCTTCGACGCCGGCGTCTCGGGCGGCAAGGGCGAGCTCGTCGATCTTCTCGCTGTTTCGGCGCTCGGCCTCGGGGTCGCCCTGTTGAAGGAGAGGGAGCTCGGCGTCGGTGTGAGTCGCCTCGTTCTCGTTGTCGCCGGGGGCGATGGACGCGTTGTTCGGGTCAGTCATTCCTCAACGCTAGCGGGCCTTTCGCGCCGATGACACCCCCGATCAGTTCTCCACAGGCAGCGATCCTCAATCCTCTCCACAGGCCCTCGACGGCGTCGGTGGGGCCGCGTATGGTCACCCCATGACTTACTCAATCGTTCCGCCGTACCTCCTCAATCGCCTCGCCGAGACCGACGATGAACGCGTCTCGCGCGCCTCCGCTGCGGCCCGCCGCTCCCTCCTCGTCGACCCCCCACTGCGCCGGGAACGGGCGGCCCGCACGGCGGCCCGCCCGACCGCGGCAGCAGTGCCCGCCGAGGCCGGCACCCGAGTGAACAGAATCATCTCCGACGCCCAGGGCCAAGAGACCCTTCCGGGCGTCACCGTGCGACGAGAAACGGATGCCGCCACGGACGACATCGCGGTCACCGAGGCGTTCGATGGGCTCGGCGCCACCCATGCCCTCTTCCTCGACGCTTTCGGGCGCAACTCCATCGACGACAACGGCCTCCCGCTGCTGGCCACGGTGCACTACGGCGAGGAATACGACAACGCCTTCTGGGAGGGCAGTCGCATGGTGTTCGGCGACGGCGACGGCGAGGTGTTCAATCGCTTCACGGCGTCGCTCTCCGTGATCGGCCACGAGCTGACGCACGGGGTCACGCAATATACGTCGGCGCTCGAATACCAGGGGCAGTCCGGAGCGCTGAACGAGAGCATCTCCGACGTCTTTGGGGCACTGGTCGAGCAATACAACCTCGGCCAGACGGCCGGAGAGGCGAGCTGGCTCATCGGCGAAGGCCTGTTCACGCCCGCGGTCCAAGGACGGGGCTTGCGCAGCATGCTCGAGCCCGGCACGGCCTACGACGACGACGTGCTCGGCCGGGACCCGCAACCAGCGCACATGTCCGACTACATCGACACGGAGGACGACAACGGAGGCGTGCACCTGAACTCCGGCATCCCCAACCGCGCCTTCGCGATCGCCGCGACCACGCTCGGCGGGCCGGCCTGGAACGGCGTCGGGCTCGTCTGGTACGACGCCATCCAGGGCGAGATCAGCCCGACCGCGACGTTCTCGGAGTTCGCCCGGTTGACGGTCGCCTCGGCCGAGGCGCGTTTCGGCAATGGCTCTCCGGAACACCTCGCGGTCGAGGACGCCTGGCAGACTGTGGGGGTGGTTACCCATGAGTGACATCGAGCCGGCGAGCACGCTCCGCATCACGGTGACGCGTTCGGGAGGTGTCGCCGGCCTCAGCCCGCGATGGACGGTCGAGGCCGAAGCCGAACCCGACGTCGCCGAGTGGCTCGCTCTCGTCGATTCCTGCCCGTGGGATGACGAAGACGCCGGGCTAGAGACCGGCGCCGACCGGTTCGTGTATACGATTCGCGTGTTGATGCAGCCGGCCGAGGTCGGGAAAGACGAATCCTCGGTCGACCAGGCGAATCCGACCGTGCCCGAAGAACGGGGCGCGCGCATCCCCGAGAAGAAGCTCGACGGCCCGTGGCGGGAGCTCGTCGACCGGGTAAAGGACACATCACAACGCTGATCGGTCCGGCAGATGGCTGATCGCTCGCGCAGATGGAGGGCGGGTCGCGCCGATGGGGCGGGCGTTCGGGATATCGCACGATCCATCCGTCGATTAGCCTGGGGAGGTGTCGCCGGAGCTCCCCTACCGAACCGAGATTGTCATCGAACGGTTCGTCGTATCTCCGACTCACCGTTACGAGGGTCGGCCAGCGGACGGGCCAGCGGACCTCGACGCATCGATCGACGAAACCCCTGACACCATCAGTGTCGTCGCCGGCTTGGGCATCAGGGGTGACCGATTCTTCGGCCGCGCCGCACACCGAACCGCGGCGGTCACCTTCTTCGCCGCCGAGGCCCTCCAGCACGTCGAAACCGTCCTGGCTTGTGGGCCGCTCGACCCCGTGGCGACGCGACGTAACATCATCGTCCGGGGCGCAGACATCGACCTCCTTACGCGTCAGCCCTTCAGTATCGACACGGGCGAGGGGCCGGTCCATTTCGACGGGCAGCGACCCGCCAACCCGTGCGGTTGGATGAATACCGTGCTCGCACCGGGAGCGCACAAGGCACTGCGCGGCCGCGGCGGCATCCGCAGCACACCGACCACAACCGGCACGCTTCGACTCGGCAGGGCGGTGCTCGCGAGTGCCATCGCCGTTCCCCCGCCGGTTGCGTCCAACGCCGACGCGCTCTTCTAGGCGGAAATTGCCCGGCGCAGACGGATCGCCCGATACACCGCGCCCACGACGAAGACCGCCACACCCGTCACGATCGCGCTCACGGGCAACGTCGCGACGAGAAGAACGCACAGCACCGCGCCGAGCGTCGGAACCACACGCCCGAAGCGGCGCTCCGAGGCGTCCTGAAGCCAGGCGGACAGGTTGGCGATGAAGTAGTACACGAGCACGCCGAACGAGGAGAACGCGATCGCGCCCCGCAGGTCGGTCAGGGAGACGAGGATCACCAGCACGACGGCCACGACACCCTCGGCGCGGTAGGGAGTCGAGAACCGGGGGTGCACGGCAGACAGCCAGGCCGGAAGATCGCCGCCGCGCGACATCGCCAGAACCGTGCGGCCCACCCCGGCGATCAGGGCCAGAAGAGCACCGAGCGACGCCGCAGCAGCCCCCGCGCGCACCACCCACTCCGCCCACGGCCAGTCCGACGAGGCAGCAAGATCGACGACTGGCGAAGCACTCCCCGCGACAGCGGAGGAACCGAGCACCGATAACAACACCACAGCGACCACGGCGTACACGGCTACGCATACGGCGAGCGCCACGATGATCGCCCGCGGAATGGTGCGCGAGGGGTCGCGGACCTCTTCGCCCAGCGTGGCGACCCGGGCGTAGCCCGCGAAGGCGAAGAAGAGGAGACCGGCGGATTGGAGGATCCCGTAGACGCCACCCGACCAGAGAGACCCGTCCGTGAGGAACCCGGCCAGGCGGGAGGACGAGTCGCTGCCCGCCGAGAGGCCGCTGACCACGGCTATGGCGATCGCGGCGAGAACGAAGATGACGATGATCTGTGTCGCGCGGGCCGTGCGCGTGACACCGGCGATGTTGATCAGGGCGATCGCCACCACCGCGACGACGGCTACGGGTCGAAGCCACCCGGGCGGGGCGATCGCGGCGGCGAAGGTCAGAGCCATTGCGGCGCAACTGGCGGTCTTGCCGATCACGAAGCCCCAGCCCGCCAGAAAACCCCACCACTCGCCCAGGACGCGACGGCCGTACAGGTAGGTTCCGCCCGATTGAGGCATCGCGGCCGCCAGTTGCGCCGTCGACAGAGCATTGAACGTGGCCACGAGGGCGGCCACGGCGAGTCCGACGAGGAGGCCGTTACCGGCAGCCCGTGCGGCCGGAGAGAAGGAGGCGAACAGACCCGCGCCGATCATCGAACCGAGACCGAGGAAGATCGCGTTGGTCAGCGAAAGGCGGCGGGCCAATGCGGGAGAAGACATCACCCGCAGCACGATAGCGGGTCCCGGTTAACCCGCGGCATTCGGACCACGTCCGCGCCGGCCAGCCGGCGCACAAACGGCCGGGTGGGAGCAGAACCCGTCACCCGGCCGTTTCGCAACCTCGTGCGCGACGAGGTATTCGTCTAGTTCTCGGCAGAGTCGTTCAGATCGGTATCGGCATCCGCCGCGTCAGATTCGCCCTCGCCGTCGAGCGGGCCATCCTCGTCGCGGGTGTCGCCCAGCAACCAGCCGTCCGGGGCAGCGAGCGCCGCGGCGGCCTCGGGCCCCCACGAGCCACGCTCGTAGGACTGGATCTGGGGCGGGTTGTCGAGCAACGGCCCGATGACCTCCCACGTGTGCTCGAGGCCATCCGGTCGTGTGAAGAGCGAGCGATCGCCCTCGATGATGTCGTTGATGAGCTTCACGTAGGGCGGCAGCGGATCGGCGTCCTCGACCGTCGACAGGGGCAGGCGGGCGATATCGGTGGCCAATTCGAAGTCGGCACCCGGACGCTTCACGACCACACGCATGTCGATCGAACCCGAGCCCTCGAGATCGAACGTGAGCACGTTGCCGAGTACGGGGGTGTCGTGACTCAACGGGCCGGTGTGTGGCTTCTCGAAGATCACGCTGATGCGCTGCCCCCCGCGCGCCAGCTGCTTACCCGTTCGCAGAAGGAACGGCACGTCGCGCCAGCGGTCCGTGTCGATGAACAGCTTGGCGGCGACGAACGTGTCCATCGTCGAATCATCCGCGACCCCCTCGGTCTCGGTGTAACCCTCGAACTGGCCGAAGACCGCGTCGTCGGGCGAGATGGGCCGGAACGCGGCGATGATGGCGTTGCGGGCATCCTGCATATCGTCGGCCTTCATCGACAGCGGCGGCTCGAGCGCGATCTCCGCCGCCAGCTGGAAGAGGTGCGTGACGATCATGTCGAGCAGGGCGCCCGTCTCGTCATAGAACTCGGCGCGGTCCGCGATGTCGAGCGTCTCGGGCACGTCGATCTGCACCGCGCGGATGTGATCGCGGTTCCAGACGTCGCCGAACACCGAATTGCCGAAACGCAACGTGTGGATGTTCTGGGTCGCCTCCTTGCCGAGGAAGTGGTCGATGCGGAACACCTGCTTTTCATCGAGCACCTTCTGCACCGCCTCGTTCAGCTTGCGGAAGTTGTCGGGCGACGTGCCATACGGTTTCTCATAGACCACGCGCGCGCCCTCGGCGAGACCATGCTCACCCAGCCCCTCGGTGATCGAGATGAACGCGCTCGGCGGAATCGCCAGATAGTGGATGAACTGAGCGCCCTCCCCCAGGTCGGACTTCGCCTGGTCGATGACATCCAGCAAGCTGCCCGGGTTCGACGCGTCGAAGCCGCCGCCCGCGAAACGCAGGTTCTTCGAGAACTCGTCCCAGGGGCCGTCCTCGGGCTTCGGACCGAACTCCGTCAACACATCGAACACATGCTGCGTGAAATCCTCGTGTGACACGTCGCCGCGGCCGTTACCGATCAGGCGCCACTGCTTCGGCAGCAGACCATGCTGTGCCAGTTGGAAGAAGGCCGGCAGAACCATGCGCTTCGCCAGATCGCCCGTCGCCCCGAACAGGACGAAGACCGCCGCATCCGAACCCGAAGTCTTTTCAGCCATATGTGTCGCACTCCTCAAATCGTTGGATGCCGTCATCCCATGCTTGCACCCGGTCCTGAACGGCGTTCACGGGTTGACACCCCGTGGGACGCCGCCTAGGCAGGGGTAACTAGTCGGCCAATCAGTCAGTCAGCAAGTCGGCCAATCAGTCAGTCAGTCAGTCACAGTCAGCCCTGAAGCGAGCGTTGGTTCACGCCGAGCCGAGCAGGCCCTTCGCGTAAGCGGCCTGACCGACGTGCTGCAGGTCGTCCGCGATCACGCTGACGAGTCGGCTCGCCAGCGTCACCGGAGGATTCCAGCGGGTATCGACCACCCGGTCCAGGTCGGCCTCCGAGAGCGATCGCACGTATTCGACCGTTCGCTCGTGCACCGCATGGTGGTAGTCGAGCAACTGATCGGCCGTGACACCCGTCACGAGCGACACCTGCGCCGCATCCATGCCATAGCCCGTCGCGACATCGGCGAAGGGGAGCTTGAACGAATCGGCGAACCCCTGAGTCGTCCATACCTGCTCCGACCCTGCCGCGTCAGCCACGTGGTCATCCTGCACGCGGGTCAGGTGCCAGAGCAACCAGACGATCGGGTTCGCATCCGGCGCGGGCGTGAACTGCAGGTGTTCCTCGGTCAGACCGGTCGCTACCGTGTCGAACGTGCCGCGCACTCGGTCGAAACCGTCGCAGATGATCTCGCTGGATGTCGTCATGAACGGGCCTTTCGGGTTTCGCGGGCATTGGCTTTCTTGATGGCGTCGACCAGCTCATCCTTGTTCATCGACGAACGGCCCGAGATGTCGAGCTTCTTCGCGACGTCGAGCAGGTGCTCCTTCGTCGCATTCGCGTCGACCCCCTCCTGCGTCTTCTTCTCCCCGCGGCCCGCGCCACCCTCGGCCTGCGCGTCGGAGGGGCCGCTCGACTCCTTCTTCTCCCAGTGGTCGCCGACCTTCTCGTATTCGTGTTTCAACGCGGCGAAGGCGGTGCGGTGGGCACGCTCACCCTCGCCGTACTCCTGCACAGCCGAATCGTGGGCCTTCGACCAGATCGCTTGGGCATGCTTCGGCGAGCGCTCGAGCGTCGACGGCAATTCCTCTGAAGCGGGCATGGGATGCTCCTTTCCTTAACTGTCCACCGGCAACGGTACGCCGCGGCTGCAACGCCCCACAGCCCTTTGCTCGCGCGATCCGAAAGGAGTAGGCGGCTCGGGCGGTAGGGGCGACATGGGCGGCGCAGGTGACCCGGGCGCCACGGGCGCGCCACCCCTCCCGATGCCCGCGCACGGCATAGCCTCAGTGATGTGACCTCAGCCGCCGACACTCCCGCAGCCATCCGCGTCGTCGCCGCCGTCATCCGCCACGGTGACGGGATCTTGGCCTGCCGTCGGCGCCCGGGCATCTCGTCGGCCGGACTGTGGGAGTTCCCGGGCGGCAAAGTAGAGCCCGGCGAGACTCCCGAAGTCGCTCTGGCCCGCGAGATCCGCGAAGAGCTCGGCATCGATATCCGTATTGTCACCCTCATCGACCGTTCGACGACGGCCCTCGACTCGGGTCGACTCATCGACCTCGCCTGCTACGAAGCGCGCGCCGAGACCTTGCCCACACAGAGCCTCGATCACGACGAGCTGCGCTGGCTCCTCCCCCAGGGCCTCGGCTCGCTCGCCTGGGCCGCGCCCGATCTACCCACCGTGGCCATCCTCAGCGCACCGCCCCAGCCGCCGGAGGCCGCGCCGAAACCTTAGAAGTCGCGCAGGTTGCCGCGCAGACCGCCGTTGCCGAACGATGTGCGGAGAATCCCTCGGCGACGCAGGATCGGCACCAACTCGTCGAGCATGCGGTGGATGGTCACAGGGTGCAGATCGCCCGAGAAGATGAACCCGTCGTTATCAGCCTCGTCCCCGATCTGTTCGATGAAGTCGGCGATCTCGTCGGCCGTGCCCACGAACCCCTCGCGCGACGAGATGCGGCCGAGCCGGGCCTTGGCGGTCAACAGCTCGCGCAACGTCGTCGACGCGAAGCTGTCGGCCTTGCCGAGCAGGCCCTTGATGCTGCCGCGCGACACATGGTCGCCGAAGATGCCCTCGTCGACGGGCCGGTCGAGGTCGAGCTTCGTCAGGTCCGTCTCAAGGTCGCTCGACTGCCCGGCCGCCACCTGCAGCAGCGCCGCGTCGTCAGGGTGGGCCGACGCCTGAACGAGTCGGTCCGCCTCCTCGGTGCTCGCCACGATGATGGGCTTGAACACGAACAGGATGTCGATGTCGGCCGCCGTGCGACCGTGCGCCGTTGCTGCATCCAACACCTTGGCCCGGTAGGCGCGGATGGTGTCGACATCGAGCGACGCCAGCGCCAATTGCACCTCGGACTGTTCGCCCGCGAAGTTGAGCCCGCGCGGCGAACCGCCCGGCGACACCACCACGGGGTCGCCGGCTGCGAAGGGCAGGGCGTTCAGCGGACCATCGAACGTGTAGTTCGCGCCGCGGTGCTGCAGGGCGTCGAGGCGGGTTCCGTCGGCGAAATGGCCCGTCGCGGCATCCGCGATGAGGGCATCGTCACCCCAGCTGTGCCACAGGCGGCGGATGCTCGTGAGCCACTCCTCGGCCCGGTCGTAAGCCGCGTCGTGAGACACGGGTTCAACACCGAAGTGCCGGCTCGACCCGACATCGGTGACCACGTTGATGCCGAACCGGTTGGAGCTCAGATGCTGCAACGTGGCAAACTGCCGGGCCGCCTGATAGGGCGAATACGCCAGCGGGTTCACCGTCGGCGCAATGCCGATATGCGAGGTCACGTCGAAAAGGTAGGGCGCGAGCATGAGGGGGTCGTGCTTCGGTCCGCCATAGGCGCTGCGGATGCGCAGGTCGAGTGTGTCTGCGTTGCCGAGGGACAGCGCATCCTCGATGATCACGAGGTCGAAGCCCGCCTGCTCGAGGTCGCGGATGGACTGCTGGTAGAGCTGCGGCTCATACCAGGGGTAGTTCCACTCGTAGTAGGGGTGCCCCCAGCCGTGCGGGCCGAAGCCCCGGGACAGGAACCAGCCGAAGTGTTGAGCTTTCGTCATGCGATGTGTCCGATCGGGTCGAGCGCAGCCGGGGCCGATGCGTCGAGGGGCTCACCGGCGGAGGCCGCAGCAAGGAGGGCTCGGTCCAGGTCGGCCAGTAGATCGGCCTCGTCCTCGATGCCGATCGACAGACGCAACATGCCCGGCCATACGCCGGCGGCCCGGCGCTCGTCCTCGGTGCGCGCCGCGTGCGACGTCGAGGCCGGATGGATGACGAGCGAACGCACATCGCCGAGGTGAGTCATCCTCGTGAAGATCTGGACGGCGTCGAAGAAGGCGCGCGCCGCCTCGACTCCCCCGCGCAACGTGAATGAGAACACCGAACCCTGCCCGCGCGGCAGATACCGCTCGGCCAGTGCGTGATACGGGCTCGACTCCAGCCCCGAGTAGTCGACCGAGTGCACCTCGGGCCGCTGCTCCAACCACCGGGCCACGGCCAGCGCATTGCGCGACTGCCGCTCGACGCGCAGTGACAGCGTCTCGACACCCTGCTGGATCAGGAACGCGTTGAGCGGCGACGGTGTCGGGCCGAAGCGGGCCGCCACGACATCCTTGGCGTAAACGAAGTAGGCGTCGGGGCCGAAGCGTTCCACGAACGACAGGCCGCCGAGGGACCGCGACGGCTCGTTGAGGTGCGGAAAACGTGAGGCGTCGGCCCAGTCAAAGGTGCCCGCGTCGACGATGACGCCGCCCAGCACCGAACCGTGCCCGGCCAAGAACTTGCTGGCCGAGTGGATGACGATATCGGCCCCGTGCTCGATCGGGCGCTGCAGATAGGGCGTCGCGAACGTGTTGTCGACCACCAGGGGAATCCCGTTGCGGTGCGCCACCCCCGCCACCAACTCGATGTCGACCAGATCATTCTTCGGGTTCGGGATCGACTCGACGAACACCGCTTTCGTGTTCGGCCGGATCGCCGCCTGCCACGCCCCCGCGTCATTCGCGTCGTCGACGAACCCGGCCTCGATGCCCAGCCGCCCGAAGTTCTCGACGAGCAACCCGCGAGACCCCTCATACAGGCTGGATGCCGCCAGCACATGATCCCCCGCCTGCAACAGCCCGAGCAACGCCACGGATGCCGCAGCCTGCCCACTGCCCACGAGCAAAGCGTTGCGCCCCCGCTCGAGCACCGCCAGGCGGCGCTCGACAGAAGCCGTCGTCGGATTGCCCGTGCGCGTGTAGGAGTACCCGTCACCGGAACCCGTCGCTCCGTCGAAGCGGTCGGCCGCCTGTTCGAAATCGTCGAAGACGAAGCCCGCGCTCAAATAGATGGGCGTCGCCCGCGCGTGGAAGCCGTCACCATCCGTGCCGACGCCGCCGTGCAATTGCTGCGTGCTGAACCCCAGCTCGGGTTCCCGCGTATCGAGGGGTGCCATGCGCCGCTCCTTCCGTCTGCCGACCGGAGGTTCGGGGCATCCGGTGCGTTGTCACAGACTCGCACGCGCTCGCCGCCTCGGCGCGAATGCGTACCACTGTTACGACGCAGCTGATTCGGCGCAGGTGGAGCGGCGCAGGTGGAGCGGCGCCGCTGTTACGACGCAGCGACCGGCTTCACGCGGTCGGACGGCATGCGCAGGGCGAAGAGCGCGGCCGCCGCCATGATGACGAAGGCCGAGGCGAACGCCGCCGGGAAGGAATACAGGTCGAGCAGCAAGCCGGCCACCAGCGGACCCGCGATTGCTCCCGCGTCGGAGAACGCCTGGAACAGCGCAACCGGCTTGCCGCCGCGCGCACCCGCTGCATCACCGACGGCGGCCGCGGGAGCGGTGCCCATGAAAGCGGCCGCGACGCCGTAGACGCACAGCAACACGATGAGCAGCCACAGCGACGTGACGAACGGGATCGCCATCATCGTGACGGCCCCCACCGCGAAGGCACCGATGATGGCCGGTTTGCGGCCGACGGTGTCGACGAAACGCCCGGCCGGCGCGAGGGCGATGGTCTGCGCGACGGCGGCCACCGCGAACGCGATACCGGTCCACGCCGGCTCCTGGTGCAGCGCCTCGACCACCAGCACCGGGATCAACGCTCCGCGCACACCCATAGCCGACCAGCCCTGCGCCAGGTTCGCCAGGCACGCCACCTGGAAACGGCGGTCGCGGATCACCCGACCCAACGGGATGACCTCGGCTGCGGCATCCACCTCGGCCCGTTTGCGACCGCTCAGCAGGAAGAGGCCTACGAGCCCCGCGATCGCGAGCGTCACGGCGTAGAAGAAGAACGGCGCGGTGAGCGACACGGTGGCGAGCAGGCCGCCGACCGCGGGGCCCGCCATGCCGCCGATGAGGAACCCGCCCTGATAGAAACCGACCGCGCGTCCGCGCAGCTTGGGCGACGTGGAGGACAGCAACAACGTCATGGCCGCGACCGAGAACATGGCCGAGCCGATGCCCCCGGCGCCGCGCAGCAGCAGGACCTGGGGGTAGGTATGCGCGAGCCCGACGAGCCCCGACGAGAGCGCCACGATGCCGATGCCGATCGCGAGAATCGTGCGCTCGCCGGCCCAGTCCATGAGCTTGCCGACGAACGGGTTCGCCACGAGACGCATGACCGCGAACGCCGAGACGACGGCACCCACCTCGACGTAACCGACGCCGAACGAGCGCACGTAGACGGGCAGCACGGGCACGACGACACCGAAGCCGACCATCACGAAGAAGGCGACGACCCCGAGGACGAGGACGTCGCGCGGCAGCTTCTCGCGCGCAAGCTTCTCAGGCCGAGAGCGCGGGCCTGATGTCGCGCCAGAGGTCGCTCCCGGCAGAGCGCTCGATTCACCCGTCACGTCGACGAGCTCGGCCCCCACGCCCGGTTGTCCACTGGCTTCGGACCGGTCCCGTCGAGAGAAAACGCGGGCGAGGTCAGAGAAGCGTGGCACGCTCTCAGGTTACGTCAGCGCCGGGCCCTCGACGGACGACTCTGCCTCACGCCGCCCGACTCACCCCGCGACTCACGATCGCCGACTTCAACGCCTCTACCGAGTCTTGCGCCGCCGCCGGGTTTGCCATCAAAACGTAGTCGACGTCGCCCAGCTCGGGCAGCGTGAAACGGTTGCTCACCTTCACGAGGTCCGCCGGGATCAGGGCCTGCGGAAACACCGCCACGCCCATACCGGCCCGCACGGCCGCCAGAACCCCGTTCACGTCACGCGTGTTGCAGGTGATGCGCCACGTGCGTCCGGCCGCCTCGAGCGCCTCGATCGCCATCTGCCGACTGAGACTCGGCCCCTGATAGGCGATGAGCGGCACGGGCGCGCCCTCCTCGATCGTCATCTTCTCCTGCCCCACCCACACCATCGAGTCGCGAGCCACGCGCGTCGACTCCGTCTCGTCGCCCGCGCTCTGCTTGATGAAGATGAGGTCGAGGTGCCCGGCCTCGAGCCGCCGCCGCAACGGCCCGCTCTGGTTCACGGTCAGCTCGAGGTTGATCTGCGGATACAGCTGCCGAAAATGCCTCAGGATGCGCGGCAACTGCGTGATCGCGAGGTCGTCGGCCGCGCCGAAGCGCAGCCGCCCCTTCATGGCCGAACCACTGAAGTAGCTCTCGGCCGCCGCATGCGCCGCCAGGATCGTGCGGGCGAAACCGGCCATGGCGTCGCCGTTGTCGGTCAGCCGCACCTCGCGGGTGTCGCGCACGATGAGCGACCGCCCGGCCGCCTTCTCGAGCTTGCTCATCTGTTGGCTCACCGTGGGCTGGCTGAGGCCCAGCTGCTGGGCGGCCCGCGTGAAGCTGTGCGTCTCGGCGACCACGAGCAACGTCTTCAGAAGGATGGGATCGAACACGGTGCACCTCTCGCGAACGGGCGGCGTGACATCCGACCGCATTGATAAAACCAATGGCAGTAATAGTAGCCATTGAGGGTCCGAATAAACAGGATGCGCTTAGCGTTAAGTCAGTATCCCGACCCATACGTAACCAGCCCTCTCCTTCCTGACCAGAGACATCCGTGACTTCTTCTTCTGCTTCTGCAACCGCCGCCGCCTTCCCTCCCACCGAGCCGCTGTCCGTCACCACCGTGCGGCCGCCGTGGAAGCACACCTTCATCGCCCTCTCCATCCCCAACTTCCGCATCTGGACGGCCGGCAACTTCGTCGCCATGACCGCGGGATGGATGCAACGCATCGCGCAGGACTGGCTCGTGCTGCAACTCACGGGCAGCGCCACGGCCGTGGGCATCACGGTGGCCATGCAGTTCGCGCCCATGCTCTTCTTCGGCCTGCTGGGCGGCGTCTTCGTCGACCGCTACTCGAAGCGCATGCTCATGATGATCACGCAGTCGATCTTCGCCGTGCTGAGCCTGGGGCTCGCGGCCCTCACGCTCTCGGGCGCCGTCGAGGCGTGGCATGTGTTCGCCATCGCCTTCGCCACCGGAATGGTCACGGTGATCGACAACCCCGCGCGCCAGGTGATCGTGTCCGAACTCGTCGGGCAGCGACACCTGCGCAACGCCATCAGCGTCAACTCGTCGGTGTTCCAGCTCGGCGGCATGATCGGGCCCGCCATCGCCGGTGTGCTGCTGCTCGCGGTCGGCGCGGGATGGGCCTTCGCCATCAACGGCGTCGCGTGCATCCTCGTCGTGGGCATGTTGACGCTCTTGCGCACCTCGCAGATGTCCCGCATCGCACCCGCTCCCCGCACCAAAGGGCAATTGCGACAGGGGCTCAGCTATGCGGTCTCGAAGCCCACGATCGTCTACCCCGTCATCCTGGTCGCTGTCTTCGCCGTCTTCGGGCTGACCATGCCCGTGTTGCTCGCCTCCTACGCCGACGACGTGTTCAACGTGGGCGCCGGCGGCTACGGCCTCTTCAACTCGATGGTCGCGGTCGGCGCGCTCACGGGAGCGCTCCTCTCGACCCGCCGCGCGTCCATCCGCCTGCGCACCATCGTCTTCGGCGTGTTCATCACGGGCGTGCTGCAGGCTGCCGCGGGTCTCATGCCCTCTGTCGGTTTCTTCGCCGCCATCCTCGTCACGGTCGGGATGTCTGCGCTCCTGTTCCAGACCGCCAGCAACTCGCTCGTGCAGCTCTCGTCCAACGTGGGCATCCGCGGTCGGGTCATGTCGCTCTACGTGCTCGTGCTCCTCGGCGGTCAGGCCATCGGCGGACCGCTCATGGGCTGGATCGTCGAAACCTTCGGCGCCCACATCGGCATGATCGTCTCAGGCGGCGTTCCGGCCCTCGCGGCCGCCATCGTCGGCATCGTGCTCGCCCGCCGCGGCCAGCTCACGCTTGAAGTCGAGGTGCACCGCGCGCTCCCCCACGTGCACATCGTGCCGCGTTCCGGCGCTCGTTCGCGCACTCGGGCACAAAGAATCATGAGAGATCAGGCCCTTTCGGTGCGGCCGAAAAGACGATAAGGCGCGCGACACACTACCGTTGACTTATGAGCACAACCGACGCCGACGCCACAAGCGAAGCAACATCACCTACCGACGCCCTCACCTTCTCCGATCTCGGCCTCGATGACGCAGTACTGAAAGCCCTCAAGACGGTGGGCTACGAGAACCCCTCCGCCATCCAGGCAGCCACCATTCCGCCGCTCCTCGCGGGCCGCGACGTGGTCGGCCTCGCCCAGACGGGCACGGGAAAGACGGCCGCGTTCGCGCTGCCCATCCTCAGCCGCCTCGACCTGTCGCAGAAAGCCCCGCAGGCGCTCGTGCTCGCGCCGACCCGCGAGCTGGCCCTGCAGGTGTGCGAGGCCTTCGAGAAGTACGCCGCGAACCTGCGCGGCGTGCACGTGCTCCCCGTCTACGGCGGCCAGGGCTATGGCGTGCAGCTCAGCGCGCTGCGCCGCGGCGTCCACG
Source organism: Leifsonia sp. ALI-44-B (assembly GCF_001984125.1). Classification (GTDB taxonomy): domain Bacteria; phylum Actinomycetota; class Actinomycetes; order Actinomycetales; family Microbacteriaceae; genus Okibacterium. The sequence continues at coordinate 56,392 of NZ_MTQL01000006.1, read as the reverse complement.
TCGTCGTCGGCACGCCCGGCCGCATCATGGACCACCTCGCCAAGGGCACCCTCGACCTGTCACAGCTCAAGTACCTCGTCCTCGACGAGGCCGACGAGATGCTCAAGATGGGCTTCGCCGAAGACGTCGAGACGATCCTCGCCGACACCCCCAAAGAGAAGCAGGTCGCGCTGTTCTCGGCGACCATGCCCTCGGCCATCCGCCGAATCTCGAAGCAGTACCTGAACGACCCCGAAGAGATCACGGTCAAGGCCAAGACCACCACGTCGGTCAACACCACCCAGCGCTACCTCATCGTGTCCTACCCGCAGAAGGTCGACGCCCTGACGCGCATCCTCGAGGTCGAGAACTTCGAGGGCATGATCATCTTCGTGCGCACCAAGAACGAGACCGAGACGCTGGCCGAGAAACTGCGCGCCCGCGGCTACTCGGCGGCCGCCATCAACGGTGACGTCGCCCAGGTGCAGCGCGAGCGCACGGTCAACCAGCTCAAGTCGGGCAAGCTCGACATCCTGGTAGCCACGGATGTCGCAGCCCGAGGCCTCGACGTCGAACGCATCAGCCACGTCGTCAACTTCGACATCCCCATCGACACCGAGTCCTACGTGCACCGCATCGGTCGCACGGGCCGCGCCGGCCGCTCGGGCGACGCCATCAGCTTCGTCACCCCGCGTGAGCGTCGCCTGCTGACCGCCATCGAGAAGGCCACCCGTCAGCCGCTCACCCAGATGCAGCTGCCGTCGGTCGACGACGTCAACGCCACGCGCCTGTCGCGTTTCGACGACGCCATCACCGAGGCCCTCGCCGACCCCGAGCGCATCGAGCGTTTCCGCGACATCGTCGCCCACTACGTGCAGCACCACGATGCCCCCGAGGCGGATGTCGCGGCGGCCCTCGCCGTCGTCGCCCAGGGCGACACCCCCCTGCTGCTGTCGGCCGAGGATGAGCGCGCCCAGCGCGCCGCCACCTTCGACAACCGCGACTCGCGCGGAGGCGACCGTGACTCCCGTGGCGGAAACCGCTACGACCGCGATTCCCGCGGCGGCGACCGTGACTCGCGCGGTGGCAACCGCTTCGACCGCGATGGCGACCGCGGCGGTGACCGCGGCGAGCGTCGCGAACGCCCCGAGCGCCGCGAGCGTGGTTCGTCGGGCCCCATGTCCACCTACCGCATCGCAGTCGGCCGCCGTCAGCGTGTCGAGCCCCGCCAGATCGTGGGCGCCCTCGCCAACGAGGGTGGCCTCAGCCGCGAAGACTTCGGTCACATCGACATCCGCCCCGACTTCTCGCTCGTCGAGCTGCCGGCCAACATGTCGTCCGACACGCTCGACCGTCTGAAGGACACGCGCATCAGCGGCCAGCTCATCGAGATCCGTCCCGACCGCGGTTCGCCCGCCCGGGCCCGCGACTTCGACGGCGAACGCCCGGCCCGCAAGCCGCGCCACAAGTAGCCGTCGCGTCATCCGCACGAGTAGCCCCGCCCCGGTTCGCCGAGGCGGGGCTTTTCGCATCGGCGCGTATTGGCGGGCGAGGCGCGCGCCCGCTTCCCGCCCGCATCCCGCCGCCGGATTAGGATGGGATCTTGATAGAGGGGCACCCAATGACTTCACATACGTTCGACTCTCACGACCGCGCGCGCGTCGTCGCCGAAGCGCGGCGCTCCTCCGAGCTCGAGGGCGCACGAAGCACAGAGGCCTCGAGACTCGACCAAGACGCATACGTGCGAGGCGAAATCGATGTGTCTCAGCTCGGCGCGCGGGTGCGCTCGCGTTACGGCCTCGCTTGAGCGAAGCGGCGCCCTGGCGACGATGACGACGGCGCCGCCCTCGCCGGACTCTTCCGCGACATCCTCGTTCCCGAATAGCCCCGAGCCCATGCAGCGCAGATTCGTCCCGTAGACCGATCTTCCGCGTTTCGCTCGATTCTCAAGCCGTTAAGTTCCAGCCAGGTTTCCATTCGAGCCGAAGTGTTACGTATTGGTAAACGTTCTCAGGAATACCCCCGATTGAGGGTATTCAAGAGCCATGACTTTCTTAAGAACTTCACAGACTCGATTGAGAACTCGACACAGGCCGGTGCAACAACAGCCGCAAACCCGCGCGCGGCGCGTCACCATTGTGGGTGCACTCGCCGTGGCCGTCATCGGCAGCACGCTCGCCCCGATCACCGCCCAGGCCGCGACCCCCGAGGGCATCTCGGTTGTCGGCGGCAAGACCGAGGCAATCTTCGACTACGAAACCGCGGTGCGTGAGCGCGTCTTCATCCCCGTCGAGGGCGTCGACCAAGACCGGGATGGCGTCACCGACGTCACCGCGATCGACATCATCCGGCCCAAGGAGAGCGACGGCGCTCTGAAGGTTCCCGCGATCATCGACCCCAGCCCCTATTACACGACCGTCGGGCGCGGCAACGAGTCGCAGCTGCTCACCGATAACGACGGCGACGGCGCCGCCGACCTCTTCCCGCTCTTCTACGACAACTACTTCGTGCCCCGCGGCTACGCCGTGATCCACGCCCAGATGGACGGCACCGGCAACTCGACGGGCTGCCCCATGCATGGCGGCGAGGGCGACATCAAGAGCATGAAGGTCGTCATCGACTGGCTGCAGGGACGCGTCCCCGGCTACGACTCCGAGGGTGCCGCCCAAACGGCCACCTGGCACTCGGGCAAGGCCGCCATGATCGGCAAGTCCTACGACGGCACGCTGTCGAACGGCGTCGCGGCCACGGGCGTCCCCGGGCTCACGACCATCGTTCCCATCGCGGCCATCAGCGATTGGTACCGCTACTCGCGCACCAACGGCATCCGCCACAACACCAACTACCCCGCGGGCCTCTCGAACAACGTCACCAACCCCGACCGCAAAGACCTGTGCGCACCGACGCGCGACGAGATGAACCTGGTCGACGGCGACGAGACCGGCGACGTGAACGCCTTCTGGGACGAACGCAACTATCAAAACGACGTGGACAACGTGAAGGCATCCGTCTTCGCCGTGCACGGACTCAACGACGACAACGTGCGCATGAGCCAGTTCGGTGAATGGTGGTCGGCCCTGGCCGAGAACAACGTTCCGCGCAAGGTGTGGCTGCCCCGCCTCGGCCACGTCGACCCGTTCGACGCCCGCCGTGCCGAGTGGGTCGACACGCTGCACAAGTGGTTCGACTTCTGGTTGATGGACGTGCAGAACGGCATCATGTCCGAGCCCCAGGCCACGGTCGAGATGCAGCCGAACGTCTGGCAGGATGCCGCGAGCTGGCCCGCCCCGGGAACCGAGAACGTCTCGGTCAACCTCGCCGGAACCGAAGCCGGGACCGCCGGCGATCTGCTGCTCGCACCGGGCACGGGCGCCGAGACGCTGACCTTCACCGGTCCTGCGAACGCGCCCAACGAGACATCCCTCATCACGGCCCCCGAGGGCCAGCAGGGAACGCGCCTCACCTTCCTGTCCGAACCGCTCACGAAAGACCTGCGCATCTCGGGCACGCCCATCGTGAACCTGTCGGCATCGCTCAGCCAGGGGCAGTCCAACCTGGCCGCCATGCTCGTCGACTACGGCACGGCCGCGCGCACCCCGCGTGGCACGGGCGACGGCGTGCAAAACACCGCCAACCGCTCCTGCTGGGGCGCGCAGTCGCAGTACGACAACGCCTGCTACCTCGAGGTCGAACGCCGCACCGCGACGGCCGACTTCTGGCGCGCCAGCCGAGGCGTGCTCGACTCCTCCAACCGCGACACGCTCGTCGACGGCCAGGCCACACCCGTGACGCCCGGCCAGAAGTACGATTTCGAGTGGCCGCTCGAGCCCTACGACCAGGTGTTCCCCGCCGGTCACCGCATCGGTGTCGTCGTGACGACGAACCTGTCCGGCTTCGTCGCCGGCACGCCGAGCGCGACCGTCACGGTGGACGCACAGCAGTCGAGCATCACGCTGCCCGTCGTCGGCGGTCTCGCGGCCGCCGCTGCCGCCGAGGGTCTGGGCGCTCCGGCCCCCAGCACCCTGAGCTTCGACCTGGGCGGCCAGGGCACGGCGATCGAGCCGCAGACCGTGGCTTACGGTTCGGCCCCCGTCGAACCCGCCGAACCGACCGACGACGACCGCATCTTCGCGGGTTGGTTCGCCGACGCCGGCTTCACGGTTCCATTCGACTTCGCGGCGCCCCTCGCCGCGGATGCCACGGCCTACGCCCGCTGGTTCACGGTCGCCCAAGCGACCACGACGGTCGAGGTCACGGCGAGCGACACGACGGTCGACCAGGGCGACACCGTGACGCTCACGGCTGAAGGTTTCGACGCCGACGGCACCTCGCTCGGCGACGTCACCGACCTCGCGACCTTCACGAGCTCGGTCGCCACCGACGTGATCGCGGGCAACACCGTCACGTTCCCGACGGCCAGCCCGCACACCCTCACGGCGACGGTGGGTACCGCGACGGGAAGCGTGCTCATCGAGGTCACCCCCGCGGCCGTGCCGACGCCCGACCCGACCGCTCCCCCGGTCGATGGCGGCGCGACACCCGCTCCCCCTGTGAGCGGTGACCCGGCCGCGCAGCCGCCCGTGCTCATCGGCGGGTCGGGCCTGCCCGTGACGGGTGCGGCCGGCATGATCCCGCTCGGCACGGCGGCCGCCGTGCTGCTGCTCGCGGGTGCCGCGTTCATGATGCTGCGTCGACGCCAGCGACTGGCCGCAGCGTCGACCACGGCGGACGGTTCGCCGTCGTCGTCGTCCGAGGAGGTGTAGCCGCGGCTACGGCCTCGGGCTGAGCACGATGCCCGACACCCCAGGGTGAAACACGGATGCCCCGACCAGCGCGTTGCTGGTCGGGGCATCCGTTCGTTCGGGCGGCGGTTGCAGCCGCAAACCGCGGGCTAGAAGTGGGAGATGCCGTAGACGGGGGCGGTGGGCGCGAGCAGTCCGCGCAGGCGCAGGACCGCGCCGGGCGTGCGCTCGTCGAGCAGGCCGGCCGCGCGCAAGGTCAGAGGGTCGACGCCGCCCAAATACAGTGACGCCAGGGCGGGGGCCTCGAGTGAGACATCCGGATTCGCGTTGTCGTCGCGCTCGACCCGCGCCGTGCCGCCGGAGATGCGCAACCGATAGGTGCCCTCGGCATAACCGAGCGCGTCGGTCACGGCCAGCACGATCTCGCCCTCGCCCACATAGCTGCGCGCCTCGAAGGCACGAACGACGTCGAGGATGCGCAGCCACAGCAGGTCCTCGATCTCGGTCGGCTTCACGAGGCGCGCGTCGGTGAGCGCCCAGCGCAGGGGTCCCTCGGCCGGGGCGCCGTTCCATTCGACCCGGTCGTTCAGGTCGATCGAGGCGAGCAGGTCCCAGAGGCCCAGGTAGGCGTCGTCGTTGGTGGCGACCAGTTCGATCACCTCGAGCGTCTGAGTGTCTTTGTAGACGTCGCGGATCTTGTAGGACACGTAGCCGTCGATGGCGCCCGACGGGTCGTAGTGAACCGCCGCGTTGACCGTGAGATCTTCGTCGCCCTTGTCGTAGCGCACGCCGCTGATGTGGTCCCAGTGCCGGTTGTGCTGCTCGACCGAGCCGGGGTGCGTGGCGTGGAACTCGGCGAACACGGCCGGCGCGATCTCGGTCAGCTGGGCGGCCTCGACGAACTCGGACCGGCCCTTGGGGGTGACGAGAAGCTTGAAGCGCGAGTCGGTGATGACGCTCACGTGGTGCAGCCAGGTGGCCGCGCCGAACCCGAAGCGGCGGTAGATGGTGGCCTCCGACGCGGTCAAGGCGGCGACGGCGAACCCGGCGTCGGCCGCGGCGCGCAGGTTGTCGGTCATCATGTGGCGCAGCATGCCCTTGCGCCGGTGGGTGGGGCGCACCGTCACGTTCGACACGAGGTGCACGGGCAAGAGTTCCGGGGCGCCCACGTTGAGCGTGCTCGTGAACGACGAGAACGTGGCGACCGGGATGTCGGTGCCGAGCGCGTGCGTCGGAACGTTGCGGGCATACACGCCCACCAGTTCGCGACCGTCGGCAACGAGGTCCTGCGCGGCGTCGTCGAGCCTCTTACCGGTGAGCCGCGAGTCGTGGAATCCACGCGCCTCGGCGTTGAGCCAGGCGGCCGTGGCGGGCTCCGCTCCCCCTTCCGGCGTAACCGCGGCGGGGAAGGAACGGACGTCGTACTCGTCGAGAAAACCCATATATCCATCGTAGGGCGGATGCTGCCACCCGCGCTCGGCCCATAACGTGAGGATGTATGCGCATACGTGCGCTCTGTTTCCAGACCCGAACCCGGAACGAGCAATGAAGAAACCTCTCAAAATCACCCTCATCGTTGTCGGCGTCCTCATCGCGATCCCCGTCGTCTTCGTCGGCACGACCGCCACCGTCAACGCCGTCGCCACCAACGTCGAAGCCGCCGATCGCCAGGTCTACGGCGAGCTCGTGGATGTCGGCGGCAAGAAGATGAACGTCGTCGACCAGGGCTCGGGCGACCAGACCATCGTGCTCCTGCCGGGCCAGGGCACCGCCTCCCCCGCCATCGACTTCGTGCCCCTCATCGACCAGCTCGACGACACCTACCGCGTCATCACGGTCGAGCCCTTCGGCTACGGCCGCAGCGACGACACCGACTCCCCGCGCACCACCGCCAACATCGCCTCCGAGGTGCACGAGGCCGTCTCAGCTCTGGGCGTGGACGAGTACGTGCTCGCGGGCCACTCGATCGCCGGCATCTACGCGCTCGAATACGTGGAACGTTTCCGCGACGAGGTGACCGCTTTCGTCGGCATCGACACCAGCGTCCCCGGCCAACCCGGCATGGATGCTGAGCTTCCGCTCGGCCTCTTCGGCACGCTCAAGAATCTGGGGCTCGTGCGCCTCATCGCTGGTCTCAGCGACGACCCCTACGCGGGCACGCCCTACACGGCCGCTCAGAAGGAGCAGCTGGCCCTCTTCGCGAACAAGAACTCGATGAGCCCCACCATGCTCAACGAGATGGAACACATCGCCCCCAACTTCGCCGAGGCCGAGAGCCGCACCTTCCCCGCCGACCTGCCGGTCCTCCTCTTCGCGCAGCAGAACAACACGGGCGTCGAGGGCTGGGCCGAGCTGCACGAAAAGCAGGCCGCCAACGCGGAGCGCGGCGAGCTCATCCTGCTGGATGCGGGCCACTACCTCCATCACACGAAGTCGCCCGAAATCGCGGAGGCGATGAAGCGGTTCTTGAGTGGGGCTTCGGCCTAACGGTTGCCGGGCTGAGCCGCCGCTCGAATTCGCGGCGGCTTTGCCCGTTCGTGCCGTAGTCGCGTAACTAGCACCGCGGCTGCGGCTGCGGCTGCCTAGGCTGCGCGCACTGCAATCTCCCCCGGTTCGGCTCCGGCAGCGCCAAACTCGAGCACGTGGTTGGCAACCTTGTCGGTGAAGAACCGGTCGTGACTCACGACGACGACGGCGCCCGGGAAATGCACGAGCGCGCGCTCCATCACCTGGGTGCTCGCCAAGTCGAGGTGGTTGGTGGGCTCGTCGAGCAGCAGAACGGATGCGCCCGAAAGCAAGCATTGCGCCATGGCCACGCGAGCCCGCTGACCGCCTGACAGCTCGCGGATGCGCTTCTTCTTGTCGGCCTCCGAGAACTGGAACATATCGAGGAAGCGCCCGACCGACTTGCGGGTCGCCGTCAGGGCGAGGCTGTCGGGGTAGGCGTTCACGGCGTGGGTGACGGTGTCGTCGTCATCCAGCTCGTCGAGCACACGGTTGTAGGAGACGACCTTCACGCCGCCGGCCCACGCCGCGCTGCCGGCATCCTGCTTCTCCTCGCCCGTGAGGACGCGGAGCAGGGTGCTCTTGCCGCTACCGTTGGCGCCAAGCACGACGATGCGGTTGCCGCGACGGATCTCGAGATCCAGCCCCTCGAAGAGCGTGCGGGCGCCGTAAGACTTCGTGAGCCCGACGATGCGGCACAGGACATCCTTGACGTGTAGACCCGAGTAAATCTCGGTGATGATGTCGTCAACGGGCCGCGGCGCACGAGACTTCTTCACGTTGGCGAGCTGTTTGCCCAGCCCCTTGCTCGACGCCTTGGCGGCCTCGCGACGGTCGGCAATGCCCTCGGCCTCGAACGCCAGCAACTCGTTCTCATGCTTGAACTGCGCCTCGAGCGTCTTCAACCGGAACTGCTTCTGCACGATGTATTCGGCGAAGTTGCCCGGGTATTCGTGCAAGTGGAAGTTCTCGACCTCCACGATGCGCGTCACGACGGCGTCGAGGAACTTGCGGTCGTGCGACACGATGATGGCGGCACCCTTGAAATCGCGGAACCAGTTCTCGAGCCATTCCACGCCGGCCACGTCGAGGAAGTTGGTGGGCTCGTCGAGCAGCAGGATGTCGGGCTCCTCGAGCACGATCTTCGCGAGGGCGGCTCGGTTGCGCCATCCGCCGGACAGCTCGTCGATCGCGCATGTGCGGTGAGCCTCGGTGAAGCCCAGCGTGGTGAGCGCCTGGTCGATCTTGCGCGTGTAGTCCCAGCCGTCGAGGCGTTCCATCTCGCCGAACAGTTCGGCCTGCCGTTCGATCAGCGTGTCGAGCGCTCCCCCGTCGGCGCCTTCGCCGATCGCCAGGTCGATGGAGGCCAGCTCATCTTCAACGGCGTGCACGTCGGCGAACAACGCGTCGAGCACCTCGGTGATCGTGGCGCTGCCATCCAACTCCGAGAACTGAGAGAAATAGCCGATCCGGATGCCGGCCTCGACGCTCACGGTTCCCGAGTCGGGTTGCACCTGATCGAGCACGAGCTTCAGCAGCGTGGTCTTGCCCGACCCGTTCCGCCCGATGACGCCGACGCGGTCTTTGTTCTCCAACCGAAAAGACGCCTCCCGCAGGATCTGCGTGTTCTCGTACCGCACCTCGACATCATTCAAACGAACCAAGCTCACGCCGGACGCCCTCTCACTTATTGCAGAAATTGTGGGGCGGATGCGCGACATGACGTCTGGGCACGATCGCCGAACAGCGTCATCGGCCCGCTCCATATCCAAGGTTATCGGCCTAAGCCTGGACATGGAGCCGAGCTATGGGCGGTTAGAGCGGCCGCCGAACAGGGCGTGCAGCAACGGCAGCACCGAAACGCACATGAGCACGGTGCCGAAAACAGCGTCGTCGGCGCGCACGATGGCGCCCGCGACGAGCAGTCCCCCGAAGAGCACGGCTGAGACGATGCGGCGGGCCGTGCGTTCGATGCGGGCGACACGACGCTCAAGGCGCGGGCTCTCGACCGAGAGCGTGCCTTGCTCGAAGCGGGTGACGAGGCCGTCGAGACGGCCGGGCAGGCGCACGGCGAGGGTGGCGGCATCCAGGGCTTTGCGGCCAAGGTCTTGCACCACGTTGCCGCGTTCGTCGCGGATGAGGCGTTGGGCGTAGGGCTCGACCGAGTCCCACAAGTTGAAGGCGGGGTCGAGCGAACTGCACACACCGGAAACGAGCGACATGGCGCGGATGATGAGCAGGAAGTTTTCGGGCAGCTGGAACGGCAGCGACCGCACCACGTCGCCGAACTGTTCGGCAAAGTCGCGGAACTCTCGAGGATCGACCTCACGCAGCTCGGCGAACCCCATGCCGCCGAAGCGGGCGAAGAGCTGCGTCATCGCACGCTCGAGCTCGTTGGTATCGGCGGTTGGCAACAGCACACCCACATCGCGGATGGCGTCGACCAAGCCCTTGCCGTCGCGGGAGGCGGCAGCGATAAGCAGTTTGCGCAGGCCACTCCGGGTGTTACTAGGGACCTCGCCCATCATGCCGAAGTCGATGAAGGTGAGCTTCCAGCCGCGTGCACCCGCGGCGTCCACGCCCTCTGCCGCATCGGCAAGCCCTGCGGCGCCAAGCCCTCCAGCCGTGCCCGCCGCAGGGGAAGCATCCGACCCCGCGCCAGCGCTCGAATCAGACCGCGCAACAGGCGTGACAAAGATGTTGCCGGGATGCGGGTCGGCATGGAAGAACCCGTTGGTAAACAGCTGATCAAACATCACAGCCGCAAACACGGGCGCAACCTCAGCCGGGTCGATCCCGGCAGCCCGCAACGCCTCGCGGTCATTGATCTTGATCGCGGTCACGTCCTGCAACGTGAGGACGCGTCGCGTCGTCCGCTCCCACACAATGGCGGGGACATCCACGCGGTCGTCACCCACGAAGTCCGCGGCAAACCGCTCCGAGTTGGCGGCCTCGTGCAGGTAGTCGATCTCTTCGAGGCTGGTGGCGGCAAACTCTTCGACGAGGGCCGGCATGTCGACGCGGTCGTAGACGAGGCGCACGTGGCTCAGCCATCCGCCGACTTTGCGCAGCGCCTTCAGGTCGACGTCGACGATGGTGTCGATGCCGGGTCGCTGCACTTTGAGCATGACGTGGGTGAGCCCCGAGTCGGCGGCGGCGATGGGTGTCAGCTGCGCGCGGTGCGCCTGCCCGAGGGATGCGGCAGCCACGGGAACTTCGTCGACCCACGTGAACGCCTGCCCGAGTCGCACACCCAGTTCACGTTCGGCGAGGGCGCGGATGGCGGGGAACGGCACGGGCGGCACCTCGTCTTGCAGCCCTTCGAGTTCGGCGGTGATCTCGGGTGGCAGCACGTCGAGGCGCGACGACATGAACTGCCCCACCTTGATCATGAGCCCGCCGAGGTCGACCGCCAGCACATGGAATTTGCGAGCAAACTTCTTCATGCGCCGCGTGCGGGTGCGTTCGGCGATCTTGTGCAGGCCGATGCGCGGCAGGAACAGCTCGTAGAACCAGGTCACCGCGAGGTGGTAGCTGGCGAACCGCAGGATGCGGCGATAGCGGGCTTTGGTGTTTCCGGCGCCCGCTCTCGCCGCCGCCTCGGCGTCAGCTTCGGCGTGTTGTCGACCCGGCCGAGCCGATGTCACCCCGGTCAGTCCTGAGCGAGGATCGAGTAGAGCCGGCGGCGTGCCTCATCGAGCACGTCCACGGCCTGCTTCACCTGCTCGGGCGAACCGGTGCGGCCCACCTGAGCGGCGGCCTGTGCGAGCTCGACGCCGGCCTTGGGCAGCGCGGTGAACCCGGTCTTCTCTTCGCTGGCGGCGCTCTCCCACGGTGCAGATTCGGTGTGGGATGCGGCAACCTCACGCCCGGCCTCGGTCAACGCATACGTCTTCCGCCCGTTCGATTCTTCGGCGCCGATGAGTCCTTCGTCGCTCAACAGCTGCAGCGTCGGGTAGACGGAGCCGGCGCTCGGCTTCCAGCTGCCGCCGCTGCGCTCTTCGATTTCGCGGATGATCTGGTATCCGTGCATGGGACGCTCGGCGAGCAGGGCCAGAACGGCCGCGCGCACGTCGCCGCGACCCATGCGAGTGCCGCCGCCGACGCGCTTCTCGAAGTTGGCGCGCAACTGCTCCATCGTCTGCCACATGCTGTCGGCGTTGACTCCGCCGAAACCACCGGTCGGGAACGAACTAGCCATGATGTTCTCCTCGCATAATTGGATGTCGAACGATACTCAACGATATGTCGCTCACGCTCGCGCGACAAGGGTTTGTCGGTCACGCACATCCAACTCACGGCCAGCTAGCGCGCGGCGAGAATGCAGAACTCGTTGCCCTTGGGATCGGCCAGCACCACCCACGACTGCTCCCCCTGCCCCACGTCGACGCGCGTCGCGCCGAGCCCGATCAGGCGGTCAACTTCGGCCTGCTGATCGTCGGGCACCCAGTCGAGGTGCAGTCGGTTCTTGATGCGCTTCTGATCGGCAACCTTCACGAACATGAGCGTCGGCGTCTGCCCGGGCGCTGGCGCGAGTTCGGCGCCGTCCTCATCTTCGTCGATGACCTGCCAGCCGGTCGCCACCTCCCACCAACGGGCGAGAGCGGATGGTTCGCTGCAGTCGATGACAACTTCTTCGAGGCGGAGGGGCATAAGCCCAGGGTAGACGCGCAGACGTGGGATCAAGACTTGGATGGCCAGGGAGCAATCCCTCACCTGAACGGCCCCTTCCAGGCGTCATTCACGCATCTCAGACAACGTCCACTGCCTGCAATAAGGTCTACATCCTCGCTCAAGCGGAGCTCGGGCAGATGCGTTCGCGCGAGCGCAGTGCCTCCGATGAAAACGACGTCGTCGCTGACGGATTGCGCCAGTGATGCGAGAATGCGGCTGATCAGATGATCCCGCATTAGTTGCTCCCGGCCAACTCCGAAGGCATTCTCGATGCACGTCGCGTCAGCTACCCCTTGACCCCCAGGCGTCCACTCAGCGCGATGATCTCCAATTTCCGCGCGATTCCGGCCTCAGGTTGTGCAGGGCACGTCGCGAAATGCACGGTTTGCACGATTCTGGCCCCCTTTTAGTCCCCCACCTCCATACTCTGCTGCTGGCACTAAGGGCGGCTCATCGAGATGGCATCTTTAAAGCAATTTTCTTTGGACCGTCCAATCGGCAAGGAGTCAGGCTTGAAATTCTCGACAACCACAAAGCACCCCGCAGGAGACCGCCGACGCCTCGATCCATTGCGAGACACCCCGCGAGTGGAACAGTAAATCTCTGGTCAGCGTCACCAGCTGCAACTTCAAGTTCTCGTCAGTCACATGAGCGGAAATAGGCCCGCCTGGTCTGAGCTGCTTTCACCGAATATGCGCGAACTGACGTCTCACAACGAAGTTTTGAACATCGTCCTAAGGGCCTCTTCGACTTCCGGTTTCAGGAAATATGCGCATACTGCCTCCTGCGTGGGGCACCGACTGAAGTCCGGGCACAGGAGAAGGACCAAGGCTCGCAGAGCCGCGACAATCTGATCCGTGCCCAGCGATCCAACTAGCCTGTTCGCCACTGCGCCAAATGACTTGCCAATCGAGAGTGCAACGAACCGGGGCATTCCTTTGTCTTGCAACAGGCTCGTGATCTCTTTCTGGACCACCGCGATGTAAGTGCCCGGCGAAACCGCGTCACTGGTGTGCTCGAGAAGGATGCAGAACCAATGAGACCAAGCTCGCCGTTTGTGCCACGGCAGTTGTTCAAGAAGCTCATCGGCAATGATCGCGAGTGGAGATCCCGCCTCGAAGATCAAGTTGAGAAGCGCTGTCGAAACCTCCTCACCCGTCCGTCGATTGAGAACGTGCCGCGAACGACGACGTCTCCGCTCAATACGTGACGGGGCAATCAAGGGCGGATGTGGTGGAGGCCCCACCGACGTCGAGCGAGGTGCTGGCGTTCGCACCGGGCTAGGTGCTGGCGTGGGGCAAGATGAGTGCGATGAACGTTGCGTGCTTCCCGTCCTAGACAGTGTCGACGGCCAAGATGGCGTCCGACCGAGACTGCTCCGTTCGTAGAAGTGTTCGCGTCCAATTTGTGAATCGTTTCGGTGCTCACGCTTACAGCGATCGCACCAGTACATCCTGTTCGCCATCCCTCACCCTTCCACGTGATCCGTCTCGTGGAGCACATCAATCGTCTAATGGCAAACCGTCCACACCGTTCAGCCCATAGCTTGGCCCCGGAAATCTCGCCTACCTCGTAATCGAGCGAGGCGCAAAAGTCATCTAGCGACTCCCCTCACCATCCTCTTGATTCTGTGGCGCAGGATCAGTCCCATCAGGCGTCGAGTTGTCTCCGGGCTCCTCAGGGAACTTCATGTACTCGTATGAGGGAAACGGAAGATAGGCGTCCGGATGATCGATTGGGTGATTCCAGCCCGCGACAAGATCGACGAGGTAGAGGTAGGCAGATCGCGTGGCTTGGAGCGCCAATACGGTCGAATCGACAAGCTCGAAGATGTCGATTCGGCTTCGCGCATTGACTGTAACCCCGGTGGTGTCGATGATGGCTGCGTGCACGATCCGGTGGGTGCCGGCATTGCGCAGAGCCTGTGAGGGTGCATACATGCCACCATTGTCCATGTCGTAGGCAAGCTCGGAGAGTGCAAGAGCGGCCAAACTACGCTGGGGATTCTCTTGGAGTTCAGAGCGGACGCGGCCGTCCTTGCTTGACCAGAATTGTCGGAAGGACACCCGTCGAGCCTCGTCTCCGACGGCGAAATGCTCGTTGGCAACGACCGCTGTCTTGTCCAGCACGTCGAGTGCGGATCGCTGTGCGAGCAGGAGCCTTGAGTACTGAGTTCCGTACAGTGAGTAGTCGAGCGTCTCCACGTAGAACCCGGAGTCATCTGCTTTCTGTTCTGGGCCTTCGGCGACGTGCACATAGCCGTCGAATGCGAGACGGCGCGAGACCAGGTAGTCAGACTTCAGTACGTTCATCTCCGCCAGGATTGGTGGCGACATCTCGTCTAACGTGGTCCCGTACAGGATCTCGATTGCTGCGCCGTCCCAGTGCGCTTCCTCTGTCCCGAGGCCTTCGACGGCAGCAGAAAGCGCAAGCCGATGCGCTGCAACCCACTCGCGGTACTCGCGGTCAGGACCGTCCATCCCATGCGCGAGGTGGCCAGGACTTTCCGTCTCTCTAAGGTCATCCCACCTCGCCGCGGTTTCCTCTCCTGCGAAGGCAATGGTTCCGGTTCGGAGCAACCGTGCCAGCTTCGCATACTTGTCATGGACTGCCGCAAGGTGCCCGGTCTGCCCGACCCCGGAGATCACTCGATTCATCAGCAACTTGGCGAGATTGCCAGCTGCGTTGCCGTTCGAGGGGTCTGCGTCGAGCGCGCGCAAATAGAAGTCGTAAGCCTCAGCCCAGCGACCAGAGTGGTCGAGGCAGTTCGCCAGATTGCAGTAAGCCGCCGATCGCGTGTGAGAATCCGCGACCGGCGACGATCCGACCTCGTGGAGCATGCGACGCGCGTCTCGGAGCTCAGACCGGTGAACTCGCCGAATCTCCGCAATTCCAGCGAGCTGCTCCTCCCAGGGTCCGTTCGTCGGCATTCCAAGGTCGCAAATCTCCAGAGTGGCGTTCGCAACGTTGTACATGCATTGAAAGTGGAGCGGGTGGTCCGTCGGCACATCCCGCTGAGCTCCCCGCGCGAGCTCCTTGCCCCGGGACAAGATATCGACATCGCCGATAGTCGCACCCGTGTTGATGGCGAGCGATGAACACGTGAATCGCAATCCAGCCCGCTCTAAATCGCTAAGGTCCGAGTAGGTTTCCCGCCCGAGGCGTAGGACTTCCTGGGCCGCGGCACCAGCATCGCTTGCGGCATCATGAACGTCAATAATCCTCTGATGCCACTCGCTGTACGATGCCACCGGGCTCCCCTCCGTTGATTTTGTGCGTCACAGACCTCGCATGTCCGCGAAGCAACCGCAGTCGACGGCAACCTCCCAAATCCGACTTTAGTCGTCGCCCCCGACAAATCCGAAGGCCAACACGTACTCGCCACGCCTGTTGAGAACCGGGAGTTCACTGGGTGTCATATCAAACACCTAGAGTTTCCGCCCGAAGACCAATTAGATTGACGAGGTGCTGGAACGAGGTGGCGCAGCGTACCGCTCATCAACCTCACCGACTTCGTCGATTTTCTTTCCCTATGGCTTCGCAAGCAGCGGCACTCCATCTCCGCGGGCGAAGCGAGATGCACCGCAGTGTCGGCATTCGGGCGATTTCGCGGGCTCGTGCTCTACTACTTCATCGGTGAGTGGGTGATACTCGACCCAATGGTCGGCAGTCGTTTCCGTTTCCGTGAGACCGCCGATGGCCATGAGCCAGTCATCGACCGCGCGAGATGCGGCTACCGCGTTGAGCGTGATCACGCTCGGTGCGTGAATGTCCTCGTCTTCGACGTATCGCTGCCGGCGGCGCTGGATATCGCTCGTGGCTTCTTCTGTCAGCTTCCACGCGGGAATCAAACCATTGCATTGCAGGCAGCCGCTGCCAGGGCTACTCATTCGAGACACGGAGAATATGTCGGCAACCTGCCGATCAATGACCGTGACCTTCGAGCCGACCTGAGTATTAGGAATGAGGTACTGGTGGGTGATCGAGTTGATCAAGCGCCGCGCCAGCGCAGAGTCCGCGGCGAGGAAGATGTGATCACAGTCCGTCAAAAGCGCCGCGACGTCCGCCTCAACAACGGAGCGCGGTACCGTGCTGATCCGCACACTCCGGGAGGCCTGGCGAGCGACTCTCGCTGCGATCTTGACCTTGGAGGTCGCGAGACGAGCGCCGAGTCGTTGCATCCACCGGGGCCGAGCGTCGTTCTGGAGTAGAGGCATCGCGTCGGATCGGCGGGCTCCAACAACGCGCGGCAGGTTAGTCGGATCGAGTCGATCAGGGTCAATGAGTAGAAGCTCTCCCACTCCGAGCCGGGCGAGGTACTCCGAAATGAGCGAGCCGATTCCGCCAAGCCCAACAACGGCGACTTTAGATCCAGCGAGGATCGCCTGGCCACGATCGCCGAAGATGCGCGCTTGCCGATCGTAAGTTGGGTCCGCGACCTTGGCAGACACAGGCTCGGGCGTGAGCGTGCGCTGGGACCGCCCCGCAACCCACAAGTTAGTGATGGTGCGACGCTTCCCGTCGCTAGTCCAGATGTCACCCGCTACGGCGTTGTTGGCAAACACTAGTGCGCCGACGGGGACTCCGTCGTTGATGTCCAGCAGCGCTGGATATCCGCGTTCATGAGACGCCATGTCTGTTCCGGAGAAACCAACGCGGTCGCGCCCGCCGTGATTGTGCACTGCAATATAGGCGAGCTTCTCTTGCGCGCATACATCGATGTTGTCTGCGACGAACTCGGCGGTGAGCTTGCGATAGCCCCGGCTGCCTTCGACGTAGTCGACGCCGTCGGTTGCTGGCACAACGTCGCGGACCAGGAGCCGAATTCCACGAGGGCTACGCGCAATCCCGCACCGGAGGACGAGGCCGTGCTCGCCCCCGTCACCGGGGAACAGATGTCCGTGCAAGGCGGCCCACTGCTCCCCGGTGATCACGACCGACCAGCTGTCGTTCACTGTTCGCTCATCCACTTGAGTACCTTCAGGACTTTCGTAGCGGCAGTGTCGATCGCAGGGTCGAGCCTGTTGCTACGGCGGGATAGTTGCGTTCCGGCCTCGGCCCGCGGCCCCCACTGGACCGCCTGGAATCCTTCGCTGTGAGCACCGCCATCCTTCCGGCGAAGGTCGGGGCGCACGAACAACGGGTACACGTCCGCTTCCGGGTACGGGAAAGTGATCTGGAACGCAATCCAGGAACTCTCCTGCTCGTACACCGGCCCAAGCGGGACATCGCTGATGGTGACCCAGGCCCCGCCCGCTCCGTCATCTTCGGTCGTGATGTTCGCTTCTGCAAACGTCTCAGTCAGCTCTTCGATCGCTTCTGCGATAGCCGCGGTAGTTGTTGTCGGGTTCACGAGTTGTCGTCCCCGTCGTTTGCGCGGAACTCGTCGTCCTTGCGGACCCGGATGTTCTCGGTGTCGCCAACCGGCTTGAACCTCAGTCCGTCCTTGCGAGACAGGAGGAAGTCCATCTTGATTGGCACGCTCTGGGCGATCGCGGTCTCCTTGATCGAGAGGCCGGTCTGTTCCGCACCGTGGACGGTAACGGGACGACGGTTGACGGTGACGTGAATCTTTTTCAGCGGCAGCGGCTTCGTGAAGAAGCGATCGCCGTTGATGACCGCGACGATCTCGCCCGTCTCGATGGGGTCGTCGAGATCATCCTGGATGTCCTTCCAAATTCCATGACCGGCGGGCACGGGCGGCGTAGCGAGGTGGCGCAACTGCGTCCCCGTGAGCGCCGCTGTGCGAACCTCGTAAGGGACCTTATCGATGTAGATCACGCGAGGACGGTCGGTGAAGAATCGCATGTTGTTCTCGATTGCCACCGGCTCGGTGGGTTCGACAAGGTGATCTTGCGCGTCATTGATGTCGCGCCACAGGTTGTCGGCTGGCGGTGTGACGAGCGCGCGAAGCTGGGCGCCGGTGAGGCGCCGCTCCTTAACGTCAATCGGCTCGCTGTCGATGTAGATTCGGGCCTTTTCCATGGGTGCCACGATGGGCTCCTAACTGCTGTGTGGCAGGCCGGTTGCCTGCTCAACAGTTAGAGACGGGACAGCTCACGAATCGTCCACACCGTGATCAACTCGCACATTCCAGACACGTAGTCGAGTCGGGAGCGAACTGGTTGGAGTGCTTCTGGAGGAAGCACTCCAGGCACGTCTTCTGCGTCTTGGAGGTGCATCCACAGTGCCCAGATGGGCAGCGAGGTTGCCCGCACTTGCGACAGATGAAGCCGATGACGAATGACTTGCTGCAGTGCTCGCACTGGTCCCAACGGTCGGTCGTGTACTGGGCGGTACCGTCTCTGGGTGGAGACATGGCCAGCCACGGCGCGCTGTATTCGACCATGACGAGGAACAGCAGGTCTCCTGCCCATGCCGCCTGACCGTATAGCCGCTCAGAGGTGTGGCCATCGCGATACCAGATCTGCGCGTCGTCGCGCGCGAACGTCCGGCGTTCGCCCTCTGCATCGAGTGCTGCGCGCACGAGTGGGTTCTCGGTCTGGTTGCTACCGCGGGCTGGGGGATACAGGCCACCTCGACCAGCCGCAAAGGTCACTGTTCCGCCTTCATCGACAACAACGACAGCGCCGGGCGACTGGAGGCGGTTGGCAAGGCGGACGCATATCGCCGCACGCGATGCGTTCGAAGATTCGAACAACTCGAGGGCAGTGGTGACAGTAGGACCACGATCGGAGATGAGCGAGTTGACTAGGACGTCCGGGAGGAGTAGCTGTGCGGCGAAAGCATCGCAACAGGCATCTTCGAATGCCTCCGGCTCCCGGTGCTCGACAACTTTTGTGCCGAGATCAATGTTTGTCTTTTGAATGTGGTGACCGAGTTCATGCAGGAGCGTGAACTGTTGGCGACGGCGGGACATCGACTCAGTCACAACCAGTGTTGGCGGCTCCCAGCGGTACCCGCCGGCGACGGAGCATCCAAGCTGCGAGTCTGCCGGAACGAACTCAGGCACCCGAAGCACCGTGAGATCGCTGCGCTGTTCCAGGGCCGCGAACGAATCGAGCGTCAAGTCTTCGAGAGATCCGCCCAGAGCTTCCCATGCGGTAAGCATCGCTGCGACCTGAGCCGGAGTGTCGTCGAAGGAGGCGCGCATGGGCTATCGATTGTCTGTAGCGAGGACTGTGTCCAGTCGCTGCCGCCAGAGCTCACGGCCTTGGCCTGTTTCGCGAGCTGCGAGCTGGTATGCCTCATATCCAAGGCGTGTGCGGGCGCTGTCCTCGTCGCCGTCAATTGCTCGGTTCCGGATGCGGGAACGCCAACGCGGCTCTTGCAATTCGCGCTGGAGGTCCGTCGGTAGTGGGTCAATCGCGCCGAGAACTTCACCTACAGGGACTTCTGCTGCCGCAGCGAGGCGACTGGCCTCCTCGGCTGTGAGCGACTCTTTACCCATTCGGATTGCCATCGCGCGCGGCTGTGACGTTTGTAAAGCGCTCATGATGGTCCCAAGTGGAATCTGTAACCGGACGCCCGCGCTATCTGAGACCGCCGGATGCAGCCGTGGTGCGCTTTGAAGGACGTCAAACGCATCGAAAAGGTCAGCCAGAGCGAGGGCATCACCAGATTCAAGTGCCGGCTCCGCGTGGCCTCGACGAAGCCCGCCCGGGATCGTGTCGTTTGAAGGGGCTGACTCGATTGCTCGAAGCTGAGGCTTGGGAATCGTTGCGATTATCGCGCCGAGCGTTGCGAAAGGGATTAGGCCCTGGGCGGCTGGCCAGACTGCCACAGACCCATGCAAAGGGCTAGCTTCATCTTCGATGACGACGGCCTTGCTATTCTCGACCCCAGGTTCCAAGGTGGCCGGGAGCACGGAAGCTACTGCTGCGGCGTCGTCGATCGCGTTGACGACCACCACAAGGCTAGCGTCGCCCCAGTAGGCGTGCCGCAACTGCCCAACGACAACAGCATCGGTTGACTCGGCGCTTCGAAGCATGCCGCTCCTCCGCTTCGGGCCTATGGGAAATTGTTGGGAGAGCGCCATCCAGCGCTCTGATGCCTCAGACGACATTGGAGTCCTCCATATCCTCACTGTGTAATGACGGGACATTGGGCGAATCGTCCAATACGAGACGGAGCAAGGCAGCGAGAATTCCTTGGCTTCGTGTGCTGTCGCCCGCAAGTTCTGTCAGCCGAGCCCGGAGTTTCTGAATGGCGTTGTATGCGCTGGTTCGCCCGACGCCAAGTTCCTTTACCAGCGCTGCGGCGTCTCCCCCGTGACGGATGACTGCGAGCTCTGTTTTAGTGAGCTGCGGCATCAACCGCTGGGCGAACTTTTCGTCGTCGACCTTTATCTCGGTGACCTCTGAACTGTAAACAGCGGAGGTTTTCTCTTCGACACTGTCCCAGTCCGCATCAATTGTGGATGTCAGGACATCCCCCGTCTCCAGCAGCGACGGGAATCGGTCTGCGCAGATCTTGGTGAGATCGCTCACATGCAGTCGGCCCGCCGCCGCGAGCACTCTTCGCAGCATCTCCTCTAGCTGCCCCTTGCTCCCCAACGTCACTGAGCCATCGCCGGCGGCGACTGATATCTCGACTTGGGCGCTGGCTGCGATCTCTCGAAGGGCGGCTTCGCTGGCCTGCCGGTCGATGTCCTCGCCGTCTGTGAGGAACCAGTAGTGCTTAACCGCTGACGGACTAAACAAGGAGGAACGTTCGAGCCGCTTCTCGAGCCGGTTCCGGAGCGCACCCCACGGCTGCTTGCGTGTGAGGTCGACGAGCCACCGTTCGACCCATTTTCGGGTCTCCCGTTTGGCGGCCCGGTCGTCAGGAAGGGCAGTGATTACGTTGGCGTAACCGGCGGCCTTGTCCTCGAAGAAGCTGTTGACGAAGTCGTCGACTGAGTCGGTATCGCGCAGACCAGGGAATCTTGGCAGCTGCTCTGCCATGACGCTTCGCATCATCGCTAGCGCGGATATCCCGAGTGTTCCTCGGGCTAGTGCCTCGTCCCGAATCAGTGTCGTCGTCATACCGGGGGTCCGTCCTAGTACCAGGCGTCTTGGCGACCGCTGCGCAGTCGAACACGTCCGGCAACCCGCTGTACAGGGCGGAGCGCAGCAAACTGCGCAGCGACTTCGTCATAGAGCGTCCCGCTGGAATTGGGGTCCGAGACAGAGACAAGTATTGCGAAGGGTACTTCGGTTGGCGACCCGTCGAGAGCACCTGCTCGGCGGGCGAAGTATCGCAATTCGAGCCGTGCGTCATTGATCTCACCGGCGGCAAAACTGACTCGATGGTGTCGCAGTGTCTCCCACTTGCCTGAATCTCGAAGATCTGCCTCATTCAAGCTCGCTGCGCTTGTAAGCGTCTTCGTCACCGGCTCCTGGCTGCTCGTCCACCCCGACGTTAGCAACGTTCGTGCTTCGGTCGACGTCAAGTCAACGTTCCTAGCCTTCTCCGTCGAGCCTCGTGGCGGCGAAAACCGGAAGATGTTGCGATGGGGGCGCAATGTGAGCTCTAGCGATGCAGAGGTGTACTCGGTCGGCTGGGTTGGTTCCACGGGAGAGGCATATGCGAGCGTGACTGAGATCTTCGCGGCGCTCGAAAAGGTTCCCGGCACAGGCAGTTGATAGCCGAGGATGTCGCCGCGCGCGATCTGATCGACGAACAGGACGTGTGCTTCGTCAGGCCCACAATCTAGGGCGTCAGCGAATGAGAGCGGCAGACGTCCGAATCCAAGCTCATCTTGCCTTGCCTTGTATGCGCGGTGGCGCTCAGCAAAGTGGGCCGCGAATGCACGAAGCACACTGCTGTTTACGCGGGGTAGCCTGCTAGCAAGGTCCGCGAGGGCGTGGGTCACAATCGGTGCCGAGAAGCTTGTCCCGCTGGCCTCCAGGAAGCTTCCGTCGGAGCGCAACACGTTGAACAAGCGGTCATCGACTCCGCCGAATTGAACGCCCAAGGGCTGTATTCGGCTACCCGGTCGCCCGGGCCCCATCGAAGAGTAGGGAGCCCGCGCCCATGGCCGATCCGGGGCGGGCGCGTCGCAAGCTCCGACCGATACGGCGTTGGCCATATCGGCGGGGACCTGAACTCGGTGCAATCCGGTATCCGGATGCTGGTTTCCGTCGTTTCCTGCCGCAACGACGAAGACAATGTCCCGTTCCCACGCAAGTTGGTCTAGCTCGGCTGTCCAGCGGTTCGGTTCCATGTCGTCTTCGACGGCGAGTGTTGGTCCGAGGCTCAGGTTCACGATCTTGTGCCGGTCCTCGGACAAGGTCTCCTTGATGCGATCAAGTATCCAGTACCCGTCCAGATCCCCAGGGCTGTATGGAGCGGGCACGACTCGGAAACTTTCCACCGGCAGCGGCGGTTGCGGTGCCTGCGCGCCCGACTCCAGAAGCCCGTACAGCACGGCGCCGGTCACTCCTGTGCCGTGGTCCAGATCGTCCGCGTCTGCGGCTTCTGGGGTCAAATCAACGAGTGATATCGGAAACAGGCCGCCGCCGCCCGTGTCACTGACACCCCCGTCAAACACCGCCACCGTTGTCACATCCGCCAGCGCGCCCGGAACGGCCGGCGGGGTAATTCGGCTTCCACTTCGGAGTCCAAAGCGCGGGCGGGGCCGGATAGCGGGCATCGGCCGAAGTACCCGCAGCGGGTTGAACCGTGCAAGCTCCGGCACATCTAACCGCGACGCGCGAATCGGCACGAACGTGAGTCCCCCCACCTGACGGAAGAAGTCTCGATGCACTTCACCGCCACGCGACTCAACGAGAGCGACCCAACGATCCAGGGCCTCGTCGTCAATCGGTACTGGCTCCCCGGAACGCACTGCGCGGGGGTGTAGAACCGCTTCCCACACGGAATTCTCGTGCCCCGCGACGTCAATTTCAGGACTGGTTCGTAGAACTGTGCTTACTGCTGGCGAGGCGAATTCCTCTAGTCGTCGTATTTGCGCAAAGGCCTGCAGCGCGCTTCGGCCAGTGCCAGGCGAGTTGACAAGTTCTTCCAGCCTTTCCAGGGCTGTGTTGTCCACCGCAAGGATTAGGCGTCGCGTGCCACTCTGCTGCACCTTCGATGCTGTGCGGAGCGTACCCGAGTCGGCGCGCGAACCCACCGGAACAGCACCTATGAAACCAAGGAGAGACTCTGGGTAGTAGCTCGGGGCAATGTAGTTGGGCAGCAGCTTCGCTTCTACGTAAACGCGGTCGGGCGCTCGGAGCACCTCAGGGAGCTCCTGAATCGCAGCACGCGCGGAACGTATCTGTGGGAGGAGCCACTCTCGGGCTTGTTCAGAGGTGAAGGGCTCGTACTTTGGACCGCCTCCGGTCGGTGCCGGCTCCACATCCAGTCGGAGAGCTTCTCCGTTCAGAAGTAGGCGGCGGGCGACATTGCCCACTCCCCCGGCATCTGTCATTTCGTGTCCTTTGCTTGCCTGATACCTGTCGCAACTGTCGGATGGCTGACGCCTGCAAGCGTCGCGATCTTACGATTAGACATGTCCAGCTCGTCATGAGCGTGCCGCCACACGGAGTTTCGCAGCTCATTTGTCGGAAATTGCTCGATTAGTTCGCTTACGACGACGAACTCAAGCGCTAGATCGTGCAGGATCGCTTTTCGCCGACAGAGCTCCCAGAAGCGCATGATGACGGAGTGGCTTCGGCCTTCCCATGCTGCCGCCGCAAGCTCGATGACCTTGACAGACACCTCGCCGTGGTTCGCGCCTGCTAGGAGTGCACGCCTTTCGGCTCTTCCAGGAAGCGGGAACTTCAGAACGCGGTCAAAGCGGCGATCGATCGCCTCATCGAGCAGCTGGGGATGATTCGTCGCGGCTACCAAGAGACTCGTGTCCGGCCACCGGTCGAGTTCTACAAGCAGCACGTTGACGATTCTCTTCAGCTCACCGATGTCGGTGTCGTCATCGCGACGTTTGGCGACGGCATCGAACTCGTCCAGGAACAGCACGCAGGGTCCAGACTTCGCGAAATCCAGGACAGACTTGATGTTCCGACCAGAACTCCCCAGATAGCTCGAAACCACGGAAGCGAGATCAAGCGTCACCAACGGCAATTCGAGCTGTTGAGCAATCCATCGACTTGCGAGCGTCTTACCCACACCCGGGGGACCAGAAAAGAGGACCGTTCGGCTCATGGAGACTCCCGCACGTGCCAACTCATCAGCACGTTCTCTCTCAGCCACAATCTCCTGCAGTTCAGAGCTGAGCCTCTCGTCTGCGACAAACTCGTCAGCAACAGGAACAGCGTCAACGTTCAGAAGGGAGTGCAGGCCATCGGCATCCGTTGGGATCGCCCCACTGTCGAAGCGAAGGCCCTTGGAAGGATTCGCGGCAGACAGCGCATCGTGAACCGCGATGCGGAAGGCACCCGCATCGGCAACTGCAGGCGGCACCGCGCGCACCAGGCGACCGGCGAGCTGGCGCACGCCAGCTGCATGCCCGCGCGCACCGACCCTAACTAGGTCGATGAGTGCGCGTTCGAGCCCGTCAGGGTCCTGGTAAATTGGTGCTTTTGATCCCGCCATGCTTACCACTCTAGCGTCCGCGTTCACGGTTCCGTCGCAGATGAGGTCTGCGCGGGCGCGCTGGTTCAGGGCGCGCACAGATTCGTTCGAGTCGGCGATCAGCACGGTCGTGATCCCGGCGACGGTGTCGGTGCGCCAGGCTGTGTACGCCGTGTCGATCATCGTCTCGGTGTCGCCGCCCGTGATGCGGTCGTGGTCTGCGTAGGTGTCGATCGCTTCGATGCGGCTGTGGCGGAGATCGAGGGATGCGATCTTCTCCCCTTAGTTTACGAAGCGGTGGACGTCAACCAGTTCGGGCGTCGTGGCGGTCGTGGGCGAGGAGGAAGAACGCGCAGTCGGCGGCCATATTGGTCCAGCCCACGGGCGGCGAGCCTGATCTGGCTTTGTCCACTCCGTCTACCGAAGGCTCGATCAGATCGAGCGAGTGAACCAGACAATGACCAAATCCAGAAACGACGAATCCCTGGTGAGAGTTCCCTCTCACCAGGGATTTTGTCGGGCTGACAGGATTTGAACCTGCGACCCCTTGACCCCCAGTCAAGTGCGCTACCAAGCTGCGCCACAGCCCGAAGTCATCCACCGCGAGCGGCGAAGACAACTTGATAATCCTAGCGGATAATTTGGGCGACTGTGTGCCAGGGCCGGTTACCGCGCGATCGGTTCGGCGGGAGGGTCGCGGTGGCCGGTTGCGTTTTCGAGCAGCACGGATGTTTGGGCCAGCGCGTTGAGGATCCAGCATTCGACAGCGAGCGCGGCCACGATGGTGGTGAGCGGCCACAACAGTTGGGAGCCAGGGGTCGTGAGCGCGAAGACGAACCCGGTGATCTGCACCAGTGTGACCAGCATGAACATGGTCAGGCCGGCAACGTAGTTGCGGCGTTGGCGTCGCGCGACCGAGATGGAGAGGGCGCGGCGGGCTGGGTCGATCCTCTCCCCCGCGGCCGGTGGCGCCTTCTGCAGGGGTGTGAGTTCGTCCGGGAGCATGCTTCCCGCGGTGAGGCCGTCGGTGCGGTTGTCGCGAATGAACCAGGTGGCTCCAAAACCTATGATCACGAAGAATGCGGCGATACCGGCGAGGATGCTGGCGAAAAAGTCCGACGAGAGCGGCGCCGACTCGGGCACGGGGATCAGCGACACGACACCGTAGACGAGGGCGGACACAGCGACGACGCTCACCAACCCGGTCACGACGCGGCGGCGCGTGAAGAAGAGGGGCGCGGCGACGCGGTAGACGCGCCATCCTTCGCGCCACCAGGTGATGCGGTGCGTGTCGGTCACTCAGGGATCCTTTCGGTGAACGGTGGGGCTCAGTTGGGGAGCAGGGCTCGCAGGCTGCGCCGTCCGGCTTGTCGCGTTTGCGCGCTCGTGGGCTTGGGCGGCGGGGCGTCTGGGGTGCTCGAGACGTGGGGTGACATCATCCGACTGCTTTCGTGGGCGGGGTGCTTATAGAGACGTCGGGGATGGTGCCGCTGAACGTGTGGGCGAGGAGCGTGGTGGTTTGGCCGAGCGACCGCACAGCCGAGAGCGCGAGGAACAGGAACAGGAAGCACTGAAGGAAGATGAGGATCTGACGTGGTGTCATGGCTTCGCCGAGAGACAGGATGGTGATGCCGGAGGTCAGGCCGACGAGGAAGACGGACATCAGGGCTGTGACGGCGAAGGTCAAGGAGCGGCGTCGGCGGCGGACGATGGAGATGACGAGGGCTTTGGTGTCGGCATCCACGTGGTAGCCGTCGGGGATGGGGGCTTTCTCGAGGGCGGCGATGACGGGTGGGAGCGGGGTCCAGGAGAGGGCGTCGGCGCGGAGGTCGCGCAGATACCAGACGCCGAGTGCGATGACGATCGAGGCGCCTCCCGCGGCGGCCGCGAGCATGAGGATGAGGGTGCTGGCCGAGAGGCGGGGGTTGGCGGCGAGCGCGATGATTCCGGCGCCCACGAGCCCGCCGACGACGGCCGATGCCGCGACGACGAGGAGGAGGGTCAGGATGCGGCGCACCGAGAAGAACTGGCGCACGCTGCGTGCGTAGACGCGCCAGCCTTCGGACCACCAGTTGCGCGGGGCGGCTGTGGGATGGTCAAGGTGAGCGCTAGTCATGAGATGGGCCCTGCTGGGTGGTGTCCAGCCGGGCGCTGCCGAGGCGGCTGAGGAGTGGGCCGTGGGAGCCCAGGAGCTTGAGGGCGAGGATACTCGAGGTTCCGTTCGAGATGGCCATCAATGCCATCAGGACAACAAGGATCGGTGAGCCTCGCGTGACGACACCGTAGCTCGCCGCGAGGAGCATCAGCAGCGAAACGGACAAGTAGATGAGGATGAAGAGCGGCAGGCGCTCGCGCAGATCGGCTACGAGTCCTCGAACGTAGGTCTGGGTCGGAAGGTCGGCGAGCGCCGGGTCAGTCTCGCCCGAGAAGACGCGGCGACTCTCGACCGGCGCGATACGCGACACCCTCCGCGCGGTGCGGTCACGCCGGCTCACTATGAGACCGGTGAGCACAGCGGCGACAAGACCCGTGAACAAACCGAACAGCCCGACGAAAAATGCGGCGGACTCGTCACCGGCACCCGGAAGAGCCGAGCTGAGCCACCAGCCGAACAATCCACCCACAGCTCCGGCAACGGTCACAACGGCCAGACCGATCTGCCACCGCGGGGAACGCAGCGTGTGTCGAACAGACGCAGCGGTGAGCTGCCACCCGTCGCGCCACCACACGGCGATCGGGGGTCGAACTATCGAAGCGAACGGGGCATTCTTGCCCGTAACGGGCTTGCGAGGCTGCCCGTCTGTGCTCGAAGTCATGGTTCAGACCATCCTGTGATCGTGAGGGCTGCCGCCCGAAGCCGGGGCGCTGCTCGGGTTCTCAGACGAGGGTGCGGTTGCGCGGCGGTTCACTGCCCAGAGCGCGATCGCCGCCGGGATGACGAGGGCGAACGTTGCGGCGCCCGCCCACATCCAAGCCGAGGCGTTGGCCGTCCATGATGACGAGGTCGCCGCAAGCCATACGCCCACCATGATGCTGCTGCCGATTGTCACCGCAGCGACGGAGAAGGCGACGAGGGCGAGGCTGACGTGCAGGCGCCGCGGCTCGATGTTGGGTCGCTCAGACCCGGGTCCGCGTTGGCGGTCGGCTCGGCGAACCACGACGTAGTGAAGAACTAGGGGCAGGACTGGCAGCACCACGAGCGACAGGTGAACATCGGGGTTGATGCGGTTCAGCACGATGAGCACGACGGTGGTGACCATTGCGCCCACCAGGTATTCAGGTGGGACGCGCCTCCAGAAGCTGGAATGATGCGGACCCTCGAAGCGCGAAGACCGGGATGAAATTGGATCTTGCGTCACTGTCGAGACTCCCCCTCCGCCGTAGTCGAAGAAGCTTCGGATGCGGAGGGCGACGCTGATCTCTCGTGGAGGAGCGCCTCGAGCGCAGCGATGCGGGCCGTTGAGCGACCGAGCGAGCGGAAGCCCAGGAAGAGGCTCGCACCCCCGACCACGATGAGCACGGCACCCGCCACGAGGCGCAAGTTATACATCGAAGCGTCATCTTGAACGAGCAGCATCACGTTGTAGGACGTGTAGAGAATGAGCCCGAGCGCAACCGCGATGAGCCCTCTCGGCGCAGTGCGCTGGGACATGCGCAAACGGTCTCGGGCAACGTCGATGAGCCCCGCTTCAGCATCCTGGCCCCTCTCGGGGTGCACCACCAGCATCCGCACCTGGCGTTCCTCGGCGCGTTCGAGCGCTCGCGGCCTGGTGTCCCTCTCCATTGCCCCGATCAGGCGGATGGATGCGGCGCAGGTGATCGCAAGTGCACCGAAGAACACACCCAACGTCACGACCATTGCGACCGACTGGACGATCGATGAATTAGACGAGTCAATCCGGGCGAACAGACCGCTCAACAGCAACCCGCCCACGACACCGACCAGCGCTCCGACCGCTCCAACGATCACAACCCGTCGACCAGCCGGATGCGGAAACACCCGTCTCACGTAAACGGCGATCAGTCGCCAACCCTCGCTCCACCAACCGCTCGGCGACACGTCACTGCGAGACATCGCGGTCCCTTCTCGAGTCGCGCGCTTAGGCATCCGTTCAGCCACTCGTCACTGGGGATGGGTGGCCGAATCTTTGGCGCGCGACGGGTTCGATGACGCTGAGACGCCAGGCCGTGAGACCGAGCATTCGAACGCTGAACACCTGGACGCCGACAAAGACGAGAACCGTTGCTGCCAAAACCCAGCCGACCACGCTGATCTCGCCACTAGCCGAAACGTTTGTCGTAACGAGCACGACCCACAAACCGATGAACACGCCATTGCCGGCGACGCCCGCCGAGAGTGTCGCTCGATGCGCCCGAAGCGAATCGGTAACCCGCATGAGGGTCGCATCGTCAGACTGCGGCGCGGTGAAGGGGTTGCGACGCAGAGCGCGACTGCGCGCCCGGTCTACGGGCGAAGTCGTTCGAGGAAGCGGCTGCAGTTCGGACTCGAGCATTGATGCACTGCTGATCGTGAGGGACACAGCAGCAAGTGCGGCTCCCCCGGCTGCAACCGCAGCCCATCCCACGCTGACCGCATTCAGCCCACCCGATAGGAGCACATCGAATCCGACGGATGCAGCCGCGACGAAGAGCGCGACCGCGAAACCCACCACGATCGCCAGTTTCCGCCGACGCCCCCGCAGCACGTAGGGCACATACCCCGCGGCAAGCCGCCACCCGGCGCGCCACAGTGCGGCCTCGCTCGGGCGCTCAGATGCGCTCATGACTCCCCCTCATGTCATCAGCACACTAGCGCGTCGGCGTGTCGGGGCGGGATGCTTGCGGGAAAACGCTCGAGATTGTAACGAGGCGGGTACTCAGCCATCGACGCGGGCCAACCACTGTGCGAGCAGAGACTCGAGCTGCGTAACATCCGCCGCGGACATGCCCTCGAGCAGGCGATGCTCGTTCGCGATGTGGTCGGTGAACGCCGCGTCGATCACGCGCCGCCCCTCGACCGTCAGGGCCACCACGCGCCCGCGCCCATCCTCGGACGAGGCCCGGCGCGTGACCAGTCCGGCCCCCTCGAGCCGGTCGATGCGTTTGCTCATCGCACCGGTCGTGACCATGGTGTGCTGGGCGAGTTCGCCGGGTGCTCGCTCAAAGGGTTCACCGGCGCGGCGCAGGGCGGCCAGCACGTCGAATTCCCCCTCGGTGAGGCCGTGTTCGCGATAGACGACCGTGATCTCGTCCGTCAGGAGCGCCGCGAGTCGATGCAGGCGCCCGAAGACTCCCTGCGGCGAAACGTCGAGGTCAGGGCGCTCGCGTTCCCACTCGGCCTGGATGCGGGCGACATGGTCGCCTCGGCCGTCACGTACCTCGAGCTCAGCACGGTCGTCGCGCACAGCACGCCCCTCGCGCCCAGCACGGTCCTTGGCATCATCGCGCGGGGAACCCGATTTCACACTCATGCGTTCACTATACCTTCCCAGGAAGGTATATTAACTTCCATGGAAGATAAATGGCGCTGGGTCCTGATCACCGCTGTCGCACCCATCGCGTGGGGCAGCACCTACTTCGTGACGAAACAACTCCTCCCCGCCGACAGCCCGCTCTGGGGAGCCGCCATCCGCGCACTCCCCGCCGGCGTCCTGCTCATGCTGCTCGCCCGACGCCGGCCGCGCGGCGTGTGGTGGTGGAGATCGGCGGTGCTCGGCATCCTCAACGTCGGCGCGTTCTTCGTGCTGCTCTATGTGGCCGCGCAACTGCTGCCCTCGAGCGTCGCCGCGAGCATCATGGCCGCCGGGCCTCTCGTCATGATCGGCCTCGCCTGGGCCCTCGCCTCGGAACGCCCCGTGCCCCGCGTGGTCGCCGGCGCAGTGATCGGGATGCTGGGCGTGCTCCTCATCGTCGCCACCTCGTCCACGGGGGTCAACGCCTGGGGTGTCGTCGCTTCGGCGAGCGCCATGGTCATGTCGGCGCTCGGCTACGTACTCTCGAAGAGGTGGGCGAGCGACATCCCCGTCCTGTCACTGACGGCCTGGCAGCTACTCGCGGGAGGAGGCGCTTTGACGATCGCGGCGCTCGCATTCGAGGGCGCTCCCCCGGCGCTCGACACGGGAGCCATCCTCGGCTTCGCCTACGTCAGCGTGATCGCGACGGCCCTGGCATTCTGGTGCTGGTTCACGGGCCTCAAACGCCTGAGCGCCGGAACGGTCGGCGTCATCGGCCTCCTCAACCCCGTCACGGGCGTGCTCCTCGGCACGATCTTCGCGGCCGAACCTCTGACGCTCATCCAGATCGGCGGCGTCATCCTGGTCCTTCTCGGCGTCTTCGTCGGCCAGCAACGGTCGGCACGGGCGGCGACGGGGGAAGCCGGCGATCCCCAGCCGATACGAGCAAAGCAGGCGCCCCGCAGACACGAGATGACAAGGCGGATGTCTGACCGACGACCGACACTCTGACCGGCACATCCCGCACACAAGAACGAGCCCGACCGGCGCCTTGCGCGTCAGCCGGGCTCGCCCGAGATTCAACCGCTCAACAATCCAAAGCGGGAACGTTGATCGTCACAGTGTTCGACGGCCCTGTCTCAACCCCCGCGGCAGTGACACCCTTCACCGTGTAGACGAGCGTCTTCGCATCCATCGCCCACCAGTGGGTGCTCGAGAAGCTCGTCGAGAGCGTGCCCACGTTGAGACGCGTGTTCGGGATGTTTTTGATGAGCGTGCCGTTTTCATAGAGGCGGTAGGTGGCGACGGATGCTTTCGGGTCCGCCTTCCACGTCGCCTTGAGGTTGAGCCACGCGTCGGTTCCACCATCGTTGCCGCAGTAGCCCACGCGGGTCACCGCGAGCGCGCTGGGGTCGTTGACGGCGGTGACCTTCGGCTGCCAGGCGATCGAGCTCGCGTAACCGGTTGTCGCCGCCAGCAAGCGCAGGTTGGTGCCATTCTTCGACATGACCGCGACCTGCTGGGGTTGGGCCTGCACGGCGGGGGCGTACGTGAACGCAACCGAGGATCCGTCAGGTGACCAGACCGGGTCGGTGGCCTGGTGCAGATTCATGGCCGCGGTGAGGTTCACGAAGTTTGTTCCACTGACCGAGACACGGGCCACGTCGAGACGCTGGGTGGTCTCGCCCCGCCACAGTGTCAGGAGAACGGAGGAGCCGTCGGGCGAGACTTTCGGTGCCCGGAACGGCGAGCTGGATTCAGCACCCGTCACCGCTTGGCTCGGCAGATTGGCGCAGGTCTTCGCGCTGGTTGTCGTCGAAATCGTGCACAGCTGGTTCGTCTTGTTGACATACAGCACGCGGTCGGAGTCGGGGTACCACGATACGTAGCGGGAGACGCTCGGCATATCAGCGACGTTGGTGACTTCCTTCTTGGCCGTGCCGTCGGGGTTTGTTGTGACGATCCGCGACTGGGCGTTATCTGAGCTCACGACGTAGGCGATCCGCTCGCCGTTCGGCGACCAGACGGGGGCCAGCGGATAGTTGGTGCTGAAGCTTTCGCCGCTGAAAATGGTCTTGCGGTTGGTGTAGTCCGCGTTGGCGGTGACTACGTTCGTCGGCTGACCAGCCGCCGGTTGAGACGTGAAGACGATGCGGCCGCCGTCGGGCGAGAACGAGATGTTCTGGTCGTAATACGTGGCACCCGCGTACTTCGCGATACCTGTCGACGTGCCATCCGGTTTGATGGTGTATCCGTAGCCGTGATAAATGTTCCCGTTGCTCGTGATCGTCGTAGCCGCGGTGGCGGCGATGGCTGGCACGAGGGCCAGGGTGAGAGCAGCGGCAGCCCCCGCGGCCAAAATTTGTAGAGACCTTCTCTTCACAGCGTTCCCCTTTAGACGTGACGGTCCGAATGAGCCCACCGATCGGGGCTCGCACTCAGAGTGCCAGGGAGCGGGTGGTTGAGGAAGGGGTAGTTGTGCCCTGTTCGTCGGGAGGGCCCGTCAGCCGCCGCTTCGGCCGCGTCGAGCGCGCCTATTCCACCCGCCCCGCCGCCTCGCGCGCCGCACGCTCGATCTTGGCGTGCATCTGAACCCAGTGCGCGGCATCCGTCGTCGAGATGTTCGGGTCGTTAGGCCCGTTGCCGACCGAGCCGTCGATGAGTTCGCGCAGGATGTCGGCGTGCCCCGCGTGACGCGACGTCTCGACCGTCATGTGCACGAGAATCTGATGCAGTGTCACCTTGCCGCGCTCCCCCGGCCACCACGGCACGCGGCCCGGCGCGTCGATGTCGAGGGCCTGGATGGTAGCGTCGGTCTGCTCGTTCGAGTAGTGGTGAAACTCGATGATCTCGGCGAGCGACTCGTCGGCCGTGGCCCACATATCGGCGTCGGTCGTCATGTCCCACGCGATCGGGCGGTCGGCGGGGCGCCGGAACACATCGGTGAAGTAGCCCAGCTGCGTGCTGGCGACGTGTTTGACGAGGCCGATCAGGTTGGTGCCGGTGGGCACGAGCGGCCGCCGGGCGTCATATTCACTGAGCCCGTCGAGCTTGCCGAGCAGGTCGGCCCGCCTGACTTTCAGATATCCGTGCAGCTGTTCCTTGTGATCCATGCTCCGACTATGCCGCCAACGGTCGCGCCGCGCTAGGTCTGCCGTCAGCGAACCGGGCCCCGACCGACGCCGCACCTTGCTTGACTGACCCCATGAGAATCCTCGTTTTGGGCGGAACGGCTTGGTTGGGCGGCGAGATCGTCACGGCGGCACTCGCTTCGGGGCACGAGGTCACGTGCCTCGCTCGCGGTGAGTCGGGTCGTGTGCCCACAGGTGCCCGCTTCATCAGCGCCGACCGCGACCAGCCGGATGCCTACGCCGGCGTCGTGCCCCCGACATCCGAGCCGCGCCCCAACCTTGCGAATGCCTCCTCAAGCGGCAGCCCCTCTGCCTCCGATCCCTCTACCTCCGAGTTCCCTCCCTCCGAGTTCTCTGCTCCCGAGTCCTCTGCTCCCGCGCCATCGGCCGAACGCTGGGATGCGGTGATCGACCTCTCCCGCTCCCTCGAACAGGTGCGAGCCGCCGTCGTGGCCCTCGAGCCCCACGCCGACGCCTACCTCTTCGTCTCCTCGACGAGCGCCTACGCCAGCCAATCGGAACGCAACGCCGACGAGAATGCCGCCACCTTCCCCGATCCCGACCCCGCAACCCCTGCCGCCGACGTGCCCTACGGCGTCGCGAAAGCCGCCGCCGAGCGAGCCGTCCGGGCAGCCTTCGGCCCCGACCGCAGCACCCTCATCCGCCCCGGCCTGATCGGCGGCCCCGGCGATCCGACGGGCCGCAGCACCTACTGGCCCACCCGTTTCGCGCGCGCGGCCGAAGGCACGTCCACAACGACGCTGGTTGCACACCCGTCCGACAACGAGCGGATGCCCCCGACCGGCGCCCAGCGCCCGGTTCTCGCACCCGCGGTCCCCGACCTGCCGACGGCCCTCATCGATGTGCGCGATCTCGCCCAGTTCATCGTCAGGGTCGTCGAGCGCGGCATCCGAGGAGTCTTCAACGCAACCAGCCCCGGCCTCCCCTTCTCGGAGCACCTCGCGGTCGCGCGCCAGGTCGCCGACTACACGGGCCCGGTCGTGGAGGTCGACGAACGCTGGCTGCTCGACCACGGCGTCTCCCCGTGGGCCGGCCCGCGCAGCCTCCCGCTCTGGATCGACGACCGCGACTGGTGGGGCATGAACGACCGCGACGTCTCGCGAGCCCTCGAGGCGGGGATGCAGCTGCGCCCCCTCGCCGACACGCTGACCGACATCCTGAGCGCCGAGAAGGCCGCAAGCTCTCCTCCGGCAGCCTCCAGCGCGGTCACGGGCGAGGAGTCGGACAAGGACGCCGACACCAACACCGACAAGGACACCGACACCGACACCGACACCGCGGCACGTAACAACCCGCGGGCGGGTCTCTTGGACGCCGATGAAGCTCAGCTCCTCACGGCCTGGGGGTCGCGTTAACCGACTACTGGCCATGCCGTCGTCCCGTGCGACCTCCAGGCGGCCGTATGGTTGACCAACGGCAACTTTCGCAGCACTCCACGCTCCACAGGAGGACGCATGACCTGGCGCACGAACGACACGCTCTCGACGACAGACTGCGACTACGAGGTGGTCATCGCCGCACCCGCCGCCGAGGTCTGGGCGAGCATCGTCGAATCCGATCGCGTCGAGCGGTGGTTCTTCGACAGCTACATCAGCACCGATTGGGCGGTCGGCAGCCCCATCCACTATCTCGCCCACGATGGCACCGTAGATATCGCCGGAGTGATCACCTCCTACGACGAGCCGAACTCCTGGTCGATGACGTTCGAGGCCCATTGGTCGCGCGACGGCTCCGAACAGGTCGCACCGGCCGGGGAGGTGTCGTGGACGGTCACCGACGAGGGCGGGCTCACGCGCGTCTGCCTCGACCACACGGGCATCCCCGGCGGTTTCGAGCGGGCGCAGGAGGTTGCGGCAGGCTGGCCCTACTTGCTCAGCAACCTGAAGACCTATGTCGAGACCGGTTCACCGATGCGCGCACGCGTGACGTCCCTTGACGATGCGTGAGCGCCGGCGCGAGCACGGCCACGGCCACGGCCACGGCGAGCCCACCGCAGCCCCGTCGGATAATGGGGAGATGACCGCATCCATCATTTCTCTGCGCGATATCGGCACGCCGCCGTCTGACGAGCCTCGCACCGCACGCACCCTGCGCGCCCTCACCACGGCGCTGCTCGAGCTGCTCGAACACAAAGACCTGAACGACATCGGCGTCGCCGAGCTGTGCCGGGCGGCCGATGTGCACCGCACCACGTTCTACGGCCACTACCGCGGAATCGAAGAGCTGGCGGCCGACATCTTCGGGCGCATCGTCGATCGCCTCGCCACGGTAGACGTCACCCGCGACAGTCTCGCGCACCCGTCGGTCGTGAGCGCCAGCTACCAGGAGTCGCTGCGCCAGATCCTCGCCCACGTGAGTGAGGAGCGCCCCGCCTATCGCGCGCTGTTCCTGGCGAAAAACGATGCCGGATTCCGACGCATCCTCGTGTCGACGCTGCACAAACGCATCGCCATCGCCCTCGACTTCTGGCGCGAGGCCGGCGTCGAGATGTCACCGGCGGGTTCGGCCGAGATCGCCGCCGCTTACTTCGCGGGCGGCACCATGGCGTCCATCGAGCAGTGGGCGCTGGGCGACGACACCGACGCCGAGGCCTATGCGGCGGCCGTCATGTCGCTCCTGCCGGCCTGGTGGCCGGCGCCCGTCTCGGCCTAAGCGGCCCGACTCACGGGGTCGGTGACGGGCCGTGACGACCGAGACCTGCCGCCGCGGCAGCGGAGACCGCTGCCCGCGACGCTCGTAACGGGCAGCCCGCTTCTTACTCTCGACGATCGTCCGCCCGGTCGTCCCACACGTCGCCACGGTCGGAACGCTCGGAACGCTCAGCACGGTAGCCGCGGTCAGAACCATCCGCAGCCAACGCAGCCTCCTCCGGGCTGATCGTCGTGATCCGCCCCGTGAACAAGCTCGCGCGCTCCTCGGCCGCCTGATCCCCCGAGAACAACCCGTGCGCGTCGGTCGGCACGTTCTTCTTCTCGCGCGTCGGCGCCCGCTTCTCGCCGGGCTCGGTGATCACGACACGCTCGCGCGGCAGCGCACCCGGGCTCGTCTCGTGCAGCCAGGTCACCAGAGCCTCGCGCACGTAGCAGCGCAGATCGAAGAGCGTCGGGGCGTCGACAGCGGTCACGAGCACGCGGATGCGCACATAGCCACCCACGGCGTCCGTCACCTGCAACACCGAGGCGCGACCATCCCACAGCTCGGTTTCGGCCAGCACGCGGTCGAGTTCTTCTCGCATCTGCGCGGGAGAAACACGCCAGTCGAGGTCGAACTCGACGGCACCGAGCAGCTCGGAGTTGCGACGCGTCCAGTTCTGGAACGGCGTCGACGTGAAATAGGTGGAGGGCAGAACCATGCGGCGGTCGTCCCACAGGTGCACGACCACATAGGTGAGCGTAATCTCTTCGACCCGGCCCCACTCGGTCTCGACGATCACGACGTCATCCACGCGGATGGCATCGCTGAAAGCCAATTGCATGCCCGCGAATACGTTTGCCAGGCTCGACTGCGCCGCCAGACCGGCCACGATCGACACCACACCGGCCGACGCCAGGATGCTGCCACCGACGGCCTGCGCGCCCGGGAACGTGAGCAGAATCGACGCGATCGCGACGATCACGATGACCACGACCGTCAGGCGCCGCAGAATCAACACCTGTGTGCGCACGCGTCGAGCGACCCGGTTGTCGGCCACGTCAATGCGATAACGGTCGAGCCCGGCATCCTCGAAGAACAGCGCGAGGGATGCGACAAGCCACGCACCCGCAGCGATCATCAGAATGCGCGCCACGAAATCAATGGAGCCCCGCCAGTCGGCGTCGTTGACCGCCATGGCCAGCGCCACCCACACGAGCGCGATCAGCAGCACGATGCGGAACGGCCGCCGCACCCGGTCAACGAAGCGCTGCACCCAGCGTTCCCGCCGCGCGATGCGCCGGAACACGAACGCCACGATCGCGGTGATCACGACGGCGGCGAGTGCTCCGAGGGCGGCGGATACGCCAGCCCTCACGAAGACGTTGTCGAAGAATTCCTGCACGGATGGCTCCACTCACGGGTCACGGTTGTCGGGGTCGTGCGAACGCCGTCGTTCACCAGTACTGGTCTATGCTCGCAGCTTCTCCCCCGCAGGCCGAAACCCAGCCGGGTGTCGCCCGGCAATCGCATGAACGCGCGCTGAACGTCTCGCGCGGCGATCAAGCTGCGCGACTGGGCGCTCAGGCCTCAGCAGCGTCTAACTCTCAAGCCCCGGCAGGGTCAAGCAGCTGCAAGAACGAGCCGGGCCCGAGCGTCGTCGCCCCGAGCATCTCGACGCGTTCCACCAGCTCGCGATCGGCGGTCACCACAGTCACGACACTCGTGCCTGCGCCCGCCCCCGCAGCCGCGCCTGCATCGGCATCGGCATCGGCATCGGCATCGGCATCGGCATCGCCGGACGCCAACAGCTCCCCCACGACATCCACAACCGCCTGGTCGCCATCCCGTTCGGCAACGCGCACCTCGACAGCCGGCAGCAACGCCTCGCGCGCCTCATCGCCCGCCCACGTCTCGGCCACGCTCGAGGCCTGCCCCTCGACGACGACCACAACCCGAGGCCAGCGAATCACGCCGTCGCCCAGATCGAATCCGCCCGCCGCAGCATCCTCGATGCGCGTGAGCAGAGCGGATGTCGCCCCCGCCCGATCTTTCCACCACCCGTTCGGCCGAGACCCCACCACATTGGCGGCATCGACCACGAGCGTCGTGTGTTCGCCGAGCAGCGCGCGCAACGTCGGCCACGCCTCTTCGAAACTCGGATGCAGCGGCAACCCCTCGACGTCGTCGACGGCCACCCACCGCAGCTCGATCGACTCGGGGTCGGCGACGACGGCCTCGAACGGCCGCACGACGTCGACGATCACGGTCGTGTAGGTCCAGAACCCGAGGTCCACGACGATGGCCGAGCGCAGCCGCACACCATCGCGCGGAACTGCAGCCTCTTCGGCCGCCTCACGCAACCCCCCGTCGACGGCCGACTCACCCTGATGGCGAGCCCCGCCCGGCAGCGCCCAGGTGCCACCGAAGTGGCTCCACTCGGCACGGTGCTGCAGCAGAACGCCCCGCGCGGGGTCGAACACCAGCACCCCGGCAGCGCCGTAGACGCCCCAACGGCGTATGCCGCCGGGGCCTTCCACCCACGCGTCGCCAGAGTCCCGGGTCATCGCTTAGGTGCGCTTCCGCTTCTCGCGCACGCGCATGTTGACCACGATGGGCGTGCCCTCGAAGCCGTAGATCTCGCGCAGGCGTCGCTGGATGTAGCGACGGTAGCCCGGGTCGAGGAACCCGGTCGTGAAGAGCACGAATGTCGGCGGGCGCGACGCAACCTGCGTGCCGAAGAGCACGCGCGGCTGCTTGCCACCGCGGACGGGGTGCGGGTGCGCCGCCGTGAGTTCGGCGAGGAACGCGTTGAACTTGCCCGTGGGGATGCGGGTGTCCCACGACTCGAGCGCGAGCTCGAGGGCCGGAACGAGCTTCTCGAGGTGGCGGCCGGTGCGCGCCGACATGTTCACGCGGGGGGCCCAGGCCACGTGGGCCAGGTCCTGTTCGATCTCGCGCTCGAGGTAGCGGCGACGTTCGTCGTCGAGCAGGTCCCACTTGTTGAAGGCCAGCACGAGCGCACGGCCCGATTCGAGCACGAGGTCGATGATGCGGACATCCTGCTCGCTGATGGCCTGCGAGACGTCGATCATGACGACGGCGACTTCGGCCTTTTCGAGCGCGGCCGAGGTGCGCAGCGACGCATAGAAGTCGGCACCCTGCTGCAGGTGCACGCGGCGACGAATGCCGGCGGTGTCGACGAAGCGCCACACCTCGCCGGCGATCTCGACCTGCTCGTCGACGGGGTCGCGCGTGGTGCCCGCGAGCTCGTTCACGACGACACGTTCTTCGCCGGCGGCGCGGTTCAACAGGCTCGACTTGCCCACGTTGGGGCGGCCGAGGATCGCGACGCGACGCGGCCCGCCCACTTCCTGCTTGGCCACGGCCGAGATGAGCGGCAGCTTCTCGAGCACGGTGTCGAGCAGGTCGGCGACGCCGCGGCCGTGCAAGGCCGAAACGGGCAGGGGCTCGCCCAGGCCGAGCGACCACAGCGCAGCGGCGTTGGGCTCCTGGCGCACGTCGTCGACCTTGTTGGCGACGAGAAAGACGGGTTTGCCGGCCTTGCGCAGCATGCGCACGACCTGCTCGTCGGTGCTCGTGGCCCCGACGTTGGCGTCGACGACGAACATGACCGAGTCGGCCAGGTCGATGGCGACCTCGGCCTGCATGGCGACGGACGCGTCGATGCCCTTGGCGTCGGGCTCCCAGCCGCCGGTGTCGACGAGCGAGAACGGGCGCCCGTTCCATTCGGCCTTGTAGGTGACGCGGTCGCGCGTGACGCCGGGGGTGTCCTCGACGACGGCCTCGCGGCGGCCGAGGATGCGGTTCACGAGCGCGGACTTGCCCACGTTGGGGCGGCCGACGATCGCCACGACGGGCAGCGCCGGCAGGTAGGTGATGGCGTCGGGGTCGTCGGTGACGGCCTCGAGCAGATCGAAGTCTTCGTCATCGAGGTCGTAGTCGGACAGGCCCGAGCGCAGCGCGTTGGCCCGCTGCGTGGCCAGGTCGTCGTCGAGCGTGCCGAGACGCTCGGCGAGTGAGTCGTCCGACTCCAGAGGTTCTTCGAAGTCAGCCATGGTTTTTCTCCTTGTTCGGCGGGGTGCCGCCGTTGATCACATCGACCACTGCCCGAACGGTTCCCTCGAAGTCGAGGTCCGTCGAATCCAGGGTCGTCACGCCGGGCGCAGCCGTCATGAAGTCTACGACGCGCGAGTCCGCGCTGTCGCGTTTGTGCAGTTGAGCGGCCACATCTTCGGCCGTCTGGGTGGTCACTTCGGCCGCGCGCCGGGCCATGCGGGCCTCGGGCGACGCGGTCAAGAGGATGCGCACGGGCGCGTCGGGTGCCACGACGGTCGTGATATCGCGGCCCTCCACGATGATGCCGGCGGCGGACGACGAGCGGATGATCGAGCGGAACAGCTCCGTCACGAACGCGCGCACCTCGGGCACGCGGGCGATATCGCTGACGACCGCGGTGACGCGGGGTTCGCGGATGGCCTCGGTCACATCGTCCACGCCGACGCGCACGAAGTACTCCCCCGGGTTGGTGCCGATCTCGTAGTCGAAGTCGACGAGAAGCGAGATCACCTGCTGGCTGTCGGTGGTGTCGCGCGACGACTCGAGGGCGAACCACGCCAGCGCGCGGTAGGCGGCGCCGGTGTCGAGGTAGTCGAAGCCCAGGCGCGCGGCGGTCGCCTTGGACACGCTGGATTTGCCGCTTCCGGCGGGCCCGTCGATGGCCACGATCATGTCGGTCATAGGTCAGATACTCGCAATCCGCCAGCCGCGCGCTTCCAGATCGCGGATGGTTCGTTCTGTCACTTCGGGCAGCACCGAGATCTCGGTCAACCCGATCTGGGCGCCGGGAGAATGCTCCAGGCGCAGGTCTTCGATGTTCACGCCGATCTCGCCGAACTCGGTGAACAGGCGGCCCAGCTGGCCGGGGGTGTCGTCGACCATGACGACGATGCTGTCGAAGCGGCGATCCTGGCCGTGCTTGCCGGGCAGGCGGGCCACGCCCGAGTTGCCGGCGGCGATGGTTTCGGCGACACGGCGGCGCGAGCCGGCGGCATCCGGATGGCGCAGGGCCTCGGTCACCTGCTCGAGATCGTCGGCGAAGGCATCCAGCACGTCGACGACCGGTGCCGCGTTGGCGCCGAGGATCTGCACCCAGAGCTCGGGGGCGCTCGACGCGATGCGCGTGGTGTCGCGCAGACCCTGCCCGGCCAGGCGCACGGCGGCGTCGGGGGCATCGCGCAGGCGCGCGGCGAGCAGGCTGGCGATGAGTTGGGGAACGTGCGAGACCAGCCCGACCGAGCGGTCGTGTTCCTCGGGCGTCATCTCGATGGGTGTCGCGCCGAGGTCGAGGGCCAGGCCTTCGACGAGCGCGAGCAGATCGGTGGGGGTCTCGTGGTCGCGGCAGATCACCCAGGGGCGCCCATAGAAGAGGTCGGCGCGCGCCGAGATGGCTCCGCCGCGTTCGCGCCCGGCCATGGGGTGCGATCCGATGTAGCGCGTGAGGTCGACGCCGCGCGAGAGCAGCGTGCGGTAAGGCTCGAGCTTGATGCTCGCGACGTCCGTGACGACGGCTTCGGGGTGCGCGGCCAGCTCACGTTCGACGACATCGGCCGTGACATCGGGCGGCACGCACACGACGACGATCGCGACGGGCGCGGCTGCCGCAGCCGACGCGGATGCCGACGGGTCGGCCTCGACACCATCTGCGTCATGACCGTTTGTGGCCCCCGCGCCAGCCCTGACCGCCGCGGTGCCGGCCCCGTAGTCGACGGCCAACCGCAGCTGCGACGGCGACGCGTCGTCGAGTTCGACATCCACGCCGTTCGCCCGCAACGCCAAACCGATGCTCGCGCCCAACAGCCCGGCCCCGACGATGCGCACGGGACCGCGCGTGCGGCCCGCCGGTTTCGTCCAGCCGTCGCCGACGAGCGCGATGCCGGTTTCGGCTGTCGCGTTGTCGCGCGCCTGAGCGCTCGAGGTGTCGGTCATGGTGTCTCTCAGACTCGGCGACGCGGTCTACTCGTCGGCCGAAGCATCCGTGTTCGCGTCGTCGGTGTTCGCGTCGGCGACGTCACCGGCGGGAGTGTCCTTCGCCGCCTGCCGCGAAATGGTGAGCAACTCGCTCATCTCTACTTTAGTCAGGTCGCGCATCTGGCCCGGGGCGAGCGTGCCGAGGTGCAGCGGTCCGAAGCGGCGGCGCACGAGGTCGATGACCGGATGCCCCACCTCGTCGAGCATGCGACGCACGATGCGGTTGCGGCCCGAGTGCAGCGTCACTTCGACCAGGCTCGTGCCGTCGGCCGAGGCGTCGAGCAGCCGCGCCTTGTCGGCCGCGATGAAGCCGTCCTCGAGGTCGAGGCCCTTGGTCAGACGCGCGATGGTCTGCGGCGTCATGCGCCCCTCGACCTTGGCGATGTACATCTTGGTCACGCCGAACGACGGGTGCGCCAGAACGTGCGCCATATCGCCGTCATTCGTCAGAATCAACAGGCCGGATGTCTCGGCATCCAGTCGCCCCACATTGAACAGTCGCTCCTCGAACTCGTCGGTGTAGCGGCTCAGGTCGGGGCGACCGCGCTCGTCGCGCAGCGAGCTGTAGATGCCGACGGGCTTGTTGAGCATGATGTAGCGCTTCGAGGTGTCGGCCTGCACGGCGGTGCCGTCGACCAGGATCTCGTCCTTCTCGGGGTCGACGCGGCGGCCGGGCTCGCGCACGACCTCGCCGTTCACGCGCACGCGGCCCGCGGCGATCATGTCTTCGGAGACGCGCCGCGAGGCGACACCCGACGACGCCATGACCTTCTGCAGGCGCACACCCGTGTGCTCGACGATGGCGGCCTTGCGCTCGGCGGCCTCGGCGTCGTATTCCTCGTCGTCTTCGTCGTAGTACTCGCCGAAGCTCGAGCCGTCGAGCTCGACGTCGACCTCGGCGTCGGCGTAGTCGCGGGCGTCGCCGCGTTCGGCGTCGCTCTGCTCGGTATCAGCGTTGGTCTGGCCGGAGTCTGTGTGCTCGGCCTCTGCCCGCAGGTCGTCGGCGCGGCCGGCCGTCTCGTCGTCGGTGCCGTTGTGGTCAGCGAATGTCACTGTCGAACCCTTCTGTTCCGTCGGTGAGCAGCGGCGATATGGGCGGCAGCTCGTCGATCGTGTTGATTCCGAGCTGCTCGAGGAGCAGCTCGGTCGTTCCATAGTTGATGGCGCCGGTCTCGCTGTCGGTGAAGAGCTCGGTGATGAGCCCGCGCCCGGCCAGTGTGCGCACGACCGAGTCGACGTTCACCGCGCGAATGGATGCCACCTGGCTGCGTGTGATCGGCTGGCGATAGGCGATCACGGCCAACGTTTCGAGTGCCGCTTGCGACAACCGCGACGGATTCTGCGTGAGCACGTGGTCGGTCACGATGCGGTCGTATTCCTCGCGCACGTAGAGGCGCCAGCCCCCGCCGACCTCGCGCAGCTCGAAGCCGCGTTTCGGCCCGGCCATGAGCCCGTCGTAGTCGCGCACGAGCGCCGCGATCGCCTGCTTCACGGCGCTCACCGGGCGGCCGACGGTCGTAGCGAGCGACACAATGCTCTGCGGCTCGTCGGCGACCATCAGGATGGCCTCGAGCGCGCGCGGCAGATCGGTCACGGGCGCGGGCGCCGACTCGGATTCCGCTCCGGCGTCAACCTGCTGCGGCTCGAGCTGCGTCTCGGACTGCCGCTCGGCACCCTCGGACGGCTCGACAACGTCGGGCATCGCGACATCCGCTGTCGCGTCTCGATCAGTTGTCATAGTCGGCTCCTAGATTGGCCAGGTTCTCGTCGCTGAAGTGTTCCGCACTCCAGTGCACGGTCAATTCTCCCAGGGGTTCGATCTGTTCGAAACCGATCGCGGCCCGGCGGTACAACTCGAGCACCGCCAGGAAGCGCGCGATGATGACACCCTTCTGGTCGGCGCCGGCGATGAGTTGACGAAAGGTCTTCGGTTCTCCGTCGCGCAGCATGGCCACGATGATGGCCGCCTGCTCACGAATGCTCACGAGCGGCGCGTGCAGGTGGTCGAGCCCGACGGTTGGGATCTCGCGCGGCGCCATGGCCAAAGCCGCGAGGGCCGCGAAGTCGGCGGGCGTGAGCGTCCACACGAGGTCGGGTGTGCGCGCGCGGTACTTCTCCTCGAGTCGCACGGTGCGGGCATGCCGGGATGCCTCACGCTGCAGGTTCTCCTGGAACCACTCGGAGGCCTGCTTGAAGGCCCGATACTGCAGCAGCCGCGCGAACAGGAGGTCGCGCGCTTCGAGCAGCGCGACATCCTCGGCATCCACCAATTCGCCCTGCGGCAGCAACCCGACGACCTTCATGTCGAGCAGGGTCGCGGCGACGACCAGGAATTCGGAGGCCTCGTCGAGGTCGCTGTCGGACTCGAGCGCCGAGAGATAGGCGATGAACTCGTCGGTCACCTTCGACAGCGAGATCTCGGTGATGTCGAGCTCGTGTTTGGTGATGAGCGACAGCAGCAGGTCGAACGGGCCCTCGAACCCGCTGACGGCTACGCGAAAACCGGTGTCGGCGTCGGCCGCGCTAGGCGACGGCGCCACGGGACACCAGTTCCCGGGCGAGCTGGCGGTAGGCCTTCGCGGCGGGATGTTCGGGCGCGAACTGCGTGATGGGCGTGCCGGCCACCGAGGCGTCGGGGAACTTGACGGTGCGGCCGATCACGGTGTCGAGCACATCGGTGCCGAAGGCGTCGACCACGCGCTCGAGCACCTCGCGCGAGTGCAGCGTGCGGGAGTCGTACATGGTGGCGAGGATGCCGTCGAGCTCGATCGCCGGGTTGAGGCGGTCGCGCACCTTGTCGATGGTCTCGATGAGCAGGGCCACGCCGCGCAGGGCGAAGAATTCGCATTCGAGCGGGATGAGCACGCCGTGGCTCGCGGTGAGCGCGTTGACGGTGAGCAGGCCGAGCGAGGGCTGGCAGTCGATGAGCACGACGTCGTAATCGCCCGAGACTTTGCGCAGCACGCTGGCGAGGATCTGCTCGCGGGCGACCTCGTTGACGAGGTGTACCTCGGCGGCGGACAGGTCGATGTTGGCCGGGATGATGTCGAGGCCGGGCGTCGATGTGCGCTGGATGGCGGCGTTGGGGTCTTTCGCCGAGCCGAGTAGCAGGTCGTAGATCGTGATGGCGTCGTGCGTGTTCACGCCGAGACCGGCGGACAGGGCGCCCTGCGGGTCGAAGTCGATGCACAGCACGCGGCGGCCATAGCCGGCGAGCGCGGCACCCAGGCTGATGGTGGTCGTCGTCTTGCCGACGCCACCCTTCTGGTTGCACAGCGAGATGATGC
This sequence comes from Leifsonia sp. ALI-44-B, assembly GCF_001984125.1. Classification (GTDB taxonomy): domain Bacteria; phylum Actinomycetota; class Actinomycetes; order Actinomycetales; family Microbacteriaceae; genus Okibacterium. The sequence continues at coordinate 11,438 of NZ_MTQL01000006.1, read as the reverse complement.
GGGCGGGCCCGTGTTGGGCGAGGGGCTGCGGTTCGGCGAACTCTCTCAGCGGCCGTCCGGTCGCGCCGAGCGTCGGGGTCTCGGGCATTCCATCCAGCATCTGAGTCGTGTTCTTCTTCGCCACTGGCTGAGTCCTCGTCTTTCCTCGTTCGTCGGGTCTGTCAGCAGACCGTCCGCCCCCGATTCTAGCGGGCCGGGGCGCTTCCCAGTCGGGGCCACGCCCGGCACCGCGTGGGCCCGCGTCCCTATCGAGCCCGCGGATGCGCTGTGGTGTACATGTCCCGCAGCGTGTCGGCGGTCACGAGCGTGTAGATCTGCGTCGTCGCCACCGAGGAATGCCCCAGCAGCTCCTGCACGACCCGCACATCTGCGCCGCCCTGCAGCAGGTGCGTTGCGAACGAGTGCCGCAGCGTGTGTGGTGAGACGTCCTCGGTGATCCCGGCACGCTCGGCGGCGCGGCGGATGACGAGCCACGCGTTCTGGCGCGACACCCGCTGTCCGCGCGACCCGAGGAACAGGCCCGGCGTCGCCTGACCGCGTGCGGAGAAAATCGGCCGGGCCCGAACGAGGTAGTCGTCGATGGCGCGGCGGGCATAGCTGCCGAGCGGAACGATCCGGTCTTTGTCGCCTTTGCCGCGCAGCCGCACGATGTCCTCGTCGAAGACGTCGTCCACGTTGAGGCTCACGGCCTCGGTCACGCGCGCGCCCGTTGCGTAGAGCAGTTCGAGCAGCGCCTTGTCGCGCAGGGCCTGCGGCTCGTCGCCGCCCGTCGCGTCGAGCAGCGCCTGAACCTGCTCCACCGTGAGGGCCTTGGGCAGCCGGGTGGGCAGTTTCGGGGGCGCGAGGCGCTGCGCGGCATCCGTGGTCGTCAGGCCCTCGTCGACGAGGAACTTGTGGAACCCGCGCACCGACGACAGCTTGCGCGACAACGACGACGAGGCCAGCGGATGCTCCGACGGCGCGGCCAGTTCGGCGGCATAGTCGGCGGCAACGGCTTCGGTTGCGCCATCCGGTTCGGTGATGCCCTTTTCCTCGAGCGCGTCGAGGTAGGCGCCGAGGTCGCGGCGGTAGGCGGCCACCGTATTGGGCGACAGGCCCCGTTCAATCGAGACGTGCCGCAGATACCGGTCGAGCTCGCGCCGCAGCGTCATCTCACCGATCGGCACTGTCGCCGAGCTTCGGATGCCGCGTCCACGGTGTCCGCGCGTCGGCCAGCGTGTCGAGCCCCCGCTCTTTCACGGCCAGCAGCGTCAGCACGCCGATCGTCAGCGACGGGTTCTGCACCCGATGCGCCAGCACGGCGTCGACCACGTCGTCGAGCGGAACCCACCGCACCTCGATGTCGGCCTCTTCCTCGGTGCGCTCGAACGCCTCCTCGGTCGCTGTCACGCCCCGCGCCAGGTAGACCCGGATGAGCTCGTCGCTCCCGCCGGGCGAACTCGCGAACTCCGACAGCAGGTGCCACTCGGATGCTTCGAGGTCGGCCTCCTCGGCCAACTCCCGTTGCGCGGCCACGAGCGGGTCCTCACCCTCGATGTCGAGCAACCCGGCCGGAATCTCCCACTCGCGCACGCGCACGGGGTGCCGGTACTGCTTGATGAGCAGCACTCGGTCCTCGTCGTCGAGCGCGAGCACGGCCACCGCCCCCGTGTGCTCCATGTATTCGCGCGTGATCGACTCCCCCGAATACTCGAAGACGTCTCGGCGAATGTTCCACACCTTGCCCGTGAAGGCGGTCTCGGACGACACGACCGTCACATCGGCGCGGTCGTCGCTCAGAGGCGTGTCGCTGTGCCCATCCGTCGTCACCGGTGCCGTGCCGTGCTGCTCGTCGCCCATCGCGCTCTCCTCGTTCCCGTCCGTCGAAGAAGCCGCCTGCTCGCCGGCACCGATAACGGTGGCAGAGCGAGCAGGCGGCGTATTCTCGTGTGGTTCGAACCTAGTCCTGGTTCACGTCGAACAGCAGGTTCGACTTCTGGCGCTCGAGGGCCGCCTCAACCAGTCCGGCGAACAGCGGGTGCGCGTTGTTCGGGCGCGAACGCAGCTCGGGGTGCGCCTGAGTGCCCACGTAGTAGGGGTGAACCTCGCGCGGCAGCTCGACGAATTCGACGAGGTGTCCGTCGGGGCTCGTGCCCGAGAAGACCAGGCCGGCGTCTTCGATCTGCTGGCGGTACTGGTTGTTGACCTCGTAGCGGTGGCGGTGGCGTTCCGAGATCTCGGTCGAGCCGTAGACGTCGGCGACGATCGAACCGGCCGTGAGCGCGGCGGGGTAGAGGCCGAGGCGCATGGTGCCGCCCAGGTCGCCGCCCGCGATGATCTCGACCTGTTCGGCCATGGTCGCGATGACGGGGAACTGCGTGTCGGGGTCGAACTCCGACGATGAGGCTCCGGCGAGACCGGCCTCATTGCGGGCGTATTCGATGACCATGCACTGCAGTCCGAGGCACAGTCCGAGCACGGGGATGCCCTGCTTGCGCGCGAAGTTCAGCGCGCCGAGCTTGCCCTCGATGCCGCGGATGCCGAAGCCGCCGGGCACGCAGATGCCGTCGACGTCGGCCAGGGCCTTGGCGGCGCCATCCGTCGTCTCGCATTCGTCGGACGGGATCCACTGCAGCTTCACCTTGGTGTCGTGCGCGAAACCGCCGGCCTTGAGGGCCTCGGTGACCGAGAGGTAGGCGTCGGGCAGGTCGATGTACTTGCCGACGAGCCCGATGGTGACCTCGTGCTTGGGCTCGTGCACGGCCTTCATGAGGTCGGCCCAGCCGGACCAGTCCACGTTGTTCGTCTGCAGGCCCAGGTGCTCGATGATGTAGCTGTCGAGGTTCTGGTCGTGCAGCATGGTCGGGATGTCATAGATCGAGGGCACGTCGATGGCGTTCACCACGGCGTCCTCGTCGACGTCGCACATGAGCGCGATCTTCTTCTTGTTGCTGTCCGAGACGGGGCGGTCGCTGCGCAGCACGAGCGCGTCGGGCTGGATGCCGATCGAGCGCAGGGCGGCAACGGAGTGTTGCGTGGGCTTGGTCTTCTGTTCGCCCGATGCGCCCATGTAGGGCACGAGGGACACGTGCACGAAGAAGCAGTTCGCGCGGCCGAGCTCGTGGCGAATCTGGCGGGCCGATTCGATGAACGGCTGCGACTCGATGTCGCCGACCGTTCCGCCGATCTCGGTGATGATGACGTCGGGCAGCGGCTCGCCGGGGGCGGCGGGCTCGGTGGCTTGCAGCCGCATGCGGCGCTTGATCTCGTCGGTGATGTGCGGGATGACCTGAACCGTGTCGCCCAGGTATTCGCCGCGGCGCTCCTTGGCGATGACGGTCGAGTAGATCTGACCGGTCGTCACGTTGGCGGCCTGGTTGAGGTTGATGTCGAGGAAGCGCTCGTAGTGCCCGATGTCGAGGTCGGTTTCGGCGCCGTCGTCGGTCACGAACACTTCGCCGTGCTGGAACGGGTTCATCGTTCCCGGGTCGACGTTCAGATAGGGGTCGAGTTTCTGCATGACGACACGCAGTCCCCGCGCCGTGAGCAGGTTGCCGAGACTCGCTGCGGTCAACCCTTTACCCAATGAAGAAACGACACCACCCGTCACGAAAATGTGCTTGGTAATGCCGTTCGATGTGCCCGCGTTAGTTTTATTCACCACGGGCTTCAACAATATCATCGACCGGCCGCCGCCGATACCGTCCACTCCCCCGGTTCGGGTCACGCGGCCTCAGTTGCCGCCGAAAACATGGTCCGCGGCCGCCGTCCCCTGCCGCAATCGTCGCCCTGCAGCCGACATTCCTCGGTCCTCGGTCGTCGAGCGTCGGTCCTCGGTCGTCGGTACAGCCTGCGGCCCGCAGTGCCGGTCGCCATTCGCGGGTCGTCGGTTCGGTCGGCGTTCTGCAGTCTTCAGTGGCCGCTCGCCGGTCTGCGTTCTACAACCGCCGGCCCGCTATGCAGTCGCGGCGTGCGCCATCTCGAGAAGCTCTCGCGCATGTGCGAGTCCGCTCTCGGAGTCGGCCAACCCGGACAGCAGGCGGGCCATCTCGGCCGCGCGCTCGTCACCCTCGAGCTGCCGAACGCTCGACGCCGTGACAGAGCCGTCGCTGCCCTTCACGACGCTCAAGTGGTTCTGCGCGAATGCCGCCACCTGGGCCAGGTGCGTCACGACGATCACCTGCGACGTCCGGGACAGCTCCTGCAGCCGCCGCCCGATCTCGATCGCGGCGGCTCCGCCGACTCCGGCGTCGACCTCGTCGAAGACGAATGTCGGCACGGGGTCGGTCCCGGCGATCACGACCTCGAGGGCCAGCATCACCCGGGAGAGCTCACCTCCCGATGCGCCGCGCGCGATGGGCCGCGGCTCGGTTCCCGAATGCGGCTTGAGAAGTATGGCCACTGCGTCTCGCCCGTCGGGCCCGAGGTCGTCGGTGGGCGTCACATCGACCACCAACTGAGCCCCGGCCATGGCCAGAGCGCTGAGCTCATCGCTCACGGCTTTTCCGAGCGCGGCAGCGGCATCTCGGCGCAGCGCGCTGAGCTGGCCGGCCAACGCGTCGGCGATCTGCTGGTCTTCGGCGATGTCGTTCCGCAGTTGTTCGATGCGCTCATCGTCGCTGTCGAGTTCGAGCAACCGTGCGCTGCCGGTCTCGAGCAGCGCCAGGGCGTCTTCGAGCGACGGCCCATACTTACGCACGATGCTGTTCAGTTCGGCGCGCCGCTCCTGAATGATCTCGAGTTCGCGCGCCCCGTCCTCGTCGAGCCCGGCCAGGTAGCTCGACAGCTCGCCGGCGATCTCGCTCACCTGAAAACTGATGCCCTCGATCTGGCTCGCAAGGGCCGCCAGTTCGCTGTCGTGGGCCGAGGCGCGTTCGAGCTCTCGCCGCGCCCCATCGACCAACGCCACGACGTCGACGGCGTCGATCGTCTCGGCCGACAGGCTCTCCCGAGCGGATGCCGCGGCGATGCGCAGCTCTTCCCGGTTCGTCAGCCGTTCCGCGCGTTCGGTCAACTGGGCGTCTTCGCCCGGCTGCGGCGCGGCGGCCTCGATCTCGGCGATGGCCAGCCGCAGGTCGTCGGCCTCTCGTTGCCGACGATCGTGCTCGTCGACGATGAGATCCAACTCTTGCCTGTTGGCGTTGAGCCGTCGATAGACGTGTCGATACTCATCGAGCACGGTGTGCAATCCCGCGCCGGCGTAGCGGTCGAGTGCTTGCCTCTGCGCCGCCACGGATTTCAGCCGGATCTGCTCGGACTGCCCGTGCACCACCACGAGTTGCGCTCCGACCTCGGCGAGTACGCCGACGGGAGCCCCTTGCCCACCGACGGTCGCTCGACTGCGCCCTTCGGCTGACACGCTACGTCCCAGCAACAACTCCGCGCGTCCACCGTCGATGTCGTCGAGCTCGCCGCCCGCTTCCCGCACGCGTTCGGCGACGGGCCCCGTGGATGCCACGAGCCACCGCCCCTGCGTGCTGGCCTGTTTCGCACCCGACCGCACGACACCGCTGTCGGACCGTTCGCCCAACAACAGCCCGAGCGCCGTGACCACCATGGTCTTGCCCGCGCCGGTCTCACCGGTGATGGCCGTGAACCCGGGGCCGAGCGGCAGTGTTGCCCGCGCGATGACTCCGAGGTCACGGATGTCGATTTCCTCGATCACGTTAGGCCGGCCCCCGCCATCCGGTCACGGGGAGTTCGAATTTGTTGACGAGTCGATCGGTGAAGGGGCCCTGGTGCAGTCGCGCCAGTCGCACCGGCGTCGATGACCTGCGCACGACGACACGCGCTCCGGGAGCCAGGTCGTGGGTGCGCCGCCCGTCACACCACAGCACGCCCGTGCCGTCGGTGCGCTCGAGCACCTCGATGGCGAGGGGCGAGTCGGGGCCGACGACGATGGGACGAGCGAAGAGGGCGTGCGCGCTCAGGGGAACGAGCGTGATCGCCTCGACGGTCGGCCAAACAATGGGCCCGCCCGCCGAGAAACCGTAGGCGGTGGAGCCGGTAGGCGTCGACACGACGACGCCGTCGCAGCCGAAGGAGGACAGGGGGCGCCCGTCGACTTCGATGACGACCTCGAGCATGCGTTCGCGGCTCGCCTTCTCGACCGTCGCCTCGTTGAGCGCCCAGCTGCTGTAGACGACCTCGTCGCCCACCTTGACCCGCACCGAGAGCGTCATCCGCTCCTCGACGAGGTAATCGCGGGCGACGGCGCGTTTCACGGCATCCGCCAGATCGTCGCGTTCACTTTCGGCGAGGAAGCCGACGTGTCCGAGGTTCACACCGAGCAGGGGCGCTGAGTACCCGCGCACGATCTCGGCCGCGCGCAAGATGGTTCCGTCGCCACCCAACACGATGACGAGCTCGAGTTCGGACGGAACGATGTCGTGGTCAAGGATGGCCACGTATCCCAGGTCGGGCACACGCTCCAGAATGTCGTCTCGTTCAGCGGCGAAAAGGACGGGCGTGATGTCGGCGGCGCGCAACTGTTCGACCACCTGCACGGCGGCGTCGATCGAATCGGCTCGGCCGGTGTGCGACACCACGAGGATGTACCGCTCAGAAGCGTCGGTCACGCGTTCACACTCCTGTCATGGTTGCTATGCGTTCCAACCATTCTGTCGGATTCTGGGCGACAACACCTGAACGACGCGGGGCCTCGACACGGCGCAGCCAGATCAGGTACTCATGGTTGCCGTGGTTGCCGACGAGAGGCGATTCAGCCACGCCCACGGTGCCGAGCCCCTCATCCCAGGCGGCCCAGAGCACGTCGCACACGGCACGTTCGCGCAGCGCGGGCCGGTGGACGACACCCTCTCGGATGCTCTCGCGACCCACTTCGAATTGGGGCTTCACCAGCAACAACAGGTCGGCGTCTTCGCTCACGCTGCGAACTATCGGCCCGAGCAGATGGGTCAGCGAAATGAATGACACGTCGCCGACGACCACCGAGGGCCGTTCGTCATCGGGGGCCATCTTCTCGACGGCCTCGGCCGACAGCTCGCGGGCGTTGAACCCCTCTACGACGGTCACGCGAGGGTCTTGCCGAATGGTTTCTGCGAGTTGACCGTGACCCACGTCGAGAGCGATGACCGAGCGAGCTCCGCGTTCCAGCAGGACCTGCGTGAAACCACCCGTCGATGCGCCGACATCCAGCGCCGATCGTCCGGCCACGTCGACACCGAACACGTCCAACGCCGCGAGCAACTTGTGCGCCGCTCGGCTCACGTAATGATCGATGCCATCGACGGTCACGTCGTCGGCTTCTGCCACCTTGTGCGAGGCACGCAGGATGGTCGCGCCGCTCACCGAGACGAGCCCGTTGCTGATCACCTGGGCTGCCTGAGTGCGTGAACGCACGAGTCCTCTCGTTACCAACGCGACGTCGAGCCGCTCGGTCATGACGCTCCCCCGCCGGCGGGAGAATCGCCCCCTTCGAGCACTGCGCGCAGCTCCTCGTGCACGGCGGCGTAAGCACCGGCACGGTCTTCCAGGGGCCGGTCTTCGATCAAACGAAGGCGCGACACGAGTCCATCGTCATCGCGGGTTTCGTTGGTCTCCATCACACTCAACAGCGTAGCTCTTCCGCCCCATCCGGATGCCGCAGCAGCCCGCCTGTGGACAGATTTCAGCTCTCAGCGCTGTGGAGAACCGCCGTCCGCGCCCGCCCGCCCGCAACAGTCCCCGTCACGTTCGGCCGCCATCCCGACAGCGGATGGGCGCCCGGCCATCCCCACGGCAGGTGACCGCGCGCCCATGCCGACTGCTTGTGACCGCCAGGCCTTCCCGACTGCGTCCAACCAGCCCGCCGCCTCGACGACGGCACGACCACCGCGAGCCCTCGCCGCCGAGACAGGTCGGACTGCTGTCAGGCGTACAACCGCTCCGGCACGTTCAAACCGTAGATCGCGCGCCCCGACGACCAGATCGCCTGACACGCGGCTCGCAGCAGGTCGATCCCGCCATCGCCCTCGCCGACGATCACGACATCGTTGCCCTCGATCGACACGGTCGCCGAGCCCACCGTCGCCGTCTGGCCATCCTTCGACAGTCGCGTCTCCGGATAGGGCTCATGCAGCTGCCGCAGATCCTCGAGGATGTACGTCGGCCGCGAGAACTTGTCCGCCGCCAACACATGCTTCGCCTTGTCGATGCCGGTCAAAACGAGCACGGAATCGATCCCCGCCCGGTTGGCGCCCAGGATGTCGGTGTCGAGACGATCGCCGATGAACAACGGCTTGGTCGCCGCGAAACGTACCTTGGCTTCCTCGAAGATCGAAACCTCCGGCTTGCCGGCAACGACGGCGAGCCGCCCGATGGCGGTGTGCACAGCGGACACGAGCGTTCCGTTGCCCGGAGCAATGCCCCGTGCCTGAGGAATCGTCCAGTCCGTGTTGGTCGCGATCCAGGGCAGCTTCTCGTCGCGTTGCAGAGCGAAGGCGGCCTCGGCCAGCTGGGTCCATCCCACCTCGGGGGCGAATCCCTGCATCACGGCCGCGGGCGAATCCTCGGCCGACCGCGTCACGCGATAACCGGCCTTCTCGATCTCACGCACCAACCCGTCGCCGCCGACGACGAGAATCGTCGCTCCGGGCTCGACCGTCCCAGCGAGCAACCGCACAGCGGCTTGAGGGCTGGTCACGATCTCCTCGGGAGCAACGTGCAGCCCCAACTCGTTCAAGTGCCCGGCGACAGTCGCATCGGTCCGGGACGCATTGTTCGTGATGTACCCCACGCGCACGGTTTCAGCGGCTCGATTCAAACTCTCGACAGCGTGCGGGATGGCACCAGCCCCGGCATACACGACCCCGTCGAGATCGGCCAGCACAACGTCAACCCCATCCAGCGGAGCCCGCACAGCCTTAGTCTTCCTTCTCAGCACGACGCTCATCCTTCTCGCCCGCGGCGTCGACAACGCTGCCCTCAACGTCACCGTCATGAACGTCGCGCAGGTCATCCGCGCTCAGGTCGTCTTCGCTCTCGTCGACGTAAGACGCATCGTTCGCGCTCACGGCGACGGGCTCCCCCGCCTCCGACAGATCATCCTCATCACTCACGGGCGGCACGCCCACGGATGCTTCAGAGCCCGTTTCAGCAGCGCCAGACTCGTCGTCCGCGCCCTGCATGTCAACGACCGCTTCGACGCCCTCGGAACGGTCCTCGTCCACAGAGTCGTGGTCGCCGTCGAGTTCGTCGTCGCCGAGTTGCTCGTCGTCGCGTTCCTCCGCGTCGCCGTCGAGCTCTTTCTCATCACCGTCGAGTTCTTCCTCATCGCCGAGTTCGTCGTCGCCGAGTTGCTCGTTGTCGAGGTCCTCCTCGTCACCGTCAAGCTCTTCCTCGTACACGTCCATCGTCTCGGACTCGAACACACCGTTACGCTCGTCCAGAACTTCGGCGGCCACGATCGCGCGCTTCCGCCACACCGCAGCCTCGTCGCTACGTTCCAGCTCGCCCAGAACCTCGGCGTAGGCCGCGAACAGTTCGGGGCTCCACTCGAACGCCTTGTTGGGGTCCAGTTCCGGAATCTGCAACTCGGCCAGAGCCATATCGGACTGGCCCAGGTCGAGACGAGCACCCGACATCGCGATCGACAGTGCCACGCGCACAGCCGGCGACAGCGACGCACGATCTACCGTGCGCCCGAGCTCGAGCGCCCGCTCCGGACGCCCCACGCCACGCTCGGAGTCCACCATGAGGGGCAACTGGTCGTTCGACCCCGTGATTCGTCGATACGTGCGCAGTTCGCGCAACGCGAGGGCATAGTCGCCCGTCTCGTACGCGGTGATCGCGAGCGTTTCGCGCACGACACCGATGCGACCGGCTCGACGTGCTGCCGACAAGGCGTGCTGGTGAGCGCGCGTCGGGTCATCGTCAATCAGCGTTGCGGCCATGACCAGATGACGCGCAACCCACTCCGCGTTCTCCTTGGTCAGCGTCTTCAATTCGTTCCGAGCAACCCGGTCGAGATCGTCGGGCTTCACGCTGTCCGGGATGTCGGGGTCATCGTGCCGGGTACGAACCGAGCGCAGCTCCCGAGCCATTCTCTGCTCTTCGGTCAGCTCCTCTTCCTGGGCACGTGCATCGCGGTCGCCACGCGCGGGGCGCCCGTCCCGAGTCCACAGGGAGTCTTTCCCCCGGCCACGATCGTCGCGCCCACGTCCACCGTCGCGGTCACCATAGCTCGGACGATCGGAACGCCGCGCGTCATCGCGCCCGCCCCGGTCGTCGCGACGGGGGAAACGGTCACCGCCACGCTGCTCTCCGCTTCCCCCTCGTGCGCCGCCACCGAACGAACGCTCGGAGCGTTCCCCCTCGCGAGCACCACCAAATGAACGTGGTCCGCGGTCGCCGTCTCGTGCACCGCTCGAGCGAGCGGGACGCTGACCGTCGCGGTCGCCCCCTGCGCGCTGACCATCACGACCGGCACCAAACGAGCCTCCAGCGCGCTGACCGTCACGTCCGCCGCCGCCGTACGAGCGCTCACCGCGTCCACCGTCACGCGAGCCGCCACTGTAGGGCCGCTCTTCGCGTTGCCCGTCACGTCCGCCGCCACCGTATGAACGTTCACCGCGCTGCCCGTCACGAGCACCGCCACCGTCACGTGCACCGCCGCCATACGAACGCTCACCGCGCCCACCGTCACGCGAGCCGCTTCCGTAGCTCCGTCCCGCACCCTGACCGTCGCGGTCGCCGAACGTGCGGCCAGTGCCCTGCCCGCCACGTTCGCCGTAGGAGCGACCGGCACCAGCGCCGTCACGTCCGGCACCGTTCGGCCGACCTGAACCCTGCCCGGCGCCGTTTCCGCCAGAGGACCGATTCCCGTCCGAACCGTTGTGCGAACGACCCCCGCGTTGACCATCGCGGTCACCCCACGAAGGGCGGTCGGATGATCGGGGCGCGCCCTGACCGCCCGAGTACCGTTCGTTGCGCTCTCCGCCTCGGCCCGCGCCGGAAGAACGTTCCGAACGTTGTCCATCACGCCCGGCTCCCCCGGACGGGCGTTCACTTCGACCATTGTCACGTGGCGCTCCGTAAGAACGCTCGCCTCGCTGACCGTCCCGACCGCCCGAACCGCTCGACCGGTCGTTGCGCTGACTATCGCGGCCTGTGGCACCGTACCCACCCCGACCGGCGTTGTTTTCGCCGCGGGCCCCATTGCCCGTGCCATATGCGCCAGATCGACCACCGGCGTTGCCGCCGTGGCGTTCGCCGCCCGCGCGTCGCTCGCCGTCTCCTCGGTTGGTGCGATCGTTTCGTCGCTCGTTGTCTGTGTTATCGGACATAGCTCTCTCCCGAGGTGGTGTGGTCGCTGTTGAGGTGTAAGTACCAGTTTGTCTTATCTGGTGGTGTTAAAGCGAAAATGGCCACCCAAACGTTGGGTGGCCATTTTCAATGTTAAGTCCGGCGGTGTCCTACTCTCCCACAGGGTCCCCCCTGCAGTACCATCGGCGCTGAGA
>NZ_MTQL01000005.1 GCF_001984125.1 Leifsonia sp. ALI-44-B | reverse complement strand
ATGTTCTCCGAGACCCATACGCCGAAGTGTGCGTGCGGCGTCGGCCAGGCGTAGTCGTCTTGGCGTGATTCGACGACGTTCCTTACTGCCCCAGCAAAGACGAGGCCAGTCCCGTGGCCGGTTACCTGCTCGGCAAGTTCAGTGATTGCGATCAAGCCGGTGGGATCATTCGGCTCAACCACGCGCATTGGAAGATCGAGCCGTCCCGTTTCCGACCGGGGCACACAGAAGATCTGGTCGCCCTGGCGGAGCAGGAGCCTCGCGACGCACATGGGCATGGGCGGGATACTTCGACGAACCACTTCGGCCCGGCCGTGGCGGGGAAGCCACGGAGCATTCGGCGTCACGTGGATGACAGTCTCCTCTTCAGCAATCACAACCGCGAGCGTAGCTGAGTAAGGAACCGGCGGGCCCTTCACGTCGAACCGGGAAATACTCCGCACGACCGTGTTTCACAGTGAAACCGTGCCGTAAAGCATCCCCTAACGGACAGTGTTCCAAACTGGTCGGTATCTTGTGCGCTATACTTAAAGTGGAATAGCACCTCTCCAGTTCGAGGCAGCCTTCTCGGGTAATAGGCCATAGCGGTCAGATGTCCCCGGGAGCGGATCTCACTGCACGTGTCTACTCCGGTGCAGGATCTAATCCCGTTTAATGGGATGGCGGTCCGGCCGCCCTCCACACCACGGATGGGCAAAATAAAAAAATGTCATTTCCGGCGCCGGGGAAACCGGCCCGAAATGATGCGGCAGTTTCATCCTTGTTCGATGCTCGTCCGGCCTCCCCACGCGTCGGAACACCGATCATCCGCAGGCTGAAACATACGGAGAGATCCGCGCCGAAAGTGCCCTGGTAGACCCGTCATTCAAGACCGGCGCCAAGCGGGTGGGGGGTTTGCGCCAGTTGTTGGAGACACGGTGTTTGACCTGGTTGCATTTTTTCACCCCTCACTTCAGCCCTCAACCTCACGGGCATCATTGCGGTGGGATATCTCGTGTTGATTTCACTTGTGGCATGCGTAGCGACGTTCTCGAACGCCGAAAGGAGCGAGCGAGCGTTTCGAGTACTCAAAGTTTTGACGAAGAGGAAACCTGAGCCACCTGTGCCACCTCAGTGACTCCGGGCCGTGAGGCGATCAGTCCGGCACATAGGCTGGCCCTATGTGTGGTCGTTTTGCGGTCAGCTCCTCCGGTGAAGAGCTAGGTTCCTATTTCGACGTCGACGAGCTCGACGCCTACAAGCTCGCGCCGGCATGGAATATCAAACCTACGCAGCAGATCCCCGTCGTGTTGCAGTCCGCGAAAGGTGAGGCCGAGGCTCGCTACCGGCTCGAGCAGGGCCGGTGGTCACTTCTCCCGCAATGGGCGAAAGAGCCCAAGCTGAAATACCCAACGTTCAACGCCCGCTCCGAGACAGCCGCCGAGAAGACGACGTTCAAAGCGTCGGTGAGATCGAAGCGTGCGATCATTCCCGCCACCGGTTACTACGAGTGGAAGACGGTCGGGAAGACGAAGACGCCGTACTTCATTTACGACCCGGCACAGCTGATCGCGTTCGCCGGCCTCTACACCTGGTGGCGCCCACCGGGCGGCACTGACGATGACTGGATACTCACGGCCACGATCCTGACGCGTGAAGCGGTCGGCGATCTTCAGAACATTCATGACCGCACACCCGTCACCCTCCCCCGACATCTCCACGACATCTGGCTGGACGCCGGCACTGTTGGTGACCAGGCGCTCGTCGACGCCGCAGTGGAGGCTGCGACACCCGTTGCGGCCAGCCTGCAGTTCCACCAGGTCGGCCCTGTCACTGGCGACGACCCTGATCTCATCAACCCTCTCTAGAACCTACTTTTGGGTTTGAGGTTCGGCACGCCGGCGTGACAAGGTAGCGCGGCCGCGGGCCCGCTAACGTAGCGCGACCCGCTGGTGGAGTATCCGTAATGCGCAGGCACCGCTAACTGAAGTCAAACGGTTCCTACTACCGTTATTACGGTCGCTTTCCTGGCGGAATGTGATTATGAGGCCTCGGCTGCACGCCTGCATGTGCGGCCGGGGCCTTGTTACATAGAACCCGAAAGACCTGTAGCCGCAAATTTGGGCCGGTCAAATTGCTTTTCTGTTCTGCGGCGAGGATTGTTAGCCCTTCGCCAGGAAAGAAAAGAGGCACCCCTATGGGGAAAATGACCTACGACGCATCTCTCGTCGTCGATTTCGATGATCGGACGCTCGCGCACCTACAAATCGTCATTACCGCGAAGCTGCGGCGCGGAGAAGCATTCGCTTTCTCCTGGCGCGACGACGCCGCCATCGGTGACGGACGCACCACCGTGTGGATGCACCCCACCATCTCGCTCGTGTACAAATTCCTCGGCGGACGCCCGCCGGAAATCAACAAACGGTGGGTCGACGAACTCGCGCTGAGTTCCAACTCACCCGCTGGTCTCCGAATCACGTCCGAACCGATCTGAAAAAGGCTCACACTATGAAGCGCGTCGATATCGAATACCTGGGCAACTCTTACACCCTGCCCCACACCACCGCAGAAGCCGTTCGCATAGAAATCGAAGAAGGCCTCGCCAGCGCCAAACCGTTCTGGCTAGAGGTCAACTCCGGCGAGGGAAAACCTCAACCCGTCGCCCTTCTCATCACCCCGGGAATCGGAATCACGGTTGCCGACATAAACGTGGACGAGGAAACCGGTGACATCGCCCCCCGGTCGTACGAATTCACAGGCCCCGACCACACCATCGGGAGCCACATCGACGAAGAACTCGTCTAGACAACGCCCCTCGAACCTGCGTCTCACAGACTCGCTCGAGGGGCGTCAATCGTTCTTTGCCGAATCGCTTCTCCCACATCACCCGGCTGACCGGCCATCTACCGCAGAGCCCGCGAAAGTCAGTTTTTCCCCAGATGTGGCGGCGCCGGAAGTTAGACTTGATCGATATGTGACGCGACCGCAGGCGCCATGCACGGCCGGCTCGTCTGCTCACCCGATTCTTCAGCAGGGATGTGTGATGGGCGTTTTGCGGTACGGGTCCAACGAGGCGTTTCCATTTGACGACAGGTTACTAACTCATATGAAGCTGGCGATCGTGACGAAACTTCGCCGCGGTGAATCCTTCACCCTGTCATGGGACCGAGAACCCGCCCTCGGTAGTGGCCGGTCGACGTTGTGGATCGACGCCGCGATCCCGCTGCAGTTCGAGTTCTCGTCACCGCGCGCCCAAATGAATCTGAATAAGCAGTGGGTTGAGCAGCTACTCGCGTCAGCGAACACAACCGGGAACATGGTTCCCGTGCCTGAACCGGAACCCCGCTAACCCAACGTCGCTATCCATCTGCAGCCCGGCCCTAGGTCAACGGCTTCTTAGGGTCAACCGGCTTCACGGCTAACGGATCGCTTCTTATCCTTTCTAAATCGGAAAGGGGACACGATGCAGCGCATGTTTGTGAACGTGAATAATTCGAGGTTTGTTCTACCCGAAGGCGTTGATGGCGACTCCTTGAAACAGGAGATTCAGAGCGCCGCACACACCGGCGGCGCGTTTGTCGACATTCCCCGCTCACTCCAAAGCCCCGTCAGCGTCCTCATCACACCAGCAAGCTCGGTCATGCTGTACGAAGAGCCTGACTCCGAACCGGAAACGACAGACCTCGAATCCGACGTCATCAGCGATCTCGAATGGATCAGCTGGACGGACGTCTGAAACCTCGGTGACAGCACCTACGCCGAGCCGAATCGGCGCCACAGCTCGTGACGTTTCGAAATGCGCTTTCTAACCTTGTGGGCTTCGAACTCAGCGGCCGCTTCACTGCCTCGATCAGTCGGTATCGAACCGGACGCCGTCGGTATTGGGCCGGGTGAGAGTGAGAACGAGGAGTGCAATCCACCCGAGTACCGGAATAAAAGCGATGAAAAACCATCCACCGCGGTGATTGGTGTCGTGAAGGCGTCTCCAAGTGACGGCGAGTGCAGGGATGACAGTCGCTAGCGAAAACAGGACGCCGGCCCAGGCGAAAAGGTCCGCGTGGAAACTGAGGGCCAGGATGTACCGGAAGGTATCGACGTTCCAGTTGCCGGTGACAAGGCCACTGGCGGTGTTGAGGATGACGGCGACGAGCCAACTAGTGACCATCCACCACCAGTACTCGCTGCGGCTGGCACGACCGCGGAAGGTCGCGTACTTGCGGAAAAAACGGGCGAGGGCGGCCGTGTAGGGCGCACGGTAGTACGACTGATCCAGCGGCGGTGTGCGAGCGGTGTCGTTCATTGTCTTAGTACCTTTTGTGGCAGAGACCGTGTTCGTGCGCTTCAGGGTACGTGCGGCAAGATTAATCCTCAGCCGTGTCTATTGATGGAATTGGTGCTGGGTCCCATAGGCCGGTCAGACGAAGCGCGAATGGCATTTCTTTTGTCGTTTGGGGGAACGAGGTACTGACGCCGAAGTTCAGTCCGCCCGCCGCGGGTGCTGATTCCCCTACGCTCGCGCGGGCGGGATCTTCGATAGGGTCGGCGTTTGCCGCGTTCGTGATCTTCGCATCTAGTTCATGAAGGCTGTCCATAGGTAGGCCCAGTTGCTCGAGCACCGCGCGGTAGGCTTCGCGGCCTTTTTTTGGGCCTTCGCCGGAGAGAACGTTGACCTGGAGGGTAAAGAGGCGTCCTTCTGGCACGGTGACTTCGCCTGATTTTCTGGAAGTGATCGCCTCCGTATTATCGGTGAGATCGAATATCACGGCCGAGGCCATGACTTGCACGCTGCGCCCCTCGGGCAGGATCAAGCGCACGGGATGGCCCTCGGCTGATTCTGCACTGTAGGCCCCCACGCTCTGCGAATGAGCGGGATCGACCTCGATGCCGAAGGCTGCGGCGCTCGGCGGCACTGTGAGGTCCCATACTGCGACGCCGTTGTCGTAGATGCGGGCTGTCGGTTCAGGGCCAATATGGAGGACCCCGTATTTGTCGCGCTCAAACCTATTTGTGCTCGTCGTCGGCGAACCGATTACCGGGAAACATCCCGTCAACACCAACACGGTGATGCACATCAGTACCACAGCGATGCCACCACGTTTCGACTTGACCACTTCGCCCCCGTTTCTGCGAGCTCGAGAACCCGTTGCCCCACAACTTACGGGAACACGGCAAGCGCTGAGAGCGGGTCGGCACGCGCGTCGTCTGGAACTTCGAGGTGCATGCTTCGAGAACGTATGGCTTTGATTGTGCGCCGCCGCGCACACCGCTTCCGCGTATCGCTCGATCACCCCATCCACGTCCGGATATCGTTTTCCGCGCGTGTGTTGACGCTGCGTTGGGAAGGGCGTTCGGTTGAGGTCTTTCCACGGCGCAGCTCTACAGATCCGGTCCTTGGACACATGGTGACGCGCACGGAACCGGACAAGATATCGCCGTCGGCACGTGATCTTTTGTTATGGCGGTGACAGTCGGCTATTAGATTGTCCAGGTGGGTTCTTCAACTGTGGATCGCCGGCCGTCCGCCGCAAACGATGACACTTCGGCGCGGAGCCCTGCAGCTGTCACCATGAGGGACGCGTTCACGGGGCTGGAAGAAAATCAGGTAATGCTTTTCCGGGTTGAGCAGAAGATGCGGCATCGCCACTGATCAGGGGCTCCCGGCGGTATGACACTCCTCGGGTCTCTGGGTCACGAGAATAGGTGAGAGATCAAGATGCACCGTGCTGTGTTGGGCTGCGACCAGAAGTCTGTGTGCTCACACATCTTCGGGGGCGTAGCCTGTGGACGAGGTTGACAGAGTCCGGCTTAATGTCCGCGAACCAAGTTTTCGTGGTTGAGGCGACTCATCGTGGGTTCAAATCCCGCACCTTCCGCTATGGCATGTCCCCGTTAATGAGAACGGGGGCATGTTGGGGAATTCGCCTTCGTGTGCATGCTGATTTGGCTCCGAGCGAGCCGCTTCATCTCAGCCCGCGGGGGGGCTGTCGCCGCTGCTCTCTCGGTTTATGCGGCTGGAATTGTGGCGAACATCTTCCCGGTCTTCGTTGACGCACCCCGCGGTGGCGAGCTTGAACCCCTGCCCTCGCGCTCATCCCCTTCGTCGACGACGAGGTCGGGGATGCGCTGACGAATATCGCGGTTTTCCTGCCACTCGGCTTGCTGATCCCTTTGTTGCTCGCCCAACCGTCATTGCGAATGGTGCGGATCAATACCGCCGGCGTGAGCCTTGCGATCGAATCCGGGCAGCTGGCGGCGCAGCGGTTTGCCGGCGGAGGCCATATTGCCGACGTCGACGATTTCATTTTCAACGTGGTCGGTGGAGCGGCTGGTTTCGCGCTTTTCCTACTGCTCATGCGCATTCATAATGCGTCGACATTGGTCGGCCGATTTCGTTGGGCGAGCAGCTGCGTAGATGCCGCCCGGGTGTTGTGCGTTTACCGGCGAAACAGGACAACCCTACTGGTACCAGGTCGGGGCGTCGCGGCATGCAGGACACCTCTTGACATTGATCACTTTCGAACCGTAGCCGGATAGCGGGAAGTCATTTTGAGGCTTTCTCGGTTCTTTCTCGTGAGGATATGAGTAGGCGTAGATGCCCCGCCGCGCGCTGGATACTCACCCTGGTCGGGCGTTCCACGCTGGTCTGATAGCAAGCAGATGATAGGGCTATGCGCCGGTTTGAAGGCCGGATGATATGGGGAAATCACTGCCGCTATAAGGGGATTGTGAGACATGGCCGGCACCTTCCAGAATCGTCATCACACGTTGCCCTCGACCCCCAGTCGGGGGCCATGCATCAGACGTCACGGAAGGATAACCATGACCGACGTTTACACTCCGACGAATCCGCCGGAGGACCAGAACTCCACGAGCGGCGTCGCCGACACGGCCAAAGACGTAGCCGGTGCCGCGAAGGAACAGGCGAGCCAGGTCGGACACGACGCGGCCGACTCCGCCAAGAACGTGGCCGGAACGGCCAAGGACGAAGCATCCAAGGTCGCGGGTGAGACCAAGAAGCAGGCGCAGGCGCTCTACGAGGAGGCCCGCACCCAGCTGCACGAGCAGGCCGGCGTGCAGCAGGGCCGCGTCGCCGAGGGGCTGCGCAGCATCGGCGATGAGCTGAACCGCATGGCTCAGGCATCCGATCAGCCCGGTGTCGCCACGGACCTCGTCTCGCAGGTGGCCTCGCGCACCAGCGGCATCGCCTCCTGGCTCGACGAGCGCGACCCGGGTTCGCTGCTCACCGAGGTGAAGAACTACGCCCGCCGCAAGCCCGGCACCTTCATCGCCGTCTCGGCCGTCGCGGGCCTCGTGGCCGGTCGCCTCGTGCGCAGCCTGACGAGCGAAGCGAAGGACGAGAAGGAGGCCGCGGCGTCGAGTGCGTCGAGCACCACCGGCACACCGGGCGCCTCGACGAGCGCCCCCGCGCACGCCGCTCCGGCCGTGCCCGTGACGCCGGTTCCCCCGGTGCCGCCCGTTCCCGCGTCGCCCGACGACGTCTACGGCGAGGCATCCCCCGCCTACACCGACGGCACGCCCACGCTCGACGGCGACTTCCCGCCCGTCTCGGCGCCCGCCTACGACCCGACCATCGACGACGGGCGCCGGCTATGACGGATCCGCAGCACACCCCCTCGGAAGAGAAAGCGGCGAACACCTCGCTCGGCGATCTGCTCGGTGAGGTGTCGCGCGACATCTCGGCGCTCATGCGCCAGGAAGTCGACCTCGCCAAGGCCGAACTGAAGCAGTCCGCGACGCGTGCCGGCAAGGGCGCTGGACTGCTCGGAGGCGCCGGCTACGCAGGACTCATGGCCGTGCTCTTCCTCTCCATCGCACTGTGGTGGGGCCTCGGTCACCTGATCGACAACGGATGGTCTGCCGTGGTCGTCGCCCTCATCTGGGCGATCATCGCGGGCATCCTCTACCTCCAGGGCCGCAAGAAGCTCAAGGATGTGCAGGGCATGCCGCAGACCGCCGACTCGCTGAAGAAGATTCCGGACACCCTGAAGAAGAATGAGGAAAACCGATGAGCATGCACTACGACGCCTCTGATCCCGACCAGATTCGGGCCAACATCGAGCGCACCCGTTCCGAACTGGGGAGCGACGTCGACGCCCTCGCCGACAAGGTCACCCCCTCGAAGATCGTCGACCGCGAGAAGGAGAAGCTGCGCGGCCGCGTGGATGGCGTGAAGGACCGCGTGTTCGGTGTCGCCACCGACGCCCGCGACTCGGTCCTCGGTGCCAAGGACTCCGCCGTCGGCTCGGTGTCGGGTGCCGGCAGCAGCCTGTCCGACGCCTCGCACAAGGCCGTCCACAAGGCCGAAGGCAACCCCTTGGCCGTCGGACTGATCGCCTTCGGTGTGGGGTTGCTCGCCGCATCCCTCATCCCCGCCAGCGACAAGGAGAAAGAACTGGCCTCGCAGGCAAAGGACGCCGCAGCGCCCGCCCTGCAGGAAGTCCAGGACGTCGCCAAGGGCATCGCCGAGGACCTCAAGGAGCCGGCCCAGGAGGCCGCGCACGCCGTTCAGGAGACCGCCCAGGAGGCCGCTCAGAACGTGAAGGGCACGGCGACCGACGAAGCCGAGAACGTCAAGAGCAGCGCTCAGGACGCTCGCGGCGCGGTGCAGGACCAGGCGAAGCCGTAACACTGGTGATGTAACTTCTCACACCGAAAAGAGGGTGCCGCCACAGCACATGTGGCGGCACCCTCTTTTCGGTCAGGCTGCCGATCCAGGAGAGCACTCATGCTCCGGATGTTCAGCCTATGCCGCGTCGCAGCGGTCTATATCCCTGAACATTCGGCGCGCACACCGTTAGAATTGGCTGAAATGTGACGCGACCGCTGGTGCTTTTGACGGCCGGTTTTGTGCGCACTCGATTCTTGAAGCAGGGATGTGTGTGGTGGGCGTTTTGCGTTATGGGTTGAACCAAGAGTTTCCTTTTGACGACAGGTTGCTCACGCATATGAAGCTGGCAATCATAACGAAGCTTCGTCGAGGTGAGTCGTTCACGTTGTCGTGGAATCGGGATGCCGTCGACGGTAGTGGTCGATCGACTTTGTGGATGGATGCAGCAATCCCTCTTTGGTTTGAGTTTTCTTCTCCTCGGGCCCAGATGAATTTGAATAAGCAGTGGGTTGAGCAGTTGCTCGCGTCCGCGAATGCGACCGGGACCATGGTTCCGGTCCCGGAACCGGAACGCTAAGGCTGGACCACGCGGTCACGAGAACCACGACCGCTAAGTACTCCTCCGCATAACGATCGACGTAAACAAAGGCCGCCGGACCCGAGAGAGTCCGGCGGCCTTTTCCATACCCTGTCACGTAACCGCAGGGTACGGCGGGTCGTATTTCCGTGTGTGGCGACTTACTGGAGGGCGTCCTTGACGGCCGTCTTGGCCTTCGAGTGGAGCCCGCCCGGGTCGGGCATGGTGCCGTAGAGCGTCGGGTCCGGCGTGGTGGGCGGCGGCATGGGCACGCTCGACGTGGGGCCGTCGTGGTAGGTGAACTCGCCGTGGCCGTCGGGCGTGGGGCCCGAAGCCCAGGAGCCTTCCTTGGCGGCCTGGCCGTCCGAGAAGTTGAGGTACTGGTAGGACACGTCGCGCTCCTCCTTGTCGATGGGGAACTTGTTCGGCACGGGCAGCATTTCGAGGCCATCGGTCTCGAGCTCCTTCGCGGCCGTGATCCACTGGTTCTGGTGCATCGTGTCGCGGGCCAGCAGGAACGACAGCAGGCTCTTCACACCCGAGTCGTCGGTCATGTTGTAGAGGCGCGCGACCTGCAGGCGGCCCTGCATCTCGGCGTTGGCGTTGGCCGTGAAGTCGGCGAGCATATTGCCGGATGCCGTGATGTAGCTGCCCTGCCACGGGTTGCCGTTGCTGTCCACCGGGCGAGCACCCGCGCCGGCGACGATGGCGTGCTGCACATCGGTTCCGCCGATGACGGCCGCGAGCGTCGGGTCGTTCTTGACGGCGCGCTCGGTTTCCTCGGCGGGGGCCTTCTCGAGCAGCTGAGCGATCATGATGGCGAGCATCTCGACGTGGCCCATTTCCTCGGCGCCGATGCCGTAAAGCAGGTCGCGGTACTTTCCGGGGATGTGCGAGTTCCACGCCTGGAAGCCGTACTGCATCGCGACGGTGATTTCACCGTACTGACCTCCCAGCACCTCCTGGAGTTTGCGGGCGAAAAGCGCGTCTGGCTTATCGGGGGTGGCGCTGTGTTGCAGTTCTTGACGGTGAAAAAACATGCGAAACCTTCCATTCAGTGGTGTGTGCCGAACGGGACATTCCTAACTCCGCTGTCCGGCTTCAATCACGCTAGGTCTGGCTGAGATATTCAGTAACCCAGCTGACAGACGTCATCGCCAGCAGTATCATCCCGGGCACTTATGATCGCTTCAGTTTCCGATCAGAGCCCGCTGTGCCGAAACGCTGAAGTAGATGAGCGAGTGGGGTCCCGCTCTCGGCGTTTTTGTGGGAAGCACGTTTTCTGGATATTAGCTAGCGGCCGACGAATGGTGCCAGCTCGGGGTAGCGCGGCCACGCGTTACAGGACTAAAAGCGAGTGATTCGACGTGTATCCGACGTCGAGTTGCGACTCCAGTTCCGCTTTCGGGCGCGGAGCGGGGGGTTACATTGGCGGGAAGCGCTCTCCGCCAGTGCGAGCTCCTCGACAGGGTTGCACGTCGTCCAAGAACCGATACATCCGCGGCTGGCCGTTTTTATGTACAGCACGTCACATGATGTGTTGCACAGGGATCAATCTGAAGCGTTACGCGTATCCGCCTTAGCTGTAGTCGGAGCGGTTTCGGTAGACAACCCCATTGCCTGGGGTTAAGAGCATCGAGAGAGTTGAATTATGCAAGAGATCACGTATGCGACGAAGACCTTTGTGACCACGGACGCCATTGCTGCTGCGCTGGTTGAGCTTGTGACCTCGATAAATCGTGACACTCATTCCGAAGCGGTTGTTGTTCCGGCTTACACGGAGACGGGCAAGCGGGTTGAGGCGACGATGACACTTGATGCGTCGAGCGAACTGGTTGCTGTTCCCTCTGACGTGAGTCCCGACGACAACCTTGAAAATGACGAAGCCGTGGCCGCCGCGCTGAAAGATATTCGCGCGAGGATTCAAAACGGATCACGTACAACGCGGGCGGTTTACCCCGACACCGTTGAGCCGGTGCAATACGGCGACGACATTTGAAGGAACACGCGGAGCTCCGAAGGGGATAGGAAAGCCGCCCCGTTTGGAGAACGCCTGCGATAGGTATTGCGCTGACCGCGCCCACCGCATCGGCCTATGCAGCGTGCACGAAGGAGAAATGAGAGGCGAGCCCGTTAGCGGGGTGCTCGTTTGGGACAGCTCGAAGACTTCAGGTCGTCAGTCTTCTTCGAACCGGCGCCGCAGTTCGTGGCGTTCCGGGATGCGTTTCACCGCGGCGAGTATCGCAGTTTGGAACTGCTCAACGATCATTGGCGGAACGGCGACAGCTGACCACACCTCCCACCGGCCCGGGCGTCCGCGCTGCACCCAGGTGCGGCGTTCATCGCTGATCTCAAAGTGCACTTCCCACCGGTCGACATCGGCGCGAAGCACAAACCCGTCGACCCCCATCGGTGCGAGCAGGTAACGCTCTCCAACGTCGAGTTCGTTCTCTGTGGGCAGTAGGCCACTCATGCCGGCTAGCCTCCCAGATCGGTGCTTAGATCGCGCACGTAGAGCAGAACGTTGCCCTTCGGGATCTGTGCTCGAGCAGCTGTGACCGCGGCGCCGCTCGCGGCCGCGTTGACGGTGATCCGCTCCCCCGGCTGGTCGATGCGGGGTCGGTGGGCGAGTTCGTATTGCATCTCGTGTTCCTAGATCTTGTCGACGGCGGATAACCACACCCACGCCCGCTGCGTGGCGCCCTGAGTGTCGGTCCATTCGATGTGCACGGCGCGGCTGGTCCACGCGATCGCGCGGCCCTCGATACGCGCGGATGTTTCCGGTAGCGGGTCCACGCGCGAACACTCATGGGCTCTTTCGGCGTGACGACGGGGTCGTTGTCGGTGTCAAGCTCGGCGTCTGTCAGGGTGACGGGTTTCGGGCGGATTAGGACCTCGGTGATGCGGCGTTCCATGAGCTTGTCGTAGTGCTCTGCGTAGCGTCGGTTCGATCCCATCGCCTCAGAGTAACCCGGTTCGAACACACGTTCGAATTGGTGGCGGGCAAAAGAAATGCCCCGCCCGGGAGGGGGCGGGGCTGCATCGCGATCGGAGAACCCTGATGCGTGATCAGATTAGACGATTTCCAGGAGCGGCCCCGTAGTCCCCCGAGAGCTACGAGGCCACCGTTTCGGGCTAGGCGTGGGGTGCGCTCACCCTACGCTGCGCGCCGGGAATAGAGAAGAGGCCCGGCAGGGGTTGCCGGGCCTCTCTAAATGCCACCACTGGGGGGTAATGGCTTGCCCACAGTACCGTCAGCGAGTGACATGACGCTGGGGGTTGCAGGGATATCCCCCGGCTGGGAGAGAGTCAGCCGGGGGAAGTGTTGGCGCAGAGCGACACATGGGCGCCGCGTGCGCGATTCGAGCAGGTCCGCCTATGGCAGCATCCGGTTCTCTTCGGCCTTTTCGAGATCCACGACGGCGCGCATTGCTTTCTTGACGGCTAGTTCATCGCCGCCGGCCTGCGCTTCGGCGAAATCCAGTCGAGCTTCCTCGAGAAGGGCTGCGATGTCATTGCCGTAGCCGACGAAACCGCTGCTGGGGGCGTCGGGGTTCGCGGCCTGCCCAACGGGCGCCACTTCCCATCCCACGGCGTCTGAGGCGGCGTGGGGGGCTTCCTGGGTGGTGTTCCGGGTTCCGGCGCGCTCGTTGGTGATGCTGGTGCCGATCTGGTCGGCTTCGATGACGCGCTTGTACTGGGCTGCGCCGTCTTTGCTCCAGGTGTTGGTGCGTTCGTAGCCGACGACGATCACGAGGTCACCCTTGTGGAGGACTGCAGCTGCATCGCCGAGTTCGAATTTCGCTTCGATGTGGTGGGGGGTGGCGGCGTCATCTGCGACCCACTCCCCCGCGCGGTATCGTCCGGTGTTTTCCATGACGGTGAACTTGGTGATGTCCATGCGTCCGGCTTTCTGCACGACCGGGTCGGCGGCGAGTCGTCCGGTGATTGTTCTGGTGCTCATGATGTTTTCCCCCTGTTGAAAGCTTCGAGTCGTTGAGTAGCGGTGCCGTATTCGGCCCGCCAGAGCCGCTTGCGTTCCCGGCGGTCTGCCCACATGCGAGCCTCGTCGGCATCCTGGCGCAAACGAGCGACGCTGAGGACGGTCTGTTCTTCCGTGAGGCCGCCGGCCTGGCCGTGAGCTTCGAGGAAGTCTGCAGCGGCGTCGAGATCTAGGGCTTCTGCGAGTCGTTTCATCATCAGCCCCCGCCTACTTGGCCAGTGCGGTGATCTTGTCGGGGCGGAACCCGGACCAGTGGTTTTCGTCGGTGTGTTCGTCGACGACGACGGGCGCCTGGCTGTATCCGAGATCTTCGGTGATGTAGCGGAGTGCTTCGGGTTTTTCGGTGATGTCCACGACGGCGTATTCGACCCCTGCCCGCTCGAGCCCCAGGTACGTCATCTTGCACTGCTGACAGTTCGGCTTGCTGTAAACCGTGACCTTCGCATTCATCGTGTTACCTCTTCCCCACCAACAATTTTTTTGCCCTGTCTGGCAAGAGAATCGATTGAGAGCGAGAGTGCCGGAGTGCCGGGTCGTGGAATACCGGAGCGCAGCGAGGATATGCCGCGAAAGCCCGGAACGGAGAGCGCGGCGCGAACTACGATGACCGGCCAGACAGGTGCAAAAAAGGGAGAGAGTCTTTCCTGCACCGCGGAGGGGTTCATCCGCCGGCCTCCGTGCCGGCCTGGGGAGCGCGAGGGGCAAGCCCTTCGCGTGCGCGTTGTACGCGCTCCCCCGGTGTACATATCAGAAAGCTTTCACTGAGCTATCAGAGTGATATCGGTTTGGATTCATGTCGCTAGCTATTTGCTAGCGCGATTCCGCGCGGATGGCTTCGAGGCCGCGGCGCAGAGCCCGAAGTGCCAATGCGTGCTGGCTGCGTTCGTCCAGCTCGGCCACTTCCGCCAACAACAATGGCAGCTCAGCGTCGGGCCAGCGGATCAGGAACGTCTTGGCGACCTCTTCGGATCGCGGAGCTTTACGCGTGTTCTTCTTCGGCGCCGTAGCGGCCTCAGATGGCGTGGCCGGCGCGGACGCGGCTATCGCCTCGGCACTCACGGGCGGCGCGTCGGCCGCTGCGCCAAATGCTTCGATTTTCGCGGCCGTCGCGGGATCGACGGGGGTACGTTTTTTGATTGCCATTACGCCATCAGCTCCGCTGCTAGTTCCATGACTTCGCCTCGCGCTTTGGGGTTGTTCCACTCGACAACGCCTTTGCCTTCGCCGATCACGTCTCGGTAGGCCTTTCGCTCGTGAATGATGGTCTGCATCGAGCGCAAGCCTGGATAATCCGACAGGTACTCCCCCGCGTCGGTTCGTTCCGACCCGTTGGGGTTGGTCGGGGCCTGGGTGAGAAGAACTCGCACTTCCAGGTCGGGGTTAAAATCGCGGACCTGCTCGACAAGGTCGCTCATGTGGGGCAACGTGTCCAGGTCGAATTGCGATGGGCGCACCGTAACGATCATCTTGTGCGCTGCGGTCATGCCGGTTCGCATCTCTTTGCTGTCCTTGCCAGCCACGTCTACGACAACCATTTCGTAGCGCGTATCGAGATCCACGAGTGTGTCGCGGATGTTGCCGAGTTTTTCGACGCTGGCGATCGTCGGCGTGACGCCTGACTCTTCGCGGTCGGCGTGCCACCTTGACGCCGAGCGTTGCGCGTCGGCGTCGACCAGACATACGTCGAGGCCCTGACGAGCGAATTCAACGCAGAGATTGACGGCAATGGTGGACTTGCCCGCGCCGCCCTTCTGGCTACCAATAAGTAAAATCATGCTTTCAGCATACTTTCACAGCGATATCAGAGCAATAGTTTCGCACTATCAATATGCTTTTAGTATCAGACGAGTATCAGCAAGCTATCGATATGGTTTAGATATCAAGTTGATATTAGTTTACCACTGCTTCGATAGCTTAGGGGAGTGTGAGGGCTTGCCCTCACCGGTCTGCTCAGGGAGAGCCGCCCGACGCGATCTGGGGGAGTGGGGCGGCTGACTGAGTGCCAGCCGCCCCGGTTCGGGTTATTCCGCGTTGTCGGGTGCCGGGTCGTTCTTCTCGGCGGCGATTCGTTCTACCTCGCTGAGGGTGTAGCCCCACGCTTCGATCTGGTTGAGGTACGCGGCGGTGTGGGCCGATGGTGTGCGCCAGCTCCACCGGCTGATCGATTCCTCGATTCCGCCGAGGACGACGGGGAGAGCGACGTGCAGCGCTTTGGTCGGCGTTTTCTCGACAATCGCGGCGAGGGCGTCGGGGGAGTAGTAGTTGGATCGTTCAACGCCCAGAAGCTCGTGCGCGAGGGAGTTGGACTGGTTCAGGCCTGTTCCGACGGTGTTGTGGTGCGTGGTGAGGCCGCGGGCAATGGATTGCGCCGCATCCTTCGGGAGCGTTTTCCGGGTGAGGAATTCGCCCAACCATTCCCGGCGCACGGTTTCTGCGGAGTCCCACGCCTTGTTGTTGATGATCAGCGTCTTCCGTTCGGCTTTCTGCTCGTCGGTCATCGGCTCCTTCGGGGCCTGGCCGTAGCGGCGGAATCCTGCTGCTTTCGGGTCGGCGACGTAGTAATTGACGACGACTCGATCAGCGTTGTACACCGAGATGAAAGCCGCGCGGCCGTCAACATCGGCAATGTGTTCCACGGTGACTGGTTCATTGTCGGCGGTGAGAAGTTCGCGTAGCGGCGTGTGGCTGCGGGGGGGGGTCGTAGCTGGGGTCGGTGTCGAGGATGATGTAGCCCTGCTCCGACAGTTCGGTTGCTTCGCGGCTGCCAGTTCGGCGTTGGTGCGGGCATCACGGAGACGCTGCAACGCGTGGGGGAACTGGCCGGGGTTGCTTTGCGCGGTGGCGACCAGCTCGGCGCACGCGCGTTCGTTGTCCTCAAACTCGGTCAACGCCAGCGCCTGGTCCAGTGTCAACTGATACCGGGTGATCGCGGATGCTGCGACGGCGCTTCCAGCCACGGCGAGACCCGATTTCACTTCCCCTGACTTCGTGCCGGTGCGCTTAGCAATCGTGGACACAGACATGCCCTCGAACGCGAGCTGCTGCGGCGCGGTCGGCGTCGCTAAGGGCTTCACGCTGGTCATTTTCGACCATCTGCTGCACGATCCGCTCGGTCGTCTTTTCATCCGCATCCACAACGTAGACGGGGATGGTGGCTACGCCTGCTTCTCGGGCGCCGAGGGTGCGTCGCTGACCGGCTCGGACGAGGATGTTGCCCTGTTCGTCGCGGCGTGCCAGAACGGGCGTCAGGACGCCGTTCTCGCGGATACTGTTGACGAATTCTTTGGTGATCGGGGCGCTGGGCCGCACGTTCGCTTCGATGATCACCGTGTTGGGGTCGATGTGCTCGACAGAACCGGTCTGGGTGGTGATGGTGTTCGTGGTTGTCATTGCTCTCTCCTTCGTTGCCAACCGTTTTTTTGCCTTTCTGGCGAGAGAAATCGATAGAGAGCGGGAGTGCCGGAGTGCCGGAGTGCAGGGACCGTGGAATACCGGAGCGCAGCGAGGATATGCCGCGAAAGCCCGGAACGGAGAGCGCGGAGCGAACTACGATGATCTGCCAGAAAGTCAAAAAGAACGTCCAAAAAGGGGGTGCCGGCACTGCCGGCGCCATTGACGTTTCATCCGGGGGAGCGCGAGGGGGTTTGTCGCCCCTCGCCGGGGCCGGCGGCGAGCCGACCCCGCCCCGACAGCAGCAAAGCTGGCCGAAATTGGCCCTGATCGGGATGAATCGGAGATGAGCGCCAGTAATTACACGCATTCAAGCGCGACTAATTACACGCACCTTTGGGGGAGCGGGGCCAACACGCGTGGTTGGCCCCGCTCAGGCGTCTACGCCCGGTGTGCGCGCTTTTCAGCGGCTAACCGCTTGTGGAGGGGCATATCTCCGGGACTGATCGTCCACGGGGCGTCACTGGCGTTGGGTAGGCGTGACTCTGCAAGACGTCGGAGTCGGTCACAGAACGCTCTGGCCTCGCTAGTGATCCAGCCGGGAGCTTCGCATGCCTGGTACTCGTAGCCGTTGATCGCGCCGAGAATTTCCACCGGTTCCCAGTCGAAGTGCTCGGGCCGCTGATACGTGTACACGTAGGCTTCGTCCTCGTTGTAGCGGGCGTTCACGCTGGCCGCGTTAGCGTCGAGGAGCATTTGGCCGAACGCCGATTCGGTGCCGCGCCGCAGCACCCGCATGTTGCAGCCCCAGCCGATCTGAACGCCGTTGTAGGGCGTGGGTTCGTCGTCCGTGACCACGCTCAGGTTCCCGTTTGCGCCGCCGCCGTAGGTGAGTGCGGCGTGAATCATGACGTGGATGTGCTCGGCGTCGACCAAGAACGCGCTCATGCCGCCACCGCCCTCTTCGTAGTGCAGGTCGCCCTCGTCATCGCCGTGAGCGTGATCCGCTAGCCATTTGTCGGCCGCGTGGCTTGCTCCTGCTGCCCGAAGCAACGCCGTAAGCGCGTCCACCTCGATGCAGCTTAGCGCCGTGTCGATGCTGTCTGCGATGCGTGAGTTGCTGAATATCTCAAGGAACGTTCTCGTGGCCTCCTGAATGGTAGGCCGGTTTGTGGGCGTCATTGCTCTCTCCTTCTCTGCCGACCGATTTTTTTGCCTGTCTGGCGAGAGAGAAACGAAGCGAGCGTGAGTGCCGTAGTGCGCAGATTCTCGGGCGAAATAAGCCCGTCAGGGCGCGTCCGAGAATCTGAGAACGCAGGCACGGGAGCGAGCTACGGTGAACGGGCCAGACCGGCAAAAGAGCCTCTTCACTGGCACAGGGCCGGCGCCGCCGGCACCGCTTGGGGTCCTGTGGGGTCGACAAAGATTGCTTGACAGGCGGCGGGGTTCGGAGAACTATGATCCGCATGGGGGGCCAGTCAGCAACGTCGCTAACAAAAAGTTCCAATCGCCTGTTTTCAGCGATCGGTTTATTCGTGGTGGGGGCGCTGATTCTGCTTGTGCGGTTGCCGCCAGCGGATTTGGCCGGCTGGATCGCGGAAGCGTTGAACGTCACCCTGGGGGTTCCATTCCTGGGTGCGGCCGCGTTGTTTGCTGGTGCCGCCGCGTTGGTGCGCACTGACAGCCAACGCCGCGTGTTCATGATCGTTTCGATCGTCGCGGCCGGTGTCTCGGTCGTGCTCGGGGTTCTCCTGATTGCTACGCCTGCGTAATCGATTCGACTATCCAATGGGGGATAACTGTGAAAAGAAGTACGTCTGTCATGTCCACATGCGCGGCCGTTTTGGCTGTGACGTTGGCGTTCCCGCTCTCGGCGATAGCGTCGCCGGGGCCGGCTCTCGATGACGCGGTGTCGGCCGCGTTGAACAGCGAGCTCGCTGAGATCGCTGCCGCATCCGATGGCACGGTGTCGTTCTCCGACGTGTCCGTGGATGTTTCACCGGAACTCGTTCAGGCTGCGGGAAGCAACGACCCGGCCGCGATCGCCGACTTCATCGTCGACGAGGCGGAGCGGTCGCAGAAAACTCAGGCTTCGCCCGTGTCGTCGCTGGCGCGTGCGGCGTCGCCGCAATCGGTCTCCGCGGTGTCCACGACTGTCAATTACACGGCGGACCAGAACACGACACTGCCGTCGTTTGGTGTCGCTTGGGTGAACCAGGACATGTCGGTCACGTTCACCGGGAACACGATCAATTCGGTGCGTCTCAAGGGCAACTCGTATGGCACCGGCATCTCGATCTTCGCGTACTCACACATCAACACCACGCTTGAGTACCGCAAGAGCCGCACCTGCCTTTACACGCATATGAAGGGCACTTTCAGCGCCATCGTGAAGGGTTCCGCGGTGAATTTCGCGGCGACGGTCCTCGCCACGGATGCGCCTCGAGGCGGCCGAATGGTGAGCCTGCTCTACTCCGACTGCTAAACCTGTACAACAGAGGGGCGGAACCGTCGGGGTTCCGCCCCTCTGTTGTGCGCTCTGCGGCGGTCGAATCTGAGTCCTGCTGGTGCTGCTGTATCGTTCCCCGGGCAGGTAGGCGAGCGGGTCGCGTCGGACCGTCCGTCTTTCACTGGGGGAGTGAAGCAATGCAATTGTGTGCACAAGCGGTGATACCGCTGTTCGGGTTCGTCATGGTCGCCGCGTCGACGTGGATCTACCGGCGCCGCCGCGATTGGCGATCCCTGCTGTTCTTGGTCGGCATGGTGCTGGTGGCCGGCTGGTGCTTGCTCATCAGCGCGATCATTGCGGGCGTTGTCCCGCTGATGACGATCAGCAGCTAGACGCTCAGTGAACTCACGTGGCATGCGGCGCCGATAACGGGACCGTCGCCGGCGTCGTCCCGTTGGTGACGACTGCTCGCTAGAATTCGAGTCGAGGTGAGTGAGAGATGACGAGCCCTGGCTGGTTTGCTGCGCTCGGGTGCGCGGTGCTGCTCATCCTCGTGAATCTGGTGATCTGGATGATCGTCACTCAGATTGCGAACGGCGCCCCGAGGAGTCATGTCGCAGGCATCCGCTTACCGTCGCTGTTAAGAAGCGACGAGGCTTGGCACATAGGTCACGTTGCAGCTCGAGCTGTGATGGCTCCATATTTGTTCGTTGCCGTCGGAGTCGGAGTGCTGACTGTTCCGTTGCAACTGTTTCCGGTCGCCTATGTGGTGGCCCTTGGCCTGTCTCTAACTGCAACGCTGTTGGCGCTCGGAATAGGGTCTGTGCACGCGTCACGTGCCGCTCGGCACGTTCACGACGAAGCTTCGCCCAGCACGGACCATTGAAGTAAGGGTCTTACGCCGCCTTATTGGCTCGTTCGAGAGCGCCGGCGGCCACGAGTGCGAGGGCGTCGCCGTAGTGGCCGCGCCCGTTGCGGCGCGGGTATGCGGGGTAGTCGGGGCGGTCGTTCTGAACGAACAAGGGCACTCCTGTGCTCGAGCGGCGCCCTCGACGTTTCTTCCGCGCCTTCGACATCCAGGTGACGTCGGCCAACCACCATGCCCACACCGCGCGCTCGAGGTCGTGGCGGGCGGCACGGCCGGCGAGATACCCGTCAACGCCGAGCTGCGCGGCAACCTGGTCGCGGTCGACGTCGGCGACGCGTGACCATCCTTCGGGATGCCGGTCGACGAGGCCGTGTGCGTGCAGGCGGGAGAGTGATTTTCGGATTCTCGACGCGCTCAAATTTGTCTCAGCAGTGAGCGTGTCCACGGTGAGCACATTTCCGGGGGAGAGCTGACTGTAGGTGAGTCCTGCTTTACGTCCCAGGCTTCTTGGAGCGGAGAAGACGTCGTGAGCGAGATCTTGTAGGCGGGCGGAGAGCTTGTTAATCCACCAGTCGCGTTGGTCAGCGGCCGGGCTCTGGCTGGGGTGCGTCACCGCTTGTGGCAACTTAGGGCTGTCCTCCCCTGTGGAGAACTTTTTGGAGAGTCGGTAGCGGGCCCCGTGGGCGCCCTCGGCCTGGTCGACCAACACGATCCAGGCGGACTCCGGGTCATCCGTTGATGGCGTGCGGAGCGCGTGGAGGGCGAGGCGGCAAGCCTCGTGCGAATACCCCGTGACCTGGGAGAGGCGCCGCTGGTCGGCTTCGATGACCTCGGATGCCGACTGGGCGATGAATAGGCACAGGGCGTCTAATACGGCGCGTTCCGCGTAGCGGCCTCTGGTGGCTCTCTGAGCGGTCGAGGGGCCGGTCAGCCCCCACCGTCCGGGTGTGGCGTCAGCGGCGCTCTGTACGCGGGCGATGGCGGCTGACGTGGCGATCGCGCGCGCGTGGAACTCGGTGTCGGCGCCGGCGCCGTTTACGGGGTTCGTGGCCACGAATTCGACGGCGCGTTGCCAGGCGCGTTCAAGCACTCGGCGTGATTCCTCGGCGCTGCGGGCAACGCGGCCGCGGAACGTGCGCCGGGTACGTGCGTGCTCGAGCGCGGGGGAGACGTGCAGCATCGCGAACACGTCGGCGAATCGCCACCGAGCGCGGGCGCAGCCGGCGAGTACCGCGGCCTGGGTTACGGAGGTGTCGTCGGCCGGGGCCTGGTCGAGGAGGTCGCGGATGCGGGGTGAGACGGCGCGCTTGGGGCCGACGAGGTGCGGGTAGCCGGCGTCGTCGTGGGCGACGCCTCGGATTGCGGTGACCGGTGCGACTGTGAGTGTGGCGCCGGTGTCGATGAGAAAGTCTTGGAGCAGCTGCAGCTGGTCGACGGTGACGCTGTGCGCGAGCAACGGGGCGATCGAGCCGACAGGCTCAGAGCGCCCAGAGCGTCGGTGAGGGGCGCCAGGGGGCCGCACGGAACCGGTCGCGGCGTTCTTCAGCGGCGTGATGTCCAGAGAGGGCAACAGCTGCGAAGCAAGGTGGCCGATTGTGGCCACGATGCCAGCGGAGGCGCCGTCCTGCAGGGACAGCCAAACGTGACGGCCGCCGGTCGGCCCGGAACGCGCTACCAGGTAGTTGATGTTGAGCTCATCGAGCCAGTGAGCGAGGCGGCCGGCGTCATAGACGGCGTTGCCGTGGCCTGGGTCGAGGTCGAAGCAGATGTAGTGGAAGAACCCGCGCGGGTCCGTGAGCGGCATCGCCCACGGCGTCGACGGCTCATCCGCGGTCAGGGGGATTGTCGCTGTGTAGTCGTTCAGATACCCGTCTGGGCCGAGCTGATCCGCGATGCGGACGCGGCCGCGCGGAGAGAGCGCACGGGTGAGGCCCCAGGGGGTCCACTGTTCTGGGGACACGCCAGTGGGCGTGTCGTCGTGTTTTTGGATGCCAAAAACGTCGATCTGGGTTACGATGGGGTCACCTCCTCGGTTCCTCCCGTGTAGGTACGAAGAAGCCCCGGTTCCTCAACCGGTCTTCATTCGGAACAAATTGCTTGATCTGGAAGAGTTTGGCGACACGGCCAGATCAGGCACAGAGCTTCAGCCCCCGCCTTGTGCGGGGGCTTTCTCGTTAAGCGGCTGGTATAGGCAGCTCCACGTTCTTGGGTCGGGGGAGCGCGACGAGCGGCAGCGCGCCGTTCTCGGAGATCTGCGCTCGAAGCATGTTCTCGAGGTAGTAGGCAATAGACACACCGCTGGCGGCGGCCGCGGCCTGTACCTCTTCGCGAATCTCGGGAGCTACACGTGCTTGAAGAAGCACGGTGGGTGCATTTTCTTGACGACGCTGGCGTCCGGCGATTGCGCTCATGTGCCCATCGTGGCGTTTGTATGCATTCACGGCCGCGATTAAGGACGGTGTGTCGCTCTTAAGCCTGGGCACAGAAACACAACCGCAGGTCAACGTTCGGGTGTTAGTTTTCCTCGCCGGAGGCGTATTTGGCCCAGACAGCAGCGAGCTGGGCAACTGCGGCAGGGTCAACGTGCCAGTGCAGAAGACGGCCCCGGCGTTGTTCGAGCGGCACATCAGTGGAAACGAGACCTGCCCGTTCGAGAGCTTGAAGGTGCGCGTGAGCGCTAACTCGAGAAAGGTCGAGTCTCTCGGCGATCTCAGGAACAGTGAGCCCGTCGTTCCGACCGAGCATGTGCAGGATCTCCGTACGCGCCCTGTTGCCCAAGACCTCAATCGCTTCCACCACCTTTTTTGGCATGTGGGGAGGGTGCGTGAGGCGCGGCATGGGTCAATCCTGCCCCACATCCAGGATTTCCAACTCGCGGGCCTCAACTATTAAACATAGTCTAATCGTTGCGGGTTGGCCGTAGGACACTTGATAAATCCACAGGGTGAGGCTTAACGAAGTAGGGCGGCACCGGTTAGGTGCCGCCCTATAAGCGCGGAGCATGTGGCGGGCACCTTCGGGTGGTGCCGCTTGTGCTCTGTTATGCGATGAATTGATCTCGTGTGTTGTCGAATGCTTCCTTGATGCGCTCGAGGTTCACGCGGTACTTCACTGATCGGCCGTGGCGCTTGTTCTGAGGGATGTCTCCTTCAATGGCGCCGTATTCCTCGAGGGGCCGTAGGTGGCTGCTGATGCTGCCTTCGGGGATGCCGGCGCCTTCGGCGATTTCGCTGAAGTAAGCGCCATCGGTTGTCGACCGCATGTAGTCGATGATCGCGAGGCGGCCGGGAACACTCGTCAACACTTTGACGAGTGCAGTGTCTCTATTTGGGGGACTGGTTGGGGTCACAGCGGGTACTTTCTGGGGGAGGGGTTAGAGCCCTCTGGCAACGGCTGCGGCTGCGGAGAGCCACGCTCGCTGCGTTGCGGGCTTCAAGGAACCGTATCGCAGGAGCCCCTGAACCATCGCGGGATCGTAAGGGATTGTGACGGTTTCCCGGGTGAGCGAACGGAACCCATCAGCGATCTTCTGCGCCTTCTCACCCGGCGCCTTATCGTTCGCTTCGCTGATGATGACGACGCTGTTGTTGGCGAGCTGGCGGGTGCGCTCGTCACGCTCAGCGAGCTTCTCGAGCAACAGGGCACCAACCTCGGCGCGGTCCTCCCCGGTGGTGCTGGCGAGCACGAGGTGATCGGCTTTGTCGATCATGCGGAGCCAGACAGGGTCTGTCTCGTCGTTACCGGAGTCGATGATGACGAGGCGGTAGAACTTCGTGGCCACCGCGTGGATCTGATCGACGTCGCCGGGGCCGATACGTTCGCCCTGCTGCAGAACGGTCGGCTTCCCACGGAGGACGTCGAACTGGTCACGGGTCTGGTGGTGCACATAGCGGGCGAGATCCGCGGCTTGCGCATCCGGGCCAAGCAACCGGTTCGCGTCCGGCAGCAGCTCGTGAAGGGTCTGCTCGTGCGGGCCCTGCTCGGTACGCCAGCCGAGCGTGCCGCGAGTGTGGTTGTTATCCCACGCGAGCACGCCGGCGCCACCGAAGCGGGCAAAGACCGACGACAGCAGAACGGTCGTCGGGGTTTCGTTCGCGCCGCCCTTGGCGTTCACGATCGCAATAGTGCGGGGGCCCGGCCAGTGCTGGCTGACGGCGTGCACATCGTGACGTTCATTGCGCTCCTGGTCACTGGGGGCGAGGCGAATGCCGAGACGAGTCGCGAAGCCGCGCCATCCCTGGGTTGCCGGCTCTTCTGCCGGTGTTTGGTCGGTGAGGAACGACCCGCGCGCCTCGCGTCGCGTCTGCGGAGCGTCGCCCGCGGGCTGAGCACTCTGGCGCTGTGCGGCGGTGGGGCGGATCTGTGTCGTCTCATCGATCGGCGGGTAGCTCTGGGGCGGCGTCGACGTAGACGGCTGCAACTGCGGCTGCGGCGTGTAGGCGGTCGAGGGCGCCGGCATGGCCGGCGGGAACTCGATCCGCTGCGCGGGCTGCTGGGGGAGCGGCGGGACAGGCGGGAGCTTCGTCGGCGTCGTGTCCGGCGCTTGGACCGGTGCCGTCGCCGGCGCCGCGTGAGCGGCGAGTGGGTTCGGTGCGTCGATCGGTTCCACGCGGCCGTCTGAGTAGACGCGGAGGTATTGCAGCTGGTCGCCTTCGCGAGTTTCGACCTCAACGTTCCGGCCGGTGTAAGCGGCGTATTTCGTTAGCACTTCGACAGCGCTCGTGCGGGCTTCGTCCGCGCTGGAGCGGGCGATCGGCACCATTTCTCCCGGGAGTGCAACACTGCCGGTCCCGTCCTGGTTGATGGTCACGATGATCATTCGGTATCTCCTTCTGTCAGGGGCAGTGCATACAAAAGACGCTGGTCAAGCTTCGTGGCCATGACCCACACGCGGTCTGTCGTGGCGATGAGGGGGAGTGCTGGATCTTCCGGCAGCTCTTCATCGGTGAAGGGGCGCGTCGCAACTCCTGCAGCGTTCACGGTGCCGACGACGGCGTCGCGGTCCTGCGTGCCGTAGACGGTGTTCCCGTCGACGGATGAGGGGACGAGCTTTCCGAGATCCACGATCACGGGGCGTTTGCCGTAGTCGATGAAGATGCGGCCGAGGGTGAGGGTCGCGTTGCCCTGCGCGCGGATCGGTTCGTCACGATCGCGCACGGCACCGTCGTCGACGGGGGCTGTGGCCACGGGGGTGTTTGATTCGAGATCCACGAGCGTCGCCACCTGGTCGTCGTCGGTGTCCCACACGACGATGAGGTGCGTGTCGTCCGCGGCGGATGCCAGGACGATGCTCTGGGCGCCGTCAGGCTTCGGGAGCGGGTGGGGTTCGGGTTTCCCCTCGAGAGGAACGCTCCACCACGTTTTCGAGTCGATCGCCGTTACCGTGTCGTCGGCCGCGAACACGGCCGTAGCGGTCACGGGGAGATCTCTCGTCTTGATGCCGTCGGCGGTCACGAACCCGACGGTCTGACTGGGGAGCGACACAAGGGGCGATGATCCGAGGTAGGACACGTCGGCTTTGGTGTTCAGCTCGAAGCTTGTCGACGGCACGTCGGTTGTGTCGTCGAGGTAGAGCGGCCAGAGATCCAGGGACCGGTTCGATGCGGACGCGAGGACCGGTTTCCCGCCGACGACGCTGTAATGCACGTCGGTGCCTTTCGGGCCTGCGCTATCGGCGGTCCACACGATTTTGCCGGTGTCGGGGTCGATGAGCTGCAGCTTGGTGCCGGTGACGGCGATACGGCCGTCAGGGAGCGCCCGGGGCTCCGAGGACTTACTGAGCGGGATCGCGTAGTCCGCGATCTGCGAGTAGCCGGGAGGGGCCAGTACCGGCAGCTGCACACCCGCCCCGGGCGGCTTGTACGGCGTCGACGACGCCACCGGCGCCGGCTGCTCGGTCACGTTCACCGCGACGGCCGTGCCAGCACCGACGAGCGCGAGAACGCCGAGCGTTGCGGCGCCTATGAGGATGCCTTTCCGGCGCCCCTTCTTCTCGGGTTCTGCAGCCGGGGTGATGTCGTACACGTGACCGTCAGAGGTCACGACCATGAGGTGTTCCCCGTCAGGGGTGACGGCCTGAGCGCGAATGGCGTCGAGGCCTTCTTGGCGGGCGAGA
The DNA here is from genome assembly GCF_001984125.1 of Leifsonia sp. ALI-44-B. Classification (GTDB taxonomy): domain Bacteria; phylum Actinomycetota; class Actinomycetes; order Actinomycetales; family Microbacteriaceae; genus Okibacterium. Next base: position 83,456 of record NZ_MTQL01000005.1, on the reverse strand, counting down.
TCCGCGACGACGATCACGGCATCCTCGGTTGGGCTTCCCGAACCGGTTACCGGAACGGGGGTGCCGTTCACGGTCGCGGTGCCGTAGGCGGTCAGCTGGATGCGGGCGACGGGGAACGCCGGGACGGCTGTGGGGTCGAATTCGGTCATCGTGGTTTCACTTCGTTTCAGCAGGTCGACGCGACACTGTGGCCGGACCAAATGGGGAGGGTGCAGAAGTTGATGTTTCGGTCTTGCATGAACGTGATCGGGTCGACGGCGTTCGCTTCTTTCGTGTCGCCGCCGACGTAGACGGTGTAGTGGAGGTGTGGCCCGGTCGATGTGCCCGAGTTGCCGGAGAGCGCGATGACGTCGCCGGCCTCCACACGGTCGCCGACCGCGACGAGGACTCCTTCGTCTTTGATGTGGTGATAGCGGGTGGAGATCCCGCCGCCGTGGGAGACGATGATGAGGTTGCCGAGGCCGCTTTTGGAGAATCCCTGGTCGGTGACCACCTTCGTGACGGTGCCGGCGGCGGCCGCGTGGATCTTCGTGCCGACAGGGGTCGAGAGGTCGACGCCGTTGTGCTTGTAGGCGTAGCCGATGACGTCGGCTGGGCGGGCGCCGTAGAAGTCCGCGATCATCAGCCCGGGCGAGGCGAGATCCAGCGGGCTGGTCCATCCGGATGCGTCGACGGCGACGCATCCCTGGGAGCCACCTTCGGGGAGCGGCATGCCGGCGAGAGCGGCGGTGATCTTCGTCGCCGGTTCCCAGAATTTCGCGTAGTGCTCGGGGTCAGCGTTTCGCTGTACCCGGTGGGCCGCGATCGTGGGCTCGAGGTTTTCCCACCCGTCGACAGTGGCGAGCACTGTGAAGAAGCTCGACGCCGAACGGTATGGGTCCATGCGATCTTCGTAGCTGCCCCAGGAGCCGTTGGCGCGCTGCTGGAACAGGCCGCGGGAGTCAGGGCCGGTGGCGTCGCCGCGGTCCATGACGTTCAGGCTGGATTCGCCGATGGCGGTCATGACGCCAATGGTCTGCGCTTTCGCCGGCATACCCATATCGGCGGCCGCCTTCATGATGTAGGCGGCGTTAGTCAGCTGCGTTGCGTTCCAGTTGTCGACCTTCTGCACCGGCAACGACACCGGATCGATGACGACGGCGGTCCCGCCGGTCCCCGGCGCCGTGCGTGGCGTGCACGAAGTGTCACCCGACAGGAACAGGACCACCAGGAGCGGGATAAGGAGCACGAGCGCGGCAGCGCCAGCTATGGCCTGTTTCATTGGGTGTCCTCTGGTGGCCGCAGCCGGTGGATAACCCACGGGCCGCCGGTCTGCTCGCGCACGAGCTCGACGGAGTAAGAGCCGATGTCAGTCGGCACCAGAACGGTGAGCATGCCCTCTTGGACGCCTGAGAGAAGGCTCCGCCCGGTTACCTCCGAGGCGGGCACATTGGCCGGATCGGTGTAGGCGTAAGCCTCTCGGGCGTCCTCACCGAGGTACTGGGTGAGATCAGCCCACCACTCGTCATAACCCCGGTCATGTGCAACAAAAGCGCGCATTGCAGCGTCCGCGAGACGTACTTCTTTGTCGTGGTCCTCCGATGACTTGCCCCCAATTCGGGGGCCGTCGGTGGTTACTGCTTGACTGCGTGATGGGGAAGGGGTTTCGCCACCCGAAAGGCAGCCGGTTAGCAGGGGGATTGCACCGATGAGAAGCACCAGACAGAGCGCTCTGCGTTGCGCCATTCTCTCCCCCTCACCCCAGGATCGTTCTGCAACTCTATCGTATACATAGTCTGTGTCAACTGATACGCTGATTGCGACGCATAAGTCGATGAAGTGGGGGAAGTATGCCGAAGAGCAATCCGTTCGTGGCAAATCCATTCATTCCCGAGCCCGAATCCGCGCCCGAGACGCCCGACGTACTGGCAGCTGACCCCGTGCTGGGAGGCTCGCTCAGCCTTCCCGGCCCCGCGTCACCCGAGCTAGCACCGCCGGTAGATACGTCAGGTGACGGCAGCTGGCGCACGTCAGAGACAACGGCACGGCCGTCGCTCTGCGTGATGGGCGTGCACGGTGGCGCGGGCGCCACGACGATTGCTGACCTACTTGGCTCCGACGCCCTCGACGTCGGCACATCCTGGCCGCTTGCGACCGGATGGGAACGCCCCCTACCGGAGCTGCCGGTGCTGGCCGTGGCCCGCACGCATCACCGCGGCCTCGCCGAAGCGACCCGCTTCGCCAGGCTGTGGGCGGGCGGGCAACTCCCCGGTTCACGGCTGATCGGGCTCGTCCTCATCGATGACGGCCCGAAGCTCGCCAATGAACAGCGCGCGGCCGTGAGCCGTCTCGCTCGAATGACTCCCCACGGATGGCATATCCCGTGGGTTGAAACCTGGCGTCTCGCCCCGGCCACGCAAGCCGCGTCGCCGCTGCGGGTACGTCGGACGCTGCAACAGATCCGCGCATTCGCCGGGGAACCTAAGAAAGGAACAGACCGATGACCATGACAGACGTCGCCATGACGCTTATGACCACGCTGCCGGACCCGACCCCGGAACAGCCCCCGGGAACCGAAGGCATCACGACGCTCCTGAACTGGCTTAGCTGGATCGTCATCATCATGGGCATGGCCGGCTTCCTGATCTCCGCCGGATACCTCGCCTTCGCCAGCTTCACCGGCCGCGAGATCAACGGCTTCAAGGGCCTCGTCATCGCCATCATCGTCTGCATCCTCGCGACCGGCGCCGGCGCAATCATGCGCTTCTTCGTCTAACCCACGCATAACCAGCTAGGAGGCTGCGATGTCAGACACTTCCGAAAGCAAGAACCCCTTCAACAAGTGGTGGTTCATCTCCGGCGGCCTGGTGCTCGTCATCGCGGCCGCCCTGGTGTGGATCCTCGTCATCGGCCCGGGCGCAGCCAATAACAACAACGACGCGCTGCCCGAACCGGGCAACAGCTCATCGGCACTGCCCGAGGAACCCAGCTCGAGCACGAAGCCAACCGAGCTAGCCGGCGGCGAATGCGACCTCGACGACAGCGACCAACAGATCCCCACCGCGGCGCCTGACGCCGAGTGGGTGGACTATGGGCCGCTGAAACTGCCGACGTCAACGACTATTGGCCCTAATTCTCAGGACGGCGCCGTGTGGTCCTGTTTCGCCCATACGCCCGCTGGCGCTCTCTTCGCTGCTTCCTACTTCACAATCGGGCTCGGTTGGAACGATTATGAGGCCGTCGCCGCGGCCGGCGTTGTCGCCAATAGCGGCAGAGAACAGTGGATCGGTAAGCGCACCGAACAGGGCGATGTCACGATCGCGCCGGGTGAGGCACCCGCAATTGCCGGCTTCCGCTTCGAAGCATATGGCGGGACAGAAGCGACGGTGCAGATTGGAATGCGCTACGGCGAGCTCGAACGTATGGTGCGGGTGTTCCTTGTCTGGGATGCCGCCGCGGGCGACTGGAAAGTCGACGCAAGTAAGGGCGACCCGACGTCGGTTACGAACGAGGTCACGTCGATCGCTAACTTCACACCGTGGGGTGTGACGTATGGCTAGCGTGGACTGCCCAGTCCTCGACCCGGCATGCCTCGTAGAGGGTGCCAAAGATGCCGTGGGCGGGGCGATTGGCGCGGGTGGGACCGCCCTCGCGGAGGGCTTCGTGAACTCGCTCGCGGAGGGCATGGAAAACACCCTGACGGCGATCTCGACATTCTGGATAGCGCTGCCCTCACCCTCGGTCGAGAACGACGCGATTCGAACGATTACTGACGGACTTGGCTGGTACACCTACGCTTTCGCCGTTGTCGGTATCCTGCTCGCGCTCCTGCGGATGGCGCAGACGAACGAGCTGAGTTCTGGGCTCCCCGCGGTCAAGATGATCTTCAACCTCATTCTGGTGACGGGCGCATACTCGGTCGGTTTTACTGCTCTGATCAAGGCGTCGGACGCGTTTGCGCCGTGGATTATTGAGAAGGCGACGGGTCAGGAAATGACCCTCTCGGGGATGCTGAGCGCGTCCACAATCATGACGACCGGCATCGGCCCAGCAATGCTTATCGCCCTGGTCGGGTTCCTCGCTTCGCTCGCCAACGTCGTCTTTATGGTGCTCCGGGGGGCGATGATCACGATTCTGTTTGCGTTCCTGCCGATCCTTGCGGCATCGTCTGGGTCCGAGGCTGGCTCTCAGGCGTTCAAGAAGGCCAGCGGCTACTTGCTGGCCTTCGTTCTCTTTAAGCCCGTCGCGGCAGTCATCTACGCTCTCGGGTTCCTGATGGTCAAAAACCCTCCCGCGTTCCAGGTCGACGACATCGGAAAGGCGCTCTATCAGAGCGCCGTTGCGGTCATGATCATCACGATTGCGTTCCTCTGTCTCCCGGCACTGATCAAGTTCATCGTGCCTGTTGCGGCTCAGGGTAGCTCTGCTGCGTTCTCCGGTGCAGCTGCCGGCGCCGCGGTGGTCGCGGGCGGCGCGGCCATCGTGACGATGGGTGCGACAGCTGGTGCTGGCGCTGCTGCAGGTGGTGCATCAGCGGCCGGCGGAGCATCCGGCGGCGCCGCGATGGGCAGCGGGAGCGCCGCTGCAGGAAGTGGTGGTGCAGCTGCCGGCGGAAGCGCTGTCAGTGGCGCGCAAGCCGCGTCGACGGCCGGGAGCGGTGGCCAGGCGGCCGCAGGCTCACAAGCGGGCGGGCAACCCGCCGGCGGAAGTGGCGACACCGGCGCAGGCGCTGCGGGCGGCGCATCCTCGTCGAACGGCGGCAACAGCTCAGCGGATAGCGGGCAAGCGGCCGGCGGCGCTCGACACGGGCGCGGGGGCGGCGATACCGCTCGCGCCGTAGGAGATATGGCTGCGGCCGGTGGCGCGCAGTCTCAATCAGCTATCGATGACGCATCTGAGGAGTCGAAATGAGTTCCACCGAATCTGTCCAACCGGGCGTCTACGGCAACATCATCAAGCCGGGCCGACAGGGCATCCTGGGCCTGTCGATGGGCGTGTCACTCGCGGGTGTGCCCTTCATCCTGCTGATCGTTTTCATGCTAATTCAGCGGCAATACATCCTCGCTCTAATCTTCGCCGTCGCCGGCGTCGTGGGTGCCCTGCTCATGGTCGCAACGAAACGCCAGGGCAGAGACATCTACCAGCGTGCAGCCCTCCGCACCGCTCAGAAGGTCAAGGAACGCTCCGGAAACCATCTGGCCATCAATGGTCCCGCCGGCCGCGCACCGGACGGCAAATACCGCCTCCCGGGCCTGTTGACCCCGAGCGAGCTGAGCGAGCACACCGACTCCTACGGAAACCCGTTCGGGCTCATCCGGCTGGAAGCGGCACGCCACTACACAATCGTGTTCGAGGCCTACCCGGACGGCGACGCCCTGGTGGACAAAAGCCGCATCGACGCCCAAATCTCCCACTGGGGTTCCTGGCTGGCGCAGCTCGGCATCGAGGACGGCATCATTGGCGCATCCGTGACCGTCGAAACCGCGCCGGACTCGGGGCTCCGCCTCGAGCGGATGGTGACGCAAAACGTGTCACCCGAAGCGTCCGATTTCGCGACGGCCGTCGCCGGCAGCATCACCAAAGAGCTGAACGGTGAATCACCCCAGTTCACAACCCGCCTCTCGATCACGTTCTCCGGTCGCGGCGTCGACAAAGAAGGCAGCGACCGCGGCCTGACGACGATGGCGGATGAGATCGGGAACCGCATCCCGGTGCTGCTGTCCGGGCTCTACGAAACCGGCGCAGGGACGAGCGTTCGCGCATGCACGGCACAAGACATCGTGGACTTCACCCGCAGCGCCTACGACCCGACCGTGGCGAACCTCATCGAACAGGCCCGCGCCGAAGGCGGCACCGGCCTGACGTGGCAGGACGCCGGCCCGAGCTTCGCAAGCGACCAGGTCGACCTGTATTTCCACGACCGCGCCGTGTCGAAGTCGTGGCAGATGTTCGAAGGCCCCCGCGGCATGTTCTACTCCAACTCCCTCAAACGCGCGCTCGAGCCCACCAAGGGTCTCCTGCGTAAGCGCGTGACGTTGCTGTATCGGCCGATTCCGGCCGACAAGACGACGGGCGTCGCGGAGGCCGACATCAACAACGCCACGTTCGCCGGCTCGCAGAAGCAGCGCATCAGCGCCCGCCAGAAGCAGCGCCTCGCGTACGCCGTCCAGACCGCGAAAGAGGAAGCTCAGGGCGCCGGCCTCGTCCGGTTCGGCATGATCATCACCGTCACCTGCGACCGGTCCTCGGAGTTCCCGCGCCTCGACAAGATCATCCCGGCACTCGGCAACCCCGCCAAGCTCCGACTCCGCCCGGCGCTGGCGAACCAGGCGGTGACGTTCCAAGCGGGCCTCCCGCTCGGTGTCGTTCTGCCGCTGCACATGGCTATCTCCGACAACACACGGAACTGGATCTGATCATGGCGAAACGCTCTCGCACGACACAGAACAACCCGGTGCCGTCGATGGAATGGGGCCTCACCCTCCGTCTGACGAAGCGTGAGGCTCGACGCATGGAACGCGACGCGCGACGCGCCCAACCCCGCGACCCCCGCACCGCCGGGGTCAAAGGATGGCTTGACCGCGCAGCGGCCGACCGTGGCGAAGCGCAGAACCGGCCTGGGCGCCGCGGGTGGCGCGGCAAGGCCGTCGGCCGCGTCAGCTGGATTGAACCGCTCCCGGAAGCTCAGGGCACAACCGTGCAGGTGTGCGGGCTGTGGCCCTTCATCGCCGGCTCCGGGTCACCGGTGGTCGGTGTGCCGCTTGGCCGGCACCTGCTGAACGGCACAACGGTGTGCGCAGATCCCGTGTACTGGTTCCTCTCCAACCTGATTTCGCAGCCGTCAGCGTTCGTCCTCGGGCGCCCGGGCCTCGGTAAATCGACGCTCATCCGACGGATGATCGCGATGCTGCAGGCGTGGGGCATCGTTCCGATGATCCTCTCCGACACCAAGCCGGACTACGTGGATCTCATTCGCGCGATGAAGGGGCAGATCATCACGCCGCGGCGTGGTGGCCACGCCCTCAACCCCTTGGATCTCGGCCCGCTGTTGCCGCGACTGCAGGAGATCGCAGACGACGGCAAACGCCGTGAAGCGGTCGACGAGATGCGCGGCCGCCGGCACACGATGGTGACCGGGCTGCTGCAGCTGGTTCGAAATGGTGAGCTGGAACCGTTCGAACAGTCCATCGTCTCGGCCGCCCTGCAGATCCTTGACACCGAACATGACGACATGCCTGTCATCCACGACCTCACCGAACTCATCCGAAGCCGTCACCCGCGCCTCGCCGGCCTCGCCCAAGACCAGGGCGACGCAAGCCGCTACTCCAGCCGAGTAGAGAAGCTGATCGACGGACTCACCGCCCTGGGCGAGGACGGCCCGTTCGGCGACATCTTCTCCCGCCAGACCACGGAACACATCGACGTCGGCACCCCGATGGTGTTCGACCTGTCCGCGATCGATGAGGCCGACCTGCAGCTGCAGGCGGCCGTGCAGTCCGTCTGCTGGTCCTACGGCAGCGCCGTCGTGTCCGCAGAAAAGCACCTCGCCGAAGCAGGGCTACGGAAACGACGCCACTACTTCCTAGTGATGGACGAGCTGTGGCGGATGCTGCGGGCATCCGACGTCATGGTCTACTTCCTCGACTCCCTCACCCGCCTGAACCGCCAACGCGGTATCAGCCAGGTCATGATCACCCACACAATGAACGACCTCGAGCTGGCATCCCCGCACCTAACGAAGATGGCGTGGGGATTCGTCGAACGCTCCGCGATGGTGTTCCTCGGCGGTCTCGCCGAGCGCGAAATGGGAAACCTGAACGACGTGTTTGCGATGAGCTCCGCCGAGCGCTCAATGATCACCGACTGGTCATCGGAGGGCGGCATCAACCCCGACACCTCCCAGGCATCCGCCCCTCCCGGCCGCGGAAAGTTCCTATTAAAGGTCGGCAAAAAGCCCGGCATCCCGTTCCAACTGCAACTCACGTCCGCCGAGCTCGAGGTGAACGACACCAACAAGGCGTGGGCCGGCGAAGCCGAACGTGTGCACCGGAACACGCTCCGCGCCGTGACTGACGCTGCAGAGCTGGACGTCGCGCCCGTCGACGCGCCGACGACCGAGGAAACCTCGGGCGTTCGGGAGGTACTCGCATGAGCCCCCGCGAGGCGCACCGCCGCGCGCAGCCGGGGACGAATGAGGGCCCTGCCCTCTTCATGCTCGCGGTGATCGCACTGCTGTTCGTCGTCGCCCTCCTGATCTGGGGCACGGCAATGCTGAACTCGAAGGTCGGGGATCTCGGATCGTCGAACCCCTTCGTTGTCGTCGGCGGGGTGCTCAGCGGGAAGCTCGCACCCGAACCGTTGCAGATCATCGTTCTGGTTGTCGCTAGCCTCGTGCTCGCCGTTCTCGCGGCGGGCATCGTCGTTGGGGCGATCCGGCAACGTGGCGACACCGGCGACGCCAGCCCCGTTGACTACAAGGCTCGCTCGATGGCTCAGACCCGCCATCTGAGGGGCCTGCTGCCGAAGGGTGCAGCGAAGGACGTCAAACGACTGAAGGCCGAGCACACGGGCCTGGGGTCGCCGCTGGGAGCGCAGGTCGGGACGGGCAAGCCGCTGCGGGCGTCATACGAGTGGGTGCAGATCTGGCTGATGGGCCCGCGCGCCGGTAAAACGTCGTGCGTATGCGTGCCGCAGATCCTCGAAACCGCTGGCCCTGTCACCACGACGTCGAACAAACGCGACATCGTGGACCTCACCCGCGGGCCCCGGTCGATGAAGGGCAACGTGTACGTCCACGACGTGCAGAACATCATCGGCGAACCGCCGACCTGGTGGTGGAATCCGCTCTCGTTCGTCGTCGACTACGAGTCGGCGGCGAAGCTCACCGATATCTTCATCACCTCGTCGACGGAGGCCGGCGCGACCCAGGATGCTTACTTCAAGGGCGCCGCGAAAGAGACGCTGACTCGGTTGTTCCTCGCGGCCGCGGTCGCCGGCCGTCCCATCACGGATGTGTTCGAGTGGGCGAATAATCCGAAAGACGAGAAGGTGGCGCCCGAGTTGACGCCGGTCTACATCCTGAGAACGCACGGGTACGAGTCGCAGGCACGTGCACTGGACCGCACGAAGCAGCTGCCCGATAAGCAGCGCGAGGGTGTCTACGACAACTTGCGCACGTGGATCACCGTGCTGGGCAACGAGAAGGTGTTGCCTTGGATCGTCGACGACGGTACGACGCGGCCGCACTTCAACCCCGAAAAGTTCGTGACCTCCACCAGCACCCTCTACGGGATCTCGAAGGAAGGCGACGGTTCGGCTCGCGCGATCACCGGGGCGCTCACCATGGCGGTCTTGACCGCTGCGGAACGTATCGGTTCACGGCAGCTCGGCGGACGCCTCACAACGCCGCTGATGGCCGTTCTCGATGAAGCAGCGAACGTGTGCCGCTGGAAAGACCTCCCCGACGTCTACAGCCACTACGGCTCCCGCGGCATCATCATCTCGTCGTTCTTCCAGTCCTGGTCCCAGGGCGTCGAAGCCTACGGCGAAAACGGGATGCAAAAGCTGTGGTCGGCCGCGAACATTCGCGCGATCGGTAAAGGACTCTCGGAGAAGGAATTCCTTCCTTTCGCCTCGTCGCTCATCGGTGACCACGACGTCGTGAAACGGTCCTCGTCGGCTCAGAAGAACGGGCGATCGGTGACGACAAGCGTTCAGCGGGAGCGGATCTTTGAAACCTCCGACCTAGCGGCGCTCCCTGACGGCCGCGCCATCCTGATGGCGTCGGGCATGCCTGCTGCGCTGATCAAGCTCACCCACTGGGGCGAGAAGGACTACGGCGAACTGGTGATGCAGAGCCAGGACTATTACGAGAAGAAGGCCGTGCGTATGTCGGCGGGAGGGGTGTCGTGAGCGAGTACGAGGACGACGACGTTGCCGGCGAAAGCCTGGCCGAACCGGAGCAAACTCCTGAGGCGCTGGCGGAGGCGGAAGCGCCCGAGTTGGTGTTCGCGGATGTCTACGAGTGGGTCGACGAGTGGCTGTTGCCGCACTGGCGCCGCGAGGCCGAGTATTGGGACAAGAGGTGGTGGTTGTACCCGGAGGTGCTGAGCCGCTTTGAGGCCCTGTGGCGGGCGTGGGAGTTCCTGCGGCTGGAAGGGGCGCTCGGGATGTCGGTTTTCTGGCGCGATCACCTCGAGAGCCACATGCGCGTCATCACGGCAGAGAACGGCCCGTTCTGGCAGGTGCGATCCTCAATGGACTACACGGGCGAACCGCCGGCAGTGTGGCCAGCTGAACCGGCGGACCGTGAGGCCGGCAGGATCGAGTACGTCCGCGGCGACAGCTCAAAGAGCTAGACGCATCACAACGAAGAGGGAGGGCCGGCAGATGCCGGCCCTCCCTCTTTACGTGTGCGCGTGGCGCCCTAGCGGCTACCGTTCGATGACGTGCTCGGCGCCGCGCTGCTTGCTCGGCCCGCGGTCGATGCGAGCCTTCGGTGCGCCCGGGCGTCGTGCCTTCCCGATCGCGTCTTGCGCGGTATCAGGGAAGCTCTGGCTGACCTGACGCGCAGCGGCCGTCTGAGGGCCCGTAGCGGCCGCTTTAGCGCGGTTGGCGGCCTCAGACATGCCGTTCTCGGCTGCTGCATCCTCGTGGCGCTCAGCGCGAATGCCGGCAGCTTGAGCGTGCACCTGGTGTTCGCCGCCGTCGTACTCGCGGTCCGTGTTGTCGCGGTCCGCGGCGGCCGCGGTGATGAGACGAGACGTTTCCGCCTCGATGCCCTCAGGGGTGCCGTCTTTGTCGATCACTTCGACAACACCGAACCGGGCGTGCAGAGCATCTTCGATGCGGCCGTTGGCTACAAACGCCACCTGGTCATGTTCGGCAGGGCCGGCCGTCACACCGTAGGCGTGAGCCAGCTCGTCGGCGCTTGCACGGTCGAGCCAGTCGCGATCCGCGTACTGGCCGTAGACGCTGTTCTTGTTCATGAGCTCGGCGGCATCCGCGGCCTTGGTGGCCTCGGCAACCTCGGTGCGTGCGTTGGCTGCTTCGGCTTCTTCGCGGCGCCGGGCGAGAGCGTCGTCGACGGCGTTCGTCAGGGCGCTGTGTCGGTTCGCTTCCTGGGGGCCGGCGGCGGCGCGCACCTGGTCGACGTCGACGCCGTACAGGTCATTGATGCGGGCGCCCATACGTTCGTAGACGCTCACAGCGACCGGGCTTCTGTCCGCCGTCTCAGCGGCGAGGGAGACGGTGTCGGCGATGCGGGCGGGGGTGGCGTTCTTCCACCATTCGTCGCGGCCGATGCTGCGATCCGCGACCTGCAGGGCCTCGCGGGTGAGGCGGTTCTTCTCCCCTTCGGTGGCCTGGGTTGCGCGGATGTTCGCCAGCTCCATTGCCCGGCTATCGTGGGCGGCTTCGCGTGTCAGCTGCTCGGCACGTTTTACGGCGACGTCGGCGGCGCGCGCTTCGGTCATGGCGGCTTCACGCTGCACGCGGGCCTGTTCAGCGGAGCGGCGCGCGATCGCGTCGGTGACGTTGCTTGTGGCCATCATCCCCGCACGGATAACCCGGTCGAACTCCTGACCGATTTCTTCCTCTTCCATGATGTTCCCCTCTCATCGTTTCTAGCGTTCGATCTCGGTGCCAGCGTCCCGGCTGGGGGCGCTGTGGTCGATGCGTGCCTGTAGGTGTTCCGGGATCTGTGTCGGTTTCTGTGTTGGAGTCGGCGAAGCGGCGGCCGCGGTGGCGGTCTTCGCTTGGATCTCGGTCCACCGCTTCTCGGCGACGCTCAAAGCGGCCACCGATCGGTCGCGCATGGCCGTGGCCATGGCGAGGTCGCCGCGCGCCCGGTAGGCGTTCTCAACGCTCTTACCGACCCGCTCGAGCTGACGGAAGACCGCCACCCATCCGGTGCGTGAGTCTCTGCCGGTGGCGCGCTGAATGAGGCGTGCTTGGTAGGCGAGGTTCGCGGACGCGGCTTGCGCGGGGATGCCCTTCTGTTGAGCTGCACGGGCGTAGATATCGCTCGCGTCTTGGATCGGCCCGGGCTTCCCGGCCTCCATTGCGACAGACGTTTGTGCGTACAGGCGCGACAGCTCGACGGCTGCCGCGACCTCGGGCAGTTGGGCCGGGTCGACGCGGGGTGCGGTGTCTGCGTGCAGCTGCTCGCCGTGCTGCTCGAGGCGGTTCAGCTGGGCCGTGAGAATGGCCTCGCGGCGGATGGCCTTGGGCACCTCTGCGCGGCGTTCGCGGAGCTCACGCTGTGTGGTGGTCCAGCTCTGCAGTGCGTCGGGTGTTACGTCGTCGGCTCCCCATGAGGCGCGGAGTCGTGTGAGCCCTAACGTGCGGTCAAGCTTCGACGGTGCGTACCAAATGGGGTTGGCCGATGCGCTGGCCGCGCTGTCGACCGGCAGGGCGGCGGAGTAACCGACAACCTGTGAGGTGTCGTCTTTCGCGAACCGGGGACGAACCAGCACGCGGTTCTTCTTCGCGGCGTCGATGAATGATGCTTCGTCGGTCGAGTTGGCGACGGCTGATCGGAGGCGGCGGCGCAGCTCATCGCGCGCCGTGACTTCATTCTCAGACACGGCCGCGCGGCGCTGCTCGGCGGGCTTGTCGGCCGACAGGCCGGCGCCTTGCTCGCGGGACTGCAGCACGTCGAGGCCGTACTTCTTTTCCAGCTCGTGGGCGAGTTTCTGCGACCGATGGTAGTCCTGCCACACGTTCGCTTTGGTGCCGTCCTCGCGCACGAGGTTCACGGCAATGTGGATGTGATCGTTGCCCGCTTTGGAGCTTCCGTGACGGACGGCAACCCACCGGTTCGACTTCGCACCGTCGGGGTCAACGAACCCCATGCCCTCAACGAAGTGATTGGCGATCTTTGACCACTGAGCGTCCGACAGTTTGCCCTCATCAGCTTTGATCGAGAGTGACGCATGCCACACATGACCGTCGACCATGTCTGTTCGAACGTGCTCGCCGGTGTCAGGGTCGTAGAGCTTGCTCGGAGTCAAAATCTCGGTGCCGAAAACCTTCGACGGCTGCTCCATCACGTTCGCCAAGTCCAGCGCCGAGTCGGTGGTCAGCGGACCGAAGCTCGCCGCGTGCATGACAGCGTCATGGCCTGCGATGACGTGCTGATCGGTGTGCTCATTCGCACGCCCGCCGCCCGCCAGGTAGACCATCAGGCCCGCCATGCGCCCGCCGCGCGTGATGTTCGGCATCATCAGCCGACAGCCAACCGGTCAAGAAGGTTATCGATGCGCTGGCACTGCAAGTTCACCGCACTCAGAGTGTGTGCCAACTCGCCGCCGACAGGCTCGCCAGCGTTCGACGCGCGAGCGATCTGGTTGACGTTATTGGCGATCGACGACAGCAACCGGCGCGCGTGAAACAAACCCGCCAGCAACTCGCGGCGATCCGTAGACGTTTCGCCCTGATCGGCCAAAGCGGACTCGACCAAAAGACGCGGAACGGTTACTTTCCGCTCGGCCGCGAGCAACAGAAGCTGACCCTCCTCCTCAGCCGTCACCTTCACCTGGTGGAAGTGACGACGGCCACCGGGAGCGTTCGCACGACGCTTACGGTCAAGCATTCGCGGTGACGCATGCTCTTCGCTCATCAGCAGCTCCTTTCGGCCCAGTGCAACGATCCCGCCCAATGCGGGAACCCGACACCTCAAGTGTCGCCCATCCTCGACCCTGTGTCGAGGATCAAGCACATTTAGCACAGCTAACTGCCTAGCTTGCTCCGCAGCTTAAAGCCCGGACCATCTTACGAACGGGAGATTGCGAGTAGAGATCGAACCTTGTTCGATCGACCGCGAGTTGCGAAACTGGGACGAGGGGATGAAACATCGACAGATGATTCACGGAGCCACGATGAGGGGAAATGAAATGGCGAAGAATCCAACGGCGGAAGAAGCAATTGAACGCGCACGAGCGCTGCAAGACAGCAAGATCGAAGCGGTTCGAGTGCTCGCGGAATCGAACCAGAACGTGACCGATGTGCGGGAACGTGCAGCGGAAGCAGAACGTGAGTATGCACGCGTGTTTGGTGCAGCACTCGCAGCGGGATGGACACCCGACGAGCTGCGCAAGATAGGGTTTTCTGACACTGAGAAGCGGTCGCGGCAACGACGGCAAAAGTCCAGTCGTGAGATCCAAGAACAGGCCGCCTCTGCGGGCATGGAGTCTTGAGCGAGTCCACCGTAACCGTGCCCGTCATCTTCACGGTCGAGCGCGAGGGAACGCGTGAACGGGGCGGAAGCTTCTCAAGCCATCAGCTGCGCTTTGTGACGACGCCTCGATTGGGTGACTATGTCACTTTGCCGAGCCACCACCCATTGCAGAGAATCATTTAGTGTGGGGATCAGTAGCGGGCGTAGTGTCCGCGACGTGCGTCCGGAACGATCCGCATACGCTCCCGTTACCGACAACGCCGCGCCAGCTCGACAGGAACGGCAACCCGGTCGACGCCGAAGCCAACCGCAAGGTGCTAGTTCGATAACCACGACCGGACTGGTGCACATTCGCTCGGCGTCGATCACTCTTCCTCGAATGCCTCGGCCGCGAAGCGGCCTGCGCGCGCTTGCGCGTGCGTTGGTGAGTTTCTATTAACGAGAGAGGGTGTTAACCCCACCCCTACGGGTTAGGTGTTCAATCTCATCCACAGGCAAGAAACGTCGACGCTTCGTCGGGTGCGTGAGCGCCCGCACCGAAGCCGCTCGCCGCTGCACCTGGCCGTGCGCTTCCTGCGCCTCCTGGCGCTCGTGAGCGAACAGGTAACAGCCCCTCAGCGGCCGTCACAGAGAAGCCCGCGGCCTCCATCACACGACGCGCTCTGATGGCCACACCACGCGACACACGCCGGCCCAGAATCTCCGTCGCCCGCAGCGCGGCCGTCTCGTGCGACGTTGTTACCTCGCGCCTTGTCCGGGCGTCGGCGGTCTCTCCCTCAGCCTGAGCGACAGCCATAAAACGGCGCACGCTGATGTGACCGTGAGCGTCCATCGTGGCCTTCCCCTCGGAGGACTCAGACCACTCCAACAGCTCCGAGAGCCGCGCGGCCAAACCGTCCCATGCGCGAACGGCCGCGTACTGCCCTGAGCAGCGCCCACCGGCCGAGAGAGCATAAGAGCCCACCCGAGACGGAACAGCCCGCGAGCGGCCATCCTGCGGTGCCGTTCCACGGCCCTTCGGCGCAGCGCCGGCCCCGCGATCTGGGGCCACGCCGAAATGCCCTTTTTCGGGCATAGGTATGCGTATAGACGTACTTCTGGCTATGATTAAGACACTTCCTAGCCTTCCCGGGCTGGTGGTACGACGAAGGTCCGGTTCCCCACCGGTCTTTATCTAGGAACTGCCTCGATCTGGATTCAGTTGGTAGCCGGATCAGATCAGGGCACAGAGCTTCAGCCCCCGCCTTGGCGGGGGCTTTCTCGTTAACGCGAATCGATAGGCAACTCCCCATCGCCAATCTCGGGATGTTGCGGGAACCAAGCTGGGATTCCGCGATCCGTCAACTCAATGTGCTCGACCATGAGGTCGAACAGGTATGACGGTGAGACTCCGGCGTGCGCAGTCTAGAAAAGGCGTAGATCCAGAAGTTCCCGACCAGATGCATCTGGTGTGAGAGGTCTTCTGGATTGGCATACTTATGCCCATGGCAGATACGAACTCAACGTCCGCGCAGTTGAGCATTACCGAACGGGTGCTCGCCGCGGTAACAGCGGCAATTCTTCTATCTGCTGGCGTCATTGCTGTCTTCCTCACCGAGAATGAAATCGGGGTTGCAGCTTTGTTCCTTATCGGGGCTGCGCTTGCAATGCTGGCGCTCACTGGGCAAACTCTTCGCCGAATAAAAATCGGCGAAAATGAGACAGAATTTTACGCAAAAGTGGGCAGGAATGCCGTCGCAACTGCGGAATCGGAGACTGCTACCCCGACCGAGCGAGAGACAGCACGGGAGATAGTTGAGCGGGCAAGCGATTCCGCTGCCGATCTCCCCTCACGAGTGGTCGACATTACGCTTGCCCGAACGTACGAACGAACCACGTTCGCTGCCCTCAAACGTGTTAGTGACGACGTAACCTTCTCCGAAATGCGTGGGTTAGACGCAATTGTCAACAAGAAGATCGGAATTGACGTCAAGTATCGCTCTGCGGGACGACCTCCGGGACGCAGTGCCTTATCCAAAGGTGGCAACTATCGACCCGCAATCGAAGCTGCGTCAAACAGTGGGATTAAAGCGCTGCTTATCCTCACGAATTCGACCGTAGATGACGACTCACCTGTGGTGATTGACGACACCTTGAGCGGACAGGTCATCACTGTGCGCATCATGCAGTGGACTGCTGATTCGCCTGATCTGCAGCTTGCTGAGGCAATCCAGGAACTTGACGGGTAAACCGGCCGCAACCATGAATGGGCCTCTCTGCGAAGTTGCTGAATCCCATCAGGAACATCTCTTCGAGGGTGCAACTCAAGCGACAAAACTCCGATACGCATGCCCATGAGGTTACGATTCGGCTATGTCGCATCCTCGATTCGAATTCGCTCTTGGTCAGCTCCGCGCCGAGCATTGGCGCCCGTTCGAGCGGCTTGCTTCTGAATTCCTACTCGAAGACTTCCCCAACCTGCGCACAACGGCCAGTCCGAGCGGCGACGGCGGCCGCGACGGGGAGCTGTTTGAACTAGACAAGGATCCCAGAACTGGATTCCAGTACTCAGTGACCGTTGAATGGCGCCCAAAAATCAGAGCTACGTTGCGCACCCTGGGGGAGAACTTCCCCCAGCTGCGAAGGGTCATTTATTGCACGAGTCAGGAAATTGGGGCCCAAGCTGACAACTTAAAGACCGAAGCATGGGATGACTTCGGAGTTCAGTTGGACATACGCGACCGAAACTGGTTCATAGAACGGGCTGCAAGCACCCCTCAAAGGGCGACGGCAAGCGAGGAATTAGCCGTCGCGATAGCGGACCCTCTCCTGCAGGAACGGAAATTGGTGACAGTAGTTGCCACACCACTCTCGAATGAAGAAAGCAGAGTTGCCCTTCTGCAGTTGGCCCTTAATGCCAGAGACCGAGAGACGGAGCGCGGGATCACAAGAACCTCTTTTGAGGCTCTTGTAAAGGCAGCGCTCGTGAACACATCAGCCGAGAGTACTCGGAGTTTGGCGGAAGTCCAGAGTACGGTTCGGTCATTTTTACCCGGTGCAAATGCCACTCAGGCTGATGCACTTGTAGTCAGCGCTCTGAACAGACTTGCGGTGAAACGCGGACCAGTGAAGCAAAGAACAGACACGAAGACTTATCACCTGGCGTTTGAGGAAGCGAGAACCTGGAAAGAAAACGCCGCGTCATATCTTCTTGACCAGCAAGAGGTTGAAGCCGATCTGGCGGCCGGAGCATATGGGTTGCATGAGGGCTTAGATAAGGACCCCGAGCTATTAAAAACAGAGGCCGTTCTTCTCCGACAGGCACTAGAAAGTCTTCTCCTACAAAGAGGCGAAGCCTTTGTAGATGCCGTACATGGTGCGGGCGAACCGGCAGCCAGCCTCGGGGAGCTCGCCGACCTGGTTGCAGCACTACAGCTTCCACTCAAGCTCTCGACCGATTCTGCTGCGCGAGCCATTAGCAATGTCCTCGCCGGCCCTTCCGACCGAACCAAAGTCCATCTCACGCGGATCTTAGACGCGTACACACTTTTCGCCTTTTTGCAGCAAACTCCGGATGTGCAGAAGACGCTTTCTCGAGTTTTCAGTGGCGGAGAGATCTGGCTTGATACGAGCGCGATTCTGCCACTCCTAGGGGAAATGCTGATTGAAGAACCATCCCAGCGAAACTTCACCAACCTCTTGGCCGCGGCTTCGGCTTCAGGGGTTTCCTTAGCTGTGACAGACGGAGTTATTGAAGAAGTCGAGGCCCATTTAGAGAACTCGTTGCGATACATCCGAATGGCAGCCGAATGGCGCGCTCGTATTCCTTTCGTATATAGCGCCTACATATTTTCCGGGCGTGCAGAATCGGATTTTCCAGTATGGGTTTCTGACATCAAGGGTTCTGAGGAGCCGCAGCTGGATGTTGAACAATTCCTCGCGCATCACTTTGGGATTAGAAAGCACAATCTGTCTACTCTCGCCGATGCGGCGGCAACGGAACTTCGTGGAGCCGTGCAAGAACTTTGGAGCCAGGCACACTCCCAAAGGCGAACAAAGCGAGGCGCCCCGATTGCATCGACACAACGGCTAATCAGTCACGACGTTGAGAACGTAGTTGGAGTTATCGAACATCGAAAAGGCTCTCCAACATCTCCGCTTGGATATGACGCTTGGTGGCTCACCCTTGATAGCACTGCGTTCAAGTTGAAGAAATGGCTTAAGGACCAACTGGGCAAGAATGCCCCAGCAAGCCCAGTTCTCAGCCCCGACTACCTAGCCCAAATTTTGCGGCTAGGCCCATTACGTCGAGAACACGGCGTGAGCGACATCTCGACAATGCCGCTCACAATCAGCATACGTATGTTCGAAGACGTGCCGCCCGAGCTGATCAACATTGCGAAATCGACGCGTGAAAAGTTCTCGGGATACGACGAATTGCGAATCCAACGCGAGGTGCGGGACGCGCTTAACGCGAGCCGAATGCTCGTATCGAAAGAGACCGATTACGGATCCGTTCTGGAAGCCGAGATCGTTGACACGCTGAGGGGCAGTTAGACGAGAGCTCGTATCTCAACGGCCTATGCAAAATCTCGCAGCATCGCGGTCTCAAACGTTGCGACAGCCGAACGTTACTTTCCCGGCACTTTAATCGACGTGTGAGGGTGCGTAGCGAGATTCCGACCGTGGCGGCCGCTTTTGCTTGTGTCGATCCGTTCTCAATAAGCATGCGTGCGGCGGCGATTTGAGCGTCCGACGCGGCCGCGGGGCGTCCACCTTTGCGGCCTGCCTGTCGCGCCGCTCTGAGGCCTATTTGCGTGTGCTCGCGCACTAGGTCGCGTTCGAACTCTGCGAACGCACCCGCGATGCTGAACAGCAGCCGGCAATAGGTGTGGTGGTGTCGATCGCTTCCGTCAGAGAGACGAAATGAACGCCGCGGCGCCCGAGCTGGCCGACGGTTTCGATCAGGTGGGGGAGCGACCTCCCTAAGCGGTCCAGCTTCCAGACCACCAGCTCGTCACCGGGGTTCAGGTAACCGCGCGCGCCCGCGACCTGCGGGCGGTCTGAGCGCGCCCCAGACGCCGCATCCTCAAAGATACGAACACAGCCGGCAGCAGTGAGCGCATCGCGCTGGCCCTCGGTGTCCTGGTCGATGGTCGAGACGCGCGCGTAGCCGATTCGGGTCATGATCCGAGAGCAGGTCATAAACGCTCGGCCAGATCAGTTTTGACACATACGTGTCAAAGATGAGTTGCGACCGATAAAACGGGTGGAATCGAGGGGTTGTGACCGACCCTTGGGAGTGCGCCACAAACGTTCGTTTCTGACCTAGTTTTCTAATGATCCCTAGAATGCCCCACAACCATTCCTTTGCCACTATTCCGGGGCATCAAACCAATTGGGGGAACATGTGAAGGTATTCATCAGCTGGTCGGGGGCGGTCGCTAATGCAGTTGCGATCGCGTTGAAGCCTCTCCTAACAATCGTTTCGAATAGAAAGATCGAAACATTCATCTCGTCTGAGGACATCAAAAAAGGTTCACGGGGGTTGCCCGTGATAGCCGACGAGCTCGAATTGGCAAGCTTCGGAATTGTCGTTGTGACCGCAGAGAATATGGACACTCCATGGATCAATTTCGAGGCGGGTGCTCTAGGAAAATCGGTTCTAAATGGCCGAGTAGCGCCTCTCTTAGTGGGCCTT
This sequence comes from Leifsonia sp. ALI-44-B, assembly GCF_001984125.1. GTDB lineage: Bacteria > Actinomycetota > Actinomycetes > Actinomycetales > Microbacteriaceae > Okibacterium. Next base: position 63,618 of record NZ_MTQL01000005.1, on the reverse strand, counting down.
CAACCGAAACAGATTGCCGGGCCTCTGAAACAGTTTCAGGCCGCAGACGTCAGCGTTAGGGATGAGATTTTGGGTCTTGTTCGAGAAATGAATGAGGCCTTAGCCGCCGAGGACCGAATCTCAGACGACATAATCGTGACGATGTTCGACAGAGAGTGGCCGAAGTTTGAGGCTGCGGTAAAGACCGCACGTGACTTGGGAAGCAATGTCGTCACTCCGAGTAGAAGCGATTCGGAGATATTGACCGAGGTACTTAGTACTGTTCGGGATCTCCAACGCGAAGTGACTCAGATGCGTCCCACAGTTGGCGACGATCGAGGAAGAGGGGTGCTCCGGTTGAGAAACGATCGAATCGATACTGAAACGCTCAACATAATCTGGTCGTTGCTCCCCGAGGCGTCTGTCGCCAATGTTGATGGCCGGGTTGAGATAACTGTGCGGGAGAAACCATCCAGTAGCACCCTGTCGGCCTTGCCCTTTTTTCTCTCCGACACCCCTAGTAAGCACTTTGACGTGTTCCTTAAGGATCCGCGAGAGATGTTGACGTCGTTCCGAACTGGCAAACAAACCGCCGCACAGATACACAGCTGGCTAGAGGCGCTAGAGGATGAAGAGCACGCCTGACGCTGCGTACCTTGGCTGCGGGAACAAGCCTGGCCATGCCGTGCGTACACGTGACCCGTTCTTTCCGCTTCCCGGTCATCCGGTGGCTTAATGCTCAGGCGCCTAGGACTGAGCGCACCATGGGCGTTGTCTTGCCTCATTTATGCGATCCCATCCAGCAGTCGACATCTAACGCGTCTAAAGATGAGTATGAATTAGATGCTTGACATGACGACGAGGGCGTGCTTCTCTAGTGAGACCGCAACTAATGCGGCTAAACGGAGGATTGATCAAGTTGATCGTAGTTAATGTAAAGAGCACCTACCCGTCCGTTCTAGCGGGAGTGATGGACCTGGATGACGCGACCCTAGGAGACTGGTACCAGATCTCCGAAGACGCGATCCGGATGTACGGGGACGTGATCATAGGGGTCTATAAAGAACGCGTAGTTTCGGCCTACGACATCACCGGTCACACTCGCGACACAGAGCGACAGACGGTCAGTTTCGACGGGAACGAGTCGAAAGAGTTCGGGTACCTCATCGGCCAGCGCAGTCCCGCCTCGCCCTGGACCCGAGGCCAAGGCCGGCCCATCAAATACATCGCAACTGATGTGGTCCGTAGCGGAGAGGTAGACGTTGAAGACGTTCCAGAGACTCCCGAGGGACGACGCGCGGTCGTGAAGGGCTACGTACTCACTGTCGACGCCGACAACATCGCTACCGTCGAACCTCCCGAAGGCGGGGTAGTTACAGTCCTCGCTGCTGGAAGCTCTTTGCTTGCAGTTGAATAATCACCGCGAATCGCCCATGTGCCCTGGAACATCGCTAGTGTGTGGCGTTCCAGGGCATCGAGACCGTATTGGCGAGCACTTCTCTCTATGAGGGGCAATTCGAAGCCATCAACAGAACGGGGGGGTGCATGTCTCAGAAATGGGATTATGAAGACGATCACGACTGGGACGATAACGTCGACTACGCGGCCGAGGGGTACGTCTACTGGTACGGAAAGTACTACCCGAAAGAGCACATTGCGAGTCTCTTTCCTCCCGAAAATGTCGTCGATGGCCGGAAGCTGACCGGCTTCCTTGTGCTGGGCTCAGGACTCGCGGCAGGTGTCTGGGGGGCAGTCAAAGCCGCGCCCACTATCTCCAAATGGTGGAAGTCCAACTTCCGATAGAAGTCCGCGATTAGCCGGGCCGATCATCTCGAGCATGAAGCCGCTAGTGATTGTTGTTCATGAGCCCTATGGTGTGCCCTATGGATCATCAAATCGGAAACCGTATCTGGATCAATGGGGTCGAACTGGAGGGCGTCGTTTCCGGAGACGTGTCCTTCGTGGAAGGCCAGATCGATGAGGCGCTGCAGGAAGGGGGTGACTGGGTGACGATAGAACTTCCCGGGGGCAGCCACTACAGAGTTTGGATTAGTAACGCGACTCAGGTCGTGACCTATTACGCCGGATAGAGAAGTTCTTGCACGTTACGCTAATCCCGTGATCACACGTCAAGAGGTTTACCAAGAGCGGTTCAACCCAGCACCATCGCTGCCTTACAACCTGCGAACGCTCGATTTTCAATCCGCTATGCAAGACGTGTACGACTTCTTCTACGACGTAAACTTGCATCTACAAGACAAGCGTTTGCCCCGGCTAGACGACATGCTCCGAGCCGCAAATCTTTCCGGAACAATCTCCGACATGATCACGGAATCGTTGGCGAAACACTCCCGGTCCTTGGTCGTGAACGCTTATCACAACGGGCATCCTGATCTACTGGTGCGCGGGGTTTACCCGAACGACACAGTGAAGGCGGGCGAAGAAGGTGTCGAGATCAAGTCGACTCGAAAGCCTGGCGGCGCAGTCGACACCCACGGTGGCCGTAAGCAATGGATGTGTGTCTTCGTTTACGAGATCGACTCAGAGACGGAGCCAGCTCAGGACAGGCGTCCGATGCTGTTCCGTGAGGTGTATTTAGCGCAGGTTGAGCCAGACGATTTCCGCCGTAACGAACGCGGCGCTCTCGGCACACGCACCTCCACTCTTGATAGAGACGGCGTCGCTAAGTTGCGTCGTTCCTGGCTGTACCTTGATCGGGATAGAGACCGCGTTCAGGACGCAACGACGAGCTGACTCAACGCCGGGATAGCGTTCGATGCGATGTTGAGATAGGTCGCATCGAGCTCGACGCCTTTGGATTGGTAGCCGACTGCTTCTGCTGCTGCCAATGTTGATCCTGACCCTGCGAAGGGGTCGAGAACGATGCCTTCACCGAGTGGAAGAATGCCGCGTACTACCTGCCGCAGGAATGCCTGGGGCTTTAGTGAGGGGTGGTTTGCGATGCTTCGTTCAGCGGGTCGAGTCGGTGCAGAGCGAATCACATCGCCGAATGGCTGAGTGTCTGAGATACGCCGCAGCCCGCCGGTGCCCCATTTTCTGAGGTTGGCCGCGGCGGTTCCTTCTAGAGGTTTCCGGAACAGCAGCCACGGTTCCCACATCGACCGGGGCATAACGCTTACGTCGGAGAATTCTTCGTGCGCGTTCTTCGGACGATCGCCGCCGCGCATGGTTGTTACGAGGCGAACGATTTCGCCGCGTCGTTCGAACTTCGCTGCATCGAGGGCGTAGGACACGAGGTGACTCACGAGAGGGTTGGCTGCAACCATGACGTGGGCGCCGGGTACGAGTACTGGCCGCAGTGCCTCGCCGAGGTTCCTGAAGAACCGTTCGAGGTCGGCTAGCTCGGCGTCCGACAGGGTGGTGAAACGCGGGAGGGGTGACCGTGTATGCCCGTCGAAGGACGGCGGGATGCGCCAGGTCCCTCCTTTGCCGGCTCGGAGCTTCGCTAGCTCGCGCGGCGTGTACTCGACTAGCCCGTAGGGCGGGTCGGTGACAACGCCGTGAATGGAGTTCTCGGGTTGGCGTTTGAGCCATTCGAGTGAGTCCGCATGGAACAGTTCCGCTTTGCCGAAACTGAATGCGGGCTCTTCCGTCTCGACCCGTGGACTGAGGGCAAAATCATGCATTTTCGCGGACCAAACGATATTTACCGCGTGCTACACGCTCGAATTTATTCGGGGTGTTGAGGCGCAGGTATGAACGAACGGAAGAGCGGGCTACTTCCGCACCTAAAACAGACTCGATGTAGAGGGCGATTTCTTCCGCCGAAGCGCCTGTAGCGTCTGCTTGCCGGTGGAAAAATTGTTCGATTCCATCGCGAACCCTACCTGGTTCTAGCTTTTGCATCACGACCCCCATTTTCGACGTCTAGACGTCATTTAAGCTCAGTCTAATCATGATCTCTACCCCGTGGGTGATGAGCTTGAAGCGGCGTCAAGATATTTCACAATTCGCTACTCCCACCACCCGAGAGGCTGCGTGCAACCTCTAAGTAGGGCATCACCCATTCGGGCAGTTCTTCGCACCCATATGTCATCTCGGTGTCTTGCACGGTAAACCTGATTGTGGTGTTTGACCGCGCAAGGCGACCCTCCGGTGAAATGTATTGACCCGCTATCTGTACTTCCTCCTGATGCCCAGACCTACCTTGGATAACGAGCGTTGACGGATGGAGTGTGATCTCGTGTTCCGTATACCCCGGGCGTTTAGGACTCGTCACCATATTGGGAACTAGATCGTAGATGTTCCATTGATAGGAAACCGTGGGCGTTGCTACGTCCCGGGAGATCTGTGCCGTCATGTTCTGTGTCCTTCCACCAACAATTTTTTTGCCTATCTGGCGAGAGAAATCGATAGTGAGCGGGAAGAGCGTAGTGCCATCCTGCGGCGGCGAAATAAGCCCGAAGGGCGCGTCGTCGCAGGATGGCACGGAGCTCTGGGAGCGAACTACGATGAACCGCCAGATAGGGGAAAAAAGCGGAAACACAGTACCGCGTCGCGGTACTGCCAGGCCGGCATGCCGGCCATCTGGGGGAGCGCGAGGGGGTATCTCACCCTCGCAGAGCGCCGGCGGTGCTCTAGCCGCAAAAAGCTCGATGATTGACGAGTCAGTTACGTTTTAGTGACAGCGGATGACCATACCCAGGCGCGCTGCGTCTCTCCGTTGCCGTCGACCCATTCGACGTGCACGGCGCGGCTGGTCCATGCAATCGCGCGGCCTTCGACTCGTGCCGGCGTCTCGGGATACCGCGCCCACGCTCGCACACTCACAGGTGTAGCCGGCGTCGTCACTTCGTCGTGGTCGGTGTCCAGCTCAGCCGGCGACAGGCTCACGGGCTGAGGACGAATCAGAACCTCCGTGATGCGCTGCGTCATCAGTCGGTCGTAGTGGTCTGCGTAGCGCCGGTTCGTGCCCATTGCCTTGTTGTCTCACGCTCCACCGACACTGCCGGCAGAGGCGAGGCCCCGGCGCGAAGGGACACGACGCGCCGGGCCTCAGAGCCGCGATCCGCCAGTCACGCGACTGCGGCCGACACTACCGCGGGTGCACGCTTATGTGCACGGGATCTTGCGCACATTTTTGCGCAACGACTACTGCGGAGCGCGAATGACTTTGCGCTTCCCTTCGGCCAGGAGTCCCCACGCCGCGAACTGCCGGAGATATACCTGTTAACCCGTGCGTCGCTGCACTGCCGTAAAGGTAGACGCCGGCCTGGTCCGCCGCCTCGAGAAATGGGACTCGAAGTTTCTCTCGAAGGGCAGCGCCCTGACCTCGGCCAACGTCCCGAGCGACATGCTCGGTGAACTCCCACGTTGGCTTACCCTTTCGAACCCGACGTTTCACGGCCAGCAGAGCTAAGTCATCGACATAGACCACTCGACGGCCTGTGGCGGCGAGTGTTGCGTTCAGAAGAAACACAATCACGGCCACGAGCACCCACAGGATCGCGGCCAGCAAAACACCAGCGACTACCCCAACGAAAATCCGTAAGGAAAGCGGCTGGCTCCACGTCAATGTGACGGCCGCGACCATGCCCAAAAGGGCGTAAAGAATCGTTATTGTGCGCTTTAACGGGGTAGAGAAAACACCTCGCACTGACCATCGCGCCGACTGAAACCCTCCGATTCCAGCACCCGTTCGTAGGCCCAGAGAGGCGGGAGCTGGCGGCGAGGGAACCTGTTTGGTTTTTTGTGTGGTGGTCATGCCGCGTCTTTCTGTTGGCGGGGTGAGAGTGCGGCCCCACGGGGTATCAAACCGGGGGCCGCACTGCACAGGACTGGGGGGAGTCCTGGTGCGAGCCGCCGACCAAAGGGGTGAGGCCGGCGACTGGTTTAGGGGTCACGCCCACGGGAGCGGCCACGAAACGAACACGCCCACGAGTAACACCACGGCGATGAGCGCGACGATAACACCGAGCACGAGCGGCGCGCCGCCCCGGTTGCCGTAACCGCGTCGAAGGCTAAGTAGGCCGAGACCGGCGACGGTGGCGCTGGCGCTGGCGCTGGCGGCCACGATGATCCGAAACACCACGACAAGGCCGATCTTCCAGCCGGTCGGGATCGGGGGCGCGACGGGGTGAACGTCTGGGATTTCTCCTGCGTACACGATGGTCGCGGTAATGAGGTCGGTAAGCATGTGTCGTCTCCTAGACATTTACGCCGTGTTCATTGAGGAACACACGGGGGTCGGTGTGCTCGCCATTGAGCTGAATTTTCAGGTCAAGGTGACAGCCGGTACCAACACCCGTGCCGCCCACCGTGGCAACCGGTGTGCTGGCTGTGACGGTCTGGCCCTGCTTCACGGGGTACTGCGCTGAGACGTGCCCGTAGATCGACTCGATGCCGTCGCCGTGGTCGATGATGACCCTGTTTCCGAAGTCGCCCGCCCCGCCCGTGAACGTCACCGTCCCGTCGCCAATGGCATTGATCGGTGTGCCGCACGCGGCCCCGAAACCGAGGCCGTAATAGAACGGCGTCGAGCAGCCCACAGAGTTGCAGATCACTTCACGGGGGCCGTAGGGAGACGTGATCGGCGCATTGACCGGTGTTACCCGAGTGCCGCTGCCACCGGCTGAGCAGGTTTGGCCGACGAGCCCGTCGACCACGGCCTCGGCGGCTTTCTGGAGCTTCGCTTAGTGGTTTGAGTCCACGTTTGCTTGCACGCGATGAGCGGAGCCACCTATGCACCACTGCTAGTGAAAAAGCCCGAGTATGCATGTAGGGCTGCCGTCCGGGTTCGTACCGGCGTTGATATTGTCGTCGCAATCACGTTCCACACATCGCTCTAGCCCAGCGCCGCCGTGGTCCTGACGGAGTGCGACTCGCGAGAAAGCCCTTAGTCAATAGCGGATCTACATCCGCCCGTGCGAAACATTAGAATGCCGATAATGTTGATTATGTCAACAACGATTTCCTAACCCCGATAGTCAGATTTCGTTACCTCCCAGCCTCAGGCGCGGCGCCCAAGTTGTGAGCGATGTCGTCGCGTTCGTAGTTGCGTTGGCCGATAAGCGCTTGCGCACAGATAGAGGTACCACCTGTCGAGCTACTGGAGCCTCAGCCTCGATGTCCGACGGCTTTGCCGATGCGGAAGTCACTCGCGTATACACCACCGTTGACGTTGAAAAGGAAGTAGCAGTCTCGGGCTTAGGTGAGGCCCTTTGGGGGTTTGTAGTTCCAGCAGTTCCAAAGACTGCCGATATACACCGTCTTGTACTGTGCGGCCTGGGCAGCACCCCCAGTTGCCAACGTCATGCCTGCGGCGAGGCTGATGGCCAGTGCTGCGGCACCGAGACGCTTCTTGATGGTCATGTTTGTCCCTCTTTATCGAGAAGGATAATAGTGAACGCAGCCCTTGACGTAACAAGCCAATCGTCTGCGTCACCCTCGCGCCGCATCCCGCGATCCTGTGGGCGGGCCGTCGTTCCTCGACGCAACAGGGGCCAGGTCTGAGTCTCTCGGTATCGGAGATCCTCCGTCGCGATTGCGCCGTGTCACCGGCTAGCGATCGAAGCCAAGACCTTTGCGGTTTACTCGGATCGCGCCGAACATGTCGTCTGTGATGAGCCGCGCGTGCCAGGCGTCCTCCACTTCTAGCCAGGTCCCCACCCCCGGTTCCCAGGTCTCATCGAAGGGGTCGAAGGCGGGCATCGGGTCATACGCCCACCGGCTCAGCTCGTCGATCGCCTGCTGCTCGGAGATCTCTCCGGTTGCATACCGTTGCGCAACCTCGGTTGGCGATGCACCACTGAAGCCGGGTCGAGAACGAGCCGTTCGATTGACGATTTGGCTTACTCGAGGTTCGGACAGTCGCGCCCATTCTGCGATGGTCTTTTGACGAACATGCGCAGCGGCGTCCTGAACTGTCCGCTTGAAATCGATCGTCGCTAATTCCATTCGCGCTCGCGCAGCGACGACCTCATTCAAACGCTTCGCATTGTGAGATGTCATGGCTCCCCCGGGTCTGGGTCGTCATCAAACTCTCCTTCGGCGCCGCGCGCAAGGGACTATATCCGTCACTCAACCGTTGCACCGTTCGTCGAGCGAACGGCCACCGGATGCATGACAGTGCCGAAACGTTCGAAAATGCCGCACCTTAGGTGATCGTTGGCGGCTCGACGGCTGCTTCAATTTCGGGGCGAGGACCAGTGAGACGCTATGTACGAGAACCATCTACTGGCGACCTAGCTGCTGCGCGGCTCCTCGGCGGAAGTAAGTTCAACCCAGCGTTTGCTAACCGCTTCCTTCACTCATTACTTAGCGGCGGTTTTTGCTAGGGGGTAGGCCCCACTGCACGTTGCCCCTATCGTCAGTACGAACGACCGGATCAGATTTTGTAAAGGATTTCCTAATGATGACGCTGAGTACGTACCTTCAGCGTTACTCAGTTACGCCCCTTGTGAAGCAGGCGCCACTGACTGTCCTGGTGGCCCTGGCAGCGGTTCTCTCGCTCACGGTTCCGCAACTCGTCGTATCAAGCGAACCAGGACTTTACCTTGCTGTGGAGTTGATTGTCGCTGCGACCGTTTGTGCATGGGTCATGACAGCGAAAGGCTTAGCGCTTTCACCCTGGGTGAACATTGTGCCGGCGCTCGATTTCCTGGCGCTCGGTATTTTGCGCTGGTCGACCGGGTCGGCGGCGTCCATCTTCACCGCCCTAGTTGTTTTGCCGGTCGTGTGGCTAGCAGCTCAAGAAGGACGACGATTTGTGGCATTCGCCGCGCTCGGGACCGCGCTTGTCATACTTACTCCATTTATCGTCGGCATCGGTGATGGCGACAGGGTCATCGAGCTTCTCCGTTTGGTCATCGTCGTTCTCGTTTATGCGTCGCTAGCCGCAGTCGTCAACGAGCTGAGCCGCCAGTTCGGTATACAACTCCGGTTGACGCAAGCCCGCGAAAAGGTCATACAGATGGAATTGAACCGGGCCGCGGAGGTGCAGCGGTCTCTACTCCCACAAGCCCTTTCGAACGTATCTGGTTACTCCTTCGCCGGAACGTGCCTGCCAGCAGCCACCGTCGGAGGTGACTTCTTCGATTGGTATAGGACCGACGACGGGGTGGCGATCACTCTCGGCGATGTCATGGGAAAGGGCGTGGGCGCCGGCCTCATCGCTGCGGCGGTACGTGCGGTTTTACGCAGTTCGCGGATTGACCCCGACCCGAGCGCCGCTTTAGTGCGTGCTTCCGAAGGACTGAGCACCGATTTCAGCGACGGCAGCGCCGGTACCGGAACCGCCTTCACAACCCTGTTCCATGCCCGTCTCAGTGGCAACGTGCTGCGGTGGGCGGACGCGGGACATGGGTTGACAGTCGTATTGCGAGACAACGGGTCCGTGGAACGCTTGTCCACAACCAACTTGCCAGTGGGCATCGGCATTGAAGACACCTGGCTAACGAAAGAAACGCACCTCGAATCCGGGGACCTGATCGTTGTGTTCAGCGACGGCGTTCTCGACCTCTTCGGCGGGGGCCTCGATACCTTCGACCACATCGTTCAGCTAGCTCAGAAAGACCTTCGACCGTCCGCAATCGTGACTGCCCTATCGGAGCTGGCCCGCTCAACAGAGCATGAAGACGATGTCACAGTCGTCGCGATTCGTCGGTCACCTGTATGGGCGACCCAGGAGACACGTGCTGACGTCACCCCAGTCGCCTTCGGCGGAGAAAGCTTCAGCACGCCTCAATAGCCGGCACCCAGCCGAACGGGTCCAGCGTCCGAGGACCACCGTATCGGGAATACGCGGCCCGAATTGCCAAGCTGGAAAGTAATCGTGGGCAGGAAAAGCTGCTCGTCTCTAGGTGCGTCGCCCAAATCTATTGCACGGCTTTACTGAGGCATAGCTAACCGCCCACAGCGGCGTCAACGTGTGAGCCGTTCAGGTTGGCGGACACAAAGGAGGAGGCCGGGCAGACTCTGCCAGGCCTCCCTTTACCACCCAGTTTGGGGATGAGTGGTAAACGGAATCCTAGGCCCGATCGTCGCTGGTTGACAGAGACAAATGGAAGGTCTGCTCAAGGGCGTATCAGCCGCCGATCGAGGGCCGACTGACGACGAGGACCGTGATGTCGTCGGTGGGCGGATTTTCGTTGGCACGACGCTGAACGCGGGTGAAGAAATCTGTGACGTCGGAACTGGCGCGCAACTCCTGGGCAAGGTCGTCCAAACCCACCAGAGTGCCGTCGAAGATGTCGAGCACCCCATCCGAGACCGAGAGCAGCGCCTCGCCGGCGGCCAGGCCGACGACTCGCTCGTTCCAGCCCTCGCCCGGTTCTTGGAGCCCGAACGGCAGGTCGTTCGAGTACAGGCGCGTGAGCGTGCCGTCTCGACCGACGTGCAGCGTCAGGCCGTGACCGGCGTCAACGAAGCGCACAGTGTCGGTATCGGCGTCCATGACCGCGTGGAAGACCGTGGCGAACGTTTCGGCCGACGAGAGACTGTCGTGCGCCACATCCTGTGCCGTCGCCAACGTCGCCCTGGGCGACGGATCGACCCTGCCGAGAGTGGACGCGATGAGGGCCCCAAACGCTCCGGCGCTCTCCCCTTTGCCCATGACATCCCCGAGGCTCGCGTTGACCAGCGTGTCCGCGGTGGCGTGCGTGTGGAAGTCACCGCTCGTGTCACCCCAGGGCAAATCGAGCACGTCGATCACGAGCCCGCCGATGCGCGCGCTCTCGACACTGGGGCGGCCGTGGGTGCCGGGTCGCGCCGAGCTCTCTAGCTGCTCCAACCTTCCCGACCGCTCGGCGCTGCCACGGATGGTCTGCTGCGCCCACTCGCCGAACGCTTGCAGCCGGTGCTCGTCCTCCGGAGCGAGGGTGCGTGGGGCGGTGTCGAGCAGGCAGAGCGTGGCGACCGCCGTCTCGTCCTCGAGTGACAGTGGGATGCCCGCATAGAACCGGATGCCGTTCTCAACCACGGCCGAGCGATCGCGGAAGCGTTCATCGTCGGCCGTGTTCGGGACGATCAGCGGGCGCGCCTGCCGAACCGTGACCTCGCAGAAGGCCGCGCCGAAGGGCGTCACCCACCGGTCGCCCCCAGGCTGCCCCGAGATGGTCTCGATAGTGGAGTCGTCGACAAGATTCACGAGTGCAAGGGGCACGTCGAAAAGATCGCGGGCGGCCCGCGTGATCTTGTCATAACGCTCGCTCCCGTCGGAGCCCGTCAGCCCCGTGGCAGCAACACCGGCCGCCCGGCGCCTCTCCGTTGCTTCATCGATCTGATCGCTCACTACCATCCCCGTTCAGCGGTCGTGTCGGCCCTTCTCGGACGAGACTTTAGCACCGAGCCTCGGCCTAAAACGAGGGGCACCGAAGCGGGCGAAGCCGTGCTAATTTCACCGGAACGGAGTTTCCCAACCATTGGGGACGGTCAGAAACGACGAGCGACACGACGGGCGATGACAGATGACGTCTACGGGCAACGACGCCGACGAGGAGGCACGCCGCCAGCATCGTCGACGTGAGGATCGGCACATGCTGGTTCTTCGCATCGTGGCGCTGGCGACCGTCCTCCTCGGCGTCAATTACGTGGCGTGGCGCTGGCTCGAGTCGATCAACTGGGACGCGTGGTGGATCGCCGTCCCCCTGGTCGTCGCGGAAACCTACAGCCTGATCGATGTGGCACTGTTCGCGTTGACGATGTGGCGCGCACGTGAACGCCCGGCTCCCCCGCCCCCTCCCAAGGGCGTCACGGCGGATGTCTTCATCGCCACCTACAACGAACCGGTCGAGCTCGTGTCGGTGACGGCTCGAGCGGCTCGGGACATCCGCTACCCGCATCAAACGTACATCCTCGATGACGGCGATCGCCCGGCCATGCGGGCGGCGGCCGCCGAACTGGGGGTCGGTTACATCACGCGGGGCCGTGAATGGAAGGACCGCCCACGGCACGCGAAGGCCGGCAACATCAACAACGCGCTCATGCAGACCACGGGCGAGTTCCTGCTCATCCTCGACGCGGACATGATCCCGCGACCCGAGATTCTCGACCATACTCTGAGCTATTTCCATGACGAGAAGGTCGCTCTCGTGCAGACGCCGCAGGTGTTCAGCAACGTCGCGACGGGCGACCCGTTGGGCAGCCAGGCGCCCTTGTTTTACGGGCCCATCCAAGAGGGCAAGGATGGCTGGAATGCGGCGTTCTTCTGCGGCTCGAACGCCGTGTTGCGACGCGAGGCCCTCATGCAGTTGGGCATCGCGGGCTATGTTCGAGAAACCGACCGGGCCGTCGCGGCGACCCTGCGGGACGCCACCCGCGTCGTGCGCCGCGCCCGTCGTCGCCTCGGCACAGGCTCCGCCCGGGGCTCGGCGCACGGTGTCGCCGCCTCGACCCTGGCGGCGGCCCTTGACGAGACGGCTGCCGCGCTTGACGAGGCCCGCCGGCAACTGGGCAACGCCGAACCCCTTGGCGAGGTGACGTACACGCTGCAGCGACGGGTGCGGGCCGCATCCGCAGGTCTTGTGAGCGACGATCTGCGCAACATCCGCGCCGACCTCGCCGAGATCGACCGCCTAGCGGGCATCGAACCGCAGGCTTTCGACCCAAGCGACGGCGAAGATGCCCTGGCAGCCTTGTCCTCGCGCGAGCTGTCACCGCTCAACGCCCTCGAAGCGGTGCAACTCGCCCTGCAGGCGGTCGACGTCGACCGCGGCGACGAGGCGCAGGCGGTCATGCCTCTCGCCACGATCTCGGTCACCGAGGACATGGCGACGTCGATGCGGTTGCACGCCCTGGGGTGGAAGAGCGTGTTCCACAAGGAATTGCTGGCCGACGGTCTCGCGCCCGAGGATCTAGCCACGGCGCTGACGCAGCGTTTGCGCTGGGCCCAGGGCACCATGCAGGTATTCCTGCGCGAGAACCCACTGTTCAGCCGCGGGATGCGCTTCACCCAGCGCTTGATGTACTTCTCCACCATGTGGAGCTACCTGGTGGGCTTCGCCACCATCGTCTACCTCGCCGCCCCTGTCGTCTTCCTCGTCTTCGGGGTGCTGCCGGTGAAGAGCTGGGCCCCCGAATTTTTCTGGCACTTCCTGCCGTTCTTCATCGTCAACCAGATCCTGTTCTTGGTAGCGGCGCGCGGGTTGCCGACGTGGCGCGGGCAGCAGTACAGCCTGGCCCTCTTTCCCGTATGGATCCGCGCCTGCGTCACGGCGTTCAATAACGTGGTGCTGAAGCTTCCACTGGACTTCGCCGTCACGCCCAAGACCAAGCAAGCCGTGGGCAAGCGGCCGTGGGGCAAGATCCGCTGGCAACTCATCGCGGCAGCCATCCTGCTGGTGTCGGTGATCATCGGCCTCGTGCGCGTCTTCGTGCTGGGCGACGAAGTGATTGGAACAGTGGTCAACGTCGTGTGGGTCGCCTACGATTTCGTCTGCATGAGCGTTCTCGTCACGGCGGTGCGATTCCAGGGATACCAGGAGGCGCCGGAGGAGACCGCGGCCGCCGCGGACCGCTGACTGACACCCATTCGACCGACGAAGGAGAAACATGGACTTCAGCACAGAGAACGTCGACACCGATATCGCAGTCGTGCGCGGCGACGGTCGACTCAACATGGTCTCGGCGCCGCAATTGCGCGAAACAGTGCTTGCGGCGCTCGACGCAGGGCGCCGACGCATCGTGGTCGACCTCTCGAACACGTCGTTCATGGATTCGTCTGGCCTCGGGGCCCTCATCGGCTGTTTGAAGAGCGCGCGCCAGGCCGACGGTGACCTGCGCATCGCCGCCCCCAACGAGCAGCTGCGGATGGTGCTGAAATTGTCGAACGTTGACCGTGTGTTGCGTAGTTACGACTCGGCCGATGAGGCCTACCGTGACTGAACTCGTGCGCGAGCTCACCTCGCCTCCCGACACGGTAGATGAGGTGCACGGACTGCTCGACGCGCTCTGGGTCGCCGAACCCACGGTTACAGACGACGATCGGATGCGGTTCGAGACCGCACTCATCGAACTCGCAACCAATGTGGTGCAACACGCTGACGCGGGCGACGGTGTGGCCTGGGTCGTGACCGTGACCTGCCAGCCCACGCTTCTCTCGGCCCGCCTCACCGACACTGCCGCGCGCGCCTCGATCGATGCGGATGCCGAACGCCAGATGCCGCACGCCCTGGCCGAAGAGGGTCGCGGGCTCGCGTTCGTGCGGTTGCTCGTCGATACCGCCACCTTCGAGAACACCAGCACGGGCAACGAGTGGCGCATCACCAAACGGCGCGGCGACGACCAGGCATAGCGCGGTCTCCCGCCCAGGCTTCTGGCAGGTGACCCGATCAAGCAGCGGCGCGACATCCCGCAACACAGCAGATACATACATGGGTGCGCGTAGTCATGAGACGAACTGCGGCGGAAGCACAGGCGACCCGCACCAGCAGAGCAACAGGAGACGATAACGGCCAAACTCTTCTGCTCGCGAGCTTTCCGAGGCTCAGATAGCTTCGCCTTCTTCGAAATGGGCGATGCTTTTGCGTTCGAGAAACTCACAAAGAGCAGCAGCTGCGGACAACTCGGCGGCAAGCCCGTGCAGTTCAATGGAGGTGAGCTCAAAGGGCTCTGCGCGCGGTTCGAAGCGGATAAGCCACTGCTGGTCGCCCACGGACGCCGGTTCCATGACAATCTCTGTGCTGACGTTGACGAGGGGCACGATGACGAGACCCGTGTCTGCGCCGTCCTCGCCGTCTTGGATGAGGACATGTATGAGCTCGCCGTCCTTGCGGACCGATCGAAACTCAGTCAGCCAACGCTCGAGGGTCTCCTTACTTCGGAACGGCATCGAGCCCTCTTCGCACTAACGACAGCTATGGTGACCGTCTCGCAACTACGCGCCCGCCGATCGAGCACTCAATGCGACTATTTTACGTTCGGTAGCCATACTCAGTCCGTTGCTGGCCCGGATGTGTCGCGGATGGTCCAGAACGGACCGTGACGCGCTTCGCTCGTTAGCGATCGAACGCTCGTACTCTTTCGGCGACTCCCCGTGCTCCCCCACGCGATACTTCCTGTGGTCTTACGGCAGGAGTTGTCGATGTTGAGGACAGTATCAGCTGAACGCCGCCAACTGTCCTCGCCATCGCCTGTGTGGCCGGAGAGCGGGCGCCCGCTAAGGCGGTTCCAAGAATCCCAGCGGGACGCTCGAGCGTTAAGTGGTTGTGCGCTGGCCCATTAGGCCAGCGCACAACCCGAACCCCTATCTGGGATCGGACTTCAGATCATTACCGAGGTCCGACGGCCTTACCAATACGGAAGTCCTTGGCGTACACGCCGCCGTTGACGTTGAAAACGAAATAGCAGTCGCGGGTCTGGATCAGGCCTTTCGGCGGTTTGTAGTTCCAGCAGTCCCAGAGACTGCCGATGTAGACAGTCTTATATTGGGCCGCCTGGGCAGCGCCACCCGTGGCGAGCGTCATCCCCGCGGCAAGGCTGACGGCCAAAGCAGCGGCACCGATTCTCTTCTTTATGGTCATGGTTCCCCCTTCGTTGAGAAGGATGATAGCGAACACCGACCTCGGTGCAACAGGTCAGCTTTTCTATCGGAGTTCCCACGCCCATTCGTCTTCAGACGGCTGGGTTTGGGAACAGACAGGTTACGGGATACCGAGAAAGTTCATCCTGTCACGCCGCCCTCGGCCCCCTCCCTAGTGCGATGCACGATATTTCGGATCTCGAAGAATAGGCCATCAACGGATCAGTCCCTAGGTGCCCATCCCACATGGGATATTCACCCTCACCGGATGATTTTTCCCCCACAAATTCTGTGTAGGGGCTTCTCAAGAGTGTCTATTGCCACGTATGTTGTGCGCACTAGAGCTCAACGAGGAGTTCTAAGTGACAGTGGGGCGGGTTTGTATGTTTGCTCGATCTAAATCACGTGTCGGAGCCGGATTCTTCGTTGTGGGGGTGATCGCTGGCTCGAGCCTTCTCGCCGCGACTCCCGCGAACGCGGCCCCGAGTGATGCCTCCGCGGTAGGCGCCTCGGCGACGGTCGCACTCGACCTTCCAATCATCGGCTTCAACGCCGACGCAGCGGTAGGCAATGTTGCAGTTGCAGCACCCGGCACCGCCGGATTCGACGAGGACGGCATCACACTGCTCGACGCCGCCCTTGCAGACATCACCCTCGGTGCTGTCACAACGAGCGCGACAAGCTCAGCGGCAGGATCCGAAGGGTCCGCCCAAATCGCAGACGCGGATGTTTCTCTGTTCGGTCTCGACATCCTCACTCTGGACGCCGCCACCGCTACCGCAACGTGCCCGACCGGCGGCACACCGACGGCTGTTGCCGACGTTGCCGGCCTCACGCTTCTGGGCGGCGTGGCCACCGTTGATGCCGGCGATCCGGTCGACGCGACTGTTGCTCTGGGAGTCGACTTCGGTGGCGCAGGCGGTGTCGACCTCACGGGCGTGGATCTCACGGTCACGGTTGACCAGGTAGAAACGGTGACTGCTGGTGGGGCCACGGCCATCGCATTGGTTGCCGTTGTCACTCTCGATGGCACCGCGGGCGTGAATGTGTTCGACGACGAAGCCGTCGCGACCGTCACGCTTGCTAGCGCGACATGTGAGACGCCCGCAGTGGTGGCCGTCACCGCGGCAGCGATCACCCCGAACGTTGGGCCGACGGCAGGCGGTCAGACCGTCACAATCACGGGCACCGGCTTCACGCCGGCGACTACCGTCACCATCGGCGGCGCCCCTGCGACCGGTGTCGTTGTCAACGCCGAAGGCACCTCGCTCATGGCAGTCACGCCCGCAGGCACTGAGGGCGTGACGACCGCGGTTATCGCGAACCCGGGCAGCTCCGCCACACTCCCCTACACCTATGTCGAACCTGACGTGGCGAGCATCTCGCCAACGTCTGGGCCGGAATACGGCGGCACCACCGTGACGATCACGGGTGCAGGACTTGGAACAACTACCGGCGTTGAATTCGGTGGCGAGCCGGCTGTCATCCAATCGGTCAGCCCCGACGGAACATCGGTTGTCGTAACGTCCCCGGCCAGCGAAGGTTCAGTCGAAGTGACATTGACCCTGGCCGGTGGATCCACACTGACCGCTGACGAAGACTTCGTCTACGTCGCACCGATCGTGTCCGACGTGTCCCCGAGTTCTGGCCCGACGGCCGGCGGCACCACCGTCACCATCGTCGGTGAAGGCCTCGGCGGCACCACCGGTGTTCTCTTCGGCGACACCCCGGGCACCATCGTCGGCACCCCCACCGACACGCAGGTCGTCGTCACCTCCCCCGCCGGCACCGTCGGCGCGGTCGACGTCACGGTGCAGCTGCCGGGTGGCGTGATCGTCGTACCGGATGGCTTCACCTACGTTGCCGTGCCCGTCATTGACAGTGTCACCCCGGGCTCTGGTTCTACAGCGGGCGGCACCGTCGTAGTCGTGGTCGGCAGCGGATTCGTTCCTGGAGGCACCACCGTCACGGTGTGCGGCGTCGTCATCCCGGCAACACAGGTGACCGTGAACGCGGCCGGCACACAGCTGCAGTTCTCCACACCCGCTTGTGACGCCGGCACGGTCCCACTCGTTGTCACCACCGCGGGCGGCGCATCCGGCCCGGCTGACTTCCGTTACGCGCAGGCTGTTGCACCGGTGGTCGGTGGCAACGGTGCTGGTAACGGCTCGGGCAGCGGCTTCAACGGGCCACTCGCTAACACCGGCGGCGACACCGCACCCCTCATCGGGTGGGCAGTGACCTTGCTACTTGCCGGCCTCATCGCTGCCGCAACGCAGATCGTCCGACGCCGCGCCGCGTAACAGCATCTCAATAAAGAAAGGGGTACCGTCCACTTAAGTGGTCGGCGCCCCTTTCTTTGATTACCGCCGACGAGAGCGGTCTCATGAGCATCAAGCCGCGGTTATTGGTCCGCGTCCTGGCAAACAGGCCTATTTCCCCCGTTTCGGCGTTTCGAGGCGCACACTGAAGGATGCTCCTTTCCTCGAACGCTGTCCACGAACGCATCATTCATGCCGCGACTCCCCTGTTCACGCAGCGAGGCATCCGCCAAGTCACCAAAGAAGAAGTGCAACGTGTCGCAGGAATCACGGGACGCGAGTTCGACAAAGAATTCTCCTCGCGAGACGACCTCGCGACCGAGGTGCTCGAGCGACGAGAGCACACTTGGAACACCGGAATCGTTGAAGCCGGAGCGAGGGCCGGAGCAACAACCCCCGAGGGGCGGTTGCTTGCGATCTTCGATGTTCTTGACGAGTGGTTCCACCGCGACGACTACGAAGCGCTCAGCCGGGTCGACACGTTCCTTCATATGGGTAGCGACCACCCGATGGGGCTTGCGAACGTGGGTTACCTCAAAGAAATGCGTCACCTCGCCGCCCGCTTAGCGATGGAAGCGCGCCTGGATGACCCGGCCGAATTCGCGTTGTCATGGCACGTCCTCGTCACCGGTTCCATCATCAACGCAATCGAAGGGGATGACCGGGCCGCCTCTCGAGCGAAAGAGATGGGTCTCGCCCTGATTGCCAAACACCGTCCGCCCCGCATCGCCAACCCGTTCACCGCTGAGGACCTCCTAGATATTGCTAGGACGAGCGAGGTAGCCAGCGACCTGGAATATGGCGAAGATCTCCCCCAGCCCAGCGGCCCCGGTGAAGAGTCCTGGTTCATGTTCGATGAATGGGATCAATGGGCAGAAACAACACCAGAAGCCCCCAACGGTGGCCGCCGTTAGATTCTCGTGAGGCGATGCGAACGGCATCCGTCTGCGATGCTGAGGTACCGCTCTCCTCCCCGTGCGCGACACTGAGTACGGGAACAGCCTGCGATGCACGACCAGGACCTCGACGGCGCATCACCACGCCGGCCCTTGGGGGCCTGTCAGCACACGAGAGACAGGCCATCCCATGGGGACACTCAACTACGCAAAAACCACGGTCGATTTCGATGACCGGGTTCTAGCGCACCTCAAAGTCGTCATCGTTTCGAAACTGCGGCGCGGCGAGCCCCTGCAGCTGAGCTGGAAAGAGCCCGGCGAAACCGGCCACGGACGCAGCTCCATTTGGTTGCACCCCACGATTCCACTGACCTTCAAATTTAACGGCAGCCGTCCCCCCTCGCTGAACCCGGACTGGTTGGCCGTGCTCATGGCTAGTGCGAACTCCAATCAGGGTCTTCATGTTTCCTCTGAACCCGAGGGGCCGATTGCGCCGGCTCGGCGCCCGCGATGAATTCGGGGGCTCGATAAGGCACCGTTCGCTGAATGAATATGGGCCGTGTCTCTGCGTCGGTTCCAACGAATTGAACCGGGTATGTGGACGCCGAACCGGGCTTTGAGTTTGCGGCGGAGTATCACGAATGCTTCATTTGGCAACCCGTGCCTGGTGATTTGGCGGCGCACATCGGGCGGCGTACGGTGGCCTAGTTGTCCCCCGAATGACAACGAGGCCCCGCCCCCTTCTTGAGGCGGGGCCTTCATTATGCGTGGACGCTAGTAGTCCAATTCGCAATCGGTCCAGGTTTTTGAGGCACCTGTCTCCAGGTCAGCCAGAGCCGAAGCTTCTTCGTCGGATAACGGTGGAGTGTCCTCGACGGGCTCTTCCCGGATGACAACGTTCGTTGCGGGAGTGACGAGGACATCGAAGTTGGTGTTGTGCGGTCCGGGTATCGCAACGAAGTCGCCACCTGATCGGGCGGCACGCCGGAAGCTTTCTTTCATTGCCGCTTGATCAATGTCGCCCGGCAGGACGATGCGAACCCGGTTGATCTCCAGGGTTGTGCGCTGCATAGCTCTCCTCTCGATTCGTCGATCGTACGGAGCATCTGCCGACACGTGTAACCGATTGACTCGAGAAAGGGGCCTGGCTAGAGCGGCGCAGGAGGCCAAATGAGCACTCTGCTAGGCAAGCGGTTCAGAGGTGACGCGGAGCCCTGTTGGGGAGTTGGCTGATGCGGCAAGGCTGTCCAACCAGGCGCGGTTGATGATCGGTGGGCGCCCACCATGGAACTTGTAGACCAGGGACACGGATGGGTGGATCCAGATAGTGGTGCGGCCGTCTCCGATAGCGTCGTCGTCCTTCCACGCGAAGGAGAATGACTCTCCGCGGCGGAGTTTTGAGGTGATGACGATTTGGAGGTGTTCGAGCGTCCGGTCATCGAAGTCGATGACGAGTGACCCGCTGTAGGTCAGCTTGCCCATAAAGGTTGTGTCCCTACGTTGTTGATTGGTAACGATCCTCGACTATCTGTGGGATAGCAAGGTAAAACCGGCATTCACAGGTTCACTGTGCCGCCCCACCGTTAAAGGCAGAGGTGCCGCGTGATCCTTTTGGATCAGGCGGCACCTCGTAAGCGACGAGAACGTCGGCTGTGATTAGTCGTTGTGGTTCTCGTGTCCGCGCGTTCCGGCCTTGGCGATGCCGCGGCTCAGAATGTATGCGGCGGTGACGATGGCGACGTACTGCCACGCGTGGTCTGCTCCGAAGCCCTGTCCGTCGTCACCGTTATCGGTGACGGCTGCGGCGATGAGGATGCCGGCGGAGATGATGAGCCAGATGTAGAACTCAGTGGTCTTGAAGGCCGCTTTGGTTTCAGTGGCGACGCGGTGAGCAACGTTGGTGTTGTTGTTTCGCGGCGCGTTTTGGTGAGTGTTGGACATGAGTTATGTCTCCTTGAATGATGGGCGGAAAGTGTTTCCACCTCGAAGCAGTCGAGCGTCACACGCCGGTGTTATTCCGGGGCGCTGGAACTAAAGGCTTCGTGTTTCGAACTCTAAGCGCGGGTGTGAACTTCCGGGGAGGGGATATCCAAACATCGTGACCTCGTGCTAGTCGCGAGGCCTCCGCTTTTTCGTTGTACTCAAGAGCCCGGAGCGTGCCTCTCTTCTCTGCATCCTTGGTTGACCGTCGCTTGTTTCCTCGAGGAATCCGCACGGAGATCCTGCAACCTCGAGCCCGGCGGACAGCGTGCGGAGATTCGCAGTTGTTAGGGAGAAATAATCTTCTCGAGCAGCGAAGCGGATGACCCATTGCGTTTCGCCGCTGCCTGTCGGTTCGATGTCGATCTGAGCGATCGCATGGGACATACGGGACGACAAGCAGACGTGTATCTGCGCCGCCGTGTCCGTCCTGAACGATGACCCCAGTAAGGGCCTCATATAGCCGTTACCCAGCGTTGGGGTTTGCGTTTGCATTCGATGTGAAGGATCGTTTGCACTAACCAACAAAGGAACACTTATGGGGAAACTCACCTACGACGGCACGCTTGTCGTCGACTTCGACGACCGCGTTCTCGCCCACCTGCAGATCGTGATCTCCGCGAAACTTCGCCGAGGAGAGTCGTTCACCTTCTCCTGGCGAGACGACGCATCGATCGGCGACGGGCGCACCACAATTTGGCTGCACCCCGCCGTGTCCCTCGTCTTCAAATTCCTCGGCGGCCGGCAACCCGAAATCAACCGCACCTGGCTAGCTGAGCTCTCCAATGTTGCTAACTCAGCAACGGGGCTCACCCTGATACCTGAACCAACAGGAGAGTCGAAACGATGAAAAGAGTCGAAATCGACTATCTCGGGAAGTCGTACACGCTCCCGAACACCACCGCAGCGCACGTTCGAACGGAAATAGAAAACGGCCTCTCCAAAAACAAGCCGTTCTGGTTACGCGCGAACTTCGGCGAAGGCAAGCCTCAACCCGTGGATCTCCTCATCACCCCAGGAATCGGCATCACCGTCGCTGATATCAACGTCGACGAGACCACCGGCGATATCAACGCCGGCCCCGGCACCCTCGACGGAGCAAGCCACACGCTCTCCGAGCAGGACCACGAAGATTCACAATAGACCGAACCGGCCATAATCAACGCGGTTAGGCGAGATCCTCGTAAATATTCAGATTATCGGGGTCGTGAAGATCTAACGGCTGAGCCGGTCCGCCCTCGAGTCGTCTCATGTTGTCGCGGATCTTTTCGACGAGCGCTGCGTCAACGATCTCTGGTTGGTCGTCGTCATATTTTTCGGCAATGAGCTGGCTCGCCGGCCCCAGGAGAATGTTCGCTCGAGAGTCGGTTCCGTCCTCACCTCGTATCGGAATGTCGACGGTCGCGGACGTTCCGTGGCGCGCAAGGCACTCCGCGTACGCGAGAACAGCACGCGATATTTCTGTGCCGGTCCTGACGTTCTCTGCTGCGTAAGAAATGCGTTCCATCGTCCTATGCAACGCGCTCCGCCGCCATTAGGCAACCCGCTTGCTTTTACCTGCCCCCGAGCCAGTTTCCTCCCGGAGTGCCTACGGGCCCTTGTTTCGCCAAGCCGAAGTCAGGCCTAGCGCCGAGCTGAAAATATCCGTTTGCCGGGGTCATGCCGTTTTGGAACCAACCTCCAAAAGGGGCACCTGTGCCTGAGGTTAAGGCGCATAAGCGGACGATAGATGCACGCCGAAACTGAAATAGCGAGGCAGCAACAGGCCTGGTGAGCAGGAGTTAACCTTTCGGGATGACGGCGACGGGGACAGAGTGTTTTCGGTGCGGATGCCGCCGGAACCGAGGCACGCAATGAACTCCACACACCCCTCCCCTAGAATCATCGCGACGAAACCGCGGGACCCCAGCTCTCAGCAGACGCCGGCCGGTGCTGGGGGAAATTTATTCACCGGTCTCGCGCGAG
This sequence comes from Leifsonia sp. ALI-44-B, assembly GCF_001984125.1. Lineage (GTDB taxonomy): Bacteria > Actinomycetota > Actinomycetes > Actinomycetales > Microbacteriaceae > Okibacterium. Next base: position 40,999 of record NZ_MTQL01000005.1, on the reverse strand, counting down.
AGATCCAAGAAGCCGGCCTTCTTCGACGCCGCTACACCCATTACTGGGTTCGACTGATCGCGGCGCCCGCGCTTCTCACCGGAGCCATCACCGGTTTCATCCTGCTCGGGGACACCTGGTGGCAGCTCTTCGTCGCCGCCGGTTTCGCGGTTCTCTTCACCCAGATCGCGTTCCTCGGGCACGACGCCGCGCACCGCCAGATCTTCCGCTCCGGGCGGTGGAACGACTGGGCCAGCCTAATCATCGCCGACCTCTTCGTCGGGCTCAGCTACGGGTGGTGGCAACACAAACACACCAAACATCACGCCAACCCCAACAAGGATGGCTCAGACCCGGACCTGGATCTCCCGATCATCGCGGTCACCCCCGCTCAAGCTGCGCGCGAACGACCCCCGATCGCACGGTGGCTGATCGCCCATCAGGGTGCGTTCTTCTTTCCCCTCCTGCTCCTCGAGGGCATTGCGCTCCATGTGTCCAGCATTCAACGCATCACCCAACGCGCACCCGTGAAGCGGCGCTGGGTTGAGATCGCATTCCTCGGTATCCGCATCGGCGGGTTCGTAACGGTGGTGTTCCTTGTCCTCTCCCCCGGCATCGCGTTCGCGTTCCTCGGCGTTCAACTCGGCCTGTTCGGCGTGTACATGGGTGCATCATTCGCACCGAACCATAAAGGCATGCCCATCGTCCCGCCGACCGCTCGGGTGGACTTCCTCCGCCGGCAAGTACTCATGTCCCGCAATATTCGAGGAGGTCGCGCTGTCGACACGCTCATGGGCGGCCTCAACTACCAAATCGAGCACCACCTGTTCCCCTCGATGCCCCGCCCCAACCTGCGGCACGCGGCGCCGATCATCGCGAAGTACTGTGCCGAACACGGTGTCACCTACACACAAACATCCCTGTTGGCGTCCTACGCGATCGTGATCCGCTACATCAACCAAGCGGGCCTCGGGGCGCGCGACCCGTTCGATTGCCCCATCGTCGCGGATCGTCGAAGCATCTAGCTCCCGGAGCAAAACACTCGAGGTGATCACCCAATCCGGGGGACAATATGAAGCTGCTAACAGGCATCGACAGAATCACCGTCCCTCGCGGCGTCCGGTAGCGTCATCTCAAGAACTGAGTCGAGAGGCCTCCAATCACGGCGATCAGCGTCACTCAGCCTTTCCTGTTGCGGCGTCTGCCATCCCCCGGTAAGTACCGCCTCAGCCCGCCGAACGCCACTCCCCCGTTTCCCTCGCCGATGAAAGTCTTGATAACGTCCCTCAGTCAGAAAATCACCGGCTCTTGTCTAAGGGGAAGAAAACCACCATGGGAAAGGTCATCTACGGGATCGCCCCGGCCATCGAAATCGAAGACCGCGGCCTGCGACACCTGCAGGTTGCGATCATGACGAAACTGCGCCGTGACGAACGGTTCACTTTCAGCTGGGGCGACGAACCGCTCGTCGGAGGAGATGTGGCACTCGAAGGCGGAGAGGGGAAATACGGCACTGTATGGCTCTCCAGCGCCGCGTCTCTCTACTTCAGCTACGACGCATTCCCTGCCGGGCCCCTCAACAAGACGTGGGTCGAAGCACTGCTCGAAATCGCGAACCGCACGGGCGGGCTACGGCTCGTTCCCGAACCCGACGAGAAGTAACTCCTCCGCTGCAACACTTCACGTTTCCTGGTTCCCTCACACCAAACGAATTGTGCGACAAGCTGTTGCACAATTGCCGTGAAGTCAGCTCACCGTTCTCCTCGAGGAGCTCGAAAACCCCACCGGAGAGAACAGCCAGTTACCGCGTCCAGATCTTGCAGAACTCTTGCGCGGTCTTCAGGTCAACGTCGTGTTCGTTGATGGGCGATTCATCGGTGACAGTAACTGGCTCATCGAGGCCAGCATCGGTCGCACGCATCCAGTACGCCCAGCAAGTGCCAGTCCCACCAGCTGGGTGCCCATGCTTTGAAATGAATCGGATACCCAGCGGCTGAGTGCCGTCGAACAAGGTTGCGGTGTCTCGTAGCCAGCGGGCCAGCAGCGTCGTTACAGCCCGGTCATCGGCGGTGACGTGCGCGACAGTTAGCCCACCCGTTATGCCCAGCTCCGCCAGTTCCTCCTCTAGATGACGGGACAGAGCGGTGAGGGTGCTGATGGACATGATGTCCACCCACCATCCTTGCGGGTAGTCAACGCAATAGATCGTCCGGCCGTCCCGCCATGCCCGGGGCAGCCAGCGGGCACGCATCGTGCCCGCCTGGTCCCAGTCCTCGACAACCATTGCCCAGTACTCATCGAGCGGGATCCCCATCGCGTCCGCGTCTCTCTGCAGCGCACGACGAGCCCCATTGATCTCGGTCCGATACGGGGCGAGAAGCTCCATGAAGGACGTCAATCGATCATCCGTCGTATAAAGGGTGTGACCAACGGTGTCGAAACGGCTCCAAGCGGCGGTGTCGAGAGTTCCATCCGCCTCGGTCTCTCGCTCTTTAGGCGCGAGGGGACCGTAAGAGCTGCGGGCAATGCGGTAGTTTCCAGGTCTGGGCCCCTCGACGAGCTCCAACCCGGTGACGTTACAAAGCGCCATCAACCAGAGAACGAATCATCGAGGACCGCCTGGGCGGCCTTGCCTGCATCCTTGAATCGATCCTCTCGAATCGCGGTGATGGGAGTGTCGTAGTCCAACCACGGATTTGCGCCAATAAACCACGCCCGGGCCACGTGTTCACCTTCGGTCTCCGCGAGCCGCGTCCATTGCTCGTAGGCGAATTGCAGGCGCCGCATCGCCTCGTTTTTTGGAGCAGGGCCGTCGATTTTGGCCCACCGGTAGGGAAGCTTCGCGTCTTTACTTCCGGCGAGAGAGGCAACAAGCGTGCCACCGAGAGAACCGTTGAGGCGCCGAGTGATCTCCCGGATATCCAGCTTGAGCGTCCGCGTGTGCGCTGTGGCAACGTGCGTCGTGTCTGTCATGGTGACCCTCGATCCTGGTGGCGTGACCCAATACTACTCGCTTCACACGGATAAACCACTATATTTACACCATCAAGGTTGAGATGCGGGATACCGACGAGGTGCTGACTGACCCCCAAGCCAGCGATGGACACCGCGCACCCTTTCCCCATAGTCCCCCGGTTCGCCAGCGGCCTCAGCCCTCCCCCGCCTCTAACCAGCCGCCGGGAAAGCGCGTGCCGCGGCGACCCCCCGTGGGCCGACGATATCGAGAGGTTCATCGCGCAGAAGACGCGCAGGCGCATTGTCGTCTAGCTGCGAATTCAAGCCTTGGAACCAGGACTGTATCGTGGCTTTCCCCTCGCGTTCGTAGAGCAAGCCAGCCGCATAGTACGCAACCCGAAGCCGCTGGACGATCTCTGTGCTTGGCGCCCGATCGCCGTCTGCCCATTCGCGCACCGACCATGTGTGGGAAACGTTGCCGATGTAGGCAACAAGTTTCGCGCCGAGAACCTCTCGCAGCTCCGAGACAATGAGGGCACTTCCGAACCGAATCGAGTTGTCGCATGCCTGCAGGCCCGCGCGGGCGCTTGTCTCCCTATCGATGCTCATGCCGGTAACGTACTCCCGCCAGCGAGATGACGTGCCTAGTTAATCCCCGAAACTCCATCTGAGACCGACAATAGGCCCACGGCCTATCGAAGATCAGGGAATCGTCGCGCTAGATCAGCCTCTGAGACAAGCACAAACTTGTCTCTCAACCCATGCGTTTCGACACACCAATGTTTCGAGACAGCTGGTCGGCGCGAAATGAAACGCGCAACGTGCGGTCGCATCGGAAGGCGCGGCCGGGTGCGCGTTGCCTGGATCAAATAACTCAAGTCTGATCTTCACCTATGCCAACATGAGGCATGCGCATTAAGGCTGTCGAGATCCGGAACTTCCGCAAGTTGGCTTCGGTACGGCTGGATTTCGCGGAAAGAACGACGCTCCTTGTCGGGGCGAACAACAGCGGTAAGACGTCGGCATTGATCGCGCTCCGCTCTTTCCTCAAACAGGGCATTTCGGCCTTCAACAAGAACGATCTGACTCTTTCCCGTTGGCAAGAAGTCAATGAAATCGGCGTTGACTGGGCATCGAACCCTGCCGTCACGCCTGCCGGAACCTGGGCCCGCCTGTTACCCAGCCTCGACGTTTGGCTCCACGTCGAGGATGACGAGGTGCATCGTGTAAGTTCCCTAATTCCCACCCTTGATTGGACCGGCGGCCTGGTGGGGGTTCGCTTCGCAATGCAATTGAAGGACGAGGAGTACCTTGCTCGCGCTTTCCACGATGCCTGGGGGGCCACGCAGGCGCTGAAGCAGGCGTGGCGCGTCCCTGTGCCCTTGCCGACAACACTCAACGCCGCGTTGAGCCAGACGGCGATTGCTGTGGGAGGAGACCCCGTCGCGGACAGATCTGCTCGCGATGGATCGACCGATGAACCCGCCGCGGGGACGGGCCAACAGCGAAAAGGGATCCGGGGGGCGGGTGATCTCTCCCTCTGGCCAGATGACCTGATCGACTTCCTGTCGAAACACTTTCAGACTCACCTCGAGCTGCGCCACTATGTGCTCGATCCCTTTCAGTTTCTGCCTCCGAAGGATGACCGTGCATGCGTGCAGGACCTGCCGGAAGACGCGCTGCCCCTCGCGTCGAATCCTCTCGCGAACATTGTTCTCATCGATGAGATCAACGCACAGCGGGGTCTTGGCGACGCCAGCGAGTCATCGGCAGACGTAGCGTCAGGTCGGATTTCTGACACAGCAAAGCTGTCTCGGCAGTTGAGCGACTACTACACCAAGCACCTCGATCCAGCCGAGAATCCGGGCCCAGAGGACCTTGATGCACTCGAGACGATTGCCATAGCTCAAAAGGAATTTGACGACAGGCTCAAGCAAGCATTCAAAGTCGCCTTTGATGAGATGGCGGACCTGAGCTACCCGGGTGTCACTGACCCGCGAATCCGAGTGGCCTCCAAGCTGAGCGCCTCGGAGAGTCTTAGGCACGAGTCAGCTGTCTCCTTCGAGCTGGAAAGAGCCGGTGGACCAATCACTAGCGAGATGTACTTGCCCGAAGGCCAAAACGGGCTCGGCTACCAGAATCTGATCTCGATGGTCTTTCGTCTCATGAGCTTCCGCGATCGATGGCTGCGTGTCGGCAAGGCAGCCAAACCCACCTCGGACGAATTCATTCAGCCAATCCACCTCGTCCTCATTGAGGAGCCCGAAGCGCACCTGCACGTTCAGGTCCAGCAGGTGTTCGCGAAGAAAGCATTCGACGTGCTCCGCAACCACGCGGATCTCCTCGACAAGCCAGAACTTACGACGCAACTCGTCATCAGCACGCACTCGAGCCACATCGCGCACGAGTTGCCATACGAAAGTCTGCGATATTTTCGCAGGCTCCAAGCTGGTGCCCACGGGGCCGATGTCCCTACGTCGAACGTCATCAACGTGGACTTGACGTACGGCACCACAACGGACACGCAGCGCTTTGTCACGCGATACCTCCGCGTTCAGCACGCCGACATCTTCTTCGCTGACGCGCTGATCTTGGTCGAGGGCAGTGCGGAGAAAATGCTCGTTCCCCTATTCATCAAGAACCATCACCCGGCCCTGTATCAGGCCTATGTGACGATGCTCGAGATTGGTGGCAGCCATGCTCACCGCCTGCAGCCGCTGATCGACGCCCTAAAGATCCCAACCTTGGTCGTGACGGACCTTGATCCCAAGTCCAAGAGCGGCCCGAACGAGCCCACACAAAGGGGCGCGGAGCAGATCAGCGGGAATCCGACGCTGAAGAACTGGTCGGACATACAGACCGATGTGGATTCTCTCCTGGACGCGGAAGCGGAAACCAAGATTAAGAAGGGCGATGGCCAGTATGCAGTGCGGTTCGCATACCAAACGCCGGTGGCGGTGTCGCTTGGCACGAAGTCGGAAGAAGCCCTACCGAGCACGTTCGAAGATGCCCTTGCCTTCGAGAATGTTGCCTTCTTCCAAGGACTCACAGGCGCTGGGTTGACAAAAAAGTTCAGCGACATCCTTGCAACTGAAACTAACGTGAAATCAGCTGCCGAGAAGCTCCATGCGGCGCTCAAAACCGGCAGCAAAGCGGAACTCGCCCTGGACATCATGGTGTCGGCCGATTTCGAGACCATGAAGCCGCCTCACTACATCGACGAGGGGCTGAGCTGGCTCGAAGACCGCCTAAAGAAGCAGGAACTCAACATCGACGGTGGCACCGATGTCAACTGACCCTTCCGTCGACGACAGGGTCGATATCGACATCGCCCAGTGCCTTGCGCCCGGCGTTGCGCGATCGTTCTTCCTCTACGCTGGCGCCGGATCAGGCAAAACGCGATCGCTCGTCCTGGCCCTTCAACACGGCACGAAGGAGCGAGGGCACGACCTGGCCCTGCGGGGACAGCAAATCGCCGTCATCACTTTCACCAATGCCGCCGCCACCGAGATCTCCAGCCGTCTGGACTTTGACCCACTCATCACCGTCTCCACCATCCATTCCTTCGCTTGGAATCTCGTCAACGAGTTCCAGGAAGACATTCGCGACTGGATGAAGCTTGAACTCGCCGCCTCCATCGCCAAACTCGAATCGTCTTCGAGCAAGCCCGGCACCAAAAAAGAGGAGGACAGGCTCTACCGATTGGAACGAGATCGAGCCAGTGCCGCGTTGATCGACGGCATCCGCCGGTTCACTTACAACCCCGCGGGCGAGAATCGTGAAAAAGCGGCCCTCAATCACTCTCAGGTGATCAAGCTCGCAGCGCACCTGCTTACGAGCAAACCCACACTTGCTCACATCCTCATCAACAGGCATCCAATCCTCTTCATCGACGAAAGCCAGGACACCAACAAGACTCTGCTTGAGGCATTCATACACGTCGCAAAGGAAAACGAGGGACGGTTCGTACTAGGGCTATTCGGCGACACCATGCAGCGCATTTACAACGAAGGCAAGACCGACATCGAGACTTCCATCCCGGCCTCGTGGGCAACACCGGTCAAGGTAATGAACCATCGCAGCCCCGAGCGAATTGTCGAATTGAGCAATCGCATTCGGGCCGACGTTGACGACCATCCGCAGCAGTCGCGAGCCGATCGCGGGATGGGAACTGTCAGGTTGTTCGTCGCGGGGGTGGATTCTGACACCGCCGCTAGTGAGACCGCGGCCGCCGAACAAATGGCTGAGATCACCGGCGACGCCGACTGGGCCATCCCCGCAATAGACGATGTGCGAACGGGGAAAAACCCTGCAGTGAAGCGTCTGATCCTTGAGCACAGCATGGCCGCGCAGCGATTCGGCTTCGCCGAGCTGTTGAACGCCTTGAAATCCCTGCCCGGGGACAACACGAGCGTTCTGGATGGTTCCGTGGCAGAACTTCAAGTCTTCTTGAATCAGGTGGGACCCTTAATTCAGGCGCATCAGCGCGGAGACAAGTTCACCATTGCCCGAATTGTGCGAGAGAACTCACCGCTCATGAGAAGGGAACTTCTCGAGCAAGTTTCATCGGAATCGGGAGCCCTGCGAAGGATCCTTTCGGAGTGCCAGGCCGCAGTCGACCAACTGACAAACCTTTGGGAAGGCAACTCGCCTCCGACAGTTGGACAGGTCGCCGGAGTCCTCGAAGAAACACGTCTCTTCTCGTTGACTACCTCGATCAAGACAGCTCTACTAACGGCTGAAGCCGAAGGTGGCGACGAATTCTCGACCGCCGAGATTGATGTCTGGCAGAGCTGCCTCGCCTCATCCTTCAGTCAAGTAGAGCGCTACGGGCGCTACTTCGCTGGAACGACTCCATTCGCAACTCATCAGGGCGTCAAGGGTCTGGAGTTCCCTCGAGTCATGGTGGTCATCAGCGATCAAGAAGCTGGCGGGTTCATGTTCAGCTACGACAAACTGCTCGGTGCCAAAGGTCTGACCACTACCGACATCTCCAACGCCGCCGAAGGTAAAGACTCGTCCCTAAGCCGCACCAGGCGCCTCATGTATGTTACGGCTAGCCGCGCTTCAGAGTCGCTAGCAGTTGTCGCATATACGAGCGACCCACAAGCCGTGCGCGCCTTCGCAATCGACAACGCATGGTTCACAGACAAGGAGATCATCATTCTCTAGGCGAATTGCTGCCGTAACCGGGTGTTGATGCATCCCGGCGCAACCAGGCCCCTCGGTTCCAAATGGAACGGTTACATTCGGGCGATGGAGATTGCCGCAGTTCTTCGCTGGTGGCCTGTGACCTGACGAAGGTCGAACGACCAGCGCTCGTTGATTGCCTACTATCTTTCGAAAAGTTCGCCCTAGGCACAGGCACATTACTCCGCACGGTGACTATGCACGCGTGAGCAGGGGTCAAGCGGGACATTATCTTGTGTCTCATATCTCTACGGTTTCGGGACGGCCAAGCAGCGAGACATCGAGCGACCGATAGTAGCCGAGGCGTCTCGACCGCTATGCGGTGACGTGGAACGGCGTGTACATGATCGTGAAGGCGTAAAATCCCGACAGCGCAGCGAAGACGACCAGCACAATCGGTACAACGATACGCGGCCGCCAGGCGGTGACGGCGAGGCCGACGAGCACGAACAGGGGAACGATCGCAAGCAGCATGCGGGGGCGTGGGCCGACATTGCTGTACAAGAAAACCGACCCCAGCAGCACGACCGCGTAGGCGATGACCGGCCAGGGCAACACACGCCAGAAGCGGATGCCGAGGGCGACGAGCACGACGAAAAGCACAAGACTGGCGAGCATCACGAGGTAGTTGATGCGGTCGGGCTCAGTGCCGACGATGGCTCCGCCGAAGCGGCTGACCAGTTCGACACCAAAGTCAAGTGTCTGGTTCCACTGGCGCTGCGCCTCGAGCCAGATCAGGGGCCGGCCCGTGCGCACGTAGGCGTACCCGAACGACAGTGCGAAGCCGACGGCACCCGCAGCGAGGGGCAGCGCGGCAAGCCACGGCACGGCACGGCGCGGTTCCGACATCCACCACCGGCGGCCGACGATGACGAGTTGCACGACCACGGCCGCCAGAACCGCGACACCCGTCGAGCGGATGCAGCACGCACCAAACACGGCGAGGGATGCGATGACCCACCGTTCTCGCACGAGCGCGTCGAGCGCCGCCACCGCGAAGAACAGGAAGGCGGCCTCGGTGTACGGCAAAGACAGAACGACGGCGCCGGGGAAGAAGAGGAACAGCGCCACGACGACCAGGGCGGTGCGGTCTCCCACAAAACGAGCGGCAAATCGGCGCAGAACGAGTGCGAGTGCGACACCGAAAACAGACGCGACGATCAGACCCGCGACCGCGTGGTCCACGTGCAGAACCCGGGACACGACCCGGATGATCATGGGCCAGGTGGGGAAGAACCCCCACGGACCGTAGTTGGGCCGGTCGGGCAGATTCAGGTCGCTCGGATAGCCGAATTCGGCGAGGTAGAGATACCACCAGCCATCCCACCGCTGCTGCGCCGCGACGAGTGAGGCGGGAACGCCCTCGGCACGCTGGGCAGCGAGAAACCCGATGACGGCGGGCACCCGGCTGAGCACGAAGAGCACGACAACGGCGAGCCACGACAGCCAGAGGGGTTTCCATCTAGTTGCTGGGGGTTGCTCAAGGCGGGTTGGTCGGACGCGGTGGGCGTTCGTAAGCGATGACACCTGAGGAAGCCTACCGAGCAAATCACTCCCCCATCCGCCGGGCGCACCAAATACGGAAACTACCCCTGAACGGGGGTGCGCGGAGGTAGCAACAAATCGATAACTTGAGCGTAGGGCCCGCTATTTGCGTGGGCTATTGCTCGGTTTGGAGCATTTTCTGCGCGCGCTCGATGGTGTGCGCTGGGGGGAATCATTCATGTTCGTACCGGTGTTTGTGTTGCGCAAAACCTGGCTCACCGTTCTGGCAATGCTGGCGCTCGTCGCTCTTATTGCAACAGGGCTAACTGTTCATGCGTCCCCAGCTCGAGCTGATACCGCAGCTACCGGAGGCGGCGGATTATTCGTGCCGCAGCAAGGCCGGGCGTATTCGAGCGCCAACCCGGGCAACACGAAACTGGTACCAAATCAGTGGCGCACTGTCCCACTACTTGGTCAAGCGAACTTGCCAACTTCAGGCGTATCGGCCGTTCAGGTTTCGCTTTCAGCGGTCAACCAGACCAGTGCGGGCAAGCTTTACACGGCCAAGAGTGGCGTCTCCTCCCCGAGCACTGACAATCCGCAGGTGATTTACGCGAATGTCGCAGCGACGAACACACTCGTCCTGCCTGTAGGGGCAGACGGCGCAGTCCAGCTCATGGCCACGTCTGTGACTGACGTGATCGTGGACGTTCAGGGGTACTACACCGCGGGAAACACTGCTGCCGGCGGTTATGTGCCGATAACCCCCACCCGGCTGAACACAATCCCCGACACTGTCTCCTACCTTCCGGGACAAAAGGTCACTTTCGGAGTTGGTAAGGGCGGGCTCATCCCGTCGAACGCGTCCTCGGTTCTGTTGAATGTCGTCGCGTTTGCCGATGACTCCACCGCTAACGGCTGGCTCGGCATCACGCCTGCGAACCCACCAGCATCTTTCCACGGTGCACAATTCAACTGGCCCGCGGGCAAGAACTATGTGTGGACAACGGTCGTCGACCTCCCCGACTACTCGAACGGAAACGTGACCATCGCAATGGGCCCCCGCGGCTCTGTGAAGCTCGCGGTTTCCGTCCAGGGTTACTACACCGCCGCGAGCGGTACCGCGAACGCGGGCATGTTCACGCCCGCACAGTCAGTCGTCGCTGATACACGTTCCACGTCGACCCCACTCGCAGCGATGGAAACGCGCACGATCCAGGTCACAGGGGTTAACGGGGTTCCGGCGAAGAGCTCCGGCATCTCATCTGTTGCCGTGAACTTGGAGCTTTACCCGACTGCCGCCGGTCACGAGGAAGCATTTGCGTCGGACTCGGCGCCCGGGCTGACGCAGCAGGCGTTCTCAGCGAATACGCCCATGACCGCGTTCACCGTTGTCGAACTCGGCCCTGACGGTGCAATCAAAATCAAGAACACTTCTCCCGGAACGATGGGTCTCGTGGTGAATGTGCAGGGGTGGTTCTCGAGCCTCCCAGCCGGGCCCGCGTCAACGAACCTCACCGGGTCCCGTCCATCGGCTACGAACCTGTCGTTCGGCGTCTCCGATCAGACCAGCATCCAGGTCGACGTTGCGACGGGAAACCTGATGCTCTCGACCGTCGGCGTCTCCCTGCCTGGCGTGACCTCGACCGCTCCGATTGGCGCGTCCTACAACTCTCGCGGATGGCAGGCGGCATCGTCGATGACCGGCGACGCGAACAAGTGGACCTACGCGCTCAGTGCAGCCGGCTCTCTGTCTTCTAATGCGCAGGGTGTCGTCTACACCTCGGCCGATGGCGCCACCTGGCAGTTCAAACCGGGGACCGCGGCCGGTTCCTTCACCACCCCTGCGGGCCTCCAGCAGACCTTGGCCCGCACGAATACCGACTACACCCTCACGGGCTGGGCGTCGCGACAGATCATCCACTTTGACCTCAACGGGAACCCGATCTCGATTGAGGACCGTAACAAGAACACCACATTCCTGAACCGCCAGGGCGTCGACTTCAAGACCATCGTCAGCACCGCGGGCACCGCCGCAGCCCGCACCGTGACCGCTTCCTACGCCGACAACACGCAGACGTTTACCCAGACCAGCGGCAGCTCGAGCCGCAACATCGCCTACACGAAGAACGCTGACGGAAACATCGTCACCTACCGAGATGCCCTCGGCGGCACGACCACGTTCGGATATCAGGGAACCAACCTCACCTCCATCACCGCACCCGGTGGCGGAGTGACATCGGTGACGTATGACTCATCGAGCCGAGTGACTCGCATCTCGCAGGCGAACACGACGACTGGGTCGCCTGGTGCAGCCACCACCCGGCTGGCTTACACCTCCGCCACCGAGACCCTGGTTGCCGACGCGAACACCGACCAGACCGCAACCGTAGCCGCAGCACCGCACACCACCTACACGTTGGACTCCACGACGAACCTGGTCACCAAAGCTGTCGACCCCGCGGGCCGCGTGCAGTCCGCGACGTATAACGCGGCCAACAACGGTGTGGCATCGAAGGCGACCGGTGAAGGATCCTCGGCGTCGACGTCGACGGGAACCTACGGCGCCAATGGCGGCCAGTCGCTCACGAAGGTGCAGTCCGGCACCGGAGCTGCATCATCGGCCACCTATGGCTCGACGGCATCCACCGCGTATCTGCCGGCGACGTCGACCGACTCGTCGAACAACACCACGACCTACGGGTACGACGGTGTCGGCAACCAGATGTCGACGACCACCGGGTCCGGTGCGCAGGCCGCCACAGCGAACCTCGCCTACAACGCTGACGGAACCATCAAGACGGCGACGGCACCCGCGAACACGGGCAACCCCACCACCTACGCGTACGACGCCAACAAGCAGCTGTCGACGATCACGCCGCCGTCTGGCACGAGCCTCGGCGTGAAGACATACACGTATGACGCATTCGGCCGAGTCGCTTCTCAGACCGATGGTCGCGGCGGCACAACCTCATTCACGTACGACAATGCTGACCGCCTTCTGACGACGTCGTTCTCCGACGGCACCCCGACGGTCACGAACACGTACGACGCCAACGGAAACCAGAAGACCGTCGCGTCAGCCACCGGCACGATCACGAACACCTACGACCAGCAGAACCGCCTCATCTCGACCGTGAACACGGCCGGCGGCGGGACCACCGGGTACGGCTACGACAAAGCGTCGAACGTGAAAACGGTCACCACCGGGGCCGGCACCACCACCCACACGTACGACGCCGCAAACGTGCCCACGAGCACCAGCTACCCGAAGGGTGCCGGCACGGCAAACCTGGTCTACGCGAACGACGATAAGGGCCGCCGCACCGACACATGGCTCGCCTCCAACGCCGACCACAGCACGTGGGCTGCTCGCACGAACACCACGTACGACGGCTCGAACCGGGTCACCGCGGTGAAGGCGTGGACCGGAACCGGCAACAGCAGCAACACCGTCACCTTCGACACCAGCTACTGCTACCAGGCCGGCACCACCGCGCCCACCTGCACCGCGTCGGCAACATCTGACCGCGACACGTTGCAGTGGTCACGCGACAACCTCACCGGCCAGGTCACCGCCTACGGATACACCGACGGCCGCCTCACCTCCGCCACCCAGACAGGCGGTGCCGTGAACAGCACCTGGACGTACTCCTACGACAAGAACGGCAACCGAACCGGCGAAGCCATCACCGGCGCCAACCCGTCCTCGCAGAACCTGACGTTCAACGCGGCCAGCCAGATCACCAACGCCGGCTACGTCTACGACGGCGCCGGAAACCTCACCGCCTCCCCCGGCGCCACCTACAGCTACAACGGCGCTCAACAGATGACCGCTTCCACGAAGGACGGCGTCACGACGAACTACACCTACGCCGGCGCCGACCAGAACCAGCTCCTTAGCGAAGCGACCGTCGGCGGAGCAAGCTACTCGTACACCTACGGGAAAGCCGACGGGCAGGGTGTTCCCACGATCGTGAAACAGACGATCACAGGCGGTGCAACGTCCTACGTCACCTCGGACCCTCGCACCGGCCAAGCCCTCGGCCTCACCACTGGCGCCAGCTCAATGGGGATGTTCCTCGTCGACGGGATCGGCAACCAGGTCGGATCACTCACCGACGCCGGTAGCACGGCATACCGCGTGTTCTACGCACCCTACGGAGCACAGACCGTCACCTCAGGTGACACCAGCGACCACTGGAAACAGAACCCCTACGGGTTCAAGAGCGGCAATCGCACCAACAACGGGACGGTCGTCAAGTTCGGCATGCGGTGGTACCTGCCGGTATCTGGATCATGGACTCAGCAAGACACGCTTGACGTTCCTCTGGATCCGAAAAACGCGAATCGATACTCCTTCGCAGGCGCCGATCCGATAAACAACAGCGACCCAACAGGACGAGCGATCAACTGGCGTGAGACTGGTAAACAGACTGTGTCAGCAGCAGCAACGCTCGCTCTTGGAACCCTGGGCGGATTCGCGGTGGCGGGTCTCTGCGTAGGAAGCATCGGTATTGGCTGCGCTCTGGGAGGTATCGCTGTCGGTATTGGGGCGGACTACCTTGGAAACAAGACTGGAGATGCAGTCTATGGCGACTTGTAACCAAGCCACCCCCATTTCCAGCGCCCACCAATGGAAGGCAGATTCATGTCTCATACGGAACGAGACTTAGCAGCACCGAGACGGAAGGACCCGAGCCTTCACACCTTCCGGATGCTCTCTTGGATCTTCTGGTCATTCGGTTTGGCCGCAATAATCTTGTCCATAATTCTGACTGCTAGCGACGTCCCGGAACCGCTCTGTTGGGCTGCGCGGATTGCAGGAATCCTAGTTTTCATGCTCGGTTGGATTTTTCGCTTTCGCGCCTGGGGCGCGTCCGACCGCCAGGACTAGCCTGGTTCTTGCTGGAAGTGTCATACCGAGCTTGGCTGTCTCTTCACCCATGGGTTTCAAGACAGATAAGTTACGAGACACCGAGAATATCGATCATGTCAAGGCCGATTGGGCGTCTAACTCGCTATGCGGTGACGTGGAACGGCGTGTACATGATCGTGAAGGCGTAATACCCCGACAGCGCGGCGAAGGCGACCAACACGATCGGCACGACGATGCGCGGGCGCCACGTGGTGACCGTGAGGCCGACGAGCGTGAAGCAGACGGTTGCGGGTGGCGCAACGTCCTACGTCACCTCGGACCCCCGCACCGGCCAGGCGCTCGGCCTCACCACTGGCGGCGGCTCGATGGGGATGTTCCTAGTAGACGGGATCGGTAACCAGGTCGGGTCACTCACCGACGCCGGTAGCACTGCGTACTGCGTGTTCTACGCACCGTACGGAGCACAGACCGTAACCTCGGGCGACACCAGCGACCACTGGAAGCAAAACCCCTACGGGTTCAAAAGCGGCAACCGCACCGATAACGGCGCGATCGTGAAGTTCGAATTCCGCTGGTACATAGCCGCAACGGGTTCCTGGACGCAGAGAGACACTCTGGACGCACCCCTCGATCCGATAAATGGGAACCGTTACGCTTACGCTGGGTCAGATCCCATCAATGAGACTGACCCCACCGGACTCGCTCCGAATAGCTGCACGGTTGGCATGTCGGTCGTAACCACCCTCGTCGGAGCTTCCTGGACCGCTGCAGGGCTACTTGCTCCCGCCGGGGCCGGAGCTGCTGTAGCGGCGATCGCCGGAACTGTTTTCACGGCCGGCCTAACCGTTGCCAGCTGGTACTGCTGAAGATAAAGGAGAAGATCTTATGGCTTCGAGCACATCCGTAGGACAACCAAGAATCGGGCTCGCCGCCGGAGCGATAATTTTTGCGACGATGGGGGTTCTCTCCGCTGTGCAATTCTTCAGCATTACCAATGCTGGCGAGAGCCCGCCTCTCGCCACGACCATTCTCGCCATACTCGGGCTAACCAGCGCCGCACTCTTCGCCTATTGGGCAGCATCCCTCGGATCGGAAAAGAAACGTCTCTCACGGCGCGACTGGGTCTTGACACTGATACTCGCTGCGGTGTCGGGTTCGGCGCTGTCTGTCGCAGCGTGGGTGATCGCGGGTTCTTAGTTTCGCGATAACGGATCCGCCGCGACTGAAGCTTCACGCGCTCACGCGGTTGGAGTATTCACAGCACTGTGATGAGGCTCGGAGCTCGTAGTAATTTAGTCGCAGGCGTAGCTGCTGACGCAATTGTTCGGGCCCGTGGGTGCTCATTGAAGGGAATCCCATGGTCACTAAGAAGACTAAACATCGCCACTTTTTCGAGTTGTGGGGATCCTGGGGCTTGGGATTGGTACTTGGTGGTTTGCATTCCGTGTTGTGGGTCAGGTAACTGGTTACATCGAGACGTGGATCCCCGGTATCACGATTTCGGTAACCGGGGTTATCGCTGCCATTACTGGAGGAATCGGATTAGCTCTTCATTCAAAAAGATCTGTCCCTCGCCCCCCCTTCTAACTGAGACATCACTTGATCGGATTGATCGGCGCCGCTCTCTTCGCCTAGACACACCGTTATCACGGACGGCACCAGCGACCACTGCAAGCAGAACCCATACGAATTCAGTAACGGCAACCGCATCAACAATGGTGCGATCGTGAAGTTTGGGCCCCGCTGATACTTCGCTGCAAACGGCGCCTGGACCCGGCGTGACGCGCTTGACACCTAATTACGAACCATAGTGAGGGTCAAATGACTCAAAAGCAGCTCTTCTCTTTCTCCCTCTTCACTGGCGCGCTTACCGGGGTTCTCGGTATCGGAATGGTGATCCAGCTCAATCGACACGGTAGCGACGCGGTGATCATCTCTCTGATCTGTCTTGCTATCGCTGGGTCGATCCTTTCCGGAACACTCGCTGTCCGCAATAGGCCGAGCACCTGGTCGAAGCAAAAGTGAAAAAGCTACGGCGCTACGAGGCGACTGAAGTTACCTCATAGCGCCGTTTCTTCCAGGCTTGGTTGTTAGGACGACAGATCGACTCCGCGTCCCGCCAGAAATTTCGCAGTAGCACCCTCAACCAGCTCAAACGGGCAGGGTGTTCCCGAGATTGTGAGGCAGACCATCGCGGGCGGCACGACGCCCGCTCAGGGGCTGCAGTCGACACAGTCTCCCCCGATCTCGCTAACGCGGTGGGCGCAGGGGTCGGCCTAGTATGGGGCGTGGCCGGCATCCTTGGCCGCTCGGGAGCTCGAATGAAAAAATCGAATGCCATCGTACTCATCGTTAGTGGAATAGTGTTCCTCGTTGTATTTGGCTTGTTCTTGGCGATGAAACCGGACTCGGCGATCATCTCCGGCTCGGGAGTGTTCGCCGGGGCTGTGATGCTAGTCGTCGGAACTATCAAGTCTGCGAGAGGTCGCGGCCACTGAGAGCACGAGGACCATCGGTTCCATCCCGATCCGCATTTTGTCTACGACAGATCGACAACGCCGAAGGCGCTTGGAGACAAGCCGGGGGGCAGTCGAATGTTACCTTCACATACTTGACGATGCGTGTCGGCAACCCTCGAGAGCGCGCTCGAAAACTCGAGCCCACAATTCCCACAACCCATGGCTTCCGAGGCAGGTAGGTTACGAGGCACTGGAACGCTCGGGGAGTGCCACGCGAGTGCTTGTTAGTCGCGCCCTCAACGGCACTTTGTCCTGCACTGTTGCGCAGCTGCCCTTACAACCACCCTGCACGCAATGTGTGGCTGACAGCCACTGACGCATTACGTGAAGCGCCCGGGCCTGATGGAGACTCGCGCTATTCGATTCCCGCCACTTGATCGGTCGTGGTTGCGACTGCTTAGGAGATCGCACCCGGTACTTTGAACAGGACCACCTATACGGAGAAAATCATGGCGCGCTTTGGTAACAACTCGGATGACCGACTTCAGCTCTCGGAGGCTACCGGCCCACAAGGGCAGTTCCAGTACCTTGCCTTCCCGCTAGAACGAGTGGCGCTGGCCTCCGATGGGCGCGTGGATGCATCGGCCCGACATGTGTTGATTGAGCGGTCCCTCGCCGACGGCACGGTGACGATCAGTCCCCTAAACACCCTCGAGGGGAGTGAGCGTTTCTTTCAGCCTAAGTATGCGCAGCTTGCGCGGATCTCGTTCGAGTATTCCGGGGACGGAGAAGTTAGTGATCCGTTCGAGGAAGCAGACTCACCGGCCCTCTACGGGCCTGACACCTTCGACGTTTACGACTTTCTCGATTTGATGCCCGCAGGGTTCGTGAAGGACCCGCAGTATGGCCTTGGGTGGCTCAGGGACTGCAATCGACTTGTGCATCTCCTAGAAGAACACACGGGGTGCACAGAGGTGAGATTTGAGAGCGGATCAGACATGAAGCTTGAGGGGAATCTGTTCCGTATCGGACTAGAGCGATGGCGCGACATCTGGTCAGAAATCGTTCGAATCAACAGCCGCGCCAACGTCGCCGCAAGCCGTATCAAGGACTCTTTCGTCAATAATGAGCTCGCCGACACACTTGGTATCGACCACACCACACCGATCCTGGGGCGTCATGCGATGAGCAAGCTATTAGCCAGCGCGGCCAACGGCGAAGAGGTCCTGACAGAAGAAGACCAACGCGATCTCATGTCCGCGATGTCGGCTCGAGCGCGGACAGCCTCGGAAGTAGCTCCGGATAGCGTCATCGCCCTGCAACGCGACCTTGAACTCGTGAATTTGGACCGGCTCATTGAACACTTCGAGCACGACATTGAAAAGCAGTACAACGAAGAGCACTGGCAAGATTTTTTCGAATCGAACGCATTCGCGCTACAGCAAGTCTTCGGCTCGCCAGTTGTCAACGTGGTGTCGAAGGCGTCCGTCGGAGGGACAAAACTTCGCGGATCCGGGAACAAGATCGCGGACTATTTGGTCAAGAACCCGCTTACGGCGAACGTAGCCCTTGTCGAGATCAAGACGCCGAAGACAAAGCTAGTGAAGTCGAACGCATACCGCGATGGAGTCTTCGGCATTTCCACCGAGCTGTCCGAAGCTGTGACTCAAGTCCTAGATCAGGCTCATCAGCTCAAGTTGCATTTCGCCAATATCAAGATGGATTCGCAAGAGCGTGACCTTGAGGCATACTCCATCGGTTGTTTCGTGATTGCGGGTCAGCTTCCGTCGGAAGACCAACCCGACAAGGTGAAATCGTTCGAGCTTTTCCGGGGGAACTCGCGCGTCGTAAGCGTTGTGACGTTCGACGAAGTTCTTGCGAGCCTCAAGCTCTTACGCGACCTCCTGAACACTGGTGCTCCCGAGCCGCAAGCTGACTCCGGGACTCGTGTCCCTGAGTAGTCCCACAATGCGGAATCCTCCGCCTACGTCAACAGCCCGACATGATCGCGTCCGGTCGGTCGGTCGAAGTAGGAAGGGAGTGGTCGCGGACGAATGACTGAATCGGGCCGAAGCTACTCAAGTAAATCGACAAGCGAGCGGCCAGCCGACGTGTCGAGAAGACTCAGCCTGAGGTCTGCACGCACTGCTAGGTCTACTGGATGCGTGCCATCCACTAGGGCTGCATGAGTTACGCGATCTAACCCGGCGCCAATCAGTGGAGCTGCGGTGCGTAGGGTCATTGGCAGCGTGTCTACGTTCACCGCGCCGCCATGCACAACAAGGTTCCGATGCCTGTAGACGCGCCGCATCGCCGTGACCATATGTTTCTGGATATCTCCAAGTGTTCGGCGAGGAGCCGACACAAGTTGCGACATTCGAGCTGCGGCTGCAACGTCGCTGGCAGATTCCAAATTGAGAGCGTTCCCGCCTTTCATCCACTTCAAGACCGTTTCCGCCCTGTCTCGGTTGGTATCCGCGCCGTTTAACTCAACAGTGAGTCGATCCGAGGATGGAGGCTTGTGTCGGTACGACAGCGCAGTTAGGTCAGCGCGCGGCCAGGAGCAAGTGATCAAGGAGGCCATACGATCGGCTGCGAGGGCACCTCGCCCCCCTTCCGCTTCGTCTGCTGGCGCGAGCAGCAAGGACTCTACCGCAGACCAGCTCCCCGAGATAGCGGCGGCGGGAGGTCCCTCGTTGAGCGATGAGGCGACTTCCAGAGCGTTATCAAGCGCAGACCTGTGACCGACGGCATATAGAAGTTTCTCCGACACGAGCGATAGAACGAAGGCCCCTCGTGAGGGTCGCGTCAGCGGCACAGGACGGTTGAGTCCTCCAACCCAGAGCTCTCCATTGGGTTCAAGACGAGCATTTTTGCGACTATATGTCGCACGGGCACGCATGCGATCTATAGTCTCTCGACCTAAGTCGGCCGCAGCGTAAGCATCTCGCGCTGAGATCACGTACCTAAAACCGCCATTATGTCGCTGTTCAGAGGAAACGCCGTGGGCGCGAAACCAGGAGACTGTTTCACGAGCGGGTAACCAATCTTGGCTAGTTTTAAGGTTGCCATCTAAGTCTTGAACACGTGCTATCGGAATCAGCAATTCATACTCGTGAGCCGGCGATGAGGTGAGTTCGCAAGCCGCTTCGGCTATCTCCGACAGGGTTGAGGGTGAAAGTCTGTTTACCCAGTCGCGAAGGAACTGCGAGCTAAATCCTGCATCGAGCAGATGCGTCCCCACAGCGCGAGCAAAGCGCTCGGGCGACGGTAGCCGATCGTGCTCGCTGGCAGCAGCAGCCCAACGCGCAAGATATTGAGAATCTATTAGGGCGGTTATCTCGGCTAAGGCGCGGTGGTGGGCGTTGCTATTGGCTAGGGGTGCCCGTAATAGCCGTTGTAGCTGCGAATGTAGCGTCTTGTCACCAACGCCTCGGTCGCGGCCAAGAAGCCGTTCGAGGTCGCCTGCCAGCCACTTAGCGGCGCTATGGCTGAGGACCTTAGTATCGGACCACGTAATGGCGTCATGAAGCTCTCGCAGTCCAAGGACAGCCCCTGCGTCCCAGAGCCGACGCTGCCACGGAGTCGACGAGTCAAAGAAGTCGCGAAGTCGTGCGGTCACGTAGCGGATACGTTGAGTTTCGGCGCTAGCTGTTGTATTGGCTGCGCCTGACGTTATGGCATCGTCGACCTCAGCGAGGGCATCTGGGCTGGAACACACAGGTTGATCATGACAGAGAACACGTGTAATCTCTTAGGTACCGCAAGGTCCACGATCTAAAGCGCGTTAACCGCATCCTGAATAGGCTTGCCGTTCAACCGCTTCTTCTTAAATTGGTCCCGTCAACGAGGTTGACGGGACCAATTGTTTTTATGCGTGACGCAGGCGACCCAATAGCGATGGCGAGAGCCGCGCGATTGCAACTCATCGCGCTACCGCTCAAAAGTGCAGCAAGCGGCAATTGCGATCCTGAGCCATTTGCTCTTGCTTAAATGGCAACGCTCGACCGACGTGCGCAGTTGCAGGCGGATGTTCCTTGTGCGTCTCGTAACCATAGTGTTGCGAGACGTCTCACCACTCCCTCACGCCACCTACCAATACCGCGCAAAACCGGGTCTCGAGATTCCTGTAGCTATGTCTCGCAAGTGCCAGAGAAACCCGCTGTACATAACATCCGTTACGAGACAGCTCGGCTCCTTCCGCTCCCTCCCCCACGGCATAGTGGAGCCATGAGACTCGATACACTCCTCACCCACGCCGACACCGAAGACGTGTTGCAAGACGTGGCTGCATTGCCGACCTATCGGACGTTACGGGTTCACGGCGTCCGACAGGAAAGCCCCAACTCGTACCACCAGTTCTACGCAGAACTCGATCGCGTGAATGAGAGCTGGTACTACTTCCAAGACAGACCGGGCGGGGAGAGATTCAGTTATTCAGATGGCATTCTCAAAACAGCAGACCCGGCGACAGAGATCGAGTACCCGCGAGGAATGCCATCCGAGGTGCAAATGCTCGACCCTCGAAACCTCCATATGTGGGGTGGTAGAACGAGCTTCTATCCGATGCTGACGCAGAACGTCGGAGAACATTCCTTGCTGATCACATTCGAGCACGTGAACGACCCCACCTTCCGACCCACCGTGGTCATCGACCGGCGTAACGGCATAGCGACCCGCATGGTCAAGCTCGGCGAAATCACGATCCTTACCGAGGTGCAGGTAGATGTTCCCCTGACCCGCCCGGAATCGGTGATCTTCAAGCCCATTACTGACTGGATACGTCCGGACTACTAACCCGCGTCAGATCTCAGGAGGAAGCGGCAGCACAACTTCAGCTGTCGTGTCACCGCGAGCTGCGCGACGATCGCGGGCGCGATACAGGGTGCCTCGCGACACCCCAAAGATGTCGGCTACTTCGCTCATTGTGTGTTCGCCACCGTCCAGCAAAGCGAGAGCATGCGCTTCCTGTCGCGCTGTCAGCTTTGGGGCTCGCCCCCGCAGCCGACCTTTAGCCTTCGCGACCGCCATACCCTCTCGCGTGCGCGCACGGATAAGGTCTGATTCGAACTCAGCCATCATCGCCAACACGTTGAAGAACAGCCGGCCAGTCGGTGAGGTGGGGTCGTAGATCTCGCCACCGACACTGAGGCGCACTCCCCCGCGTGCCAGCTCGTCGGCGATGTCTCGAGCATCGGGCATTGACCGGGCAAGCCGGTCGAGCTTCGTCACGATGAACGTGTCGCCTTTCCGGCACGCCGACAGCGCCGCGGTCAGGGCCGGCCGGTTCCGGTTGCGTCCGGTGAGGCCCTGGTCGACGTAGATCCGGTCAGCGTCGACGCCAAGAGCGCGCAGTGCGTTCGTCTGCGCCGTGGTGTCCTGTTCGTCCGTCGAAACGCGCGCATAACCGATCAGCACGGCTACCCCCTGTGTGTTCTGTTTGAGGTACCTAACCAGAACATATTATCGGACGGGTTATGCGGACACGCCGTTATGCGGATCTCGACCGGCGAGAAAGGTGTCCGGTGACCGATCCCCTATCGGACACCCCCGTGGGTCGCGCGCGCCGAAGATCTGCTCGCGAAGCGCGCTCAATCGAGCCCGAGCGCGAAGACAACATCGGTGTACGTGTCGTGAACTGCATCCAATTCAAAGTGACGGCGCAGCCCGCCCTTCTCGGCGGTGCGTTGTGAGGGCAGATTGTCCGCGGTTGTGTATGCGATCAACGGGATATCCGTGCTCAGTTTCCGCCATTCTCCAACCGCGGCGTCTATGATCTGAGTCGCGTACCCTCGACCCCAGACAGATGGCGCTAGGCGGTAATACAGGTTGTAGACGTGGCTGCCGCGCCACTCGGCAATGTGGATACCTCCGAAACCGACAACGTGGCCTGGATGCGCCCGCTCCTCTACAGCCCAGTAACCGATCTGGTGCGAGGACCAATCGGCTGCCCACTCCCTGGCCTGCACATGAGCGCGTTGCGGATCGACCATCGGACCCGACGGATTGTATTTGTTGGTCTTGGGGTCAGAGTGGATTCGCCAGATCGCATCCGCGTCCGCCTCTAAGACCGGCCGAAGGATAAGAGATTCAGTATTTGTCGCCTGCAGTCGCGTCATTGATACAGGGTAGCCACGGAGCGTGGTGTTTCACGGGCAAGCTGTCCGATTGGGCATCCCCTATCGGACGTTCGCGCTCACCACCTGATCGGCGCGCCGCGGACAGTGCTGACGGAACATGCAAGCCGTCAGAACGCTGCAGTACCGTGGGGTCCATGGATATCCCCTCGATGATCATGGGCGCGTCGATCGCCTCAATTGTTTGGATCGCCATCTACCCCTGGGCGAAGTTGAAGAAGCTTCGCGAAATGGACGGCGTGACCGAAAACAGATCGGGCTCAGAGCCGCCTTCCTAGGCGTTCATCAGCGGGGGCGCGAGCTACGCTACCGTGCGCAATCACGCTTTACGCATTGAATGTCGGGTGAAGCATCGGCTACCGGACACTACACGAACGGGACAGATGCAGGGGAATCGGGCCCCACATCGATGATTGCGACCTTGCGCCCGAGGAGTTGGCCAACGATCTGCTCCAGCGTCCGGATGTCGCGAAGCCGTCCCAAGTCGTCTCGCCCAAGCACGAATATGCGTTCGTCCTCGCTGGTGACGGGCAGCGTTCGAATCGCCCCTTCGTAGCCGGCGAGAGCGAACGCACCCTCTACGGCGGTGCGCCGACCTACGTTGAACACCCTCCGATGGTAATGCCGTGTTCATCTGCGTTGCATCCAAGCCGACCGGCTTGCGACCGTCTCGTAGACAATGCCTCACCGGACGCTTCAAGTGTGAAACACCAGCCAGTGGCAACAGCCGATAACGCCTACGTCACTGACCGCGCTGAACGAGGCCTCATCGCCGCCTGAGCCCTTTCGGCAGCTCACCCGGATTAGAGGCGACTGGGAAAACACAGGGCGCCTGAAAGTCGATCATCGGGATCGCCTGGAAAAAAGATGACGGTGCATGGCGAACTGTCATCACTCCTCGCGGCGCGTACATGCCGATCTGACTGGGAAGTTTGACGGAGCAGTGACGGCGCCTCGACCAGAATCGTGTGCTCCGCCTTCCGGTGGAGGTGAACCCGCCCATGGCCGGAGGTCCACCCTGACACACTCGCATAGCGTGGAGCGTATGGAAAACTTGCCACTGTTTCTGCTGCTGCTCGCACCTGGCCTCATCGGCACCATCACCGTCTCGCTGCTTGCACCTAAATTGAACCGGCAGTGGCGCGAGCGGCACGCAGCCGCGGTGACAGAAACTGATTGAGCTTGGCTGGCTCCCCGGGAAGTGCCCTGACCGTGACGGCGGCGAACTCCATCGCCCTTGTCATCATGATGGTCCCCGCTGGGGATCGACACCGGGGATCCACAGGGCGCCAAACGAAGCGCGTCCGCCGCTTAGCTGAGACCACCCCATCACGCGCATCACCTTTCACGCGCGCGGTGTCCCACCTACCTGCGCCTTTCTCCGGCGCCGCACATGCCACGAAGCTACGCCATGCGGGAGCTCACGATTGAGGGATCGCCACCGGGTCCCACAGGGCCGTCAAACGAAGCGCGAACGGCATTTCCTTCACCGATTGGGGGAACGAGATATCAACGCCGAGACTGAACCCGCCCGCCGCGGGAACCGATTCCCCTACACCCTCACGCATCGGGTCCTCGATGGGATCAGCGTTCGCCGCATCCGTGATCTTCGCGTCGAGTTTGCGAACGCTGTCCAGGGGCAAACCCAGCTGCTCGAGCACAGCACGGTAGGACTCGCGACCTTTTTCCGCCCCTTCGCCGGTCACAACATTGACTTGAAGCGTGAAGAGCCGCCCCTCTGGCACGGTGACCTCGCCCGATGCGGAAGTGATCGCCTCGGTGTTGTCAGTGAGATCGAAAGTCACAAGCGAGGCCATGACTTCCACGCTGCGACCTTCGGGGAGGATCAATCGCACCGGATGCCCGCCGGGGGAGCTCACACTGTAGGCACCCACGCTGGGCGAATGGCTCGGCGTCGACGCGACCTCAATGCCGAACGCCTCGGCGCTCGGCGGCACCGTCAGGTCCCACACCTCGACACCGTCCTCATAGCTGCGAGCAGCCGGCTCGGGACCCGTATGCAACACTCCGTATTCATTGCGCGGAAACTTGTCCGGGCCCGCCGTCGAGACACTAACCACCGGAAAGCACCCCGTCAACGCGAGCACAATGCTGCCGGCAAACGCTACAACTACGCCGCTACGCTTTGCCCTGACCACGGTCCCCGCTTCCCCGACCTCTTCAACCCCATTGCGACACAATCTACGGGAACCCGGGAAGCGCCGCGGATCCTGTGGCCGACATCCCCCAAACATGGACGCCAGGTCGCCGACTTGAGGTCGGACATGTCATGTTGGTTCATCGCTGGTCCCTACATCGTGATCACACATGAAGGACAGGACAGATGTCAGTCAAACAGGCTGCGAGGACGACTTATCTTCCAACGGGTCGTTCGTCAGCACCTACAGCCTCTCGTCGATGCCGTTGAGAGGTTCATCACCCGGCCGAGTGTGACACGTAAATTTTTTGTCTCCGCTAAGTGGCCAGTCGCCCACGGGCGGAACGGTAAGGGCTGGGGACTGCCTTCTCGGTCAACGTCCGCGGCGAACGAATCGCCGTTTGGGGCAGAGAGCCCTAGTTGTATTGGATGCAGTCTTCGACGCCGCGCGGGGTGAGATCTGAGCCGTCACGCACGAGCTCGTAGCACCTGGGGTCGCCGGAACCGCCGTTAATGCCGAACGCGATCGTCATCTCGTCCTGCCGTCCGGTGGCAAAACCGTGGCCACCGCAATCGGCCTCCATCGACGACAGGTGAAAGTTCTGCACCTCCACGTTCAGCGACCACGTTCCGGTGCAGCTGACCGATCCCAAGCCCGTGGCGCTCGTGTCTCCCAGCGTGACCCACCTCGGCATGTCTGTCATCTCGAAGGTGCCGTCTTCGTTGAGCGTGAGCCGGCCCGATTCGTGTGTCCAGGTGCCGGCCATATCCGCTGGCTTTTCGGCGTTCGGGTACCGGTCGAACAACCCGGCACACCCGGCAAGACCGGACGTCGTCGCTGCCAACACAACGGCGACGAAGAGGGGGGCACGACGCGACCAAATACGCATATTCGAAAACTAGCAGGAGAGGGGTGGAGCGTGATTTGGAGCGATGCGGCTGTGGAACGTGTCGGGGGCGCATCCGGATGACCCGTCGTGGGATCAGCGGCTCACAAGCCTTCTCGAGATGTGACGCTGCGGCGCAGGCCAGAGTTGAGCGCTTGAGGCTGATGGCAACTCTGTATAGGTTGTCCGTGGCCCGCTAGTCCTTCGTCGTCGGCGAGGGAGCCGCCGTGCTCTCGGTGGCGGGCGTCCATCCATACCAACCACCGGTGGCCGGCACGACAGCCCAGTCCCCGCAGGAGAACACCTGGTCCTCGGCATACACGTCAGGTGCGTCCTCAACCTGCACCGTCGGAGCGGACACCCGAGGGACCGCCACACAAGAGCTCGGGTCGAGGTCACTTGAACTCTGGAAGAGAATGGACACCGCATCCCCCCGTGTGCCGTCGACCCGCGTGATGCCCGTCGCGTCGACCGGGATCCACGCCGGGATCTCGCCGGACAACGCCTCGCGCGTGTCGGCCGTCGACGTCACGCTGCCGCTCGTGACGTCCTCCACGACGCCACATCCAGACAACCCACCCACGGCGAGCACCACCACAGCGGGAACGAGCAGCGAACGGATGAAGGTCGTTGTATTCATGTGATTTTCCTCAACGGTGAATCAGGTGATGGGATCGGCTCCTCGAAGAGGTGCGCCTCAAACCTACGAAGACGCGTGGGCAGTCACATCAGCCTGAAGCTGCAACCGGTATCAACCGTCGGAACGACTTTTGACCACCTGACGGAGCGCGGAATCATCGCGTCACCATTCACCAGCTGACCAGACCGGCCGGCTTTGCAGCGCAGGGAACTGGATCCAGCGGCCCTGCGCGGTGACGCTCATCCTGTTTCACGCGCGCCGCGTCCGGTTCAGCATCCCCTATCGGACGGACGGAACCGTATAGCCTGATGCGGTGATCACGACCAAACGGCTCCACTTGCGTCGATGCCTGCCGAGCGATGTCGACGCCGTTTTGGCTTATCGATCCCGCGAAGACGTGGCGGAGCATCTCTCCGCCGGCGTGTGGTCACGCGAGAAGACACTGACCGAGCTCGAAACGTATGCGTCGGCGCCCTTCGCCGCGCCTGGCGACGAACTCGTCCTGCTCGTGGAGACACAGGAATCCGGTGAGGTCGTCGGCGAGGTCGGCCTCGTGTGGCTTGACGAGCCCGCCTCCACCGCCGAGGTCGGCTACGTCTTCAATCCCGAATACGGCGGCCGCGGTTATGCCACGGAAGCAATTGAAGCACTGGTGCAGGCCGCGTTCGTGAAGTTCGGATTCGATGGCGTTATCGCGAAGACCGACGAAGACAACCGCCCGTCACGAGCGCTGTGCGAACGCATCGGCATGCACCTCACCGACATCTCGCCCAGCCCGGATGGGCGCGGCGTTAACGAGTGCACCTACAGCCTTCACAACCCAGCGGCGCCTCGCGCTTAACCTAGCGGCGACGTCGCAAGCACCAGAGCGAGCCAGAGAACGAAGGACGCCAGCGGTGCCGCGAAACCCACCACGACAGCGACGGTGCCATTCCTTCGGCCACGGCGCTGGACCGTTGCGATGATTCCCTGGATCGCACCCCACAACGCCATACCGACCCACGCCAGCTGCGACCCCATGACGATGAACACGGTAAGCAGCAGAGTCTGTTCCTCGTTGGTCAGACCGGTGTTCGAGCGCACCTCGAGCGGCCCGAGATGTAGACCTGTGAAGACCGATGCGGCGAGAGATCCGACGGCCCCCGCCACGGACAAGACTAAAGCGACCGTGCCCAGTCTGCTCGAGCGGATGTCGTGGCTAGCGTGCGGAATCATGCAACCTACCCTGCCAGGTTTCGACCACATTCCGTGAAAACAGAACCGTCGAGACGACAAGCCTCCCTGCAGAGCGAGCTCACGTTTCACGCATCCAACGTCTGGTGGAGCATCCCCTATCGGACACGTGCCTGCACGATGCGTCGGGCGATTCCGACATACTGGCGCGCAAGGTGCTCAGGTTTGTCCTTGTCGGGGTCGAACCAGAAGGGGACGAGCTGCGCCATTCCTTCAAGTGCGTGCGCGGTGATTTCCAGGTTAACGATGTCGAATAGACCATCCGTCACGCCTTGCGCGAGAACCGCGCGTAGCAGACGGGCGGCTTCAACGGTTGGTGCCGTTGCCGGCCCGGCGAGTTCGGTTTCAAGGGCCGACATCTCCCGGTTCGTTACGATCGCAAGAAGTGGATGTTCGGCGTGCGCAATAGTGGTCGCCCTAATAATGGCGTCTAAGCGGTCAGTGGGTGCAGTCGCGTTACCGAGAGCAGTAGTGATGCGTCCTAATAGCTCGTGACTACCGCGAGAAACGAGTTCAGCGAGAATGTGCTGCTTCGAAGGGAAGTGAGAGTACAAGGTTGCCGAGTTGACGCCTGCACCCTCGGCGATAACGCGGATGGAGGTGCCATAAAAGCCTTGCGCGGCGAGGGAGACCAAAGCGGAAGTGAGTATCCGCTCCTTCGTGCTCGAATGGGCCGGGTACCCAGGGATAGTCGGCTGCAGGGCGGGATCTAGGGGCATTTCGGATCCGTTGATTGGTCAGGAGGCGGCGGTTCACGCCACAAAACGTTTTATTCTGGCAGTGCGGACGAGGAGCACGGATGCAGTCAGCAGCCACGCGAAGATCGAGTAAACCGCCATCCGCTCGAAGACCGCCGAGCTGAACAGCAGACAGCCTCCTAGGGAAAGGATACCCACGATTCCGAGGACTTTCGCGATCAGCGCGAACCAACCAGGTAGGCCCAGCTCGCGGGTATTAGCACCAGTGATAATACCGAGCACATTTCCAGCAAGGATCGCGACGACTGCCCCGAGAACGTGGAACACAATCGTCCCGTTGTCAGCTGACTCGATACCGCCATGGAAAGTCGCTACCAGGAGCATGCCCAGTGCGAGCAGACAGCTGAGAACCGTTGCGAGGATGCGGCGCCCGCGAGGAAGTGCCACAGCGAACAGAGCAACGGCAGCGGCGACTGAGACCCCCATCACGGCGAAACCAAGATTCATGACCCCATGTTGAGGCGAACACATCACACGACCGCTGAAAGTCGAACCGCACACCGTCGTACCGAGATCGCTAATGAAATTCACCCCATAGTCATAGATCCCGGCCGTCCACGCCGTGGCCGAAATCGCTTCACAAGCTAGGAAAACGAGAGGGCCGAATGCGGCCAACACTCCTGATGCGTATCTTGCTTTAACACTGAACTTCATTTCTTCTCCAAACGGCACGTGAGGGCACGCGCCCGTAAACTGATTCCCAACCAACCAATCGATTGGTTGGGAATCAGTTTACGTTACGAGGCTTGTGCGGCGTTCGGGCGCGTAACCGTTGCTGGTTCTAGCCTTTACTGCGGGTGATAAGACGAAAGCTGATGTCCCAGACGTATTCCAAGGGTCCCTTTCGGAACTTTCGCATCCAGAGTTCCGCGAAGAGGACGAGAAGCAGGGTGATCACCGTGAACATGGCCACAGTTCCGATCACAGGGTCGACCATGCCTGAGAGGGGGCTGTTCCCGATCAATGACTGAGCGACGCGTCCAAGAATGTTTTGCAGCACGTAGCAGGTCAGGGCCATCTGACCAATGGCGGAGAGGCGGCGCCCGACGAACCCAATTCGATGGCGTTGATAGAACGAGGCCATCAGTCCGAGTACCCCGAAGGCAACTATCGGCGCTGCAACGTATCTGCCGAAACCTGACGTGTCGCCAGTGACGAAAGTGAAGATATCCCAGGGGAGGCCGACGCCGAAGCCAATGACCATGAGCCACTTCCGCAGGCGGGCGCCGCGGGCCTCAAATAGACCGTTCCGGTAGAGCATGGCTCCGAGGGTGAAAACCGCGAGGCCGAGTGTGATGATCGTCCCGACGTCGCCCCCGGGAGTGATGGCGGCGAACACGGTCAGAAAATTCTCGTGGACGGTCTGCCAGTAGTTGGGCCGCCCCTCGTAGACGGGGAATTCCCCGGGAAGCACGATTCCAGGTAGTTGTGTCGATCCTGGAGCGAAAACATCGACAGTGAGGATGGTGAGGTGCGTTGTTAGTGCTAACCCGATGAATATCCACTGTCGCTTTTCCGGCAGTAAAAGAATGAAGGCGACGATGAAGCCGACGATCGCGTAGGCCCGGAGTACGTCGAACTGGACGACGAGGATGTAGTTCAGGGCGCCGTCGAGGAAGAGGAGACCTGCTCGGATGGGGTATGTGCCGGGCCAACGGCGTCCACGCCGCTTAGCCGACTGGCGCTGGATCTCCAGCCCGATCCCAAACATGATTGTTAGCAGTCCCAAAAATTTACCGTTCGGGATCCAGTCCAAGAGACCTTGCCACCAGATGTCGATCACGCGGTCTCCGGTGAAGGACACAAACAGCCAAATGTTGCTTGCGAGGGTGCCGATGATGGCGACCCCGCGAATCACGTCGAGCGAGGGAATACGGCGCTGTTGTCGACCCGAATTCCGAGGCGGCAACTCCGTCCGACCTGCCTGTTCGGGATGGATGGTTGTGGCTGAAGTAGACGGCGTCGATGGCCCTGTAATGCGGCGGTATCGGGGTGGGGGAAATGGCGGAATGCGGTCTGTCATTCCCCCAGTCAACGTTCTTGGATGTTGCGGGCCCGTATGTCTTTATCGATACACGGACGGAACGTCCCAGCTCGTATAAAAGCACCTTGGATGCGGGGGTTATGCAACGGTTGTTGCTCGGAGTAGTGCGCCTCCCCCGAGGTTCGGCTTGGGGCTAGCAGAAGCAGGAGAGCGCCCCGATCACCACCAGTTCTGACTGATCGAGAGGACGGAGAAGATTCTTGAGTGTGCGATTTCGTGGCTAAGGCGCGGTGAGCGCACCGTCGCTACCAATGATCGCGGCCGTTTGGGGAAAGTCTCGATTGCCTTTTTCGTTGATGAGCTCGGCTGCCCGGTTTTCGGAATCGGGCAGGGGTACTCCGTTGCCGTAGTCGAACCGGACAGACTGAACGTGTCCGGTGATTATTGTTCCGTCGGAGCGGAATCTAAGCGCGAGGTAGGCGCCGTAACGGGTAGAAGCGTCTTTACCGAAAACACCCCCGCCGCCGAAGTTTCCGAGGCTGTAGGCAATCAGACGGCCGCCGTACCACTCCATGCCTCGAAGAACGTGCGGCCCGTGACCGATGACGGAATCTGCGCCTGCGTCGATGGCGGCGTGTGCGAACGCGATCGGGTCTCCCCGGTTCTCCCCATACATGGTTTCAGTTCCGGGAGTCACGGCATCTGCGGCGGGGCCTTCGGCGCCCATGTGCGCGTGGACAATCACAATGTCCGCGTGTTCGGTTGCGGTGCGCACGATCGTGCGCAGATGTCGCAGATCGGTAACCCTGTTGAAGCCCGTATAAGACGTGAAACCCACGATCGCCACGGTGGTATCGCCGACCTGCGTGTAGGCAATCTCGTTGCGGTCGCCGACGGCACGAATGCCAGCGATTTCGAGCGCCGTGCGGGTGTTGTCGTAGCCCGCTTGCCCGAAGTCCCGAGTGTGGTTATTCGCCAGATTCAGGATGTCGAAGTCGGCCAGACCGCGGGCAGCCGCCGGGTCGCTACGGAAGGTGAGGCAGTCCGTGGCTTGCCCACATTTGTCGTATCCCGTGTCGTCGGAGATTGCCTGCTCGAGATTTCCGGTGACGATGTCCTGCGCGAACCAGGGCCGGACGTTGTCGAGGTAGCTGGCGGCATTGTCGGCCGGAATGGTGTGCTCTACGTCATAGAGCAGAATGTCACCCGTCGCGCCGACGCTGACCTCACCGGCTCGAGCGGCGGGCTGTTTCGGGATTTCGGATGGAAATGGTGGAAGCGCTGCAGCACTGGATACGCCGATGCCAACGAGTATGAGGGTGAGGGTCGCGACGGGGGTGCGCCACGGGAGACGACGTCCCGGGCGGGTCGGGGCACCAGGTCGCCCAGTTGGCCCAGAATGCGTCGCCGGGTGCCGCTCCGGTAGGTCGAGCAACCAAGACAGCCGGTCCCGCGCGATCAGCTGTCCAAGCGTTGTACTGACCAGGATGATAGACGCGGTGAGAAGGATAGGCAGAGTGACCGCCGCGGCCAGTTGCACGGCCATTCGCGCATCCGATATCAACCCCACCGCGGCAGCGTCGGCGAGAGCCAGGATAGGCATATGGATGACGTAAATCGGAAGCGTTCTCGCACCGAGCCATGTCAGGCCCTGGCCGAGCCGGGCAGTTCTCGCAAGCAACGGTGCGACCGCTACGCCAGCAACGACGCCGATGAGAGAGATGGTGGGCCACACGCCGGGCACCGCTTCTGATCCTGTCACCCGCACAATGGCGAAAACTGCGAGGTAGAGCACGATGAACGCCGCTGCATGGAGCGGGCGGGCATGACCGGCGAAGCGTTGAATCTGCGCAGAGAATCGAACGCCAAGTAGAAAGAAGAGCAGGTTGGCTATGAGCGAACCGCGGTTGCTGACGATGTCGACAAGTCCGGCAGCGACTGCCACTGACAGCGACGCGGCGACGGTGAGGACAACCCAGGACGGCAAACGCCGGGACCCTTTGGCCGCGATGAAGTACAGGGCAAGGGCGTAAAGGTACCAGGCGTTTGGGGGGCTGATCGTGATGGCCTCGAAGAACTCCGCCAAGCCACGCGGAATAAGGGTCGGGAAGTCCGGGAATGCCCACATCGTGACGGTGTGGATCAGGGTCCACAACAGATATAGGTACAGGTAACGCACGACACGGCCCCGGAAAACCGCGGCCCAGGGCCGTGCGACTGCGCCCGCAGCGAAGCATCCGGAAATAAGGAAGAACAGTGGCATCCGAACCGGGTGGGTGACGTCCGCGATGAGACCCCAAGCGCCGGGTATTGGGATGTCAATGCGCCAGTCGATCTGCAGATAGGTCTTCAAGACGACATGCCAAAAGACGACAAGGATGATGAGCAGGCCTTTTGCTGCGTCTGCCCATGCCAGTCTGCCGGCAGGTGCGTGCACCGCGGCAGTCATGCGCGCCGCGTAGTCGGCTCGACCGTGTTGCCGGAAACGGAACAGCTGACGGCGTCGAGGAGTTCTGCGATGAGGCCGGTGTAGCTGAGGCCAATCGTGGCGTACATCAACGGTACTTGCGAGTGCTCGGTCATCCCGGGTGATGTGTTCACCTCGTTGAGAATGGGTCCGGAGTCGGTGAGGAAGAAGTCGAAGCGGGCAACTCCTGCGCATTCCAGTGCCTCGTAAAGCAGGGCCGCAGCGGTTCGGATTGCTGACTCATCTGCGTCGCTGATCCGTGCGGGCACGGTGAACTGTGCCCTTCCGTCGTACTTCTCTGCAGCGCCGAATACTCCCCCGGAGGTTACGTCGATCTCCAGGACCGCCCCCAGACGGAGCGTGCCGTTCCGGTCCCGGAAAGCGGCGATGTCCAACTCCCGCCCCACGACATACTCTTCGACCAGCACGGAGTGGCCATATTTCCGCGCTTGGGCGACAGCTTTTGCGATGTCGTCGGGGTCGGCGACAACGAAGACGCCGTTGCTCGAACCGCCTGTGGCTGGTTTTACGACGAACGGGGGTTGGAGACTGGTCGTCGTCGCCTCGGACCCGGGTTGGACGAGCTGCGACTTCGCAGTGGCAATGCCCAGCGATTCGGCGATGAGCTTGGTGACGTGCTTGTGTATCCCGAGTGCCCCAGCTCGCACCGGTGAACCGGCGAACGGGATGCCCGATAGGTCGAGCAGGCCCGCGATCGTGCCATCTTCGCCCCGGACGCCGTGTAGCACTGGGAATGCAATGTCACAGCCGGTGAGTATCTCGATGGCGCGATGCGCCGGAACGTCGGTACCGCTCTCGTCCCGCCATGTACCGTTTTCGGTGATGGTGAGTGGGACGGCGGTGAGGTTCAGTTCGCGGATGGCTCGTGTGACGGCGGCAGCGGATGCAAGGGAGACGTGATGTTCGTCGTTCGCTCCGCCACCGATAACGGCGATTCGGCGGTACGTGGGCTGGGGCATGAGGTGTCTCCTTGTTGCTGGTGCGGTTCTTGGCGCGTTGTGTCATGGGTGCGTTGAATGCGGGAGTTCCAGGAGCCCACCCGGGTGAGGATTTCGTGTTCGATCGTGTTCGACCATTGCGCCCATTCGGCGACGGTCGGTTCCCCTTCTCGTCCGGGGCCGAAGATGGTGACCGTTTCTCCGGGATGAAGGAGGTCGTCGCCGGTGTCCACGACGACCATGTCCATCGAGAACCGGCCCACCAACGGGCGTCGTCGCCCCCGTACAAGCACTTCTGCTTGCCCGGACGCGCTGCGGGGAAGTCCGTCCCCGTAGCCGAGAGGCAGGAGCGCCATATGGGTGCGGGCTGTGGTGATGAAGTCATGCCCATAGCCGATGCCCGCATGTGTGGGCACTTCATGGGAGGAAACAACAGCCGTAGTCAGCGTCAGAGCAGGCCTGAGGAAGCTTGTTGTGCCGGAAGGGTCGATACCAAACAGGCCCGCACCGATTCGATGGATCCCGAGACTGCCACCCGCGTTGGTCAGCGTCGCCGCCGTTGCGGCGAGGTGGGTTAGCTGGGGGTTCAGTGCTCGCCGCCTAGCGGTGCGAACCGCGTTCTCGAAGACCAAACGTTCGCGCGCGTTCTGCGGGTTACCCGGGTCGTCCGCACACGACATGTGTCCCATTACGCCGACTACGCGGATCGTGCCAGCGGCCTCGTGCTCGCGGGCGAGCGTGCACAGGGCTGCCCAATCATGAACCGGGCAACCGTCCCGGTTGATTCCTACGTCAACGTGCAGGTGCACGCGCGCCGTTTTGCCGGTACGTCGCGCTGCCTGCGCAACGGCATGGAGCAGTTCGAGGTTGGGCACCGCCAGATCGATACTCTCGCGCAGGGCCGTCTCAAAGTCTGCGCCTGGGGTGTTGAGCCAGCTGAGGATAGGGGCACCAATACCGGTGGCGCGTAGCGCGAGTGCCTCGTCTATGCATGTGACACCGATTGAGCCAGCGCCGGATTCGAGCACCGCTCGTGCGATGTCCCCGTGTCCGAAAGCGTCGGCCTTGAGCACGGCCATGAGTCGTCCTCGGGTTAGCGAATGGAACCGCAGGGTGTTTTCGCGGATCGCATCGTCGTGAACGATGAGCGCCGAGGTGGGTGATCGCATGTGATCAAGTCAAATGATCCGCGTGTTGCGGCAATGTATCGGGTTTTCGATACAAGGACGATATGTCAGCGCCATTTCCTTGGGTGGGGTGTCCAAGAGGTCAGAACTGGCCAGCAGGCGAGGCGGCCATCAGTGCGGCGGAGAGCGGAGACAGCCTCACGGTTGCATTCTTGGGTCGTGCGTCGGGTCGAGGTATTGGTCCGGGCACCCCTGGGACACGGCATCCGGAATAAGCTCAAAATGCCACCGCTCGTTCACGTAGATCTGGCACAACCCGTATGCCGAACCATGGTCGGGTTCACCGAGCCAGAGATAGCCGTCCATCCCGCCGATATCGACCGCTGTACCGGTCACATGTGCTGAGGTTTCCGGGGTAGCAACCCACCGAGCAGCTTCTTCACGGGAGCCGTATTCCAGGACAGCGTTATCCAAGAGCCGGTTCTGAAGCACGGCCGAACGCCACCCACTGGTCACCACCAGCTGCACATCGTCCTCCTCGAGAGCTGCCCGGGATGCCTGCTCCACCGCGGCCCGCAGCGCAGGATCGAGATTTGCGATGCCGGGAAGGTTCTCATCGAACACCGTCGCGCCGTCGGGCAGGACACCTTCAGCAGCATCGCTCCCGACGGTTTGCGCAAAGCCATCCTGGGGCGCGGACATCGAGCCGCCGTCGGCCAGCTGACAACCCGCCAAACCAGTGCCTACGAGAGCGAGCAGAGCGAAAGGAACAAGGGTACGTGAAGCCAGTCGACGGGCATTGGTGAGTCGTGTCATGTGCTCAGCACACACGGGCCCGTGTTACATGGTCGTATGGGCTTTTCGATACGCCGACGATAAGCGGCACGCCGTACCCTGAGATCATGCGTGTGTTGATCGTTGAGGACGAACCGTTCATGGCCGAAGCCGTGCGTGACGGACTACGACTCGAAGCTATCGCGGCCGACATTGCGAACGACGGACACACCGCTCTATACCTACTCAGTATCAACGAGTACGACATTACGATTCTCGATCGTGATGTTCCCGGCGTCTCAGGCGACGAGATCGCTAAACACATCGTCGCGTCCGGCACGGGGATGCCGTTCCTCATGCTCACTGCCGCCGACCGTCTCGACGACAAAGCATCCGGATTCAGCCTTGGCGCTGACGACTATCTCACCAAGCCGTTCGAGTTGCCGGAGTTGGTAATGCGGCTCCGTGCTTTAGACCGCCGAAGGGCGCACAGCCGGGCCCCGGTCCAGGAAATCGCCGGTCTACGACTCGACCCCTTCCGTCGCGAGGTGTACCGCGAAGACCGGTACATCGCACTCACCCGCAAGCAGTTCGCTGTGCTCGAAATCCTCATGGCAGCAGAGGGCGGGGTAATCAGCGCCGAGGAACTTCTACGGAAGGCCTGGGATGAAAACGCCGATCCGTTCACCAACGCCGTCCGGATAACGATATCGGCTCTCCGGAAGCGCCTCGGAGAACCGTGGCTCATTTCCACGGTTCCGGGCGCGGGATACCGCATTTACGCGGACACGGACGTTCCGTCCAGTGGCACCTCGCATGAATAGGGCTCCCGGGCCGAGTGCGCGCCTAAAGTTTGCCTTGAGCTACGTCTGGTTAGTCATGCTGGCCGGGGCGTTGCTGCTGTCTGTGGTGTGGGTGTTTTTGTTGCGCTATGTCCCCCCAAGCTCGGCGAGTGGACGTGATGGTTTCTCGCCGGGCAGGGGCGACCTGATTCGGGCTTTCATTCCTGCTGCTACTGGCGCGTTCGTGTTCCTGTTACTCCTCAGCTTGGCCGGCGGATGGGTTCTGGCTGGTCGCATGCTGGCGCCCCTCAACCGCATGACGGCCGCTACACGAGAAGCCGCTACGGGTCACCTCTCGCACAGGATCCGGATGAAAGGTCGGCAGGACGAGTTCCGCGAGCTCGCCGACGCGTTTGACTCGATGCTCACTCAGATCGAGGCCCACGTTTCGGAGCAGCAACGATTCGCCGCTAACGCCTCTCACGAGCTACGCACCCCGCTTGCCATCATGCAGACCCTCATCGATGTCGCCCAACACGACCGAAACAGAGATCACGCAGCAGATCTCGCCAGACTCAAAGAGACGAACACCCGTGCCATAGAGGTAACCGAGGCGCTGCTCCTGCTGAGCCGCGCTGACAAAGACATTCCTACACGCGAGGCCGTTGATCTGTCTCTATTCGCCGAGCAGGCCGCCGAAACACTTCTCCCTCTCGCCGAAGCGCACCACGTGCGCATCGATATCGATGGTGACATCACTATGGCGACCGGTTCACCGCCGCTCCTGCTTCAACTGATCGCAAACCTCATCCACAACGCCATTGTTCACAACCACCCCGGCGGAGGAAGCGTCCAGGTGACGACACAGGAAACCCCAGCTGGCGGGGTCCTTACCGTCGAAAACACCGGCACGGAACTCACCCCTGAGCGGGTGGCAATGCTGACTGAACCATTCCTCCGCGGCACCGACCGTGCACGCACCGAGGGCTACACCGGAACGGGACTCGGGCTTTCTATCGTCGAGCGAATCATTCAGGCACACCACGGCACCCTCGGGTTGACGCCTCGCGAAGGCGGCGGACTCCATGTGCGGGTTGAGTTTCCACGAGAGCCCACAGCGACAAACGCCGGCACGGTTGGCCCGGTGCCCTCAACCGAGTGACACGGGTAGAAAGCGGTCATTGAATCGTCGTGGTGAATGGCGTGTTCGAGGGGTTCTCAAGCAAGAGGCGTCCCCGTCGAGTGACCACGCCTCCGCGCAGATCTTCACGTAAGTGACGTTCAGCCCACCCGCGTATGGTGAATGGTATGGGGAAACATCTTGCCGCTCACAGCGTTCTCACTCGGCCCGCCGGCCACGCACGTCGAAGCTTCCGTCGACCGATATCTCGTGGCCGCGCCGTACTCTCTGCATTCGCTTTCGCAGCCGTCGGAGCCGTGTGCGTGGTGAACGTCGTCGACCCGACCGCCGGTGCCATCGCATCGCCCTACTTCCAGCCCGCAGGACGGTTCGATGGCGAGGCCACGCAAACCGTGACCGCGACGGGCAGCTACGACACGGCTTTCGATCGTGACGGCTACACGGTGGCTCTTGCGCCGAAACCGGTCATCACACCGCCACCCGTCGAGACCACACCCGCAGCGAAGGCACCGAAAGCCGGAAAGCCTGCTCCCACGGTTCCGACCGGCCCGGTCGCCGCCCCGGACCCGGGCTCCGCGAAAGCGATCGCCCGCGAGATGCTCGCCGCTCGAGGCATGGGCGACGACCAGTACTCGTGCCTTGTGTCGTTGTGGAACAAAGAATCAGGATGGCGGGTGAACGCTGCGAACCCGTCCTCCGGTGCGTACGGCATCCCACAGGCATACCCCGGTACGAAGATGGCTTCGGCTGGCGCCGATTGGCAGACAAACCCTGTCACGCAGATCACCTGGGGGCTCGGCTACATCGCCGCCCGATACGGCAGCCCGTGTGGCGCATGGGCCCGCTCGCAAGCCGTCGGCTCGTACTAGACCGGCACCGGGCGGCGCTCGGTGAACCATTCGGACGATGAATGAGACATCCTTCGGATGACAGTGCAGACCCCCTGGGGTGACGCGTGTCCGAGCGGCAACCGGTTGGCTCTTCCTATGACCACTCGAACCACCCCCACAGCCTCTCCCCGAACCCGAACCATCCTCGCCGCAGCCGCCCTCACTGCCAGCGCTGCTGTCACTCTCAGCGGTTGCTCGCTCATCGAAGCCGCACAGACCAAAGATGCGTCCTACCAATTCGACACCATCGCAGAAGCCCGCAAGTCCGATGACGGAGTCCGGTTCCCCGGCTTCATCACCGGCGACAGCCGAGACGTTGAACTCTTCGCCAAACTCGATGACTTCGGCGCCGCCGCCCGATGGACCAGCGAGAACGGCATCACCGCTGAGTACTGCACGCCCGGCCCGATCGAGGGCAAAAGCGCCGTCGAGCCGGCATGGTGGCCAACCGACATCCCCGAGACGGGTTGGGACTGCGACCGGTGGATGACGTTCGAGAAGGACGGCACCTACTACGCCTGGGATACCGCTAGCGGTGACCCCAAAGGCAACTAAGTACTGGAATCTGCGACCACAACTTACGAATCGGTTTCGGCTGGTCCAATAGGGTCGAAAGGTGAGTTCGAAACCTCGCTCCGCCTGGGATGACCTCGCGGCCGCCCTGATCGTCTTCGCTGTTTTTGCTTGGGAATTCGTCGTTTTGCTGCTGATCGACCCATTTCTCTGCAGCGAAGAGAATGACACTGCGGCGCCGATCTGGCATCACGCGATCACCGCCGCAGGTGGGGCTCTCAGCGCGGCTCTCCTATCGCGAAGCGCCGCGCGGGTTGGCGTGTTCACTGATCGGAAGAACGCAGCGCCAGCCGGTTCCGTGACGATACGCACCCTCGTCGTCGTGTGGCAGCCGCAGCGGCCGCTGTTCTCATCCGGGCGGTCGCGTTCGGCGAATTCAAGATCAGTGCAGAGATCGTCGACATCATCACCGACTCGGGAAGCTTGGCCCGCTGTTTTTACGTGAAAAGCGTCCGGTGGAGCATCCCCTACCGGACACTACGTGAACAGGACAGATGCAGGGGCGTCAGGCCCCACGTCGATGATTGCGACCTTGCGCCCGAGCAGTTGGCCAACGATCTGCTCCAGCGTCCGGATGTCGCGAAGCCGTCCCAAGTCGTCTCGCTCAAGCACGAATATGCGTTCGTCCTCGCTGGTGACGGGCAGCGTTCGAATCGCCCCTTCGTAGCCAGCGAGAGCGAACGCGCCCTCTACGGCGGTGCGCTGACCTATGTTGAACACGCTTCGATGGTAATGCCGCGTTCATCCGTGTTGCATTCAAGCCGATCGGCTTATGGCCGTCCCGTAGACCATCCCCTACCGGACACCGAGCACGCGCGGCCGCTAACCGATCGGCGACGTCGCCAGAACGAGAACAAGCCAGAGCACGAAGGACACCAGCGGCGCCGCGAAACCCACCACGACAGCGGCGATGCCGCTCCTTCGGCCACGGTGCTGAACCGTTGCGACAATCCCCTGGATCGCACCCCACAATGCCACGCCGACCCACACCAGCTGAGACCCCATCACGATGAACACGGCAAGCAGCAGGACCTGCTCCTCATCGGTGAGACCGGTGTTCGAACGCACTTCCAACGGCCCGAGGTTCAAGCCCGCGAACACCGATGAGGCACAAGACCCGACGGCGCCCACTACCGCCAACACGAGAGCGACCGTGCCCAGCCTGGTCGAACGGATGACGCGGTTCCCCAGCTCATTCATGCAACCTACTTTGCCAGGCCGGCGCCGAGCCCCGTGAACACAGCACGGTACTCCTCGCTAGCCAACTCGATCCATTTCACGCCTCGGGTGCCCGGCCAAGCATCCCTTATCGGACGCCACCCGAGCCCCACGGCGGCATCACATTACGAGGGGGAACAAGTGTCGATCGCGAAGTTGAGGGTCATCGCTGATATTCACCCAGGCGCCTTCGACGATCGGTATGTTCTCCGAGACCCATACGCCGAAGTGTGCGTGCGGCGTCGGCCAGGCGTAGTCGTCTTGGCGTGATTCGACGACGTTCCTTACTGCCCCAGCAAAGACGAGGCCAGTCCCGTGGCCGGT
>NZ_MTQL01000004.1 GCF_001984125.1 Leifsonia sp. ALI-44-B | reverse complement strand
CTCGACGCCGTCGGTTCGGCATCCACCAGCACCGACGCGCTCCTGTCGCTGCGTCGCCGCGGCCGCCACGTGCAGATCGGCCTCCTCTCGGCCGACGAACTGCCGCGCCTGCCCCTCGACCGGGTGCACCGGCGATCAGTGCGTCAGAAGTTTGGAGAGGAAGTCCTTGGCCCGCGTGCTCTTCGGGTGGTCGAAGAACTCCTCGGGGGTCGTGTCTTCGACGATCTCGCCGTCGGCCATGAAGACCACGCGGTCGGCGGCCTTGCGAGCGAAGCCCATCTCGTGCGTGACCACGATCATGGTCATGCCCTCGGCGGCGAGCTGCGTCATGACGTCGAGCACCTCGGTGATCATCTCGGGGTCGAGCGCCGAGGTGGGCTCGTCGAAGAGCATGACCTTGGGCTTCATGGCGAGGGCGCGGGCGATGGCGACGCGCTGCTGCTGTCCGCCCGAAAGCTGCGCGGGGAGCTTCGCCGACTGCTGCTCGATGCCGACGCGCTCGAGCAAGACCTTGGCGGCCTTCTCGGCATCCGCCTTCTTCTGCCGGCGCACCTTCATGGGGCCGAGCGTCACGTTCTCGAGGATGGTCTTGTGGGCGAAGAGGTTGAAGGACTGGAACACCATGCCGACATCCGCCCGCAACGCTGCGAGCTTCTTGCCCTCGGAGGGGAGCTTGGTGCCGTCGATGCGGATCTCGCCCGAGGAGATGGTCTCGAGGCGGTTGATCGTGCGGCAGAGCGTGGACTTGCCCGACCCGGACGGGCCGATGACCACGACGACCTCGCCCTTGTTGACGGTCAGGTTGATGTTCTTCAGCGCGTGGAAGTCGCCGTAATGCTTTTCGACGTTCTCCACGACCACCAGCGGTTCACCGCGACCCGCCACGATCGGATTGCTCGTCGTTTCGTAGCGGCTGATCGGCGTCGATCCGGTGGAGGCGCTCGGGTTCGTCTCATCTGTGGGAGCCATGAGGCCACGCTAGATGACGCTGTGTTTCAGGCGCGTGTCAGAATCTGGTCGTTACCGATTCGTGACCCAAGCAGGGGGCCCTGAAACAGGGGTGATCCGCGGGATTCCGGGGCTTCAGGCGCTCCGCTCCCCCGCGGATGTCGCGACGAAACTTCTCGGTCGTCGGAGCGTCGTGTGTGCGTCGCGTGGGCGTTGCGCGTGCGTCGCGGCGCCCGGGCGGGTCAGGCGCGCTGGGCGAACGCGCTCTCGTAGAGACAGACGCTCGCTGCGGTGGCCAGGTTCATCGACTCGGCGGCGCCGTAGATGGGCACCGAGGCGACGCGGTCGACGAGGGTCAGCTGGTCGTCTTCGAGGCCGTGTGCCTCGTTGCCGAACACCCACGCTGTGGGGCCAGAGAGGTCGCCGTCGGCGCGCACGGCGAGCAGGCTCTCGCCCTTGACATCGGCCGCGATGGTCTTGAGTCCGGCCGCGTGCGCGCGCACGAGTGCCGCCTCGAGTTCGGCGCCCACGGCGATGGGCAGGTGGAAGAGCGATCCCGTGGTCGAACGCACGACCTTGGGGTTGTAGAGGTCCACCGTGCGACCGGTGAGGATGACGGCGTCGGCGCCCGCGGCATCCGCTGCCCGGATGATGGTGCCCAGGTTGCCCGGGTCGCGGACCTCTTCGAGAATGACGACGAGCTTCGGGTCGCCCGCGAAGATGTCCTTGATCGACGTGGGGAATTGATGCGCCACGGCGATGAAGCCCTGCGGCGTGACAGTGTCGGCCATCTGGTCGAGGACGTCTTCCGTGACGAATTCGACGTCGACTCCCGCGTCGACGGCCGTCTGGGCGACATCGGTGTAGCGCTCGAGCGCGGTGGGCGTGGCATAGAGCTCGACGAGCAGCTGGGGGCGGAAGGTCAGCGCCTCGGCGACGGCCTGCGGGCCCTCGAGCAGGAACAGGCCCGTCTCTTGCCGCGCGGCACGCTTGGCGAGCTTCGCGACGGAACGGACACGGGGAGATCTCGGATTATCCAGCACGCCTCGAGTCTACCGAGGGGGCGCAAGCGGGCGTGGGAGCGGCCTGTCGCCGGGTGGCTTGCCGTTAACGACGAGAGGGACGCTACCCTCTCGGGTGCGTCCCTCTCTGCAGAAGAAATGCCTAGGCGGCGGTCTTCGGGGCCGACGTGTCGGCGGGAAGGGCCTGCTTGGCGCTCTCGACCAGCGCGGCGAACGTGGCGGGCTCGTTCACGGCGAGCTCGGCCAGGATGCGGCGGTCGACCTGGATGCCGGCGAGGCCGAGACCCTGGATGAGGCGGTTGTAGGTGAGGCCGTTCTGACGCGACGCAGCGTTGATTCTCTGGATCCACAGGCGACGGAAGTCACCCTTCTTGGCGCGACGGTCGCGGTACGAGTAGACCAGGGAGTGCGTGACCTGCTCTTTGGCCTTGCGGTACAGACGCGAACGCTGTCCGCGGTAACCCGAGGCGCGCTCCAGGATGACGCGACGCTTCTTGTGGGCGTTGACGGCCCTCTTTACTCTTGCCATTTCTCTATCTTCCTAACGGGGTGTTCGGTTCTGGACGCGTGGCGTCTAGTGGCCGAGAAGCTTCTTGATGTTCTTGTGGTCAGCCTTGGAAACGATCTGATCCTGGTTCAGGCGGCGCGTGCGACGGCTCGACTTGAGCTCGAGGTTGTGGCGCATGCCCGACTGCTGCTTCTTGATCTTGCCGCTACCGGTGAGCTTGAAACGCTTCTTCGCACCCGAGTGCGTCTTCTGCTTAGGCATTGTTTTCCTCCTGCTTCGCTGCCTTGGTGGCAGCTCGTTGTGCGTTGGCTTCAGCCTTCGCTTCCGACTTGTTCTTCAACGGGCCAATAACCATGACCATGTTGCGTCCGTCGATGGTGGGGGTCGACTCGATGGTGCCGAACTCCGAAACATCTTCGGCAAACTTCTGAAGCAAGCGCACACCCTGGTCGGGACGGGACTGCTCGCGGCCACGGAAAAGGATCATTGCCTTCACCTTGTCGCCGGCCTGCAGGAAACCCTCGGCGCGCTTGCGCTTCGTTTCGTAATCGTGGGTGTCGATCTTGAGGCGGAAACGAACCTCTTTGAGGATCGTGTTGGCCTGGTTGCGCCGGGCCTCTTTGGCCTTCTGCGCAGCCTCGTACTTGAACTTGCCGTAGTCCATGATCTTCGCCACGGGGGGCTTGGAATTGGGGGCAACTTCAACCAGGTCGAGGTCAGCTTCTTGAGCCAGCCGAAGGGCGACCTCGATCTTGACAACGCCGACCTGCTCGCCGCCGGGACCCACGAGACGAACCTCGGGAACTCGGATGCGGTCATTTGTACGGGGATCGCTGATGCGTAACTCCTCTGATGAAAAACGAACGGCTACTGTGCCAGACACGTATCTGATTCAGGCGAGAGAGAAGTTGAACCGCATCGAAGGGCGATCGGATGATGCGACACCTCTGCCGATCATCGTTTACCCATCGAGCCACACCCTGACTACCGTGCCCGAGCGGATGAATGAACCTGACGATTCGTTCTTCTGCATCGGCCTCGGCGGAGCGTTACAACCCGGTAACCTAGTAAAGCGGTCAAGCGCGGGTGGGAAAATTTCCTCTTTCGTACCGAAGATGAACTTCGGAGCCGACAGAAGTCTAGCAGAGGATGA
The DNA here is from genome assembly GCF_001984125.1 of Leifsonia sp. ALI-44-B. GTDB lineage: Bacteria > Actinomycetota > Actinomycetes > Actinomycetales > Microbacteriaceae > Okibacterium. Next base: position 60,848 of record NZ_MTQL01000004.1, on the reverse strand, counting down.
GTGTGGAGAACAGCAACGACGGCAACGTCGACCAGGGCCAGAGCTACCAGGGCCAGAGCTACCAGGGCCAGACCTACGAAGAGGCGAGCAACCAGGCCGTCCGGGACATCGCCGATGTGGGCGCCGTCGAGGTCATCACCACCACGGCCGTCCACCTCATGAGTGCCGCGGCCGTCAAGGTCGGCCTCGCCGACGACCCCGACACCCAGACCGACCTCGACGAGGCGCGCAAACTCATCAACGCCCTCGCCGGACTCATCACTGCCGGAGCGCCCGAGATCAGCGACATGCACGCACGTAGCCTGCGCGACGGCCTGCGGTCGCTGCAGCTGGCGTTCCGCGAAGCATCCGCGATTCCCGACGCCATCGGGCAGGGGCCGGGCGAGAAGTACACCGGGCCCGTCAACTAGTTCACAGCTCGAGCACGAACGGATGCCGGGGCCGCGCGCTCCGGCATCCGGCCGCCTGTGTCCGGCGAGCGTCCGTGTGCATCGGCCCATAGTGGCCGTTTGCGCCCGACCCGCATCGACCCGAGCGGTTGCAGCCTCAGGTCGGGTCGAGCATTCGTGCGCTTCGCGCGTCAGTGCTCGTCGAGCGGGGTCGACGAGAGCTTGACGGCGAGCGAGTCGACGCGCGTGGCGATGACATCGTCGGCGGCCCAGCGCTGGGCGAGACGCGCGAGCACGGCGTCGAGCTCGGGGCGCGTCAGGCCGGCCAGCAGTTCGAGCGTCACGACGACCTCGGGGCCAGCGAGCCTCGCGTCGGGGTCGCCCGCACGCAGATGCACATCGGTGACGGCGAGTTCGGATGAGACGCTGCGGCGGAACGACTCGAGCACCTCGGGGTCGGTGAAGCTCGGCATCCATTCGAGGGATTGGGCGATCGCCCAGACGGCCGGGCGGCGGATCGCGAACTCCGTGTCGCTGACGGGGTCGAGGACGACGAGGTCGGTGTGTTCGCTCGCCGCGGCCAGCGCCACTCGGACGCCGTCGGCCGGCACGGGGCGCGACGTGGGGTTCCAGCGGGACATCGCGGCGACCGACGAGAAGACCGGCATGACCGTGCGGCCGTCGGGGCCCTGGACCGTGACGATCGAGAGCTCCTGCGTCTTGTCGACCTTCAGCCCGGCCTCGGTTTTGCCCTCCTCCCCCGCGTGCGCCACGAGCGGAATCAGCAGGCGCGACGACCGGAAGGCGTCGACGACCTCGACCTCGGTGACCTCGCGCGCGCGATAGCGACGAAGCGCCTCGGCGAGATGCTCGGGGGCCGAGCCGTCGTCGGATGAGTGATCGTTCGGCTCGAAGCTGCGGCCCTTCCATGGCTGTCCGGCCGAGTCGGCGAGGTTGCCCGACGCGGCGGCCGCGTCACCATGGTGGTGCGACGCAGCGTGGGCGTCGTGAGGATCAGTCGGTTGCGACATCCAGCGCCTCTGCCAGCGTGAACGCGCCAGCATAGAGAGCCTTGCCGACGATCGCGCCCTCGAGGCCGAGCGGAACGAGGTCGCGCAGGGCCTGGATGTCGTCAAGGCTCGAGATGCCGCCCGACGCGATGACCGGACGGTTCGTGCGCTCCATGACCTGCGTGAGCAGCTCGACGTTGGGGCCCTGCAGCGTGCCGTCCTTCGTGACGTCGGTCAGAACGTAACGCGCGCAGCCGGCGTCTTCGAGTCGCTCGAGCACCGTCCACAGGTCGCCGCCGTCGCGGGTCCAACCGCGAGCCGCGAGCGTCGTGCCGCGCACGTCGAGGCCCACCGCGATGGCCTCGCCGTACTGGCCGATGACGTTGGCGGCCCACTCGGGGTTCTCGAGAGCGGCCGTGCCCAGGTTGATGCGCTTGGCGCCCGTGGCCAGCGCGGCTTCGAGGGATGCGTCATCCCGAATGCCACCCGACAGCTCAACGTTGACGCCGCGCACCTGCTTGATGACCTTGCGGATGATGGCCGCGTTGTTGCCGCGCCCGAAAGCTGCGTCGAGGTCGACGAGGTGAATCCACTCGGCGCCCTGGTTGGCCCAGTCGGCCGCGGCATCGACGGGATCGCCGTAATTCGTCTCGCTGCCGGCTTCACCCTGCGTCAGGCGGACGGCCTTACCGTCGGCGACATCGACGGCCGGAAGCAACACCAGATCGGGCGTCTCGTTGAACTCGCTCATTGTTTCCCTTGCTCGGAAGTGTCGGCGCGGCGTCTCGCGCACAAGCACCTGATACTAGTTGTCCTTCAGCCCGTCGATCCAATTGCGCAGCAGGCGGATGCCGGCCTCCCCCGACTTCTCGGGGTGGAACTGCGTGGCGCTCAGCGGGCCGTTCTCCACCGCCGCGACGAACCGCTCGCCGTGGTTCGCCCAGGTGACGGCGGGCTCGGGGAACGGGGGCTGCACCTCGAGGGTCCAGTCGCGCACGGCGTAGGAGTGGACGAAGTAGAAACGCTCGTCTTCGAGGCCCGCGAACAGGCGAGAGTGGGCGGGCGCCTCGATCGTGTTCCAGCCCATGTGCGGCAGGACGGGAGCGTCGAGTTTGGCGACATCCCCGGGCCATTCGCCGAGGCCCTCACGGTCGACGCCGTGCTCGAGGCCGCGGTCGAACATGACCTGCATGCCGACGCAGATGCCGAGCACCGGGCGGCCGCCCGCCAGGCGACGGTCGATGACCTCGCCACCGCGGGATGCCTCGAGGGAATCCATGACGGCGGCGAAAGCACCGACGCCCGGAACAAGGAGGCCATCGGCCTCGAGTGCGCGCTGACGATTGCCGGTCAACTCGACATCCGCCCCTGCTCGCTCGAGAGCCTTGACGGCGGAGTGCACGTTGCCGCTGCCGTAGTCGAGGACGACCACGCGCGGCTTGTCGGCGCTCACAGGACCCCCTTGGTGGAGGGGATGCCGGAGACGAGCGGGTCGAGAGCCTTGGCCTCGCGGAAGGCGCGCGCGAAGGCCTTGAACTCGGCCTCGGCGATGTGGTGCGGATCGCGCCCGCCGAGCACCGTGACGTGCACGGTGAGGCCCGCATTGAACGTGATGGCCTCGAAGACGTGGCGAACCATGGACCCCGTGAAGTGGCCGCCGATGAGGTGCAGCTCGAAACCGACGGGCTCCCCCGTGTGCACGAGGTAGGGGCGGCCCGAGATGTCGACGACGGCCTGCACGAGCGCCTCGTCGAGAGGCACGAGGGCGTCGCCGAAGCGCGAGATTCCCGCCTTGTCGCCCAGCGCCTCACGGATGGCGAGACCGAGCGCGATGCCGATGTCTTCGACCGTGTGGTGCACGTCGATGTGGGTGTCACCCGTTGCCGTGACCGTGAGATCGGTGAGCGAGTGCTTGGCGAAGGCCGTCAGCAGGTGGTCGTAGAACGGCACACTCGTGTTGATCGTCGACGCACCCGTGCCGTCGAGGTCGAGGTGCAGCTCGATCGAGGACTCGCTAGTGGTGCGGCTGATGCGGGCGGTGCGGTGTGTGTCGCTCATGCGTTCGAGTTTAGTGCGGCCACGGCGTCGAGGAAGGCGGTCGTCTCGGCCGTGGTGCCGGCCGACACGCGCAGAGAATTGGGGATGCCGACATCCCTGATCAGCACGCCCCGCTCAAGGAGTGCACGGAAGGTGGCCTGCGGGTCGTCGACGCCCCCGAAGAGGACGAAGTTGCTGCCCGTGCGGAACGGGTCGTAGCCGAGATCGCGCAGCCCGTCGACGATGCGGTCGCGCTGGCCGATGATCTCGTCGACCATGCGCAGCATCTCACCACTGTGGCGGAGCGCAGCGGTGGCAGCCGCCTGTGTGAGGGCCGACAGGTGGTAGGGCAACCGCACCAGGCGGAGGGCGTCGATGACCGCTGGGTCGGCCGCGAGATATCCGACGCGCACACCGGCGAAGGCGAAAGCCTTGCTCATCGTGCGGGAGATGAGGAGTCGCGGACGGCCGGGGAGAAGGGAGAGCGCGCTCTCCTCCCCCGTCGTGGAGAATTCCGCGTAGGCCTCGTCGACGACGACGATGCCCGTGCTCGCCGCGTAGACGGCTTCGATGGTCTCGAGCGAGAGCGGAGTGCCCGTCGGGTTATTGGGCGAGCAGAGGAAGACGATGTCGGGCTGTTCGCGCTCGATGGCAGCAACCGCGGTCTCGGGGGTGAGCTCGTAGCGATCGTCACGCTCGGCCGCGATCCAGCGCGTGCCGGTGCCCGACGCGAGGATCGAGTACATGGAATAGGTGGGCACGTAGCCCATCAGCGAACGGCCGGGGCCACCGAACGCCTGCAGGATGTGCTGCAAGACCTCGTTCGACCCATTCGCCGCCCAGAGATTCTCGGGCGTGAGGTCGTATCCGAGGTAGCCGGCAAGCGAGGTGCGCAGCTCGGTGAACTCGCGATCGGGGTAGCGGTTGACGCCCAGGATGGCGGCGGCGAGCGAGGCGACGATATCGGTCGCCACACCCTCGGGAATCGGATGGGTGTTCTCGTTGACGTTGAGCGCTACGGGCACCGCGAGTTGAGGGGCGCCGTAAGGGGTCTTGCCGCGCAGGTCGTCGCGGACGGGCAGATCGTCGAGAGAAGTCACCCCACTATTTTAGGTGCCGCTGCCGACGTGTTACCGCGTCTAGCTGTACTGCGTGGGGATGGCGATGCGCTGGCCGGGGACGACGCTCGCCGTCTCGAGACCATTGAGGCGCATGATGTCGGCGATCACGTCACGCGGATCGGCCGTGGGGGCCACGGTTTCGGCCAGGTGCCAGAGCGTCTCGCCCGACGCGATGGTCTCGTAATCGAACGAGGTGTGGCTGGACGAAGAGTTCGCGACAGCCCCTCCCGCGTTCATGCCGACCGCGACGGCGCCGATGACGAGGGGCACGGCGACCAGCGTGCCGAGCACGAGTCGGCCGCGGCGGGTGATCTTGAGGCGCGGGGAGGTGGACTGCGCCGACGTCGTTGCGACGCGCGGCGATACCTGGGCACCGAATTCGGTGATGCCGAAGGCGGTGGGGCGCTGAGCGGTTGCGGTGTACATGGTGTCCTCCTGGGGTCACGGGGTCGTGTCCGTTGACGAGAGCGTTCCCGACCCTCGGCCGGGAGGGCCGGGAACGAATCTCTGTTCCGAATATATCTTCGAATGTTCGAACATTCAACCTTTGATTCGAACTTTTAGGTTTCGAATTCGGCGACACACTCGAACAGATGTTTGTTCAGCCGCCCTGATGTGGATACAGTTTCGACTGATGGTTGTTACTCAACCAGGGACCACTGACATTGGTGCGACAGGAGCGAGATGACCCTCAACAAGCCGAGTGCCGACCCCGGCGAGAAGGGCGGAACGCGCCGCCGCAAGAGCCTCAGCGAGAAGCAGATCGCCATTCTCGAGGTCATCCAACGATCGGTCAGCCAGCGGGGCTATCCGCCGAGCATGCGCGAGATCGGGGATGCCGTCGGCCTGGCGTCGCTGTCGAGCGTGACCCACCAGCTCAACCAGCTCGAACTCAGCGGATACTTGCGTCGCGACCCGAACCGCCCTCGTGCGCTCGAGATCCTCATCGACCTGCCCACATCGTCGCCCTCGGTCGATTTCGAGAACGCGACACCCGTCGGCGACGCCGCCATGGTGCCCCTCGTCGGTCGCATCGCGGCCGGCGTTCCGATCACGGCCGACCAGCAGGTCGAAGAGGTCTTCCCGCTCCCCCGTCAGCTCGTCGGCAAAGGCGATCTGTTCATGCTGAAGGTGCAGGGCGAGTCCATGATCGACGCCGCCATCTGTGATGGCGACTGGGTAGTCGTGCGTCAGCAGCAGACTGCCGAGAACGGCGACATCGTCGCGGCGATGCTCGACGGCGAGGCCACGGTGAAGGTGTTCCGCCAGCGCGACGGCCACACCTGGCTGCTCCCCCGCAACTCGAACTTCGAGCCGATCCTGGGCGACCAGGCCGATGTTCTGGGCAAGATCGTCGCAGTGTTGCGGGCCGTCTAGGCCTCACCCCGCAGCGCACGACTAAGGCCCCCTCGATCATTCGAGGGGGCCTTCGTGTGTCCTGCGGTGCGTTCTACTCCGCGGCCGTCTGCTGACGTGCCACGGTGAATTCGCCGAGCTGCGCTGCCAGTTCTTCCGAAACGTGGGCATGCACGCGCGTGCCCTCTTCTTCGTAACGGGTGTCGAGCACCTGGCCGCGTTCGTGCAACGCCGCGACGAGCTCGCCGCGATCGTAGGGCAGCACGACTTCGAGGTCGACGGCCGGCCGCGGCAGCAGGTCGGAGATGCGCGAGAGGATCTCTTCGATGCCCTCGCCCGTTCGCGCCGAGGCGAAGATCGCGTTCGGTTCGATGCCTCGCAGAACGAGCCTGTCGTCCTCGGAGATCAGATCGCTCTTGTTGAAGACGATCAACTCAGTGATGTCTCGCGCACCCACTTCGCCGATGACATCCCGAACCGTGGCGATCTGGCTGCCGGGGTCCGGGTGCGACGCATCGACGACGTGGACGATGACATCCGAATCGGCGACTTCTTCGAGGGTGGAACGGAACGCCTCGACCAGCTGGTGGGGCAGGTTGCGCACGAAACCGACGGTGTCGGCCAACGTGTACAAGCGGCCGTCTTCGGTTTCGGCGCGGCGCACGGTGGAATCCAACGTGGCGAACAGGGCGTTCTCGACCAGCACACCGGCGCGCGTAATCCGGTTGAGCAGGCTCGACTTGCCCGCGTTCGTGTAGCCGGCGATGGCGACCGACGGCACAGCATTGCGGCGCCGATTGGCGCGTTTCGCCTCACGAGCCGGCTTCATGGCGATGATCTGCTTGCGCAGCTTCGACATGCGGGTGTGGATGCGGCGACGGTCGAGTTCGATCTTCGTCTCACCCGGACCGCGCGAGCCCATACCGGCACCTGCGCCACCGACCTGACCACCGGCCTGGCGGCTCATCGAGTCACCCCAACCGCGCAGTCGCGGCAGAAGGTATTCGAGCTGCGCGAGCTCGACCTGGGCCTTGCCCTCGCGGCTCTTGGCGTGCTGGCTGAAGATGTCGAGGATCACGGCCGTGCGGTCGATCACCTTGACCTTCACCACGTCTTCGAGCGCGCGTCGCTGGCTGGGTGCGAGCTCGGTGTCGGCGATCACCGTATCGGCGCCGAGCGCCTGCACGATGCCGCGCAGTTCTTCGGCCTTACCGCTGCCGAGGTAGGTGCTCGGGTCAGGGTGCGGGCGTCGCTGCAGCAGGCCGTCGAGGACGAGCGCGCCCGCCGTCTCGGCCAGCGCCGCGAGTTCGCGCATGGAGTTTTCGGCGTCGCTCAGCGTGCCCTGTGAGTAGACACCGATGAGAACAACGTTCTCGAGTCGCAGCTGTCGGTATTCGACTTCGGTAACGTCTTCGAGCTCGGTCGACAGGCCGGCCACGCGGCGAAGCGCCTGCCGGTCGGAGCGGTCGAACTGGTCGCCGTCGTGGTTGTCGCCATTCGGGTCTGAGTAGCGAGCCGTGGACTCGTCTTGCAGAGCTGCCGCACGGTTTGCGCCGAAGAGCGTGAAGCCCGCCGATGTGCTGGCGGCACTGTTGAGGACCCGCGCTACGACGTCATCGTTGCGCGCCTCGTCTTCGGGGAGCGTGCGGGGTTCATTCATCCGGTTAACCTTACTTCCTCTTCCTCTTGTAGGTTGCCTGTATGTCTAGCGATCACTACTTCACCGGGGTTCCGGAGAGCGAGCTGAAACTCCGACCGTTGTCGGTGAAGCTCGCGGGGCGGGACCTCGATCTGGTCACGGCGTCAGGCATTTTCAGTCCCGATCGTCTCGATCAGGGAACCCAGGTTCTGCTGGGCAACACTCCCGAGCCGCCGCCGGGTGGCGACTTCCTCGATCTCGGATGTGGGTGGGGGCCGATTTCTCTGACCCTGGCGTTGTCGAGCCCGCATGCGCGGGTCTGGGCCGTCGACGTCAACGAGCGCGCTCTCGATCTGGTGCGTCGGAATGCCGAGAGGGCCGGTGTTACTAACATCAACGCTGTTCTGCCCTCAGATGTTCCTGACGACGTGCATTTTCGGACGATTTGGTCGAATCCGCCCATCCGGGTCGGCAAGAACGAATTGCACGGCATGCTCGAGAAGTGGCTGCCGCGGCTCGAGCCGTCGTCGGATGCCTGGCTCGTCGTGCAGCGCAACCTCGGTTCCGACAGCCTGCACCGCTGGCTCTCGGACACGCTGCCGAGCGATTTCCACGTAACCCGCACCGCCACCGGCAAGGGGTACCGCGTGTTGCGCGCCCGCCGCTCGGGTGCTCAGTTGATCTCGAGCGACCCGGAGTAGACCAGTTCGGCGGGGCCCGACAGCGAAACGTGTTCGCCGTCCTGCGTCGGGAACATGCGCACCCCGAGGGTGCCGCCGGGAACGTCGACGCGCCAGTGGTTCGGAGCCGCTTGGCCCGCCCAGTGACGCGTGGCCAGAGCCGCCGCAGCGACGCCCGTGCCGCACGAGAGGGTCTCGCCGCTGCCGCGCTCGTGCACGCGCATACGGATGCGGGCGACCCCGTCGCTCACGAGCGGTTCGGCCGGGACCACGAACTCGACGTTTGCGCCGGCGAGCTGTTCGGGTTCGAGGTGCGGGATGTAGCTCAGGTCGGCCTGGTCGAGTTCGCTGTCGTCGGCGAGGGCCACCACGACGTGCGGATTGCCGACGTCGATTCCGAGGCCGGGGCGCGCGACCTTGAGGTTCTTCGCGCGCACGAGGGGCTCGTTGCCGTCGAGGCGCCACCGGCCGAGGTCGACCTGGAAACCGTTGTTCGATGCCTGAACGTCTCGCACCCCGGCGCGCGTGCCGATGGCGATCGTGCTGCCGGGCTCGATCGTGGCGAGACCCTGTTCGATGAGGTACTTCACATAGACGCGGATGCCGTTGCCACACATCTCTGCGATCGAACCGTCGGCGTTGCGGTAGTCCATGAACCATTCGGCATCGGGATCTTCGGCCAACGCTGCAGCCCCCGCGTCGATACGCGCGGACCGGACGGCACGGATGACGCCGTCGGCACCCACACCGAAATGACGGTCGCAGATGGCCGCGATCTGCGCGGGTGTGAGTTCGCGCTCACCATCGGGGTCGGAGTACAGGACGAAATCGTTACCCGTACCGTGGCCTTTGGTGAAGTGCAGCGTCGACATGGGACCAGTTTATGGTGAACCGAGCGCCTGCCCGGGCCCAGGACGCCTAGACGGCCGGACGGGTCGTGATGAGCCGGACGGCCTCGTCGACGAGGTTCGGGTCGTCATAGTCCAGCCAGTGCGCGTGCGGGTAGCGTTTGAACCAGCTGACCTGCCGCCGGGCGTAGCGGCGGGTGAGCGCCGCTGTCTGGGCCCGTGCCTCGTCGGCGGTGAGTTCGCCCGAGAGCTGTGCGAGCGCTTGGGCGTAGCCGATGGCCCGGCTGGCGGTCACGCCCTGCTCGATGCCGGCGTGCCGCAGGGCGTCTGCTTCGGCGACGAGGCCATCGGCCCACATGCGATCGACACGGCGGTCGAGGCGGGCGACGAGTTCCTCCCGCGGCGCACGGAGGCCGAGGATGACGGTGGGATGCCAGGGGGTCGGTTTGTCGGGGAGCGCGGCGCTCGGGGCATCCCCCGTCATTTCGGCCACCTCGAGGGCGCGCACGATGCGGCGACCGTTGTGAGGGCCGACCCGTTCGGCGGTGACCGGGTCGATGTCGATGAGGCGCCGGTGCAACATGCCGGGGCCGACGGCGTCGAGTTCGGCTTCAAGTCGCTGCCGGATGGCCGGGTCGGTGCCCGGGAAGGTGAACTCGTAGATCACGCTGGAGACGTAGAGCCCCGAGCCGCCGACGAGCACGGGGGTCTTGCCGCGCGCGAGGATATCTCGGATGGCTTCTCGTGCGGCGGGCTGGTAGCGGGCGACCGTCGCTTCTTCGGTGACGTCGAGCACGTCGAGGAGGTGATGCGGGATGCCGCGGCGTTCGTCGGGCCGCAGCTTCGCGGTGCCGATGTCCATGCCGCGGTAGAGCTGCATCGAGTCGGCGTTGACGATTTCGACGTCATCGGGTGTGCCCGTGAGGCGCTCGGCGATGGCCAGTGAGAGGTCGCTCTTTCCGGTGCCGGTCGGCCCGACGACGACGACGAGCGGCGCGTCGCCGGGGGTGAAGCCGTTCGTCACCGCTGGGCGTCGTCGGGGTGGTAGATGGGCATGGTGCCGACGCCGGGGCTGGTGAGTGGCTCGCGCGAGCCGACGCGGAGGGTGGGCAACCCCAGGGAGACCGCTCCCCCGGTGGCCGATGAGGATGTTCCCGCGCCCCCGCTTGCGGGCGCCGGCACGCCGCAGCTGTCGGCTTGGGCGCGATCCCACGCGTCGCCCGCGCGGGTGCGCCGGACGACGAGGGGCGCACCGTCGAGGGAGTCGGCGATGAGGTGGAACGGAGCGGCTTGCGTCACGGTCACTGTGACGACGTCTCCCGGACGCGGGATGTCGGACCCGTCGGGCAGGTCGAAGTGCACGAGGCGGGAGTCTTCGGCGCGGCCGCTCATGCGCAGCGTCTCGGAGTCTTTCTTGCCCTCGCCTGTCGCGACGAGCACGTTGACCTGACGGCCGATGACGCCGCGGTTCTCTTCGAGGGAGATGCGGTCTTGCAGGGCAAGGAGTCGCTCGTAGCGCTCTTGCACGATCGCCTTGGGAATCTGGTCGGGCAGGGTCGCCGCAGGTGTGCCGGGGCGCACCGAGTATTGGAACGTGAATGCGGTTGCGAACCGAGCGGCCTCGACGACGCGCAGCGTTTCGGCGAAGTCTTCTTCGGTCTCTCCGGGGAACCCGACGATGATGTCGGTGGAGATCGCGGCGTGCGGCATCTTCTCGCGAACGCGGTCGAGGATTCCGAGGAACTTGCTCGACCGGTAGGACCGGCGCATGGCTTTGAGGATGCGATCGGAACCCGATTGCAGGGGCATGTGCAGCTGCGGCATGACGTTGGGCGTTTCGGCCATGGCGTCAATGACGTCGTCGGTGAACGCCGCGGGGTGGGGGCTCGTGAATCGAACCCGCTCGAGCCCCTCGATCTGGCCGGCCGCGCGCAGAAGCTTGCCGAAGGCCTGGCGGTCGCCGAACTCGACGCCGTAGCTGTTGACGTTCTGGCCGAGCAGGGTGACCTCTATGGCCCCGTCGTCGACGAGGGCCTGCACTTCGGCGAGGATGTCGCCCGGGCGGCGGTCTTTCTCCTTGCCGCGCAGCGACGGCACGATGCAGAACGTGCAGGTGTTGTTGCATCCGACCGAGATGGACACCCAGCCGCTGTAGCTGGAGTCGCGTTTGGTGGGCAGCGTGGACGGGAACGTTTCGAGCGATTCGAGGATTTCGATCTGTGCTTCGTCGTTGTGGCGCGCGCGCTCGAGCAGGTTGGGAAGCGCGCCCATGTTGTGTGTGCCGAAGACGACGTCGACCCAGGGGGCCTTCTCAAGGATCGTGTTCTTGTCTTTTTGCGCCAGGCAGCCGCCGACCGCGATTTGCATGCCCTCGTGGCGCTTCTTCACGGAGGCCAGGTGCCCGAGGTTGCCATAGAGCTTATTGTCGGCGTTCTCGCGAACGGCGCACGTGTTGATGACGACGATGTCGGCCTCGACGCCGTCGGCTTTGACGTATCCCGCGGCCTCGAGCGAACCACTCAGGCGCTCGGAGTCGTGCACGTTCATCTGACACCCGAACGTGCGCACCTCATAGGTGCGCGCACTGCCGTCGGACTTGTGGGCCGCGACGGAGGGGCTGATGTGGCGTGGTGCTTCAAGCAGGTCACTCATGATGTGACTAGCTTACGGACTAGCGAAAGCGAACGCTGGATCGGCGCCCGCGGATGATCTCACCGACGACCGTGCGCACGACCCCACCGGGATATCCCCGCCGCGCGAGGAAGCCCACCAGGCGGCGCTCCATCGTGGCGTCATCGAGCGATGTCATCTGCGACGCGCGCTTTTCGGCAACCGCGCGCGCGGCGCTGAGTTCGTCATCCGAGCCGATGTCTTCGAGTACTTCGTCGATCACCTCGGCGGGGATCTTGCGCGTGCTCATGAGTCGCGCGACGACCTGACGGCTCTGGCTCTTGCGTTCGTAATGCGAGTAACGCAGCTGCTCGGCCAGCGCGCGATCGTCGACATAGCCGAGCTCACGCAGGCGCTCGAGCATCTCGTTTGCCTGGTGCGCCGTGAGGTCGAGCGCCAGGCACTCGGCGAGGATCTCGGCCTCGCTGAGCCCCCGACGCCGCAGCTTCTTGAGGATCGCATTCTCGACGTCTTCGATAGAAGGCGGAAGTTCGTCGACCATGTCGTCATCGATCACCGATGACTCGGCGCCGCCGCGCTTGCGGGCAAGACTCGCAACGGGAGCTCTCCGCTCTGGCTCGCTCTCGAAGTTCTCTGACTCGCTACCCCCGGCCGAAGAACCCTCGTTCAGGGAACCCTGGGCCGCATGCTCGTTGCCGAGAGCGCGGGAGGGCCGGGTGGAGCTCGGTGCTGACAGCGTCGCTTCAGGCGCCAGGGGCGCCGCATCGTGAAGCGTGGAGGAACGGCGCGAGCCCGACAGCGATACCGCGGCCACCGTCTCGGTGCCGGGCTCGCCGGCGCCGTCGATGTCACCCGGCTCGCCGTCAGCGACGGGGTCGAGGGCAGAACCGGCGGGATGGTTTCCCCGAGCCCGACCGTGTTCTTCACCTCGTTTAGCCTTCCGCGAGGCCGAGAAGGAGATCACCGGGGCCAGTTCGTGCTGGCCCGCATCGCTGTCGTCAGCTGATCCTGCTGTGAATCTGACCACCATGGTGACCTCCTTCTCGCTCTACGGGTGGGTGATGCGCGACAGTGTCGCGCATCGATCAGGCGCCGCGGCGCGCGGTGAGCTGATCGGTCGTCTCTGCTTCTTCGAGCGGTGCGGCCCCACCGATGCCGAGCTTCGACTTGATCTTGTCTTCGATCTCGTTGGCGATATCCGGGTTCTTCAAGAGGAAGTCGCGCGCCTTCTCCTTGCCCTGGCCGAGCTGGTCGCCGCCGTAGGTGTACCAGGCGCCGGACTTCTTCACGATGGCGTGCTCGACGCCGAAGTCGATGAGGCTGCCCTCTCGCGAGATGCCGATGCCGTAGAGGATGTCGAACTCGGCCTGCTTGAAAGGCGGCGCCATCTTGTTCTTGACCACCTTGACACGCGTGCGGTTTCCCACGGCCTCGGTGCCGTCTTTCAACGTCTCGATGCGACGGATGTCCATGCGGACGGAGGCGTAGAACTTGAGCGCCTTACCGCCGGCGGTGGTCTCGGGGCTGCCGAAGAAGACACCGATCTTCTCGCGCAACTGGTTGATGAAGATGGCCGTGGTCTTGGTCTGGCTCAGGCCACCGGTCAGCTTGCGCAGCGCCTGCGACATGAGTCGAGCCTGGAGACCGACGTGCGAATCGCCCATCTCGCCCTCGATCTCGGCGCGCGGCACGAGGGCCGCGACGGAGTCGATGACGACCAGGTCGATCGAGCCGGAGCGGATCAGCATGTCGGCGATCTCGAGAGCCTGCTCACCTGTGTCGGGCTGGGAGACGAGCAGCGCGTCGATGTCGACGCCGAGCTTGCGGGCGTATTCGGGATCGAGAGCGTGCTCGGCGTCGATGAAGGCGGCGATGCCGCCGGCACGCTGAGCGTTGGCGATGGCGTGCAACGTGAGCGTCGTCTTACCCGACGACTCAGGGCCGTAGATCTCGACGATGCGGCCGCGAGGAATGCCCCCGATGCCGAGCGCGACATCGAGCGCGATCGACCCGGTCGGAATGACCTCGACGGGGGCGCGCTCGTCGCTGCCCAACCGCATAACGGATCCCTTGCCGAACTGGCGATCGATCTGGGCCAGCGCGGTTTCTAATGATTTTTCACGATCTGCGGGTGAAGGCATGTCGTCACTCTTTTCTCTGCTCGTTCTCGATGCGCCTATAGGCTGTCGCGACCAGGACGGCCGGTGACAAGGCTGGAGGTTTCTCCTCGACGTTTTCGACAGTACGACCCACCACCGACATTGCAGGTGGCACGGTCTGATCTGTGGAGAAAATCGGGATTCCGCTCTTGTGAGGAGCATAGCGCGATCCGAACGGATGTTCGAGAGATGAGCGCGGGCGTGTCGAATACCACTTCGGTCCGTCGGCTATGCGAGAAGCCCGTCCCAACGCCTTTGGCGCGGGCGAGAAAGCTAACCAGCGAGAAAGGCAGCAGGCGAGAAAGTGAGCGCGCGCGAAAGCTGTCTAGGCGCGCGGGGGCGGCGTGCCCACGCCATACCAACGCTCGCGCGGCACGTCGGTGGCGCGGCAGAGCGCCAGCCAGACCTCACGTGGCGGAACGCCGTCGGAGAGGGCCTGATTCGCGGTGCGGGACCCGACATCGCCGAGCACGAGATCAGCGGCGAGCACACGGCCGTAGCCGGCGCCGAATTCATCGGCGATCGCCTGCTTGAACTCACTCATTTTCACGACTGCAACGCTACCAACCACAGCCGACAGTCCAAACCACGTCCGCTCCAAATCACGTCCGCTCTGAACTTGGTGGGGACGCAAAAACCCCGCCTGATGTCAGGCGGGGTTTTTGAAGCTGAGGCCGGAGCCGGGCAGTCGAGGAGGGCAGTGTTAGCGAGTGACCAGATCGGCATCCAGTTCAGCGACGAAAGCGTCGGGAACGGTGTCGGGAATCGGATCGATGCCCTCGATGACGGCGAGACGGTCGCCGACTTCGCGCATGATTGTGGAGATCGGAGTCTCGAGCGCTTCGGCAACCGACGCGAGAATCTCGCTCGACGCCTCTTTCTGACCGCGCTCTACCTCACTGAGGTAGCCCAGCGCGACACTTGCCTTGCTCGCGACCTGACGAAGCGTACGCCCCTTTTGAAGGCGGAAGTCGCGAAGAACGTCGCCGATCTCTTGACGAACTAAAACCATTGCAGCCTCCCTCTCTGTGCCCTGAACCTCAGGGACCAAACCACTTTGTGCCCTGAACCTCAGGGACGAAACCCGTGAGCCCTCGGGCCTGGTGCCCTTTCGACCGCCGGAGCATGCGCTTCGGGGATGGCTAACAATACCTGCTGCCGTGAAAAAAACACTAACCACGATCACTGGGCTTTTCTTGTGAATCACTAACCTGTAACGCGACCGAAACGAGAACTATTCCAGCCCGACATCCGCGTATCGAACGGATGTCGCGCCACCGTCCACGGCGCACCCGTCAGGCGGACTCGAGCGCCTCTCGCAGCCTGCGCAGGGCGTGCTCCACCGTGGCGCGGCGGATCTCGTCGCGCGTTCCCTCGAGTTGGAGCGCGACGACATCCACGGTGCCGCGGATGCTGATGCCGACGAAGACCGTTCCGACCGGCTGACCGTCTTGCGGATCGGGGCCCGCGACGCCCGTCGTGCCGATACCCACGTCGGCCGAAACGCCGTCGATGGCCGCGGCGAGACGCACGCGGTCGGCGAGCTGGCGCGCGACATCCGGGTGCACGGCGCCGTGTTCGGCGAGGAGCTGAGCGTCGACGCCGACAAGCGAGTGCTTGAGGCACGTGTCGTAGGCCACGATGCCGCCGCGGACGGCGCGGGAGGCTCCCGGCGTGTCGATCAGGGCCGAGACGAGCAGACCACCCGTCAGGGATTCGGCGGCCGCGATCGACCAGGACCTTTCGCGCAGCAGGGCGATGATCGTGGCGGAGTCGGAAGCGGTGGTCATGTGGGGATGGCTATCGCGCAGCGCGGCGCCCGCGCACTTCGGTGAGCACGTAGTCGATGCCGCTGGCGATGGTGAGCAGCACGGCCGCCGTCATGGTGACGACATTGAGCACGATGACCCAATCGCCCACGAGCGCCGCGAGCGGAAGCAGCGCGAGGGAGATCGCGACCGCCTGCATGACCGTCTTGAGTTTGCCCATCCATGCGGCCGCGACGACATGGTCGCTCGCGAGGATCATGCGGTGCACCGTGATGCCGACCTCACGCGCGAGCACGACGGCCGTGATCCACCAGGGCAGCTCGCCGAGACTTGAGAGGGCCACCAGCGCAGCCCCGGTGAGCACCTTGTCGGCAATGGGGTCGAGGAGTTTGCCGAGGTCGGTGACCAGGTTGCGCCGGCGCGCGATCGCCCCGTCGATGCCGTCCGTGGCAATAGCCAGGATGAAGAGGATGCCCGCCACCCAACGCAGCGTGCCGTTCGCGCCGTTGTCGGCCAGCAACAGCCAGACGAAGATCGGGGCCAGGATGATTCGAGCCACCGTGATGGCATTCGGCAGGTTCAGATTCGAGGGGCGAGACCCTGCATTCAGCGGCGTGCCTGCGCCCTGATCGAACGATGCGCCGTGTGACGCCATGTGTTACTCCCTGCCGGTCAGCTGCCAGGCGTCTTCATCAGGTTCGCCCTCCACCTCAGGATACCCATGAGACATCCTCGCGACGGGATCGTCGTGGTAGCGGTCATCCGAATCGTCGGGGTTGGTGTCGGCCGGAGCGTGAGTTGCTGACGGGGCCCCGGTGGACATGCCTGCACTAGCGTTGCCGCCGGCCGATGTCGGCGGCGTGAAGGAGGACCCGGACGGGCCGTCTTCTCCCTTGATGCGCGCCATCAGTGCGGGCAACTGCTCGGCGGTCACCAGCACGTCACGGGCCTTGGAGCCCTCGGAGGGGCCGACGATGTCGCGGGATTCCATGAGGTCCATGAGACGGCCCGCCTTGGCGAAGCCGACGCGCAACTTGCGCTGCAGCATTGAGGTCGAGCCGAACTGGGTCGAGACGACGAGTTCGGCCGCCGCCAAAAGCAATTCGAGGTCGTCACCGATGTCGGCATCGATCTCTTTGCGCTCGACCACAGCTTCGACGTCTTTGCGGTAGTCAGGTCGGGCCTGCTGTGTGACGTGCTTGACGACCTTCTCGATCTCGGCCTCGTTGACCCAGGCGCCCTGCACGCGGATGGCCTTGGACGTGCCCATGGGAAGGAAGAGGCCGTCGCCCTGGCCGATGAGCTTGTCGGCGCCCGGCTGGTCGAGGATGACTCGCGAGTCGGTGACGCTCGTCACGGCGAAGGCCAGGCGCGAGGGAACGTTGGCCTTGATCAGACCCGTAACGACGTCGACCGAAGGTCGCTGCGTGGCGAGGACGAGGTGGATGCCGGAGGCACGCGCCAGCTGCGTGATGCGCACGATCGATTCTTCGACGTCGCGCGGTGCGACGAGCATGAGGTCGGCGAGCTCGTCGACGACGACGAGGAGGTAGGGGTAGGGCTTGAGGACGCGCTCACTGCCCGCGGGGAGCACGATCTCGTCGTTGACGACGGCCTTGTTGAAGTCGTCGATGTGCCGGAAGCCGAACGACGCCAGGTCGTCGTAACGCATGTCCATCTCCTTCACGACCCACTGCAGCGCCTCGGCGGCTTTCTTGGGGTTCGTGATGATGGGCGTGATGAGGTGCGGCACACCGGCATAGGGCGCGAGCTCGACGCGCTTGGGGTCGATGAGGACCATGCGCACTTCGTTGGGCTTCGCCCGCATCAGAAGGCTCGTGATCATCGAGTTGACGAAGCTGGACTTACCCGAGCCCGTGCTACCCGCGACTAGGAGGTGAGGCATCTTGGCGAGGTTGGCCACGACGTAGCCACCGCCGACGTCTTTGCCCACACCGATCGTCATGGGGTGCGTGCTCTTGACGGCTGCTCCCGAGCGGAGCACATCGCCGAGGGTGACGATTTCGCGGTCGCTGTTGGGGATCTCGACACCGATGGCCGATTTGCCCGGGATGGGCGACAGGATGCGGACCTCGTTCGACGCGACGGCGTAGGAGAGGTTCTTCGACAGCGCCGTGACCCGCTCGACCTTGACGCCGGGGCCGAGTTCGATCTCGTACTGCGTGACGGTCGGGCCTCTGGAAAAGCCCGTGACCCGAGCGTCGACGCTGAACTGGGTCAGGACTTCGGTGATGGAGCGGACGACCTCGTCGTTGGCCTCGGACCGCTGCTTGGCCGGCTCACCCGCGGCGAGCGTGGTGACGGACGGCAGCCGGTAGGGGTTCTCGGGGGAATCGGACGGCTCGGGCGTGCCGAGGCCGTCCTCGTCGAGCAGACCGATGCTGCCCATACCGGGCAGGACCTCGGTGACACTCTCGGGCCCGTCGTCGCGCAGTCCGGAGGTGCTCGGCGTAGCTGAACCGGCGCTCGCCAGGCGTTTCGAGTGCTCCCACTCGCCGAGTGCTGCTTCGGCGCGGGAGAGATCGCCGATGACGGCCGTCATGCCCTCGTCGGTGGGAAGAGGCGTGGCGGGCACGATGGGTGCGGGGCGCTCGTCGTCGGGCCGCTCGAGCGCCGTGTCGAAGCCTCCGACGCCCCGGCCTGCTTTGCCGCCGAGCAATTCGGTGACGGCATCGTCCGACGACGCCTCGAAGTCGGGGTCTTCTTCGCGCTGGTTCTTGTTGCGGCGCCACCAGGGAAGCGAATCGGTGTCGGCAGCGTCGACGGCCTCGTCATCGTCGGATGCAGCAGAACGCTTGGCCGCGTCTCGCTCGGCGGTTTCGACGACGTCGGTGCCGAACATCCACGCGTAGAGCTCTCGGAAGCGCTGGCCGACCTTGTTGGGCGGCGTCTTCGTGATGATGAACAGGCTGAGCAAGAGGAGCAGCGACAGGATGATGCCCGAGCCGATGGGTGTGAGCAGGGCCGTGAGCGGCGCACCGGAGAGCCAGCCGATGACGCCACCGGCGGCCGCGAGGGCGGGCATGCCGTCGCTCGGGTTGGGAAGGGCCGAGAACGAATGGCACAGCCCGGAGATCGAGACGACCGCGAGGCCTACGCCGATGCCGATGCGGCCGTTGTCGTTGACCGAGCTGGGGTGTCGGAAGAGCCACACGGCCAGGGCGAACATGACGATGGGCATGATGAACGCCGCGCGGCCGAAGATGCCGCCGAAGGTGTAGGCGTCGAGATTCTGCGCGACGGGATCGTTGACGCCGAACCATTCGATGACGACACCGGCGACGGCCAGAAGAAGGATGAAGAAGGGAACGCCGTCGCGGCGCTCGTCTTTGGCGAGGTTCTCGGGACCGAAGGCACGAGCCCCGCCGCCCGCGAGGTGAGCAAGCCCCATCCAGGCGCGGGCGAGGATGTTGGTGCTCGGCGCCTGTTCGTCGGCGGTCGGGTAGGCGACCGTGCGGGAGGAGGTCTTATTCGCCGAGGCGGTGGTCTTGGCGGCAGCCCCCTTGGCCGCCGCGGTGCCGGAACCGGCTCGTGCGGATGCCGACGTTTTCGTCGCTGCGCCCTTCTTGGGCGCACTGGATGCGCTGCCGCTAGCCTTCGTGCGGCCGCGGCCCGTCGGTACTGAACTCGGAGCCATACCGTCCACGCTAGCCCGCACCACCGACGATCGCCCGTATTGACGCGGCCGGTCGGCCATCACGAACGGATCGCGTCGATGACCTTGACCCGCACGGCGATCGTCGCCGGCAGAGCCCCGGCGAGCACCCCCACGGCGAGCGCCGCGCCGATTCCGAGGAGCGCGGCATCCATCGGGAACGGCGGCGGGTCGCTCAATCCCCCGGCGGCGAAGAGCCCCCGCACGGCCGGGAGACTCATGATGAGGATCGCCGCTGCGACACCCGCGACACCCGCGACCAGCGTGCCCAACACGCTCTCGAGGAGCACCGCCGAGAACACACGCGCAGATGAGGCCCCGAAGCTCCGACGTATGCCCACTTCACGTATGCGCTGACGCATGGTGACGACGGAGATGTTCAACAAGCTCCGGGCTCCGAGAATGAGGATGACGACAGCGACGGCGTTAGTCAGCATGCGGAGCGGCAGCAGAGGGTCTTCACCGTTGGTGTAGGCGCCCGCATCGGTGCGCGAGACGTCGATACTCACCGATGATCCCAGTGATGCTGTCAGCTCGCTTTCGAGTTGACCCCGCAACATGTCGACGTCGGTCGGAGGGACCCACGCCTCGAAGGTGCGGCCGCTGCCCGCCAGGATGTCCGGCGGCAAAACCTTCTCGGCCCCGCCGGGCAGGATGTACGCCGCCGGCATGCCGCTGTCGTAGGGCGGCACGAAGGTGCCGATGACGACGACTCGGTGCGCGGGATCTCCGTCGATCGACACCACGGGGTGGCTCGCGAGCGAGGGCGAGCCGAGCGCTTCGTAGAAATACTTGTCGACAACGACAGCTGGCACGAGGCGATCGTCGTCGTCGTCCGCAAACCAGGAGCCTTCGGCGAGCCGAACCCGGTGCATTTCGAGGTAGGACGGGCTAACGACCGTGAAGTTCGTGTCCATCGCGCCGCCCGGGAAGCGCATCGGTAGACCCGTATTGGTGACGTTGGAGACAAAGTTCATGCGGTGCCTGTCGACCGATCTCGCCCAGGCATCGTCGACGGCGTCTAGAGCCGCGGGTGAGGCATCCGAGGGGTAGGCATTGACCGAGAGCGTGGCATCGCGCCCGCCCGACACTTCATTCTGTTCGGCTATGGCCTGCTGGGCCAGGCTCGCCGCAGCCACAGAAGCACTCAACGCGCACACGGCGATGGCAACCCCGAGGAGCGAGAGGAGAACTCGTGCCCGGTGCACCCGGATCTCTTGCCAGGCTTCGACCAGCACACCGAGGATGTTCGTCACGACGGCGTTCACGCGAATACCGCCTCTTCGAGGGACCCGGACGCCAGCCGATAGTGACGCTCGCTGAGCGCGGCGATGGCCGGATCGTGGGTGATGGTGACGATGGCGGATTGTTCTTCGGCGACGATCTCGTCGAGCAACCCCATGATCGAGATGCCCGTCTCGACGTCGAGCGCACCTGTCGGCTCGTCGGCGAGGATCAGTCTCGGCCGCCTGACCAGCGCGCGCGCGATGGCGACACGCTGCTGTTCGCCGCCCGAGAGGTTGTGAGGCAGCGACCGCCGCCGGTGGGACAACCCCACGCGGTCGAGCATCTCGTCGGCGAGCGCTTCACGCCGCCAATAGCTCGACCCGCCGGCGTAGACGAGCGGCAATTGGACGTTCTCCGAGGCGGTCCGCCCGTCGAGCAGGTTGAACTGCTGGAAGACGAAGCCGATGTTCGCACCGCGCAGGCGGTCGCGCCGGCGATTGGACAGGCTCAACACGTCCTCCCCCGCGATCTCGAGCGAGCCGCTGGTCGGGAGGTCGAGCATGCCGAGAAGGTTGAGGAGGGTGGATTTGCCGGACCCCGATCGTCCGACGATCGACACGCGCTCGCCTGCCTCGACCCTCAACGAGACGTCGGCGAGGATGGTGAGGGGTTCGTCATCGATGCGCTCGATGACGCGCCCGATCCCCTGTGCCGCGACGAGGCTCACGGGACGAGACCCTCGTCGCAGACTTCGCTGCCGTCGGGCTGGAGGGCGCACCCCGTCGACTCGGGGTCGGTGGCATCCGTGCCGGGGACGAACTCGTACACCGCGTCACCCTCGGCGATGCCCTCGACGATCTGGATCTGTACCCCGTCGGTGATTCCGAGCTTGACGGGCCGCTCCTCGGCCTCGCCCTCGGCGTTCTGCACCCACACGGACCCGCTGTCGGCGTTGCCCTTGACGGCCGTCGTCGGCAGCGTCACAACGTTCTCCGCCGAACCGGCCTGGATGGTGAGCGCGCCCGTCAGGCCCGAGAACACTCGGACCTCGGCTGGAACACGGCAGGTCAGCCCCGTACCACCGCCACCGCCGGCTGCCTCGCCGGACGGATCAGCACTGTTCACGGCCGAGCCGTCCCCAGCGGTCGCCGGGTCGCTGATCTGCAGCGACGTGCAAGTGAATTCGCCGGGACCACCCTTGAGGCTCACACTCGCCTCACCCGGAATCGACGACAGCCGATAGAGGTCCTCGGGTTTCAGTGAACCCTGCACGATGAACGCATCTGGCGTGATCTTTGCGACCACATCGCCCACCGCCACCTCCTGCTTTCTGATGACCGGGAGCGCGCTGATCGTGCCGGCAGCCGGCGCGACGATGGCTTCGGCGACCACCTTGGGTTTCTGCGGCACGACGCTTTCGGTGCCGTCGGGGGCGACGCGCGTTATCGGGTCGACGGGCGTCTCCTGACGAACAGCCCCGATGCGCTCTCCCGCCGAGACCTTCTGCCCGACCACGACGGTCAGCTCGGAGACCGAACCCTGCAGCGTGGCCTTTGCGTCGACGGCTGTGTCGGCTCGCACGCTGGCCGGCACGGTCAGTGAATTCTGCAGAGAGGACAACTCAGCCGTCACGATGGGTTCTTCGATCGACGCCGAGGCTTCTGCCGGCGCGCTCTCGGCCGAGGCATCCGGGAAAAAGGCGATTTTCACGAGGGCGACCGCTATCGCCGCCACCAACACGACCCGCACGATCGGCAGAATGATCCGTCGCCACACACCCATAACGTTCCCCTTGCGGCCCGCAGGCCCTCCCCCGCCGAAGATCTTTCGGCTCGCCCGCACCGCGAGGTCGGACTGACGACGGATGCTGCACCCTTCGTGGGTGCCGACAGTCCGTGGCTCGATGGTATCCAGCGCGATGGCACCCGTGCGGGCCGAACGGGGCTCACGAGGGCCCCCAGATCGGGATGCAGTCAACGAGCCCGCCGACGCCCCCGGGATTCCGCCACCGGAACACCGCCGGGCCCCTTGCGACGCTGCGGGAAAAGTTGTCCCCCGGCGGCGTGTCGGAATGCAGAGTTTCGCGCACCCACCCGAACGGCGAAGGCCGCGCCGTCGCACGACGAAGCCCCGCCGTCATCCAGACCGGCGGGGCTTCGGGGGGCTATCGCTTCTACGCCTCGATGACGAGGGGAACGATCATGGGGCGGCGACGGTAGGACGTGTTCACCCAGCGGCCGACGGTGCGGCGCACGACCTGCGTCAGGGCGTGCGGGTCGCGCGTTCCGCTCTTCGCAGCCTCGGCCAGGGCGGACACGATCTTGGGCTTGACCTCGTTGAACACGGCGTCGTCCTCGGCGAAACCGCGCGCGTGGATCTCGGGCCCGACCACGACCTTGCCCGTCGCGGCCTCGACCACGACGATGATCGAGATGAAACCCTCTTCGCCCAGGATGCGGCGGTCCTTGAGGTCGGCGTCGGTGATCTCGCCGACGGTCGACCCGTCGACGTAGACGAAGCCGAGGTCGAGCTGTCCGACGACTTTGGCAACGCTATCCTTAAGGTCGACGACCGTGCCGTCTTCACCGAGGATGGTGTTCTCTTCGGGGATGCCGGTCTGCATCGCGAGCTTGGCGTTCGCCACCAGGTGGCGGTACTCCCCGTGCACGGGCAGCACGTTCTTGGGCTTCAGGATGTTGTAGCAGTAGAGCAGCTCGCCGGCGGCCGCGTGACCGGAGACGTGCACCTTGGCGTTGCCCTTGTGCACGACGTTGGCGCCCAGCTTGGTCAGCCCGTCGATGACGCGGTAGACGGCGTTCTCGTTGCCGGGGATGAGGCTCGACGCGAGGATGACGGTGTCACCCGGGCCGGGCTCGATCGCGTGGTCGAGGTTGGCCATGCGGCTGAGGACGGCCATGGGCTCGCCCTGCGAACCCGTCGACATGTAGACGATGCGGTCGTCGGGAAGGTCTTTCGCCTTCTTGTAGTCGATGAGCACGTCTTTCGGCACCTTCAGGTAGCCGAGGTCGGCGGCGATGCCCATGTTGCGCACCATGCTGCGGCCGAGGAACGCGACGCGGCGGCCGTTGGCGGCGGCGGCATCGAGGACCTGCTGCACGCGGTGCACATGCGACGAGAAGCTGGCGACGACGACGCGGCGCGTGGCCTTCTGGATGACCTGGTCGAGCACGGGCCCGATGGATGATTCGAGCGGCGTGAAGCCCGGAACGTCGGCGTTGGTGGAGTCGACCAGGAACAGGTCGATGCCCTTCTCGCCGAGGCGCGCAAAGGCCCGCAGGTCGGTCAGGCGGCCGTCGAGCGGCAGCTGGTCCATCTTGAAGTCACCCGTGGCGAGGACCGTGCCGGCGCTCGTCGAGATGGCGACCGCGAGGGCATCCGGGATCGAGTGGTTGACGGCCACGAATTCGAGGTCGAACGGGCCGAGCTTCTCGGTCTGACCCTCGGTCACCGTGAGGCTGTAGGGCTTGATGCGGTGCTCTTTGAGCTTCGCCTCGACGAGCGCGAGCGTGAGCCCCGAGCCGATCAGCGGGATGTCGTTGCGCAGGCGCAGCAGGTAGGGGACGGCGCCGATGTGGTCTTCGTGGCCGTGCGTCAACACGACGCCCACGATGTCGCCCAGGCGATCTTTGATGGGGCTGAAGTCGGGCAGGATCAGGTCGACGCCCGGCTGGTGCTCCTCGGGGAAGAGTACGCCGCAGTCGACGATGAGGATCTTGCCGTCGATCTCGAACATGGTCATGTTTCGGCCGATCTCGCCGAGACCGCCGATCGGGATGACGCGGAGTGTGCCGGGTTCGAGAGCCGGCGGTTCGTATACGGAAACGGGCATGCGCCCTCCTTGTTGAGTTATGGGGCTACCGTGTGGTGCCGTGCACTTTCGGCAGGGCACCTCCGGCGGCCGCATTGCGGTCTGGGCGGAACCTCGAGAGGTCGACACCCGGGATGTCTCGCACGAGGGCGAGTTCGTCTTCGATCTGCGCGGCTTCAGCCTCTTCCGGCCCGACGAGCGGCAGGCGCACGCGCGGGGTCTGGATGCGGCCGAGGCCGTGCAGGATGTATTTGGCGGCAACGGTGCCGGGAACGTGCGTCATGACGGCGCGCACGAGCGGCTCGAGCTGCTGGTGTGCGAGCGTGGCGGTATGCAGATCGCCGGCGTTGACGGCATCCACCATCTGGCGATAGGGCCGCGCCGCGATGTTGGCCGTCACGCCGATGAGACCCGCCGCGCCGATCGCCATGTGGGGCAACGCGTTGGCGTCGTCGCCCGAGAAGTACATGAGGTCGGTCTGGTTGAGCACGCGGCTGACCTCGCTGAAGTCGCCCTTGGCGTCTTTCACGGCGAGGATGTTCGGGTGCTTGGCGGCCCGCAGGATCGTCTCGTACTTGATGGGCACACCCGTGCGACCGGGGATGTCGTAGAGGATGACGGGCAGATCGGTGGCATCCGCGATCATGCGGAAGTGCGTGAGGATGCCCGCCTGGGTCGGCTTGTTGTAATAGGGCGTGACGATCATGACGCCGTCGGCCCCGGCCTTTTCGCTGGCCTTGTAGAGCTCGATGGCGTGCGCGGTCTCGTTGGAGCCACCGCCCGTGATGATCTTGGCGCGGCCGGCCGACACCGATTTGCCCACCTCGACGAGGCGCAGCTTCTCGGGGTCGGTGAGGGTGGATGTCTCACCCGTCGTGCCCGTGACGACGATGCCGTCGGCACCGGCCGTGATGACGTCGTCGATGTGCTTCTCGACGCCGGGCCAGTCGACCTCTCCGTCGCTCAAGAACGGTGTCACCAACGCGACGAGGACCTGCCCGAAAGGATTCTCAACACTCACGGTCTTAGGTTACCGGTTCGACGGGGGCCGGCGACATCCGCCGCCCCGGTGCCGGCACCTCGAACGACTCGAACGCCCCGAGCACTACGGCGCAACGCGACCCTTGCTCTGAAACGCCTCGTGCGTGAGCGGCATGAGCTTCTGCCACACGTCTTCCATCTTCTCGGCGCACATCTCGATCTCGCGCTGCGGGAACGATGGGAACTGGCTGCCCTCGCGCTTGGTGCGCAGCGACAGGAAGTTCATGAGCGATCGCGCGTTGACCGTGACATACATCGACGAATAGATGTTGAGCGGCAAGACGATGCGCGCGACCTCTCGGGCGACACCGGCATCGAGCATGCGCTGGTAGGCCTCGAAGGCCTGAGTGGATGCGCGAACGGTCTCGTCGCGCACGAGCGCGGTCTGCTCGGCGGTGCCGGGCAGGAAGTCGTAGGCGCCGGGCTTGCCGACCTGCACGAGGTTGCGCTCTTCGGACGGCACGTAGAACACGGGACGCAGCTCGCGATAGCGGCCCGATTCTTCGTTGTAGCTGGCCATGCGGTGCCGCATGAACTCGCGGAACACGAAGATGGGAGCTTGCACATAGAAGGTCATGGAGTTGTGCTCGAACGGCGAGCCGTGGCGGTCACGCATCAGGTAGTTGATGAGACCCCGGTCGCGGGATGTCGCCTCCTGCCCGTCTTGCGCGGCCTCGAGCGTCTGCTCGCCCTGCGTCGACACGCGCGCGGCAAAAAGCACATCCGAATCGGAGGCGCTCGAACGCACGAGCTCGACGGTCACATCGGAACGGAATTCAATCTCTGGCACGCGTCAACCCTACCCGGATGTCGGACGCCCTCGTTAGGCTGACGGCAGGCGTACGGAGCGCCTGAACAACTCACGGAGGTGCACCATGGCGGTTACCAGCGAAGCCACGACGGTCTGGAACGGAACGCTTTTCGAGGGCTCGGGAACGGTCACCCTCGACTCGTCGAAGGCCGCGAGCCTGCCGGTCGACTGGAAGGCACGGTCCGAGGGTTCGGAGAGCGTGACGACCCCCGAAGAGCTGCTCGGTGCCGCTCACGCCGCGTGCTACTCGATGGCTTTCTCGAACGCGTTGACCGAGAACGGCACGCCTCCCGAGCGCGTGCAGACCACGGCCGCCGTCACGTTCCAGCCGGGCACGGGCATCACCTCGAGCCACCTGCTCGTGTCGGCCGTCGTGCCGGGTCTCGACGAAGAGACGTTCGAGCGCATCGCCGAAGACGCCAAGGTCAACTGCCCGGTGTCGCAGGCGCTCACGGGCATCACCATCACGCTGGAAGCGAGCCTGGCCTAGACATGCGCGTTCTCATCGCCGGAGCATCCGGTCTCATCGGCACGGCCCTCACGCGCTCGCTGCGCGACGATCAGCACGAGGTCGTCCATCTCGTGCGGCGCGATAACGCCGGCGCCGGCGAGGTCTCGTGGGACCCGGCCGCCGGGCGACTCGACGTGTCGGCATTTGACGGCGTCGACGCCGTGGTCAACCTGTCCGGCGCGTCAATCTCGAAGCTGCCGTGGACGGCGTCGTACCGCCGCACGCTCCTGTCCTCGCGCGTGCAGGCGACGCGCACACTCGTCGAGGCGCTGCACCGCACGAGCACTCCCCCGCCCGTCTTCGCGAGCGGGTCGGCGTCGGGCTACTACGGCTCACGGCCCGGCGAGACGTTGACCGAGGAATCGAACTACGGCGAGGGGTTCCTCGCGGGTGTGTGCGTGCGCTGGGAAGCCGAAGCGATGAAGGCACCCGATTCGGTGCGCACCGTGCGACTGCGCACGGGAGTCGTGCTGGCTCTCGAAGGCATCCTCAAACCGCTCATGCCACTGACCAAGCTCGGCGTGGCGGGGCCGCTCGGCTCGGGCACGCAGCGCTGGCCGTGGGTGAGCCTCGACGACGAGGTGCGGGGCATCCGACACGTCCTCGATAATGACATCGACGGGCCGGTGAACCTCGTGGGCCCCACGCCGTCGAGCGCCAACGACCTCATGTTCCATCTGGCGCGGCGACTCGAACGGCCCTTCCTGCTGCGGGCGCCGAAGTTCGCGCTCAAGGCGGCGCTGCAGCAGGCCGCCGACGACCTGTTGCTGATCGATCAGCGCATCGAACCGGGCGTTCTCGAGCGCACGGGTTTCACCTTCACGCACCGCACGGTCGAGGAGGCCGTCGACGCGGCGCTCGCGGCGGGCTAGCCTGCCGCGAGCCGTCTGTCTCTAAGCGGCGCGGCGCTCGAGACTGATGGCTTCGCGGATCGCCTGGCGCGCGCGGCGCCGGTCGCCCGCGCCGTCATAGGCGAGCCCGAGGCGATACCAGGCACGCCAGTCCTCGGGGTTCTGCTCCACCTCGGAGCGGTAGCGCGGGAATACCTCGTCGGCGGCCTCGCGCAGGGGGCGACCGGACGGCCGCACGGGCAGCTCCTCGTCGGGCAGCGCGTCTTCGTCGCCGAGTCGGCGTCCGAGCTTGTCGGCGCGCACACCGAACAGCAGTTCGCGCGCGAGCGCCCACAGGCCGATTATCGGGATGACGAGCAGGGCAACACCCATGACGATGGCGATGGGCTCGCCCGTCGCCACGAGCAACACGGCCCGCTGGCCGACCAGAACGATGTAGAGCAGCAACAGCACGGCCATGACGCCGACGAGCAGGCGCGTGGTCATCGAGGCGTCGCTGCCTGAGCGGCCTGGCCCGAGGTGTTCTCGGGGCCGGCAGCAGGGTCATCGACGGTGAGTGCAGCATCCGCGCCCCGCGAGGACGACAGGTCGAGATCGAGGAGCTTGTCGAGGCCGACGGTCACCCCGACGGCCGATCGCGCCGCCTCGAGCGCTATGACGATGCCGCGCTCGTAGGCCGAGGGATCGAGCGTGTCGTGCGAGATGGTGAGCACTTCGCCCGTGCCGCCGAACACGACATCCTGCTTGGCGACCACGCCGCGCATGCGCAGGCTGTGAATGGGGATGCTCGATACCTGCTGTCCGCGAGCCCGCTGATCGGTGTGCGGCGCCTCGACGGGCCCCTGGCCGGCGCGGGCCGCCTGGATGAGCTCGGCGGTGCGCACGGCCGTGCCGCTCGGCGAATCGACCTTGGAGGACCTGTGCGCCTCGATGATCTCGATCGAGTCATAGAATCGGCCCGCCATCGCGGCGAACGCCGTGGCCAGAACCGAGCCGAGCGAGAAATTGGGGATGATGACGACACCGCTCGTGGACTGTGCGACCTGCGTCTCGAGCGTCGTGATGCGCGAGCTCGACCAGCCGGACGACCCGACGAGCACCTTGAGGCCACGCTCGACGGCATGCTGCACGACCTGCGGGCTGACCGCCGGCGATGTGACGTCGACCACGAGGTCGGCATCGTCCATCTCGGTGAGCGGCGACGAAGAATCGAGCGCGGCCACGACCTCGAAGCCGTCGGTCTGCTCGACCAGCTCGCGAACAAGGGTGCCCATTTTTCCGGTGGCGCCGACGACGGCGACTCTCGTTGTCATGCCTCAAACCTACCAAGCGCCGCGCGCCGCCGCCCGGGCTTGCGCCCGCGCCGTGCCGAAGACGTGCCGGAGCGGAGCCGTGCCGGAGCCGAGCCGTGCCGTGCCGGCGAACCCGCTCTAGGCCGGGATAGTGTCGGGCAGCCCGGTGCGGATCTCGAATGGCAGGTGCGACAGGTCGTTGTGGGTGACGAGGGTCCACGGCCGTCCGGCCTTCTGGTGGATGATCGTGAGCCCGCAATTCGCCTGGTTCAACGTCGTCCACCGCCACTCGGGCGCTTCGAGCACCTCGCGGACGAACCATCCGATGACGAAGTTGTGGGTGATGAGCAGATCGTGTCGTTCTCCGCGCACGGGCGCCAGGAACTCGGACACGGCGTCGGACATCTGTGCCGAACCCGCGTCGACCTCTTCTTCGGTCACCGACCCGAAAAACGCGTCGTAGGCCGCGGGCGTGTTGGCCGTCTTGCCCGAGGGCACGCAGTCGAACAGCAGGGCCGAGGGCTCGGGCTCAAGGGCCGGCAGGCGCTCGGCGATGATCTTGGCCGTCTCGGACGCGCGCTGCAGGGGCGAATGCCACGCATTGTCCATGGGCACTCCCCCCAGCCGCTCGGCCAGGAGTTGCGCCTGACGTCGGCCCCGGGCGGACAGCGGCCCGTCGGGCATGCCGTGCTCAGCGTCTTGCTGTTCTCCGTGGCGGACGAGGTAAATATAGTGTGACACCGGTGCTACTCCTTGGCCCCGCCTGGCCCGCGGTCCCGCCTTCGGCGCCGGGATCGTCGGTGTCGACGGGGTACGTTTTCCAGCATTCAGCTTACGACAGGGGTGGGGTGCGCGCCTGGGAGCCCGCAGAGCATCTCGAGTAAACCCGATGCAGCCTCAGATGCGCGAGGCGCGTTCCAGATCGAGCACCTGCGTGCGCGTGAGCTGCACGCCGGCGGACTGCACGATGGCGTCGACCTGTTCCGGTCGGGATGCACTCACGACGGGCGCTGCGACCCCCGGTCGGTGCTGCAGCCACGCGATAGCGATGGTCGTGACGCTCACGCCGATTTCGAGCGCGATCTGGTCGAGGGCCTTCAAGACGCGCAGGCCGCGGCGGCCGAGGTGCTCGGCGGCCTTGGCGGAACGCAGACGATCGGCGAAGTCGGCACGCGAGCGGTACTTGCCCGTGAGGAAACCATTCTCCAGCGCGTAGTACGGCATGACGCCGAGCCCCTGGCCCTGCGCGACGAGCTGCAGCCCGCCCTCGTAACGCTCGCGAGTGAGCAGGCTGTAGTGCGTTTCGACGGCCTCGAAGCGCGGGTAGCCGGCGGCGGCGAGGATGCGGGCCTCGATCAGGCGCTCGGGCGTGAAGTTCGAGACGCCCAGGTAGCGCACCTTGCCCGTCTCGATGAGCCACTGCGCCGTGCCCAGCGCATCTTCGAGGCGCACGGAGTCGTCGTCGTCGTGAAAGTAGAGCAGATCGATGTGGTCGGTGTCGAGGCGCTCGAGGCTGGCCTCGACGGCGCGCACCATGTTCACGGGGCCGAGGCCCGGGCTGTCGGGGTGACGGCCGATCTTCGTCGCCACGACCATGTCGTCGCGATTGCGGCGCCTCGACATCCAGCGCCCGATGATGTGCTCGCTGCGGCCGCCCGAGTAGCTGTCGGCCGTGTCGATGAAGTTGCCGCCGAAATCGGCGTAGCGATTGAGGATCGCTTCGGATGCCGTCGACTCGGCCGTCCAGCCGAACACGCTGGTGCCGAGCGACACAGGGAACACCTCGAGCTCGCTATCGCCGACGGTGTTGCGGATGCTCGCACCCACGCCGTCGCCCAGCACGGGGATCGGAGCGGAGGGGTGCGCGGGCAGATCGGCACGAGCACTTGTCTGCGCCGGTGTCGCGACGAGAGCCTGCGCCGAGGTCGGCACGGCGTTCGCCCGGCGCGTCTTCTGCGAGGCGACAGCGGGACTCCCGGCGGAAGATGCGGCATCGGTATCGGTATCGGGCGCCACAACCGATGTGGTGCCCGTGACGACGGGCGCGGAGGCCCGCAGACGCGCCTCGATAGCAGCTATCGCGTCGATACCGCCGGTCGCCAGCGACTCGGCTTCGGCTTCCGCCACAGCCTCTGCCGTCGCGGTCACGACATTCGCCCGGGCGGCATGGCGGCCACTTCGCACGGCGACACCGGAGGTCACGGGAGGAGCCGAATCGGTCTCCTCGACCGTCGCCTCGGCCGGTTCGGACACGGTGAAGAGCCGCGGGATGAACTTCGCCATCTCCGCCCCCTCTCGCCTGCGGTGTTGCCCGGACACGTACCAGGCGACCCCCATCGCCTACTTCGAGGGTAGGTCACTTCAGACATCCGCACCGGATATCGCCCGCGCCCTTGACAGATTGGATCATAACGATTCGACAACGACGAACGCGCTCGCCCCGTGAGGGACGAGCGCGTTCGTGAATCGCCGTGGGCGACCGGGAAGGGATTAGCCTTCGGCCGGAGCCTCGGGGCCCTCGCTGGCGGCAGCACTCGACTGCGTGTCAGCTTCCTCAGCCACGACGGGAGCGAGCGACAGCTTGCCACGGTCGTCGATCTTGGTGATCTCGACGAGGATCTTCTGGCCGACACCGAGCACGTCTTCGACGTTCTCGACGCGCTTGCCACCCGCGAGCTTGCGCACCTCGGAGATGTGCAGCAGGCCGTCCTTGCCGGGAAGCAGCGAGACGAAGGCGCCGAAGGCGGCGATCTTCACGACGGTTCCGAGGAACTGCTCGCCGACCTCGGGGTTGGTCGGGTTGGCGATGGCGTTCACCCGGGCACGAGCAGCCTCGGCCGACGGACCGTCGACGGCGCCGATGTAGACGGTGCCGTTCTCTTCGATCGAGATGTCGGCGCCGGTCTCGTCCTGGATGGCGTTGATCGTCTTGCCCTTGGGTCCGATGAGCTCGCCGATCTTGTCGACGGGGATCTGCACGCTGATGACGCGAGGAGCCGTGGGCGCCATCTCGTCGGGAGCGTCGATCGCCGCGTTGAGCACGGAGAGGATCGTGGTGCGGGCGTCCTTCGCCTGCGTCAGAGCGGCAGCGAGCACCGAGGCAGGGATGCCGTCGAGCTTGGTGTCGAGCTGGATCGCGGTGACGAACTCGCTGGTGCCGGCGACCTTGAAGTCCATGTCTCCGAGCGCGTCTTCGGCACCGAGGATGTCGGTGAGAGCCGCGTAGCGCGTCTGGCCATCGACGGTGTCGGACACGAGGCCCATGGCGATGCCGGCGACGGGCGCGCGCAGCGGCACACCGGCGTTCAGCAGCGACAGGGTCGACGCGCAGACGGAGCCCATCGAGGTCGAGCCGTTGGAGGACAGCGCCTCGGAGACCTGACGGATGGCGTAGGGGAACTCTTCGCGGCTCGGCAGAACCGGAACGAGGGCGCGCTCGGCGAGGAAGCCGTGCCCGATCTCGCGACGCTTCGGGGTGCCGACGCGACCGGTCTCACCGGTGGAGTAGGGCGGGAAGTTGTAGTGGTGCAGGTAACGCTTGCTCTTGACGGGCGAGAGCGAGTCGATCTGCTGTTCCATCTTCAACATGTTGAGGGTGGTGACACCGAGGATCTGGGTCTCGCCACGCTGGAACACGGCGGAACCGTGCACGCGCGGGATGACCTGGACTTCGGCATCGAGCGGGCGGATGTCGGCCAGGCCGCGCCCGTCCATGCGAACGCCTTCACGCAGGATGCGGCCGCGGACGACCACCTTGGTGACGGACTTGTAGGCCGCCGAGAAGTCGCGCAGGACTTCGCCGTCGAGTTCGCCGGCTTCGACGCGCTCGGTGAGCGACGCCTTGACGCGCTCCTTGAGCGAGTCGTCGGCGTTCTGACGCTCGACCTTGTCGGCGATCTGGTAGACGTTGACCAGGTCGTCGTAGGCGAGGCCTGCAACGTGGTCGTAGGTCTCTTTGCTGTAGGGCAGGAACACCGGGTAGTCGGCGATCTCCTTGGCAGCCTGGTTGGCGAGAACGTTCTGCGCCGCGACGAGCTCCTTGATGAAGGGCTTCGAGGCCTCGAGGCCCTCGGCCACGACCTCTTCGTTGGGCTTGATGGCGCCGCCCTGGATGAGGTTCCAGCTGTTCTCGGTGGCTTCGGCCTCGACCATCATGATCGCGACGTCTTCGTTGCCCTCGGCGTCGGTGACGACACGGCCGGCGACGATGAGGTCGAAGACGGCCTCTTCGAGCTGCTCAGCCTTGGGGAACGCGACCCACTGGCCGGAACCGTTGTTGGCACCGGGGATGAGGGCGAGGCGCACACCGGCGATCGGGCCGCTAAAGGGCAGGCCCGAGATCTGGGTGGAGGCGGATGCCGCGTTGATGGCCAGCGCGTCGTAGAACTCGCCGGGGGCGATCGACAGCACGGTGACGACGATCTGGACCTCGTTGCGCAGGCCGGTCACGAAGGACGGACGCAACGGACGGTCGATGAGGCGGCACACGAGGATGGCCTCGGTGGAGGGACGGCCTTCGCGGCGGAAGAACGAACCGGGGATCTTGCCGGCAGCGTAGCTGCGCTCTTCGACGTCGACCGTCAGCGGGAAGAAGTCGAAGTTGTCTTTCGGGTGCTTCGAGGCCGAGGTGGCCGAGAGAAGCATGGTTTCTTCATCGAGGTAGGCAGCGACGGCTCCCTGAGCCTGCTGCGCGAGGCGACCGGTCTCGAAACGGACCGTTCGCTTGCCGTAGGCGCCGTTATCCAGCACAGCTTCGGCGAATTTGATTTCTGGACCTTCCACAGGTCACTCCTTACGTTGGTGCCGCGGGTTCACGCGGCAGTGGGCGCGGTCATTCGCGCCCGATTCAGACATACCAAAGCAGGAACAGGCAGTACGTACTCAAGTCGCCGAACTTTTGGGACTTGGCTGATCTCCAGTAGAAAGCCACCATCCGCGCGGATCGGACCGGGTGCGGGCACCAGATCTGTCGACCGAGGGAAGGGAGTTCACCACCGAGGACCAGCTTCCTGCCGGCCTGCTCCGTGTTACTCATGCCCGATCAGAGGTGACCGGACATCGAAATTCTACCAGACAAGGGTTCGTTTGCACCGGAGGCGCACATATTGCATTCAGGAACGGGCGGCCGCGGCGGGCCCGGTTGGGGCCGGGTCGGACGCGAATTCGAGGGCTGAAAAGACGGGCCGGGCGGTGCACGTCGCGATAGGTTTGGTGCCGACCGAAACGAGGAGTCATGACGCTCTCCCCCGACGAGACCGAGCCGGGCGGCACAACATCCGCCGCCCGCCCTCAGAAGAAACGCGTGCCGTTCTGGGACAACGCGCGGTTCGCCTGCATCGTGCTGGTCGTCATGGGCCACGGCATTCAGCGCCTGACCGAGGATTCGGATGCCGCACTCACGGTCTATCTGCTCATCTACGCGTTCCACATGCCCGCGTTCGCCATCGTGAGCGGCTACTTCTCGAAGTCGGACCCGCCCGGGCGGCGGCAGATGGCGCGCGTGATCACCGACATCCTGCTGCCCTATCTGATCATGGAGAGCATCTGGACGCTCGTGCAGTTCTGGGTGGAGGGCGAGCTCAACGTGAACCCCACCCAGCCGTCGTGGACGCTGTGGTTCTTGCTGGCGCTCGGCATCTTCCGGCTGATCTTGCCGTATCTTGCGCTCATCCGCTGGCCACTTCTCTGGGCCGTCGTGATCTCGGTGGGTGTGGGCTATCTCGACAACGTCGACAGCACGTTCTCGCTCAGCCGCACGCTCGGCATCTTGCCGTTCTTCGTGTTGGGCTGGAAGCTGCGGTCGTGGAAGCTTGTCGACCGGTGGCGTGTGACCGAGCGGCAGACGTGGCCCGTGCGCGCTGCGGCCCTCGGGCTGTTCGCCGTGCTCGCGGCCGTTCTCGTTGCCTTCATCGACGTGTGGCGCGACATCGACCTGCGGCTGTGGTTCTTCTACGACGACTCGTATCAGGGGCTCGGCGAGGGTGTGTGGTGGGCGGGGCTCGTGCGACTCGGCCTGATCGCCCTGGCCGTGCTGTTGAGCGCAGCCTTCTTCGTGCTCGTGCCGCGGCGGCAGACCTGGATGACGTCGTTCGGCCAGGCCACCATGTACGTCTATCTGCTGCACAGCTTCGTGCTCTATCCCATCCGGCAGTCCGGGATGCTGCGGCAGGGGCTCGATCCGGATGTCTGGCTCGTCATCATGCTCCTCGCGGCCGTCGGTATCGCCGTCGTCCTGTCGACCGCGCCCGTGCGCCGCGTGTTCCGACCGCTCATCGAGCCGAAACCGCGCTGGTTGTTCGTGCGCCCGGCCGACGAGGAGCGCGTGGGGCCGTCGCGCACCGACCCGACGGGGTCTCGCCGCACGCCGTAGCCCGGTGTCGTGAGGGGCATGGGGCGGGTCGGCATGGGGCGGGGTCGGCATGGGCTGTGAGGCGGGGGGCGTCACGATGCCGCTCGCCGGGGACCGACGACCCCGCAAGCGGCGAGTTGCCGCGCACTGCGGACCAGCGGCGGAAACGACGAATGGCCGCCACCCGAAGGTGACGGCCATTCGCGAAGAAGATCGCGGTCTCAGCGAAGAGACCCGCTGTGCCTTCGTTCTCTTGCGAGAATTAGCGGCGCAGTCCGAGACGCTCGATGAGCGTACGGTAGCGGGCGATGTCGACGTCGGCGAGGTAGCCGAGCAGACGACGGCGCTGACCAACCAGCAGAAGCAGGCCACGACGCGAGTGGTGGTCGTGCTTGTGCTCCTTGAGGTGCTCGGTCAATTCCTTGATTCGAGCGCTCATGATGGCTACCTGAACCTCGGGGGAACCGGTGTCGCCAGGGTGGGTCGCATATTCTTCGATGATCGCCTTCTTAGCTCCTCCATTAAGTGCCATAGAGCCGATCCCCTTTCTCTCGTTGCGCGGTGCCTACCAGCGGGATGCTGTGGCTCTCTTTATCCGCGGCCGTTCAGACGGCAACTGAGCGAGTCTATCAGAGGCTGGGCGCTGCCAGTGCTCTCACAGTGGGGGCACAGACATCCGGGATGCCGCGTGCCTAGGCTCGGGTGAACATACCTCGTTCATAGCTGAAGGGCCACCGACATGGGATTCCTCGACCGACTTCTCGGACGCGAAGAACCGAACCAGCAGAACCCGCAGAATCAGCAGAACCCCGGCGGGCAGTACGGCCAGGGGCAGTACCGCTACGGGCAGCAGTCCTACGACCAGCCGCAGGGTGGTTACCCACAGCAGGGCGCCGGCCAGCAGCAGAACCCCGGGCAGCAGGGTGCCGGAGCCAACGGCCAGCCGCGCAGCGAGGACGAGATCGCCATCGAGCGTTACCGCTACCTGCTGCGCACGGCTCCCCCCGAGCAGATCGAAGAGGTTCACCGCGAGGCGTTCGGCAAGCTGACCCCCGAACAACGCCAGCAGGTGTTCCAGGAGCTCAGCCAGAACGCGCCCCAGGGCGACGCCCCGCGCGACGACTCCCCCGCGGCTCTTGCGTCGTCGGCGACGCGGTCCGAAATGCGCCAGCCCGGCACGCTCGAGCGTTCGTTCTCGAACCAGGGCGGTCGCGGCGGGCCCGGCATGGGCAGCATGTTCGCCGGTTCGTTGATGGGCACCGTGGCCGGCTTCTTCGTGGCGTCCGCGCTCATGTCGGCGTTCCTGCCCAACGACATGGGTGGCAACGACGCGTCGGGTGACGGCTCGGGCGACGGCTCGGGCGACGGCTCGCAGGACGGCTCGGGCGATGGCTCGCAGGATGCCGGAGCCGATTCGGGTGCCGGATCCGACGCGGGCGGCGACCCCGGTGCCGACACGATCTCGGCCGACGGCGGCGGAGACTTCGGCGGAGGCGGCTTCGGTGACTTCGGTGGCGGCGGAGACTTCGGTGGTGGGGACTTCGGCGGGTTCTAGCCAGCCGGTCACCGAGCACTCCCCGTCGAAGAGGAGCGTCGGACACAGAAGAAGGGCCCCGGAATCATCCGGGGCCCTTCTTCGTGCTCGATCGGCGCTGAGGCTTAAGCCGCGTCGCTCGTGAGCAGGTGCTCGGCCAGCAGCTCGAGCGTGCGGATACGGGCGGGTGCGGCATCCGGAGCGGTGCCCCGGCGGGCCGAGGCGCCCGGCGAGACCATGACCTCGTCGACACCGAAACGCTCGCCCAGCTGGCGCAGGCGCGCGGCCGCACCGGCGCCGTCGTCGATGATCCAGGTGCCACGCATGCGCTCGACGAACTCCTTCTGCAGGTCGGTGACGTCGGCGGCGAGCGCCTCCTCCACCGTGAGCAGGGCGCCCAGCGGATCGTTGGTGCGCAGGCGGGCCATCTGTTGCATCTGCGGCAGCGCGAGGAGAGCGGCCTCGTCGACCGTGTCGGCGGCGACCACGTTGGCGGTCAAGAAGGTGCGGGGCGCCTCGAGGAACTCGGACGGGCGGAACTGCGAGCGGTAGAGGTCGAGCGCGCGTTCGGTGCCCTCGCCGCTGAAGTGGTGCGCGAACACGTAGGGCAGGCCCAGGGAGGCGGCCAGCTGCGCCGAGTAGTCGCTCGAACCCAGCAGCCAGACATCCGGAACGCTCGTGGCGCGCGGCGTGGCCTTGAGGCCGTATTCCTGGCCGGACGTCAGGCGCACCGTGGCACCCTCGGGCGAGAGCAGCGCGATGATGTCGCCGACCGAGTTGGGGAACGCGTTGACGTCGGACGTGGCACCCGAGCGGTTGAGCACGGCCGTGACGACGGGATCGCTGCCGGGGGCGCGGCCGAGGGCCAGGTCGATGCGGCCCGGGGCAACGGCCTCGAGGGCCGCGAACTGCTCGGCGACGACGAGCGGCGCGTGGTTGGGCAGCATGACGCCGCCCGATCCCACGCGGATGCGCTCGGTGCGCGATGCCAGGATCGCGATGATGATGGGCGGGTTTGTCGAGGCGACCGACGCCATGTTGTGGTGTTCGGCCACCCAGTAGCGGGTGTACCCCAGGCGGTCGGCGGCCTGAGCCAGCCCGATCGACGCGGCGATCGCCTCTGAGGAGTTTTGATCGGTGCGAACGGGCACCAAGTCGAGTACGGAGAGTTTCAACGCACATCCTTTCTCACCGTAGAGACAACGCGCCGGAGGCTGCTCCATTCCCGGATCGGCCGAAATGAGAGCGGCGCGGCGTGCCGGCGCGGGGCACCCCGGCGTCCTACGCTCGGGTCATGGTGATCCTGGTAACTATCGCGGCGACGCTCTCGGCCGTTCTGCACATCGTCATCTTCTATTGGGAGTCCTACGCGTTCTCCCGGCCGACGGTCTGGCGCCGCTTCGGCCTGTCGTCGCAGGAGGAGGCCGACCAGCCCGCCGTCAAGGCGCTCATGTACAACCAGGGGTATTACAACCTCTTCCTCGCGGTCGGCGCCCTGCTCGGCGGCATCCTCTACGGCGTGGGCGTGCAGCAGGCAGGCTTCGCGATCGGGTTGTTCTCCGTCGCATCCATGCTGGCCGCCGCGATCGTCTTGACTACCACTGGCCCCGGCCGCATCAAGCCCGCCATCGTGCAGGGCACGTTGCCGCTCATCACCGTCATCCTTTACATCGTCGGATGGCTGAACCCCGGTCTCGTCTGACCACTCACGTTCCTCTTAGCGTCGTGACACACGAAACGCGCCGTCCCTCGGGGGCGGCGCGTTTCTGATGTGGTGCGTCTGTGCCGTGCTCGTCGCCCGGCTGCGGGCTATTCGGCGACGATCGAGTAGACGTCGTAGTCGGAGAGCACCTGGCGCCCGCCGAGACCGTCGAGCTCGAGCACCAGGCCGATGCCCGCGACGACGTAACCCGCGCGCTCGATGAGCGTGGCTGCCGCGTTCGACGACCCGCCCGTCGCGAGCACATCGTCGAGGATCAGCACGCGCGAGCCCTGCGGCAGCTGACCGGGGCGGATCTCGAGCGTGGCGGCGCCGTATTCGAGGCCGTAGTCCTCGCTCAGCACCTCGCCCGGAAGCTTGCCGGCCTTGCGCACGATGGCCAACGGCGTGTGGGATGCATACGCCAACGCCGAGGCCAGCAAGAAGCCGCGCGCCTCGACGCCCGCCACCGCGTCATACCGCCCCGCGAAGCGACCCGCCAGGTCGTCGATGACCGCGCGGAAGGCGTCGGCATCGGCGAACACGGGGGTCAGATCGCGGAACAGGATTCCCGGTTTCGGGAAGTCCGGGATGGTGTCACTCAGCGAGAGCACCATCTCTTCGACGGTCAAGGGTTACTTCACACCCAACAGGTCGATGACGAAGATGAGGGTCTCGCCCGAGAGCGGGTGTCCCCCGCCGGCCGGGCCGTAAGCCAGGTGCGGCGGAACCGTCAGCTGGCGGCGACCGCCGACCTTCATGCCGGGGATGCCTTCCTGCCAGCCGGCGATGAGGTTGCGCAGGGGGAAGTTGATGGACTGGCCGCGGCTCCACGAGGAGTCGAACTCCTCGCCGGAGTCGTAGGCAACGCCCAGGTAGTGCACGTCGACGGTCGAGGACGCGGCCGCCTCGTCACCTTCGCCGATGATGAGGTCGACGACCTCGAGGGTCTCGGGCGCGGGGCCGGAGGGGGCTTCGATCTCGGGCTTGCTCTTCGCAGAATCAGTCATGGTTCCATCCAAGCCGAGCGGGGCTCGGGAGTCAAAAACGGGGCGGGGTGGGAAGGCCGTGTGGCGCGTCATCCGGTCGGCAAAAAAGTGTTGCAATTATGGGCGGACGGGAGCATCCTGAGAACATAACTCGTCGCCCGGGAGACTCGCAGGCATTGCCGCTGCACCGGGCGATGAGTCTGTATTTGCCCACGATCTGCCTCGCGAGGGTGGGTGAGCCGGGCCGGTTGGTTTGGGTGCCGGGCGCGACCGGGCTTGTGCGCCGTGTGACGCGACCACGCCGCTTGTCTGTGGCTCCGAGCCTCAGGGCCTGTGCGGCGGGGTTGGCTAGGGGCCGAGGAGGACTGCGCGGTCGGTCGTGACCGCGGCGAGGAGCTCTTGTTCGGTGCGGCGGTTGACCAGGTGGTTGCGGCCCGTGATGATGCGCTGGCGCGTGTAGGCGAGGCGTGTGGCGTCGCGCGCGAACTGGCGCATGACCTTGCCCTTGTCGCCCGGAAGCGTCGCCGCCCACGCGCGGGCACGACGGCGACCCGACCAGGTGGCCAGCATCGTGACCTCGGCGGGCGTGAACCAGCCGGCTGCCGCATATTCGTTCAGGCGCGCCTGCGTCAGCTTGATCTCGTGCCGGCGCACGAGCACCGTGAGCGTCACCGCGCCCGCGAAGAGCGGCACCTGCACGAGCAGGTAGTAGACGATGTAGCTGCCGAGCGAGTCGATGAAGAAGAGCGCACCGTTCCAGAGGGCGTGCAGCAAAATGGCCGGCACGAGGCCGACCAGGAAGTAGAGCAGAGCGCCGAGAGAGGTGGAACGTCGGGCGGCGAAACCGAGGGCGAGACCCGTCATGGTGGTGAACATGACGTGCGCGAACGGCGAGAGCACGGCGCGCAGTACGAAGGTGACGCTCAAACCGCTGAAGCCGCCATCCCACAGTGCCTGCGCGAAATAGAGGATGTTCTCGGTGAAGGCGAACCCGGCGGCGATGACGGCCGCATAGACCATGCCGTCGAGCGGGCCGTCGAAGTGGCGGCGCGCGGCATAGAAGACGATGAGGATGCCGAGACCCTTGGCGGTTTCTTCGACGATGGGCGCCTGGATGGCCGCCGAGAAGAACGCCCCCGGCCCGGAACCCGTGGCCAGATAGGCGGCGACCTCGACCCCGAGGCCGACCAGCAGGGCCATGGATGCGGCGGCCGCCGCTCCCCACAGGAACGAGAAGACGAGGGCGAGACGGGGCTCGGGTTCCCAGCGGTCGACCCAGGCGACGGCCGCGAGCACCACGGCGAGCGGGATGAGCGCGCCGAAGAACGAGAGCCCGACGGCCATGGCGCCGAGCTGCGACACGAAGTAAATGATGAGCCCGCCGAGCAGCAGGCCGAGCACGGCTATCGCTGAGAGCGCGAGAACGGCCATGACGGAGGACGGTTTGACGCGCTGCGACCAGACGGGCTGCACGAAATAGGGCGCCTTGGCCGGCTGCGCGTATTGCGGCTGAGCGTCGCGCGCCGGCTGAGTAAATCCGGGGCCGCCATAGACGGGCTGCGGAGGGAAATAACGCCCCGAATTGGGGGCGGAGGCGGGTCCGTTTTGCGCACCGGGGCCCGGGACACGCCCGTCGGTGGCGTAGGGATCGCGCGGTGTGAGCGGCGGTTCCTGCGGGGCGAGCGGCGCCTGCTGGCTCGAGCGATCGGGCGACGCGTAGGCATGCTGCTGCTCGGGCTGGGCGCTGTTCGGGGCGGAAGGCGCGCCCGGGGGCGCGTTGAGGATGGGTGGGCCGGAGGGCAACCGGCCGTGCGACGAGTTCGGGTCGTCGCCCGGGGTCGGGTACGTCATCGACCTAGAATAAGCGCTCCAGCCTGGGTGAACGAATCGCACAAAACCCGAACGGGGGTCATCCGACCCGATAGCCTGAAGGGGTGAAGTACGCCCATCTCATTGCCGACGACCGTTCCGAGACGACGAGGCTGGTGGTGCGACACGACGACCTCGTCCAATACGTCGAGGATCTGGTCGAGGATTCCCCCGTCGATCTGCAGCAGCTCATCGAGCGTGGCGACTCCGAAGACGCTCGCATCCGCGCGGCCGTCGAGGCGGTCGGATGGCAGCACGATCGGGTCTATCCGCTGAGCGGCTTCACGCACGCCTCCGCGGTTCTGCGCCCGCCGCAGGTCATCGCCGTGGGTCTCAACTATGCGGCGCATTCGAGCGAGCTCAACCTGAAGACCGACAACTCCCCCACGCTGTTCTCGTTGTGGACGAACTCGTTGGCGGGGCACGGCGGCACGACGACGTGGCCGCGCAGCCTGTCGGAGTCGATCGACTACGAGGCCGAGCTCGGCGTGATCATCGGCAGGCCGGCGAAGAACGTGAGCCGCGAGGACGCGCTCGACTACGTGTTCGGCTACACGGTGGTGAACGACATCACGGCGCGCGACATCCAGTATTCCGAGGCGCAGTGGACGAGGTGCAAGAGCTTCGACGGTTTCACGCCGACCGGGCCGCTCGTCGTCACGCGTGACGAGATCGCCGACCCGCAGAACCTGCACGTCGGCACGGTGCTCGACGGTCACGTGATGCAGGACTCGGACACGTCGCACATGGTGCGGAGCGTGGCCGTCTTGATCGAGCAGATCTCTCGCTCGATCACGCTGCTGCCGGGCACCCTCATCTCGACGGGCAGCCCCGGGGGCGCGGGTTATAGCCGCGACCCCCAGGTGTTTCTGCGGGACCGGTCAACGGTCACCGTGTCCGTCGAGGGTATCGGCGAACTCACCACCCATTGCCGCATGATCTGAGTGCGCCTGCGTCGAGGCCTTTTCGCTCGCCGCGCTGCCGTCGATGACGGGGATGGCGGTCGTGATGACCTCGAGGCCCGACAGGCGCGCCGGTGACAGCTGCTTGGTGACCTCTTCGCGCGACATGAGCTTCGACTCGACGACGAGGTCGGCGATGTTGCGACCCGTGAGCAGGGCCGTCTTGGCGAGGGCCGCGGCGGCCGTGTAGCCGATGTAGGGCGTGAGGGCCGTGATGACGCCCACCGACGAACCCACCATGGTCTCGAGGCGCTCGTGGTTGGCCGTGATGCCGTCGATGCAGTTGACGCGCAGGGTGTGGCAGGCCCCCGCCATCCACGTGATGGACTGGAAGAGCGAATGCGCGATGACGGGCTCGAACGCGTTGAGCTGCAGTTGACCGGCCTCGGCCGCCATCGTGACGGTCATGTCGGCGCCGACGACCGAGAACGCGACCTGGTTGACGACCTCGGGGATGACGGGGTTGACCTTGCCCGGCATGATCGACGAACCCGCCTGCTTGGCCGGCAGGTTGATCTCGCCGAAGCCGGCCTGCGGGCCCGAGGACAGCAGGCGCAGGTCGTTGCAGATCTTGGACAGCTTGATGGCCGAGCGCTTGAGC
The DNA here is from genome assembly GCF_001984125.1 of Leifsonia sp. ALI-44-B. Taxonomy (GTDB): domain Bacteria; phylum Actinomycetota; class Actinomycetes; order Actinomycetales; family Microbacteriaceae; genus Okibacterium. The sequence goes on along the minus strand of NZ_MTQL01000004.1, from coordinate 17,968 downwards.
GTGCCGCTGAACGACATGAACGCGCCCGCGTCGCTCGTCGACTCGACGAGGTCGGGCGCGGTCTCGAGCGTGAGGCCCGTGATCTCGTTGAGGTGGCGGATGACGGTGGACGCGTAACGCGGGTCGGCAGTGATGCCCGTGCCGATGGCCGTGGCCCCGAGGTTGACCTCGGCCAGCAGCCACGTGGTCTCGCCGAGCCGCTCGTGGTCTTCGCCCAGGGTGGTCGCGAAGCCGTGGAACTCTTGCCCGAGAGTCATGGGCACGGCGTCTTGCAGCTGCGTGCGCCCGACCTTCAACACGTGGCGGAACTCGTCGGCCTTGACCGAGAAGGAGCGGCGCAACAGCTCGAGTTCGGTGAGGAGCGTGCGCAGCGACAGCGCCAAACCGATCTTGATGGCCGTGGGGTAGGTGTCGTTGGTGGACTGCGAGCGGTTGGTGTGGTCGATCGGCGAGAGGAAGGCGTAGTCGCCCTTCTCGCGGCCCGCCAGCTCGAGCGCGATGTTGGTGATGACCTCGTTGGCATTCATGTTGGTCGACGTGCCGGCGCCGCCCTGGATGACGCCCACGACGAACTGGTCGTGGAAGCGGCCCTCGATGACCTCTTGGCAGGCGCGGTCGATGAGCTCGCCCTTGTCGGCATCGAGCGAACCGAGCTCGACGTTGGCGCGCGCGGCCGCCTGCTTGACGCAAGCGAGGCCCACGATGAGGTCGGGATAGACCGAGATGGGCCGCTTCGAGATCGGGAAGTTGTCGAGCGCGCGGGCCGTGTGGATGCCCCAGTAGACGTCGGCCGGGATCTGCATGCTGCCGAGCGAGTCGGACTCGACGCGCGTGGCGGTATCGGTCTCGGTCATCTCGGCCTCCTGCAGGTAGGGGTGGTCGATCGCGCGCGTGGCGGTCGCCGTCTTCTTCGCACTTCGGAAAGGGTTCACTGTGGCTCCATTGCCTCATCGGGGCGCGCCGAATTTGTGGCCGACGCAGAGAAAATCCGGCTCGTGACCGGATGCCTCCACCCTACTCCGGGGGCCGTCACGGTGTCTCGGCCTGACGCGCACCTGTGGAGAAAAACGGCGTTCCGCCGCTGGGGAGAACGCACCGCCGGGGCCAGCGAATCAGGCGTTTGGCGAACAACCGGCGGCCAGGCGGGCGGCGAACGCGACACACGCGCGAGCGGCGGGCTCAGCGTTTGCGCGAGAAGGCCTCGAGGCGCTCGGCGGGGGCGAGGCGCGACATCCGCTCGACGAAATCGGCCGGGAACGTATTCGAGGGCGGGTAGTCGCCCACGGGCACGGTGGAAAACGAGACGCGATCGTCGTAGACGTGCACGAGGCTGAACGATTGGCCGCCGTCGACGCCGCCCGGGTGATCGAGCGGGCGCGTGAGGTTCATGGTGTAGCAGGTCGCCGCGGCGACAGACACGGGGATGCCCGCGAACAGCGAGTTCGTGCTGTAGTGCAGGTGCCCGCCCAGGATGGCGCGCACATCGCTGCCCCGCAGGACGCTCTCGAGGCGGTGCTGCTCCTGCAGCTCGAGAATGTCGAAGAACGACAGCGGCGAGGGCACGGGCGGATGATGCAGCCCCACGATCGTGCCGTGCTCGGCGGGTTCCGACAAAACGTCTGCCAACCACTCGAGCTGCTCGTCGGCCAACGCGCCGTGATGCCAGCCCGGCACCGAGGAGTCGAGGCCGACGAAGCGGAGGCCGTCGAGGTCGTACACGACGTCGACGGGGGCATCGGTGACCTGCTGAGCCGAGGCTGAAACGCTGGCGCCGGGAGCATCCGTCTCTGGCGTCGAGCCTGCCGCCTGCGACGAGCCGACAGCCCCGAACAGTCCCGCGCGGAACTCCGCCCGCTCGTCGTGGTTGCCCATGAGCCAGATCAGCTGCGCGCCGAGGTCGGCCGCGACCGGTTCGACGAGCGCGCGCAGGCGGGCGTAGGCATCCGGCTCGCCCAGATCGGCCAGGTCGCCCGTGAAGACGAAGGCGGATGGGCGGATCTGCATGGCGCGGATCTGCTCGAGCGTCTGAGCGAGGTGCTGCTCGGTGTCGACCACCCCGTAGAGCGGCGCATTGCCGCCCAGGAAGTGAGGATCGCTCAGGTGAACGATGGTCTGACGGGCGGGTGGGTACTGACCGAACTGGGCGCTCATGCATCCAGTGTACGAAGCCCCACCGACAGCACGGGGCCGTCGATGGGGCTTCGGCCGAACAGAGCCGGCCGGCAGCTAGCCGATGAGCATCTCGATGGGGCCGCGCGCGAAGAAGATCGCGAAACCGGCCGCCACGACCCACAACAGAGGGCTAATCTCGCGGGCCTTGCCGCTGAACGCGCGCAGGATGACCCAGGAGATGAAGCCCGCGCCGATGCCGTTGGCGATGGAGTACGTGAGCGGCATGACCGTGACCGTGAGGAACACGGGCAGGGCGGCCGAGAACTCGGTCCAGACGATGTCCTTGATCTGCGCCATCATGAGCGTTCCGACGATCACGAGCGCGGCGGCAGCGACCTCGGTCGGCACGACCTGCGTGAGCGGCGTGAAGAACATGGCCAGGATGAAGAGCAGACCCGTGACCACGTTGGCGAGACCCGTGCGGGCACCCTCGCCGATGCCGGCACCGGATTCGATGAAGACCGTGTTGGACGACCCCGAGGTGGCGCCACCCGCAACGGCACCGATGCCCTCGACGATCAGGGCGGAACGCAGGCGCGGGAAGTTGCCATCGGCATCGGCCAGGTTCGCCTCGCGCGACAGACCCGTCATGGTGCCCATGGCGTCGAAGAAGTTGGTGAAGACGAGCGTGAAGACGAGCATGAGCGCGGCCAGGGCACCGATGCGCTCGAAGCTGCCGAAACTGACCTGGCCGATGAGGCTGAGGTCGGGCAGGCTCACGATCTGCGCGGGCAGGGCGGGCACGCTAAGGTTCCAGCCGGCCGGGTTCTCGCCGCCGTTCGAGGCACCCACCTTGAAGATGAGCTCGGCGATGACCGCGATGATGGTCGACGCCACGATGCCGATGAGCAGCGCGCCCTTGACCTTGCGGGCCACGAGAATGCCCGTGATGAGGAGCGACACCACGAAGATGACGGTCGGGATGGTGGCCACCGAGCCCGCGATGCCGAGACCGATGGGCGGGGATGCCGAACCCGTCGTGCGCACGAAGCCCGCGTCGACGAAGCCGATGAACGCGATGAAGAGGCCGATGCCCACCGTGATGGCGATCTTGAGCTGCACGGGCACGGCGTTGAAGATGAGGCGGCGAAGGCCCGTGGCGGCCAGCAGCACGATGATGAGACCGTTGATGACGACGAGGCCCATGGCCTCGGGCCACGTCACCTGACCGACGACGCTCACGGCCAGGAACGAGTTGATGCCGAGTCCGGCCGCGAATGCGAAGGGCAGGCGGGCGACGATGCCGAACAGGATCGTCATGACGCCGGCGGTGAGCGCCGTGACCGCCGCGACCTGCGGGAAGCCAAGGGCGTTGCCCGCGACATCCTGACCGCTCGACAGGATGATGGGGTTGAGGATGACGATGTAGGCCATCGCCACGAAGGTGACGACACCACCGCGGATCTCGGTGGCGATGTTCGACCCACGTTTCGTGATGTCGAAGAAGGTGTCGATCCGGCTGGGGGCTGAGCGCGTGGGGGTCGTACGCGTGGGAGTCGATGCCACCGAAGGCGTCCTCTCGGAGAATGTGCGGGAAGATTTCATCGTAATGCGCTAGGGACCGATACGGTAACGAGAGCAATTCTCGCCGGCAACGTCGCCGGACCCCACCCCCGCCCCGCGACGAAAGCTGGAAAACGATGGCGCTGCCCTGGAAACTGCACGGAGACGGTAAGAACGTCGGAGCGTTGGAGGTGGTTCAGCCGGGCGAGCGCCTGAGCTGGCCGCGCACCATCGGGTTCGGCGCCCAGCACGTCGTCGCCATGTTCGGCGCGACGTTCCTCGTGCCCGTGCTCACGGGCTTCCCGCCGAGCGCCACGCTGTTCTTCTCGGGCGTCGGCACGCTGCTGTTCCTCCTCATCACGGGCAACCGCCTGCCGAGCTACCTCGGCTCGTCGTTCGCGTTCATCGCGCCCATCACGGTGGCCACGACCGCGCAGGGCATGGGCAGCGCGCTCTTCGGCATCTTCCTCGTCGGCCTGCTGCTCGCGATCGTCGGCCTCATCGTGCGCGTCACGGGCAGCGGCTGGATCGACGCCCTCATGCCTCCCGTCGTCTCGGGCGCCATCGTCGCGCTCATCGGCCTCAACCTGGCACCCGCGGCCCTCGACAACTACAACAAGGGCCCTCTGACGGCCCTCATCACGCTGGCCGCCGTCATCCTCACGACCGTTCTCTTCCGAGGGATGCTCGGGCGCCTCTCGATCTTCGTCGGCGTCGTCGTGGGCTATATCGCCGCCGCGTTCCAGGGACAGCTCGACTTCACGAAGGTCGAGAAGGCCGACTGGATCGGGCTCCCCGCGTTCCAGGTCATGGACAACCCGTTCCAGAACCCGGCGCTCTGGGCCGTCGTGCCGGCCTTCATCCCCGTCGTGCTCGTGCTCATCGCCGAGAACGTGGGCCACATCCGCGGCGTCGCCCAGATGACCGACCCGAGCGTCAACAAGGTCACCGGCCGCGCGCTCTTCGCCGACGGCCTCGCCACGCTGCTGGCCGGTTTCGGCGGAGGTTCCGGCACGACCACCTACGGCGAGAACATCGGCGTCATGGCCGCCACGCGCGTGTACTCGACGGCCGCCTACTGGGTGGCCGGCATCTTCGCCATCCTGCTGAGCCTGTCGCCCAAGTTCGGTGAGCTCATCGCCACCGTGCCGGCGGGTGTGCTGGGCGGCGTCACGACGGCGCTCTACGGCCTGATCGGCATCATCGGTGTGAAGATCTGGCTCGACAACCGCGTCGACTTCTCGAAGCCCAAGAACCAGTTCACGGCCGCCACGGCGCTCATCGTCGGCATCGCGAACTTCTCGTTCACGGCCGGTTCGTTGGTGTTCAACGGCATCGCGCTCGGCACCATCGCCGCCATCGTGATCTATCACGTCATGAACGCCATCGGTCGCGTGCGCGGCACCGACTGATACACGCCACGAACGGCGAAGAGCGGATGCCTCGGCATCCGCTCTTCTCGTTAAGCCAACGCACTACTGGTGGAAGTACGGGACGATCAGGTAGATGCCATAGAGCACGGCCGCGCCACACGCCGCGAAGCACAGGTAGGCGCCGAAGCGGGCCACGTTCTTCTGCGCGTCGGTGAGCGGGTTCTTGCGGGCAGCCTTGGCCGCACGCTTGGCGGCGTGCTGCGCCTCGGCCTCGGTGATGACCGTGATGGCGTCGGTGAACTCGGCGGGGCCGACGACGGGCACGCGGCCCGCGCGTGTCAGCAACCGCAGCCCGAGCGAATACAGGCCCACGACGACGATCGTCGCGATGATGGCCGAGACGAAGACGATGAGGAACGCACCCCAGTCGATCATTTGCGCACCTTCTTGGGCTTGGGGTTCCGCTTGATCTTGACGGCCTGACCCGATGCCGCGACCTCGGAGACGGAATGCGGGTCGACCTTGTCCTTGCGCGAGCGCAGGAAGATGCCGAGGATCACGCCGATGCCGATAACGGCGTCGATAGCGATGCCGATGGGGCCAAGATGCGCGATCAGGGCCGCGAGCGCGCCAACGATGCCGGCGGCGGGCAGGGTGAGCAACCAACCGAGTGCGATGCGGCCGGCCGTGCCCCAGCGCACCTTCGAGCCGCGTCGACCGAGACCCGAGCCGATGACCGAACCCGAGGCGACCTGCGTGGTTGAGAGCGCGAAGCCCAGGTGCGACGAGGCCAGGATGGTGGCCGCCGTGCCCGTCTCGGCCGCGAAGCCCTGGGCGGGTTTGACGTCGGTGAGGCCCGTTCCGAGCGTCTTGATGATGCGCCATCCGCCCATGTAGGTGCCGAGCGCGATGGCCAGGGCGCAGACCGCGATGACCCAGAACTCGGGGCCCGTGCCGGCGGCCTGGGCGCCGACCGTGATGAGCGTCAACGTGATGACACCCATGGTCTTCTGCGCATCGTTGGTGCCGTGCGCCAGGGCGACGAGCGAGGAGGTGAAGATCTGGCCGTAACGGAAACCGTCTCGGCCGTCGGGTTTGCCGTCGTAGCGGCGCGTCATGGCGTAGGCCAGGCGCGTGGCCGTGAAGGCGATCAGGCCGGCCGTGACGGGCGCGATGAGGGCGGGCAGGATGACCTTGGACAGCAGGACGCCGTAGTCGATGGCGCCGAAGCTGAAGCCCACGATGGCGGCACCGATGAGGCCACCGAAGAGTGCGTGCGACGAGGAGGAAGGCAGCCCGAAGAGCCAGGTGACCATGTTCCAGACGATGGCGCCGATGAGGCCGGCGAAGATGAGCTCTGGCGTGATCAGCACGCCACCGTCGCCCTCTTTGATCAGGCCACCGGAAATGGTCTTGGCCACCTCGGTGGAGAGGAAGGCTCCCACCAGGTTGAGGATGGCGGCGAGACCGACGGCGACCTTGGGCTTCATGGCACCGGTGGCGATGGGCGTGGCCATCGCATTCGCGGTGTCGTGGAAACCGTTCGTGAAGTCGAAGAAGAGCGCGAACGCTACGACGAGTACAACAATGAGGGTGATATCCACCGGCACGATTCTCTGGGTCGGGACGCCCCCGCCACGCACCGTTCACCCAAAGTTCGGGGAGAATTCGTGCGGGTGAGGTTGCCAATTGGCGAGGCCGTATTGATACTTACACCCCGCGCGGCGGGCGTCAACTTTGACGGGACCACCGGCGGGCATGACACCGCCCGGGGCGGCACACTCGGCATATGCGCCGATATGTGCGCCGACCCGGGCAGTTGCGGGATGCATCGCCTCCCGCTCGGTGGTCTACTGCTCTTCGTGCGTGTTCGGGTCACCCCCGAAGAGGCGTCCGTCCGCGCGGCCGAGAGCCGTGATGGCCGAGACCTCGTCGTCGGTCAGCTCGAAGCCGAAGATGTCGAGGTTCTCGCGCTGGCGCTCGGGCTTCGACGACTTCGGGATGGGCACGACGCCGCGCTGCGTGTGCCAGCGCAGCAGGACCTGGGCCGGGCTCACGCCATGGGCGGCGGCGGCATCCTGCACCACCTGCTCCTCCCCCGGTGCCGAACCCTTGCCGAGCGGCGACCACGCCTCGGTGAGGATGTTGTGCTCGCGGTGGAAGGCGATGAGCTCCTCCTGCGGGAAGTAGGGGTGCACCTCGATCTGGTTGACCGCGGGCACGACGCCCGTCGCATCCACGATCTGGCCGATGTGCTCGGGGGTGAAGTTCGACACGCCGATCGAGCGGGCGAGGCCGTCGTTCTGCAGGGTCACGAGCGCCTTCCAGGCATCCACGAACTTGCCGACCGACGGGTTCGGCCAGTGGATGATGTAGAGGTCGACGTATTCGACGCCGAGAAGCTTGCGCGACTCCTCGAACGAGCGCAGCGCATCCTCGTAGGCGTGGTGGCGGCCCGGCAGCTTGGTCGTGACCTGCACCTCGTCGCGCGGCAGACCCGATTGGCGGATGCCGCGCCCCACGGCATCCTCGTTGCGGTAGTTGACCGCGGTGTCGAGAAGACGGTAGCCGAACGAGAGGGCGCTGGCCACGGCATCCGCGCCCTCGTCGCCCTTCAGGGGGTAGGTTCCGAAGCCGATGGCCGGAAGCTGGTTGCCGTCGTTGAGTGCATGAACCGGAATAGTCGTCATGAAAACGACACTATGCCCGCCCGAGCGGAGCGCACAGCCCCTTGCGCGATCGGACGAGCGCGCCCGAGCGGACTAGCTTTAAGTCATGCCAGAACTGACGCCGCCCACCGCGGCCCGACGACCGAGCACCCGCGAACACCACGGCGACACCGTGATCGACCCGTACGAGTGGCTGCGCGACAAAGAAGACCCCGCCGTCATCGGCCACCTCCAGGCCGAGAACGCCTACACCGAGCAGCAGCTCGCGCACCTCGAGGGCCTGCGCGGGCGCATCTTCGACGAGATCAAGAGCCGCACGCAGGAGACCGACCTGAGCGTTCCCGTGCGCGAGGGCTCGTGGTGGTACTACTCGCGGAGCGTCGAGGGGCAGCAGTACACGCTGAACTGCCGCGCTCCGCTCGACTCGCCGAACGACTGGACGCCGCCGCAGCTCGTCGCCGGCGAACCCGTTCCGGGCGAACAGATTTTGCTCGACGGCAACGTCGAATCGGCCGGCTCGGACTTCTTCTCGATCGGCTCCTACGACGTGTCGCTCGACGGGCGCTACCTCGCCTACGGCGTCGACACGTCGGGCGACGAGCGGTTCACGCTCAAGATCCGCGACCTCGAGACCGGGCAGAACCTGCCAGACGAGATCCCCAACACGTTCCACGGGGCGTCGTTCTCGCCCGACGGACGTTACATCTTCTACACGACCGTCGACGACAGCTGGCGGCCCGACACCGTGTGGCGTCACCGGGTGGGCAGCGCGGCATCCGACGATGTGGCCGTTTTCACCGAACCCGACGAGAGCTTCTGGGTGGGCGCCGGCACGACCCGTTCGGGCAAATACATCGTGTTCGTGTCGTCGTCGAGCGTGACGAGCGAGTGGCACCTGCTCGACGCCGCCGACCCCGAGGGCGAGGCAACGGTCGTGTGGCCTCGACGCGACGACGTCGAATACTCGGTCGAGCACGCCGTGATCGGGGGCGAAGACCACCTCCTCATCCTGCACAACGACGGAGCGCTGAACTTCGAGCTCGTGACGGTGCCGCCGTCGAACCCCGGAACGGGTCCCGCCGATGCGCGCGCCGTCCTCCCCCACCGCGACGATGTGCGCCTGGAGGACGTCGAGGCGTTCGAGAAGCACCTGCTGTTCGGCTACCGCCGTGACGGCCTCACCCGCTTGGCCGTGTGGCCGATCGACTCCGACTCGTCGATCGACGACCTCGTGCCGCGCGAGCTGTCGTTCGACGAACCGCTGTTCTCGGTGGGCGCGTCGTCCAACCCCGAGTGGTCGCAGCCCACCGTGCGCTACGGCTACGGTTCCCTCGTCACACCCTCCACCGTCTTCGACTACGACGTGGTCACGGGCACGAGCGTGCTGTTGAAGCAGCAGCCCGTTCGCGGCGGCTACGACGCTTCCGATTACGAACAGAAGCGCGAATGGGCCACGGCGGCCGACGGCACGCGTGTGCCCATCTCGCTCGTCTGGAAGAAGGGCGTGACGCTGCCCGCGCCGCTCGAGCTCTACGGCTACGGCTCCTACGAGGCCAGCATGGATCCGTCGATGTCGGTCGCCCGGCTCTCGCTGCTCGACCGCGGCGTCGTCTTCGCCATCGCGCATGTGCGCGGCGGCGGCGAGATGGGCCGCACCTGGTACGAGAACGGCAAGACGCTCACGAAAAAGAACACGTTCACCGACTTCGTGGATGCCGCGAACCACCTCATCGAGGCCGGCTACACGACGCCCGAGCGACTCGTCGCCGAGGGTGGCAGCGCGGGGGGCCTGCTCATGGGCGCCGTCGCGAACCTGGCGCCCGAGACCTTCGCGGGCATTCTGGCGGCCGTGCCGTTCGTCGACCCGCTGACCAGCATCCTGGACCCGTCGCTGCCCCTTACGGTCATCGAATGGGATGAATGGGGCAACCCGCTCGATAACGCCGACGTGTATGCCTATATGAAGTCCTATAGCCCGTATGAGAACGTGCGCGACGACGTGAAATACCCGCGCATCCTGGCCGTGACGAGCATCAACGACACGCGCGTGCTCTACGTCGAGCCCGCGAAGTGGGTGGCGCGCCTGCGCGAGGTCGGGGCGCCCGTGCTGCTCAAGACCGAGATGAGCGCCGGGCACGGCGGCGTGAGCGGGCGCTACAACGCCTGGCACGAGCGCGCCTATGAACTCGCGTGGATTCTCGACGTGCTGGGGTTGGCCGACGAGGCGAGCTCGGAGGTCTAAGAGCCGAGCGGCACGAAACGGGCCCCGGATGTCTCAGCGTCACGCTGAAGCATCCGGGGCCCGTTCTGTGAGCAAGCCGTTCTGTGACGACGCCGATCAACCGAAGAGGATCGCGGCCTCGTCGTAGCGCGCCGCGGGAACCTTCTTCAACCCGCCGAGGGCGTCGGCGAACGGAACGTTGACGAGCTCGGTGCCGCGGAGGGCCACCATGGTGCCCCACTCGCCGTTCATGACCGAGTCGATCGCCGCCATGCCGAGGCGCGTCGACAGCACGCGGTCGTAGGCGCTCGGGACGCCGCCGCGCTGCAGGTGACCGAGAACGGTCGAGCGCGACTCGATGCCCGTGCGCTCCTCGATGATGGGCGCGAGCACATCGCCGATGCCGCCGAGGCGGGGGCGGTTGAAGGCGTCGAGACCCTTCTCGGAGTGCGCCGATTCCATGGTGTCGAGCGTGAAGCCCTCTGACACGACGATGACGGGCGCGCGGCCGCGGTCGGCGACGCTCTTCGCCCAGTCGCAGATCTGGTCGACCGACTGAGGGCGCTCGGGAATGAGGATGGCGTGGGCCCCGGCGGCCATGCCGGCGTGCAGCGCGATCCAGCCGACGTGGCGGCCCATGACCTCGACCACCATGCAACGCTTGTGCGACTCGCCCGTCGTGCGCAGGCGATCGATGGCCTCGGTGGCGATCTCGACGGCCGTGTCGAACCCGAACGAATAGTCGGTGGCGTCGAGGTCGTTGTCGATGGTCTTCGGAACGCCCACGATCTTGAGGCCCTCGTCGGTGAGGCGCTTGGCCGCGGCCAGGGTGCCTTCGCCGCCGATGGCGATGAGCGCGTCGATGCCGAGGCGGTCGAGCGTGGCCTGCACGTTCTTGGGGCCGCCGTGCGGGCCCTCGAACGGGTTGGTGCGGCTCGTGCCGAGCACCGTGCCGCCCTGCTTCGACAATCCGCGCACGCTGTGCCGGTCGAGCGGCATCGTCAGACCCTCGACGACCCCCCGCCAGCCGTCGCGGATGCCGACGAACTCCTGGTTGTAGATCTTCGTGCCCTTGAGCACGGCCCCGCGGATGACCGCGTTGAGTCCCGGACAATCTCCACCGCTGGTGAGCACACCAATTCTCATAAAGTTCTGTTCCTCTAGTGCTGGGGGAATGAAAGAGGCAGCTTCTGCGCTTCAACCAAGATAGCGCGCCCCAGCGTCTGAGAGGATCGACATCATGGATTACACCCCCGAAAACGGAACCATCACCATGTTCAGCACCTCGTGGTGCGGCTACTGCAACCGCTTGAAGCAGCAGCTGACGTCGGCGGGAATCGGCTACACCGAGGTCAACATCGAAGAGGTCCCCGGCACGGCCGAGATCGTCGAGAAGGCCAACGGCGGCAACCAGACCGTGCCCACCGTCATCTTCCCCGATGGCTCGACCGCCACGAACCCGTCCGTCATCGAGGTGAAGCAGCGCCTCGGCGTGTAGTTCCCCGGTGACGAAAAAGGGCCGATCGCGTGTGCGATGGGCCCTTTTTCGTTGCGTGCGTGCGTGCGTGCGTGCGATGGATGCTCGCGCTCAGTCCCGTTCGGGAATGCGCTCGCCCCGGATGAAGATGCCCGCGACGACGAGCAGCACGGCCGCGACCGGTTGGGCGACGATCCACGGCAGCCCCTCGCTCTGCGCGAACCAGTCCGCGTAGGGCAACGGGAAGATCGGGTTCCACAGCGCGATGACGGGCACGAAGAGCGCGAGCCAGAACGGCTTGCCCGCCTGGACCGCATAGACGGCCATGATTGCGGCGAAGATGGCCACGACATAGAGGATGACGACGAACCACGTGTTGCCGATGAGGGCGACACCCGCGAACAGCGCGATGGCCGCCACGAGGGCGGGCGCGAGCGCCGGGCGCGTCGGAATCGGTTCGGGCGTGCGGCCGCGACCGCGCGCGCCGGAACTGGCACTGGAGCCAGCACTGGAGCCGGAACGTGAGCCCGATCCCGAACGGAACGAGTCGCCCCGCGCCGCCGCCTCCCGTCCGCGCTGGAACGCGCTCTTGCGCTCGTCGCCGCCACCCGCGGCCGGGCGTGAGGTGCGCCCCGCCACTAGATGACCTCGAACGACGACCGCAACAGGTGGATGAGGGCGTTGAGCTGCACCGAATCGCTCGACGCGACATCCTGATCGCTGCCGTCCAGGGCGCGGGCCGCGAGACCCTGCTTCGAGTCGATGAGCTCGGCGATCTTGGTGTCGATGGTGTGCGCCGCGATGATGCGCCACGCCGTGACGGGTTCGCCCTGGCCGATGCGGTGCACGCGGTCGATGGCCTGCGTCTGCTCGGCGGCCGTCCAGCTGAGCTCGGCGAGCACGACGTTCGAGGCGGCCTGCAGGTTGAGGCCCACGCCGGCGGCGGTCAGCGAACACACCGCCACCTGCACGTCGGGGTCGCCGTTGAATGCGTCGATGGCGTTCTGGCGCACGGGCGTCGTCTGGTCGCCTCGGATCGAGACGGTCTTGAGGCCGCGCTCGGCGAAGACGCGCTCGGCCGTGTCCATGACGTCGATGTGCTTGGCGAAGAACACGACCTTGCCGACCGAACGAACGAGCTGAGCCGTGTAATCGGCCGCGAGCCCGGCCTTGGCCTGACCGATCTTGCGCACCATGGTGAAGACGTTCTCGGCGCCGCCCGAGCCCTTGGCCTCGTCGAGTTCACCCTGCGCCACGAGGCGCATGATGTCTTCGTCGGGCTCGCCGAAGCGCGTGATGCGGTCGGGGCGGTCGGGGCGCGCCTCGATGATGCGGTCGTAGCGGGCGCGCAGGCGGTCGCCCAGCTCGCGCTCGGCCTGGCGGATGCTGCGACCCACCTCGTCGTCGAGCTCGACGGGCAGATCGGCCACGAGCTTGTCGGGCAGGTCCTTCGCCACGTCGGTCTTGCGCCGGCGCACGATGCCCATGTCGATGACGGCCGTGCGGGCCGCGGGATAGAAGCCGTGGTCGGCGGGCGTGAGACCCGTCTCTTCGAGCCGCTCCATGAGCTCGGGCGAGGGACGGTCGCCCTTGACCCAGCCGAGGAACTGCCAGATGGCGTTGAAGTCTTCGACGTCGTTGATCAGCGGCGTTCCCGTGAGCGCCAGCATGAGCGGGTCGCCGCCCGGCGTATTGCTGCGGATGCGGTTGGCCAGGTTGAGCACGTGCTGCGAGCGCTGCGAGTGCAGGTTCTTGATGAAGTGCGCCTCGTCGACGACCATGCCGCGGAACCCGAGGGTGCCGAGCCAGGCGAGGTGCCGGTCGAGCACCTCGTAGTTGACGACGACGATGTCGGCGAAGGCATCGAGCGTGGCGCCATCGCCGTGGATGACGGTGGCCCGGCGGTTCGGCGTCCACCGCTCGACCTCGCGCGCCCAGTTCATCTTGACGACGTTGGGCACGACGGCGAGCAGGGGGTAGGCGTCGGCCACCGAGGCGGCGAGGACCGACTGCGCGGTCTTGCCGAGGCCGGGCTCATCGGCGAGCAGGAAGCTGCGGTGGCCGAGGCGCACGCTCTCGACGAAACGCGCCTGGTGCTTCATGACCTCGCGGCCGGGGGGCGAGATGCGGTCGAGCTTGGGGGCCTCTGGCAGCTCCATCGACGCGACGGACCCACCCGATCCCATCTCGAAGGCTTTGTAGAGCGGGCCCATGAGCTCCCAGCCGTCGAGGCGACGACGGGGGGCCTCGGTGGGCTGCACCTTGCTGAAGTCGGGCGGCAGGAACGGGTTGGCGAGCTGACGCGCCTTGACCGACTGCGGGATGACCTGACGCTGCGCGAGCTCGGGCGGGACGACCTCGGCGGGTGCGGGCTTCGTCGTCGTGATGATGAGCTCGTCGGGGCTCAGCTCGGCGCCCGATTCGAGCAGCCAGTCGCGGCGCAGCTTCTGGGCAACGGGGGTGGTGGCGGCATCCGCCTCGAGCAGGGTGATGAGCGAGGTGTCACGCGCGGCGGTCTTGGCGAGGATGGTGGCCACGCCGTCGAGGCGCTTGAGCAGCTCGGTGCGGATAGCCGGGTCCATCTCCTGGTCGGCTTTGACCTTGGCGCGCTCTTCGCGCACCAGGAACGCGATGACCTGGAACTTGGTGCGGTTGGTGGGGCCGACCTTGCCCTTCTGCGCCTTGGCCTCGACCTCGCGCACCTTGCGGGCGAGGATCGGGATGATGGGCGCGGCGTCGTCGTGACGGGACGACTGGCGGGAACCCTGTCCGCGGCCCGAACGGCCCGATGAACCGCCACGTGTGGTGGCGCGGCCCGTCGAACGGCCCCCTGACGAACGGGAGCCGGCAGAACGGCCCCCCGATGATTGGCCGAAGCCGGAGTACGGCATGCTCCTCCTGAGCAGTCGAAGTACCGGCCGAGCGGCCGGTGGTCGATGAGTGCGGGCGGCGCGGGGATGATCGATCAACGCGAGAAGACTCGCGGCTCGGCATCACAAACGACGGGCGCACGATGAGTCTACTCTGCGGGGCCTGGATGACGCCGGTGTGGCGCCGGTGTGCCGCGCCAGTGTGCCGCGCCGGGCTCGCCGAGACTCAGGCCGCGACGTCCTCCTTTGCCGGGGCATCCTTTTTCGTCTGAGCGAGGGCCGCCGCCGTGATGCGGTTGGCCATGCCCGTGAAGATCACGCCGTGGAACGGCACCAGCGAGTACCAGTAGAGCCGGCCGCCCAGACCCTTGGGGAAGAAGACGGCGCGCTGCGTGTAGGTCGATCCGCCGTCGCCGCGCGGTTCGACACCCATCTCGAGCCAGGCGCCACCCGGCACCCGCATCTCGGCGCGCAGGCGCAGCAGGCGGCCGCGCTCGATGTGCTCGACGCGCCAGAAGTCGAGGGCGTCGCCCGTGTTGAGGCGCGCGGGGTTGCTGCGGCCGCGGCGGAGGCCCACTCCCCCGACGATGCGGTCCATCCAGCCGCGGATGGCCCAGGCCAGCGGGAAGGAGTACCACCCGTTCTCGCCGCCGATGCCCTCGATGACGCGCCAGAGCTCGGCGGGCGAGGCATCCGTCTCTTGCTGGCGTTTGTCGATGCAGACCGTGTGCCCGGCCCAGTCGGGGTCGCTCGGCAGCGGATCGCTCGGCGCGCCCTCGACCGAGGCGTTGCGCCAGCTGGTCTCGACCTCGCCGTCTTTCACGCGCTGCAGCGCCAGGCGCACCGACTGGCGGTAGGTGAGAAGACCCTCGGGCGGGCGCGGGATGACGCCGTCGATATCGTGTTCGCGCATGACGCAGTTCTGCTGCAGCGACGCGATGATCGGCACGGCCAGCGAGCGCGGCACGGGTGTGACGAGGTTGACCCACTGCGACGCGAGCCACGGAGTGAGCACGGGCAGGGCCGCGATGCCGCGCTGGCGCAGACCGGCCTCGAGGGCGTAGCCGTTCATCATCTGGCCGTAGCGCAGCACGTCGGGGCCGCCCACGTCGAACGTGCGGTTGATCTCGCCCGGCACGACGGCCGCCTCGACCAGGTAGTAGAGCAGATCGCGCACGGCGATGGGCTGGATCTTGTTGCGCACCCACTTGGGCGCGGGCATGTAGGGCAGCACATCGGTGAGGTGCCGGATCATCTCGAACGAGGTCGAGCCCGAACCGATCACGACGCCTGCCTGCAAGACGATCGAAGGCACCGAAGACTCGAGGAACACATTGCCCACCTCGACACGGGAGCGCAGGTGGCGCGACAGATCGGGGTCGTCGGGATGCAGCCCGCCCACGTAGACGATGCGCGCAACACCGGCGCGCGCCGATGCCTCGGCCATGGTGGCGGCCGCCTCGCGATCAGCCTGCTCGAAGTCGCCCTTCTGCCCCATGGAGTGCACGAGGTAGTAGACGACATCGACGCCGTCGACCGCGCGCCGCACGGCCTCGCGGTCGGAGAGGTCGCCCTCGACGACCGTCACCTCGGATGCCCACGGCACGTCGCTCAGCTTCTGCGGACTGCGCGCGAGCACCGTGACGGTGTGGCCCGCCTCGAGCAGGCGCGGAACCAGGCGCCCGCCGATGTAACCGGTCGCTCCGGTGACGAGGATGTGGCGGGAAGATGCGTGTGGCTGGTCCATGTTCCGACCCTACGCGCGACGACCGACACCGCCGGGTGCGTTGACGACGGCCCCGACCTGTGCATGCGAGCACGGGGCGGGGCCGTCGAGGGGTGCGCGGAGCGCGGCGGCGGGATGCGGCGCGGGTACGCCCGGCTGCGGCCGGCTGCGCTAGATGAGCGCCTTGGTGTGCCAGACGGTCTTCGTCTCGGTGAGCCACGTGATGCGCTCGAGGGCGGGGGCTGCGGCATCCACCCCGCCGGCGGGCCGCAGCACGCGCTTGAGCGTCTCGGCGGCCGCGATCTCGAGGTCGACCCAGTCGAGCTCGGTCGCACCCGTCAGGTCGATCGCGTTGACGTCGGCGTGACCGGCGAGCCACGGCGCCATCTCGGCGGGCGAACCCGTGAGGATGTTGACGACTCCCCCGGGCACATCGCTCGTCGCGAGCACCTCGGCGAGGCTGATGGCCGACAGGGGCGCGGTCTCTGAGGCCACGACCACGACGGTGTTGCCCGCGACGAGAGCCGGGGCGACGACGCCGACCAGGCCGATGAGGCTGTTCTCCTGGGGCGCGATGACGGCCACGACACCCGTGGGCTCGGCGACGCTCAGGTTGAAGTACGGGCCCGACACGGGGTTGGCGTTGCCCGTGACCTGCTGGTACTTGTCGGCCCAGCCGGCGTACCAGACCCAGCGGTCGATGGCCGCGTCGACCTGCGCGGCGGCCTCGGCCTGCGAGACGCCTTCGACCTGCACGATCTCGTCGATGAACTGGGCGCGACGCCCCTCGAGCAGCTCGGCGATACGGTAGAGCACCTGCCCGCGGTTGTAGGCCGTTGCACCTGACCATCCGGATACCGCGGCACGCGCGGCGACCACGGCATCGCGGGCATCCTTGCGCGAGGCCTTGGCGGCGTTGGCGAGGAACCCGCCGTCGGCCGCCCGCACCTCGTAGGTGCGGCCGGACTCGCTGCGCGGGAACTTGCCGCCGATGTAGAGCTTGTACGTCTTGGGCACGGTCAGGCGGCTCATTCTGCTGCTCCGTTCGGGGCGGTGGTGGTCTCGGTCGTGGGTGCCTGTGCGGCGGCGGTCGGCTCGGCGGGCGTCGTCAGCTCGGCGGGCACAGAGGGGGCGATGCTCGAGGGCAGCGACGTCACGGATGCCGCGGTCGCGAGATAGGCGCCGAGCCCGTGCTTGCCGCCCTCACGCCCGTAGCCCGATTCCTTGTAGCCGCCGAACGGCGACGACGGGTCGAACTTGTTGAACGTGTTCGCCCAGATCACGCCGGCGCGCAGCTTGTCGGCCACGGCCAGGATGCGGCTTCCCTTGTCGCTCCAGATGCCCGCCGAGAGGCCGTAGGGCGTGTTGTTCGCCTTGGCGATGGCCTCGGCCGGGGTGCGGAACGTCAGGACCGACAACACGGGCCCGAAGATCTCTTCGCGCGCGATAGTGTCGCTCGTCGACACGCCCGTGAAGATGGTGGGCTTGAACCAGAATCCGTCGGTCGGCAACTCGCAGTCGGGGCTCCAGCGCTCGGCACCTTCGGCCTCACCCTGGTCGCTCAGCGCGCGGATACGGTCGAGCTGTTCGCGGGAGTTGATGGCGCCGACGTCGGTGTTCTTGTCGAGCGGGTCGCCGACGCGCAGCGTAGACATGCGGCGCTTCAGGCGCTCGATGACCTCGTCGTGGATCGATTCCTGCACGAGCAGGCGCGAGCCGGCACAGCACACGTGGCCCTGGTTGAAGAAGATGCCGTTGACGATGCCCTCGACGGCTTCGTCGATGGGCGCGTCGTCGAAGACGATGTTGGCGGCCTTGCCGCCGAGTTCGAGCGTGACGCGCTTCGCGGTGCCCGCGATGGTGCGCGCGATCTCGCGGCCCACGGCCGTCGAACCTGTGAAGGCGACCTTGTCGATGCCCGGGTGGGCCACGAGCGCACGGCCCGTCGCGCCCGCAC
>NZ_MTQL01000003.1 GCF_001984125.1 Leifsonia sp. ALI-44-B | reverse complement strand
CCTGGTGGCCCTGAACAAAAAGGACTCCACCAAGAAGCTTGCCGCGACCGTAGACATCCTCGTGGCGCAGGGCCTGGAAGAGAAGCTGTCGCGCGGCATCCTGATTCTTTCGGAGCCAGCGCGGAAGGCGCGCAAGAACAGCGACGAGTACCGGGCGAGCGAGGAGAACCGCGAACAGACCATCGAGCACTTCAAGCACTATGTGCGGGAAGTGGTCGTGGTGCCCTACGACGAGGCACTGAACGGGTCTCGCATTGTGTACGAGAACCTTGCACCCGCGACTCAGCGCGCGTACCTGGCAGCGACGGCGGCGATCATTGATGGCCTCTGATCTGACAGCACGGCCGGCGGCCGTCATTGCTCAGCTCAACGGCCCAATGTGGACGGTTGAGGGCCGAACTGTCGAGGTCGCCGCAGGCGTTGATCCGTCGTCGTTCCTTCTGGAACAACTCGTGGGCGGCCCGCTCGGGTCCGAGCCCCGCGACATCGACGTGCGCCCTGCTGGCCAGGAACGCTTCACGCTGACACTCGCAGCTGACGGGGCCATCACGGCGAACGGTTTCTCTAACCCGGCCGCGTTGCAGTGGCTCCGCCCGCCTCGACTAGTGATGGCGGCGCCGAGTGTCGGGCGTGTGATGCCCGACGGGTGGGCACTGTACGGCGCTCATCCAGGGGCAGGCGTCACCACCTGGGCCGAGCTGCTTCACGGTGCGGAGATAGATGACCCGACCTCCTACGACGGCCGCATTCTCCTCGTCGCCCGCACCACACTGCAGGGCGTCGAGACGAGCAAAGCATTCACTCACCGCGCCGGCGCGATCTTGATGGTCGCTGATGCGCCGGGGAAGGTGCCGGCCGATGTTCGGCGCGGCATCCGAGTACTGTCCGGCGTCGCCCCGATCATTCGCGTCCCCTGGGTGCCGGCACTACGCGGCACTCTCACGATCAACAAAACCGCAGCTGTGGCAAAAGTCGCAGCGAAGACCGAAGCCGCGATCCGCGGCAACTGGAAGGACACACCATGATTGAACTCGTTACCAGCGCCGTAGACACCTTCGTCGCAGCGCCTTACTGCTTGCCTGTCGACGCTCAGAACGCGCTCGATACCGCGAAGTTCTGGACGCAGCTCGTGGCCGTGGCCATGGCCGTGATCGCTTTGATCATGATCGGCATTGGCATGTTCTTCTCATCCCGCCGCGGTGACGGCGGTGAAATGCTCCGTTCGCTCGCCTGGTGGATTGCCGGCGTTGTTCTGATCGGTGCCGCCTCGGGGATCGTCTCGATCTTCCTGCAGGCTCCCGAAGGGTGCGTCCAGTGATCGCGCTCTTTTGGGTCGTCGTCGGAGCGCTGGTTGTGGCAGTAGTCGCCGCAGTAGCGCGCGCCATTTTTCTGAGCTGGCGGAGCCGGGATAGCGACCTCGATTTGATGCGGGTCTACCTGGTCGGCGCAGGTGTGGGCATCTTGGCCCTAACGGGCGTCGCCTTCGTATCCGTCAGTAGCCCAAGCTTTGCCCTCGATTGGAGTTTCTGATGACAAAGGCATCTACGAGCAAGATCACCCTTTGGCTGTCGATCGGCGTGCTGGTGGTCGCGATCATCGCGGCGCTAGTCATCTTCCTAGTTCCGTCGGACACACCTGAACCGTCTACGGAACAGACGCAGCGGCCAACGTCTGCGCCGACCGAGACCTCTGCTGTCGGCGCGGTCGGATGTGCGGCACCGGCCAGCGACGAGCGCGACGTGCCCTCAGACCTCCGCTGGGAGGCGAAAGAAGGCGTCACCTGGCCCGTGTCCGATTCGGTCGGTCCAACGGCCGTGACAAAGGGTTTCGCGGCGTGCTTTGAGCATTCACCGGTTGGGGCGTCTTTGGCGGCAGTAACTTTCGTTTTCTCACAGGTGGACCACACACCCCTTGAAGCAACGGAATTTTATGTCGCTGACTCACCCGGTAAGAAAGCCATGCTCTCGCAGCTGGACGAAAACACGGAATCACGGCTGACGCAGCAGATCGCATCCAGCGGAGTGTCGATCGCAGGATTCCAAATTGAGGAGTACGACGGCGATCGCACCTTGGTGCGCGTCATCCTTCGTGTACCCGCGAGCCCTACGGGTTTCCGGGGCTTACCTGTGCCGCTCATTTGGGAAGGCGGCGACTGGAAAGTGAAGCCGCTCGATACAGGTTCAACGGGTCAGGCTTCGGATGTCAGCGAGGGCGAATTCACCCCTTGGGCAGGTGCGAGCAATGGATGAGAACTGCTTCGATCCGGCTAACCTCATCGACTGCACCGTCGGTTCCATAGCCCAAGGTGAGCTTGAGAATTTTGCTCGGGATCTGATGCAGGGCGCGAACGACATGTGGACGGGTTTCTTCACGTCGTGGATCACGTCAGGGCTCGACGGGATCGTGGGCGGTTACACCGCCGATTGGTTCGCTGGGATCACCATGCCGGTTCAAGCGTTCCTTCTCGCTCTCGGGTTGATGATCGCCGGTGTTCGCACGGCGCTTCTTGCTCGTGGCGACGTCGCCGCCGATGCCGCGAAACGGTTCCTCCGTGCGATTCTCATCTCGGTTGCTGGCGTGACGTTCTTTAGCGTCATGCAGACCGGATCGAACGCGTTGGCGAAATCGATTCTCGAGGCTGCAAACGGGGGGAGCGCCCCTAACCTCCTATGGGACGAGGCGACGTTCAGCGCGAACATTGCGCTGGCACTGATCTTCGGCCTGTTGGGCGTGTTCGCGATCATCGTCCAGTGGATCATCATGATCCTGCGTGCCGTTGCAGTGTCGGTGTTGCTGCCGTTCTGGCCGCTCACGGCCGCCGGCGCAATGTTCGAACGCCACGAGGGCATGTTTGAGAAGACGACAGGTTGGCTCCTGGCGTTCCTGCTGTACTCGCCCGTCGCCGCGTCGCTCTACGGCCTAGCCATCAAGTTCCGTGAGGGACGCGATGGCGTTGAAGGGGCAATGATCGGCGTCGCGATCTTCGTCCTGGCGATCTTCGCTTTGCCGGCGCTGATGCGCCTGGTGGTGCCGGTCACCTCGGCGATGGGCCGGGCAAGTGCCGGCGCGATGGCAGCGAGCGGGGCTCGCACCGCCCTGGTGACCAGCGTCGCGGTCGGATCGGCAGTTGCAACCGGTGGCGCCGCGGCACCGGCCGCGGGTGCAGCGGCAAAGTCTGCCGGCACATCGAGTGCGGCCGCGGCCGGTTCATCGACAGCTGCAGGCGGAGCCGGATCAGCCGGCCCGGCTGGTGCTGCTGGTTCTGCCGGCGGTTCCGGGCCGGCCGGTGGCGGCGGGTCTTCGGGGTCGGGTGGGCCTTCCGGGTCCGGCGGTTCCTCGGGGTCTTCGCCTTCGGGCTCGGGTAGCGGAAGCTCTTCGAGTTCCGGCCGCTCAGGGTGGGACACAGCACGAGATTTGGGTAATGCGATCCCCAGCGGGAGTCGCGGAGTGGGGGAAATGATCGATGAGTAAGAACACAGAAACCGTAACCATCACCATCAGCGGCGGCCTGGGCCTCTTAGACGCGAAGGGCGCGAAACGGTACTCGGCTGCAGTCGCGCGCTTGCTGCGTAATCCCGTAATGGCGGGCCGACGTGTCAACGTGACCATCACTGCACCACACCTGCCTCCGTACACCGACGACGGAGGGCTGTTCAAATGACCGACGAGACACAGCAACGCGTTCGTTTTGGAGTGTGGATTCCCACGAACCGGGCCACGCTCGGCGGCCTAACGCTCCCTGGCTGGTTTGTCCTGGTCGGAGCCCTCACGCTTATGGCCATGACGTTCGTGCGCGGGTGGTTCGTTGCCGGCCTCATCGTCGTCGTTGCAGCGCTGTTATTCGAGCTGGTGTTTATTATCCGATTCGGCGGTGACACGACAGGCCGCACGATCGCTGAGCGTCTCTCGGCCGCGATTTCGGGGGTGCGCCGTGCCGAACGAGGAGAGGCGACGTTCAACTCGGGCCTATTTTCGACCCTGCCGGCGGACGCTCTTACGTCCCTGCCGGGAGTCCTCGCGCATGTGAAGGAGATCGACGGGACCGATGGTTTCGGAGAGCCGTTCACGCTGCTTCACAACCCGAAGACGAAGACACTGACCGCGGTGTTCTCCTGCAACGCCGATGGCACAGACATGCACACGCAGAGCAAGGTGGACGCCGATGTGGTGTCCTATGGCGGGTGGTTGGCGTCGCTGTCGGCGGAGGATGCCCTCGCCGGCGCGACGGTCGTCGTAGACGGTGCGTTGCGGGACAAGGGGCCACTGGTCGAGCGAATTGTGTCTGACATCGACCCGGACGCTCCCGAGGTCGCGCGCCGGCACAGCATGGAAGCGGGCGAAGAACTTCCCGGCCGGTACTCGGAAGTTTCGACGTGGGTCACGATGTCCTGGTCGATTCCGTCGCTGGCGACCACGACGGAAGATGCCGTGGCCGAGGTGGCCGCGAAACTGCCGTACCAGGTGGAAGCGTTAACCGACGCCGGCGGCGGCACGGTATCGATCGCGACGAGCGAGATTCTCGCTGAAGCAGTGCGCGTGGCCTACAGCCCGGAACGGTCAACGGAATACGCCAGCGACGCGCTACGGGGGCTGCATTCCGGCCTGCGGGTAACGGAGGCTGGCCCTGACTACTTCGATGACAGCGGCAAGCGTGTGTGCCTGCACGATGGCGTCGCGTCGATGACAGCGCTTGTGCTCGCGCCGCCGCGCCGGCACATCACCGAAGACACCCTGGCGGGGCTATTCCGCCCCTCTGACCGGTTCCTTCGGAAGCGTGTGGCCCTGTTCTATCGTCCGGTGCCGCCGGAGAAAACGACGCAGTTGGTCGAACAGATGGGAGCGGCCGCCTCCACCGTGGCGACCGCGAAAGCTCGCCGCACAGCGAAGGACCAAAAAAAGGTGACGCAGGCGGAAAAACTCGAGGACGAAGTGACCGAAGGTGCATCGGTCACGCGGTTCTCGATGGCCGTCACGGTCACCTTCGAGCCGGATGACCGCGCCTACCGTGAGGCGCTGACGAAGCTGAAAAGCCTGCTGCAGCAGTCGTCGTTGGCGTTCCGGTTCTGCGAGTACGACGCCGGCCCTGCGTTCCACACCACTCTGCCACTGGGCATTCTGCCGTGGCAGCACGAAACACAGGTCGAAACAGCAATGAAGGGGATCGTATGAAGCGCATGCCCGCGTGGATGAGGTCACGGCCTCGCCCACTGACACCGACCGGTTACGCAGGCCACGGAGGCGGCCGCTGGAGCCGTGTTCCGTCCGCACCGATGTGGTACGGCTCATCGGTCCAAGCGAACGGCATTTACCCGTTCACCGCCGGCACCGCCCGGCCGGTTTCTGGCGCACCCTGTGGAACGGACCTGCAGTCGCACACGGCTGTGGCGCTCGATCATCACGCGTTCTATATGGAGGGTGTGATTTCGTCACCGTCGATGTTCCTGTTTGGGATCAACGGTGTGGGGAAGTCCTCGACCGCGCAGACGATGACTCTTGGGATGATGGCGCGGGGTCTGGTCCCGGCGATCTTCAACCCTCTCAAGCGTGGGGAACACACGCCGCTGGTCGAGCAAGCTGGCGGGTCAGTATTCGAGTTTGGTCCGAACGCCCGCCATCAGCTGAACCTTCTGTCGCTCGGTCCCCTCGGCAAAGCTGCGGAACGTATCGGCGGCAAGACGGGGGAGGAGCTGCGCGAGCTCGCGACGTGGAAAGTCGTGAAGCAGGCGCAGCTCGCGTTGCGTGTGAGCCGCGGCGCGCCGCTGTCTGACATGGAAGACGCTGTTGTCGAAGCGCTTGTGCAGAGCATCCTCGACCGCAACGATTCGCCGGTCACCCGAGACCTAGGCCGGGTGTTCCGGGAACCCTCGGAACACGTTCTCTCCCTGACTCGGCAACGCAACGCGGAAGGGTTTGACGCGAAGTACTCGGACTTGGGCGACTCCATCGAAGCCATGCTGTCCGGCGACCTCGGCCGTCTCCTCGGCGGCACGGAGTCAATCGAAATCGACCCCGGCAACCGGGGCGGGTTCTGCTTCGACACCTCGTCAATCCCAGCCAGCGCGACCGCTCTGCTTTCGACGGCCATGCTCATGTCGTGGTCGCTCGGAATGGACTCGATCGACGCGCACTGGGAGTTGGCCAAGCACGAAACCCAGCTGCAGGCCGAAGCGGCCGCCGCCGGCGATACCTACAAGCCCGCCGTGACGTGGAGCGGTTACACCACCCTGATGGATGAGTTTTGGTACCCGATCCGGTCAACCCCCGGCATCGTCGACCAGGTAGACGCCCTGTCCCGCTCGAACCGGTCGGTGGGAACGGCGGAGATGAAGATCACTCACTCCCCGAAAGACATGCTCTCTCTCCCCAACCCGGAAGACCGTGAAAAAGCCCGCGGCCTCGCCGAACGAAGCGGCCTGCTGGGGCTAATGGCTCTGACAAAAGACGACGTGGAGGAGCTGGCGAAAGTGAAGCCTCTCACCGACAAGGAAATCCGTATGGTCGCCAGCTTCAATGCGGCCAGGAGCTGGGGGAAGAAACCCCTCGCGGGCGCGAAGTCCTCTGCCCCGCCTCCCGGCGCGGGAAAGATCCTCTTCAAGGTGGAAGGCCGTCCGGGGGTCGCGGTGAAGATGATCCAGACGCCGACCCAAAAGGGTTTCCACATCACCGACGAACGTTTCCGCGCACAACGCCTGCACAGCGACGAAAGACGAGGAGCCTGACATGTCAGCCGTAAGCCGCAAAACAGACACCACCGGCCCTCTGGTCGCCGTTCTCCTGGCAATCTGGGTGATTGTCGGACTGATGAGCGTGTGGACGATCGCCGCATGGCTATCAGGCACAGGGAAGGGGCTGGTCAACCCCGTTACCTACGTTCGGGAGGGCAACCCGTGGACCGGCGCACACACAACCGCAGCCATTCTCGTGGGGGTGATCGTCGTCGCCGTGATCGCGACGGTGATTTTCTTCACCGTCCGCGCCAGCCGTCGCCGCGCCCCCGCGGACAAGGCCGCGCCCTACATGGGCACGGGACGCGCGATCGCGGCACTGCTGCCCAAGGCACTGCGTAAACGTCACCGCCGAATGGGTGTCTCCGACGAGTTCGTCGGCGTAACCGTCGGCCACACCGTGGCCGGCCGGGTGCCCGTGCGGGCATCGTACGAAGACACCGTGTCCGTGATTGCGGGGCCACGACGGGAGAAGTCGGCGTCCATCGTGATCCCGAACGTTCTCGCGGCGCCAGGGTGTCTTCTCGTCACGTCGGTGAAACCCGACATCCTCAACGAGACGTCGGCCGCGCGGAGCGCGATCGGCACGGTGTTTGTGTTCGACCCCCAACGGCTCGCGTCAGCACACCGTGGCCATGACTGCTGGTGGGACCCGCTGGCCAACGTTAAGACGATCGAAGACGCCGCCGTTCTGGCCGACGTGTTCGCATCGGCGACCTTCGGCGCGGATGACACCAGCGACCCTTTCTTCCCGAAAACGGCGCGCACTCTCATGTCGCGGTACATCTTCGCGGCCGCGATAACCGGGCATTACCTCCCGACCGTTCTGGAATGGATGAACCGGGAAAACAACCGCGCACCGATCGTTGCGGTGGAGGAAACCCACCCGCACATCGCCGCGGAAATCGAAGCAATGCAGGAGATGACTGAGAGGACACGCTCAGGCGTCTTTGTCTACGCCCGACAGGCACTTAGTTTCCTGTCATCGGACTCCGTTCGCGCATGGGTGCAACCGCAGACCGGGCAACGCGAATTCAAGCCCGAGCAGTTCGTCGCGGCCACCGCTGACACCCTCTATCTGTTCAGCGAAGAAGGACCGGCATCCGCGGGCCCTCTGCTGGCCGCAATGACTCGTGCCGTTTTGACGGCCGCAGAGAACGCCGCCAAGCAAGAGCCCTCGGGCCGGCTGAAACGGCCCCTCATGGCCGTTCTAGACGAAGCGGGAAACATCTGCCGCATCCCGGACTTGCCTGAGAAGTACACGCACTACGGTTCTCGCGGCATCGTGCCCGTGACCATCCTGCAGACCCAGGAGCAGGGCGAGAAGGTGTGGGGCGTGACGGGCTTCGGTCAGCTGTGGGCCTCATCCACCGTCCGTGTATTCGGCGGCGGTAACGCCTCCAACTCGTTCCTTCGCGACCTGTCCGAGCTGATCGGTGACTACGAATACAGCGAGCACACGACCAGCACGCACGACGGGAAGCGCACCACCAACACGATCAAGAAATCGGAACGAATCATGGACGTGTCGGATCTGGCGGCGTTGTCGCTAGGCCGCATGGTGGTGTTCGCGTCCGGCTGTCGCCCGGCGCTCGTGCGCTCGATCCCGTGGTGGAAAGACAAGGCCCTGGCCAAGCTGAACGCAACCGCGGCCGCGGCCGCGAATACGAAACGGAAGGACGACGATGCTGTCTGAACGCCTGCCACTGACCGAGGCTCCCGACGAACTGCCGGAGTTCGTTGACGGGGTTCTGCTGCCCTACCTCACACCCTCCGAGAGCAACCGGGTCGTGTGGTGCACCGAATGGCGGGATCACCCAGACGCCGTGCACCGCCTCGCCGCGATCCACGAGGAATGGGCGACGATGCTCGGAGAGGAAGACGCGTCACTGCACCTGTTCCTCCGAGACGTTCTCGACTACCACCTACCACTGCTGATTGATTCCGAGAAGGGCGCATTTCGGCGCTGCGGCGGAAGCCACGACGCCGGCCGGCAGCTGGGATCAGAGAAACGGGCGGGCCGATGAACGGACCCTGGGCCGAGTACCGGAACCGCCTTGACGACAGGTGGTCGATCATCGAGTACGCCGACCGCATCATTCTCAGCGCACGGAGTACCGCGATCACGAGAGATGGCCGGCCGTATTGGCGGCAGGACTGGTCCGAGATTTTCCACGTTCGCCCAGTGGGCCGCCCTGAGCGGCCGGCACTTCGCTGATACGCGAACCTTCGGTTTCCCGGCGGCTTTCATGTCATGGACCGGTCCACCATGGCTATGCATGGCGACGTGCCCTGGGAGCACCTGTGGCCCGCTCTGCGGCGACTTGCCGCCCGCACCGGGTTCACGGTCAGCCCCCTCGTTGAAACTCTCACAGAATCCGACCCCGCGGCGGCGCTAGCCGCGCTGATGTTCCCTCACGTTGAACAGCGCATCCTGAATGGCCTACCGCCTGAATCGGCACGGTTTACGCATGGGCACCGGCCATATGGGCTCACGGCGGCGCTGCGAGAGGAAACCGCGGTCGCCTTTGCGACGGTCGCGTTCGGGAAGAACCGGGTGCGTAGAGACCTGGTGCGGGAATGCGCTGTCGCCCCTCTCTCCGCGTTAGCAGTTGCGGCACATGTGAAGACAACCGTGCCGGTAGACCACCTGGTGGAGTACTTACGTGCCAGCCACGACGCGGCACCGTCGACGGAACGCTACCGAGCAATGCGATCCGTGCTGCTAGCGGTGCCGGCAACTCGTCGCCGCCGATTCCTGGTCGAGTCGCTGACGAGTCCCGATGCGCGAGACTCTTTGGTGCTCGCGGGCGACGTCGCCGGCCCCCTTACGACTCCCGGAGTGGACACGGCTCGGAATTGGTCTGGCCTCCACGACGCACTTACCGCCGAATTCAATCTGCGCTATGCCCGGAACGAACTCGAACGCGAACAGAGCCACCGAGAGGCGATGGCGAAACCGATCCCTCAAACCCCGGTCGCGGCAAGCGTGCACGGGGTACGCGTCGGCCCCCACACGGTCAACGCTGCGCACACCGTTGGCGAGGTCATCGGCTGGGGCCAATACATGCACAACTGCATCGGCTCCTACGCCTACCGCGCCGCCCGCGGTGACTGCATCCTCCTGGCGGTGACTGACGATGAACAAAAGATCGTTGCGAACATTGAGTTGACACCGGCCGGGGAACTTGCCGAAATCAACGGTCGCTTCAACAAGCCGATTGCGCGCAACCTGGAAGGCCGCATTGCCGCCGCCATTCGGGCGGCCGCGAAGCAGGCCGCCTAACGCTCCTGCGTGGGGGCCTTATCGGAAGTAGCCTGCCGCTGCCGATCCTGCGCCAGCTGGTGGCCACGATCAGGTGCCGCCAGCTGCGCCGCCGCACGCTTCTGGTAGGTCTCATCCTTCGCCGCTTCCTCGGCCGGCGTCCCCGGCTGAGGGGGCTTCGGCGGCGCAGCAGAAGGCGCGGGATCCGCGCGCAGCGCGTCACGGCTGGCGATCGCCTTTTTCTCCGCGGCGCGGGCCGCGTCTACGGCCGGGTTTACGCCAGCTGCAGTCGCCGCTTTCGCCCACTCGTTCCGCTGCGCCTCTGTCGGGTGCGGGGCCGGTTCGGCCTGGTGCCGCTCTGTGAAGCGCTGGCGCGCCGTCTCGGCCTCCTTCTGGGCCGCTGCGCGCCGGAACACAGATGCGGACGCGGCGGCCGCGGATGCCTGCTCGACGGCGGCGTAGTCGGTCGCCCAGCTGCTCTCCTGAGCCGTGACCGCCTTGCCCGCTTCTGACCGCTCAACCGCTTCACGCGCGCCACCGAGCTCAATCACGGCTCCGTCAGCTGCCGACAGCGCGGCCGCGTAGTCCTTCGACGGCGTTTCCGGGTGCCGGCTCTGCCATTGCTGGTGGGCGCTCTCCCACGCACGCAACCGTGCCTGGTACGTGCGCTGCTCGGTCGCAACGCGCGCGGCGCGCAGCTGCACGTCATGATCAGGCGCGGGCAACACCACACCCTGCAGGTCTCGTTGCGCGGCTTCGCGCGCGGCGTCGATACCCCGGTCGCCGGACTCTCGCGCCATGGTGGCCGCGAACACGTCTCGAGCTTCGATTCTGTCGCCGGCCACGATGTGGAGGGCGTTGTGCTCGCGGCCGCGGGTCGCGGCCACATAAACGGCCTGCGCAGAGGACGAGTCGGTGACCACGCCGTGGCCATAGTCCACCGTGGCGCCCTGCACGCCGTACTCCGTCGATGCGTACGCCAGATGAGTGCTGGCCTCCACATAGTCACGAGGGAGCCGCGCCTGCCGAGCGCCTTCGTGCACACTCACGCTGCCGTCGCGGTGCACCCGGTCAACAGTCCAGGTGTCGCGGTTTGCCACGCCCAAGTCGTTCGCGTTCAGCCGCGTCATCAGCCGGTCGCCAACGCGGACGGTGAGCCCATCCATTCCGGAGACTTCCACGGCCGGCGTGCGGGTGCGGCCGGCGTCGGCGTGTGCCGCCTGCACGAGCGCGTTGAGTTCGGTGGCTTGTTCGTTCGTGGCCACGGCGACCGCGACGCTCGCGCCGGCCTCGGCGCGCTGTGACACGTCATCGGTGATCGCCGCCCACGCTTCGTCATCGGTCGCGTGAATGACGATGTTGCCGCGCGCTTCGAGGTCATCGAACAAGGCACGAGGGGATTCACGGTTCCGCATCTGCAACGTGAGGTCGGCATAACCCGCCTCCCGGAACCGATACAGCTCGGACAGGTCCAGCGGCCGCGGGTGCGCTGCAACGGCCATATCGAGGACGCCTCCACGACCGATCGCGGGCAGCTGCGCGCGGTCACCCACGAACGCAACGCTGGCCCCCGATTCATCCGCAACAGTCATCACCGCATGGGCCAGGTCTTGGTCCAACATGCCGGCCTCATCGATCACGAGACGGGTGTCCGCGTCGATGCGGAACTCATCGTGAGGACCGCTGTACGTGTTGCCAGTGCCGGGGTCAACGTCGCCAACGTTCAGACGAACCCACCGGCCGTCATCATCCCAACGGAAACCATGTTCGTGCACGAGCTTGTGGGCGCTGGAAGCCTTCGATCCGGTAGCGCTTGCGGCTTCATTTGCCGCGCGAAGAGTCGGGGCGAGAACAACGAATCGTGTCCCATCCGCCTGCGCCATGTCACGTGCTGCAGCGAGCATCGTCGTCTTGCCGGCACCGGCCGCACCTTCGACAACCACCAGCGGCGCACGTGTCGCCAGCGCTCGCGCGGCCACCGACTGCTCACTGTTCAAACCATCGATCAGCGGAGCGTCCGTGTCGATCGCAAGACCGGAATTGAGGCCGCGCACGGTGAACCGTTCACGCAGGTCAGCCTCAACGCGCTGCACACGTTCACTGGTCAGATGACGGACCCACGAGGGCACCTGCCCCGGCACATCCATAGCCAGCTGCGGCAGCGTCGCCGCAACCTCGGTCGCGACCGAGCGAACGAACGAATTCACCTCTTCCGTTCCTGCTTGCACGCCCGCCGCGCCGACAGCGACACCGATGTGTCCCTCCAGATCGGCAAGGGACCAGGCGGACGCTTTAGAGCCGGCGACCGTCACCGCGTGTTCCGCGAGAGCGGCACGGTCCAATTCATCGAGAGTGAGAGCGCGCGGGCGATCGAGCTGAGCGAAACCGTCAACCTGGAGGCCGCTTTCGCGCAGCTCCGTCAGCCACTTCGACTCGGCGTTCTCTGACACCCTGCGCTTCCGCGGACGCTCATACGCCCACGCCTTCTGATCCCACTCGCGGCGCTGCGCCTTGTCCGGTTCGACACCCGGATTCTCCAACCGCCATGCCGCCTCGAACCGCGCGACGTTCGCTTGAATCTGCGTTGCCCGCTTCGACATCGTTTGCGCTTGCTGCTCCAGGTTCGTCACCTTGCCCGTGTGCGGATCGAACGCGAAACCCGCCGCCGCCAACGACTGTTGAAGGCGCGTATTCGAGTTGATCGCCGCCTCACCAACACCGCGCAAAGCGCCCTGCTGCTTCAGCGTCGCCGCGGTGTGCAAACCTCGCCACGAACCCTCAGCGAACACACGCGTGTTCCACTGCACATGCACGTGCCGATGTGGGTCACCCGCCCGTGACGAACGGTGCACAACCGAAACCGACTCCATGCGCTCAACGGGCACCAGGCGTTGCGCGCCCCGCGCACCGACACGCGTTACCGAGTTCTGCGCCATGTACTGGTTCATCGACGCAGCCGCCGCGGCCTGCGCCTCATCGAGCGCCGCAGAAACGGCCGGGTCCAGTGCAGCCGCAACAGACAAGCTCTTGTCGCAGTTGATGGTCATCTCAACGAACCGGGGTGACGCGGGATTGACGACAACCTCACCCTGTCGGTTGATTCGCGTCTCTTCGCGCGGGACGCCACGAGTAAGACCAGCGTCGGGGTCTTTCCAGTCCACCCACGCCTGATAGGACTCACCATCGAGGGCCGTCGTGCTCTGCTGCTCACCCACGCCATCCCAGGCGCTCCACGCGGCCACAGCGCCGTCATCGGCGAGGTAGTACTCGTCAGCATGGGAGTGATCCGATTCGAGGTACGAGCGCGCAGCGGCTCCCGCACCTCGGAAGAACACCAAACCACCACGCATGGCCGCAATTGTACTATGGGCAAAGCCCGTAGCATACGTGCATCCTTTCAAGCTTCTAGTCTCTTGATCTTCATAACGAGAACAAGCAGTCAAAAATCACTGGACTACTGGATGTTCAAACCACTGACATCTACTCTGAGTACATGACTAAATCAGTTCAGGAACTTGTACACGAGCAAGTAGCAGCAAAGATCACCGCTGGAGAAGCGCTGCAGGAAGCCGTCATCGAGGTCGAACGCATCCAGGCGTCATTGAACGAGGCAGAGAGCGAAGCGACGAAAGCTCGCCGCGCAGCACTGAAAGCGGGATGGACCGAGAACGAGCTAAAGAGCTTGGGTCTCGCCGGGCGTCCTCGCACGCGCCGCACAGCGCCGGCGGGGCGGACCGTTCGCAACAACGAGTCGGAATCATCCGACGACGGAGTATCGAACGACGCATAGCGGTATCGCGGCACGGGGGTCAGACACAACAGTTGTTGGGGGAAGAACATGGCGGACAACGAAGGCCAAAGTAAGTCAGCGATAGGGATCGTCGCACTGATCGGCGTTCCGCTTTTTGCGTTCGTTCTCGTGCTCGCCCTGATCATTGGCGTCTCCGGATCAAACGCCCAATCGTGCGGAGTATCCGGTGCGGTGGACGGCAACAACCTCCCCACTGATTCTGTCGCCGGGTTCAACAAAGAGCAGTTGCAGATCGCCGCCGTTCTGATGAACTCCGCGTCGGAACACGGTCTCGGTAAGGATGGACAGATCATCGGCGTCATGGCCGCGATCGGTGAATCCTCCCTCCGAAATATCGGCTACGGCGACGAGGGCAACGGAGTCACCAACCCGGACGGCACCCCGACGTGCTCGCTCGGTATCCTGCAGCAGCAATGGTGCCTCGGCAGCTGGGGAACGAAAGAGCAAGTCCTCGACCCGAAGCACGCGGCGGACACCTTCTTTGATCGACTGGCACAGGTTCCCGATTGGGCGAACCTCGATAAGACGATCGCGATCAACAAGGTCCAGCGGAACGCTGACCCGTTCCACTACCAAAAGCACGAAGCGAACGCGATCAAGATCGTTGACGCCCTCTCCGGTGGAGCTTCAACCTCCGGATGTGCGGCCGGTGACTGGGTGAGCCCGCTCGACCTCGGAACACCCGGTCTCCAAATCTCTGACTTCTTCGGAGACCGCCCTGCCGACGTGATCGGGTACGCCTACCTGCACAACGGCGTCGATCTAAGTACCCGTGTCGGCACCCCCGTTCTCGCCGCATCATCGGGCGAGGTCGTGAAGACCGTGACGGACCAAGGCGGCTCCAACAGCGGCCTCGGAAACCTCATCATCATCCAACATGCCGACGGCATCATGACGAGGTATCACCACCTCATGACCGGCGGCGTTGAGGTCACGGTAGGTGATCAAGTGAAAGCCGGTCAGCAGATCGGGAAGACCGGCAACTCGGGAACATCTACCGGCCCGCACCTCCACTACACCGTCTTCACAGACAGCACCCCGGACACCGCTCACGCCACCGATCCGATCAAGTTCATGCAGGAACGCGGCGTGAACTTCTGCACCCTCCCCGTATGGGCCGGCCACTCGGTCAAGAGCACCTGTTAGGAACGATCATGACTCGCAAAGCACCCTTCACGTTGACGCTTCTCGCGGCCACCGCGATCACCCTGACCGGGTGTGTGGCCACCGAGCCCATGAGCGCACAGACGACGCCGGCGGTGGCACCCACAACGAACGAGAACGACGACGCGCCTCTTGCGCCCACACTGGATCCCAACGAGCTGACCAGTGTGGCCACGGCCGCCCTGGCCGCGTATCTTGATGCGGACTCCGGCGCGTGGTTCGCCACTCTGAGCCCGTATCTCACCGACGACGCCAAAGTGGCATACGGCACCGTGGACCCGGCCAACATCCCAGCCGCGAAGATCACGGGAGAGGGGGAACCCGAACCGGGCGGCCACCTGACCCGGCGCTGGGTCGAGGTGCCAACATCTGTCGGCACCTACACCGTGCGGCTGGAACGTGCAGACGAGGACTCGGACTGGCTCGTTAGCTCCTTCGGCTCCCCCCAGTAGCTCCGGGGCGGGGCGCCGCAGACCGCATCGTGTACCGCTCAGAACTCAGTACGGCCCTGCCACGTACATGTTCGGTCGAGCTCCAGAAGGCTGTGGTCCGGAAAGATGAGATCCCCCTCGCGGAACTTTCCCTTGGGGAAGCTGCTGTACAGGGATGTTTCGCACCGTTTGAACGTCCGCCAGGCGAAGTATCCAAGGACCGCCGCAACGCCGAGAGCCGCCCATATCGGGAGAAATAGGGCGAACAGCGGGACAAGTAGCGCCGGCACAATCAGCGGGAGGGCTGATGCTGCGGTGGCGAGTCTCAGAGCGCGGTATCGCTGCCGGGAGACTTCGTAGACGGGAACCCATTGCAATGAGTAGACCGGCAGCTTGGTCCTCTGATCGCGCCGTGCACCTGCTTCTAGAGCGGTGAGCTGAATGGGCATGGCTTGCCAATGGTGCCCGTTCGAATCGTGCACAATCGTCCCCGGATATTCGTTACGCGGGTCAGGAAGAGCACCGGTAACGAGGCGATACTGTGCCCAGTTGGTCTTGCTGAGCTGCTTCTGCACAATGGCCCCCATCTGCTCTATGGCTGAAACCTCTTAGGCCCAGTGTGGTCGAATCCCTCATCTCCTAACACCCAACCCGCCGGACCGAAGCCGGGCAGTCCATCTGTCGATCCCTGCACTGTGATCTTGTTTGAGCGGAGTGCTTCGATCAGCGAAGCCGTGATGGCAGGCTGCAGTGCGGTGAAATCCATCTTCGACAATGCCAATGGGATCAGTGAAGCGACAGCTTCGGGCGACGCAATCGCGCGGGCACGGAGCAGCTGAGACGCGGCCGCGATCACACGGGCATCCTCGAGTGATTTCCCGCCAGCCTCGACCGTGGCCACCACTCCCCCTGGCTTCTGCGCGTCAACCCAATCGCTGACCTGAGCCCATGAGTACAGGGCCCAGCCGTCGCCGGATAGCGGGGCGGGGAAGTTGCCGGACCCGCGTTGGCCAGTCGCCAGGAGGCGCACGCTTTCGTAGGTGCGGCCCAGTCTCTGCGCCACGGTTTTCAGCGACACGAGGTCTTCGTCCGCGATCGACACAGCTTCGAAGCCCGCGCGCTCGATGTCTGCAACGGTGCTGAGGATGGCCGCGGACAGGGATTCAGCTTCGCGGTGCACGTTCAGCACGCCGCGGCCGTCTCGAACTTCTGGCGTCGAGTCGTCTAGGCCGGCCTCGTAGAGTCGATCAAAGTCTTCCTCTACCGGGACACGGTTGAGAGTGATGGTGAATTCGTAAGTGTTCATATGTCTCTGGCCTCCTAGTGCTGGTGCCGCTTTGCGAACCGTTGAATGTCGGCTGCGTTGTTCTCGGGGACGCGGGGCGTGCTCCACACGCTTACCGTGTCGTCACAGGCCAGGCAGCGCACCACTCCCCACCTGTGACCGACGTGTATTGGTTCAATGGCGAACCGTTTTGGGTCGAGCGCGTCTAGCGCGCGGTTGATCGGATTCTTCGGGTGCCGACCTTTGCTGACCATGTGACCATCCTATCTCTTATGTTGTGGGTATACAACGGTGAGTTAGGGGTGACTCGTCCGCTTTGGAAGCGCTGTCAGCCAATTTCCAGGCAAGACGCGACCGGGCAACAGTCGGTGAGGCTGCGCCAGCTGGCTGAAATGGAGATATCGACTCGACCGTGAACCCTTCTGCCCTACGGCCGAGACCCCCTACGCTCGGGGCATGAGTAATCCGACGATGATCAACACCCCCGACGGCCCAGGCGTGCGGCTCGAATGGCCAATCGGCGCGACAAAGCACTTTCGCG
Source organism: Leifsonia sp. ALI-44-B (assembly GCF_001984125.1). Taxonomy (GTDB): domain Bacteria; phylum Actinomycetota; class Actinomycetes; order Actinomycetales; family Microbacteriaceae; genus Okibacterium. The sequence goes on along the minus strand of NZ_MTQL01000003.1, from coordinate 10,198 downwards.
AGCGTCATGATGCCAGTTCTGAGAACGAAACAAGTCACTACGTTGCGGTGATAGCAGTCCGGTTCGCATCGGGTGAGGTTCGGTTCTACACGGAGGACGTACTGAGCTAGTCAGCTGTCGGCGGTGTTCCGTTAGCCGATCGTTGACCGGAACACTCCCGGCGCGTCGCTCTTCCCATTGGCCTCTGTTCTCGTAAGACTTATTCCGGTAAAGGTTCCGTTGATGGGGCCACAAACGGAAGGAAGGTCTGACATTGCTGATTGGGTACGCACGAGTCTCGACTGACACGCAGGACGCAACGGTGCAGCGACAGGCCCTAGAGTCAGCCGGCGTGGAAGCAGGCATGCTCTTTGTCGATGAAGGACTGACCGGCTCGACCCGTGCGCGGCCGGCCTTACGTGAAGCCATGGCAGCGTGCCGCGCCGGCGATACCCTGATGGTGACGCGCCTCGACCGCCTGGCGCGATCGGTGCCGGATGCGCGAGACATCATCGATGAACTCACAAAGAAGGGTGTGCGCCTGCGCATCGGTGAGAGTGTGCACGACCCCGAGGACCCTACAGGGCGGCTCCTCCTGAACGCGTTGGCCATGGTCGCTGAATTCGAAGCTGACCTGATCCGCGCCCGGACACGCGAAGGTATGAGAATCGCGAAGGCCAAGGGGAAGCTGCGCGGCAAGAAGCCGAAACTGACGCCGGCGACGGAAGGGCACCTGGTGGCTGAGTTCCACTCGGGCGACTTCTCGATTCATGAGCTCGCGCGCCGATATGACGTTGGCGTGGCCACGGTGTACCGGGCGGTGGATCGCGCACGTGCGGCGGGCACAGCTGTCACCCCAACCCTTTCACTCGTACCCGACACGGCTCCGGTGGACTGATGGGGCGCGAATTCATTGCGCGCGTCAAAGTGGACGGCAGACGGTTCACGATCACGTCGGAACGTGAATATCCAGGGCATCTGATCGCCTTTGTTCATCCCCGCCGCCGGCACGACCGCGGCAGGCTTGGCCGGCTCATTCACGGAGCGTCAGCGGACGACGACCTGACGGAGATGCGGTTCAAGATCACCGATTCCCCCACCGGCCGGCACGGACTGGTGACGAACATTGCGGTGGCCCACCGAAAGCGCCACCAGGGGTGGGCGACCTCTCTCGTGCGCGTGCTGCTCCAGCGTTATCCAGGTGTTGTATGGACGGTCGAGAACCCGAACGAGAAGTCCGGGCAGCTGTTCGTAAAACTGGCAAACCAGCATCCCGGCCGGGTGCTGCCGCCAGTGGTGAACACGCGATATGCCGGTGATGACCCCCGGCGATACGGGACGTTTCTCCGCCCCTGATCGAGGGCACGAAAAAGCCCCGCCCAGGGAGGGCCGGGCGGGGCCTGCATCGCTGTCAGAGAGTCCCTAACGCCACAGCAGAATACAACGCGGCTCACCCGACGGGAAGCGGCTCCGCAGTCCCCCGAGAGCTACGGAGCCGCCGTTCAGGGTGCTAGGCGTGGGGCGTGCTCCACCTTACGGCGTCGGCGGGAGCGCAGCATCGGCGACAGCGCCGATACGTGCACGTTCCGGGGCATCTATGTCAGGCCCGTATACGTCGAATTTGACGTGAGTGTGAACCTCGCGCACGAGGTCGTACAGGAATTGTGCTCGCTCTCCTTCGGTCACGTCGGCCGCGATAAGCGCCGGTCGCACCGAGCGAATAACGTCGTGCAGTTCTTTCTTGATCACAGTGGGTTCCTTCCCCCGTAGTCCCTCGTGGCAGTTCGCCATGATGTGGATGACTCGACCCTAACCAGGTGTTTCGTTCGGTGATCAGATTTTGTCGACGGCTGAGGACCACACCCAGGCGCGCTGCGTCTCGCCGTTGCCATCGACCCATTCGACGTGTACGGCGCGACTGGTCCATGCGATCGCGCGGCCTTCGACTCGTGCCGGCGTCTCGGGATACCGCGCCCACGCTCGCACAGTCACCGGCGTTGCGGGCGTCGTCACCTCGTCATTGTCGGTGTCGAGCTCGGCTGGCGACAGACTCACGGGTTTAGGGCGAATCAGAACCTCCGTGATGCGCTGCGTCATCAGTCGGTCGTAGTGGTCGGCATAACGCCGGTTTGTGCCCATTGCCCTGTTGTCTCATGTGCCGCTGACACTGCCGGCAGAGTGAGGCCCGGTTAGAAGGGGAAATCGCTTCGCCGGGCCTCGGAGTCGCGATCCGCCAGTCACGCGACTGCGGCCGACCTTACCCGGACTGCACGTTTTTGTGCACGGGATCTTCAACGCTTTTTTGTGAATAGGGGTTAGTGCGGGGCGCGGATCCCCTTGCTCAGCCTTTGGGGAGCATGAGGAGAATGATTCCCACGGAAATGAAGACGATGAACGCTAGATAGATGACGAAGCCTGTCTGACCACGTGCTGAGCCCCTGTAGACCATCCACGCGCCGACGCCCATGACGCCGAGCGCTGCGATCATGACGAGCGAGAGAATGAGGGCGAGAACCTGGATCATGGCAGGGCTCCTAGTTGATTGGTGCTGTCGGGCGGCCGAAGTACTGGTCTAAGGATTGCCGTTTGCGGGCACGGTAGGCAGCTCGTCGTCGTTCTTCTTCGGCGTCTCGGCGGAGTCGCTGCACGGTAAGGACGGTTTGCTCTTCGGTGAGTCCGCCGGCTTGGCCGCGTGCTTCGAGGAAGTCTGCAGCGGCGTCGAGGTCGGGGGCGTCTGCGAGTGGTTTCATCGTGGCCGCCCCTATTCGCTCAGTGCGGTGATCTTGTCGGGGCGGAAGCCTGACCAGTGGTTCTCGTTGGTGTGCTCATCGACCACAACGGGGGCCTGGCTATATCCCAGCTCCTCAGTGATGTAGCGGAGAGCTTCGGCGTTCTCTGACACGTCCACGACGACGTATTCGACCTCTGCCCGGTCGAGCATCGTGTACGTCATCCGGCATTGCTGGCAGTTCGGCTTGCTGTAGACCGTGACCTTCGCGTTCATGACTGTTCCCCTCTCTACCCCGAACATTTTTTGATCCCTCCTGATGATGGAATCCAAAGCGCCCCGACTGCCTGTAGTGCAACCCGGAGGGCGGTGGGGGAGGAATTTTCGGCCGGAGTAAGGGAGCTTGCGACCGCGGTCGAAAAATCCGGAGGAGCCGGCGCGCAGCGCTTGAACGGAGGGCACAAAGGGGCGCGACGATGGAGCATCAGGAGGGATCAAAAAGACCGCCGTGGCGGTCGCACAGCGCCGGCTATGCCGGCTCGTTCAGCACGCGCAGCGGGCAATGGTTGTGCGTTCCGAGATTCAGTCTCGAGAACGGTTCCGCCGCTCCCCCGCCGCATCGGCTCGTTTTAGCCGATGGGACGACCGGTGGGGACGTCGCCAGCATCCAATGGCGGCCACGGCTCCCCACCGTTGTATTTCTGTTCGAGCTGCGCCACCTTCTCTAGCGCCGCCTGAGTAATGAAGTCAGACAGGCTCCCGTGGCGCTCGGATGAGTTCGTGGCCATGAACGCTGCACGAATTCGCGCTTGATCGGTGAGGCTGGCACGAACGGACATGGGTTTCTTGTCGGCACCCTTGGTCGGCGTTTTGGAAGCTGCTTGCCGCGTCGGCCGCACTGGCTCGGCGGGTTCGACTGCAGGTGCCGCGGCGGCGGGTTCCGGCGCCGGGGCCTCTGGCGCCGCCTCAACTACTGCGGGGGAAGCCTCTTCCACGGGGGCATACGGGTGGCGGTTACCTAGCGCGCTGGCGCGAGGGGTGGGCTTGGCCATGATTAGCTCCTCCTGATCGTGTCGAGATAACTGGCGTACACCTCAGCGAGGCGGGCACCTGCCCGAGTGCCAAGCTCGTCGAGTCCCACTCCCCCTTCGCTGGCCTCGCGAATCCACGTGTGCTTGGGAATCTCGGGCGTGAGCAACGGCTGGATATGGGCGTCCAACTCAGCGTGCCAGTGCTTGGCATGGTTGGTCGTGGCTTCGTACTGGTTGATGATGACGCCAGCGATCGCCAACCGAGTGTTGTAGTAGCGCTCAACGGTGTCGATCGTCTCGCGGAGACGCGCAATTCCATTGGCGCTGAACAAGCTAGCGTTCGCGACGATGACGACCCGATCAGCGGCCGTCAGAGCATTCAGAGTGATCAGGTCCAAACTCGGTGCACAGTCGATCAAGATCACGTCGAAATCGTCTAGAACCGGCGCTAGCGCCTCGCGGAGACGCGCCTCGCGGCCCGCCCCCGTGGTTACAAGCTCATCCCGGACCTGGGCGAGGCGATCGCTTGAGGGAAGAACACTCAATCCCTCCCAGAGGCCGGGGACGATTGCCTCGGCGGCAGTCACACCCGTTCGGGCGGTCAACACGTCCGCCAAATCGATCGCGTCTGGGTCAAGCGGGTCTTTGACGGTGATCGTGCTGACGTTGCCCTGCGGATCCGCATCGACAACCAAGACTCGAAGGTCCTTGGCCACGGCGGCGCGAGCAAGGTTGAAGGCGGTCGTCGTTTTTCCAACGCCGCCTTTCTGATTCGACAGAGCGAAAATCTTCGCTGCCATGTCCCACCTCTCAATAAACGTATGAAACCCTTTTAACGCTTTCGTTTGTAACGTTGGTTTCGTAAGTGACATTACTATCTTTACACACAACGTCATAAACGCAAGCGTTAATTTCGTTAATAACGATAGTTATAACGCTTTCGTTAAAAGGGTTAGTTGCGTTGTTGTGCCCGACGGGTGTCCGTCACATCCGCTACGCGGCGCTCTCTTCTGCGAGTTCTTTTCGGGCCTTCTCAATTGCTTCTCCGAGGTCAGCCAAATCACCGATTCCCAAGGTGGTGAATTTCAGATGCGCTCTAACGACTGGGACGGAAGCGGCGAGGTAGACGGAGATGGTCAGAGCGTCGATATCTGCCCAAAGATGCAGGCGCTCCCGAGCGCCTTGCGCAAAGTTCGCCTCGACATGACCTGTTTCGGGATTTCTCTTGTAGAAGGCCACGCGGAGGTCTTCTGGAGAAAGTCGCCATTGAAGATCAACAAGTGCGGGGGAGTCGTGGGGAATGCCCCATTGGGCTGCAACCGCGTCGAGGACTATAGGCCCCACCCTTTCCAGATACGACCTTACGAACTCGGCTCGGAGTTCTGCTTCTTCTTGATCGCGAGCTGCAGCGGCCGCTATCTCATCTTCACGTTTCTTCCGTGCAGCGGATAGCGCTAACTCAGTTAATGGTGATTGGTTCATGGGGCCATTGTTGCGGGTCGGTCTCACATCGGACCGAGTAGCGTCGGAGTGTTTCAGCCGCGGAACGTAAGAAAGCCTGTCCATGGATATCAGTGCTCATCGGGCGGAATTAGGGATGAGCGCGACTAATTACACGCACTGGTTTCACATCGGAAGCGACGGCGATAGCTCTAACGAAAGGGTTTGTGACGATAGTTTCGTTGATGCATAACCTGACGATTTCCAGATCAGGTATTGCTGAAGCGCCGGCCCCCGGAGGGGGGTCTGGGGGCCGACTGGGCCGCAAGCAGGTTGGGGGCAACCGACTGGCCGTGAGGGTCACATTAGCGGGACAAGGTGAGAAGCGGCGGGGGAGTGGTAGCGGGTGAGCTAGGCGGCGCTTGACCACCACAGGCTGTCTGGTGCGAGCATTCCGGTTCGGGCCCATCGACGGGCCTCTTTGTGGTCGCCTCGACCATCACGGTCCCGCGGATACGGGGGCCAGCGGCGCTCGGCAGGTTCCTGGTCAACGAACTGAAGCGTTCGGCTCGACACATGCGGCCGCCTCGATCGATTCGTCGGCCGAGCAGTCATGTTCTCCACTTCAACGAGCCACCATTCCCAGGCTTTGCGCTCGGCTCGATATCGTTCGGCTCGGTCTGTTAAGGCGCCGGCCACACCGATGGTTCGTGCTGCAGCGTCTCGCAGGTCTCTCTTTGATCGTGCCCAACCTTCGGGATGCTTCACAAGAAGTTGGTGCCGGCGGAGACGACTGAGAACTGTTGCTGCGTGTCGGGTGCTGATGCCGAGCAGGTGAGCAGCTGAAGCAATCGTCACGGCGGTGTGCGAGCGAAGCAGAGCGTAGGTCTTTCCCGCGAGGTGGCCAAGCCCTGCGCGCGTGAAAAGATCGTGCCGCTGATCGGTGAGAAGGTGCTCAAGCTCTCGAATCAGATCGGTTCGTAGCGGAAAGAGTTCGGCAGGGGGGCGGGGGTTATCTAGTGGTTGTGACCGGACTGTTCCCGTTCCTGTGGAAAAGTGCGTCAGTAGGCGATATTCAGCAGCGTTGCCGCTGCCTGCTCGGGTCACCCGTTCCACCCATCCGCTGTCGGTAAGGGCGGTGAGGGCGTCTGCAGCCGTGGTGCGGCCGAGACCCGCCATGAGTCCTAGGTCGCGGATCGACGCGGCGACAACGCGTTTACCGGTCTGCAGAGACAGATACGCCAGGCTGGCCAGGATGGAGCGCTGAGAGTGTGCGGCTTCGGTCTGGCCCCATCGTCCGGGGGAGACCTGGAAGGAGCGGAGAACGGCGCTGACGGCCTCTACGATGCCGTCGAGCTCCACGAGATCAGCAGGGTCGCGCGGAGCAGGGAGCGGACGTTGAACGGCCGCGTACTGTTGCGCTTTGGCCCACTGGCGTTCTAACCGGGCTTGGGCTTCGCCGGCGCTGCGGGGCCGGCGGCCGCCGCGGCCGGTGTTCTTCGTGCGGTAGTGCTCCATGCCGGGCGCGGTTCGTGCGGCGTGCTCCACGTCGCGCAGCTGCCAGCCGGCGTTCGCGGCCGCGAGGAGGCAAAGGAACGCGGTGTGGCTCGGGTTCGCGCCGCCGCCGATCGTGGCCATGTGCGCGGCACCGGCCGCGCTGAGCTTGCGGTGAGTGCGGTGCGTGTCATTGATGGGGCCGGTAGGGGCGCTGTCTGCGGCGCGGAGGGCCGGCGCAGTTTTCTCGAGAGTGGTTGTCAGGGCCACCAGGTCGTCGGCGGTAGCCGTCGGCTGCAGGAGAGCGTCAAGGCCGCCACGGAGGATCCGTGAGGCGCTGCCGTCTCGATGAGGGGAGAGGGGCGGGCGCGCAGCGCCCGTTCGCGGGTTGTGCAGCATGCCGTGGTCAAGGGTGCGGAAGTTCGGCTTCGCGGCACGCGCAAGCGCGGCGACAACGGAGGCCGTTGCGCCGCCGGCGATCGCTAGCCAGATGTGGCGGCCGCCCGTGCTGGATGACTCACAGACCACGTGCGCGATCGACAACTGCGTGAGCGCAGCCGAGAGGGCGTCGGCATCGTCATGGGCCTGCTCCAGCTGCTCGTCGCTCTCCTTGCCGTCGAAGTCGAAGCAGAGCACACGGAAAACGCCGGCGTCGTCCGCTAGGTTCATGCACCATGGCGTTGCCGGTTCGACAGGACCTACACGGTGCTGCAGCGGATAGCTGTTCTCATCCACACGCCCATAGGCGTCCCGCTTCATCACACGAACGTGATCACGAGGGCTCAGCCGTCGCGTCAGTTCCCACGGTGTCCACTGTTCTGGGGACACGCCAGCGAGCGTGTTGGCGTGTTTGGGGGTGCCATAAACGTCGATCTGGGTTACGATGGGGTCACCTCCTCGGATCACCTCCTGGGAACGACAAAGTCCCGGTTACCCACCGGCTCTTTATCTAAGGAACTGCCTCGATCTGATTACGTCCGCGAAAACATCGTCAGATCAGGCACAGAGCTTTAGCCCCCGCCTCGTGCGGGGGCTTTCTCGTTAAGCGGCGTCTATAGGCCGCTCCCGTACGTTCTCAGGAGTGGTGAACCACTCCGGTACGCCCCGCTCGTCAAGCTGGATGTGCTTTGCCATCAGCTCGATCATGTACGACGAGGAAATCCCGGCGTTATGCGCCATGGTGTCAATGAATTCTTTAGTGTGGGCCTCGATCTTCCACTGGGCCCGAACGGGTTGACGAATAGTCCCACGCACGCGTCTCCGGTCAGTCATGAGCTTCACACTAGGGGTACGGTCTCCCTTAAGTGAGGAGCGACGCGCGGAGGCGAAATTAAGAACCGATCCCACATCTAGGCTCATGACGACTTATCTCCGGCCCCGATCGCTTGCCCCAATTCGGCATAGAAGCGATCGACCACGGGGGGATTGATGTCGTAGGTGACAGCCTGCCCACGCTTCCGTAGCTCCAGGGGCGGATCAGTGACGATCGCCTCGTGTTCTACAAGCACACGCAGATGATCGGTGATCGTCGGCGTGCTGACGGCGAGTCCGTCGACAATTTCTTTTCGCGTGCTCGGTCCGCGATGACGGAGGTAGCCGAGGATGGCCACGCGCACGCGGTTCCCTAAAACCTCGATGACAGCCTCCAGATCCCCTCCAGCAAGGGGGCGAACGTAACGAGGCATTCACCCATCATGCCCGAGCCCCTTTACTTCTGGGTACATGTAAAAAACCTTCACTTTTAGAGTACATGGTTATACCATGCACATATGGAGATTGTAGCGATCGCCAAGACTCAGCGCCATAGGCGCTCCGATTCGGGAGTGTCACCCGAACTGGTTAGGCTGCAAAGCGCTGATCTGACGCTGATAGTCAGCACAGCCGGGGGATTAATCGATGTTTCGCGCTGCCATTTTGGTTGGTGGGTCCTCGCGGTCGCTGGCTCTCAGTCAAGTAGGACAACCGAATATGGAGGGGGCCACTATGTGGCGTGAATTTGTTAGTGACTCAGATGGAACGGTTCGGATAGACGGGGTGCCGCAAGCGGCGACGGGGGATAAAAGCGCCTACGCCGTGGCAATGGACGTGCTCGCCGCAGAGGCGGCTGCTGAGGGTTTGCCTACTCTGGTGCGCAGTACAGGTCAGGGCGGGGAGTCGTGGTTCACGGTGGCGGCTGATGGAACGATCGCCATTGCTGAACCGCCGGCGGATACTGCGCCGCGTGCGGTAGTAGTACCGCCGGCTGCAGCTGCGCTGGCACCGACCCCGGCACCTATGTCCGTGCCTCCGATGCCGCCTCTGCCCACACAGCAGGCACCTGTATCGCCGCGTCGGCAGTCGAGCCACACCGCACCAGCACCGGCTACGGCGGCCGCGGCCGCCGAGGACCCTTTTCCGACGCGGAGAAAGCCGTCAGCTGCAGACTTCGCCGCGAACGCTGCAGAGCCGCCCGCAAGTCCCGCCCAAGAGGGATGGCGCGGCACCCTGAACGCGATGAGTGGCCATTCGCTGCGTCTCGGGCCTGGACCCGACGAAATGGAGCGACGGCGTCACCGGGCGTCGGTTCAGCGGGGCATCTCGGGCCACAAAACCGTTGTGATGGTGAACCTCAAAGGTGGAGCGTCAAAGACCACGGCGACGTACCTGGTCGGCGCGACCGTCGGACGTGTCCGAGGCGGCAACGTGCTGGCACAGGACAACAACGAGAACCAAGGAACGCTGGGCGACCTCGCCATGCCGGCGTCTCACGACCTGACCGCGACGGACTTACTGAACAACATTGACCGGTTCGCTGTCCCGTCGAACTCGCCCGAGCTCATGAACTACATGCGGCCGCAGGGCGAGAACCGGTTCCACGTTCTGGCGTCCCAGAACAAGGCGTCGAACCAGCAAGTCATCGACGGCGCTGCGTTCGTGCAGCTGCACTCGATGTTGCGGCAGTTCTACCACCTGATCATCGTGGACACCGGAAACGCGGCCACGGCGAGCACCTGGCAGGCCGCGGTCGAGATTGCCGACGAAATTGTCCTGGTGGCCCTGAACAAAAAGGACTCCACCAAGAAGCTTGCCGCGACCGTAGACATCCTCGTGGCGCAGGGCCTGGAAGAGAAGCTGTCGCGCGGCATCCTGATTCTTTCGGAGCCAGCGCGGAAGGCGCGCAAGAACAGCGACGAGTACCGGGCGAGCGAGGAGAACCGCGAACAGACCATCGAGCACTTCAAGCACTATGTGCGGGAAGTGGTCGTGGTGCCCTACGACGAGGCACTGAACGGGTCTCGCATTGTGTACGAGAACCTTGCACCCGCGACTCAGCGCGCGTACCTGGCAGCGACGGCGGCGATCATTGATGGCCTCTGATCTGACAGCACGGCCGGCGGCCGTCATTGCTCAGCTCAACGGCCCAATGTGGACGGTTGAGGGCCGAACTGTCGAGGTCGCCGCAGGCGTTGATCCGTCGTCGTTCCTTCTGGAACAACTCGTGGGCGGCCCGCTCGGGTCCGAGCCCCGCGACATCGACGTGCGCCCT
>NZ_MTQL01000002.1 GCF_001984125.1 Leifsonia sp. ALI-44-B | reverse complement strand
GGTTACTCACGTGTTACTCACCCGTTCGCCACTAATCCACCCAGCAAGCTGGGCTTCATCGTTCGACTTGCATGTGTTAAGCACGCCGCCAGCGTTCGTCCTGAGCCAGGATCAAACTCTCCGTAAATGTTTATCTGCCAGCCACCCCGAAGAGCGACGGCACATTCAGATGTGAGAAAAGCCACCGGAATAGGCGAACAATCCACACGAGTTCAATCTGACCAAATCCGAATATCAACTGACATTCATTTTCAATCTCAAAGAAATCTCAAACACCCAAAAAAGGATGCCGAGGTTATTTGGCATTTGACATTGTGCACGCTGTTGAGTTCTCAAAGATCAGACGCTCCCAACAAACCCACCCGAAGGCTGTTCATCAGGGCAACTTCTCTAACCTACACCACATTTTCAAGAGCTTCTCACGTCTGGCGCCGAGGCGCACAAGTGGGAGAAAATAACTCCGGTGGTGGGTTTTCAATCCTAGATCATTATGCTCTGTTGAACAAGTTCAACTCGATAACTGATTGGGATTGGCCCCCGCTTGAGGCCGGGAAGCTCTTCGGCTCTCCCGCACCTTTGGGGTGACAAGTAAGTACTTTACGCAGGTCCTGGGACCGCCGCAAATTCGGGCTGCATCCCGGGCGTGTCGCCCGTGTTTCCGCGGAAACGACAGATGCCGGCCACCACGGGGGTGACCGGCATCCGGAGTTCGTCGGGGACGTTATTGCTCGAGGAAGATGCCCGCGAGTGTCTTCTTTCCGCGACGGAGGACCGCCACTCCCCCGGGCAGTGCGTCGACGACTGTGGCCGCGTCATCCGTGACCTTGACGTTGTTGACGTAGACGCCGCCCTGCGCAACCGCTCGACGGGCTTCGCCGAGGCTCGATGTGAGGCCGGTGTCGACGAGGAGTTGTGTGACGGGTGCGCCCGACGGCACGTTGACGTTCGGGAGTTCGGAGAGAGCTGCGCGCAGGGTGCCGGGGTCGAGCTCGGTCAGATCGGCTTGGCCGAAAAGAGCCTGGGCGGCGAGGATGGCCGCATTGGTGGCATCCACACCGTGCACGAGGCTCGTCACCTCGTAAGCCAAGGTCTTCTGTGCTTCGCGTTTGAACGGCTCCGTCTCGACCGAGGTCTCGAGCGCTTCGATCTCGGCGCGCGTCAGGAAGGTGAAAACCTTGAGGCGCTCGATCACATCGGCGTCGTCGGTGTTGACCCAGAACTGGTAGAAGGCGTACGGGCTCGTCATCTCGGGATTGAGCCAGACGGCGTTGCCCTCGCTCTTGCCGAACTTCGTGCCATCCGAATTGGTGATCAGCGGCGTGCCGATGGCGTGCACCGTGGCCCGCTCTACACGGTGGATGAGGTCGGTGCCGCTCGTGAGATTGCCCCACTGGTCGCTGCCGCCCGTCTGCAGCACACACTGACGCGTGCGGAAGAGCTCGAGGTAGTCGAGCCCCTGCAGGATCTGGTAGCTGAACTCCGCGTAGCTGATGCCGTTCTCGGAATTGAGCCGGGCGCTGACGGCATCCTTCTTGATCATCGTGCCCACGCGGTAGTGCTTGCCGATCTCGCGCAGGAACTCGATGGCGGTCAGGGGTGCCGTCCAGTCGAGGTTGTTGACGAGGCTCGCTGCGTTGTCACCCTCGAAGCTGAGGTAGGTGGATACCTGCTTCTGCAGATCGCTCACCCAACCGGCGACGACCTCGGGGGTGTTGAGCGTGCGCTCGGCCGTGGGACGTGGATCACCGATGAGCCCCGTCGAACCGCCCACGAGTCCGAGCGGTCGGTGTCCGGCGAGCTGCAGTCGCCGCATGAGGAGGAGCTGGACCAGGTTGCCGAGGTGCAGGCTCGGAGCCGTGGGATCGAAACCGCAGTAGTAGGTGATCGGTTCGCCGCCGAGGAGAGTGCGGAGCTGCTCTTGATCGGTCGACACGTGGACGAGGCCTCTCCAGAGGATCTCGTCCCACACGTTGTCGAAAGTCGGGTCGTTTGCGGGGGTTCGTTGCAGGTCGGGCACGGGGATAAGGCTACCAGCGAGGGGATGCGGGGATGCGGAGGCGGCCCGGTGGGCGGTAACGGCGGGCGCGGCGGGCAAGGCGGAACCAGCGGCGCGGGTCGACGGGGGTGTGCGGGTGAGGTACCGCGACATAACGCCGACGGGGATTTAGGTTATTTGCTTGATGTTGTGGAGTTGAGTGTTTGGGCTTATGTTGGTGGAATTGAGGGTGTGAGGTGCAGATGTTTGTCTTGACGGTTGATCAGGTGAATAGCCGGGCTCATGCGGATCTCGTCGAGCGGGCGGTGCGCGAGGTGTCCGACAGACACGCCGAAGAACTCGTGATGCCGGCCGAACGAACGGCCGGCGACGAGTTTCAGGCCGCCGTCGACGACGCGGGAGCTGTACTCGACATCGTGCTCGAACTGACGCGAGAGGGATGGTGGAGCGTGGGTGTCGGGGTCGGTGGGGTGAGACATCCCCTGCCGGCGTCGACGCGGGAGGCTACCGGGGACGCCTACTACGCAGCACGAGCAGCGGTCGACCGGGCAAAACGGGCGCAGACGCGATTCGCGCTCCAGACGGTTGCCGCCGCGGGCGAAGCGGCCGACCTGGCCCGCGATTGCGAGGCACTCATCGACCTGCTCCTGTCGCTGCGGGAACGACGCACCGACGGCGGCTGGGAAATTGCCGACCTCTTGGCGAGCGGGATGAGCCAGAAACAGGCCGCAGAGTCTCTCGGGATCACGGCATCCGCTGCGAGTCTGCGCATCAAGGCCGCCGGAATACGGCTCGAAGAACGCTCGGTGGCGGCGTTGCGGCGCCTGCTGGAGCGACTGGGGACGCTCGCGGCCTGAACATCCGTGTCAGTGGTTTCCGATGGAATGACGGGCACCGACGCGGGAGGATGAAGGCATGAACCAGAACGAGCTGTACGGAGCGATCACCGTGTCGAGCGTCGCCCTGTTGATCGCGGTCGCCGCGCTCGTGTGCGCCATCATCGCGAGCAGGCCCCGACGGCATCTCGTGATCATTGCCAGCGCGGTGCTCGTCGTCGCCGAGATCATCCTGCTGCTGGTGCCGCTGCCGCCGTTGCTCGACGGGGTCGGTTTCGCGCTTGCGCTCCTGGGTGTTGCCATCGCGGTCGTGGGTGGCGGACCGGCCGTCGTTGCCGTGCTCGATCTGGCCACGCGAGGGTCGGTTCCGGACGGGGATCACGGCGGCATCATGGTCGGGGCGAAGGCCGGAGCCGGAGCCGGAGCGAACGAGTCACCCGCGGAAGCGACCGGCACGGGGCGCGATGAGAAGCCGCTGGAAGTGCTGAGGGGCGGCGCCACGATCGGATATCTGGAGCGAGTCGCCGTTGCGGCGTCGTTGCTCGCGGGATATCCCGAAGGGCTCGCCGTGGTCGTGGCGATCAAAGGTGTCGGCCGGTTCACCGAACTGTCCGAGCCGGAGACGCGGGAGCGCTTCATCATCGGCACGTTCGCCAGCCTGGTGTGGGCGAGCGCGGGAGCCGCGATCGCGTTGCTGGCGCGCTGAGAGCATCCGAATACCACCGCAACAGGGGCGGCTCGACTGAGATCGGGCCGCCCCTGTTGGCGAGTACTGCGCGCTCGGGTCAGGCGAAGAAGCCCGATGCGAGTTCGGCGACGCGCTTCGTGAGCGCCTGGTGCTGCTCAGCGACGCGCACGGGAGCCGTGCCGCCGGTGCCGACGCGGCTCGAGACCGAGCCCTCGACCGTCAAGACCTCGCGCACCGCGGGCGTCAAGTGCGGCGACACCGCGGCCAGGTCCTCGTCGGACGGTTCGGCGAGATCGAGACCACGTTCTTCGCAGAAGCGCACGAGCGCGCCGCTGATCTCATGGGCTTCACGGAACACCACGCCCTGCTTGACGAGCCACTCCGCGACATCCGTTGCCAACGAAAAGCCCTGCGGGGCGAGTTCGGCCATGCGATCCGTGTGGAACGTGAGCGTGGCCACCATGCCCGTGAATGCCGGCAAGAGGACCCTGAGCGTTTCGGCGGAATCGAAGACCGGCTCTTTGTCCTCTTGCAGATCACGGTTGTAGGCGAGCGGCAGGCCCTTGAGCGTTGCCAGCAGGCCCGACAGGTTGCCGATGAGGCGCCCCGACTTGCCACGCGCCAACTCGGCGATATCGGGGTTCTTCTTCTGCGGCATGATGCTCGAACCTGTCGAGTAGCCGTCGTCGAGCGTGACGAAGCCGAACTCCCGCGTGTTCCACAGGATGATCTCCTCGGCGAAACGCGAGAGATTTACCCCGATCAGCGACGCGATGAAGGCGAACTCGGCCACGACATCCCGTGCCGCCGTTGCGTCGATCGAATTCTCGAGCGCGCCCGAGAGGCCGAGCTCGCGGGCGACGAGCGACGGGTCGAGACCGAGCGAGCTGCCCGCGAGGGCACCCGCGCCGTAGGGCGAAACCTTGGCCCGCTTCGACCACTCCCCCAGACGCTCGAGATCGCGAACCAGCGGCCAGGCGTGCGCGAGGAGGTGGTGCGAGAGCAGGACGGGCTGAGCGTGCTGCAAATGCGTGCGGCCCGGCATGATGCCGCCGTGGTGAGCATCCGCCTGCGCCGCAATCGCGTCGATCAGCTGGATGACTCCGTGCGCGATGGCACCCGCCTGATCGAGCAGGTAGAGACGCACGAGCGTGGCGATTTGATCGTTGCGGCTGCGGCCGGCGCGGAGCTTGCCGCCCAGCTCGGGGCCGGCGATCTGGATCAGGCCACGTTCGAGGGCACCGTGCACGTCTTCGTCCGCCTCGACGGCCTGGAAGCTGCCATCAGCGACGTCTGCGGCGAGCGCGTCGAGGGCATGGTGCATGCGCTCGAGTTCATCCGCGGTCAGATAACCGGCCGCGTGGAGAGCTGTTGCATGGGCCTTCGAACCGGCGATGTCGTAGGGAGCCAGGATCCAGTCGAACTGCGTGGACTTGCTGAGCGCTTGCAGGGCCGGGGACGGGCCACCCGCGAAGCGGCCACCCCAGAGGGATCCGCTCGGGGTGGCTCCGCCCGACGTGTTGTCGACGGCCATGCTAGTTCGCGAGGTCCCGGCGAGCCGAGATCTTGGACGGCAGCGACCACAGCTCGATGAAGCCCTTGGCGAGCGACTGGTCGAACGTGTCACCGGTGTCGTAGGTGGCCAGGTTGTAGTCGTACAGACCCACCTCGCTGCGGCGACCCGTGACGGTGGCCTTGCCGGCGTGCAGCGACAGACGCACCTCGCCGGACACGAAACGCTGCGTCTCGTCGATGAAGGAGTCGAGCGCGCGCTTGAGGCCCGAGAACCACAGGCCGTCGTAGACCAGCTCGGCCCATTCGGCCTCGACGCGGCGCTTGTAGCGGGCGACGTCGCGCTC
This sequence comes from Leifsonia sp. ALI-44-B, assembly GCF_001984125.1. Lineage (GTDB taxonomy): Bacteria > Actinomycetota > Actinomycetes > Actinomycetales > Microbacteriaceae > Okibacterium. Next base: position 14,460 of record NZ_MTQL01000002.1, on the reverse strand, counting down.
GATCGTGACGTTCTCCAGCTCTTCGTGCGCGGCGATGAGCGTGAGACCGGCGGGCGACTCGTACACCTCGCGGCTCTTGATGCCGACGAGACGGTCCTCGACGATGTCGATGCGGCCGACACCCTGGTCACCGGCGAGCTTGTTCAGCTGCACGACGGCCTGCAGGGGCGTGACAGGCTGACCGTTGATCGCAACGGGCACGCCCTGGTCGAAGGTGATGGTGACCTCGGTGGCCTCGCGGGCCTCGGCGGGGTCCTTCGAGTAGGTGTAGAGGTCTTCGATGGGCGCGTTCCACGGGTCCTCGAGGAAGCCCGTCTCGACGGCACGACCCCAGACGTTCTGGTCGATGGAGTACGGGCTCTTCTTCGACTGCTCGATGGGCAGGTTGTGCTCCTGCGCGTAGAGGATGGCCTTGTCGCGCGTGAGGGCGAAGTCACGAACCGGTGCGAGCGACGTGAGGTCGGGTGCGAGGGCGGCGACGGCAGCCTCGAAACGCACCTGGTCGTTGCCCTTACCCGTGCAGCCGTGCGCGACGCTGTTGGCGCCGAGCTCCTTGGCCGTGGAGGCGAGGTACTTGGCGATCAGCGGACGGCTGAGGGCCGACACCAGCGGGTAACGCTTCTGGTAGAGCGCGTTGGCCTTGATGGCGGGCACCAGGTAGTCGTTCGCGAACTCGTCCTTCGCGTCGACCACGACGGATTCGACGGCGCCGCAGTCGAGCGCACGCTGGCGGATCACATCCATGTCTTCGCCGTCTTGTCCCACGTCGATCGCGAGGGCGACGACCTCTTTGCCGGTGGCGTCTTTCAGCCAGCCGATACCGACCGACGTGTCGAGCCCGCCGGAATATGCCAGGACTACCCGTTCTGCCATGACCTGTTTCTCCTTGTTTTCGTTGTGGTGGTGAGTTGTGTGTTGGCTTATGCGGCTTGGCGCAGGAGCCAGACGAGCAGGGCCTTCTGCGCGTGCAGACGGTTCTCGGCCTCGTCCCAGATGATCGACTGCGGCCCGTCGATCACCGATGCGGTGACCTCGTAGCCGCGGTCGGCGGGAAGACAGTGCAGGAACAATGCGTCGCTCTTCGCCCGCGCCATGAGCGCGTCGTCGACACGGTAGCCGCCGAAGGTCTCGACCCGGGCCGCCTTCTCGTCTTCCTTGCCCATCGAGACCCAGGTGTCGGTGACGATGACGTCGGCGTCGGTCGCGGCCGCGGTGACATCGGTGGTGACGAGGATGCTGCCACCCGTCTGCTGGGCGATGCGCTCGGCATCCGCGACGACATCGGCCTCGGGGCTGTACTCGTCGGGCGCGGCGATGCGGATGTGTGCCCCCGCCGTTGCCCCGGCCAGCAGGTAGGACTGCGCCATGTTGCTGCGGCCGTCGCCGATGAACGTGATCGTGAGACCGGCGAGCTCGCCGCGGTGCTCCTGGATGGTGAGGAGGTCGGCGAGCAGCTGGCAGGGGTGGAAGTCGTCGGAGAGCGCGTTGACGACGGGGACCGTGGTGCCCGCGGCCATCTCTTCGAGGCCGGACTGCGCGTAGGTGCGCCAGACGATGGCGGCGACCTGACGCTCGAGCACGCGTGCCGTGTCGGAGGCCGTCTCTTTGCCGCCCAGCTGCGAGTTGGCGGTCGAGATGATGAGCGGCACTCCCCCGAGGTCGGCGATGCCGACGGCGAAGGAGACGCGCGTGCGCGTGGACGACTTGTCGAAGATGACCGCGACGGTCTGCGGGCCGGCCAGCGGTTTCGCCTGGAAGCGGTCGCGCTTCAGTTCGTGAGCCAGTGTAAGGATATCTGCCTGTTCGGCGGGCGTGATGTCGTCGTCACGCAGGAAATGGCGGGTCATGTCGTTCCTTAGGGTTTAGACGGAAGCTGTCGGGGCGGTCGCGGCGCCGGGGACGCCGGATGCGCGGGGCGCGGTCGGTTCGCCGGGAGCGGGGGCGCCGGCTGCAGAATCGGTGGATGCCTCGGGCTCGGCGATTGCAGGCGGAAGAGTCGGGGTGAGCGCGGGCTCGGGCTCTGCCTCGGGCGCCGGCGCGGATGCCTGAGCCGGCGTCGCTGCGGACGTCGCTGCCGCGGTGTGAGGAGCGTGTGCGGGCGCATCGACCGAAGCCGCGGCATCCGACACATCGCGCAGTGCCCGGCCGAACTTCTCTCGGAACTCGGCCAGCTCGGCGTCGCCCACGATGAGGGGTGGCGCGAGTCGGATGCTCGTGGGGTTGGGCGCGTTGATGATGAGCCCGTGCGCGAGCGCGGCCTGTTGCAGGGCGGGCGCGATGGGTTGGGACAGCCCGATGCCGACGAGCAGGCCGCGACCGCGGACCTCCTCGATGAGCGGCGAATTGAACGAGCGGATGAGGTCGCGCAATTCAGACCCGCGACGCTCGGCATTGCCCACAAGGTCGGCGCTCTCGATCTCACCGAGCACGGCGTTGGCGATGGCCGTGGCGAACGGGTTGCCCCCGAACGTGCTGCCGTGCTGGCCCTGCGAGAACAGGTCGCTCGCCCAGCCGAAGGTGACGATGGCTCCGATGGGGATGCCGCCGCCGATGCCCTTGGCCACCGTGATGGCGTCGGGCACGATGTCGGCCTGCTGGAACGCGAACCACGTGCCGGTGCGACCGGCGCCCGTCTGGATCTCGTCGATGATCAGCAGGACGCCGTGCTGCTCGGTCAGTTCTCGCGCACGCTTCAGGTATCCCTGCGGCAGGTCGATGACGCCCGACTCGCCCTTGATCGGCTCGAGCAGGAGGGCCTGCACGGTGTCGTCAATGTTGTCTTCGAGCGCCTGGATCGTGGTCTCGAGGTATTCGACGCCGCCCGGGAGCGGTTCGAACGGCGCCCGCATGGCCGGTTTGCCCGTGAGCGCGAGCGCCCCCATGGTGCGACCGTGGAACGAGTTCTCGAGCGTCAGCACGCGCGTGCGCTTGCCGCCCGCCTGGTTGAGGCGCGCCAGCTTGAACGCGGCCTCGTTCGCTTCGGCACCTGAGTTGCAGAAGTACGCGCGGCCGGATTCGCCTGTTCCGGCGAGACGCTTGAGGCGCGCCGCCAGCTCGAGCTGCGGCGGCGTGGAGAACAGGTTCGACACGTGCACGAGCGTCGCGGCCTGGCGTGCGGCCGCCTCGACGAGCACGGGGTGGGCGTGGCCGAGCGAATTCACGGCAATGCCCGCCAGGAAGTCGAGATAGCGATTTCCCTCGGAGTCCCAGACCGAGCATCCCTCGCCCTTGACGAGGAACGCGGCCGGCGGCCCGAAGGTGCGCATCATGTCGCGCTCGACATCGTCGCGCCAGGTGTTCATGATTCCTCCTCGGGAACGACTTCGGTGCCGATGCCTTCGCTGGTGAAGACCTCGAGCAGGATGGAGTGGGCGATGCGCCCGTCGATGATGGCTGCTTTCTGCACACCCGCGTCGACGGCTTCGAGGCACGCCGACATCTTCGGGATCATGCCCGATTCGAGTGTCGGGAGCAGGGCCCGCAGATCGCTCGTCGTGATGCTCGAGACAAGAGACTCGCGGTTGGGCCAATCGCTGTAGAGACCCGCGACGTCGGTCAGGATGACGAGCTTGGCGGCTCCCAGGGCGGCCGCGAGGGCGGCGGCTGCGGCATCCGCGTTGACGTTGAGAAGGTCGCCGGGGTTGTCGAGATCGGGGGCGATCGACGAGACGACCGGCACCGTTCCGATCGAGAGCGCGTCGATGACGGCCGCCGTGTCGACGGAAACGACGTCGCCGACCTGACCGAGATCGACGGGCTCGCCGTCGATGACGACGCCGCGTTTGCGACCGCCGAAGAGTGACGAATTGTCACCGCCCAGGCCGAGCGCCTTCTGACCGTGCGCCTCGATGCCCGTCACGATGTCTGCGTTGATCTGGCCGCGCAGCACATCGCGCACGACCGTCATCGCCTCGGGCGTGGTGACGCGATAGCCGCCACGGAATTCGCTCTCGATTCCGAGTTCGGTGAGCCGCGCCGAGATCTGGGGGCCACCGCCGTGCACGACGACGGGCAGAACACCCGCCAGCCGCAGGAACACGATGTCCTCGGCGAAGGCCCGGCTGAGCTCTTCGGACACCATGGCGTTGCCGCCGAACTTGATGACGACGATCTCGCCGTGGAACCTTTTGAGCCACGGCAGCGCCTCGATGAGCACATTGGCCTTCGACAGCGCCTCGGCGGGCGAGTTGTCGGGAATCTCGTCGGAGATGTGATCGGTCATGGTCATCAACTCGAGTACGCGCTGTTCTCGTGCACGTAGTCGTGCGTGAGGTCGTTGGTCCAGACCGTCGCGCGCGTGTCGCCAGCGTGCAGATCGATGAGGATGTGGACGGCTCGCGGGGTCAGGTCGACCAGTTCGCGGGGCTGATCGGGCTCGCCCGCGGTGCACACCTGCACGCCGTTGAACGAAACGTCGATGTTGTAGGGGTCGAAGGCGGCCTGCGTCGTGCCGACGGCCGCGAGCACCCGGCCCCAGTTGGGGTCCTTGCCGAAGATCGCGGCCTTGAACAGGTTGCTGCGGCTGACGGCGCGCGCCACCTCGACGGCATCCGATTCGCTCTCGGCATTGACGACCTCGATGGCCACGTCGTGATCGGCACCCTCGGCGTCGGCCTGCAGCTGCAGCGTGAGGTCTTGGCAGACCGCCGTGAGCGCGGCCGCGAAATCGTCGGCGCCGGGCGTGACGCCGCTCGCACCGGAGGCGAGGAGCGAGACGGTGTCGTTGGTCGACATGCATCCGTCGGAGTCGAGGCGATCGAAGGTAACCGCCGTGGCGCGACGCAGAGCCGCATCGAGCTCGGCAGGGCTCAGAGCGGCGTCGGTCGTGATGACGACGAGCATGGTCGCGAGGCCCGGGGCCAACATGCCGGCACCCTTGGCCATGCCACCGATGGTCCAACCGTCCTGCGACGTGAACGTCGACTGCTTGGGCGTCGTGTCGGTCGTCATGATGGCCTGCGCGGCGGCGAGACCCGAAGCGTCGGAGGCTGCGGCATCCGCATCGCCCGTGAGCGCCGCGGAGGCATCGGCGACACCCGCGCGCAGCTTGGAGAGATCGAGCTGCTCGCCGATGAGGCCCGTGGAGCAGACGAGCACATCGCCCGCCGAGACCTCGAGAGCGTCGGCAACTGCTTCGGCCGTGGCGTGCGTCGTTTGAAAGCCCTGGCTGCCCGTGTAGCAGTTGGCACCGCCGGAGTTGAGCACGATGGCCCGAACCTGACCGTCGCTCATGACCTGTTTGCTCCACAGCACGGGGTTGGCCTGGCAACGGTTGCTCGTGAAGACCGTGGCGGCGGATGCGATGGGCCCCACGTTCTGCACGAGCGCGAGGTCGAGGCCGCCCGAGTTCTTGAGGCCGCAGGCGACGCCCGCCGCGAGGAAACCTTCGGCTGCTGTCACACTCACGGTGCAACTCCGTTCACGCTCAGGCCGGTGGACTCCGGCAGGCCGACGGCGATATTCGCCGACTGGATGGCGGCACCCGCGGTGCCCTTGACGAGGTTGTCGACGGCCGCGACCACGACGACGCGGCCGGCGCTCTCGTCGATCGCGAGGCCGATCAGCGCCGTGTTTGCGCCGAGGACATCGGCCGTGCGCGGGAAGTCGCCCTCGGGGAGCAGGTGCACGAAGGTTTCGTCGCCATAGGCCTGCTGCCAGGCGGCCCGCACGGCTTCGGCCGATGTGCCCGGCACGATGCGGGCGGTCGAAGTCGCGAGGATTCCCCGCGACATCGGCACGAGAACGGGTGTGAAGGAGAGCGAGACCGTGTCGGCTCCCGCGCCGCGCAACGACTGCGCGATCTCGGGGATGTGCCGGTGGGTTCCGCCGACCGCATACGGGTTCGCCGAGCCGAGGATCTCGGCCGCGAGCAGGTTCGTCTTGAGCGCCTTGCCGGCACCGGAGGGCCCGACGGCCAGCACCGAGACGATGTCCGTGGCCTCGATGACGCCCGCCGCGATGCCGGGGGCGAGCGAGAGAGCCACGGTGGATGCGTTGCACCCGGGAGCGGCGATGCGGGTAGCACCCACGAGGTGGTCCCGCTGCTTGCCCGCGCCGACGATGAGCTCGGGCACGCCGTAGGCCCACGCACCGAAGTAGTCGCCGCCGTAGAACGCGGCCCAGTCCTCTTCGGAGGTCAGCCGGTGGTCGGCCCCGCAGTCGACCACGAGCGTCGACGGGTCGAGCTCGGCCGTCAGCTCGCCCGATTTGCCGTGCGGCAGCGCCAGGAAGACGATGTCGTGACCGGCGAGCGTCTCGGGCGTGGTGTCGACGAGCGTGAGATGCGCGAGCGACCGCAGATGCGGCTGCACCTGCACGAGCGGCTGGCCCGCATTCGAGTGCGCGGTGACGGTGTCGATGCGGAATTCGGGGTGGGCCGCGAGCAAACGCAGCAACTCACCGCCGGCGTAACCGGATGCACCGGCTACGGCTACAGAGAAAGCCATGGTTCTACCTTATTGACGAGAAGCGACGGGGGTCTGTGCCTTATCGGCGACGCCCTCTGACGCTTTCGTTCGGGAGAACGGCAGGGTCGGGTGAGCGTCGCCTAGACTCGGTCGCTCGAGCGGCGTCGGCGCGCACGGGCAGAACCCTGTGCCGTGGTGACCTGAAGCAGGTCGATGCGCCGAACGAAAACCATGGGATTACCTTACAGGGGTTGAGGCGGCCATTTCCAGCCGGGGCGAGCGCGCGGACGCGGCATCCGTTGCATCGGCTGCATCACTGCGGCGGTCAATCCGCGACTCGTGCACGATCTGTGCGCGAAAATCCGTTTACGTGCACGCGAACGGGCCGCCCCCGCAAGGGAGACGGCCCGTTCACAATTCATGCGACACGGCAAGCGGGACACCCGCAGGGCTACTCGCGCACGGTCGCGCCGTAGGCCTCCTTGGCTCGCTCGGCACCCGCCAGCTTCGCCTCGGAAGCCTCGGCTGCCGTGAGTGTGCGATCGGCGGCGCGGAACCGCAATGCGAACGTCACGCTCTTGGCGCCCTCGGCCACACCCGGACCGCGGTAGTCGTCGACGAGCTGGATGTCTTCGAGCAGCTCGCCGGCGCCGGCACGCACGACCTCGAGCACATCGCCCGCGGGCACCGCGGCGTCGACGAGCAGGGACAGGTCCTGCGTGGCGGCGGGCATGGCGCGCACGGGCTCGGCCTCGATGACACCGGAACCGGCAACGGTCAGAGCATCCAGGTCGAGTTCGGCGAGCGCGACGACGCGCGGCAGGTGCAGCTCGGCGGCGATCTGCGGCAGCAGTTCACCCGCGAAGCCGACGGACTGCGCACCCACGAAGAGCTCGGCGGTGCGGCCCGGGTGGAACGCCTTGTGCGAACCCTGGCGCACCGTCAGGTGAACTCCGGATGCGGCGGCCACGACACGCGCGGCGTCGAGCACGTCGGCGATCCCCGCGGCGACGGCGGGCTGCCCCGGCTGCTTGGGAATCAGGTTGCCGAGCGCGAGCAGGGCGGCGTGCCGGGGCTGACGCGGGATCGACGCCTCGAGCGCGGCGAGCGTCTCGGCATCCGGTCGCCCCTCGATGCCGGGCAGGTCGACCAGCCCGTAGTCGACCCCTGCCTCGGGGCGGAACACCGAGCCCAGCTCATACAGAGCCAGGTCGGTGAAACCGCGCGACAGGTTGCGGCGCGCAATCTCCAGCACACCGGGCAGGAGCGAGGTGCGCAGGAACGGCACGGTGCCGTCGAGCGGGTTGGCGAGCTTGATGCCCGCGACCTCGGCGTCGTCTGGCGCACCAAACAGGTCGTTCTGGGCGGACGACACGAACGGGTAGGCGAGCACCTCGGTGAATCCGTCGGCGGCCAGCGCGTTGGCCACCCGGCGACGCACCTTCTGCGACACCGTGAGCCCCCGGCCGGGAGGCGCGACGGGCAGCACGGCCGGGATGTGGTCGTACCCGATGATGCGGGCGACCTCTTCGGCCAGATCGGACTTGTCCGTGATGTCGGGGCGCCAGCTGGGCGGCGTGACGAGCAACACGGCGGATGCGGCATCCGCACCGTCTTCGACCGTCGCACCGATCTCGGCGAGCGCCTGCTTCTCGTCGTCCGCGCTGATCGGGAAACCGACGAGACCTGCAACGTAGCCAGAAGGCAGCTCGATGGGCTGGCGGTCGGGGATATCGCTGAACACCGAACCCGTCGTGTCGGCCACTCCTCCGGCGAGGTCGACCATGAGCTGGGCCACGCGGGCGGCAGCCGCGACGGCGATCTGCGGGTCGACACCGCGCTCGTAGCGCTTCGACGCCTCGCTCGGCAGCTTGTGTCGGCGGGCCGTGCGCGCGATCGACACGGGGTCGAAGTTGGCGGCCTCGATGAGCACGTTGGTCGTCTCGGCGCTCATCTCGGTGGCGGCTCCACCCATCACGCCGGCGAGGCCGATCGGCCCCGAACCATCCGTGATGAGCAGGTCTTCGCCGTGCAGCGTGCGCGTGGCGTTATCGAGAGTGACGATCGTCTCGCCGGCCATGGCACGTCGCACCACGATGCCGCCCTGCAGCGCGTCGAAGTCGTAGCCGTGGATGGGCTGGCCGAGCTCGAGCATGACGTAGTTGGTGATGTCGACGAGCAGCGAGATCGAGCGGATGCCGGCGAGCTTGAGGCGTGCGACCATCCAGGGCGGCGTCGGCCGCGTGGCGTCGACACCGCGCACGACGCGCGTCACGAACACCGACGAGCCCGCGCGACCACGGATGGGTGCCTGGTCGTCGATCGAGACCGAGAAGCCTTCGAGCGCACCGGCGAGCGGGTCGGAGACGGCGAGCGCGGGGTCGCGGAATGCCGCGCCGGTCGCGTGCGAGTATTCGCGCGCCACACCGCGGATGGAGAACGCGTAACCGCGGTCGGGCGTCACGTTGATCTCGACGGCCTGATCATCGAGCCCCAGCAACGCAATGGCGTCGGTGCCGACCTCGGGGTCGAGCCCCAGGGTCGTGAGGCGCAGGATGCCGTCGTGGTCGTCGCCCAGACCGAGCTCGCGCGACGACGCAATCATGCCGTCGGACACGTGCCCGTAGGTCTTGCGCGCGGCGATCGGGAAGGGGCCGGGCAGAACGGCGCCGGGCAGGGTCACGACGACCTTGTCCCCGGGGAAGAAGTTGCCGGCGCCACAGACGATGCCGCGCACGGCGTCCTCGCCGTCGCCCGGCGCAACACGCACCTGGCACCAGCGGATGGTCTTGCCGTTCTTTTGCGGCTCCTCGACGAAATCGAGCACCTGGCCGACCACGATGGGCCCGGTCAGGTCGAACGTGTGGATCTCTTCTTCTTCGAGCCCGACGCGCACGAGCGCCTCGTGCACGTCTTCCGGCGTCGTGCCGGGTGTCAGGTCGACGTATTCGGCCAACCAGCTGAGCGGAACCCGCATCGTCTTAAACCACCATTCCGAAGTGCTGTGAGAACCGGATGTCGCCCTCGATCATGTCTCGCATGTCGCTGACGTCGTTCCGGAACATGAGTGTGCGTTCGATGCCCATGCCGAACGCGAAGCCCGAGTAGATATCCGGATCGATGCCCGCGGCGCGCAGGACGTTGGGGTTGACCATGCCGCAGCCGCCCCACTCGATCCAGCGGGCGCCGCCGACGAAGGTCGGGTGCCACAGGTCGAGCTCGGCGCTCGGCTCGGTGAAGGGGAAGAACGCGGGGCGCAAGCGGATCTTCGCCTCGGGCCCGAACATGATCTTGGCCACGTGTTCGAGCGTTCCGCGCAGGTGCGCCATGGTCAGGCCCTTGTCGACCGCCAGACCCTCGAACTGCGTGAAGACGGGGGTGTGCGTGGCATCCAGCTCGTCGGTGCGGTACACGCGGCCGGGAGCGAGGATGTAGACGGGCAGCTCGCGCTCGAGCATCGACCGCACCTGAACGGGCGACGTGTGCGTGCGCAGCACGAGGTGCCGCTCGACGGGGTCAACGAAGAACGTGTCCTGCATGGCGCGGGCCGGGTGGTCGGCGTCGAAGTTCAGCGCATCGAAGTTGAACCACTCGTTCTCGAGCTCGGGCCCCTCGGCGATCTCCCACCCCATGCCGACGAAGACGTCGGCGACGTCTTCCTGCAGAACAGAGAGCGGATGACGCGCACCGACGGCCCGGCGCGACGGAAGGGCCGTGACATCCACGGCCTCTGCCGCCAGCTGGCGCTCGGCCTCTTCGGCGACGATCTCGGCCTCGCGAGCCTGGAACGCCTGGTTCACGCGCCCGCGAGCGCCGCCGACGAGCTTGCCGAACGCGGCCTTGTTCTCGGGGGCGACCTGACGCAGCTGCGCGTTCAGGGCGGCGAGCGGGGACGCCTCGGCGGTGTGGGCCTGTTTGACGGCCTTCAGCTGCTCGGAGTCGGCCGCGCCGGCAATGGCCGCGAGGGCCGCGTCAACGGCGGCCTGGACGGATTCTTCGGAGATGGGAGTGGTGTCTGACACGGTTCACCATCTTAGACGCCGGCGTCGATCTCCTGCCCGGCCGCCTTGGTCGCCACGCCCACCTTCGAGCGCAGACGCAGCTCGACGAGCTTCGCCACACCCGCGAGCGCGAGGCACAGCAGAATGTAGATCGTGCCGAAGACGATGGCCGACGGGATGATGGGCGAACCATACTGACCCTGCGAGCCGTAGAACTTCGCGAGGAACAGCAGCTCCTGGTAGGTGATCAGGAACCCGAGCGCCGTGTCCTTCAACACCACGACGAGCTGCGAGATGATCACGGGCAGCATGTTCCGCACGGCCTGGGGCAGCAGGATGATGCGCATCACCTGGCTCTTGCGCAGACCGATGGCATAGCCCGACTCGGCCTGCCCGACCGGCAGACCCTCGACTCCGGCGCGGAACACCTCGGCGAGGACCGAACCGTTGTAGAGCGTCAGGCCCGTGACGACGGCGATGAAGGGCGTGATGCCCTCGACCCCGAGCGGCGGCAGGCCGTAGTAGAGGATGAACATCAGGATGAGGAGCGGCACGGCGCGGAAGAGCTCAATGAACGCCGTGGCGGGGTACTTGACCCACTTATGCTCCGACATGCGCCCGAGCGACAACACGAGACCCAGGATGAGCGACAGCACGGCCGCATAGGCGAAGGCCTGCAGCGTGTTGAGCAGGGCGTTGAACATGTTCTGGTGCACGAGCGGCAGCGTGAACAGTTCCCACTTCTTGGGCTCGAACTGGCCGGTCTCGAAGAGGCGGTAGACCACGAACGCGAGCACGGCGGCGACCACGAGGACCGTGACCACTCCGAGGATGCGGTTGCGGCGGATGGCGCGGGGGCCGGGGGTGTCGTACAGGACGGAACTCATCGCGCGACCCTCCACTTGTTCTCGAGATAGCGCTGCAGGAGGGACAAGACGCCCACGGCGAGGATGAAGATGAGCGCCACCCAGAGCAGCACCGTCAGTTGCGGTTCACCGCGCTCGGAGAGCACCTGGCGGATCGTTCCGGCCTCGGCGACCGAGAAGCCGGCTGCGATGGTCGTGTTCTTCAGCAGGGCGATGAAGACGCTCATCATGGGGGGCACCGTTGCCCGGAATGCCTGCGGAAGGATGACGAGGGACATGGTCTGCCCGAACGGCAGGCCGATCGCACGCGCCGCCTCGGCCTGACCGACGGGCACGGTGTTGATGCCCGAGCGCAACGTCTCGGCCACGTAGGTGGCGGTGTAGAGGCTCAGCGCGATGATCGCGAGCGTGGTGTAGCCGACATCCGGCAGCCCCAGCTTGGGATAGCCGAACGCGAAGAAGAACATGAGCAACGTCAGCGGGGTGTTGCGCACCAGGTTGACGTAAACGGTGCCGACGGCTCGCATCGGCGTCACGGGCGAAACGCGCATGGCACCGACGATGGTGCCGAGGATGAGCGCGAAGATCGCCGAGAAGAAGAAGAGGACGAATGTCATCCGGAAACCGTCGACGAAGATGTCGAGGTTGTTGAAGAGGGTGTCCACGGGTGTGACACTCTCCTTCCGTTCTGGCCGCACGGGGGCGCGCGGGCGGTGGGGTGGTGTCGGGGCCGGCTGACCGGCCCCGACACGCTACGACCGGGGGTCGCGGATGCTGCTTAGTACGCCTCGACCTCGGGCTGGTCGACCTTCGTGCCACTCTCGCCGAGCGTCGCGTCGTAGATCTTGGTCCAGGTCTCGCCACCGTCGGTGAACATGGTGTTGATGAACTCGCGCAGGGCGGTGTCGTCCTTCGCGATTCCGACGCCGTACTTCTCGGTGGAGAAGGGCTCACCGACGACCTTGAGGGCGTCGGGGTCCTGGGCGGCATAACCGATGAGGATGGCCTGGTCGGTCGTGACGGCGTCGACCTGTCCGTCCTTCAGCGCGTCGACGCACTGCGAGTACGTGTCGAACTCGGTGGTCTTCGTGTCGGGGAAGTTGTCCTTGATGTTCTGGATCGGCGTGGAACCGGTCGCGGAACACACGGTCTTGCCCGCGAGGTCGTCTTCGCTCTTGATGTCCGAGTTGTCGGCCTCGACGAGGAGGCCCTGGCCGGTCACGAAGTACGGTCCGGCGAAGCCGACCTGGTCTTTGCGCTTGTCGGTGATCGAGTAGGTGCCGACGTAGTAGTCGACGTCGCCGTTGACGATAGCCGATTCGCGGTTGGCCGAGGGAATGGCCTTGTAGTCAATCTTGTCGGCCGAGAAGCCGAGGGATGCTGCCACCCAGCGCGCGATCTCGATGTCGAAGCCGCTGCGCTCGCCCGTGCCGGCGTCGAGGAAGCCGAGACCCGGCTGGTCTTCCTTCACGCCGACGACGACCTTGTCGGCCTCTTTCATCTTGTCGAAGGTGGGGCTGCCCTCGAGCGTGACGTCGGACGCCACCTCGAAGAGCGAGCTGTCGGTCTCGGTGTCGCCCGAACCGGCGGGTGCGGTCGAGATGGCGGTGGACCCGCCGCATCCGGTCAGTGCCAGAGCCGCGGTGGCGAACCCAGCCGTGAGGAGAGTGAGCTTCTTGCGCATTGCTGTTCCTTTCAAGGGAGGACGGCGACGGTGCGTCGCCTCTCGGGGTGCACCGGCGATCAGTGCGTCAGAAGTTTGGAGAGGAAGTCCTTGGCCCGCGTGCTCTTCGGGTGGTCGAAGAACTCCTCGGGGGTCGTGTCTTCGACGATCTCGCCGTCGGCCATGAAGACCACGCGGTCGGCGGCCTTGCGAGCGAAGCCCATCTCGTGCGTGACCACGATCATGGTCATGCCCTCGGCGGCGAGCTGCGTCATGACGTCGAGCACCTCGGTGATCATCTCGGGGTCGAGCGCCGAGGTGGGCTCGTCGAAGAGCATGACCTTGGGCTTCATGGCGAGGGCGCGGGCGATGGCGACGCGCTGCTGCTGTCCGCCCGAAAGCTGCGCGGGGAGCTTCGCCGACTGCTGCTCGATGCCGACGCGCTCGAGCAAGACCTTGGCGGCCTTCTCGGCATCCGCCTTCTTCTGCCGGCGCACCTTCATGGGGCCGAGCGTCACGTTCTCGAGGATGGTCTTGTGGGCGAAGAGGTTGAAGGACTGGAACACCATGCCGACATCCGCCCGCAACGCTGCGAGCTTCTTGCCCTCGGAGGGGAGCTTGGTGCCGTCGATGCGGATCTCGCCCGAGGAGATGGTCTCGAGGCGGTTGATCGTGCGGCAGAGCGTGGACTTGCCCGACCCGGACGGGCCGATGACCACGACGACCTCGCCCTTGTTGACGGTCAGGTTGATGTTCTTCAGCGCGTGGAAGTCGCCGTAATGCTTTTCGACGTTCTCCACGACCACCAGCGGTTCACCGCGACCCGCCACGATCGGATTGCTCGTCGTTTCGTAGCGGCTGATCGGCGTCGATCCGGTGGAGGCGCTCGGGTTCGTCTCATCTGTGGGAGCCATGAGGCCACGCTAGATGACGCTGTGTTTCAGGCGCGTGTCAGAATCTGGTCGTTACCGATTCGTGACCCAAGCAGGGGGCCCTGAAACAGGGGTGATCCGCGGGATTCCGGGGCTTCAGGCGCTCCGCTCCCCCGCGGATGTCGCGACGAAACTTCTCGGTCGTCGGAGCGTCGTGTGTGCGTCGCGTGGGCGTTGCGCGTGCGTCGCGGCGCCCGGGCGGGTCAGGCGCGCTGGGCGAACGCGCTCTCGTAGAGACAGACGCTCGCTGCGGTGGCCAGGTTCATCGACTCGGCGGCGCCGTAGATGGGCACCGAGGCGACGCGGTCGACGAGGGTCAGCTGGTCGTCTTCGAGGCCGTGTGCCTCGTTGCCGAACACCCACGCTGTGGGGCCAGAGAGGTCGCCGTCGGCGCGCACGGCGAGCAGGCTCTCGCCCTTGACATCGGCCGCGATGGTCTTGAGTCCGGCCGCGTGCGCGCGCACGAGTGCCGCCTCGAGTTCGGCGCCCACGGCGATGGGCAGGTGGAAGAGCGATCCCGTGGTCGAACGCACGACCTTGGGGTTGTAGAGGTCCACCGTGCGACCGGTGAGGATGACGGCGTCGGCGCCC
>NZ_MTQL01000001.1 GCF_001984125.1 Leifsonia sp. ALI-44-B | reverse complement strand
GAAGCCCGACGACACCAGGTCGCCGACCAGACGCTGCAGCTCGTTGAGCTTGTCCTCGAGGGCGCCCTTACCGGTCGACAGCTGGCCGGCAGCGGTCTTCAGGTCACCGTAGGTTACGTTCAGGTTTGCCATGATGTGTCCAATCGGTCTCGGCCATCCCCACTGGATCGACCTTACGCATTCAAACTAACAAGGCCGCCACCGGAAGGCGATGGGTACCCCTCCCCATGTGGACAACTTCCGGTCATCCAGCCTGGGGAGAACGATCCGGCAGGCCGGTCTAGAAACCGGTGCCCGCGGCGATCCCGCCCACCATGGATTCACCGGCGGTGAGCTTCTCCCCCGACCGCCACGAGTTCGCAGCGATAACGAGGGCCACGATCGCGAGAACGACGGCAGAACCACCGACCCACAGCACGATTCCCGGTTGCCCGTCATCCTGCATCGCGTACGGCATGACACCCAGGGTTCCGACCGCGATGAATCCGAAGACCAGTTCGAGTCGCGCCTGGTACGAGGCGAACCGCCAGAAAGCCGAACCGGCAGGCGGCGCTGCGAGCTGTCCCTTCCGGGTGCGGGCAAGCCGACCCGTGCGGATCGCGCGGTCGTAGAAGAGTGCCTTGACGAACGACGCCAACATGGCCCCGAATGCTCCGGCCGCCGCGAACGCGTTGGCGCCGATCACCCACCACATGTCCTCGGGTGAGCCGAATTCGGGCGTGTCGATCGGGTCGCCGGAGGAGATGATGACGAAGGGGACGAACATGATCGCCGCCCACGACATCAACGGCACGAGCATCCACAAGACGCGCGACGCATAGCTGCGCCGGGTCACGTCGACCTTGTTCGTGCCGAGCCCGATCGGCCCACCTTTCTCGGCGCGCAGATTGCCGTGCCCGGAGAACTCGCCCACCATGATGGCGGCCGTGCCGAGGACCAGGAACAGGAACTCGAGCCCGATGATGCTGTTCATGTTCCAGAACGTGCCCCCCGGGAGCACGCTGATGTACCCCTCTGTCCACCAGGTGGAGGTCGTCCAGACGAACAGAGCGACGGTGAGCGCTGCGAAAAATGCGCCGATGAGATAGGCGACGAGAACTCCGCGATTCATCGGGCGTCGGCCACCTCGACCTCGGGAACACTCGCGGGCTCGGCGGAGGCGGAGTCCGCATCGTCGATCCAACGGACGGAGTCGATGACCAGATCGAACAGGTCGACGTAGTTCTCCAGGCGATCGACGGTCGGGAGGTCGACGACGAAACGCAGCATGCGCGCACCCGTGACGTCGAGCAGCGAATAGACGATCTTCAGATCCGAGACGGTCGACTCACCGGCATCGATTCGGGCCAACCAGGCCGATCGCGCCACGGGCCCGGGGCCCAGGTCGAGAATCGTCGCGTCGGGGAACAGGTCGGCGAGCACAGCCGCACGCTCGTCATCCGATCGAGGGATGAGAATCTCGGCCTCGGAGGCGGGCTGTTCGAGATTCTCGACGACCAGCGACCCCGGGAACGGCATCCCCGGCACGAGCTCGAGCCACAGGGAGAGGCCCAGCGCGTTCGCGGCGACCGCTTTGTCGGCCAATTCGGTCAGACTCGTTTTGGCCTCACGCCGCAACCGGGCCAGGCGGTCGTCCTTGCCCACCTGCCGCTTGACGAGCGCCGCGACGGCGCGTTGCGTCTCGTCGCGGTCGTGCAGAGGGATGTTCGCCCAGGTCCCGGGCAGAACGATCGTGAAGTTGGCGGATGCGGAACCGAACGTCTGAGTCATGCTGCTGCCTCCAGGTCGGGCCGCACCGTGGCCACGAGAGACCAGGTCTCCGACGCCATGTCGGAGAAGGCCATGAAGTCGCTCGTGATGAACGTGAATTGGATCATTTGTCGGGTCCCGGTCACGAAGACGGCGAAGATCGTGCGCTGCTCGGCCCACTGCTCGTCGTTGCCCGGTTCGCTGCGTTGCGCGACGTGGCGGGCGCCGACCACACGGCCAGCAGCGCACTCGAGTTGCCACGTATCCGCCTCGAGGCTGCGGTTTCCCGGAATCGACCGGTTCAGGGCCTGGCGGGTGAATGCTTCATAGGACTCGGGTGTGTCGTCATCGTCGAGGTCGTGCACCAGGTGGGTGACGATGGCGGCCAGCCGCGGGCCACCCGTCGTGCGCACCAGAGCGGCGGCGGATGCTGCGCCACCCGTCTCCAGCCGCAGACGCGTGACGATGTCCTCGACATCCGCCACGAACGCGGTCGCATTGTCGGATGCCGGCACGGCGGGTGCGACCTCCTGAAGGAGCGACCGGGCGAAATCGTGCGCCGAGCTGTTGTCATCGACGGGCAGCGCGTACCAGTCGACCGGCACATCGAACGTGTATCCGCTCAGTTGTCGCATTACGGCGCGCCCTGTCCCGGAACGAGAACGGGAGCCTGACCGTTAGCCGCCTGCTTGAGGATCGAATCCGGGCGCAGGGTGAGCTTCTGATCGTTCGGATCGAGCGGGTTGTTGGTCAACGTCTCGACTTTTCCGAGCAGGCCGCGAATCTCCATGACATTCAAGCTAACAGTCAACGCCTTGGAAACGTCGCCACCCTTATCGAGCGCCGCCAGGATGTCGGGCGATTTCAGGCCGAGCGGGTTGCTGCGGAAGTCGGTCAGACCCTTGGTGAAAGCGCCCTTGAAGCCCTCGATGGTGAAGTGGGACTTCTTCATGGTGAACCCACTGAGCACGACATCTTTCCAGGTGCTCTTGTTCGCGGCGCGGAACTGGGTCTTGCTCAAACCCGTGAGCGACTTGAAAGCGCCCGGGGGGAACTTCGCGAGAGGCTTCGCAAACGCGGCCATCTTCATGGCCTTGCCCAGCACCTTGAAGATGCCGGGCGCGATAACGGTGAGCACGGCACCGACGACGGCGAATGCGAGGTCCCGCCAATCCCCCGTCTCGGCGAATTTGATGGCTCCATCGATGATCGCGGCAATGGCGCCCACGATCGCGATAACGACGAGGATCTGGCCGAGAATAGGCACCCACGAGAGGAAGATCGCCGCAACAGCGGCAATCTCACCGATCGTCTTGATGACGTTTGAGATCTTGTCCCAGAGCGTGTTGTTGAGCCCCGACTGGTCGACGACATCGTCGATCTTGCTCCGGGCGGCATCCGCCGCCTTCTTCCAATTCGCGTAAGCCGTGTCGTAGGCCGTGCGCGCCGAAGACGCACCACCTTCGGCGGTGTCTGCGAGGTCGGCGTAGTATTTGGCCCACTTCTGGTCAGCGGCCTGGTCCGGGCCGGGCGTCTGGGCCTTTTCCTCGTACTCCGTCTGCTTCGTGCGCTGCGATTCGGCCGACTCTGCCGCTTCAGCCGCATCGGAGATGGCCGTTTCCACCTCGGACTGGTACTGGCGCAGCAGCGGAGCGTAGGTCGCGAGGGCCTCGGCCGTGCCACGGTAGCGGTTCTCCGCCTTGGTGATCGAATCGGCGACCTTGCCGGCCTCCTCGCGGATGCCGTCGATGGCCTCGGACTTGACGTCGCTGAGGTCGGTGATGCGCGTGAGCGTCTGGTTCGCCGTGCGAATGGCGTCGGCTACGCCCAGGTAGGTCGCGGCGCGGGCTGCGACGACGTCCGGGTCACCCGGAATCGGTTTCATGTCACTCATGATGTTCCTCACACCGCGCTAGGGGTCGGTCCGGACTGTTCCGGAGGGGCGTCGAGAGCCTTTGCGAGCTCCGCATCGGCATCGGTGAAAGCATCGTTGATCGCTTTCAGCGTGTCGCGCACGGCCGTGGCCGAGGCGATCATTTCTTCGCGCTTCTTGTTCCAGCTGTTGCCGAAGTGCTGCACCGCGCCCGTGAGCTCGCCGTCGCCGACCGCGTCTGCGACGTCGTTAGCGAAAGATTCGGACTGTTCGAACGCCTGGATGACCGTGGTCATGCTCGAGACGGCGTCGTCGAGTGTGTCCGATCGTATTTTGAGATCAGCCATGATTTTTCCTTCACGTGCACACGAGAGTGGTCGGGCGGTGAGCGAGGCGCGCCTGCGAAAACAGGCGCGCCTCGTCAGGAGAGGTGTTAGCCCTTGATGGCGTTGGCCAGCTCCTGGTCGGTGTTCTGCAGAGCGTCGGCAGCCTTGTTCAGGTAGTCAGACAGACCCTGGATGCCCGAAACAGCCTGCGTGGCACCGGTCGTGAACTGCGTGTA